>NZ_LT906443.1 GCF_900187135.1 Corynebacterium ulcerans
ATGTCGGTCGTCCTGTGGATTATCTTGGTGGTCATCGTTCTCGTCATGCTGCTTGCCGCATGGCGTTTTTTGGTTGTCCGGAGTGAAGGCTCGGCAGTTGTCATCAGAAGGCTTCCCGCAGACACGGGTCGCCGCTGGAGGCACGGATCAATGCGCTACAGGGGAGAAACCCTTGAGTACTTTAAATTGCGTTCTTTGGTGCCTAAAGCGGATTTAATTATTAATCGTCAGGACGTGGATTACATGGGGTCGCGTGAGCTGGACCCAAGTGAGATCCGTCTCTTGGCTGATGATGCGACTGTGCACTCTTTGAAAGTCCGAGGGGTTCGCTATGAGATTGCACTTGATAATGCATACTCTATGGGACTCGTCTCATGGTTGGAATCTGCCCCTAGCCGCAGGTTAGAGCGCATGGACCATACGATCCTACAGAATAAGATTGACCGGAGTAAGCGTCGCGATCGGTGACACGCTAGTCTATGGAACATGCGTTTAGTCATAGCCCGTTGTTCGGTTGATTATATTGGTCGATTAGAAGCACATTTGCCTCTAGCCGACCGTCTTTTAATGGTAAAGGCCGATGGGTCTGTGTCTATTCACGCGGATGATCGTGCATACAAGCCGCTCAACTGGATGACACCCCCGTGTACGTTGACGGAAACAATAGTCGAGGAAGACGGCGCGAATGTCGCGTTGTGGATCGTAGAGAACAAGAAGGGGGAGCAGCTTCGCATCACCGTAGAGGCTGTTCATTCCGATTTGTATTACGAGCTTGGTGAAGACCCCGGTTTGCAAAAAGATGGTGTTGAGGCGCATCTACAGGAACTTCTGGCGGAGCACATTGAGACCCTAGGAGAAGGCTACTCTCTTGTGCGCCGTGAGTATCCCACGCCGATCGGACCGGTGGACATCCTCTGCCGGGACTCTGATGGAATGAATGTTGCTGTGGAGATTAAACGCCGTGGGGGAATCGATGGTGTGGAGCAACTTACGCGCTATTTGGAACTACTGAACCGTGATGAATTGCTTGCTCCTGTTGCCGGTGTTTTTGCTGCCCAGCAGATTAAACCACAGGCCCGGACTTTGGCGGAAGATCGTGGAATCCGATGCGTTGTCTTAGATTATGACAACTTGCGTGGAATTGAATCCCCAGAGCTCAGGTTGTTCTGATGGGGCGACGGAATCGACGCGTTGTCTCCGAGGTTCGTGCGTTACCCAGAGATGGCGCTAGCTTCTATGGGACCCAGGCTGTAGAGGGGCCATCGTGGACACACGGTGAGACTTATATGATGCGTCATATGGGGTCGCACGCGGCGACGAAGTTCTATGTTTGTCCAGGATGTAATCAAAATATCCCTCCAGGAATAGCCCACATCGTTGCGTGGCCTAAGGATTCTGGACGCGGGGCCGATGATCGTCGACATTGGCATAGGGCGTGCTGGGAACGTCGATAAGCAAAAAGAGCTAGGCGTCAACCTAGCTCTTAAACCATATGGGAGTGGATGTTTACTTTTGCGGCTGTGTCAGCTCGAGGAGGACTCCGCCGGCATCCTTGGGATGAACAAAGTTGATGCGAGCGCCGGCCGTGCCGGTCTTTGGCTCAGGGTAGAGTAGTCGCACGCCCTGCTCGCGAAGATACGAGCACAGCGCGTCGATATCGCTGGTGCGTAGGCACATCTGCTGGAGGCCAGGGCCCTTTTTGTCGATGAATTTAGCAATGGTGGACTCTTCATTCAACGGGGCCAACAGCTGAATCATGCCATCTGTTTCTTTGAGGTTCTTGGGACCCACCATAGCCTCAATAACGCCTTGCTCTTCATTGGTCTCCTGGTGATGATTGACCCAGCCAAATGCAGAGCGGTAGAACTCTACCGCAACGTCCAGGTCCGGGACCGCGATTCCAACGTGATCGAGGCATGTGACGAGCTCATGAGGAATGTCGATGGAGCTGATATCAGTACTCATACTTTCACATCATAGTGATGTGGGTGATGCCATGTTTGGGTTTGAAATGTGACCTCCTCCATGCGTCGGGGAATATGCCTCGAACTACCTCCTATTAGTCGCATAGTGCAGTGATCCGAGTAGTCTTAGATACATGATTCTTGCGTTTTCCGTTGCTCCCACAGAAGTTCCTAATTCTGAAGCTGAGATGTCTCTCGCAGTCTCACGAGCCGTCAAAGTCGTCCGCGACTCCGGTCTGCCCAATGAAACAAACGCTATGTTCACTTTGATAGAGGGAGAATGGGACGAGGTTATGGCGGTAGTGAAAAAGGCTACCGACGCAGTCCTGGAAGTTTCGCCTCGTGTTGGATTAGTTGTCAAAGCAGATATTAGACCTGGTTACACCGGGCAGATTCGCTCCAAAGTGGAATCTGTGGAGCATCACCTTGCAGAAGGACTAGAAGGGGCCTAAAAGCCACAACATCAGCGCTGGTGGCACGCAGTCATGCGTCACAGATGGCTTCGTGGCATCCTAGAAAAGTTGCTGCAGAAAGAAACTACAGGAGGATATGTAAGTGACTAATCCGAACTCCACACCGCATCGTTTTGTGGCTGGCGCGATCGATTTGGGCGAGGTGAAGTCGCGCGCGGAGGCACGGCAACAAGCGGCTCAATCACCGGGCGGTATTCCGGCGGTAGTCGTGGTTACTCGGGACAACGTTGAGGCAGAAGTACTGCTGCGCTCTCAGCAGGTACCCGTCATCGTCCTCCTAGGGACTGCGCGCAGTCCTGAATCCGAACAACTCAAGACTGATTTCTCGCAGCTTGCGGAGACCTCGCAGAAGAGCTTCATTTTTGCTTACGTAGATGCCGACTCGACTCCGGACATCGCGCAAATGTTTGGGATTCAGGGCTTGCCGACGGTCGTCGCGCTTGCTGCAGGTCGCCCGCTAGCTAACTTTGAAGGTGGACAGCCTCTCGACGCTCTCAAGCAGTGGACCGATGCTGTGGTCAAGGCCGTAGCAGGCCAGTTAGAGGGATTAGCCCAAGACCCGGAGGAAGATGTATCCGATCCTCGGTTTGATGCAGCGACTGATGCATTGAATAACGGCGACTTTGAATCCGCTATTGCTGTGTATGAATCGATTCTTGCTCAAGAACCCAAAAACCACATGGCCTTGCAGGCCCGCGATAATGCACGCTTGCTTGCACGCCTGAATACAGCCCGTGGAGATGTGGACCCGATTGCGGCTGCAGATGCAGATCCATATGACGTTGATTTGGCTTTTGCGGCTGCAGATGCAGAAATCGCTGCGGGTGTTCCTGAGGCAGCATTCGACCGACTCATCTCCATAGTCAAAGGACGCGATGACGTTTGTGCCCGGTTATTGGAGCTGTTTGCGCTTTTTGAGCCCACAGATGCACGGGTGATTGCAGCGCGGGGGAAGATGGCCAGCGCGCTGTTTTAAGTACAGAAAGTGGGACGTTAGAATCCAGTCTGCCGCCGCATATGCGGCGGCTTCGTGGTTTTTAGCCTATCCAGCGATAAAACTGCCCACTCATCGCAGGAATATGAACCGTGAGGGAATGCTCGTATCCGTCCCACTCGGTGTCCCATGCGGTGATGGTGTGTTCCAGAAGATTGTTAGCTCCTTCATATACACCGGCATCGGTGTTGAGTATGCACTCCCAACGTCCGCCTTCTGGCACGCCCAACTTGTAATGCGGCTGAGAACTACCACCAAAGTTAAATACCGCAAGAATCTTTTCGCCGGCGGATCCGTATCGGATGAAAGACAAGACGTTGTTGTCTGCATCATTGGATTTAGACCAGCTAAAGCCCTCAGGACCATTGTCCTGGGCATAAAGCGCAGGATTATCTTGGTACACAACGTTGAGATCGCGGATGAGTTTGATGATCCCCTCGTGATACTCGCCTTCCCAACCGACGAGGTTGTCCCAGTCAAGTGAGCGCCCTTCGGACCACTCCATCACTTGACCGAACTCTTGCCCCTGGAACAACAGTTTTTTGCCTGGATGCGCATACATGTAGGCGTAGAGGGTGCGTAGCCCGCTGGCTTTATTCCATGCGTCGCCAGGCATCCGCGTCCACAGCGACCCTTTGCCGTGAACTACTTCATCGTGGCTAAAGGGAAGCACAAAACGTTCTGAATAGGCATAGACCATGGAAAACGTGATCTCGTTGTGGTGATAAGACCGGTGTATGGGGTCTAGGGAGAAATATTCGAGGGTGTCGTTCATCCAGCCCATGTTCCACTTCATGCTAAAACCAAGACCATCGTGGTCAGTAGGAGTGGTAACTCCGGGCCATGAGGTGGATTCTTCCGCGATGGTAAGAACACCAGGGAATGTCTTATGCACAGTGGCGTTCATTTCTTGCAAGAATTGCACTGCTTCTAGATTCTCCCGGCCTCCATAGATATTGGGCAGCCATTCGCCGGCCTCGCGGGAGTAATCAAGATAGAGCATGGATGCGACGGCATCTACGCGTAGGCCGTCGACATGGAATTCATCTATCCAATACAAGGCGTTAGCTACAAGGAAATTGCGGACTTCATTGCGCCCAAAATCAAAGACGTAGGTGCCCCAATCCTTTTGTTCTCCTCGACGCCAGTCGGGGTGCTCGTAGAGAGGCTGGCCGTCGAAGCGTCCGAGGGCAAAAGAGTCTTTGGGGAAGTGCGCGGGGACCCAGTCCATGATGACTCCGATACCAGCGCGGTGGAAGGCGTCGATAAGCATGCGAAGCTCATCGGGGGTTCCCCATCGCGACGTGGGAGCATAATAGCCGGAGACTTGATACCCCCAGGATCCGCCAAAGGGATGCTCTGCGACTGGGAGGAACTCTACGTGAGTGTATCCGAGAGAAGAAACATAGTCGACGAGCTCTGATGCGAGATCCTTGTACGTTCGGTTTTCTCTCCACGAGCCCAAGTGGCATTCGTAGATACTCATCGGTTGAGCTGCATGGTCGCGAGTAGCGCGTTTGGTTATCCAGTCAGCATCTTGCCACTCGTAGCTAGAGTCCGCGACGATGGAACCTGTAGCGGGGGCTACCTCTGCGTGGCGTGCTAGCGGGTCGGCTTTGTCGATCCGGTGCCCCTCCCGAGTATGAATGGCATACTTGTACACTTCTCCAGCCTGAATACCGGGGATGAACAGCTCCCAGACGCCCGAGTCTCCTAGCGAGCGCATGGGGTACTGATTAGGATTCCAACCACAGAAATCGCCAACGACGGCAACCCCCGCGGCATTGGGAGCCCATACGGCAAAGGAAGTGCCTGTGACGTCGCCTAACTCCGTGCTAACAGTACGAACGTGCGCGCCTAGGACATCCCAGAGACGCTCGTGCCTTCCTTCTCGGATGAGGTGGATATCAAGTTCCCCCAGAGTAGGAAGGAAATGATAGGGATCGGCGGTGGTCAATGTTGTATCCCCGGCCCACGAGACGTTGAGGCGATAATCGGTGGCCAATGATGCGTCTACACTTGCCGCGAAGATGTCATCGCCGATGGGGGATAATACGTGTGTTGACCCGTCTGTCAGTGTGACTGTGACGGCCTCAGCTCCCAGTTGGCGGGTGCGAATGACGGCGTGGGAGTCATCAATATGATGGCAGCCGTAGACCGCGTGGGGGTCGTGGAATTGGCAATACCGCAGCCGACCGAGAACATCATCGTCGATACGGACGGGATCGGAAGAAGAAATCATGGGATAGTGAATCCTTTCAACGATGAGAATTAGTTGGAATAGTCGGTAGGGGTGCGCCAGGAGAGTGCTTCACGTTTACTTTCATCAACAACGGGAAGCTGCAGGATGTGGGCGACATCTGCGCAGGGATCTAGCCGGACATAGGTGCGCTTGTTCCAAGGGAAGTGGGCGCCCGTGACTAAATCGGTGACGGTGAAGTGATCGGTGTCTTCACATCCGATAGCGCTCATGGTGAGGTCCACTGTGGCTGCATGTGCGTGCTCAGGGTCCAGGTTGACCACTACGAGGACGGCATCACCAGAGACCGGATCGACTTTGCTATAAGCGATGATGTTGTCATTATCGGTGCTGTGGAAATCAATGATCCGAAGCTGCTGCAAGGCAGGATGCGCGCGTCGGATTGCATTAAGCGCACCAATATACGGTTCTAGGGAGTTTCCCTGTTCGAGGGCCGCAGCAAAGTCGCGTGGACGAAGCTCATACTTTTCAGAGTCCATGTACTCCTCGCTGCCGGGGGAGACTGCCTCGTGTTCGTAGAGCTCAAACCCGGAGTACACGCCCCACAGCGGAGACAAAGTGGCGGCAAGGGCTGCCCGGATTGCAAACATGGCACGTCCGCCGTGCTGCAGACTCTCATGCAATATGTCTGGGGTATTAACAAAGAGGTTGGGGCGGGATGAGTCCGCCATCGCTGCTATCTCAGTACCAAATTCTTCCAGCTCAGATTTGGTGGTACGCCACGTAAAGTATGTATAAGACTGGGTGAAACCGAGCTTGCCAAGCCCATAAAGTCGCGCCGGGCGGGTAAAGGCTTCCGCTAGGAAGATGACCTCAGGATGCGTTTCATGGATGGTGCTGATGAGCCATTCCCAGAAGTTGGCAGGTTTTGTATGCGGATTATCAACGCGGAATACTGTGATACCTTGTGCAATCCAGAACAAGACGATGCGCTTGAGTTCTGCGTATATAGCCGATTTATTGTTATCAAAATTCAGCGGATAAATATCCTGATATTTTTTGGGAGGATTTTCTGCATATGCGATTGTGCCGTCGGCAAGCACCGTAAAAAAGTCCTGGTGGGTACGTGCCCAAGGATGGTCTGGAGCTGCCTGCAATGCGAGATCAAGCGCAATGTTAAGACCGAGCTTCTTGGCCGTGGACACTAACTCCTGAAAGTCTTTGAGCGTTCCTAGTTGCGGATGTACTGCGTCGTGTCCGCCGTCAGCAGAACCGATCGCCCATGGCGATCCGACGTCGCCAGGCTCGGCGATCAAGGTGTTGTTTTTCCCTTTACGGTGGACCGTGCCAATGGGATGGATAGGAGGGAAATAGACGGTATCAAAGCCCATGGCCGCTACTCGTTTAAGTGCTTGAGCCGTGGTAGAAAACGTGCCGTGCATGGGATTTCCATCAGCATCCCAGCCTCCAGTAGAGCGCGGGAAGAGCTCGTACCATGAGCTGAACTGGGCATCGCGGCGTTCTACCAGCACGGTATGGCTTTGTCCTCGGGTGAGCAGCTCCCGCACGGGGTGCTCGCGGAGAATCGAGTGGATTTCCTTGCTCAACGCTGGCGCTACGCGAGCTCGTAATGGTTGACTAGAACGCAGAGAATCAGCTACTGCGAAGAGCTTTTGAGCAGTAGACTTTGGCGCGTTTGCGGCAGCTTTTTCAAAGAGCTGGGCCCCGTGCTCTAGATCATTAAAAAGATCGTCTTCATCTTGGCCCACTTCAATTTTTGCTATCACGGCATGACGCCAGGTGCTCATAGGATCGGACCACGCATCGACCCGGAAGCTCCACGTTCCCAGAGCGTCAGGGACAAAGCTGGAAAACATTTTGTCTTGGTCGAAGGGGGTGGAAGTCATGATCGTGCGAGTCACCTCGCCACTAGGAGAGGTGACGTTGAGTGTTGCCGACACCGCGTCGTGGCCTTCACGCCATACGAGGGCGCTCACGGGAATCATCTCTCCGACTACAGCTTTGGAAGGCTGCGATCCTCCCGATATGCGTGGGCGTACGTCTTCGATGGCAAGTCTTCCTGTCACTTCAGCAGTGCTCGCTTCCTGGTTTCGATGGGTTACCTATCTTTAAAGCGTAGTTCACCTGTGTCACTTCCACATGGACAGTGAGAAATCCGTCATGATGGAAGGCATGACAAACGCTGAGATCGAGCCCCGTAACCCTGATCTACTCCTCGACTTTTCCGAGGTGGAATTCAAACGTGGCGGTAAAACATTGGTTGGTCCTGTTGAGTGGCAGGTTGAGCTCGATGAGCGATGGGTGATTTTGGGACCGAATGGTGCCGGAAAAACCACGTTGATTCGTATGGCTGCCGCCGAGGAATTTCCCTCCAAAGGAAAGCTGTGGATTATGGGGGAACAACTCGGCCGGACAGATATGCGCGATCTACGTGCAATGATCGGCGTTTCCTCGTCCGCTCTGGGCAACCGAATCCCCGCGGATGAGAAAGTGTCCGACCTAGTTATCTCCGCAGGCTATGCGATCTTGGGACGCTGGCGGGAAGAATATGAAGAGTGGGACCTGGGACGAGCCACGGAAATTTTAGAGCAAGTCGGCGCCTATCACCTTGCAGATCAAACCTGGGGAACGCTGAGCGAGGGCGAGCGCAAGCGAGTCTTGGTAGCCCGCGCGTTGATGACCAACCCGGAGCTTTTGCTTCTCGACGAACCAACGGCTGGCATGGATCTCGGCGGCAGGGAAGACCTGGTGGCTTATCTTGGCGAGCTCGCGATGGACGCCGATGCCCCGGCGATCGTCATGATTACTCACCATGTGGAAGAAGTTCCTCCTGGCTTTACCCATGCTTTGCTTCTCGACGAAGGCGCAGTGGTAGCACAAGGCCTCATCGATGACGTGATCACTAGCGAAAACCTGACCAGGGCGTTCCACCAGCCAATTGCTGTGGATAAGATAGATGGGCGGTATTTTGCCCGACGGCAAAAACGCGCAACGAAGCATCGCAAGTAGACTTGGTGCTAGACCATTCAACAACTAGCGGTAAACAGCAGTAATGCGTTGTTTGTTTACAGACGACGAGAACGATTGCAGAGCGCATCGTGGGGGTGACCATGCACGAACCTGAGGAGATATTGGGCCTTGGCGGCGCCAAGCTTGCTGTCACCGTATTGATGGTTCGCGATTCTCCGCTAGGAATGGAAGTGTATGTGCAAGAGCGCGTGTCCTCTATGCCCACGTTCCCTAACACCACCGTCTTTCCTGGCGGTGGCGTTGACGCTCGCGATTTTGAACTGAGCCATGAAGACGCTCTCTATGACACTTTTGGTGGCCCAAGCCTGATGCATTGGGCCCGAGTACTAGGAACTAATCGCAATCGAGCTCGAGCGCTATTATTTGCTGCGGTACGTGAACTTTTTGAAGAAACCGGCACCCTTCTTGCCTCACATGCAGATGGCCGCCCGATTTTAGACGCCACTCCCTACCACTCGCAGCGCTTGGCTCTAGAAAGTCACCGACTTTCCCTCTCTCAGGTGCTGGAACGCAACGGGTTGATGCTGCGATCAGAATTGCTACGCCCCTCGACCCGGTGGGTAAGCCCCGATGAGGACGAGCGCCGATTTGATATGTTTTCCTTCGTCGCCGTGCAACCCCCAGGACAAGAACCTGACGGAAACACCAGCGAGGCGGCATCCACCGGATGGTTTTCCCCCGAGCTCATCTTGGATGGTTGGCGGGCAGGACTCCTACGTCTAGTCTTTCCCACATGGGCGCAGCTATGGACTCTCAACCAGTTCGATTGCGTAACTGACTTGCTCACTCATTTAAGAAAAGCGGATATGAAGCCCTATAAAGGCATCCCTGAGTACGATCCTCTCTACGAAGAGTTTTTCACGTATGTTCCTCCCAAACGTTTTTAAGAAAGATAGCCCTACACGTGAGTTTTCATCCCGCTGAGGTGCGTTTCCTTATTACTCATGAGGAAAAAATCACCGATGCAGAACGGCGCCTGACGGCAGACCATCCCATGACCAAAGCAAGCGCCATTAAAGACAGCGCTTTCTTCCGTTCCGAATTTGGCGACTATGGACGCGCAGCGATGGAGCTGGTGAGTTCCCGATCTGCGGCTCAAGGAAAACTTCCTAGCCAGTGGCTTATGTGCCATGAATCAGCACAGCAAGCAACTCCACTTGTGGTAGCTCAACGCAGAGCTGAAAGGATAGCTGCGTATTACCCTCAGGGGTTGGTCCACGATGTCACGTGCTCGATTGGCACGGAGGGCGCTGCAATTACCGAGGCCGGGATGGACTACCACGGCAGCGATCTAGACCAGGCTCGCTTGTTGATGGCCCAGTTTAACGAGCCGCGAGGTCTCTACTCGCGAGCAGATGCCCTCAGGCCGGCGTCGACAAGCGAAAGCATCATAGTAGCCGATCCTGCGCGCCGGGCCGGTGGGCGAAGAATTACTTCTCCGGCGCAGCTTATCCCGCCCCTTCCCAGTCTCGTAGAGACCTGGCAGGGACACGAGCTGGCTATCAAATGCGCCCCGGGTCTTGACTTCTCAGAGTGGGACGGACTTGTGAGCGTGGCAAGCGTGAATGGGGGAGTAAAAGAGGCTTGCTTATACACAGCCGGACTGAGTGCCGGGGAAACCCGCGAGGCGCTTCTTATAACCACATCTAAAACAGAATGCCTTACTGATAGTCACCGTATAGACATAATTACTGATCGTATGCCTTCCGACGTCGGGGCAGACTCCCCAGGGAAGTACCTCATCGATCCAGACGGTGCGGTCGTGAGATCGGGACTCGTGCGCCATTATGCTCGGCGCGAGGGACTGTGGATGCTGGATGAGCGGATCGCATACCTGACGGGTGATGCGATCCCGGCGGGACGTAGTGGTTTTAAATTTATTGAATCCGTGCCACTGAAAAAGCTCAAAACTGCGTTAAAAAAACACGATTGCGGGAGTTTAGAGATCCTTGTACGTGGAGTAGACGTGGACCCGGATGTACTACGAAAGAAGCTCGGGCTTAAAGGTAAGCGGCCTATGGCGGTGTTCTGTACTCGCGTTGGTTCTCAAGGCGTTGGGCTTGTTTGCGAGGCCCGTGAGTACGCAGATGAGCCGCCCCATACTTTTGTGCACTAGACTTGCCCAACGTGTGCGTCATCGAGACGCGAGATAAAGCAAGAGACTGTTTCGATTTTCGGTAGGGACGTCACCTCGACTCCTTACTCTGAGAGAAGAAAAGAAGGGATGACACCGATGCCCGCAATCGTGGCTCTGGTCAAAAATGTTCCCGATACATGGTCAACAAAGAAGCTTGAGAGTGATTTCACCCTTGATCGCGTCAATGTTGATTCTGTGATCGATGAGATTAACGAGTACGCGGTGGAACAAGCGCTGCGGCTTAAAGAGTCCAATCCAGATGCTGGGTACACGGTAGTCGCCCTTTCCGCCGGGCCGGCAGGTTCGGAGGAAGCATTGCGGAAGGCGCTCGCTATGGGTGCCGATCAGGCGATTCTGCTCTCGGATGAAGCACTTGCCGGCTCTGATGTTCTGGGGACCGCATGGGCTTTAAATAACGCAATTAACCAGATTCCGGATGTCGCGCTCATCGTGGCAGGCTCTGCCTCTTCCGATGGAGCCATGGGAGCAGTTCCGGGAATACTCAGCGAGTATCGTCAGCAGCCCGCTCTTACCAGCATGCGTGAGATTACTCTGTCGGGGAACACCATCAGCGGTATCCGGGAGACTCATGACGGCGATTTTGCTCTTGAGGCAACACTTCCGGCGATTGTGGCTGTCACAGAAAAAGCAGATAAGCCTCGGTTCCCAAATTTCAAGGGCATTATGGCAGCTAAAAAAGCTGAAATTCAGCAGTTTAACTTGGCATCTATAGGGGTCGCCCCGGAGCACGTGGGGCTTGCACATGCTGCTACCGCTGTTACCGCTGCTACGGAGCGCGCGGCTCGCCAAGGCGGCGACGTGATCAACACAGACCCGCGTACCGCAGCTGCCGCTATCGCAGACTTCCTAGCCGCTGAGAAGCTCATCTAAACAAAGGAGAAGAACAGACAATGTCAACTGTTTACGTACTTGTCGAACACGCCGATGGACAGGTTCTTCCCGCAACAGGAGAGCTTTTCACCGCTGCGCGAGTGCTTGGCGACGTCACAGCCGTCGTCGTCGGTACCCCGGGGACGCATGAGCCGCTCGTGTCTAAGCTGGCCGAGCTTGGCGCCACCTCCATTGTTGCAGCGCAAGCCGCCGACGTGGATTCTCGTATTGTGATCCCACAAGCAGACGCTCTGTCGATGCTTGCAGCAGCCGCGCCGGGGCCGATCCTTGTGGAGGCAGGAGTCCACGGTAATGAAATCGCGGGACGCCTTGCCGCACGTCTTGCCTCTGGTGTGTTGTGCGATGTGGTCGGAATCAACCCTGATAGGACCGCGCATCTTTCTGTGTTTGGTGATACCGTCGATGTTTCTGCCGCAGTCGGGGGCGCAAGCCCGATTTACACATTGCGTCCCGGAAGCGTGGAAGCTGTGCCGTCTCCTGCAGCGGGAACCGTATCTGTCATGGAGATTCCCACTGCCGCCGTGAAGGACGTAAAAGTAACCTCCTTTACTCCAGCGGTTAAGGGCGATCGTCCGGATCTGACTAGCGCAAAGGTCGTCGTGGCAGGTGGTCGCGGAGTGGAATCCGCGGAGAACTTTGGTTCTATCGTTGAGCCGCTTGCCGACGCCCTCGGCGGGGCTGTGGGTGCTACCCGCGATGCTGTTGACCTGGGATACTACTCGGCGCAGTACCAGATCGGGCAAACAGGCGTTACCGTCTCTCCCGATGTGTACATTGGCCTCGGCATCTCTGGTGCTATTCAGCACACATCCGGAATGCAGACGTCAAAGAAAATTATCGTCATCAACAATGATGAGGATGCTCCATTCTTCTCTATTGCAGATCTTGGTGTGGTGGGAGATATCCATGAGATCGCCCCGCTGCTTGTCCAGGAGATTGCTCAGCGGAAAGCCTAGGAGCACGAACGTTGATTCAAAGTATGCCGAGCCTTGTGTATTAAGGGCTCGGCATACTTTTTGTGTCAACGGGGAACCGGCTTCCTACCCGGAGTGCAGTGCGGAGTAGAATCGGCCCCCATGCAGTCGAGTTATTTTGATCATGCCGCAACCACGCCAATCCGTAAGGTTGCGCGAGACGCTTGGCTAGAGAATACGCATCTGGTTAACCCAGCAAGTCAATATAGTTCGGGGCGAGCGGCGCGGAGCGTCCTTGACACCGCGCGCGAGGAAATTGCCGAGTTGCTTGGGTGTGAGCCTATTGAAGTCCTCTTCACCGGCTCAGGTACGGAGTCTGACAATATCGGTGTTGCAG
This sequence comes from Corynebacterium ulcerans, assembly GCF_900187135.1. Classification (NCBI taxonomy): domain Bacteria; kingdom Bacillati; phylum Actinomycetota; class Actinomycetes; order Mycobacteriales; family Corynebacteriaceae; genus Corynebacterium; species Corynebacterium ulcerans. The sequence continues at coordinate 13,043 of NZ_LT906443.1, forward strand.
GATTATGGCAGGCCAGCGACCTTACTCGGATCGTTAGCACGGGGATAGAACACCCCGCGGTGCTTGAGACACTGAAGTACCTTGAGACGCGTGGCGCCGAGGTAGACATGCTTCCCGTCGGTTCAGACGGGATTGTCTCGGATCTTGCACAGTTGGATGAACCTGCTGCTGTGGCTGCGGTGATGTGGGCGAATAACGAGACTGGTGCGCTACAGCCAATCCACAAAGTAGCTTCGTCTGCTGCCTCCGCGGGTACGCCTCTCCATGTTGATGCCGTGCAAGTGGTAGGGCATCTTCCCGTGAATTTTCATGAGCTTGGGGCGACCACGCTTGCAGCAAGTGCCCACAAATTTGGTGGGCCTCGGGGCATTGGTTTGTTGTTGGCTCGACGCTCGCCTGCTCCTCGTCCTATTTTCCATGGTGGTGGGCAAGAACGTGGCATTAGATCTGGAACCGTGGATGTGGCTGGGGCTGCGGCTACGGCTGCGGCTTTGTCTGAAGCAGTCGCTGAGATGGAGCAGGAACAACGCAGAGTAATGGCATTGCGCAACGAGCTTCGCAGTCGCATTCTAGAAACGATTGATAACGTTGTGCTGCATACCCCGGACGATGCATTGCCAGGGCACCTTCACGTGTCTTTCCCTGGAGCAGAAGGCGATAGCCTCATTATGCTTCTGGACTCGCTTGGTTTGGAAGCATCCACCGGTTCAGCATGCTCAAACGGAGTGAACAGGGCCAGCCATGTTCTTTTGGCTGCAGGGGTGGAAGAAAAGATTGCCCGCAGCACCATTCGCTTTACTCTTGGCCGGACAACGGGAGAGGCGGACGTCGAGAAGCTTGTGCAACAGCTACCCGACGTGGTCAGGCGTGCGCGTTTAGCCGGTATGGCCTAGGCGGCTGGTGGATCGAAGCGAGGTACTCCGGCAGCCATGAAGTTACGGGTCCAGGCATCGTCCTTGTAATGGGCAGGTACTCCGCCTCCTAGCAAGGAACGCGTTATGTGTTGCGTCGCTGTAAGGTCGGGGAGCGGAGAGTCTGTGCCGATCAGTATGAGGTTTCCGTACCTCCGCCCCTTGAGCATTGCAGGGTCCGAGATACAGGCGACGTGTGTAAAAACTTCTGCCATGCCTTTAAGCTCAGCACGGGCACCCCGGAGATCGGAGTGGTCCCCGCAGTTGGCTACGTAAAGCCCTCCCGGCGCGAGGCTGCGGTGGCAGTGGCGGAAAAACTCGACGGTTGTTAGCGGGAGCGGAGTGGAATCACCAGCGAAGACGTCTCTGATAATCACATCCCGGCTTGCATCGGTAAAAGAATTGGTTACCTCTCTGGCCTCACCCACGCGGATCTTTAACAACGGTGCGCGAGGAAGATCGAACCATACGCGAGCTAATCGAGCTAGCTCGCCATCCAATTCCACTACGGTGTTTCGCGACTTGGGGTATTGATGCGCTAAGTAGCGAGCCATCGTGCAGGCACCGCCACCTAAATGGGTGACTCTGAGTGCAGTCGGCGATGCATGGGCGGTGACAAACCACTCTACGGCTGCGGCAATCCACCGCATGTACTCGTACTCAAGCCTGCTGGGGTCTTCACATATATGGCTCGACGGTACCCCGTTGACGTAGACCTCCCAGGCATGAGACATGAAAGAATCTGGTCGAAGTTCCACGGTTCCCGTAGACGTGGGGTAAACCCCTGCTACAGGCCCATTACTAGCGTTGAGATCCGGCGAAACCAGACCACCCTTTTTCCTACCCATGAGCGATAAGGTTACAGTGCCTATGCTGAGTGACTGGGAATAAGACTAAGATAGCTCCGTTGAACAAGTAGCGGGCATGTTCGGCGCTTGAGGACAATATAAGGAGTACAGGGAAGCACATGCGAGTTCTTGCAGCGATGAGTGGCGGAGTGGATTCAGCAGTGGCAGCAGCGCGAGCTGTCGCAGCAGGCCATGAGGTAGTAGGCGTACACCTTGCGCTCTCGCAGGATCCGCAAACAGTACGAGAATCTTCTCGTGGTTGTTGTTCACTAGAGGATTCCGCAGATGCCCGCAGGGTATGCGACAAACTGGGGATTCCTTTTTATGTGTGGGATTTTTCGGATCGTTTTAAAGAAGACGTGATTGATGACTTCATCTCCTCCTACGAAGCGGGAGAAACACCAAATCCTTGCCTTAGATGCAATGAAAAGATCAAGTTTGCTGCGTTGCTGGAACGCGGTATCGCTTTGGGATTCGATGCCGTAGTAACTGGCCACTACGCTCAGCTCACCCAGCCCGCAGATGGCGGTGACGGCTATTTGCGCCGTGCTATTGACCCGGAAAAAGATCAGTCGTATGTGCTTGGCGTGCTCAGCGAAAAAGAAATCGCGCATTGTATGTTCCCTGTGGGTGATACCGTTAAACCCAAGATTCGTGAAGAAGCGGCAGCTCAAGGCTTTTCCGTGGCAAAAAAGCCGGATTCCTATGACATTTGCTTCATTCCTGATGGTAATACGCAGGCGTTCCTGGGTCGGCATATTGGTCTTAGGCCGGGCATGATCGTGGATACAGAGGGACAGCCTCTAAAAGAGCACGACGGTGCGTGGAACTACACCATTGGTCAACGCAAAGGGCTTGACATTAAGCAGCCTGCGGCAGATGGAAAACCGCGTTATGTCACAGATATTGATGCTGTGACAGGAACCGTAACCGTGGGATCCCGTGACGATCTTTCTGTGAGCCGGATTTACGCTGACCGCTTGAAGTATCTCCATCCAGCTCTCAGCGGAGAGTTCTCTGCAGAGGTTCAAGTTCGTGCTCACGGCTCCGTGGTGCCCTGTCAGGTGAGCGTCGATTCGCACAACGATACGATGACTATCACCCTGCACAAGCCGTTGTCTGGCGTGGCGCGTGGTCAGGCCGCAGTGATTTACTTGCCGGATGTCGGCGGGGATATCGTGCTTGGGTCTGGAACAATCTACGACACCCAGAAGGCCACCGGTACGCACCTCACTAGCGCTTAGCTGCGGAGAGATTTTCTATGGCAACATTCGCTTTAGGCCCTATGCCTGGTACGAGCATGATCGATGCTGCAGATGTTATTGCAGGCGAAACCGGAGATATGAGAGCACTTCCGCAGCTTCCTAGTCGCGGTCTAGGATCCGATGCTGTCGGCCGGACGTGTACGTTGATGCCTGATCTTCCGGTAGAAAAGGGGCCAAGGTCCTGGCGCTTGAGCGCGCGGCCGCAGCTACTCACTCACCGGATCTGGGACCGCATGGAGGAAGACCTGGATCAGTTGCAAGGTCAGTGGGGAAGTACCCCTATGCTCAAAGCGCAAGTGTTGGGCCCTTGGACGTTGGCGGCTCACATGGAACTTCCCAATGGGCATCGAGCCGTCACTGATTCTGGCGCACTGAGAGACATTACAGAGGCTCTGACGCATGGGGTGAGAGAACACGTATCTGACTTGCATAAGCGTTTCGACGCTCACATCCGCATACACATCGATGAACCAGCGCTTTCTGCGTTACGCCGTGGTGAGATCCAGGGCACGAGTGATTTTGATACGATCCCAGCCGTTCACCCTAAAGACCTAGGGGAACGTCTTGCCGGCGTTGTAGAAGCGGTGCGCGGAGAGAACGTAGACCTGGTGCTACTTGATGAGACTGGCAGGGAACCCAACGTGGACGTTGCTGTTCTTGCAGTAGTAGATCAAATCCTCATCTCTCCTACTCGCGTGAGAGGAACGAGGCTTCTCGACGCCTTCGGGGAAGCACTTGCGTCGGGAATGCGCGCTGGTTTAGGGCTTTACGGTATGAATGCCCGCGATCTTGCTATTGCTGTGGCCAGGTTCTACGACGAGCTCGGTATAGAACGTCATGCCTTGGCGCACGCAGATATAACCCAGTCTGCTCCTAGGATTGACACAACTCTTGTGGAGGTGGCCCATGATTTGGCCACCTTGCGGGAAGTCGAGGAGATTCTGCAGCGTGATGCGGGCGATCTTTAGTTTTGGGTGAGCGGTAGTACGGTTCAGCCCTGCATTGGCCAGGACGTATTGATAGAGGATGCGTCTTTGCCCTTGCCCTCAAAATAGTTTTTGAGGTTCGTCTGAAATTCGTAGTATTCGACGGCTTGGAATTCCATGAGCTCATTGAGGGATTTTTGAGAAATCTCCTCTTTAAAGTTTCGATTTGCTTGCATCCACGCTATGCGCGCCGCCGCGAGTGCATCGGAGGTAGCCTCATGAGCGTTGTCTAAACGCACGTTGTAGTGCTGGCAGAGATCCGTAAGCGTGCGCTTGCCTCGGCGGAACCGGTCGAGGGCTTTATCCATGACGTAAGGGTCAAACACTGGGCCGGTAACAACAAAATCACCAGTGAGCTTTCTTAACACCGTGAGGTCATAGGCAGCGTTATAAACAATGAGTGTAAGGCCGTCAGCCCACGCTTGTTGGATGGCCGCCACGGTTTCCTGTAGCACTTCTTCATGTGGACGCCCGTGCTCGCGTGCATATTCCGTGGTGATGCCGTGAACCTTTGTGGCTTCCTCGGGAATTTCTATTCCAGGGTCTGCCAGAAGTTCCTGTGGGTGGGCACCATTGCTATCGATCCTGACGAGTGCAGAGGACACGATGCGAGCTTCATGGGGATTCGCAGAGGTGGTCTCGAGGTCAAAGCTTAGGACTTTCATCGGATCAAAGACAGCAACATTAGGGTCAAGAGAGTTCATGACTCACACCCTAGACAATCCCTTCAACACCCGGTGTAACCCGGTGGCTCATCAGCAATGAAGGGCAGCGTATGGGGTCAGAAGCCGCTGAAGTTAAGCACCAACGATAAACTAGCTAGCGTGACTGATTCCAATATCGAACTCCGCAGACAATGGGACGAACTCGCCGAACAAGTGCGGTATCACCGTGATGCGTACTACAACGGCACACCTGAGATCAGTGACCAAGAATTTGATGCACTGTTTCAGGCACTCCAAAGGCTTGAAGCAGAACATCCCGAGCTTGCAGTTCCAGATAGCCCTACGCTAGAAGTCGGAGCGCCTGTGGCTTTGGGCTCTAGTTTTAATAACGTAGAGCACCTAGAACGCCTCATGAGCTTGGATAACGTGTTTGATGCTGCGGAGCTTTCCGACTGGCTCCAAAGAACACCAGCTCAGTCGTACCTTACCGAGCTAAAGATCGACGGACTCTCGCTGGATCTCATCTACCGCGAGGGGAAATTATGGCGTGCGGCTACCCGGGGCGACGGCCGGATAGGCGAAGACGTCACGGAAAACGCAAAAGTGATTGCGGATGTACCGCACCTGCTTAGTGAAAGCGCAGAGTTCCCTGTTCCCGAGCTCTTGGAAGTTCGAGGCGAAGTCTTCATCGCCGTAGAAGACTTTGCAGCGGTTAACGAGCAACGCCAATTAGAGGGGGGAAAACCCTTTGCTAATCCGCGAAATGCTGCTGCCGGGTCATTGAGACAAAAAGACGTTGAGGCTGTTAAAAAGCGCCGACTTCGGATGATCTGTCATGGGCTTGGCGCTACCAAAGGCTTTACCCCAGCGTCGCAGTATCACGCGTACGAGGCGTTGGCGGCGTGGGGATTGCCTGTGTCTCCCTATACCGAGCTGGTTCACTCGGCAGCAGAGGTACAGGAAAAGGTTCTGTATTGGGCGGAACACCGTCACGACGCAGCACATGAGATGGACGGTGTTGTAGTCAAAGTAGATAGCATCTCAGAGCAGCGGGCATTGGGCGCTACAGCTAGAGCCCCTCGCTGGGCTATCGCCTACAAATATCCGCCAGAAGAAGTCACCACGGAGCTTGTAGACATTCAGGTGGGAGTAGGAAGGACCGGGCGTGTCACACCTTTCGCTGTTATGCGTCCCGTCTTTGTTGCCGGATCCACTGTGTCCATGGCAACGCTGCATAACCAAACGGAAGTAAAACGTAAAGGGGTGCTCATAGGAGACACCGTGGTGATCCGCAAAGCCGGTGAGGTGATCCCAGAAGTCCTTGGACCGGTAGTGGAAAAGCGAGACGGGACTGAACGTGAGTTTATTTTCCCCACGTTGTGCCCTACCTGCGGTACCCGGCTTGCTCCCCAAAAAGAGGATGATGCGGACTGGCGCTGCCCCAATTCTCAGTCATGCCCGGCTCAGCTCAGCACACGTCTAACCTATCTCGCAGGGCGTGGTGCCTTTGATATTGAGGCTTTGGGAGAAAAAGCGGCGGAGGATCTTATCCGGACGGGCGTGCTTATCGACGAAGCCGGGTTGTTTAATCTCACAGAAGAAGACCTTCTCAAGACCCGTGTGTACACAACAAAGAAAAAGACACTAAATGCTACAGGGGCCAAGCTGCTGGCCAACTTAGAACAATCGAAAAAAGCTGACCTTTGGCGGGTTCTCGTTGCACTATCCATTAGGCACGTTGGTCCCACCGCCGCTCGAGCTCTAGCTGCCCGCTATCACTCTATGGACGCATTGCGCGCAGCCAGCGCGGAAGAAATCGCCGATACTGAAGGCGTAGGGGCCATCATTGCACAAAGCTTCAAGGATTGGTTCGAGCTTGATTGGCACGTCCACATCGTAGAACAGTGGGCTCTCGCCGGCGTGACTATGGCCGAAGAGACCTCTCAACTACCGGAACAGACATTGGCAGGCATGACTGTTGTTGTTACTGGTTCTTTGGAAGGATTTAGCCGCGACTCTGCTAAAGAAGCCATTATTAGCCGTGGCGGTAAGGCATCCACATCGGTTTCTAAAAAAACTGACTATGTTGTTGTCGGAGAAAACGCTGGTTCTAAGGAAACCAAAGCGCGAGAACTCGGACTCACCATTCTCGATGAAGCTGGCTTTATCCAACTACTAGAAAACGGGTCGGCATAAGCATCAGGTGTAGAGAGCAGTGGGGGAGACGCTCTCTACACCTGTCTTATTTATTCAAAATCCTGCCAAGGATCGTTCCCAGGTTTCCTAGGTGTTCCACCTCACTGCTGAGGTAATCCGGTCCGCCCACACGCCCGATGACAAGCACAAGGTTTGTCCCGATGAGCGGGGCTGCAGCAAGGGAGGAATCTAGGAGCCCCCACGACTGTGGGATCCACGGCTCGGACTCAGGAATGAGTGTGCGAGCTTGTTGGATGGGGACTATGTCGGGGCTGGACCCGTCGTCTTCAGGGGCAGCGATAGAAGCGGTGACACGGGTGACACCGCCGTGGACGTCGAGAAGCACTGCCCACGTAGAAGTAAGCGCCTGCGGCATATTGTTAACGAGTTTTGCCAAGGAATCAGAATGTGTATTAGCCCCGGCAACCGACGCCAGCATTGCGATTTGCCCACGACGATCAACACGGCCAGAAAATGGACGAATGGAATCGACGTCTACGCCCTCTACCTCGTGAGCGGCTGTGATTAAAGCGTCCGCCATCGTGCCTGCAGGAAGCTCGATCACCATATCGTCCATGACGGTGCCGTCGGGAAAAGACTCGACGACGTCTACGGAGGAAATATTGCCGTCGACAAGTCCAATGGCCTCTGCTAAGCGTCCGAGGCTACCTGGCGCATCGGGGATATGAACACGAATGAGGTAGGACATGAACAATCATCGCCTTTCTAGGGCGCAGCTCCGTTAAAAACGTAAGTCCGGTATGTCGGACGGGATTTGGAAAATACCTATCAAATACTAGGCGCCGATAATAATACGTTGTCTACGTTATGTGGTGGCGCTCTAGGGGACAGTATTTACAATGTTTATCGATTCTATAAGGGAAAGTCCCATTAATCTTGTGCGACGGAAAACCGGTGAATGAAATGTCTTAAGGGGCATTAGGAAAGTCACAAAGCGGTTTCCTAGGGGCTAGCCCGGTGCAGATGCTGAAGCAGGGAACCTGTGCAGTAGTATGTTCAAGAATGACAATGACCTCGTGCCGGTAGAGCGTGGCATGTAGGTTTACGTATTTTAATTAGTACCCAATGTGAGAAGGATCGACGAAAAGTGCCTGAGATTTCGCGCGATGAAGTCGCACACCTGGCCAAGTTATCGCGCTTGGCATTGACTGACGAAGAACTCGACCGATTTGCAGCGCAGATTGACGGCATCATCGGTAACGTGAGCGCTGTTCAAAAAGTCGCTGCAGAGGGGGTAGAGCCGATGAGTCACCCGCACTCGATTAAGACCACCATGCGTGAAGACGTAATTGAACAGATTATGACTCCAGAGCAGGCTCTTGATCAGGCTCCGGCTGTTGACCAACAGCGTTTCGTCGTTCCACAGATTCTAGGGGAGTAGTCCGAATGACCAATTATCTCGTGCCGGAGTCCGGACTCACATCACTTTCTGCTGCCGAACTCGCCCAGAAGATTCATTCCCGTGAGGTTACCTCGCGTGAGGTCACCCAAGCTCATCTTGACCGTATCGCTGAGGTCGATCCCACTCTTAACGCATTCTTGCATGTAGGTGCTGCGGAAGCGCTTGCTGCTGCCGACGAGGTGGACGCCGCCTTAGACCGTGGAGAAGCTCCGGCATCTGCACTTGCGGGTGTGCCTATTGCCCTCAAAGACGTCTTTGTTACCACGGATGCACCCACCACATGTGCTTCAAAGATGTTGGAAGGCTATGTTGCGCCTTATGACGCAACCGTCACCAAGAAACTTCGTGCCGCAGGCATTCCGATTTTGGGTAAGACAAACATGGATGAGTTCGCCATGGGCTCGTCCACGGAAAACTCCGCTTACGGCCCAACCCGCAACCCATGGGACACCGACCGCACACCAGGCGGCTCCGGTGGCGGTACATCCGCAGCGCTTGCATCCGGTGAAGCACCACTCGGTATCGGCACCGACACAGGCGGTTCCATCCGCCAGCCGGCAGCCCTAACCAACACGGTGGGAGTGAAGCCAACCTATGGCACTGTCTCTCGCTACGGCTTGGTGGCCTGTGCATCGTCGCTAGATCAAGGCGGGCCAACCGCAAGAACCGTTCTGGACACCGCATTGCTCCACGAAGTCATTGCAGGCCATGATAAATATGACGCTACCAGCGTAGATCGGCCAGTTGCTCCTGTGGTAGCAGCAGCGCGAGAAGGTGCAAACGGAGATCTGAGCGGCGTGAAAATTGGTGTGGTCAAGCAATTCGACCGCGACGGTTATCAGCCGGGAGTACTGGAGCAATTCCATGCCGCCGTGGAACAGCTTACGTCCCAGGGTGCGGAGATCGTGGAAGTTGATTGCCCACACTTTGACGATGCTCTGGCAGCGTACTATCTGATCCTGCCATGTGAGGTTTCCTCCAACCTGGCGCGTTTCGACGGTATGCGTTACGGTCTGCGCGAAGGCGACGATGGATCGCATTCGGCGGATGAAGTCATGTCTCTGTCTCGTGCGGCTGGATTTGGTCCTGAGGTAAAGCGCCGCATTATTCTAGGAACTTATGCGCTTTCTGTGGGTTACTACGATGCGTATTACCTGCAAGCACAGCGCGTACGTACCCTTATCGCTCAAGATTTTGCTGCGGCTTATGAAAAGTGCGACGTCTTGGTTTCCCCAACCACGCCGACCACTGCCTTTAAGCTCGGCGAGAAAATCTCTGATCCCCTAGCTATGTACAACTTTGATTTGTGCACCCTGCCGTTGAATCTTGCCGGCTTGTGCGGAATGTCTGTTCCTGCAGGATTGGCAAAAGACACGGGGCTGCCCGTGGGCTTGCAAATCATGGCACCAGCATTCTGCGATGACCGCCTGTACAAGGTGGGCGCCGCATTTGAAGCAGGTCGCAAGTAAACTTCTCTGAGGAATTCTCACGCCACGGCCCCTTTCTTCACTCACTGTTTTTAACGTACTGGGTGCTGAAAGGGGTCTTTGCTATCTCCAATACCTAGGGGCTACATGATGGAGACTTCAGAACAAGATCTGCATCACATAAAAACCTGAGGCCTCATCAAAAGTCACCTCGGAGAAACCAAGGTGTGAATAAACCTGGTGAGCCTTGGTGTTTGCTTTATCCACGGAGAGCGAGATGCCCGGCGCTCCTAGATTTTTAGCTAACGTTATGGCGGCGTTGAGTAGGAGAGAGGCTACGCCTGTGCCGCGAAATCTCGACTCGATGGCAATGGCAACCTCGGGGATCTCCTCGTTGACGTAACCGTAGCCGTGGTTGGTTGCGGTTCCCCACAGTAGCCAAGCACCGCCGGCAGGAATCCTGTTATTGTCCCAGGCGATAAAACCGCCATCTGTGGGGTCCCACTGATCTATATAAAAATATGTGTCGTTAATAAAGTTTTGGCTTAGCTCGGAGGTTTCATCACCATACACATCCGTGAGGAAGTTGAGTCGTGCAATATAGGTGCGGTCTGCCTCGCGTGTTGGGAGAAGGACAATATTCTGTTCGGTCATGACAGCAGAGTGTATACGTAGTGTCGCGGTGTATTGTGGGACGAGCACAATGAGCATTGGTGTGGAAGCTGCCTAGATTACCTTTAGTCTGTAGAGCGCGGATGACGTATTCGTAGGAGAAGAGCGAGTAGCGACGCACACTGGGGGTCTTCTTCTGTTACCGTCAGATGCTCGATGCGTTGAGCAAGAAGGTATCCCCAGGTTCATAGAAAGAAGGAACGCCCTATGAGCGTCGAGTCCCGTGACAAGCACGTTGATCCTGATGCGGGAAGATATAGCTCACAAGGTTTGGATTCCTATCCGGCGATGCCTCTTTCAGAAAAAGAGGCGTGGCCAGCACTGATTGCATTGTGCATTGGATTCTTTATGATCCTGCTTGATCAAACCATCGTGGTGGTGGCTACGCCAGCGTTGCAAAAAGAGTTGGGCGCATCGTATAACGAGGTCATCTGGGTAACTTCGGCGTATCTCCTCACCTTTGCTGTTCCCCTCCTTATCACGGGACGTCTCGGTGATCGCTTCGGTCCACGAAACGTGTATGTCGCTGGAATGGTCGTGTTTACGCTGAGCTCCCTGGCGTGTGGCTTTGCCCCGAATATGATCACGTTGATTCTTGCTCGGGCGGTGCAAGGCCTAGGGGCTTCCCTCCTTACACCGCAAACTATGAGCCTGATTAATCGGATGTTTGCTCGTGAACGACGAGGAGCCGCATTAGGAGTATGGGGCAGCGTGGCGGGCTTGGCTACTCTCACTGGCCCTATTCTCGGCGGCTTTATTACGGCTTCGTTTGGCTGGCAGTGGATCTTTTTTATCAACGTTCCACTTGGGATCGTGTCAGTCTGGTCTGTGATCCGTCTAGTGCCACGGTTGCGGCCGACTAATCGCAGCATCGACGGCCTGAGCATGGTGCTCTCTGTTATCGCTGTTTTTTCTCTTGTGTTTGCCCTCCAAGAGGGTGAAAATGCCGGTTGGGGCTGGTGGATCTGGGTTCTCATCTTAGTCGGACTTGTTGTTACCGTATTGTTTGTTTACCAGCAAGAGCGGGCAGAAAAAGCAGGAAAAGATGCTTTGATGCCTTTGTCACTTTTCTCGATCCGCAATTTTTCGCTAGGAAATATCGGCATTACTGCTATGGGTTTTGCTATCGCGGGTACGCCTTTGCCAATCATGTTGTTTTTACAGCAGGTGCATGGGTTATCAGCGTTGCAAGCAGGCCTATTTTTAGTCCCGCAAGCACTCATATCTGTGATATTTTCCCCGTTCATCGGCAAGCTTTCAGATAAGCGTTCGCCCCATCACATAGCAGCTTTTGGCTTTACGACGATGGCTATTGGGCTTGGAAGCGTTGCACTTGTGATGATTCTCGAGGTTTCTGTTTATTGGGTTCTTCTCGCGTTTATTATCTACGGGCTGGGCAATGCGTTTGTATGGTCGCCCAACTCTACATCGACGATGCGGGATCTTCCCTTGCACCACATGGGAGTGGGATCTGGCGTGTATAACACCACACGCCAGATCGGATCGGTCATGGGATCAGCAGCTATCGGGGCAGTATTGCAGTGGCGAATCATGGTTGCAAGCCCAAGCTCGGCCTACGGCGAAGCCGTTTTGGTAGGTGCAGGATTCCTCATCTTCGGCATTATTTCTGCTCTTTTAGCTAGAGAAAACAGCTAGCCAGCCTTGGGAACACCGCCAGAAAGCGGCTTAACGAGTATCCGATAATGCGTAGGAGACTGTTGCAGTTGCAGCGGTGACCGTCAGTACTGCAGGCCATGCGCCGATCTTTTTCGCAAGCGGATGGCTAAGTCCGAATGCTCCAATGTAGGTTGCAGCGAGAGCAGATGTCAGTGGGGCTCCGCCTTGGGCCCACCAAGAACGTCCTGCCCACACGCCTGCGGCTGCTAGGACGATGCCACCAAGTGGTCGTATACCGGTCTCGCGTGCAGTGAGCCAGCCTCCTATAAGGCCACTAGCAACAACTGCAGATGTGTTGACCTCCGCGGGAGGTTTGATGTCAAAACCCATAAATTGTGCCATGTTGCTCATGCTACAGGCTGAGATGTTTGTGCGATGTGAGCGTTTGGTAGGAGAGGGCGTCGATACGCTTTTGCGTCGGGGGTGTCGCAGTGAGAGATTCGTTTTCTTAGGATCTTGCTATTTATAATGTAGAAGACTTTCAGTGACTGAGTGAGTGGCTATAGCGCCACATCGGGAATCTGGTGCAAAACCAGAACTGGCGCGCAGCGGTGAGGATACAACTTCAATTACCTTGAGATACCACTGGGCTTAGATTCCTGGGAAGGGCGTAATTGTGGGCTTGAGTATCCAAGTCCGAAGACCGGCTTAGTCAGCAGGCTTGTTCTGCTGCCTCGCGATTTAGGTGGACAGACTGACTCAAGTGGGTCTTGTAGTGCGTAAAATTGCCACTCCAGCGCTTTTCCTGATTATTGCAGGACTAGCCGCACTGAGTTTTGTGGTGTCTTTGTCTTTTGGGTCAGTTGATTATTCACGCTCGGAAGTGTGGGAAGTGGTGCGCCAGCACCTTGCAGGGGAGACCTATTCCGATCAAGCAGTAGACGCAGTGGTTTGGGAGCTTCGGGCACCCCGTGGTTTGCTTGCGCTTATCGTAGGAGCGGGGTTGGCCCTTGCCGGTGTGACTATGCAAACGCTTGTCCGAAATCCGCTGGCTGACCCGTATTTGCTGGGTATTTCTTCCGGCGCGAGTGTAGGTGCAACCGCAGTACTCGTGTTTGGCGTCTTGAGCGGTTTTGGCCTTTATTCGCTCTCAGCTGGTGCTTTGATTGGTGCACTTGTGGCCACGTTAACTGTGTATGCGGTGACTATTGCTCAAGGTGGGCTGACGCCACTGCGCCTCATCCTCTCAGGCGTGGTTCTGTCTTCCGCTTTCTCCGCGCTTGCTAGTTTTTTGGTGTTTAAAGGACCTGACGCTCGCGCTGCGCAGGGCGTGATGTTCTGGATGCTCGGATCAGTTGCCGGAGGACAATGGAACAAGCTCCTCATACCGGCAGTTGTGGTGCTTGTCGCTTTTGTTATTTTGATGCTGAGTAGTCGCCAGATGGATGCTCTTGCTGCAGGCCCAGACACGGCTGCCGCTTTAGGCGTTCGGGTGGGGTTGCTGCGCCAAGGCCTGTTTTTTGTGCAAGCTCTCCTCGTAGGTGCCATGGTTGCTGTGGCTGGCGGCATTGGATTTGTGGGCCTGGTAATTCCGCACCTGGCGCGAATACTCGTTGGTTCGCTTCATCGGCGTCTTTTGCCTATCGCTGCAGTGTTTGGTGCGCTTTTTATGGTCTGGGTTGACGTGCTCGCCCGCGTTGCCGCACCGCCACAGGAGATTCCGCTGGGCGTGGTCACTGGAGTTATCGGAGCGCCGCTCTTCCTGATTCTTATGGGAAGAAAAAACTATCATTTTGGGGGGCAAGACTAAAATGACACGTTTTCAAGCAGCAGGCATTGCGTGTGGATTTGACCGGACAGTATTGCTCCGGGATGTTGACTTTACGGTGGACAGCGGCACCATGACAGCAATAGTCGGCGTCAATGGAGTAGGAAAGTCAACTCTTTTGCGCGTCCTTGCCGGAATCCGGAAACCGCATGCCGGCAAGGTTTTCATAGACGATGTTGACGTACATTCCATGCGGTCAAAACAGCGGGCAAAGGCGCTAACTTTCGTGGGGCAGGAGGAGACTCCTCCCGGAGATTTGACTGTAAAAGAAGCAGTCTGCCTGGGCCGGCTTCCGCACACTAAAGTGTGGCAGTTTGATTCCAAGGAAGAAATGCGCTTGGTCAACGATGCCTTGCAACTTGTTGGCTTGCAGGATCGCGCGGCGATGGAATGTGCGTCGCTTTCTGGTGGGCAGCGCCGTCGAGTGCTTTTTGCTCGCGGATTTGCTCAAGGAACGGATCTCATTTTTCTTGATGAGCCGACCAACCATCTTGACGTGCACCACCAGTTGCACTTGCTCAAAGTACTACGAGACTCTGGGCGCACAATCATCGCAACAGTCCACGATCTCGATCTAGCGATGAGCCATTTTGATCACGTAGTGGTGCTTGATCACGGTGGCGTGGTTGCTTCAGGGCCTCCGGAGAGTGTGCTGATCCCGGAGACCCTGCGCAAGGTATTTGAGGTGGAAGCTTTTATAACCCGGCATCCCGGTGCCAGCAGCTCTCACGTCATCATTGATTCACTTTAAGATTTCTCTCTCTATTAAGGAGCATGACCATGAAGAAAGCTATTATCCCCATTCTTGGGGTCTCCCTTGTCCTTAGCGCATGTGGGGGCGCTACTTCCGATTCCGCTAAAGAATCAACAGCTGCACAATCCAGCGGTGTGACCGTCACTAACTGCGGCAAGGAAGTAACTTTTGACAAAGCTAACGAGCTATTTGTCAATGATGGCAACATCATCTCTATTGCGCTTGCTGCAGGCGCCAGCGACAAGATCAAATATGTTAGCTCGTTGCAGCGCGACAAGGAGATCCTGCGCGCAAAATTCGGCGAGCAGGTTGATTCCCTGAATGATACGTCCAAGGACTACCCATCCCTTGAAACCGTAGTGGCAAAGCACCCGGATGTCTTTATCGCAGGATGGAATTATGGCTTCTCTGAGGAAAAGAACCTTACTCCTGAAACTCTGAAAGAGCAGGGGATCTCTTCTTACATTTTGAGCGAGTCCTGCAAGCAAGATGGTTCGAGCAAGCGAGGGGTCTACGACCCATGGGAAGCTGTACAGATGGATATCTCCAACATCGGAGCTATCACAAATAACAAGGATGCAGCAGAATCTGCGGTGAAAGACCTCACTGATCGACTTGAGTCTTTGAAGAAGCTCAAGGCAGCAGACAAGAAGCCTAACGTTTTCGTTTTTGACTCAGGAAGAGGCGATGCTGTTTACACTTCTGGAAAGTTTGGTGCTCCGCAAGCAATTCTGGAAGCCGCAGGTGCTCAGAACGCTTCAGGTGATATCGAGGACACCTGGACTAGCGTGGGCTGGGAAAAGATCGCCTCTGCTACCCCGGATGCATTTGTCTTTGTGGATTACCCAGGTCAGGAATTCAATGAAAAAGTAGAAGCGCTTCGCGCAAATCCTGCGACCAAGAACCTTCCAGCAGTAAAAGAGAATCGTTTTATCAACTTGCCGTACACAATGTGGACTTCAGGTTCCCTCAACATCGATGCTGCCGAGCACGTACGTAAGGGCCTAGAAAAGTTCAACCTTGTTCCACAATCTGAGGTGGCTCCAAAGCTGACTCTTCCTAGCTCTGTAGCTGGCCAGGAGTTTGTTTCCTAAAATATGTGATCTCTCCTGATTGCTTTTGATTACTTTCCCTGATGGAAACTATGTACATTTTCCATCAGGGAAAGTAACGTTTTTAGGCGAGGATTCCTCGCCTTTTATGTGTTGCGAGGAACAGCGCTGTGTAGCTGAGACAATGCGCAGCAAGAAACTACATATCCGCAATCTGCGCAAAGGGGAGAAAGCTATGGATGATAGACAGTTCCCGCGGGCTGTAGGAGTGAATAAAGAGCTCCAGCAGCCAGAAGTGGATCTGCGTGAACTTTTTGCTACCGCTGAAGATGCTCAACACAAAGTCTCAGCAAGCTCCCCTCAGTGGAGGAGAACTCTCATGGGAGTGTTGGTCTCGGCCATCTTTTATTCTCAACTCATTGAGATTCCTTGGCTGAGCATCTCTGTACTTTTCTTCTTTTTGGTTATCTTCATTGTCGCAGGTGTGTACGGTTATCGGACACGAGGAGTCCGGCAAGCCGTGCGAGGTAGCGGGAAGCCCATGCAACAATGGTGGCTTCACGACGTTCCCCCTGGCCAGCGAAAATGGGCGCTGGCAGGGTACATGCTGCTTATTCTGAGCCCCTTTCTTGTCTCTTCAGCACGAGATTTCGGCATCGTGGCGGGCGTTATCCTAGCGACGTTGTTGAGCGGTGTGGCCATATTCTGGTTTGCCAAGTACTCGGAAGCGATGTCTTGATATGGAAGAAAAAGAGACGCAGTCGTCGGGAGCCGCTAGCCCTGTGTTGTTGGACGAATATTTGCACACTGTGCCGCGGACGAAAATCTGTGCCACTTTATGGGCGGCAAAAGCGATTCCCGATCGTAATGAGATGAAGTTTTCTAAGCTTCGGGAACTTACCTGTTTGAGTGAATCATCACTATCCAAACAATTAAGTTTTCTTGAGTCCGTAGGATATGTGCGTCGGTTTCGTGATTATGGCGCCAGCCGTTCTCAAGATGTTGTGTGGGTGTCTCTTACAGAAAAGGGGACTCTGAAATACGAGGAATATATGGCTGCGCTGAAGCAACTCTTGCAATCTGGCTGTGGTGGCGGTTTCTGAAACCTTGTGCTGACGTCCGGGGGCTCTGGCCAGGTGATAAATCCCACAGGTTCGAGGGTATTCGCAACAAAAAGAGAACTAGCGGTTTCCGTGCGGGCATAAACAAACACAAAAGTGGCAGGAAGGACTAGACTAAAGCCTATGCGAATTGCGACTTTAACCTCCGGTGGCGATTGTCCCGGACTCAACGCTGTTATCCGCGGTATCGTCCGCACGTGTTCCGAATATGGTTCTACCGTTGTGGGGTACGAGGACGGTTGGGTTGGTCTCATGGAAGACAAACGCATTCAACTGTACGACGATGAAAATATCGATCGTATTCTTTTACGCGGCGGAACGATCTTGGGAACTGGTCGTCTTCACCCAGATAAGTTCAAAGCAGGACTTGAGCAAATTAAAGAGAATCTGGCAGATGCGGAAATTGACGCATTGATTCCTATCGGCGGCGAAGGCACACTCAAAGGTGCTCAGTGGCTTTCTGATAACGGGATCCCCGTGGTCGGCGTGCCAAAAACTATTGATAATGATGTCAACGGAACCGATTACACCTTCGGTTTTGACACAGCGGTGTCAGTAGCAACCGATGCCATTGACCGTCTCCATACCACGGCAGAGTCCCACAACCGCGTGATGATTGTGGAAGTGATGGGACGCCATGTCGGATGGATCGCGCTGCACGCCGGAATGGCAGGCGGGGCGCACTATACAGTCATCCCGGAGCAGCCTTTTGATATCAATGAGGTCTGCAAAGCAATGGAACGTCGTTTCCAAATGGGGGAGAAGTACGGAATTATCGTCGTTGCTGAGGGTGCCTTGCCTAAGGAAGGAACGATGAGCTTTGACCAAGGATGCGTGGATCAGTTTGGCCATCAAACCTTTAACGGCATCGGTCAGGTGATCGGGGAAGAGATAAAGAGGCGCCTAGGCCACGATGTGCGTACTACCGTGCTTGGACACATCCAGCGTGGTGGCACCCCAACTGCCTATGATCGTGTCTTGGCAACCCGATATGGTGTCCATGCTGCACGTGCATGCCATACGCAGGATTTTGGCAAGATGGTGGCACTTCACGGTGAGCATATTGACTTGATTCCTTTGGAAGAAGCCGTAGGAACGTTGAAGGTAGTTCCTGAGGCCCGGTATCGGACTGCTAGAGCGCTCTTCGGATAAAAGACTCGTGGTGACCCTTCCTACTTTTAAGCCTAGGAAGGGTCATTGTTTTGCTCTGTTAGTTCATGAAAGTTGCATCGAGCTTAAGTACTCGCATGGGGAGCATCGTTCTGACAACCTCAATGAGCCATTAATGGTAGCGATGAACTAGAATTTCGAGTCATGACCGCTGCAATGTATGACCTGATGGACTTTGATGAGGTCCTGGAGAAATTCGACCCTGTCATGGGCCTTGAAGTTCACGTGGAGTTGGCCACTGAAACTAAGATGTTTTCTGCTCCCTCGGCGCATTTTGGTGCCGAGCCTAACGCGAACGTTGACCCAGTTTCCCTAGGGTTGCCAGGTGCGTTGCCTGTGGTTAACGCCAAAGGCGTTGAGTGGGCTATTAAGATCGGTCTTGCACTGAACTGCCAAATTGCAGAGTCCTCCCGGTTTGCTCGTAAGAACTACTTTTATCCGGATCAGCCAAAGAACTACCAGATTTCACAATACGACGAGCCTATCGCTTACGATGGCTACCTTGATGTTGTACTGGATGATGGCACCCCGTGGCGCGTGGAGATCGAGCGCGCGCACATGGAAGAAGACACCGGAAAACTGACTCACCTCGGTGGTGCCGACGGACGTATTCACGGAGCTACGGCTTCGCTTGTCGACTGCAACCGTGCAGGTATCCCACTCATCGAGATCGTTACTAAACCAATTGAAGGCGCTGGAGATCGAGCTCCGGAAGTTGCTCGTGCGTATGTGGGAGCGCTTCGGGATTTGGTGAAAGCTTTGGGCGTTTCTGATGCTCGTATGGATCAGGGATCGATGCGATGCGACGCTAACGTGTCGCTGCGTCCTGTTGGAACCGTTGAATTTGGTACGCGCACCGAGACCAAGAACATTAACTCCTTGAAGTCCGTTGAGCAGGCAGTGCGTTTTGAGATGCAGCGTCAGGCTCAGGTTTTGGAAGACGGTGGGACGATCGATCAGGAGACGCGCCACTATCAAGAAACCGACGGGACCACGTCCAAGGGACGTCCTAAAGAAACTGCTGAAGACTACCGCTACTTCAATGACCCAGACCTCCCACCGGTTATCGCACCGCGTGAATGGGTGGAGGAAATCCGTTCGACGCTTCCTGAACTTCCTTGGGTACGTCGTGCGCGTATCCAGCAGGAGTGGAACCTCAAAGACGAGGAGATGCGTGACCTCGTTAACGCAGGCGCGCTTGATCTGATCGTTGAAACTGTCGAGGCAGGCGCCACCCCAGCAGAGGCTCGTTCTTGGTGGGTTGCTTACTTGTCACAGAAAGCAAACGAGCAAGGAACAGACCTTGACGCTTTGCCGATTAGCGCAGCTCAGGTGGCTCGCGTAGCCGCTTTGGTTAAAGAAGGAAAACTGACCAATAAGCTGGCGCGCCAGGCTGTCGACGGCGTCCTTGTCGGTGAAGGCGACGTTGATCAGGTCGTTGCTTCTCGTGGTTTGGAGGTTGTGCGTGACGACGGTGCAATTGAAAAGGCCGTTGAAGAAGCACTAGCCGCTAATCCCGATATCGTAGAAAAGTACCGAGCTGGAAACACCAAGGTCACAGGGGCAATCGTCGGAGCAGTGATGAAGGCTACCCGAGGTAAAGCTGACCCAGCTCAAGTAAATAAGCTCATCGCGGAGAAGCTTGCCTAATTGGGCTAAAAGAGCAATGATTCCGCGCTGCTAAAAACGCAATGAGGCGTGCCACGATAGCTAGTAAAAATCCACTAGCTATCGTGGCACGCCTCATTGTGCTTGGTCATTGGATTAAAATTCAAAGGTGTTGTATTTGTCCTCGACAACGAGCGGTGAGTGAGCGCACACTGGTAGGTATGACATATTCAAGAGAAACAGAACCTGTATACGTTCCTGCCGCGGATCGCTACAAGGATATGGAATATCGGATTGTCGGGCAGTCAGGGCTGAGACTTCCTGCTATTAGTCTCGGGTTTTGGCATAACTTTGGAGACGACAAGCCGCTAGCAACACAGCGCGCAATTGTTCATCGTGCGTTTGATCGGGGAATCACTCATTTTGATCTGGCCAACAATTACGGCCCACCTGCAGGATCTGCGGAGAAGAATTTTGGTCGAATTTTTTCGGAGGATCTCAAGGCGTATCGCGATGAGATAGTGATCTCAAGCAAAGCCGGTTGGAATATGGGGGCGGGTCCTTATAGTTTCGGTGGATCGCGGAAGTATCTGATGGATTCTCTGGATGCTTCTTTATCGCGGCTGGGCCTCGATCACGTGGATATTTTCTATCACCATCGCCCGGACCCAGACACCCCGTTGGAGGAAACGGTATACGCGCTGCGCGATATTGTGGCCTCGGGTAAGGCCCGCTATGTGGGAATCTCATCATACGGTGCAGAGCTCACTAGTGAGGCTGCGACGATGATGGCAGAAGAGGGCTGCCCGTTGCTTATTCATCAGCCGAGTTATTCCATTTTGAATCGCTGGGTGGAAGAACCCGGTGAAGACGGTGATTCCCTCCTGGAATCTGCTGCTGATTCTGGTCTTGGGGTTATCGCGTTTTCACCTCTGGCGCAAGGGTTGCTGACTGACCGTTACTTGGATGGGATTCCAGAAAACTCGCGTGCTGCGGCTGGGAAGTCTTTGGGAACGGACATGCTTTCTCCTAGCAACCTCGAGATGGTGGCCAAACTCAATGAGATTGCCAAGAGGCGTGGGCAGACCCTTGCGCAGATGGCAATTGCATGGGTGTTGCGAGAGCAAGGAGATTACGGGGTAGAGACCGTTACTAGTGCGTTAATTGGAGCTTCTTCAGTTGAACAGCTAGATCAAAACATTGATGCGCTCAACAATCTGAGCTTTACCACTGAAGAACTCAATGAAATCGATACGATTGCTAACGACGGCGGGATCAATATCTGGGCTGGAGCAACGAAATCGAAGACTCACGGTTCGGACTCTGAGCCTCAGTAAAATACTGTAAAAAGGGGAGAGGGCACGCTGCCTTCTCCCCTCACTCAGTTAGTGCATCAGCAAACGGAAGCACATGATGAACATGATGATGCCGATGGCTATGTTGATGTAGCGCCAAACTGTCGGACGAGCAAGTACATGCGCAAATCGGAGTGACGTAAATCCGATGAATGGGAACCATACAAAGCTTGCCGCGAGAGCACCGGAAGCGAAGACCCAGCGCCCGGTTTCTCCATGCTGATTCGCGATGCCTCCGAGCATCACTAAAACGTCGATGTAAGCGGCAGGGTTAAGCCACGTAAAAGCAAGCGCTGCCAAGACGGGCTTGGCCCAGGGACGGGGGTCGTGTGCCTTGTTCTGCTGTTCCGTGGAACGTCGTGAAGGCGTTCCTATACGCGTTTTAGGGGCAGTAATCAGGCTAGAGCTGCCGTGTTGCTGGGAATACATTTCGGAGCTTTCGGCGTACTCGGGCTCTGATTCTTCCACAGTGAGGGCGTCGCCACGTCGTTTAAGAGCGTCCCTCCAACAGCTAATACCGAAGTACAAGAGATACGCGGCACCGAGCCACTTCAACGCCACGAGGGCTACCGGCGCGCGTTCCACAAGCGCACCAACGCCTGCTGTGCCACCAAAGATCAGGATGACATCGGAAATGATGCAGACCAGAAGCACGGCCAGGACGCCCTCACGTTTGACGCCCTGTCTAATAATGAGAGCATTTTGCGGGCCGATGGCAACAATAAGGGACAAACCCATCAGGAATCCAGCGATTGCAATACTCATGTCTCAAGAATGCACCGTGCAGTAATGTTAAGTAAAATGAATGATTTTACACTTGGTTTAGAATAGCTTCATGAACCCACTTCACCTGCAAACATTGTCCGCGATTATCGATGAGGGAAGCTTTGAAGACGCAGCCTCCATTTTGGGGGTCTCGCCGTCCGCGGTAAGTCAGAGAATTAAGGCGCTAGAGAAAGAGATTGGCCGGGTGGTCATTCGTCGAACCTCGCCTCCTACTCCCACCGATGCGGGCACGATCCTGCTCCACACCGCGCGCAGAATGGAACTACTACAGGCTGAGGCAAACGCTCAGCTCCACGAGCGTATCGACCGCGTCCCGCTGACCGTGGCAGTCAACGCGGATTCGTTATCTGAGTGGTTTAAGCCAGTGCTTGCCGACGTCGCACGATGGGATTCAGCTACCTTGCATGTTCGGGTCGACGACGAGGCTTATTCGCTTGACCTTCTCAAACGTGGAGATGTGCTCGGTGCAGTTACCGGTGAGGCCAAAGCTGCATCGGGTTGTGAGTCAATTGCGCTGGGAGCATTCCACTACGTATCAGTGGCAAACCCATGGCTTTTAGATCGCTACACCCATCAAGATGGGACAGTGGACTGGAATACGATGCCGGTGCTGCGTTTTGGCCCACGGGATGCGTTGCAGGATAGAGATCTTGAACGCAGGTTAGGTCAGGTACCGCGTCGGCGTCGAGTGTCTGAAATACCTTCTGTAGAAGCGTTTTTCGAAGCGGCTCGGGTGGGGTTGGGGTGGGCATTGCTGCCGGAATCTCAGGCTGCGCCTTTGCTGGAAAGTGGTGAAGTGGTCATGCTGGATTCCACTGTTTTTGAAGTGCCGCTGTATTGGCAGCGGTGGCGGCTAGAGTCGCCGTCCCTTGACCGACTTACGGAGTCGGTCATCTCGGCTGCGTCGCAGGTATTGCGCCCCATGAGTGGTGCAGCGTAACGGGATATTAGGAGTGAGGAGTGTGCGCCTGTCCGGGGACGGGATTTTTTAGACACTCTGAGTAGGAGAGTGGAGTGGGGAGTGAAACACCTTCACGGAAAGGTGTGCCGTCGAAAGCTTCCCGATGATGCTCTGTGAAGAATTGGGCAAAGTCGGGGCCATTGGGCACGATCTGATTGGGGTTTATGTCAGCATGGGTAATGTAGTAGTGCTGCTTGATTTCATAGAAATCGGTGGTGTCGCCGAACCCGGGGGTTTGAAAGAGATCCCGTAGGTATCCCCAGATCATGGGCATTTCCGTAATTTTATTGCGATTGCACTTGAAATGACCGTGGTATACCGCGTCGAATCTGATGAGCGTGGTGTAAAGGTAAATATCTGCGAGCGTAATATGACGGCCTACGAGGTATCTCTGGGAAGAGAGCCGCTTTTCGATGATGTCGAGAGCGGAGAAAAGTCGATCGTAGGCTGCATCATAAGCTTTTTGAGTTCCCGCAAATCCACATCTATAGACTCCGTTGTTGATCTCGGTGAACATAAACTTTGTTAGTGTGTCGATGTCTTTGCGCAGCTCTAACGGGTAGAGGTCTGGCGCGCCGGGACGCTCGTATGCGGACCATTGATCGTTAAGATCGGGCACCATGCTGGGGTAATCGTTGGTGATTACTTTTCCTGAAGCAATCTCGACGATCACCGGAACGGTGATCCCGCGTGAGTAATTGGGGAATCGCTTGAGGTAGGCGTCGCGAAGCCTTGGTATGTCGAGGACAGGATCAACTTTTCCTGGGTCGAGATCGAACGTCCAAGAGCGCCAATCGTGGGTTGGTCCTGCTAACCCAAGAGAGATAGCATCTTCAAGACCTTTCAGGCGGCGTGTGATTACTGCTCTGTGTGCCCACGGGCAGGCTCGGGCAACGATGAGGCGATAACGTCCAGGCTCAACGGGCCAGAGCGTTCGACCGTCTTTTTGCGGCGTGGGGTGGTCAACGGTGGAGAGAATGCGATCGTCGATATAAAGGGTGTCGCGTTGGAACTCTCCGCCGTTATCTTTGGATGTGTAGCTTTCGTAGCCGTCGAAGTCTTCACTGTGTGTGCTGGTGTTCTCTGGTTCCTCTTCTGGGGAATTGGGATGTAAGGGTGCTGGTGACATGTCATCAAGTATAGATTTTTTAATATTAAATTCGTGATAAAATCCCGCTAAAGGCGTGAGATTTTTTACATGCAATCGTTGGCATGAACTGTTACGTTTAAATCATTCGTTGGCATGAACTGTTACGTTTAAATCATTATGAATATGAGAACCAATAACCTGCCCCGTGCAATAAAACGAGCGTTTATTCGTGCGACGATCCTGTCCCTCGCGATCGTAACGAGCATTGGTCTGTTTTCTGGAAATCTCACAGATGCTTTTAGCCAGTGGGTATCCAATGCTGATGCTGCAGATTCGCAGGATGCGCCCCTACCTCTCATTGACGCGCAACCGCTCCCGGCTCAAGAGGCGCCTCAAGAGGGGATCGCCCCTGAAACTTTCGTGGCAACTGCCGATGCCGCAACGCTGGAATCGCTTCCTATCGACGATGCCCTCGGGGGAAAACCAATATACAACCGGGACCACTTTGGTCAAGCCTGGAGTGATGACGTGGATGTTGAAGGTGGGCATAATGGTTGCGACACCAGAAACGACATCTTGCGTCGAGATCTCACCGACATAGTTGTTCGGAATAAGACCAGAGATTGTGTTATAGAAAAAGGAAAATTGGTAGACCCTTATACCGGAAGCACTATTAACTTTGTCCGCGGTGGAAAGAAAAAACACGGCGTAGATATCGACCATATCGTTCCGTTAGCCAACGCTTGGTACGCCGGCGCATACACGTGGGACGAGCAAAAGCGTCGTAACTTTGCCAACGATCCGATCAACTTGGTGGCCACGTCGCTGGAAGCAAACCGCATTAAGAAAGCAAAAACTGCAGACCAATGGATGCCATCAAATAAAGCATTCACATGTGAGTACGCACAGCGTCAGATCCGAGTAAAGTCTTTGTA
The DNA here is from genome assembly GCF_900187135.1 of Corynebacterium ulcerans. NCBI lineage: Bacteria > Bacillati > Actinomycetota > Actinomycetes > Mycobacteriales > Corynebacteriaceae > Corynebacterium > Corynebacterium ulcerans. The sequence goes on from NZ_LT906443.1 coordinate 37,713, forward strand.
CGCTCTTACCGTAACAACCCGAGAAAAAGCTGCCTTAGCGGGAGCATTGAAGTCCTGTTCCTAGACTATCTGCCCGGATGCATCTAAAATTTAACGTCCGGGCGCGCCGAGGACTTCCCCTCTTCTTCAAGTTTTTCGCATATTCTGGGGCGCATGAACGACAATGCCAAGCCCGACCGTGCTAGCGATCTTGACGACGAGATCCCCACATACCAAGCCCCCTCCGCGTCATCGCCACGTGAAGAGTCTCCAGAATCTCCTCAGGAACAACCTTCACAGAAAACTGTAGATCCCGTAGACCCTGCCAAGAGCATTTATGAACGCGCGGGACGTGTGGCACCTCAGTCGATTCAACCCTCAACGCGAAGCGACGCTGCCCCTGAGCCCGCGCGTGTGCAGCCTCCGCATGTAGAAAAACCTACTGAGAAGGAAGAGCGTGTCGACGCTACCCCTCACAAAGAATCCACACCGGAAGCTGTGTCGGATTCTCCTCTCATAGAACCGCCTCGCGATGCGGAAAAGGTAGTGGCCGATGAGCCGGCTACTGTCTCGCAGAAGCCTTTAGCTTCGGAGAATGATGCCGCAGACGCTAAACCTGCCGTGACACCAGAAGTGGTTTCTCAAGCAAAGGTGCAGCATCCACCCACGGAGTCTTTTAGTACAGAGCCTGTGGCAAAACAGCCTATGCCTGCGGAAGATAAAACCACTGTGTTTAGTGCGGCGCCGGCTGCTTCGACTGACCCAGTGACTCCGGTTGCTCCAGCTGCTCCGGACGCCCCTGTCGCAGAATCTGTGATTCCTAAAACTCCGGGAGAGGAGAAGACAGCAGCCCTGGGGCGGGATACTCAACGCCATAGTCAACCGCTTGCTTCGGACGCTCCCACCTCGGTATACCGAGACCCTGCTCCTACTGAGCGTGCGGCGTATATGGATGAGGATTTCGCACCCGCTGTGCCTCCGGTACCACCTGCGCAGCCTGCGGCGTCGCCAAGCACGGTAGTAACGCCGGCGCCGGTAGCAGCACCTGCTACTACCTCCTTTGCTGAATCCCCGGTTGAGCAAGCACCTGTGGTTGCATCAGCACCTCCGGTTGCGCCAGTAACACCGCAGCCGGAACCGGTAGACACACACGCTCTTGCCGTTGCAGCTAAACGCGGAACAATCGATTTTGGTTTGCTTGTGCTGCGCGTCGTTTTTGGTGCTTGGTTGATTTTGGATGCCGTCCAAGTGTTCTTTGCTATGGGAAATTCTGGAGGAATAAACGGCCTGCAGGATCAGTTCTCTTCCTACGCTTATGCCAGCACGTTAGCTGTTGCTGTACCAGCTATGGAATTGGCGGCAGGTGTTTTCCTCGTCTTTGGTTTGCTTACTCCAGTCGCTGCTGCTGTGGCTACTGTTGTGACGTCATTCCTCACGGTGCATCATATTGCGAGCGCGGAGTCGCTGAATCTCCTCGACCTTAATGATTCCATCTGGTTTGCATTCTTCCTCACCACTATCTCGCTGGTGCTACAGTTCACTGGCCCGGGCCTTATCTCCTTTGATGTAAGTCGGAGTTGGGCTAAGCGGCCACTTGCTAGCTCGTGGGTCTTTGCCATCTTAGGAATCGCCGGAGCAGTGGCATTGTGGTGGTTCGGAGCCGCCGTAAATCCACTGGTCTAAACCAAGGAAAGCACTAAAGACCCTGATCTCCAGGTTTCCGGAGGTCAGGGTCTTTTCTTGTGTAATTGTTAATCTACGTGACGTACCGCGCCTTTGTCTGCTGAGGTCGCCATTTTGGCGTATGCGCGCAGAGCCTTGGATACGGGGCGCTGGCGGTTTTGCGGCTTCCACGGTTTTTCCCGTGCGTTCATAGCTTTACGACGCCGCTCGATGTCATCCTCAGCCACATCTAGACGTAACAGTCTTTCCTGAATATCAATCGTGATCTGATCGCCATTTTCGATCAGACCGATGAGTCCGCCATGAGCTGCTTCAGGAGAGATATGGCCGATTGATAGTCCTGATGTTCCTCCCGAGAAGCGGCCATCGGTGATCAGCGCGCATGCTTTGCCTAGGCCAGCACCTTTAAGGAATGAGGTTGGATGAAGCATCTCTTGCATGCCGGGGCCACCAGAGGGACCCTCATAGCGGATCACCACCACGTCGCCGGGTTGGACCTCTTTATTTAGAATGATGGAGACGGCTTCTTCTTGGCTTTCAACCACGCGAGCGGGACCAGAGAACGTCCATACGGATTTATCAACTCCGGCAGATTTTACTACCGCGCCGTCGGGGGCGAGATTGCCACGCAAAATAGCTAAACCTCCGTCAGCAGAATACGCATGGTCAACATCATGGATACATCCATTGGCGGTGTCTAGATCGAGCGAATCCCAACGGTTTGATTGAGAGAATGGCTCAGTAGTGCGTACGCCTCCAGGAGCTGCATGGAATAGCTCGATGGCTTCTTGTGAAGGGTTATTGCTGCGTACATCCCAGTCGCCAAGCCACTCATCCAACGATGAATAGAGGACAGAGTGGACAGTTTTTTCTAGTAGGCCGTTCCTGTGGAGCTCCCCAAGGATGGCTGGAATTCCTCCGGCTCTGTGGACATCTTCGATGTGGTAACTGCCATTCGGGGCGACTTTAGATAAACAAGGGATCCGGTGTGATAACTCATCAATATCTGCGAGCGAGAAATCGACGTCACCCTCCTGCGCTGCGGCCAGCGTGTGGAGAACCGTATTAGTTGAGCCGCCCATTGCCATATCAAGGGCCATCGCATTGAGAAATGCTTCTTTTGTGGCTACGTTACGGGGGAGTACTGACTCATCTTCTTGGCCGTAGTATCGCTGACACATGTCCACAATTATGGTGCCTGCCTGTTCAAACAGCTGCCTACGTGCAGTATGCGTAGCCAGCGTAGTGCCGTTACCTGGCAAAGAAAGCCCGAGTGCTTCCGTTAAACAGTTCATTGAGTTAGCGGTAAACATTCCGGAACAGGATCCACAGGTAGGGCAGGCAGACTCCTCAATAGTCTGCAATGAGTCGTCGTCTACGGCTTCATTAGCTGATGCAGTGATGGCGGTGATTAAGTCGGTCGGAGCATGTGCTATCCCGTCAACCACTACGGCTTTGCCAGCTTCCATGGGGCCGCCAGAGACAAAAATGGCGGGGATGTTTAAGCGCAGTGCGGCATTGAGCATCCCAGGAGTGATTTTGTCGCAGTTGGAAATACAAACCATGGCATCGGCAGTATGCGCATTCACCATGTATTCCACCGAGTCCGCAATAATCTCCCTACTAGGAAGGGAATAGAGCATGCCCCCGTGCCCCATGGCGATACCATCGTCCACCGCGATCGTGTTGAATTCCTTGGGAACTCCACCCGCTGCTCGAACTGCGTCGGCAACGATATCGCCAACATTTTTAAGATGCACATGGCCGGGAACAAACTGCGTATAGGAATTGACAATCGCTACAATTGGCTTCCCAAACTCGTGCTCTTTAGTTCCAGTGGCCCGCCAGAGGGCGCGAGCGCCCGAGGCATTTCGACCGACAGTAGTGACGCGTGAACGGAGTGGAAACATGCTGTTCCTAACGTGTGGGCTGATTGTATAGATATAGTGCTGTGCTAGACGCGTTGTGGCAGGGGAGAGCAGTGAGCACTTGTTTCAACTGCTGCTCTCTTAGCGAGGAACCCAAGGAAAGTAGGGGGAGCTCGTGCGGCCTCATTATGGGTGGATGAGGCGGCGACGATTATTCCTACTCTGTAGGATAGCTCATCTCATAAAGCTCTGTGACTAGGACTCGTCGCGATTTTTTGCAGCCTCGCGTCGTTCAAACTCTTCTTTTGTGAGCATTTCTTGGTAGCCGTCACGATGCACGATAACGACCTTATCGTCTGCGGCCTTCTTGCCTTGGGATAAGACATCAGGAATACGTCCCGCAGATGCTTCCTCTAACCGGGGGAGCGAATTGAACGTAATCGCAGGTAGCGGGAAGGCCTTATGTGTGGTCTTGAGTATGGCTCGGGACCCTTTGAACTCGATCCCCTGAATGTCTTCCCAAGCCGCATGAGCGGGAGCCTGGAGAAAGTACTTAGCCGTAATGCCCGAATCATCGACTATGGTCTTCGTCCTGAGTACCCAGATAATAAAGAGTACGGGGAAGGCTAATAGCCAGAACAAATAGAGCGGTGCTGCGCCGATGATAAGGAGGAGCATTGCAGCCATAATGCCAGCCGCCAAGATATGGGTGCGCTCTTGGGAGAAAACAACTTTTGTTTTTGGCGATTGCGCACCGGAGGATTTAGTGGGATCGGCAGGGGAGTCAGCTGAAGATTTTTCGCTCATGGGAAAACATCCTAATGGACAGGGAATCAACGGGGTGGTCTGCCGCAGCTCTTAAGGCGTGACTACGTGCGAATTATGTGTACCCGCATCGGTTGTGCCGCCTTCTGCCTGCGGATCTGCCCCTGGGGCAGGGCCTGTTGAGTCTGGCGGAAGATCCTGTGGACTTGTGGGGCTTGCTGGTTCTTCTGAAACACCTCCACTTGAGCCCGAGCTACCGTGTGGAGCAGGGGGTGGGGTTTCTGAAGAAGTTTGTTGGCTTGAGGTCTGAGGTACTGATGTCTCAGTTGTCTTTGGCGCGGGGGTGGTTGGAGGCGCTGGTGGCGCAACGGGGGTTGTGGGCTGTGGTGATGGTGGGGCCACACTACGGGAATTCTGATAAGCGTCGTCAGGCTCTAGCGTGAAGCCCTTGAGTAAAACTATGAGCGCAAAACCGATAACAAGCATAGTTGTGGAGACTCGGGTACGGCCCCCGACTGTGAGAATTCGACGCCACGTTGTCGTGGAAGAATCGGATGAGGCTCTTGGTGATTGTGCGTCTTTATCGTGGATTCCTTGATCGGTGGAATTTTGCTGCTCGTTAGTAGAAATGGCGGCATCCATGAGTCCGGTTTCTACAATCGCAGGATCTTCTTGTGCATGATCGCCGCGGTTCGGTGATTGGGCGTCGGGAAGCTCCGTGGTGCGTGGCTTTTCTGCGGGTGCGATAGGGGAAGCACCTGGGAAAACCTTGGTAGTCTCGGAGTTTTCTGCGCTAGTCAGGGGCCGGGAGATCTCGTCTGTGGAGCTAGTCGACGCAACCGTCCTCGGGGTGTCCGTGTTGGCGATTATTGCTGGACGGAAGAGTGAATCGGCGATATCTGAAGGCGAGGAAGTCTCAAGTGTGTCTGCCCGGGAGCCTGTAAGAGTAGGTGCAGTGCCATATTCTTGCCAGAATTCATCAATGATGGAGGTACGAATCGCGCGTTCCACAAGCCACTGAGATCCTGGATTGACCTGGCATACAAAGCGCATATCTACTGTCCAAGGCTGGCCTACTGTGCTGGGTTGATGCACAGCAACAGAGGGGTGCACGCTGAGTTCGCCGAGTACTTCTGGTGCAATGTCACTGCGGCGTAAAGCCCGTTGGGTAGCGTGCGTTGAACGTTCTATGGCTTCTTCGATTGAATCCGAACCGAGGAGGGGGATAGGCATGGTAACCACTGCGCTCGACCAATAATTTGAGTTATTGATGGATACCCCGGCTTTAGAGTTGGGGATGATGACGGTTTCCTCTGCGAGCGTTCTGATCCTCGTTGCACGCATCGTGATCTGGATGACCGTGCCTTCAATTGTGGTGGCTCCGCCTTCAAATCGAACCCAGTCGCCCACGCCGTAGTGCTTCTCACTCAGGATAAAGAAGCCTGCAAGGAAATCGGCGATGATGGATTGTGCGCCTAAACCGATTGCGGCAGAGGCTGCTGTGGCAGGGATGGCGGCACCGGCGAGCGTAAAGCCGATTTGTTGCAAAACAAAAACAAAGATCACAAAGTAGGCGATCATCTGCGCGATGTAGATCATCACGCCGGCGAAAGCAAGATGTGCCTTCGACTCATCCTCATGCTCGTCTATGACCTTCTTTTCCACGATGCGCATGGCTAAACGCCCAAGGCGAGGCACAAGAAAGGCCAGGAAGGCCAAGATCAGGAGGTTAAGGCCCGTGTCGATGAACCAGTCCCACGTTTGGTGCAAGAGGAATTGAGTTCGCATGACTACCGAGGATAGCGATGTTGGTGGGGTTGGTGGGTGTGCTAGTTCTTATGTGTGAATAGGGAAGTGACCCACACCATATGGGGGTAAGCTAAGGAAAAACGCCAACATTCCATTGTGTGGCGTGTAGTATCCCATCCTATGAACATTATTCGACTTGTAGTGCTATCCGAGCGGCGCCTGCCGTAACGGCCACCAAGTCGTAACGTAAGCGCCCTCGCCAGCATCACAAGTGCTGATCGGGGGCTTTTTTCGTAGCGGACCACCATCATCCGCTTAATGTTCAACTATTGAATAAGCAGATCGTTTAAACCGGCAACTAATGGTTTTAGCGGTGCTGTGTATTGGCATATGACCTAGTCCAGGCAGCCAAGCCTTTGGCTAGATCCGAGCAGAACATCCGTAAACAATCAAGGAGCTAGAAGTCGTGGCAGCCTCCACAAAGACCACAAAGACCACATCTTCGGTCCCGCCTTCTCCCGCTGCGATGGCTAAGCGGTCCCAGTCACAAAGGCCTGAGCGTATGACAGGTGCAGAGGCGATCGTGCGATCGCTTGAGGCACTGGGTACAGACATTGTCTTCGGCCTACCCGGTGGAGCGGTCCTCCCTCTTTATGATGCGTTGTATTCCGCCCAAAAACTAAGGCATGTTCTAGTCCGACATGAGCAAGGGGCCGGGCATGCTGCAACGGGATATGCGCAGGCAACTGGCAGGGTTGGGGTTTGCATCGCTACCTCTGGCCCAGGGGCGACTAACTTGGTCACACCTATTGCTGATGCAAACTTGGATTCAGTGCCTCTCGTCGCTATTACCGGCCAAGTAGGGCGTTCGCTTCTAGGCACAGACGCTTTCCAAGAAGCGGACATCCGCGGTATTACCATGCCTGTGACTAAGCACAACGTGATGGTCACGGATGTGAATAAGATTCCGCAGGCGCTAGCGGAAGCTTTCTATCTTGCGCAGACCGGTCGTCCAGGTCCAGTGCTTGTCGACGTCCCCAAGGACATCCAGCAAGCAGAGGTGGACTTCATATGGCCTCCAAAGATCGATCTTCCCGGGTATAAGCCTGTTAGTGTGCCCCACAATCGGCCAATTGAGCAGGCAGTAAAACTGATATCTTCTGCGCGGCGACCTGTCCTCTACATCGGTGGCGGAGTTATTAAGGCTAATGCCGCAGAGGCTTTGCGAGCCTTTGCTGAGTATGCCCAGATCCCAGTGGTTACAACCCTTATGGCCCTAGGTTCTTTCCCTAGCTCGCATGACCTGCACATGGGGATGCCCGGAATGCACGGCACTGTTCCAGCGGTGGGAGCAATGCAGATGAGTGATCTGTTGATTGCTATCGGCGCTCGATTTGATGATCGTGTCACTGGAGCTTTGAATTCTTTTGCACCGGACGCGCAAGTGATTCATGCGGATATTGATCCTGCTGAAATCGGGAAAATTCGTTCTGTTGATGTCCCGATAGTGGGCGATGCTAAAGAAGTTCTGGAAGCGCTTCTTAATACATATAAGGCTTCTCAAGCTGCTCTACCTCGTAGTGCTCGCTGGTTGAAATATTTGGCAGGTTTGAAAGAACATTTCCCTCGCGGTTGGGAAAAGAGCGAGAACGGCTTGATCGAGCCTCAGCGAGTTATCAGGGAATTATCCAAGGAAGTTGGACCTGATGCTATCTACGCGGCAGGTGTAGGCCAGCACCAAATGTGGTCGGCGCAATTCTTGGACTTTGAAAAGCCCCGTACCTGGCTTAATTCCGGTGGTTTAGGAACGATGGGCTACGCCATCCCTGCTGCTCTCGGAGCCAAAGCAGGGGCTCCCGATACTGAAGTATGGGCTATCGACGGTGATGGTTGTTTCCAAATGACTAATCAAGAACTTGCTACGGCTGCTGTGGAGGGCATGCCGATCAAGGTTGCTTTGATTAACAATGGAAACCTGGGGATGGTGCGCCAGTGGCAGACTCTGTTCTACGACGGAAATTACTCCAACACTAAATTGCGCGAAAAAGATAACTACATGCCTGATTTTGTTGGGCTCGCAGAAGCCCTTGGCTGCGCTGCTTTCCGCGTTACGCGCGCAGAGGACATCGTTCCGACAATCCGTAAGGCGCGAGCTATTAATGACCGTCCGGTGGTGATCGATTTTATCGTGGGCGAGGATGCCCAAGTGTGGCCTATGGTTGCGGCTGGTCACTCAAATTCGGATATTCAGTACGCCAAGGGACTTCGTCCCTTCTTTGATGGGGAAGAATCTGCTGCGGAGTCTCCCGATGAGATTGATGATTTGATCGAAGAGGCAACTTTATTGTCCTTGGAAAAGCAGGCGAAAAGAAACCTTGCCCCGCGGGAACAAATCTAGGAGATGGTGATGACTAATAAGGATATTTCTCGCCATATCTTGAGCGTTTTAGTCCAAGATACTGACGGCATTACGTCTCGCGTTGTGGCGATGTTTACTCGCCGTAGTTTCAGCATCGTGTCATTTGTCTCGGGAAAGACTGAAGAGCCCGGTGTTAACCGCTTTACCATTGTTGTAGACGCAGACGAAGTAAATATTGAGCAGATCACTAAACAGCTCAATAAATTAATTCCAGTACTTAAAGTGGTACGGCTAGAAAAAGAAACCACTATTGCCAGAGCCTTGATGCTGGTTAAGGTGGCTGCTGATGCGTCGAACCGCCCGCAAGTAGTTGATGCCGCAAATATCTTCCGCGCTCGAATCGTGGATGTTGCACCTGACTCGGTTGTCATTGAAGCGACAGGCAACAAAGGAAAACTCAACGCCCTTTTGGACGTGCTTGAACCTTTTGGGGTGCTGGAATTGATTTCATCCGGGCAGATTGCCCTGCATCGCGGATCAAAAACAATGGCGCCAGGTAACCGGTAGCTCTTGGAAATAGAAGTATTTCAGAACCCGGTATGTGCTTCAGATTTCTCTAGCTTTGGAAAACATTTCTTCATTTCCACGTCGCACTATCCGCTGCGTGGGTTGATAGCATAGTTGTAACGGAAAGGTATACATCATTATGGCAATTGAACTTCTCTACGATGCAGACGCAGACCTCTCTTTGATTCAGGGACGCAAAGTAGCCGTTATCGGTTATGGATCACAAGGACATGCTCATGCTCAATGTCTCCGGGATTCTGGGGTTGAGGTTGTTATTGGTTTGCGCGAGGGCTCCAAGTCTGCAGAAAAAGCGGAAGAAGCTGGCTTTGAAGTAAAAAACAATGCCGACGCTGCGCAGTGGGCGGATGTCATCATGATTCTGGCTCCGGACACGTCTCAAGCAGAAATCTTTAAGACTGATATTGAACCCAATCTTCAGCCAGGTAACGCACTGTTCTTCGGCCATGGCTTGAACATTCATTTCAATCTGATTGAGCCAAGCAGCGACATCACAGTGGGTATGGTCGCTCCAAAGGGACCTGGTCACTTGGTTCGTCGTCAGTTCGTCGACGGCAAAGGCGTTCCGTGCCTGATCGCTGTGGATCAAGATCCACGAGGTGAAGGCCGCGACCTTGCGCTATCCTATGCAGCCGCCATTGGTGGAGCACGTGCTGGAGTTATCCAGACTACTTTCCGCGAAGAGACTGAAACAGACTTGTTTGGAGAGCAGGCTGTTCTGTGCGGTGGGCTCGAACACCTCATGATGAAGGGCTTCGAGGTTCTTACGGAGGCTGGGTACGCTCCGGAGATGGCTTATTTTGAGGTGCTGCACGAGATGAAGTTGATCGTTGACCTCATCTGGGAAGGCGGCATCGAGAACATGAATTATTCGATTTCGGAGACCGCAGAACTGGGCGGATACATGGCAGGGCCACGAATCATTACGCCTGAGGTCAAGGAGAACATGAAAGCAGTTCTCGCAGATATACAATCTGGAAAGTTTGTTCGCGATATGGTCGCAGACGTAGAGGCTGGTCAGCCAAAGCTGAAGGCGTATCGCGAGGAAATTGCAGCGCATCCGATTGAGGAGACCGGTACTAAACTGCGTGATCTCATGAGTTGGGTTAAAAACCCGCTCGATGCGACGGCCTAATACATAAAAAGGGAGCACCGCGACTAGGTAATGAAGTCGCGGTGCTCCCTTTTTTTATTGTGCTATCTGTGTTCCCTCATTAGAGGCGAAGGACATTTTTGACAAGGTGCCACACGCCACCACCGATAAGCGTAAGAATGCCTGCAATGCCGCCGATCCACGCGAAGACTTTGCCCAGTATGCTTCCGCCATCAGTGCCTTTAACTACGACGGTAAGGGGCAGTTCTTTTTCCATATATTCTTTTGTGCTTGGGTCTTTCATCTGAAAACTTGTGACGAAGGTGCCAGGCTGATTGGCTGCAGTATAGGAGTATTCGTAGGTTATATGAGCACCTGCGGTGCCAAAAATGCTAGTACCATGCGTTATAGATTCGATTGTTTGTAAATTTTTTTGCTCAAATGTTCTGTTAGGGAGTTTGTCCAGGGATTCTACAGAGGTCTTTTCTGGTTTTCTAAAGAAAATGGTTTTCTTTCCAGTGCTCGGGTCGAAAGAACCGATAGGTGAGAGGTGCTCCATAAAATCGGTAAAGGCAATATTGTTTCTTGGGATTTTTAACTCGAGTTTGACGTTAATGGTGTCGCCTGGATTCACTGTGACCGTTTTGCCGTCTCTTGCTTGAGTTTCATCTTGGGGAGTGGTGACAGTGATACTGCGGATGAGAGTGGCGTTGCCGAACTTCTGAGTGCTTGTACTGATGGTCGTGGCTGCACTTTCCTGCTGTTGTGCCTGGGCTACGGGAGAAGCTGTTGTGAACAGTGCGACAGCAAGAATTGGGGTTAAGAAGCGTTTTATACGCAGCATGTAATTTTCCTTAAAAGCAATTGAGAACATGTCAACAATTAAGGTATAGCACAGGTTGAATTTAATAAAATGACAGAAGTGTGATTTTCGTTTCAGAAAGATCCCCAGGGGTGATGCTCGATATTTTCAATAATTTCATTTAATGGAAATTTGGTGTAGGGTCAAGCGCATGCATAGGGGACAAGGATCAGAGGAAAAGACTGGCTCTCGTAATGGTGGGCATCATGATCATGCGCACGAGCACAAGCACACGCACGAGCATGGGCATGGTCACGATCACTCTCATGGACACGTTCCATCGAGTATGAGGGCACTTCTGACTGTTGTTGCTGTTACTAGTGTGTTTTTCCTGGTAGAGCTGCTGGGCGGCCTCTGGACTGGTTCTTTAGCTTTGCTTTCCGACGCAATGCATATGCTTTCTGACTCCACAGGTTTGATCGTTGCTCTTGCTGCCATGCTCGTAGCTCGGCGCCCTGCTTCTGTAAAAGCCACCTTTGGTAATAAAAGGGTTGAGGTTATAGCTGCGTTTTTTAATGCTGTGGCAGTTTCCGTGATCTCCGTATGGATCGTGGTGGAGGCTATTCAGCGATTGGGTCAGAAAACTGAGATTGATGCGCCGCTTACTCTAGCGATCGGAGTGGTCGGTTTGCTGGCCAATATCGTGGGAGCGGTCCTTCTGCATGGGCATAAAGATGAGAGCATCAACGTCAAGGGTGCCTACTTGCATATTGTGCTAGACATGGTGGGCTCTCTTGCCGTGATTGTGTCGGCAACCATTATCTATCTCACGTCGTGGCTGTGGGTGGATACGGTGGCCTCGCTCGCGATCGCGGCGCTCATCTTGCCAAGGTCGTTGGCTTTGGCATGGAGCGCGCTCGGTGTACTGCTGGAACGAACTCCTGCTGGCTATGATCTTGATTCCATTGCAGAAGGCCTACTGGGTATTCGCGGGGTCGTGGAGGTACATGACCTTCATGTGTGGACCATAGACGGGCATGAGGCGATGGGAACGTGCCACCTTGTTGTCGATGAGCATATTGATGCAGGTTGTGCCCCTCTCGACGCAGCACAGGACTACCTTAAGAACATGGGCGTCGCACACGCCACGATTCAGATTGAGGAGCAGGGGCATGATGCTCACGAGGATTATTGCCACCGTTTCTGATTGATACAAACCACGCATCAAGGGCTCGGGTAGAGGCTTAACGTGACGATGTGTAGGAAGCGTTGCGCATCATATGTTTCGGACTCTGCACCTACGGGCTGTGATGACTAGAATCATGCCCATGGGTTTTTCTACGCCAAGCTATGATCTTGCAGACTTGTTTAACCGCATTGATCGCGGTGACCTGCAACTACCGGATTTTCAACGTTCGTATTGCTGGGACGTGGATCGGATTCGTTCGTTACTCGTTACCGTACTGCGAGGCTATCCGGTCGGCGCGCTGATGGCGTTAGATACTCGAAACGAGCCCATGCGATTTAGGCCGCGGCCCCTTCAGGGAGCGCCGGAGCATCACGTATCACCGGGGCTTTTGCTTCTCGACGGGCAACAGCGCCTCACCTCCCTGTATCAGTGCTTGCGTGGCGAGGGGCTCGTGGAGTCAGTCGATTTCCGCAGCAAGAATGTTCGTCGTCGTTTTTATGTGGATGTAGAAAAAGCTGTTTCCTCGGAGGTTATGCCGGACGAGGCCGTAATTTCTGTGGATGAGTCGGGCGTCGTTCGTTCCCACTTTGCGGAGACTCCAGAAGGTGGCATCACTTCACGCGAGGCGGCGCTGGCTCATGGCTGTATCCCAGTGTCAGCTTTGTTGTCGGATGAGGCTACGGACATGCTCTTTGACATGGCTGCTGGGGCAGACGCCCAGGCGCGCGATAATGTTCGCCGCTTTAACAATAAGGTGGTCAAGCCTCTTGCCGGCTATTCGATTCCAATGGTGCGTCTCGACCGGGCAACCGCCCAGGGCGGCATAGGTTCTATCTTTGCTCAGGCAAATTCTTCTGGCATGCAGATGGATGTGTTTGAGCTTCTTACCTCATTGTTTGCTGCGCAGGATCCCGATTTTGATCTTCTAAAAGATTGGGAGAAAACCGACGAGGTGCTCAGGAAGTACCCGGCTTTGGACGGGATAGGAAAGACGGAGTTTCTCACTGCTGTGGCGCTGTATGTCTCTGCGCGCAACGGTAAAGCGAGTGCACAGCGGGAATCCATCCTGAAATTGAGTGTGGCGGACTATGCTCCGGCAGCCAAAAAGATGCGTGCGGCATTCCATGAGTCAGCTCATTACATGAGCGAGCGGTGCATTTTATCCACCTCGCAGGTGCCTTACGCACCACAGCTGATTCCCCTTGCCGTGATTATTGCGCTGCTGGCTGAGGAACCTGGCCTGCTGTCCAAGCAGGAAGCGTGGAACCGTCTAAACCGGTGGTTCTGGTGTGGGGTCTTTGGGGAGCTGTACGGTTCGCCAGCGCTTACTGTCCGCATGGGAACTGATGTGGATGAGGTCACCTCTTGGATCCGGGCAGCTGAGGCTGGCAAGGATAATGAGGTAGAGACTCCAAAATCTATCCGTAATGCCCGGTTTGTGGAATCGCGGTTGCTCAGTGCTGGTCCCGAGTCTGGCCTTTATAAAGGAATCTATGCCTTATTGATGGGACGAGGCGCGCGGGATTGGCGTACAGGACAGGCCTTTGATCGGCATAATGCGGCGACCTTGGGAGTGCACTTCCGTCCGGTTTTCCCGGAGGTATGGTGCGATGACAATGACGTGGACCGAGTGCTGGCTGACAGCGTGTTAAATTACACGCCGATGGGCCGTCGCACGTACGTGATGATAGAAGGATCTTCTCCTGCTCGTTACCTGGCGAGGATCCAATCCAAGTCCTTGATGGACGATCAGGAGTTTGATGAGGTACTAGTCACGCACATGATGGACCCACATCTTGTGTTGAGCGCGAATGCCAATGAGTTTTTCCGAGACCGGCGCCAACGCTTGATCGCTATGATCGAAGAGGCTATCGGTGGCTCTGCGGTGATGGACGTCGATGAGGAGAACTTGGGTGGCGGCGAAGAAGGTCCTGATGCCTTCCGCCCGCAGTAAAAAGTGTCTTATCGTCAGGACATGGGGATACGGCGCGCAAGGCTATGGATTCGGGGTTTATGTTGACGCCGTATGAGAATCCGTTGCGTGGTTTTTCACAGAAAGACCTGGCCGCGCGCGGCTTTCTTGTCCTTGTTGTGGCCATGCTTCTTGTCTCGTGTTCAACGTCGGCACGGCGGGCAGAACAAAGCAAGAATGCGCTCGTCAATTCGGTGCTGGAAGAAGCTCGAGTGCGCAATCTCAACCGTCACGTGGCATCGAGTTTTATACCCGAACCACAGGTGGTCGGCACCCCTTATGATTCGGGCGCAGCAGCATCGCAGTTGCTTTTCGACGCCTCCGATACGGTTGTCGTCTCTGATTCCGCGATGGCATCTCAACTGCGTGCCTCCTCAATTGCGGTGGTCGCCCATGCGCCAATGCTGACCATGACCGATCAATCGCGGGCGGAAGTCATCGCGGAGATTGGCCGGTTGGGTGCCAGGTACGTGCTGGCCGTAGGCGATGTGCCGTTGAGCTCTGTGGATGGGAGCCGTCGGGTAATCAAAGACGATGGTTCTTTTGAGGCATTGGGCCGACTGACCTCGCTAAAGTTTACGCCGAGGAAAATTTCGGAGGGGGAGGCGCTTGAAAAGGTAGCAACACTCAATCCTGCGGATATTGCCCTTTTGACGCTAGAAGACTCTCCGCAACCTCCGTCAGGTCCGAGTCAAGAGAAGATTATGGCGTTTCCTCTGCAATCAAAAAGGGATGCGGAGGCGGCGCCCATCGTGATTGCGAGTCCGGAATCTGGGATTGCTGCCGTAGCTACTGCCAGATCCTATGGCGCCACGATCAGGGTGATGCCCGTCGCTGATCCTAGGCATAGCGAAGAGACGATGTCGATGGTCGCAGGCCTTTCCGATGAAGCACTCATTGCTCTAGGGTCTCAGTTTGGTACGGCGGAAAACTTGGCCAAGGTCATTCGTTTTGGGGAGAAGACGCGAGTGTGGCCTCACAGCGGACATGGGCTTGTTTTCTCTCACCAGCCGGTCGTTGCGACGTGGGCTGTGAACAAACGCTCAGATAATACAAGCGATGCTCAAGCTTTGTATCTTTCAGAAACGCATGGTTCCTTTGACGGCCAGGACATTCGTTCTGCCAAAGAATGGGCTCAGGGGCTAGAAGAACAAGGAAAACGCGGATTTTTGGTTATTGATCCAGAGGTTGCTGGTGGCGTCGCAAAGCTTGCTGCGCTCAAGGACATACTTATGTTCCCTTCAATGGGCGTGGCCGTGAGTGCAGAGCGCCATGATGGTTCGGTTACGGATGCTGCGGCTTGGCTCGATCGATTTGTGCGCGAGCATGGGCTGCCGCAAAAGGCTCTGGTGGTGTTGAGCCAATCACCAACGTCGCTTCCGGAACTGCATTATCCAACGCTTGCCCCGGTGGCTGGGACCTGGTTGCGCTGTGTCTCGGATGAGCAGGCGGGGGAGATCGGGCAGAGCTTTGAACGTCTTCCGCAAGGGTGGCTCGGAGCGGTGCTCAAGGATCCTGAATGTGGGGAGGAATCTGCACTTCCTGAGGCAGCAGAGCTTCTACATTCCCCCCGACTTGGGCTAATAATTTCGCGCTAGGCGAGCGTCATATCGGAAAACTGTCGACCAGTAGGTTCTGGTAGGACTCCTCATCTACACTGTGGAGGTCGCACGCCAGCGAACCGGCGTGGGCCCGGGTATTGTGGCGCGGTCGTGTCAGAGTATCCGGACAGTACGGATCGAGGAGAATACCGTGAGCCAGAATGGCCGACCTGTCGTTCTAATTGCAGATAAACTTGCGCAGTCCACCGTCGATGCTCTGGGTGACTCGGTTGAAGTCCGGTGGGTCGATGGGCCCAAGAGGGAAGAACTCCTTGCAGCGGTTACCGATGCAGATGCGCTGCTAGTGCGTTCTGCAACCACTGTGGATAAAGAAGTATTTGATGCGGCGTCGAAACTCAAGATCGTCGGCCGTGCGGGTGTTGGACTAGACAACGTAGACATTGCCGCCGCTACTGAACGCGGAGTCATGGTTGTTAATGCCCCCACCTCAAACATTCACTCTGCGTGCGAGCACGCAATTTCCCTCCTACTCTCTACCGCTCGGCAGATACCTGCTGCGGATGCGTCGCTTCGCGGACAAGAGTGGAAGCGTTCCTCGTTTACGGGCGTGGAAATTTACGGGAAAACCATAGGAATTGTTGGATTCGGCCACATCGGTCAGCTTTTCGCTCACCGACTCGCAGCCTTTGAAACCACAGTTATCGCCTATGATCCTTATGCAAACCCTGCCCGCGCTGCTCAGCTCGGCGTGGAATTGGTTGACCTGGAAGAGCTGATGGGACGTTCAGACTTTGTCACCATCCACCTCCCCAAGACCGCAGAAACCCAAGGGATGTTTGACGCGGAGCTGCTGGCTAAAGCCAAGCCGGGGCAAATCATCATTAATGCGGCGCGCGGCGGCCTGGTCAACGAGCAAGCGCTTGCCGACGCCATCACCTCCGGACACATCCGTGGCGCAGGATTCGATGTGTTTGCTACCGAGCCATGCACCGACTCACCGTTATTTGCGCTGCCGCAGGTTGTGGTCACTCCGCATCTGGGTGCCTCAACCGTGGAGGCTCAAGATCGCGCAGGAACGGACGTGGCTGAATCTGTGCTCAAAGCACTGGCTGGCGAGTTTGTCCCGGATGCAGTGAACGTGTCCGGTGGCCGAGTCGGCGAGGAAGTTGCGCTATGGCTAGACCTGGCTAGGAAGCTGGGGCTGGTTGCCGGCAAACTGCTAGATAAAGCTGCGGTTGCCCTGGAAGTTGAGGCTCGCGGTGAGCTTTCCACGGAAGACATTGACGCCCTGGGGCTCTCCGCCCTACGCGGTTTGTTCTCCGCAGTGATAGAAGAGCCTGTCACGTTTGTGAACGCCCCGAGAATCGCTGAAGAGCGAGGAGTAAAACTTGACGTCACCACGGCGAGCGAATCCCTTACGCATCGCTCTGTTCTTGAGATCCGAGCTATTGGGGCAGACGGCGAAGCCGTATCCGTGATCGGTGCTCTCACGGGTCTTGAGCATGTGGAGAAGATCGTGCGAATCAATAAGCGAGGTCTGGACCTGCGCGCGCACGGCTTCAACGTCTTCTTCCAATACACCGACACGCCTGGTGCTTTGGGCAAGGTTGGAACTGCCTTCGGCGCAGCGGGCTTTAATATCGACGCCGCTGCATTGTCTCAAAACTCTGAAGGAACGGGTGCAACGCTTGTGCTGCGCATAGACAAGCCTGCCTCCGAGTCACTGGTGGACACAATTGCGCAGTCAATCGAGGCAGAATCCTTTGCCGTAGATTTTGACGCCTAATCGCACTCTGCGATCTCCACTAGATCCCACCGTATCCCCGCTTATCTCCTGAAACTGCCTTTATGCATCGCAATAAGCGGGGGTATCTCTTTTACGTGGACGTGAGACCCCAAGAACAGGGGGATGGTATGCCGCTTTGGTTAGTAGGAGGTTAGCGGCACCATCAATAGGTTTGATACACTGCCAGAAACATTCCACAGTGTGAGAAAAGGGGTTCCGCAATATGAAATTAGCGGTTATTGGTGGTGACGGAATCGGTCCCGAGGTTACAGCAGAAGCACTCAAAGTTCTTCATGCGGTACGCGATGACATCCACGTCACCAATTTTGACCTAGGGGCACGTCGATACCTGCGCACTGGAGAACTTCTCACTCAAGCTGACCTTAATGAACTACGCGAACACGACGCAATCCTGCTGGGCGCCATTGGCGCGCCGGGAGAAGTGGCACCAGGAGTTTTGGAGCGCGGTCTTTTGCTTGCCATGCGGTTTGAGCTGGATCATCATGTCAACGTGCGCCCCTCAAAGCTGTACCCAACGTCTACGTCTCCGCTGGCTAACCCGGGCGACATTGATTTTGTCGTGGTGAGAGAGGGGACAGAAGGCCTGTACTGCGGAAATGGTGGGGTGCTACGAAAAGGCACGAGCCATGAGGTCGCTTCCGAGGTCTCACAAAACACCCGCTATGGCGTAGAAAGAGTGGTTCGTGATGCATTCCGGAGGGCTCAGGAGCGCAGGAAACACCTGACACTGGTGCACAAGACTAACGTCTTGGTTCATGCAGGGGATCTATGGCAGCGCACGGTAGATGAGGTTTCTCGGGAATTCCCAGAGGTGCAGGTAGATTACAACCATATTGATGCCGCCACGATTTATATGGTTACCGACCCATCGCGTTATGACGTCATTGTGACGGACAACTTGTTCGGAGACATTCTTACCGATCTCGCGGGTGCAGTGACCGGTGGAATTGGTCTTGCGGCTTCCGCAAACATTGATGCAAGCGGCGCTAATCCGTCGATGTTTGAGCCTGTTCATGGCTCAGCCCCAGATATCGCTGGCCAGGGTATTGCAGATCCTACGGCGGCGATCCTTTCTGCGGGAATGCTTTTGCGTCACCTGGGAGACGAGGAAAATGCTTGCCGAATCGACGCTGCGGTTGCTGCGGACGTTTCTGCGCGCGCTGACGCAAAAATTGTGACCTCAGAGGTAGGCGATCGCATCGCAGCGGCACTGCGCGGATAGAAGAAGCACAGGGGCGAGTAGGAAAGGGGAGCTCTTTAAAAAAGAAGACGGCCGGGTGTAAAAAACCCATGAAAGACTCATTTTCGTGACGTGAGCTAACTCACGATATATGATTCGCTTCATGACCGTCGAACTAGACGAGGTGCAACATTTCCTTGCAGAAAATGCACCTTACGCCCAGCTTCCTGCGGAATCGCGTGCGTTGCTTACACGCTCTGCCGAGATACGCTACTGCAAACGTGGTTCGGTTATCTTACGCTGCGGAGAACCCAATGATTTGTGTTGGGTGATCCGCAGTGGTGCAGTGGACATAACCGATGAAAACGGAGTGCTCCTGGATAGGAGAGAGGCCGGGCGCTCTTTTGGTTACTCCACGATTCTCGGAGAGAATCGGAATCGTTATTCGATGATTGCAGTGGAAGACTCCCTCCTGATCACTATTACTCGTGCGGATTTCCTCGCTGTCGCTGAGAAGGATGCTAGTTTCACGCGTTTCTTTTCCAGCCAATCAACTCGGATGCGTGCAGCGGCTGAACAGGTGCGTAACAACGACGGCTCTCAATCGCTGCGGGCGCAGCTGGGGGATTTTATGACCACCCAGCCCGCCACACTGCATCCGACGGAATCTATTCAGTCTGCGGCACGTGTGATGCGAGATAAAAATGTGTCTTCGCTGGTTATTGCTACTGATGAGGACATCTGTGGAATCGTGACTGACCGCGACCTGCGCAGTAAAGTCGTCGCGGATGATGTGGACGTCACCATGCCGGTGTCGGGGATCATGACCCTGAACCCCATCACGGCGACTACCACAACGCCAGCGTTTGAGGCGATGATGATTATGGCGGAACACGGCATTCACCATCTCCCCGTGCGTGATACAACACAGCCTCATAAACCGCTTGTGGGAATCGTCAGTTCTCCCGACATCATGCGGCTGTTGCGCAATGATCCCATTTACATCACCGCGGATATTTCCAGGCGCAGCTCTGCGGAAGAACTCGCAGAGGTCTTCGCTCGCAGCAAGGACGTAGCAGCACGTTTTGTGGAGCGTTCAGCACGCCCGGAGGAAGTATCGGCCTTGCTTTCTCACTCGGCGGATGCAGTGGCGCGTCGATTGCTGGGCCTTGCAGAAGAAGAGCTCGGTCCTCCTCCCGTTCCTTATGCGTTTGTTGTGGTGGGTTCCCAAGGGCGCAAAGAATTGGGCTTTGCCTCAGATCAAGATAACGCCCTTATTCTTTCTAATGCGTTCAAGCCGGAAGAGCACGGTGAGTATTTCACGGTCCTCGCCAACCGGGTGTGTCAAGGCCTAGCCCTGGCCGGTCAGGTGCTTTGCCCTGGAGACATGATGGCATCTAACCCACAGTGGCGACTCACCGAAAGCGAGTGGATATCTACCTTTACCTCGTGGATTACTGCACCTGAGCCAGAGGCTCTCATGTTTGCGCAAACCTTCTTTGACATGAGGCTCGTGCATGGCGATGAGTCCTTGTACTCCAACGTCCGGGCCAGCTCCCTGGATCAGGCGCGCTCTGCGAGGCGTTTCCATGCCCACCTTGCAACGGTTGCTTCACGACGAGAACCGCCACTAGGTTTTTTCCGTGGTTTTGTGGTGGAACGCGGCGGTGACTATGCCCATACCCTGGACATCAAAAAGGGAGGGATTCACGCGATTGTTCAGATGGCGCGTTTGTACGCGCTGACGTGTGGGGCAGACGCCTTGGACACTCGTCAGAGACTGAATGCTGCGGCAGGCCTCGGGGCTGTGTCTGAAAAAGGCGCACATGACCTGTTGGATGCCTTTGACGTGCTTAACACCATTGCGTTTGATCATCAGGCAACGGATCTCCGCGTGGGCAATGCACCAAGCTATCACGTGGACCCGGAGCAGCTCGGAAAGATGGATCGTGAGCATGTGCGCGATGCCTTCCACATCATCAAGGGGATGCAGCAAGCGTTGAGCACTAAATATCCCACCCGGAGCATGTGATGTGGTGGGGGAGTAACGCCATCCGCAAGGCGCAGGGGCCGTTGGCGCAGGTTTATCAAGAGCTTCCGGAGAAAAACGATCACACCCGGCTCTTGGCAGTAGACATGGAAACGACTGCGCTCCGTCCTACGGAGGGACGAATCCTTTCCATCGGTTGGGTGCCCATCGATGATGGAAAAATACAACTCGCAGGTGCCGGACATGTGTTGATTAAGCCGGACAATCTGGACAGGGATTCTGTGGGCAAGTCCGCAGCTCTTCACAACATTACGGATGCGATGTTAGAGGAAGGGGTGAGCGAACAGAGCGCGGTGGGCATGCTTCTCGACGCCCTCCGTGGGCGCGTACTCCTTGCCCACTTTGCCCCCATAGAAGTGCGCTTTGGGGATGCTGCTTGCCGTCGGCACTTCGGAGCGCCGCTGCGGGTGCCATACGTGGACACCATGGAATTAGAGCGTAGACATATGGAACGCATGGGCACGTATCCGCGGGGAGAAGACTTAAGGCTTGCGCGAGTACGCAATAGGTATGGATTACCCCATTACCGCAGTCACAATGCGCTGACAGACGCGTTGGCGTGCGCGGAGCTTTATCTAGCGTTAAACGGATAACGTCTCTATAAAATAATAAAATTTTTGTGAGTATAACGACCGGGGACACGTAAAGTAGAGCCATGAAGACCTACCTTTATCGCGCGTGCCTCGTCTTGTGTTGTGTCTACCTGCTGTTCATGATTGGACATAATTTTTACTATGGTGAGAATCTTCTTGTCACGTGGATAGGTGTGGTTGGGGTCATACTGCTTATTGCAGGGTCCGTCCTCAAAATTATTTCAGATAAAAAACTGAAACGGACAACGGGCGGCGAGCTAAGGGAGTTTTCTGAGGCGCAACTTGATGAGCTGCGGGCATTAAAAGCTACAGGCCAGACGGTTGCGGCTGTGAAAAAGGCGCGGATCTGGTACCCAGGCTTAGGCTTGCTTGAGGCGAAAAATCTGGTTGACAGTATGTAAAAGTGCGTGCCGCCATGTGCGTCAGCTGATGGGGGTTCGTCGGAAGCCAGTACCTCACGCGATACCCCAGAAAAACCGTGGTGGTGGGAAAACTCGACTGAGTGAGTACTATCTTTGCTATGCGTTTTGGACGAATAGCTACCCCAGATGGCATGTGCTTCTGCGTTGTCGAGGGCGACGGTGCAGAAACTGTGTGCAAAGAAATTGAAGGCACTCCGTTTACCGAGCCGAAAAAGACGGGTCGGGAGTGGAAACTAGAAAACGTGCGGGTGTTAGCCCCTATGCTTCCGTCCAAGATCGTGGCTATTGGTCGCAATTATGCGGATCACGTTAAAGAAGTTTTCCAAAAGAGCGCAGAGCATCTTCCTCCTACGCTGTTCCTCAAGCCGCCGACTGCCGTCATTGGCCCGGGTGCGCCCATTAGGATTCCGGAGTTTGCCACCAAGGTGGAGTTTGAGGGCGAGCTGGCTATGGTGATCGGCAAGCCTTGCAAAAATGTTAAGAAGGAAGACTGGAAGTCTGTCGTTCTTGGGTTCACCATCATTAACGATGTTTCTTCCCGCGATCTCCAATTTGCAGACGGACAGTGGGCGCGCGCTAAGGGAATCGACACTTTTGCACCGCTTGGGCCGTGGATTGAAACAGACCTGGATTCTATTGACACCACCAACCTTCCGATCAAAGCTCACCTCACACATGATGGTGTGACGGAAACTAAGCAGGATTCCAACTCTGATCAGATGATTATGAACCTGGGCGAGATCATAGAGTTCATCACGGCTTCTTTCACGCTTCTACCAGGTGATGTGATCTGCACCGGATCACCAGCAGGTACTGCGGAGATGGTCCCAGGCGACTTTATCGAGGTAGAAATCCCAGGACTGGGAAGCCTCGGAAACCCTGTAGAGCGGGCATAACAGGAAGTCTCGTTGTAAAAAAGCTATCGCACGGCACGCGCCAGTGCGGTAGCTTTTTGCATATGACTACTGAACACCGCCATTCACATCACGATGCTCCTCCTAGGCATCCAGAGGATGATATTTATACAGATTCAGCAGGACCTGTGTGGTCGGGCAACCCTAATAGCTCATTAGTGGCGGTGATCCAGGAGCTGGATCTAAACGCTTCACCTTCTCAGAGCCTTGATGTTGGCTGCGGTGAAGGCGCGGATGTTCTGTGGTTGGCAGAGCATGGCTGGAAAGCCGTGGGGGTGGATCCGTCGGAGATTGCTATTTCCCGTGCCATAGCTGCGGCAACAGAACGCGGGATCGCTGCGGATTTTGAAGTGGCAAAGCTACCCGATAATTCTGGCACTGCGCAGGCGTTGCAGGAGCGCTACGGCCTAGTTACCGGCTTCTATATTCCTGTGAAGGGGGAGGAGGGGCTTGCAGCGATGACCAGCTTGGTGTCCCCAGGCGGCTACCTTGTTCTCGTGCACCACGATCTTGAAGAGATGATCGCCACGGGGCACCAGAGTCCCGACGTGCTAAAAGACTATCTCTTCCCCTCGCACATCGCAGAAATGCTGTCAGCGTCGCAGTGGACAATCGTGATCAACGAGTCCCGTGAGCGTCATGTGGCTACCGGGCTTGGTCATGGCCATACCCTTGACAATGTGCTCGTCGCGCGCCTTAAGCAGGGCTCTTAATCAGAGCTAGAGTCCGAGTGCTCGCATGATAGTGCGCAGCTTTGCGGAGGTCTCTTCGACCTCTGCATCTGCGTCGGAATCTGCGACGATGCCGCCGCCGGCCCACGCCCGTGCGGCGGTTCCGCTTCCGTTGACCTCCGCGCACCGGATGGCGACCATGTATTCACCGTCGCCGGCTGCGTCGGACCATCCCACGGCTCCGGAATAAAAGCGGCGGTCGCCCTCAGCAATTCCGATAATTTCTTCGGCTGCGTCTGTCGGCGTGCCGCAGATAGCAGGAGTGGGGTGCACGACCAACGCGAGTTCTAGTGCGGTCATCGCGGGGTCTTTGAGCGTGCCCACGACGGGGGTAGCTAGGTGCCACATCTCGTTAGTCCGCGTGAGCTCTGGGTACTGGGGGATATCAAGGGAGGAACACAAAGGTGTGAGAAGCGTTCGCAGGTGATCGACAACGTAGGAATGTTCGGCGAGATCTTTCGGTGAACGGCGTAGCTCTTCCCCCGCGCGGGCGTCGAGAAGCTTATCTGCGCTGCGGGGAGCCGAACCGGCTAATGGGTATGCGGAAATCGTTGACCCCTGTTTTTTAATCAGTACTTCCGGGGAAGACCCCACCAGCATTGCGCCCACAAAGTCTTCGCCAGCAGGAGAGAGGTCTGCGATGAATCCATCGCGATTCTGGGAAAGGTCGATCAAACGTGCAGCTATCAGGCGTGGATCCACGGGTGGATCAAAACGCATGTCCACTGCTCGTGCCAAGACGACTTTTTCTAACGTGCTTGCTTTGAGCGTCTCAATCGCTGCGATGACGCGATCCCGGTGCTCGCCCAATTCGGGTACCAGAGCATCGAGATGAGCGTGCATAACGCTGCCCTCACCGTGGCGATAATACGCATGCGGCTCTAGTGGTCCTTCTTCCCGGATAACCGTTTCCGGCACAGTCAGAGCACACGCGTGATCGCGGCGAAAGGGGAGGGCTCCCACCACAAGATCTGCGGTGCCGTTGTGTAGTGCTTCTATGGCTTCCCAGGGGTCGGAGAAGGTTTTCTGAGCACCTTGGGTTCGGATGGAACCATGGGCACGTGACAACAAAAAGTCGGGCGCAGTTGAGGGGCGGTGGGCACACATGACAAACCAGTCTAGTGCACTGGTCTACGATGAAAGACATGTCTGAAGTACGCGTACGTTTTTGCCCATCACCCACAGGAACTCCACACGTGGGTATGGTGCGCACAGCCTTGTTCAACTGGGCACAGGCCCGTCACACCGGTGGCAAGCTTGTATTCCGCATCGAAGACACAGATGCAGCCCGTGATTCTGAAGAGTCTTATCAAGCAATCATTGACTCCCTGACGTGGCTTGGGATGGATTGGGATGAAGGCGTAGTGGTCGGTGGACCACACGAGCCATACCGCCAGAGCCAGCGCATGGATATTTACGCTGAGGTGCTGGAAAAGCTTAAAGCCGCAGGTTTTGTGTATCCCGCGTATTCCACAGCAGCAGAGGTAGAGGAACGCCATCGCGCCAAGGGCGAAGACCCCAAGCTTGGCTACGATAACTACGACCGCACCCTCACCGAAGAACAAATCGCCGCTTTTGAGGCCGAGGGCCGCCAGCCGGTCTGGCGCTTGCGCATGCCAGATCAGGACTGGAAGTGGAATGACCTGGTACGTGGTGAGATCGAGTTTAAAGCCGCTACCCAGCCCGACTATGTAGTGGCCCGCTCCAATGGGGCACCGCTCTACACGCTGGTCAACCCGGTTGATGATGCCCTCATGGGCATCACGCACGTTCTTCGCGGCGAGGATCTGCTTCCCTCAACTCCTAGGCAGCTGGCGCTGTATGAAGCGCTGAAGGCAATTGGGGTGGCGGAGCAGACTCCTGAGTTTGGGCACCTTCCCTTTGTGATGGGCGAAGGCAACAAGAAGCTCTCCAAGCGCGATCCGCAGTCGAACCTGTTCAACCACCGAGATGCCGGCATCATCCCTGAGGGCATGATGAACTATCTCGCGCTGCTTGGCTGGTCGCTGTCGTCGGAGAAGGATATTTTCTCTGTAGACGAGCTCGTTGCCAACTTTGACGTGAAGAACGTTTTGGCTAACCCAGCGCGTTTTGACCAGAAGAAGCTTGAGGCCATTAACGCCGACCACATTCGACTGCTGGCCCCAGAAGACTTCAAACAGCGCCTGCGCGACTACCTCACGGAGTACACGGATTTCTCTGCGGATTACCCAGAGGAGAAGTTTGCTATCGCCGCCGACTTGGTTCAGACCCGCATCAAGATGCTTGGCGACGCCTATGCGCTTCTGAAATTCCTCGATACCGCGGATGAGGACCTCGTGCTTGATGAGAAATCCGCGAAGAAGAATCTCAAAGAGACCGCTGTGCAGCCACTGGAAGCCGGCATTGCGGCTCTGGAAGCCCTTGACGAGTGGACCACTCCTGGTATTGAGGCTGCGTTGCAGAAGGCCCTCATCGAGGACCTGGAGCTCAAACCACGCGTTGCCTATGGCGCATTGCGTGTGGGCGTCTCCGGCCAGGCTATCTCGCCGCCATTGTTCGAGTCGATGGAGCTTTTGGGACGAGAGTCCACGCTCAACCGCTTGCGTGCTGTTCTTAAGGTGACGCCTTACTCGGCACAGTAGGGCAGTAGCTCGGTGGGCTTAGTGCCCAGTGGGCTCGATGGAACTGAGAACGAGAAAAACCCCGAACCGGCAATCATACAGGCAGGTTAAGCTGATGTTTTAGCCGCTGGTTCGGGGATTTTTGCATCCTCATAAAAGTTGATGCATAACCATGGCTTATGGGGAACAGGATGGGCTTATAAGATTGGGCTTGCGATTGATGGTGAATGAGACGCGCCGTAAATGAATGTACCGTTGAAAATAGCGATAAAGCAGTTAAAGTAAATCTTTGTGATATTTGGATTCGGCGAGAAAGCCTCGCACACCGAAGGTTATAGGCCGCGCCATGCACGGCCCACGGCCCAAAGGCGCGCGTGGAGGGCTCTGACGCGGGATCGTCGTGTGGCGATAGCAGTCGCCTCAGCAGCTCTTATTGGTTGCCTTGCCGTACCGATTTCTCTAATTACTGACGTTGAAGCGAACCCTACGTTGGTGAGCAAAAGTGTGGTGAGGCAAACTCCCGCCATTCCACAAGACAACGATGCTCCTGCTCAGAGTGCTGCTGCGCCCTATGGCGGTGCGGCGGAAACAGTGCCTGTGTTTTCCGGTCCTTATCCTTTTGACTCCACGTATAACCCGCATCCGGCCGTTCTGCCTGGACAGATGCGCAATATAGAGATCACAGCCACCAATGGCGTTCGCCGTAGGTATCTCTTACACGTGGGGAAAAACTACAGGCCGGAGCGGCCGGCGCCCTC
The DNA here is from genome assembly GCF_900187135.1 of Corynebacterium ulcerans. Taxonomy (NCBI): domain Bacteria; kingdom Bacillati; phylum Actinomycetota; class Actinomycetes; order Mycobacteriales; family Corynebacteriaceae; genus Corynebacterium; species Corynebacterium ulcerans. The sequence continues at coordinate 64,377 of NZ_LT906443.1, forward strand.
TCCCGTCTTGTTTGCGTTTGCGGGATGGCGGGTAGACCCTGAGCATTTTGCTCGTGAATCCAAGTTTGCTGATGGGGAAGCCGGCAATGATGCCTTGTTAGTTTTTCCTGCTGGGCGTGAAAACTCTTGGGAAGGCGCTCCCTATTCCGTTGCCGCTCCTGGGGAAGACATAGCGTTTGTTAAACAGATCCTTGAAACCATTGACCGCGATTATCTGATCGACCGCACCCGTGTGTATGCCGCGGGTATGTCTAACGGCGGGGGAATGGCTGCGATCCTTGGATGCCATGCTGCTGATGTTTTTGCCGGAATCGTAAGTGTCTCATCCGCGTACTATCTTCCGGTTACCGCAGGATGCAAGGGTAAGCCGGTACCTACGCTGGATATACACGGCACGGTTGACCATGTGGTGGCTTATGAAGGCGGTCATCGTCATGGCGTCCCATATCACTCCGTTCCGGACTATCTTGCTACTGTCTCGCAGCGCAATGGCTGCCTGCCGGAAAAGCCGACGCAGCTCAAGGTTGGAGATGTTGAGATCGAAAGATTTAACGGGTGCGCTGCCGAGACCGAACACATGCGAGTGTTGGGCCAAGGTCACGTATGGAACCAAGCCCCCAATGCTTCTACCGCTGCATGGAACTTTTTGAGCCGGCAGCATTTATAAAAAGGGCTATGACCACCAGATTTGTGCACTTCTAGTGGTTGTGGTTATATTAGTTCCCGTTGCACAGCAAGGTGTTGAGAAACAAACCGAGCTGTTAAGCGATGGCCTATGGTGTAATTGGCAACACTACGGTTTCTGGTACCGTCATTCTAGGTTCGAGTCCTGGTAGGCCAGCAGCGAGAAATCGCTTCTGATAGAAAGTTCTATGCCCCGTTCGTCTAGCGGCCTAGGACGCCGGCCTCTCACGCCGGTAACACGGGTTCAAATCCCGTACGGGGTACAAAATGACCACCCAAAGCGCAATGCTTTGGGCGGTTTTTTCATGTTTTAGCCTGTTATTAGGTGGGGTGTGACAGGTTTTGCATGGTTATGGGAAAATTTTGGGGAATTTTCGGGTAAGCCTTCAAACAATCCAGGCTAAAGGTATATATTTGCTTAACGTAAAGGAGTTTTTTCCTATCCGTTCACTTTATGTGGGCACATTCCAAGTGGTTTGAGATTGATGTGAAGATGCAGGGAGGAATAGGTCGCTTATGGGTGGTGGGATAAAGCGCTATCTTGGCCTGGTGGCAGTAGTATGCGCTGGCAGCACTATCGTGGGAATACCAGCAGCAGGGGCGCAACCGGCGCAGTGTCCGAGGATAGAGATCGCGGTAACTGGGGGATCGGGAAACTCGAGCCCCTTGGATGACCCCCAAGACATCCTCAGCTTCGGCGGAACAAACTTTGCCAAGCACGTTGCTCGTCTACATTCGGATGTGCGTGTGTGGCAAACCCCGTATTACTCCTCAATCGGTGTTGTCGGTGGCGGAAGCAAAACCGGATTCGATCGCTTTTTAACCTACGGTGACTCCTACCGGGGCGGCGTGGATACGTTGCATAAGCACGTTGAAGAAGTCGCTGCCGCTTGCCCAGGAACGTCCTTTATCTTGGCCGGATACTCCCAGGGCGCGGATATCGCCGGGGCAATCACTGAGCGTATTTCGCGCGGTGAGATTAAAGGCGTGACTGCGGAAAAACTTCTCGCCTCGTACCTCCTAGCGGATCCCGGTCGGTCGCGCATAACGGCTAATAGCGCCACCACGACCACCGGTTACTCCGGCAGAGTGACAGAAAATGGGGCGATCATGGTTGACACAAACTATGGTCTCCCAGATCCAGGTTCGGTGGGCATTGCCAGCCCACGTCCTGCTGGTGCCTTTAGCAACCTGCCTGGAAAAGTTCGTTCCGTGTGCAGCTCGGGCGACCCGGTGTGTAGCGTGATCCCTAACGGAGCACTGGCTGCGGTAGCTCAGTGGGCTACCAAAGAAGGCAAAGAGATTAATTACGACCGTCCCAGCGTTTCTTTGGGCTCGATGTTTAAAGACGGTAGCTTTGTCATCTCCGTGGGGCCTTACCTTGGCCAGATCCTCTCTGGATTTTATTATGGGGAGCCTCAGCCGGTTCGCGACGGCTTCTACGCAGCATCGCGCAACACATGGCTTAACGACGCCCAGCGCAATGCCTTGGAAATCGTAGCCGAGGAAACCTCAAGTTTGATGCGTTACCTGGATAGCGCGAAGATCTTTGGCATTACCCAAGAACACCTGACTGGCAACATGGCCATGGATCGCCTCATCAACATCGTCGGCTCGCTGCACAGCAAAATTGGGCTTGCAGAAACCTCCCTGGCGCTTGGTGCGACCTCCAGGCACGTCTCTTATACCGGTGATAGCAGCACGCCTACCACGATCCAGGGGCAGCGGGTAGACGACTGGATCCAAACCGATATGTCCAAAGTGGTAGCGGCGCATCTGGGTGGGCCAGCATTGCCGGAAATCCCTCAGACTGCACGCATGGGGCTTCTCCAGAAAGTGGGAGCACCAATCTGGTGGCTGACCAAAAAGATTTTTGGAGAGCGCAGCAAGATGACGCGTGACATATGGGAGTATTTTGACCTCTGATAAAGAGCGCTGTCCCCGTAATGTCGAGTAATGCCGATCGGGGACAGCGCTTATAAAATCCTATTGAGCTGGGTATTTGAGGAAATTTAGCAAAAGTGCTTCACAACGAGGTGTGATCCGCCTAGACTGTGGGGTGTCGGACCGATTAGGTCACAACTTTAAGGGTGAAGATCCTAGAGGAAATAAAACGACGCTGCTAGGAATCTAACGCCTCCTTAGGGACTGGCCTTCATGGTCGACAGCTCATGCTAGTCGAGCCAGCAAAGGAGGTTGCGTGGCAGCAAGTGATTCAACAGAACATTCCGGTTACCGCGTCGGCAGCTCTTTCAACGCCGGCAGTGCCCTAATCCGGACTTCTAAGCGCCAGGGATGCGTGAAGCCGGAGCTACTAAGAACTACTGGAGCGGTAACGTCCCTTAGTTTCAAGAGGTATTAGCCAATCCCGACATACTTCCCCTTCAGGGTTGCGCGGACGAAGCGGCGAGATGCCGGCTTACGAAACTTTCGCATTACATGTCGATGAGATTCGAGCGTTCCTCAAGATTGATAAGGAAGAGCCTTAGGGCTTGAAACGATTAATCCACTCAAGAAGGGTTCCCACCGTCTTTCCAGGCGGTGGGGATTTTGATTTCTGGCCATCTACGTGGCGATTTGCTAGTTCATGGCAGTTGCACTTAATATCTTATGAGTCCGCAGCGAAAGCTTGCGATGAACGACTTGCCCCGTTCGTCTAGCGGCCTAGGACGCCGGCCTCTCACGCCGGTAACACGGGTTCAAATCCCGTACGGGGTACCACTTACCGCCCAAAGCTCAGTGCTTTGGGTGGTTTTTGTTGTGCTGGGTCGTAAGGGACGTAGGCTCGGGGAGTGTACATGCCTGCATAACCATAGACAGTGGCGGTATTTTCTGTGGTTTTAGTGCTCTTTGTCTATGGTTATGCAGGCTATGGGGGATAGAGGTCGCGACAAAGTATTCCTTCTGCAATAACTCATAGGAAAGCTCACCATACTTTGTAAACATTCAATTGTTTATTAGAGTATTAAGGTGTCATTACGATGCATAGATTCATGATTGCGCGTAATGCTCGACAATATTTGGACATAACCAAGGAGACCTCACCATGGCAACCGTTCCAGCTGGCAAACGGATCATGCTGCTAGGCGTATACGGAATGGAAGCTGTGGAAGTGGGAGGTGCGCTTCTTAAAAACGCGAATAGGGGTGGCCAGTCGAGTGCTGCAATTATGTTGTGCGGTGAGGAGATGCGCCCAGGGGTCACCGCGGCGTGTGAAAAACTTAAAATTTCGGTTGATTATCTTGGCTTTGCACTGGGCGAAATACAAAATGATGTGGCCCATAAGGCTGAGATCGTTAAGGCGATACGAGCAGCGGCTCCTGAGGTGTTGATTACGCAGGATCCCGAGCACTCCGTTGAGGATTTTGACCCGGATCGTCGTGAAGCAATGAACTTGATTTTGGACTCGATTGCGCTGTCAGCTCGCCAATGGCGGGTCGAACTCGGTGATCCCGTGGCGCTGCCTGAGGTCTACTTTATGAGTCCTGATTCACCCAACACCATCGTGTCTATTTCAGATGTGTGGGAGGAAAAGCAGGGGGCGCTCGACCTTTTGGAATCTCAGCTGGAATTCTCTGCGCAGCACTATGATCGCTACCACGGTTCGGAGACCATGGAAAAAATTGTTCCGGGCTGGGCCACGATGGATAACCTTGAGCGGGGCAAGAAATCCCTGCGCGAGTTCAATAGGGCCCTTTACTTGAACAACGGTTCTTTGGGGCATGGTCACTTTGCGTTTGCCGAGGCATATCGCAAGGTAGGCATGTTCCACGTCGATCACCTATAACGCATGCAGATCGCCCAGTTCCTGCGCCCACACCGCCATTCACGAGTCTGAAAAGCCACCGTCGATGCATCGAAATCGAAGCGCATACTTCTACGCACTCGTGTTTATCGCGTTGCTCATCGTGAATTTTGCCCTGCCCCGGTTTATGCCTGGCTCTCCGCTTAAGCACGTCGCGGGTGATGCCGTGGGCGAATTAACCGCAGCAGACCGGATGAACCTTCTAACGGCATACGGGCTAGATAAACCGTTGTGGCAACAGTTTTTCCTCTACATCCGCGATTTTTTCACGCTCAATTGGGGAACGTCTTTTGCCAAAAAAGAGTCGATAACCGCGATTCTGTTACGTGCGGCACCGTGGACACTGCTCCTAGCCAGCGCAAACTTGATTCTCTCCACCTTCATCGGTGCATGGCTGGGACGTCGTTCCGCGCTTAAGCGAGGCGAGGGTAAAGACCGCCGCTATGTTGTCGGGGCAGCTTTGATGAGCTCGATTCCTATTTTCTGGGTATGCATTGTGCTGCTTTCGCTGTTTGCTGCCACGTGGCGCCTGTTCCCGCTAGGAGGGGCAGTAGACCTGTGGCACAAACACTCAGGAATCGCATGGGTCGTGGATGTTGCCCACCACCTAACGCTCCCACTCCTAGCGATGGTGTTTGGCACGATTACCACGTACTTCATTGCAATGCGCCAGGGGACATTACGCGTTATCAACAACAGCTATGTTGAGCTTGCTCGGTTACGCAATATCAGCGAGGACCGCGTGCGTCGGTGGTATATCACGCGCAATGCTTTAACCCAGGTATTTACTATCTTCATGATCGACGTGGGCTATCTCTTTTCCGGCTCTCTTGTCGTGGAATCGGTCTTCTCTTATCCCGGCCTCGGCCAGGTTATGACTGAGGCAGTGTTTAACCGGGACTATCCGCTCATACAGTCGAGTTTCCTTGCAATCTCGCTTTTGGTGTTGGCTAGCAGCTACCTATCGGATCGTTTGTATTCCCGAGTCAACATCGGGGCGGAGATATAACCATGAAATTTCTCAGATCTTGGTGGCCCCTCGTTATTATTGCGATTCTTATAATCGTTGCGATCTTCGCGCCAGCCCTTGCGCCTTATGACCCCTCCGCGCAGCAAGGTCGCCCTTTTAGCGCACCGAGTGCCAAGCATTGGCTCGGCTTGAACCACCTGGGAGAAGACATCCTGTCGGAGCTCATTATGGGAACCCGGCACTCACTAGCCATTGCGACTGTGGCCAGTCTGATCACGCTCGCGATTGCTTTTGTAGGAGGTGCGATTGCGGGGCTTCGCGGAGGCGCTACTGATTGTGCGATCATGCGGGTAGCTGAGTTCTTCATGGCTGTCCCTGCGCTTCCGGCGATACTGCTTCTTGCTGCGATCATGCAGGGAGGTTTTTGGTCGATGGTCTTTGTCCTCACGGTCATGAGCTGGCCTTATCTTCTCCGTCTTGTGCGCGGTGAAGTCGTTGACATTAAGCGGCGCGGATACATCCGAACAATCCGTGCGATGGGGGCATCTGACCTCTATATTGTGCGAGTTCACGTTCTACAAGAGCTCGCACCCATGCTCGTCTATCGCTATGTCTTGAGGTTTAAGTCGACTATTTTGACAGAATCCACGCTCGCTTTTCTTGGAATCGGTGCTCTCACCACCACATCGTGGGGAACAATCCTGCACCACGCTCAAGCAAGGCATGCTTTCACCACTGGTACCTGGGTTTATTGGGCACTCCCTGCGGTCATGTGCATCATCGTGGTGAGTTTTTCACTCATGATGTTGGCCTACAAGATTGAAGAACGCTCAGATGCGAGGTTGTCTCATGCCATTGCTTGATGTCAGTAGCCTCTCAGTCACGTATCCGAGCGCGGTAAAACCGGTGGTCAAAGACTTTGACCTTAAGGTAAGAGAAGGCGAGTTCGTGGGCCTGATGGGAAGTTCCGGAAGCGGAAAAACAACGATTATTCGCTCAATCTTTGGCAACCTCCCAGCCGGAACGAGCGTCGAGGGAACAATCCTGTTTTCTGGCACGCCGATGGGAGCGCATCGGTGGTGGCGTGATATTTCGCTTGTTCCTCAGTCTTCAATGTCATCGTTGAATCCGTCGTTTCGCATCGGAACCACCATTGAAGAAACCTGCAAAGCAAACAACGTAGATTTTTCGCACCGACGTATCTGCGAGCTTCTCGACGTCGTCGAGCTTGCCCCAAACGTTGCGGCACAGTTTCCTCACGAACTTTCAGGAGGGATGCGGCAACGCGTCTGCATCGCACTCGCCCTGGCCTGCAACCCCCGGATGGTCGTGCTTGATGAGGCAACGACAGGTCTCGACGTGCTGGTGGAAGCGCATATCGTGGCTCTCCTGGACAGGCTGAGAAAACATCTGGGATTAGCAGCGATCCTCGTTTCTCACGATCCGCGGATTATGAGTGCTTTGGCGGATTCTGTCGTCTCCCTTGAGGAGGTCCAATGAGTACCTGCCCGATCCGCGTTGAGCGGATTACCAAGCGCTATGGGAAGACGATCGGTGTTTCGGACGTATCTCTCGATTTCCCCACGGGGCATGTTGTCTGCATCGTGGGTGAAAGCGGAAGCGGCAAAACAACTCTGATCAACGTCTTGTTGGGCCTGATCAAGCCCACCGCAGGGCGCGTCTTTCCTGCGCAACAGGCGGCGCTTGTTCTGCAGGACCCATATACGTCTTTAAGCCCTCTGCTCACCATAGAGCAGAGCATGGCGGAACCATTCAAGCTTGCGAAAAAACGCATCGACGCTCACCGTATCGACTCGGTTTTTTCTCGCCTAGGACTGAATTTTTCAGCTTTAGCGCAGCGTCGGCCCCACGAGTTATCAGGGGGACAACTACAACGTATCAACATCGCACGCGCCGTTCTTATGCAACCAGATCTCATCGTGATGGACGAGCCGACATCGATGGTGGACCCCATAAACACCCAAAGAATCGGCGAAATAATTGCGAAGATGAAACACGACGCTGCGGTTGTGGTGGTCACGCATGATCTTGGCTTTGCACAAGGGATAGCAGATTCAACCGTTGTGATGCGTCAGGGGAAGATGATCGAACACATCACGGACAACAACGATTTAACAACTAGTCAACTACCGTACGTTCGGGAGATGGATTGTGCGGCGAATGATCTTGCCGCCTATGTACGTCACCTCAATATGTCCAGGTAGCGGGCATTTTTGAAAGGAAAATTCATGCGGAGAGTCTTCTCCCTTCTATGTGCGGCAGTGATGGCTTTGAGCTTCGCCGCTTGTACCACTCAAGGGTCTTCACCCTCGACCAACACAGCCTCGGGGCATAAGGTCGCAAGCGCGGTGATCCCTATTCACCGAGACGAAAACTCACTTAATCCTACAGCTATGTCACGGGAAGCCCCGGACTTACCGCCCTGCGTCTAGTGTATGACGCGCTCTTTAGCGTCGATAAGGATGCACAAGTTCAGCCGCATCTAGCAAAGTCATATGAAGTCAATGGTGACTACACCAAGTACACCATCGAGGTCCGCGATAACGTGCGCTGGCATGACGGGAAGAAACTAACGCCTGAAGACGTAGCATTCACCTTCAACTACGCCAAAGGCAGCGACAGAGCTCGCTGGAAGAACATTGCGAACCGGATTTCCTCTATGGATGTCGACGGAAACCACGTGACCTTCACTCTGGCCGACTCAAATCCTTACTTTGTTGAGGAAATACTGACGGATATGCCGATCATTGCCAAGCATGTCTTTGAAGACAAAAAGGCTAATGAAGTCACCGAACACGTGGGCACCGGCATCTACTCACTGACCGAATACGTCCCAGGGCAGAAGTACGTGCTTACCGCTAATGACGAATTCTTCCTAGGGAAACCTGCCATCGGCACGCTGAATATACCGATCATCACCGATTCCGCCGCCATCCACCAGGGGCTAAAATCGGGAGAATATTTGACAGCATTCTCCGCCCTCGCGCCAGAGCTCGCCGAAACTTTTGAGAAAGAGAAAAGCCTCAAAGTAACCAGCGGGCCAGGGTTTGGAAATGACATGATCTACATGAATACAAGCGTGGGGCCTTTTAAGGACGTGGAATTCCGCCAGGCCATCAGCCTTGCCATCGACGAGGACGCTCTCATCGAGCGGGTTTATCTGGGGCATGCCGACCATCCCACCGCGGGCTTTTATTCACCACATTCGCCGTGGGCAGATACGTCGCTCAAGTATGAGTTTGATACCGCCAAGGCAGAAAAGATGCTCGACAAACTTGGATATAAGCGTGAGGGCGATTTCCGCACAAACAAAGACGGCAAGCCTTTTACCATCGAGCTTCTTTCTTCAGAATCTGCCTTGCGGCTTGCCGCAGCACAAACCATTGCGCAGCAACTGGCAAAAATCGGTCTCGATGTCCGCGTAAAATCCATGGACTCAGACACTCTTGACGAGCATGTATGGCCTGGCTTTGATGTCTCCCAAGAGCCTAACTACCAGATGACGATCTTTGGGTGGTCGGGGCCAACGCAATTGAGAGCATCGACGATCGTCCAGATGGGTGCATCAGACCCAACGCTGGGAGACTTTAACCTTGGCAAGTATAAGAATCCCACGTTTGACCAACGTGCTGATGCTTACGTGAAGTCCGGGTCAAAAGAAGAAAAGGAAAGCCTGGTCAAGGAACTAGAGAAGATATATGCAGAGACCATCATTGCGCGGCCTTATGCGTACGGACAACTGATTACCGTGCATAATCCCACTATTTATGATGGCTTTGTCTTCCAAAAAGGTGAAGGCATTATCAACGTTTCCTCGTTCTTAGAGAAGTAATCACACCCCCTGATAGGCCTAAGAATCAGAGAAAGCCGGTGCTCCTTATCAAAGGGCATCGGTTTTCTTGCTCAAACCGCGTGATATTGAGGGGCCGGTAGGAAGAAATTGTCGTTTTTGAGAACGCTAGATTTTGCTTCTTGGGGTTTTGCAACGCTTGTAGCTGCTAGCGTTCTCAAAAACGACAAAGTGAGGGCGCTATCCGTTCACAGTACGATCGTCATGATCCAGCACCACATCAAACCCCAGCTCCTTGACCAGCGCCAAGTCGCTGGCAATGGTAGAGCCAGTGGTGGTGAGCATGTCACCGCTGATGGCCGAGTTAGCGCCGGAGGTAAAGCAGGCTTCGCCGTGGTCGCCAAGTAATTCGCGCCCGCCGGCGAGTCGGATTGCGGCGTCAGGGCAGAGGAACCGGAAGATGGCTACTGCGCGGCGTACTTCTTCTGGAGCCACGGGAACCATCCCTTGGAGCGGGGTTCCTTCGATGGCTACCAGGACGTTGACCGGTATGGACTTTACGCCGAGTTCCCGGGCGGAGATGACCATATCGATGCGGTCTTCAAAGGTCTCGCCTAAGCCTAAAATGCCACCGGAGCAGAGACTCATCCCGGCGCGCTTGGCGGCTTCTAGCGTCTCTATTTTGTTTTCAAAGGTGTGGGATGTGCAGATGTTGGGGAAGTTGTTGCGTGATGTTTCTAGGTTGCAGTGAACGCGGCTTACCCCTGCGTTATGCAGCAAGGTGAATTGTTCTTCGGTGAGAAGGCCTGCGGAAATGCAGACTTCGATGCCTATTTCTGCGCGGATTCGGCGCACGCCTTCGCAGATGTGCTCTACTTCGTCGCGTCGTAATTTCCGCCCTGATGTGACGATGGAGAAGCGGAGTACGCCCTTTTCTTTGTTCTCTTTGGCTTGTGCAAGCAGCTCGTCGACGGTGATGAGCGGGTATTTGTCTATTTCAATGTTGGGAAAGCGGATGCTTTGGGCGCAGAAGGTGCAATTTTCTGGGCATCGTCCGCTTTTGGCGTTGATGATGGAACACATGTCAAAGCCGTTGCCGCAGAAGTGTTGACGGATGTCATCGGCGGCTTGGGCAAGCTCATCGAGGGGTGTGTCGAGAAGCGCGAGGGCGGTGTCGCGGTCGATGATTTCACCTGCGAGTACGCGTTCTTTTAAGTTTTGAACATCGTTCAATGTGGTGGTCATGAATGTGATTTAACCACTGTTGGCTGTGTTCGGTAGGGCAAATTGACTGTGGCATAGAGCGCTTTGGGTGCCCTTGCTACCGTTAGGATGGAAGCATGACACACGCACAATTAGCCCTTTCCCCGCGCCTCCTCAATGCGATAAACATCGCTGCGGTGGCCCACAGGAATCAGTACCGCAAAGGAACTGCTATCCCGTACGTTTCTCACGTTTTCGCGGTGATGAATATCGCCAGCGCCATGACGGACGATGAGGACATCCTTATAGCTTGCTTGCTTCACGATGTCCTCGAAGATGCGCCGGACGAGTTCTCAGCAGAGCAGATCGAGGAAACTTTTGGCCCACGAGTCTTGGAAATCGTGGGGGAGGTGACCAAGGACGAGTCGCTGTCTTCCTGGCAGGAGCGTAGCGACGCCTACCTGCAGCATCTTCGCTCAGCTTCCGAAGCAGCTCTATGCGTATGCGCTGCGGATAAGTCCCATAACCTCGCCTCCATACTGCAAGATTATGATGCTCTAGGGGATGCTCTGTGGGAGCGCTTTAACGCAGGGAAAGAACGTCAACAATGGTGGTATGCAAGTGTGTATGGCGTGCTTGCTGACCGCTTAGGGGAAGATAATCCTGTGCTGCGGCAGATGGGGATGATGGTGGAAAAGCTCGGAGCTTTATAGAGATTCTGATAGTCGTTGGGCCGCGAGGGTAAGGTCGCGCGCCCAGAGTGTTGATGGTGCGGGGCGTAGCCGTTCGGTGGGGCCGGAAATTGATAGTGCCGCGATAAACAGGCCCTCGCTATCAAAGACGGGGGCGGAGATACTGGCCAGGCCAACTTCGCGCTCGCTGATCGACTCGGCCCAGCCATTGCTGCGGGCTTCTTCAAGGTCTTCTGCGGTAAATTGCGCTCCCGCGTCTAGCATGGCCTCACGTAGCGTGGGGGAGGAATACGCTAGGAAGACTTTTGCTGCGGAACCCGCGGTCAGGGGGAGTCGTGTTCCTACTGGGACGGTGTTTTGGAGGCCGATAGCGGGCTCTTGCGCAGCAATGCACACGCGGGTTGCTCCGGCGAGTTGGTAGAGCTGTACCGATTCGCCTGTGACGTTCATGAGGTGCGCCATGATGGGGGTGGCGACGTCGATAAGCTTGGTGGAGCTTCCTGCCCCAAGGGAGGTGAGCACCGCGCCGATTGTCCATTTTCCGTCGGAAGTGCGCGTGAGGATATTGTGCGTTTCCAGTGCTGTGGCTAAACGGTGGGCGGTGGCGCGGGGGAGATCGGTGGCCTCGCACAGCTCTGTCAGAGAGAGGGGGTGCTCTGCGACGGTCAGCATTATGGTTACTGCGCGGTCGAGGACCTTAATACCGCTTGTGGCGGCTGGATCTATGTTAATCTTTCCCATGACACGATACTAGCATTCCATTTTATGGGATTCATCCTTAAGTATGGAATTGATTATGTAAAGAGGTGATTCGATCCATGACCAGCCCCGTGGCATCGAAAGAAGAGAAGCTAACCCTTGCAGAAAAAGTGTGGCGTGACCATGTCATCTCGCGCGGCGAGGGCGACCAACCTGATCTTATCTTCATTGACCTGCAACTCCTACACGAGGTCACCTCACCCCAAGCCTTTGACGGCCTACGCATGGCTGGGCGCACAATGCGGCACCCTGAGCTACACCTTGCCACCGAGGACCACAACGTTCCCACGGAAGGTATTGCGGCAGGATCATTGCTAGAAATCAATGACCTGGTTTCTCGCAGACAGGTGGAAACACTGCGTAAGAACTGTGCGGAATTTGGTGTTCGTCTTCATGCCATGGGGGACGCGCAACAAGGTATCGTCCACCAGGTGGGACCCCAGCTGGGGGCGACTCAACCCGGAATGACTATCGTCTGCGGCGATTCCCACACCTCCACGCACGGCGCTTTTGGTGCTATGGCCTTTGGCATTGGCACCTCAGAGGTGGAGCACGTGATGGCCACCCAAACGCTTTCCCTCAAACCTTTTAAAACCATGGCGATCAACGTCTCTGGGGAATTGCAGCCTGGGGTTTCTGCCAAGGACCTCATCTTGGCGATCATCGCCAAGATTGGGACGGGCGGGGGACAAGGCCACGTTATTGAATATCGCGGTGAGGCCATCGAGAAGCTGTCTATGGAAGCACGCATGACAATGTGCAATATGTCCATTGAGGCCGGTGCGCGTGCAGGCATGATCGCACCCGACCAGACCACTTTTGACTACATCAAAGGCCGAGAGCTTGCCCCGCAAGGACGGGACTGGGATCAGGCGGTGGAGTATTGGAAGACGCTGCCTACAGACGAGGGTGCTGTTTTTGACACCGTGGTGGACATCGACGGCTCGGCAGTCACCCCCTTTATTACCTGGGGGACAAACCCAGGTCAGGGGCTTCCGCTCAGTGAAAACGTCCCGTCGCCTGAAGACTTTGCTGGCGATAATGAGAAAGCCGCCGCGCACAAAGCGCTGGATTATATGGGGCTGACCCCAGGGACACCGTTAAGAGATATTGCGATCGACACAGTATTTCTTGGTTCCTGCACCAATGCGCGCATGGAAGATCTGCGCACAGCCGCAGAAATTCTTGCTGGTCGCACCATCGCAGATTCAGTACGGATGCTCGTGGTTCCTTCCTCAACCATGATTAAGCAACAGGCAGAAGCGGAAGGGCTAGACAAGATCTTTATCGCTGCCGGTGCCGAGTGGCGCTCAGCAGGGTGCTCTATGTGCCTAGGGATGAACCCAGATCAACTGGCGCCTGGCGAGCGCTCTGCCTCTACCTCTAACCGAAACTTCGAGGGCCGCCAAGGCCCTAAGGGGAGAACGCATCTGGTATCACCAGCAGTCGCAGCAGCAACAGCTATTAAAGGGACATTGGCTAGCCCAGCGGACTTGGACGAGGAGTGAACAATTATGGATAAATTCACAACCCATACGGGTATTGGAGTCCCACTGACCCGCTCGAATGTGGACACCGACCAGATTATCCCGGCAGTCTACTTAAAACGGGTCACGCGCACGGGCTTTGACGACGGCCTCTTTAACAATTGGCGCACCAATGACCCCAACTTTGTGCTCAACCAGCCTTCCTATTCCAGGGGCTCAGTGCTTGTCGCAGGGCCAGACTTTGGCACAGGCTCCTCCCGCGAGCATGCGGTATGGGCACTGATGGACTATGGATTCCGGGTGGTGCTGTCTTCTCGATTCGCGGATATTTTCCGGGGGAACGCAGGGAAATCTGGGCTCTTAGCCGCGAAAATGGAACAGTCCGATATTGAGCTTCTGTGGAAGCAGCTAGAGCAACAGCCGGGTCTAGAGGTAACGGTGAACCTAGAAACCCGAACTGTGGAATGCGATGGTTCCGTTTACACCTTCGACGTAGACGACTACACGCGGTGGCGTCTACTCGAAGGCCTCGATGACATTGGGCTTACGCTTAGACAGGAGTCAGAGATCGCTCGTTACGAGCAATCCCGACCAACGTTTAAACCCGTCACTCAGTAGAAGCTGCGCTATTTTGCCGGAAGCGGGCTGGCAAGATAATCGGCTCCTGTCAGTTCGCCGTTGGTAAAGGATAGAACCCAGACACTGGCCTTCTTTGCCGGTATTTCTTCCAAGGGGAGTCTGCCGGAGGCTGATAGCCAGGCGATCGTGTCAGGGATGACCATGCCTTGTGCGACGACCACGGACACACCGCCTTGATCGATAATCCGAGAGAACGCTGCTTGGGAATCGGTCATGGCGGATAACCAGCCTTCGTCGCCAAGCGTTGCGTCTACGGAAACCTCAAGGTCCAGGGCCTTAGCTAACGGGGCAGCGGTCTGCTGACACCTGTCTGGCAGGGCAGAATAAATGGCGGTGGGGCGAAACGCCTCCAACAAAGGGGCGAGCAGCTGCGCCTGTCTGCGTCCCTTTTTGTCCAAGGGGCGCAGATTATCGTTGCCTGCCCAGTTGCTGCGTCGGAAAGCTCGTGCATGCCGGACATACAGGATGCGGGTAGTCGCTGGAACCTCAAAGCGCTTGCGGGCTTTATCCATGATGTTTTTGTCCACGTCGTAGCTGAGAAGCTCGCGAGCCTGGTGAAAATCGAGCCAGCGGATCTCATCCACCTCATTATTAGGGGTAAAGGTTCCGTCTAGGACCTCGGCAGTCCAGTAGTAGACCACTTTGGTGCGGTCGCCGACGGGGTACGTGACCTTGCCTAGTAGCTTTCCCAGTCTCACGCGGAATCCGGTTTCCTCGACAATCTCGCGCGCTGCCGTGACCGGCAAAGATTCACCTGGATCGACTTTTCCCTTGGCCAGCGACCAGTCGTCATAATGCGGTCGGTGGATCACTGCGTATTGGATGGAATCAGGATCGGTATGGTCGCCACGCCACAAGACCGCTCCTGCTGCAAGAGTAGAGCGTCTATATTCCTGCGCAGGCTCGGCCACGATGCTTTGGAATCTTCCCGTAATAGCAAGTGAAGATTGCTGGTCCTTAGTCGCTTCGGTGTGACTGGTTTTATGCATCGCTGTAGCTTTCTCTAGTCTGTGGCGGTCTGTGGCGAATGATGACGGGGTAGCGGAAGTATGGATATATCTAGCCTAGCTACTTGACCAACGTCTTTGGGTGGGTGCTCATAGCTCGTCGGATAGCGTTAGCGTGGGCTGCTCATGAGCACAAACACTACACCGAGGCTACGCCGATACAGGGAATAACTGGTGCTCATGAGTCCTACTATTGCTCGGACATATGGCAGGGACGAGGCACAACAGAGAGCCTAAAGCCAACAAAGTTGCTATATCCATGTACATTGACGTGAGTGAAGTAAAACAGAGCGCACGCATCGTGGCGGCAGCTCTGAAGTGTCCAATAGTGCAACCAGAGGAGTATGCGGTGAAAGTTGCGGTAATGGGAGCCGGATCGTGGGGAACAACCCTGGCTAAGGTCTTTGCAGATGCAGGGTGTGATGTTCGCCTATGGGCACGACGTTCTGAAGTCGCAGCTGAGATCAACCAGCAGCACACCAACAACCGATACCTTTCTGGCATAGTTCTTCCGGAAGCCTTGCGTGCCACGGATAACCCTGCGCAGGCGCTTGAGGATTCTGACATTGTGGTGCTGGGCGTGCCTAGCCAAACATTAAGAGACAACTTATCCGAGTGGGCCGCTGCGATTCCACAGACCGCGATCCTTGTGAGCCTGGCTAAAGGCATAGAAAAAGATACTTTCGAGCGGATGAGCCAAGTAATCGCTGAAGTCGCTGGGACTCCCGATACTCAGATTGCCGTTCTCTCCGGGCCAAACCTAGCCCGCGAGATCGCTGAGGAACAGCCAGCTGCAACAGTGATTGCCTGTACCGACGAGGCGAACGCCCAAAAAGTTCAAGCTGCACTCTCTGCCCCGTACTTCCGCCCGTACACCAATACAGACGTTATTGGTTGTGAAATCGGTGGAGCCTGCAAAAACGTTATTGCATTAGCGTGCGGTATGGCCGCTGGTAGAGGACTCGGTGAAAACACAGTGGCCACCGTGATCACTCGCGGCTTGGCGGAAATTACCCGGTTGGGCACCGCAATGGGCGCTGATCCGCGTACCTTCGCCGGACTTGCCGGATTAGGTGACCTGGTGGCTACGTGTTCCTCACCGCTGTCTCGTAACCGTACTTTTGGCGCGCGACTAGGAGAAGGAAAGACGCTGGAGGACGCAAAAGCCGCCACTAACGGGCAAGTGGCAGAAGGCGTTATCTCTTCGATGTCTATCTCCCGTCTGGCAGAAATCCATGAAGTAGATATGCCTATTACTCGTGCTGTCTACGGTGTGTGCCATATGGGTGCAAGTGTTCATGACATGGTTGCGGCGTTGATGGGGCGTACAAAGAAATCCGAGTAGCACACAAGGTAAAGTTTGTGGTTGTGACTCAGAATCCTTCCGAAAATCCCCGTGTCAGGGTTGCCGTAGTTTATGGCGGCCAAAGCTCAGAGCATTCCGTTTCCTGCGTTTCTGCCGGGGCGATTATGTCTCACCTAGACCCAGAAAAATACGAGGTCTTTCCCGTAGGAATCACCCGTGATGGTGTGTGGACCGTAGGGGAGACCGACGCCACCAAGCTGCGGACTGTGGACCGCGTTATGCCAGAGGTGGAGTTTGTCCGTGAAGTAAAGCTTTCCGTGAATCCTCGTTCTGCCGGTGAGTTCCGGTATGAGGACGGAACGCTGTACGCACATGCCGATGTGATTTTCCCGGCCTTGCATGGTCGATTTGGTGAGGACGGAACCATTCAAGGAATGTTCGAGCTTTCTGGCATTCCTTATGTGGGAACCGGAGTGTTGAGTTCTGCCTGTGGCATGGACAAGGAGTACACCAAGAAACTTCTTGCGGCGGAAGGCCTGCCCGTGGGCAAAGAAGTGATCCTTCGTGGGGACGAAACCCTCACAGATGCCGATAAGCACATGCTGGGTCTCCCTGTGTTTGTTAAGCCCGCACGAGGCGGATCATCCATCGGAATTTCCCGCGTAGCCGAGTGGGACGACTTCGATGCTGCCCTCACCCTAGCCCGAGAGCATGACACCAAAGTGATCGTGGAAGCGGAGATTAAAGGCGTAGAAGTAGAGTGCGGCGTACTTGAGCGTGCCGACGGCTCCCTGATCGCTTCAGTGCCGGCACAGCTAGAAGACGTTGATGAAGGCGAAGAAGGCTTCTATGGTTTTGATACCAAATACCTAGACAACGTAGTCACAGCCACCATCCCAGCGCCCTTTGATGAGGCAACAACCAAGCTCATCCAATCGCTATCGCTAGAGGCCTTCCAAGCACTTAACTGCCGAGGCCTTTCTCGCGTGGACTTTTTTATCACCGCCCAGGGGCCAGTCCTCAATGAGGTGAACACAATGCCGGGCTTTACCCCGATTTCCATGTATCCGCAGGTGTTTGAGGCCACCGGGATAGGGTATGCAGAGCTGCTCTCTCACCTGATCGACCAGGCGCTGGCTCAATAAAAACCAAAGCATTAAAAATAAAGAGGTTGGCACCACAGGACTTGGTGCCGACCTCTTTTACTTTGGGACTGCCTAGCGCTTAACAGATGACTCCGCCGTGTGTTTTTCTATGGCTTTGGTCAACTCCACGAGCGCTGCATTGCCAGAGTTCTGCGGCACGCTAACTGCCACAATCACGTCACGGCCGAGTGCATACCAGGTTGACGCCGTGGTCCCATTACCTAAGGTCGTATCCTCAAACCACGCAACGGAATCTATCTGTTGGATACGTGCCCCAGCCTCATAAGCCGATGGGAAGGCAACGCCGCAACGCACCATAACAGGCTCGTAGCCTGGTGCGCTCCACGCTGTGGAGCCAGCTGGAAGTCCTGGCACATCACGACGAGAATACTGCGGAGAGTCTCCAAAATGTTCCGGGAGATCTGACATCAACTCGGTACAACGATCCGAATGAGCGTTTGTGCGAGGATCCGCATCTTGCTGCAACGACTGAAGAGGCAGCGGGTTGGGCTGTGCCGTTTCCTTGCGTAAAGAAGCAACTGCCGTGGACAGCTCTGGGATAGGTGATGTCGCTTTTCCAAGCCCCGCATCATCAGCCGTCAGGGCTACTACCGGAAAACGGTCTACCGCGTACCACGTGCGAAACGTCGATCCCGGCGTGGTATCCCTGACTTCTAGCCACGATGTTTCGTCGATAAGCGAAAGCTCCGAAAGCTGCGTGTACTGCAACGGAAGGTTGACTCCGCACCGCAAAGTTACTCGGTGAGTGGAATCTGACTGCCATGCCGCCGCACCAGCAGGCGCGGGATCGGCAAGCTCAGCACGCTTGTGCCCGAGAACCTTATGCGGAAGCGCACCAATAAGAGATGCGCATTCGGAGCTTTCAGCCTCAGGGGAATTTGCAGAAGTCATTGCTACCGGACGGTGGGCTACCCGATCGTAAACCAGCTTCGCCCCTCCAAGCACCCCCACGACCAATACAATGGCTAATGCCAACGCGAGTGCGATGGGCCCTCGTTTGAAAGAAGCTTCATTCTGCATAAGGAATAATCATAGTTTCTGCGATGAACAAGATCGGGTCGCACCGCCGATTGCATCGTGTACTGCTGCACACTGTAAAAATAAGGTCATAACATACGCGACGGAGGAGAACACTAGTGAAAGAACATCTGAATCCGACGCTTGCCGAGGTAGGAGAGCGCGCCGCAATCAACGTGATCATCGCTCATGCGCCCAGCTCCCGAAACGGCGACGATGCCGCAGTACTTGGGCATGCTTCCGCGAATTCCCGGGCAGTAGTGACCACAGACATGTTGGTCCAAGACCGACACTTCCGCCTCGATTGGTCTACGCCCGCAGAGATAGGCCGCAAAGCAATCACCCAAAACTTTGCCGATATCGAGGCAATGGGAGCGCGCCCCGTGGCAGCCCTCCTAGCGATCTCGGCGCCGGCCTACACCCGACTTAACTTTGTTTCTGAACTCGCCAGGGGCATTTCCTCCCGAGTAAAAGACTATTCCGCAGAACTCGTCGGCGGAGACATCACAGACGGCGAAGCTATCGTGATTGCAGTAACTGCCGTGGGACAACTAGGTGGTTCACTTCCAGAGCTTTCCCTCGACCGCGCGCGACCAGGACACACAATCATCGCCTCGGGAGGAATCGGCGAATCCGCCGCAGGGTATGCGCTCCTTCAGCGTTTTGGACGCACGGACATCCCGGAAAAATTCCTACCACTGGTAACCGCACACTGCGCGACCATCGTTCCAGAAGGCCGCGGCTTTGTCGCACGCTCAGCAGGCGTAAGCTCCCTGACCGATAACTCGGATGGGCTCATCGTGGACTTAAGAACCATGGCCAAAAAATCCGGCGTATCCATGGACCTAGACCCAGAAGCCATCGCCCCAACACCATTGATGCTGGAAGCCGCAGAGCTTCTCGACGCCGACCCCTGGCACTGGGTCCTCGGAGGCGGCGAAGACCACACACTCATGGGAACCACTGCCGGCGCACCTCCCACAGGATTCCGAGCCATCGGAACCGTAGGAAAACGACTCTTTCACGTAGGCCACGACCATGGACAAGTACTCGTCGGCGGAAAATCACCCGCTTATGACGACGGCTGGGTCAGCTTTTAACCATCACTGAACAACCGCAGTAGAGCACAGCACATACATACGAGGAACACGAATGACCGACACTGCATCGAACAACGGTGCCCCACACACTTCTGCACCCCAACGACAGCACCAACCCCTACCAGTCCACCCCTCGTGGCTAGAGCCGTTGGCCCCTGTAGAAGAGCAGATCCACGCGATGGGAGACTTTCTCCGAGAAGAAATAAAAGCAGGTAGGGGATACTTACCCGCAGGCGCAGACGTACTGCGCGCGTTTAGCTACCCCTTTGATGAGATCAAAGTCCTCATCGTCGGACAAGACCCCTATCCCACCCCAGGTCACGCGATGGGATTGTCCTTTTCCACCCAACCAGGCGTGCGCCCACTACCTAGGAGTCTTAGCAATATCTTCAAAGAACTATCGCAAGACCTAGGCATCCCGGCACCCCACGACGGCGATCTGACCCCTTGGTCGAGCCAAGGAGTTGCACTCTTTAACCGGGTACTTAGCGTCCAACCAGGTAAAGCCGGATCCCACCGCGGACGCGGCTGGGAAGAAGTCACCGAGGTAGCCATCAGAGCCCTCGCCGCACGCAACACCCCCTTAGTCGCTATCCTATGGGGACGAGACGCACAAGCAACCAAAGCATTTCTGGGGAATACCCCCTGCATTATGTCCCCGCACCCATCACCGCTATCTGCATCGAGAGGATTCTTTGGTTCTCGCCCCTTTAGCAGGACAAACAGCTTGCTTCAAGACCTCGGAGTCTCCGGCATCGATTGGCGATTGTAAACTTTTCTACCATGCCCGACATCACGTTTCTTAGCGGACGCAGCCTCCTACGCTGGGCGGAATGCGCAACAGATGAGCTCGTCGCGCGCCGGGCGGAGATCAACAGCCTGAATGTGTTCCCGGTACCAGACGCAGATACTGGCTCAAATATGGCGCATACCATGCATGCTGCAGTAGAAGCCGTCCACCAGCTGATCGCCAGTGCCGGGGGAGAAACCTCACACGATGAGCCTCAAGAACTGAGCGCTTCCGACGTTGCCACAGCGTTGGCCTCCGGTGCTGTACGTGGGGCACGCGGAAACTCGGGTGTCGTTTTAAGCCAAGTACTACGCGGCATCGCGCAGGCAGCAAACTCGGGTGTCATTGACGCCTCCTGCATCCAAAAATCACTTCTCAATGCACTCGATTTTGTGGCTGCAGCGATTACCGACCCCATTGAAGGCACTGTGATCACTGTGCTGCGCGCTGCCGCATTTTCTGCTCGAACCTGCGACACCGACAATCTCTATGAGGTTGTCACAGTGGCTGCGGAGGCAGCACGAGTAGCCCTGCACAACACTCCCTCACAGCTTGCCGTGCTAAGAGAAGCAGGTGTTGTCGACGCCGGAGGCCAAGGACTCGTAATCCTCCTGGATGCTCTTGTGGATGCCGTGCTCGCAGACCCCATGAATGCGGCTCACTGCGGTCAAGACTTTCAAGGAGAGGCCGCGGGCGATTCTCATCACTCGGCAGAACTTTCGCACAGAGCACACTCCCATAGCTTTTCCCAGCACGGGCATGAGGCCTTCCTGGAGGTAATGTTCTACATCGAGGACGTTGACCTAGACGCACTACGAGGCGAACTCCTCGCATTAGGAGACAGCCTTGTGATCGCGGGCATTGGCGAAAAAGCTGGAACAATTCATATCCACACCTTTGACGTCGGACGAGTCATTGAACAGGCATACGCCATGGGAAAGGTCAGTGACCTTCGGATTGAGGTACTACCGTCCCTCGGCGAAACCGACCACCCAACCCGAATCGTGCTAGCACTTGCCCCGGAAGGAACACTGGCCCAGCTCTACAACGCAGCTGGTGCACTTGTGGTAGTCCGAAAAGGCAAACAGTTTGCCATCGTCGGTTCAGCGGACCTTGGCCAGGAACCCACCCCGTTGACAGACGGCGTGGCAATAGTCAACGAGCTCATTTCTCGTTCGCATGAAAGCGGAGCGACCGAAGTGATTTTGCTTCCCAACGGCATGCTCACCAGGGGAGAGATGGCGTCGGTGGAGCGCTCGGCGCGGTCGTTTAAACAATCAATCACCATCTTGCCCACAGGTAGCCTCGTCCGTGGGCTAGCAGCACTATCAATGCACGATTCCAGCCAAGCACTCGCCGTCGATACCTATGCCATGACTGAAGCCATCACTGGTATGCGTACGGCCAAGATCCGCCCCACCTCAAAAGCCGCCCTCACCGCTGCTGGTGCCTGCGCCAAAGGCGACTACGCAGCCACACTGGGTTCTGAGACGATTGCAGTAGATGAAGACATTTACACGTGTACCCAACAAGCCGTGCGCAGAATGTTGGATGGCGGCGGAGAACGCGTCACGATCATAGCGTTAGAATCACTTGGGCTTAACGAGTCCGAGATAGCCGCAATGCTGCCTCCCAACTCGGAACTTGACCTCACCATCTACCTAGCTGACCACGTGGACAGCCTCGTGGAAATCGGAGTGGAGTAACCCATGCTGGGCTGGCACGACACGCGACCACTCACACAACTCTTGCCTGAAAAAGAAGCCAAGGCCTTTGCCAAGCACTTTGGATATCGCTGCGCCGAAGACCTCCTCATGCACCTACCCAGAGCCTATGCCGCCCACGGGTCAGGGCTGAGCGCAGGCCATGCACAAGAAGGCGACATCATCACATGCATAGGGGAGATTGTCTCCGCCACCGAGCGAAGAGACCGCAACGGAAACCTCATCTACACCATCGCAATCTCCGACGGTACAGCCACCACCAGCGCAACGTTTTTCCGCGCTAACTGGATCTCCAAAGTCCTCACCACAGGCGCACGCGGCATGTTCACCGGAAAACTCAAATTTTTCCGAGACAAACCACAACTACAGCATCCAGACTTTTTCCTTTTCCCCGATCCCGGCGCCAAAACCCGTGGTTCGGGAGGCTTACAAGCACTATCCACTACAGGAGAGCTTGACGACGTCACCCACATCATCAACTCGCTCACATACATACCGGTATATCCAGCCAAAAAAGCAATGCCCACGTGGCGGATACTAGGAGCAATACACGAGATATTGGGTAAAACCCCTCCTATCGTGGACCCACTAGGAGACTTCGTACCCGATGACATGCCTACGCTCGACCAAGCACTACGGGGTGTCCACGAGACAGACTGCGAGAGAGCCGAACCCTACCTCAACAGACTGAAATACGACGAAGCACTCAGCATCGCTCTAGTGATGGCGCTGCGACGCGCAGACATGAAACGTCGTCAAGCCTTCCCCATGCCCACCTCCCACACCGGACTCCGCGCCACGCTACTCAAAGCCCTGCCTTTTACACTCACAGAAGGCCAACAACAGGTAGCACAAGAAATCGCAGAAGACCTAGGGAAGAACACTCCCATGTCGCGCCTGCTACAAGGAGAAGTCGGATCCGGAAAAACCATCGTCTCGCTCATCGCGATGCTCCAGGTCATCGATGCCCACAAACAATGCGCCCTTCTCGCCCCAACCGAAGTCCTTGCAACCCAACACGCACACAGCATCCGAGCCACGCTGGCCGCCGCAGACATACAGCTCACCGTCGTACTACTTACCGGGTCACTACCCACAGCTGAACGCAAAAAAGCACTCCTAGACATCATGTCCGGCGATGCCGACATCATCATCGGAACCCACGCCCTTATCCAAGACACCGTCAACTTCTACGACCTCGGTCTCTGCGTCGTCGACGAACAACACAGATTCGGAGTGGAACAGCGCGACTACTTAAGAGCCAAAGGAAATACAGAACTCACACCACACCTCCTCGTCATGACGGCCACGCCCATCCCAAGAACAATCGCCATGACCGCATTTGGTGATCTCAGCGTCTCCACACTCCGACAACTCCCCGGTGGACGCCGGCCAATCAAGACCTTTGTAGTCAGCTCCGACAACCCCACATGGGGCGAACGCATGTGGAAACGCATCAGAGAAGAAGTAGAACGAGGCCAACAAATCTACGTGGTATGCCCTCGGGTGAAAAACCACGGCGGGGTAGAAGAAACCACCACAGCCCTACAACACGGAATCTTCAACGATCTACGAGTAGAAATGCTCCACGGAAGCATGCACCCCGAAGACAAAGAAACCATAATGGCAGCCTTCGCCGCAGGAACGATTGACATCCTCGTAGCCACGACCGTCATAGAAGTCGGCATAGACGTACCCAACGCCACCGTCATGCTTATCCGAGAAGCCGAAAACTTCGGAGTCTCCCAACTCCACCAATTACGCGGACGCGTAGGACGAGGTGGCAAAGAATCAATCTGCTTCCTCCACACCACCGCAGAACCCGATACCCCTGCACGCGAACGTATCCACAAAGTCGCCGCCACCACAGACGGCTTTGCCCTCGCAGAAATAGACCTCGAATACCGACAAGAAGGAGACATCCTAGGCGCCCAACAATCAGGAGCCTCCCACAAACGCATCAGCTTTATCAAAGACAAAGAACTGATCCAACGCGCCAACCACGACGCCGCCACCATAGTCCAACACAACCCAGAAGCAGCCCGATCCATGGTGAGCGACATCGACGACCGCTCGCAAGACTATCTGGATAAAACATAAACAGATCACCGCACTACCGGAGCAATCCCACCCACCTAAGCTCAAAAGGCTCACAAACCGTACGCTATGGTTAAAAGCATGAAAATCTGTGCCCCATTCGCCGGAATAGTCCACTACAAAGTAGGACTTGGCGATACCGTTGATACCGGTCAAGAGCTCGCATCAGTCGAAGCTATCAAGCTTGAGGCCCCCATCATCGCGCCGGGGCCAGGGATCGTAGCAACTTTGGCCAAAGACAACTTTGACGACGTCATGGGCGGGGACGTGCTACTTATCGTGGAGGAAGCATAGATGACTCGAATTATTTCTGGTGAAGCCCGAGGTCGCACAATTAAGGTGCCTGAGCAAGGAACACGGCCTACGTCGGATCGTGCTCGCGAAGGACTTTTTTCTTCTCTTCAGGTGCGCTTTGGCTTTGTTGGTGCGAAGGTTCTGGATCTTTTTGCGGGATCTGGGGCGCTCGGTCTTGAGGCCGCGAGCCGGGGCGCGGATGAAGTAGTACTGGTAGAAAACAACCCCAAGGCCGTGCAGATTATTCGCCACAATATGCAGGTTGTTGGGCATCCTAACGTCACGGTTGCGGAAATGAAGGCCTCCACCTACGTGGCGAGTGCTCCCAAAGAATACTTTGACATGGTGCTCGCAGACCCTCCTTATGACCTACCAGATTCAGACATAGCGGAGATGCTCGTGGCACTGATCCCTACGCTTGTCGACGGAGCAGCGGTCGTCGTAGAGCGCCATCGCGAGTCCCCGGAGACCGCATGGCCTGCATGCTTTGTTCCCACCACACAGAAGCTGAAAAAGCGGACTTTTGGAATCGCGCGCATGGACATGGCCGTATTTCATCAAGACCTTGTCTCACAATGATGCTTGCTGAATGACCGCTACTGTGCACGCTACTTTTTTAACTAATAAGGATGCTTGATGGCCATACACGCTGTTTGCCCTGGTTCTTTTGATCCCGTAACAAAAGGCCATATTGACATTATCGGCCGTGCCTCCGAAATGTATGGCCACGTGACCGTACTGGTTACGGCAAATCCGAATAAACCCTCCGGAATGTTCAACGTTGAAGAGCGCAAAGATCTTATTCGGGCTGCAGTACGAGAGGTCGGGGGGCTGGACAACGTCTCTGTGGACCATTGGGGCGGGCTTTTAGTCGATTACACAAACGCTCATGACGTGAGTGTTCTGGTGAAAGGACTGCGCACAGCCCTTGACTATGAGTACGAGCTTCCGATGGCACAGATGAACAGGAAGCTATCTGGGATTGACACGGCATTCCTGATGACTGATCCGGCTTATGGTTATATCTCTTCGACTTTGTGCAAAGAGGTTGTTAAATACGGCGGAAATGTTGATGACATGCTCCCGGCTGCAGTTTCTGTGGCAATGAAACAAAAACTCGGCTAGCGGTTAAACGGCCTCCCGAATATGGGGGACGCGTCAACATGTGCGTGCGATTCTGGTAATTTGAGTCACACTCAAATTTTTTAGATGCTAGGAGCAATATGGGTCTCGCGCTGTTGGTTTTTGCGATCGTGGCTGTCGGGTCGTTACTACAGCGAGTATCCGGCATGGGGCTTGGGCTAGTTGCTGGTTCGATTCTGAGCATCGTCATGGGCCCGATAGAGGGAATATTGGTGGTCAACCTCCTAGCCGCTATCAACGCAACTATGACCACTGTGATCGTGCGCAAGAGCGTCGATTGGAAAAAGTTTTGGCTCATTGCTCCGGTACTCGTGCTTGGTGCGATTCCTGGCGCATGGCTCATTAGAGTTGTGTCGGGGCCAACGCTGCAGGTTGTGGTGGGAACTTTGCTACTGGGCGCACTCGCCACAGTGACCTTTGGAGTTCAACGTATTCCCCACGCTCAAGGAAGAGCACCCGCTGTTATTGCAGGTATTATCGCCGGTTTTATGAATACCCTTGCAGGCATCGCAGGACCAGCTATTACCGTCTACGCGCAGGTGGCTCGGTGGCCGCAAGTACCTTTTGCGGCGACGCTGCAACCAATCTTCATAGTCTCAGGTTTGGTTTCCTTGACGGTAAAAGTAGCGTCAGGCGCGGGAACGGTGGCATCGGTGACTCCCTGGGTATGGATCTTTGGGATACTCGGCATGATCGCCGGAATTTTTATTGGTGCGAGAGCCTCCCAAAAGATTCCTCGTTCTACGGCAAGAAAGATTTCTCTGAGCGTGGCAACGCTAGGAGGCGTTATGGTTTTGCTCCGAGGCTTGGTAGGGCTCTTCTGATCTGAGCCACATATATTTGACTCATGCGTGTTTCCTACGTTGATGTTTTCTCCACCGGACCTTTAAGCGGTAACCCTGTGGCTGTAGTCCACGATGCCGACCAATTGTCGCAACGCCAGATGCAGCGCTTTGCGGCATGGACACATTTATCGGAAACTACTTTTCTCCTTGAGCCAACCACTCCCAACGCAGACTATAGAGTCAGAATTTTTAGCCCCACCAAAGAATTTCCCTTTGCCGGACACCCCACCTTGGGCTCTGCGGCCGCGTGGCTTGCTGCAGGCGGAGTGATGCAGGGAGCGCATATTGTCCAGGAATGCTCCGTGGGCTTAGTCCCGATACAGATCGATAAAGACGTGTTGTCTTTCCAGGCGCCTGCTCTGCTGGATACGTCGCCGCTTCCTCCGGAACAGATCCAACGCATTCCGCAGGCCTTGGGCATAACTTTTGATGACATCGTGAAGACTCAGCGAATTGACAACGGAACAGGATGGATCGGCGTTCTGCTTAGCCCAGGAGTCGACATACGAGGCATTAAGCCACACTATGCGCTGATGGAAGGACTCAAGCTTGGTGTGGTGAGCCTCCTAGATTCCAGCGACGGTGATGTCATGGAAGTGCGCGCCTTCAACCCAGACATAGGGGAGGACCCGGTCACGGGGAGCCTGAACGCAGGGCTAGCCCAATGGCTTATCCGCGAGGGGATGGTCCCTCCTTCCTACTCGGCGCGTCAGGGTGCCGTGCTAGGGCGGGCCGGAAAAATCTTTGTCTCGCAGCGTGCCGACGCCCTGTGGGTAGGCGGACAATGCAGGCTTACTATCAGCGGAACCGTGAACATATAGCTACAACAATGCCCGAGGCGCTGTGTTCTCAGAGCCTCGGGCATAAAAGTAAAACGTTTTTTAGAGCAAGCTGGAGAGGAACGTCTTGGTGCGTTCGTGCTGAGGGTTATCAATAACCTGACGAGCATCACCGATTTCAACAATCACACCGCCATCCATGAAGGCGACGGTATCTGCGACTTCACGGGCAAAGCCCATCTCATGCGTGACCACCAACATGGTCATGCCGCCTTCTGCAAGGTCGCGCATCACTCGCAGAACTTCTCCTACCAACTCTGGGTCGAGGGCGGAGGTGGGCTCGTCGAAAAGCATAAGTTTGGGTTCCATGGCTACTGCACGCGCGATGGCTACGCGCTGCTGCTGACCGCCAGAAAGCTGAGCCGGGTAAGCGTCTGCCTTATGCTGCAAGCCGACTTTCGCGAGTAGCTCCATGGCTTTGGCACGAGCCTCGGACTCCGGCACACCTTTGACGTGAATGGGAGCCTCTATGATGTTTTCGATTGCGGTTCTGTGTGGGAACAAGTTGAAGCCTTGGAATACCATGCCGATATCGGCACGCTGACGCGCGGCTTCTTTCTCAGAAATCTCGTAGAGGATTCCGTCGCGTTCTTTATAACCGATCAGCTCACCATCTACGTACAGGCGGCCAGCGTTGATCTTTTCCAGGTGGTTAACACACCGCAAAAGCGTGGATTTACCAGAACCCGAGGGGCCAATGAGGCAAGTCACAGATCCCTGAGGAACTTCAAGATCGATGCCCTTGAGGACCTCAATTTGGCCGAAGTTCTTGCACAACTGCTGCGCACTAATCATGAGATTCTCAGCCATTATCAAGCGCCTTTCTGCGGGTTACGTGGGTGTCGATGCTGCCGCGTAGGAGGTTCGGCGACGATATTGACGTTTTTGGGGAGGGTGCCTTCTGCGTCGGCAAGCGCTGCAAGCTGGCGAGCAGTCAGCTCACGTGTTGCGCCTCGGTCGAAATACTTTTCCAAGTAACTTTGCGCGACCATCAACAGCGAGGTAATTGCCAGGTACCAGGTTGCTGCCACAAGAAGCAGGGGTACCGGATCAAACAGTGCTGCGGCGATATCGGTGGCGCGTCCGTAAAGCTCAGCGGTGTAAGGGATTGCTACGACCAGGGACGTGGTCTTGAGCAAAGAGATAAACTCGTTGCCCGTAGGAGGGACAATAATGCGCATCGCTTGGGGGAGGACCGTACGGCGAATGGTCATCCACCAGCTCATGCCCAAGGCTTTGGAGGCTTCAGTTTGCCCCTCGGGAACCGCCTGCAAACCAGAACGGACGATTTCTGCCATATATGCGGCCTCGTTGAGACCGAGTCCCAAAACTGCGAGTAGGAACATATTGGAGAGGGCATTTTCCAAGGATATTTCTGTAAAACCAAGGTTGACTGTTTGATACAGCGAACCGAGGAGACCCCAGAAGACGAGCTGGACGTAAACCGGAGTTCCACGGAATATCCACAGATAGAACCACGAGACAGTGCGCAGGACTGGATTAGGCGACATGCGCATGACGGCCACGGCACAGCCTAAGGCAACGCCCAGGATCATGGACAAGACCGTGATGGCCAGAGTGTGGCCTGCTGCTAAGGCGATACGAGTATCAAAGAGATACTGAACATACGTGTCCCAACCATATGCTTCATTGGTGGCCGCGCTGATGATAAACCAGAGGAACACCAGAAGAATAAGGACGGCTGCAACCCAGCGGCCGGGGTGACGCAGCGGCTTCGCTTGAATGGGTTTCGGTTGTGGGGAGGTCATGTAGTTTCCTTATGTTTTTAGGGATAGCGGTTATGAGAGGGATGCTTATTGATCGATAGGTACTTCGTTGATCATCGCTGAGGAAACAAGCCCCTCATCAATTCCCCACATTTTGAGGATTCGTTGGTAATCGCCAGTGTTAATGAGGTGCTGCAGCGCAGCGGCTAGCGCCGTGCCGAGTTGAGATCCCTTAGGTACTGCAAAGCCGTAGGGGGCGGCGTCGCTGATGGATCCCACTGTTTCTAGCTTTCCTTCGGACCTAGAAATAGCCCATGCGAGTACCGGCGAATCTGCGACGAAGGCATCGGCGCGTCCTAAGACAAGCGCGGTTGCGGCCTGATCGCTGGTCTCATACGCGAGTACCTCGATAGGTTTTTTACCTTGAGCTACACACTCATCACTCATAGGACGCACAATATCTGTGTCGGCGACCGTTGTACGTTGCACTGCAATGGATAGACCGCATGCATTATTTGGGTCGATAGGTGAACCGACTTGTTGCCCCCACTGAACTCCCGCATAGAGGAAATCAACAAAGTCATAATTTTTCCGCCGCTCCTCATTGTCCGTAAAACCAGAGGCTCCCACGTCAATGGTTCCGGCGCTGAGAGAGGGGAGAATGAGGGAGAAATCCTGCTCGATTGGTTGATACTTAAGCCCCATAACTGATGAAGCTGCCCTCATAAGATCCATTTCCATCCCGATGATCTCATGACGAGAGTTCTTGAATTCAAATGGTGCGAATGGCGGGTTTGAACTTGCTACCAATGTTCCCTTTTCTGCAAGAGGTTGGGGGACAAGAGCAGCAATGTCGGGTACTGCGGGCGGCGAGACCTCTTCCCAACCGTCGGGGTGACCTTGTTCTTCATTGGTCACACACGCGCTGAGTGAGACGGCAAGTGTAATCGCAGTACACAAGGCCAAGACACGGGTGCGGGATTTCATGGAGGAAATAATACCGCTTCCTACATATTATGTTTAATTGACAGGCTAAAAGCCATGGAAAATCGATGCAACCCCGTAATATCTTGTACGGGGAGCCATCGCTTCCATGGCTTTGTTCAACCGAACGTGGTGGAGTTTAAGGGAAAACCTTAGGGTTAAGCGTTTTCTGATTCAGTGCTGGGCTTGGTGTTAAAACGACGTTCTATCAGCATGATTGCTGCTACAATTCCGCCTCCAACAAGGATCAAAAGAATAGTCATGCCGATGTTTCCGGAAGGTGCCGCAGGGGAGCCGGAAATATCCTGCCAAGGCCACAATGCACGGAGCGAACCAAGCATCAATCCCGCCATGGTAGCCAGCGTGATTGTTCGGTGAACAGTAATCAGATAATCCAGAATCTTGATAAAGCATGCAATTCCGGTCAATGCGCCGAGCGCAAACACGGTCATGACCGTGAGGTTACGGTCGCTGACCGCTCCGATGACTGGAGCGTAGAGGCCCAAAGACAAGAGGATGAAAGAGCCAGAAATACCAGGCAAAACCAGGGCGCATACGGCTATCGCAGCAGCGAAGAAGATCACGACTAACGACGGATCAGTTTTTTCCTCGGACGTAAAACCTGTGCCGATAAAAGTAAGGATCGCCGCGATGATGAAAGCTGCAATGATGGCGACGCGTTTTTGTGAATAGTCTTTTCGGGAAATCATGAGCAATGGCACTGTAATAGAAACAGCCACCATGCCCAAGAAGAGGGCGCGAGCAGATTGTCCATGATTTTCCACGAAATTATGCATCACAGAAGAAAGCAAAAGAACCGTGGCCACCATGCCAAATCCGACGCATGCGAGGAAGAGCCATTCCACGCGTCGTGCTGCTTCTTTCAACCCGGATGGGTTAGTAAACATGGTGCGAACTAAATGGAGTAGGGAATGGCCATTGTGGATAGCTCGTTCATAAATACCTACGACGAGCGCAACAGTGCCGCCGGAAACGCCGGGAACCATCTCAGCAAGACCAATAAGTCCGCCTGCGATGACGTGCACAATGGAACCGGAGAAGGATGAGGACCTGGTAGTCGCTTGGGGTGTGGCTGCCATGAACCGCTTTCTTCTAGGTGGCCGTTGCAAGAAAGCGGCCACTGTAGTTGTTAAAAATGTACAGCTTGACACCTTAGACGGTTTTTTAAAGAAAGTCCTGATGGCTCACAAACCTGCACGGCATTGTGAAGAAGAAAAGCTGTGACGGGGAGTGGAGGAGATCGGTGGGAAATCGATAGGAAATGTCGTTTTTGAGAACGCTAGCGAGTGTGCCGTTAGTAAAACCCCAGGACAAGATTTCTAGCGTTCTCAAAAACGACATTGTGGCTTCCTAGAACCAAAGCGGCAGGGCGCAACAAGTGAAAAGCAAAAGTGCGCTTGAAGGCTGTCTTGCCAACAAACGCACTTTCAGCTGCTGTATCTACCGCCTAGTGGGCTGCCACTTCCCAGTTAGGGCCACTACCTGCCGAAACCTCAAGTGGCACACGCAAAGAAATGGCCGCATCCATTTCCTTTTCCACTATCTCACGCACCTGTCCCAACTCGTTTGGTGCAATTTCCACCACGAGTTCGTCATGAACCTGCAATAGCACGCGAGAGGAAACCCCAGCCTTTTTCAGTTCATGGTCAACACGGATCATTGCGACCTTGATAATGTCTGCGGCTGTTCCCTGGATAGGGGCATTAAGCGCAGCGCGTTCTGCGTTTTCGCGGGCTACTCGGTTATCTGAACCAAGCTCAGGAAGGTACCGACGCCTACCGAATAACGTAGAGGTGAAACCATCTTTTCGAGCCTGCTCCACCACGTTATCCAGATACTGTTTTACTCCACCGAAACGCTCAAAATAGCTCGTCATAATCTGCTTGGCTTCGCCAGCAGGAATATTTAGCTGCTGTCCGAGACCAAAGGCCGATAGACCATAGACCAAGCCATAGCTCATCGCTTTTACTCGACGACGCAACTCTGGCGTTACCTGATCTACCGGGACCTCGAAAACTCGAGAGCCGACGTAATTATGGAGATCTTCGCCTTTACGATAAGCCTCAATAAGACCTGGGTCCTCTGAAAGATGGGCCATCACACGCATTTCAATCTGGGAGTAATCCGCGGTAAGGAGTGTTTCATACCCTTCGTCCACGATGAATGCTGATCGGATTTTCCTACCGTCTTGCGTACGAACCGGGATGTTTTGCAGATTGGGTTCTGTTGAGCTTAAACGCCCCGTAGAAGCCACGGTCTGATTAAAAGTGGTGTGGATACGGCCATCTGACCCGACTGCTTTAATGAGCCCTTCCAGAGTCGTTTTCAGTTTCTGATTCTCGCGGTGCGCAAGGAGATGATCAAGGAAGGGGTCTGGATGTTTAACCGCCAACGCTTCAATCTCTTTAGCAGCTGTGGAGTATCCCGTCTTTGTCTTTTTAGTTTTAGGCAGACCCAGAGTCTCAAAGAGAACAACTTGGAGCTGTTTTGGGCTCGAAAGATTTAAGGACGGATCACCCGCGATATGTCGAGCCGCCTCTTCATGTTCTTGAACTCGCTCGATAAAAACCTTGAGCTGATCTTCTAGAGTTTCCACGTCAACTGCGATGCCAACGGCTTCCATCCGTGCCAGGATCAAGGCGAGTGGTAGTTCAAGATCGCGGTATAACTCGAACGAATCAATAGCTTCTAACTGCTTAGTCAGTGCCTCGGAAAGCTCAAGAATTGCAATGGCAGAATCGATGAGTTCTTCTGAGCCGGGCGCGTCGAGAAGCGAAAGTTGCCCCTGAGATTCCTCTCCAGAGAGCTGACGCTGCAGATGGCGCTGATAGACATCTTTCAAATCATAAGTTCGTTGACCCGGCCTAAGCAGATATGCAGCGATGGCCGTATCGTGCGCAATTCCGTTGAGTTCAAACCCACGGCCGGAGAGCATATGGAAAGTCGCTTTTGCCTCGTGTAGATACTTGGGGGCTTCGCTGCTCAGCCACTGTGCCAGAGCCTTTTCATCTTTCGGGTCAATATCTGAAAGATCAATGGCGATTACGCGGCGTTGCTTATCCGCGATCGCTAAAGCTTCAGCATCTCCGGTTGCCGGAGTGCCTCGTCCACGCACATATACAGCAAGGCCTTCGCCCTCACGCTGTGCTAGCCACTCGTTAAGCGCTGTCTGCTCCACGGTGACTTCAGCGCGTTCTTCCATGATTGCCGTGGTTGCATCGGCTCCCACTGCTGCCATCACACGTTCGCGTAGGTTGGTACCAAATTCGAGCTCATCAAATTTTTCAGCCACGCCCACTACCTGCGCCGGTTTAAGGCCCAGTTCGTCGGGAGAATACGGTAGCTCAAGATCTTTCACCATCTCCGTCAGCGTCCGGTTCATCCGAACCTGCTCTAAACGCTCACGGAAGCTCGTACCAGCTTTACCTTTGATGTCATCAGCGTGTTCCAGCAGCTGATCGAGGCTGCCGTACTCGACAATCCATTTGGTGGCCGTTTTGGGCCCCACGCCGGGAATGTTGGGCAGATTATCCGAAGGGTCTCCTCGCAATGCCGCAAAGTCTGGGTATTGCGCAGGTGTGAGGCCATATTTCTCTTCCACGGCTTCAGGGGTAAAGCGATGGAGCACTGAGACCCCGCGCATCGGATAAAGAACGGTCGTGGTCTCGTTGACAAGCTGGAATGAATCACGGTCACCCGTGACAATGAGCGTCTCAAATCCCAGTGGCTGCGCGGCGGTGGCCAGCGTAGCGATGACGTCATCTGCCTCGTAGTTCTCTTTTTCCAGGGTGGTGATCCCCAAAACTTCAAGAACCTCTTTAATGAGCTCGACCTGGCCTTTAAACTCTGGCGGCGTGGCTTCACGCTGAGCCTTATACTCAGGGAACATGTCTGTGCGGAAAGTCTTCCGGCCAATATCAAAAGCCACCGCCACGTGAGACGGCTTCTCCTCATTCAAAAGAGAAGAGAGCATCGATAGGAATCCATAGACAGCGTTGGTCGCTTGTCCACCTGATGTGGAAAAGTTTTCGGCCGGCAGCGCATAAAACGCGCGGAACGCCATCGAGTGGCCGTCGATAAGCATTAAACGGTTGCTAGTTGAAGTCACGTGGTTAGTCTAGTTATTTTTTGTTTCGCTCACCTCCCCGCCATCATTGGGCCCAAGTTTTGCGAGAAAACCCGAACTTTTCCCCATCTACGAGCGGATTAGCCTTTTTATGCTCACGTCCGCTAATATTTTTTTGCAGCGCCCCTGTATCCCAATTGGCAGAGGAAACGGATTCAAAACCCGTGCAGTGTGAGTTCGAGTCTCACCAGGGGCACCATTTATAAGCGCCATTTACTAGATTTATGCTGGTAGGTGGCGCTTTTTTTATGGTGTGGTGTTCTGGAGATAAACGGCAAAAGAGGACGTGGACGTTTTATTGGACACTCCAGTTTCATGTGCTGTGGCCTGCCTTCTGTGGGGGGAAAGCCAAAAATGTCGTTTTTGAGAACGCTAGCGGGTGTGGTGCCTGTAAAACTCCAGGACGGGATTTTTAGCGTTCTCAAAAACGACAAAGAAGGGGCTAAGTCCTAGGCTTTATGGGCCACGAATATGGCAGTGCCGGGGAAGATTTTTCCTCGAAGCGGTGACCATTGGCCCCAGGAACGGGTGAGATCGTGGGGCCATTCCGGTTCAATGATGTCCTGGAGAATAAAGCCCGCTTGGGTGAGCGCACGTACCCAATCACCGATTGTTCTCTGGAACTCTACGTATGTAGGCCGACCTTCCTCATCTTCCTCGACGTAACTGCGCTGAAAATACGGGATGGAAGCTATTAGTCCGGCTTGGCCTGGATCATCAGGGAAAATCCAGCGCATGGGGTGGTTGACGGAAAATACTAGACGGCCGTCGGTGGTGAGGACTCGGGAGACGTCGAAAAGTGTTGCGGTGATGTCGGGGATAAAAGGAAAAGCACCAAAAGCTGAAAACGCTATGTCAAAGGATGCGTCTTTGAAGGGGAGTGATTGTGCATCAGCGTTGACCAGCGGGAGCGGGGTAGCGTCTTGATCTGCGTGCCGCAGCATCGCGAGTGATAGGTCAAAGCCCGTGATAAAGCCAACGCCGTTGCGAGCGAGCCACTGTGAGCATGGAGCAGAGCCGCAGCCTATTTCTAATACCCGCTTATTGCGGACGTCTCCCAGTAGGTGAGCGTCTTCCTCGGCGAGCATTTCAGGACACCAATAAAAGCCGGATAGGTATTCCTGGTGTTCGTCGTGATAGTGCTGTGCATCGCTGTCCCACCATGCTTGGCTCGCGTGGGCGGCCTCGCGGGTGGAAACGGTGATCGCATCTGGGATGCAGGGGTCTAAACTGCTCATAGTCTTGAAGACTAACCCGTGCCAACAATGGGGGAAGAAACACGGAGTGTCAATCTTGATCTAGCAGGGAAAATGCACTATCCTTGAGCGAGCGTGTCTGTGCTTAAGTCATATGTTAGTCCCAAGTAGGAGGATGGCGTACGGCTCTAGCGGGATCAAAATCGCAGCTTAAGTAGTGATTTTTTGAGAGATACGTTCCTGTCCATCAACTATTCCTACCTAATTCGGAGCACTTAACATATGCCCACCAACAACGTCCCTCAGGTAGCCATCAACGATATTGGCTCCGCTGAGGATTTCCTCGCAGCTGTCGACGCAACCATCAAGTACTTCAACGATGGTGACATCGTCGAGGGCACCGTGGTTAAGGTTGACCACGACGAGGTTTTGCTCGACATCGGATACAAGACTGAAGGTGTTATCCCTTCACGCGAGCTTTCCATCAAGCACGATGTCGACCCGGACGAGGTCGTCGAGGTCGGCGACCAGATCGACGCTCTTGTTCTTACCAAGGAAGACAAAGAAGGCCGTCTGATCCTGTCCAAGAAGCGCGCACAGTACGAGCGTGCATGGGGTGCCATCGAGGAGCTCAAGGAGAAGGACGAGCCGGTTACCGGTACCGTCATCGAGGTTGTCAAGGGTGGCCTCATCCTGGACATCGGACTCCGTGGCTTCCTGCCTGCATCTCTCGTTGAGATGCGCCGTGTTCGCGATCTGGATCCATACATCGGACAGCAGATCGAAGCTAAGATCATCGAGCTGGACAAGCAGCGCAACAACGTTGTTCTGTCTCGTCGTGCATGGCTCGAGCAGACCCAGTCTGAGGTCCGCTCTGAGTTCCTTCACCAGCTGCAGAAGGGCCAGGTCCGCAAGGGCGTTGTCTCCTCGATCGTCAACTTCGGTGCATTCGTCGATCTCGGCGGCGTGGACGGACTCGTTCACGTTTCCGAGCTCTCCTGGAAGCACATCGATCACCCATCTGAGGTCGTCGCCGTCGGCGATGAGGTTACCGTTGAGGTTCTCGACGTTGATCTCGACCGCGAGCGCGTCTCCCTGTCCCTGAAGGCTACTCAGGAAGACCCATGGCGCGTCTTCGCCCGCACTCACGCTGTGGGCCAGATCGTTCCGGGCAAGGTCACCAAGCTTGTTCCATTCGGTGCGTTCGTTCGCGTCGAAGAGGGCATCGAGGGCTTGGTCCACATCTCCGAGTTGGCACAGCGCCACGTCGAGGTTCCGGACCAGGTTGTCAACGTCGGCGACGAGGCTATGGTCAAGGTCATCGACATCGATCTCGAGCGTCGTCGTATCTCCCTCTCCCTCAAGCAGGCTGACGAGGATTACACCGAAGAGTTCGACCCATCCAAGTACGGTATGGCTGACTCTTACGACGAGCAGGGCAACTACATCTTCCCTGAGGGCTTCGATCCGGAGACCAACGAGTGGATGGAAGGCTTCGACGAGCAGCGTCAGGCATGGGAGGCTCGCTACGCAGAGTCCGAGCGTCGCTTCCAGCTGCACACTGTTCAGATTGAGAAGAACCGCGTAGCTGCAGCTGCCGAGGCAGCAGCAGCTGGCGAGGAAGCTAACTACTCCTCTGAGACCGCTGAGGCAGCTCCGGCCGAAGCAGCTTCTGAGGTTGAGGGTGGCTCCCTGGCTTCTGACGAGCAGCTCGCTGCTCTTCGCGAGAAGCTCGCTGGTAACTAATCTTGAATTAGTACTTCAATAAAGAGAGCGTCTAAGGAATATTCCTTAGACGCTCTCTTTATGTCCTTAGGTCTTTTGCACAATGCTGATTAAGTGGCGTTCAAGTCATGATCGCGGTGTAACTCCGGTTTGAATTATCAAGGGACGTCCGTCGACAGGATGCTTATCGACGTAAACCGTAATGCCGTATGTTTCTCTTAAATTTTGGGCGTAAGAGTTTCCTCGGGGTCCGTAGGCATAAATTTCTCCGTTTTCATCGCCACGATGACATCGCAGACATCGCAGAATCGAGCTGCAGGTCCAGATTATGGAAGGCTCCAACAACAGACACACCGCGCTTGGTGATTGCCTCCATAATCTCCCATGCTGCACCTAGGTCGAGGTGGTTTGTTGGTTTGTGTAAAAAGGACCTCTGGGTTTTGGGTGAAAAAACGCAGGCGAGCTGAACTCGTTGACGGGGTATTTTCCTAGAGCAACAATGTCTTCCACTTTTAAGTCCACGTGGGCTTGTGAATGCTGCGCTAGTAAGGGCAGCTAATTGGGTTAAGCGTCTCGATGATAGGGAGTGGGGAACTAAGCCATTAACCCGGATCTCGCCCGAACCTGGAGTAAGGAGAGCAGGCAGAAGGATTACGTACCATGTAAGATCCAACGATCACCCGGACAAAATGCGGGGTAATAAGTCCGACAAACCGATAATTCTGGCTTGCGTCACAAGAGTAGCTGTGAACAAAGAGACTGCTATGTAGAGAGTCCAGTGAATAACCTTGATATTTATGTCGTTGGCTCTTTTGCCTTCATCGGATATAGGTCTATCCAAGGGGATGGATCTATATGATTCGACGGTATTGAGAGGTGGCAGAAGTGCGGGATTAGCGGGCTCCGAAAAGGGAGATTACCAATAAGTGTTGAAATTGGTGTTGGTTTCCATGTCAATAAAGTGTGATGCTGAAAACAGTAAAAATAAAACAGTGACATATGGCGCTTGGGTCAATAGGGGACATAGGGGGAGTGGTGCCGCCTGTAACGGCTGTCGGGCTGGGGAAAGTTAAAGAGGGGGGCTGAGCGGGGGGAATGGGGAAAAGGGGGAGTTTCTGAACTTGTTGTTTCTGTGTTGTATCCGGCCCGTTTTCTTACTAGGATTGTGATTGTTTTCCGGTTTTTGTTCCGACTGTGACCATTTGAACAGGTGTCGACGTTGGGAACAGAACAAACACAACGTTTGAAAGGTAGGCTCATGGCGTCTACAAAGCAGACATCTGAGTTCATTTTGGACAAGGTTGGTGGCGTGGATAACGTGGCATCGCTCACGCACTGCGCTACGCGTCTTCGCTTCCAGCTTCATGATCAGTCCAAGGCAGACCAAACGGCTCTGGACTCTAATAGTGATGTTCTTGGTGTCGTTCCTCAGGGATCTAGCGGACTCCAGGTAGTGATGGGCGGCGGTGTTGCTAATTACTACCAGGACATCGTTCGTCTGCCGGGTATGTCTTCTAAGGCTGCCGGTGACTCCGACGGTGGAAATGCTTCTACCAAGAAGCAGTACGGTGGAGTGCGTGGCAAGTACTCCTGGGTGGACTATTCCTTTGAGTTCCTCTCGGATACTTTCCGTCCCATTTTGTGGGCCTTGCTGGGTGCTTCGCTGATTATCACCATGCTGGTGCTTGCAGACACCTTTGGATGGCAAGATTTCCGTGCCCCCATTGAGGAACAGCCTGCTGGTTATCAGCTACTCCACGCTATGTGGCGCTCTGTCTTCTACTTCTTGCCTGTGATGATCGGCGCAACTGCAGCGAAGAAGCTTGGTGCTAACGAGTGGGTTGGTGCAGCCATCCCCGCTGCTTTGCTTACTCCTGAGTTTTTGGCGATGGGTAAAGCAGGCGACACCGTTGAAATCTTTGGCATGCCACTGGTTTTGAACGACTACTCGGGCCAGGTCTTCCCACCGTTGCTCGCTGCTATCGGCCTATTCTTTGTGGAAAAGGGTCTGAAGAAGATCATCCCAAGCGCTGTCCAGATGGTGTTCGTACCGTTCTTCTCCCTGCTGATTATGGTTCCCGCGGCCGCATTCTTGCTCGGTCCTTTCGGTATCGGAATCGGTAACCTCATCTCCAACTTCCTCTACGCGGTTAATGACTTCTCGCCATTCGTGCTGGCAATCATTATCCCGCTGCTGTACCCATTCCTGGTTCCGCTGGGACTACACTGGCCGCTTAACGCAATCATGGTCTCCAACCTTGCAACTCTGGGCTATGACTTCATCCAGGGTCCCATGGGTACATGGAACTTTGCTTGCTTCGGTCTTGTCGCTGGTGTTCTGGTTCTCTCCATCAAGGAGCGCAACGTACAGATGCGTCAGGTCTCGCTGGGTGGCGTGATGGCCGGTCTCTTGGGTGGTATCTCTGAGCCTTCCCTCTATGGTGTGGTTCTGCGCTTTAAGAAGTGCTACCCGCGCTTGCTTGCCGGTTGTTTTGTTGGTGGCGTTGTTGCCGGCATCTTTGACATCAAGGCTTCTGCCTTCGTCTTCACCTCGCTGCTCACGATCCCTGCAATGGATCCCATTGGCGG
Source organism: Corynebacterium ulcerans (assembly GCF_900187135.1). Classification (NCBI taxonomy): domain Bacteria; kingdom Bacillati; phylum Actinomycetota; class Actinomycetes; order Mycobacteriales; family Corynebacteriaceae; genus Corynebacterium; species Corynebacterium ulcerans. The sequence goes on from NZ_LT906443.1 coordinate 104,123, forward strand.
CTACGCTATCGCCATCGCTGCGGCCTTCTTCACCTCGTTCTTCCTGGTTATCTTCTTCGATTACCGCGGTAAGGAAGAAAAGGCTGAAATTCTTGCCAACCTTGCTGCTGCTCGTGCCGCTGAGAACAATGAAGTCGCACCTGCGCCTGCACCCGCTGCAGCTCCTGTCGCTGGTGGCGCAGCCGTTGCAACGGCCGTGGCAACCAAGACGGCTCTGGAAGCCGGCGCTGTTACCTTGCTGAGCAGCCCACTTGAAGGTGAAGCTGTTGCATTGTCCGAGGTTCCGGACCCGATTTTCTCTGCAGAAAAGCTGGGTAAAGGTATTGCTATCGTTCCTTCTGGTGCGGATGTTGTTGCGCCTGAAGACGCGACGGTCCTGACTGTTCAAAAGTCCGGACATGCCGTTGGGCTGCGCCTGGACAACGGTGTAGAGCTTTTGATCCACGTTGGTATTGATACCGTTCAGCTAGGTGGAGAAGGTTTCACCGTGCATGTGGAGAAGAAGCAGCATGTGTCCAAGGGGCAGAAGCTTATCAGCTTTGATAAGGACTTCATCACGTCCAAGGGCTACAACATGATCACCCCGGTTTTGGTAACAAATACCGTTAAGTTTGATGAGGTTAACAGTGCTCCAGCACCACACGTTGACTTTGACACCACGGTCATTACCACAAAGGCTTAATTAGAGGGTTCTTACTCCGCACGGAACCACGCCGCCCCTTTACACAACGTGAAGGGGCGGTTTTCTTATGCAGTACAACGTGGCGGCGCTAGGCTTAATCCATGATCATTGTTGGATTAACTGGAGGAATTGGGAGCGGTAAGTCCACGGTGTCACGGGCACTGGCGCGCAAAGGCGCATGCATTATCGACGCCGATCAGATTGCTCGCGAGGTTGTGGAACCAGGATCTTCGGTCCTCTTGGAGTTGGCGCAAGCCTTCGGGGAAGACGTGGTAGTGGATGGCGTTCTTGATCGTTCTTTGCTTGCCAGCCGGGCATTTGTCGATGAGGAACACACGCAGCTATTGAATGGGATTACGCATCCTGAAATCCGCCGCCGGATTAAGGACCGTCTGGTTCAAGCCCGTGAAGAGGGAAATCGTGTTGCGGTGCTTGATCATCCGCTTTTGCTCGAACAGGGCCTTGCTGCAGAGGTGGATCTGGTTGTGGTTGTTGATGTCCCGGCTGAGATTCGAGTTCAGCGGCTGGTTACGTTCCGGGGTATTGAAGAGCAAGACGCGCGGAATCGCATCGCGCGCCAGATGAGTGATGCCGCTCGGCTGGAAAAAGCTGACGTTGTCATTGATAATTCCTGCGCCCTTTCAGATCTTGAACCTCAGATAGAGGAACTATGGGAGCGGCTATTGAAGGTGTCGCTCTCGCAGGAAAACATGTGATACCAGCGTGTCCATTCTCACTATGTTTTACTCGCGTTCTTCGGATGCCCTTCCTAGAATAACGGCAGAAAAAGTAGGAGGATAGTTTGTAAATAAAGTCATCCAAAAGAATGACTTTCTGTTGTTGAAGGGATCCATCCATGGCCGCGTCTCCACTGAAATCGCTGTCCGCCTCACATTCTTCGACGTTATCGGGGAAGTCTGATGCTTTTAAAGCGGTACGACGCGTGCGTGGCGATATAAGCCATAAACCCTTTATTGCGATTTGGGAGGTTACGCGAGCCTGTGGCCTTGTGTGCAAGCATTGCCGTGCGGATGCTCAGCATAACCCTCACCCCGGGCAGCTCACCACGGAGCAAGGCTTTGCACTTCTTCGGGACTTAGCTTCCTATGACAGGCCACGACCGTTAGTGGTTCTTACCGGCGGCGATCCTTTTGAGCGGGAAGACCTGGAAGAACTCGTGGAATACGGGACACAGCAGGGCCTTTCGATGTCATTGTCGCCATCGGTCACCCCGCGTTTGACTGCAGAACGCATTCAGCGACTTCATGATCTCGGCGGCAAAGCAATGTCGATGTCATTGGACGGGGCCACGGCCCAGACGCATGACGCCTTCCGTGGTTTTAGTGGAACTTTTGACGCTACAGTCTCGATGGCGCAGACAATTCTTGATGCGGGTTTCCGGCTGCAAATCAATTCGACCCTGACCAAAAATAATATCCGAGAGGCACCTTTGCTCCTGAAAACCGTGATGGAGATGGGGGCGAAGATGTGGTACGTCTTCTTCCTAGTGCCTACGGGGCGTGGCGCAGCGTTGAATGCTCTGAGCCCGCAAGAACGAGAAGACGCTCTTTATTGGCTTGCCGACGTCGCCAATAGAATCGCCATCAAAACCACCGAAGCCCCGCAATATCGTCGCGTGGTCATTCAGCATAAGCTGCGCGCATCTGGCGAGTTACCACCGTATAAAGGTGGAGAACTTTACGACTATCTCACAGCGGAAACGACAAGGCTCCTGGGTGCCATTCCTGAACGGCCTAGGACTCCTAGGCCTCCCATGGCGGTGAACTCGGGTTCCGGATTTGTCTTCATTGATCATGTTGGGGATGTATATCCGAGCGGTTTCCTGCCATTGCACTGCGGCAATGTGAAGGAAACCTCAATCAAAGATATTTATGCGCATTCGCCGGCTTTTAAGGCGCTTCGTGACCCCAATCATTGGCACGGAAAATGCTCGGTGTGTGAGTATCACGATCTCTGTGGTGGGTCACGATCAACAGCGTATGCACTCACCGGAGACCTAAGGGCATCCGATCCCACGTGTGCGTATATGCCGCAAGCGTGGACGGAAGCCGGACATACATCTGTGGAATTTTAGAATATCGCAGCGTTGGTGCGGTGCTCCCGCGTAGACTCGTCGCTATGGCTTTTGCTGCAGAACATCCTGAATTATCCGTATCAGATTTCCGTCCGGTCGGAGACATTGAGCGCGCACGCGGGACGTTTAATGTTGTATCGGATTATAAGCCGGCGGGTGATCAGCCTGCCGCAATTAAAGAACTCGATGAGCGGCTTACTCGCGGTGAGCGTGACGTCGTATTGCTGGGCGCAACGGGTACGGGCAAGTCTGCGACTGCGGCATGGTTGATTGAGCAGCAACAACGGCCAACGCTGGTTATGGCTCCTAATAAGACCTTGGCAGCTCAGCTGGCCAATGAGCTGCGGCAGCTTCTTCCCAATAATGCGGTGGAATACTTTGTCTCTTATTACGATTATTACCAGCCAGAGGCGTATATCGCGCAGACCGATACGTACATCGAAAAGGATTCATCGATTAACGATGACGTGGAGCGGCTGCGCCACCGCGCAACGAGTTCGCTTTTGTCTCGCAGAGATGTTGTTGTGGTCTCCTCGGTTTCCTGTATTTACGGTCTGGGAACTCCGCAGTCATACCTCGACAGATCGGTCATGCTGAAGGTTGGGGAGGAAGTCGAGCGGGATCGATTCCTGCGGCTCCTCGTTGACATCCAGTATGACCGAAATGATATTGGGTTTACCCGCGGAGCATTCCGGGTTAAAGGGGACACAGTGGACATCATCCCTGCTTATGAAGAAGTCGCGGTTCGCGTGGAGTTCTTTGGGGATGAGATTGATGCTTTGTACTATATTCATCCGTTGACTGGCGACGTGATCAGGCGGGTAGAGGAAGTTCGCATCTTTCCCGCAACGCACTATGTCGCAGGTCCGGAACGCATGGCCAAAGCGATCGAGGGGATTAAAGAAGAACTAGCGGATCGCCTTGCCGACTTGGAAAACCGGGGGAAGCTCCTTGAAGCACAGCGACTCCGGATGCGTACCGAGTACGACCTTGAGATGATTGAACAGGTCGGTTTCTGCTCGGGCATTGAGAATTATTCGAGGCATCTTGATGGTCGAGAAGCCGGCTCTGCACCTGCAACATTGCTTGATTATTTCCCAGAAGACTTTCTCACCATCATTGATGAGTCGCACGTGACCGTTCCTCAGATCGGCGGCATGTTCGAAGGTGATATGTCGCGAAAACGTAATCTCGTTGAATTTGGCTTCCGACTTCCCTCTGCTTTGGATAACCGTCCTCTGCGCTGGGAGGAATTTGAACAGCGAGTCGGGCAAACCGTGTATATGTCCGCCACCCCGGGTGATTATGAGCTTGCTGCGGCCGGGGGAGAATATGTTGAACAGGTCATTCGTCCCACCGGGTTGCTTGATCCACAGGTGGACGTTCGCCCTACAAAGGGACAGATTGATGATCTGATTCATGAGATCAGGCAAAGAACGCAGAAAGAAGAGCGTGTCTTAGTTACCACGCTGACCAAGAAAATGGCGGAAGACCTCACTGATTATCTTCTGGAGAATAATGTTCGGGTGAGGTATCTCCACTCCGATATTGATACCTTGCAGCGGGTGGAGCTGTTGCGGCAGCTCAGGCTGGGTGAATATGACGTGCTGGTAGGTATTAACCTCCTCAGGGAGGGACTTGACTTGCCGGAGGTTTCGCTAGTGGCGATCCTGGATGCGGATAAAGAAGGCTTCTTAAGGTCTACCAAGTCTCTCATTCAGACAATCGGGCGTGCTGCCAGAAATGTGTCCGGCGCGGTCATTATGTATGCAGATAAAATCACTGACTCGATGCAGCATGCGATTGATGAGACCGAGCGACGTCGCGAGAAACAGATCGCTTACAACACGGAGAACGGCATTGATCCACAGCCGTTGCGAAAGAAAATTGCGGATATTTTGGACCAGGTTCAAGAAGCGCGCGGTGAAGCTGCCACCCAGGAGGCCGCTGCTGACGCAGCTATTGCGGAGAAGCGCGATCTTTCTACTATGCCCGCAGACAAAGTCGAGGCGCTTATATCCGAGCTCACCGCACAAATGGGGGAGGCTGCTAGGGATTTGAAGTTCGAGCTTGCGGGTAGGTTGAGAGATGAGATCATTGATTTGAAGAAAGAACTTCGAGGTATGCGAGAATTGGGACTTTAACTTTTTCTTAGCTTTTCCCTTTCCTTCTTTCTGCTTTTGAGCTGCGTTTTTCGGCTTGTTGTGTATGTGAATTGGGATAGGGGGTCCTTGGGGGATGACTCTTCCAAACTGGCTTTATGAGGAAATCTTAAAAGACGCTTTGCCCCCAAATCGGTAGTGGGTCACGGTACACATTTCCGTTACTCGTGACCCCGGTCATGGTTTTTTCCTTCTGACTGTAAAAGCACATCGCCATGCCTCCTAGCCGAGTAGTACCTGTTGTTAGACTCGGTTTTCGTTGGTTCGCCTGGCCGGCTCCCCACATAACATGGCCGTCCGGGCGTGCCCCCTGCGCCGTAATTTTCGAGATGAACTATCGGAAGGTTCTCATGAGCGATTACTCAACTATCGTCGTTGGTACTGATGGATCCAAGTCTTCGATGCTTGCTGTCGAGCGCGCCGCCAAGATTGCTGCGGCATTAGACAGCACCCTCGTTATTGGCTGTGCATATTACGAGAGTAAGGAAGAAGCATCCAAGACGCTTCGCCAAGACTCCGTGGCTGTCCTTGGCACCGATCCTGCTCAGAAAAACCTGGATGCTGCGGCAGAGCATGCGAAGGGCTTTGGCGTTGGAAAAGTGGAGACGAAAGTTCGCCCCGGAACCCCTGTAGAAGCTCTCATGGATATCGTTCGAGAGAGCAATGCGGAACTATTGGTCGTGGGTAATCGTGGTATTAACTCATTGACAGGGCGCCTTTTGGGCTCTGTGCCTGCCGACGTAGCCCGACAATCCGATTGCGATGTGATGATCGTCCATACGGTGAACTAAGCAAAACGGTCATTGAAATAAAAGCCCAGTGCCTTGTGGTAGCAGCACTGGGCTTTAGCCGTATTAAATAGGAAGTTCTCCAATAACGGTCAAGGATTGTGTTGCGCGGGTAAGCGAAACAAACAGGTCTTGCCATCCTTGCGGGGAAGCTTCAATAATGTGGTGAGGATCCTCGACGATCACGTGATCAAATTCGAGACCTTTAATGTCGCTTACTCCCAGTACGCCCTCACGGGTAGCGTCATCTGCTGCAATGATCGCGGTAAGGCGCTCTGGATCAGACTCCCGCAAAGAGCGTGCAATGGCGATCGAGTCGCTCCCTAAAGGAAGAAAATGAACGGGATTTCCTGATTCCCTAAGCGCTGTACTTGGCTCAGATTCGGGAGAGTAACAGGCGAGAACTCGGTTAGCCACGTCCATGATCTCTCGGGGAGTGCGATAGTTAACGGTGAGATGATGCGTACGAAAACGATGTTTCACAAAAGGACTCAGAGTGTCTGCCCAAGAATCAACGCCGGCAGGTGAACCCGTTTGCGAGGTATCTCCCACGAGTGTCATCCACCTTGATGGACTCCGCCTCATAACCATGCGCCATTCCATGGGGGTGAGCTCTTGGGCCTCGTCTATGATCACATGACCATAAGCCCACAGATGATCTTCTTGGGCGCGCTGTGCTGTGGTACGCACATCCCGAACTTCCTGTCGCTTTGCAAGCGTCTCTGCGTCGATGACGTCATGGGCAGAAAGGATTTCGGCATCGGATTCGTCGTCCAAGTCGGTGTTCGATGAGCCCGTCAAAATCTCCAAAGCATCCTGAGCCTCTTCAATCTGAGCGCGCCATTGGGCGTCTTCTTCCGCGCGCTGGGTTTCTGGATCTGGAATGCCAAGGAGAACGGCGAGCTCGTCGAGAAGCGCGGCGTCTGAGGAAGCCCAGGGGCTATGCGCAGGACGCAGAAGCGCTGCTTGTGTTTCCTCATCGTAGTCGAAAGCCGACTGGGCAATAACCATGGGATCTTCAAGTAGCGCGGTGAGTACCTGTTCTGGTTCAAGTGCAGGCCAGTAGGTATGCACGAGCTTTTCGACGCTCGGGTCATCGAGGAGATCGTCGTGAAGCTGCGCACGGTCTGCTGCAGAGAGAAGATTCACGCCACCGAGGGGATCCGCGCCTATTTTCTGTGCAAGGACTGCGGTGAGCTGTTCTACGAGCGCTTCTTTGAACAGTGGTTGTGCCTCATTGTGGGGTCGGCGTGTTCTTCTGGCACGAGTGCGTGCTGCTTTGATAAGGCTAGGGGGGACAGTGAGCTCAATGTTGCCATCTATGATGATCTCTTGGGAATCCTGAGGGACCGTCTGATAATTTTTCACAGTCCTGCTCAAAATGGTGACCATTTCTTCACTACCTTTGATTTCCCGAGTCAAGATCGGCTCAGAAGCATGACCAGAAACTGTTGGGTAGAGATCCCCAACAGTAGAAAGCACTACTCCAGTTTCTCCCAATTCAGGGAGCACACGAGAAATATAGTCCAGAAAAGTACGGTTGGGGCCAATGATAAGTACGCCAGTTTTAGCCAGGTGGTCTCGCCAGGTGTACAGAAGGTAGGCAATCCGGTGAAGCGCAACCGCAGTTTTTCCAGTGCCCGGGCCTCCTTCTACGACCATCACTCCACGTGTCTCGTCGCGGATGATCTGATCTTGTTCCCGTTGAATCGTCTCCACGATGGAGGTCATGTGGCCAGTACGAGCCTCGTGCATAGCTCGATAGAGTGCGGCCTCGCTGACAACATTGCTCGCTGCGGTCGCCTCCGCACTTTGATTGCCAGAGAGAAGCTCGTCATCGACACCCGTAACCGTGCGTCCACGAGTCCGGATGTGCCTTCGTGCACAGACATTCTCCGGGTTGGCAGTTGTTGCTAAGTAAAAAGGCCTCGCCAGAGGAGCGCGCCAGTCAAGGAGGAGCGTCCGATAATCATCGTCTCTATCGTCTAATCCCATCCTGCCTATGTAGCGACGGTCGACGTGGGGTTGCCCAGGCACCGGATTATCGATGGCATCAGTTGACTCAGAGTAGACGTCGATACGACCAAAGACTAAGCCCAGTTGGGCGAGGTTAAGACGATCAATTTTTTGATTAAGGGAGTGATACTCCGTTTCCCGGCGTACCAAAGCTTCCGCATCAGGGTTGGAAGGGTCAACGTGGAGCATGACTTCACGGAGTCGTTCATTGGCGCGTAAGACCTCGGCGTCAAGTTTGCCAAAAAGCTTATCGACGTACCCCTGCTCGGCGATAACTGCATCAGCCTGGTTGTTATCTGGGGTACTTGCATGAGGTTCTGTTGTGTTGCTGGACCCTCGAGGATCGTGGCGTTGACTAATCTCTGCCCCCTGTTGAGACTTCAATACACAGCCTTTCCCATTACGTGTATAAAACTCGACAATATGTTTCATCTGATGTGCTCTACAAAAACAGAATGTGATCCGCTTCAGAGCCTGAAGAGTTATCCAGCATAGCGCTAAAACAAAAAGAGTGTGCAGCGAGTCCTTAGTTAAATAAAATGCCGGATCGGGTATCCCGATCCGGCATTATCTCAAAAACAAAGTAGAGGTAGTTAGAAGGCTCCGTCGAAACGCTTCATGGCCTTATTCAAAGATTTTTCTGCCTGGTTTTGTAAGCGAGAGGCTTTTTTACTGGCCTTTTTAGCGGAACGACCAGTTGACTTCTCGGCTTGAGCGTAGGCCTCTGCAGCTCTTTCCTGAGCCTTAGCGGCAACTTTCACCGCTTTTTTCTTAGCGATTTTTGCGTTGCTTTGAGCCGTTGCGAGCCAATCGTCTTTGTTGTCTTCCACGTAGTCCTGAGCAGCTTGTGCGTACTCGGTTACCTTATCGGTGGCATCACCGATCCAATCCTTAGCAGTGGAGGCAAAGGCTGACGCAGTTTCTTGTGCCTGCTCAGCGAGCTTATCTGTTTCGGATTTTGTTGGAAGCGCTTGCTGAATTTGGGCGCTGGCTTTTTGTGCTGCTTTATCGGCACGCCACTTTAAACTTGGTTTTCCTGCTGTATCGACACTGGTGATAGCCAGTCCGCCAAGCAGTGCGACGCTGGTAAGGAAACCTTGTTTACGGGCTGTCTTCTCCTCACGATCCTGAGTTTCCCAGAAAGCGTGACGGGCAAGGATCGTAGGGACACTCAGCGCTGCAAGCGTTGTTGCAGCAAGACGCGGGGATTTTCCGAGTGCAAGCAAAGTTCCTGCGCCAATCTTTGCACCGCCTACTGCCTGTGTGATGAGCTTAGGGTCATCCGGTATCTGACGATAATATTTCCGCGGAAGAACTGTACGGAGATGACCGAGAACGGTCTGAGTCCCTTCCACATGTGCTTGGCTATTGAGAACGGTGTCCGCGCCGTCAGCAATATAAACGGAAGCGAGCATCGGTCGGGCGATCTTGCGGATCATGGGCAAAGTCTCCTTCGTAATTTATTCGACGCGCAGCCGTTGGGGATCTTGGCGATAAAAGCAATGAAGTAATCGCCAGAAAAGGTAGCGAGTCGAGTTTGCGCATGCCATAGCAACGGCGTGCGCGCTATCCAACGCCTACGTAAGCCATGGTACATATCAATACGTTGTGTTGGTGGAATTTTCCTTCCTTTATTGTTAATGCATGAAGCATGCGTCTGAGGTCTTGCTGCGGTGATGTGCGCTGCCGAATTACCAGCCGCGGGCCCGCCATTCATCGAGGTGAGGGCGCTCTGTTCCTAAGGTGGTGGGTTTTCCGTGGCCAGGATGAACAACTGTAGTATCCGGGTACTTTTGGAAAAGTTTGGTCGATACGTCATCTAAAAGCTTGATAAAATCCTGGCTGTTTTCTGTTTTTCCTACCCCTCCTGGGAAAAGCGAATCGCCTACAAAGAGATGCGTGGTTTCTCCGATAGGGACTGCAATCGCAGCACCGCCTGCAGTATGTCCATGCAGAATATGAACTGGAAAATCGTGGCCGGCAAACGAAAGCACGTCTGAGTCTGTGAGTAGGACATCTATGGGGGCATTAATATTTGCGGCATCGGGCTGAGGCGCAAAGTGCTTGGCGCCTGTGCGCTCAAGAATCTGGGGGAGTGCCCGCAGATGGTCCCAATGGCTGTGGGTGCTGAGAACTGCGGTGATGGAGACATCGTTTTCGGCGGCTAAATCTAGTAGGGCCTGTGGGTTATCGGCGGCGTCGATAAGCAATGCCTCTTTCCCTACACAAAGGAGATAACAGTTGTTATCCATTTCCGACACGGAAATATGCGCAAGTGTTATGTCTTGTTTGTTCATGCATCCTACGATAGCGAAGAACCCAAAAAGCGTCCATATGTTCGAATGTGGTGTAGTCTAGGGGAAACCCTATGGCCTGCGGATGCCTAAGCTTGCGTGCGAGATTGGGAATACAACTTTGTCTGGGCCAGTTGTGTAAAAGAGGTTGAAGGTATCGCGCGTCTCTTGTGGCGTTAGTGGTTACCTGGGTATAAGCAGAAGATTGATAAAAATCATAGGCCTGCGGATACAGCGAGTATTACAACGAGTATTAATGGCTCGGCAATGGTGAGGAATGGAATAGAGTGGCAGATCGTCTTGTAGTGCGTGGCGCACGGGAACACAACCTAAAAGGCGTGGATATTGATATTCCGCGTGACTCTATGGTGGTGTTCACGGGGCTATCGGGATCAGGCAAGTCATCCTTAGCTTTTGACACAATTTTTGCCGAGGGGCAGAGGCGCTATGTTGAGTCTTTGTCGTCGTATGCTCGGATGTTCTTGGGACAGATGGACAAACCAGACGTTGATTTTATTGATGGGCTTTCTCCTGCCGTGTCCATTGATCAGAAATCCACTAACCGCAACCCGCGTTCCACGGTTGGCACGATCACGGAAATCTACGATTATCTCCGACTTCTGTTTGCACGAGCAGGCACCGCGCACTGTCCGGTTTGCGATGCTGTGATCGAGCGTCAGACTCCACAGCAGATCGTTGACCAGGTATTAGCCATGGAAGAGGGACTGAAGTTCCAAGTACTGGCCCCCGTTGTGCGTACTCGTAAAGGGGAATTTGTCGATCTTTTCGCAGATTTAGCTTCCCAAGGTTTCTCACGAGTGCAGGTCGATGGGGAAGTGTATTCCTTAACGGAACCTCCCACGCTGAAGAAACAGATCAAGCATGATATTGACGTGGTGGTAGATAGGCTTCAGGTGAAGCCATCGCAGCGCCAGCGTTTAACGGACTCGGTAGAGACTGCGCTGGGACTAGCCGACGGGGTTGTCGCTTTGGACTTTGTGTCCCTCGATGCCTCCGACCCGAATCGACTTCGGCGTTTTTCAGAGAAGATGGCGTGTCCCAATGGCCACGTGTTGAGCGTGGATGAGCTTGAACCGCGTTCTTTCTCCTTCAATTCTCCCTATGGGGCGTGCCCTGATTGTGACGGTTTGGGAACCCGGACGGTTGTGGACGTCGATCTTCTGATTCCAGACAAAGACGCTCCCGTGGTGCGATGCGTCCAGCCCTGGAATTCAAGCCCAAACCATAAATACTTTCAAAAGCTCATTGAAGGACTGGCCACGGCCCTGGGGTTTGATCCCGAAACTCCGTTTAGTGAGTTAACAAAAGCCCAACAAGATGCACTCATCAACGGTAGTTCCGATGAAGTGACCGTGCGCTATAAAAACCGTTATGGCCGAGTACGCAATTGGACAGCACCTTTTGAAGGCGTTCTGGGCTATATCGACAGAAAATTAGAGCAAACTGGCTCAGAATCACAGAAGGATCGGTTACTCCAATACACCCGTGAGGATGCATGTAAAACATGTGGTGGTGCTCGCTTGCGTCCGGAGATTTTGGCTGTGCGTATTAGCTCTACGTCTCATGGCGAGCTGTCTATTGCAGGATTGAGTGAACTCTCTGTTTACGATGCTGCAGAGTTTTTAGAGTCCTTGGTGTTAGGCAAGCGTGAGGAGATCATCGCTGGGGCTGTGCTGAAGGAGATCAACGCTCGGTTAAAGTTCCTACTAGACGTTGGGCTGAACTACCTCACTTTGAACCGGAGTGCAGGCACATTATCTGGAGGTGAAGCCCAGCGTATTCGTTTAGCCACCCAGATCGGTTCTGGTTTGGCCGGAGTTCTCTACGTCCTTGACGAGCCTTCAATTGGGTTGCATCAACGGGATAACCAGCGCTTGATCGCTACTCTTGAGCGTCTTCGGGATATCGGCAACACACTCATCGTTGTAGAACATGATGAGGACACTATCCGTGCTGCAGATTGGCTTATCGACGTAGGTCCGAAGGCTGGTGAGTACGGCGGACAAATTGTTTACCAAGGAAAACCGCAAGGGATCATCGAGTGCGAGGAATCCATCACTGGTGCCTATCTTTCTGGTCGAAAAGTCCTGGGGGTGCCAGATCAACGCCGAGATATTGACCCGGATCGTAAGCTCAAAGTCGTGGGAGCGCGAGAAAACAATCTCAAGGATATTGACGTTGAGATACCGTTGGGGGTGCTGGCCTGCATTACTGGTGTATCCGGCTCGGGCAAATCGACACTTATCAATCAGATTCTTGCGAAAGTACTGGGCAATGAGCTGAATAGAGCTCGCAATGTTCCCGGACGGGCGAAACGCGTTGAAGGGATCGAAAACTTGGACAAATTAGTTCAGGTTGATCAATCGCCTATCGGGCGCACACCTCGTTCTAACCCTGCAACATATACGGGTGTCTTTGACAAGATTAGGACGTTGTTTGCGGAGACTTCAGAGGCGAAGGTTCGAGGCTATAAAGCCGGCCGTTTCTCCTTTAACGTCAAAGGCGGCCGGTGCGAAGCGTGCCAGGGAGATGGGACGCTGAAAATTGAAATGAACTTCTTGCCTGATGTCTATGTCCCGTGTGAGGTCTGTCAAGGGGCTCGCTACAATCGTGAGACTTTGGAAGTTAAGTACAAAGGCAAAAACATCGCCGAGGTCCTTGACATGCCGATCAGTGAAGCTGCTGAGTTTTTTGAGCCGATCACTTCGATTCATAGATATCTCAAAACTCTAACGGAAGTGGGACTGGGTTACGTTAGATTAGGTCAATCGGCAACGACCCTTTCCGGAGGTGAAGCGCAACGTGTAAAGCTTGCCTCGGAGTTGCAAAAACGCTCTAACGGAAGAACCATTTATATCTTGGATGAACCGACAACAGGGCTTCATTTTGAAGATATTAGGAAGCTTATGCTCGTGATCCAGGGGTTGGTTGATAAGGGAAATTCGGTCATTGTGATCGAACATAACTTGGATGTAATAAAGGCAGCTGACTGGATTATTGACATGGGTCCAGAAGGTGGATCCGGCGGAGGGACTGTCGTGGCTGAAGGCACGCCGGAAGCTGTTGCGGCTGTTACTGGTTCCTACACAGGAGCTTTTTTAAAGGAAGTTTTAGGAAAGCAACCAGCCTAGTAAAGCCGCCGATTTGTGTGGATGCTGTTGGTGCTGGTATGGTTGGCTCTACTACCGCCTGAGTAGATAAAAATCTTGCTTTTTTCACGTTGAGTATTTTTGTTTATTCAGGTCGCAAGTGGAGATCATCCCACCTGAAGCCGCAAGCGCATGTTTGCAGGACAAGGGTAAAAGGGTACATGGTGTGACCTAATAAGGTTGCACATGCATGGATCTCCCGTTCATTGTTAAAGATGGACGGGATTTTTCTATGTCTTTATGTATTTAGGTGAAATCTACGGGCGATGGGCGCGGTACATCACATTAATTGCTACTTGAGGAGTCCCCATCAGCGCTGAAGCTCGCATCAATGAGCGCATCCGAGTTCCCGAGGTCCGCCTTGTCGGCCCTAACGGAGAACAGGTGGGCATCGTGCGTATCGACGACGCCCGCAAGCTCGCTTACGAAGCAGACCTTGATCTTGTCGAGGTTGCTCCTAACGCTAAACCGCCCGTTTGCAAGATTATGGACTATGGAAAGTTCAAATACGAGCAGGCACAGAAGGCGCGTGAAGCTCGGAAAAACCAGCAGCAGACTGTGGTCAAGGAGCAGAAGTTCCGTCCCAAGATCGACGATCACGATTATGAGACGAAAAAGAACAATGTGATCCGGTTCCTTGAAAAGGGTTCCAAGGTGAAGGTCACCATTATGTTCCGTGGTCGCGAGCAGTCTCGTCCGGAGCTGGGTTTCCGTTTGCTGGAGCGTCTTGCGGATGATGTCGCAGATTTCGGCATTGTGGAGACAAAGCCTAAGCAAGATGGTCGTAATATGACGATGGTTTTCGGGCCGGTCCGCAAGGGCAAGAAGTAATACTTTAAAGACACTAAAAGGACGTAAATTCCATGAAGCAGAAGACCCACAAGGGCACCGCTAAGCGCGTCAAGGTCACCGGCTCCGGCAAGCTGCGTCGTGAGCGCGCCAACCGTCGCCACCTTCTCGAGGGCAAGCCCTCCACTCGCACTCGTCGCTTGAAGGGTACTGAGGACGTCTCCAAGGCTGACACCAAGCGCGTCAAGCGCCTCTTGGGTATGGCGTAATCGCGCCTTCCATTCATCCTCATTTCTCTTTAAGAACCTAAAACGATAAGGAAGTTTTCACTGTGGCACGTGTCAAGCGCTCACTGAATGCTAAGAAGAAGCGTCGCGAGATTCTCAAGGCCGCCAAGGGCTACCGCGGCCAGCGTTCCCGCCTGTACCGTAAGGCAAAGGAGCAGTGGCTCCACTCCATGACCTACGCTTACCGCGATCGTCGCGCGCGTAAGTCTGAGTTCCGTAAGCTGTGGATCACTCGTATCAACGCTGCGGCTCGTATGAATGACATCACTTACAACCGTCTCATCCAGGGTCTCCGCCTTGCTGAGATCGAGGTTGACCGCAAGGTTCTCGCTGACCTCGCTGTGAATGACTTCGCTGCATTCTCCGCAATCTGCGAGGCTGCTAAGGCTGCTCTTCCTGAGGACGTTAACGCTCCTAAGGCTGCCTAATTAGCTTGAAAATTAAACAAAACATCCGCCTCGTCATTCTTGTATGAGGCGGATGTTTTGTTTATAGAGTATATGGATATCAGGCAGGCGTCGTTAAGCTTTATGGTTTCCATGGCTATGAAAAAGTTCCTCTTCCGTTCACGCTAAGACGGAAGAGGAACTTGAGAAAAACACATGGGTTAAGCGCGCTTGGTGCGCATAACTCCGAATCCTAGGATGGCGAGGATAACTCCAAGAATCGCCATTGCAATGCCTGCCCACATGGCGATCGATCCAACGAGCCACCAACCATAAGCACTCAGTAGGATGCCGCGGAGAGTGTCTCCTTGGAACAGGGAATCACGTATTTTTTGCAGCTTAGCTATTTCCTCTTCGGATGCGCCCTTCTTCTTGGCCTCGTTGATCACGGTTCCCATTTCCTGGAACGTTTTTCCATCGGCGGAAGCCAGCATATGCTGCCAGATGTAATTGTCTGCGTAAGCCTTAGCTTGTGGGCCGGTGGTGAGATCTTGACCGATCCACTTGGTCAGGATTTCTTTGGATTCTTGGTCCTTGAGTTTGTCGATGCCCTCTTGCGTTGGCATGGTGATTTTTTCCTGAACTAGTTGCTCGCGCACAAACCCATGTGCGTATGTGCCGCCAAAGATAGCGGCAGCGCCGACAACAATGAGAACGATAGAAAAAACGCGGCTTAGCGCGCCATAGATAGCTTTGTTACTCATGGTGTTTGAGAGAAACCTTCCTAAAAAGCGGCGGTGGAACGACGGAAATTGGTGACGCACCACATATTTTGCAACCTTAAAATTAACATTGAAATTCTTGTGAATTGAATTTTGTTGGATGTGATACACAACTCATTTCTTGTGGGGCGTAAGGAAAGAGGGGGACATGGGTCTGCACTGTGCATTACTGATATGGTTTTTTTCCATGGAACTGGATTTTGATCAGCCTTTTAGTGAGAGAACCCCCCGCGTAGTTAACGCCGCAAAGCTTCTACGGGCTGCAGGAAGAAAGAAGGCGGATCGGTTCCTGGCGGAAGGGGAAAATAGCGTTGAAGCTGCTGTGAGTACTGGTGCAGCCACTGACGTGTTTGTTACGGAAAAGGCAGCGCAAAGATTTGTCGATGTGATAACTGCCGCCAAGCACATGGGCGTATACGTTCACCCGATCAGCGATCGTGCTGCGAAGAGCCTGTCGGATACGGTAACCACCACTGGAATTTTTGCGGTATGCCGACCTGTCCTGTGGGAGATTAAATCTGCGTTGAAAGGCCAGCCCCGTTTAGTATGCGTCGCCGTAGGCACATCAGAGCCGGGTAATGCTGGAACTCTGATCCGGGTCGCAGATGCAATGGGTGCTGACTGCATCGTCTTTGCCGGAGACACTGTGGATCCGCAGGGACCTAAAGCTGTGAGATCAAGTGCGGGTTCTCTTTTTCATATACCGGTAGTGCGTGAACCTAATATGCAAAGAGTCTGGGATTCCCTCAAAGCTCGCGGGCTAACGATTCTTGCTACTACCGCACAAGGGGAAGTAAGCCTGGATAATCCGGGGGAGACCCTTTCCAGCCCGACTGCTTGGCTTATGGGCAATGAAGCACACGGCCTGGATGCGGAGCTCATGCAGAAAGCGGATCATCGTGTAAGCATCCCGATCCGAGGTAGGGCTGAATCCCTGAACCTTGCCACTGCTGCGTCCATTTGTCTTTATGAGTCCTCGAAGGCTCTCCTAGCGGACTAGGAAAACTGCTGCAGACAAGCTGTATAAATCTGTTGGAATCATCGGGCAAAAGCGTAATAACGGAAATGATGCTTGTATCTCATTCGCCCTGACTCATTTTGTCTACCTCAGTGTGGGTATGATGTGAGGGTTACTCGAATGACTATGGATCCAACAGAGGAGCACTGAGTGTCTGATCAACCGGAGAATTCGTCGGTGGACTTAACCGAAGAAAGCTTGAATTCCGCTGCCGAAGCAGCTATTGAGGCTTTTGCCACTGCTCAGACCTTGGAAGACTTGGCTGAGGCGCGTCGAGCACACCTAGGTGATTCCGCGCCGATCCCACAAGCCCGTCGCGCTTTGGGATCGATTGCAAAAGAAAAACGAAAAGAAGCAGGCCGTCTCGTTAATATGGCCAGGGGACGCGTCGAAAAGCATTTTGCTGAGGTCAAGGTTGTTCTGGAAGAAAAACGTAATGCAGAAGTACTGAAAGCTGAGCGTGTCGACGTCACGGTGCCTACCACTCGTCGACAGCTCGGTGCTTTGCATCCGATCACAGAACTCAGCGAAACCATCGCTGACATTTTTGTGGGAATGGGCTATGAAGTTGCAGAAGGTCCAGAAGTAGAAGCAGAGTACTTTAACTTTGACTCTCTGAACTTCATTCCCGATCATCCGGCACGTACGCTGCAAGACACCTTCCACGTGGGTGAGCCAGGCTCCAGCCAAGTACTGCGCACGCACACCTCGCCAGTGCAGATGCGAACGATGCTTTCCCGCGACGTTCCTGTGTACGTTGTCTGCCCGGGCAGGGTGTTCCGTACTGATGAGCTCGACGCTACCCATACGCCGGTGTTCCATCAGATTGAAGGCTTAGCTGTAGACAAAGGCCTGACGATGGCTCATCTCAAAGGCACTTTGGATCATCTGGCTAAAACTCTCTTTGGGCCAGAGACAAAAACACGCATGCGGACTAATTACTTCCCGTTCACAGAACCTTCCGCAGAGGTCGATGTGTGGTTCCCTAATAAGAAGGGTGGCGCTGGATGGATCGAATGGGGTGGCTGCGGCATGGTCAACCCGAACGTCCTCAAGGCTGCGGGAATTGACCCAGAAATCTACAACGGTTTTGCATTTGGCATGGGACTTGAAAGAACGCTTCAGTTTAGAAACGGATTGAGCGACATGCGCGACATGGTGGAAGGCGATGTGCGCTTCACCCTTCCTTTTGGTGTCCAAGCATAGAACCCGCACACTGAGAATCTTTCAAGACAACAAACAGGAGTTAGTTTTACATGCTTATCTCGCAAAACTGGGTAACAAGACTGCTAGGACATTCCAACAAGGGATGGTCCTTGACCCCGGAAGAACTAGACGCAGGTTATGTTCGTGTCGGGTTTGAAACCGAGGGCTATGAGGGAATCGCGGAGACAACTGGGCCGCTGGTACTCGGACGCGTGGAAACGATCGAGGAGCTTACAGGTTTTAAGAAGCCCATCCGCCATTGTCACGTGAACGTAGGCGACGCTAACGGGACCGGCGAACTGCAGTCCATCGTGTGTGGCGCACGTAATTTCCGCGAGGGAGACCTCGTGGTGGTTTCCCTGCCAGGTGCTGTCTTGCCTGGTAATTTCGCAATTTCTGCCCGAGAGACCTATGGGCGGATGTCCGCTGGAATGATTTGTTCGGCAGCTGAATTAGGGCTCGCAGACAAGCAGAATTCAGGAATTATTACCTTGCCGGAAGGCGTGGGGGCGCCTGGCGATGATGCTCGCGCCATTGTGGGCTTAGAAGACACTATTTTTGACGTTAACATCACGCCGGATCGTGGATATGCACTTTCTGCGCGAGGCTTGACTCGGGAACTAGCCTCTGCTTTTAACCTTGACTACGTTGACCCTGCCGCAGACCTTAGGGTTGCAGGGATTGATGTTTCTGCAGTGCCTGCAACAGCTAACGCATCGCTTTCGGTTGATCTTAAACCTGAAACAAAAGCAGTACGTTTTGGTGTACGTAAAGTAACTGGAATTGACCCCGCTGCAGAATCTCCTTTCTGGCTGCAGCGTGAGTTGATGTTGTCCGGACAGCGCCCAGTTAATCCTGCGACTGACGTGACCAACTACATCATGTTGCTCTTGGGCCAGCCAATGCATGCTTTCGACGCGGACGTGATCACCGGCGACCTCGTTGTACGCTGTGCTCACGCCGATGAGCAGCTGGAGACTCTCGACCACGTCACGCGGACGCTGTCGGAAGAAGACGTGGTTATCGCCGATGCCGCTGGAATCCAATCGCTTGCAGGCGTCATGGGCGGAAATGTTTCAGAGATCTCTGCAGAGACGACAAACGTTTACTTCGAGGCGGCCAACTGGGATCCAATTACGATTGCTCGGACCTCACGCAGGCATAAGCTAAGTTCCGAAGCTTCTCGACGCTTTGAACGCGGAGTCGACCCCACGCTAGTGGAGATAGCGCTCGATGCTGCGTGCGCGCTGTTGGTGTCGATTGCAGGCGGAACCATCGAATCGGAGCGAACCCTGATCGGGGAAGTTCCTGTTATGCCAAAGGTGCGCATGCTTGCGCTTCGTCCAGCAGCAATCGCGGGCGTTGACTATTCCCCTGAAACCGTCATTTCTCGCTTAGAGGAAATTGGCTGTGTGGTGGAACGCGAGGGCGATGAGCTTATTGTGACACCACCAACGTGGCGCCACGATATTACGATGGCAGCTGACCTGGTAGAAGAAGTTTTGCGTTTGGAGGGGTTAGAGCAGATTCCTTCCATCGTTCCCCCTGCACCCGTAGGGACCGGGCTAAGCCGTGCGCAGAAACGTCGTCGGGCAATAGGACATTCTCTGGCGTATAATGGGTACGCGGAAATTCTGCCCACGCCTTTTATCAAGAGCGACAGCTTTGATTTGTGGGAGCTTCCCTCGGATGACGCTCGTAGACGTACAGTGAAGGTGCAGAACCCACTCGACTCTGATTATGCAATCCTTGCCACCACGTTGTTGCCGTCCATGCTGGAAGCGGTTGCTCGCAACGTATCCCGCGGGCAGCACTCCGTAAGCCTTTTCGGTCTACAACAGGTCGCATTTAACCGTGGCGAGGGCGTTTCCCCAATGCTTGATGTTCGTACTCGACCAAGCGCGGATGATGTGCAGGGTCTTTTGGATTCACTTCCGTATCAGCCGCTTCACGTGGCTACGGTTGCCACTGGGCACATTGAAAATGAAGGCCCGTGGGGACAAGGACGCGATTACACGTATGCCGATGCCGTGGAGTCGGCGCGGGTAGTAGCGCGGGCAGCTGGGGTAGAACTTGAAGTCTCCAATGCGGAGTACCTTCCGTGGCACCCAGGTCGTTGTGCTGAATTGCGCGTGGGCGAGGTAGTCGTAGGTTATGCAGGTGAGCTGCATCCGCAGATTCTGGATCGCCTGGGCTTGCCACCGCGCACCTGTGCGATGGAACTCGATATCACCGCGATGCCGTTTGATAATGCTTTCCCAGCTCCGGTGTTGTCTGCCTTCCCAACCTTGCACCAAGATTTGGCGTTGGTCGTAGATGAAGACGTACCGGCGGAGTCAGTGCGAAAGGTGATTGAGGAAGCCGCAGGCGAGCTTTTGGAAAAGGTAGAGCTTTTCGATGTCTACCGCTCTGATAATCTCGGCGACAACAAAAAATCGCTGGCCTTTTCCTTGGTTTTCCGGGCGCAAGATCGCACTCTGACAGATGAAGAATGCTCCGAAGGCCGACTTGCAGCGGCTGAGGCGGCTGCACAAAAGTTTGGCGCAGCCATGCGCGCTTAATATAAACACGTAGTTTAACGCGCCACATATATCCCAAAAGCCGGGTGTGTGGCGCGTTTGTGTTTTCCAAACAGGGGTCATCGGGGTAAATATTCTCGGAATACTTACATGTTACGGAATACTATGTATATAGTGGGTCTATGACGATCACGGTAGCAGTCGCGGGTGCAAGCGGATACGCAGGCGGAGAGATTCTCCGCCTTTTGCTTAATCATCCGCGTTATGCGAGCGGAGAATTAGAAATCGGAATACTAACCGGTGCGTCCACTGCGGGGGAGCCCCTGGGCAAGCTCATGCCTCATTTACCAGAGCTTGCAGATCGGGTAGTGCAACCAACTACCCCAGAGAATCTTGCTGGTCATGACGTAGTTTTCTTGGCTCTACCACATGGACATTCCGCGAAAATAGCTAAGGAATGTGAAGACTCGTGCGTGATCATCGATTGTGCTGCAGATTTCCGCCTTCACAACCAAAGCGATTGGGATCACTATTACGGGGGAAATTATGCAGGATCGTGGCCATATGGAATCCCAGAGATGCCGGGGCATCGTGAGCACATCAGGGGCGCGCGCAAAGTAGCGGTACCAGGATGTTTTCCTACGGGAGCCACGTTGGCACTATGGCCTGCCATAAAAATGGGTCTTGTAAAGCCGGATATATCTATTGTTTCTGTCACGGGAGTCTCCGGCGGTGGGAAAAAGCCAGCTGTGGGGCTGTTAGGTGCGGAAACAATGGGATCATTGAGCGCATATAACGTTGCAGGTAGCCACCGACATACGCCGGAAATAGTCCAAAATTTGTCAGAATATTCAAGCTCGCCGGTTTCTGTCAGCTTTACTCCGATTCTGGCTCCGTTACCTCGGGGAATTCTTACCACCGCGATAGCTCCGATTGCTCCGGGAGTTTCTCACAGTGACGTCTATAACGCATACGTTAGTTCCTATGAGTCGGAGCCTTTTGTCCAGGTGCTTCCTCCCGGAATGCAGCCTCAGACCCAATCGGTTGTTGGCTCGAACATGTGTCATATTCAGGTAGCTGTGGATTCTGCGGCAGAAAAGCTCATCGTTACGTCTGCAATCGATAATCTGACAAAAGGAACAGGCGGAGCCGCAGTGCAATGCATGAATATTATTCTGGGCTGGGACGAAGCGTCAGGGCTTCCGCGTACTGGGACTGCGCCCTAGGGCGGATCTTGTGTATCGGTTCAAAGGGATAGAAGAAAAGGACGCATTATCATGAGCACTAGTGGCATCACGGCTGTGAAAGGCTTCTCTGCCGCCGCAACAACCGCAGGAATTAAGCCTTCCGGTAATAAAGACATGGCGTTGGTCGTTAACCACGGGCCAGAGTTTAGAGCCGCCGCAGTTTTTACTAGAAACAAAATTGTGGCAGCGCCTGTGAAACTGAGTAAGAGGTCGGTAAGCGATGGAACATTGAAGGCCATTGTCTTTAACTCCGGGAATGCCAACGCCTGCAACGGGGCCCAAGGCGAGCGAGATGCTCAGGCTATCGTGGATGCAGTGGCGCGGTCACTTTCGCTCAAAAGCAACGATATCGCGGCATGCTCTACGGGGTTGATAGGAGAACCTTTGCCCGTCGAGAAGCTACTAGCGGCGACTTCTGTGCTTGTCGACGGCCTAGGCGACCACGGTGAGCAAGCAGCCGAAGCAATCATGACTACGGATACCGTCAGTAAACAAGCAGTGCTCAAAGAAGCCGATTGGTCGGTAGGCGCAATGGGCAAAGGCGTAGGAATGATGGCGCCTTCGTTGGCCACGATGCTGGTATGCATTACCACGGATGCTTCGGTGTCCTCGGAAGTTGCGCAATCTGCGCTGGAAAAAGCTGCGGCAAAGACTTTTAATACCCTCGATATTGACGGTTCCACATCCACCAATGACACCGTGATACTGATGGCAAATGGTGCATCGGGTATAACTCCCAGCACGGAAGCCTTTGAGTCGGCTATACATGCAGTGTGCTCTGATATAGCTGATCAGTTGCAGTCGGATGCAGAAGGGGTAACAAAGCGGGTTCGCATTACAGTGACCGGTGCAACCAACGATGACCAAGCGCTTCACGCCGCGCGCACTCTGGGTCGGGACAATCTATTTAAATGCGCGATGTTTGGGTCAGATCCAAACTGGGGAAGGGTTCTTGCTGCTATCGGCATGGCAGAAGCTGACATGGATCCCGATAATATTTCAGTTTATTTTAATGATCAGCCAGTATGCCTGGCATCGACTGGAACGCCGCATGCCCGAGAGGTGGACTTAAGCGGGACCGATATCGATGTTCGCGTTGACTTGGGCACTGCTCATACCGGAACCGCCTTTATCCGAACAACCGATTTGTCTCATTCATACGTGGAAATCAACTCAGCTTATTCCTCCTAACAAGCAGAAGGACAAAATGAGCATCATGATCTGCGCTTGTCCCCAAACTGGAGAAAGGCATTGTCTATGACAGATATGCTTGATCATCTCACTGCACAAGACAGAGCCACAGTGCTAGCTGAGGCTTTGCCATGGTTGCAACATTTTCGCGACAAGATTGTGGTCGTGAAGTATGGCGGCAACGCGATGGTGGATGAGTCTCTCAAAGCCGCGTTTGCTGCGGACATGGTCTTCCTACGCACTGTTGGAGCAAAACCCGTCGTGGTGCACGGTGGCGGGCCACAGATTTCCTCCATGCTGAATAAACTGGGGCTAGAAGGCGAATTCAAAGGGGGCTTTAGGGTAACCACTCCTGAAATTATGGAGGTGGTGCGGATGGTGCTCTTTGGGCAAGTGGGGCGAGATCTCGTAGGTCTGATCAATTCCCACGGCCCGTATGCGGTTGGCACATCAGGCGAAGATGCGGGATTGTTTCAAGCAGAAAAACGGCTTGTAGCAGTGGGCGGACAAGCTACCGATATTGGTTTGGTAGGCGACATTACAGCTGTCAACCCCGCGAGCCTCATGGATATCATCGAGGCCGGAAGAATCCCTGTAGTATCCACGATTGCTCCCGGTGATGACGGAGAAATATACAACGTTAATGCGGACACAGCGGCAGGTGCACTTGCCTCAGCCATCGGCGCGGAACGGCTGCTTATCCTCACCAACGTAGAGGGCCTCTATACGGCGTGGCCAGATCAAGGATCTCTTGTTTCCAAAATCAGCGTAGCGGAGCTTCGTGCGATTATTCCTACCTTGCATGCAGGCATGATCCCGAAAATGGAAAGTTGCCTTAATGCTGTTATAAAGGGCGTACCTGCAGCGCATGTGATTGATGGACGCACTCCACACGCAGTTCTCCTGGAACTACTGACCTCTGGTGGCATCGGCACGATGGTGACTCAGGATGCGGCGATCCCAGAAGCAACAATTTTTAGACACGCTCAAGGAGGGAAATGATGCAGGAAGAAAATATATGTCAGGCTAAAAGCCATGCTGGACACCGTTCTGCACGAGAAAAGTGGCCCGATGTTGTGATGAACACCTATGGGACTCCAGCATTGGAACTTGTTGATGGACACGGAGCACTAGTCACTGATTCTCTGGGCAGGGAGCATATTGATCTTCTCGCTGGAATTGCCGTGAACTCCTTGGGGCATGGGCATCCTGCTATTACGGAGGCCGTAACAACACAGATCCAGAGCTTCTCCCATGTGTCTAACCTTTTTGCTTCTGCACCTGTGGTGAATGTTGCAGAAAAAATCATTCAACGGTTTAGCCAGGGCCAATCAGACCCGGATGCTATCGCTTCTGAGACACGAGTATTCTTTTGCAACTCAGGAACAGAGGCAAACGAGGCTGCTTTTAAACTTGCCCGATTGAGTGGGAGAAACCGAATTCTTGCAGCGCAGCATGGTTTCCATGGAAGAACTATGGGAGCGTTGGCGCTAACAGGACAACCAGAAAAGCAAGCTCCTTTTGGACCCTTGCCTGCTGGTGTCGAGTTCTATCCTTATGGAGACCTTGACTATCTGCGCAAACTTATCGCCATAAATCCTCACGATGTAGCTGCTATTTTTCTAGAGCCAATTCAAGGAGAAACCGGCGTAATTCCAGCACCTGAAGGATTCCTGCAAGAAGTCCGGAACTTATGCACTGACAATGGCATCCTGATGGTGGTCGATGAAGTTCAAACCGGTGTCGGACGCACCGGAGACTTCTTTGCGTTCCAACACGAGGGGGTAGTGCCGGACATAGTTACCATGGCCAAAGGATTAGGAGGGGGATTGCCTATCGGAGTGTGTGTAGCGCATGGAAAGGCAAAGGATCTATTTACTCCGGGATTGCACGGAACCACCTTCGGTGGAAACCCTGTGGCCTGTGCAGCGGCGTGCGCAGTACTGGACGTAATAAATGAGGGTTTCATCAGCGACGTCCGCGAAAAAGGAAAACTCTTCAAAAACAAGCTATCAGACTTGAAATCCGTCGATTATGTGCGCGGCCGAGGTCTTATGTTGGGGATAGTACTGAAACAGCCTGTCGCAAAAATTGCGGCGCAACGGGCAGCAGATTTTGGTGTGATTCTCAATGCTCCATCGGAATTCGTCTTAAGGATTACCCCGCCGTTAATTATCGATACTGAACACATTGTGGAAGCAGTCGGACGCATAGAGCGTCTGCTTGATTCCCTGACTGCTCCTACTGAGTGAAAGGATCTTGCACACTAATGAACACGGATACGACGATGTCCTCCTTTGATACCTTTGAAGCGGCAGGGCCTGGAAAGGCTTTAGCAAGGCATTTTTTAGCTGATGACGATCTCACTCCCTCTGAACAGTGTGAAGTATTAGAACTGGCCGCACAGCTCAAAAAGAATCCGTATTCTTTGCGTCCATTGGAAGGGCCTCAATCGGTTGCGGTCTTATTTGATAAGACATCAACGCGGACAAGATTTTCTTTTGACGCAGGAATTGCGCAACTGGGAGGAAACGCGATTGTCGTAGATAGCAACGCTTCCCAGATGGGCAAGGGGGAGACCTATCAGGATACCGGCGCAGTCCTTTCCCGGTTTACCTCGGCCATCGTATGGCGCACGTTTGCCCACACCAATCTCGTGGAGATGGCCCAGACTGCCACGGTGCCTATTATTAATGCTCTGTCTGATGATCTTCATCCCTGCCAAATCTTGGCAGACCTGCAGACCTGCGTTGAGCATCTTTGTGCAGAAGAAGGCCCCAGCGGCTTACACGGGAAAAAGGCTGTTTATCTCGGAGATGGCAGCAATAACATGGCGAACTCGTATCTCATTGGTTTTGCCACGGCAGGTGTAAATATAAGCATTATTGCTCCGACTGATTTTCAGCCTAAGGAAGAGTTTGTAGCGCGCGCGAAAAAGCGTGCTGAGCAAACCGGGGCAGTAGTCACTGTGACTGATGATCTTGATGAAGTATCAGGGGCACATATTGTGATTACGGATACCTGGGTATCGATGGGGATGGAGAAAGACGGTATTGATCGTCGAACTCCTTTTATTCCTTACCAAGTTAACGATGCCATTATGGATCGTGCTGATGAGAGCGCTATATTTCTTCATTGTCTCCCCGCATATCGGGGGAATGAAGTTGCTGCTTCTGTTATTGATGGTCCGCAGTCTGTGGTCTTTGATGAGGCGGAAAATCGTCTACATGCGCAGAAAGCACTCATGTCTTGGCTGCTGGATCACCAACCGACAGCCTAGGATAGATGCGTAAAAGCGATATAAAAGAATTCGGTACCCCGCATAACTTTAGGGGAGCGAAGAGAAAGTTGTGAGGAAGAATCCATGAGCACTAGTCCGATTACGCGAACGGTTCGGCAAGCCTTGATTCTTGATTTGCTCGAACAAAACCAAGTATCGAGCCAAATGCAATTGTCTGATCTGCTTAAAGCGAAGGGCGTAGAAATCACTCAGGGAACGCTATCCCGCGACCTGGATGAGCTCGGGGCGAAAAAGGTGCGCCCCGAGGGTGGGCGTGCGTTTTATGCGGTGGGAGCTGCAGATGAGGCGGCAGTGCCATCGACGGTAGGCACTCGGGAGAAGCTTCGCAAGATGCTTGACGACTTGCTCGTTTCCGTCGATCACTCCGGCAACATTGCTGTACTGCGTACCCCACCTGGGGGTGCTCCCTTCTTGGCCTCGTTCATCGACCGCGTGGGAATGGACGAAGTAGTTGGGACTATCGCTGGAGATGACACCGTTTTTGTTCTCGCACGCGATCCAATGACTGGTCAGGACCTTGGAGAATTTCTTAGTCAAAGACGTTCAGGGCACTAATCTGGATCGTTTTCATCCGAGTTAGTGGCAATAAAAGCGGTGTGGTGGCTTCCTAAGCCATGAGTTTTTTGGCCTCTTTCCTATGCGCGGAAAATCTCGCTTCGCAATTTATGGGGATGAGTGCATAAACTACCTCAAGAAGGATTCATATATGTAGAACATCCAAACTTATGGACGGTTTAGCGGTGCTAAACCTGCGTATTTTCCATAAAATCTGCATAATGATCAAAATTTCATCTCATATTCAATTCAGTTGAGAATTTTTAAGGAGCAAACATGACCAATCGTGTCGTCCTGGCGTACTCCGGTGGACTTGATACTTCTGTCGCTATTCCTTACCTGGCAAAAATGACGGGGGGTGAGGTCGTTGCGGTTTCGCTCGACCTGGGCCAGGGCGGCGAGGATATGGAGTCCGTGCGGCAGCGTGCACTCGACTGCGG
Source organism: Corynebacterium ulcerans (assembly GCF_900187135.1). Taxonomy (NCBI): domain Bacteria; kingdom Bacillati; phylum Actinomycetota; class Actinomycetes; order Mycobacteriales; family Corynebacteriaceae; genus Corynebacterium; species Corynebacterium ulcerans. The sequence continues at coordinate 131,051 of NZ_LT906443.1, forward strand.
TGCGGTTGAGTCCATCGTAATTGACGCTAAAGACGAGTTTGCTAACGATTATTGTTTGCCTACGATCAAGGCAAATGGCATGTATATGAAGCAGTATCCCTTGGTCTCTGCTATTTCACGTCCGTTGATCGTAAAGCACCTAGTAGAAGCTGCTAAAGAGCATGGTGGTACGCATGTCTCACATGGTTGTACGGGCAAGGGAAACGATCAGGTCCGATTTGAAGTTGGTTTCCGCAACCTAGCGCCGGAGCTGGAGATCATTGCTCCTGCACGCGATTATGCGTGGACGCGTGATAAAGCTATCGCATTTGCAGAAGAAATTAATCTTCCTATTGAGCAGTCAAAAAAGTCGCCCTTCTCTATTGACCAGAACGTGTGGGGCCGTGCTGTTGAGACAGGCTTCTTGGAAGATCTGTGGAATCCTCCAACAAAGGATTTGTACTCTTATACTGAAGATCCTGCGTTGGGCAACGCTCCCGATGAACTGATTATTACTTTCGAGGCCGGTGCTCCTGTGGCTATTGATGGTCGCAAAGTTACAGTTCTGCAGGCAATTGAAGAACTCAATCGTCGTGCAGGCGCACAAGGAATCGGGCGCCTGGATATGGTCGAGGATCGCCTTGTCGGTATTAAGTCTCGTGAGGTCTACGAGGCACCGGGTGCGATTGCTTTGATTACTGCTCACCAGGCTATGGAAGACGTCACTCTGGAGCGCGAGGTTGCCCGCTATAAGCGCGGCATCGATGCGCGCTGGTCCGAGGAAGTATACGACGGACTGTGGTATGCGCCGCTGAAGCGTTCGCTCGATGCTTTTGTCGACTCTACCCAGGAGCATGTCTCTGGTGACATCCGCATGGTGCTTCACGCTGGAAAGATCATTGTCAACGGACGTCGTTCCGCACACTCACTGTATGACTTCGATCTAGCAACCTATGACACCGGCGATACATTTGATCAGACTTTGGCCAAGGGGTTTGTTGAGCTGCATGGCTTGTCTTCCAAGATCTCGAACCGCCGTGACCGCGAGGTTCGCTAACGTGAATAAACACGGAACAAATGAAGGCGCGCTGTGGGGAGGAAGGTTTTCCGGTGGCCCCAGCGAGGCGATGTTTGCGCTGAGCGTGTCCACACATTTTGACTGGGTTCTTGCTCCCTATGATGTTCTAGCATCCAAAGCTCACGCCAAGGTGCTGCATTCGGCGGGGTTGCTGAGTAGCTCGGATCTAGAGATTATGCTGGCTGGCCTTGACCAGTTGGGTAGGGACGTAGCAGATGGGTCTTTTACTCCTTTGCCTAGTGATGAAGACGTCCATGGGGCGATGGAACGCGGACTCATTGACCGCGTAGGTCCTGAGGTCGGCGGGCGTTTGCGTGCAGGCCGTTCGAGGAACGACCAAGTTGCGACGCTCTTCCGTATGTGGGTCAGGGACGCGATACGAGGTATCGCTGTCGGCGTTGCCGAGCTTATCGACGCCCTCGTGCAACAAGCGAGTGCGCATCCAGCAGCGATCATGCCAGGAAAGACCCACTCCCAGGCTGCTCAGCCGGTTTTGCTGGCTCACCAGCTGCTGGCCCACGCGCAGCCGTTGCTGCGTGACGTAGACCGAATTCAGGACCTGGATAAGCGCTTAGCGGTGTCCCCATACGGTTCGGGAGCACTCGCGGGTTCGTCCTTGAAGCTTAACCCTGAGGCGATTGCGGAAGAGCTGGGGTTTGACTCCGCAGCGGACAACTCCATCGATGCGACGTCCTCTCGGGATTTTGCATCTGAGACAGCTTTCGTTTTGGCCCAGATCGCAGTCGACATGTCACGCCTTGCAGAGGAAATCATTTATTGGTGCACGCCGGAATACGGTTATGTCACGTTGTCTGATGCATGGTCGACCGGAAGCTCAATCATGCCTCAGAAGAAAAACCCTGATGTGGCGGAGCTAACTAGGGGAAAAACGGGTCGTTTGATCGGCAACCTTGCCGGACTCATGGCAACCCTTAAGGCTCAGCCTTTGGCGTACAACCGCGATCTTCAAGAGGATAAAGAACCCATTGTTGATTCGGTTGCACAGCTGAACTTGCTGCTTCCTGCAATGACGGGTCTAGTGTCTACCCTTGAATTCCACGAAGATCGCATGGCTGAACTTGCACCAGCTGGCTATACGTTAGCTACGGATCTGGCTGAGTGGATGGTTCGTGAGGGCGTGCCTTTTAGGGAAGCCCATGAGGCTTCTGGAGCATGCGTGCGTATTGCAGAACAACGCGGAGTGGGACTCGATGAGTTGACGGACGAGGAATTCGCTAGCGTCGACTCACGTTTGACCACCGCGGTTCGAGATGTGCTCACCGTAGAGGGTGCCGTCGCTTCGCGAGCGACGCGCGGAGGTACTGCTGGAGTGCAGGTAGCCAAACAGCGGGAACGCGTTGAACTAGCGTCTGCGGAGTTACGTCTTTGGGCTGAAACTCCTGTTCGCTCGTAAACCTGGTACGTCGAAAAGCCTCGATCCCTCTTTCCTTAACCTGGATAGGGGGTCGAGGCTTCGCTGTTATTGTCAGCTAAGCAGAGGGAAATATCTGGGTGTTGTACGCTAGAAAACCATGAGTATCGATCCCCAGCTGCTAGAAGTTCTCGCTTGCCCCCAAGATAAAGGGCCGTTGCGCTATCTAGAGCAGGACAATGTCTTGGTCAATGATCGCCTTGGCATTGCCTATCGAATTGAAGACAATATCCCGGTAATGCTTGAAGATGAAGCGATTACGTGGCCTCAAGGGAAAACCCAGTAGTTTTCCATTTATTTCACAATACTCACACAATCAAGGAACCTATCTACATGTCCCAGCATGGCAATATCGTTGATGAACTCCTGTGGCGCGGTTTAATTAACGATTCCACAGACATTGAAGCCCTAAGAGAAGCATGCGAACAGCCCATTACTCTTTATTGCGGCTTTGACCCCACCGGCGATTCCCTGCATGCGGGACATCTGGTTCCTATGGTTATGCTGCGTCGTTTTCAGCAGTTTGGGCATCGGCCGCTAACCCTAGCTGGCGGAGCCACGGGCATGATCGGCGACCCGCGTGAGGTGGGGGAGCGTGTCATGCTCACAGAAGACAAAGTTGCGCAGAATCTTGAGGCGATTAAAAAACAGCTTCGACGGTTTGTTTCTTTTGAATCCGGTCAGAATAACGATGCGATCATGGTGAACAACGCTGACTGGACGGCGGAGATGTCAGTGATCGAATTTTTACGCGATGTAGGAAAGAATTTTTCACTGAATACGATGCTGGATCGCGAGACAGTGAAACGTCGTCTTGCTAGCGACGGCATCTCTTACACCGAATTCTCTTATATGCTTCTGCAATCGAACGATTTTGTTCACCTGTGCAAGAAATACGATTGCATTCTTCAAATTGGTGGCGGGGATCAATGGGGCAACATTATCTCGGGTGTTGACCTGAACCGACGGGTTGACGGTACAAAAGTTCATGCTTTGACGGTTCCGTTGGTCACTGACGCTCAAGGGCAGAAGTTTGGTAAGTCTACCGGCGGCGGAAAACTATGGCTTGATCCTGAGCAGACCAGCCCTTACTCCTGGTACCAGTATTTCCTCAATGCTGGAGACACGGTCGTTATTGATTACCTCAAGTGGTTTACGTTCCTAAGCGAGTCAGAGATCGCGGAACTGGAAGTCCAGGTAGCTGAGGCTCCTCATAAGCGCGAGGCACAGCGGAGACTCGCTCGAGAAATGACAACGCTTGTCCATGGCGAAGCTGCTACTGCTGCCGTGGAATTGGCTGCTCAGGCCCTTTTTGGCAAGGCTTCGATCGAAGACCTTGATGAGCAGACACTGATCGGTGCGGTTTCTGAAACCCCAGTTGCGGAGATTGCGGCTGATGAAGCTCGAACCATCGTTGACCTGCTTGTTGCTTCGGGCCTTGCTGATTCCAAGGGAGCCGCTCGGCGCGCAGTAAAAGAGGGTGGTGCCTACGTAAATAACGTTCGCATTAGCGACGAAACCTGGGAACCAAGCAGTGAGGATCTGCTTCATGGTGCGTGGGTTGTTTTACGTAAAGGTAAAAAGAACTTTGCGGGCGTTCGGTTTAATGCATAGCAGTTAAAAGGACCGTGAGAAGAACTTCTTTCTTCTCACGGTCCTTTTGCTTATTCGGTTTCCGGTAAGCGGAATCCACCTTTTAATGCTGTTTTGTGCGTTGAAAACGGCATTGAGGACTTGATTAGTAAAACCCTCTGCGATTAGCCCGCTTTAAATATGCCTGTGAGCTGGGGATTTGTGTGTTCTGTTGAGGGTGTGTAACTTTATGCGAGTCGCCGCGGCCGAGAGGTTGCAAGATGGTGACCGGATGGTGAACAAAGAAAACGAAGAGTTTGACTTTTGTAGTTACTGTGTTTACTGTTTGTTGTACTTACGCTTGTAGCGCGCTGATGATGGTTGGTGTGTGGGGTGTGGGTGTGTTGTTTGAGAACTCAATAGTGTGCCAATGTACTTATAAATTTATTTTATGGTTGACATGGTGATAGCTACGTTTTGTAGTTAAACAATGATGCGTTATCACATGATGTTTTATGTGATGATCACGGTATACACAGTTTTGGCCGGCAAGTGTGGCTTGCTTGTAAAAATGTTGTGCCGAGGAAATAAGTTGTTTATGCGAAACATGGTGTGTGTTTCATGTCCATGACTCTTGTGTGGGTTGTGGTGTGGGATTCCATGTGAACAAACAATATTCACACGCATGTTGTGTGTGTGGGTGTTGGGTGGTTGTTGTGTTGTCTCGTCAAGGCATCGATGATCACTGTTTTTTGCTTTACTTTTTTCATTATTTTTTTGATGAATGATCAATAGGATTATTTTTTGTTGGTTGTTTGTTTTTTTGCCAGTTTTGGTTGGGCTTTTCACGAAGCCTGGTTGGTCTTTTTTGACTGATTTTTTGTGGAGAGTTTGATCCTGGCTCAGGACGAACGCTGGCGGCGTGCTTAACACATGCAAGTCGAACGGAAAGGCCCCTTCGGGGGTACTCGAGTGGCGAACGGGTGAGTAACACGTGGGTGATCTGCCTCGTACTCTGGGATAAGCCTGGGAAACTGGGTCTAATACTGGATAGGACCACACTTTAGTGTGTGTGGTGGAAAGTTTTTTCGGTACGAGATGAGCCCGCGGCCTATCAGCTTGTTGGTGGGGTAATGGCCTACCAAGGCGTCGACGGGTAGCCGGCCTGAGAGGGTGGACGGCCACATTGGGACTGAGATACGGCCCAGACTCCTACGGGAGGCAGCAGTGGGGAATATTGCACAATGGGCGCAAGCCTGATGCAGCGACGCCGCGTGAGGGATGACGGCCTTCGGGTTGTAAACCTCTTTCGACAGGGACGAAGCTTTTGTGACGGTACCTGTATAAGAAGCACCGGCTAACTACGTGCCAGCAGCCGCGGTAATACGTAGGGTGCGAGCGTTGTCCGGAATTACTGGGCGTAAAGAGCTCGTAGGTGGTTTGTCGCGTCGTCTGTGAAATTCCGGGGCTTAACTCCGGGCGTGCAGGCGATACGGGCATAACTTGAGTGCTGTAGGGGAGACTGGAATTCCTGGTGTAGCGGTGGAATGCGCAGATATCAGGAGGAACACCGATGGCGAAGGCAGGTCTCTGGGCAGTAACTGACGCTGAGGAGCGAAAGCATGGGGAGCGAACAGGATTAGATACCCTGGTAGTCCATGCCGTAAACGGTGGGCGCTAGGTGTGAGGGTCTTCCACGACTTTCGTGCCGTAGCTAACGCATTAAGCGCCCCGCCTGGGGAGTACGGCCGCAAGGCTAAAACTCAAAGGAATTGACGGGGGCCCGCACAAGCGGCGGAGCATGTGGATTAATTCGATGCAACGCGAAGAACCTTACCTGGGCTTGACATATACAAGATCGGCGTAGAGATACGTTTTCCCTTGTGGTTTGTATACAGGTGGTGCATGGTTGTCGTCAGCTCGTGTCGTGAGATGTTGGGTTAAGTCCCGCAACGAGCGCAACCCTTGTCTTATGTTGCCAGCACGTTATGGTGGGGACTCATGAGAGACTGCCGGGGTTAACTCGGAGGAAGGTGGGGATGACGTCAAATCATCATGCCCCTTATGTCCAGGGCTTCACACATGCTACAATGGTCGGTACAACGCGTTGCGAGCCTGTGAGGGTGAGCGAATCGCTGAAAGCCGGCCTCAGTTCGGATTGGGGTCTGCAACTCGACCCCATGAAGTCGGAGTCGCTAGTAATCGCAGATCAGCAACGCTGCGGTGAATACGTTCCCGGGCCTTGTACACACCGCCCGTCACGTCATGAAAGTTGGTAACACCCGAAGCCCATGGCCCAACCAGTTTTCTGGGGGGAGTGGTCGAAGGTGGGATCGGCGATTGGGACGAAGTCGTAACAAGGTAGCCGTACCGGAAGGTGCGGCTGGATCACCTCCTTTCTAAGGAGTTTTATTTTTCCAGCATTCACTGGTTGGTGTTTGTTGTTGTTTATTTGTAAATCCGGGTGGAGCAAAGTTGTGTGTGATTGTGTGCTGCTAATCAGATGGTGGCTGTGCATGGTTGTGTGATGGTGTGTTGTTGTGTTGTGTTGGTTGTAGGATTGTTTGTTTGTTGTGTTGGCATGCTGTTGGGTGTCTGGGATGATGCACTGTTGTGTTGATTCTTGTGGCTGCTTTTGTGCTGGTGATGGCCTTTGTGGGTTGTTGTTGGTGTGGGGTGGTTGTGTTGTGTGAGAACTGTATAGTGGACGCGAGTAATAATCTTTATTCTTTTTAGTTCTTGGTATTTTTTGTTTGCATATTGTGTGTGTGTTGTTTTTTAAGGGCACACGGTGGATGCCTTGGCATTATGAGCCGATGAAGGACGTGTAAGGCCGCGATAGGCCTCGGGGAGTTGCCAATAGAGCGTTGATCCGAGGGTGTCCGAATGGGGAAACCTGGCCACAGTTATGTGTGGTTACCCTTCAGTGAATTCATAGCTGTTGTGGGGGTTTACGCGGGGAAGTGAAACATCTCAGTACCCGTAGGAGAAGAAAACAATTGTGATTCCGTTAGTAGTGGCGAACGAACGTGGATGAGGCTAAACCATGTGCGTGTGATACCTGGCAGGGGTTGCGTGTGTGGTGTTGTGGGGTGTGTGCGTGAAAAAGGCTGCCATCTTTTTGCTGGTTTGTGCATGTGTTAGCGGAAGTGGTGTGGGAACGCCTGCCGTAGAAGGTGAGAGTCCTGTACGTGAAAGCATGTGTGCGCTGGTTGTGCATGTCCCCGAGTAGCAGCGGGCTCGTGGAATCTGCTGTGAATCTGCCGGGACCACCCGGTAAGCCTAAATACTTGTAATGACCGATAGCGGATTAGTACCGTGAGGGAATGGTGAAAAGTACCCCGGGAGGGGAGTGAAATAGTACCTGAAACCGTGTGCTTACAATCCGTCAGAGCCTCCTTGTGGGGTGATGGCGTGCCTTTTGAAGAATGAGCCTGCGAGTCAGCGGCATGTCGCGAGGTTAACCTTTTGGTGGGTAGCCGTAGCGAAAGCGAATCCTAACGAGGGTGTTGTTAGTGGCATGTCCTGGACCCGAAGCGGGGTGATCTACCCATGGCCAGTGTGAAGCAGAGGTAAGACTTTGTGGAGGCGCGAACCCACTTAGGTTGAAAACTGAGGGGATGAGCTGTGGGTAGGGGTGAAAGGCCAATCAAACTCCGTGATAGCTGGTTCTCCCCGAAATGCATTTAGGTGCAGCGTTGCGTGTTTCTTGCTGGAGGTAGAGCTACTGGTTGGTTGAGCGGGACTACAATCTTAGCAATGTCAGCCAAACTCCGAATGCCGGTAATGTTATAGCGTGGCAGTGAGACTGCGGGGGATAAGCTCCGTTGGTCGAGAGGGAAACAGCCCAGATCGCCGGTTAAGGCCCCTAAGCGTGTACTAAGTGGAAAAGGATGTGGGATCGCGAAGACAGCCAGGAGGTTGGCTTAGAAGCAGCCATCCTTGAAAGAGTGCGTAATAGCTCACTGGTCGAGTGGTTCTGCGCCGACAATGTAGTGGGGCTCAAGTACACCGCCGAAGCCGCGGCAGTCAACATTTTTGTTGGTTGGGTAGGGGAGCGTCGTGCATGTGGTGAAGCATTTGGGTGACCGGGTGTGGAGTGTGTGCGAGTGAGAATGCAGGCATGAGTAACGAATGAAAAGTGGAAAACTTTTCCGCCGGATGACTAAGGGTTCCTGGGTTAAGCTAATCTTCCCAGGGTGAGTCGGGACCTAAGGCGAGGCCGACAGGCGTAGTCGATGGATAACCAGTTGATATTCTGGTACCCGTGGTGATGCGACAAGTGGTGAATCAGTGGTACTAACCGCCCATTAATTGCATGTGTTCATACTTTGTGTGGGTGTGTGTGGTTGTGCGTGGGACCTTCGTTGGTAGTAGCCAAGTGATGGGGTGACGCAGTGAGGTAGCCGAGCCACTTATTGGATTGTGGTGTAAGCGTGTGGCCCGTGGCATAGGTAAATCCGTGCTGCATATAAGGGTGAGGCGTGATGCGTAGACCTTTTTGGTTGATGTTGGTGATCCTGTACTGTCGAGAAAAGCCTCTAGCGAGTGTCATTATGGCCCGTACCCTAAACCGACACAGGTAGTCAGGTAGAGAATACTAAGGCGATCGGGTGAACTGTGGTTAAGGAACTCGGCAAAATGCCCCCGTAACTTCGGGAGAAGGGGGACCATTGTTGGTGACAGACTGATGGAGCTGATGGTGGTCGCAGAGAATAGAGGGAAGCGACTGTTTATTAAAAACACAGGTCCGTGCGAAAACGTGGAAGTTGATGTATACGGACTGACGCCTGCCCGGTGCTGGAAGGTTAAGAGGACCTGTTAGATCTCTTTTGGGGGTCGAAGCGGAGAATTTAAGCCCCAGTAAACGGCGGTGGTAACTATAACCATCCTAAGGTAGCGAAATTCCTTGTCGGGTAAGTTCCGACCTGCACGAATGGCGTAACGACTTCCCTGCTGTCTCAACCACAGGCCCGGTGAAATTGCAGTACGAGTAAAGATGCTCGTTACGCGCGGCAGGACGAAAAGACCCCGGGACCTTCACTATAGCTTGGTATTGGTGTTTGGTTCGGTTTGTGTAGGATAGGTGGGAGACTGTGATACTGCGCCGCTAGGTGTGGTGGAGTCGCAAGTTGAAATACCACTCTGATCGGATTGAGCACCTTAACCTTGGCCCATGATCTGGGTTGGGGACAGTGCCTGGTGGGTAGTTTAACTGGGGCGGTTGCCTCCTAAAATGTAACGGAGGCGCCCAAAGGTTCCCTCAGCCTGGTTGGCAATCAGGTGGTGAGTGTAAGTGCACAAGGGAGCTTGACTGTGAGACTGACAGGTCGAGCAGGGACGAAAGTCGGGACTAGTGATCCGGCACCTACTTGTGGAAGTGGTGTCGCTCAACGGATAAAAGGTACCCCGGGGATAACAGGCTGATCTTCCCCAAGAGTCCATATCGACGGGATGGTTTGGCACCTCGATGTCGGCTCGTCGCATCCTGGGGCTGGAGTAGGTCCCAAGGGTTGGGCTGTTCGCCCATTAAAGCGGCACGCGAGCTGGGTTTAGAACGTCGTGAGACAGTTCGGTCTCTATCCGCCGTGCGCGTTGAAACTTGAAGAAGGCTGTCCCTAGTACGAGAGGACCGGGACGGACGTACCTCTAGTGTGCCAGTTGTCACGCCCGTGGCAGGGCTGGTTGGCTACGTACGGAAGGGATAACCGCTGAAAGCATCTAAGCGGGAAGCCTGTTTTAAGATGAGGTTTCTTTTGAGGTTCCCTCTAGACGAGGGGGTTGATAGGCCAGATCTGGAAGAGTGGTAACACTTGGAGGTGACTGGTACTAATTTACCGATAAACAACCACCTTTTGTGGTGTGTTAAATAATTGTTGTGCCTGGAGCGTTTGAAAAAGAAGAAGAGTTTTGTTGCTTGTGTTCACTGTGCAGTGTCTGACATGACACGTGTTGTGTGTTGTGTTATATAGGATGTGTTGGTGGTTATAGCGTCGGGGGTACGCCCGGTCCCTTTCCGAACCCGGAAGCTAAGCCCGATTGCGCTGATGGTACTGCACCTGGGAGGGTGTGGGAGAGTAGGTCGCCGCCAACCAAAAAATTTGATAGAAGAGTGGTTATATAGGGTGTGTGTTGTGTAGGAGGATAAAATTTCTTCTATACTACACACACCCTATTTCCGCATTTTAATAAAGGAATTTTATGGCTGATTCTCATTCCCGTGAAGGCCGCTCACAGCGCGGCTTTAAGTCTCGTGACGACCGCCGTCAAGGTGGTGAACGGGGACGCCGTGGTGAGAGCTCATGGGGACGTAACGACCGTCATGAGGGAAATGATCGACGTACTGGAAGCTCGAATGCTGGACGTCGAGAAGGCTATGGACGCCGTCGGGATGAGAACGACCGTAAGTCCGGACGCCCCTTCGATAGAGATCGCAGGGAGCGTTTTGATGATCGCGGTAAACGAGGCGATGACCGTCGCGAGGATCGTCGTCAAGGTGCCCGTTGGGATGACGATAAGCGGGGCCCTCGTCGGGATGATCGTCGTAAAGACTGGAACGGTGAGCGCAATGGAGAACGCCGACGAGGCGGACGTCCAGAGTATCGCCGTGGGGATGGGGAGCGTTCTGATCGACCACGTAATGATCGCGGTCGTGATGGTGAACGTCGTCATTCACAACGCGGTGGAGCTGACCGTGATAAACAACACCGTGGTCCAATTCGTCCCGGCTACCGTGAAGAACGCATTAATAATCGTGTGAATGAACCGGATTTGCCGGACGATATTGACATACGCGATCTGGATCCTATGGTATTGCAGGATCTTAAGGTCCTAGCCAAGGATAATGCGAATGCAGTAGCTAAGCACATGATTATGGCTGCTACATGGATGGCAGATGACGCGCAGCTCGCCTTGAATCATGCGCGTGCTGCCAAAGATCGTGCTGGCCGCATAGCGGTTGTTCGTGAGACATGTGGCATTGCTGCTTATCATGCAGGAGAGTGGAAAGAAGCCCTTGCTGAGCTACGTGCTGCGCGTCGTATGAGCGGAGGTCCTGGCCTCATTGCGGTTATGGCTGACTGCGAGAGGGGATTAGGTCGTCCAGAAAAGGCTATCGAGCTCGCTCGTGATGAGGACCCAGCATCCTTAGATCCGGAAACCCGGATTGAGCTTGCAATCGTAGTAGCAGGAGCCCGTTTAGACTTAGGGCAGCCTGATTCTGCGGTAGTCATCTTGCAACGTGAGAACCCTGATGCTGCTGCAACCGGATTAGGCGCAGTGCGCTTGTCCTACGCATATGCAGATGCGTTGCTAGCTGCTGGGAGAAAAGATGATGCCCTAGAGTGGTTTGCTATTGCAGAAAAACAAGATGTGGATGGTTACACTGACGCAAGCGAACGTTTGCAGGAGCTCTCTTAATCTCTAATTATTTGCTTCTACCAACGTGAACTAAGCTGGAGAGCATGTCTTTACTCCAGCATCATGATGCTCTGTTCTTTGACCTTGACGGAACCGTCTGGGAAGGAGGCAGGGCATTGCCAATGGCGGTGGAGGCGTTTGAGAAGAACACGCTGCCCGTAGCGTTTATCACGAACAATGCGTCTCGTGGGCCTGGCGTTGTGGCCGAGATGCTTCAGAAAATCGGCATCGCTGCTTGCCCGGAGGACGTGTTGACCTCCGCACAAGCAGCGATTGACCTTGCAGCGGAATACCTGCAGCCTGGCGATACGGTGTATGTGCTTGGAACGGACTCCTTTAAAGGCTTAGCACGAAACGCTGGTTATACAGTGGCAGTGTCCGCTGATGAAAAGCCGCGTGCTGTGTTTCACGGACATAATCCTGAAACCGGATGGGCAGAACTTTCCGAGGCCGCAATGTCTATCCGGAACGGTGCTCGCTACTTTGCATCGAATTTAGACTCGACGCTACCGACGGAGCGCGGACTGTGCGTGGGAAATGGCTCAATGGTTGCGGCTATTGTCAATGCAACAGGCGTGCATCCTGTTTCTGCTGGAAAACCAGGCGCTGCGATGTTCAACGTGGCAGCTCAACGTTTGGGAGTGTCTGCGCCATTAGCTATTGGTGACCGCCTCAATACGGATATTGCGGGAGGCGTAGCTGCAGATATGGCGACGCTTCATGTAATGACTGGCGTGTCCCGGCATTGGGATCTGTTGCGGGCTATCCCTTGTGAACGGCCAACATATCTAGGATTAAATTTATCCGATTTGTTTGCATCTCCTAGTAAGCTTCTGCCTGGTAGTCAAGGTGATTTTCACGCTGAGTGGCGTGAGAATGATATTGAGCTAAGCGGCGGAACGCCGACCGCAACATCCATGGAAGCGTTGCGTACGGTAGCCGGTATTGCTTGGGAGCGCGAGGCTTGGACTGGAAAGCTACTTACCCGTGGGGAGCATGCTAAGCGCGTGATCCTAGATTGGGAGTGATAAATCATGGAGACACCGAAACCCCACGACCCTCGTCTACAGGGGGTAACCCCAGGCGAGGTGAAGAGCGAATTAGAGAAAATATTATCTGAGACCCCGAGTGATCTCGCAGCAGAATCTGAACTTTTAGCTCGTGCGCATGAAGTCCTTCACAGTGCGCTTCAGTAATTTTTACCGTAGGAAGGTTTGACTGTAAGTGGCTTCTCGAAAACGCCTTGATGCTGAGTTGGTGCGCCGCAAAATTGCGCGCTCGCGTGAGCATGCTGTGGATATGATTCGTGGTGGACAAGTGTACGTCCAGGGAATACTCGCAACTAAGCCAGCGACGCAAGTAGAACCAGAAGTGTCAATACGGGTTGAAGAATCAGCTATCGACGATTGGGCATCGCGTGGTGCTCATAAGTTGCTTGGAGCTCTTGAGGCTTTTCAACCCAAAGGGTTAGTCGTTGAAGGCAAGAAAGCTTTGGACGCAGGGGCGTCAACAGGAGGTTTCACCGATGTGCTTTTGCGTCGTAAAGCCTCTCAAGTTGTAGCGGTTGACGTTGGATACGGCCAGCTCATATGGCGTTTGCAAAATGATGATCGCGTTCTTGTTCTGGATCGTACAAATATACGAAACCTTGACTTAGAAGCCACCCAAGGACCATGTGATTTGATGGTCGGAGATCTTTCCTTCATCTCTCTCAAACTCACGCTGCCGGCAATTGTGGAATGCCTTGCTGATGGTGCGGACTTAATCCCCATGGTCAAGCCGCAGTTTGAAGTTGGAAAGCAACGCCTGGGTAGCGGCGGTGTGGTGCGTGATCCGCAGCTGCGAGAAGACGTGACGGTGGAAGTCGCTGAGTTTGCGCAAAACTTGGGGCTGAGCTTACTGGGCGCAGTGGCATCGCCGCTACCTGGCCCATCGGGAAATGTTGAATTCTTCTTATGGCTAAGAAAAGATGGCGGTAAGGCGGCAGCCGACCCAGATACTCTCCGTGCAATGGTTCATAAGGCTGTTATGGAAGGACCTCAATGAATCTGCTTCATAGCCCTGAAAAACGGCTTATTTTGCTCGTGCCGCATACAGGCCGTGATTCTAATGTGGCCACGGCGGCTCTTGCTGCTGAGCTTCTCGACGACGCCGGGATTGCAGTTCGTATTCTGGTCCCTGAGTCAGACACCACGGTGTCCAGTCATCCAGTTCTTAGCCAATTTGAAAGAGTGACGCATTCCTTAGATGCAACAAATGGTGTAGAGCTTATTTTGGTTCTAGGAGGTGACGGGACCTTTTTACGGGCGGCTGATTTGGCCCACGCTGCTGATCTACCTGTCCTTGGGATCAATCTCGGACATGTTGGTTTTCTTGCTGAATGGGAGAAAGACTCGCTTGATGAGGCGGTGCACCGTGTTATGAAAGGTGACTATCGCGTCGAAGAACGAATGACGCTGGATGTTGAGGTGCGTGATCAAGAGGGCAACCTTTTAGAGCGGGGATGGGCGCTTAATGAGGTCAGTATTGAAAATACCAATAGACGTGGTGTGCTTGATGCAACGCTAGAAGTAGACGAGCGTCCCGTGAGCTCTTTTGGATGCGATGGTGTGATTGTCTCGACCCCAACGGGGTCCACTGCTTATGCGTTCTCTGCTGGTGGTCCTGTTCTGTGGCCGGAACTGGACGCAATCGTGGTGGTGCCTAACAATGCGCATGCACTCTTTACTAAGCCTTTGGTTGTTAGTCCACACTCGTTGGTTGCTGTGGAATCCAAGCCACATTCTTTTCCTGCAATGGCGGTAATGGACGGTTTCCGATCAATCGCAATGCCACCGGGCGCGCGAACGGAAGCGCGCAAAGGACAACGTTCTGTTAAATGGGTGCGATTAGATAATCTGCCTTTTGCGGATCGTTTGGTATCTAAGCTGAGACTTCCTGTTGAGGGATGGCGTGGACCATCAAATGCTCGGTTGTCAGAAAAGAATTGCTCTGATTCTTAAAAGATTCACCCCATATAGTAGAACGGGTGTTCGCATAATGTGGGCTGTCTGATGTAGTATGTGAGCATGCTTGCAGACATTGCCATTGAAAACCTTGGCGCTATTCCTCACGCTTCGCTTGAGCTGAGCGGAGGACTGACCGTCCTTACAGGTGAGACCGGCGCGGGTAAAACAATGGTTGTTACTGGCTTAAGGCTGCTGACGGGTGGCCGTGCTGACGCGCAGCGCGTGCGTTCAGGTGCAGCGCGTGCCGCAGTAGAGGGGCGCTTTACCCTGGATGGTGTCAGTGGAGCTATCGCAGACCACGGTCGTGAGATTGTTTCCTCCGTTGGCGGGGTGCTGGACGAAAATGGGGAAATCATTGCATCGCGTACCGTGAGCGCTCAGGGGCGCTCAAAAGCATACTTGGGTGGCCGGGCTGTGCCAGCTGCGAGCCTTTCGGATTTTTCTGCAGAACTCCTCACCATTCATGGGCAAAATGACCAGTTAAGGCTTCTTAATTCGGACCGGCAACGGGAGGCTTTAGATCGCTTTGACCCAGCTATATCTCCTTTGCTGGAGGAATGCTCTCATGCTTTTAAAAACTGGCGGAAGCTCGATAAGGATTATCGGGAGCGCCTCAAATCACGGATGGAACTCGCTCAGGAGGTAGATCGCCTGGAGTTTGCCATCAAAGAGATTTCCGATATTGATCCGCAGCCTGGGGAAGATGCTGAAATCCAATCCCTCATCCGCAGATTGCAAGATGTAGACGAGTTGAGGGAGCAAGCCACTACTGCGTTGGGGGCTATCGACGGCACAGAAGCCCTGAGTGAGTTTGGAGGTTTTTCCGATGGTGATGGTGGTGCTGCCTCTGACCTTGTAGGGCAAGCTTTTTCTGCAGTGCAGAATAGCTCAGATCCAGTGTTAAGAGGAATCGCTGAGCAACTTGGGCAAGTCACCACAATTCTTGCGGAGCTATCGGGGGAACTAGGAAAATACTTGGGTGAGTTACCCATGGATGCAGACCAGTTGGAACAGTCTCTCCAGCGTCAGCAAGCACTGAAATCTCTCACCCGTAAATACGCTCCTGATATTGAAGGAGTGTTGCGATGGCGGGTGAAAGCTGAAGAAAAGTTGGAGTCTATTGACGTTTCACCGGAGGCGTTAGAGGAACTTAAACGCTCAGTGTCTCGTGCAGCCAAGAAACTTGATGCCGTTAATAAAAAGCTTTCTCAAGCTAGAGCTAAAGCAGCTAAAAACCTGAGTCTTAAAGTCACAGAAGAAATACAAGGTTTGGCTATGCCCAAGGCTGTTTTCTCGGTGGATATTCAGCGTTCTGAGCCTAGTGCGCATGGTACGGATTCGATTGAGTTTCGATTGGCTCCAAATGCTCATACTGAGCCTCGGCCGCTTGCGTCCTCTGCGTCTGGTGGAGAGTTGTCCCGCGTGATGCTGGCATTGGAGGTGATTCTTTCTGCAGGGGCGAGGGGAACAACTCTTGTTTTTGATGAGGTCGATGCCGGCGTGGGTGGTCGCGCGGCCGTAGAGATCGGACGTCGATTAGCAAGGCTTGCTCAATGGAATCAGGTTATTGTGGTCACCCACCTAGCTCAGGTAGCCGCTTATGCAGATACACACTTACATGTAGCTAAAAACGTAGGCGATACTTCTGTCGCCTCCGGGGTTGAAGATCTTAGCGATGAGCGTCGGGTGGAAGAACTCTCTCGTATGCTTGCAGGTTTGGAAGACACTGAAAGTGGTCGGGCGCATGCTGCAGAACTATTGGATAAGGCTCGGTCAGAGATCAAAGAGTGGCGGACCTAAAGAGAAATAAGTGTAAGAAAAGATCGTATTTCTTCCCTTATTCTTTGATAATCTTCCGCGCGCCTCACCAGGTTGAGCAGTTTTCATTGGACAATGCAACCCATGAGTCTGTTCTCTCGATCCGCTGACCTTCCGGGCCTTCATGCAGTGACACGCGACTGCTCGTCGCGAGGAAAAGGCTTTAGACGTCTAAGTAAAGGGGACATCGCAGTTATTGATGCCCCTGATATTTCTCGTCCTTTAGCCCAAGAGCTGATAGAAGCGAAACCTGCAGCTGTTGTGAATACCGGGCAGTTTTCTACTGGAGTTATTCCGAATTTCGGGCCGCAGATGCTGCTTGATGCCGGGATCCTTCTCGTCGAAGGCGTCGGCGTAGATATCTGGACGACTCTTAAAGACGGAAAGAAAGCTCGGCTAACACAGGAAGGCCAGCTTTTTTATGGTGAAAAGCTCATCGCTTCAGGATCTGTCCTTGATGACGCACGTGCAGAGGCTCAATTTGTTGATGCACAGCAGTCGCTCGTGGAACGGATGGAAGCATATTTTGGCAACACCATTCAATTTATTCATGCTGAAGCTCCGCTACTCATTGACGGCTTAGGGGTGCCGGACACCGGGGCAAATCTGCGCGGCAAGAAAGTCCTTGTAGTAAGCCCTGGTCCGCAGCACCGTGGACAGGTTAAAAATCTACGTAACTTTATCCGTGAGTATGAACCAGTATTGATCGGTGTTGATTCTGCCGCAGATACACTCGTGGAGCTTGGATATAAACCTGACTATATAGTCGGCGATCCTTCAGGCGTGGGGGCAGAAGCCTTAAGAAGCGGTGCGCGTGTCATACTGCCGGCTGAGCCGGATGGTCATGCCTTGGGTCTGGAGCGTATCCAAGATTTAGGCATTGGTGCGATGACTTTCCCTACCTCGGTAGATACTGCTACTGACTTGGCACTCTTGCTTGCAGACTTCCATGGTGCGGACTTGATCGTTAATTGTGGGGCTCATTTTGACCTGGAGTCGATCTTCTCTGAGCGTGCGTATGCTACGCCAGCTGCGCTCCTTACGCGGGTAAAGATTGGTGCGCGACTTGTAGACTCCGAGGCCATTGAGAAGCTTTACACAGTTCGCGCTGGTGGAAGTATTGCTTGGTTGTGGGCGATACTCGGGATTTTGGTGGCTATTGCTGTAGTTGTTGTTATTGCAGGCACAGCCGGTGATGGGAGTTTTACGCAAAACCTCATTGATACGTGGAATAACATTGCCTTGGCTTTCCAAGGGTTGTTTAAATAGCTCCTAGGAGGAAAGCAGAATATGGCACGAAAATCTGGTCATTCGGCGGCGGTTACCGCAGGTCTTGCCTTCGGCTTAGCTATAGGGCTGGGTTTGGGCACCTATGTCCTGTCACCGAATTTGTCGGGCGGAAGTAGTCACCAGCGGCTCACTTTGGAAAAAGAACGCGATGAGGCTCGTGAGCGCGCGGATATTCAAGCAGCACAAGCAAGTAGCGCAGACCACTTTGTGGACAAACTAGCAGCGTCGGTTTTGCCTGACACGCTTAAGGAACGTCCTATTCTTATGATTCGGACTGCTGATTCTTCGGACGAGGATGCGAAGGCTCTAAGCGAGGATCTTAAGAGGGCTGGTGCGATTAATTCCGGAACCATCTCGTTGACTGAAAAGTTTTTTGCGCAGGATGGAGCGGATGGTCTAAAAAATATTGTTTCTACCGTCTTGCCAGCTGGCGCTCAACTGTCCACAGACAAGCTTGACCCGGGCACGCATGCTGGTGAGGTGCTAGGAAGCGCTTTGACGCTGAACCCGCAAGACGCTAAAGAACAAGCGACTCGTGATGAGCGAAGCTTGGTTCTCAACGCGCTGAGGGAGGGCGGTTACCTTTCCTATGAAGAAGGCACGATTTTACCTGCTCAAGCTGTTGTTGTTCTCGGTGGAGATAGCGACGGTGTCGGAGCGGATTTCACAGTGAAAAACCAAGTGTCCTTTGTAGAAGCGCTTGATTCGCGTGGTTCCGGTGTTGTGTTTGCAGGCCGAATTCATATGGCGGCAGACAGCGGGGCATTAGGGAAATTGCGTGCTAATAAAAAAGCTGCCTCCCAGGTTTCTTCGGTAGATTCTATTGATCGTTCCTGGGGGAAGATTGCTACCGTCTTAGCTCTTAAAGAGCAGCTTTCCGGTGGTGCTGGAGCCTATGGAGCTGCAGGAAACGCTGATGCCACGGCGCCAGCGCCGAACGAAGACAAACAATAAGCATTGTGGCGCGTAGTAGTCTGCACGCTGATACGCGTGCATGCTATTAAAGTTGAGCATTATGACTCACCGTTTTACTGTTACCAGCTCTGAGTTGCTTATCGACGCACCGATTCTGGCGGTTCGTCGAGATTCCGTTACTATGCCTCATAATTCCAGTGCTCAGCGTGAGATTGTTGAGCACTTTGGGGCAGTCGCAGTTGTTGCTGTTCAAGATCAAAATATTGCGATGGTGAAGCAATATCGGCACAGCGTTGGCCGCCGGTTATGGGAGCTTCCGGCTGGTTTACTCGACGTTGCAGATGAACCGCCCCTTGACGCAGCGCAGCGTGAACTGATGGAAGAAGCCGGCCTTGTTGCGACTGATTGGGAAATTTTAGTTGATCTAGTCACGAGCCCGGGGTTTTGTGACGAGGCAGTTCGTGTGTACCTTGCGCAAGACCTAGCACAAGTGGAACGCCCCGAAGCTCAGGATGAAGAAGCTGACATGGCTTTGGAGTGGATACCACTCGCAGAGGCAGTCAATATGGTCTTTGCCGGAGACATTGTTAATTCGATCGCGGTCTCCGGGATTTTAGCCCTGCAAGCACATCGTACAGATCCTCAGGTTCTCAGAGACCCAGTTCAGCCTTTTGGTCTGCGTCCTACCCGGTTAGCTGAACGCAGAAAAGGTGCTGTTGAAAATCGCGACCTGAAAACTTCTTCATGACGTCGCCCAAGACAGCCGCCGATCGCTGGTTAACGCATTTAGCCATCGAACGAGGAGTCAGCGCTAACACCCTGAGTAACTATCGACGCGATGTGCAGCGGTATCTTGATTGGATCGCACATCGCGGCATCGATGATCTGAGCACTGTGACCTCGCGAGATATTGAGTCCTATGTTCTTGACCTACGGCGAGGAGACCCGGATACGGGTAGGCCGCCTTTGGCTGCTTCGTCGACAGGCCGTGCGCTTGTAGTTGCGCGGGGGCTTCATAAGTTTGCGTTGATGGAGGGGCTGATATCCGTTGACGTAGCTGGCGAGGTTTCTCCTCCATCGACTGGGCGGCATCTGCCGGATACACTGTCAATCGCAGAAATGGATGAGCTTATCGCTGCAATTCCTACGGACGAGGTAGCTACCCCTGAGGATCTACGTGATGCCGCATTGATCGAACTGCTCTACGGCACTGGTGCTCGTATATCAGAAATCATGAATCTCACAGTGGATGAAGTGATGGTGCTGGAAGAGACAGAAGGCATGTTGCGGATTGTAGGAAAAGGGGATAAGCATCGTGTCGTTCCTGTTGGCTCGATGGCACAGAAAGCGTTACAACGCTACCTCGTACGGTCGCGGCCACAGCTGGCAAAAGGAAAGAGCCACGCGCTCTTTTTGAATAAACGTGGTGGGGCCTTATCTAGGCAAAGCGCGTGGCAAATACTCAAGAATTCTGCTCGGAGAGCCGGAATACACAAAGATATTTCGCCTCATACGTTACGCCACAGCTATGCATCGCATCTTCTTGAAGGCGGTGCGGATGTTCGTGTTGTTCAAGAACTTTTGGGACATTCATCCGTTACCACCACACAAATTTATACGCACGTAACGGCAGATAATTTGCGTAATGTATGGGCGCAGTCGCATCCTAGGGCTTAAACTATCCTTCTTTAGTCAAGGTTTTTGGCTTGAATTTCTGGAATGCTCCCAGGGGGATCGGCGCGTCTTGCGGAGGTTACACAAGAACTTTCTTCAGACGGTTAATATCAACAGTGTAATTTAGGTTGTAGTCTCGCCGAGGATGATAAAGCCCGACTGACGTTGGGGCATATGGTGGGGTGAGAACGGGAAGTAAGAGTCGTCGACTGTCAAGGAAGTGGAATAGACATGAGTGATTCGGGACTGTTCGATACATCAGACTCGAAAATGGGGCTCACTGGGCGTCCGCTCCAAGAGTTTCCTGATCCCACGCCTTTGCAAAAACATGGACCCGCCAAGATTATTTCCATGTGCAACCAAAAAGGCGGCGTGGGCAAGACTACTTCCACAATCAACCTGGGTGCTTGCCTGGCTGAACTAGGGCGAAAAGTTCTACTCGTAGACCTTGACCCGCAGGGGGCTTTATCTGCGGGATTGAGTATTCCGTATGAGGAACTAGATATTACGGTTTACAACCTCTTGGTAGACAAACATACATCGATTCACCAGGCGATTCACCACACATCCATTCCTGGTCTTGACTTAGTTCCGGCGAATATTGATCTGTCCGCGGCGGAGATTCAACTTGTCAATGAGGTTGGTAGGGAACAAACGCTAGCTCGCGCTTTGCGCCCTGTGGTGAAGGATTATGACTACATCATTTTGGATTGCCAGCCATCTTTGGGACTTCTGACGGTTAATGCGTTGACCTGTTCCCATGGCGTGATTATTCCTATGGAATGCGAGTATTTCTCGTTGCGCGGGCTTGCTTTGCTTACCGATACTGTAGAAAAAGTGCGCGACCGTCTTAACTTTAACCTGGACATCGTGGGCATCTTGGTCACAATGTTCGATCGACGCACCACGCATGCTCGCGAGGTAATGTCACGGGTCGTGGAAGTTTTCGATGATCGCGTCTTTGACACCGTGATTACCCGGACGGTTCGGTTCCCAGAGACTTCTGTGGCTGGTGAGCCCATCATTACTTGGGCTCCGAGCTCACAAGGGGCCCAACAGTACCGGCAGCTTGCTCGTGAAGTCATCGAGCGCACAAGCTAGCACTTAGAACGTGGCGGCATCACGTATCCCGGATAATCAACCAGAAATTACTGGTTTTAGGATTGTCCTCAACAATTTTGAAGGCCCCTTTGATCTTCTTCTGCAACTGATCAGTGCTAAAAAGATGGATGTGACCGACGTTGCATTATCTAAGGTAACGGATGAATTTGTTGCATACACTCGCCAACTTGGAGAGTATTCTGAGCTTGATGAGGTAACTGAATTTTTGGTGGTTGCGGCCACGTTATTAGACCTGAAGACCGCCCGTCTTCTTCCTAGGGGCGAAATGGAGAGCGAAGAAGACCTAGCGCTCTTGGAATCTCGTGATCTTCTTTTTGCGCGATTATTGCAATACCAGGCGTATAAACAAGTCGCCGATATTTTTGCGTCGTGGCAGCGGGATGCACGTCGTAGATTTCCACGGGCAGTTGCTATGGAGGAACAATTTGCTAGTTTACTGCCCCCGGTAGTTCTGGGACATACTCCTGACACTTTTAGCCAGCTTGCGGCAAGTGTTTTTAGGCCTAAACCGCCAGAGACCGTTGCCACGGAGCACATTCATCAAGTAGCTGTCTCTGTGCCTGAACAAGCAGGAAAAATTCTGGATACGTTGCGTGTAGCAGGTAAAGACGAATGGGTTTCCTTTCTTACTTTGACGCAAGATTGCACAGCTTCGATGCACATAGTGGGAAGATTCTTAGCTCTTTTAGAACTTTACAAAGCTCAAGCAGTGAGTGTTGTACAAGAGGAATCTTTAGCTGAATTGTCAGTGGCATGGACTGGACTAGAAGTGGACCCTGCGGTAGTTGCGTCAAGCAACTGGGAATAGTTATTGAGGAACAAACCAAGTTTTTTTAGCGTGCCGCTAAAGCTCAAGAGTTACTGCGACGGGGGTAGTAATGGCTAGTTTCTGGCGAACGATTACTATCGGGAAACGAGTATTTGCTTATTAGTGTCGGCGAGAGGGATAAAACTCGTGAGCGTAGTTGTGGTATCTGGATTGGCTACAGGTGTAGGCAAAACCACCGCGACGGCAGCGATCGTTCAGATTCTTCGGGAAAAGGGGAGAGACGTTGTTCCCGTTAAAGTCGCTCGCTTAGGAACGTCAGTTGCTGGAGCGGATATTGGCACAATCGAAAAGCTCACAGGTATTCGCGGCGAAGATTTTTCTTCTGAAGAAGATCCGCTGGCAAAAGTTCGGGAACTTTCAGACACGGGAGTTACCGTGGTGCTTGAAGGTTCTGGCGGGCTTAGCGTTCCGTTATTAAACGGTAAAACGATTGCAGATATTGCCGCAGAGTTAAATGCCCCCATGATCGTGGTTTCAGGAATGGCCGCGGGGGCAGTGGGGCTTGCCGTGCAAGCGGTGGCTTTTGCGCGTGCTTGTGGTGCTCGTGTGGCTGGCCTATTGGGCGGGAAATTGCCTTCGGGAGCTGATCTGCGCACGCGTTTGACTCTTGTGGAAGTATCCCGTGCAACAGGCGTGCCATTTTTGGGAAGTCTCAACGACGGTGTTGGTTCTTTGGGATCTGAGCAGTTTGCCCAGGCACTTTCAACGATTTTTCTTCCTAAAGATTGGTAAACACGGAACCATTGAACAAAATGTGCGAGGAAGTTATCGAGCACAATCCCTATTAGGGCGTCACTTTTGAAAGTTTGTGCGCGGCCACCCACGTGCATAACCCGATGCATATTGCCAAGGATCCACACGCAAAGAAGTAGATCCTCTCGGCGGAGGCAGATTCCGAGTCATAGTAGGCGGAGATACTTCCGGCAAGCGCGGTTCCTATGGACATCGTAAGGAAGTACAGCGCGGAAAATTGGGTGCGATAGGAGGTCGGTGCATGCTTTGCTGTGGCTGCCATTCCTATAGGACCTGCGAATAACTCGCCTATTGCGGTGATGAGGATGCTCAAAGCAAGTACGAGAAGCGGCGTGGAATTGGGTCCACCGCCCGCAAAGGGGATGAGTACAAGGAAACCGGAACCTCCGACGATAACGCCGATAGAGATTTTGGTAGCTGCCGTGGGACCTCGGGATCCAAGCTTTGCCCACAGGTAAGCGAGGGGAATGGAAAGCGTAAGAACGAAGATAGGATTCAGTGACTGCGTCCACGCAGCGGGGAATTCAAAGCCAGCAATCGTGCGATTGAGCCGAACATCGGAGTACACGGCTAGAACACCATATGTCTGATTCATAATGGCCCAGAAAGCCACCGAAGCACAGAAGATGGGGACGTAATGAAGAATGCTGTGGCGTTCCTGCCGGGTGGTATGCGGGGAGCGGAACATAGTAACCATAAGGAAAATAGCTGCGGTGATAGTAATGCCGAGAAGAAAATGGGCAAGCGAAGCTGCTGCGAAGACCCCCATGGCTATAGCAAGCACCACCACTATGAGGGCCAATATCCCCAAAGACGTGATCGTGAGTGCTGTCCGTCTAGTCACCGGATGCGCTGGAGATTGCACAGATTGTCGGGATTCTTCACTCATTTCTTCTAGCGCACGGCTTCGTAGAGCCACATATACTCCCATACCGATAATCATGAGGAGAGCCGCAGCTAGGAAACCCGCGTGGAAGGAGTAGGTAAGTGCTAGCCATCCTGTAAGCAGTGGTCCTGCTACTGCCGCTACTTGAATTCCTAGGTAGAAGAATTGGAATCCGGTCTCGCGCTGTGCGTCGCTGTGGGAGTCTTGCCTGTAGACAGTCCCAAGAACTGTAATTGCCGCTGTTTTTAAAAATCCTGACCCTAGCGCTATGAGTGTTAAACCAGTTGCTAGCCCCGGGATGGGGTGGATTAGGGACAGTATTAGGTGTCCGATGACAAGAAGCGATGCTCCTAGGAAAAGGGTTTTTTCTGCGCCTAGGACTCTGTCACCCACCCATCCTCCTGCAAAGGTGCACAGGTAAACAAGGGCACCGTAGGCCCCGATAAGTGCAGTGGCCTCGGGTTTTGCTAAGCCTAGTCCGCCGTTACTGGTTGTGTAATACAGGTAGTAACCAAGGATGGCCTGCATGCCATAAAAGCTGAAACGTTCCCAGGCTTCGATGCTGATAATCGAGCGAACCACGATGGGGTGATGCCAAAAGTCACTTTTATGCACAGTTGAACGTTGTTCAAGATGGGTCATAATATGCATTATGACGTGTAACGCCCAGAAAATGGTGTTAAACGCAAAAAAATTGATTTTTGTTCTCAAACTCTAAATCCAGACGAGAAGCGTGGGACTGTGAATCCATTCGAGCAGCAAGTTCACTTTGACCAAGACCATATTTGGCACCCATATAGTGCGATGCCAGCGCCTATAGCGCCGCAGCTTGTTACGTCCACAGAAGGCGTTTATCTCACGCTAAGCGATGGTTCTAAGCTTATCGACGCCATGAGCTCCTGGTGGGCAGCAGCTTTTGGGCATGGACACCCAAAGCTCAAGGAAGTGGCGCATCAACAGATTGAGACAATGAGTCATGTGATGTTTGGCGGGATCACACATTCGCCTGCAATCGATCTCGCTCAGAAGCTGGTAAGCATTACTGATGAGGGGTTAGAAAAGGTCTTCTTTTCAGACTCTGGGTCTGTCGCGGTAGAAGTGGCCATGAAGATGGCGTACCAATACCAGCGAGGCATCGGGCATCCAGAACGTCATCGTTTGCTTACGTGGCGGGGTGGTTACCATGGTGATACCTTCGCAACAATGAGTGTGTGCGATCCCACCGGAGGAATGCACTCAATGTGGGCAGATAGGGTTGCTTCCAATGACTTTGTACCAGCTCCGCCAATGCGTGGGGCGTCGAGAAGCAACGTTGAGCAGTATCTGGACACTCTAGAATCTCATGTCAATAGTTCGACAGCTGGGATTATTATTGAGCCTATAGTGCAGGGCGCTGGAGGGATGCGTTTCCATGATGAGTCCCTGATCCGAGGTATCCGCGATATTTGCGATAGGCACGACCTGGTTTTTATCGCTGATGAAATAGCTACTGGCTTTGGTCGGACTGGAGAAATATTTGCCACGACGGGTGCGGGTGCTACTCCGGATATTTTGTGTGTTGGCAAGGCCCTGACCGGAGGATTCATGTCCTTGGCTGCAACGATCACAACAGAGCGGATTGCCGCAGCGATTAACACACCAGGCGGTGGGGGTGCGTTGATGCACGGGCCAACTTTTATGGCTAATCCTTTGGCTTGTTCAGTTGCTTCCGCCGCCCTTGAACTGGTGATTGAGGGGACATGGCGGAAACGAGTCCCAGAGATTGAGCAAGGGCTTCTTAAGGGACTCTCGCCACTGAAAGGATCTCCTACCGTTGCCGATGTCCGTGTGCTCGGTGCAATTGGAGTGGTGGAGATGAAAGAACCAGTGGATATGCGAGTGGCTACGGAAACCGCAGTAGCTGCAGGAGTGTGGTTGAGACCATTCGGGCGTCTGGTCTATACGATGCCTCCGTTTATAGCTACCGATAGACACATCGATAGCATCTGCGAGGCCGTCACAGCCGTGGTCAGCGCTGAACAGCGTCGCTTGTGTGCCTAGAAGTACTCGCTTAGTTTTCACAGAATTGGAGTATCATGCCCATCCTAGCTATTACAGGAACAAATACTGATGTCGGAAAAACCATCGCAACTGCGGCTCTCGCCTTGCACGCAGCGACCTTGGGCTTCGAGGTGGTTCCCGTCAAACCAGTTCAGACCGGTGAACCACTGGGAAGCGGAGACATAGAAACCGTAGAAAAACTGGCCGGTGTGGCTGGAATTGAATTTGTACGTTATCCGGAGCCCTTGGCACCTAATCTTGCGGCTAAGCGAGCGGGGATGCACCAACTGGATCTTGATGTGTTGGTGGACAAGATTAGGGATCTCGACGCGCCACATCGGCTTGTTCTTGTAGAAGGCGCTGGCGGACTATTGGTCCGACTTGCGGATGAGATCACGCTGGCAGACGTGGCCGTAGCGCTAGGAGCACCCCTTGTTGTGGTTACGAGTCTTAGCTTGGGGTCGCTCAACATGGCGGAGCTTACTGTTGAAGCAGCTCGACGTCGAGGACTGCATGTTGCTGGACTTATTGGCGGAAGCTTACCTGCACAACCGGATTTAGCTACTCGACTTAACCTGGATGAGATGAGCGCCGTGACAGGTGTGCCCTTGTGGGCATGTCTTCCAGAAGGTGCAGGAAGAATGTCTCCCGAAGAGTTTGCCCAGGTTGTCTCCTCACTGGGGTTGCCGGACTTGCGTTCGAGGCTTTCACAACAGAATGTTTAGGCAGCTGCACATGCTTGTATGATTTCTCCCGTCGGATTAGCCAGCAGCAGATTAATGTGGTGGAGAGAAAAGAGCAGGTGCGGTACCGGCTTGAGAAAGACATCCACTGGATCAACAAAAGAGGCAGATATGAGCACCGAATATTCGGAAAATACTGGAACAGATGATGCTTTGGCTGCTTCTTTCGCTCATCGAGAGGGTGGATTTGGGCTAATCCCTCAGCTGCGTTCTCGTATCGAATCAATCCTTTTAGTCGTTGATTCCCCCGTGAGCGTGGAAGCTTTGTCGCGGGCGCTTAACGTTGATTCTGCGATGGTGCAGGAGACTATTCAAGAGATATCTACGGAATTTCGTCATAGGGGCAGCGGAATGGAATTGCGTGAGTCTGAAGAGGGATGGCGTTTATATTCTGTTCGAGAAAACGCGGAAGTCGTAGAGAAGTTTTTATTGGATGGAACTCAGTCGCGGCTGTCACGAGCTGCTCTGGAAACGCTGGCGGTCGTAGCTTATCGACAACCTGCGACGCGTGCTCAAGTATCGGCAGTGCGAGGCGTTAACGTGGACGGAGTAATGCGGACTCTACAATTACGCGGGCTCATTAGAGAAGTCGATATGGGTGG
Source organism: Corynebacterium ulcerans (assembly GCF_900187135.1). Lineage (NCBI taxonomy): Bacteria > Bacillati > Actinomycetota > Actinomycetes > Mycobacteriales > Corynebacteriaceae > Corynebacterium > Corynebacterium ulcerans. The sequence goes on from NZ_LT906443.1 coordinate 158,211, forward strand.
TGATACTGCTGAAACCGGCAACGCTCACCATTATGAGACAACGGAGCTTTTTCTAGAACTTCTAGGTATCGATTCTCTTGACCGTTTACCAGAATTAGCCCCTCTTCTTCCTGATATGGACAGTATTGATGAGCTTCTTTAGAGCTTCAGGCAACGCCAAGATTAGCTAGTCTCGAGTTATTCGGCTAAGGTGGCCAGTGCTTTATAACCGCATACAATTTCTAACGATAGGACGTATCGTGACACGAACCGCTCGCCGAGATGGCACACCGGATAGAGCCCGTCGGGGCCGCGAAGACAACCGTGGCAGGCGCGGCGAAAGCCCCAAGCGCACAGAAACAAGCAGCCGAACAAACGGTAATCGCGCTGCACAAGGGGGACGTACCCGAGGCTCTGAGAGCCCTCGCACCGGGGAAAACACTCGCGACTCTTATGGATTTCGTCGGAATAATAAACCGGTAGAAACCACTAAAAAGGCGCGCCCACAGAAGCAGAAGAAAGAACGTCCTTCAGAAATGCTTCTGTCCAATGCTCGCCCGGCTAAGCGGCAAAATGTTGAGCACCGTGATACCGGGGTTGCAACCGGAGAAGGTGTTCGCCTGCAGAAGGTGCTTGCGCAAGCTGGTGTAGCTTCGCGTCGTCATGCAGAAATACTCATTGACTCTGGTCGCGTCGAGGTCAACGGAAAGATCGTGTTGACCCAGGGCGTTCGTGTCAACCCTAATGCGGACATTATTAGGGTTGATGGCGTTCGCATCAATGTTAATGAAGACATGCAGTACTTTGTGCTCAATAAGCCACGTGGTTTGCAATCTACTATGAGCGACGACATGGGACGACCATGCGTTGGCGACATCGTCGGTGAAAGAATCGCTGCTGGTCAGCGCTTATTTCATGTGGGTCGCCTTGACGCTGCGACAGAGGGGCTTCTGCTTCTTACCAATGACGGAGAACTAGCCAACCGTCTGATGCATCCCAAGTATGAAGTGGCCAAAACCTATTTGGCTACCGTGTTAGGTGAGGCCGACAAACGCCTGGTAAAGCAGTTGCGTGATGGCATTGAGCTAGACGACGGCCCTGCAAAGGCTGATTTTGTGCAGATTGTGGATACCCACCAGGGCAAGTCTCTTATCCGTATTGAGCTGCATGAAGGCCGGAAGCACATTGTTCGTCGGATGCTAAAGACAGCTGGTTTCCCGGTAGAGAGGCTCGTACGCACCAAGATCCATACCATTCAGTTAGGTGAACAAACACCAGGTGCAGTGCGGGCACTGAACAGCAGCGAGCTTGCGAGCCTTTATAAAGCTGTAGGGATGTAAAACTTGATGGATAAACAGCTCTCTAATATGCCGGGGAACGGGCTGATCGTTGCTATCGACGGTCCATCCGGCGCTGGAAAATCAACGGTCTGCCGTGCGATTGCGGCTAGGCTCGGAGCCCAGTATTTAGATACTGGTGCTATGTATCGCGTGGCCACGCTGCATGTTCTGCGGCAGAATATTGACCCTAATGATCATGAGGCAGTGGCGAAAGCGACTGAAAAACTTCCTTTGACGATCAACGATGACCCTGCTTCCCACAGCGTCATGCTTGATGGAGAAGATGTTGCTTCGGAAATTCGTAGTGCTGAGGTTACACAGAATGTTTCTGCTGTTTCAGCCAATACTGCGGTCCGTACTAATTTGGTTGCGCTGCAGCGTCGTTTAGCTTCTACTGCACGACGCTGCATCCTTGATGGGCGCGATATCGGTACAAATGTTTTAGTGGATGCACCGGTAAAGATTTTCCTTACTGCTTCTCCAGAAGTGCGAGCTACTCGGCGCTTTGAACAGGATCGGGCCGCTGGCCGTGAAGTCATTTTTGAAGATGTTTTAAAAGACGTAAAAAAACGGGATTATATTGATTCAACCCGCGCCGTCGATCCACTCCGACCTGCCACCGACGCAGTGATCGTAGACTCTTCTGAACTTTCCCTTGAGCAAGTGATCGAAACATTAGTCACTCTCATCGAACGCTCTTCTGAAAGGAATACCAATGAGCGATAAACGCATTTCTCAAGAAGAAAATAATGAGACAACGTTTGTTTATCACACTCCACATGGAGAGATGGATGCGGCTGAGGTTTTCACTGAAGAAGACGTAGTGGTCCCGGGTGGCGGCTACGCAGCCTCTGATTTTGATCACAACGATTACAACTTTGAGTTCTCAAAGGATGAATCGGGAAACTTTGTTTTTGATGAATCGGAGTTTGCTGAGCCTGATTTTGGAGAAGACTACGACGAGGAAGACTGGGAAGAGCTCGAGCGGAGCTTTGGCATTGATGCCGAAGGCGTTACTCGCGAGAACCTCTGCACCGTCGCCATTGTCGGACGTCCGAATGTAGGAAAATCTTCTCTGGTTAATCGCTTCTTGGGGCGTCGAGAAGCAGTCGTTGAGGATTTCCCAGGGGTTACCCGAGACCGAGTTTCCTACCTAGCGGACTGGGGCGGTCAGCGATTCTGGGTTCAAGATACCGGCGGGTGGGATCCTAACGTAAAAGGCATCCATGGAGCGATTGCTCGACAGGCAGAAGTAGCCATGGCGACGGCTGACGTTATTATCATGGTGGTAGACACCAAGGTCGGCATCACAGAAACTGACTCTGTAATGGCTCGTAAACTGCAGCGCGCTGAGGTTCCGGTCATACTTGTGGCCAATAAGTTCGATTCTGATAGCCAGTATGCGGATATGGCAGAGTTCTACGCTTTGGGGCTAGGGGATCCGTGGCCAGTGTCCGCGCAACATGGTCGTGGTGGTGCTGATGTTCTGGAACAAGTGCTGGCTGCGTTCCCAGAAGAGCCGAGGTCGGCTTCGATTGTGGAGGGACCACGCCGTGTCGCTTTGGTCGGTAAACCAAACGTTGGTAAGTCTTCGCTGCTGAACAAGATCTCTGGTGAAGACCGTTCGGTTGTAGATAATGCCTCTGGAACCACTGTTGATCCCGTTGACTCGCTGGTACAGCTGGACCAGAAGCTATGGAAGTTTATTGATACTGCTGGTCTCCGCAAAAAAGTTAAGAATGCTCAGGGTCATGAATATTATGCGTCGTTGCGCACACGTGGCGTCATTGATGCTGCAGAGGTCTGCGTATTCATGATCGACTCCTCGGAGCCGGTATCAGAGCAGGATCAGCGGGTTTTGGCGATGATTCTTGAATCTGGCAAAGCTTTAGTGCTGGTCTTTAATAAATGGGATTTGATGGACGAGGATCGTCGGTGGGAGTTGGATCGAGAAATCGATCAGCAGTTGGCTCATATCCCATGGGTCAAGCGCGTTAATATTTCGGCAAAAACTGGTCGTGCTTTGCAAAAGCTAGAGCCGTATATGCTCGAGGCTCTAGAAAACTGGGATAAACGCGTAAGTACCGGTCAGCTCAACACCTGGTTGCGTGCGACTATTGCACAGAATCCTCCGCCAATGAAGGGCGGTCGAGTCCCACGCGTCTTGTTTGCTACCCAGGCGACTACTCAGCCTCCGACGATTGTGCTGTTTACAACCGGATTCTTGGACGCCGGTTATCGCCGTTATCTGGAACGCAAATTCCGAGAGTCATTTGGATTTGAAGGAACTCCGGTAAAAATTGCTGTGAGGGTGCGCGAGAGGCGATCCCAAAAATAATACTGCTGTAGTTCAGATATGAGACTATATTCTCCTGGCGAGATATAGCCTCATATTTTTTGCTTTACACAATAATTGAATACCTCAAGGCGGGGGTAGTGGTCATGAGTTAAGTGAATAATTTGCATAATTCTGATTGGTGAAAATTGCATACCGTGCTGTTTGCCTTTGGAAAATATGACTTTTTGTGGATATTTTGGCGGGTCCTTGCAGTGTTTTTTTATTGTCGCAGTTGGATTGCTAGGTGCGGCATTGCAAAATTGAAAGACAGTGAAATATGTCTCTATCTATTGGTTTTGTGACGTATTCTGATGCGTTTTAAGCTGTGATCGACAACGACTGAGACTCTCCTTGGGAGACAAAACTAGTCTGTTCTTCGCTGAAAGGAGCATCCATGCTCGCAACAATCCTCGATCCGATGTCGGGGTTTGCCACTAGTATCCAAGTAATCCTCATTCTCGCCTGCCTCGTGCTGGGAACACGATATGGCGGTATGGGATTAGGCTTAATTTCAGGTATCGGTCTTCTTATCCTGACGTTCGTCTTTGGCCTTAAGCCTGGGGATCCGCCGGTATCTGTGATGCTGACGATCATCGCTGTGATTGGATGCGCAGCGACGTTGCAGCAGGCAAAAGGCCTGGACGTGATGATGCAGTTTGCTGAGCGAATCTTGCGTAAACATCCTGAACGCATCACGATTTTGGCCCCTATCACCACGTGGACCCTGACTGTCTTATGTGGAACGGGACATGTTGTGTACACGATGTTCCCGATTATTGAAGACATCGCAGTGAAGACCAACATCCGCCCAGAACGCCCCATGGCGGTTTCTTCTACGGCAGCACAGATGGGTATCACGGCATCGCCAGTGTCTGTGGCTATGGTGTCTCTCGCATCAATTCTTGCTGAAAATGCGGGAGTGACAGGCGCAGCTTTCTCCATCCCTCAGATTCTTGCCGTTGCGCTACCTGCGTCGTTAAGCGGTGTTCTTGTCGCCGCGCTATGGTCTTTGCGCCGTGGTAAGGACTTGGATAAGGACGAGGAATTCCAGGAGCGCCTCAAAGATCCAGCTTTTAAAGAAGCGGTTTACGGTGACTCGCACTCGCTTATTGGCCAGAAATTTGAGCCAAGTGCTTACCGAGCTACCTACATCTTCCTTGCTGCGATTGTCCTTGTGGTGATCCTTGGCGCCGCGGAGTGGCTACGTCCAAGCTTCCCGGATAAGAACGGTGATTTGAAAGCACTGTCGATGAATCTGGTCATCCAGATGATCATGCTTGTCGCTGGAGCTTGCATCATGTTGTTCTGCAAAGCAGATGCTGGAAAAGTTGCTTCGACGACTGTCTTTAAAGCCGGTATGACCGCGGTTTTCTCAGTGTTTGGCGTGGCATGGATGGCCGATACGTTCTTCCAAGCGCACCTGGATAAACTCGTTGAAGGACTCAGCGGCGTGGTACAAAATCATGCCTGGGCATATGCGGTTGTTCTGTTGATTGTTTCTAAGCTAGTTAACTCTCAAGGCGCGGCAATCGTGGCCATTGTTCCGCTTGGTTTGAAGTTGGGTGTGAGCCCAGAAACTGTCATTGGCTTTATTGGCGCTGCTTATGGCTACTTTATTTTGCCTACCTATCCGTCGGATCTCGCTTGTATCGGATTTGATAAGACCGGCACCACGCGTATTGGTAAGTTCGTGATCAACCATTCGTTTATCATTCCAGGCTTTATCTGCGTGATTACGTCCTGTGTAGTAGGTACACTCTTGGCCCAAATTTTGCTCTAATCAGCTTAAGACGTATGGTTTAGCGCAAAAGTCCAGCATCCATTTTAACTAAGCGGTGCTGGACTTTCTGTATTCACAGGGAAACTGTGTTTGTTACCTATGTTTTTTGGACAATAAAAAGGCATCGCATCGATATGGAAGCTCTATGAGGTCTGTGTCTGAAAAACCAAGGTGTTCGTTGAGATACCAGGAAAGATTGGCGGTTACTTTCTCTCGGGTTTTTTCTGAAGATCTGAGCCAATAAGAGCGCGTATGGGTAAGCAGGTGGATGGACGGAACGCTCATAGGCTGGGACCATGTGAGGCGCACTTCTTTTTTAATAAACCAGGGATCGCAAAAAGTAGGTATGAAGCCCTCTTTCAGCGTATCTCCAGAGTGCATAATGCGGGACAACCGATGAACCCAAGGGACAGAGACATCCAAGGTATTCCATACGAGTAGTACTTGACCCGATGTGCTCGTGATTCTATCGAATTCCTTGGAAGCTAGGCCTGCATCAAGCCAATGCCATGTCTGGGCGCATGTGATTGCATCAAAAGTGCCACTTGCTGCGGAAGTCTGCTCCGCGGTAGCGATCCATGTGGGGACCTCAAGATGACTTTGTAGGGTTCGTACCATGTCTTCGCTGGGGTCAAGGGCGAAGACATGGTGGCCGCGCTCTTTAAGTTGTTCGGTGAGCTTGCCGGTGCCGCAGCCTACGTCGAGAAGCTTCGCGTTGGCAGAAACCTCTAACATGTCAAGAACGTGGGTGGGGTAGGAGGGGCGAGCTTTGTGGTAGTCGTATGCTCCTGATTCAAAAGCGCGAGCTGAAAGATTGCGATGCTCGCGACTATGAAATTTGGGAGTATCTCGTTGAGAAACGGGAGGTGCGTTAGGCGGCGGAACAAAGGCCTGAGACACGGTATGTGAGCTTCGGAAGCTAGATTGGTTTTCGCACATCGCTTACTTATCGTAGTGGGTGACTATGGTGATACCTATAAAATAATGGCCTTTTGGGGGCTCTTTCGCTCACATCACAGTTTGATATTTGTGAACAAGTGCACTCGATTACGCGGGAGATGTAGTGGGAACATGTGTTTTCCAGTGCATATATTTAATAAAAGCGGTGTAGTGTTAGTTCGTTCTGAAAGCCTAGATAAGGCTTGCTTTAAGCCTGAGGATGATTGAGATCTCTGTATGCAATTTCTTAAAGACATAAGCCTCACAGATCCGCCCGTGAACTGGTTGATTTATGGGTGTGGCGTTATTGCGCTTTTGATAGTCCTGAGGGGCCTGAAAACGAAACGAATTATGGTCGTTTCGATGATATGGGCAGTAACCTCAGTTTTGACTGTGCTTGTGGGCAAATACTTTATTGAAGTCGTATGGAAGCCTTTCCCAGATGCTGTTCCCACCAATGTATACGTGGCCTGGGGCATTGTTATCTTTGTGTTTCTTTGCATTCTCACGCATTCTGGGACGCGAATCATTACAGCTATAGCTGTTCTTATTGCCGCAGTATGCGCCGCTGGAGTAACAAATATTCATTATCAAACATACCCAGATGTGGCTTCGCTCAATCCACAACCTGTGGCAAAAGAAATGAACTTTGATGAGTTCAACGCCACGCGGCAAGCGCCGTCGGATAGCTCCGGGGACACTGGTGCGATTGTGACTGTGCCTTTGGCTGGGACTAGCTCAGGCTTCCCAGCGCGAGACGCCATAGCCTATGTTCCTCCGGCATATTGGTCTCAGCCGGAAACACGTCTTCCAGTTTTGGTTTTGATGGCGGGAAATCCGGGGCAACCTTCAGACTGGTTTGAATCGGGGCAAGTTGGCAGGGTAGCGGATCACTATCAAAAGACTCATGGCGGCGTGGCACCTATCGTGATCAGCGTAGATGGCACTGCTACGTTCACGGGGAACCCTATTTGTGTGGATGGTCCGCAGCATAAGGTGATGACGTATATAAGCCGAGACGTGCCAGCCTTGATTAAACAAAAATTTAGGGTTAATGAAGATCAAAAAACGTGGACTATTGGCGGATTGAGTTATGGCGGAACCTGCAGTCTCCAGATCATGACTAATCATCCAGATTCTTATGGGGCGTTTCTGAACATGTCGGGCCAAGCAGAACCTACCGTAGGTAATCACGGGGACACTGTTAAACAATTCTTTGGGGGAAATGAGGCAGCTTTCCAGGCCGTCAACCCCGAACAGTTATTGCGCACGAAGCGTTACGACGGAATCCCTGGACGCTTTGTCGCCGGGCAGGGAGACCCGTTAGCGCAAAAAGAACTGACTCATCTTAACGATCTTGCTGTGAAGGCTGGAATGAAGACGGAGTATTTTACAGTGGAAGGTGGCCACGACTTTAAGACGTGGCGGAATGCTATTGCGCAACATTTCGATTGGATCGCTCAACGAGGGGGCCTTAGCTAGTGCCATCAATGACGGATATAACCACAGAACGCACTAACGGAGATATAAAAGTTGGTGAGCCTGATGCCGACCTCGGTACTACTTCTGAGAAATTCTCCATCCGAGTAGTGCGTAACTATCTGGCTACAACGCGAGTTGCTTGGCTTCCTATTACATCGATTCGACGGATACTTTTTCCTATAGTCTCCTCAGGGAAAAGCATTATCAGGCGAGTTCCGATCTCATTTTTGTTGCTTGCTCTGCTATGGATTCTCTACGCAAGTGTTGACCATCCGCGTGGGATGCTTGGGCTGAATTCATCAGAAAAGCTGCCATCGTGGCATCTTCTTACCGCTGGTCTTACCGTTGGTTCGCATCAGTCTGCAGTGCTGGCAACCCTTGGGATTCTCTGTTTAGCTGTTCCTGCTGAACTCGTTCTTGGATCAACACGATTCCTGGTTGCGGCAGGAGTAATGAATGGGATTTCTATTCCTCTAGGGATACTCAGTGCCCGCTTTATTGAGACTTTAGGGCTTAACCAATGGGGTAATGATCTACTCAATGAGACATTGCTTAGCCCAACAGGTTGGATTTTTGGCGCTGCAGCTGTTGCTTCTTCCTCGATGTCTACATTGTGGAGACGGCGCCTTCGGTTGGTGCTTTTTTCCTTGTCTTTTACGCTAGTGCTGTTTTCCGGAACGTTGTCGGATTCGGTAGCAACGGTGGCTACTGTTGTCGGTACTGTCGTCGGAGCCGTCCAGCTCGGAGGCAAAAAATACCACAAAATAAAAGTAGCTTTTCGACGCCCCTCACTGAGAGAGTCTCGTATTCTAGTAGCGGTGCTCTGCATGAGCGTGGCAGTGGGACCTGTTGTAGTTGCTTTTAACCCTCATGCACATGGGCCTTTTTCCATGGTGACTAGTTTGATGTGGCAACCACAAATCTCCTCAGCTGAGGTTGCAGAGATATGCGCACCAGATTACTCATCGCCAGAGTGCATAGATGCACTGACTTTGGCCCGGCAAACGGGGTTTGCGGCTATTTTTGCTAATTTGGCCCCGGTTATTGCACAGCTTATTTTCTGTATTGGGCTGATTCGTGGACGTCGAGTAGCTTGGGGCTTATCTCTGGTATTGCAGTGTTTGTCGCTTTTTGCGATTGCAGTTCAGCTTATCGCGATTACCGATGAGCGTGGCGACTCACTCATTTTCACGGTCAACTTCTTCGAAGTTATGTTGCCGTGGATGATTACGTTGTTGGCCCTTGGTGTTAGCCGACGGTTGTTCTTTGTCAACGTGGAACGCAAAGAGGTTATACGGAATATCTCGTTGATCTTGGCCACTTTTGTGATCACGGCTCTGGCGTGGGTCATCGGCGTTTATTATTTGGCAGATAGCTTTAATTCCTTGGACTCGCTGCTTTACGCCTTTTATGAATTGCCGAGTAGATACTTGCCTCCGGCCTTAGCTTTGGTGCTGGAACATGTGTTGTATCCAGAAAGCCAACTTGCATGGATTCTTTATCAATGGGTAGGTGCGGTGTTCTGGATGGTGACGTTGTTCGCCCTTTACCGGCTCATTATGAGTATCCCAGCGACTGGTCATGACGCATCAGATATCAGCACAGCGCGCAAGATTTTGCGTAAAGGTTCTGGTGATCATCTGTCTTGGATGAGCATGTGGGATGGAAATAGCTTCTGGTTTGCCGCACCTCATACGCACGATGATGCGGCTGACACTGACTCAGCAGCTGAGCAGCTTCCACGCGGTTTTGTTGCATTTAGACTGTTCAAAGGGGTGGCTGTGACACTCGGTGAGCCGGTGGTCTTGGATCAGAAAGATCGTTTGGCTATTGCACGAGAGTTCAATGCATACGCATCTGACCGTGGCTGGCGAGTCGCATGGTATTCCACTCGTGAAGAATTCGCCGAGGAAATCCGGGTTGATGGTTTTAGAAAACTGCACGTTGCAGAGGAATCTGTCTTGCACACCACTAACACTGAGTTCAAAGGCAAGAAGTTCCAAAATATCCGTACCGCACGCAATCGAGCTGGTAAAGAGGGAATTAGCACGGTGTGGACTTCCTGGGCGGAGGCCTCTCCCGAGCTGCAAAATAGGATTGTGGTGCTTTCTGAGGAATGGGTATCGGAAAAAGCTCTTCCTGAGATGGGATTCACCCTTGGAACCCTGGAAGAGCTCAAGGATTCTGAGACTAAGTTGCTTGTTGCTGTCGATGAAAATGGCCACGTGCATGGAGTAACAAGCTGGTTGCCTGTTCGCGAAAATGGCATTCTCGCTGGTTATACTTTGGACTTCATGCGTCGTGACGCCAACGGTTTCCGGCCTGTCATCGAATTTTTGTTGGCTGAAGCGCTGATCAAAGCGAAGGAGCTCGACTGCTCGTGGATTTCCCTTTCAGGGGCGCCTCTTGCGCCACCATCGGGGCAAACGATGCCTACGCTTCTCGACGCAACCTTAAACAAAGCTGGAGAAGCTATCGAGCCTTTGTATGGGTTTAGATCTCTGGCTGCATCGAAATATAAGTTCCATCCGGAGCATCGAGCTTGGTATCTGTGCTACGACGACGAGTTGGCATTACCGACGATAGGCCTTGCGGTTTCCCAGTGTTACCTTCCTCAGCTAAGCGCTAAAGATGCGCGTGCTGCGCTTACTACCTGGGTGCGCGCACAAAGGATGCCATAAGGGGGGCGTCCGTCTTCCCGGCGGAGAACGAGGCGACTCCGTCGGGAAGACTTGGATACAAACAAGGTTATGTGGGGCAGTGTGAGAAATAATTTTGCTTAAAAAGCGCAGACATTGCAGTATTAGGGTATGCAAAGCAAACCTAATTTCTTGAGTATGTCCTTGCGGAACGCCTTGTTTGTGGCACTCGCAGCGATGATGGCTATTGTTGCTCTAATCTTGGCAGGGTGTTCTACAACAGGTAGCACGAATTCCAATGCAGAAGGTTCCCAAAACGCGAAAAAAGAGTCGGAAAAACGGGTCGTTGCGTTGGACTGGAGATATGAGGAAATTCTCTATGCTCTTGGAGTGCAACCGGTAGGAATAGTGGAAATAGGTAAGTCAAAAGAACCCCAAACCCTTAAAGGAAAATTGGGTGATGCCACATCGGTAGGACAAGCTAAGCAACCAAATCTAGAAGTTATTCAGTCCCTCGAGCCTGACCTTATCCTTGCGAGTCCCACGCGCCAAGCAGGGATCATGGAGCAACTAAAAAATATTGCTCCTACTGAGGCTTACCAGGACACTAGCTATATCGATGTGCTTGATTCCATGGACAGCATTGCGAAAAAACTAGGAAAAGAAGACAAAGCCGCAGAGGTACGGAGCCGAATTGAATCTAAAATCGGAGCGGCTAAAAACAAAGTAGAACCCGGTACCCGCACTGCTCTTATTGGGTGGTCCAAGAATACGCTTTATACATGGGTAAAAGAATCCTTCCCCGGTTCGCTATTAACCGCTGCTGGATATGACTACGGTTTCGATGGGGAAAAATCTGCGATTGAATCCAAGACTGACGTAGCAGAACTGACCGGTGACAAATTGCCTGAAATGAAGCTTGACGTCATGTATTTGTATAACGACATCGAGGGCTTCCGCGCTAGCCCTTATGCGGGGGTTGTTCGTAGCATCGTGGATGTTGAGCAGGATACGTGGTCGCGGTCACGAGGCCCCTTGGCAGCAGAAGCAATGCTGGATCAGATTATTAACTCCTAGTTGTGCTTGCGTATCAGAAGAAACAGACAGGAGGCTCGTCTACAAGGGGAGCCTCCTTGGCTGTATGCGTGTTTGCCTGCGTTCTTATCATAGGGACCCTATCTGCATGGAAATTACTACAGGTCGAGGCCCCCAAGGATGCGCCATGGCTGTATCAAGAGATCTGGATGGGAACGCGTGATCGCTTATTAAGCGCACTACTTATCGGTGCGGCGCTAGGAACAGCCGGGGTATTACTACGAACTGCGACATCGAATCCTCTTGCTGATCCGCACATTACGGGAGTCAATTCAGGTGCAGCCTTTGGCGCAGTGGCATCAAGTTTTATCACTGGCTCGTCTACGGGCGTGTATTTGCTTCCAGGTGCTCTTGTTGGAGCGGCAGTAGCCTCTGGAATCACGTTGACGCTTAGTCTGCGTGGAAGAAATCCGGACTTATCCGGAACAAATGCAATCCAAAAAATGGTTTTATTGGGAATTGCTGTTTCCGCAGTGTTTAGCGCAATGACTTCAATTTTCTTAGTGTTGGATGAAGCTCAATTGACCACGGTTCTAGCGTGGCTCAACGGGCGCCTTGGCGGTATCCGGTTACCTGACCTTATTCCCGTGATTGTCGCAGTTGCCGTCCTCTTGCCAATTCTATTTGCAGCGGGAAGAGCATTAGATGCGTTGAGCACCGGTGATTCTGTTAGTAGAGCGATCGGGGCAAACCCAGCTGTGGTAAGAAAATGGGTCGTCGTTTCTGCCGTGATTCTTACTGCGACATGCGTGGCGGCAGCTGGGCCAATCGGCTTTTTAGGTCTTTTAGCAGCAGTGATTGCGCAGCGAGTATGTGGAAGAGCACACCGATTTGTGCTGATCTCTGCGGCATGCGTGGGAGCAACAGTGCTGTTGGTCGCGGATACGATAGGGCAACAATTATGGGCTCCAGCAGAAACTCCGGTGGGTATTCTGACGGGTATTGCCGGTGTACCACTGTTGCTATGGGGTATTCGGAGTATGGGATCCACAGGAAAGTCAAGGTAATCCCATGAAAAGAAATAAAGAATTAGTCTTGAAAAAGTCCCATAAAAATCCACGGTATTCGTACAAAAAGTTTGCCACTGTTGTGTTTATTTGTGGTGTCTTACTGGTCTTTGCATGCATTATCGGGATGGCGATTGGGGCTGTACAAAAACCCCTTATTGATGTTGTGACGGGTGTTCTTGCCGGTGAAGACCTCTATTGGAAATATCGGATGCCCCGGGTCGTCGTAGGAATGCTGGCTGGGATTGGCATGTCTATCTCAGGGTGTTTGTTGCAGACAGGTTTACGTAACCCTCTCGCAGCACCCGACACTTTAGGTATTACTGCCGGTGGAGGTTTACTCGCCGTTTTAGCTCTTTTGGGGTTTGGCACGCTTCCAGCTGCTTTTCTCACTCCGATCGCTTTTCTTGGTTCGTTGCTTGGAGCCATTCTTGTCTTTGCTGCGGCAGGTAAATCTGCTATCGATCCAGCTCGCCTGGCGTTGACGGGAGTCGCGGTTTCCGTGGGCCTTGCTGCGGTAACGCAACTGCTTCTAGTGAGGGCTGCTCCTGAAGCAGGAGCAGCAATGACCTGGTTAAAAGGATCTTTGTATGCGCGTACGATGAGTGATGCCATGACGGTGGCCCCAATTATTATCGCTAGTTTTATCGTAGTCATGGTGCTGGCCCGTCATCTCAATGCTTTGGCGTTGGACGACTCGACAATGAAAAGCATCGGGGCGCATGTGCGGTTTTTGCGCCTGGGAGCTATGGGGATTGCGGTACTCTGTGGCGCTGCATCGGTAGCAGCTGCTGGAGTCCTCGGTTTTGTAGGGCTCATAGTCCCGCATGCCGCAAAACTGCTTGTAGGGCAATCTCTAGTTAGACAAGTGCCGGTCGCTGCCTTAGCTGGAGCAGCAATTGTCGTGGGAGCCGATGCTGTGGGGCGATGGGCTTTTGCGCCAACGGAGATCCCGGTGGGAGCGCTCATCGCAATTGCCGGGGCACCATATTTCATCTATCTGGTTCTCAACGTAACAAGGGTTCAGGGGAAGTAATGTTTGATCGGAAAAACGATAACGTATGCGGCATTAACGGGCCCCAGCTTGCTTGTAAAGGAGTATCAGCGGGATACGGCGGAGAACGCATAGTAAAAGATATTTCGGTGACGATTCCCGCTGGGAAAATTACTGCGTTGATCGGTCCTAACGGTTGTGGCAAGTCAACCTTGCTCAAAGTTTTGGGAAATCAATTAAAAAACGAACATGGGCAGGTCACACTAGGGGAACGTGGTCTTGATAGTTTCTCCGCTCGCGATTTTGCGCGTCAGGTTTCTTTCCTGCCTCAACAACCCGTTGTTCCTGAAGGCATGACGGTGCGTGAGCTTATTGCTTTTGGTCGTTATCCGTATACGGGTGCTTTTGCGTCTTTAAGCGAATCAGATCAGCAAGCTATCGATGAGGCTGCAAAACTTACCAGTGTCGAGGACTTCTTGGGGCACTCTGCAATGGAGCTGTCTGGGGGACAAAAACAACGCATGTGGATTGCAATGACTCTGGCGCAGGAAACCTCCATCATGCTGCTTGATGAGCCAACCACGTTTTTAGATCCCGCACACCAGTTGGCTATTTTGGAGTTGGTTAAGTCCTTGAATAGACAAGGGAGAACCATCGTGATGGTGGTTCATGACATGGCGCATGCAGCTAAGTTTTCTGACCATGTTGTGGTGATGAAGGAAGGAAAAATTCTTGAACAAGGGCCAACGGAATCTACTTTAGATCCATCCTTGATCAAGAAAGCTTTTAACATTTCGACGCTTATGGTGACAGATCCAGAAACTGGTAGGAAGCTTCCCATCGCTTATGGAATTCACAAGTAACTAAAGGTAGCCTTGGCTACCATGTTGAATGATAAATTTGAAAAAATTAGCTACTTTAAAGATTTTTCTGCGTTTGTCCAGGAAGCTGAGACAGATATTCGTCAGAGACTCATTACAGCGCTTCAGCAGGAGAATTTGCTTTGTGATGAGACCGTTCTAGGAGACTTGAATACACAGCCTCCTCAGATCGATTCCCCTGCTCACATGCTGCGTTACCTGGCTGAATCAGGTGCTCTCGCCGTAGAAGCAACCAACATTGATCGGGCATGTGAAGAAATTGAAGACGGAGTAACGGGGCTTGCGCGGGCTAGAGCTGGGATTTCTTCTCGCTGGATGGAAAAACGCGAAGAACTTTCTTCAGAAGAATCCAGCCGCCTGGAGCAAGCGCCCTTTTCTGCACTTGTTGCGGCGATGCTACAACGGTGTCCGGTGGCTGATTCATCTGCGTTATTGGCCAGGTGCGAACAAGTAGTGTGTGATGGACACCCAGCTCACCCTGCGGCAAAGACATCCTTAGGTGTGGGAGAGGCCTGGCAGGAAGTCCTTCCTGAGCAAATCGAGTCGTATGAATTACGGTTTATAGCTGTTCCTCGGGAGTTTGTCGTAGCCACAGGGGCAAGCATGCGCGAGGAGCTGGCTACGCTACTCCCACAGCTCTCTCGCATGCTAGAAGCCGAGCTACTAGAAGAAGGGAGAGTAGATCAAGAAGTTATTCCTGTTCATCCATTTCAGTGGCATTCGGTGATAAGGAAAGAGTTTTCTCAAGAAATTTCAGATGGTGTAGTGCAGCTACTCCATACAACTATTTCAGCTGAACCTCTTATGTCTGTTCGGACTGTGCGCGTAAGCGACGGCGTGGGATCTGCTCACATTAAACTTGCATTGGAAGTGCAGCTTACAGGTGCTGTCCGAGGTATTTCTGAAGGCGCGGTAAAAGCACCGCTGATTTCTTCTGTGATTGATTCAATTATGGCTCTGGATTCAGGCTTTGTTCCTCGCACTCCAGACGATGAACCCGGATTTAACCTTGTGCGGGATAAAGCTGCGATCAGATGGGATGAAAGTACCGGAATTCGGTCACATTGTTTGGGAGCGATACTCCGAGAAGATCCCGCGCGGAATGTGCGCTCTGGTGATGTGGCTTTGCCCGTCGCAACGCTGATAGCGCGAAACCCATTGACCGGCAATTGTGTGTTCAAAGATTTAGCGGAAGAACTATCCCGTCGCTCTTGCGTAGAAACGGAAGATTTTATCGAGGAATGGTTTAGTGCACTAGGCCGATTGCTGTTTGTCCCGGCGTCGGCTTTGCTAGGACGTTGGGGAATCGCGCTTGAGCCACACCCACAAAATGTTGTTGTGGTATTGCGCGATGGCATGCCGCACAAGGTATTTGTGCGAGATTTGGGAGGCTGCCGACTGTGGTCTCAGGGGCCGTTAGCAGAGCATAGTGTGGGACGCGGCATCATTGATGAGGTTGCCGGTACTGCGCTGAGCGAAAAGGATGCGCTGCGGCTTGTTGATAAAGTGTTCTACCCGCTGGTCGCTAATCTGTACCGAAACCTCTTGGACTCTCTTTCTTTGGAAAAACCGCAGATAGAGAGCATCTCTACTAAGATTTCGTACTTGCTTGCGCGTGAATACTGGCGCAGCCGTGCAGCTAAATTTGGTGCAGAATCACCGATGGAAACCCCCGTGGATCAGCATCTGGCACTTGTTTATGGTCGCTTTTTAGGCAGCGAATTACCGGTTAAGCGAGTACTCGGCATGCGTCTTTCCGGTGCTGTGACAGAGCAGGAATATGTGTTTGCTCACAATCCCTTGGAACATGAAGACTTTTTGAAGCAACAACATGTACGCAGAAAAATCGAGAGGAACAGACCATGGGCTGAATCGTGTGTGTACAACCGCGTGAACGCTGCTGCTAAAGACGAAGGCCTTTCTGCCGATGACCTCACAGTGCTATCAGAAGATATAAGGAACGCGACAGAGAATCTTTCGCTCGTCCGGACTCACGTAGAGCAACATATAGGGAAGCGCCATCGGAGTCTATGGACTATGCTCCAGGAACTGCCCTCACACGAGGCAATGGTTACTGCCGATTCGCTAGGAATTAGCGGACACAATGTGCATCCGTTGGCAAAACTTCGGCGGGGATTCTCCATGGAAGAGTCCGTAGCTTATGGCCCCGAGTCTTATTCCACAGTAGACTTACGGCTCTTAGCGGTACACCGCGATCTGCTGGAGACCTCTTCAACAGAGGGGTTTCATGCTTTTTTCACCCGTCATTTTGCCAACCACGTTGATGCCGCAGCTCAAGAACTGGGTCGGATGGGTCTTCAACGACAAGAGTTTGAGATCATTCCTGTTCATCCCTGGCAATGGGAACACGTGATTTCAAGGGCATATGCTCAGGACATCAGTAGTGAGAACGTGGTGATTATTCCCCACGTGACACTGGCTGTGCGTCCAACCATTTCTTTACGCACGGCTATCCCACATGCGCCTTCGGTGCTAGGACAACGTCCTTTTATCAAGTGTGCGGTCGACGTCGTGCTCACGTCAACGCGACGTTCTATTTCGCAAAATAGCGCGCTAGGAACACCGCGCGTTGCTGAACTCGTAAAAAATGCGGTTGCCTATGTGCAGGAAAACATGGGAGCTTCCCGACGCGTCAAGGTTATCCCTGAACTAGCGGGCGTTACCTTGGCTAGGAGTATTGGAAGTACGGATGAAGCCGCCAAGCGTGGCTTATCTGTTTTGCTTCGCGACGACGCTACCAACTACCTAGAAGACGGAGAAATTGCGATAAGCGCATGTGTCTTACGCGGGCACGAGGGAATACTAGCCAGCCCTCTGCAAGAACTCGGCCTGGATTTTCTACGTAAATACACCTTTGACCTTATGAGCACAGTATTGGGTCTTATGTGTTTCCGGGGGATTGCTCTAGAACAGCATTTGCAAAACACGATGGTTCGTATTGCTTTTGTGGACGGGACTCCTGTTTATCGAGGTCTCTTGTTAAGAGATTTTTCTGGATTGCGCGCGTACCTACCAAGGCTTAATCAATGGTGCGAACAAAACCCATTTGAACCCAATGCAATAACCCTGACGGATGATTATGAAGAATTTATCAATAAGGGGTTTTATGCCTCTGTTTTTGGGAATCTTGACGGATTAGTCACTGAGATTGCTCACCTACAGGGGGTGGATATTGATGATGTATGGACGATAGCGCGTGCAGAAATCGAGCGTTTTATTGATGCGCTACCATGCTCGCTTCCGGAGAACGATGCCCAATGGTTGCGTCGAGAAGCTATGAGGCGCAAAGGGTTTTTATCCATGGGGATGAACAAAACGGGAACGGATATATACATTGATGTGACAAATCCACTGCATAGCGATGCATAAAATTTTGATGCGCGGAAAAGACAAACCGAATGATGTTCGGCTACTCATAGGCCAGGCATTGCTTTCTCGAGTAGCAAGTTCCTCTGAGCTCGTAGCACTCAATTGGTGGATTTTTCATGCCACAGGGTCATCCACGCTGGTCGGTCTTATCACTTTTGCCAGGTTATCTCCGCTGCTTGTGGCTGCGCCCAAGTTAGGGGCCCTGTCTGACCGAAAAGATCCCACCCGGTTACTTGCATTTGTGCTTTTTATCGGCAGCGCAGCCACGTTACTCATAGCTGGGTTAATTTTGGTAGCGGCGCGTACTTCGGTTTTAAGCACCTGGCACATAGTGTGGCTTGTGTGCGGTGTTGTGGCTATCCGCGCATTAATAACGTCTGCTGAGCCGGCTATTAGAAACGTGGTCTTAAGCAGGCTAAGCGAAGACACAATGTTTGTGTCGAATATGTCATCTCTGTCGCTGGTTTTAACGCTTTCGCTTGCAATCGGACCAGCAGTCTCGGGTCTTTTGATGGCGATTGGTGGAGCCGCTCTCGCCATTGCTCTCAGCGCGGTGTTCTACGGCATCGCTGCTGTTATCGCCATGAGGATGTTTATTTGTGGGAAAAACCGGAAGCGCAGTCGCGACGCCTCTGCAAAAGAAATCGTTGCGGATGAAGAATCTGAAAAGCAGGTTTCCCCGCAAAAAAACACGAAAAGCCTAGCGATTATTCGGGCAGAAATCCGTAAACAGCCAGCTCTCGGCGCACAACTCATCCTAGCCGCAGGTCCGATGCTTTTTGTGTTCCCTTATACCGCGATGCTTCCCGTTATAGCGCATTCAGCTTTCAAAGAGGACGCAGAACATGGCGTTGCACTTATGGCGGGGGCTGCTGGCATCGGAGCGGTCTTGGGAGCACTAGTTCTAAAGCGATGGGTGAAAAAACCCGCGGCGATAGTGGCACTTTATAGTGCTGTTTTCCTAGCCTTACCACTTGCTGGGCTTGCGACATCGCTTTCTACCGGGAATATCGCTTGGCTTAACCTTTTGCTTATCGGAAGTATCGGGCTTATCGGGCAGTTGTATCGTACGACTAACCGAGTCGCCACGTTGCTCCTAGCACCAGATGCTCATAGGGGACTTTTTAGCGGAATTTCCCAAACAGATCGCGCGCTCATCCCATGCGGGGCATTTTTCTTGGGGATTATCGCAGATCATGCAAGTGCAACTGTGATGATAAATTGCATGGTTGCTGGCAATATCTTCTTTATTCTGCCAGCCCTTGGATTAATGATGAGGAGTAGGAGAGTGGGCTAGGGACAAGGCACGCTAGAGCAGCGGTGTATAGATGCGGAAGATTCTTTTCGCTCTATACTCTTTTATGTCCAAAACTGTACTGGCTAAGTGGCACAGCTAGGGAGGCTAGTAATGCTCTACCCATTATTCATCACGATCAGTTCAGCTGTTTTAACAATTACTGCTGCTATATCGGCTACCAAAGCTAAACCTCAGCATCCGTTGGTGGGTGAAAAGTCCGCTAAAGCGTCTGCGTGGTTTGGCGGAGCCAGTCTGCTTTATCTAGGGGCAGTGATTTTAATCTTGTTGGAGATGAAGTGGTTGGCTGTAACGGCAGGGTTAATTGGACTTATCGCAGCAGCAACCGGGTTTGCTCTCTCTAGCTTTAGAAAATAGCTATGTACGTCCCTTCTGCCAGTACTGAGGCTGGGGGTAAAACTCGTGGCCCTTTGTAGTACTTTTTGTGCCACGAATGTGCCATTTTCTTTCCTTCTCGGTGCTTTCGTAGCCTTTAAAAGAAGGGTATAGACGTTACGGTAGTGGTTGTTTTAAGAGGCGGTTACTAGCCCGTCTTTTTTGGCTGTTTGTCCCTGTGTTTTCGTGCAATAATCGTGCAATTCCTATGCCAATCTAGGCTAAAACCGCAGGTCGTTGACAACCGGGCTATGTTGTCGGATTACGGTTGTCCTGTATAGTTGTCTTTGCCCTAGGATGTGCATTTATACAGAAAATACCCTGCTCTGAAAGTGTGAAAACACCTTCTGAACAGGGCTTTGGTCGGACTGACAGGATTTGAACCTGCGACCCCTTGACCCCCAGTCAAGTGCGCTACCAAGCTGCGCCACAGTCCGATGTTGTTTTGGCAACTGCTATAGGTTACATCATTGTGATTGTAGAATGCGAATTCGCAGGTAATGGCAGGAAATTAGGTGACTATTCCGTCGACGTAGGTCCAGAGGCCGTCGACACGGGTGAAGCGGGAGCGCTCGTGGTGCTTTCCTCGTGATCCTTCACATTCATAAAAGGCGGTAAATTCTACGATTCCTTCAGTGTCCAGTAAACCGCCCCGTATAGAGTCGTGAATGATGAGCCGTGTCCATGTAATGTCGGGATCAAGCTCTAGATCAGCAGGTCGAGTTGAGGGGTGCCACGTTGCGACGAGGTACTGTGGATTCTCTAGTGCAAAAGCGGTAAACCGCGACCTCATAAGGGTGGCCGCGGTGGGAGCAGCCTTGGAGAAGTTAAGGAAAGGCTGGCAGCATTCGCTCAAAGGTAACGATGTCATGCATGGACAGGCTATGGTCTGGTGGGACATGGGGATTGCCTGCACTAGCGGGTGAGATCGTCGATAGCGATATTTTCGCTGAGCAATGCTTCAATCTCGTTATTTTTAACTGCGGCGAGCAATATGTTCCGCTCTTCCTGTGATAATTCTCCCACGAGGTCGATCTCCCGGCGAAGCTGGACGCTGCCGTCAGCGGTAAGCGTTTTTTCCACGGTAACGTTGACGTTTTTCAAGGCGGAGATGCGCTTTTCTTTAGCCGCAATCCTTATCGCTTGCGATGATGCTGATGCTAGTGCAGAGACGATGAGAGCTATAGGCGAGTAGCCGAGATTCTTTCCGCCCTGTGCCTTTTCCCTGTCGGTGGTGAAGCTGTGTGTGCCGGTTTGCACGTGGTCTGTGAATTTACCGGTAGGAATCGAATGGGCGATAGCTGTGGTCTCGGAGATTGCGTTGGGATCTTCGACTGCATTCTCAACGACAAGGTGCTGTTGGGCCCATGTGTGGATAATGTGTGCAGCGTGTTGTGCGGCCCCTTGTTTTGTGACCAGGTGATCCACTTTGTGGAGCGCAACAAGGGACTTTGGGTAACGGGTCGTGCGGAAGATGAGCTGCGCATTATCCACTCCGACTGTTGTGTCAGTGGGGGAGTGCAGGATTAGCAAAGGCTTGCGCAGTCGGGGGAGGTAAGCCTCGGGGTTGGTTTCTGCAAGATCTTCGAGGAAGTCTCGTGAGATGGTGATGTCACGTCCGCCGAGCAACAGTGTGACCGCCCCTGTCTCGTCGACTTCGCTAATCCTGTCGGCAAAGTGCAGAACTGCGTGGGCAGGGTCAAAAGGTGCGCCAATGGTTGCGACCGCTTTGATGCTTGGCATCTCGGTTGCTGCTTTTAAGGAGGCGGCTCCTCCGAGTGAGTGCCCTATGAGCAACTGTGGGGCGTTGTAATTATCTGTTAACCACTGTGCTGCAGCGCGGATGTCTTCCACATTTTCGCTGAAACAGGTGTCTGCAAAATTTCCTTCCGATTGACCAAGTCCGGGGAAATCAAAACGAAGGCAAGCGATACCAAGATCCGCCAAAGTTTTAGATACTCGTGCGGCCGCTGGGGTAAACCGGGAACCGGTAAAGCAGTGTGCAAAAAGCGCGAAGGCTGTAGGTGGTGCGTCTGGGAAATCGATGGTCCCAGCCATCTGGTATCCCTTGCTGGAAGGTACCTTCACACTTACAGAATGCATTCCATACTCCTTGCCGGATATGACTTATAGTGGCATCCCTTTGGAGCTTTCTGGCCTTGGCGGGGACATAAAGGCCACAATTTGATAAAGGCATGAGAAAGCATCCCCGAGGGCAAGGGATGATGTATATCAGCTTATCGGGAAACGTTCTGAAAGGTGGTGACGGTTTGTGTATCTGTCTCCTAATTCAAAATGACATGCCTTGTGCTGCGTAGGTCACGTAGGAGGCACTTTATGGTTAATGCTCACCTTGTGGGAGATGAATGGGGCGAGGGTACTTCAATGGCTTTAATTGCTATGAGTATATACTAAGTTTTATTAAATTTTCTATTGGTTTTG
This sequence comes from Corynebacterium ulcerans, assembly GCF_900187135.1. Taxonomy (NCBI): domain Bacteria; kingdom Bacillati; phylum Actinomycetota; class Actinomycetes; order Mycobacteriales; family Corynebacteriaceae; genus Corynebacterium; species Corynebacterium ulcerans. Next base: position 180,207 of record NZ_LT906443.1, read on the forward strand.
TTTTATTTGTATCTCCGCAAGTCATGGAATTGACAATCGGTGAGGGTATTTGACGGGCCTTTTACGCTCTGACCGTGCTGTGATGGGGTAGAACTAAACAAGGACATACTGCTGTAAAGGCATTGCAAAAAGCATTGTGTATGCAAGGAGAAGGGAACATCTACCGTGGCGGGCTTTGACTGGTTTTGGAAAGCAATGGGTGGAAAAGCTAGCCGAAGCCAAGCTAAGAGCCGAGGGGTTGTTGAACGGGCGCGGTCGGAAATAGTTGCGCTTGAGTCTTTGGACGATGAACAGCTGCGAGAAATCGCCGTAAGACTCGTTGACTCGGGGAAAATAAAGGACCAAGCTACGTTCTTGGCTGTGCTGAGCTTGGCTTCTTCTCGGACCCTGGGCCTTACCCCTTTCCCTGTTCAACTGCAGGCTGTTCTCCGCCTGTTGGATGGCGACGTGATCCAGATGGCGACCGGTGAAGGAAAAACACTGGTCGGTGCGATGGCTGCTACCGGTTATGCGCTCATGGGCAAGTCAGTTCATGTAATCACTGTTAATGATTATCTTGCGGAGCGGGACGCCCAGTGGATGGCCCCGTTGGTTAGTTTTTTTGGTGTGACTGTGTCCTCGATTACGGAATCGAAGACCGCTGAGGAGCGTCGTCAAGCTTATGCCTGCGATATTGTCTACGGTCCTGTCAATGAGATCGGTTTTGACGTGCTACGGGACCAGCTCATTACACACCGTAAAGATGCGGTTCAGCATGGGGCGGACGTGGCTATTGTTGATGAGGCCGATTCCGTTTTGGTCGACGAGGCCCTCGTTCCGCTCGTTTTGGCCGGGAATGAGCCCGGAGCTGCGCCTGGGGGGAGGGTAACCGAGATCGTACGCCGTCTTAAGGAAGGCGAGCACTACACGCTTGACGACGATCGTCGCAACGCTTTCCTCACTGAAGACGGCGCGGCTCTTGTCGAACAAGCACTGGGAATTAATAGCCTTTACGACGATCAACATGTGGGCACGACGCTGGTACAAGTGAATCTTGCGCTGCACGCTAAAGCACTGCTGATCAGAGATGTTCACTACATCGTCCGGGATGGAAAAGTTGCTTTGATCGACGCTTCCAAGGGGCGCATAGCGGAATTGCAGCGTTGGCCAGACGGCGTTCAGGCGGCGGTAGAGGCAAAAGAAGGATTGGCAGTCACCGAAGGGGGGCGGATTCTTGACACAATGACTTTGCAGGCGCTGATGGGACGGTATCCGCTGGTTTGCGGCATGACAGGCACAGCGGTTGCTGCGACAGATCAGCTGCGGCAATTCTATGACCTCAGAGTGTCTGTGATAGAGCCGAATGTGCCGTCGCAGCGCTTTGACGAAGCTGATCGTGTGTACGCCACGATTGAAGAAAAATTTAATGCCCTTGTTCGAGAAATCGCTGCGATTCATGCGACGGGGCAGCCGGTGCTGGTAGGAACTCAAGACGTCTCAGAATCTGAGAGACTGGCAAAGGCGCTGCGAGACCTCGACATTGAGGTAAGCGTTCTCAACGCTAAAAACGATGCTGAAGAGGCCCGTATTATCGCAGAGGCTGGTGACGTTGGGCGGGTTACCGTTTCAACACAAATGGCTGGGCGAGGCACCGACATCAAACTCGGCGGGGCGCAAGAGGCAGACCGTGCCGAAGTTGCCAATACGGGTGGTTTGGCTGTGATCGGAACAGGCCGGCATAGAACCTCGCGCCTTGATGACCAACTGCGGGGGCGCGCGGGCAGACAAGGTGATCCGGGGCTTTCCCTATTTTTTGTTTCCCTGGAAGATGACGTGGTCGCAGTCGGCGGGGCTGGGGAAGAGGTGAAAGCTCGCCCTGAGTCCGATGGGCGGATTGATTCCAAACGCATCAACGATTTTATTGCGCATTGCCAGAGAGTGACTGAAGGTCAACTATTAGAGATTCACTCTCAGACGTGGAAATACAACAAGCTGCTTGCGGATCAACGCGTGATCATTGACGAGCGGCGAAACGACCTGCTGGACACAAATAAAGCATGGGAAGAGCTTGCCCAGGCAAACCCTGAGCGAGCTGAATCATTAGTGCAGGAAGAAATTAGTTCTGATGTTTTGCATCAAGCCGCCAGAGACATCATGCTGTATCACCTTGATCGATGCTGGAGCGATCATCTGGCAATAATGGATGACGTAAGGGAATCAATTCACCTGCGGGCAATTGCGAGAGAAACTCCCATCGACGAATATCACAGAATCGCTGTGCGGGAATTCAAACAATTAGCTCAAAGGGCTGTTGATGAGGCCGTGAAAACATTTGCAGACGTGTCTATTGATGCGGACGGTGCACATTTGGAAGAACATGGTCTGGCCCGTCCCTCGGCTACGTGGACCTATATGGTCAGCGATAATCCTTTATCCGGTAACGGAAATTCTGTGCTTCGGGGAATCGGTAGTATTTTCCGGTAGATTGGTAGACTTTGGTGGAATTGTTCCACTGCTTAAGAATCTCTAAGAGACTATTGGTGTTATCTCTTTGTTACCACTAGTACTTCTTCATCAGTAGTTCTCTAGGGCTATGATGTAAACCATTGACTGAAAGTTCGAATTTCATTCGAAGCTCGTTTGACTCGGAGGTTGAATAATGAGTGACAACAGCGCTGCTCCTGACGTGCAAGTAGAGACCACGTCGGTTTTCCGTGCAGATCTGCTCAAGGAAATGGAGTCCGGTGCGAACGCGACGCCGGCCACCGGTAGCGATGTCACCCCGCCTTCCGGTTCGGGAATGCTTGTTGTTAAGCGCGGCCCTAATGCCGGCGCTCGCTTCCTCTTGGATCGCGAAACTATAACGGCAGGACGCCACCCGGAGAGTGACATCTTCCTTGATGATGTCACTGTGTCGCGTCGACACGCTGAATTCCGTTTGCAGGACGGCTCCTTTGAAGTTGTTGACGTGGGAAGCCTCAACGGGACTTACGTCAATCGCGAGCCTAGAAATTCGGAAGTTTTGTCTTCTGGAGATGAAGTCCAGATTGGCAAGTTCCGACTCGTCTTCATTGAGGGCTCCAAGAGTTAAATACTCCGCAACTGTTCTTGCTTGATGCTTGTGAGCATTTATGCTCCTAAAGTAATCTGTTTAAAGAATATTGCTTTCCGTTAGTACACCCACCACACCGAGAAACGAAGCATAGATGAGTGCACTTCCTCAGAGCTCTGGTTCCCAACCTGTCGTTCCAGGGCAACAGCGCCCCCGAACTGGTAACAAGACCATGTCTATTGGAGTGGTCCTGGAGAAACTGACAGCAGAGTTTCCCGATGTGACCGTTTCTAAGATCCGGTTTTTGGAAGCAGAAGGACTAATTGCGCCAAAACGGACGGCTTCGGGATACCGGCGCTTTACTCATGATGACGTAGAGCGTCTTCGGTATATCTTGGTTACCCAGCGGGATAACTATCTCCCCCTAAAAGTGATTCGCGAGCAGCTGGAAGCTATGGATTCTGGCGCCGTGACACCGATAGGCCGTGGCGGAGACGCAAAGCCACTTATTAGCCCAGAGAATTTCCGGGCTCCAGTGGCAACTCGGCTGAGCGATAAAGACGTTGTTGACCGTAGTGGTGTGGAACTATCTCTGTTGCAAGAATTGAGCTCGGCGGGAATTATCCGACCTGATAGCTCCGGCTTTTTTACCGCCGATGATGTGCAAGTAGTGGCGATAGCTTCTCAGCTCAAAGACTTTGGATTTGATGTGAGGCACCTCAAATCTTTGAAAAATACTGCGAGCCGTCAAGCAGACTTTATTACGCGTGCAGCTACTCCCACAGCTCGTTCTAAAAGCGATGGTGCAAAGCAGCGTGCAGAGGAGATGTCGCAGCAAATGAGCGCGCTTGTCGTTTCTCTCAATGCGACACTCGTAAAGACGATGGTTCGCAACGAGCTTGGTCAGTAGCGACGGTCTTTAACACGATGTCTTTTTGCGAGATGGAGTATCACTCCGTTCATGTTTTATCGCCGGATAATGATCCGTGCATTATCCTGCGCTGGTCTGAGCGTAACCGAATTCTTCCTATATGGATTGAAGAAACTGAAGCCTTTGCCATTGCTGCGAGAGATGAAGATGAACAATTCGGTTCTCGTCGTCCGTTGACCCACGATCTGCTGATTCACGCACTATCGAGGATTGGTAGCCCAGTCGTAGAACTGAGGATTGTAAGTTATCACGAAGGCGTATTCCTTTGTTCCCTCGTATTATCTGATGGGGAAGAGATTGATTGCCGTCCTTCCGATGGAATCACAGTTGCTCGTATGTTAGGAGTTCCTGTGATGGCGGAGGAATCCATGCTTAATCAGGTAAGCGTTTTTCTTAATGAATCAGATCTTGAAGCATATTTAGGCATCACAGTAGAAAGTGACGAGGAAGATCCCTCTCTTTCTGCATCAGGGAACCCGGAAGCAGACGCTGATTTCTTGCAGCTCATGGCGGATCTTGGAATGGCGGAAGATGAGCTTTTTGGTGAGTCGCCACCCAATACCCTGGAAGGCTATACTGATGATTTCCCTGACAGTGATAAGGGGAGATAAACCTCAACTTCAACTTGAGGTTTAACTTTTGGGCGTGTCGCGAGTTTTCTTCTTGACGTTGTTCTACCCTTGGCTAAGAATAGAAAGCAAGGCTCAACGCGAAAGCCAGAAATCGCAGGGAGAATGATCGTGACTGAAGAGACCGCAAGGAATAGTACCCCGGTACAGGAAGCCCTTTTTGATATGGGGCCAGACGAGGAAGTCGGTTACCGGGTTCCTATCGCTTGCCAGGTTGCCGGTATCACATACCGCCAGCTCGATTATTGGGCACGCACCAAGCTCGTAGAGCCTACCATCCGTACAGCACGGGGCTCCGGCTCACAGCGTCTTTATTCGTTTAAAGATATTCTGGTTCTAAAAATTGTAAAGCGACTGCTAGATACTGGTATTTCCCTGCAGAATATTCGCCTTGCCGTAGATAAGCTCCGTAATCGTGGCGTCGATGACCTAGCGGAGATCACTTTGGTTTCAGATGGCACTACGGTGTACGAGTGTCGCTCTAACGAGGAAGTTATTGATCTTCTAGGAGGAGGACAGGGCGTCTTTGGTATTGCAGTTCCCGGTATCGTTCGCGAACTAACCGGAACGATTTCGGCTTTCCCGTCGGAAAAAATAAATAGCTTTATGGATGACAACGTAGTGGGCGTTGATGAGCTTGCTGCTCGTCGCAGGAGGAAGACTTCCTAAGCGCAAGGAGATGATAAGTGATGCCTCCAACGGATCTGGCCCGTTGGAGGCATCACTTTATCTAGCATCTAGGAAGGGAATTCTGATAATGTGCCCCGGACTAAAGTGCCCGGGGAGGGTTTTTTATATCTGAGAAGCTTTATCGATCGCCGCTTTGAGCTGTAGCGGGTCCTCTACAGTTTGTGCAGATCCGCCACTTGCCTGCGCAGCTTGTGCGAGCTCCTGATCTACTGGAGCGGCGCCGACATGCACCACGTTGATGTGGAGCTGACTGTTTTTAGGAATGTCGGCAAGTGAAACAGAAGAATCTTCGGTGCCGCTGGTGACAATGACGAGGTTGACAGCGTGACCTTCTCGGATATGGGCATCAGCAACCGATAACGCAGCCACAGTTGCCTCACGCGTAAGCGGGTGCCCACCTATGCCAAACTCCTGAATGACTTGGGAAATTGTTTCTGCTGATTTGGCAGTGCCAAAACCGATATTGTCACGCCAACCATGCGTTGCGCCGTGGCTGAGCGGTGAGGAGTAGTTCCAGAGCGCCAGGTTTTTCCCTAGATTCTCCAGCTTCATTGATGCCTGAATAATCGCCTGCGCAGAATGAGACTGCCAAGAACCACCATCCGAGGTAGGTTTGCCCATGTTCACCGAGGTATCCAACAAAAACAGAGTGTCGGTGGGTTGTACAAGAGACGCGGATTCTGGTTTATCGCCACCTTCTGCAGCCTGTGTCTGTAGCGTAGCAAGCACTTCTGCTGCAGTTATAGATTCCAGAGAAGCCTTGTCTGATGGTTTTGTTTCTGCAGCATTGCTGGCTATTGCAGTACCAAAATCTGCGCCTGCCCGGATAGTGTCTTCCTGTACTTTATCCGTTGCATTTAAAGCGACAGAGCGTAATGGCTTAGTCAGACCATCTGCGGGAACAAAAGAGTAACCAGAAGGAAGATGAGATTCCGCGATTGCAATCGTCTCTGATTGCTGTTGTGTGGCTTCTTCTATAGTCAGATGCAGCGAAGCGCTCAGCGCGGTTTTTGTGGCTTCAACATCGTTTGCATGAAGTTTTGCAGCAACAAGAGCGCTTGCCACTGCATCCGAGCTCACCGGATAAGTAACGTTGGTCGCCGCATCAAATGAATCGAGTCCAGTTTTACTCGCTACTCCTACCTTGTCCGTGGCAACTGTGGGCCATTCAAGAGTCGCTGGAGAGCGCGAAGCTTTTTTCAATTCTTGGTTTATTGTGTTATCGGATTCACTACTGAGGTAGACACCGGCTGTCGTGATGTCGTCGCTAAGCTTTGCGACGACACAGTGATCGCGGACAGTACGGCCGGCTTCGTTGTAGGCGTCGATAACCTTTTGAGCAGCACCTTTGTCGCTGGAAGCAACCGGAAGGACTAGTTCGCCCTGGATGCAATCTTTTGCTGCGGAAGTGGAAGAATCCTTGGTGTTCAACCACCATAGAACACCAGAGACAAGGACGATGATCACAACGACAAGACCAATGAGGCCCTTGGACACCGAGTAATTGTTTTTGCCATCGGAGTGCTTTGCCACGGATTCCTCCACCTTTCGAGGTTGCTATCACAGCGCGCTATTCAGTCAGTGTAGCGTTCCGAGTCTCTCTAATGACGGCGACAAGCCGGTTCCTTAACGGAACTGCCCGTTGTGATAACGCACGTTGCCGCGCTACATATTCGGCTTTTCCTTCAGGCGTTTCGATGGGAACTACTCCTAGCCCATACTCTCTGCAGTCATATGGTGAGGCTTCCATGTCTAAAATTCGAGCATCCCAAGCAAGCTCAAATGTATCGAGCCATAGTTCTCCGGATACAAGTGGTCCCAGCTTTGTGGCCCACTTGTATAAATCCATGGCCGCATGAACGCAAGCTCGTTGGTCAAAATTCGGTTGATCCTCACGCGACAAAATAGTGAAGTTAAGCGGTCTAGCCGGCGGTGTGAAAAAGCGGAAAGCGTCGAAGTGAGTGCATTTGACGGCGCTATTTTCCACCACTTTGTTGGTTTCGTTAGAGCCCAGACGTAGCGGAAGATCGTGGCGAGGCTGATCAGTTTGGTAGACCATCGCCCATTCGTGTAGTCCGAAACAATCGAAATGTACTGGATTGTCGTTGGTTGAGACCAATAAATTCTCTATATACGACATGGCTCGACCGCGACGAGACCAAAAAGAACGAACATCTACCGATGTCGAGCGATGCGTTGTCGCGTAGTTTTTCCATTGCGCATGCGGGGGTATGCAGTCTTTCTCATGAATAAGATGTACACCAAAACCCGGATGCCAGCGCTCCAAGTGCGCTATGCGCACGGGATAGTATTCAAAAAGAAAATCAAATACAGGATGTTTAGCGCCAGTTTTCCTCCGTATGAGGTGCTCGGCAGTATAGCTACGCGCACGTTCACGGTGCGCGATACTCCGTGCTTTCCATTCTTCGGGGGCTAGTTGCATGTGAGGCTGTGCCATCATCATCCCTGTTCATGGGTCCAATCTGAGAAAGTACCTACATATTCCTCGATAAGGTCTTCTAGCGTAATCACGCCCAGTAACGCCCCTCGGTCGCGGACCTGCGCCATGTGGGCTGATTTTTTATGCATCAGCTGAAGAGCTTCGTCCATCGTGCCGGTGGCAGCAACGATGGTCAGAGGCCTAATTTCTGAGCGATGGATGATGTGATCGGGTGTATCAGTATCAAAACGGTCCAAAATGTCTTTGACATGGACATAACCAATATACGAACCATCTTTACCCATCACAGGGAAACGAGAAAAACCGGTCTCTGCAACGGCTTGTTCAAGATCGCTTAGCTTGGGGCCACGGGTACCAAAATCGAGGGTTCTTACGCGCGATAATGGGATAAGAGCTTCTTTTATGGAACGGTCTTCCACTCTGAGCGCTTTGTTGAGTCGGGCATGCTCCTCAGCATCTAGGAAACCTTCTGAGCGTGATTCAGAGATCATCGTGGCCAGTTGATTCGGATCGACGGTGGAATCAAGCTCATCTTTTTGTTCAATGCCAAAAGCCTTCAACGTGATTCGTGCAAACCAGTTCATCAAAGCTAAGAACGGTCGAGTGATTTGGCAAAAGACAATGAGCGTGGGAATAAGCCACAAGGCAAGTGTTTCTGGCCCCGCTAACGAGATATTTTTGGGGACCATCTCGCCGAACAAAATATGCAGGAAGGTGATGATGCCTAAGGCGATGACAAATGAGGTGGGGTGTAAAAGATGCGCAGGTAGTCCTAAGGAAGCAAAAGGTTCTTCGATAAAACGCGCGATGGCCGGTTCAGCTACTTTACCGAGGATCAAGGAACAAATTGTGATACCAAACTGGCACGCAGCCAGCATGATAGAGAGGTGCTCGGTGGCATATAGTACCCGTTTTGCCCCAGGCCTTCCTTGCGAAATGAGATTTTCAATGCGGTCTTTTCTTGAAGAAATCAAAGCAAATTCAGCGGCGACAAAGTAAGCGTTGGCCAACAAGAGAACAACTATCAACACGATAGCGGTGAGAAGATTCATTAGTTCTCCTCCTCTTGCGCGCTAGTAAAACGAGCGGCTTCCTCGTCTGTGACAGGGGAGAGAATCACTCTATCTACTCGTCTATCTTCCATAACAGTTACTTTGGCTATCCATCGCCCGTTGTAGCCAGACTCAAACTCGGCAAGGAACGGATTATCACTTTCAGGTGCAAGAATCTCATCATTAACTTTTGGTATGCGTCCCAGAACGCACATGACTAAGCCTCCGAGAGTTTCATAGGGACCTTCCGGTGCAAAATAGCCGACCTTTTCAGCTAGTTCATCGAGTCTAACCAGTCCGGATACTTCCCAACTAGAACCAAAGCGCTGGAAATCTCGTTCAGATTCTTCATCGTCATGTTCGTCGTAGACTTCTCCCAGAATCTCTTCAACCACATCTTCGATCGTGATGAGCCCCGCAGTGCCGCCGTATTCATCGGCAACCAAAATGATTTGGGAGCCGGCTGATCTGACGGCATTAAGAACAGAGTCGCCGTCAAGGCTTGCTGGAATTATGGGAACGGGTCGAGCCAATGAACCTAAAAGAACGGAGTGACGCTGATCTTTGGGAACGGAAAAAGCATCTTTAAAATGAACGACGCCGATCGTGTCATCAAGATCACCTCGGATAACGGGGAAACGAGAATGCCCGGTTTCAATGGCAAGATTGATCAAATCAATAACAGTAGAGTCTTCGCTGAGCGTCTCTACCGTTGACCGAGGGGTCATGAGTTCTTCGGCGGTGGTCTCACCAAACTTCAGAGACCTGTCTAGGACCAGGGCCGTATTTTCATCTATGTCGCCTGTTTCCGCGGAACTACGAACTAATGCCGTCAACTCTTGAGTTGATCTGGCTGTGGCCAGCTCATCGGCTGGCTCAATGCCTAGCTTACGCACTGTCCAGTTTGCTGACTTGTTTAATGCGTTGATGAAGCCTTTAAAGACGGTATTGAATGCATTGACAGGACCAACGACATGTCGTGCTGTACCGAGCGGATTAGTGATCGCAATGTTTTTGGGGACTAACTCACCGAAAACCATAGACAGCAGAGTTGCGATGACAAGTGCTAAGACTAGAGCGACCGCAGTGCTCGCAGTATGCGGTAGCCCGAAGAACGCCAAAAGAGGCGTGAGAAACTTAGCCAGGACAGGCTCTGCCAAATAGCCTGTGGCTAGTGTCGTGATTGTGATGCCAAGCTGTGCACCAGAAAGAACGAAAGAGAGATTTTGATAGTCCCGCTGAACCGCCAGTGACTTCTTATCTCCGCGTTCACGTACGTCGTTCTCGATTGTCGAGCGTTCGAGGCCAGTGAGCGCAAACTCAACCGCAACGAATAAGCCGGTGCTTGCTGTTAGAAGCACAAAACCAAAAAGTGAAAGGATACTTATCAATATGTCCATTGTTAGATGCGGGGATTAGCTCCGCCCACCGCGTTGTCCATCTTTCTTATTCTTTCCTCTAAAACTTGTTGTACCACCACGAGTTTTAGAGGACGTACGTTGTTGTTGGGGCCGCCTACGACGTGCCGCATTGTTTCTTGTTGATTGTGACCCTTTTTGCCGCTGTTGTGGCTGTGCCGCACCGAACGGGGGTAAAGGCGCTCCCGTAATTTTTTGCGCTCCAGTGATACGCACTAGTTCCGGGGAGTTAGCTGAAACTTCCAGAAACTCTGCGTCCACACCAGCTTTCTGTAGGAGCGTGTCTACTTCCTGTATCTGTTCTTCCATGACAAGGGTGACCACTGTTCCGGAAGAACCTGCTCTTGCCGTGCGCCCTGCGCGGTGTAGATAGGCTTTGTGCTCTGCTGGAGGATCGACATGGACAACGAGGTCGACGTCTCCGATGTCTATTCCACGGGCTGCTATGTCTGTAGCCACCAAAACCGGTACAGAGCCATCGGAAAAACCCGCTATGGCATTTGTGCGTGTGTTTTGGCCTTTATCGCCGTGAATACCGACGGCGTTAATACCGATGCGTCGTAGCTTTTTCACTTGGCGATCCACACCGTGTTTGGTCCGCATAAACATAATTGTTTTTCCGCTACGCCCTGCAATACTCAGAACGACGTCATTACGGGCATCTCGGTCACCCACGTGCAAACGGTAATGCGTCATCGTGTCCACGGCAGCGGCTACTTCCGCAGTGGAATGTGTTACAGGATCATGCATGAAGCGCTCAACAAGCTTATTGACGTCGCCGTCTAGGGTCGCGGAAAAGAGTAAACGCTGAGCATTGCTGGGCGTGAGATTGAGGAGTTTAAGGACTTGCGGAAGAAAACCCATATCTGCCATCTGATCAGCCTCGTCGAGAGTGGTGATCAGGACTTTATCAAGGAAGAGCTTCTTATTGTTCACAAGATCCTGTGCGCGTCCTGGTGTTGCCACCAAAATATCAACAGGAGCCGCGAGCGCAGTGATATGGCGATTAATGTTGACGCCGCCAACAACATCAAGGAGCCTGAGCCCCAAGGCTGCAGCGGGTTCGTCGAGACGCTCACGTACTTGGGCTGCCAATTCTCTTGTAGGGACGAGAATCAGACCACGGGGATGACCCGGAACCGAGGCTCCTGTTTTAGCTAGGGCCGCGATCATGGGAAGACCGAAGGTGAAGGTTTTCCCCGAACCAGTGGGGCCACGCCCAAGAACATCTCGCCCTTTTAGAGCGTCTGGGATTGCAGCCTCTTGGATAGGAAACGGTGTGGTTATTCCTTGGCGATTGAGCACATGGACGATGGACACCGGCAATCCGAGGTCGGAGAATGAAGTCATTGTATTGAGTGTAGCCTGCGGCGAGGATTTAACTGATTTTGCAGCAAACGCACCTGCTGCTTGCCGCCTACTGCGACATAGAACAGGTGCGTTGTCCCTGCAAAAATACGTTTAGATAGCTTTAAGACGTTTCGATCTCGCTACGGTCGCCGGACCATTGCGTATGGAAGGTGCCCTCTTTATCAACGCGCTTGTATGTGTGTGCGCCGAAGAAGTCACGTTGTCCCTGGATAAGGGCCGCAGGAAGGCGCTCTGCACGAAGCGAATCGTAGTAAGAAAGCGAAGAAGCGAAAACCGGAACGGGAAGTCCTAGCTGTGTGGCCGTGATAACGACTCGACGCCATGAATCCAGAAGACCACCAAGCTCAGCCTTGAAATAGGGGTCCAAGAGAAGAGAAGGCAGAGCAGGATCTGCGTCGTAGGCCTCACGGATACGGTTGAGGAATTTCGCCCGGATAATGCATCCGCCGCGCCAGATTGTGGCTAGGTCACGAGGATCGACAGACCAGTTGTGTTCTTCAGAGCCAGCCTGAATCTCATCAAATCCCTGAGCGTAAGCAACAAGTTTAGAAGCGTAGAGTGCCCGGCGAACGTCTTCGACGAATGTCTCTTTGTCCGTTCCCAGCTCATCGAGCGTAAGAAGCGTTCCGGAGGGGAGGCTACCGATGGTCGCAGCGCGTTGTTCAGCTGCGCCAGAGAGAGCGCGAGCAAAAACGGCTTCTCCAATGCCGGTTACGGGGATACCCAGATCGAGGGCAGCCTTTACAGTCCAGCGACCCGTTCCTTTTTGCCCGGCAGCATCGACGATGACGTCGATAAGCGGCTGTCCAGTTTCTGCGTCAACCTGGGACAGTACCTCAGCGGTGATTTCAATGAGGTATGAGTCAAGATCACCCTTGTTCCAGGTCTTGAAAACCTCAGCGATTTCCGCAGGCTCCATATCTGCCGCATAGCGCAGAAGCTGATAGGCCTCGCCGATAACCTGCATGTCGGCATATTCGATTCCATTATGAACCATCTTGACAAAGTGTCCTGCGCCATCTGGGCCGATATGAGTTACGCAAGGCGTGCCATCGACGACAGCAGAGATAGATTCCAGGAGAGGTCCTAGTGCATCCCATGACTCTGCAGGACCACCTGGCATGATGGAGGGACCGTTAAGGGCGCCTTCCTCGCCGCCTGAAATGCCTGCGCCGACAAAGTTGAGCCCGCGCTCGGCGATGTCTTTTTCTCGGCGAATTGTATCCGTATACAAGGCGTTGCCACCGTCGATGATGATGTCGCCTGGTTCCATGGCGTCTGCAAGTTGGTTGATTACAGCGTCAGTCGCGGGACCTGCCTGGACCATGATGATCGCCCGGCGCGGTTTTTCCAACGAGGCAACGAAGTCCTCAATTGTCTCTGAGGGGATGAAGTTTCCTTCAGAACCGTGTTCCTGCATCAACGTGTGGGTCTTTGCGGAGCTGCGGTTATAGACAGCTACGGTGTGTCCCTTATGTGCAAAGTTGCGGGCGAGATTTGAACCCATCACCGCAAGTCCGACAACGCCGATGTGTGCCAAGTTGGATTGATCAGTCATAACATCAGAGGATACCCCGAGGGTGAGGAAAGGACACAACAGCGCCATGTAGAGGGATTCTCAACTTGGAAAATCGGAGGAAGGGGAGAGGTACAGATTTGTGGCTGGTCACGAGAAGAAGATTATGCACAGTCACGCCCATTATTTTGTCTGTTTGGTTGCTTTGTGATGGATCTCTATCCGTTTTTCTGTCCGATCGGACAGTAGGGACTGCGGATAGCTCATGAATCGGTTAGATTAGGGCGTATGGGCAACGGAACAAAAATGCTGGAAATGCTCAAGGGACTCAACCAGTGCGGTTTGAGCATTGAGCAGCTTGATGAATTTAATTCTCTCAGCGAGGGTTTCAGCAAAACACTCGGGCTACGTTTTACAGAAATAACGCCGCAGTCGGTGAAAGCAGAGCTACCGGTCAGTGATGCTCACTTGCAGGTTTCTGGGATGGTCAACGGAGGAGTCTATTCGTCGCTAGCGGAAACTGTCGGGTCGGTAGCTGGAGTTATTGCGGCTAACGGGAAACTCGTTGTCGGAGCTAATTGCACGACTGATTTTCTGGGAACAGTAAGCGCAGGGGTCATTGATGTGGATGCACACGTCATCCACCCAGGACGTACCAGCCAATTGATAGGGATTGACCTGTATCACCGGCACAAGCTGGTGGCGCGGGCGACTCTTCGCACAATTGTTATCACGCCACAGCCTGAAGCCCCCAAGAAAGACAAGTTCAATATCAGCGCAGACTGATATTTCTCGATGCGTCGATAAGCATGAAGCGACAGGCTAGAAAAGTAGCTGGCGGATGAGCTAGTCACTTATTTTTCTAGCCAACGCATCTTCTTGAAGTACCACCACAACCACGTCACAATACCTATCATGACGGCGATGACTATGTAGTAGCCGTACCGAGAACCTAATTCAGGCATGTGCTCAAAGTTCATTCCATAAACGCCGGCTATCAGCGTGGGGACAGCCGCCATACCCACATAAGCAGAGATGGCTCGCATGTCAGAGTTCTGCTGGAGCGTAATCTTGGCCACGCCTGCATCGATAAGTGCAGAGAGGCGCTCGTCAAAGCTAATAACCTGATCCTTGACCACCATGATGTGGTCTAAGACATCGCGCAAATAGGATCGAAGCTGCTTGTTGATCATGTCTTTATTAGCGCCGATCATCAAACGGAAAGCCGGGTCTAAAGGATCCACAGAATGTCGCATCTCGAGGATCTCCCTCTTGAGCATATAAATCTGTTCGATGTTAAAGGTACTGCCGGGAGTAAAGACTTCTTCTTCTAACTCATCCACGTCTTGACTAAGTTCACCGACAATGCGGATGTAGTTATCCACTAAGTGATCGGACCAGGCCCACGCAATGCCCATCGGCCCATAAGCGTTAACCTCGTCAGGCGCGTCGAGCCGAGCGTCGAGAAGCGGCAGCTTTGTTTTATGTCGGATAGTGATGATGAAGTCGTCGCTGACGAGCATCTGGACCTCGCCAGTGTTGATGATATCGGAGGCATCATCGACAGTTTCATGATCACGATAAACAACGGACCGGACCACAATAAAAAGTTGGTCATCGTAGCGTTCGACTTTTGGCCGCTGATGAGCTGCAACAGCATCCTCAACGATCAGCTCATGGATATCAAAGTCCTCAGCTAGCTGGATCATGTGGGCCTGCGTGGGTTCCTCAACAGAAAGCCACACAAAGGCATGGTGACCGTTTTCATTGAGCTCTTTTACCTTACGGAGTGCCTCATTGTGCGTTAACGCAGCTGTCTGCAGGTTTCCATCAACGTATACCCGGCAGTGGTCAGTAATTTCTTCTACTGGCATAGCGGACCGGTGTGGCGGAAACTGGTGGACTCTGCGTGGCCTCATTGCGGGCATCTATGGGCCTCCTCAAAACTTGCGGTCTCTATACTTGTTTACATGCCAACTTGGAAAGACATGACTACGCGTAATCCTGAGCACTCTCGCAACTATGCGGCTAGATGGGATAACTTAGCTGCTGCAGGAAACGACATCGTAGGTGAAGCTCGGCTTATCGACGCCATGGCGCAACGAGGAGCTCGTATTTTGGACGCCGGTTGTGGTCAAGGAAGAATTGGCGGCTATCTTTCCGAACGTGGGCATACGGTAGTTGGTGTAGATATCGACGACTACCTTATCAGCCAAGCGCGTCTGAATTATCCTCACGCTACCTGGCATGTCACTGACCTGGGCTGCGAAACCATCCCTGATAATGGGTTTGAACTCGTGGTATGCGCTGGAAATGTAATGACATTTATAGCTCCGGAGAATCGCGCAGATGCTCTGAAGAACATCTATGATGCGACGGCCGTGGGCGGTCGATGCGTCTTGGGCTTTGGTGCAGGCCGCGGATATATCTTCCCGCACTTTTTTGAAGATCTTCGTGCTGCCGGTTTTAGCATCGACGCTAACTTTGAATCATGGGATCTACGGCCATTTTCGGAAGAATCCACATTTTTGGTTTCGATTGTGAGTAAAAACTAAAAGGTCAACGCCTATAGCCCTTCTATGTAACGAAGGACTATAGGCGTATCAAGAAGTGACTTCTATTTCTTCTCTTCTAAAGCAGAATTTCTGGTCTCTAGGGCTAATCTTTAGCAGGTTTCTGTGCTTTATCCTGCTCTGCAAGCGCACCACGCGCATGTAGTTGTTGGCGAGTGGTTGCCAAGTTCCAGCGCTTACGCGACAGTGCGTTGATTCCCCATGAGAATGCTGCAGTTGCGCGGTTGCGGAAACCGACGAGGAACATGAGGTGGACGCAGAGCCACATGATCCACCCGATGAACCCTGTGACCTCAACTTTTCCGAGTTTGACCACGGCATTGAACCTGGAGACGGTAGCCATGGAGCCTTTATCGTAATATTCAAACGGCTCGCGCTCGTCGGCGCTGCGTCCTTCAACCTCGGCTGCGATCTGTTCTGCAACATACGCGCCACCCTGAATAGCAGTTTGCGCGACGCCGGGAAGGTTATTCAGCGACATCATGTCACCGATAACAAAGACATTTTTCTCGCTGCCTACGGAGAGATCCGGGTTAACAGGGACGCGTCCAGCGCGATCAACTTCCACTCCGAGCTGATCGGCAAGAACCTTGCCCAACGGGGATGCAGCGACACCAGCAGACCAAATCTTGCAGAAAGAGTTGATGGTGTGAGTGGAGTCATCTGTTGTGGATTTATAGGTGACTGAGTTTTCGTCAACGTCGGTGACGATGGCGTTGAGCTTGACTGTCACACCAATCTTTTCGAGTTCGCGCTGAGCGTTACGTCCCAGACGCTTGCCAAAAGGTGGCAAAACCTGAGGTGCGCCATCGAGGAGGATGATCTTCGCATTGGCAGGGTTGAAGCGAGTGTATTCGCCTGCCAACGTGCGGTGCGCCATCTCTGCGAGCTGACCTGCCAACTCAACACCTGTGGGACCTGCACCAACGATCACGAAGGTGAGAAGACGGTCCCGCTCGGCAGGATCATCGCAAATCTCTGCACGCTCGAATGCTCCGAGGATACGCGCACGCAGCTCAAGGGCATCGTCAATCGTCTTCATACCTGGGGCATACTGTGCGAAGTGATCATTTCCAAAGTAGGACTGCCCTGCGCCGGCGGCCACGATCAGGGAATCGTATTCGATGGTCTTGGAGTACTCGCCAAGTGATGCAGACACTGTCTTAGCCGAGGTATTAATGTCGGTGACTTCGGCTTTGACAACGTTGACATTGTCTTGTTTGAGCAGGACCTGACGCGTCTGGGGGGCAATTTCACCCGAGGAAAGGATGCCGGTTGCTACTTGGTAGAGCAGCGGCTGGAAAAGGTGGTGGTTTGTCCGGTCGATCAAGGTGATATCGACGTCAGCATCCTTGAGGTTCTGGACCGCGAATAGACCACCGAAGCCGGAGCCAATCACGACGACGTGATGGCGGCCGCCTTCAGGGCGAAATGGTTTGTCAGACATTGAAAACTGTCTCCTCGACTAAAAAGTGAAAAAAGTCATTCGCTAGTGTGATTTTCGCCCGCTTTTGAGCGACTTCTTTATGGTAGTCCTACTTGGCTGGTAATACATCATCCGCTCCTAGCTTCGCGCGTCTGCGCTCATAAGCGATTCGCTCACACTAAGCTTGACCCTTGTGAAAGGACATTCAGGCTCGCGTGATCATCTTGTGCGTATCAACGCCGAAATGTGGCCAAGCATAGCCACTGTGCCTGAGGGCTTTCGGGTTAAAATGAAGGCTCGTAAAGCGGAATCGGGGTTTGCTGCTGCTTGTTCCAAAGCCGGCTTGCGCCTTGATGGCGAGGATCCGGATCTTGTTGTAGTAGAGGAAACCTTGTTTCGTCGAATAGCTGAGGCGGGTTGGCTTGGGCTTGCCGAAGGCTATATGGCGGAAGAATGGACGTCTGAACGGCTGGTTGACGTACTAGTAAAGCTTTTTGCTGTGGGGTATAACCCGAAGGCCTCCCATGCCTCGTTAGGTGGCGAGTACCAGGGGAAAGAGATTCCGCCACAACTTATCAGGCTGTTTTCTGGGGACGGAATGAGTGTTCATGGGACAGTCTTTTCCTCAGGTGTTCCCACCACGGAGAGAACCTCTGTAAGAAGTTTTGTCAGAGGCGCGGGAAAAACTAACGAACCAGCAAGTCACTTTGTGGATGTCACGACGGTAAGCGACCCCACGGTAGTGGAGAAGGCCGATCTCGGGGATGGGCAGCTACGCGCAACAACGATGCTTCTCGACGCAGCACACGTGCATGCAGGGACGCATCTCCTTGATTTTCCCAGTTCTGGGCCCGCCTTAGCGATCAATGCAGCGCACCGGCGTGCAACTGTTGATGTTTTGACAGCTGATCGTGAGCATTCTCAAGACATGAAGTACGTGCTAGACCTTGCGGAAGTTGAGGGCAGCGTTCATGTGGAGTTGCTTGATACTGCGATACCAGAAGCTGCTGTATGGCCTATGAGCTATGACGTGATTACCAGCGTGGAAAAGCTTGAGCTTATGGGGCCACGAATGCGTAAACGCTATGTACAAACGCTTGATCGCTTGCTTACTGCGGGTGGTTTTCTTGCAGCGCAATCCGTAGTTCTGACTGGCCTTATGCCGGATGTCACCACAAACGCGTTAGGTGTGTGCAAAGCGTATATTTGGCCTGCTTTAGACCTTATGACGATGGAGAACGTGCATAAGCTTTTCGACGTCTCCTCGGATTTGAGAATAACTGCGGAAACGCATGTCGGGGGCCATTATCAGGAAGGACTGCGCCTGCAACGAGCCACATTTGAGGGCCTCCTACGAGAGGCTGCTGCAGATGGTTTTGACCCGGTATACCGGCGGCTATGGGTATTCCAATTGGCTATTCGGGAAGCGCTATTTCGCGTTGGAGCGTTGGATGCTGTACAGATTACGGCGACAACAAGGAACCGCAGGCGACGTCGATAGGCAATAAGACGACATAATGCACCCTGAGCTGTGATCTTAATATTTTTGATCACGCATATGGGTGCATTGTGCTTATTTGTTAGGAACTAGATTTCAGACATATCAAAATGCCGTGTTTCTTTCATACAGAAAACTGCGACCAACGTGATGAGTGATACGACGATGAGGTAGATTCCGACCGCTCCCACTCCATAAGAATGAACAAGAGCGGTAGCAATGAAGGGGGCTACTGCAGCACCCAGGATGGATGAAACGTTGTAACTAATTCCCGATCCTGTATATCGCACATTGGTGGGGAATAGCTCTGGGAGAACCGCAGACATAGGGCCGAAGATGAGACCCATGATAAACATTCCGATCGTGAGGAAAGCCAAGACGCTGCCCTCGGTAGCCGTTGCGGGATCGAGGAAGAGTTTAAACGACAAACCGAAAACGATCATGACTATCGAGATGCCAATGAGTGAGGACTTTCGGCCGCGACGATCTGCCATTTGTCCTGCCAGCGGGATGCCGATGATGAAAGCGACGATAGAAATAAGCTGGAGTTTGAGGAAGTCAATATAGGGGATCCCCAGCCCCAGTCCAAGGTCCTTTTTGCCGATGCCATAGGACAGCACCCATGTGGTGACTAGGTAAAACAGTGTGTAGCAGCTCAGCATGATGAAAGTTCCCAAGATCATGGGGCGCCAAGCTGTCTTGAAAGCCTCGGTCAGCGGAGTTTTTACCTTCTTGCCGGACTTTACTGCTGCTTTAAAAACGGGGGTTTCTTCAAGGGTAAAGCGAACCCACAAACCGATAATCACCATTACTGCAGACATCGCGAAGGGGATCCGCCAACCCCATGTCATGAAGGCACCCTCAAGATCACCGTTTGTGTGTCCCAAGGTGGTGACCAAAAATAGGAAGAAACCGTTGGCCAGGAGGAAACCAAAAGGGGCTCCTAATTGTGGCCACATTGCAGCCCAGGCTCGTTTGCCTTTTTCAGCTGTTTCAGTTGCTAAAAGGGCGGCTCCTGACCATTCGCCTCCCAATCCCAGACCTTGACAAAACCGCATGAGAGCCAAAAGTGCGGGTGCGGCTATACCTATTTGGGCGTATGTGGGTAGGAATGCGATAAGAAAAGTGGCTATGCCCATCGTAAGCAAGGAGCCTACGAGAGTGGCTTTTCGCCCAATACGATCCCCAAAATGCCCGAAAATGATAGAACCCAGTGGGCGAGCTACAAAGGCTAAGCCGAACGTGGCAAAAGACGCGAGCAGACCAACGGTTGGATCTTCATTTTTGGGGAAGAACAGGTGGGGGAATACCGCAACTGCGGCAGTGGCATAAGCGTAAAAATCGTAGAACTCAATGGTAGTTCCCACAAGGGAAGCGGTGATGATTTTACGTCTCATGGCTTTATCTACTTTTGGACGTGCTGTCCCATGGGTATTGTGCTCCGCTATGGCGGGGGCGGTCGATGAGCTCATCATCACACTCCTTATGCATCGATATCCATCCGAAAAGGGTGGAACCCCTAACATAGTTTCCCGTCTAATGGGATGCAAATATCATTTTGTGGGATTTTGTGGGGGGGGGAGGGGCTTGTGGGGAAGTAAAGTTCGTATGGCACAGGTGAAATGCGTAGTGACCTGCGTTAATGGCGCAGGTCACTACTATGCAGCTGGAAAAGGTGTGGAGGTAAAACCTTTACCTAATTTAAGGGGATATTACTGGACGGGATACTCGCTCCAGGAGGGTTGCCACATGCTCGAAGGGTTTTCCAGACATCATCTCAAGCCCCATCTCGCATGTGCGATTGGAGGCTACAAAGCAATCGCACTTCTCTGCATTGAGCGCAGCGCGTTCTTCGCGAGTAGCGGATTCCGTTAGCTCGGGATGAAGCATCACCCGATCTCCAGCAGCGCCGCAACAATGAGCGCCGGAGGGAATCGTTACTGATCCTGTGGCAGCTGCTACATGAATGAGCGTATCGACCAGCCCCATGTGTTGGATGGAACACGTAGGGTGCAGCCCGACAGTCCCTATATTTTCCGTAATTGTAAGGTGGTCGATAACTTCAGCATCGAGCCATTCCACTACGTCCAGAATTCTTAAAGCATGGAATCGTTCTAGGTCTTCTCCGTTAAGGGTGCCGGAGGCATTGTCTAGTAGTCCATGGACACAGCTTGACGCATCGATAATGATGGGAAGTTTCCCTTGGGAAGACCAGTTCCACATGGCATTGACTATTGATCCAACTGTGAAAGCTAAAGCCTCGTCGTATCCTTTTGATGACCAAGGTGTGCCGCAGCAAAGCCCTGCGACGTTCTCTGGGATCCATACGGGTGCTCCGGCCCGACGGCCCAGTTCCACGATGGAATGGGGTAGATCAAGAGAGTCAGGGGCAGAATGTGGCGAAGGCCCGAACATTCTGTTGATGCATGCTGGAAAATACACCGCACAGGCTCCCTCGCGTTGGGTGCTGGGCAATCGTTGGGCTGCTTTGGGAAGTTCGCCAGGCACAGTGGGAAGGATATCGGGGTTGATGACCCCGCGAGCCGCGTCAGAGAGTACTTTTATTGTGTTGGTACCAAGGGCATGAGCGCTTATAACCCCACCGCGGACTAGTTTTTCCACGACATCCCATTTTTGCGCGCCTGATAAGGCGACTTTTTGCGCGGTATGCGTTGTCTGAGCAGATCGGAAGCCTTTCATCACTTTTCCGGTATCAATACTGATCGGGCAGGCGATAGAACACACTCCGTCTGCAGCACACATATCGATTGCGGCGTATTGGTACTCTTCCTGCAGCTTTTTCAGCACAGGGGAGCCCTGCTTTTGTCGCGCCATTTCTCGACGTAATACGATTCTCTGCCTGGGAGTTACAGTGACATGTCGAGAAGGACACACAGGTTCGCAAAAACCGCATTCGACGCAAGGATTAATCTCTTCTTCTAGCTGCGGGAAAGTTTTAAAGTTTTTGAGGTGAATATCCTGCGACTTTGTGAGCTTGACGTCAGGGGAGAGGATCCCGGCTGGGTCCAGAAGACGTTTTACTTCCCACATGAGGTTCCAGGCTTGTGTTCCCCATTCGCGTTCCAAGAAGGGGGCCATGTTGAGGCCAGTTCCGTGTTCTGCTTTGAGTGAACCGTCATAATCGTCAAGAACGAGGCTTGCCAGATCGTCCAGGAATC
The DNA here is from genome assembly GCF_900187135.1 of Corynebacterium ulcerans. NCBI lineage: Bacteria > Bacillati > Actinomycetota > Actinomycetes > Mycobacteriales > Corynebacteriaceae > Corynebacterium > Corynebacterium ulcerans. The sequence goes on from NZ_LT906443.1 coordinate 201,982, forward strand.
TGGCGTATTTTTCACGTTCTTCTTGTATGCCAAAGTGCGGGAGGATGAAGAAGTGCAAGTTTCCAAAAGCTGCATGGCCCATGACCATTTCGGGATACCCGTACGCGGCAAGTAGATCAAGCAAATCGGCAGCAGCTTCACCAATTTTTTCAGGCGGGAAGCAGACGTCTTCAGTAATAAGGGCAGTTCCCTGAGCGCGATCGGACCCAATAACGCCGAAAAGTCCGTTGCGGATGTGCCACGCTCCGCGTTGCCCCTCTGCGGTCTTGTCAAACTGAAGCGGAGCGATGAGTTTTGCCTCGGATAAAACCTTCGTGGCCCGCTCGATAGCTTTATCGAGCGCATGTTCATCAACGCCACCTACCTCTAAGAGTAGGGCAGCGCTATTGTCCGGAATGGAGCTCCAAGAACTGGGAGCTTCGGGGAAGTTGCCGACGGAGCGCTTAAGGACAGGCGCAACGAGCAATTCGCATGCTTCCGCTCCGGTTTGCATAAGTGGACTGACGTAGTTTGCTGCGTCTCTAATGTCATTAAGCATCACCCAGGCCACAGCCCTTTTCTTTGGCAGCGGAACTGTGCGGATAACGGATTCTGTTACGGCTCCGAGAGTTCCCTCGGAGCTCACCATAAGCTTGAGCAAAATGCGTACGGGTTGATCCTCATCGAGAAAAGCGTCGAGACGCAGCCCGTTGGTGTTGCGGATAGAAAACTTGGTACGCAAGCGCTGAACAAGCTGAGAATCTGAGCGAATACGATCGCGTAATTCGAGCAAACCTTGATGGAGTGCGGGTTCCTGAAGCTTGAAAGCCTCGTCTCCTTGTGCGGTGTCGACTACCGACCCACTGGGTAAAACAATGCGGGCATGTTCTATGCAATGGTAGGTGTCCCTCTCTATTGAGCAGCGCATTCCTCCCGCATTATCTGCGATAACGCCGCCAATCGTACATACAGAGGTGGATCCAGGGTCGGGGCCGAGCATCACTCCTGACCTGCCAAGGATCGCTTGGGCGTCGCCTAAGATTGTGCCTGGGCGGGACCAGAGTTTTGCGCCATCATCGAGTACCTCTAGGCCTTGAAAGTGGGTTTTGAGGTCGACCAGAATGTCATTACTGGAGGCTTGACCATTAAGCGAGGTTCCGGCGGCTCGGAACGTGAGGTGCCGCCGTTCCCGCTGAGCAAAAACCATCAACTGGGAAAGATCATCTTCGTTTCGCGGACGAACCACGACTTGGGGTATCCGCCGGTAGGGGGAGCCATCGGAGGCGAAACGGATGAGATCTGATAATGAGCCTAAAACGTTCTTGCGTCCTACTATTGCGGAAAGCTTATCGACGAGCCATGGGGGCGTGCCGTGTAATAGTTCAGGACCTGCTGCATCAGCTTGAGAGGTGGACCTGGCTGGCTGTCCAATGTGGGCTGGATCTGGGGTGAATAGTTTCTTCATGATTTCAGGGTAAGCGTGCGAATGGCGCTTATGGCCTCAAAAATGTGTGCAAACGGAAAATTTCACCCTCATGGGTGTGGTTTTGGGATTTATATTCCACTGTATGGAACATATTGCTAGGCTTTCTCGAAAGCGAGATGAAGTGAGGTCGTTGTTATGTCAATGCTCGATAGCCACGAACATGTGGACAACGAACGTGGGGGAGCTGCGGCAGAGGAACGCTCGGCAAAGGTGGCAGTAATATGTTTCCCGCTGGTGATCCTTGTAGGGGCGGTGATCGCATATCTTTCCCCGGAAACGTTTGTAGGTTTTAAGCCTTTGGTCAATCCCATGCTTATGCTGATCATGTTTTCTATGGGACTGACCATTACGTTGCCGGATTTGGGTGAGGTGGCACGTAGACCGTTGCCGATTATCGCGGGTGTGGCATGCCAATTTATTGTGATGCCAGTATCGGCGTTGTTAATTTCCCGCGCATTGGGCTTTAATGAGGCCATCACCTTTGGGCTTATTTTATTGGGATCTGTGCCAGGTGGAACGGCTTCTAATGTGATCGCGTATCTGGCAAAGGGGGATGTTGCACTTTCTGTTGCAATGACTTCAGTATCCACGTTGGTTTCACCTTTAGCCACGCCCGCATTGATGGTGCTTTTGACTGGGCGCAGCGCGGAGCTTAATGCCGCGGGGATGACTATTAGCTTGTTAAAGGTTGTTCTGGTGCCAGTCCTCGCAGGACTTGCACTGAGGTGGCTGGCGGGCAAGGTTGTTGATCGAATCCTGCCAGCTCTTCCGTGGATTTCCATTGCTGTCATCGGATTTGTCATGGTGATTGTGGTGTCTGGGGCGCGAGATAAGTTGGCAGTGGTTGGCCTTGTTGTGGTTGCAGGTGTGGCGCTTCAGAACGTCATTGGTTTTGTCTTTGGTTATGTGAGCGCAAAGCTTCTTAAAGAAGATGAGCCTGCATGTCGGACAACGTCTATCGAGGTAGCCACGCAGAATTCGGGTCTTGCTGCTGCAATGTCCGCTCAGTTTTATTCTGCTGAGGCGGCATTGCCGGGCGCGATCGCAGCAATGTATGCGAATGTGTCTGGTGCTATTTTTGCGGCCATCATGCGACATCGTCATCGAGCAGTCTAGGTGTCGACCTGTTTGGAGCTACCGGTATGGGATATATCGCGGTAGGTGCTCCGGCGGGGCAGATCTAAAATGACATAATGTACATTATCGGACAATTGACACTGTAGGGGCATATCGAGCAAATCTGGCGATTAATGGATATGTATGCAGCTTCTCCGCGTCTTTGTGGAAAAGCTATAGCTCTATCAGTCCTTGAATGCGATGCTGCGCCGTTCTTTGTTTTGCTACACCTGTATGTGTATATCTCTGGTGTGAACCATTGGAGCATCAGGCTTGATGTGGAACGTGAAGCGACAAGAAATCTCTTGCAGCTTTGTGGCTTCTGTTTTGTTGAGTCTTCAACCCGCTTAGATGTTGGTTTGCGTTTAATCCGGTAGAACCTTGAGATATTTTCTACCCTTACGGTCTTTTCCAAACGTCTAATACCCTTTATTACGTCACAGTGACGTAATAAAGGGTATGTATTTGTACTAAGTCTTCTACCTATTGGCGGTCTGCTTGAAGGTTTGCTCCTGCATTACGCCGTTCTCGATACGCATAATAAAGCTGAATGAGCGTGATAACGGAAAAGACGGCTGCAAAAACTGCTAACCACGGTAGCTTTTCGTAGATCATGAAAGCCGCAAAACCTAGAAGGACGATGAAGCGTAGCCATAGTCCGGGGATCATTCTTGATGCCATGAATAAGTGACTCTCTAGTTCTTTTTAAGGGTAAGTAAGACGTTGATTTCGCCATTCGTGTCGATTTTGGCTGCCACGAATTCCGGGGTGTTCACATCATAATCGAGACGGTTAATCGGGATGGTTGAGGAAAGCTTGACCGTGTCTGCATCGCGAACGATCGTAAAGCTGGGAGAGATCGTATTCGTTTTGCCGTGAATAGTAAGTTTGCCTGGGATCGTAATCTCCGTTGTGGTTCCATCTTCAGGGATGGATGAAACATCCGTGGATCCGGTGGTCTCAAAGGTTGCTTCCGGATATTTTTCCACCTCAAAGATCTTGGCGCGCACGTTGTTATCGCGTTTATCGTTATCGGTGCGGATATCTGCCATATTAATGGCTACTTTTCCTGAAACGATCTTTTGCTCTTTAACTTCGACCGTGCCGGTTACGCTTTGAGTTGATCCAGAGGTAACGCGTTTCTCTGCCGGTAGCACCTCATAGAAAGTGAACCCCGCAGAACTAATATTTGGGGCCTTGCCATAGATAACTTCCCACGTTCCGTTAATGTCCGTTGTAGCGGCCTTTGCGTCGGATGCGTCAAGAGCTTCGGTTTTTACACCGGGCCCGTTGATGAGTGGGATAATCGCCATGGCAACGGCAAAAACAGACAAAAGAACAACGATAACTGCCGTGCCAAGTGCAATGAGTTTATGCTTTTTTTCCATGGGTGCGCTGGTTATCCTTCTACCTGAGTTTCTCTATTTGTTTAGCTAGCACGACCAATTCAGAACAAAGCTGCTGCATCTCTGTTGGATCGGCGCCCTCTGAACTGGCTGTGGCGATGTCTTCTGCGGCGCAGCGAAGCTCAAACAAAGAGTCGCGTAGCTCACTAACTCGCTCAGGTCGTAATACTACTGCGTTTTCTGGCACTGCTGGTCCTATACTCGCGGTTCTTTGTTCATATGCCCGCTGCCTGCAAGAATGCGAACAAAATTTCTTTGGACGTCCGCGTCCAGGATTAGCAAATTCCTTACCACACCATGCACACGTATTAAGCCTTAAAGTAGACATCCACTTCAGTCTAAACCACCAAGACCCAGCTGGATTAGTTCTGTGGGAGGTAGTAATCCCCTATTTAAGGAACCTGAGGAACAAAAACTACTGGTTCGTACGTTATAGTGGAAGACCTTGAGCGTTTTCTCCGTAGTGGAGACTTCGCCGTGCCCCCTTTGAGATGGAAAGGACTGATCCCCTATGGCAGATCGTGTTTTGCGCGGCAGCCGCATGGGTGCTGTCAGCTACGAAACCGACAGGGACCATGACCTGGCTCCTCGTCAGATGGTTCGATATAAGACAGAAACCGGCGAGATCTTTGACGTACCCTTTGCACATGACGCGGAAATTCCAGGTACGTGGCTGTGCAAAAACGGCCAGCTCGGAACGCTCATGGAGGGAGAAGGCGTAGAATCCAAGCCAGCAAAGCCCCCACGTACGCACTGGGATATGCTTCGTGAGCGCCGTTCCATCGAAGAACTGGATCTGCTTTTAGAAGAGCGTATTGAGCTCCTGCGTAAGCGTCGTCGTAACGCTGCACGCTTGTTAAAGCAGCAGCAGGAAGAAGCTGCAGCGCAAGCAAATAATCAGTAATTAACTGATCTTTCAAAGTGATCACCCCACGCGATGCTCCTACGAGCCGCGTGGGGTGATCACTTTTATATGTTTGAGATTAGATCATGTGCTTCTTTCTGAAAGCAGCGATCTCATGTTTCGCCAGCTTAGAGCCTTCACGGTAGATGTTGGTGATTTGCTCTTTCCGGTGGTTCAGTCCCCACTTGGTTACCTCGAGCAGCGAGTCTTTAACAAAGCTGCCGTCTAGCTTAGACTCCCCGATTTCGCGCTCTGTGAACGTGATTGGCACTTCGCGAACATCGAATCCTGCTTGTACAACGCGCCATGCCATATCGACCTGGAAAATATAACCTGCATTGGATAGCTCATCGAGATCGATAGCCTCCAAAACCTCACGCTTGAAGGCTCGGTACCCCGCCGTCATATCCGATAACCCAGCGCCAAGGGCAACGGAAATGTAGATGTTACCGCCTTTGGACAAGACCCAACGGTTTTTAGGCCAGTTCACTACTTTGCCACCGGGGACGTATCGGGAGCCGATAACAAGGTCGGCTCCCGCGTCTACCTGGTCAAGGAGCAAGTGCAGCTGCTCAGGCGCATGAGAACCATCTGCGTCCATCTCACACAATACTGTGTAATCACGCTCAAGGCCCCAACGGAAGCCGGCAACGTAAGCGCCGCATAAGCCGCCTTTGCCCTCCCGATGGAAAACCTTGATGTGGCTATCCTTTTCTGCCAATGCATCAGCTGCTTTGCCGGTTCCATCGGGGCTGTTGTCATCGACAATCAAGATGTCCACGTCAGGAGCGGCCTCACGGACACGACCGGTGATGAGGGGAAGATTCTCCAGCTCATTGTAGGTGGGAATGATCACCAGGGTCTTATCGCTGGGCTTGGTCATTGCTTTAAGTGACTCCTTGGTAGGCGGTTAAAACTAGCGCTTAGCGGTTTGAGACTTCAGTTTGCGGCTGGTTCCTTTACCTGTGCTGGTGCTCTGAAAGAACAACGACCACAAAGCGCACATGGTTCCTATGATAACCAAGGCGTACTCAATATAGGTGCCATACCTAGCTGAAAAGGTCAGCGTGTCGCGAAGAGGAAGCGCATCTTCCAAAGTAGCAGACTGGAAGATTTTAGTTTGAGAAATAACGGAACCATCGGGTTTCACCAGTGCGGAGACCCCGGACGTCGCTGCTACAACTACTGCCCTATCCAATTCAATGGCCCGCATGCGGCTCATTGCCAATTGCTGATAGGTCATATCTGTGAACCCAAAGGTTGCGTTGTTAGTGGGAGTCGTAAGTATCTGAGCACCAGCAGTAACTGCGTCGCGGCCGGCTTGATCAAACGCGACCTCATAACACGTGGCGATGCCTACGGCTATATTCTTTCCTGTGGTGGCAGCTGTCATGTGCACAACGCCGTTGCCATTTCCAGGTTTAAAATCTCCAGCCAGGTCTACCAATGGAGAGAGTTTCCTAAAGAACTCTCTCCAAGGCATGTACTCGCCAAAAGGCTGAAGGTATTTCTTGTTGTGGGTCTCCCCTATGCCCGTTTGCGGGTCAAAAACCACCATGGAATTTCGATGTCCCACGGCATCCTTGGTGATGGTTCCTACAAGGATAGGCGCTTGTGCATGTGCCACGGCTTGGGACACAAGTTGCTCAGCCTGCTGATCGCTCAACGGGCTCACATCGGCTGAGTTTTCCGGCCAGATTACTAAGTCAGGTTGTTCAGATAGCTTTTCCGTTTCCCTCACATGGTTGGCTAGTACGGCCCGGCGTTGAGCATTGAAATCGAGCCCTAACCGTGGAACGTTGCCTTGTATAGCCGCTACGTTCACGGTTCCCTGTTCATGAGCTCGCCCGTTTGTGAGCGTTGCGACGCCCGCCACTAGGAGAACCGCGACCATAGTGGACACAGTTTGGCGTCGATAAGCGGAATTAGTGACGCATTGCCAAAGCGCCGTCCCCACAACGGCAGTGAGAAGCGATACGAGGGCTGGTCCTCCCCAAGAAGCTACTCCAGCGAGAGGACTATCAATCTGACCCCACGCGATACGAACCCACGCGAACCCACCGAACGGAAAATTAGAGCGCGCCCATTCCACTGCCACGATGACAAAGGGAAACCAGACCCATCCCACACGATGGCGCAAAAGCCGAACGCCTATTATTCCCAACGGAATGGAGTACAAGGACAAGAACGTGGAAAGCGCAATGTAGGGCATAGCGCCAACAAACTCACCTATCCAGGGCAAAAGAAGGAGAAAAAGCGTGACGGAATAAACAAAACCCAGGAGTGCACCAGTTTTACCTGATGGGTGGTTTCCTTTCCACGGGGCTAAAGCACCGCATAAGAGTGCAAGGCCAATGGGAGCTGCGAAAAACCACCCAAGGGGCGCGTAGGAAGCATAAACAGATAGCCCCGCGAGAGCTGCGACCGCAGACCGGACAAGGATTGATCGCACCGCGTGCGAGGAGAAGGACATAAACACTGCTCACTGATCAAGAGACGGGAAAGAACACGCGCCCAGGCTTAGACGAAAGACGGCTGGCACACTTGCCGTCATCCCTGAGAAAGACATAAGCGCTACTGAGTGAGGCTACAAAAGAAGTTTCTGTATGAAAAGCCTTAGCAGCTAGAACGCCTTATTTTTGTTGCGGATTCGGCCCGTGTGGCCCACCGAAATCCTCAGGCTTTATATCGCGGGACCACTTTTGGATCTCTTCCTCGTCGAGCTGGTCATGTTCGATCACTGATTGTGCGCTAAAGCTGCCGTAGCTGGCATGTTGCCTATAACTATTGGTTGCCTCGAAACTGCGAACGCCCATATCCTCGATCTTTTTTCTAAGTCCTTTGGCCAAAAACGATCGAATGAGCGCTCTAGTAGGAGGAAGAATAAGCAGAAGGCCAAATAAGCTTGTGACAAAGCCAGGGAGGGCTACTCCCACGGCTCCGGCAGCTAATAGCCCTAGATCACCTGCGGCACGCCCCGGAGACGAATTACCAGAGGCTAGACGACGTGAAATGCTTCGCATTTCAAAGGCCGCAAGAAATAAGCCGCCAAAAAGAAAAGCGATGAGCGCGATGAGTGCAGTGGCGGTCCCCAGCCACTGAGCAACACCCCAGAAGGCAAGAGCTTCGATCAAAATGTACGGAAGACCAATAAAAAGCGGCATAGCCCTTACTTTACTGTTTTTGTCTTATCGATGATGCTCTACCAGCTTCTGGGGATGTCAGACTCTACTTCTATTGAGAATCTTCTTCCAAGGTGCCTTCCATCTCTAGGAACGTCCCCCGCAGGGTATCCAGGGCTTCTTGGGTAGGGTTTTCCCACAGTCCACGATCTGCAGCCTCAAGCAACCGTTCGGAAATGTCACGGAGCGCCCAAGGATTAGAAGCTTCAAAGAATTCTTTATTCTCTGGATCTTTAACGTATGTATCCGTCAGCGTCTCATACATCCAATCGTCCATGAGCCCGGTGGTCGCATCATATCCGAAGAGATAGTCAACGGTAGCGGACATCTCAAAGGCACCCTTATATCCATGTTTACGCATGGCTGCAATCCACCGTGGGTTGATAACACGAGCACGGAAAACACGGCGTGATTCTTCATGCAACGTGCGGGTTTTGACGGTTTCCTGACGCGTCGAATCACCGATATAGGCTTCAGGGTCTTTACCGGTGAGCGCCCGCACTGTAGCAACCATGCCGCCATGGAATTGGAAGTAATCATCAGAATCGGCGATATCGTGTTCCTTGGAATCCACGTTCTTTGCAGCGACCTGAATGCGTCGATAAGCAGTGCGCATATCGTCAGCAGCCTCTACCCCGCTCATACCACGTCCGTAGGCATAACCGCCCCACGCTGTATAGACATCCGCAAGATCTTTATCGTCGCGCCATGTGCCAGACTCGATGAGCTCAAGCAGCCCGGCCCCATACGTGCCTGGTTTTGATCCGAAAATGCGTCGTACGTGGTCTTGTTGTGCATCGTCAAGCGCATGGGCCTTGATGTAGTTCATGTGTAGCGGCTCGTCGAGGTGGGCCACTAGCTGGACGGCATCGTCGATAAGCGCAAGCACGTGAGGGAATGCATCGCGGAAGAAACCAGAAATACGGACTGTTGTGTCAATACGTGGTCGTCCGAGCTCTTCGAGGGACATGACTTCTAGGTCAATCACCCGGCGCGATGCTTCATCCCACACGGGGCGCACTCCAAGGAGCGCGAATACTTCGGCGATGTCGTCTCCGGAGGTGCGCATGGCAGAGGTTCCCCAGACGGAAAGTCCGACGGATGTTGGGTAGTCTCCGTTGTGTTCTGCCCGGTAACGCTCGATGAGGGAATCTGCGAGGAGTTGGCCGGTTTCCCATGCTAGGCGGGACGGGAGTGATTTGGGGTCAACTGAGTAGAAGTTGCGTCCCGTAGGCAGGACGTTGACCAGGCCTCGCATGGGGGAACCGGAGGGGCCTGCCTCGATAAACCTTCCATCGAGCGCGCGGAGGATCTGGTCGATTTCCCGTTCTGATTGGGCTAGCCGCGGGATGATCTCCTTGCACGCAAAACCCAGGAGCTTGGCTAGTTCTTCTTTGTTTGCGTTTCCAGGTAGTTCGGTTGCGTCCAGAATGGGGCTCACGCTGTTGGGGTCCCAGCCTGCAGCGTCGATCTCTGTTAAAAGAGCGTGGGCAATTTTTTCTACCGTGTCTACCCTGCCGAGGGTTTCATCGCCGGCTTCGGATAATCCTAGGGATTCACGCAAGCCTGGTACTGCTTTGTCGCCTCCCCAGAGTTGGCGGGCGCGTAGCATTGCTAGAACGAGTTCGATGCGGACTTCCCCGGTGACTGCTTCTCCTAGGATGTGGAGTCCGCCGCGGATGGCTGCGTCTTTGATTTCGCAGAGCCATCCGTCGATTTCCATGATTTGATCATCAAAGGCGTCTTCGTCGGGGCGTTCTTCCCAGCCAAGGTCTTTGTCCATTTTTGCTGCTTGAAGCAGCGTCCAGATTTCTTGGCGGATAGCGGGGAGTTTGGCGGGATCCATGGACGCAATGTTTGCGTGTTCGTCGAGAAGCTGTTCGAGCCGGGTGATGTCTCCGTAGCTTTCGGCGCGCGCCATGGGCGGAATCATGTGGTCGACAAGTGTTGCATGGGCTCGTCTTTTGGCTTGTGTTCCTTCCCCCGGGTCGTTGACTAGGAAGGGATAAATAAGCGGTAATTCGCTGATGGCCTGATCCGGGTAGCATTCAGCGGAAAGGCCTGCGTTTTTTCCTGGTAACCATTCCATGTTTCCGTGCTTGCCCATGTGCACGATGGCGTTGGCTCCAAAGATTTCTCTGAGCCAATAGTAGACCCCTAGGTAGTGATGGTTGGCGGGAAGGTCGGGATCGTGATAGATGCCGACAGGGTTTTCGCCGAAGCCACGGGGCGGTTGAACCATCACGACGACGTTGCCAAACTGCAATCCAGCTATATAGAGTTCGCCGGTTTCTTGGTTGACGTAATGAGTTCCGGGGGCTTGTCCCCAGTGCTGGATCATCTCGTCTTGCATTGCTTGCGGTAAGGAGGCGAAGAAGCTGAGGTAATCCGCTTGGGAAAGTTTGAGGGGGTTGTTCTCGATGACCTCATCGGTGAGCCATTCTGGGTCGTGTCCACCCGCTGCGATGATGGCGTGCATTAATGCGTCTCCGTCATGAGCGCCGTCTTCTGAATAACCTGGTATTTCACTGGTGTTACCGAGGTCGTAGCCTGCGTTGTTGAGGGCTTGAAGGACACGGAGTGTAGAAAGCGGAGTATCGAGTCCCACGGCGTTACCAATGCGGGCGTGCTTGGTGGGATATGCAGAGAGCATGAGGACGAGTTTTTTGTCTTTATTCTCGATAGTTCGCAGTGCCGCATGGCGGATGGCTATTCCAGCTAGGCGGGAGCATCGTTCGGCATCGGGTACATAGGAGATGAGACCGTCGGAGTCGTATTCTTTGAATGAGAATGGTACGGAGATGATCCGCCCGTCGAATTCTGGTACCGCGATTTGGGTGGCCACGTCGAGAGGGCTGAGTCCTTCGTCGTTGTCTTCCCATTCGGAGCGTGCATTGGTGAGCGCAAGACCTTGGATGATGGGCACGTCGAGAGCTGCAAGCTTTGCGACGTCCCACGCTTCATCGTCCCCGCCGGCTCCTACAGTAGCCGGTTTCGTGCCGCCAGCGGCAAGCACAGTGGTGATTAAGGCATCGCAGGTTCGTAGTTCTTGAAGTAATTCTTCTGATGCTTGACGCAGTGATGCGGCAAAAATTGGTACAGGTAGTCCGCCTTTTTCCTCGATGGCGTGGGAAAGGGCTTCGATGTAGGCGGTATTGCCTGCTAGATGCTGTGCTCGGTAATAAATAATGCCGATTCGGGGAGCCTGCGGTGGAGCCGTGATCGTGGATTTTCTGTCTAGATATCCCCACACCGGCATGTGTTGTGGCTCTTCAAAGCCTAAGCCAGTAAACAACAGAGTATCGGAAAGAAAATTGTGAAGATTTATAAAGTTAGCTTGGCCGCCCTCGGCTAAGTACGTATGGGCTGTGGTGACAACCCCTGCCGGTGCGGTGGATAACTCGGTGAGCTCAGCGTCCACTGCAAGTTCGCCGGAAACGGCTACCAAAGGAACCGAAGAGGCGAGGATTTTTTCTAAGCCAGATTCCCATGCGCGTTTTCCTCCCAAAAGACGGACGACAAAGACGTCAGTCTGTGCGATAAGTTCGTCGAGCTTTTCTTCGGAGACATAGTTTGGGTTAGCACAATGGAAGCTGACGTTATCAGTTTCTCCCGCTACTTTGGCCGAAAGGAGATCTGTATCCGATGTAGACAAAAGCGTGATCATGCGAGGCAAGGTGTCCTTTCGTGGGTGACGCGCCCATCGACGGCGTTGTTGAAGAGGGGTGTTGTGACACGTGATTTTCATGAAATCGATGGTCTGGCTATAACAGTGGCGCGACCGTCCGGAATTCCACCGGATTCATCAACACGTGAAGATAAGCTTTCCCGAAATATTTCGGTGCTCTAGGCTGGGCTTATTTGGCGTGCACACAACACTTGGGAACCACAGTGCGGTTCTCTATTTTCATTATTACGTTGTTTTTAACAGCATGCCCAAGGGCGTGTACTACCTTAGCTAATCTGTGCTGTGAGTTGGGGCTGTATGGGGGTGAGGCGCTCGCTAACAGCGATGATTGCTCTGTGATGTTCCCACCTATATCAGGCATGTATGGCGCGCAAAGTGTCAAAAAACTTAAGAAAAGTGTTGATTTCAACAAAGTTTTACAGGTCACAATGTTGGTTTAAGTGTGTTTGTTTTTACTATCATGTTGCGCATGACCCACCCTAATCCCTCGCAATCAGCAGTACTGATTGCTCATCCTGACCGTAGTCGTTCTGATATGTGCCCTGGTGCGCTTAAGCTGCATCACGCTACGGACGGATCTATTGGGCGCGTTCGCTTCCCCGGCGGGCGAGTACGCCCAGAACAATGGAAAACGATTGCCCAGATCGCTCGAGAACTTGGTGATGGAACAATTCACATCACTACCCGAGGAAATATGCAGTTCCGCGGTGTGAAAGATGAAGCACAGTTTGCCACCGTGGTCGAAAAGGCTGGGTTCTTGCCTTCGCGGAGCCACGATAAGATTAGGAACATCCTAGCCTCTCCCCTGCACCCTGAGCTGCGGCCACTAGTAGAAAGCTTAGACGCTGCGCTTTTAAACGATGACGTAGTCTCGGGTTTGTCTGGGCGCACCCTTTTTGGGTTTGACGCAGGCGAAGGCGACATTCTGGGCCAAAGGCCAGACTTCGGCGTTATCGCACTTGATGATGCACACCATATGATCCTGGGCGGGCAGATCACTGAGATTCGCCTGAATACCCTAGACATCATCCCCGAGGTGCTTACTTTTGCCGCGCGAATGTGGCAAGAAAATCGTGAAGACTCGTGGCGTCTACATGAAAGCCCATCCATACGCGCTCACATCCTCGATCAAGTCCAGACGCACTTTTCCGTGGACACACAACCGGTAACCCCTCCAGTCATTGAGGGATCTGCGCGTCCGGTTGGTTGGATTGACCTTGGTGATGAGCGTGTTTCTTTGGGAGCGGGGCTTCGCTTTGGCTTCCTCACTGCGCAGGTTGCCGATATTTTAAGCGCTATAGATGCAGAGACAACGATTACCCCTTGGGCATCAATCGTGATCCACGATCTCCCTCACCATGATGCAGATGCCGTGGTGAAAGTACTGGCACCGCTTGGGCTGATTTTTGACCAAGAATCACCATGGTTACGCGTAACCGCGTGCACCGGTCTGCCAGGTTGCCAGAAATCTTTATCCAACACCCAAAAGGACGCAACACAGTTGGTCCTTTCAGATAAAGCACCAGAGGGCCTTGTACACTTTTCAGGGTGCGATCGCCGTTGCGGTCATCCCCTATCCCATCACACGGAATACGTTGCCACCGGCGACGGAGAGTACGAGGTATCAGCAAGGTGAGCTTTGACTACATCACCGACGGCAATGAGATTTACCGTCAATCCTTTGCGATGATTCGTGAGGAATCCGATCTCAGTAACTTTGATCCAGACCAAGCACAAGTTGCTGTCCGTATGATTCATGCCGCCGGTGAGGTAGATCTCGCTGAGGACATTGAGTTCTCGGCGAACCTTGTTCCCGCAGCTCGAAGTGCGCTTAAAGCGGGAGCCCCCATTTTTACTGATGTCAACATGGTAAAAAGCGGAGTGACCCGTAAACGACTTCCCGCAGACAACGACGTAATCTGTCTGCTTAAAGACGAACGCATCCCAGAACTTGCAGCCCGACTCGGCACAACCCGATCTGCCGCGGCAGTAGAACTATGGGCTGAGCGTCTCGACGGCGCCATCGTAGCTATCGGCAACGCTCCTACAGCGCTCTTCCACTTAATGAACTGGCTTGCCGAAGATGCCGCCCGGCCGCGCCCCGCCGCAATTATCGGGATCCCCGTGGGGTTCATCGGTGCTGCTGAATCCAAGTCAGCTTTATCTAATGTGGCCGCAGATCTTGGTACTGAGTTTGTTACCGTCCATGGACGTCGTGGCGGCTCCGCCATCACATGTGCTGCTATTAATGCTCTTGCCACAGAAAAGGAGATACTCCCGTGAGCGAGGCACGACTCATTGGCGTAGGGGTAGGCCCTGGCGATCCCGAACTGTTAACAGTCAAAGCCGTAAAAGCTATTCAAAACGCAGACGTAATTGCTTACCATGCTCGGCCTAACGGAACATCAGCTGCACGGAAGATCGCCGAAGCTTATTTAACGGACACACAAGAGTATGTACTTCTGGAATATCCAGTGACAACAGGAATCACTGATCATCCCGGAGGATATGCCGGAGCTATGGCCGACTTCTACCTTGATGCCACCCAGCGACTTCGCACATACCTACAGCAAGGTAAAACCGTCGTTGTGTTGGCACTCGGCGATCCCATGCTTTATAGCTCGTACCAGCACTTGCATAAGCATCTCGCAGAAGAATTTCCCGCAGAAATCATCCCAGGAATCCCCTCTATTACTGCTGCAGCTGATGTCTTGGGTATGCCGCTATCTGAGGATGATGAAGTTCTCTCGATCATCCCAGGAACACTTCCTAGCGCTGAACTAACCCAGCGACTTCTTGATTGCGACACAGCAGTCGTGATGAAGCTGGGTCGTACGTTTACAAAAGTTCGACAGTGCCTCATAGATGCAGGAGTTGCTGATCGAGCGTACGTGGTAAAGCGCGTAGGAATGGAGGGGCAAAGCACAATCCCTGTACTTGAAGCCGATCCGGATTCTATCCCCTATTTCGCAGTAGCGGTTGTCCCCTCGTTGGTGCACCAAAAACATGGTGTATTGCCCAAAGCGCATCGCCAGGATGCTGCCCTAGGGGAAGTCGTAGTCGTAGGCCTCGGGCCTGGTGCCTCACGGTGGATGACACCCGAGACCACCACGGAATTAAAAAACGCCACTGACATTGTTGGTTATTCCACCTATGTCAACCGCGTGCCTCTGCGCGCCGGGCAACGCCGACACCTCTCCGATAACAAGGTGGAAGCTGAGCGCGCAGCAATGGCCTTAGACATGGCAAAACAGGGAAGAAAAGTTGTGGTGGTTTCTTCTGGGGATCCCGGAGTGTTTGCCATGGCTGCGGCAGTTCTAGAAACAGCTGATGACGAACAATGGCGCGAGGTGCCGGTTCGCGTTATCCCCGGTATGACCGCGGCGCAAGCCGTAGCGTCCCGAGTAGGCGCACCTTTAGGCCATGATTTTGGGATGATCTCTTTGTCTAACCGGCTCAAGCCCTTTGAGATCGTGGAAAAGCGTATCCGTGCGCTCGCAGGTGCTGACATGGCTTTTGCCTGCTACAACCCTGCATCAAAGGAACGTCGTTGGCAGGTAGCAAAACTGAGAGAGATTGTTTTGGAATACCAGCCGGAAGATACCCCCGTCATTGTGGCTCGTGCGGTGGGATCCGACCAGGAAAAAGTTGTGGTGACTACCCTGCGAGACTTTGACCCAGACATTGTTGACATGCGCACCATGGTGATCGTGGGAGCGTCGACAACGCGCCAATACATAGGAGCAGATGGACTCCGCGTTTTTACTTCACGACGCTACGAATAACCCAAAAGGCTATCGCTGTGTAAAACCGCGGTAGCTTTTTGCTATAGGTTAAGGGCGTGACTCGAATAAGAGCTGTGAACAGCTGTTATATGAGCTGAATACAAAGCGGTCTAAACTATTCCGGGTAGCTGGAGCCGGCACGAAAAACCGTGAGGCAAGAAACGTCGTGTTCGGATGAATACGTGTTATTGCATTGGTGAGATCTTAGCTGCGGCCTCATCCCGTAGACGGAGAGGTCTTTTTTAGAAAGGACTCATTGCGATGAGCGCCAATGACAGTGGCTCCCCTGCTCAATCCGTGGCAGAGTTACCGATTAACATAAAGCAGCGGCAAGTTCGTACTTCTCGAATTAGACGCAACGGTGGCTTAAAACATCGGCACCTTCATTTCATTGCCTTAGGATCTGCCATAGGAACAGGCCTTTTTTATGGTTCAGCTGGGGCTATACAAGCAGCAGGTCCTTCAGTATTGCTTGTCTATGTGCTCGGTGGCGCAGTGGTTTATTTCATGCTTCGGGCATTGGGTGAGATGGCGGTTCGCAACCCTATTTCCGGATCTTTTGCGGAATATGCACGTGAGCATATGGGCGGCTGGGCCGGCTATATCACCGGGTGGATGTTTGCTTTTGAAATGGTCATAGTTTGTTTGGCCGACCTCACTGCAATCGGCATCTATATGAAGTTTTGGCTTCCACATGTCTCCCAATGGGTATGGGTTGTAGTGACTCTGCTGATAGTAGGCGCGGCGAATATAGCTACTGTAAAAGCATTCGGGGAACTGGAATTCTTTTTCACTCTCATCAAGGTCGGGGCTGTTATCGCGATGATCATTGGTGGTGCGGCAGTACTTGTTTTTGGCCTGAGTAATGCAGAGACTGGACCTGCAAATCTCGTTGCGGACGGCGGTTTCTTCCCCAACGGCATAAAGGGGATGATTGCATCCTTCATGTTGGTGCTCTTTGCTTTCGGCGGCACTGAAATCATCGGTGTGGCAGGCTCAGAAGCAGAAAATCCAGAAAAGTCGATTCCACAAGCAATTAATACTGTTCCTCTGCGTATTTTGCTTTTTTATGTTCTCGCGATTTTGGTGATCTTGTTGATCAACCCGTGGCGGACTATTACCGGCGATGAGTCTCCTTTTGTTCAAATATTTGATTCCCTCGGGGTAACGTGGGCAGCGGCTCTGCTGAATGTGGTGGTGATTGCGGCGGCGCTGTCAGCAATTAATGCGGACTTATTTGGCGCGGGGCGAGTTCTTACTGGACTAGCAAAACAAAACCTTGCGCCGAAAGCGATGGCGCATACCTACCGTAATGTCCCTGTCATGACCACGGTTATTCTGGTCATCGTGCTGATCATCGGAGCGGCCCTCAACGTGGTACTGCCCGACCGCGTGTTTGAGATCGTTGCAGCATTAGCCACGTTTGCCACCGTATATGTCTGGTTGATGATTCTTCTCGCACATCTCTTCTCACGGAGAAAAATGAGTGCTACAGAAATAGCAGCTCTAGGCTATAAAGTTCCTTTGTGGCCGTGGGGACAGTACTTTGCCATTGGCTTTATCGCTTTTACTTTTGGAATCATGGTGTGGCTTCCTGAATACCACCTAGCGCTTGCCGTGGGAATCGGCTTTTTAGCAGTCATGACCCTGATGTATTTTACGTGTGCCAAGCGCCATCACCGCATAATTGACGGCGCTGTATTCGTGGATAACGAGCGTTAATTTTAGAGTTTTTGTATGACGTCCATGACTTCTGTCGCAGAAGCAGCTGTGTACGCTGCGTGAGGCAAAACAGGGCGCTGGACCATGATCACGTCAATTCCAAGCTCGCGTGCTGCGTCCAATTTAGCGCTTGTCAACGGACCACCAGAATTTTTGGTGACAACGCAATCAATCTGATTATCCACCATGAGCTTCTTTTCATCAGCTACGGTGAAAGGACCACGAGACATAATCAATCGGTGCCGCTGCGGAAGTATCACCTGCGGCGGCTCCACGGTGCGTATTACGTACAAGTTATGAGGATCCTCGGCAAAAGGGGCAAGTTGCTGGCGTCCGATAGTAAGAAAAATATGGTGATAATCTCTAGCAGCCAGGCGGGCTGCCTCGGCCATTGAAGAGACGGGTCGCCAACGATCTCTGGGGGCAGCTACCCACGCAGGGCGATGGAGTGCGATGAGCGGAATTCCGGTGGCTCGTGTGGCTTCCGCAGCGGAAATACTAATACGCTCGGCAAAAGGATGCGTGGCATCGATGACTACTTCCACGCCTTCCTTGATCAGCCATTGGGTAAGACCCATAGGGCCGCCAAAACCACCAATGCGCACTTCTCCTACAGGTAGTTTAGGGTTTGCAACTCTTCCTGCGAGCGAGCTAGTAACATGCCAGCCAGCGTCGTAAAGCAACTGAGCGACTTCCCGAGCTTCGCCAGTGCCACCAAGAATCAGTGCACGCATGGAATAGTCCTTCCTTCTGCATCTCGAGGACGTCCATCGGAATAGAGGAAGGAATCCGGGAAGCCTTCGGCAGTTAAAACTCGACCGACAACGATAATTGCTGTGCGAGTAATGCCTGATTCTTTTACTTTTATCGCAACATCTGCGAGAGTTCCCCGAATGATTTTCTCCTCTGGGCGGGAGGCAAAAGCGACAACGGCGACCGGGCAGTCCTCGCCATAATTAGGGATGAGCTCTGCTACCACGCGGTCGATATCGTGGGCTGCTAAATGTATGCATAACGTGGCTCCGCTTTGTCCCAGCGTGCTCAGATCCTCCCCTTCCGGCATCGCCGAAGCTCGTCCGGATACACGCGTTAAGATGACGGTTTGACCTACCGTAGGTACGGTCAGCTCGTGTCCTAATGCTGCAGCAACAGCTGCAAAGGAAGGTACCCCAGGCACTATCTGATAATCCACGCCATGCGCGGTGAGACGCCGGGCTTGTTCGGCCACAGCAGAATAAATGGCAGGATCGCCGGAATGCAGCCGTGCGATATCTTTTCCCTCGGCGTGTGCGTCGAGAATGCGCTGGGTAATTTCATCTAACGGCATACGAGCGGTATTGATGACCTCGGCATTGTCTGGAACAGAGTCTAAGACCTCAGCCGGAACAATAGAGCCAGCATACATACACACTTGGCAGGTGCTGATGAGTTTTTGTGCGCGTAGCGTTAACAAATCTGCGGCACCTGGACCGGCGCCAATAAAATAGACAGTCATGTATACCTTTAATTTTCTACGGTTTTATCAATGGCAGTGGTGTTGGATTTGGTAATAACCCACTGAAGTACAGGCAGCGCTGGCTTCATCGTGGTAAAAGATCCCACGTTATGTTCTTGCGAAATATCGAAACGCGCCATGGTTCCGCCCAATGCTTGTCTTAGCTCCCAGAGCATTGCTTCGCTTTCAATTGTCACTGCGTTAGCTACAAGACGGCCGCCTATCGGAAGCCTAGCCCATGCGGCCTCAAAGATCCCAGGTGCTGTGAGTCCGCCTCCGATGAATATGACATCCGGAGATGTAGGGACCTCGTCGAAAGACTGGGGTGCCCCGTTGTGGATGGCTAAGCGGTCGATAACGCCTAGCGTCCGTGCGTTTTCTGCGATGCGGTTGCGGCGTTCCTCAACGACCTCAAAGCAGACTGCAGTTGTACCAAGTGTGGATCGAAGCCACTCGATAGCGATGGAACCAGAACCCCCACCAATATCCCATAAGGTCTCGCCTTGGCGAGGAGCCAAAGCCGATAGCGTCAGAGCTCGGACATGGTGCTTAGTGAGCTGGCCATCGGAGAGATAGTGGGCGTCGGAAAGTCCAGGAAGCATGCTCTCGCCCGCACGTTGTAGAGAGACCGCAATAACGTTGAGGGCGCTCGTAGCGGTAGGAGGATTTTCTGCAGTTCCTGAAGCTATGGCCTCATCGGGGCTACCCAAATCGCTGAGTATTGTTACGTGTGCGTCTGATTGGTTGAGCTCAAGTAACAGGTCGCAGATACGGGCAGGAGTTTTTTCATCTTGCCCGAGCACCAGGAAATGTCCACCGCGTTGTATCGGAAGCACAAGATGGTCTACAGCGTTGGTAACCAGGCTATACACGGGAGTTTTGTCAAGGGGCCATCCTAGACGCGCACACGCAAGGGATGCTGAAGAACTATGCGGGATGACTGTAATCGAGTGTTGCGGAAGCATCCGTATGAGTGTTGACCCGATGCCATGGAACATCGGGTCGCCGGAGCCTAAGACCACCACATTCTGGTCTGTTAACTCTGCAAAAATCTCCGGGATCTTGGGAAGCATGGGAGACGGCCATGGGCGGCGTTCCGCGGGGACATCATCAGGGACGAGTCCTAGCTGACGCCACGAGCCAATGATCACTTTTGCCTGGTAGATGGCCTCGCGCGCTTGGGATCCCAACTCATCTACGCCACCGGCGCTAATCCCTACCACGGTGATAGAACCCGTTGTGGCTACTGAATCTCCTACCGCAATACGCCGTAACGAGGTCGCTTCCGTACTCATAGAAAAAATTCTAGCGATACAAAAGGCATTCGCTGTGATCAGCGTGGCATATGCCGCCATATTGAGCTAGGAACCACACGCATGAGGAGGGCTAGTGCTATGAGGCGCCGAGGTATCCACAGTGTGGCGGACCTCCTTCCAGTATTTATCTCCCGTACAACAGCTTGGGCCACGACATCCGGTGTCACAGACATAGGCGCAGGAGACATTCCAGCAGTCATTCTTCCAATCACAAACCCAGGTCGAGCAGTGATCATGCGGAGATTCGTTGCGTGTAAAGCCATACTGAGGCCTTGACAAAAGGCGTCTAAGCCAGCCTTAGTCGACCCGTAGACGTAGTTAGCTCGCCGAGCTCGCCAACCAGCGATAGAGGAGAAAGCCGTGATGGTACTGGGTTGAGAGTTACGCTTCATGCGATCCGAGAGGACAGTAAGCGCAACAATCTGTGCCGTGTAGTCTATCGTGGCGATGTTCGCAGCATGGTGTTCATCAACTTCGGCGGTCTCTTGGTCTCCGAGAATGCCGAAACATACTATGGCATGTTCAATATCGCCGGAATTTTCTATTATCTTCCGATGTGAGCGCAGGTCGGAAGCATCGAAAAATTCAGTATGTACTGATACGGCTCCCACGTCCATGAGCTCCGCACTAAGGTCTTTGAGAGCTTCAGTGCGGCGCGCAGCGAGCACCACATGGCGGCCAGGCGCTAGGAGTCGCGCTATCTGCCCGCCAATCTCGCTGGTGGCTCCAAGGATGAGCAAGGTGCGAACGTTGGAGGTCACTGGAGCGTCCGTGGTTGGTTGTTGAGACATTCACAGCCGTTTTCTGTTACCACGACGATGTCCTCAATGCGAGCGCCGAAACGGCCTTCGAGATAAATACCTGGTTCGACGGAAAATGCCATACCTGGTTGGAGAACAAGGTCGTTTCCTTCCATGATAAAGGGCTCTTCGTGCGTCGATAAGCCAATGCCATGGCCGGTGCGGTGGATGAATGCGTGTCCGTAGCCTGCCTCCGAAATAATATCGCGGGCTACTTTATCAATGCTTGCTGCGGTGACCCCAGGTTTAATAGCTTTAACCGCCTCTTCCTGTGCACGGAGAAGCACATCGTACATCTGTTGCGCGTCTGCATCTAAGAGATCAGGGCTGCCCCCAACAACATAGGTTCGGGTGCAATCCGAGTGATAGCCCACACCGTAAGTACCACCGATATCAACCACAACCATGTCTCCGGGTACGAGTTCGCGATCTGAGTAATCATGGTGTGGATTAGCTCCATTGACCTGGCTTCCTACGATCACAAAGTCGACCTTTGAATGGTCTTTCTTGATGAGTACAGCCAAGTCCTCGGCTACTTCGGCTTCTGTCCGCCCCGGTTGCAGGAGGAAAGGCACTTGCGCGTGGACTCTGTCGATAGCTTGAGCAGCTGCTCGTAGCTGCTCGATTTCCTCAGTATCCTTGGCTATGAATAACTCGGCTAGAACGGCAGTCGCCAGTACCGTAACTGATTGCTTTCCCAGAATATTTTGAAGTGATATCAAGTGATTAGCCGTGAGTTCCTCTCCTACGCCAACGATCGTGTGAGGAGGTTCCCCCAACGCACTTATCACGGCCGCATAGGGGTCTTGTCCGTCTATCCAACCGAGAACGTTAATGCCGAGAAGCGAAACAGAGGATTTCCGTAAGTCACCTCGATCTACGTCCGGCACGACCAGGGTGGGTTGAGCCCCGGAAGCTGGAATCACCAGGGCCGTAAGCCGCTCGTGTGTTGAGATCCAGGAACCGGTGAGATAGGCAAATTGTGCGCCTGCTCCGATAATGAGTCCGCTTAAACCCGATTCGCGCGCAAGAGCAGCTGCGCGTGCGATCCTATGCGCATAGACTTCGGGGGCGAAACCTCGATATTCATTGATAGACATAGTGCTTATTCTAGAGAACTTAAAGCTTATCGACGCCACCTAGCTGCCTATAGCGACCACACCGCGTCGTATTGCTTCAATGGCAGACCGAGCAGATTTTTTCGTCTCTTTACTGTAGGCAGTTGACCTGATCTGTTCGAGTAAATCAATAACCTGACGGCACTGCCGCACAAAATCACCTGCGGTGAGCTCCGCCCCTGATTCTGCGGCAGCTGCGAGACAATAGCCAAGTGGCGCGCCAGCCGTCCATTGATGAATAGCTAGAGAAAAACCAGCTTCTGGATACTTGGTTACAGGCAACTGGTAGCGGCGTTCATTAACGCTGAGCTCATCCCAAAGTCGGAGTGTATTGTTCATTGCCACGGCCATGGGTTCCGTTGCAGCTTCCGGTTCACCACGCGTTTCTTTACGATTCTCAAATGTGCACATACTGACAACGCCGGCAAGCTCTGCGGGATCGAGCCCATCCCAGATTCCGCGTTTGAGGCACTGTGCCACTAACAAATCCGATTCATTGTGGATTTTGGCAAGGTTTTCCCCTTCTTCCGTTACCTGTGGAATGCCATCGATAAACTCCACGTAGTCGAGTTCTCCGAGCAGTCCCAAGATTCGGTCAAACGTCTTCCCCAGAGTATCGGTAGCGGTTTCTACTGTGGTACGCAGTCGAGATGTCTCTTTCTGTGCGCGCGCGAGTTTTTCTCCGATTCTTGCAAGGTCTTCTCTGTTATCCCACTGATGAGCTGGGTGGGAGCGTATGCGGGCGCGAAGCTCAGTGATCTTTTCCGTCGGCCGATGACGCTGCTGAGTCTTGAGACGCTTAGGACGGGAGTATGTGAGTTTTTCAAATTGTCTGACCACATACTTGGAGTTTTTCCGAGGCTGGGCAATCGTGGCGCGAGAGAGCTTCATATGACCTACCACCACAGGGGGCATTGGGAAAGCAGTGGTATCCACTCTCCCCGACCAACCAGATTCCATAGTGACCCAGGGCTTAGGGTCAGAAGAGTTATTGGAAGGCTGCACGACCACGGCTAATAGCGGGCGTTTTTTGCCTGGCATAGCAATCACGTCTCCGAGATTAAGGCTGGCTAGGACCCTGCTAACCTCTATCTCTCGTTGTTCCAATGAGTGCCGTTTTGCCCGGCGTTCCTCATCAGTAAGCTCACGTCTGAGGTCAATGTATTCTACAAACTTCTCAATATCTTCTTCGGGGATATGAGCGCTGAGCTGTGTTTCAAGTTTTTTAACCCGGGCTTCGGAGCGCTCTATGTTCCGTACAACGTCCACCACGCTGCCATCTGCTTGGAACTGCGCAAACGACTTTTCTAAGAGCCGGTGCGCCGGGGTAAACCCGATGGTTTTAAGCAGATTAACCGACATGTTGTAGCCGGGTGAGAAGGTCGATATGAGCGGATAGGTTCGCGTTGATGCAAGTCCTGCCACGGAACGCGGATCCATTGCTGGCGCCCACTGGACCACAGCGTTTCCGATGATATCGATGCCACGGCGGCCTGCGCGGCCAGTGAGCTGCGTGTATTGACCAGGAGTGAGATCTACGTGCGCTTCACCATTGTATTTGACGAGTTTTTCTAGGACGACTGTCCGGGCTGGCATATTAATGCCAAGCGCGAGAGTCTCCGTAGCAAAAACAGCGCGCACGAGGCCTTTAGTAAAAAGCTCTTCGACTATGTGCCTAAAAGCAGGCAACATTCCAGCGTGATGGGCAGCGAAGCCACGCATCAGTGCAGACCGCCACTTGCGGAAATCAAGAACTTTCAGGTCCTCTTCTGGGATACCGGCTACTCCGGCATCGACGATCCGGGCGATTTCTTCTGCCTCTTGTTGATCCGTGAGCACGATGCTGGAACGCATGCACTGATATAGTGCGCCTTCACATCCGGCACGGGAAAAGATGAAGGTGATTGCCGGAAGCATGTCTTGGCTTTGTAGAACATCAAGAACCTCCGGACGCCCAAGAGGGCGATACCGGTCTTGTCGCGGACGGCCTGAACGTGAACTATGAGAGTCTCCGGACGAACGTGCACGGAAGCCTCCAGCTTTGAACTGAGCACGCCCTCGGTCGATCGCTTCCTTTCCTTCTAAACGATCGATGTGATCTTCAAGCCGAGCGTTGACCTCACCGCCTGAATCCGGCTCAAATAGCGGATGAATACGGCGTCCCACCATCATCCACTGGTTAAGGGGAACCGGCCTGTGCTCAGAAACAATAACTTCGGTGTCTCCTCGGACTGTTTCCAGCCAGCGGCCAAATTCCTCCGAGTTGCTGACAGTGGCAGATAAACCAACCACGCTGACAGATTCGTCAAGACCGAGAATTGCTTCCTCCCATACCGCGCCGCGAGATTTATCGGATAGAAAATGGATCTCATCCATGACCACGTGGGTAAGCCTGGTTAAAGCCTCTGATCGCGCGTAGATCATATTTCGGAGAACTTCAGTGGTCATCACCAGGACGTCGGCATCGTGGTTGATGGATACATCTCCGGTGAGTAAACCAATAGCTTCTTCACCATGGACCTCAACCAGATCATGGAACTTCTGGTTGCTGAGCGCCTTGATTGGCGTGGTGTAAAAGCACTTGGTGCCACGAGAAAGCGCCAAAGAGACTGCAAATTCTCCGACTATAGTTTTGCCTGCCCCTGTCGGCGCACATACTAAAACTCCGCGGTCATCTTCAATGGCTTGGCATCCCTGAATCTGGAAATCATCGAGGGGAAACTTTTGCCGAGAGATGAACTCGCGGAGATGAGAGTCAGAGGCTGGCGTAATCGTCATGCCTTAAGGCTACTGTGCCTAGAGAACGTCGTCGAAGTTGGTACCAGAATCTAAGGGTTTTGTTTGTTTAAGCGGAGCAGGCCGCGTAATAGGCTGAGCATTAATGTCGTTGCTTGACTCGAAAGTAGAGGACGCAGACACAGGACCTGAAGCCGTAACAGGGTTGGGCGAATCGACTCCTCCTGCGTGAAGATCAAGCGGTGACGCTGACTCATCATCGAGATCCATCCAGCTAGGCCGCGAGACATTTCTGCGTTTGTCGTTTATCCGTGCAAATTGCATGGCGACCTCAACCAGCAAGGTGAGCGACACTCCGAGGGCAAGCATGGAGAAGGGGTCTTGGCCGGGAGTCATAAAAGCCGCAAAAATGAACAAAACAACGGTAATGATTCGCCGTTTATCTTTAATGACCTCGTACGGTAAAACCCCCACGATGTTGAGCATCGCGATAATGAGTGGAACTTCAAAGCTCACTCCAAACATGGCAAGAAGTGCCAGTATGAAGCTGAAATAACGGTCACCAGATAGCGCGGCGGTTTGAACATCGTCGCCGATGCCTAGGAGGAATTCAAGACCATAGTCAAGAACAAAGTAGGCAAGAACCGCACCAAAGATAAACAGCAGCACAGCAATGCTGACAAAAGAAAATGTCCAGCGTCGTTCGTTCTTCATCAGCCCAGGGGTGATAAACGCCCAAATCTGATACAGCCAGATCGGCGAAGCAAAGACCAGACCAGCCAATGCGCCTACTTTAAGGCGCAGCATGAACATCTCAAACGGTGCGGTTGCTATCAGCCTGCAGGTGCCATCATGCGTAAGATCTGCGCGCTTTTGTGGGGGAAGATCGCAATAGGGACCACGGAGAATATCCCCCAGAGAAGGGATAGAAAACCAGTAGAGGTTAACGGCATGCTGATACCAGATAAAACCGATGATCGTTGTGACTATCACGGCAAAAACAGAAATGATCACTCTGCGTCGTAGCTCTTGAAGGTGCTCGACCAGGGACATTTCGCTATGGTTTTGTTTCTTTGCCCGCGTAAACACTTTCTTAAGCCCACGGCGTGGGACAACGCCACCTTGCGGGGAAGCTTCAACCGAGCTCATTAAGATTCCTGCCTACTGCCTTAACGTAAAAATAGTGACCTTGTGGTTTCCACATATTACTAGGAACCACAAGGTTTTATTCAGAACACGGTAGCTAAATAAAACGCTTATCCGTGCTGGGGATTCTGCTGTTGCTGCTGGGTTGGGTATTCAACCGGAGCCTGAGTCTGCGGAGGAACGATGCCATTTTGCGGCTGAACATAAGGCTGCTGCATCAGCTGCGCCTGCTGCTGCTCGGCACGCTGGTCATCATTGCTCATTTCCTTGACTTCAGACTTGAAAATACGCATAGAACGGCCAATCGAACGTGCAGCGTCTGGAAGCTTCTTGGCGCCAAAAAGCAGAACTATAAGGAATAAAATGATGATGATTTCGGTAGGACCAAGGCTCATGGCGTACCCCTCACTGTGACATAGGACCAAAACAGCGTTTATTTGCTGCTTGTTACTCGTTTTGGATCATACACGCTCAATGCGAGCTTGGCGCGATCCTGCACTGCTTGAGCAAGATCACGTGGAGCTATCACGCGCACTCGATCAAGGTTGCTTAAGGCAAATTGTATAACCCATTCCTTGGAAGCCAGCGGAAGCATCACCTCATACCAGCCCTTCTCGTTGGCTTGTTCGACTTCTAACGGGATGGTATCTGCGAGCCAGAGAGCTTCTGCGGAGAGCTCAAGCTTGGCAAATTCTGAGGTAGCAGAGAAGTTGAAGGGGTCTGACTCGTCAAAGACGGCCCGTTCCAATCGCGGGGTAGCTCGAAGCTCGGTGAGTGCGATAGCGCGCATGGCTGAGACCCGGAATGTCCGGTGGGACTCACTGGAGTCTTCCCAAGCTGTGAGGTACGTCTCTCCTCCGTTGGTGAAGATGCGACTTGCGCTCACCACACGGTGGGATAATTCGTCGCGATTACGGTTGTAATAATCGAACTCAATTTGGGTGCGAGTGTTCATCGATTCTCGGATCGTTTCTAGATCCGGCTCGGGTGCAAGATCATTCCCCAAAGCTGTGGAGTCAAAGATTCCATGGGTCTCTTCCCCCATGGTTTTCCGTAATTTCTCGGCTGCTGATAGTACAGCTGAGCGCTTTACCAGCCCTGGGACCTGCTCTAGCGTTTCCAACGCAAGCAAAAGGGCGCCTGCTTCGGTGTGCGTGAGCCGTAGAGGAGCATCCATCCCTTGATTATTGATTACAGTAACTGAGCGCAGCTCTGCGTCTAGATCGACAAGCTCGTCTGGAAAAGTTCCTGGACCACAGCAGAATAGCCGACTGAGGTCTTCTTGAACCTGACTAGGAGAAAGGCCAAGATCGGTAGCTGCCTCCATCATTGAGCGACCTGGGTGTGCTTCAAAATATGGCAGGAGGTTAAGCAGGCGGACAAGGTCTGTCAAACGCCTATTTTTGCTTTTCGACGTAGCCATTAGGGCTCCTCTGCTGCAGAAGAAAGTAAAGAAACTATGTCTGAAATGACGTCCTGGGGTTCAACGACTAGTGCTGAAGGCGCGAGGGCTACAGCAGTTCGTACCAGCCAATCCCGGTCAACGTCGATAAGCGAATAGCTCCCGTCGTGATTACGGGTACCGCGTGAGCTGAACTCAAACCCGTGACCTTCTTTAACTTTTACCGTCGCATTGACGAGCACTTGGCCTTGCCTTAACTGTTCTTCTACTAGCTCTTGCAAGTTTGTCCCTGGTTCCGGCGAATGGAACATGTCCTCGGACGCGATGGGCTCTGGCTTTGCCACAGAAACAATGCGGGTAACGCGGAAAACTCGTTTTTCTTGTCGCTCAATATCAAAGCCGACTAAGTACAGGCGATCTCGGTGGGAAACAATCCCCCAGGGATCCATGGTTCGCCATTGTGGCGCAGATGCTTTATTGCGGAGGTATTCAAAACGAAGCCGCTTGTTACTCCGACAGGCTTCTAATATTGCGTCAAAGTGAGAAGCCGAAAGAGAGTTCCAGTCGTTTACGGGATGGAAACGAGGTGTTGCGGTTAACTCGCGATCAATGCCTGAGGCTGCGATCTTAGTCCAACCGGAACGAGAAAAGGTTGCTAGTTCATCGCCTAGACCCATCTGCCCGGCAAGTGCGAGAACCGTTGCTTCTTCGGCAGTAAAATTCACTTTTTTCAGTGGGTATTCTTCCGCCTGGAGTCGGTACGCAGTCTGTGCATTAGTGGCTACTGTCTCAATGGGAACACCAGCGCGTAGTAACGCCGTGCGGTCCCGTTTGAACAATTGGTGTGCTGCCTCATAGGAGCGGGTCTCCCCTGTCTCTGGGTTTTTCTTATATCCCTCAACATGTTCGATAATCCATTCCGCTGTGAGATAGCGGTGTCCGCGGCTTTCAGCGTTAAGGAAGGCAAAAGTAACGTTGACGATCCGCTCCATGACCGTGTCTTTTTTCACTCCTGAACACCTTCCTGGGCATAAGACTCTGCATGCTGTTCCATGTAAGCGATAAGTTCTTCCACGCGCTCGTCAACCGCAGAGAAGGGGTCTGAGAGCTCTACGATCTGAGGCTCCGGACGGTTGATTTTGAGCCTTAACCAATCCGTGGAGATAGGGGCTCCTAGAAGCGAGGCTGCGTGTAGGAATCGCCCGCGTAGTGCCGCCCGCGTGGTATCAGGGGCGTTGTCTACTGCATGATGGATGTCCTGGTCAGTGATCCACCGATTAACTAATCCTTTAGCTTCTAAGACGCGAAAAAGGCCACGACCTGGACGAATATCGTGATAGGCCAGATCTACTTGAGCCAGCTTAGGGTGTTGGAAGTCATCTGCTTCCAATCCCAGTCGTGCTTGGTATTTTTGCAGCATACTGAGCTTTATCACCCAATCGATATCGCGCTCTAGTGCGCTCACATCACCTGATTCGATTGCTGCTGTCACCTTAAGCCAGAGATTTACTATGTCTGTCATAGCAGCGTTGCTGGTTCCGCCGGTTTCTTCCCTGATCTCGAGCCACCGTTGTGCAGCTTCTGCATAACTGCGCTGGATGGATATGGCGTGTTGTTGCGACCCATTCTTGAGCTGGATAAGAGTCTTGCCCGTTGTATCCCGAGAGACGTCTCTAATAGCTGCAATCTCATTATCGAGTTCTAGGTCTGCAAGATCGAAGCCCGCCTCGATCATCTCCAAAACTAACTGGGTGGAACCGATTTTAAGAGCACAAGTTACCTCAGACATGGAGGAATCCCCGACGATAACGTGTAGTCGCCGGAACCGGTGGGAATCTGCGTGCGGCTCATCCCGAGTATTGATGATCGGTCTAGAGCGCGTGGTTGCGCTGGATACGCCTTCCCACACGTGATCGGCGCGCTGAGAAATCTGAAACTCCCCATTTTGAATGGACCCAGAGCCACAGATGAGCTGACGGGTAATCAAAAAAGGCAAGAGTTGTTTGCCCAAGGTTTTCAGGACTACGTCTCTGCCTACCAAGTAGTTTTCATGACAACCATACGAGTTACCAAAAGAATCAAGGTTGTTCTTAAAAAGATAAACGCTGCCGCCGATGCCCTCAGCTTCTAAGCTCTTTTCTGCAGTAACAGCAAGCTCATTAACAATGACGTCTCCGGCACGATCATAGGCAACGAGTTGCGCTAGAGAGTCGCATTCTGCGGAAGCGTACTCCGGGTGCGACCCCACGTCGAGGTAAAGGCGAGAACCATTAGGAACAAAGACGTTCGAGCTAGACCAGCGCTCTACTACTGGTCGGAACATGTATCGAGCGATTTCATCGGCATTTAAGCGACGACTGCCTCCCTCTGAGACACACGTTATCCCGTACTCAGTCTCAACTCCAGTGATTCGCCTGGTAAAAGCCGCGTGTGGTGCTACTGCGTGGGAATGCGGCGACAACACGGTATTACTGCCCGCCCTTCTGGACGTAAGAACGAACAAACTCCTCGGCATTATTTTCTAAAAGGCCGTCTATCTCATCCAAGAGATCATCGACGCCGGTTGTTGAAATCTGCGCTTGAGCTGCGCCGAGTGTAGGGTCCGGGAAGTCGTCGTTAGAGTTGGAACCGCCAGCATTAATGTTTTTTTGTTGGGAGCTCATGAGTTAAAGAAATCTCCTTGATCTTGGTTCTTGGTGGACTGCGTTCATTACAACTTAGGCTAACGTAACGTGATCTTACGCGTGTGTAAGAGAGGCGCGGTTTATTCTGATTGCGGCAGCAATCTTTCTACTGGAGCAAGATGCCCGATCCGTTGTACGAGCCTGCCAACATTGCCGTTGAGGTCTGCAAAAGCTTCTTGGGAAGAAGAACAGCAGAGAGTATCAAGCTGTGGAAGAGAGATTTTCACGTGGGAGGATCCATCGGCGATGATGATGCTTTCCCAGTTAGCGGCCACTATTTTTCCTGGCAATGATTCGATCACATGCCCTCGGAAATAGGCGCGAGAGTCTAAAGGACTCTTCCATGCGGCATGAGCGATCTCTTCGGAGGTAGCAAGGGTACGCATTCTTCCTTTGCGAACTAAGGCATGAAAGAGGCTTTTGGCGGGGTCGATATCAGAATATTGCAGATCGATGAGCTTTATCTTGGCGTCTGCAATGGAGACTCCCCGGGCTTCGTAAGAGCGGATGAGCGCAAGTTTGGCACACCAATCGAGTAGATGCGCAGCATGCTGTGGACCTTTGCTCAGTGCCTCTACGGCTTCATCCCACGCAGTGATGACGCGCTTTTCGACGTCAGTAGTGGCGTTGAGCCTTTCGCGATACTGTGCGAGTAACTCAAGGGCAGTGAGTTTTCGGCCATCTGATAGCGTCAGGCGATGCGATAGCTCTAGGTCACGGGACACTGTGCTTACCTCGGCCACAGCGTTACTGAGTTTCAGGTCACTGAAGTCAATCCCTTTTTCTATCGCATCAATGACCAGTGCTGTCATCCCTAGCTTGAGGAAAATCGAGGTGTGGGACATATTAGCGTCCCCGATAATCACGTGGAGCCTGCCGTAGCTTTCTGCAGCGGCGTGAGGTTCATCGCGAGTATTAATGATTCCTCGGTTGAGCGTTGTCTCAAGGGAAATCTCTTGTTCGATATAATCTGCACGTTGCGAAATCTGGAAGCCAGCTTTTTCTCCCAGTTGTCCGAGGCCCACACGTCCTGCCCCTGCAACGACTTGCCGGGCTACGAAAAACGGAATAAGCGATTGCGCTAGTCGATCAAAATTAGTGTCGCGATGGTACAAGTAGTTTTCATGGCTGCCGTAGCTTGCGCCTTTTCCGTCAACGTTATTTTTATAAATTTTAAGGGGTGGGCAGGGCTCATGATGATCAAGTATGGATTCCCCCGCCGCGGTTTGTTCTGCAACGAGTTCGGCTGCGCGGTTGAGTATTACGTCGCCGGCGACGTCGTAAAGCATGGCATCGTATGCGTTTGTAGTCTCGGGAGATGAGTACTCGGGGTGTGCATGATCCACATAGAACCGTCCGCCGTTGGTTAGTACGGCATTGGCTACGCCGATAGCGTTGGGGTCTATGATCGGGACGCTATGGTATCTTTTCAGGTCAAAACCGCGGGAGTCTCTTAGGGGATGCTCAGCTGCAAAATTCCAGCGTGCGCCGCTAGCGCAACGTTCCCGCATGCTGAAGGAAACAACCGCATGGGTGGACGTCACTATGGGGCTTAACGTGGCATCCGAAGGGGTCGCGATGCCATATTCAGTTTCAGTTCCGATGAAGCTCACCGGTGTCCTCCTAAAACTCTAGCGTGGGTTACCCGGATGCCTTGTCTACCGGTGATCCGACTCCATTCATCTGGATTAGCGGTGTTAGGTAGGTCTTCGCTTTCTCGGTTCTCTGCGTCTACCGCGGCGAGTAGATGCGCGGCAGCGATTCCTCGTCCATGCCCGGCAATGTGTTCTTTGATCGCGTATTTTTTCGCACGGTCGACGATATTGGCAATCATGGCGCCGGAGACGAAATCACGGTAATGCAGGATCTCCGTGGTGCCGTCGATAAGCGTTAGTTCCACATAAGGCTTATCCGCAAAAAGATAGTTCACTGTGGTGTGGATAAGGTCGGCGACTGGTTCTGTGATCGGAATATCTTTTGTGAGATGCCTAAAGAATATATCCTGAGCTGCTTTTTTGCCGGGTCTTTGGACTCGGATCTTCACGTCTAATCGGCCGGGACGCAAGATAGCGGGATCAATGAGCTCTTCGCGGTTAGTGGCACCGATAACGATGACATTGCTTAGGCTTTCCACGCCGTCGAGCTCTGTGAGTAGCTGAGGAACAACGGTTGTCTCCATGTCTGAGCTCACCC
Source organism: Corynebacterium ulcerans (assembly GCF_900187135.1). Lineage (NCBI taxonomy): Bacteria > Bacillati > Actinomycetota > Actinomycetes > Mycobacteriales > Corynebacteriaceae > Corynebacterium > Corynebacterium ulcerans. The sequence goes on from NZ_LT906443.1 coordinate 234,140, forward strand.
CTGAGCCACGAGTCCTAAAGATAGACTCCATCTCATCAAAGAAAATGATGACGGGGCGTCCCTCTTCTGCTAATTCGCGGGCGCGCTCGAAAATGAGTCGAATTCGGCGTTCCGTCTCACCCACGTATTTATTTAAGAGCTCTGGTCCTTTGACGTTAATAAAATAGCTTTGATTTCCCTCCCCTATTCGCTGCGCTAATGAGTGCGCGACGGCCTTGGCAATTAACGTTTTTCCGCAGCCGGGAGGACCATAAAGCAACACGCCCTTGGGTGGATGAAGATCGTAAGCTCGGTAGAGCTCTGGGTGCGCGAAAGGCAACTCTACGGCATCATGAATTTGCTCGATTTGCTCATCGAGGCCACCGATATCGGCGTATGTGACATCTGGGATTTCCTCGAGAGCTAGTTTGCTGACCTCCGTTTTGGGGATCACCTCATAGGCATAGCCAGCCCGGGAGTCGACCAGAAGCGTGTCTCCTGCACGCGGTTGCCTGCAAAAGGTTTCTAGCAAAGGGGCCGCTAGCCGCACGATGTGCTCTTCGCCGTTATAGTCCGCAACCAGCGCACGGTTTGTCCCTATCATCTCCACGAGAGTCGCCAGGGAACCGGTGGAATCGAAGTCACAAACTTCTACAACGTGGCTGGCCTCCCCCAGACGAACCTGCACACCTGGCACCAGCAAAGACTTATTAACAAGTGGAGAAATTTGCAGGCGCATCTTACGCGACGCTGTAAAGACCTCCGCCGTCTTCTTGTCCGAAGAAAACTCCAAGAACGTGCCATACGTGGATGGTGGTGTAGCTAACTCTTCAATCTGCTCGTTCAAGACCATGAGCTTATTGCGAGAAGCTTTGAGCAACTCGGCTAATTTGGCATTCCGAGCGCTTAAATCATCCGCTGTTTTTTTCTGTCGACGGAGCGCTGCTTTGAGTTCCTCAGTGTTGTGCAGCTGATCATTTATTTCCTCTGCGCGAGCGTTCCCTTGAGCTGAATGCATGATGCTTACCTTACTAACCAACACGCACTAGGAGGAGGCGGGGTTGATTTTAGTGGTTGCCATAACGCACGCGAGGCTCCTCTACCAGCTAAAACGGTCGCACATAAAGAAACTGCACCTCCCTGAATGCCATCACTTATGATGGTCAATCCATGAGATGCAGATCAATTAGCTTAGCCTGACCCAAAATTATTTTCGGGCACGTCGCTGGGGACGTGGCGGGGTCACGCCGTCGGCAAGCCTGCGCGTCCATACAAGGAAAGCAGTGTGTGCGTTCATGCGATGTTCAGGGCGGGTGGCTAGTCCCTCAACGCGCCAATCGCGAACAAGAGATTCCCAAGCACGAGGCTCTGTAAAGCATTTTTGCTCCCGGATGCCCTCCATGACCTTCATTAATTGTGGCACTGTTGCCACATAGGTCATGAATACACCGCCAGGGATAAGAAGCTTTGAGGCTGTTTCTAGGCATTCCCAGGGGGCAAGCATATCCAGAATAATGCGGTCAACGGGCCCGCCGAGTTCATCTGTGGTGATACCGCTAAAGTCTCCTAGGCGTGGTTGCCATGTTTCAGGGCGACCACCAAAGAACTCATCGACATTATTTTCTGCATACTCCAGGTGATCTTCGCGGATTTCATAGGAGAAAACCGTGCCCTTTTCCCCTACCGCACGGAGAAGTGCCATAGATAACGCGCCAGAACCCGCGCCTGCTTCCAGTACTCTCGCTCCTGGGAAAATATCGCCTTCGACCAGGATTTGTGCTGAATCTTTGGGATAGATGACGGCAGCGCCACGAGGCATAGACAGCACATGATCCACCATGAGGTGACGGAAGCAAAGATACTCGTATCCTTGTTCTGATTTGACGATACTTCCCTCTTGCGCCCCGATGATGTCATCATGGTTGATAGCGCCTTTATGCGTGAAGTACTTGTCGCCTGCATTAAGAACGATTGTTGCATGCCTGCGCTTGGGGTCGGTGAGCTGGACGCGATCACCAGGTTGGAAGGGTCCGGAGTTTGCCATGAGCGATTAACCTACCAGATAGCTATGCAATGCCCGCATTAGCATATGAATATCAGAGATACTAGCTAGCTCACGAGCAGAATGCATGGAGAGCAATGGAACTCCTACGTCTACGGTTGGGATACCGAGACGAGTTGCCGTAATCGGTCCTATGGTAGAGCCACAGGGAACAGCGTTATTGCCCACAAACACTTGCGACGGAACACCAGCACGCTGGCAAGCCTGAATCCATAAAGCTTCCGTTTCTGTATTAGAGGCGTACCTTTGGTTCGCATTAATTTTTAAGGCCGGTCCTGAACCTAGGACGGGGAAATTGGTAGGGTCGTGACGCTCCGGATAATTGGGATGTATAGAGTGCGCAGCGTCGGCAGAAACACACGTTGATGCAGCAATCATTCGACGGATGCCCTCAATATCCGCCCCCAGAGCCGTTGCGGTGCGATAAATCACGTCTTCCAATATTGGGCCTGCAGCTCCAGTAACAGTCGCGCTGCCAACCTCTTCATGGTCAAAGGCTGCAAGCACGAGGATGTCTGGGCTCCCTTTTTTGCCGACCACTACGTCTTGCGAGGCCTCAACCAAAGCGCAAAGTCCAGGGTAAAGGCTGGAAAGATTATCGAGCCTTCCGCTAGCCAAAAAATCGTTTGTTGCCCCAAAGATTTCGCCCGGCTGGGCATCTGCGGTGATGAGGTCGTGGGAAATAATGTCCTCTGCTTGTACATCGGCAGCGTGCGCCAGTACATCCAGGATGCTGAGATCCGGATGCCCACACGAAAAGACTGGTTGCATATGGCGCTGCTTATCAAGTGTGAGGGCTTTATTGGCGTCCCGGTCTAGGTGAATCGCCAAGCTGGGGATTCTTAAAACTGGTGGGGTGCTTACGAGCCTTGTAGTGCCGTCGCTAAGCCCTAGCTTTCCCGCGAGAACCAACTCACGGTCAAGCCATGAAGCTAGAATCGGGCCGCCGTAGACTTCCATAGCTGCCTGTTGCCAGCCTGCTGACTGAAGATTAGGAGATAATTTGAGCTTAAAACCAGGCGAGTCAGTATGGGCGCCGATAATCCGGAAACCAGATTTTTCAGAAGCACCTTCCGGCACAAACCATGCCATGAGCGCCCCACCGCGAATAAGATAGTGCCCACCAGGTGAGGCGTTCCACTCTTGAGTTTCTTCTACCTCCTCAAAGCCTGCTTCTTTGAGGATTAATGCGCCTTGTTGCGCGGCATGGAAAGAACTCGGAGAATTGGCGATGTAGCTGACAAAATCCCAGGCGAAAGTCTCAACCGCCTGGTGGTCAGTGGTGCTGCTATTACTGCCGGAATCCATCTTTATCTCCTGATTGGTCATGGCTTTTACCTTAGCGATACTGATTGTCTTGCGGCGTGACAGGTGAAGCCTCGCCACTTTTGGTTCAATGTGGTTTTCCGCTTATCGTGGTGGAGCAAGTAGTACTTTTCACGTTCAAAAGATTGCTGGTTCTGTGACTAATCCTAACAACGCGGTTTCCGAGACATCCTTTCTAGGCACCACTCCGGAAGTAAACGGTACGAGTGTCGGTGAGACACAGCCTCAACGCCCAAAAGGCCTAGCGTTATCCCCGTCGCGTGCCAATGACTATCAACAATGCCCGTTGCTCTATCGTTTTCGAGCTATTGATAAGTTGCCCGAACCAAAGACTGTTGCGCAGGTTAAAGGGACTCTGGTCCACGCGGTGTTGGAAGAGATGCATGCATGGCCTCGTGAGCAGCGGCTCTACCCTGCTGCCGTAAAACGTCTGAAGCCACAGTGGGCAAGAATGTGCGATGAAGACGATGAGCTTAAAGAACTTGTTCCAGAGCATAAGACTCACGATTTCCTGGTGGAATGTCGCACGCTTCTTCGAGGCTACTTTGAAATGGAAAACCCTCAGGGCTTTGATGCCCACGAATGTGAGATGTATATATCTGCTGAGTTGCCTAACGGTGTTCCTGTACGTGGCTTTATAGACCGTGTGGACATAGCCCCTACTGGCGAAGTCCGGGTGGTTGATTATAAGACCGGCAAAAAACCGATACCACGTTTTAGCCAACAAGCTATCTTTCAAATGCGGTTCTACGCCTTGGTGTATTGGCGGCTTTACGGAAAAATCCCAGATCAGCTCCGTTTGATGTATCTCAAAGTCACCGATTCAATGTTTCTTACGCCTTCCAAAGAGGAGCTGGAGTACTTTGAGCGAGATCTTGGCGACCTATGGCAAAAAATACTTGGCGACGCAGCGACAGGGGTTTTCCGCCCTAAGACGTCAAAGTTGTGCGGCTGGTGTTCCCATCAGTCACTCTGCCCCGCTTTTGGTGGTACGCCACCTGAATACCCAGGATGCCCTTCTATTTAAGCGTAAGTCTGTGCGTATCAGCCAAAAGGTTGATATGTCAGCCTAACCAAGCTAGTGGACATGCCAAAGTTCGACCTAAGCTAAACAAGACTGCTGTTTTCGCATTTTCTTGGGCTCTAAGCTCTTTGATCAATAGTGGGCAAAAGGTATCCACCTTCCGCATTATTGATGAACCTAGGAACAGGAAAGCAGCCCTTATTTACCAGAAATAGTCTGAAAGGTCAGCTGATAGTGTTGAGCAAACGAGATACAACGCCTCGGCACCCAGGTGAGATCCTTGATGCGGATTACCTTAAACCCCGGAAGCTCTCGCACTATGACCTGGCAAAGTCACTGCACATTACAGAGACTATGGCGAATCGTTTTATCGCTGGACACATTCCAGTAAACGATGTGATCGCCTTTGGTCTTGGACACCTTTTCCATGAATCGCCAGAGTTGTGGGTGCGTAGGCAAGAAGACTGGGACTTAGCTCAAGCTGCTGAAAGTGACTCCGATTAGCCACGGCGTTTGATTGCTTTCTGTGAGGCGTACAACGCCGTGGCTTTTTACCGTAGTTAGAACAAGCCGTGGATGTTTCCGTTTTCTACGGTGATCTTCTCGGCTGCTGGACGCTTGGGCAAGCCTGGCATCGTCATGACGTCACCAGTGAGTGCCAGGATGAACCCAGCACCAATCCGAGGCAGCAAGCTTCTCACGTGCAGTATGTGCCCTTCGGGACGGCCTAGCTCTGCGGGGTCATCACTAAAGGAATACTGGGTTTTTGATATGCACACGGGAAGCGTATCCCAGCCGTTGTCCTTGAGATAGTCAAGGTCTCGCTGTGCTTCTTTACTCAACATGACCTCTTTAGCGCCATAGACTTTTGTAGCGATAGTCTCTAAAGAAGCCTCCAGTCCTTGGCTTGGGTCATAGAGCGGTTCAGAAGATTGTCCCAGCATGTCGGCCACCGCATCGGCGAGCTCAAGAGCCCCTTCCCCTCCCTTAGCCCAGACCTGCACCGGAATCAATCGCACCCCAAAGCCAGCCGCCCAATCTTCCATATACTTCTGCTCTGCGGCGGTATCAGAGGTAAACATGTTGAGCGCTACAACAGGCTCCACGCCAAAGTTTCTAATGTTTTCTACGTGCCGCTCAAGGTTGACTATTCCCTGCTTGAGAGCGTCAAGGTTCTCTGAAGTGAGCTGGTCTTTGGCAACGCCACCGTTATATTTCAAAGATCGGATAGTAGCAACGATGACTACAGCTGAAGCCGAGAGCTCTCCTGCTCGCATCTTGATATCAAAGAACTTTTCTGCACCAAGATCGGACCCAAAACCGGCCTCCGTAAGAACGACATCACCATAATGCAAAGCAGTCTTGGTTGCGATAAGAGAGTTACAGCCGTGAGCAATGTTGGCAAAAGGCCCGCCATGGCAAAAAGCGGGGGTTCCGCCAAGGGTTTGAACGAGGTTGGGGTTAATCGCATCGCGCAGCAAAGCCGTCATTGCGCCCTGTGCGTTCAGCTCTTTTACAGTGATCGGTTTACCATCAAAGCTCTGTCCGATCACGATACGAGAGATCCGCTTTTCCAAGTCCGATAAGTCGGTGGACAAGCATAGAATCGCCATGATTTCGCTTGCGGCTGTAATAGTAAAACCGGTCTGGGTAGGAGTGCCATGCGGCTTTCCACCCAGACCGGTGACAACGTTGCGTAGCGAGCGATCGTTAACGTCCAAGCAGCGCTGCCACGTAATACGTCGTGCGTCGATACCTAGCTCGTTACCCTGCTGAATATGATTATCGATCATTGCTGCAAGGGTGTTATTCGCGGACGTAATCGCGTGGAAATCACCCGTAAAATGAAGGTTAATGTCCTCCATGGGCACGATCTGAGAATATCCACCTCCAGCAGCACCACCTTTGATCCCCATGACTGGGCCGAGGGAAGGCTCCCGGATAGCAACAATGGCGTTGTGTCCGCGCAACCGCATCGCATCGGAGAGGCCGATCAAGACAGTGGATTTACCTTCTCCTGCAGGGGTTGGGGACATACCAGTTACTAGCACGAGCTTGCCATCTGGTTGGAGTTCTTCTGCAGTGATATCAACTTTGGCTTTTGTTTTGCCGTAAGGAATGAGAGCTTCTGTGCTGATTCCAGCACGCGTTGCAATGTCAACGATGGGCTCCAGAGTGTGAGCCTGGGCGATCTGGACGTCTGAGGGCATGGTCGGGTAAACACTCCTGTTTCAGGGTCGGTGACGTAGCTCAAGAGTAACCGAAAGACCCCGCTCCACGGTACGCGGGGCGGGGTCTGGGCTAAGCGATTGTTAAATGCTTAGTCGGGGGCTACTAATCATCGTAAAGTTTACCAGTAAACTTTGGATTCATGAGGTTTTCTGGGGAAAGAACTTTGTCCAGTTCCTCAGCACTCATCAGATTGTGCTCAAGAACGAGCTCACGAACTGAACGACCAGAGGTTGCGGCTTCTTTACCGATAATGTCGCCATTATGGTGTCCAATGATCGTATTCAGGTAGGTGATGATGCCAATAGAGTTATCTACGTAACCCTGGCAAACCTCGGGGTTAGCGGTAATTCCGTCGATGCACTTCTCACGAAGGGTGTCCGCTGCATTTCCTAGGAGCTGGATCGACTCGAACATGGCCGAAGCAATGACTGGCTCCATGACGTTAAGCTGCAGCTGCCCAGCTTCCGCACCCATGAGGACCGTGACGTCGTTGCCAAACACCTTGAAGCACACCTGGTTAACAACCTCGGGGATAACTGGGTTGACCTTGGCCGGCATGATGGATGAGCCAGCAGCGCGCTCAGGAAGGTTAATCTCATGGATACCTGCACGCGGGCCCGAAGATAGTAGACGAAGATCGTTACAGATCTTAGAAATCTTCATAGCAGCGCGTTTGACCGCGGAGTGAACTAGGACGTAATCGCCGGTGTCGCTCGTTGCCTCGATGAGGTCGAGTGCAGAGACAATTTCCAGACCAGTTACCTCTGCTAGCGCCTTAGCCGCAGCCTCGGTGAATCCCTCTGGGGTATTGAGGGCGGTACCAATAGCGGTAGCACCTAGGTTAACGCCAAGCATGGACTCGGATGCGGTCTTGAGCGCTGCTTGCTCTTCTGCGAGGTTATTGGCAAAGGCATGGAACTCAGCACCTAGGGTCATCGGAACGGCGTCCTGCAGCTGGGTACGGCCCATCTTGAGGATGCCGGAGAATTCCTCGCCTTTAGCGTCGAAAGCTGCGCGGAGCTCGTCCAGCTTATGGATGAGCGTTTGCATGCAGTAGTAGACGCCGAGACGGAAGCCCGTCGGATAGGCATCGTTTGTGGACTGAGACATGTTGACGTCGTCGTTAGGATTGATGACGCTGTACTCGCCTTTTTCGTGTCCCAAGCGCTCTAGCGCAAGGTTGGCCACAACCTCGTTGGTGTTCATGTTTACTGACGTACCAGCGCCGCCTTGGAAGACGTCGATTGGGAACTGGTCCATGCAGCGGCCTTCATCAATGATCTGATCGCAGGCCCATACAATGGCATCTTTCTTCACGCCTTGAAGCGCGCGCACGCGGTGATTAGCCAGCGCTGTGGCTTTCTTCACCTGGACCATTCCTCGGATGAACTCAGGAATCTCATTGATAGTTTTTCCGGAGATCTGATAATTGTTGATCGCGCGTAGGGTATGCACGCCGTAGTAGAGGTCGTTGGGGACCTCCATTTCACCGAGTAGGTCAACCTCAATGCGGCTGTTCTTGCTCTCTGCCATTGATACCTCTCTTAGGTTCAGGGCTTATTTCTGACTCCCCAAGGGTACGTCACAGAACCATTATTTTTCTGCTTGAAGCAGGCTAAAAACATGCCCCCTACCTGCTATTAGGTAGATATTAAAGGCGTTTATCCATGTCAGAACGATATTGTTCAAACAGACAATCTAATGGAAATCAATGTGGTATTGCTCACCACTTATCAACCCCCTAAAACTACCCCCTATTATGTACCCCCGTTTAAGGAGCTTTGCCCCTCTATGGGGCGATTAGATTGCGCCCACATGGCTTTAATTTTATAAAAATTCCCTAAGGCCAGTGCTCTGTTACACACTGGCCTTAGGGAATTTTCCTTTATAGCTTTTCGACGTCCACCGTTAAGTGACTAAGCCGAAATGGCAGGGGTTAAAGAATAACGCTGCCAAAGAGGAAGCCTAAGGCGACTGCAATAGCGATGCCCACGGTTCCCGGGATCAGGAATGGATGGTTGAACACGGCCTTGCCAATTCGCGTTGATCCGGTGTCGTCCATCTCCACAGCTGCAAGGAGCGTGGGGTACGTGGGAAGAACGAACAATGCAGAGACGGCTGCAAAGGATGCCACGGCTGTCAGCGGCGATACTCCGATGGCCAGCGCTGCTGGAATAAGGGCCTTTGCCGTAGCTGCCTGAGAATAAAGGAGAGCTGCAGCAGCAAAGAGGACCACTGCGAGCATCCATGGAGAGCTTTCCAGGATATCGCCGGAGAATCCCTTGATGTCATCGATGTAGTGGTTGATAAGAGTGGTACCTAGCCAGGCCACACCTAGTACGCACACGCATGCGGACATGCCAGAACGGAATACCTGCGTGTTGAGGATATCCCCTGCTGGAATTTTACACAGGATGACAGTGATGGTCGCCGCAGTGAGCATCATGGCCATGATTGCTTCATTGCGAGGAAGCGAAGGATCGGAGATGAGACCGACCTGATCGGAAATGAGGGTCGCGTACACCATCACGGCAAGAATGGCGATAAGGAAAATCCATACAGAAAGCTTTGCAGCCTTAGTCGGGATGTACTTCTCTTTCTGACCTGGTGCAGCAACAAGACCTTCGGCTAGACGCTGCTGATATACCGGATCATCTTCTAGGTTCTTGCCCAGACGATTACAAAGCCAAGCGGTTGGGAAGATGGCCAAGAACGTTGAAGGAATAACCACAGCAAGCAGGGAGAGATAACCCACGCCAAGCGGTTCAAGCGCAGTGGCCAAGAAGACTACAGCGGCGGAAATTGGGGAGGCAGTAATGGCCATCTGGGAAGCTGGCACTGCTATCGACAGTGGACGCGAGGGACGTACACCGGATTCTTTGGAGACCTCGACGATGACGGGGAGCGTCGAAAAGGCGGTATGGCCGGTGCCTGCAAAGAGGGTCATTAAGTAGGTGACTACCGGAGCCACATATGTGATGTGCTTGGGATTTTTCCGAAGCATTCTCTCTGCAAGATGCACGAGGTAATCCATGCCGCCGGCGCGCTGCATTGCAGAAATAGCTGCGATAACAGCCATGATGATGCCGATGACGTCGAAGGGGATGTCTTCACGAGTAACAGGTACGCCTGTTGCTCCTAGGAGAAGAACGCCAAGGCCGCCTGCGAATCCAATCGCAATAGAACCGAGGCGCGCGCCGAGAACAATCGCGGCGAGAACGATGATGATGTGGACAAAAACCACTTTTACTCCTGGCCTTTAATAAGGACGTCTGCTTGAAGCAGATGCGGGCGGTTTAAACCGTAGAACAAAACCGGGTTGTCAATGATCGCGATCACTGTCATCTGACGCCATCATTTCCAATCACTTTTATTATCGTGCCCTACCCCCTCAGTAAGGAGCAACCTGTAGGTTGTTAGGTAGCCGCCTTCCACATGCATAAGCGATATAAATGGAGGGAAACCTCTCCACCTTAAAGCCAAGGTCAAACTTAATCCAGTAAGAAATATTTTCTGTGTATGAAAGATTGATCACAATGTCAGACGTCTGAATTTTATGCAGGACTCAGGTCAAATTCTTATGGCAGGACACTTTTAGGTTCAGTCTTTGGGAAGAAAAAGATAAGGGCTTTCTTTTCAATCTTCAGATAAGAAAGCCCAAGAAAACCAGTGTGTGTCAAATACGCGCGATCCGGATTTCTGATGCCAGGATAGCCTGAGCCCCCAGGGAGGCTAGTTGATCCATGATGTGGTTGGCCTGGACACGTGGCACCATCGCGCGTACGGCTACCCAATTATCACGAGCAAGAGGTGAAACGGTGGGGCCTGAGATTCCTGGCGTGGTTTTCTTCGCCTCTTCCAACCGGTCACGATCGATGTTGTAATCGAGCATGAGATAATTCTGCGCGTGGAGAATTCCTTCTATTCTTCGCAGGAATATTCGCTGTTCTTCATCCATTGCGTTGCCTTTTCGGCCCACAACCACAGCCTCAGATTCGCACAACGGCTGGCCAAAAGTGGTAAGCCCCTGCTTGCGTAGCGTACGACCTGTAGAAACCACGTCAGCGATCACATCGGCTACACCAAGTTTGATGGAAATCTCAACGGCTCCGTCAAGTCGTATGACGGAAGCATCGATGCCTCGGCTCGCAAGATCATCACGAACGAGGTTGGGATAGGACGTTGCGATCCTCTTCCCTGCTAAGTCGTGTGGTTCCCATGCTTCTCCTGCAGGAGCAGCATATCTAAATGTGGAATAACCAAAGCCAAGTTGCATGACTTCTGAGACCTCTGCGCGAGAATCTAATGCAAGGTCACGGCCAGTAATTCCTAAATCGAGTTGTCCTCCGGCTACGTAGATTGCAATGTCCTTTGGCCGGAGAAAAAAGAATTCAACGTCATTATTTTTGTCATAAACATTGAGAGTTTTTGACTCCCCGCGCCCCGCATAACCGGCCTCTTTAAGTATCTCCACGGCGGCTTCGGAAAGTGATCCCTTGTTGGGAATGGCTATTTTAAGCATGTCTGGCTCCCAGTCTCACAGAAACTTATAAACGTCTTCGGGAGTCAAACCCCGTTTAACCATGATTACTTGGGCCCAATACAGCAGCTGCGAGATTTCTTCTGCTAATTCGTCATCGGATTGATACTCTGCAGCGAGCCATACTTCTCCGGCTTCCTCAATGACTTTTTTGCCAAGGGTATGCACTCCCGAATCGAGGGCGTGGACAGTTCCAGAATTCTCTGGACGGGTGCGGGCGCGATCAAGGAGTTCTGCATACAAAGAGTCGAAGTTTTTCACGCAGTAATTGTGACATATTTTCCGTTAACTACGTGGAAAGTTTGTTGAACCATCCCTCAATAGTGTTTAGCGTGACACCAGAAAAATCAGTAGAACCGTGAATGTCGGTCATAAGTGTTACCCCTTGGGGGATGCGCATGCCGTCTTGCTCAGGTACACCGATCACTATGCATCCTGCTGCAAGCGCAGAAAGCATACCGTTGTAGGAATCCTCAAAAGCAATGCAGTTATGTGGCTGAGCTTTTAACCGGCGCGCCGCCTCACAGTAGATATCAGGTGCCGGTTTGGGGTTAGCCACTTCATCCCCGCATACTGTGGTGTCAAAATAAGATTCGCCGATGGCGCGAATAGAGTGCTGTGCTACTCGACGCACAGTATTGGTAGCAATAGCCATAGGAAGCCCAGCGTGACCTGCAGAGCTGAGCAAATTGGAAAGACCAGGCTTGAGCGTTAGTTCCGTTGCAAATAAATCCGATACCTGGGAGAAAAGACGATTTTCCCAGAACTCTCGACTATTTGCATCAAGTGTGAGACCGGCATTATTCGCGCACAACTGTAGCGTGAAATCAAAACTTGCGCCTACGGTTTGCCGTTGTTGATCGGCGGTAAGTCGTTTCCCCATCTCTTCGCTCATAGCAAACGTGGCTTCCGCCCAGATGCCTTCGGAATCGACTAAGGTTCCATCCATATCCCACAAAATTGCTTCGAGCATGCGCACTAGTCTAGCTGGCAGGGCGCTGGTTACGTCGATAAGCTGTGCGCTCTTACTACGCGCGCCCTCCTCGTAGACGTTTTATTAGCTAGACGTTAAAGTACTTCGCCTCCGGATGATAAAGCACAAATGCATCTGTTGATTGCTCTGGATGGAGTTGGAGTTCCTCGGATAGTTCAACGCCAATGCGTTGTGCATCCAGCAGCTCAACCAGAGTTTTTCGATCCTCCAGGTTGGGACAAGAACCGTAGCCAAAGGAATACCGAGCCCCCAGATAATCTAGGTCAAAAAAGCGCTGAAGATTTTTTGCATCTTTGTCTCCTGCGGAAGAGCCGTCGCTCAACGTTAGCTCGCTCCGCACACGCGCATGCCAATACTCTGCCATGGCTTCAGTGAGCTGCACGCCGACTCCATGTACTTCTAGGTAGTCGCGATAGTTATCTGCCGCGAAAAGTTCATTGGCAAAGTCGGCGATGGGCTGCCCCATAGTTACGAGCTGAAGTGGGAACACATCGACAGTTCCTTGTTCAAGGCAGCGAGTACGTGACTGAATGAAGTCGGCGATGCATAGAAATTTACTGCGTTGCTGTCGTGGAAACGTAAAACGAGCGATTTCGGCAGCGCTGGGGTCGGGTGACTCCAACAATATGACGTCATCGCCCTCAGACACTGCAGGAAAATAACCGTAGATTACAGCTGCATGGTCCAAGATTTTTTCGGCCTTAAGCCGGTCAATCCAGTAGCGCAACCGCGGTCGCCCCTCAGTCTCCACGAGCTCTTCATAGGATGGGCCTGCTGCGCCACGAGTAGCTTTAAGCCCCCATCGTCCCATGAACAAGGCGCGTTCATCGAGTAACGGCAGGTACTCGGACAAATTCAGGCCTTTGACAATCCGTGTGCCCCAGAAAGGCGGAGTGGCAAGAGGTGAAGTTTCCGATACTTGAGACCTGGTGGGAACTACTACCGGTTCAGCCTTAGCTTTGCGCTCAGCGGCTATGTTCTTGGAACGTTCTTTACGCGCCTTACGCTCTGCTTTCTTCTGGGCAGCCTTAATTGCGTCAGGCGAATTGGGATCGAGTCCTTCTCCCCTAATGCGTGCCATAAATTCCTGCATCAAGCGAAGTGATTCAAACGCATCTTTGGCGTAATAAACGTTGCCGTCATATACCTCGGTGAGATCATCTTCCACGTATGCACGGGTCAGCGCAGCACCACCTAAGATAACGGGAAAATGGGAAGCCTCTGCAGCGTTCATTTCCTGCAGATTTTCTTTCATGATCACGGTAGATTTGACCAGCAAGCCCGACATCCCAATAGCGTCGGCATTATGCTCCTTAGCAGCATCTAGAATATTGGAAATAGGCTGCTTGATGCCGATATTGATTACGTTAAAGCCGTTGTTAGAAAGAATGATGTCGACGAGGTTTTTGCCTATGTCATGAACATCTCCTTTCACCGTAGCGATGACAATCGTTCCATTCCCACCCGTGTCGTCTTCGACCTCCATAAACTGCTCAAGATAGGCAACGGCGTGCTTCATCGTCTCAGCAGATTGGAGCACAAAAGGAAGCTGCATCTGCCCAGAGCCGAAAAGCTCTCCCACAGTTTTCATTCCCTCAAGCAGGTCTTCATTGATAATCCGCAGCGGCTCTTTTTCTGCCATAGCCTGATCGAGGTCGGCCTCAATACCTGTTTTCTCGCCATCAATGACCCGCTGTGCGATACGTTCAAAGAGGGGCATTGCGGCTAAAGCCTCAGCGCGAGCATCCTTTGCACTGCTGGCGGATACGCCCTCGAAGAGCTGCATAAAAGTTTGCAGAGGATCGTAATCCGCGGTACGCCTGTCATAAACCATGTCCAGAGCCACACGACGCTGCTCCTCATCTATCTTGTTCATCGGCAGAATCTTGGAGCTGTGCGCAATAGCCGAATCGAGACCAACACCGATGCATTCGTTGAGGAAAACTGAATTAAGGACTTGCCGGGCCGCGGGGTTCAAGCCAAATGAGATATTAGAGAGCCCTAGCGTCGTGTGGATACGCGGATAACGCTTCTTTAGCTCTCGAATCGCCTCAATGGTCTCAATACCATCCCGACGAGTTTCTTCTTGCCCGGTAGAAATAGGAAAAGTGAGGCAATCGACGATGATGTCATCTTCTTTGAGCCCCCAGGTCTGAGTTATATCCGTAATGAGGCGTTCTGCGATGGCAAGCTTTTGAGCAGCTGTACGCGCCTGGCCTTCCTCGTCGATCGTAAGCGCTACTACCGCAGCCCCGTGTTGCTTAACCAAGCGCATAATCCGCTGATACCTGGAGTCGGGGCCATCACCGTCTTCAAAGTTAACCGAGTTCACAGCACAGCGACCACCCAAGTGCTCAAGACCGACTTGAATAACACCAGGCTCTGTTGAGTCAATCATGATCGGCAGCGTCGAACTTGTGGAGAGCAACGACGCTAGCTGGGCCATATCTTGCCGCCCATCGCGGCCTACGTAGTCCACGCATAGGTCGAGCATGTGCGCACCATCGCGTGTCTGCTGCTTGGCAATATCAACGCAGGTCTCCCAATCCGCTGCCAACATCGCTTCACGGAATGCTTTAGAACCATTCGCGTTGGTGCGTTCTCCGATCATCGTGATGCCAGTATCTTGAGTAAGGTTCACGCTGGTGTAGAGAGAAGATACGGCATCCCCCACCACTGGGTTTCGCTGTGCTTGCTGAGCTGCAGGGACGTTAGCCGTTCCAACAATAGCGTCCCGAACCGCTGAGATATGGGACGGCGTGGTACCGCAACACCCTCCAACCATGCTGAGCCCATAATCGTTAACAAAACCTTTGAGCGCCGCTGCCAACTCCCGAGCAGAAAGTGGATATTCGGCACCATTTTTGCCGAGCACAGGCAAGCCTGCATTGGGCATCACAGAGATCGGAATGCTTGCATTGCGAGAAAGGAAGCGAAGATGCTCACTCATCTCGTCGGGCCCAGTCGCACAGTTGAGACCGATCATGTCTATCCCCAGTGGTTCAAGAGCAGTGAGCGCAGCCCCAATTTCGGAACCTAAAAGCATGGTCCCTGTGGTCTCTACTGTTACATGACACACAATAGGGATCTTGATCCCTATTTTTTCAAATGCCTGCTGGCAGCCATGAATAGCAGCTTTAACCTGAAGCAGATCCTGGGCAGTTTCAACCAGAATGGCGTCGGCACCACCTTCAACCATCCCTATAGCGGCTTCGGCATAGTACTCGCGCAGCTCTTCAAAAGGCGCATGACCAAGGGACGGAAGTTTGGTTCCGGGCCCCATAGAGCCAAGGACAAAACGACGAAGGCCATCGCGGCCGGGGCCGAGTTCGTCGGCAACAGCGCGAGCTATTCGAACGCCCTCATAAGCAAGCTCACGGCACCTCTCTGCGATCCCGTAATCGGCAAGGTTGGGAAGGTTGCAGCCAAAGGTATTTGTTTCAACGAGATCAGCGCCAGCTTCAAAATATGAACGATGGATCCGAGCTACGACATCTGGACGCGTAACATTAAGAATCTCATTGCAACCTTCCAGACCAAGGAAGTCTTTATCCACATCGAGGTCAAATACTTGTAGCTGTGTTCCCATGGCTCCATCACCGATGAGAACGCGGTCTTTCATTGCGTCAAGAAAATCTGTGCGGAAAGGTATAGTTGCTGTAGTCATTGAGTAGACAGCTTAGTACGTATTATGTGAACTGAGTCAATATTTTATAGCGAGATGATGCTTTATATTCATCAAGAGACTCCGGATCGCATACTCAATCAGCTAATCTTCATCTTCCAACGCGATAGCTTCTTCATAGGTGGGTAAATCTGCTATTTCTTCGGCGGTTAATCCTATGTCCTCTGCGGCTTTTTCAATGATGTGCTGGAGGTCGGCATATTCTTCTGTCTCTATGACGGCATATCCGTATGCGTGATTGACTGCATCAATATCGCTAAACAACACACCGACCCGCGCCACAAAGTCTAAGTGAGCAAGGGATGCAATCTGATCTTTAGAACGACTATTACTATGCCGAGCCATCGGGATAAGTGATTGGGCAAAATCTTGAAAAAACGCATCAATCTCAGATACTGCGCTTACCTCAAATGGCGGTTCCCACCACTCTAATTCGTCTTTTTGAAGGTAGCTTCCGGTGGCAAAAGCACGGAGATCTGAAATAAATTCAGCAATACTATCCTCGCACTGAAATCGAGATGTCATTCTTCCTCATCGTCTTAGCCGATATATGTTTGTTTTTGCTGTTTAAAGCAGTTCGGAGCAAGGACTAGATTTTCACGCCTAAAAGAGCGTCTAAGGCACATGCCACCAGATCGCCGGCTGCAGTTCTTCCATGAGAAGATTCGTTCTTGTCTGTTGTTCCTACTGTGTTTGCCCATGTATCTACGGCCTCAAGCACCTTCGGGGTATCAAGGTCTTGGGACAGGCGGATCCTGATGTTGTGTACGAGATCTTGGACCGCTTCCAGATCTGTTGCTGCATTTGCGGCATTAATCCATAGTTCTCTGCGCTTTTCTGCGTCAGAAAGAATCTCATCAGACCATTCACGCGGAGCCCGATAGTGGCCAGAGTACAGACCAAGGCGGATAGCAGAAGGATGATGCCCATCGGCTGTGAGCTGAGATACAAAGACTAGATTGCCTAAAGACTTGCTCATTTTAGTGCCGTCCAAGGCGATCATTCCGGTATGCACGTAGTGGTTAGCCATCCTGTGCACATGATGGGTTGCTTCCGCGTGTGCAGCAGAAAACTCATGATGCGGAAAGATCAGATCGGAACCTCCGCCCTGGATAGCAAAATGATGCCCAAGCCTATTGGTAGCGATCGCAGAGCACTCGATATGCCATCCAGGACGTCCTGCACCAAAAGGAGCCTCCCAGGAAGGCTCACCTTCACGTGCAGATCGCCAGATTAATGCATCGAGGGGATCTTTTTTCCCCGGGCGCTCAGGATCGCCGCCCCTTTCTGCAAAGAATTCCTCCATGAGGGCACGCGAATAATTAGATTCATACCCAAAATGGTTCGTCGCAGAGATCGAGGCATAGATATCGCGGTATTGATCGACCTCAACGATGTAAGCGGAACCGTTGTTCAACAGAGTCTGGACCATCTCGATGACTTCATCGATTGATTCCATCGCTCCCACGTAGTCACGGGGTGGAACCACGGATAAGGCTTCCATGTCTGAGCGAAAAAGGTTTATCTGGTCAGTGCCCAGTTCTTGCCAGCTCACACCGTCGCGTTCCGCACGTTCGAAAAGCGGGTCGTCCACATCCGTAATATTTTGCACAAAATGGACGGTGTGGCCGGCGTCGATAAGCTGCCGGTTAATGAGATCAAACGCGAGGTATGTCGCTGCATGCCCTAGGTGCGTGGAGTCATAAGGAGTAATGCCACACACATACACACCGACTTCCCCATTACTGCAGTCCACCGGCTTAATCACGCGGTCAGCTGTGTCGTACAGGGAAAGCGCTACTTTTTCTCCCGGTACAGCTGGGATTTTTGGTGCGGGCCATGATTTCATGGCAACCAGAATAACCGCTATCACTGCTCTTGACCGAACTCAATGCGGCCCAGAGCACTCCTTAACGTAGAAAACGTGCCTGTTGCGAGCAGGCACGTGATCTTTCAATGCTGTTTAAGCAGCAAGAACTCCAGTAGCAAGCAGTCCCATGACTAGCAATCCAACGGGGATACGGTACACCGCGAACCAGCTAAATGAGTGGTTACCCACGAACTTAAGCAGCCACGCGATGGATGCATACCCCAGCACAAAAGCAATGCCCGTTCCCACCAGTAGCTGCATTCCCGATGCGGCTTGGCCGGCATCAGGGGCAAAGGCGTCGGGAAGCGAAAACAGCCCGGAACCCAATACCGCAGGAATTGCCAACAAGAAGCTAAAGCGCGTAGCAACCTCGCGGTCGAGCCCTACAAAGAGACCAGCAGAGACCGTTCCACCAGAGCGGGAGACTCCTGGAATCAATGCGAGACACTGCGCAAGGCCCATGATTATGGCGTCTTTCATCGTCAATTCTTCAAAGTTACGTTTCTTCGATCCGAATTTTTCGGCAGCGATGAAGACGAATGAAAAGAGAATGAGCACCGTTGCTGTGATCCACAGATTACGAAATGCGTCACGGATGAGATCTTTAGCCAAAACACCAATGATGACCACGGGAAGAGTTCCTACGATCACCATCCACCCCATGCGGTAGTCAAAACCGCGTGCATCCTTATTGAATAAGCCTCGGAACCAACCAGCGACAATCTTTGCAATGTCCTTAGCAAAGTACACCAGCACTGCAAGTTCTGTTCCGAGTTGGACTACTGCTGTAAAGCTTGCCCCAGCATCCTCCCCCCAAAAAAGTTGGGAGATAATTCGCAGATGGCCAGAAGAGCTGATCGGCAAGAACTCAGTAAGCCCCTGCACAATCGATAAAACAATGGTTTGCGCCCAAGATATTTGATCTGCAGAAGCTGCAGAAACCGTCGACACGCTGTCGGCAAGGATGATCGATTCAGTCACAAAGAATCACCGTACTCTACTGTGGAGATGGTGAGAGAAGCAACAGTCGGTTCAAGCGGGTTAAGAGTGTCTACTTTAGGGCTCGGTACAACAACATGGGGACGTAGCACTCCCGAATCGGAGGCTACGGAGATACTCAAAGTTTTCCGCAACGCAGGTGGGACGCTTATCGACGTCTCCCCCAGCGCTGTTGACATCATTGCGCGTCAGCTCGTCACCGACCGCCATGAGTTTGTTGTCTCTGTAAGCAGCGGCGTAAATCCTGCGGCGCCTTTTGGACAACGAGTAGATTGCTCACGACGTAATCTATTGCACCAATTGGACACCACCTTGCAGCGCTTAAACACGGATTATATAGATCTATGGAATGTGGGCTATTGGGATCCGCATACCCCACCAGATGAAGTCGCCGACACCCTTGCGCATATGATCCAAGTGGGTAAAGTGCGTTATGCGGGCGTGCGTGGCTACAACGGTTGGCAGCTTGCTGTAACACGTCACCGCGATATCATTTCTGCGCAGGCTCCTTATAACTTATTGCAGCGTTCTATTGAGACTGACCTACTGCCTGCTGCTCAATATTTGGGTGTTGGAGTTATAGCCGGCGCACCTTTAGCTCAGGGAGTACTCAGCGGTCAGTACCGCAGGAATATTCCTGGTACCTCACGCGCTGCTTCTCCCGAGGTCTATGCAGATGTGCATGGCTTAATCCCCGAAAGCCACGCCGTAGTCGAAGCTTTAAAGACTGCCGCTGAGGGGCTAGGTATCTCCACGGCTATCACGGCAGCCTCGTGGGTCCTTAGTCAACCGGGTATTAGCGCTATGATTGCGACTCCTCGCACAACGCATCATTGCCGAGAACTCATTACGAGCGCGGACGTAACCATTCCTCGTACAATCTCCAAGGCTTTTGACGATGTAACCCTCTAATCGAGTCATCGTACCTGTCCTCGTACCTGGCTGAATATGCGCTTTTCTCACTCAAGCACAAAACAGGGGCAAAGATGCGGGGTCATATGGCGTTATCAGGAGCTACATGCTGGTAGGGTCATTCTGTGTGAGAAACGCACAGAGCACGTCGGGAGTCCAAAGAACTGCGATCGCGGGGCTGCTCGCACTATCTTTAAGCCTTGTTGCTTGTACGAAAGAAAATGGTCCTAATCCACAAGATTCCGGGGTACAAGGAAATGCGACGGCACAAAAGTCACCGGCTTCTTCCTCGCCGTCAGGACAGGTTATTCCTTTTGCATCCATCCTAGGGATGCAAAAGGCTGGGGATATCCTTGCTGTGAGAGAAAAAACTGTGCTTCACGTGGGGCCTACCAAAGCTTTTTATGAGGGAACCCAAACAAAGATTGATGTACAAGAAGCCTGCGGTGCGCTCACTGCAACTGCCCAGGAATTTATCCTCCCATGCCCCGATGGAGTGCATGTTGTCCATGCTCGGACTCCTGATACTCATGATGTGGCCACTCAAGAGCCCGCAACAGTCGCGGCTAAAACGACAAGCGGAGAGATCATCGCGGGCGACTCAGATACAGCGAGTTTGAAAGTGTATCGCAGCGATAAAGCCCCCCAGAGCATCAAGACAGAATTCATCACCAACCAGATTGTTGCTATACCTGTGGATGGTCAGCCTGATGCCGTGGCTCGCGTCAACAATGAACATACCATCATTCAGGATATTCACTGGTCAGAAGGTAAAAGTGGTGCTCTGTTGCGTGTCGGACGCGGGGTCGGACAGATTGCTCCCGCTGAACAATCAATTCTCTTAGCGTCCGACACTATTGGCGGCCAGCTGATGGTGTATGGCGCAGAAGAAGTGATCAGACTTCATCAGTCCTCTCCCGTAGGAGTAAGCCCATGGGCGGTAGCTTGGGATAAAAAGAATCAACAGGCGTGGGTGAGCACGACCTCTGATAACAAGCTAACTGCGTATAGCATTTCAAGCGGAACTGCAGAGCCGAAGCGCCATTATTCCTCCGTTGCGGACGTGCATTCGATGGTGGTGCTTGACGACGCCACCGTGATTGCAGGTTCTGCTACCGGTGACGGTCTCCAAATAATTAAACCCTAAGTTTTCATCCCCTCTTGACCAAAAGAAAGCTCATTTGATCCATGTCGATCCCTCAGCATCCACTCCGTACGAAGATGTACAACCTCGCGCTCAAAGGAATGTTTACGATGTCCCCTGAGCGTATCCATGGCATCATCAGCAAGGGAATGAACGTTCTGCAGGTTGCCGGCCCTATCAACACGGCTCTGGGAAAAATTGTGGCCGTTGACGATCCAATATTGTCGCAGGAAGTCTTTGGCACCGTGTTTCCCCGCCCATTAGGTCTTGCTGCGGGCTTTGACAAAGACGGAGATGCCCCCGATGCATGGGCTGCTGTGGGATTTGGATACGCAGAGTTGGGAACTGTGACTGCATCGCCTCAGCCTGGAAACCCTACGCCGCGTCTTTTCCGTCTACCCGCAGACAAAGCCATCCTCAACCGCATGGGTTTTAACAACGCGGGTGCGGCTCAGGTAGCTGGAAATCTACGCCGCCGTACTTCTGAAGACGTTATCGGCATTAATATTGGCAAAACTAAAGTGGTGCCGGCGGAAAAAGCGATAGACGATTACCGCAGATCAGCCGCCTTACTTGGCGATCTCGCAGACTACCTTGTGGTCAATGTGTCATCTCCCAACACACCAGGACTAAGAGACCTACAGGCGGTTGATTCACTGCGCCCTATTTTAAAAGCCGTGCAGGAAACAACGTCTACCCCTGTACTAGTTAAAATTGCCCCGGATCTAGGTGCCGATGATATCGATGCCGTTGCAGACCTTGCTGTTGAACTAGGGCTGGACGGAATCGTAGCAACGAACACCACCATCTCTAGAGAGGGGCTGGTCACCCCAACGCGCACTGTTGAAGATATGGGCGCAGGTGGTATTTCTGGCGCACCTCTGGCAGAACGTTCATTGGACGTGCTTCGACAGCTCTACGCCCGAGTTGGAAAAGACCTAGTCCTTATCGGTGTTGGTGGAATATCGACTCCCCAGCAAGCTTGGGAAAGAATTGCCGCAGGCGCAACCTTATTGCAAGGTTATACGGGACTTATTTACGGTGGCCCTGATTGGATCCGGGATATACATCTTGGGATAGCTGCGCAATTGCGTGCTCATGGACTAAGCAATATTGCTGAAGCCGTAGGTTCAGAGCTTCCATGGACTCTTGACTAAAGAATACTTACCAACCGGCGAGTTATTCATAATCAACAGTAGTAATCATTCCTAGACGGCGGCGTTTTCTTAAACGCCCCGCGATCAAGAGCACAGCACCGGATACTGCAAAAAATAACGCCCCTATGCACAACACCATAGGGCCGTTATTCTCAGTGAAGTCGTGAGCAGTAGCTTTCTTGAACCACCACGCACCAACAAACATAATTCCACTCACAATTTCGCAGAGGATTCCTGCGATTGTCCGCCCTCGCATCAGTCTGACCCTTCGCGTTGTCCGTGGCAATGGTACATGACAGTAAAACACGACGTTATCCTGCCTATTAATTGAATGATAACTAAGCATTAATACTGACGCAGTGTTTTGCCATGGAGGAAGAGAAAAAGAAACTAATCTTTCACTTTTCCTCCCCCAGATTGATGGAGTTTGTATCTATAACAGGGCTAAGAGACGAAAGCTTACTGCTTTATGGCAGATTGCCTAACTATAAGTCCACACACAAGTGCTAAGGACCCATAAATAGGTAACCAATACTGCTCCCACACGACTATCGGTTCGGGGCTTAAAAAGCGACCGACTACCACAAGCACCAACGCCACGATAAGCGCCCCTACTTGTAGCCGCGATGCAGCCTGGTCCTTCCGGATCGTGGCAAATCCGCCAAATACTCCTGCAGCGATAACGATTAAAAGAAAACGGGCGGTTACTGCCACAGGTTCCATCCACCCTACGGTCGCTACTTGAACGAACGTGAAGATAAATAAGACAAACGCAATGGCTACGAAAGCACCTCCAACCCGTAGTCCTATCGGAATACTAGGATTTGTGGGCTGATGTGCTGAGGCCTTAGACATTTTCGTACCAGCCCCAGTACACCGCTCGAGCAATTGAATGGAAATACAGGTTAAAGCCCAGAACAGTCGGCGTTGCATCGGCTGAAACATCAAGGGTCTCTACGTCTACTGCATGCACCGCAAAAAGATAACGGTGTGGGCCGTGACCTGCGGGAGGGTTTGGCCCATAATAGCCACGAATACCTGAGTCACCCTTGAGCGTTATTACGTTTTCAATACTCCCAAGGACTTCGTCTCCTGCACCCTGAGCGAGCTCGCTAACAGTAACTGGAATATTAAAGACAGCCCAATGCCAAAAACCTGAAGCGGTTGGGGCATCAGGATCAAAACACGTAATAGCCAGAGATTTTGTACCTTCAGGCAAATCTGACCATGAGAACTGTGGCGACAGTCCTTCTTCCGCCAAATGAATCTCCGGGATCTTTTCCCCTTCTCCAAAGGACGTGGAACTCAGAGGAAAAGACGGAAGATCTTTCAAAGGAGCATAGGGGTCAGGGCCAGGGAAACGGGAATCTACATAGGTACTCATGTGGTCATTTTTACCTGAACATTTGTCTCACGGCTATGAAAGCTGTCTCTATTTATAGTTTAGAGAACCCTCGCACACCTGAGCTGACCCCAGCGGCGTCAATAAGCGTGAATGTTTTAATCCAATCCCCGCTCTATGGCTTCTGCAATAGCATCGATAAACGCGCGATCCGCGGGCGCACCCGAAACCGTAACAGTTTCACCCTGGCGGATACCAAGAGACATAAGCAGCAAAGATGATGCAGCATCTGCCCCGTTCACGTGTATATTCCCTTCAGCTTCTGACGCGATTTCAGAGATGATAGAAGCAGGACGAGCATGCAAACCGGCTGCATCAACGACGGTAACCTGACGTCCATATTCTCCCGATGGTATTGGCTCTTTAACAGAAGCAACGGGCTCTGATGCAAACAAGGAAACCGCAGAGGAGGCAGCCTTGATGACTTCATCCAAAGAATCACCCTGTTGCGCCGCAGTCGCAGCGGCAACTGTGCCTTCTACAAAGGGGACGTTAACAAAAGCCACGGGCTGATCATCGTAAAAGTCCAGTAGGGTCTCTACCGTCATCGTTGCCGAACCCAAGTCAGTGAGAATAAGGACCTCAAGTCCCTTATGTAAAAGTCCATCGACTGAGCTTTCCACCAGGTCATAGGAAGTACCTATTCCACCATCGTCGCGCCCACCTGCCGGAACAATGGCTACGTCAGCAGCCATTTGCTGGGCAAGTTCACACAGCCCTGCAGCTAAGGAGGCCGAATGGGAGACAAGGACAAGCCCCACTTTTTGTGTGCTCATGAAGCTACCGACTCCTTTGCAGCATCTGCCGCGGCCCTGAGGAATAATGCGGAAGATGTCGCGCCGGGGTCTTTGTGCCCTGCAGATCGTTCTCCCAGGTAGGAGGCTCGGCCCTTGGTAGCGATCATGGGGATAGTCGATTCAGCCCCTTGTTCAGCAGATTCAGCTGCACGAATAAGCACCTCAGTAGCTGTGGCTCCACCATTCACTGCGTCTCTTGCGGCGCTGGCAGCGGGGCTCCATGCGTCAACCATGGTCTTTTCCCCTACGGCGGCTTTACCGCGAGCTGTGACGCCTTCCAAAGCGCCCTCGATAAGGCCTGCTACAGCTTCAGCATCTAGCTTCTCTTTTCCTTTAATCGCTTTCGAGGCTCTCAGAAAAGCGGTTCCCAGCAATGGCCCTGAAGCTCCGCCGACGGTGGAGATCAACGTAGCAGCGGTGATTTTGAGCACCTCAGAAGGCGTAGTCACATCTTGACCATCTAGTTTTTCCAGGACAGCGCTAAACCCGCGATCGACATTTTCTCCATGATCCGCATCGCCAATAGCACGATCAAGCTCTATCAACTCGTCGCGGTGTTCTTTTGCAGAGATGGCGCATCGGTTAATCCAATCGCTAGCCCAATCAACAGTAAGAAAATGCATGGTTATATTCCTTTACGGTAAGCAACGGTATTGACGGGAGCGTCGAAAAGCTTTAATGCTTCCTCATCAACCCTCATCAAGGTGACCGATGCTCCTTGCATGTCAAGGCTTGTCACGTAGTTGCCAACAAGCGCACGCTCCACAACGATCCCAGCCTCATCCAGGCGCTCCTGGACTCGCCTGTAGACAACATAGAGTTCTGATGAAGGAGTTCCTCCCATGCCGTTGACCACCACAATGACGCGTTGCCCCTGGGTGAGCTGAAGATCGTGGATGATGGGATCTATAAGCTGATCAGTGATTGCATCAGCATTGCTCATCGGAACTTTTCGTCGCCCCGGTTCCCCATGAATGCCAACCCCGATTTCAATCTCGTTTTCCTCAAGATCAAACGATGGTTTTCCTACGTGAGGTACCGTGCAAGCCGATAGCGCAACCCCCATGGAAGCAACATTTTCTACTGCTTTTTTAGCCACAGCAGCGACTTCTTCCAGCGAATCCCCACGTTCAGCTGCTGCTCCAGCAAGCTTTTCCACCAACATAGTACCGGCCACCCCACGACGTCCTGCAGTATAAAGAGAATCCTCAACGGCTACATCGTCGTCCACGATTACCTGAACAACCTCTATATCGTCGAACTCTGCAAGTTCCGCGGCCGTATCAAAATTCAAAACGTCGCCTGTGTAATTTTTAACGATGTACACCACACCCGCCCCACGGTGAACTGCCTTTGTGGCTTCCACGATGGGATCTGGCGTTGGAGAAGTAAAGACCGGTCCCGGTATCGCAGCATCGAGCATTCCTTCTCCGACAAAACCGGCATGCAGTGGCTCATGGCCGGAGCCGCCACCAGATATAAGAGCTACTTTCCCCTCTTGTTTTAGCTGCGCACGCGTGATGTATAAGGGATCGCTGTGTGCCGAAACTATGTCCTTGTGAGCGGCAGCAAATCCATCGATGGTTTCTTGGACAACCTTTCGAGGATCATTAACAAGCTTTTTCATAGACCCAACCTTTCGCAGATAAAAAGCTGATCACATCGCTCACAGGCCCTCACGCAAGCGACAGCACCAATGCATATATTGCCAATGCAATGGTTTTATGTGTTCGACTGTACGGATTTTTAATCTCGTTGTGTTGTGATCTAAATCGCGGGAAAGTCACGAGTGCTTTTGTCCATGTAAAAATTCAGCTCTGATGCAGTCCCCGAAAAACAATCAAGGGGCGAAAGATGCATGGCATAACGGACGCACTGAAGTGAAATGCTTCAACCACATACGCGCACATGCCTTTTACCTATTATGACCTGCCGATTTGCCTATCTGTTGACTCACTCATATAGTTAAGCGAGTCAACAGCCAAGCGGCTGGAAACACTACCCGGCCCGGGTGGCGGAATGGCAGACGCGCTAGCTTGAGGTGCTAGTGTCCTACTAACGGACGTGGGGGTTCAAGTCCCCCCTCGGGCACAAATAGTTAATGTGCTTTAACGGAGGTAACAAACTCGAAAGGGATTGTTACCTCCGTTTTGCTTTACTATTTCACCTTGTTACTCATCTCGCCGGACACGGCCCGGATGGTAGCACCACAGGTATATTGTGGCCTAAGCTAGTGCCATCCACTCTAAGTCGAATAAAACGAATGTGTGAGGTTATCGTTTCGATGTTGATCTGATCTCTACTCAGCTGAGCTGAGACGTTTACACCGTTGCCCTGCTCTTGGAGATCAACTATGACTTCTGTCGAACTCACCGACGTCACTTTTGCGTATACTTCGCGTCCCCTTCTTAACCATATTTCTTTGCATGTCGGCGCTGGCGAACGCGCCTGTCTCGTAGGACCTAACGGCTGCGGGAAAACTACCCTCCTGCAACTTATCACTGGAGAAATCACTCCAGATAACGGAAAAATCGTTATGCACCCGGCAAACGATGCCAGTCGGTCGCATGCGTTTGATTTCAAGGTCACTAGGCGTCACACCACTGTCGAAGACTTCTTCAACCATTCATTATCTGATCTTTACGCTCTTTCATCGCGTTTTGACGAGGTGACCACTGGTCTAGCCTGCTCCCCCAATGATCCCATGCTAGCAAGCGAATATGACTCTTTGCTCACCCAGATGAGCTCTACAGATGTGTGGTCAATCGATGCACGTATCGATGAAACCCTTGCCGGCCTGGGGCTTCCACAGTTAGCCGGCGCTGGACGGTCACGGCACCTTCACTCATTGTCACCAGGACAGCGCGTGCGCCTTGAGCTAACTGCGTTGTTAGTGTCGCGGCCAGATGTTTTGGTGCTTGATGAGCCAACAAATCACCTTGATAAGGATGGCAGCAACTTTTTAGTACGGATGCTTATGGATTGGTCCGGCCCAGTAATATTAGCGAGCCATGACCGTGCCTTTATCAATAAAGTGGCCACGGTCATCTACGACTTAGATATAGCTTCCTGGCAAGCACTGGCGACGGCCTCAGGACTAGACACAATTCCTGGTGCATACAGATGTCAGGGCAATTACTCTGATTATCTTGTTGCCAAAACCCATGCGCGTGAAGCGCATAAACAGTTGCACAGTAGCCAGCAGGTAGAAAAACGCTCAATTCAAGCGCACCGAGCCTCCAGCCAAAGCATCGCTCAGGGTGGCTCTCATATGAAAACTGCAACAGGCATGGCCCGAAAATTCTACTCAGATCGTGCAACTTCCACCGCAGCGCGTCGGATTCGCAATGATGATCGACGCCTCGACGATTTAAAGAACCGAGAGGTCCGAAAGCTACGCACTTATGACTTGCGCCTAGACTTTGCCGACGCACCGACGCAGACTGGAGTGGCTGTATCTGCGAGAAATGCGACGCTGCTTCGCCGTCTGCAAGAAGTCACCTTTGATCTCATGCACGGGGAGCATCTGCTTATCACGGGGCCCAATGGAGCAGGAAAATCCACGCTAGTGAATTGGATTGCTGCTGGCGCCCCACCGACTATGTCTCATGGTGATGCAAGCGGCACGATTACACGAGATGATCGGCTAGTACTTATTCCGCAGCGTCTCCCCCAACAAGGCGATCCCGGTTTCACAGAAACCGTGTGGAATGAAGGCATCGGCCAGATGGGCACAGGAATTATTCATCCCTCTATGTGGAACATTCCAGTGTCAGCGCTGTCCGCGGGTAACCAACGACGCGCTCAGATAGCCGTTGCCATTGCCAAACAACCGGCGATACTCCTCATCGACGAGCCGACTAACTATCTCGACCTTAATACGATCGAAGCTTTTGAAGACGCGATCTCTGAATGGTCCGGAACTCTCATAATAGTCAGCCACGACCAATGGCTCATTGACAAATGGCGTGGAAAAAGGCTTTGCCTGGGCTCATCCGCGTAGATAGTGCAATATCGGTCCTAATTTTTAGCGGGTAAGATTTCTAGTCATGCACGATGAGGAAATCCGCGCACGGCGGATGATTGCCCATTATCTCAGTCCAAGCGACGCACATCCCCAGCCTGCGTCGCTACCGGACGCGGCCTTTCGCATGATGGCTACCCAGGGGCAAAACTACGCCGGTGGATTACAAGGCCTTGCTTTACGCACTGGAGTGCATGAACTTTATACCGGCACGATACAAAGCCATTTAGACGATTGCCTGAAAGATTATGAGGTTATCCGTACCTGGTCGCAACGCGGCACGCTCCATTTCCTTCACAAAGATAATGCATGGATTGTCGCTGCTATAGGCAAGCGCGGTTTGGGAACTATTGAGTCTTCCGCTCAGCGTTTTGGGATAACAGAACAGGAATACTCAGAAATCCTCGAACGCACCATACAGCTTTGTGCTACCCCACATAGTCGTCAGCAGCTACGAGATTGCCTCGGTATTGATTCCGCTCTGTTGTCTAACGTCATGCGTCGTTTAGGCCGCACTGGTGACCTCATCCAAGGCGCCAAAACAGGCAATCACGATACCTTTATCCGCGCCGAGGCGGTTGGCTGTAACGTGAACCAGGACGCAAGCATTGGCACGTTAATAACCAACTATTTTTCCACTCGCGGTCCCGCCCATATAACCGATTGTGCGTGGTGGTCTACGTTGCCTAAAACCGTCGTGCGTCGCGAAGCTAAAAAAGCAGTCGACGCTGGTTCCCTTCTAGAAGTATCGCCTGATGTGTTTATGGGCAGCTGGCAGAACGATGTTTCCGATAGTGAAATGGCAGCGGCCTTGCAGCTCCGTATTCAGCTGCCTCCCTTTGACGAGTATCTCATGTCTTATACTCAACGCGACGTATTATTCTCCCCGCAGTGCGATCCGTTATCTGTGCTGACCAAAAACGGCATTTCCTGGCCTTTTATGGTTTCAGGAGGTGTTATTATAGGCCGCTCTTCCTAGCGACGATAAAGTAGAGCAAATGACCGACATCAATCCAGACGAGTTGGATATTGCGCTACGAGTCTTAAAAGAAGCCGGCGAGTTGCCCCAAGACCACCCTCAGGCTGTCATACTGCATCACGCCGTGAGTAAGCTTTTTAAGACGGTAAAAAAGAATCGCAGGAGCGTCGCAAAGCAGCAAAGAAGGCTTGCCGACGCCCAGGTGCTTGCCGCAACTGCAACAGCCAACCCTCGCCGGATTGACGATGAAACAGCAGGCCTTCTTATTGCACCGAAAGGCCAAAAGCCCATTCCGCTTGAAGTCGGTGCGGTAGCCACACCCCATGGATTTGCTGGAAGACTCAACAAATCGCATAACTGTTATATCTGTAAACAGCCGTATACCTTGGTCGATTCCTTCCATCATCAGCTCTGCCCGGACTGCGCTAGTGATAATCGGCAGCGCCGCGAACAGCGCGTAGATTTGACAGACAAACGAGCACTTCTAACCGGTGGACGCGCAAAGATCGGCATGTATATAGCGCTTAAATTGCTTCGCGACGGCGCCCATCTGACCATCACTACCCGTTTTCCTAAGGACGCTATCCGCAGGTTTACCGCAATACCAGACTCTTCCGAGTGGCTTGAGCGCTTGCGCGTCGTCGGGATTGATTTGCGTAACCCGGCACGAGTCGAAGAGCTTGCCGCCATGGTAGGAGAATCTCCGTTAGACATCCTTATCAATAACGCTGCCCAAACCGTTCGGAGATCGCCCGGAGCATATTCGGGGTTGGTATCCGCGGAAGCACAACCGCTTAGCGGCCTGCAAAATGATGTAGCACTGCTTGAGCTAGGTGTTCCAACGAATATCCATCCAGAGTCCTTGGAACGCAAGAAAAACCATCGCAGCCTCATGGACAGTCCTGGAGTCCTAGACGCTAACGATGCTCAGACCATAGCGGCATTGGCGATGCGTGCAGGAAATGACTCCCGCGGTGTAGACGCAGGAGGCCTTATCCCCGACCTAGTGAACCATAATTCTTGGGTGGCAAAAGTCGGTGATATAGATCCCGTGGAAATGCTAGAGGTTCAGCTATGCAATGCCACAGCGCCTTTCATCCTCTTGAACAGGCTCCGCCCCGCTTTAGAGGCATCGTCTGCGCGTCGAAAGTACGTGGTCAATGTTTCCGCCATGGAGGGAGTTTTTGGCCGAGGATACAAAGGCCCAGGCCATCCTCACACAAATATGGCTAAAGCGGCTCTCAACATGTTGACGCGAACCACGGCCACCGAAATGTTCGAGCACGGTGTCTTGGTGACTGCCGTAGATACCGGGTGGATTACTGACGAGCGCCCGCACACAACAAAAACACGTCTAGCTAACGAAGGCTTCCGAGCGCCGCTTGACCTAGTCGACGGTGCTGCCAGAGTCTACGACCCCATAGTCCAAGGCGAAAATGGGGTTGATCTTTATGGCTGCTTCCTCAAAGACTATAGGCCCCATCCCTGGTAGAAAGTCGTGTCAGCGCTCATCTCTACGATCAAAAGCCCGAAGAATCTTTTCTGCACCGAGAGTTGGCGTTATCTGAGCTTGTCGTAATTGCATCTCCACGAGCTTGCGAACAGAACTAACCTCAGGATCTGCGTTCAATCGCTGCAGCAGCGTCTCGTGCACCATCGACCACATCCATTGGACCTGCTGCTCTCTGCGGGTGTGTTCGAAAGTGCCTGAGTCCAGCATCACCTTATGGTGTTCCTGGACATGATCCCAGAACTCTTCTACCCCTTCATGCTCTACCGCAGACATCGTCATAGTTGGCGGGTGCCACAGGTCGCTTTCTTGGCGAACCATCCGCATCGCAGCACCTAGTTCCCTGGCAGCCCGCTTGGCATTTTTAAGGTTGGGGCCATCGGCTTTATTGATTGCGACGAGATCAGCCATTTCCAGGACACCTTTTTTGATTCCCTGGAGCTGATCCCCAGCGCCAGCAAGCGCCAAAAAGGTAAAGCAATCCACCATCTGAGAAACCGCTACTTCTGACTGCCCCACCCCCACGGTTTCCACGAGGATGACATCATAACCAGCGGCCTCAAAAACCACCATGGATTCCCGGGTAGCTTTGGCCACGCCGCCTAGTGTTCCCGCCGATGGTGATGGGCGGATAAACGCATTCTCTTCTCTTGCGAGCTTGGCCATTCGAGTCTTATCGCCAAGGATAGAGCCGCGTGTTTTGGTCGAGGAAGGATCAATAGCTAATACCGCGACTTTATGCCCCTCAGTGATCAGCTTCATTCCGAGTGCCTCGATGAACGTCGATTTTCCGACTCCCGGAACACCAGTGATTCCCACCCGCAATGCTTTTCCGCTAAAGGGCAACAGCCTAACCAGCAGTTCCTGCGCCAGTACGCGGTGTGCTGCGGCCGTGGACTCCAACAGCGTAATTGCGCGTGACATAAGGGTGCGGTCACACCGACGAACGCCCTCAAAGAGCTCATCCACGTCGATACGGCGGCGGGCACGTTTCACAATCTCTGGAGGAACCGCTGTTGCTTCCCCTAGGTCTGTTCCCGAAGTGGTCATGAGGGATCCTAAGTGATGCTCAAGGTATTCATTGTCCATGGTCATGGCTCATCCTTCCCGTCGAAAACGACGTCACCGGTCGCGCACAAGAGCGACCGGTGACGAGGTTGGCATGATTTAACTAAGCTTCATCGACCTGAAGCTCGATGCCAAGATTTGCTGCCAACTTAGTCAGCATGTCGATCGCGGCTTCTGCGATAACGGTACCTGGTGGGTAAATTGCCACAGCACCGTCGTCGTAAAGCTCTTGGAAGTCACCTGGCGGGATCACACCACCAACAACAATCATGATGTCTTCACGACCAAGTTTTGCTAGTTCTTCCTTTAACGCAGGTACCAAGGTGAGGTGGCCTGCAGCTAGAGACGACACTCCAACGACATGAACGTCGGCGTCTACGGCAGCCCGCGCCGCCTCTGCGGGAGTCTGGAAGAGCGGTCCGACGTCCACGTCCATGCCAAGGTCAGCGTAAGCAGAAGCAACAACTTTCTGCCCACGATCGTGGCCATCCTGACCCATCTTGGCTATGAAGATACGCGGGCGGCGGCCTTCTTCCGCTTCAAAGGCATCTGCCATAGCGATAGCCTTATCGACGTTGCCCACGGCGCCTTCCTTTCCGACTTCTTCCTTATACACGCCAGATAGCGTACGGATCTCTGCCTCATGACGGCCGAAAACATCTTCAAGTGCGTCCGAGATCTCGCCAATTGAGCATTTTGCACGTGCACAGTCGACCGCGAGCTTAAGGAGATTATGATCCAGATCGCCTGGCTCCTTGGTCTCCATACGGGCGGCTTCTGTCAAAGCGTCAAGAGTGCGTTTAACTTCGGCCTCGTCACGCTCGGCACGCAACTTAGCTAGCTTCTCGATCTGCTCAGCACGCACTTTCGTGTTATCAACCTTGAGAACTTCAATCTGCTCGTCTTCCTCAACAACGTACTTGTTCACGCCGATGAGCGCTTGACGCCCAGAATCAATTCGTGCCTGGGTACGAGCGGCAGATTCCTCAATGCGAAGCTTCGGAATTCCCTCGATAGTTGCTTGCGCCATGCCACCTGCGGCCTCGACTTCCTCGATGTGAGCACGTGCTCGCTCAGCGAGTTGTTCGGTCAACCATTCGATGTAATAGGAACCAGCCCATGGGTCAACTGGAGCTGTGGTACCAGATTCCTGCTGCAAAAGAAGCTGGGTATTACGCGCGATGCGTGCAGAGAAATCGGTTGGTAGCGCAAGGGCCTCGTCAAGGGCGTTGGTGTGCAGCGACTGAGTGTGTCCT
This sequence comes from Corynebacterium ulcerans, assembly GCF_900187135.1. Taxonomy (NCBI): domain Bacteria; kingdom Bacillati; phylum Actinomycetota; class Actinomycetes; order Mycobacteriales; family Corynebacteriaceae; genus Corynebacterium; species Corynebacterium ulcerans. Next base: position 267,100 of record NZ_LT906443.1, read on the forward strand.
TGCGTAGCACCCATGGCTTCAACCGCCGTACGGGGCACATTGTTGTACACATCTTGCGCAGTTAATGACCAACCTGAGGTCTGCGAGTGGGTACGCAGAGACTGCGACTTAGGGTTCTTCGGGTCGAACTTGGCAACCAGTTCGCTCCACAAAAGACGTCCTGCGCGTAGTTTTGCGATCTCCATAAACGTATTCATGGAGATGCCCCAGAAGAAGGATAGACGGGGAGCAAACTTGTCTACGTCTAGTCCGACCTCTTTACCCGCACGAATGTATTCGATTCCGTCTGCAAGCGTGTAAGCAAGCTCAAGATCTGCCGTAGCACCTGCTTCTTGAATGTGGTAGCCGGAAATCGAAATCGAGTTAAACCGCGGCATCTTCATCGAGGTGTATTCGAAAATGTTAGAGATGATGCGCATGGACGGCTTCGGCGGATAAATGTAGGTGTTACGAACCATGAACTCTTTCAGAATATCGTTCTGAATAGTTCCGGCCAGCTGTTCAGGAGCAACTCCTTGTTCCTCTGCAGTCACGATATAGAAAGCCAGGACGGGAAGAACTGCACCATTCATGGTCATGGACACCGAAACTCTACCGAGGTCAATACCAGCGAATAATTCTCGCATATCCAGAATCGAGTCAATAGCCACGCCTGCCATACCGACATCACCAACAACGCGCTCATTATCTGAGTCATATCCGCGGTGAGTAGCTAGGTCAAAAGCAACCGACAGACCTTTCTGACCAGCGGCAAGGTTACGGCGATAAAAGGCATTGGATTCCGCAGCTGTGGAAAAGCCCGCGTACTGACGGATTGTCCATGGCTGGTTGGTGTACATGGTGGGATAGGGTCCACGCATAAAAGGAACCATGCCGGGGAAAGAATCCAGCTGTTCAGCCGGAACCGAATCATCACGATCATCGCGATTAAATACCCGCGGGACGTCAATGCCCTCTGGCGTTGTCCATACTTGTTCACGCAAAGAATCAGCGTTATCCGCAGCTTTTGTCTCAGCTGCTGCAGAGTACTCAGCGAAATTTGGGATGGTGGTCATTGTGCTTATGCTCCCAACTTGTCGAGCAGGCTAGTCAACGTAGCGCCTGCGTCGATCTTGAGGTTCAAGTAATCATCCGGCTCAAAATCATGCCCTGGTGAGCCAGCCAGCAAAATGGTCTCAACGCCTGCTTCACGCAATGCAGCAAAAGCTTCTGCACCAGAGGCATCGTATTCCGCGTCTGTTCCGCAGATCACGGCAATAGAAGCCGCGTGTGCTGCCTGCTCAAACTCGGGGGTTCCCGGAGTGACCTGACCGGGGTTGAGCGCCTCAATGCCGCCAGTACCCAATAGGTTGGTGATAAACCCTGTGCGGATGTTGTGCTTAGCTAGCGGGCCTAGTGGAATAAGTGCCGCTGCTGGACGCTTCCCATGGACTTCCATGAACGCATCTGAGCGGTTACGCAACGCCTCAAACTGTGCGCCCCAGCGACGAACGTGAGTTGGTTCCACGCGTAGCTCTGCGGGAAGAGGAGCCTCTGCAAGATTGGGGAACTCGTTAATCGCAGTGATCTTCTTAACACGATGAGCGATATCGTTTCGGATTGCCTCGTGGGACTCATCCAACATGGACGTGAGTACACCAGATTCGAAAGCTGCGGTGAAACCACCTTGAGCTTCAATCTCAGTGAAAACCTTCCATGCTTTCTCGGCGATTTCCGAGGTGAGTTTTTCCACGTAGTAGCTACCGCCAGCAGGATCGATAACATGGCCTAGGTGGGACTCTTCTAGAAGAAGCAGGTTGGTGTTACGCGCGATACGGTGCGCAAACGGGCGAGAAATCTTGGGAAGCCCGCCGGGGATTGCCCAGTCAAAGCACAGCACCTCAACGTCATGAGCACCGCCAACTCCACCGGCAAAAGCAGCGACCGTTGAACGCAGCATATTGACCCATGGGTCACGCTGAGAAAACATAACTGGAGCCGTCAAGGCGTGGAGTGGCGCACTACCGTGCTCTGCTGCGCCGACGATTTCCGCAACTCGTGCCCACAGGGTACGCGCGGCGCGCAGCTTAGAGATCTGCGCAAACTGGTCATCGGTGACCGCATATCGGAAGGACAACTGATCAAGTGCGTCAGCAACATTCAGGCCTGCTGCGGTAAGCTCCCTGAGATACTGAGCGCCAGCGGCAAGAGCCAAACCGATTTCTTGTGCATCCGTAGCACTCTGGTTAGAGAAAGAAACGGCATCAATCAGGATGGCACGAGTATTCTTGCGTTCTGCTGCGCCGACGGCCAAAGACACCGCAGTGGGTAGGTCAACAGAGGCAGATCCATCGACCCAAGAAGAAAGCGGAGAAGCTCCCAGCTCGATCAGCTTGGGATCAGCATCTTGGGCGTCGATAAGCTTATAAAGCTCCTCTGCCGCACTGGCAGTGGCCTCGCCTGAGTTAAGTCGAACCGGAGCGTACTGAAAGAGCACTCCCTTCAACAGCTTTTCGACGCCCTCAGCGCCGTAAATAACGATGTCAGTCGTACCGTTATCGAGCGCAGATAAAAGTTGCTCATTCGAAGCGGAGGGACCGAAAGACTCGGTCGCTCCCCAGCCAACGCCTTCCTCAGCGCCTGCGCCGCGTGCGCCGCGAGTAAACGGGAAGACTCCAGGAAGAGTGACTTCAGCGAGCTCATCAACGCGGTTATACAGCGGGTTAACGTTAATTCCGTCATAGGTTGTACGAATCAGCTTTTTCCAGATATCAAGCGGAATATCGGCAACGTCTTGCTTACGTACTCGGGCAAAAACCTTGGCAACAGCCTTGTACCAAGCCTGCTGTTGGGCTTCAAATTCTTCGGTTTGGGCGAATCGTGTGTCAGTCACGAGTGGGACCCACTCCCCTCACATTTGTGGAACTCGAGGCTGACCCTTGGACAAGGGACAGACTCCAAGCTCCGTTTGTGTCTTGAGTTGATATGTCGTGGCGCTGGGCACCAGATCATCTAAAGCACCTAATGCCTCACAACAAGCCTTAAGTGTAGTCTGCATCAATTCTTTTCTGTGGGCTTTTTCCCGAATGGGTGGAATCGGGCATTAAGGTAAACCCTCGTGAACAGTTTTTTTAACTTTGCTTGGGGCATTTTTCGTGATGGATTAAACACTATTAGGTCATGGAGTATGGCTAAAAAGATAGGTGTTTTTGCACTAGGTGTGGCTTTTATTCTCATTACGATTCTCATGGATGTTCCCAGTGTGGAAACACTAAGGGCCTGGGCCAATGAGGCAGGTAGCGCCTTTGTGATTTTGTTCGCTTTTCTCTATATCGGAATCACTCAGTTTCCGATTCCACGTACCCTCCTTACTTTGTCCGCTGGGGTTCTCTTTGGTGCTATCAAAGGGATCATCATTGCTCTCACATGCACAACAATCTCCGCAGTGATCTCTCTACTTATAGTCCGCAAACTATTAGGCGAATGGATGGCGCCAAGGCTCACTCATCCAGCAGTTTCTGGAATCAACCAACGTCTACGTCAGCGAGGATGGCTTGCTGTCGCTTCATTGCGTATGATCGCCGGCGTCCCCTTTTCCATCATGAATTATGTGGCTGCCCTAACCGCCGTTCCCCCTCTTGGCTTCGCTCTAGCGACACTCGTAGGTTCTGCACCAGGCACTATCGTGGTCGTTATTCTCGGAGATTCCATCCTGCGTGGTGCAGATGTAAAAATTCTTCTATTCTCAGCTTCACTTGCAGGGTTAGGCATCCTGGGGTTGCTTATCGACGCCCGCATGCCAGTTAAAACGCGCCGGTAGATAGACTATGCTCATATCCATATAGTTTTACAGGGGAAGGTCATCTTCCTCTTAACCTTCATTTATTTTTAATGTATAAGGGAGTATCTTGTTCGCTATCCATGCGCGATACCGTGGACGAGAGCGTCGACGCGCTCAGTTCGTTCAACAGTCCGCACGAGCGTTAAGCACGCTAAAAGGAGTGGATGAGTTTACGGTTGTTGGCGTAGAAGACATAGCGTCAGTTATAACAACAGCCGAGGCCGCCTGTGACACAGTCATGGCACTCATCGCTGGAGGCGACTGGGCAATAGGAATAGGCGTGCTTGATTCGCCTACTGCTACCCGAGACGATGCTCTTGTTCTCGCTGCTACGGCGTTAGGTAATAGCGCCCGCGGTGGCACCATCAAAGCAAAGGTCAAGCACGATAAAAACTGGGCAGATTCTATTCAATCAGCCTTTTCTTTGCTCAACTATGTTCTCTCACGCCGGACTCCCGAAGGTAGAGAAGCGACAAGTCTCATGCGTTCGGGTTTTAACCAAAACGAAGCCGCAGCAGAACTTGGCATATCCAAGCAGGCAATGAGCCAGCGATTGCAGGCTGCCGGCTGGCAAGCAGAACTCTCCGGATACCGACTAGCCATCCAGATCCTTAAACGAGCAAATCGCGAAAACGCATAAAGAAACCTCGAAATCAAAGAAAAGCCGTTACCTTCTGATATTGAAGATAACGGCTTAATTTCATTGCGCTTATGCGAAAGCTTCTGGGTTTCCTAACATTAAATCATCAGTCTGATTTAGCGTTTTCTGCTCAATCGCAGGCTGTGCGCTAGCTTTTTCTTTTGAGGAAGAACCCGTAACGCTCGTAGGTTCATCCACGGGTTTGTTTGCCACCGCTTTTGCAGCTGCTACTGCGGCCTCGATTTCCGGATTGGATGAAGCTTTAAACCAATCCTCATGATCATCTTCCTCTGCCACGTCAAGGCTGCGTTGATCTACCTCGCTACTTTCATAACGGAAAACTCCGTCATCATCTTTCTTGGCTAACGCTTTAGCAAACTGTTCAAGGGAATCACCGAACTGACTCGGGATCATCCACATAGTCGATGCTTTACCCTCAGCAAGCTTAGGGAGCTTTTCCAGGTACTGGTAGGCCAAGACCTCAGGAGTCACCTGAGCTGATTTAATTGCAGCGTTAACTTTTTGGATTGCTCGTGCTTCACCTTGAGCTTCCAAATACCTTGCTGCCCTGTCTCCTTCAGCTCGCAAAATAGTAGCTTCGCGCTCGGCTTCAGCCGCCAAAATCGCCGCGTGTTTTTCACCCTCTGCAGCAAGAATTTTAGCTTGCTTCTCGCCTTCCGCAGTACGAATATCTGACTCACGGCGCCCCTCTGCAGTCAAAATCATGGCGCGCTTTTCTCGGTCAGCTTTCATCTGCATTTCCATCGACTGCTGGATCGATGGTGGCGGATCAATCGCTTTGAGCTCGACTCGGCTAATACGCAGACCCCATTTGGTCGTAGCAGCGTCTAATTCACCGCGCAGTCTACGGTTAATAACCTCGCGCGACGTTAAAGTCTCTTCCAGAGTCATACCGCCTACTACGTCGCGAAGCGTAGCTACTGAGATTTGCTCAACACCGACAATGTAGTTGTCTACTCCATAGATAGCACGAGCAGCGTCATTGATTTGGAATGTCACTACCGTATCAATGGCAACTGTCAGGTTATCTTGCGTGATCACTGCCTGAGGTGGGAAAGAAACAACCCTCTCCCTTGTATCCACTTTTGCCCGAACGCGATCGATGAAGGGAACAAGAAGACTCACACCACCAGAAACCGTCTTTGTATAGCGCCCAAGACGTTCGATGACAGCCGCCTCACCTTGAGGAATAATGACGATTGATTTTGCGATGACGAGAGCCACAAAGACCACCACCACCGCTAAAAAAATAAAAGACACTTATGATTCCTTCCAGACGACTGCTGTCGCACCGTCAATTTCTATTACTGTGACCGATTGACCCGGCTCAAAATGATGCCCCGGATCAAGACTCCGCGCAGACCATATAGATCCGTCGAATCGAATCTGTCCGCCTTCTCCCGTTATCGGTTCGAGAACCTCAGCTGCGGATCCGATGAGGGCACGCGCGGATGTATCCAATGCAACAGGCTTGTAAAGCCTCTTTTTAAGAGCTGGTTTAAGGATAAAAAGAAAGGCGATAGATGTAGCGGCAAAGGTAGTCGCTTCTACCCAAAGGGGTGCGTCTGCAAGGCCAACTGCGGCTGCAGCTAAAGCTCCAAGTCCGAGCATAAGAAAGGTCAACTCACCGGCAAGCAACTCTAAGCCAATGAGTGAGATACCTGCGATTAACCAAATCAAAGCTGCCACGCCACCATCATACTGAAAAACACTGTGCAATCGGTTGAAGATTTTAAGGACTACACAAGATCTTCTTTGCTTAACTCTGGGGTGGTCACAAAGTCAACAAGCCTTTCAACCGCACCGATGAGCGAAGAATCCACATCACGAAAAGAACTCACCGCGTTATAAACGCGATTCCATCCCTCTTTAGGATCACTCCACCCCACGCGCCGGCAAACCCCAGTTTTCCAGTCTTCTCCGTAAGGTACTCCTGGCCAGGCACGCAGCCCGAGCCGTTCAGGCTTCACTGCAGCCCAAATATCTATAAAAGGGTGCCCCGTAACCAGGACATGAGGACCAACAGATGAGGTTAGGCGCATTTCTTTAGAACCTGTGACCAAGTGATCCGCTAAAACACCAACTCGGCGTCCATGTTGTGGCTGAAATTCATCCAAACGTTCGGGAAGATTATCTAAACCTTCAAGATATTCAACAACCACTCCTTCCACGCGGAGATCATGCCCCCAGATTTTCTCCACAATTGCTGCATCGTGAATACCTTCTACCCAGATCCTTGAAGGTGCAGCTACCTTGGCTTCTACATTGTGTACGCGTCTTGACCCCGAATTAGACCTTTGTTGTGGAGCCTTAGGTACATAACGAGTCAACGAGACTCTTTGTCCATCGATCATGAACGCACCTTCGCGCATTTTGAAAATACGTTCTCTCCCGTGCCGGTCTTCAAGCCGAATGAAGTCGCCGTCATAAGTGCGTTCAAAATTAACTACAGCACCGACAAAACCATCAGCCATTACTTCTACGACGAGACCTGGCTCCGCCGGAATCTGAGGAAAAGACGGTCGCTTCTGGCGAGAATGCCCGTTAAGAATATTCCCGGAATAAGGATCAGTAAAGCTCATAGACCTAGAGTATTCGCTAAACTCGCTTCAGTTATGAACATCCGCACACATGTCTATTCACCGCTGCAAAATACAGCATTGTGGATCGCAGCATGGCTCTACGGCCATGAGTCCTATGACGACACCGAACAGGCCCTTAATGACCTCGAAGGCCCGCACCGCCTAGGAGACGGAGATATCGGGTTCTTTGAACTAGCCCAGACCCTAAGGTCAATCACCAGACCGCTATTACATACATCCTCTGGAGATCCCCTACTCAGAATCGCCCTTGATGGCCCTGGAACGCCTGTTGGTCTGCCTGCACACCATGAAGCGACAACATGGGCTCAACGTGCTGGAGGCGCAATCATTGTTCCCGGAAATTTGTCAACCCAAACCCATATCTTGGTTCCACGTTGGAAAGAGATCAATGGGTTTACTACTTGGGAATCTTTTACGACTTCCGATCCCCTGCCTGCATCTTCATACCTGACTCCAGGCGACGCCGATCGCCTGCTGACTGAAGCAACCAGAACCGCCGCTGAGCTGATCCAGTCGAGCGGTATGCGCAACTCCGAGTTAGCCAACCCGCGGCTCACCGTTGGACTACTCAACGATTTTTATGAAACTCCCGGGCTTCCCGATGCTATTGCACCTAGGGCGGCAAAGCTCATTGCACGAGCAGACCAAGTAACGGCGATTATGGAGACCGTGACCAGCGTTCTAGGTGATCATTCTTTTGATCAGCAGCTATTAAACTTGGGTAAACATATACGAGAAGCTCGAATGACAGCTGTCAGCTATGCCATTCACGAATGGGGACGTTGAGCAGGCTGACAGCACTGGGGTGCGCAAGCCGCTCCGTTAAAAGAACAACCTCTCGACGGAACCGTCCCAAGATGTTGAGCGGAATCTGGGTTGAGGGTCTCATGAACAAGCTGGACAACCATCGATGCAAATGCGCTGGTGTGCCCCACGGTTTGTGCCCTGACGATTGTGATCCCGAGCTTCTCCGCCTCAACCTGTAGCTCATTATCTAAGTCCCAAACCACTTCCATATGATCTGAGATAAAACCGATAGCGGAGACAACTACTTTGCGAATACCTTGGGAATGAAGGTCAGTAATATGATCCACGATATCCGGCTCAAGCCAAGGAATTTTTCCGTTTCCTGAAGCCGATTGCCACACCACATCATATTCTTGAACCCCGAGTCGATCAGCAACAAGACGCGATGCTTCAGCGATCTGACGTGAATAAAGATTTCCATCAGTAATTGTTCCTGAAGTTTCGTCAGCTATCAATGGGATGGAATGAGCAGTAAAAACAAGTCGTATTCCTTGTTTTCCCCCCTCTTTAGCGCTTACCCCAAAGCTCGCAAAGGCCTGCTGTACGACTTCGACTTCTTCATTGATAAAACTGGGGTGGTCAAAAAATTGGCGAACTTTTAAAAACTCCAACTGAGGAAGTCCCCTGGCGTCGAGATGCTGGTTTAACTTGACCAGGTCTTCCCCATATTGACGACAACCTGAATAGCCACCCCACGCAGACGTTGCAAACACCATAATCTTGCGATGCCCCGCCTTCGATATTTCTTCAGCAACGTCATTGGCATAGGGGTGCCAATTCCTATTACCAAAGTAGACTGGGATCGCTAAATTCTGCTTTCGCAGTTCAGCTTCAAGATTGGCCACAATCTCACGGTTAAGCCGATTAAGAGGACTTACTCCATCAAAATGATGGTAGTGAACGGCAACTTCCTCAAGCCTTTCACGTGGTATACCGCGGCCGCGTGTGACGTTTTCCAAAAAAGGTAGCACCTGTTCAGGCCCTTCTGGTCCCCCAAAAGATAGAACCAGCACAGCATCAACATCCTCTAAATTCCACACAGGTAATGAATGAAGAGCTTTTGATCGGTACACACTATCAAAGTCGGCCATGTGCAAAGCCTAACACCGTTCTAGATCACAGGAGAAATTAAGAAAGAGGAACTGCTGCGTTCCCGGACCATAAACCAACCCCAGAAGTAGAGATTGCTTTCTCAATTCCACTTCTGGGGCGTTTAAAACTGCTGTACACCTACTTAGATCAGGCGCACTGCATATGGGCTCATTCCAGACCACCGCACGGGGGAGATCCTCACTGTAGAACCTGACTGCGGGGCTTCCAGCATTGTTCCATCACCCAGGTAAATGGCAACGTGGTTTTCCGCGTTAGGACCATAGAAGATCAAGTCGCCTCGTTCCATCTCGGAAGGACTGATTTTTGTCCCTTTCTGGTACTGGTAGCCAGAATAGTGAGGGAGCGCGATACCCACACCCGCAAAAGCATAAAGTGTGAGGCCAGAGCAGTCGAAACCGACCTTATTATAGTCGCCGTAGGAGTCAGCCACTCCGCCATCGCGTATGCCTAATGTGGGGCCGCTTGCATTGCCGCCACCCCAGGCATACTCAGTTCCAATATAGGCTTGAGCGCGAGAGATAACAGTCTCAATTTTTGCAGAACGGCTAGCATTTCCAGCCGCTGCCGTCGCTTTTTTGGTGAGCGTGTCTAAGGTCTCTGGTTGCACAACATCCAGGTCCCGCAGTACGGAATCCCCGTTAGCCGCATCTACGGCCTGCGGAGACTGTACCGTGTTGAGCCCGTTGCCAGTCTGGGAGTTATTGAGCGAAGCATGATCTGGCATAGCAGCTTGGATAAGTGCCTCAGCTGCCGTCGCGGAGGCCGTGTTCGCATCCCGACGAGTTTGCTGCGCACGCTCCTGAGCGGCAGCCCGCTGCTCCGCTTCCCTTCTTGCGGCTGCAGCTTCCTCGGCAGCCTGCGCGGCTCGAGCTTCAGCTTCCTTACGAGATTTCTCTTCAGCAGCTTCCCTTGCAGCCTTCGCAGCAGCTTCCGCGGCGATCCGAGCGGCTTCTTCTTTAGCCCTCTGTGCAGCTTCGGCTTCTTGGCGAGCCTTCTCTGCCGCAGCAGCTTCTTCTTCCGCCTTTTTACGAGCGGCTTCAGCTTCCTTGTACTCTTTATATTCGTTGCGCTGGTTGTTCAGATGAGAAACATTGCCCCGCGCAGCATCAAGCTCGCGTTGAGCCTCATCTCGGTGCGCAACAAGCTCAGCACGCTTACGTAGGTTGTCTTCAAGCTTGGCACTGGAATCGTCGATAGCCTGTTGAGCTGTCGCTTTAGCACTTTCGGCAGCCTTTTCACGCTGCTCCGCAAGATTCCGAGCCTCGCGCAACCGAGATTCCTCGTTCGCCTGCTCAGTGCGGAGACGATCAAGCTTGTCGACGGCCTCCCGCTGCTTCTCCGCATTGGTACGTAGATATGTTTGCCGGTCCAGCGCGTCCTCAGATGCTGCCTTTCCAGCAACGCCTGCAACACCGCTAGGGGCCGCCCCCTTACGATACGCACTCCGAGAGATCTCATCTAATACTTTTTGAGCATTAACAATCTCCGACTGAGTCTCGTCAAGATGAGAACGTGCAACTGAAACACCCTCGCGCGCCTGCTGAGCGGAGCTCTGGGCATCGTGATAGTCCACAAGTGCTTTATTTACAGCTTCTCGCAGACCACCCATTTCCATTTCCAGGCTAGCGATCTGACTATCAGAACTAGATAAGGAAGCTGCCAGGCCAGAGACTTTGCCTTCTGCCTGACCGACCGCCCCATTAGCTTCGGCGATCTCTGAGTCAGAAGGGTTTACCGGCTCGGCATATACAGGTGTGATGCTTCCAATACATGCGGCGATAACACCCGACGCAACAATAATGCGAGCTTTCCCTAACGCATTAACTCTGGCTGTATAGCCGCGGCGTGAAGCGAAATTGGTCACGAGTTCTCCTGTCAGTCTCCAAACGCGACGGAAAAACCGCACACATCTATGTCCCAGCGCAAAACTAGGAGGAAACAGCTTTCTATTTAAACGACTCGCGAACCAACGTTGAGATCGTGACCAGCCTCTTCCTCCGCGTGCTTCCCCACATGCGTGATTTTGGCTAGGTCAAGTGTCTTGAGTCGACTCGCGAGTCAACAATTGAACCATAAAGCACTTTTTCCACTTTGTCTTCATCTTTTCCTTTAGCCTAACCCGTACTCTAAAGCCACTTCAGTCACACTTATGCACTTGACCTGCAAACTCTACAATCATGCATTCAATTTGTTATTTACATCACAAATTGACCCACTGCTGCGTGTCGGACAGGGAAGACGGGATTTTGAATGCATTCGACCAATTTCCAACTAGTCAAAAGTCAAGCCACTAACCCTGACAAGATATGGAGACATCCAGGCTAGACCCAAAAATGAACGCGTTATAAAAATCCCCACAAAACATAAACAAGCACCCCTTAAGTCAAGAAAAAGGGCTTGACTTAAGGGGTGCTTATAGCACATTTACCTCACGGAACTAACCTCGACGACGCTGTGAGATAAATGTTCCAACGATCGCCAGAAAAACAACAGCCATGGACGCGAAACCAATAGGGAGTAGCGGAATGGTTTCATGCTCTAAATCCATCGCCAGCCGAGTAACCCCCACTACATAATCTGGCTCGGAAAAAAACTGATGCTGCGCCGCTTCCAGTTCTGCCCTACTATGCCCTTTACTTACTATGGCCCCAGTATGGGGAGAGCGCACGGCCACCGTTGAGACTTCACTATCAGCGGAAAGCCTATTAAGAAGCTCCTGCGCTAGGTCCCTCAGGTCGGCCGGATGCTCAGGGGTCTGATCAACCACCGCGATAGCGAGCCCTCGCCCCTGGGTGGCGTCGATAAGCTTCTCACGCACTTCAACATTGGGAGTCTGCAAAGCTACGCCACTTGATTTAAGTTCAGCTTCATAGGCATTGACGTCGATCCCCTGCGGCAGCATCGCCCCTCCAGTGTTTCCATGATTGTTAGATAGAGCCCTAGGTGTCAAATATAACAAGGAGTCCAGGATAGCTCGGGAGTGAAAGGCACCTAACAAAATACAGACCCCACCCCTAAAGGAAATTAAACGCCTCTCCTTCTGCCTGCCCCCACCCCTGCTTGTGAATTCGCTCTGAATTAATAAAGCTCGATAACCGCCACGAGGGGGTGAAAATAACAACACACGGCCTGAAACATTGGCCAACAGAACGCTCGTACTGTTAGAATGTGCGTTAGGCGACGTCATATCCATACACCGTTTCGAGGTTCAGGAAACGGGTGACGACGACAATATGATCCGCTGCTGATACCGGCCCAAAGCACTACGCAGCAGCTGTGAACAGAAGAAACTGATCACTATTTGGAAGTGGAGCTCACCGTGACTGAAAGCAAGAACTCCTTCAACGCCAAGCAGACGCTTGAGGTTGGCAACAAGTCTTATGATTACTTCGCGCTCAATGCAGTTGAAGGAATGGAGAATCTGCCTTACTCCCTGAAGGTTCTCGGGGAGAATCTTCTCCGCACAGAAGACGGCGCAAACATCACCGCCGACCACATCAACGCCATTGCTAACTGGGATCCCAGCGCTGAGCCAAGCATCGAGATTCAGTTCACCCCCGCGCGTGTTTTGATGCAGGACTTCACCGGCGTTCCCTGTGTTGTTGACCTAGCAACCATGCGGGAAGCAGTTAAGACCCTGGGCGGCGACCCTGATGATGTCAACCCACTCAACCCTGCCGAGATGGTTATCGACCACTCAGTTATCGTTGAGGCTTTCGGCTCTCACGACGCACTGGCTAAAAACGTAGAAATTGAGTACGAACGCAACGCAGAGCGCTACCAGTTCCTACGTTGGGGTTCCAAGTCCTTCTCCAACTTCCGCGTGGTTCCTCCGGGAACAGGCATTGTTCACCAGGTAAATATCGAAAACCTCGCACGCGTTGTTTTTGACAATGAAGGCGTGGCCTACCCTGATACCTGCATCGGCACCGATTCACACACCACGATGGAAAACGGCCTCGGCATTCTCGGCTGGGGTGTCGGTGGCATCGAAGCTGAAGCAGCTATGCTTGGCCAGCCAGTCTCAATGCTCATCCCTCGTGTTGTCGGATTTAAGCTTACTGGTGAAATCCCAACGGGCGTGACCGCAACCGACGTTGTGCTTACCATCACCGAAATGCTCCGTGAGCACGGTGTGGTTCAAAAGTTCGTTGAATTCTACGGCAACGGCGTTAAGTCCGTTCCGCTTGCTAACCGCGCAACCATCGGCAACATGTCGCCAGAATTCGGCTCTACCTGTGCAATCTTCCCGATCGACGAAGAAACCGTCAAGTACCTTCGTCTTACCGGACGCCCTGAAGAGCAGATCGCTCTCGTGGAGGCATACGCCAAGGCTCAAGGCATGTGGCTTGACCAAGACGCACCAGAGGCTCAGTATTCCGAGTACTTAGAGCTAGACCTTGGTACGGTTGTTCCTTCGATCGCCGGCCCCAAGCGTCCACAGGACCGCATCCTGCTCACCGAGGCTAAAGAGCAATTCCGTAAAGATCTTCCTGATTACTGTTCAGCAGAACCTGCTGATGAGTCTCTACCCGCAAAGCGCATGGACGCCGAGGGCGCAGTACAAGAAGACGGTGACTCCAACGTTAACTACAACGCTTCCCGTTCAGGCAACGGCGAGTCTGCTGCTGCAGGCGCGGCCGGCCGTCAGTCCAACCCTGTAGTGGTGACATCTCCAAACGGCGGCGAGTACACGCTCGATCATGGCATGGTTGCTATCGCTTCCATTACATCCTGCACTAACACTTCTAACCCATCCGTCATGATTGGTGCGGGTCTGATCGCGCGTAAGGCTGCAGAAAAGGGACTCAAAGCTAAGCCATGGGTCAAGACCATTTGTGCGCCTGGTTCCCAGGTAGTCGACGGCTACTACCGCCGCGCCGATCTCTGGAAAGATCTTGAAGCTCTGGGCTTCTACCTCTCCGGCTTTGGTTGCACCACGTGTATCGGCAACTCTGGCCCGCTTCCAGAAGAGATTTCCACCGCGATCAACGAGCACGACTTGACCGCAACCGCTGTCCTGTCCGGTAACCGCAACTTCGAAGGCCGTATCTCCCCCGATGTTAAGATGAATTATCTGGCATCCCCGATCATGGTCATCGCTTATGCTATCGCGGGAACAATGGACTTTGACTTTGAGACTCAAGCGCTCGGCAAAGACCAGGACGGAAATGATGTCTTCCTCAAGGACATTTGGCCCTCTACTGAAGAGATCGAGTCCACCATCGAGTCTGCCATCTCTCGTGAGCTCTATGAAGCTGACTACGCCGATGTGTTCAAGGGTGACGAACAATGGCAGAACCTCCCCACCCCAGAAGGCAAGACTTTTGAGTGGGACGAGTCCTCTACCTACATCCGCAAGGCGCCTTACTTTGACGGCATGACGCTGGAGACCTCCCCTGTCACCGATATCAAGGGTGCCCGCGTCCTAGCCAAGCTAGGCGACTCGGTAACCACCGACCACATCTCCCCTGCGTCGTCCATCAAACCAGGAACTCCTGCTGCGCAATATCTGGACGCCAATGGCGTATCGCGCAATGACTACAACTCTTTGGGATCTCGCCGTGGTAACCACGAAGTCATGATGCGAGGCACTTTTGCCAACATCCGTCTACAGAACCAGCTGGTAGACGTCGCAGGCGGTTATACGCGCGACTTCACACAAGAGGGTGCACCTCAGGCCTTTATTTTCGACGCATGCGAAAACTACAAGGCTGCTGGCGTTCCGCTAGTTGTTCTAGGCGGAAAGGAGTACGGTACCGGTTCCTCGCGTGACTGGGCCGCAAAGGGTACCAACCTCCTCGGAGTCAAAGCTGTTATCACCGAGTCCTTCGAGCGTATTCACCGCTCTAACCTCATTGGTATGGGCGTGATTCCACTGCAGTTCCCTGAAGGCGAGTCGCATGCAAGCCTCGGCTTAGATGGCACTGAGGTCTTTGACATCGAAGGCATCGAAGAGCTGAACAACGGAGTTACTCCAAAAACCGTTCATGTAACGGCTACAAAGGATTCCGGCGATAAGGTTGAATTCGATGCAGTTGTTCGTATCGATACACCAGGTGAGGCAGATTACTACCGTAACGGCGGTATCCTGCAATTCGTGCTCCGCCAGATGATTAAGGGCTAATGTGCAGCTTTAATCATTTAGGATCATGAACTTCGAGGACTCCACTCTCCTTGAGTGGAGTCCTCGATTCTTTAGACCAGAAGGAAGGGGTCCTTCGTGCCCGTTGTAAGTAGCACCGAACTGACGTTGCGTCGCCAAGAGATCCTAGAAGGGGCTCGCAGGTGTTTCGCTGAGCACGGCTACGAGGGAGCGACCGTACGTCGTCTGGAAGAGACTATAGGAAAGTCTCGTGGCGCAATTTTTCATCATTTCAGCGACAAAGAAAATCTTTTTCTGGCGTTGGCACGGGAAGACGCCGCACGGATGGCGGAAGTTGTTGCGGAAAACGGCTTGGTTGAAGTCATGCGAGATATGCTTGATCATCCGGAGCGACACGATTGGCTGGCCACGCGGCTAGAGATCACCAAAATGCTCCGCACGGATCCAGCTTTCAGAGCTCGGTGGCAAGAGCATCAACGAGTATTAGACGAAGCGGTAGTAACTCGCCTTGAGCGAAATGCGCATTTAGGAAGAATGCGTGACGACGTCCCCATACAGGTGCTTCATACCTACCTGGAAACAGTGATGGATGGCTTTATTTCCCGCCTAGCTTCCGGTACAGCGACAGAGGATCTTGATCAAGTCCTCGACCTTGTAGAAGAAACTGTGCGTTCTCACTCAAAGCCTACGTCGTAGGGCCCCGTGCCAGACAAACCGCATCATCACGGCACAGCATTCTGTAACTCTAGACCAAGTAGTCTAGAGTTACTTCTATGGTCTCCGTTCTTTTAGTCTCTCCACGATCTGGCGAATCAGTTGCGCACGCTGAATATAACGATGTCCTTCGCGCCACGGGCCTTTCTCCCGAACAGCTCACGCAGCGAATGTTGGATACCGCCGAAGCAACCGTGGGGTCTTTGGAAGGATTTGACGGAGTAATCGTCGGTGGTAGTCCGCTCAACGTTACCAACGATTCCTATGACCAATGGCAGCTTCAGGTTCATTCAGAGCTACAGAAGCTTATCGACGCTCCCCTCCCAGTGTTTTTTATTTGTTACGGTACGGCGCTTGCTATATCCCTGACAGGTGGAACCGTCGAGCGTTCGCATCCTGAAGCATCTGGTCCTACGATCGTTCAGCTCACTGTTGAGGGGAAACAAGATAGAATCACCCGCGACCTTCCCGCAGAGTTTAGCTCGCTCACCGGACACACAGAAAGTGCTGAGAGCCTCGGACACGGGGTTACGTTATTAGCTACGGGACCCACTTGTCCGATCCAGATGGTTCGAATCAACAGCTCCACATGGGCGTGCCAGTTTCATGCAGAAATGGATGCTGCTGCGATGAAAACGCGTATGGATTTCTATTTTGACTATGGGTATTTCACCCCCGAAGATTACGATTCCATCGTTGCGATGCTCCCCTATATTGACACGACGCATTCCAACAAAGTGCTACAAAATTTTGTTGAGGTCTGCCGGAACAACCGCTAAGTAACTCTCCCCCGAAAGATCCGCTCATTCGACCTCCCGCTAAGATAGCGTCATGTTCGCCATTATTTCCGTCACCGGTGCAGACCACACTGGAATCATTGCTGCAGTCGCTACCAAATGCGCAGAGCTTGAAATCAATATTAATAATGTGTCGCAGACAATCATGGATGGCTATTTCACCATGATTCTTCACGTCTCCTTTGATGATTCTGCGACAGACATCGCCACGATTCAAGAGCACATGGCAGGAGTGGAAAAGGATCAAAATCTGGTCATCCGGATTCAGTCCCAAGCCATTTTCGATGCTATGAACACAATCTAGCTCCTGAGGAACTTCAGACACATGACTACGCTTCATTCAAGCAGCAATATCTTGGAAACAATCGAGATGATTGAAAAATATCGTCTTGATATTCGCACCGTAACTATGGGCATCAGCCTTCTAGATTGTGTCCGGGGAACAATGGAGGATACGTGCGATGCGATTTATAACAAGATCACGACCGTAGCTAAAGATCTGGTATCCGAGTGTGAAGGCATTGAACGCGAACTCGGAATCCCCATCGTCAACAAACGCATTTCCGTGACACCTGTGGCCCTCATTGCTGCAGCTGTCGATGGCAGCCCTGTAGAAATTGCGAAGGCTCTCGATCGAGCCGCAAAGGCAGTAGGAGTCAACTTTATTGGCGGCTACTCCGCATTAGTCGAAAAGGGCATGACCTCAGGGGATAAGAAGCTTATTGACTCCATCCCTGAGGCACTAACTGTTACGGATGTTGTTTGTTCTTCCGTTAACATTGGTTCTTCCCGCGCCGGCATCAACATGGATGCGGTAAGGGAAATGGGCAGGGTCATTAAAGAAGCAGCAGAACTGACTAAGGATAACAGTGCAATTGCTTGCGCTAAATTGGTCGTTTTTGCTAATGCTGTGGGCGATAACCCCTTTATGGCCGGAGCTTTCCATGGTGTGGAAGAACCCGACTGCGTGGTAAGCGTCGGTGTGTCCGGACCTGGTGTTGTGGATAGGGCGCTTGGTTCTCTTGATGGAGCTAGCCTAGATCAGGTCGCAGAAGCCATTAAAAAGGCTGCTTTTAAAATCACCCGCGCAGGACAATTAGTGGGAAATATGGCATCCGAACGCTTGGGGGTTCCTTTTGGCATCGTGGATCTCTCACTAGCACCAACCGCGGAACTAGGCGATTCTGTTGCACACATTATGGAGCACATGGGGCTTAATCAAGTAGGAACTCATGGAACAACCGCGGCTCTTGCATTGCTTAATGACGCAGTGAAAAAGGGCGGCATGATGGCCTGCTCCCGCGTGGGAGGCCTCTCCGGCTCTTTCATCCCTGTTTCAGAAGACAAGGGAATGATCGACGCAGTACGTGCTGGAAACATTTCCGTGGATAAACTCGAAGCAATGACAGCAATCTGTTCGGTGGGCCTAGACATGATTGCTATTCCTGGAGCTACCTCGGCAGAGCTGATTTCTGGCATGATCGCCGACGAAGCTGCAATCGGCGTCATGAACCATAAGACCACAGCCGTCCGCGTAATCCCTGTTCCTGGTACTCACCCTGGCGATGAGGTTAACTTTGGCGGCCTCCTGGGATACGCCCCCGTTATCCCCGTATCCACCGTTGATAATTCTGCCTTTATCCAGCGCGGTGGTTTCATCCCCGCTCCGGTACATGGTTTTAGGAACTAATCTTTTCTTCCAGCTTTATAGTGTGCTGAGCAGTTATTGATGGATAACTGCTCAGCACACTACTTTTTTATTCCGAAAGCCAAAAAAGCTGGTGCGCCCAGTCCTCCTATAAACGTAACTGGTAGCCACAGCCACTTAGATCCAATTATTTTTTGAGATGGAAGATGATAGAGAAAATGCCATGCAGCAGCCTTGCCTATCACGTCCGCAACTAAGACAGAAATAACGATTTTTCGTTCAGTAGAGTTTAGAGTGAACCACTTTTTCATTTTTCTTTCCGTTCCATCGTGGCTATTGCTGACTAAGAAACATCCTGTTGTATTTGATACTACGGGGTTTCTTTAGCTACCAACAGAGATTTACCTACAAAACCTACAAGCTATTCCATTACCTACAAAACCTACATAGGGTATGTTGGGAAATATGCGCAATCCATTCCGCCCCAGCTTTGGAGTCAACCCCCTTGTTGTTGCCGGAAGAACTTCCATCGTGGATAACTTCGGCTTTGCACTAAGAGAAGGCATTGGCGCCCCCTATCGCTTCATACTTATTAGCGGAACTCGTGGAACTGGCAAAACCGTTCTCCTCAATCAACTAGAAGCAGAAGCCAAGGAATTGCAGTGGGAATGCGTTCGTGCCCGCGCGTCCGACCATGAGCACCACGAGCTTATTCATGTCTCATTGCCACAGCTGCTTAAACAAGGACAACCCCGCGGGCCGCATATAGGAGTTTCGGGCGTATCCATTGCCAATATTGGAGGGATAACCTTTGACAAGCCTTCTCAGTTGCCACCTCAGGTATCCCTATGGTCGATAATGAATGATGTTGCAAGAGATCTCACTGCAAGTGGATCTGGACTTTTGATCACGATGGATGAGGTGCAATCAGCGTCACCCGAATCACTTCATTTCCTCATGGACGCCATCCAAGACTGCGTACGCAATGAATACAATATCGCGTTGGCTGTGGCAGGACTGCCGCTTGAGATATCAAAACTCCTTGCGCATGAGGGAACCACATTTCTTCGTCGCGCAATGCATATCCCGATAGAAGCTTTGAATAATGATGATGTTCGCACGGCCATTGCCCAAACGGTCAGGCAGGGCGGGAAGGACATCGACAATCAGGCACTTAGTACTCTCACCTACGCATGCCATGGGTACGCCTACCTCATTCAACTATGCGGTTCGATCGCATGGACCATGGCGGGATCTCATGACATATCCGAAGAGCACGTCAACAGATCCCTCCCCCTAGTCATCGAGCGCATGGGACAACAAGTTCATATGCCAGCAATGAAGGGCATCCCTTATCGTGAGATGCAATTCCTTATCAAGCTTGCAGAATCTGAAGGTCCTGCCAATTTTAATGAACTGGGAGCCGAACTAGGCATACCAGGAAGCCAGCCTTCTACATATCGCAGGCGACTCCTTGATCGTGGCGTTATAGTCGCCACGGGGCGCGGACGCGCAGACTTTGCTCTCCCCTATCTGCGCGAGCACTTGAGGCTCAACGCCGAACAGTACCTGTAGCTGCTTGCGATTAAGTCAGTCATCACAGGTTGCGAATATTCAGCTTCCATGCGGGGTACCACCACTGGGGAAACAACCCAAAACCTGTACCCGACATTCTCAGAAACCCCCGAATGAGAGCACGGGGGCCCTTAATATCACCCTTTCGCTAGGGAAATGAAATATTTTTCAGTGCCTTAATGTTGGTTTGTTGTCATGTCCCTATAAAAGTAGGCTACATATAAGACATCAACGAAAAAACATTTATTTTGCGCTGTCTCCCCCATTTAAATCTGAAGAAAATCTCAATTATTTTATTACCCATTCTTTCAAGGATGGCGATACGGAAAATTATGATGCTTACTAACGTAAAGCACGCCTCAGTCAAACGATTAACAAAAAACCCTTGGCTTAGTGTGCTGCTCGCCTTGCTTCTCATTGCAAGTTTCTCCCCTCTCCTAGCACAATCGCCTTCAGCTGCTGCACAAGAAACGTGTACAGGTGGTAGCTGGTCGAATATCAAATGGAAAGACGATAGTCCGAACATCAAGGACGGCAAATACGTAGGTCCGAGCGGATTCGCAGAAGTCCAATTTGATTGGAAAGCCAACAAAGAAGCCAAAGCTGGCGACACTATTAAACTCAAGCTTCCAAAAGAGCTAAAAGCCGTCAACACTGGAACAGTTCCACTTCAAGATAAAAACGGCGAGATCGTTGCCACTGGCTCTTGGTCCGGCGATGAATTCATCATCACACTCACCAACTTCCAGGAACGTAACTTCGATGTTGAGGGCAGTGCATTCGTCTCTGTTGCATGGAATACAAGTAACAATTTCGACGGTAATCTGAATTTCAACGGTTGCGGCAGTGGTAACCTACCCGGGAGATTTGAACAGCGCGAAGGCGGTCTTTTTCACGATGACTCAAAAATCGGTGAATACACCGGTTACGATGAAAAGACTGGCAACTACAAAATCCAGTGGTCAGTAGGAATCGATCCTAAAAAGCATCAAAATGAATACACGGGTAGGCGAGTGATCGTTACAGATAAGGCTCCTGACGGATGGCAGTTTACCTGTGATGGTAATGATAATAATGGCTACGCACCTGTCTACGTTTCTTCATTCATGGCCGGTCAGCAACAAATTCGTCACGCTATTTATGATGCCGGAGGAAATGCCGGAGGTGGAACGCGAAGCGGTTTTAGTAATGTAACTCAAAATGATGGATTCCGCGATGGTTATAATTACGCAATCAACTGCACTCCCAGCGAAGTTTCTGTTGAATTCCCTTACGGGTTGTACGAGCAGTCCGGTCCCGTGTTAACTCTTACAGCGGTAACAAAAACCAAGCCCGCTCCAGGTAGCATCGTGACGAACAAGGCCACAATCGACAATGTTGAGGTCGAAGGATACGTTCGTTTCCCCAACGCTGGTGGTCTAGGGCGCGGCAGCAAAGGTGGTTTCACCATCGAGAAAAACGTTGTAGGCACAGAAGAAGACAAGGCCAAGGAATATACATTCGACTACCAGTGCACATCTGCTGCCGGTGGAATGGATAAAAATGGCCAAGTTAAGGTAAAACACGGCGGCTTCGTGCATGTTAGCAACTTAGATAAAGGTCTAAAGTGCGCAGTCAAAGAACAAGACCCAGAGGTAAAAGAAGGCCGGAAGCTTACGACATCTTGGGTTGTAATCGACAAAGATAATAAGGTCACTAGCTTCAATTCCACTCCAACCGTGGATATCACGATTGAGGACCCGAGCGAAGAAGCCGTCCATCTCGTTGCAACCAACAAATTTGAGCAAAAGCAAACCGGTAGTTTCACCCTTAAGAAAAAGGTAGAGGGTGTAAGCACCTCAGAGAAGTTCACGTTCAAGTGGGAATGCACAGCTAACGAGAGTACAAAGATCAGCGGTGAGAACATGCTTGCTCATGATGAGGAAGTAAAAATTGAGAATCTCCCCCTCAATTCAACTTGTAAGATCACTGAAACGCCTGTGGAACTAGAAGGTTATACACATTCGTTGAGCTGGCTAACCAATGATGAAAAGAGCGGTTCTGACAATCCGTTCGCGGTAACTCCTCGTGATAACAGCTCCGAGAAAACCCCATTGGTTGTAACTGCAGTGAATAAGTACACCCCTGTGGTACCTCCTGTAGAGCCAACGTCCTCGTCGTCTACCACTACGCAGACCACGGAACCAACGTCCTCGTCGTCTACGACCACGCAGACCACGGAACCAACGTCCTCGTCGTCTACGACCACGCAGACCACGGAACCAACGTCTTCATCGTCTACCACTACGCAGACCACCGAGCCGACGTCTTCATCGTCTACCACTACGCAGACCACCGAGCCGACGTCTTCATCGTCTACCACTACGCAGACCACGGAACCAACGTCCTCGTCGTCTACCACTACGCAGACCACCGAGCCAACGTCTTCATCGTCCACCACCACGAAGACGACACACGCTATTCCACCGATTATTCCTATCCCAATCCCTATCCCGGTCCCTACGGTATTGCCCCCAGCACCTACTGCTTCCCCCAATACCCCAGCTCCGACGGCTACGCCTCAAGCACATCCATCATCTGCAGCTCCGCAGCCAGAACGCGGTAAAGGTGTGCTAGCAAAAACAGGTGCTTCTGTGCTCTGGATCGCCTTGTTAGCTGTCCTCCTAGTCAGCCTGGGCGGCGTAATGATGTACATTACAAACGCTAAAAAGAAGAAATAACTTCTAGGCACTGAATCCACTAAAATGCTCGGCCCTTAGTCATCAAGCTAAGGACCGAGCATTTTATCGTTAAAAATAAACAAGGACTACGTGGACAAAGGAACTGCGTCTATCAAAGGCTTCTAATTACCCTCACCGGTCGTAATGGTTGATACTCATGTGTTACCGATGAGGTTATTCGCGAAGTCACGCCAGTCAGACTAAGCCAATTCCACGATCTCCATGTAAGCCTCGCTCCACAGGTCTTCGTCTCCGTCAGGAAGCACTATGACGCGTTCGGGTTCTAGGGCTCGCACCGCTCCAGGGTCGTGAGTCACAAGCACCACAGCGCCTTTATAGGTTCGGAGTGCGTCAAGTACTTGTTCACGGGAAACCGGGTCAAGGTTGTTCGTTGGCTCGTCGAGAAGCAAGACGTTTGCACGCGAAGAAACTAAGGCTGCCAGCGCCAATCGTGTCTTCTCACCGCCTGATAGCGTCCCTGCAGGCTGATCGAGCTGCTCACCGGTAAACATGAAGGCACCGAGGAGACCGCGGAGGTCTTGTTCGCCGGCTTCTGGGCAAGCATCGATAGTGTTCTGCCAGACAGATTTTTGTGGATCGATGGTGTCATGTTCCTGGGCAAAATAGCCGATTTTCAGGCCATGCCCGGAAACGATTCCGCCTTCGCCATCTGTTCTTTCAACGCCTGCAAGAAGTTTCAGAAGTGTCGTCTTACCAGCACCATTGAAGCCTAGGACCACTACTCGGGATCCTTTATCAATGGCAAGGTCCACGCCAGCAAATACTTCCAAAGAACCGTACATCTTGGTCAACCCGGTCGCGTTCAAAGGGGTTTTTCCGCAAGGTGCTGGCTCAGGGAAAGAGATGTTAGCTACTCGGTCTGCAATGCGGATCTCATCAAGGTTGCCCATCATTTTTTCAGCGCGTGCCAGCATCTGTTTAGCTGCGGCGGCTTTGGTGGCTTTGGCTCCAAGTCGAGCTGCTTGATCCTTCAACGCGGCGGCTTTCTTCTCCGCATTAGCTCGCTCACGACGACGACGGGCCTCGTCAGTGGCGCGCGCATCTTTGTACTTAGAAAAGCTCATGTTGTAGATGTCCGCTTCGCCACGCACGGCATCGAGAAACCACACTTTATTACAGACCGCATCAAGCAGTTCTACATCGTGTGAAATCATGATGAGGCCACCCTCGTGCTTGCTCAAAAAATCGCGCAGCCACGTAATAGAATCGGCATCGAGGTGGTTCGTCGGCTCGTCGAGAAGCAATGTCGTGCTTGATTTTCCAGAGCCTGCTGACGCCGCGAAAAGGATTTGCGCCAGCTCTACCCTACGGCGTTGTCCGCCAGAAAGCGTCTTAAGTGGTTGGTCGAGGATCCGTGCGGGAAGACCCAAGTTATCGCAGATGCGAGCTGCTTCAGCAGCTGCTTCATAACCGCCAAGCGCATGATAGCGTTCCTCAAGCCGCGAATACTTGCGAATAGCGGCATCGCGCTTTTTATCATCCGGCGTGGTCTCCATGATTTCTTGCTGGCGTTCCATGGAGGTTTGGATTTGGTCTAATCCACGCGCAGAAAGAACACGGTCACGCGCGGATTGATCGATATTGCCTTCTCGCGAATCTTGCGGAAGATAACCAATGTCACCACTACGAGTCACTACGCCGGCATAGGGTTCAGTCTCCCCTGCCAAAATTCGCATCGTAGTAGTTTTGCCGGCACCGTTGCGGCCAACAAGTCCGATCCGATCTCCCGGCTGTACACGAAGATGCTGGCCAGGAGCATTCAGGAGGGTTCTTGCCCCTACGCGGACTTCAAAATCATTGGTCACAATCACAACGGCGGATTATATCAAGTAACCATCCCTATCCTGTAACAGGATGTTGTTCCCCGCACATCATGGGACGCAGGGGGAACATATGCGAGCTATCGCGTTAGGTTAAGAACCTAAACCGAGAAACCGAGGGCACGCAATTGGTCCCGGCCATCTTCCGTAATCATATGCGGGCCCCATGGGGGCATCCACACCCAATGAATGCTCAGTGACTCTGCGATCTTGTTTCCTACAACTGCAGATTGTGCCTGATCTTCTAGGACGTCGGTAAGCGGACACGCAGGCGAGGTAAGAGTCATGTTCACGTGTGCGTGAACGCCATCTACCATCCATACGTCATATACCAGGCCGAGGTCGACAACATTGATGCCTAGTTCGGGGTCAATGACATCACGAAGATACTCTTCTACATCGCTAGCTTTAGCAATGTCTTCCTCTGATTGCTCCGGACGCAAAGCACCTGCTGCGAGATCAGATTGTTCCTCAGAAGCTGCCTCGGTAGCGGTGCCATCAGATAGGTCTTCCACTTGGGGCTCTACCGAGGTGCCTGCTGGCTCTTCCGTGGCTTTGTTTTCTACGTGTTCTTCGTTCACTTCTTCTCCTCTAAAGCATCAGCAGTGGCAGCCTGGAATGCTTTCCACCCCAGAAGCGCACATTTCACCCGCGCAGGATATTTGGACACTCCGGCAAAGGCAATGCCATCGCCGATAAGGTCTTCATCTCCTTCTACCGTTCCGCGAGACGTAATCATCCGCTCAAATTCTTCGAGCTTATCCATGGCTTCTGCAACGCTCTTGCCCACGATTTCTTCCGCCATGACCGACGTGGAAGCTTGGCTAATAGAGCAACCTTCCGCGTCATAAGAAACGTCTGCGACGGTTAAGCCATCCTCTGAAAGATGCACCCGGAGTGTGATCTCATCACCGCATGAGGGATTCACATGATGGACTTCGGACTCATAAGGTTCACGCAGACCCGCATGCATCGGATTTTTATAGTGATCGAGGATCACTTCTTGATACATGGACTCGAGGTTCATAGTGCTCCTCCTTCCGAGGCAGTAACTCCAAAGAATTTTTTAGCCGCTTCAATCGCCTCAACGAGTCGGTCAATCTCTTCTAACGTGTTGTAGAAGTAAAAAGATGCTCTCGCAGTCGATTGTGCATTAAGTGCGCGGTGTACCGGCCACGCACAGTGATGCCCGACCCTAATACATACGCCGTGATCATCAAGAACTTGTCCAAGGTCATGAGGGTGTATTCCATCGACCTTAAAACTCACAGCAGAGCCACGATCTACATTGGTTGTAGGGCCGTAGATGCTGAGCCCCTCAATGCTGCTCAGACGGTTGAGAGCGTAGTCCGTGAGCTTGTGCTCATGGCGCGCAATAGCACTCATCCCTATCTCTTGCAGAAATTTTACTGCTTCTCCCAATCCCACCACTTGGCTGGTCATCTGTGTACCGGCTTCAAATCGTTGGGGAATGTCTGCAAACGTCGTCTTTTCCATAGTCACTACGGAAATCATCGAGCCACCGGTAAGGAAAGGTGGAAGTTGTTCCAGTAGCTTTCTCTTTCCGTAGACCGCGCCAACGCCACTCGGGCCACACATTTTATGACCCGAAAACGCAGCAAAATCGACATCAAGATCATGGAAATTTACCGGCATGTGCGGGACCGACTGACACGCGTCGAGGACCACAAGCGCGCCTACCTCGCGAGCACGACGCACCAGCTCTGCGACCGGCGCTACTGCCCCTGTGACATTCGACTGATGCGTAAATGCAACCACTTTTACCGTCTGGTCAAGTTCTAAGGAGTCAAGATCGATGCGCCCGTCTTCGGTCACTGAGTACCACTTCAGCGTGGCACCCGTACGTTCGCACAATTCTTGCCAAGGCACCAAGTTAGCATGATGCTCTAGCTCTGTGACTACGACGGTGTCGCCTTCCGTAACTTGGAGGTCACCGGCTCGGGGGTCTCCCAGCACGTATGCGACTAGGTTAAGGGCTTCCGTGGCGTTTTTAGTAAACGCTATTTCGTCCCACTCCGCTCCAACGAACCCTGCGATCGCGGTACGAGCGTCTTCGTAGGCATCTGTGGCTTCCTCGGCAAGTTGGTAAGCACCCCGGTGCACAGGAGCATTAGTGTGCAAAACAAAACGCTCTTCTGCACGCCACACTCGCTCTGGGCGTTGCGACGTTGCACCGGAGTCCAAATAGACCAAGCTTTTACCATCGCGCACAGACCGCGACAATATAGGAAACTCTTGACGCAGTCGCTGCGTATCGAGCTCTCCTGACTCAGTCAGATATGTATTGCTCATGAGAGAAAGCGATCGTATCCGTTAGCCTCAAGTTCATCGGCCAATTCCGGGCCACCCGAGGTAATAATCTGGCCGTTGGCAAAGACGTGCACGAAATCAGGCTGCACATAGTTAAGGATTCGCTTATAGTGCGTAATCATCAAGATGCCGCCGTTGGTTTTCTCCTGATACCGATTAATCCCTTCGGACACAATCCGAAGTGCATCTACGTCAAGCCCCGAGTCCGTCTCATCCATGACCGCAAACTTTGGGCGCAGCAAATCCAGCTGAAGGACCTCATGGCGCTTCTTCTCGCCACCGGAGAACCCCTCATTCACAGAGCGCTCACTAAACGCCTTGTCGATTTTTAGATCTGCCTGTGCCTGTTTTACCTCTTTAACCCATTCACGCAGCTTCGGGGCTTCTCCACGCACGGCGGTAGCTGCAGAGCGTAGGAAGTTAGCCATAGAAACTCCAGGAATTTCTGTGGGGTACTGCATAGCAAGGAAAAGACCTGCGCGAGCGCGCTCATCAACGTCTAGATCCAGGATATTCTCGCCGTCGAGAAGCACTTCGCCTTCCGTGATCTCGTAGCGAGGGTGCCCAGCAAGGGTGTAAGCAAGGGTAGATTTACCAGAGCCGTTGGGGCCCATGATTGCATGAGTCTCGCCGGACTTGATGGTGAGGTTTACCCCCTTGAGGATTTCTTTGGGCTGTGCAGTCTCATCAGTGGGTAGTACTTGGGCATGAAGGTTCTTGATTTCCAAGGTGCTCATTGGGTTTGTTCTCTTTTCGCTTCGTGTTGTGGGCGCATGTTTAGCGTGCTGTGGGAAAGACCCGGCTAGGCTTATCGACGTTTATCCTGCACTCTGGGGCCATCGATTCAGCGTTAACGCTGTTGAAGGGTATTGAGTTCGACGGTGATGCGTTCTTCTAGATCGTTTCGAACCGACTCCACCGGAATTCTTCCAATGACTTCAGAGAAGAAGCCTCGGACGATGAGACGACGAGCTTCATCCTCTGGGATGCCTCGAGAACGCAAATAAAATTCTTGCTCGTCATCAAAACGTCCAACGGTTGCGGCATGGCCGGCTCCCGCGATTTCCCCTGTTTCAATCTCCAGGTTAGGGATAGCATCTGCGCGAGCGCCATCAGTCAGAACGAGATTTCGGTTAGCCTCATAGGTATCTGTGCCCTGCGCACCAGCGCGAATAAGAACGTCTCCTACCCATGTGGCATGCGCGTCGGGAAGTTTGGAGTTCTTGTCGCCTTGGATCGCACCCTTATACAGCACGTTAGAACGACAGTTGGGAACGGCATGGTCTACGAGCAACCGCTGCTCAAAATACTGTCCATCATCGGCAAAGTACACACCGAGCATTTCAGCATCCGCACCTGGCTCCGTAAAACGGACACGAGGAACGAGCCGCACGACTTCGCCGCCGAAAACAGCAGCGTTATGGCGGAAAACGGAGTCGCGTCCAAGCACCGCTTGATGTCCTGAAAGGTGAACAGCGTCATCGTTCCAGGAAGCATCAACAATAACTGTCAACCGAGCACCATCGCCCACAAAGAATTCAACGTTATCCGCATGCGTACCGGAACCGGTATAGCGCAGGTCGATAAGAGCCTCAGCATTCGTACCGACTTCCACCACCAGATGCCCAAAGGACGTGCATCCGTCGCCTTTACCTTCTACTTCAACGCGAATCGGCTCGTGCACCACAGCGCCTGCAGCAACAGTCAAGAGATTAGCCTTGTTTGCTGACGTGAAAGCCTGGGCACCAACACGATCAATGGGAGCCCCCGTGCGTCCAACCCTAGAGTCAGTCTTTTCCACCGACTCATGGGTAACTCCCTGTGCTCCTTCAGGGATGGTGATGCTTACGTTGGGAGCGGTTGCTGGGGCAAAGGTGCCGTCGTGAAGCCCGCGGAGGCGGCGGAACGAAATAAAACGCCATACTTCATCTTTGCCGCGTGGGACGTCAAAATCATTAACGTCAAAGGACGAGAATAAATCACCCTTATTGTTGTGGACAGTACCGCGAGACTGTTGTTGTATCTGAGACATCGGAGTTAACCCACCGACCCTTCCATCTGCAATTCGATCAGTCGGTTAAGCTCCAGCGCGTACTCCATAGGGAGTTCCTTGGCGATTGGCTCAACAAATCCACGGACAATCATCGCCATAGCCTCATCTTCTGCGATGCCACGCGATTGTAGATAAAACAGCTGTTCCTCTGACACCTGGGACACAGTAGCCTCGTGTCCGAGAGAAACGTGGTCATTACGTATGTCGTTGTACGGATACGTATCAGACCTAGAGATGTTATCCACCAACAACGCATCGCACTCAACGTTGGACACTGAATGGTGTGCGTTTGCGGACACGCGCACCAGGCCTCGATAAGCGGCCCGTCCGCCCGAACGAGCAACAGACTTAGAGACGATGTTTGAGGAGGTGTAAGGAGCCATA
Source organism: Corynebacterium ulcerans (assembly GCF_900187135.1). NCBI lineage: Bacteria > Bacillati > Actinomycetota > Actinomycetes > Mycobacteriales > Corynebacteriaceae > Corynebacterium > Corynebacterium ulcerans. The sequence continues at coordinate 296,273 of NZ_LT906443.1, forward strand.
TGCTGCATTTTTGCTCCGGTGTCCTGAATCTGCCCCTCACCGGCAAAAGCGGCGGAAAGAACCTCACCCTTAGCGTGAGGGCCAACCATCCATACAGCTGGGTACTTCATGGTGATCTTGGAACCAATGTTTCCGTCAACCCATTCCATAGTCGCGCCTTCTTCGACTTTGGAACGCTGAGTAACCAAATTCAAAACGTTGTTGGACCAGTTCTGAATAGTGGTATAGCGGCAACGAGCATTCTTTTTAACGATGATCTCTACGACCGCTGAATGCAAAGAATCAGACTGATAAATCGGTGCCGTACATCCCTCAACATAGTGCACATATGCGCCCTCATCAACGATGATCAAAGTGCGCTCAAACTGTCCCATGTTTTCCGTATTGATACGGAAGTAAGCCTGAAGCGGAATTTCTACGTGTACGCCCTTGGGGACGTAAACAAAGGAGCCGCCCGACCATACTGCGGAGTTAAGCGCCGAGAATTTATTGTCGCCGGCAGGAACTACAGTCCCAAAATACTCGCGGAATAATTCCGGGTGCTCACGCAGAGCCGTATCCGTATCAAGGAAGATAACGCCTTGCTCTTCCAAATCCTCCCGAATCTGGTGATAGACGACCTCGGACTCATACTGAGCCGCTACGCCGGCAACAAGGCGCTGCTTCTCCGCCTCTGGGATACCGAGCTTGTCATAAGTATTTTTGATATCTTCTGGAAGATCGTCCCAGGTTGTTGCCTGCTTTTCCGTCGACCGAACGTAGTACTTAAAGTCGTCGAAATTAATAAAGGAAAGGTCTGGTCCCCATGTTGGCATGGGCTTTTTCTCAAAGGTATTGAGCGCCTTTAAGCGTTGCTCTAGCATCCATTCTGGCTCGTTCTTCTGAGCAGAAATATAGCGAACAACGTCCTCATCCAAACCACGTCGAGCATTCTGACCTGCTTCGTCAGAGTCATGCCAGCCGTAGTTGTACGGGCCCATGGACTCGATGATCTCATCGTCAGTCGAAGGTGCAGTTACACCAAGGTTCGGTGCCTTCGGCGTCGCCTGAGTCATGAACCACTCCTTTCATTGGGAGTCTTAGTTGTGGGGGTCAGAATTGGAGTTATCGGAATGTTGGTCGTGCATATGTCATGACCTTCAGCGATTGAAGCTAGCGGTTGCACATGATGTCCAAGCAACATCGCAATAGCCTCATGCTCGGCTTCGCAGAGCTCCGGGAACTCTGCTGCAACACCTGCGATGGGGCAATGATGCTGACATATCTGGACACCATTCGCGGCGTTGGTCAACGTTGCGGCGTAACCACTCTCTGAAAATGCTTCCACCAAAGCAGATGCGGCTTTTTCCAAAGAGTCAGCATCTTCCACCGTGGGGATTTCAACCCCCTCGACGATTGTCGCAACGCGCTTACGTGCGAACTCTTTCACTGCGGTTTCGCCACCAGTTTCCTTCAATGTGGCTAGCGCCTGAGCAGCCAAAGAATCATAGTCATGACCAAACTGCCCGCGTCCAGCAGCTGTAAGCCTGAAGCTTTTTGCAGGACGACCACGAGTTTTATCACCGACCGTTTTCCTAGGCTGAGATATTTCAGCAAGGCCTTCCTCAACCAAGATATCGACATGGCGTCGAATGCCCGTTGCAGAAAGTCCGAGGGTTTCCCCTAGTTGAGTCGCGGTGACAGGGCCAGACTTGAGCATAACCAGCATGATCTGTCGCCGAGTCTCGCCATCAGTACTTCGCGTTTCCGTAACAGGATGATTCACTTTTCCTGAGGTTTTTCCGCGAGAAGCCGATAAACCCCGCATGGTTGGTGTGGTTCCCATAGTCTTTGTGTCACCTTCTTCCATTCCAAAAGTTTCGTTGGATAGATCGCCCTACAGGACGTTATCCGCGGACACCATTTAGCAACATTAATATGTCGGTATTCATTCCAGCAACATGACCCCACCATAAAAGCGCTGGTTAGCACACCCTAACCAACCTTTGTCCCCTTCACCATCATCTTTAGATTTATCAGTTAAAACTTTCTACAGATGGCAGAGAAATAATCATATCTAAAGAAAGTAACTACGGCGGACATCTCCCAACCCTGCCCCATCCCCAACACTCGCCTCTTTATCACCTTTATCACCAACCCGACCACGGCTCTACCGCTAGTATTTACGCTGTGAAGCTCAATCCCCATAAACTTTGGCAGTCTCTACGCGATGAGTTGCCTTCCTTAGGCCTACCCGGTTCACGTTCTGCCGAGCTTCATATATCTGCACAAAGTGCGTCGCCGCATCACACAGATTTAAAAGACGGATCAAAGATCCCAACCTTGGGTGAACACCACCCCTATCAAGGCGGCTCTGCCCTCATTAATACCGTCACTGGCGCCGATCTTTTGGACCTTGCAGCGCCGCCAAAACATAAAGCAGAGAACATTCCCGTAGCCTTTCCGCGAGAGCGCGCCGCTTCAGACTTAACTTTTTCAGAGTTACGCCGGTTTGCAATGTTCAGGTGGATGGGAGCATTGGGAGCCCTTTTACTTGGCTTCGGAGCGCTCGGAGCGGGGGCACTCCCAGTAGTCAACAATCCATACACAAGCTTTATCGGCGGGTCCATTATGGCCCGGATGCTTCAAAGCTCAATGATCGTTTGTTTTATTGGCGTAGCACTCCTCGTTATCTCCTGGCTTCTCATAGCACCATTCACAGGAGCTCTCCCATCAAGGACCCGACAGACCAACAAAGGGGATGATGCTCGAATAGTAAGCATGTCTTTGCTCTGGCGAACATTTGCAGCATGGAGCCTCCCCATACTTCTCAGCGCCCCTATGTTCACCCAAGACATCTATTCATACTTAGCCAATGGCGCAATAGTCCGGATGGGCCTCGACCCCTATTCTGCAGGCCCGATAGATCTTTTAGGCACTGATCATCCCCTCGCCCGCAGCGTCCCCTTTATTTGGGCTCATTCCCCTTCCCCCTATGGCCCTGTGGCATTAGGTCTAGCGTCCCTCATCAGCCACATCACCGGAGACAGCATCGCCTGGGGAGTATTTCTGCACCGCACCCTTTCTATCGCCGGTATCGCCCTTGCAGGCTGGGCCATCTCCCGGCTTGCAACACGTTGTAGGGTGGCACCTCAAGCGGCTTTATGGTTGGGGATACTGAACCCTTTGACTATTTTGCATCTGGTTGGCGGCATCCATAATGAAGCCATCCTCTTAGGGCTTCTTCTAGCCGGTTTTGAGCTTGGACTACGCGGCTGCAACTACTTAAGAGTCGGGATATTCAGACATGCAGCACTTTATATCGGCGCTTCTGGCTTACTAATTTCATGCGCAGGCATGGTGAAAGTAACCGGGTTTATTGGTCTCGGCTTCACAGGGATGGCCATCGCTCGCTCTTTCCGTTTCCGCGAGCGTAGTCATAGCTTTTCCCTGGCATGCGCCGTGGGCATTCAAATTGCACTCCTAACACTCTCCATTCTTGTCATAACTTTTGTTTCAGGCATAGGACTTGGCTGGGTTCACGCGCAAGGTGGTGCTGTAGCGATTCGAAGTTGGATGTCTCTCTCTACTGCCGTTGGCGTTGCCGCCGGATGGTTTGGCATGCTGCTGGGACTCGGAGATCAGACAGAGGCTATGTTGCAAATAACTCGCGGCTGCGGAATTTTACTAGCGGGTGTATTCATGCTCAGAATGCTGCTCGCAACATATTGGGGGCGCATACCCGCGATCGGTGGCCTTGGGGTTGCAACTTTTGTTTTGGTTGTCTTCTTCCCTGTGGTTCATCCTTGGTACATGCTATGGGCGATTCTTCCGCTATCAGCATGGGCCAATAGGGCTTTCTTCCGCATGGGAGTCACGTTATATTCAGCACTGCTCTCCTTCTTTGTCCTGCCCCGAGGGCTTTCTCTACCTCCCAGTACCGTACTTTCGATTTACTTTGCATCAGCCCTTGGTTTGTCCGTTCTTTTATTCCTCCTATGGTGGTCGTTTAAACGCGCTCGGCGTTGATGTTTTACACTTTCTCATGTGACTACGTTCAACTCGACTTCTTCCGAGCCAACTGCGTCTTCTTCCCCTGTTCTTGAGTTAACTCAAGTGGTCAAGCGTTTTGGCACGAAGGAAGCCGTTGCAGGTTTAAGCCTTCGGGCTTACCCAGGCCAGGTTTTAGCATTCCTAGGCCCCAACGGTGCAGGCAAAACAACCACCATTGAAATGTGTGAGGGTTTCCAAAAACCAACTTCAGGCAGTATCCGCGTGCTTGGCATCGATCCAGCAAAGCACCCAGATGCTGTGCGCCAAAAAGTCGGAATAATGTTGCAAGGAGGGGGCTCCTATTCAGGCATTCGCGTACAGGAAATGCTTAACCTCACTGCGTCTTATAGCAAAGACCCACTCGACACAGACTGGTTGCTTCACGTACTAGGCCTGGATTCGCACCGCACCACCACGTATCGACGCCTCTCAGGTGGGCAAAAGCAACGGTTATCCCTAGCTCTCGCCTTAGTTGGTAGACCACAGCTCGTTTTTCTCGACGAACCCACCGCCGGAATGGATGCTCAATCCCGCCTGGTCGTTTGGAAACTCATCCGTTCACTTAAAGCGGATGGTGTCACAGTCATCCTCACTACGCATCTCATGGATGAGGCTCAGGCACTGGCAGATCGAGTCGCGATTATAAATCAAGGGCAATTGGTCGCAGAAGGGACCACAGAGGAGCTCCGCACGAGTAAAAAGAGCGGAACTTCCGCAGTCTTTTCTACCTCGACAGCTCTTCCTCTAAGCAGCGCCCCCCTCAAGGACCTTGGGGTACAGGAAATCAAGCCGCTTCATTACGGCCTCACTGGCGATCTATCACCCGATACCCTCGCTAGGCTTTCTGCAGCTGCCGCAAAAGAAAACGTCCTTATCACGTCTTGGGAAACCAGGACAAAAAGCCTTGAGGACATATTTTTAGATTTAACCGGTCGTGAGCTGAGGAGTTAACGTGACACCACCTTCCCAACAAGAAAGCGCACTTTCGGCTGATTTTTTCCCTCCGGGAACATTCACCCCTAACCCGCAACGAGCCAGCGTTGCACGCATGGTGTGGTCACAGGGGTTTGTCGAGGCCAAATTATTTCTAAGGCACGGAGAGCAGCAGCTTCTCAGCTTTATTATCCCTCTCGGAATGCTCTTAGCGCTGGCGTATCTACCGCTTCTCGACGATCCCAATCCCCTAACCAAGGGCTTTCCCATGATGCTTGCCCTCGCCTCCATGAGCTCGGGCTTTACCGGTCAAGCCATCTCCCTGGCATTTGACCGTCGTTACGGCGCCCTCCAGCGAACTGGCGCGAGCGGCGTTCCCTCATGGACGATCGTTTCAGGCAAAGTCTTGGGTGTTCTCTCGGTCAGTTTCATCCAGATAGTAGTCCTCGGGGCAGTAGCGCTTGCCTTAGGGTGGACGTCCACAGCAACAGGCATTGTTATAGGCCTGCTGGTCTTTTTTATAGGCGTTGCAGCCTTTACGTCCCTCGGTCTGTTGATGGGCGGAACTCTATCTTCCGAGCTGGTTCTGGGCCTGGCTAACCTAATTTGGGTTGTATTAGTCGGAGTCGCCTCTTATATCTTGTTTCAGAGTTCTGCTGAGCCAACCACGTGGCTAAAGTTAATCCCGTCTGTAGCCTTGTCTGACGGCCTCTATTCAGGTTTTCGTGGTTCCTTCCCCACCACAGATGTAATCATTTTGCTAGGTTGGCTATCGCTCGGTTCTGTTATGGCTAACCGCTGGTTTAAATTTTCTGGATAATTATTTCCCTACAAAAGCGTTGAGGTGGCGCATCACACGCCGAAGTTATCTCAATAAAATCGCCTAATCTCTATGTACTCGGTAGAATTTGACGCCGTGACTACCGTTGACAAACCAGCCAAGGCGGAATGGTTCCGTACTCTCGCCCCAAAGACTTCTACGCAACGTGCGCTAGCTATGGCGCTCCTTGTAGCCCAAGGATCGATCACGGTGACAGGTTCGATTGTTCGAGTTACCGGCTCAGGGTTAGGTTGCAATACGTGGCCTAATTGCCACCCTGGCTCGCTTGTCCCGGTTAAAGGCGCTGCCCCGTGGCTTCATCAGGCAATCGAGTTCGGCAATAGGCTTCTGACATTTGTTCTTGTTGCCATTGCTGTTTCCCTTTTTGTTTCCATTGTTTCCGCTCATCGGCGAAAAGAAATCATTATTCACGGTCTAGCCCAGGGTATTGGCATTATCGTGCAGGCCGTCATTGGCGGTATTTCTGTCCACTTGGATCTTAAGTGGTGGGCGGTTGCGATTCACTTCTTGCCATCGGTGCTCCTAGTATGGCTCGCGGCTATTTTGTATGTTCGTATCTCAGAGCCTGACGACGGCACCCCTGAACGCGCTTACCCAAGCTCGCTGCGTGGACTTGCTGCTTTGGGCGCAGCGCTGCTGACTCTCGTTCTCGTAACAGGAACGATGACCACAGGAGCAGGCGTGCACTCTGGTGATAGCAATGTTGGCATGGAAGGCCGACTTAACGTAGATATCGACTGGATTGCACACGTCCACGCCTGGACTATGTATGTTTACCTGGCAACTACCGTGCTACTCGCGGCCGGACTTGTCCTACAGTTAGCGCCAAAGCGTTCGCAAAAACTCAGCTGGATGCTTATCTTGATGATCCTTATTCAAGCCGTCATCGGGGTGATTCAATACCGACTCGGTGTGCCTCGTTGGTCAGTTCCGGTTCACATTGGCATGTGCTCTGTCGTCGTTGCTTATAGCTCTCTGCTTTGGGCATCGGGTATCCAACGCGTCAATGGTGGGGACTACGTCACCGGTTCGCCCACTGGAGATCACAAGCGGGCCCTGCTGAATAAGATGTAGCAATCCTACTGCATAGAGAAAAGCGAGGTACTGCAGACCACTACAGTGGTTTTGCAGCACCTCGCTTTTTACATGAGCCTCTCAACATCGAGTAATCTCACTGCGTTATCTCCTCAGCATAAGATGCAAGAGGGTCTTTCTTAGAAGAAGGTTGTTGTCCACCCCAGCATCTGACCAACAGTTTCTAGTCCCAAGACTGCATCAAGCGACAAGCCCACAAAGAGTATCGACAGATAATTGTTGGAAAGAATAAACAGCTTGAGTGGTTTGACCTCGCCACCGGCTTTAATGCCTTGGTGCAACCGGATCGCCATAATGAGGAACCAGATTCCTGAGACCACAGCTATGCTCCCATAAATCCAACCTGCCGCAGGAATGATGAGGAACGTTGTGATCACAGTCGCCCATGTGTACCACACGATTTGGCGTGTCACTTCCACGGGCTCTCTGACTACGGGAAGCATCGGGACGCCTGCTCGCGCGTAGTCATCCTTATACTTCATGGCTAATGCCCATGTATGTGGAGGTGTCCAGAAGAAAATAATCAAGAACAAGACGATCGCTTGCCACCATTGCGCGGGGATTCCTACCGGTGCATTATCTGTAATCACGGCCCAGCCGACCACAACTGGCATGCAGCCAGCCGCCCCACCCCACACAATATTGAGATGGGTTTTACGCTTGAGGTGCTTGGTGTAGACAAAAATGTAAAAGAAAATTGTCAACATAACAAACAAACCTGCGAGCAAAGAATCGCATAGTAACCAGAGCCACAGGAAGCTCGTCACCGTGAGGATCCAGGCAAAGATGCTGGCATGTCGATTGCTCACAGTATGTTTGACCAACGGTCGTGCGCGCGTGCGCCCCATTTTCTGATCGATGTCCGAGTCGGCGACCATGTTAAAGGTGTTGGCAGCCGCGGCTCCCATCCAACCACCCAAAAGAGTAAGCAGAATCAGCCCAATGTTGCTGTGTCCACGATCCGCTTGGAGCATGGCTGGAATTGTTGCAACCAATAGGAGCTCAATGACCCTTGGCTTTGTCAGCGCGATATAGGCCTTGATCTTCTCCAAGGGAGTCCTCCAACAGAAATATGCGTAAAACAGGATGTGCCATCACCGGCTAGTTCTCATACAGCAAGCGTGTAGCCCCACAAGTCTAGCGTCCATTCGTTTTTTCCCCACATCGACACCCCATAGGTGGAGGTGACGGCCCAATGCTATGTGGATTGTGGGGTTGAAGAGAAACGTCGAAAAGCTTTCCTCTGATGACAACTTTTCCCTTGCTTCTGCCAAATAACTCACACTCATTGCCCTCCCGGGTAATTATCGCTATTAAGGTAGGAAGAGGTAACAAAAGTTTAAGGGCCTTTGACCCCTTATGTACTTCCTTTGGTTTAACAACAAAGACCTACGCGATTTTAAGGACGGACTACGTGACTTTGTCTCCAGAGCTCAAGGCTTTGACAACCCCCCACTACCCTGACGACTGGTCTGAGGTAGATACCTTGGCAGTCGATACCGCACGTGTGCTCGCGGCAGACGCCGTCCAAAAGTGCGGATCAGGCCACCCCGGAACCGCTATGAGCTTGGCGCCTCTGGCCTATACCCTCTACCAGCGCATCATGCACCATGATCCTGCTGATACCGAATGGACTGGCCGAGATCGCTTTGTCTTGTCCTGCGGACACAGTTCGCTCACCCAGTACATTCAGTTGTACCTAGGCGGTTTTGGTCTAGAGCTAGATGATCTGGAAGCCCTACGCACGTGGGGCGCCCTTACTCCTGGACACCCGGAATACCGCCATACAAAGGGCGTGGAAATTACCACGGGCCCGCTAGGACAGGGCCTAGCGTCTGCAGTTGGTATGGCTATGGCTTCTCGACGCGAGCGTGGGCTTTTCGATCCTCAGGCAGAGGCAGGAACCTCGCCTTTCGATCATTATGTATACGTCATTGCTTCTGATGGTGACTTGCAGGAAGGCGTGACTGCAGAAGCAAGCTCACTAGCCGGAACGCAACAACTGGGCAACCTCATTGTTTTCTGGGATGACAACCACATCTCTATTGAGGAAGACACGGAAATCGCTTTCAATGAAAACGTTGTGGATCGCTACCGTGCATACAACTGGCAGGTCATTGAAATCGAGGGCGGCGAGGATATCGCGTCCATCGAAAAAGCTGTAGCGGAAGCCAAAGCAGACACCACGCGCCCCACGTTCATCCGTCTTCGCACTGTGATCGGGTATCCCGCTCCGACAAAGATGAACAGTGGAGCTGTTCACGGTGCAGCTCTAGGTGAAGAAGAAGTTGCCGCAACAAAGGAAGTTTTGGGCTTCGACCCTGAGAAAACCTTCGATGTAGCCGAGAGCGTCATAGAGCACACGCGTAAACTTTCTGCTCGCAGCGCAGATATTCGCGCAGCTTGGCAGGAGAAATTCGACGCGTGGGCTGCTGCAAACCCAGAAAACAAGGCCTTGTTTGATCGTCTCTCACGCCGAGAGCTCCCTGAGGGCTTCGACTCCGAGCTGCCCACCTGGGAGCCAGACAGCAAGGGAGTGGCTACCCGTAAGGCTTCCGAGGCTACGCTTCAGGCTCTAGGCAAGACCATGCCCGAGCTATGGGGCGGCTCCGCAGACCTCGCAGGCTCCAACAATACAGTGATCAAAGGCGAGCCATCTTTCGGTCCTACATCTATCACCACTGATACGTGGTCAACCGATCCTTATGGACGTAACCTGCACTTTGGTATCCGGGAACACGCCATGGGTGCGATCGTCAACGGAATCTCACTTCATGGTCCTACACGGCCTTACGCCGGAACCTTCTTAATTTTCTCCGATTACATGCGTCCGGCAGTTCGCCTCGCGGCTCTCATGGGAACTGACGCTTACTACGTATGGACCCACGATTCCATCGGTTTGGGAGAAGACGGACCTACGCATCAGCCTATCGAGCAGATGGCTGCGCTCCGAGCAATTCCTGGCGTATCCATGCTGCGTCCCGCCGACGCTAATGAAACAGCAGCAGCATGGCGCGCTGCGCTGATGTACAAGGAAGGCCCTAAAGGCCTCGCGTTGACCCGCCAAAATGTTCCGGTCTTGGAAGGCACCAAGGAGAAGGCACGCGAGGGAGTCCAGCGCGGCGCTTACATCCTTGTGGAAGCATCCAAAGCTACTCCTGACGTCATCGTGATGGCCAGCGGATCCGAGGTTCAGCTCGCAGTTGAAGCTGCTCAGCGTCTAGAAGCAGAAGGCATTGCCACTCGGGTAGTCTCCGTTCCTTGCCTTGACTGGTTCGAGGAACAAGACCGGGACTACCAAGAATCCGTTTTGCCTGCTGAGGTTACTGCTCGTGTCTCTGTTGAAGCTGGCCTCGCGTTGTCCTGGTACAGGCACCTCGGTACCCGCGGACGTGCAGTGTCTCTAGAGCACTTCGGCGCATCTGCTCCTTATGAAAAGCTCTTTGAAGAATTTGGTATCACCACCGATGCCGTCGTCGCAGCTGCGCACGATTCCCTGAACGCCTAGAGTTAATTTCATCAAAATTAACTGATTATGTGTAAGCCGCATACAACCTCATAGATGTATGCGGCTTACACACTCGTTTCGGCCCCCCACCTTCACAAAGAAATTGGTACTCAACATGAATGCAATCGATGCACTCGCACAAGCAGGAACTTCTACCTGGCTAGACGATCTTTCACGTGAACGCATTACCTCCGGAAATCTCTCCGAGCTCATCACCACTAAGTCCATCGTCGGTGTGACAACCAACCCAGCAATCTTTGCTGCGGCTATGAGCAAAGGCACCGCTTATGACGCACAGATTGCGGATCTTAAGGCTCACGCTGTTGGCGTCGACGAAGCTGTCTACGCAATGAGCATCCAAGACGTGCAGCAAGCATGCGATATTTTTGCTGAGATTTATGAGTCTTCCCACGGCGTCGATGGGCGGGTAAGTATCGAAGTAGATCCTCGTATCTCTGAAGATCGCGAAGCTACCCTCGCGCAAGCACGAGAGCTGTGGAAGCAAGTAGATCGTCCCAACGTCATGATCAAAATTCCAGCAACTGCTGGTTCACTACCCGCGATAGCCGATGCGCTCGCGGAAGGCATCAGCGTTAACGTCACTCTTATTTTCTCCGTAGCCCGATACCGCGAGGTTATCGCCGCATACATTGAAGGCATCAACCGAGCAGCAGACAATGGTCTGGATGTGTCCGCAATCCATTCTGTGGCATCTTTCTTCGTCTCACGGCTGGACTCGGAAGTAGACAAACGACTGGAAGTCATCGGAACGGACGAGGCTTTAGCTTTGCGCGGCAAAGCTGGCGTTGCCAACGCACGTCGTGCCTACGCAGTTTTCAAAGAGCTCTTTTCCGCAGCGCAGCTCCCTGAAAACGCAAATATCCAACGCCCACTCTGGGCATCCACTGGGGTCAAGAACCCCGACTACTCCCCTACGCTGTATGTCACAGAGCTCGCAGGTCCAGATACCGTCAACACTATGCCAGAAGCAACCATTGACGCGGTACTAGAGGCCAACGATGGCGCAGGTGACACGTTGACGAATACCGCGACGGAAGCTGAAGAGACATTCTCTGCTATTTCTCAAGCCGGCGTCGATTTCGAGGATGTTTTTGCGGTTCTGGAGCAAGAAGGCGTCGATAAATTCGTAGCGGCATGGGACGAACTACTCGATTCTATGAAAGCTCGCTTGAGCTAAGCACCATCTGATTAAGAGCGTGGGATACGGGATTCCTCAAGACACACAGGAACGATTTTTCCGTATCCCACGTTACAAATTCCACACCACTAATGCTTTGTTTTGACTGTCTACATCACGAACTATATGGCAATGGTTACTTTGTAGGTAGAATCTAGGGACGTGATTGAACCTGTGACTTCAGAAGACACTACTGGCTTCGGTATATCCGAACACCAAGACCAAACCGAGGCCCCTACAGCGGTGAATCCTTGGGTTAACCCGCTTCGTGATTCTGAGGACAAACGTCTTCCGCGGATTGCCGGGCCAAGCGGCATGGTTATTTTCGGAGTAACCGGAGACTTGGCGCGGAAAAAACTCCTTCCCGCGATTTATGATCTTGCCAACCGTGGCCTGTTACCTGCGGGTTTTGCCCTAGTAGGCTATGGCCGTCGGGAATGGTCTAAACAAGATTTTGAAGACTACGTACACGAGGCAGTAAAAGCTGGTGCACGTACGGAGTTTCGTGAAAACGTCTGGTCGAGGCTAGCCGAGGGAATTCATTTTGCCCGCGGAAACTTTGACGACGATCAAGCCTTTGATGATCTTGCCACACTCTTGAGTCGTTTAGACAAGGAACAAGGAACCGCCGGAAACTGGGCTTACTACCTATCCGTGCCACCGGATTATTTCTCCGATGTCTGTCACCAGCTGCAGCGCTCCGGCATGGCTCAAGCTGAGGGCAATTCATGGCGCCGAGTGATCGTGGAAAAACCATTCGGACACGATCAAGAGTCAGCACGCGAACTCAACACCCTGATTAACTCAGTTTTCCCGGAAAAATCGGTCTTCCGTATCGATCACTATCTAGGAAAAGAAACTGTTCAGAACATTCTGGCTCTCCGCTTTGCAAACCAACTCTTTGACCCATTGTGGAACTCGCATTATGTAGACCATGTGCAGATTACGATGGCAGAAGATATCGGACTAGGTGGCCGTGCTGGCTATTACGATGGTATCGGAGCAGCTCGCGACGTTATTCAGAATCACCTGATTCAGCTTCTCGCCCTCGTGGCAATGGAAGAACCCATTGATTTCACTCCACAGCAACTGCAAGCAGAGAAAATCAAGGTCTTACGCGCAACCCGTCCTGTTGGTCCTTTTGCCAAGACGACCGCACGCGGCCAATACGCCAGCGGATGGCAGGGTTCAGAGTTGGTCAAGGGCCTGCGCGAGGAAGACGGTTTTGATCCGCAATCAACCACAGAAACCTACGCAGCGTGCACTTTGGAGATCAATTCTCGTCGTTGGGCCGGTGTTCCGTTCTATCTGCGTACCGGTAAGCGCCTAGGTCGACGTGTCACTGAGATCGCTTTGGTCTTCAAAGATGCTCCCCACCAGCCTTTCAGCGAGGGTACACGCCATTCCCAAGGACAAAACGTTGTGGTTATTCGCGTTCAACCGGATGAAGGCATGTTGATGCGATTTGGTTCTAAAGTTCCAGGCTCGGCAATGGAAGTCCGCGATGTGAATATGGATTTCTCCTATTCCGAAGCATTCACCGAGGAGTCTCCCGAGGCCTACGAGCGCCTGATATTAGATGCGCTCCTGGATGAGGCCAGCCTTTTCCCCACAAATGAAGAGGTTGAACTCAGCTGGAATATTTTGGACCCCATTCTTAATTTTTGGGCAGAGCGCGGGCAGCCAGAGGAATATGCGGCAGGAACATGGGGTCCGGCTTCAGCAGACCGCATGTTAGAGCGGGTAGATCGAGCATGGCGCAGACCTTAACCAGTGTCAGTTGTATTCCGTTTCCCTGTATACGCATTTCCTTTTAGAAAAGAGACGCTGAAGTGATCTTTGAACTTCCCGATACCGATACACGCGAGATCTCCAAAGCCCTCGTCCGCCTCCGCGACAAAGGCGGACAAGTCACTACTAGCAGAGTGCTGACCCTTATTGTGGTGGCCAAAGAGTCGGATGATATTACGGCAATCACAAATGCCACTCACGATTCCTCACGGGAGCATCCTTCCCGCGTCATCGTATTAATCACCGGACCAGTAGAAGGCGACTCTCAGGTCGACGCAGAGGTCCGCATCGGCGGCGATGCCGGAGCCTCAGAGATAATCTTGATCCGACTTCGTGGACGTGTGGCCAAACACCTGGTGCACGTGGTTACTCCCCTGCTGCTTCCGGATACTCCAATCGTCGCATGGTGGCCTACCTCCGCACCGATAAATCCCAGCGAGGACCCGATCGGAAAAATTGCGCAACGCAGGATCACCGACGCGCATTATGACCCACCGGTGGACGCTCTCTACAACCGACGCAACCACTATGCTCCAGGTGATTCGGATGTATCCTGGGCTCGCTTGACCCCGTGGCGCGGAGTTCTAGCATCGACGCTAGACCAGCCTCCTCATGAGCCAATCCAAAGTATCCGCCTCTATGGTGAATCTGATTGCCCTAGCGTCGATCTTGCCGCAGGGTGGCTTTCGGAACGCCTTGGTGTTTCGGTTCAGCGATTCAATACTGAAGGTGAATCTGTTCCCTTTGATGCTGATGGTTTCTCGGAGATCCCAATTCGTAGGATCGAACTTGAACGCCCATCTGGCACTGTGATTGTGGAAGCTCTTGAAGACGAGCAAACACTTTCTGTTACGGTCCCGGGACGCGAGGCAGCCCTTGTCGCTATTAACCGACGCAGTCAGGCAGATTGCCTCGCAGAAGAGCTAAGACACCTCGACCCCGACGCAGCGTATGCGCGAGCGCTTCGCGGTCTCAGTAGAATCAGCTACCCCACCATCTAACCTCAAAAAAGGGACTTCATGGTTACTGTTTGTCCAGTATCTGACCTCGACGCCATCGCCTCAGCAGCAGCTGAAAAAATTGTAGGCTTGTGCCAATCCGCTGCGAAAGATGGCGGTGTTACCGGCGATGGCACGGTGCGCATCGTTCTTACTGGTGGCGGTGCAGGTATCCGAATGCTAGAAAAGCTTGTCGACGCCCCCATCAACTGGTCACGCGTTCATCTCTTTTTTGGAGATGAGCGTAATGTGCCAGTCACGGACCCTGAGTCCAACGAGGGCCAGGCACGTCAAGCACTACTGAATCATATCGATATCCCTGAAGAAAACATCCATGGGTATCGGTTGGGAGAGCTTACGCTCTCTGATGCTGTAGAAGAATACACACAGGTACTTCACAACTACGCGCCTCAAGGGTTTGATCTCCATCTGCTTGGTATGGGAGGCGAAGGGCATATCAACTCGATATTCCCCCATACTGAAGCTGCCGTTGAAGAAACTCGCTTGGTCATTCCGGTAACCGACTCTCCCAAGCCTCCAGCGGAAAGAGCAACTCTTACGTTCCCAGCAATCGCCCGCTCGCAACGTGTTTGGCTACTTGTTGCAGGAGCTGAAAAGGCCGAGGCTGCTCATCATGTGGCCGCTGGAGCGAATCCGCTTGATTGGCCGGCCGCAGGCGCACGCGGCATACAAGAGACCCTACTCATTGTTGCTCAGGATGCTGCCCCTTAAGCAACATTGAAAAGACAAAAGCGTCGGTAGATGATTACCGACGCTTTTTCGTGCTATCTCACTATTAGCGAGCGTAAGCCTGAATCAGATTTAAAGCTACGATGCAGGCGATCCAGATGATGCCCATGAAAATAGTGACTCGGTCAAGGTTCTTTTCCACCACAGTGGAACCAGACAGGTTCGACTGAACGCCGCCACCGAAGAGGCTCGAAAGTCCGCCGCCCTTGCCCTTATGTAGCAGCACGAACACGGTCATCAGCACGCAAGAGATGACCAAAATGATCTGAAGTGCAAGTGCCATGAATTTCCTTAATTGTTAACAAAAGTACTTTTATCAGAACTAGAGTTCCTTTTCTCGAGGCAACTATACACCACCCAAGTCCAGGAACTCACTTTCAACCGCTAAGAACTAGCCAGAATTTCGCAGCGCGGTAGCCAAGCCGTTCATAGCTAGGCGAATGCCATGCACCACCTTCGGATCAGTATCACCTTCGCGATACCTACGTAGCATTTCGAGTTGCAGTGTATTAAGCGGCAACAGATACGGGTAACGCGAGCGAACTGACCGTGCAAGCATCGGGTTGTCGTCGAGAAGCCCCGAGAAGCCGGTGATCTTGAGGAACATCGTCTTAGTGAGATCGAATTCGGCAGAAATATCAGCAAATATTCTGTTTGCAGCTTCCTGATCTGCTACCAATCCCGAATAGAGCTTCGCAAGTTGCATCTCAGCTTTGCTCATCACCTGCGCCATATTAGACAGCACAGAAGAAAAGAACGGCCAAGAATCATTAAGCTTCTGCAAAATAGCAAGGCGCTCATCTGCTGAGAGTTCCGCTGTGCGCACACAGCCTTTTTCTACCCATTCATGCAAAGCGCTGCCTACTCCATACCAGCCGGGCAGCATAACACGGGACTGGGACCAACTGAGCACCCATGGAATTGCGCGTAAATCGTCGATACTTTGGGTTTGTTTTCGCGACGAAGGACGCGAGCCGATGTTAAGGTCGCCTATCTCTTCCAAAGGTGTGGAGGATGTGAAGTACTCAATAAATCCAGGGTCTTCATGCGCAAGCCTCGAATACTTTCGCTGACTCAAGCGTGAGATTTCACCCATAATCTCATACGCCTCAGGATATTGCTCTTCTACCTGATCGATTGTAAGCAGCGACGCCTCCAGCGTGGCTGAGGCCAAGGCTTCTAGGTTACGACGAGCCGCACCCACAGAACCATATTTTGCTGAGATGATCTCACCTTGTTCTGTAACACGTACACTGCCTTGCACAGCACCATGTGGCTGAGCAAGGATAGCGTCATAAGAGGGGCCGCCGCCGCGTCCTACGGTTCCACCGCGGCCATGGAAAAGCCTCAGCGCTACACCATGTTGTTTACACATGCTTACTAAATCAGTTTCGGCAGCATACAGAGCCCAGTTTGCGGCGAGATAGCCACCATCTTTATTGGAATCGGAATAGCCAAGCATGACCTCTTGAAGATTATTTCGTTGCTCCACATAACTGCGATACAACGGTATCCGCCATAGATCTTGGAGAATCTTGGCACCATTTTGCAGATCATCGATCGTTTCAAAAAGCGGTATGACGTCAATGTGTCCGGTAAGTTGTCCTTCCTGAATGCGGATTAATCCGAATTCTTTCAGGAGGACCATCGGTTCGAGGATATCGCTCGCAGATTCTGCCATCGAGATAATCGAATGTGGGATCATCATTGCACCAAAAGCATCTACTGCACGCTTTGCCTCAGCAATAATGTCGAGCTCACGCTGGGTTACCTCACTATATGACGCACCATCGCGCGGTATAAGGGGTCTCGGTGACGATAGCTCAGCAGTTAAAACGCGAATCTTTTCGTTCTCGTCCAATTCGCGATAGTGCTTGGTTACGTGGGCTTGCTCAAAGAGCTCGGTAAGCACATCCTCATAGCTCTCAGAATTTTGGCGCAAATCCATCGAATAGAGATGGAAACCAAAGCTTGATACCGCTGTCCTGATGCGCAACAAGCGATCATCTGCGATGAGTTCATCATGCGTTCTCCGCAAGGAAGCATCAATGATATCCAAATCTGCTGCAAGCTCATCTGGATCAGAATAAGCATCATGACGGGCATACCACGAGCCTTCTACCGCTTCTGTACCAATCCGAGAAGCTAACGTAGCAAGTACTCTACCGCGCACACCGTGGACGGCACGGCGATAAGGCTCGTCGACCCGCGATGGGACGTCGTTATGTCCTAAATCAGCAAGCACGCGCAGAGTCGGGCTCACATCAGTCAACCTATCCGACAGCGATAACTCATGTTCAAGTTGATGCAGTTCGCGTGCATAAAACTTTAATACAGTCTCGGCTGCTCGTGTCGTCGCATAGTGCAGAGTTTCCGCAGTGACATACGGGTTACCGTCATGATCGCCACCGATCCAGCTTCCAGGTTTAATGAATAGCGACCGCAAAGCATCTTCAGAGCTAACACCATATTCTCGCTGGATATGATCAGCCACTTGCTTGTTGATCTCAGGGATCGCAGTAAGCAAGGAGAGCTTATAGTATCGCAATCCAACTTCTACCTCGTCCTCAATCCTAGGGCGGGCCACCCGGATAAGCGCGGTCTGCCAGATGAGAGTCAGCCACCGGCGAATCCGACGAGTATTCTCTTCAAGACGCGTAACCGTCAGCGCATTCGGATCTGCGCTCAGAATCGCATGACGTTCTTTGAGCAAAGTAGTCATATGCTCTTGCGCATCAAAAATCGTACGTCTACGGGTTTCCGTAGGGTGAGCGGTAAGCACCGGGGCAACTTGAAAGTTACCGAGTAAAACGGACACGTCTTCGCTCGTTACTCCAGCCTTAGCAAGCTTTTTCCAGGTCGCACCCAAAGTTGAATCTGGGTCTTCTTCACCGGTTTCTTGTCGCCGGAGTCTACCCAGTTCATCGTGCAAGTCCTCCACCATGTTTGCTAGCAACGCAAAATGGCTAAACGCTCTAATAATCGATATCGCATCTGCTGCTGAAATATCTTTGAGCAGTGATACTAAGTCTTCAACCTGTGCCTCTTTGCGCGAGATTTTAAAAGCCAGCTGTCGCGCTGCTTCGACTCGGTCAAAGGCTGCCGTTCCCTCTTGTTCTTTGATCACCTCCCCCAAAAGTGCACCTAGAAAGCGTATATCCTCAACAAGCTGTTCGGATAGTGGACCTGCAGACGTAGCTTTTACAGGCATGAAGCTTAAGCTCCTCACGTTATACAGTGCAAAAGCACCGCCACTTCATCATGACGGTGCTTTCTTTTAGAAGGTGAGCGATAAAGGCTCACTGCTTATTTTTAAAGGTCGCTTTTCTAAAGACCAGTCGCTGCGTTAGCAGCAAGTTTGGCAAATGCCTCACCGTCGAGAGAAGCGCCACCAACAAGACCACCGTCTACGTCGGGCTGTCCGACTATTTCTGCGACCGTTTCTTCCTTTACAGAGCCACCGTAAAGAATACGAACGCCTTCAGCGATTTCCTCATTTGCAAGTTCTTTAACTAAACCACGGATCGCTTTACATACTTCTTGAGCATCAGCCGCAGAAGCGACCTTGCCAGTGCCAATTGCCCACACCGGCTCATAAGCAATAACGGTCTTAGCTAGTTCGGCTTCGGTCAGACCAGCAAGCGATTCACGGGTTTGCTCGACGACAAAATCTACGTGAGTGCCAGCTTCCCGGATCTCCAAAGGCTCACCGACGCAAACGATCGGGCTTATGCCTTTGCCCAGCGCTGCTTTAGCCTTCGCAGCAACAAGTTTCGAGGACTCGCCATGGTATTCACGACGCTCCGAGTGTCCAACGACAACCCATGTGCAACCGAGCTTTGCAAGCATATCTGCAGAGATTTCGCCGGTATAAGCACCTGATTCATGCTCTGATACGTCTTGGGCACCGTAGGTGATCTGAAGCTTATCGCCATCAACTACAGTCTGAACAGACCGCAGATCCGTAAAAGGTACGGTAACTGCAACATCGACCTTCTCGTAGTACTCCTTAGGAAGTGCAAAGGCTAGCTTCTGAACTGTTGCCACAGCTTTCAAGTGGTCTAAGTTCATCTTCCAGTTACCAGCGATGAGCGGCGTACGTTCCATTCGAAAGGTTCCTTTCTATTACAAAATCAGTGTTGACCCGCTAGAAAACTAGTGGTGCAGGCTATGGACTTTTATTTGAGCTGCACCACATCAAGCGTTAAAAAGATGTAAAACTAGCTTTCCAAGACTGCAACGCCAGGTAATTCTTTGCCTTCCAGGAATTCCAAAGATGCTCCGCCACCAGTAGAAATATGGCTGAAGCCGTCCTCGTCGAGTCCCAATAGGCGCACTGCAGCAGCAGAGTCACCGCCGCCTACAACAGAGAATGCACCGTGCGTGGTCGCTTCAATGATGGATTCCGCAACGCCTTGAGTTCCTTCGGCGAATGCAGGGAACTCAAAGACGCCCATTGGGCCATTCCAGAAGATGGTCTTAGCTGTAGACAAAACCTCTGCATAGCGCTTTACAGTTTCCGGCCCTACATCAAGTGACTGCCAGCCCTCTGGGATTCCGTCGAGAGCCACCACGGTTTTCTCTGCATCTGCTGCAAAGGTGTCTGCTGCGATGAGGTCCACTGGAAGAACGAGCTTCTCTCCGTACTCTTCCAGCAAACGCTGACAATTCTCGATCTGGTCTTCCTGCAAAAGCGACTTCTGCACATTGATGCCCTGCGCAGCGAGGAACGTGTAGCACATTCCGCCACCGATGATGAGTTTGTCTGCCTTAGCGGCGAGAGCTTCAATAACGCCAAGCTTGTCGGAGACCTTGGCGCCACCAAGTACCACAACGTAAGGACGTTCTGGGGACTCCACTGCCTTCTGCAAAACAGTGATTTCTTTCTCTACCAGCGTGCCGGCGTAATGAGGAAGACGCTTGGCCACATCGTAGACTGATGCCTGTGCTCGGTGAACCACGCCGAATCCGTCCGACACAAATGCACCGTTTTCTGCTGCTAGCGCAACAAGCTGATCTGCAAATTCCCCGCGCTCAGCCTCGTCTTTAGATGTTTCCCGAGGATCAAAACGAACGTTTTCCAGCAGGAGCACGTCGCCGTCATTAAGACCATTAGCGCGCTCATGGGCGTCTTCACCAACAACGTCAGCAGCCAAGGCCACATACTGTCCCAATGCTTCTGATAGGGCCTCTGCAACCGGAGCAAGGGAGAATTTCTCATTCACTTCGCCTTTGGGACGTCCGAGGTGCGCCATCAGGATCACGCGAGCGCCGCCATCGATCAACGTCTTGATGGTAGGCAGTGATGCAGTAATGCGACCGGCATCCGTGATCTCTCGTGCGTCGTTAAGCGGAACGTTGAAATCCGAGCGTACAAGAACATGCCGTCCTTCCACGCCTTCAGCTATCAGGTCTTTCAAGGTCTTTACAGTCATTGCTTCTTCCGTTTCGTCGTTTGTGCTGCGGTGCTGCGTTTGAATGAACAGCCCCATATAGGCACGCTACCAAAGCATGATGCTCCCAAAATAGCCCGGGGTGCACCACGGAGGCACACCCCGGGCTACAGGGTTAAATGAGCCAAGTTGACTCTATATCGAAAGCTTAGAGGCGCTCGCCGACATACTCGGTCAGGGTAACGAGCTGATTGGAGTAACCCCACTCGTTGTCGTACCAAGAAACAACCTTGACCTGGTTGCCAATAACCTTGGTCAGGCCAGAATCGAAGATCGATGCGTGAGGATCGGTCACGATGTCGGTGGAAACGATTGGGTCCTCGGTGTAAGCAAGAACACCCTTGAGCTCACCCTCGGCAGCTTCCTTGATTGCAGCGTTGACTGCCTCAACAGAAACTTCCTTGGAAGCGTAGAAGGTCAAGTCGGTTGCGGATCCGGTGATCACAGGAACTCGAAGCGCGTAACCATCAAGCTTGCCCTTCAGCTGAGGAAGAACCAACGCAACAGCCTTTGCAGCGCCCGTGGATGTTGGAACAATGTTCTGTGCCGCAGCACGTGCACGACGCAGATCACGGTGCGGAGCATCATGGAGACGCTGATCGCCGGTGTAAGCGTGAACGGTGGTCATCAGACCGTTCTCAATTCCGAACTTCTCATCCAAGACCTTCGCCATAGGTGCCAGGCAGTTGGTGGTGCAAGAAGCGTTAGAAATGATGTGATGGTTAGCTGGATCGTAGTCGGTATGGTTAACGCCGACAACGAAGGTGGCGTCTTCGTTCTTTGCAGGGGCAGAGATGATAACTTTCTTTGCGCCAGCATCAATGTGTGCCTGAGCAGCATGAGCGTCGGTAAAGAATCCGGTGGACTCAATAACGATGTCTACGCCCCACTCGCCCCACTTCAGGTCCTTGGGATCACGTTCTGCAGTGACGATGATGCGGTGGCCATCGACCGTGATGGACTCATCGTCGTAGGTAACATCCTTGCCCAAACGACCCAAGATAGAGTCGTATTTAAGAAGGTGGGAAAGCGTATGGTTGTCCGTAAGGTCATTGATAGCTACGACCTCAACGTCAGCACCACGCTCGGTCAGAGCACGGTAGAAGTTACGTCCGATGCGGCCAAAGCCGTTGATTCCTACGCGAATCGTCACTGTTTTATCTCCTCACAATAGAGTGATCGTGTTTGGAAGAAGAGCCATGTGTTCTTTTCCGAATATGTCCGAAAATTTCCACTTTCATGCCCGTTACAACCTCGATTTCATAGTGTACCGACACAATCGGAAACTTGCAGATGTTTTCTCTCACCTCGACCACTATTTTTAGCAACCCCACCCCACCTTTACAGGGGGCAATATGGGACGAAATGTTGTTTCTGTTGCGGTCTTGCCCGTTTACATCCATACAGAGCTGGGAGAATACCCCCTAACCGGAGGGGTATAGCCCACAAACATTTACCTCAGTTTGTTGAGACAGGAAAGAAGAAAACTCCCCAATGTAATACTAGTCACATTGGGAAGTTGTAGTGCTTAACCGCGCTAAACCTCATCAAGAAGATCGTCTGTAACCGCTACCGAAGTATCCGGCATACCAAGTTCTTCCGCACGCTTATCAGCCATAGAGAGCAATCGGCGTATGCGGCCAGCGACCGCATCTTTGGTCATCTGAGGGTCTGCTAATCGGCCAAGCTCCTCTAGTGAAGCTTGACGATGCTGCACCCTCAGTTGCCCGGCCTGCGCAAGATGATCAGGAACATCATCCCCGAGAATCGCCATGGCACGCTCCACACGAGCAGCAGCAGCGACAGCAGCCCGCGCAGAACGTCGCAGATTCGCATCATCAAAATTAGCCAGCCGGTTTCCCACGGGGCGGGACTCCCTACGTTGCCGCTTTTGATCCCACAAGAGCCTCGTAGCATGTGCGCCCATGCGTGATAACAGAGCACCTACGGCGTCTCCGTCACGAATCACTACTTTCTCCACGCCGCGAGTCTCTTTGGTTTTTGCAGATAAACCAAGCCGACGCGCACACCCCACCAATGCCAAAGAGGCCTCCTGGCAGGGACAGGCAACTTCCAAACCGGAAGTTCTACCGGGATCGGATAGGCTTCCAGCCGCCAGGAAGGCGCCTCGCCATGCGGCTTCTGAGTCGGCAATAGATCCTGCAATAATGTGCGGAGGAAGACCTCGAACCTGATGCCCACTTCGGGTAACTAACCCCACTCTACGAATGAGATTATCAGCGTTGTCTGCTACCCGAATGACCTGCCGCGGTGCCTTCCTACTGCTATTCACAGGACCCAAATCGAGTACCTGTGATTCCACACCAAATAGGTCTTTGATCTCAGCAGCAATCCTTTGGGCCAGCGCCTCCTCGCCTACCTCAATATCCACAACGACTCGTCCAGCCACAGCGTCGATAGCACCCGCAAAGCGGATCACGGCTGCCAGCTCAGCAATACGAGCTGATTGCCGAGGCACCGATACTTTGATGAGTTCTTCTTTAGCCTGGTCCGAAAGGTTGGGCACGGATTCTCCATCCTTGTGAGTGAGTCAAATCTTGTTTACAAAAGCAGCTAAGGAAACAAAGTGCTAGCTTAGCCTGTTTCTATCAAGCATTAGATTACGGGTGCACTATGCCTACGACGGCATGCTCATTGCTTTTTCTCTGCTTATTTCTAAGCGCAATGCACGTGCCAATTTTTCTGGATCATGCCGATGGATAACCCGTCCGCGTTGATCAATCTCGCTGAGATCATGAAAAGCAACGCGCGCACCGAGTGCTTGAGCAGCACGCTCCAGGTGCTTGCGATCTGCGCTATTAGGAAGCATCTGTGATTCCACCACAACAACATCCGCGCGCAAACTTTGTGCATGTTGCGCAAGGATATGCAGATGGCGTTCAGCACTAAAACCCGCGGTCTCCCCTGGTTCTGCTGTGAGGTTGAGGACTATCACTCGCACAGCCTGTGTTTCCTCTAGAGCTTCAGGAACACCGTCGGTAAGAAGATGCGGTATTACGCTAGAAAACCATGATCCCGGCCCTAAAGTGACCACGTCTGCCTGCTTAATTGCGGCTATCGCTTCTTCCGTGGCACGCGGACGTTCGGGTATGAGTCGCACACGACGAACCGTTCCCGGGGTTGATGCCACAGCCACCTGACCTCTAACCTCACGCATTATGCGAGGGTCCTCATCGAGCCCAGAAACCTCTGCCGCGATATCAAGGGCTTCCGCACACACTGGTAAGACGCGCCCCTCAGCGCGAATAAGCTTTGCGACGACATCTAATGCCTTGATCTCACATCCCAGCGTGGCAAAAAGCCCCGCGATCAGTAAGTTTCCCACCGCGTGACCAGCCAAGGCACCATGTCCGCCAAATCGGTGTTGGAGTGTTTGCTCCCACACATGCCCTTCCTCATCGAAAGGGGCCAGAGCCGCAAGTGCCATTCTTAGATCACCTGGGGGAACTTGACCTAGTTCTCTGCGAATGCGGCCAGAAGAGCCTCCGTCGTCCGCAACGGTCACGATTGCGTCAATCGAAGAGGGCTCAAGCAGCCTTACAGCCCGTAGGGTTTGGAACAACCCATGTCCACCACCAAGGCTTGCTACTTTGAGGCCTTTACTATCTGTTACAGGGATAGAGTCAGATACTTTCTGAGATGCCATACTCCTGCCTCGCCTACCCTCGTTGAATGTCTCGGTGCGACACACTCACGTCAAGGTCCGGAACTTCGCGTAATCTGCGGCCGATCTCTTCAGCGATGGCAACTGAACGGTGATGTCCGCCTGTGCACCCTATGGAAACAGTAATAAAATTCTTTCCCTCGTGCTTAAACCCAGGCTGCATGTCCAAGAGCATCGTGATGAAATTGTCCAAAAACTTTTTTGCACCTTCATCTGCAAGGACGTAATCAGATACTGGCTTATCCACGCCACGGAATGGCCGAAGCTCTGGGATCCAGAAGGGGTTCGGGAGGAATCGAACGTCGACAAGCACATCCGTGTCGCGTGGCGATCCATGCTTAAATCCAAAGGATTGCACCGTGACATGTTGGATCTTTGTAGCAATACCCGCAAAGTTTAGTTCAATAGAACGTCGCAGGTCATGTACAGATAAATCCGAGGTATCAATAACTAAATCGGCAGACTCTTTAATCTCATTCATGATTTCGCGTTCACGCTCAATGCCGATGGACAACGTGCCGCTTCCTTGCAAAGGATGAGTACGACGCAAATTATCAAAGCGCTTAATGAGTACGTCATCACGCGCATCCATAAAAAGTACAAGCGGATTTAAACCGAGCTCGGAGAGATCCGTGATCACTTGCTCAAGACTGCCGCTGAACTCGCGCGAACGGACATCTGAGACAAAAGCGACTTTGTCTACTGGCGAATGCGGGTCAGCGCACAACTGTACAAAATCAACGACCAGCTGCGAAGGAACATTTTGGGCAACATACCAGCCCATATCCTCTAGGACGCGGGCAGCGGAACTCAGTCCTGCACCAGAAAGCCCCGTAATAACGACAGGAGGAATCTTCATCTGTGGTTCTTTATCAGTTTTAACATTTACATTCACAAAGGCCAGTGTAGCGAGATACCTTCTCCGTTGTCTTAGTTTGATAAGCCGCAGAAGTGATTCTCCAGATTCGGGTTGTGCTCGAAGTCATTCTGCTCGCAGAGCATCAAATACGTTCTGAGCTAACCGTGGGCCGAATCCCTTAACCGCGGCTATGTCCTCGACTGATGCAGCCTTCAATTTTTTCACCGAACCAAAGTGTTTGACCAGCTCGCTTCGCCGTGCCTGACCTAGGCCTTTGATGCCATCCAACGCAGAAGCACGCATCCTCTTAGAGCGTTGCTGACGATGAAACGTAATGGCAAACCTGTGTGCTTCGTCTCGTATTTGTTGGATGAGATACATGGCCTGCGAATTACGCGGAAGAATGACTGGTTCATCGTCTTGAGGTACCCACAGTTCCTCCAAGCGTTTCGCGATGCCAACCAAGGCAACGTCATGTACTCCGAGCTCTTCAAAGACCTCATCAGCGGACGCCACCTGTGGCGCACCACCATCGACAATGAATAATTGCGGCGGATATGCAAACCTTTTACTGTGTTCCACCGTTTCATCTGAAAAAGTCGAACCATCAAATTCTTCGGCCTCCGGAACAACGAGTTTGTCCTTGTTATGCCGGATGAACCGCCGGCGCACGACTTCTGCAATAGAAGCCACATCATTCGAATGCCCATCGCCCGCGGCATCCTTGATTTTGTACCTTCGATAATCGGATTTCTTGGGCAAACCGTCTTCAAAAACAACGAGAGAGGCGACGACGTCTGTTCCTTGGATATGCGAAATATCAATGCATTCAATCCGTAGCGGTGCTTCTTCCAAAAATAGCGCTTCCTGCAGTTCCTGCAACGCCGCCGAACGGGCAGTAAGGTCACCAACTCGTTTAAGCTTATGCTGGCGCAGTGCTTCCACTGCATTCGCATGCACAGTCTCCGTGAGCGCCCGCTTATCACCACGCACCGGTACACGTAGGTCTACCGAACTCCCACGCAATTGTGAAAGAACTACTTTGGTGTGCTCCATATCCAAAGGCTCAATTTCTACAAGGACTTCTTTAGGGACCATGCTTCCTCGTAGTTGATAGGAGCTTAAATGTTCATCGACGTATGAGAACTGGTCTACCCCACGCCGTACAACGTTCGCCTCTTCTTTGCTGGTTTCCTCCTCCAACTGCACTGCATCTGAATAGAAACGGATAAGAAAAGCCTGTAGCAGTTCTTGTAGCTCCTCTTTCGAATTATCCGTGCGCTCTACGATCCACCCGCGCTGCCCTTTGATTCGACCCGCACGAACGTGGAAAAGCTGAATGGAAGCTTCTAGATCGTCTGCGCTTATTGCTATAACGTCAGCATCGGTACCATCACCCAACACCACGGCCTGTTGTTCCGTGATCTTCTGTACAGCCTGCAGGTCATCCCGCAGCCGTGCTGCGCGCTCAAAATCCAGATCCTCGGCAGCTGTAAGCATCTGCGAATTGAGAGAGGCCACCACTGCATCTGTTTTCCCGGCCATAAACGAACAAAATCCGTTGACAATATCGCGATGCTCTTGCTCAGTCACTCTGCCGACGCACGGAGCAGAGCACTTGTCTATATAGCCCAAGAGGCAAGGACGTCCTAAAGAGTCATGTCTATTAAAGACCCCTTTTGAACACGTTCGGACAGGAAACACTCGTGTTAATAGATCCAAGGTTTCCCTCACTGCCCAAGCATGAGAATAAGGACCGAAATAGCGGATACCTTTGCGCTGCGGACCACGGTAGAAGAATGCCCGAGGGAACCTTTCTCCCACGGAAACAGCAAGGACTGGGTAGGTTTTATCATCCCTATACTTCACATTGAAGCGAGGATCGAATTTCTTAATCCATGTATATTCCAGTTGCAGCGCTTCAACTTCGCTGCTTACCACGGTCCACTCCACAGACGATGCTGTGGTTACCATCTGTCGAGTACGCGGATGCAGTACAGATAAATCCTGAAAATAATTAGACAGGCGTGAGCGAAGATTCTTCGCTTTTCCCACGTACACTACCCGGCCATGAGAATCACGAAATTTATATACCCCTGGGTCCGTAGGGATGGAACCAGGGGCGGGACGATACGTTGAAGGATCAGCCACGATGCGCCTTAATCTTCCGGCATATAGCTTGCTTCAAGCGCTCGGAAGCGTTCTACAGCTTGCAGCCCTTCAAGACCATCTGCAGATTGGAAAGCCCAAAGCGGGACGTATTCAAAGTCAGGAAGCTCAAGTCGCGCCATGCGGCTTCCCTCTGGAAAATTAAGACCATACACCAAAACCCATGGATAGAATCGAGACCCGATGAAGTTACGTACATCGACTCCGTCTTCATTGACTCGAACACGGGGGCGAGATAAAGCTAAGAAAAAGAGTCCAGCGAAAACAACTCCGACGAGAAGATAACCCCACTGATCAATCAATGTGACAGTCGTACCGGTATCTCCGATTGCGACGACGATTGCCAAAAAAATGTGGAGCCCAAGAACAACAACAGCACTCACCCAAGCCCATATTTTTAGCTTTCGGGAAGTGACCACCTGCTCCCAAGGTTTGGTCGTAGTCAACGGCGCATCTTGTGCGACATACTGGTGAATCTCCGCCTCAGTGAGACGTTCAGATCGTGCCTCGGAGTTCGGGCTACCCAGTTTCACATTTTCTTCCGACTGTGCGTCCACTGTACGTTCTCCACGACCTTCTCAACATTGTTTTCGGCGATCAGCGAAGCAGGCAATCTAGCACTCTTACCTGCCTTACACGAATCGCTGAACATCCTACTCGGTTGCATAGCCAGCCACCTACTCGTTGGCTGCTCAGCTGTTTCTTTTCACCATATTTAGAAAGATTTTACCTTATCGCTCTACCATACTCCCGCGACAGTTTTAGGCACCGTCTAAAGAACGAAGTACCACCGCTGTATGGAGAGCTGCCACGGTAGCCTCTGCTCCCTTGTTTTCTACAGAATCTTCAAACCCAGCCCTATCCCTGGCTTGGTCTTCATTCTCTGTAGTCAGCACACCATTGCCGATGGGAGTCTGCTCATCAAGAGCGATCCGGGTAAGCCCTTGAGTTACAGAATCACAGACATAGTCAAAATGGGGCGTACCACCGCGGATGACGCATCCTGACGCTACGACGGCGTCGCAAAGCTTAGCCAAACGTTGCGCCACTATCGGGAGTTCTAACGCCCCTATCACCCGACGCTCAATCACCTGTGCATGGCACCGTTGTGCTGCTGCGATCGCTTCTGAGTGCAATCTCTGGCAGATCTCTTCATTCCATGTCGATGTAACGATGCCGATAGTCAAGCCTGTAGCGTCGACATGCGTAATATCCGGTAGTCCCTCTTTGCTCATAAAGCTTCCTTATTACTCGTGCTCATTCACATACGTTTCAATCCAAGGCAGATCATGACGCATCCGATCCCGCTTTGTGGTCAAATAGCGAAGATTGTCTTCATTCACTGAAACTTCTACAGGCGTCCGACCAGATACCTCCAAGCCGTAACGAGTCAAGCCCTCATGCTTGCTGGGATTATTGCTCAACAAGTTAGCTGACTGCACACCCAGGTCATGCAGGATAAAAGCAGCTATGCCATAATCACGGGCATCTGCAGGCAAGCCCAAAGCAAGGTTCGCGTCTACGGTATCTACCCCACCATCTTGAAGATGATATGCCCGTAGTTTCTCAGCTAAGCCGATTCCCCGACCCTCTTGGCCTCGCAGATATAACACCACGCCGCGCCCTTTTTCCTGAACCATTGCCATCGATGCATGAAGTTGCTGACCACAATCACAACGCCTGGACCCGAACACATCTCCCGTCAAGCATTCCGAGTGGACACGAACGAGGACATCTGCGCCGTCATTATCAGCGATATCACCGACCACGAGTGCCACGTGTTCCACTCCGTCAGATAGGGCTCGGTATCCCACGGCCGTGAAAAATCCAAAGTCTGTGGGCAGCCGGGTAGATGTCACCCGTTCGGCTATCGGCGTGACAACCTGTGCATCCGTACCCGCCGGGTCTTTATAGAGCTTCACTGGGTCATGTTGTGTACGCCACTCGATCATCTGGTCAATGGAGATCAGGGATAGGCCGTGTTTATCTGCAAATCGACGCAACTCAGGGCCCCGGGCCATGTCGGTGGGATCGTCCTCGCTTACCACTTCACACAACACACCCGCGGGGCGTAAACCAGCTAGTCGGGCTAAATCAACAGCCGCTTCCGTGTGTCCAGGCCTTTCAAGAACGCCACCAGGTAAAGCTCGTAGCGGAACCACATGTCCTGGTCGAGTAAAGTCTCCTGGGGTTGAAGCAGGATCCACCAATGCTTGAATGGTATGTGCCCGGCTAGTAGCGGAAATTCCGGTAGAACCCGTGTTGGCGTCCACGGTTACCGTATATGCAGTTCCTCGGGCATCTTGGTTATGGGCGACCATCGGAGGAAGCCCTAGCCTGTCACAATCTTTGCCAGTCAAAGACGCACAGATGTATCCCGAAGAATATCGGACCATAAAAGCTACAAGCTCAGGCGTTGCTTTTTCCGCAGCGAAAATAATATCGCCTTCGTTTTCACGATCCTCGTTATCAACGACGATAACGGCTTTCCCCGCAGCAATATCCGCAATCGCAGTATCCACGGAGTCGAGGCGGACGCGATCAGAGTATTCAGCGTTATCGTGAGCTGTCTGACCGGGTGTGTCGATATGGATAGTCACGATGATAACTCTAGCGCGCGTCCAGGTTCACGATGCTCGCCGGGGGAACCGCTTGCGCTGTGAGCATCCGCTCCACATATTTGGCTAATACGTCTACTTCGAGGTTCACACGGTCACCCAGCTGACGCTGTCCATGTGTTGTGGCTTGCAAAGTAGTAGGGATAAGGGATACTTCAAACCAATGATTCCCCTCGGTTTCCCCTAACCCGGAGACGGTAAGCGAGGTTCCGTCCACAGAAATCGAACCTTTTTCTACTACATAGCGAGACAGCTCTTGAGGCAGTGTGAACCGCAGAACAGTCCAATGCTCTGATTGTTCTTGCGCTATCAACTCCGCAGTGCCATCCACATGACCTTGGACGATATGGCCGTGGAGACGCCCATCTGCACGTAATGCGCGTTCCAGATTAACCGGTGCCCCTACCGTAAGCTCCCCTAAAGACGAACGTACGAGTGATTCCTGCATGACATCCGCGCTAAAAAAGCCTTTTTGGATATCAGTAACAGTCAAACACACCCCATTCACCGCTATGGAGTCCCCCAACGACGTGCCTTCAAGCACCTTATGCGCTGCAATGGAAAGAACAACGGAATCCGATAGCTCCTCCAGGGCTGCCACAGTACCGACTTCTTCTACTATTCCGCTAAACATTTTTCCCTTTCATTCTCTTATTCACGATTGTTGTACTACGAAATGCTTATCGACGCCCCACGCATTCTGAACTACCCCCCAGAAAGGCCGCCAACCACACGGCTCCGCGAAAAGCGTCTTGTTCCTGGAGCTTGAATTATTGCTGTCTTACCAAGACCCGCAGGACGTCCTCTCCCAGTAGCTCTACCCGTTGCGTGTGCATGTGCGTGGCATCACTCAGAGTGGGAGAAATGCTGCGAGCAAGAGCGTTCCTACCCGCCCCTAGGAATAGCGGTGCGGAATAATCATGAAATTCATCAATAACGCCGCTCTCAAATGCTGAGGCAATAAGCCCTGCGCCTCCTTCTAAAAGCACATACCTGCATCCTCTGTCCCACAGATTGTGC
Organism: Corynebacterium ulcerans; assembly: GCF_900187135.1. NCBI lineage: Bacteria > Bacillati > Actinomycetota > Actinomycetes > Mycobacteriales > Corynebacteriaceae > Corynebacterium > Corynebacterium ulcerans. The sequence continues at coordinate 327,223 of NZ_LT906443.1, forward strand.
AGAGCCTCATCCAGATCCAAAAACTTCAAGACAGTCGGATCATTGAGGTGTGCGTTCTCAGGTAGTGTTCGCGAGCCGACGACAACACGAAGAGGTTGAGATAGAAGCTCTTTCCCTTTAGGGTCTCTCGCGGTAAGCCTCGGGTTATCCGCCAAAGCAGTTCCGGTTCCTACGACAATTGCGTCAAACATTTTCCGTTGGTTAGTTGCATAACCGCGTGCTGCTTCACCAGTAATCCACTGAGAGGTGCCGTCCGCTGCTGCAATAAAACCGTCTATCGTATGAGCCGATTTCCCCACTACATAGGGGCGTTGTAAGTGCTGAGCCTGTAGCCAGGGGCGTAGAGCCCGAATCGGCAAATCCAAAAAAGTAACGCGGACTCCATTTTTCTGCAAAAACTCGTGCCCACCGCCTTCTTTCCCACCTGGGTCTTTAAGGCAATAGATGACCTCAGCGATTCCTGAGTCAAGGAGAGCTTGTGTACAAGGGCCAGTTCTTCCTTGGTGCTGGCAAGGTTCCAGTGTCACCATAATCGTGGCACCACGAGCAGCAGTGCCGGCCGCTTGAAGCGCCATGACTTCAGCATGCGGACCTCCTACTGGTTGGGTACATCCAACTCCAACGATGTCTCCTTGCGAAGAAACCACGGCGGCCCCTACTGGTGGGTTAGGACTCGTCGATCCCTGGGCTTTTTCTCCTTGTTCAACTGCTGCGTATAAACCAGCCATGACTGACGCAGAAAGCTCATAAGTAGTGAGATCTCTGTGTTCAGCAAAAAGGCCCGCCCCTTGACTATTCAATCCAAAGGGCAAGCCAATTCTCTTGTTATCGTGCACGCTGCGCCAATTCCCGAAGCTCATCAATCGCAGCATTGCGATCACTGTGCTTATATACCGCCGAACCAGCCACAAAAGCATCGCAACCGGCTTCCGCAGCCTGCGCTATGGTCTCTGCGGAAATTCCGCCATCGATTTCGATAATGACGTCTAGATTTCGCGTATCGATCTCTTGACGCAACGTCCGAACTTTCTCAAGCTGATCAGGCATAAATTTTTGCCCACCGAACCCAGGTTCCACGCTCATCACCAAAACCTGATCAAACTCCTCCAGGTGTGGAAGATACGGCTCAATAGCCGTGCCAGGGCGCAAAGAGAACCCGGCGCGAACGCCTCGTTCTCTGATGTGTTGTGCCAGTGCACTGGGGTTGGAGGTGGCTTCTACATGGAAGATCACGCAGCTAGCGCCAGCATCGATGTAGTTATCTACCCATTTCTCAGGGTTTTCGATCATCAGATGGACGTCAAGAGGTTGATCCGTCGATTTATGTGCGGCCTTGGTGATGTCCGCACCAAAAGAGAGGTTGGGGACAAAATGGCCATCCATAATGTCCACATGGATCCAATCGGCGTGTGACACCTCTGCGATCTCTTCCCCTAACTTGGAAAAGTCAGCGGAAAGGATCGACGGAGCGATAATGGGTTGGCGCGCTTCTGTAGTCATAACTCAGTATCTTAGCTACGACCTAAGCAGCAAGAAATGAGAAGCACTATTCGGGGCGGCCAATCCAGGTGTGAAAAATGGATTTATACACTTGGTTTTTTCAGCACAGCAAAGAACATGGCATCGGTTCCATGATGATGGGGCCACATCTGAACGGATTTATATTCTCCAGTGTGGGACATCTCAGGCACCAAAGCAGCTGCGTCTTCTTCCACCATTCCTAGATGAGTGAGCGCATGGTCAACGATGTCGCGGGTCTCGCGTAGATCTGGTGAGCAGGTTGAGTACACCACAACACCGCCAGGACGGACGAGTGTGCATGCTGAGGCGAGAAGTTCCTTTTGGAGCGGGACCAGCTCAGTGATATCTGATTCCTGTTTGCGCCAGCGAGCATCGGGGCGACGACGCAGAGCTCCAAGCCCTGAGCAGGGAGCGTCGACGAGGACGCGGTCGTATCCATCGCTGAGGCCTGGGTTGCGTCCGTCAGCGACTTTTACTCGGACGGGCAGGCCGGCAACGGTCTTTTCGATAAGGCGCGCGCGGTGCTCGGAGATCTCTATGGCGTCTACGTGGGCGGCGTCGATACGCGCGAGTGCGCCGAGTAGTGCTGCCTTGCCTCCGGGTCCTGCACAGAGGTCCAGCCAGCGACCAGTATCAGTTCCGTCAACGGGTGCTTCTGCTAGGGCGCGTGCGATGAGTTGGCTTCCTTCATCTTGCACGGCTGCTAGTTGTTGTTGAACGGGTTCTAGTTCGCCAGGATCACCGCTTTCAAGGTAGACGGCATAAGGCGAGTATTTGCCTTGTTCTCCTCCGGTGATGAGCGATAGTTCTAATGCACTAATCTCGCCGGGGCGAGCCACCAAGTGCACGATCGGTCGATCTGAGTCTGCTCGAAGTGTTTCTTCCAGGTTGGACAGTCCCACGACGCGTGAGAAGCTGTGTGCTATCCATTCGGGATGCGCGGTACGGAATGCAATGTTTGCGACTTCGCTCTGCGGTGCGAGTCGATCCATCCATTCTGCGGGTGTGCTCCGAGAAATGGTGCGCAGGATTCCGTTAACAAATCCTTTGGCTTTATCGTGCCCTAGAGCTTCTACGATACGGACTGTTGTGTCTACGGCCGCGTGGGGTTCCACTCGCATGTACATCAGCTGGTAAGCGCCAAGGCGTAGCGCATCCAAGAGCTCAGGGTGAATCGTATTCAGTCCCCGTGATGAGCACTCCCCGATCAACGCGTCAAGTACGCCTACTGTACGTAATGTTCCATAAGTCAGTTCAGTGGCAAAGGCAGCGTCTCTGCCGTGCACGTTGGCTTTGTTCAGCAGTTTGGGCAGAGTGAGGTTGGCAAAGGCGTTCTCTGAGCTTACGCGGTGGAGAACATGAAAAGCGACGCTTCGCGCGGTATCAACTCCGGATAGTTTCCGGAATCCGCCTTGTGGGGCACGGTTTTCCTGAGCACGTCCCCCGGATCTGCGATTGCTCTGCGGTCGCTTTTTTTGCCCGTAGGTGCGTTGTGCGTTCGGTTCTCTGCCCGCAGTTCTATCAGGATTAGGTTTTCCTGCAGATCGCGATCGAGATCTAAATCCTCCTTGGCTCATTCGAACCTCAGTCCTTCCTTATTGTGTAGACCACGGGCCCAATCCGATGCTTGCATCCTTTTCTTTCCCTGAGGCTGGATCATGTCTAGCTTCACGCATCCGTGATGGGTACCTACTAGAACTCGATTTTTCTCGATCACGATCTCCCCTGCCGCTGCTGAGCATTCCTCCGCGGGTATATACGTGACGGGGCCAAGTTTAAAGCGTTGGCCGTCCAGCGTTGTCCATGCACCAGGGCCAGGAGTGACTGAGCGGATGAGTCGGTCGATATCTGCGCCGGTCGCATCCCACTTTATTTGTGCATCGTCAGTGAGAATCTTGTGAGCGTATGAGGGCTCGCCAACTTGTGGCCGTGGTTCTGCTTTCCCTGCTGCCAGGTCGTCCATCGTTTTTACCAACAAGTCCGCGCCGGCATAGGCCAGACGAGTGAGCAAATCATCTGAGGTGTCTGTGGGGTTGATGGGTTCTTTCAAAGTACCCAGAATGTCACCGGTGTCTAGCCCTTGGTCTATGCGGAATGTTGTAGCACCGGTGACGGCGTCTCCATTGCGAATGGCCGATTGCACTGGCGCTGCTCCACGCCACGCGGGAAGCAAGGAAAAATGAAGGTTAACCCACCCGTGAGGTACTGCGTCGAGCAGATCTTGCGTGATCAAATTGCCATAGGCAACTACGGGGACGCAGTCCGGGGATAGTTCTTCCAGCCGAGCGCGGAAAGCTTCCCCATCGGGGGTTCCAGGCTTGATGCTGGTTGGGGTGAGTATTTCTATCCCGTGTTGTTGTGCAAGCGCAGAAACAGGAGAGGGCTGTAGAGTTCTCCCTCGTCCTTTGGGCGCATCCGGGCGAGTGAGGACCGCGATCACCTCGTGATCACTGGCGAGTAATTTTTCCAGAGCAACGACTGCGGGTTCTGGAGTCCCCGCAAATATAAGACGCATTTTATCCTTCTTGAGTATGCTGATCCGACTGAATTGTCTCAGTTAAGCGTTGAACCATTCAGACTGCCTGATGGCTGCCATCGCCTCTTTACGGTGTTCTTTATCAAGTCTTTTAAGAAACAAAATCCCGTCGAGATGGTCCGTCTCATGCTGGATACAGCGTGACATCAAACCGGAGGCCACCATAGAAAAAGTTTTTCCGGACACGTCTTGACCTGTGACTTTCACTGTCTCAAAACGAACTGTGTCTTCCTGAACATCAGGAATCGACAAACACCCTTCTGGCCCTAGTTGAGTGTTCTCCCCGATAGGCTCCCATACTGGGTTGATGATGTGGCCTCGCAGACCGTCCTCTATATGCGAGCAATCGTAAACAAATACTCTCTTGGTCACTCCCACTTGGTTGGCGGCAAGTCCTACACCACCTGCCGCGTCCATTGTTTCAAGCATATCGTTGACCAAGTTTTCCAAACCCTTGTCAAAGACGGTTACTTCATCTGCGCGTGTAGTAAGGACCGGATCGCCAAAAAATCTGATGTCACGAATGGTCAAGAGAATACAGTTCCTTTTTAAGTTCAGTAGGTTCACATAAAATTTTTGCTAGCTGCGCCATGGTGCAATGAAGCTTGTCGACGCTCGCCAGCATCCTTTTACTTAAGGTAGCAGGGCTGCGTAAGCTTTATCCCACCTTAATGGGATCTACCTTAATGCGAAGCGGCAGTTCTTCCTTACGCGCCCCACGTTCAATTAGCCCAGCACGTAAGGCTTGACCTAATTGGTTACGCCCGGCCAGTGGGGTCCTAATCAAGATTCGCTGAGGCGGACCATACTCACGTTCATCATATTCACCAGGGAGTTTACTTCCTGGAGGTAGATCGACTGGTCCTAAAATCTCAGCGTGGGGCGGCAAATGAGTAAACGAAAGAAAAGCATCCAACGCAGTGCGCGCTCCATCGATAGCCGCCATATGCGCCGCAGGTGGGAAGTGTACTTCTCGTCGCTCCAGCAGTTCTCGATGGGCAGCACCGACCATATCCCATCGGATAAGGGCTTGAACCTGCGGCAAACTAGCATCCGCCGCAATGATAACTTCTCCACCCACGTCATGCGGGGCAACCAACGTCGCCGCAGCCGCCCATTTAGCGAGCGTATCTTCTCCTGCCCGAAGGTCCTGTCGGCCGATCAAAGCCCAAGCATCCAAAAACACAGCAGCACCGTAACGCCCCGCCATAACATTTGGCTCAGCGCCGGGAGTGGACACGACCAAAGCGGGTTCGTTTGGTACCCAGTCGATAACCCTTTGCCCACCAGAGGTAATCACCTTTACTCCGGGAAAAGCCCTACCTATTTCTTCAGCAGTTCGCTCAGCTCCCAGCACGACGGCACGAAGCTTGCTTGAACCACATTGTGGGCAGCGATAATGCGAATCCGGACGGCCACACCAACGACATGTGGGTAAAGCCCCCATCCCATTCATCTCTGAGCCGGAGGGCAACTCCAAAGGACCATTACAGTGTCTGCACCTGGCAGGAGAACGGCATGTTCCACAAGAAAGCGTGGGAACGTATCCTTTGCGCGGTACTTGAATCAACACTGGTTCTTCGCGTTGAAGTCCTGCTCGTAATGCTTGAAACGCGGTAGAGGACATCCGTGCGGAAAACGCCAAAGGGTCGCGTTCTAATGCGCTATTCGAATCGGCAATAGCGCGAATCCTTGGCATCTGGGCGCGAATTCGGTCACGAGAAGCCACAAGATCATGCGCCCATCCGGATTCGACCAACAACTGGGTCTCTGCCGTGCGCGAATGCCCTGCTATCAGCAATGAACACTGCTGTTGGCTCACCCGAGTAGTCAGAACCTCGCGAGCATGAACATACGGAGCTCTAGGATCAGAAAGGTTCTCATCCCCATCGTCTTTTATGATTGCCAAAGCAAGATTGGCCACTGGCGCAAAGGCCGCGCTGCGGGTCCCTATTACCAATCGACCTTGGCCGTGGAGAATGCTTAAAAACCTACGATAACGGGCCTGCGGTCCAAGTGCAGATGTAAGCACAGTGATGTGTTTCGCGGAAACGTGGTTACGTAGCGCCTGTTCCATCTTGTCTACGTCACGTTGATCAGGAACCACGATGAGCACTCCGCCGCCATCCTTGGCCACCTTAGCTGCTAATGCTGATATGGCGGCTGACCAATCGTCCCCTGGAGTAATTTGCCACGCCGCACGGGCAGTTTTGCCAGAAATTATCGCATCCACAAAAGACTGACCGTGCACATATGTAGCCCATGCAGATAAATCTGGCTCTTCTACCTCGCCAAAGTCTTCCCACGGCTGAGCCGTATCAGATTCTTCAGCCTTTGCATGACGTGAGGGAAGAGCAGCACGGATAAGATCCGACGTGACCGCGGCGTAACGGACAGCTAGGGCGTCGACAAGCTTCCGCATCTCTGGGGTGAAGACTTTTTCCGGAGAGATTACGCGTTCCAACCATTTAAGTTGGCCCTCGTGCTCTTGATCCGAAGTCCGCTCAAGCAGCAAAGCATCCACTAAGCGCCCTCCGAAGCGGACTCTCACTCGCACCCCCGGCTGAGCTATTGCGTCTTGTGTCGAGTCAATGAGGTATTCAAAAGGACGATCGAGGTGAGCAATACCCAAAAGAGGTAAGACCCGTGCCACTGGCAAATGCGGAGCAGGTTCACGGGTCTTAGGCATGTGGAAATCATACATTCTGACTCCACGATTGTGATGGAGTGGGTAAACCACTCGAAGGTTCTCTACACAAACATGAGAGAACTAGAAGCCCACAGCCGAGCGCAGAGCGTCCACTCGGTCGGTCTTTTCCCAAGGCAGATCTAGGTCATCCCGACCAAAGTGTCCATATGCTGCGGTATCAGCATAGATGGGGCGCAATAGGTCTAGATCGCGGATAATCGCGGCCGGCCTCAGGTCGAAAACCTCTAGCACTGCCTGCTGAATCTTTTCATCAGTAAGCTCCGCGTGCGCGGTACCGAAGGTCTCCACATAGAGCCCCACGGGTTTAGCGCGACCAATCGCATAAGCAACTTGGACTTCTGCTCGATCGGCAAGACCAGCCGCCACTATGTTTTTGGCTACCCACCGCATTGCATAGGCGCCAGATCGGTCAACTTTGCTCGGATCTTTTCCGGAGAAAGCTCCGCCACCATGCCGAGCCATTCCTCCATACGTGTCCACGATTATTTTGCGGCCAGTCAAACCAGCGTCACCCATAGGGCCGCCAACAATGAAGGAGCCTGAGGGGTTAACCAACAGCGTGTACTCGTTATCAGCTAGGTTTCCAGCGATTCCGGCGTCACGGAGAACCCAATCAACAACGTTTTCACGAATCTGCTCGTGCAACCATTCTTGGGTGACCTGTGGATCGTGCTGCGTAGATACCACAACGGTGTCCAGGTGTACTGGTTTCCCGGCCTCATCGTAGGCAAAGGTGACCTGTGTTTTTCCGTCAGGACGCAGGTTTGGCACGATACCTTCTTTACGAACCTGCGTTAAACGACGGGACAACCGGTGTGCCAGATCAATGGGCAGCGGCATCAAAGTGGCGGTTTCCTTGGTTGCATAACCGAACATCAGCCCCTGATCGCCAGCACCTGCTTGATCATCCTCATCCGTTTGAGAACCAGAACGCACTTCATGCGACTGATCTACGCCTGCACCAATTTCTTGGGACTGCTCACCGATGGAAACGCTTACTCCGCAGGTACGACCGTCAAAGCCGACCTCGGAAGAATTGAATCCGATCTCGATCAGTTTGTCACGGACAAGCTTGGGAATCTCAACGTATCCCGATGTCCGAACCTCGCCAACCACGTGGACCAGACCGGTTGTGGTTACGGTTTCTACCGCAACACGTGCGTGAGGGTCGACGGTGAGCAACGCATCCAAAATCGTGTCTGAAACAGCGTCACAGATTTTGTCTGGGTGGCCTTCGGTCACCGATTCGCTGGTAAACAGGCGAAGCTTCGCCTGAGAGTGTTGAGTCACTAAGTTTTGTCCTTACCTAAGAGTGCTGAAGGCGTTACGCCATAACAACTGGTGTGCGCTCACAAGACGATTCCTAATCGCCTATATCCGACACATAATATAGACCAAGCTGTCTAACAAGACAAGCCCGAAGAATGAGACGAACCTTACTGGTGTTACCAGGCTGGTCTAGTCCGCCACACGTCATTGACCAAGATTTTTCACTGCTGCATCCAGGATGTTAGAAGCCACACGTAGTTTAGAGCCATCGGGAATTTCCTGACAGTCGCCAGAAGAATGCAGCAAGAAGCCTCGATTACGTGTCTCCCCAAAGACCAACCCCTCCCCGACCTCATTACACATCAAAAGGTCGCAGCCTTTACACAAGATTTTTTCTCGAGCAAAATCGAGTGCGCTATGTGAGGAATCCCCTGTTTCTGCAGCAAACCCCACGATAACCGCTGATTCCTTGATCTGACTATCGTGCCGTGCTTCTACTAGGGATTTAAGAATATCGGGATTCTCCACCAGTTCTATACGAGATAGCGCAGCATCAGCAGAGCCCTTCTTTAATTTCAAAGGTGCCACAGACGCTGGTCGATAATCCGCAACAGCTGCAGACATCACCACAATATCCGCATCCGTAGCTTCAGCCATACACGCCTCATGCATATCCCGCGCAGAAGCAACGCGAATCACGCGCGCCCCCAACGGCACAGGTAATTCATCAGTACGCCCTGCAACTACCACAACTTCCGCCCCTCGCTGTGCGGCAATTTCCGCGCATGCGAATCCCTGGCGACCTGAAGAGCTATTGGTAATATAGCGCACCGGATCAATCCGTTCTTGCGTTCCTCCGGCAGAGATCACCACTTTACGGTTTTCTAAGTCCCGAGGCAGGTCAGCGCCTTCATACACAGCTAATGCTAAATCGACGATCTGCTGGGGGTCGGGCAGCCGACCAGGGCCCGAGTCGGCCCCAGTAAGGCGACCATGCGCTGGGTCAAGAACTTTAATTCCTCGACGTCGGAGAGTACGAACATTTTCTTGAGTCGCTGGATGCAGCCACATTTCCGTGTGCATAGCTGGCGCTACAACCACAGGGCATGTAGCAACCAACAGCGTAGCCGTGAGGAGATCGTCGGCACGGCCCGCAACCATTCGTGCGAGAAGATCCGCAGTGGCAGGAGCTATAACGATAAGATCTGCTTGCTTGCCGACGTTCACATGTTGTACTTCATCCACGCGATCATAAACGCTGGCGGTAACGGGGTTCCCCGACAATGCTTCCAGTGTCGCAGCGCCGATGAATTTTAATGCATTCGCGGTAGGTACTACTCGTACTTCATCACCAAGCTCTTTAAAAGCTCGCACCACATGACAAGCCTTATACGCTGCGACTCCCCCAGCGATACCTACTACAACCTTCCGAGGTTTAGACACGGAAAGCACCCGACCTTTCTCATTGAAGAAGACCCCTTTACACCGAAACCGGAGGTAAAGGGGTCTAAGTAAGAGCAAACCAGAGCGGTTACACCGCGGTGGTTATTAGCCTTCCTCGTGATCGAGCAGTCCCTGCTCAATCTCGCGAAGTGCAATAGACAGCGGCTTTTCCTGAGCCTCAGGCGTGACCAGAGGACCAACGAATTCGAAGACGCCTTCGTCCGCCTGCTGGTAGTAGCTATTGATCTGGCGAGCTCGCTTTGCCGCGAAAATCACCAATGCGTACTTCGACGATACTCGCTTCAGTAGATCGTCGATCGGCGGAGCGGTAATGCCGGTTGGCGCATCATAAACGCCATCGTTGTTCTCAGTAACGTTGGTCACGTTGCTCACTGACACCTTTTCTTAAAAAGCTTGGTAGTTGTGCTGTACTAGGCCGCATAAAACCTCAAGGTTTCATTCTGCGGCGTTGCCACGGTTCCTGCTGCATACCCGAAACGGGAGATTAGCAACACCCGAGCAGGATATCCCGAATCTCAGCGACCGTCTCATTAACCTTATCGTTGGTTACAACGTGCTTAAACTCATCCTGGGATGCTAGCTCCTGACGTGCAGTCTCTAGCCGCCTCTTGATCACGTCTTCAGGCTCCGTTCCCCGCCCAGTAAGACGATCCACAAGGACTTCCCACGATGGCGGAGCTAGGAAAACGGTCTCTGCATCGGGCTTCAACGCCGCGACGTTACGAGCACCAACAAGATCGACTTCAACCAGCACAGGACGGCCGGCTGACAACGCGTCTTCCACAGGCCCCGCGGGAGTTCCAGACCTTTGCAATCCACCATGGATTTCTGCCCATTCGAGCATATCTCCACCGTCGATACGAGACTGAAACTCCTCGGGAGTCACGAAGAAGTAATCCACACCATCAACTTCACCGGGACGCGGTGCCCTTGTGGTCATCGAAACACTGAAGTAGAGGTTCGGTACTTCCTCGCGAAGGCGATGAACCACCGTGGACTTCCCCACAGCAGATGGTCCAGCTAAAACGACTAGCCGACCTTTTGGGTTATCGCCTGTCATTGATTAATCCTCGGAGAAGCCAAAGCGCTCAAGCAGAGCGCGACGCTGACGATCGCCAAGACCACGCAGGCGGCGTGTCTGAGCAATCTCCAGCTCCTCCATGATTTCCTTGGCCTTAACTTTGCCTACCTTAGGAAGAGACTCGAGGAGAGCGGAAACCTTGGTCTTGCCGATAATCTCGTCAGAAGATGCCTTATTCAGTACCTCTTTGAGCGTGATGTCACCGCGCTTGAGCTGTTCTTTCAGCTCTGCACGTGCCTTGCGGGCCTCAGCAGCCTTAGCGAGGGCTTCCTTACGCTGCTCGTCGGTCAACTTGGGAAGGGCCACGGGGTTCCTCCGATTCGAAATTTATTATTGGGGATTTGTGACGCTATATGCGCCGGCAATCAACGATACACATTTCTTGAAGTCTCCACTGCACAAACACTCTCAAAAAATTTTGCTCAGCTTCTTTGAAAGCGCCACACTGAAAAATTCAATCCCAGTGCCGCATCCAATGAGCTTTAGTCATCCACCACACTGCGATGGAACATACTAAAACCCGCGACACCGCGTTGATTTCCGGTTTAGTCTAGCATCCGATTGCAAAAGTCTAGGTAATCAACCTAAAAAGGTGAAAAACCGCAGGTCACCAAATGGCAACCTGCAGTCTCTCAAACTCCCACTAGCTGGGAAAACATTAATCTCTAAAATCTAATACGGCGAGAGCTGTTGCTTCTTTAAGAGCTTCCACCGACGGGCCCTGTGCAAGGATCGCACGAGAGATATTTGGGAAAGCAAGGTCCTTTATGCCCTCAGTAATCCGCGATATATCCTCCGCTGTCGCCCCCTGTGCTCCCACGCCGGGGAGCAGGACAGGACCAGCGAGTTGAGACAGCTGTGGAGGCTTAGCAAGGGTTGCTCCCACCACTACTCCGATATTTCCGGCGCTACCAGTCTCAGCATGCCTAGAATTAGTCTGAGCTACTGAATCCACGATCTGCTGAGATATCGTTCGCCCTTGGTCATCCTGCTGGTCTTGCAACGCACGCGCTTCGGGGTTAGATGTCGCAGCTAAAACAAAGACCCCTCGGTTTTTCTGCTCTGCAATGTCCACTACTGGTTTCAGCGAACCGTATCCCAGATAGGGAGACACCGTCACCGCATCGCAACACAGCGGTGACGCATCGTTTAGCCATGCGCTGGCATAACCCGCCATTGTGGATCCAATGTCTCCACGCTTGGCGTCGGCAAGCACTAAGGTGCCAGCGTCGCGCAAATGCGCGATTGCATCTTCCAAAATGGCAAATCCCGAGGAACCATAGGATTCATAGAAGGCAACCTGCGGTTTTACCAGCGCAGTATTTCCTGCAAAAGCCTCCACGCAGATCTCCGTAAACGTCGCTAAGCCCCGGACATCCGAAGACAGTCCCCACTGCTCCATCAAAGCTGCATGTGGGTCAATGCCTACGCATAGCCTGCCGTGAGCGATTCCAGCACGCCGAAGCCGCTCACCGAAAGTTATCTGTGGTTGTTCCACTGTGTCTTACTTTCCACTCAATGAATGATCTAGTTCTTGCAGTGGACGCACGCTGAGCTCGCCTTGTTGCAGCGCCTCGATGCCCTGCACCGCAGCCGTAACACCTTGAACTGTGGTTACCAGCGGAACTCCCACAGAAACCGCCGCTGCACGGATCTGGTAGCCATCATGGCGTGCACCAGATGAGCCGGCAGGCGTGTTTAAGATGAGATCGACTTCACCCGCGTTGATGATGTCAACGATCGAACGACGACCACCCAGATCGCCTTGCTCTGCAGCTTCCCTCGCCTGCGTCTGCTTGAGAACAACCTCGCACTCAATGCCATTACGACGCAGCATCCCCGCAGTACCGGATGTTGCCAGCACTTTAAAGCCTAACGACGCCAAGCGCTGAATCGGGAAAATGAGCGTCCTTTTATCCCTGTTAGCTACCGAGACAAAGACCGTGCCAGAGGTAGGTAACGCCCCGAAGGCGGCTTGTTCTGCCTTAGCGTAGGCCGCACCGAAGTTATCTGCGAGCCCCATGACCTCACCAGTGGATTTCATCTCTGGGCTCAGCAGCGTGTCAAGCATGCTTCCGTCTGGCCGGCGGAAACGGTTAAACGGCAGCACAGCTTCCTTGACTGCGATAGGAGAATGCTCCGGTAAAGAGCCTCCATCAAAGTCTGTGGGTATCATCCCTTCTTGTTGCAGCTCAGGGATTGTCGCCCCAGCCATAATGCGAGCTGCTGCCTTAGCAAGTGGCACTCCTGTGGCCTTTGAAACGAATGGGACTGTACGCGATGCCCGAGGGTTAGCCTCAATGACATACAGGATGTCGTCTTTGAGAGCGTATTGGACGTTCATCAGTCCTCGCACACCGATACCATGTGCAAGCGCCTCAGTAGAGCGCCTTACGGTTTCAATATCTTCTGCGCCCAGGGTCATAGGTGGAAGCGCACAAGCAGAATCGCCCGAGTGGATTCCGGCTTCCTCGATGTGCTCCATCACGCCGGCGAGATAGACATGTTCGCCGTCGCATAGCGCGTCAACATCGATCTCAATCGCGTTATCCAGGAATCTATCCACAAGAACTGGGTGATCGCTAGTGATCTCTGTGGCCCGATCAATATAACTATGCAGCGCTTTTTCGTCATATACGATCTCCATTCCTCTGCCGCCTAGGACATAGGAAGGACGCACAAGCACTGGATAGCCAATCCGAGAGGCAACCTCTTTGGCATCCTCAAACGAGGTAGCCGTGCCAAATTCCGGTGCAGGCAGCTGCGCGGCTTTAAGGACATTTCCAAACTCGCCACGGTCCTCGGCCAGGTCGATTGCCTCTGGGCTGGTGCCGATAACAGGAAGCCCCGCATCTCTCAGTTTCTCTGCTAGTCCCAACGGAGTTTGCCCACCTAGCTGGACAATAACTCCTGCTACCGTGCCGGATTGAGACTCTGCGTGGTAGACCTCCATGACGTCTTCAAAGGTCAACGGCTCAAAGTAAAGACGATCCGCAGTGTCATAATCAGTAGAAACAGTCTCAGGGTTGCAGTTAATCATCACTGTTTCATAGCCCACGCGTGAGAGCTCAAGTGCGGCATGGACACAGGAATAGTCAAACTCAATACCCTGACCAATCCGGTTCGGACCCGAACCCAGGATAATCATTTTCTCTTTTTCTACCTGCGGGCGAACCTCGGACTCAGCGTTCGGGTCCAATTCATAGGCGGAATAGTGGTACGGAGTAGTAGCTTCGAACTCCGCAGCACACGTATCTACTGTTTTGAAAACAGGACGCACGCCTAGAGACCAGCGCAGACGACGCACGCCGTCTTCCCCCGCAAACTCCGGACGCAGAGCAGCAATCTGTTTATCGGACAGCCCCAGGAACTTCGCACGACGTAGCAAGGGCTCATCGAGAACTGGTGCAGCGACTAGCTCCTCACGGAAATCCACAAGCGCTTGCAGCTCTGCGAGGAACCATGGGTCAAGCCCTGAGGCTTCATGGACTTGCTCGATGCTAGCGCCCAGACGAAGCGCAAGTTCTGCGTCATAAATTCGTCCTTGCGTAGGACGTTTCAGATCCTCCAGCACTGCATCAACGTCTTGTGCTCGCTCCCCTGCAAAAGCCTCATCGCTGGTGGTCCAAAAACCTGCCTGCTTGTTCTCCAAAGAACGCATGACTTTGCCTAACGACGCAATGTAGTTGCGTCCCAGAGCCATAGCCTCGCCGACTGATTTCATCGTGGTCGTCAGGGTGTCATCAGAACCCACAAACTTTTCAAAGGCAAAACGTGGTGCCTTCACCACTACGTAGTCTAGCGTCGGTTCAAAAGCTGCAGGAGTGACCCCTGTGATGTCATTAGTGATTTCATCCAGTGTGTAACCAATAGCGAGTTTCGCTGCAATCTTTGCGATCGGGAAGCCCGTGGCCTTTGAAGCCAAAGCCGAGGAACGAGACACACGCGGATTCATCTCAATGGTGATCAATCGACCGTCTGCCGGGTTCACCGCGAATTGGATGTTGCAGCCGCCGGTATCTACGCCGACTTCCCGAATGATGGCGATACCTTGATCGCGCATCTTCTGATACTCGCGGTCTGTGAGGGTAAGCGCAGGCGCGACCGTTACGGAGTCTCCTGTGTGAACACCCAGTGCGTCGACGTTTTCAATGGAGCAGACAATAACCACGTTGTCCGCGCCATCACGCATCAATTCAAGCTCGTATTCTTTCCACCCTAAAATCGATTCCTCGATCAAGACATTCGCCTCGGGGGAAGCTGCTAAGCCACCACCAGCGATGCGTTCCAAGTCTTCTTGGTTAAATGCCAAGCCGGAGCCAAGCCCACCCATGGTAAAGGAAGGACGTACCACCACTGGAAGACCGAGTTCTTCAACTGTCTCATAGACTTCATCCATATTGTGGCACACACGAGAACGAGCAGATTCTCCGCCGACCTTAGCAACGATATCTTTGAATTTCTGTCGATCTTCGCCGCGTTCGATCGCATCAATGTCAGCGCCAATGAGCTCCACATCATATTTTTTCAGGGATCCACGACGGTCAAGTTGAATAGCCGCATTCAGTGCGGTTTGACCACCTAGCGTGGCAAGCACGGCATCAACCGGATGGCCTTCAGCCATCTCTTTTTCAAAGATCTTTTCAATGTATTCCGGCTGGATAGGCTCAACATACGTGTGGTCTGCAAACTCTGGATCCGTCATGATAGTCGCCGGATTGGAGTTGATTAGGGTCACACGAAGACCCTCTTCTTTAAGCACCCGGCATGCCTGAGTGCCCGAATAGTCGAATTCGCAGGCTTGACCGATAACGATAGGGCCAGATCCGATAACCAGGACGTGTTTAATGTCAGTACGCTTAGGCATATTTTAAAAACCTTCCTGGTTTTAGTTCGCAGTAACAGCGGAGTTGTGGGTGGACATCAGTTCAACAAACTGATCGAACAGCGGGTTTGCATCGTGAGGACCAGCGGCTGCTTCGGGGTGATACTGAACGGAATAAGCAAGGCCGTTGCCCAAGGCAACGCCTTCTACAGTGTCGTCATTAAGGCACGTATGCGTTACGTGTGCATCACCAAACGGAGTTTCAAATGTCTCTCCGGCTTTGCCTTCTAGCGCGAAACCATGGTTTTGCGCTGTGATGTCGATTTTCCCGGTGAGGTGGTTGAGGACGGGAACGTTAATCCCTCGGTGCCCGAATTTCATCTTGTAGGTCTTCAGTCCTAAGGCCCGCCCAAGGATCTGGTTGCCAAAGCAAATGCCGAATAGCGGGATTTTGCGCTCAAGAATTTCTTGGACGATCCCCACCATAACGTCTGCGGTAGCAGGATCACCAGGGCCATTGGAGATAAACACACCATCAGGGTTGTATCCCTCAATCTCCTGATATGGGGTGTTGGCTGGAACCACGATTGTCCGTATGCCCCGCGCCGCAAAGTTTCGAGGAGTATTTGTTTTAATGCCCATGTCATAGGCGACCACTGTAAACGTGGTCTCCCCCTCTGCCTCGACCACATACGGTGCATCGGTTGATACTTCACCGGCAAGATCAGCACCAGCCATGCTCGGCTGTCCTTTAACAATCTCTACGAGTTCTTCAGGGCTCCGAGCAGCGTCCTCCCCTGAGAAAATGCCTGCCGAGATCGAGCCAAAATTGCGGAGATGTCGGACGATGGTCCTGGTATCTAGTCCGGAGATTCCGACAATATTCTGAGCCTGCATCTCTTCTTCAAGGCTGCGAGAAGCCCTCCAGTTGGAAACACGGTGAGAAAGATCTCGGATCGCTAGTCCTGCAACCCAGATCTTTTCTCCATAAGACTCGCTGTCTTCATCATTCCATCCGGTGTTACCAATGTGAGGTGCCGCGGATACAACGATCTGGCGATGATAGGAAGGATCGGTCATGGTCTCTTGGTAACCAGTCATCGCAGTAGTAAATACGGCTTCGCCAAGCGTGGTCCCTAAAGCGCCAAAGGATTGACCTCGGAAGATGCGTCCGTCTGCAAGAACAAGGACGGCTTCGGATCGATTCTGGAACGTCGACGTCACTGTGTCGCCTTTCTTAGCTGTATTTATGTCCGCACCGCGATAATCGCGCTGGGGTGAATAAGTTGTGGTCATTTTCCCTTTAAAAATTTTGGGGGAGCATGCTGTACCCCTGCTTACCTCAGATTTACGTGCTTTGCCGAACCTGAGGTAGCAAATCAGAGAACGCTAAAGTTCTAGACGGATCGCGGGCCCGCAGGTTGACCATCAATGCAGGTCAGTCGGCCACGCAGAATCGTGGTGGTCACCTTGGCGCTAAACTCCATCCCTTCAAAGGGGGTATTGTCCGCTTTGGAAGCCATATCGCAACCATGCGCAGTCCAAGGCATGTGTGGATTGACCACAGTCAAGTTTGCTGGTTCTCCCACTGCGATTGGCCGCCCGTGGCCAGGAAGACGCAGAATCTCTGCAGGCCGCTCACTCATAACCTTTGCAACGAACCTCCAGTCAGCAAGGCCACTATCCACAAAAATCTGTGCAATGATCGCTAACGACGTTTCAAGCCCTAGCATCCCTGGCTTGGCATGCTCAAACTCGCAACATTTATCTTCAGATCCGTGCGGTGCATGATCTGTGGCAACACAATCGATAAAACCATTCAAAAGCGCGTCTCGCAGTGCCAGTGTGTCCCGATTTTCCCGCAGCGGCGGATTGACTCGGTTAACGCCGTCATAGGTGCGTAGGCGCTCGTCGGTAAGCAAAAGATGATGCGGGGTTACTTCCGCAGTCAGCGGAATATCCTGAGATTTTGCCCATTTAAGCAGCTCCACGGTGCCTTCAGTAGAGGCATGGCAGATATGCATTCTGCCGCCGTAATCACGAGCCAGGATAGCATCGCGGGCAACAATGGATTCCTCTGCAACGCGCGGCCAGCCACCAAGACCAAGCTCAGCAGCAATCTTTCCTTCATGGGCCACAGCACCATCGGTCAGACGAGGATCTTCGCAGTGTTGGGCCAGGAGAACGTCCATTCCCTTGGCGTATTCCACGGCCCTACGCATGATAAGCGGGTTATCAACGCATTTTCCATCGTCCGAGAACATGCGAACCTTGGCGTCTGAATTTGCCATCATGCCAAACTCAGTGAGCTCTTTGCCTTGGAGTCCTTTTGTTATTGAGCCAACAGGATGGACGTCGCATAAACCGATCTGTTGCGACTTAGCCCATACTGATTCGGCGATAATCGGCTGATCCAACACCGGAAGAGTATTGGCCATAGTAAAAACTGCGGTAAAGCCGCCTTTAGCTGCTGCTGCGGAACCGGTCGCAATCGTTTCTGTGTCTTCGCGCCCTGGTTCACGTAGATGAACGTGCATATCCACAAGGCCTGGCAGAAGAATATTGCCTTCTCCATCGACAACGTCATCTGCGGAGTGCTTATGTGCGTCATCCCCTATAGCTGTGATCGTGCCATGAGAGATAAATACGCTGGTCGGTTCGCCCTCACCATAGGGGCGAACATTGGTGAGTAGAAGAGTACGCTCTGGGGCAGGAGCAAGTTGTCCAGTCTCTGGGTAGTCGTTAGGGGTAGTCACTTCGAGCCAAACTCCTTTTAGAAACCGGGGGTATTCGTACCGGCAATGAGGGTAAACAGAACTGCCATGCGAGTGTGCACACCGTTATTTACTTGCTGAAGCACCGCTGTGCGCGGGGCATCAGCGACGGCGTAGTTAATTTCCATACCTCGCAGCATCGGTCCGGGGTGCATAACAATTGCGTGATCTTGCAGCCGTGACTCACGTTCCTTAGACATGCCATACAACGCTGCGTATTCGCGATGCGATGGGAAAAATCCGCCATGCATACGCTCCTGCTGCACGCGAAGCATCATCACCACATCCGCGTCTTTAATCTCGTCGTCCATGGTGTATGAGCAACGAACAGGCCATTGCTCTATGCCCGAGGGCAGTAGCGTCGGAGGTGCAACAAGCACCACTTCTGCCCCCAAGCAAGTGAGCAGGTCTACGTTGGAACGAACAACACGTGAGTGAAGGCAATCCCCCACAATGACAATTTTGCGCCCTTCAATGTTTCCGAGTCGCTGCCGAATCGTGAGGGCGTCGAGAAGCGCCTGCGTGGGGTGCTGGTGAGAACCGTCGCCGGCATTAATAACGCTGGGTCCTTGTCCCTCCGGCGCAACCCACTGCGCCAATTGTTGGGCTGCACCGGAAGAAGGGTGCCGGATGATGATCGCGTCAGCCCCGATAGCGGACAGCGTCAAGCCGGTGTCCTTGAGCGACTCCCCCTTTTTCACGGAAGAAGAACTAGCGGAAATGTTAATAACATCAGCGCTCATCCATTTTCCAGCGGTTTCAAAAGAAGAACGAGTTCTCGTAGAGTTCTCATAGAACAACGTGAAGATAGTCCGACCACGAAGAGTAGGAAGCTTTTTAATCTCACGGCCAGTGAGTGCTTCGCGGAAGCGGTCAGCCTCATCCATAATTCCGAGAATCTCGTCTTTGCTGAGATCTGAGATAGACAGAAGGTGCTTCATGGCTAGGCCTCCGATGCTTCACGAGTCAGGATGACAGCGTCTC
Organism: Corynebacterium ulcerans; assembly: GCF_900187135.1. Taxonomy (NCBI): domain Bacteria; kingdom Bacillati; phylum Actinomycetota; class Actinomycetes; order Mycobacteriales; family Corynebacteriaceae; genus Corynebacterium; species Corynebacterium ulcerans. The sequence goes on from NZ_LT906443.1 coordinate 346,387, forward strand.
GGCCATCAATTGCCCCGACCAGGACTTTCACGTCTTCTTCACGAGAAGTCGGAAGGTTTTTGCCTACATAATCAGCACGAATAGGCAGTTGACGATGTCCACGATCAACGAGAACAGCTAATTGGATGGTCTCTGGACGTCCAATGTCGCGAAGAGCGTCTAATGCGGCACGGATGGTACGGCCTGAATAGAGAACATCATCAACAATAATGATGTGCGTACCGTCAATTCCCCCCTGAGGAATCAGAGTCGGTTGTAACGCACGGTGGGGTTTTGTCCGCAGGTCATCCCGGTACAGCGTAATGTCCAAAGATCCTACGGGAACAGCGACACCGGCGAATTCAGAAATCTTCGCAGCCAAGTGGTGCGCTAAAGGAACACCTCCGGACGGAATGCCCAGCAGTATTACCGGTAAAGAGCTCTCAGAATCAAGAGCTGTTTTTTCAATGATCTGGTGCGCGATGCGTGCGACAGTTCGAGAGACATCGTCGCTGCCAAGCAGCTCGATAATCCCTTGCGAGTTTTCGCTCATCGTGACCTCCTTTCCCGCCTCTCTGTGCGGTCTGTTAAAGGATGTCGAACATATATATTTATAAGCTCACAAGCCATCTCTTTCACTCACGAGATTCTCCATAGAGAGTCCGTGAGCACTATGCGATGTCCGGCGAAAACACGGCGCAAAACCGTGACTGCAAGAGATAGTAGCACTTAATTTCTCGATCCGATACCAAGGCTGCACATTTGTCTATATCCCAATGATGGAGATACCCCCTTATGCTGGACAGCATCTAGAAAAGTCGAGTTCACAAGCATCACAGTGTAGTTTTCCCACGCACCCCAGAACCCCCTCCTAAAGCACAGAACTTTAAGCGCTATACATACTAGTTTTTAGCCAAAATAAAATCACCCGCTACTCTAGGATGCAGAAATCTAGGGAAGTTATAGCTATTACAATCCCGTACAGCCGCTCAACACATAACGAGATCTTTAAACAGTACGCCCCTCCAATCCCCACACAGTACCCACTTAACGAATACACTCGTTCAAGTATTGCCCTAGGATGCTGACCTAACGATATAGCTGTACCCCATGCCATGTTTAAGGAGTCACATGAGCTTTAGCACCACCCACGTGGTCCCAGCTTCCCGCAACGATGTTTGGACATGGCATACTCGACCAGGTGCTATTGCGCGTCTTACTCCCCCTTTCTTTCCACTGACCCCCACACAAGAAACCCCTGATTTAGCAGCAGGGACAACTGTCTTTTCACTTCCTGCAGGACTTCGCTGGGAAGCCCGACATGACTTATCGGGATACGTCAAAGGGTACAGATTCACCGATGTGTGTGTGACGTCTCCAATTAAAGCGTTAGCTCATTGGCGGCACGTACATGAGTTTTCCGATCATACAGATGGCACAGCGATCACGGATACGGTATATACCCGCGCCCCAAAATCTACGCTCACCCCTTTCTTCGCATATCGCCAACAACAGCTACTTCACGACATTGCAGCAAGCCAAAGATTTACAGAGATACAACAGCGCAATTCAGGTGCCACGACCACTTTGACCGTAGCCATGACCGGTTCTCGCGGCTTAGTAGGCAAAGCACTTCGCGCTCAACTGACGTCTTTAGGGCACACGGTCATTCCGCTTGTTCGCTCGCATGCATCTGACGGCGAACGTCTATGGGATCCTCTAAACCCCAGTAGCAATCTCCTTGAGGGGGTGGATGCCCTAGTGCACCTCGCAGGTGAGCCAATAGCCGGACGATTCACGGATTCTCGCAAAAAAGCGATTCGCGATTCCCGTGTCGAGCCATCTCAGCATCTTGCCGCGTTGGTTGCCAAGAGTTCTACCTGCCACATCCTTATACAAGCGTCCTCTATAAGTTTTTATGGAGTCCAACGCGAAGATGAAGTGCTGGATGAGAGCTCATCCGTAGGATCCGGTTTCCTCGCAGACGTTGTTCAGGATTGGGAGCTTGCCAGCGCAGCAGTTGCAGCAGCTGGTAAGCGCGCAGTCTATCTACGTACAGGGGCAACTCTGAGCGGTCGCGGCGGAGTACTTCCCGTGCTTAAGACTCTTTTCTCCGTGGGCTTAGGGGGTTCTTTTGAAGGTGGCGCCCCGTGGGTCTCGTGGATCTCCATAGATGACCTGTGCGATCTTTATGTGAGAGCGCTAGTCGACCCCTCCATGTCTGGCCCCATCAACGCTGTTGCGCCCAACCCTATTCGTAACCAGGATTTTGCCAAAGCCCTGGGAGCTCAGCTCAAACGTCCATCCAAGTTTCCTATTCCATCGATCGGCCCCAAACTGATTCTGGGCGCTCAGGGAGCGGAAGAAGTTGCTTTTGCTAATCAACGAGTCTCCCCCTTCCGGATGCTCCAGATCGATCACATATTCCGCTACCTACACGTTGATGCCTGCCTAGCACATGAATTAGGCGGGGAACATCTAACTGATGATCCCGATACCACCGCAAGGTAACAGCATGAATACTTCTCATACCACCCCGACAACGGAGCACGACCGACTCGACGTCGGACCGCTCAGCCTTGACGTACTAGAGACCGTCCTTATCCAAGAAAACCTCCACTATGTGCGAGATGAAGACATGCTGCACACCGGTTTTATCAATAATTCCATCAGCCTCGGTATCTCCGATGGTTATCTTCTGGCACGAAGCCATTGGCGTGCGTTTGTTCCAGTTGATCAAGCCCCCCAGCTATTGGCGCACGTTAACGAGTGGAATCTCACTGCACTGCTACCGACAGTAAAATTCCATGAGACACCCGAGCGCAACCTACAGGTCCTTTCCCACCGAGTATTGCGAGTTTCCGAGGGCGCTAGTTTCAACCAGGTCGGTGCTTTCCTGGTGTCCACCATCGATGCTTTCGTCGGTTTATGGAATCACTTTGATGTTGCTTTCCCGCACCTCGTCAATTGGGAGAATCCTGATGTCTAAGCCGCTAGCTATAAATCTGGATCGAGTGACTGCGGCGATGTCCGCGTTTGGGATCACGTTACGAGTGATTGATCCACAGCGAGGAATCGCAATGGCAAATCTTAACGGCGCAGAATTTGTGTTCATGGCACTGCCTTCAACCCTCGTTATACGCTCCGACCGAGCTTGTCCAACCGGTGAGATCTCAGGCTTATGCATCGCTGCCAATAGCGTTAATAATTCAACAGTAGTGGGTTCGGTGACCGTTGTAGACAGAACAACCCCGCCGCTCCTTCGAGCCGAGGTAGAGAACCCATGTGCAGCCGGATTGACAGATAAGCAGTTAGGTGCAGCCCTAGAGACATCAATCAACATAGTTTTTAAGCTTTTCGACGCCTTTGACGCGGCTGCTAGCTCACTCACAGAAGCAGCACCTTAAAAAAAATAAGACCAAGGGCGCTCTCCCTCTCAACGATGGGAACGGCCTTGGTCTTTGACGGCACTCTCCGGCGTATTTTCTTTACGTTACTCCGGAGTTGATTCAGGAACGATACGATCCTCGTCGGTTGCTGTCGCCGAAGAATCCTCTACTGCAACTTCCATGGTGTCGTCCGCTGAATCTTCTTGCTCCAACGGTTCTTCCATGGGTGCTTCAGTAGGCTCGGCACGATGCTTTTCAATATTCTGCGCAATGCTATCGAGCAAAGCGTTGACATAAGCAGGTGCCACGTCAGTTGAGTACTGACTTACCAGTTCCACTCCTTCAACAACTGCAGTAGCAACAGGGACGTCCTCATTGAAGATGAGCTCCCATACCGCAACGCGCAAGATAGCTCGATCAACAGCAGAGATACGATCAAGTTCCCAGTTCTCAGCTAGGTTCGCAGCGATAAGTCCGTCGATACGATCAAGTTCCTGGGCAGCACCCGCCACGATCTCTTTTGTATAAGCAGCAACCGGAGCAACCCCAAGATCCTGGTGATAGGACAGAGAAATTCGATCTTCTACGATCGCTACTGGGTCTACGTCTCGAACCTCGGCTTCATAAAGAACTTCCGCTGCACGACGCCGCGCCTTATACCGGGAACCATGGCGCTTACGCCCACGTACTCGTGAGGACTCCGAGGCCTTCCCAGCCTCGGAGGTTTTCGTTTCAGATTCGCTCATACCCACAACTAGTTATTAACACGAGACAAGTAAGAGCCGTCACGCGTATCAACTTTGACTACGTTTCCGGTCTCGATGAACAAAGGAACCTGAATCTCTGCACCAGTTTCCAAGGTAGCAGGCTTAGTTCCACCAGTAGAGCGGTCTCCCTGCAGGCCTGGATCAGTGTGCTCGACACGAAGATCAACGGACACAGGAAGCTCTGCGAACAGTGGCTCTCCTTCATGGAAAGAGACCTGGACCGAAGTGTTCTCCAAGAGGAAACGGGCAGCCTCACCCATGATGTGAGGAGCAAGTTCTACCTGCTCATAGTTCTTTTCATCCATGACCACGAAGCTGGTGCCGTCATTGTAGAGGTACGTCATGTCACGGCGGTCAACCGTGGCAGTCTCTACCTTCACGCCAGCATTGAAGGTTTTATCCGTAACCTTGCCCGAAACAACGTCCTTCAGCTTGGTACGAACAAACGCAGGACCTTTACCTGGCTTGACGTGCTGGAATTCGATAATCTGCTGCAGTTTATTATCGATCTTAAGTACAAGACCGTTCTTGAAATCAGCGGTGGTTGCCACGCTTAGAACTTCTTTCTGTGGTTGGAAAGCCTAGTGCTGTCAATAGCCTACCAAGGGTACACCATGAAACCTGATGCAATCATAACGAGGGTGCCCTTAATATCCATGAGTGAGACACCAACGCCTTAGGTAAACCAGCACGCGACTGTGTATTTTCGTTTTACGGGAGAATCAACAGATCTTTGGAAAGCTTGGTCAAATTTTCCGCCCCACCATGCTTAATGATGAGGGAATCTTCGATCCGCACTCCTCCTTGACCTGGAACATAAATGCCAGGCTCAATAGTCAATGTCATGTTCTCTTCAAGCACTCCGGTACCCGTCTGCGCTGCGGAAGGTGCTTCGTGCACATCTAAACCAAGTCCATGGCCGGTGGAATGCACAAAAAAATCACCATAGCCGGATTTTTCAATCACAGCTCGGCAAGCGCGGTCAACATCTACTAGTTCCGCACCGGGTACAGCAGCAGCACAACCAGCCAATTGAGCTTCGAGCACAATGCCATAAATCTCTTGTGCAAAATCCGTCGCATGCCCCACCATAACGGTGCGAGTGGTATCAGAGTTATAGCCATACGCATGGGCTCCAAAGTCAATCGTGACAATGTCCCCTGCCTGGATAACCCGAGAGCTAGCTCCATGATGCGGCTTAGCTGAGTTAGGGCCGGAAGCCACGATTGAGTCAAAGCTGGGACGCTCTGAGCCCTTAAGCCTCATCCGGTATTCCAGATCTGCTGCGACCTCCATTTCGGTACGGCCTGCTGCGATCTCGCCGGCGTCGATAAGCTCTTGAAACGCCAAGTTAGCAATATCCGCGACTTCGCGGAGCCGGTCAAGCTCATGTGGGTCCTTGCGTAACCGTATATTTTCGATCACTCCGGAAACAGGAACTAACGTGATGTCGTCGCCACAATTCTTTTGCAGCGCCTCCTTGTGCGCACAAGAAACATAGTCAGCCTCAAAGCCAATCCGACGTGGCCCGTCAACCTGAGCGAGCAACTCTTGAGCTGAATTACGCTTGATCAAAGCCTCAATATCAGGAACTTCCTCCGCTACCTGCGTGGTATAACGACCATCCGTGCATATACGAGCAGACAGGTCCTTGTTGATAAGGAGGGCAGCGTTGGAACCCGAGAATCCGGATAAATACCTCACGTGTGTGAGGTGCGTAATCAACATGGAATCGATGCGCTGACTGGCTAGCTCAGCAGCCAGTGCTCTACGACGCGTCTCAAATCGTGTGTCGTGCAAAGCCATTTCTGTTCTCCATCTGAAATTGATCTTTAGACAATTCGTGCTTTTAGGTGCTCCGTAACGCCTCACTCTTGTGTAGTTCAAGAATGGCTATTGGCCACCACATACTCAAGGGCTAGCTCATATCCCATCACTCCTAAACCAGCTATGACTCCTCGCGCAATAGGAGAAAGGAAACTGTGATGGCGGAATTCCTCTCGCGCATGGATGTTAGAGATATGCACCTCTACAAAACCCGCCCCCTCATGGACTTCTGCGAGAGCATCACGAAGCGCCACTGAGGTATGAGTCAATCCACCAGGATTAATAATCACAGGCCAACCAGCATCCGCAGCCTCGTGCACCCACTCTATGAGTTCTCCCTCATGGTTGGATTGTTTAACGGCAACTGTCACACCCAACGCGGCTGCCCGCTCCACGAGCGATTTTTCTACGTCAGCTAACGTGGTCCGGCCATAGACTTCCGGCTGCCGTTTGCCCAACCGGTCAAGATTGGGGCCATTAAGAACCAGAATATTCATGGCTATGCACTCCTTGTGTTCAGAGCCTCATATGCAGCAATCAGTTCGGCTTTCCCTGCATCTTCTATACGAGTAGTCTTCCCCGCGCCAGTCAAGGCAACAAACCGGATACGACCATCTCGATTCTTCTTATCTCGCAGCATGGCTTGGTAGAGCTCATCAAAATGTCCTTCTGGATAAGCTGTAGGCAACCCCACGGAGCTAAGGATATTTTTATGGCGCAGGTATAGCTCATCCGTAATCAAGCCTCGATTACGGGCCAGTGCTGCCACAAACATCATTCCCACAGCTACAGCATTACCGTGCCGCCATTCAAAATTTTCTTTTAGCTCTACTGCATGGCCAAAGGTATGCCCGTAATTGAGAGTCTCCCGCAAGCCTGCTTCCTTCAAATCTGAAGCGACTACACGAGCTTTTACGGACACAGACCTAGCAATAAGTTCAGGAAGATATCCTTCCACGCTGAAACAGGCTTCCGGATCTTCCTCATAGAGCGAGAGGATCCTAGTATCCGCGATAAATCCTGTCTTAATGATCTCTGCTGATCCCGAGATTTTTTCTTGGTCCGGCAGCGTGGCGATCATGTCTAGGTCAATAAAAACACCAGAAGGCTCATGAAACGCGCCCACGAGGTTCTTTCCCACCGCCGTATTAATCCCGGTTTTTCCCCCCACGGCAGCATCCACCATTGATAAGAGGGTGGTCGGCACCTGTATCACGGCTATCCCACGCATCCAGCATGCCGCGACAAAACCTGCAAGGTCAGTCACGGCTCCACCGCCAAGACCGATAATGACGTCTTTCCGCCCAAAGGTCTTCCTCCCCAACGTATCCCAGCAATCGCCAGCCACGGTCAGGGTTTTTCCATCTTCAGCATCGGGAACTGTAATGATTGTTACTTCTTGGCCCTGAGATTCAATGATCCGCGCTAGTTCCTTAGCCGCATCTCTCATCACTGGTTGGGTAACAATGGCAGCCTGCACTGCCCCCACTTCTTTCACGCGTTTGGCAACGTCTTCAAAAAGACTATGCCCTATCGTTACTTTGTACGGTGCTGCCCCATTGACTTCAATCGTTTGCATATTTTCCCGTCTTGTACTGCGTGAAAAGGAAAGCGTGAATAGCTTCTGTATTAGTGCTCTTTGATGGACTCTAAATAACCCAGTATGTCTGCGACTACTCGTTGCGGGCCTCTTCCCGTGGTATTAGAGCGATGCCGCGACACCTCCCGGTACAGCGAACGACGAGACTCAACGAGCTCACGATAATGTGCGATAGGATCCTGCGATTGAAGAATCGGCCTGGAGTTATCTGCACCTGTTCGCTTAGCTCCTTCCTCCGGGTTCACATCTATCCATATCACGGTGTGTCCGAGCAATAAGCTCCGTGTGAGAGGGCTTAAGACTGCGCCGCCGCCCAAACTGACTACACCAGAGGTGCCGAGGGCTTCTCGCACTTTGTTCTCTTCGAGTTTTCTAAATTCAGGCTCGCCCATCTGGCTAAAGATCACACCACACGGTTGCCCAGCGGACTGCTCTATCAATGCGTCAGTATCCACAAAAGTAGTGTGTAGTGCGTTAGCCAGTCGCTTCCCCACTGTGGTTTTTCCCGCACCTGGTGGTCCTACAAGCACCGCTAAAGGACGCGTCCTGGGAATAGGCTGCTCCACGGCACTTTCCTCAAGGTCTTTCATCGCAGAGTCATCAGGAGCCTTAATCTGATCAAGCATTTCCCCTCTTAGCTTTCTACGCCAAAGGATAGTCGGTTCTGTATATATTCTAAATAAGAATTTACATTCCGTTTAGTTTCTGCAACTGAATCTCCACCAAACTTCTCCAATGCGGCACGAGCCAATACCAATGCCACCATCGACTCCGCGACTACTCCAGCTGCGGGAACAGCACAGACGTCCGAGCGTTGATGTATTCCTGTCGCAGGTTTTCCATCTGCCATATCTATAGTTTTCAGAGCACGAGGAACTGTTGATATCGGCTTCATAGCTGCACGCAAACGCAGGGTTTCCCCGTTGGTCATGCCACCTTCTAACCCACCTGCTCGATTGCTCAGACGCTGAATACCGTCGGCTGTACGCACAATCTCATCGTGAGCTTCAGAACCTCTACGACGTGCCTCTTCAAAGCCATCACCGACCTCAACCCCTTTAATGGCTTGAATACTCATCAACGCAGCTGCCAGTTGTGCATCAAGACGGTTGTCACCAGAGATATGCGAGCCCAATCCAATGGGGAGGCCAGAAACCACTACTTCGACGATTCCGCCGAGCGTATCCCCTTGCTTCTTTGCTTGCTCGATCTCGCTCACCATCGAGGCTTCTGATGCCGCATCTGCTGCACGCACTGGCGACGCATCGATTCTGTCGAGGTCTTCCACTGCAGGCAGCGGTCCCTCATATGGCTCAGAGCGCCCGATAGAAACGACATAAGATAACACGTCTACATTGAACACTTCGCGCAAGAACGCTCGAGCTACGGTTCCTGCAGCTACCCGCGCAGCGGTCTCCCGAGCAGATGACCGTTCAAGAACTGGTCGTGCCTCATCAAAACCGTATTTGATCATGCCAGAAAAATCAGCGTGACCTGGGCGAGGACGAGTCAGCCGAGCGCCACGACCAGAGTTCATCGCGGCAGCGGCTTCTTGATCATGGGGATCCAATGGGTCGGCAGACATAATGGCAGTCCATTTAGGCCATTCAGTGTTACCGATCATGATAGCGATCGGGCTCCCCAGGGTCTTACCATGTCGGACTCCGCCAAGAATCGTGACCTCGTCGGCTTCAAATTTCATCCGAGCACCTCGCCCGTATCCGAGCCGGCGCCGCGCGAGTTGAGCAGAAATGTCTTCTCTAGAAAGAGAGACACCAGCGGGCATATTCTCAAGCATGGCAATGAGCGCCTGGCCGTGAGATTCTCCTGAAGTAGTCCAACGAAGCATGGTTCGCATTATGACATGAAGGTATGACATTAGCCCTCTTTCGGTGCCCAAAATGACGCCTATCCCGCCTCATGAGACACCTTTAGGGGGTAACCATATAGAAGAAAGCCGTGGCCAGGAGCATTGCCGGCCCATGAGGAATACGTACGGCGCATTGTTGAACAAAGTCTTCGACGCTACGGTCCTTCATCTTCTCGCCCCACGCCTGCGCGCTGTGTAGCTTCCTATAAAAGCTCATAATGACCCCTGCGAATAGGGTAACGAGCTGAGCCGTTGTCATCGCGCATACTACGGCTAACGGCGAATGCATGGCAGCAATGGTGCCGGTGGTAAGTGCTAATTTAATATCCCCGCCGCCTATAACACCTTGCCAGGTTAGCCCTAATAAAAGATACATCCCTGCCCACATCATTCCCCCCAATAACCAGCCCGGCTGGCCAACCGCTACGGACCCCACAACAATTCCTATAGCCACGGGAATAGTGAGTACGTCCGGCAGAGTGCGATGCCGCACATCGTAAAGGCACAGACCCCCTGCCCATGCCACGACAACGAGTACTACCGCTGCATCAGAATACTCTTTCAGCATTAATACGCTATGGTGCTCCCCCATGCTGCTAACACTAGCGTTCTTAGCTTTTCGACGTCCGCAGGTTCCCCCCCCTTACCGGTTTATTCCTCCGGAGCTATGCGCAGCGCCCGATACAAGGCAGATCTCATTGCATCGCGCGGAGCATCTTTTCCGGTAAAGAGCCTGAATTGTCCAAAGGCTTGATGCGCAAGCATGACATGCCCGCCTACCGCAGGAGTGCCATAAGCGCTTGCCGCTTGTGTTAAGGGGGTGGGCCACGGGGAATAGATGACGTCGAGAAGCGGGGCGTGAATAGCTTGATGTGCTAGCAGGCTGCTTCCCTGAGCCGGGATGGTAGAAATTGTTACCACAGACTTTGCGGTGAACTCGCTTATATCCTCATCAAGACGGACGAAGGATAAGGACGCATCCGTTTCCTCTAGCAGAGGATAAAACTCCGCGCTACGTTCACTACGATTAGCTATCGTGATGTGCTTAATCCCAGATTGGACCAAGGACCACACAGCAGGCCTAGCTGTCCCCCCTGCACCAAGAACGAGCGCATGCGCTCCCTGAAGCGGGGTGAGGTCACCGTCAAATAATTCACTAAGGGCACCTGTCACCCCATCTACATCTGTATTATCCGCAAGCCATCCAGTGTCGCTGCGAATTAATGTGTTCGCTGCACCAATCCGGACGGCTCTAGGCGTGGCTTCTGTGGCATAGTTCAACGCCGCAAACTTTGCCGGCATAGTCACAGAAAAACCTTGATAAGTGCTGTCTGCGTTGCCAACTACATCGGGCAATTGCGTCTCTGTGCACGAGATTCGACCATAATCCCAATGAGTTAAGCCCATCGCCTGATAACCAGCATTATGCAGTGTAGGAGATAAAGAATGCTCAATGGGACTGCCCAGTACCGCAGCGCGGTGTGTGATTGTTTCTGAAGACGCAGACAATGCAGACGGTGTAGTCATGATAGCTAAGTATAGAAAGAGCCTCCGTCCCATGTCTCATGTTCACTATAAAAGTGCCACCTAAAACATGGTCGGAGGTTTTCTTATGTACTATCCCAGGATCTGTGTCCGTTTTTAACGGTTACTATCTAGAACGCCATTTTCGATCGAATCGCGCGTTGCTCGCTGATGATCGTCGAAATTATTACTAAATACCGTTGTTCCGTCGCGATGGGTTGTAACAAAGTAGAGCCAGTCGCCAGTCGCTGGGTTTTCCATTGCGTCGATAGCTTCTTTGGAAGGGCTAGCAATGGGAGTAGCTGGTAGCCCCTCCATAGCATATGTGTTCCATGCAGTCTTTTTTCCGCGATCTTCATCCGTGGTCGCAACTTCTTGCTCGCTCAGTCCATAGTTAACTGTGGAGTCGAATTCCAGTCGCATCGGCTTAGCCAGACGATTCAAGATCACTCGGGCAACCTTATCAAAGTCTCCCGCAGGTGCTTCTCGCTCTACGAGTGATGCTGCGGTAAGCAGATCATATGGCTTAATACCCATGGCATCGGCGCGTCCTTCTATGTCCGTGCTTTCAAATGCCTTAGCGCCACGGGTAATCAAATCATTCAAGATTCCTTTAGCATCACTCGTGGGGTTCACTATGTATGTTCCGGGGACGATAAGTCCTTCAAGGCGCTTAGGATCATTACCTCGAGTTTTTACTGCTTCAACCGCCCACTCAGGAACTCCCAGCTCCGAAGGATCTGCTGTGCCCGCCACTTTTTGGAGTTCCTCTGGAGCAATGCAGTTTGTAGATCCCTGGGTGCAGGTTACATCGGAGATCATCGAGTAGATACCCTTGCGGGTATTCCCCTTAACAACTGTGACGTCCAATAATGTAGCGCCGCCGGGGATACCCAGGGCCTCGACCTTATTAGCAGGATCAAGAAGAGCATTAACGGCCTCAGCAGCGCTCATATGCTGCTGCAACCTATAAAAACCCGGCTCAATGCGGCTAGCGTTGGGGTGGGAAAATGCTGCGGATTGGAAAGCGTTATTTGTTGCTACTACCTTGCGTTTTTCTAGCTCAGGTCCTAGCTCAGAAAGAGAAGAGCCCTCAGGAATCTCCACTAACTCATAATTTCCGTTACCAGCACCCTTGTAATCTGATCCACCGTTAAAAAGATGCACACCAATATAAGTAACAGCACCGATGATCAAAACAAGCGCTGCTACTAAAACAGCTAGGCCACGCTGACGGCGCTTGACATACTTACTTTCCATTCGCATCGATCAACGCCTTTCATTCGGGGATTCTGGATTCAAAGCTGTCTCTGGAATGGCTAACGCGTCTGTGCTGCCTTCTTCTGTCGAGCTTGCCATATCATTCCGCTCTTTATATGCGTGTCGCCCATCCAACCACGATTGTAAAATTTCTACCGCAGCGGCTTGGTCGATTACTTTGCGCCCTGTTTTCTCGGAAATACCAGAAGCACGAAGCGCTTGCGTGGCTACAACCGTGGTAAGCCGCTCATCAGCTAACCGTACGGGAATCGAAGATTCAGCGGCTTGGAGGCGTCGAGAAATCCTAAAAGCTATGTCTTTGGCATGTTTGACACTTTTAGAACCGTTTCCCTTGAGATCCCGAGGAAGCCCTACTACAACTTCAACCACACTGTACTCACGGATAAGCTCCAACAGCCGGTCTATGTCACCCTGATCTCGATCCCTCAGTCCCGTTTTACGAGGAACAGTTTCCACTGGCATTGCTAATCGAGCATCTCGATCAGATGCAGCCACACCGATTCGCACGGTGCCTACGTCAATACCCAGTCGTCGCCCATTTCCGGGATCATCAATACCAGGGGTATCGGGGGTAATCGGCATAGGTATCCTTTGAATTCTTATAGCTAAAACATGGACTGAACACCTATGCATGTCGCGACATTCTCAAAAAAAGAATGCGTATACCTGCACAAAAGGTGAATCACTCAAAAACTGTGCTCCAAAGAATGGAACGGGACATAACAACGTTACCTTTTTGTGACCGTGATCGTCCAACGATCATTTATTCAGTCTCAAGTTTGCACACATAGGCAGTTCCATAAAATGTTGTTTTTCTACCACTAACCCAGCGCCTCAACCCCACCATATATAAAAGAGCACCGACCTCTAGAGAAACCTCATTTTCCTAGAGAGCCAGTGCCCTTTCCTTGTATCGTATGACCTACGTTATGTACGTCGTACTGCGACTAGCTGCGGATTTCATCTTTAATAGCCGCGACGCCAGATTCAAAGCCCGCGATGTCTCGCGCAGATCCTTGAGCCATATCTGGTTTACCGCCACCATTACCTTGGATGTAGCCACCGAGCACCTTGGCCAGCTCATTAGCCTTCATGCCTTGCGCTACTCCCGCCTTCGTTGCGGCAACCACAAATGGAGTCTTGCCTGTGCCGTCCTCCGCTATCAACGCGATCACAGCTGGTTTTTCCCCTAGTCGTGACTTCAGATCAATAGCCAAAGCACGCACATCGTTACTAGAAACGTGTTCTGTCAAACGATGGGCTACAACGGTTACTCCGTTAACCTCATCGGCCTCTGCCAGAAGTGTCGCGGCCTGATTACGCAATTGTGCTGCGCGAAGATCGGCCACGGCTTTTTCAGCTTCCTTGAGCTTCTGGGTAAGAGATGCGATCCGCTCAGGAACATCATCCGTCTTGGCTTTCATCGAGGCAGCGATCCCCTCAACCAACGCCCGTTCTTTTGCCAAATATTGGAAAGAATCAAGGCCGGAATACGCCTCGATACGACGCACACCAGAGCCCACAGAAGACTCGCCTAGGATAGCCACTGGACCAATCTGTGAGGAATGCTCAACGTGAGTTCCACCGCAAAGTTCCATGGAGAATGGGCCACCGATTTCTACAACACGCACGGTAGAGCCGTAGTTCTCACCGAACAGAGCCATGGCGCCCATAGCTTTCGCCTCATCAAGCGAAGTTTCAATGGTATTCACGGCCCAGTCAACGTCTACAGCTTGATTAGTGATCAACTGAATCTGCGCGAGTTGGTCAGCGGTAAGGGCCTCAGTGTAGTTGAAGTCAAAGCGAAGATACCCTGGCCGGTTCAAAGAACCTGCCTGAACAGCAGTAGGACCGAGTACGTCACGCAGTGCCGCGTGAATCAAGTGCGTAGCCGAGTGCGCTTGACGCGCGCTATGGCGCCATTGCTTATCGACGTTCGCAGAAACCGTATCCCCGGTGCTTAATCCACCTTGAACCACAGTTGCCTTGTGCACCCATAGTTTCTTACCAATCTTCTGCACATCGTTGACGTTGACTATGGTGTCGCCCATGACGATGGTGCCACGATCCCCTATCTGACCACCGGCTTCGGCGTACAGCGGAGATGCCTCCAAGATAATTTCGACCTCATCACCAGTGGCGACCTCATTGACCTTGGCCCCTCCGGCGATCATACCGATCACTTTCGATTCCGTGCTGAGCTCGCTATATCCTGTGAACTCGGTCGGATGCTCATCTACCCATTCACGGTAGATGCTCAGGTCCACGTGTCCGTGCTTCTTAGCTCGGTTATCAGCCTTAGCGCGCGCACGCTGCTCAGCCATGAGCGAATCAAAGCCAGCGGTATCTACCTCTAGGCCAGCTTCAGCAGCCATTTCCAGGGTCAAGTCAATGGGGAAACCGTAAGTATCGTGCAGCTTGAAGGCAGATGCGCCGTCGAGAAGCTTCTTACCTTCGGTTTTCACCTCGTCTGCTTTTTCTTCAAAAAGCTGTGTTCCGGAGGCAAGGGTCTTGAGGAAGGCTTTCTCCTCTGTAAGAGCGACCTTGAGAATACGCTCACGGTTATCCGCGATCTCAGGATAAGACGGAGTCATCGTATCCATGATGGTGTTCATGAATTGTTCTAAGGTAGTGCCCTTGGCTCCAAGAAGGTGAGCGGAACGAATAATACGACGCAAAAGCCGACGCAAAATATACCCGCGCCCCTCATTACCTGGCGTGACGCCATCGAGGGTCAGCATCATGCCAGTACGCGAGTGATCCGCGATCACACGGAATCGGATGAGGTCTTGTTGCGGTGCGCCCTCGCCATAGGACGCACCCGTAAGCTTCTCCGCTACATCAATCACTGGACGCAGTAAATCCGTCTCATAGACGTTGTCTACGCCTTGGAGAATACAGGCGACTCGCTCAACGCCCAGGCCGGTATCAATGTTCTTCTTAGGCAGCGGACCCAAAATCTCAAAGTTATCTTTTCCGATTCCTTCGCCGCGCTCGTTCTGCATGAAGACCAGATTCCAGATCTCCATGTAGCGGTTGTCGTCGGCAATTGGTCCGCCTTCTTTGCCATACGCAGGACCACGATCATAATAAATCTCAGAGCACGGACCGCAAGGTCCTGGGATACCCATTGACCAGTAGTTATCTGCCATGCCCAGCCGCTGGATGCGTTCTGCGGGAATGCCGATCTTTTTGTTCCAGATATCGGCGGCCTCATCATCGTCAAGGTAAACGGTGACCCAGAGGCGTTCTGGATCAAGTCCAAATCCGCCTTCAGCTACGGGATCTGTAAGCAGCGACCATGCGTGGGTAATTGCGCCTTCTTTAAAGTACTGACCGAAAGAAAAGTTGCCGGCCATCTGGAAAAACGTGTTGTGACGGGTGGTAATTCCGACTTCTTCAATATCCAGAGTACGCACGCACTTTTGGATCGACGTAGCAGTGCCGTTAGGGAATGGCGGATTCTGTTGGCCAAGGAAGTATGGCTTAAAAGGAACCATACCGGCGTTAACAAAAAGCAGGTTCGGGTCATCCAAGATCAGCGACGCACTTGGCACAGCCTGGTGGCCAGCTTTAACAAAGTGATTGGTGAAGCGTTCCCGAATTTCATGGGTCTGCACGGCAGTGTTCCTCGCTTGTTGTCTTGAGAATCTAGTAATGCTCACGAGGCCAGCAACAGCTTTTCGACGCGTCCAGCATCACACGCCACCACGCCTCATGAGGCCCTTCATCACCCTACGCGGGAGAATCTAGGCAGTCGGGCTACTACTCTACCCGCTCGCAGCGCTGATTCCATGCTGGGCTCCCAGAATTACCACCGAGCCCCCTCGAAAATAACCAAGAAGGACACCGCTACGAGGGCCGAATCATGCGACGAAGCCGACCAATGTAATCAGAAATCCGCTTTTCTGCCCCGTGTTCCGTAGGTTGGTAATACACTGCATTATCTAGCTCAGGCGGCACATAACGTTGTTGCACCACACCACGCGGATCATCGTGCGGATATTTATACCCCACAGCATTTCCCAGCTGCTTTGCCCCCGCATAATGTCCATCACGTAAATGTGCTGGTACTGGTCCGAATTTTCCTTTTTTAATGTCAGCGAGAGCGCCGTCAACTGCACAAATCACGGCATTGGACTTCGGTGCAGTAGCTAAATGAATCGTCGCTTGAGCCAACGTTATCCGAGCCTCAGGCATTCCTATCATCTGAACCGCTTGTCCCGCAGCTACAGCTGTTTGCAGTGCAGAGGGATCGGCCATACCAATATCTTCGCTCGCGTGAATTATCAGCCTTCTAGCGATAAATCGCGGGTCCTCCCCTGCGTCGATCATTCGCGCCAAATAATGCAACGCAGCGTCCACGTCTGAGCCTCTAATTGATTTAATAAAGGCACTGGTCACGTCATAATGCTGATCGCCATCGCGGTCATAACGCACGATAGCGCGGTCTACGTTCTCGCGAATAGCGTCGACCGTGAGCGGCTCATTATCAGGAATCGCTTCTGCTGCAGCCTCAAGATATGTAAGCGCCCTGCGTGCGTCTCCACCCGCTAACAGCACCAGTTGTTCAAGAGCTTCATCCGTTACCTGAATTCGCTCTCCTAGCCCGCGGGGATCAACGATGGCGCGTTGGAGTACTTCTTTAACAGCATCCGGGTCTAATGGTTGCAGTTGTAATACTAAAGAGCGGGAAAGAAGTGGAGAAACGACAGAAAAAGAAGGATTCTCTGTAGTGGCAGCGACAAGAAGTACGGTTCTGTTTTCCACTGCAGCAAGTAACGCATCTTGCTGTGTTTTAGAAAAGCGGTGTACCTCGTCGATAAACAGAACAGTCCTCTTGCCATGTATAAGGCTGCGTCGTGCCTCCTCGATGACAGCACGCACTTCCTTTACACCGGAATTCAACGCCGATAGACCAACAAAATGATGGCCGGTGGCCGAACTAATAAGCGACGCGATCGTCGTCTTGCCGGTACCCGGTGGCCCGTACAGAATCACGGATGCCTCACCTGAGCCCTCGATGAGGCGCCGTAGTGGCCGCCCTTGTCCCAGTAGGTGCTGTTGCCCCACGACCTCATCAAGCGAACGTGGACGCATTCTCGCAGCGAGAGGAGAATGTGCACCGGCTGCGAAGACTTCAGGTTTAACACTGTCCCCTGTGTTCCCGGTGCTAAAAAGATCCTCCATGATGTGTTCGCCCCTCCTCTGTGAATTCAGCACAAACCTGACAGTTACACGTTAAGTCCCAATTCTTGAGGCATTAATGTGGGCCCGTCGAAAAAACATAGAGGCGCCAGTATATCCCTAGCACCTCTACATAATGAGGACTTACTAATCAGCCACTTTGTTTGCCCAGCGTTAGTTTCAACACTGTTAATCGAGCTTTTCTACAAGCTTACCTGCAAAATCCGCTACGACGGGGAATCGTGAATCTGACTCACGACGTGCAAACCTGTACAGGGCTTCAAATGTTTCATACAGATCTCTTCTGATGAGGACCAGAGCTTCTCTGTCCTCATCAAAAACGGCGTTTTCCTCGTCCTCTTCATCAGAAATATGGAAAATGTCGTGCAACAACGTATTACCCGAAGTCGTCAGTCTCGAAACTATTGCATCAACGTTCATGGACTCGGCTCCATCGGACACCATGCCCTGGTAGAGGTCCTCAAACGCCTCATTGTCATATCCCATGTGCATCATGGCCACGGAAGAAAACGCCCAGCCAACCAATGCTGTAAGAATACGGGCATGGAGCCGCGAGAGATTCCGAACGTTGGGCCACATGCCAGCTACTTGTTGCGCCCAAGAATCAATAAAGATGTCTGCTTCATCATCCATGACTGGACGTGCAAAAAGGAACTGCGGAAAACCAGCCACCACGCATGCAACGTCGAAAGCAGCGTCCCGGAACCCTGCCCACTCATAGTCTAAGAAATGCGTCTTATCGGAAACAATGATGTTGTCTGGGGACAAGTCAAAAGGAGTAAACGCTCGATGCTGCCCCGAGGTCAAACGACGCCGGGCATTATCAGCAAATTCCTTTACCACTTCTGGGACAACGATCCCCTGTTGCTCAATGAGCTTGATGCCTACCTCGATATACATTCGGAGTAAGCGCTCACGGAAATCGTGCATCTCCGTGATCTCAGGATATTTGGTCAGCATTCGATGTAAGAGGATGTCAAAATCCTGCTCTTTGGATGCCGTTCCCACATGCAGCTTGCCTATCGCTTCTCCCAGATTACGGAGGATCTCAATACGCAAATCTGCGTTTGAGCTATCAAGTAGGTCAGCAAACGTATCGCCATCACCAGAGTCTGAAATGACCAGGATATGTTCGTCAACGTCATACGCCAATAGCACAGGGCCAGGTCGGACTTCTTCGCTCAAGGAAGTCGTGAACTGATAAGAAACCACTTCCCGCATTAACGTGGATTCGTCGATAAGTCGCCCCGTTGGGGGAATGTATTTAAGGACTACCGAACGCTGCTGCAAAAACGGCGACGGCGCAACCCTAGCTCTTAGCACAATCGCGGTACCTGAGCCGTTTAGTTGTTCTATTTCTAGTAGTTCTTGCCGTCCGCCATATCGCTTTGAAAGGAGCTCTTGCGCTGCTTCCACTATAGATTCGACAGATGTTTTGTTTTCAGCATGGTCAACGACCACTTGGACTCCAAGTTTGCTGTTCTTGCTCATTCGGCCCATGTGCACTGCCCTCCTCGAGCATGTCGTGCCACATCCGAGTCGAACTGCAGGTGCACAACCAAACACAACGACTCGGATGATGATCGAGGCAAGCCTCGGTAATTCTCACAAAAATGCAGAATCGCGTAAAACCAAACTATTCCGCAGACTTCTTCTTAGGTTTGAAATCTACTCCTGTTTCACGACGCTGTTCCAGCGGAATCGGTGCAGGAGCATCAGTTAGTGGATCAACTCCGCCGCCGGACTTGGGGAACGCAATGACGTCACGAATAGAATCAAAGCCGCCCAACAGGGAGACAATGCGATCCCAACCAAAGGCGATTCCACCGTGTGGCGGCGCACCGAAAGCGAAGGCATCAAGCAAGAAGCCAAACTTCTCACGAGCTTCTTCTTCCGTAATACCCATGACCTTGAATACGCGTTCTTGCACATCACGCCGGTGGATACGAATCGAACCGCCGCCGATCTCGTTGCCGTTACACACGATATCGTAAGCGTAGGCCGTAGCCTCCCCTGGGTTTTCGTCGAAGGAATCCATCCATTCCGGCTTTGGAGAAGTAAAGGCATGGTGCACAGCTGTCCACTTGGAATTGCCTAGAGCTACGTCACCAGAAGCGGTAGCGTCCGCAGCAGACTCGAACAAGGGTGCGTCGACAACCCAGGTAAAGGCCCAATCGCCATCCTTGATAAGGTCCAGCTTACGGGCGATCTCACCACGGGCTGCACCGAGCAGGGCGCGAGAGCTCTTTGTATCACCAGCCGCAAAGAAAATGCAGTCGCCTGGCTTTGCCCCAACATGCTCAGCAATTCCGGCGCGTTCTGCCTCAGTGATGTTCTTGGCTACCGGGCCAGACAGTTCCCCGTCTTCTCCTACCAAAATGTATGCAAGGCCCTTTGCTCCACGCTGCTTAGCCCACTCTTGCCATGCATCGAGCTGACGACGTGGCTGCGACGCTCCGCCTTCCATGACCACAGCGCCCACGTATTCGTTTTGGAAAACGCGGAAAGTGGTGTCCTTGAAGTAATCGGTGCACTCTACGATCTTGATGTCAAAGCGCAGATCTGGTTTATCAGAACCATAAAGACGCATAGCGTCGGCATAGGTCATGCGCGGAATCGGGGTAGGAATGTTGTAACCGATGAGCTTCCAGAGCTCGGTAACAATTTCTTCTGCAAGAGCAATGACATCATCTTGGTCGACAAAGCTCATCTCGATGTCAAGCTGGGTGAACTCCGGCTGACGGTCAGCACGGAAGTCCTCGTCTCGGTAACAGCGCGCAATCTGGTAATAGCGCTCCATGCCTGCGACCATGAGCAGCTGCTTAAAAAGCTGTGGGGATTGAGGAAGCGCGTACCATGAGCCCGGCTTCAAACGAGCAGGTACCAGGAAGTCTCGTGCACCTTCAGGGGTAGAGCGAGTCAGCGTAGGAGTCTCGATCTCCACAAAGTCATGGGTATCGAGTACTCGGCGTGCTGCCTGGTTAGCTTTAGAACGCAAACGTAGCGCCCCACCCTGTGTAGGACGGCGGAGGTCGAGGTAACGATACTTCAGTCGCGCTTCCTCTCCCACTTCTCCGCCGCTTTGGGATGCATCGTCGATTTGGAACGGCAGTGCTGCTGCTTCGTTCAAGATCTCAAGATCACTAACGTTAACCTCGATCTCACCCGACGCTAGGTTAGGGTTCTCAGATCCTTCGGGGCGGGCTTCCACCACACCGGTAACCTTGACACAGAACTCACTGCGTAAATGGTGAGCCTTCTCGGCCACGTCGTTCTCACGGAAGACCACCTGCACAAGACCAGAAGAGTCCCTTAGGTCGATGAAGATAACGCCACCGTGATCACGACGGCGAGAAACCCAACCAGTGAGGGTAACAGTCTGCCCAGCGGTATCCTTACGGAGATCACCCGCGAGATGAGTGCGCAACACGTGCACCAAATCCTTTCGCTTGTGCGGATTCAATCCGCCCTTTGCTTATCAACTGCTCGATTCTACCCCTTGAGGTACGCCCCGCGCGACAGCGGGCGCCACAATTATTATTCCGCAATTGACGAGCCAGAGAGATACCGGAAACCTTTGCCCGTGAGGCCGCGCAAGAACCTGGACTAGCGCAAGCACGTGACAGGGGGCATTCTTTTGACGGATTCCTCTTCTTTTCTCGGCTTTTAGGTGAAGTCTTGCTGAATCTTTCCTTCTTTTCCTCTTGAGCGCCGATGAAAGAGTCAAGTCGTGTGGCATGATAATTCTATGACTTTCCGTGGCGGTATAGAAAAGCCTGAAAACCTTGCGCGTTCCGGCGGTAATGGTGGAAAAATCGCGGCCGGCGGCGGCATCGGAACTCTCCTCCTCGTGGGCATCTTTTTGCTCATGGGTGGAAATCCCTCTGACCTGGGTCAGTTTTTGGGCGACACAAACCAGCCACAAACCTCTCAAAGCTCTGGCACATTGGAGCACTGTAAAACGACTGATGACGCGAATCAGCACGCAGATTGCCGTGTAGAGTTCACCGGCATTTCCGTCAACCAAATGTGGGCGGAACAACTCCCGGCTCAAGCCGGCTTAGCCTTTAAAAAACCTCAACTAGTTGTGTTTAACAACGCCACCAACACGGGGTGTGGCGCTGCCTCCGCCGCTACAGGTCCTTTTTATTGCCCTAGTGATCAGACTGCTTATTTTGACGTGAGTTTCTTCGATCAACTGTCCAAATATGGCGGTAAAAACACTCCGTTTGCACAGGAATACATCGTTGCCCACGAGATCGGCCACCACATCCAAAACATCGAGGGCACGCTGGGCCTATCCAATTACAACGATCCCGGCCCCAATTCTAATGCAGTGAAAATCGAGCTTCAGGCAGACTGTTACGCAGGGGTCTGGGGACATTACGCAGATAAAGGCGAGAACGCTTTCTTGGAGCCAATCACCGAAGCGCAGGTTAACGACGCTATCAACGCGGCACGTGCGGTGGGAGACGATAATATCCAAGAGCGCGCTACCGGACGCGTCAACAAAGAATCCTTTACACACGGCTCTTCGCAACAGCGCCAAGAGGCGTTCCTTGCAGGGTATCGCTCAGGGAAGATGAGCTCCTGCGATTTCCTCCAGCGCAACGTCTACAAATAAGCGCCCCAAGATAGGCACTGACCTGACTCTTTAGACCAGGATCCTATTCCGAATCTGCCACTTTTTCTGCAATATCTGCGGTCTCAAGAGGCTCAGCAGAATCCAGTCCAAGCCGCACGCGCTCGGCAGCTAAAATATCTTTAGCCAGCTGAGCTTCAGACACATCGACCGCGTCGTGTATGTCTGCCGATGCTGCTTCGCGCGCGTATTCGTCGAAAAGCTTACGTTTCTGAGCGTTGATCTCCAGTAGTCGTTCGTCGATGGTCTCGTCTCCGAGCAGCCTATACACGCTTACTGGTTTTGTCTGTCCCATGCGATGTGCTCTGGCAATAGCTTGATCTTCTAACGCAGGCTTCACCTGCACCTCGGTGAGCATGACCACGCTAGCCTTTTGGATATTAAGTCCTACGCCTCCGGCGCCTATCTGAGCCAACAAAACGTCTTGTCCGTTGGTTCCAAGCGCGTCCACAAGCTCTTGCCTTTTAATCGGGGCAACATCGCCGTTGATGATTCCGACACTTCGCTGTCCAAACTCAAGGTGTAGGCGATCAAGGACGTCTCGGAAGTAACTGAAAATAAGGATGTTCTTCCCCTCAGTAGCGGCCTCGTCAGCTAGTTCGATGATTCGTTCAACTTTTGCGCACAGCGGACGCTGCGCAACCATCGCAGCCCGGCGCGCGGACATCCAATTGCCTTCTGCCACGGCATGTTTATATTCCGCGAGGTCCTGTTCTGTGAGATCGATCCACTCATCTGTCTCGATTTTTGTGGGGAGCTCATCGAGGACATCTGTTTGGTTTCTACGGAGATAAGCTGGTGCGATTGCGTTTTTAAATTGTTGTGGGCGGAGGTTGTCTTTGTGAGTCAGTAGGTCTGGTTGTATGTAAGTGACTAGTTGGCGGAATTCGCTCAGTCGATTTTCTAGTGGAGTGCCTGTCATAAGCAGTGCATATTCGGATTTTTCGATGAGTGCTTTGACGGCTTGTGATCGCTGGGCGGCGGGATTTTTGATGAAGTGTGCCTCATCAATGATGGCTATCGTTGGTGCGGGAATTGGCAGGGATCGCGCGCCTTCATAGGTGACGATCAGCACCCCGCCTTTGGCGGTCCAGGTAGAAAGGGCTGATTCTTTGAGCTCTCCGTGGGCCACGTGGACAGGGATTGTTGAGAATTTGCCGAATTCTCGGCGCCAGTTAACGATGAGGGACGCTGGAACTACAACGAGTATTCGTGCGTCTTCTGCGGTGTCGGCTTGTGCGACGATATGTGCTGCGGCAGCGATAGCTTGGACTGTTTTTCCTAGGCCCATTTCATCGCCAAGGATGACTTTCTTTTGAACTAGGGCAAATTTGGCGCCAAAGCTTTGGTATCCGCGAAGGTAGAGCTCTGTGAGCAGGGATTGATCGAGGCGAAGAGCTCGTATCTTGGCGATTGTCTCTTCTGGTAGAGCGGATTGTCCTGATTCATTGCTTTCTACCTGTCGTAAAGCAGACCATAGGGTTTGATAGTGTGCCGGGCGCGTCTGATAGTCCTCCCACACGGCTTCCCCAGGGTCTGTTACGGGAGGTGTGGCAAATGTTTGGGGTGCTGCGTTAGCCCACGAGATGTCTTCGATGAACTGCTCATAATCTGCGTTAGTGCTGATCTGCGGCGAGGAAGGATCGATAAGTCCGGTGGGGTTTGTCGCACGAGCCACGAGGAAGGGGGCGCCGATAAGTGCGATGTCGTGTGGCGTGCCACGGAAGTATCCGATGAGTCGGTCTCTTCTGTTGCGTTGTTCTTCCGACAGGTTGTCGGCTTGCTCAAAGCGAGCCAGTATTTGTAGCAGCTGCACTAGTTCGGGGGTACGGGTGTCTCCGAGGTTTGTCAGTGGTGCTGCCATAGCTTCAGAGTGAAGCGTCTGGGCAGCGCCTTTGATCCTTTTGGCTGTGGCGGCTCCGATTCCGGATACTTGGGTGAGCGTGGTCTCTGGGGTTGAGAGCACGTCAAGCACACTAAAAACTCCTACGCTCTCCAGTCCGGTAAATCTTAGGCGCTCGTTGGTTACTTCTTTCAGTGCATCCAGCGGTAGACCGCGTACAAGTTCGGAGGCTTGACGCGATGTGATTGTTCGTGCGATGTGCTCTGCATGGATGCGCAGATTAGGCACAGAATTGGGGTCATTTTCAATGTGGGTTACTAGTTTCCTGGCAGGAATCACATAGTTGCGGTCGAGAGAATCGAAAGTCGCGGTATCCATCCCCTCGCCTATCCCAAGCGCCTGAGCCAGGGAACCACGGGCAGCGGCAAGGTAGCGTTCTGGCGTGCCGTGGATACCTGGCGTGAGGTGCACGCCTAAGTGTTGGGCGTGGTTGGCTTCGTCGGCACGCGAAAGAATATGCGTAATGCTTAGCGTGGCGCTATCAATGGCGGGGTTGGATAGGAGACGTTCAAGCTCGGCTGCTGCTTGTTGCGCGGCAGCGATGTTAGTGGAAGTAAAAAAGCTGAAAAGTCGGCCGCTTGCGGCGTTTGCGGACTTATCTAGTAAAGGGACCAGCGGGTTAATGAGTGCGGTATAGCTCTGCACCGTGGCCAGTATCGTGTCTTTGTCCTCTGCAAACTCTGCGTGTAAGTAGAGCCCGTATGGCCACGTGATAGTGGACGTGTCAATTAATCGCACCGATCCGGCTTCAATCCCCATGTGTACGGCTCGAGCTGTGGGGAGGTCTCCAGAAACATATGAGGCCACGGCAACGGCTCGATCTTTGAGTGAGATGAGCTGTTGCGCGCGGCCTCGAAGAGCGGCGAGGTGACTACGATCCATGTATTAGAAGTCTAGGTCACTGCCTGCTTTTAACGTTAGACGGAAACTTCTGGGTGTAGGTCCTTCATCTTCATTTGCCGTTCCCGTAACGCCGCAAAGGTGGAGAAGGTAAGGAATAATGCGGCGATGAAGAAGAGCACGAGCAAAGACTGAAGGGCCCTATGATCCAACGTCATATCGGTGTCGTAGATCATCTGACGCAGGAGGTTTACCGAGTAGGTCATTGGATCATACGTATGGAACCAGCGCAGTGGTGCGGGCTGTGTCTCCGGTGGATATAGTCCGCCGGAGGAGACAATCTGCAAGGACATAAAGGCGATACAGAGTACCCGGCCTACGGTAGAGCCAAAGACTGCGTTGAGACCTTGAGTGATAGCCATAAACGTCATAGAGGATACGCACATGGCTGCCCAAAGACCGATCTCATTGTGTGCATCTAGACCGATCGCGTAGCGCTGCACAAAGAACATCACCGTCGCCTGGGAGCAACCCACGATGACTGCAGGAAGATACGATGCGAGTACCGCTCTGAAGGGGGCTACTCCGGTTTCGATGGCTCGACGCTGCAAGGGACGCATCAGCATAAACGTGACAGTTCCACCCATGAAGAGCCCGAGCGCAATAAACATTGGTGAGAGTCCCACGCCGAAGAGGGACATAGTATCTTTGGTTACTTCTTGTTTGACTGGGGTCGACACATTCCGGGCGGCATCATCTATTGTTTTTTCGCCGAAAGAAGGAACTTTATCTGCACTCTGGTTGAGTTTGAGAGCTAATTCACCAGAGCCTTCGGAAAGTTTGACTAGCCCAGAGCTCAATTGTGCAGCGCCAACGGTAAGTTGCTGGGAGCCTTCAGAAAGACGGCTCGTTCCATCCGCAAGAGTCTGCGTTCCCACGACAAGTTGCTCGGATCCATCGGAAAGTTTGTGTAGACCAGTAGAGAGTTTCTGTGCCCCGTCTGTTGCTTGGTTGACACCAGAGCGGTAAGGAGCTGCGGGGTCTGAGAGCTGGCGATGAATCTCCGCAGCGCCTTGGGAAAGCTTATTGAGCTGCCCAATAATTTCAGAGTTTCCACCTATGCCTTGAGCGCTAATGGACGCAATGATTGCATCCGCGCTATTTGCTAAGTCAATTGCTTGTGGAATACCTGTTGCCCGTAGTTGTGCGCTCAAGTTGACCAGCGGAATAGTCAGCTGATCCTGGGCGCTACTTGCCTGACGTGCAACGCCCACAAGCTTATCGACGCCCGCCGATACTTGTCCTGCTCCATCACCCAACGTATCTGTCGCGGTATTAAGACGTTGCAGCCCAGAAGATAAAGCATCTGCGCCATCTTTTGCCGTGCCGATGCCGTTATGAAGCTGCTTCGCGCCGTCGGCAAGCTTATGCGCGCCTTGATCTGCAGTATCGATGCCGTTATGAAGCTGCTTCGTACCGTCCTCAAGTTTTTGTGCACCGTCTTTTGCGGTTCCCGTGCCGTCGGCAAGCTTATGCGCGCCATCGCCTGCCGCATGCAACCCGCTACCGATTGTGTTAAACCCTACCAACAGCTGATTTGCTACTTGCGCTCCAAGACGCTCATTCACGCTTGCTAGCACGCGTGCCACTACCTGATTTCCCACCGTGGTGGCCAGGAAGCCATTGGCATTGTTGTACACAGCATTGAGCTTGGCTTGGTGTGGCTTATCCGTACCCGCACTAATTGCTGCTTCAGAGAAGTCAGAGGGTAATTCGATGGCAAAATAATAGGTGCCGTTAGCTATGCCCTCTTTTGCCGTCTCCGGATCAACTTCAATGAATTTAGCCGCCGGATTGTTGATGAGGTTTTCCACAATCTGGTCACCGGCTTTAATATCTTTGCCGTCCTTTTTTGCGCCTTGATCAGAATTGACCACAGCCACAGGAAGCTTGTTAAGACGCCCGATCGGATCCCAGTAGGACCAGACAAAAAGGCCACCGAACAGCAGGGGCATCAAAACGATAACCACGATAGCCAGCGGGGGAAGCTTGCCATGGCCGAACCGACGAAACTCGGTTCCAATATGGAATAGGTTCACTGGCCTATCCCCTTTCCTATCCGTTGGCGTTGTTGCTTCATATCATTCATTGCTTTCCCCCAGCTGCAGCAGGTTATCGAGTACATTTTTCTCCCGATCCTGTGCCCGTTTTAACGCACCAGCAACCGGTATATCTGCATCACATATTCCATCGACGTCCGAGTTAGCAGATACCGTGACTACCGGAAGTACCTCGGATACTACTTTCAGCTGCCGTAAGAGATCCGCTCGTAGACGCAGACTCCTGATCTGGTCAATATCATCCACGATAAGAAGGTCCGCATCAGGTCGCGACGTCAATGCCAAAGCAATCCTCAATGCAAAACGCTCCAGCGGGTCGAGGTCACCGACCTTCTTTTTGCCAAAGCTCTCAGTGACCTGGATACCAAGCAGCTCTGCCGCCTGTACAAAGCTATCGATCTTCTCAATCGACGAAGGCACCCGACGCCACCAGTTACTTGTCCACGCTGCCTGCTCGCGCACCACGGCTTTGACCGGCACAAGCCGTTCCAGGGAATCAAATTCAGGGATTCCAGCCAAAGCCACATGCTTATGGAGCTGTCGCGGAGTAGTCTTTTCTCCTGATGCCGAGTTAAGCACCACTGTCCCCGACTTAGGCTTCATACGCCCAGCCAGGGTCAATGACAACGTGGTCGCCGAGTTTTCGCGACCGCAGTGCAGCAATGTCAGCCCCGGTTCAACATCGAGATACGGTAATTCAGTACCGCTAGTGAGTACGAGGTCTCGAGCGGTCAGCACCACTGGTTTGTCGGGAGCCTGCGATGACGTATGTGCTTCAGACGGGTTCATTTATTCCTCTGCTTCACTGGTTTACGAGAACCAAAGTGAGATGTTACCCTCCACATTGGAGTCACCAACATATTTCTCTCCCTGTACTGCAATGTCAAACAGACCCGCGCAAATGTCAAACAGACCCGCGCACAGATGCTTCATCAAAGCCCCTACCCTCTCCCAGCACAAGGAAACCCATAATGCGATCCGACGCCATGCGTAGACGTAACAGTCTCATTGAAGCCGGGATGTCCCTACTTATTAAAGATGGAAAGGACATGACGCTTGAATCAGTAGCCGAAGAAGCCGGAGTAGGCATTGCCACCTTGTACCGCAATTTCCCCACCCGCAACGACCTAGTCCATAGCTGCATCATCGCTATTGCCGACAGAGGAATAGCTGAACTCAAGCGCATAGCCGACAATCCACCTTGCGATCAGGAAACTGCACTAAACCAGCTTAATGAGCTGGTTAACCTCATCACGGCCGTCGGCCTCAACATACTCATCCCTGCGCTGGTCCAACCGGAGGAAAAACAACTTCCGCCCGATTTTATGAGGCCCCGCGAAGCACTTTTCACCCAGATTCGCAGAATCGACACGAATCTCCGTACCACAGGCCTTATCCATTCCAGTATCTCCGGCATTGACTTTTACACTGGAATAATCGCGCTATGTGCGCCCCCACACTTTGATATGGGGACGCACCCAGCCCCCTCAACAAAACATCTCATCACGATCTATCTAGCCGGGTGCCGCGCCGGAATATCTGCTAAGGAGGCCTCTTCATCGTGCGAACAGTGACCATTGTGTCCGCAGGGTTATCCACACCGTCAAGTTCTTTAGCTCTCGCTCAAGAAATCGCCAGTGAGGTTCGCAAAGAAGTTGCAGCCTCAGGACAAACACTCACCGTACAGATCATAGAGTTACGCACTCTTGCGGTCGATCTCGCACACTCAGTGACAGAGAATGCTACTTCTGCGCAATTACAGCAAGCTATCGATTCTGTACGATCTGCCGACGCTCTCATTGCGGTAACCCCGGTGTTTAAAGCCAGCTATTCTGGCCTTTTCAAGATGTTCTTTGACGTGTTACACCCCCAAGACATTCATGAAATGCCAGTGATCATCGCCGCTAATGCAGGCTCCCAGCGACATGCGCTCGTCCTTGAATACGCCGTACGTCCCTTGTTTACGTATCTCAAAGCGGCAACTGTTCCCACTGCAATTCTGGCCACACCACACGACAGGTTGCCGGAAAACTCCGATGCATTCTGTCACCGAATCCGCCGCGCTGCACACGAGCTTGCGCTTCTTTTAACCCCCTAGGACTCCAAAAAATACGGTGTTTTCTTCTGATCACACGGCAATAGCAATAAATTCTGACTATGAATGTAGAATCATCACACCCTGCATTACCCCAGAAAACAGACTTAGGTAGTGCCACAATCACAAGCTGATAGATCGCTAGACGCCATATCACCGCCATTCGGGGGCTGATTTTGTTGTGCTCTATCTCTACTATGGATCTCACTCACCCGTTTTAAAAGGAGCACAGATGACCATCAGCATCATCGACTTGTTCAGCATCGGCATCGGCCCCTCGTCCTCACACACTGTAGGACCGATGCGCGCTGCAAACCATTTTTCCAGTGCACATCCAGAACTCTTAGAGGCAAAAATTTCCGTCACCTTGCACGGTTCTCTTGCCGCGACCGGAGTCGGCCACGGAACTGACCGCGCAACCATACTTGGCCTTGTAGGTTATGAACCAACCACTACTACTCCCGATATTGCCCCAGCATTCGGCGAACCAGTAGCCACCGAAGGCACAGTCACTGGCCCTGACGGCACTGTCTCTTACCAGCTTATTTTTGATCCCACGCCTCTTCCAGAGCATCCCAACGCGATGACTTTTATCGCCTATGATGTCGAGGGAAACCAGCTAGCCGACCCCGAGGTGTATTTCTCCGTCGGCGGCGGATTCATCCTGACCAAGCAGGAATTCCAGGCGCAACAAGAGCCCCTTGGCTCTGGGGCATCCACGACCTCCCGGGTTTCTTCAGAAGACCCCCTACCGTATCGGTTCCATACAGGCGACGAGCTGTTATCCGTATGCAAGCAATCCGGTCTTTCCGTAGCAGAGATCATGATGGCCAACGAGATAGCAATCCATGGAGATGCAGCACCCGTCATCCGGCACATTGATGCAGTCTGGGAAGCCATGCAGGAATGCGTAGTCCAGGGCATTAAAACGCCAGGCATTTTGCCAGGTGGTCTTGACGTCCAACGCCGCGCACCTGAACTCCATGAGTACCTTCAACGCAGCATAGATAATGCTCACGACGATGCACTGCACGCAATGGAGTGGGTCAACCTCTACGCTCTTGCGGTCAACGAGGAGAATGCCGCAGGCGGCCGCATTGTCACAGCCCCTACCAACGGTGCGGCAGGCATTATTCCGGCAGTCATGCACTACGCCCGGGACTTCCGCAAAGATTTGTCCCCTCATTGGCACCGCGACTTCCTCCTATCCGCAGCAGCGGTAGGAGTGATCATTAAACTTAACGCTTCCATTTCAGGAGCAGAGGTCGGATGCCAAGGAGAAGTTGGCTCAGCCTCAGCAATGGCAGCAGCCGGCCTATGCCAAGTCATGGGCGGCACCCCCGAGCAGGTAGAGCATGCAGGAGAAATAGCACTTGAACATAATCTCGGCCTCACCTGCGACCCAGTAGCTGGCTTAGTTCAGATCCCCTGTATCGAACGCAACGCAATCGGCGGCGTAAAATCCATCAACGCAGCACGCTTGTCGCTTATTGAGACCGGGCCTCACCGCGTTAAGCTCGACGAAGTTGTCAAAACGATGGCAGATACCGGCAGAGACATGCTCACAAAGTATAAAGAGACCTCCATGGGAGGCCTGGCAGTTAACCTCGGACTTCCAGTTAACCTTACCGAGTGCTAATTACAGTTGAAGGCCTTGACCCCAGAGCAGATGTTTCTGGGGGCAAGGCCTTTGCCTATCGCATGGTTAAAGACGTGCTTTTAGATCAGCTACCAACTCGTCTATAGCTATATCGCGTTGTTCCTTCGAGACCATATCTTTTACTGCAACAACGCCTTGTTCCAGTTCTCGGTCTCCCACCACAAGCGTAAAACGAGCTCCCGCACGATCGGCACCTTTCATAGCACCTTTCAAGCCACGGTCACCATAAGACATGTCCGCAGAGATCCCCTGCGCACGCAGCTTATCGACGATGCCGACCATACTCCGCTTGGCCGCTGCTCCCATCGGAACGCCAAAAACAGCAACACGGGATCCGTCAGTAACAGTTTTTTCTTCTGCTTGAAGTGCCAACAGACAACGATCAACGCCCAAGGCATAACCGATTCCAGAAAGTTCCTGTCCTCCAAGCTGTGCCATCAAGCCGTCATAGCGGCCTCCGCCACCGATGCCCGACTGTGCGCCAAGGCCATCGTGAACAAACTCGAACGTGGTCTTGGTGTAGTAATCCAAGCCGCGCACCATTCGTGGGTTGACTGTATACGCCACCCCAAGGTCATCAAGAAGGCCCGTCACCGTTTCAAAGTGCTCGCGGCATTCAGAAGAAAGGTTATCCAGCATGAGAGGTGCATCAGCCGTCATCTCACGCACCTCAGGGCGTTTGTCATCGAGAACACGCAGCGGATTGATCTCAGCCCTGCGGCGAGTTTCTTCATCGAGAGGCAACGCAAAGAGAAAATCCTGGAGCTTTTGACGGTACGCCGGGCGGCAGGAGTCGTCGCCAAGCGAGGTTAGTTCCAGCCTATATCCCTGCAGTCCGATGGCTTTAAGAGATCTGTCAGCAAGAGCAATGACTTCTGCGTCCAACGCTGGGTCATCAATGCCGATCGCCTCGACACCCACTTGCTGCAGCTGTCGATACCGGCCAGCTTGCGGACGCTCATAGCGGAAAAAGGGGCCATAATAATTGAGCTTTACCGGAAGCTGCCCGCGATCAAGGTTGTGTTCGATCACTGCCCGCATAACGCCGGCGGTGCCCTCAGGACGCAATGTCACGGAGCGCTCTCCGCGATCAGCAAAGGTATACATCTCCTTGGACACAACATCGGTTGACTCACCGACGCCCCGAGCAAAAAGTGTTGTCTCTTCAAACACAGGAAGCTCGATGTGCTCGTAACCGGCAAGATGGGCCTGATGCGCGAAGGTGTCTCGAACACCAAGGAATTCCGGCGATACCGGCGGAATATAGTCAGGCACGCCTTTCGGTGCCGAGATTGTCTGAAGCTTCTTTGTACTCACAACGAACCACTTTAGTCATGAGTAGCCAAGAACGCGCAGTGGGTTCACACAATCGCGCACATGCTTGGCCTCTAGCGGGTTTTTAGACAAAGGGGCGCAAGTATGGATTGTTCATCCGTTCAGCGCGCATCGTTGTCATTGGGCCGTGCCCCGGCAAAATCTGAAGAGAATTATCAAGGGAAAGGACTTGATTTTTTAAAGTTTCCTGCATTGCTTGAGGGTCGGAGTGCATCAGATCAGTCCGCCCGATGGATCCCTTGAAAAGAATATCTCCTGAAAAACAGAACTCCGAACCCACTAAAAGTACAGAACCTGGCGAATGTCCAGGTCCATGCCGCACCTCAAACTTTTCTCCCCCAAGTTCA
The DNA here is from genome assembly GCF_900187135.1 of Corynebacterium ulcerans. NCBI lineage: Bacteria > Bacillati > Actinomycetota > Actinomycetes > Mycobacteriales > Corynebacteriaceae > Corynebacterium > Corynebacterium ulcerans. Next base: position 378,774 of record NZ_LT906443.1, read on the forward strand.
ATGCGTTGCCCGTGCTCTAGGCTTTGGACGTTATTAGGTAACGGCATATCCTCGACAGCAAAAAGCAACAGAGACTCTTTGGACATTCCTTTACCTTTATCCAGGAAAGCGGCATCTGCATCGTGGATATACACTGGAACGCCCCACTTGTTTGCCAATGCTGCTGCATCACGAACGTGATCTATATGTCCGTGCGTGAGCACTATCTGAACAAGAGATACCTTCTGCTCAGCAAGAAACGCCTCAATCTGAGGCTGCGCATGCATCCCAGGATCAATAACACTGGCTTGATTGTCATGAACCACGGCATAACAGTTCGTTTGATAGGGACCCGTAGCAAAGCCAAGAATTTCCATAGCACCCTACTTTAGGCCCCTACCGTACCGAACACGAAGAATCGCCCGCTTTGATAGACCTAGCGCAGCGCAGCTAGAGCCGTGTCGTAATTTGGCTCCTCAGTAATCTCTGAAACCAACTCTCGATGATGAACAACGCCTTGTTCATCAGTAACTACTACAGCTCGCCCAAACAGGCCTTTCAATGGCGAATCCTCTAGAACAACACCAAAGTCTTGACCAAAATCGGAGCGGAAAGCCGATGCCGGGATCACATTATCCAAGCCTTCTGCAGCGCAGAAGCGGCTAAGAGCGAAGGGAAGGTCCATAGAGACACACAAGACAACTGTGTTATCCATTCCGCTTGCAAGCTCGTTAAAGCGGCGAACGGATGCTGCGCACACGTCAGTATCTACTGACGGGAAGATATTAAAAACAATGCGCTTTCCCGCAAAAGTAGCCTCATTGAGATCACCAAGGTCAACCCCTGTGAGCGTGAATCGTTTAATCTGTTCCCCCACATCCGGGAGATTTCCACTGGTGCTTACGCTAGTTCCATGAAAATGTGTCATTGCCATGCCAGCCACAATAGGTGTCGACGGCAAACTTCGCCATAGTGAGGTCAGAAAAACCTGAGCTTCCTCACAGATTCAGCTTTCACATCGGTCTAGATATCGACCTAGATAACGGCATCAGTTTTAATCAAGTGTTGCCGCCCACTAGGCTCAGGTTAGAATAATTCGCGACTTCATCCGCGCAAAGTTCAACAAAACGTAAGGAAACTAACCTGTGAGCAATAATAAACAGCGTCGCGAAGAATCAATGCGCGCGCTAGAAAAAGAAATTAAGTCGCGGGATCGCTCCGAGAAGACCAAGCCCCTCGGAGTTGTAGCCACGGCTGCGGTAGCTGTTCTAGCTATCGTCGGTGGAATCTATTGGGCCAATTCTTCTGGGTCCAACGAGGAGCAGGTTTCCGCAGAGTCTTCCTCTGCCGCCACAACCACGCCAGAAAAGCCGGATTTCAAACCGTTATCGCTCACACGTGAAAAAGCCCTCCCCGATTCCGTATCTTGTGAGTACAAGGATGCAGGCAAGGCTTCCAAAGAAGTATCCAAGCCCAAGACCTCTGATGTGACCACCAAAGGCACGGTCACAGTTGATCTCAAGACCAATAAAGGCGACGTGGGACTAGAACTGGACCGCTCGGTCTCCCCGTGCACAGTTAATGCTATTGAGCATCTAGCCTCCGAAGGCTACTACGACAACACCGTTTGCCACCGTCTGACCACCAACGGCATCTTTGTCCTCCAGTGCGGCGACCCAAGCGGCGCTGGCTCCGGCGGCCCAGGCTTCCAATTTGCCAACGAGTACCCAACGGATGAAATGAAGGGCGCAACCACGCCGGTTGTCTATGGGCGTGGAACCATCGCCATGGCCAACGCTGGCAACGACACCAACGGCTCCCAGTTCTTCCTCAATTACAAGGACTCGCCACTTCCACCGAACTACACCTACTTTGGCAAGATCTCGGACAGCGGACTGAAGACTCTCGACGCCATCGCAGAAGCAGGCGTCAAGGGCGGAGCTACTGATGGCGCGCCTGCTGAAGAGGTTAAGATCGAAAAAGCAACCGTGAAGTCGTAGAAAACAACACAGCCATTCCCGCTTCAAGGAGAACCTTATATAGGTCATCCTGAGGACAATAACCCGAGAGCCTTATTGAGATCCCGTTATACAGCGGAGACTCAATAAGGCTCTTAAACTTTTTGCCACATGACTACATGAAGCAAAACACACAGCTAAAAACTTAATAAAAGTTGAGCAAATGCTGACATAAATATATAGTTGACCTGAAATAAGTTTCACCATTCCCCCGAATCGGAAATGCAATCTTTGCAGACTCCCTACTTTTCACACATAAGTAAGGTGATACTCATTTCCCCTGACAGCGTGTGAAAAAGAAAAGTTGCGCAAAGGTGTGCGACTAGACTACCATCACCGTCAGTCTAGATTTCCCTTAACCTAAAGGACCCATTAGCTATGAAGCTCCTCTCCCGCAAGGCTCTCATCTCGGTTGCTACCGCTACCGCCATTGCAGCAGGTTCCCTTTCCACCCCAGCTTTCGCTGCGGACTCCCAAGAGCCTTCCGCTGTAGTCAAAGAGACCGGAAGCTCCAGCAGCTCCGACAGTGATATCAAGGCAAAAGATATCAAAGAGTGGATCGGCGTTGTTTCCGCAATCATCGGTATCATCACCACCATCCTGACCTTCGCTGGTCGCCTGGACAAGTTCTTCAAGTAAATCTTGAATAACGCGGCCCTGGCCGCTCTCCTCCCCGCTACTGTTACGGGGAGGATATTTTTATGTCTTTTTCACGCAGTGCTTCGTGGCGCTTCATTGCCATGCTTATAGCAATAGGGCCGCCTTGTGCTAAAAAGGCGGCCCTATCGTATACGCGCGTCTACCCGCCCGAAGTCAACCGGTAGACGTCAAAAACGCCCTCAGTGTTTCGCAGCTGAGTCATCAATGATCCCAGCTGTTTCGTGTCTGATACGGAGAACGTAAAGCGCACAGTAGCCACGTGGTCGTCAGAAGCATTCGAGCTCATGGCAATAACCTGGACTCGTTGCTCATTGATCACCCGGGTCAGATCCATCAGCAGACCGTCGCGATCCAGTGCTTCCAATTGCAGTGTAGCAGCGAAGACCGAGCCGCCTTCCGACGCCCACGAGACAGAGATAAGACGCTGGGGCTCGTTTTTCAAGCTATCCGCGTTGGTACAGTCCGTCCGGTGCACCGATACGCCGCCACCACGTGTGACAAAGCCAAAGATATCGTCTCCGGGAACTGGCATACAGCATTTAGCCAGCTTTGCCATAACGTCGGGGCTTCCCTCGACTAGGATGCCGTTTTTGTCCGTGACCTGAGTCTTAGAGTTAACGAGCTCGCTAAAAGGCGTACGCGCCACCAGGGTGTCTTCAGCGTCATCTGTGCTGCCAAATGTGGCCATAAGCCGGTTAACCACATGCGCTGCGGACACTGATCCCGAGCCAATGGCTGTGTAGAGAGCGTCCACATCGGGGTAATGCAGCTCCGTCGACACCTGCTTCATTGAATGCGCGGTAAACAGGCGATGCATAGGAAGCCCGCCCCGCTGCACTTCTGCGGCAAGGGCATCGCGCCCAGCCTCAAGGTATTCCTCGCGGCGTTCCTTGGCAAACCATTGCCGGATCTTAGCTTTAGCGCGCGGAGAGATAACAAAGTCTTGCCAATCGCGCGAGGGACCAGCGTTTTGATCTTTCGAGGTAAAGACCTCGACTCGATCGCCGGACTTGAGCTTAGTTTCAAGCGCTACGAGTTTGCCGTTGATCTTGGCGCCGATGCATCGATGCCCCACTTCTGTGTGCACTGCGTAAGCAAAATCTACAGGAGTAGAGTCCACCGGCAAGTTGACTACATCGCCTTTGGGAGTGAAAACAAAGATCTGTTTGCTGGTGAGGTCATAACGTAGGCTATCCAGGAACTCGTTAGGATCAGCTGCTTCTTTTTGCCAATCTAATAGCTGCCGCATCCACGACATCTGGTCGATCTCGGCCTGCTCACCGCTGTTTTTACCCTTGGTCTCCTTGTAACGCCAGTGCGCAGCAATGCCATATTCAGCATTGAAGTGCATCTCATGGGTGCGCACCTGCACCTCTAGTGGTTTACCCTCGTCCCCCATCACCGTGGTGTGAAGAGACTGGTAAACACCGAATTTGGGCGAAGAAATATAGTCTTTAAATCGCCCTGGCATTGCGGCATAAAGGGCATGGACAACACCAATCGCTGCATAACAATTATTAATGCTGTCTACGAGGATGCGGATGCCAACGAGGTCAAAGATATCTTCAAAGTCTTTCCCTCGAACAATCATCTTCTGGTAAATCGACCAGTAGTGCTTTGGCCGCCCCATAACCTCAGCTTCAATATGGTTTTCCCTCAAAGCTTGTTGCAGCTGAGACGTAATTTCCTTGAGGTACCGGTCCCGCGACGGTGCCCGGTCAGCAACCAAGCGCACGACTTCCTCATACTTTTTGGGATAAAGGATTGCAAAAGAGAGGTCTTCAAGCTCCCATTTCACGCTGGCCATTCCCAACCGGTGAGCCAGCGGCGCAATTACTTCAAGAGTCTGACGCGCCTTCTTTGCTTGCTTCTCCGGCGGCAGGAAACGCATAGTACGCATGTTATGAAGACGATCGGCTACTTTGATCACCAGCACGCGAGGATCCTGACTCATAGCCACGATCATTTTACGGATTGTTTCTGCTTCCGCAGCGGCGCCTAGGGCGACTTTGTCCAGCTTGGTTACGCCGTCGACAAGCCGCGCTACTTCTTCTCCGAAGTCGCGCGTGAGGTCTTCTAAAGAATAATCAGTATCTTCTACGGTGTCATGGAGCAGCGCTGCTACCAGCGTTGTGGTGTCCATGCCGATTTCCGCAGCAATCGTTGCAACGGCAAGCGGATGGGTGATGTACGGATCACCCGATTTTCGGAACACCCCCTCATGAAGGTGCTCCGCGGTAGTATAAGCCCGATCTAAAAGCACGGGATCGGCCTTTGGATGGAACTCCCGGTGAATGGCCAATAATGGTTCCAATACCGGATTCACGCGGACTCGGTTCCCCGTTAGGCTTCGCGCCAAACGCGCCGACATGCTCCGCATCGAGCTCTGCTGCTTTTGCGGTCGTTTTTCTTGCGCCATCACCGCACCCATATGCCCTTTCCGTATACGCAGGGCCGATAAGGAAGCCCCTTGTATCCATCCACTACCCGGAACTTAATTTATGGTCTCCGGCTCATTTACTACTACAAGAGGTGCATCGCTGAGACGCTCTCGCCCTTTGAGGTTTTTTACTTCTAGGACAACTGCATAACCCGCAACTGTTCCACCACAATTCTCAATTAGCGACTTCGCTGCTACGAGTGTACCGCCTGTGGCCAAAACATCATCAATGAGGACTACCTTTTTACCTTGAAGATCAATCCCCTCACCTGGTAACTCTAGGGCAGCCGTACCATATTCAAGCGCGTATTCTTGAGTATGCACAGGAGGAGGAAGCTTGCCTTTCTTCCTAATAGCGAGGATTCCTTTACCCGTGTTATACGCAACCGCCGAACCAAGAAGAAAACCACGTGCATCCAATCCGCCGATGAGGTCCGCCCCCATTGCTTTCGCCGCTGCCGACAGCTCATCAACGACAAGCCGAAATGCCTCAGGGTCTGCCAGTACAGGGGTCAAGTCTTCAAAAAGAATGCCAGGGGCAGGAAAATCCGGCACAAATCTCGTCTTCGAGGCAAGCGCATCTCGTGCGTTCATATAAGTCTGGTGGCTCATGCTTTATCCTTGGAGCAACGTATTCAAATGATGGGGGTAGAAATTGTGCCTCCCTACCGTGATGTCAGCGGGAATCGCGGCAAAAACAATGCTTGTCGACGCCCTCTCAAGCGCCGCATTCAGCATTATCTCCAGCGAGTCATAAAAACGAACTAAAGCTATCGAGCCCCCACTACGTTCCAGCGATCCATATTCCAACCAATTCCAGATAAGTCTGTATTAGTAACCACGTTACCCACTGCCTTATCCACTACAAACACTCGGGGCTGGGAAGCCAAAGGAATAGTAGGTACTTCTTCCCAAGAGCGTCGCTCCGCGGCTCGCGTTGCTTGGACGTTATTGCTCAAGCTAGCCACGTCTGCATACTCCGATGATGGATCGACTGCCATCAAGATGGCGTCGATAGTGCCCTCCTCGACAAGGCCTACACCGGAATCTGTAACGTGAGTATGGCTCAGGTCAGCCAAAGACGCAGCTTCTTTGGCCGCATCCTCAATCGTAATTCCAGCAGCAGCACACGACTTACGAATTTCCTCGACCATAGCTTTCTTTCGAGGATCTGGGCCGTCATATCCCACTTTGATGGTCTTGCCCTCTAGCCTCTTAGCTACATCGATATTAACGTGGACATGAGGCTCAATAATGTCCCTTAATTGTGCATTGACAGCATCAGTTGCGCGCACGGTTCTCGCATAGACTGGCTGGACGTCTACTCCCGACGCTGTACTTGAAGCCTTAGCTACGCTTGCTTGATCCACGCATGCAGCCAAAGCACGACGTGCTTCTACATCTGAAAATATTCCAGCGTCGCCCAAAATCAACGAATCCGTTAACAAACCAGTTTCTGCTGCCACTGTATAAGGGTTGTGGGAATCATTACGATCGAGCCAACTAATCAAATCCGTATTAGTCACATCTGCGATCTGCAGACTGCCTTTGTTGCGCAACTCGTTAAGATCAATGCCACGCGGCCACACAACCAGCCGATCTAGCGCAGCTTTTTCTCCGTTGTATAGATCATTACGGACAAAAACTACTTCGCCCTTGTCTCCGACCGACTCTATTTTGAAAGGACCAGAGGCAACCTGGAGTTCTGGATCAAAATGCTTCAGATTAAAACCGTTGTTCCAGATCTCTGCGATTCTAGTTAAAGCTGCATAATCCCTAGATTTGAGGAGCCTATTGAGTTCTTCAAGGCTTATTCCCGCTTTAGCAGCCACTGCATGTGCAGGCATGAGAACACCGGCACCAAAAAGCTGGCGCCATCGAGCACCAAAGTTTTCTTTGTATACTACTGTCGCTTGCTTTGAGCCAGCTGTGCATTCAACATGGTCAACCTGCTGAGCTAAGGGCATGTGTGACTCAAACAAAGAGTTCATGCTGCCTGCGGTGAAAGCTAAAAGAAAAGCGTCACACGTTACAGGTTTTCCATCCGAATACACGGCACTATCAGCAATCTTATAGATAACCTGCTGATTAGGCCCCGGAAGGACCTGGGTTTCCACCAAAGTTCTGTTGGGAATCAATTGGCCTTTAGGCCCCGAAACATAGGCCGAGGGATAGAGTCTTCCGGCCATCAGCTGGGCATTCGTAGAAACTCCAACATTGGTGCCTGCGTTTGTGGTCACTAGGTAATCGTCTACGGCATACCCAAAATGCTTGCCGTTACCTGCTGTTCCATCCCGCGTACTATCGCTACCGCAAGCCGTCAAAAGAACTGAGGACACAAGTACTGCGGCAAGAGCTTTCAAAGCAAAACCTATGGTCCAACCATGGTTTACCGACAATGGCCGACGCGTATGGCTACGTCCGTGGTCTTTTGGTGCTCTCAATTAGACGGGCCCTTCATGTAGCTCAATGAGTGAGAAGCTTACGCTTCCATATCAAAAAGTATAGAACGCAATACCCTGGCCACATCAATCCTTATTATATTCTTCCCCTACACCCGATACCGTTGAGCAGTTTCTACACAGCTGCCCCTTGTCCAGACAGGGACAAGGGGCAGCTATTCTACTGTTGTGCGCTAACGACGCTGTGGCCGCCAGCTCGCACCCGTAGATGTGGGAGAACTTACGGTGCGCTTGTGAGCGTCGGAAAGCTCAGTGTCATGCGCATCATCAGAACTCTCCGTGGAGTCTTGAGCTCCGTTTCGCAAATTTCGATGCTCAGCAACCTTTGCGTTATGCGCTTTTGTCTCCTTCGAGCGGTTTTTCAGGCTCACAAGGATGGGGGTTGCAAGGAAGACGGAGGAGAATGTTCCTTCAATAACACCGATGAGCTGCACGAGTGCCAAGTCCTTGAGCGTTCCCACTCCCAATAGCCACACAGCAATCACGATCAGCGCAAGAATAGGAAGCGCCGAGATAACGGTAGTAGAGATGGAGCGCATCACAGTTTGGTTCACTGCTAGATTTGCATGCTCTGCATACGTTCTCGACCGGTTTCCTAAGTAACCGGCTGTATTTTCGCGAACTTTATCAAAGACAATGACGGTGTCATACAGCGAGAATGCGAGGACCGTAAGCAGACCAATGATTGTTGCGGGAGAAACCTCAAAGCCCAGGAGGGCATAAATACCAGCGATAGCGACAAAGTCCACCAGAAGCGCCGCGATAGCTGCCACTGCCATTTCGCGTTCCAGGCGCACAGCAATGTAGATAAACACAGCAACCAAAAAGACGAACATGGAGATCAGCATCCGCTTAGTGATCGTGGAACCCCACGATTCTGACACCGTGGAATCACCGATAGCATCCGGAGTTTGTTTCCCGGAAGTATCAGCAGGCTTATAGGCCTCAAAAAGTGCCTGGCGGGCGCTACCGATCTGTTCCTCCGAAAGCCGCTTGGAATTAATCTCCAGGATTCGGGTATCACCAGAGCCTACGATCTGAACTAATTTTGGCTCAACGCCCGTAGCTTCCTCAAAGGTCTTGGACACTGAGGTAGTTTCCAAGTTTCCTGCCGGCATGTTGATTTTTGTGCCACCAACAAAGTCAATCCCAAGACTAAACCCGCGAAGAGCGATGCTGACAAGGCATACAAGCAAAATTGCCGCAGTTGCCCAGTACCAGGTCCGGCGCTTTCCTACAAAGTCAAGACCACCGTCACCTGTATAAAGCTTATTTAGAACTCCTTTGGAACTCACTTGTTGTCTCCCTCATGCTTATCAGCTTCTTTGGAGTCGACGGATGCCCCGACGATCCCCTGTTCGGAGTCGGTTACTGCGGAATCCTGCAACTTCCGCTCCTGTTCACGCTGTTGGGCGATCTTAAAGATCTTGCTCATTCCATTCGCGCTTGGTTGAGAGGTCCACGGCTTACGTGAAGCCATAATCACCAACGGCGCAGTAACCAAGAAGGTCACCACAATGTCAAAGAGCGTGGTAAGACCCAGGGTAAACGCGAAGCCCTTAACGTCACCCACGGCGAGGATGTAGATGATAACCGCACCAATAAGCGTGACAGCGTTACCAGTGATGATCGTTTGCTTAGCACGCTCCCAGCCACGCGGAACTGCTGAACGGAACGTGCGTCCATCCCGCACCTCATCCTTGATGCGTTCATAAAGAACCACAAAGGAGTCAGCTGTGGTACCGATACCGATAATCAAACCTGCAATGCCTGCGAGATCCAATGAATAGCCTATCCAACGGCCAAGCAAGACCAAAGAGCCATACACCAGAGTGAAAGAGGTGAACAGAGAGAAGATCGAGATGATTCCAAAGAACCGGTAGAAGTAGAAGGAGAATGCTGCTACTAATGCCAGGCCCACGAGTCCTGCGATCAAACCGGCCTTCAACGACGCAGTTCCCAACGACGCGGGAACGGTGGTGGTGGTTCCACCGGACTCACCGTTTTCTCCTGCGAAGCTCAGTGGGAGTGCTCCGTATTTCAGGTTGTTAGCCAGCTCTTGAGCTTCCTGCTGACTAAAGTCACCGGTGATCGACGTCGCTGAGCCAACTGGCGTGGGAGACTGGATCACAGGAGCAGAAATGATCTGTGAGTCAAGGGTGATTGCGACCTGCTTTCGCAGATACTTCTGAGTTAAATCAGCCCAGGTGGCGCTACCTTGATCGCCATTTTCTGATTTGAAGGAGAAACCAATCTCCATCTGGCCTGTTTGGCTGTTAAGACCACCGGTGATCGGACGGTTGGTATCAATCTCGTTGCCGGTAAGACGCTTCGCATCCTTGTTCTCCGGATTCTCACCGATCAGAGTAGGAGCTGGATCGAGCACATACACACGTCCGCTACTGGGATCACACGTAACCAGCGGCAGAGCTGCGTCGTCAGTTCCTTGAAGCGGATCTGGCTGGTCTGTGCACTTGAGCAAAGAACTCGCAGCCAGCTGCGTTGTGGCATCAGTCGACTGCCGATCCTTCTTCAACGCATCAATGACTTTCTTACGGAAGGCCTCCGCTTCGATGGAATTAGCTGGGGCCTCAGGCGCAGCGGCGGTAACTTTGGGAGCCTTTGCGTCTTTTTCCTCTTTACCTTGAGCCTTAGCTAAAGCTTTGGAGGTGTTCTCAAGCGCAGTGTTTGCCTCATCGGCGTTAAGCACTCCGATAGAGACCCAGCGGTTTGCCATGGCTTCCAAAGACTCCAACAGTTTTGCAGTATCTGGCTGGGCTGGAGTTGCAACAGGACGGAACAACAACTGAGACGTTTGCCCAAGTGCACGTGCTTGAGAAGTGTCTTCACCGGGGACAGTAATAACGAGGGTGTTGCCATCTGTGACAACACTTGCGCCTGAAACTCCCATGCCGTTCACACGGTTTTCGAGGATCATCCGCGCCTGACGCAACTGTTCATCAGTCGGGTTTGCGCCTTGTGGTACCAAAGTAACGCGGGTACCGCCCTGCAGGTCAATACCAAGCTTTGGCGTGGCCTTATGGTCACCTGTGGCAAAGATCAATGCATAGATCACGGCGATAATCAGGATGAAAAGAGCAAGTGCCTGCTTGGGCCACGCTCTGGATCCTTTAGCCGCCTTCTGTGATTGCGAAGGCAATTGAAGTTCTCCTCTTAACAATTCTGCTCTCCCCTTTTATGTACAGAAGAGAGCGACGATGATTCAGCAAACATGCACGAGGGCTCGTCGTCAGCAAAATCAAATCTATGTGTGATACTGGCCGAGACTCACGGTAAAACCGACGCCCCAACCACTCCGTTCCACGCCTGAGAAAACGCTAACAGAAATATCCTCGGCTAATGGTACGGCATAACTCCGGCAGGATGTCATGCGCCCCACCCGGTTAAGGTGGCCCTAATAATTAAAAATCTTTTACGCTCGTTACGTCCCAGAACACTGACACGCTGCATTCCATGAGACGCTTAGCAACCAGCGTTTAGTTATGCGGATCCAGAGAATTGTCGTCTTCCTGAGTTTCCGTCTTAGCCTCCGCAGTTGTTTTATTGGTCTCTGCAGTCAGATTCTTCACCACAGCAAACTTTTCATATGTGCTGACCACGCCAGGGCTTGTCTCAAGCTCAACAGTGTCAGCGTCGATGCCCCGGATCGTAGCGTGCAATCCAGCCGTGGTAACAACGACGTCTCCGATCATCACGTTATCTTGTAGATCCTTGAGCTCTTGTATGCGTCGTTTCTGCTTCTGCTGGAACAAAAACGACGGAAGCACGAGAACTAGTAGAAGGACGATAAGCAAGATGAAATTAGTAGACATAGGACCTCAGTCTGCCAGAAAGGGGGCACTAACGGTAGCCGCCTCCTAGCTGTGCTCGTCGCTAAAGTGCGCGAGGCCTTCAGGAGGTACTAATCCTAAGTGCCGCCATGCTGCAGCCGTAGCAACACGTCCACGCCCTGTTCTGGTTACCATCCCGGCACGTACCAGATAGGGCTCACAGACTTCTTCCACGGTTGAGGGTTCTTCACCCACGGCGATAGCGAGCGTGCTTACACCCACTGGTCCTCCCCCGTGGCCTTTAATAAGCGCTTCCAAGACCGCACGATCAAGGCGGTCAAGACCTTTTTCGTCCACGTCAAACACCACTAAAGCTGCGCGTGCGGCCTCTACATCGATATGTCCATCAGAATGGACTTCCGCAAAATCCCGCACCCGACGCAAAAGCCGGTTAGCAATACGAGGTGTTCCCCTAGATCTCGAAGCTATTTCGACGGCGGCGGCATCGTCGATAGTAACGCCCAAGATCTTAGCGGCGCGCAGCACAACCTTAGTCAGATCAGAGTTTTCATAGAATTCCATCTGCGCGGTGAAACCGAATCGGTCTCGCAATGGACCGGTAAGCATTCCAGAACGAGTAGTAGCACCCACAAGGGTAAACGGTGCGAGTTCGAGCGGAATCGACGTTGCTCCTGGCCCTTTGCCCACGATTACGTCAATCCGAAAATCTTCCATCGCCATGTACAGCATTTCTTCTGCAGGGCGCGCCATCCGGTGAATCTCATCGATAAAAAGTACATCGCCTTCCATCAGATTAGACAGCATCGCCGCCAGGTCACCGGCGCGCTCCAACGCCGGACCTGAGGTCATTCGCAAACTCGTCCCTAGTTCATAGGCGATGATCATTGCCATCGTTGTTTTGCCCAAACCAGGTGGACCGGACAGCAACACATGATCTGGGGTCACACCACGGTTTTTTGCGCCTGTCAGCACAAGATTAAGTTGGTCCCGAACTTTAGGCTGGCCAATAAACTCATCAATGCTTCTTGGCCGCAGTGTTGTTTCTGTGTCGTTTTCCCCTGCCTGCTGCCGCGCGTCCACTGGGGTGTCCTGAGGCCTACCGGTTTCAGAAACCCGACCTCCAGACGGAACAATGTTGAATTCAGTCTTTTCTACATTTGCCATGCGTTATAGCAGCCCCTCGTCCTATTTCTTTTTGCCCAGCGCACTCAGGGCTAGACGCAGCACCTGGGACGTGGTCGCATTCGGAGAATCAGCTAACACGGAAATCACCACAGGTTCTGCAACTTTTTCTGTAAAGCCGAGGCCGAGGAGAGCCTCAAGTACTTGCGCAGCAACATCGTTGGTTGCTAAAGAAACTCCTCCCGGCGCGGGAGTAGCAGCATCTCCAGCGGTAATAAACGCTGAAACCTTGTCTTTGAGGTCAACGATGATGCGCTCTGCAACTCGTTTTCCCACTCCCGGTATGCGCTGGAGAGTCTTTGCATCCTGGTTAGCAATCGCATGCGCTAGATCTGTTGCGGACAAAACCGATTGCGCTGCCAAAGCCAGTTTTGGTCCTAGACCAGAGACTGTTTGCAGCAGCGTAAACATCTGCCGAGCTTCATCGCTGGCAAACCCGTAAAGGGTTTGGGAATCTTCTCTGACCACCATGGTGGTCAGAACAAAGCACTCTTCTCCCCTGCTCATGTGCGCCAAGGTGCTGGGACTAGCGAGTACTTCATATCCGACCCCGTTGCACTCAATAACTGCGCTACCAAGACCGATGGAGGCTACAGTCCCGCGAAGGGAAACGATCATGGTTAATACCTTTCATTGAAAATCTTTTCCACACAGATGGGAAAATTGTTCGCCTCATCAAGAGACAGTCCGCAGCGAGTCAGCTTTCTTTCATCAATCGTATCGCCAAAATTGTCAGTTTACGGATTGTGCGGAACCGACTCTGGCTTTTTATGAGTTATCTGACGCAGCATTTTTAGCTAACAGCGCCAATCGCTTTTTCTGTTCTGTACTCTGTTTTTCAGTTCTACGTTGAATTTCCAGCATTGGTGCACGCCAACAGTGACAGACTGCAAGTGCCAACGCGTCTGCGGCATCAGCAGGTTTGGGAGGTTCACTCAAACCCAAAATCCGCGTAATCATTGCGGTCATTTGTTTCTTATCTGCCCGCCCATTTCCTGAGATAGCTTTTTTAGCTTCACTAGGCGTGTACATGTGTACATCGATTCCACGTTGAGCTGCTGCCAACACCAGCACACCAACGCCATGGGCGGTGTGCATAACAGTGGAAACGTTGCCCCTCTCAAAAATCCGCTCAATGGCCACGACGTCAGGTTGATATTCATCCATCCATTCGTTCACCGCATCGCTAAGTTCTAGCAGGCGCACAGTGAGGTCAGCCTGAGGCGGTGTCCGTACAACTCCCACAGCAATGGGCATCACTTGCCGACCTCGCCCAGCTTGCACCACAGATAGGCCGCACCGAGTAAGGCCAGGATCTATTCCCATCACGCGTAAGCCCTCGGCGCTCATTCCCATGTTCCCCTATCAGTGCGCTTAGGGATTCACACCTAAGGCCATTGTTGCCAAATATTCGTATGCATCACCACAGTGGAAAGACGATACTTTCCTGCATGGCTGTCCGTGGTTATTTAAAAAATAACAGTCCGCTTAGAACACGATTGCTTTCCGACGCTTTCCGTTTTCCTAGCAAGCCACGGATTCCACACTTCCCCTAAATTTAGCACATAATTGCGAAACTCTTCGTTTTATAGGTCCTGAAAGACACAGCGAGTCCGCTCTCAGCCACCAACTAAGGCAAGAGCAAAGCCCACCACAGTATCCATAGCACTGACTGCGGTGGGCTAATAACTGGTGAGTTATCTATCAGATATCAAGCTCTGCAAGAACCTCATCGCTGAGATCCATGTTGGTAAACACATTCTGAACATCATCAGAATCTTCAAGAGCATCGATCAAGCGGAAAATCTTCCGAGCATCGTTCGCCTCAAGAGGAACCAGGACGTCTGCACGGAAATCAGAGTCTGCGTCCTCTACCTCAATATCGTTTTCCGTGAGCGCATCGCGGATAGCAGGAGTATCGCCCGGCGCGGATAGCACCTCAAATTTATCGCCGATCTCGTTAACTTCTTCCGCTCCAGCGTCCAGCACGGCCATGAGCACGTCGTCCTCAGTAAGCTCACCCTTGTTTACTATGACAACGCCGCGGCGTTTAAACATGTAGGAAACCGCACCGGATTCCGCCATGTTTCCACCGTTTTTGCTCATAGCGGTACGAACTTCAGAGGCCGCCCGATTGCGATTATCGGTAAGGCACTCGATAAGTACTGCGACTCCGTTGGGGCCATAGCCTTCATACATGATGTTCTGCCAATCAGCGCCACCGGCTTCTTCGCCGGATCCGCGCTTACGAGCACGCTCGATATTATCGTTGGGAACAGAGGCCTTCTTAGCCTTCTTGATCATGTCATCCAAGGTTGGATTCGCAGAGGGGTCTCCGCCACCGGTACGTGCAGCAACCTCGATGTTCTTGATCAGCTTGGCGAATTCTTTACCACGCTTAGCATCGTTAGCAGCTTTCTTATGCTTGGTGGTAGCCCATTTGGAGTGGCCTGACATTGACTCCCTTTCATAGTGGTGCGCCGTACAATCCCCACTTCTTACAAGGTGAGCACTGATATGTTGGTTCCGATGCCATTACTAGCTTTGCCTAAACGAGTTGCATTTTTATAGACAGCAAACTCATAACCGCAATGCCATAAAACCGAACGTACGACGTCGTCATGTAACGCAACGGCGCCATTATACGGCAGAATCCGTAATTTTTTAGTGTTCGACCTAGGTTTTGGTCCGCATTCGCCTCCACGCAGACCTTCCCGGCCATCCGCGTGGCTCTCTTTATGCCTCAGGAACAACAAAAGGAAGCGGGTCTTCGGCAGCCGAGATAGTTCTTGTTAGTCCCTCTTGGGTAGTCATAGCAACAAGATCACCAGAGCTATTAAAAATCCGTCCTTGAGTGAGTGCGCGACCTGCATGCGCCGAAGGAGAAACCTGATCATAAAGAAGCCATTCGTCTGCCCTAAACGGGCGAAGAAACCACATCGCATGATCTAGTGATGCTAATTTGACGCGTTCGTTTGGATGCGGAACCAACGAAGAATGCAATAACGTCATATCAGACATATAGGCGAGTGTGCAGATATGAAAGGTTTCATCGTCAGGCAGTACTTCTTTTGACTTGAACCAGATCACCTGCTGACTTGCGGTATAGGGGTTGTGGTCAAAGTCAGTGTCGGATACTTTTCGAATGTCCCAATCCCCCCACTCATCCAGGAGGGCCCTAGAGCTGGCGGGGAGAGCTTCTCTGTCTACATGAACGTCTTCTGGATGAGGGACCCGGCGCATGAGGTCGGAGTGTTCCGGCCCGGCGTCGTCTCGCCGATGAAAGCTCGACTGCATGCTAAATATAGGGCGTCCGTCCTGGATTGCAGTCACATGACGAGCAATAAAACTCCTACCGTCTTTTACCCGATCAACCTGAAAAATCGTGGGCTGCGAAGAATCTCCGGCGCTGACAAAATATGCGTGAAGGGAATGCACAATAAAGGCATCCGTAGGAACCGTCCGAGTAGCCGCTACCAATGCTTGTGCAGCTACTTGACCACCAAAAGTTCGAGTAAGTGAAGACGCTACCGCGGGACCACGGAAAATATCTCTATCAATATTTTCCAGATTTAACACTTCATATATTTTGCTCATAGAAAACCTCGTCGTTATCCGCGTATTTTCTCTAACCCTTTTCGCCAAATTTACCCGCACCCCGACCCAATTTCAGGGCTATATTCATATGGTTAGACATGGGTACCCCTAGCTAACTTTTATCCCCCCTCATTGTGTCCGGTCGCCTAATACTATTGGGGGTGCGGTATGTTTTCTTACGTATGCTGTCCGTTGGTCGTAGGGTGCACGTAGTGAAAAAACTGATACCAAGTACCGCCTTGGTGAGTCTTGTGTTGTGGTTGTTGTGGGTGGCTTCGCGAGTGACGCTAGTGCGGCTCGTTTTACAAGAGACCAGCCCCGTAGGCGACGTAAAATACTATTTTGTCGGCGTGTTCCGCCTCGTTCCCGGCGCGTTAAAAGAGTATCCCGAAGTTGGCACATGGCCCATTAACCTGCTCGGATGGATTACCGGCAGCAATCTAGAGCATTTCATCATTGGTTTTGTCATCATGTGTTTGCTTGTCGACGCTCTCTTCTACGCCTTTCTGGTCACCTCGCGGTGGCGAGGCCGTATCATAGCCGCTCTTTATTGGTGCCTCTTTGGCCTGGCGACTATGCAGGTATTCATTCTCAGACTGGATATCGTGCCTGGCGTACTTGTGGGCTTGGCCGCGTTATCACTGTTTTCGCATCCGTATGTGGCCTCCTGGGTGCTGGCCTTCGCAACAAGCATGAAGCTGTGGCCTGGAGTCCTTGCCGCTGGCCTGGTAGGAAAATTCTCCTCAGGCAAAAGTTGGTTGCGTCTCCTTTCCTTTGCGGTTGCCCTCGTAGCCTTCGGTTCTATCGTTTATATCCAAGGTGGATGGGAACGCCTTCTTTCACCGCTGACATATCAGAGCGATCGCGGATTACAGATCGAGTCTTTGCCAGCCACCCTCTTTATGTATCGGGCAATAGCCTCGCCTGAAGAGTATGAGGTCTTCTACGCGACGTCGAAAAGCTTTGAAATTGTAGGCCCTGGGGTGGACACCGCGGCGACTATAAGCACATGGCTTATGGGAGCTACCGTTGTTTTTGCTTTCTTGTGGGCACTCAAGCATTTTCTTTTTGGCACGTGGCGGGCATATCCCACGCTATGCTGGTCGATTGCGGTTGTCCTGCTGTTAATCGTGACCAATAAGGTGTTGTCACCTCAGTACATTATCTGGGTGGGTCCGCTCGTCGCTATTGCCTTATTGGTTAAACCTAAGTCCGTCTTTGCGGTTATCGAGGCCCTGTTCATGATAGCGCTGGCTTATTTCAGTTGGCAGGTATACCCGCAAAACTATCCCAGCATTATGCAGGTCCCCTTTGACCACACCAACGGCGTTAATGCGCTGGTAATCCGCAATGTCTTGTACCTCGTGGCTACTGTCATTGCTCTCGTGTGGGCGATATGGGCTTCCGTGGTAGATCGCGACCCCACGCTAGCAACTACAAAGGCTGCCGAAGCACTGCCACCATCGCCAGAGCGCGCAGAAGAAAGTCCCACTACAGAGATCGCACCGCTTCCGGCAACAGAAAAGCCTTCTCCCCAGGCGCATCTCCCCGTAGGCACGCACTCACATGCTGTACAGCAAGCTACGGACTGGGCCGCACAGGCACCACGCATAGTGTCCGATCAGTCATCATATTCCGGCAGGCCCGTTACTTTTCCCCCTAATACGCCGCAGACACCGCGTCAGAACACAGGAAAATGATTGAACATCGTTCAAATCGGTGCTTTATACTTACACAACTATGACCTTTTACAGCGTTAGGATGCGGGCGAGCCTCCAAGGTCAACACATCTCCGGGGCCGAAACTCTTGTTTCTTGCCCCACAGATGTCCCCCGCATCACCGAGCAGTTCATCCAACGCGCAATGAACCATGCAAAAGGCACCCCAGACTCAATCACCACAAAAATAACGCATATTGCAGACTCCGACATTCAACGTGTACCCCGGCTTCTCACACGAGAATATCAAGCGGCGAACTGCAACGATGCTCATAGCTTTGTACACCAACAGCTTGCAACAGTGTGCTCCTCTGAAGTTGCGTACAAAGCCCTAAAACTGCTTCTCAGTATCCGTAACATGCGCGGGGCTGTGCTACTAGATGCTCATTCTGCGCGTCGATTAGAGCCTGACCATAAAAGAGGTGTCCGTGCCTCCAACTTCGGCGCTGCACCATCACCAACACCAGCAGCTCCGCACAGCACAGAATCAGAAACAAAGAAAAACCACTACCACGAGGCCCTCACCTTATCCTCTAAAGTTATGAGCGCGCCGGGAATCATCGCCGAGATCTGCATCTCAGACGATCCCGATTACACCACTGGGTATGTTTCCCTCAACGGCGTTTATACTCGGGTACACACTATGAAGCGTTTGGGTTCTCCCCTGGGTGGAAGGGTATTCATCCTAGAGTCGAAGAAAGCAAGCGTTGCCGCAGCAATCGATTACATAGAAAACACCCCGGTTTTAATTTTATGACTCTTCCAGATTCTCCATCTCCCGCAGCGTCTTCCTGCCCGCATTCCACATCAGCATCCTCCCTCGGGGACTTTGCAGAAGAGAAAAACCGCCGTTGGGCTGAGCAAGGACTGCTACGGACTCCCGCGCGATTCGATGGCCCACAAACACCAATGACCCTTATTGAAGGCGCCGAGATGTGTTTGTTTGCCTCCTCAGATTATCTTGGTTTGTCAGTCCACCCCGCAGTACAAGAAGCTGCGATCCAGGCCATCCATGACTTTGGCACAGGATCCGGAGGTAGCAGACTGACCACGGGCACCAATCTTCACTCGGGGCTAGAGCAACAGCTTGCAGCGTTTTTTGAAGTTGAAGATGCCGTCTTCTTTGCTACAGGCTACCAAGCTAATCTCTCGACAATATCCACAATTGCCACGGCCTCAACCACCATATACTCAGATGAGCTCAACCACGCATCCATTATTGACGGATGCCGCATGTCCAAGGCTCAGGTACACGTGTATCCTCACAACGACATGGAAGCGCTCGAACACCTGCTCAAAGAGCACACAACTCCTCATGCCCTGGTTATCAGCGACGCTGTTTTTTCCATGACCGGTGAAGTCGCACATATTAGCGCCCTACGAGCTCTCTGCAGCAAATATAAAGCTTGGCTTTTGCTTGACGACGCTCACGGGATCGGCGCGCTAGGCCCCACGGGAAAAGGTAGCACCGAACACACCGGCATTGATCTCACTCGTGAAATTCTCATCGGCACCGCAAGCAAAGCCCTAGGATCCGAAGGTGGTTTTGTTCTGTGCAATCATGAGGTTGCAACGCTGCTACGCAATAGGGCCCGAAGCTATGTCTTTTCTACGTCTCCGACGCCTGCAACCGTTGCCGGTGTGGCCGCTGCCCTTTCGGTGATCGAAGATGAACCTGAACGCTTAGAAGCTTTACAAAACAACATCGCGTATTTCAGCCGGCTCCTTGGTATACCCGCACCCCAGACACCAATCATCCCTATTCACGTGGGTGATTCCGTGCGCGCTGTACGTATTTCTCAATCACTTGCCGATGAAGGATTCTTTGTTCCTGCTATCAGGTATCCCACTGTGGCGCACCACTCAGCTCTCCTGAGGGTCACGCTCACCGCAGCCCACACAACTCAGCAGCTCAGGCGACTTGCGGAAGCCATCCAGCGGTTGCTCCCTACAATCACTCGATGAGTGCTCCTGCACTATACGTAATCGGCGAACTCGAAAAACTCGGGTAACTTCGCTGTGCCGCCCAAGCGCAGCCAGCGCACGAGCGTTCGTGTCCGTAACGCACGGGTATCTGCAACCGCGTCATTATAAAAGCGATGCGCTAAAGAAAGCCGTACTTCCGCATCAACAATCATCGGCTCTGCGGACTCGCCAATCGCAGCAATACGGGCAGAAATTGCCCGCTCCTTTTCCGCTCTATCAGCAAACGTCTCATAACCCAACTGAATCTTCTGCGCTGCCTGGGCATCCCCAATAGCTTCAGGGTGTAATGCAGCCACCAACGCAGCACGACGATCAAGCGCTGCCTGCAACGCCTGCAACGCCGAATCTGTGCGAATGTGTAGTCGGTTCAGTCGCTGCGCCATCATCCATGCCCATACCACGATAAATGTGAGTAGGACTGCGATAACCGTCATCAACACGGTACTCATAGCAATCACACCTCCACTTTCGTGCCATCAGCAACAGTCTCATAAACCCGAACTATTTCGGAGGCAACTCGTTCCCAGTCATATTGTTGGGCCCGAGCTTCACCGGATTTCGCTAGCTGTTCGCGACGATCTGGGGCGTCGATAAGCAGGCGCAGCGCAGACGCCAGCGCAGACGCATCTCCGTTGCGGAACAATAATCCAGCCGGTGCCGGAGAATCCGCATCGCACACTGCGTGAAAAGCCTCCAGATCGCTTGCTACCACCGCACAACCGGCCGCCATAGCTTCGACTAACACAATGCCAAAGCTCTCGCCTCCGGTGTTTGGCGCCACATAGATGTCAGCAGCACCCAAAATCTCAGCTTTGCGTTCCTCCGAGACCCTTCCCACGAACTCCACGGATTCAGTGTTATGGCGTTGCGTTCCACCACCGATAACTGTGACATGGACGCCGCAATCAAGCTGCTCTACAGCCCGCAAAAGGATGTCCAAGCCTTTTCGTGGCTCGTCGATACGCCCCAAAAACACGATCTCCACTGGATCGTTCAGGCTTTTCAAAGAGGCACTTTTACGAGCCTGTGCAAAAAGCGATGTGTCCACGCCGTTGGGAATAGACACAGGGTCGCCACCTAGCATCTGCACTTGCCATCGACGCGCCATTTCAGAGACAGCAATCCCGCCGCGAATCTTCTCCAGCGAACCACGCAAAAACGGCAAAGCAAGCGTCAAAAGAGTCGACTTGCTACTCGACGCATGATAGGTGGCCACGATCGGCCCCCGCGCTACTTTTAAGGCTGCTAAAGAAAAACTCGGAGAATTCGGCTCATGGATATGGAGTACATCAAACTTCCCCTGCTGGATAAACTCACGGACTTGCCTAAAAGTCTTTGGGCTAAAAGCCAGCCGTGCCACTGATCCGTTATAGGGAATTGGCCACGAGCGTCCGCCTTTGGTGACAAAATCAGGTACCTCTGTTGATTCTGTACAGGGGCCAATGACGCCGACATGGTGCCCCATATCGATGAGTTTACGAGCAAGATCAAGGATATGGGCTTGAACCCCGCCGGGTTCGTCAAAGGAATAGGGGCACACGATTCCTATACGCATGTATCTTCCTTTGTTCCACTAGGCATTGGTCATGTCAGGCGGTCATCCGAAACAGAAAGCACCGAGGCAAACGACGGTCCCTACTGACTGATGGGCTAAGACAGTCCCGCCTGAAAACGATTCTGATCCAGATCCGCAATCCACAACGGCTGCAGCACATGCCAGTCTTCTGGATGAGCCGCAATATTCTCCTGCATTATGTCAGCAACGCGTTGCACTGTCGAACTCACATCAGTGACCCGCACTTCTGGAGAAATGCTTATCCCCCAGCCATCTCCTTCAAACCACACATGCCCAACGTGAAGAGCTGCAGTAGTCTCCATAGCTAGTTTCACAGGACCTGCAGGCATGCGTGTAAGCTCGCCAAAAAATTCCACGTCAATGCCTGTTTTCTTCAGGTCACGCTCTCCAAGCAAGCAAACGATACCGCCATCATTCAGCCGGCTTTTCAACTCAGGAAAAGGCGCCGAACCACCGGTTAACGGTAAAACCTCAAACCCCAAGGTCTCTCGAAAAGCTACGAATGCCCGGTAAAGGCTTTCAGGTTTTAGCCGTTCAGCCACAGTAGTAAAAGGACCAAATGTATGGACCACGTACATTCCAGCCATATCCCAGTTACCAGAATGCGGCAGTACCACTATCGCCCCTCGACCCGAGCGCA
The DNA here is from genome assembly GCF_900187135.1 of Corynebacterium ulcerans. Taxonomy (NCBI): domain Bacteria; kingdom Bacillati; phylum Actinomycetota; class Actinomycetes; order Mycobacteriales; family Corynebacteriaceae; genus Corynebacterium; species Corynebacterium ulcerans. The sequence goes on from NZ_LT906443.1 coordinate 400,844, forward strand.
CAGAAGCTTCTAAATTCTCTTTACCGCGCATACAGTTGTCCAACCGGCGCATCACTCTAGGGTCACCGACCATACTAGGAAGACAAAAAGCCTCTTTCCAGTATCGCGCATAAGAGCGCATGGATGCCCGGACTAGGTCTTTAGTCACATTCTCAGTGCCTACCACCCTCGCCAAGTTTTTCCTCAGCTGTTCCATCCCCGCACCGCGCTGAGAAACTACGTCAGCGCCAAAAGCAAAAATCGAGTCAGCCACCCGACTGGGTAACATTCGAACAACAGCCCAACCAGCGCGATATCCCCACGATGTCACCTGTTCTACTGCGTTCACACGCCAGGATACATGGCGACTCATGCGTCTTCCTGCGCAACTCTGGCATCAACGGCCTGCCCACGCGGATGCTCATGTGCCCCAGCTGGAGGAGCTATCTTGTCTTGAGCATATTCTGATCGGGATGCGATAAACAGCCTTTGCGCCACCGTAAAAATGCTTCCTGCAGCAAGAATCCACAAGGCAACATCTATGGCGAACGGAACTCCAAAACCTGTCAATCCGATTCCAATAAGGCCAATGATAAGGCGTTCGGGGCGCTCCACGAGCCCACCGACCATAGAGAATCCGCTGGCTTCTCCCCTGGCCTTGACATAAGAGATCACCTGAGAGCAGATGAGTACAACAAAAGACGCCGCCACTAATGCTTTGTGAGCGTCATAGCTATATACGAGCCACCACGTGATGGCGCCAAAAAGCGCACCATCAGTAATGCGATCACATGAAGCATCGAGAGTCGCACCAAACTTTGTTCCGCCGCCTCGCATACGGGCCATAGTTCCGTCGACCATGTCAAAGGCTGCAAAAAGGCCTGACAATAATGCAGCAGCTACTAAATGCCCAGTAGGGATCAGAAAGACTGCAATAGCTACGGTGATGACTGTGCCCAACACAGTAACGCTGTTAGGAGATAAACCCATTTTGCTGAAACACTGCGCCACTGGCTCAACAATGACAGCTGCAGGTTTTCTACCATGAACACTAAGCATGTGCGACTCCTGGAATACCTTCCATCTCATCCCATGCTTGTGCGAGAAGCGAGCGAGTGTCCCGCAAAAGCTGAGGCAGTACCTTTGTTCCGTCAATGATCGTCATAAAGTTTGCATCACCCGTCCACCGCGGAACAATGTGCATATGCAAGTGCTCTCCTACTGAGCCTCCCGACGCCTTACCCAGGTTAAAACCGAGGTTGATAGCGTCAGGAGCAGAGACCTTCTTAAGCACTTTAATTGCGGCCTGAGCAAAAGAAAAAAGCTCTGCGGATTCTTCCACGGTAAGGTCTTCTAGATTCCGCTCTTGTCTATAAGGCACAACCATCATGTGTCCGGCGTTGTATGGGAACAAATTAAGCACGCAATAAACAAGTTCACCGCGCGCGACGATTAAACCTTCTTCGTCGCTAAGTTCAGGGATTCGGATAAACGGATTAGCTGGCCGCTCGTTGACGTCACGTTGGTTGCGAGACCCATCGTTACGGATGTAGGACATCCGGTACGGTGCCCACAGTCGTTCTAGGCCGTCGGATATACCAACACCTTGATCCGTGTACGTCTCGTTTTCCCCATACGAGGGCATATCCGCGAACTCCTTCAGCATTCACAAACTACGTAAGCTGGTGCCATACAATGCTGTATATAACAACGGCTTTACGACCTACAGAAACACCGTAGTCGCTTACCCTACAGAATGGGCTCGGCAGCTACGGTGTTTCTGATAAAACCATCTAATATCAGTAGCTTGATTTTTTAATCAAGAACCAGAGCGCTCACTGATTCTTCTGTTGGCTGGTCATTGTTCCGCGAACGAATCCACTGGTCGATAATCTCTACAGCTTTTTCTACTGGAACCCCGTTAACCTGAGTTCCGTCAAGGAATCGGAAGCTCACAGCACCGGCCTCAACGTCACGAGCACCCGCAAGAACCATAAAAGGAACCTTGCCTGTGGTGTGATTGCGGATCTTCTTCTGCATACGGTCATCAGAAGTATCCACGTCTGCACGAATGCCTCGTTGACGCAGCTGCGCCATCATGTCTTCAAGGTGTCCCACAAAAGCATCAGCCACAGGAATACCAATAACTTGGTGCGGAGCCAACCATGCGGGGAAAGCACCCGCATAATGCTCTAAGAGCACGCCAAAGAACCGCTCGATGGAACCAAACAGAGCTCGGTGAATCATAATCGGCTGGCGCTTGCTGCCATCAGGAGCCGTGTACTCCAAGTTGAAGCGATCCGGCAGGTTGAAGTCCAATTGCACCGTGGACATCTGCCACGTACGGCCAATCGCGTCACGAGCCTGGACAGAGATCTTTGGTCCGTAGAATGCCGCACCTGCTGGATCAGGAACCAGCTCAAGACCCGACTGCGTGGCCACACGCTCCAAGATCGAGGTGGAACGTTCCCAAATCTCATCCGATCCGACGAACTTGTTTGGATCCTTGGTAGACAATTCCAGGTAGAAATCATCAAGACCATAGTCCTTGAGCAACGAGATAATGAAGTCAAGAACCGACGTGAGCTCTGCTTCCAGTTGATCTTCCGTGCAGTAGATGTGGGCGTCATCCTGCGTGAACCCACGGGCACGGGTCAAGCCGTGAATAACTCCCGACTTCTCATAACGATAAACCGTTCCAAACTCAAAAAGTCGGAGAGGCAATTCACGGTACGACCGTCCCCGCGACGCAAAAATGAGATTGTGCATCGGGCAGTTCATCGGTTTAGCGTAGTAATCCTGCGCCTGCTTGGTAACGTTGCCGTCCTCATCGACTTCACCGTCGAGCTGCATGGGAGGGAACATTCCGTCCGCGTAAAAGTCTAGGTGACCAGACTTTTTAAACAGATCTCCCTTGGTGATGTGTGGGGTATTAACAAACGAGTATCCCGCCGCAATATGTCGTCTGCGGGAGTGCTCTTCCATCTCCAAGCGCACAACTCCACCATTGGGGTGAAATACCGGGAAGCCTGAGCCGATCTCATCAGGGAAGCTGAACAAATCAAGCTCAGCTCCTAGACGGCGGTGATCTCGCTTCTCAGCCTCTGCCATCATCGTCTGGTATTCCTCAAGGGCCTCTTTAGATTCCCATGCGGTACCGTAAATTCGCTGCAAATCAGCCAAAGACTGATCTCCGCGCCAGTATGCTGCGGAGGATCGGGTAAGGGAAAAAGCAGGAATGTACTTGGTGGTAGGCACGTGGGGACCGCGGCAAAGGTCATACCAATCGACCTCTCCCGTGCGTGGATTGAGGTTGTAGTAACCCGTCAGATCACCCGCGCCGACCTCAGTAGCTTCATCAGAGTCGGGATCGACGCTTCCTTTATCCCGGATAAGCTCAAGCTTATAGGGCTCATTTTTCAGTGCTTCTGTTGCTTCCTCTACGGACGCAAACGTGCGGCGCTCAAACTTTTGTCCCTGCTTGATGATCTTCTTCATCCGCTTTTCAATGCGCTTCAGATCCTCAGGAGTAAAAGGCTCTGCAACATCAAAGTCGTAGTAGAAGCCATTCTCGATTGCCGGTCCGATGCCTAGCTTGGTCCCTGGAAACTCAGCTTGCACAGCCTGCGCCAACACATGGGTGCACGAGTGACGGATGACCTCGCGGCCCTCCTCCGTGTTTGCGGGTACCGGGGTTACCTGCGTATCTGTCTCAGGGACATAGGAAAGGTCTCTCAGAGTGCCTTCGGAGTCTTTAACGCAGACAATTGCCTCTGGACCCTTATTGGGTAGCTCAAGCTCTCTCATAGCAGCACCTGCTGCTACTCCAGCTTGGACCATGAACGGTTGATGCAGATTAGGCGTCGCCTCGATGAGATGTGCCATTATAAAAATGCGCTCCTTACTTGCGCTCATGCTCAGCGTCATACCTGGACGCGTGGGCTGTAAATAGCGGCGAAGGTCAAAGCTGGATATGAAAGTTGTGCTAGTTAAGAAAATGCCCGCACAAGATTGCGCTTAAAAAGAACTATTTCTCAAGCACAGACTCATGCGAGCATGACTGCAGATGTATCACACCAATGCTTACCGACGCTCAGCTCCCATCCTACAACTAGTTGTTAGGATTCAAAGAGCTCAGCTCCCCAGTAGTGTTTTTTACTTCCGCTATCCTCAGATGTTCCCGGCAAAATAGCGTACACAGCTGATCCAATATGGGTGATCCATTCGTTCAGTCGATCCGAATCATTGAGGCGTTGCTGAATAGGGATAAATTGTTTCCGAGGGTCTTTTTGGAAGCAGCAAAATACCAAGCCCACATTCGATAGCTGCCCCGAACCTGGAATAGGCGCCTCATCATAGGAGTAAGCCCGGCGCTGAATCTTCTGATCCGGGCTGTCAGAAGGCGGCGTGGCCAGCGCCATATGCGACCGAGGATCAATCTTAGGCAGTCCGTACTCATCCACAGCGTGGAAATCAGCCGCGTCAAACTCAGAACCGCCGCTTAGCGGAGCACCGTCTTTTAGGTCTCGACCAATGACTATCTCGCGGGATTCGCGATCAAGAATCTCCCAGGTATCAAGATTCATGGCAATACGACGAACAATCATGCACGATCCCCCATGAAGCCAAGCCGGGGAATCATCTGCTTTATCAATCCACACTTGAGCGTCAAACTCTTGGTCATTGTGTGGGTTAACAGTTCCGTCTTTCTGACCAAACAGGTTACGAGGCGTCTCGCCTTTTTCATTAGCACCGTTGGCGTTCAGGAATCCTTTTTGTACCCACAAGGTTTCCGTATAGTCCGTGCCAGAACGAATCATGTGGCGAGTAGCAAAAGCCATGGTCACCGGATCGTCGCACGCAATCTGGATCACGATGTCAGACTCACCCCAGCGTGGATCCAACTTGTCTTTGGAAAACGCAGGAAGGGGTTGAAGCCACGCGGGACGCTGGTCTTCTTTCCCGATGATGCTAAAAAATCGCTTTCCCACCCCGCATGTGATGGTCAAACGCGCAGGTTTTGTCACCATTTCTGGTTCAAGGCTACCCAGAGGGTTCTCTCCTTGAGTCAAACGACGGGCATCCTCCGTCCACAGCTTGAGCAAACGCTGTACGCCAACTTTGTTCACACCTGCGCGTACGTTCAGAGCAATAACAGTGAGGTGTGCTTGCGCGGATGTAGCAATTCCGGACTGATGCGCTCCGTCAAAAGGCTCACGTGCCGCAGCTACTGAGGCAGCGCTGACCGACGCATCCTTTGCTGTTGCGTGTTGTTCTGCATTAGTACATCCCGCCAATGCAGCCCCACCGACAACCGTCGCCCCGGTCGCCGACCCTAAAAGAAAACTACGACGAGATATTCCTTTTACTGGCGGCGATTTTTCTGACTGTAGGTGGGAATCAGAATGGGATTGAGCGGCTGTCATCATGTGCTCCGAGGTCAGGTGATTGGGTACCAACAAGGCTGATGGCCTTACCCGACTTAAAGTAAGACCATAGTTTTAAAAGCCGCGTAATACATTACGCGGCAGCTATCTTTAGTGCTTGTGCATCATTCCTGTGGAACCGGTCTCCTTGTGGAGAGAGCCGTCCTCAGCGTAGCTCTCGTCTCCGGCGGCAACGGTACGAACAGGAACTTCTTTAACGGCTACGGTTGATCCGTCGGAAAGCTGCAGAGTCACATCTACGGAGTCTCCCGCTGCAACAGGCTTATCCAGCCCCATGAGCATCATGTGATCTTTACCGGGCTCCAATGTCAGGGTCTGCCCTGCAGGAATGACAAATCCGCCATCTTTTTCTTTCATCACGCCGTCGACAACCTCATGAAGCTGGTTCATCTTGGCATTCATAGAAGAGGTGAAACCGGTAACCGTGATCTCTTTATCAGTGTGATTTTTAATCTGACCGAAAATGGCAGTCATATCCTTGCCTTCGCTCATAGCTCGCACGTAGCCGTCGGCAAGCTCAACCCCCTTGGCGGACATTGCTTCGGAAGCTTTAGCGCCTGCAGAGGCCGCCGCAGAGGTAGCAGTATCTACCTTCTTGGCGGAATCTTTTTCGGAGCTAGAGCACGCAGTCAGCGCAAGCGATGTAACAGCGAGAGCACATATTCCGACCTTGATACGAGAACTAACGATAGACATATAATTAATTACCTTTCTGTTTACGAGACCTAAGTGCCACAATAGTCCCACTGCTTATGCCCGCAACCGCGAGCAATCCAATAACGGGCCAGAGCCATCCAGGAAAACCCCGTGCTCCCGCAGACTGAGTCACGTCACTCGAATCCGAGCTTGTCGACGCCCCCTCGGCGCGTTCGCCGGCCACAGTAAAGGTGGTCTTGCCGCGGGTGGCGTGCCCATCCGACGACGTAATCTGAAAGCCCAAAATATAATCGCCCGGTCCCGGCGTTATGTCCGACGGCACCTCAACGCTCACGTTTCGTCCCTCAATATGAGGGTCAGCAGTAAAAAGCACCTTGGAGTTTGATGCATCACTCACTGCAACCGTATTGAACCCAGGCTTTGGCTCGCCGGAAAAGACCAGTGAAAGAGACCTTGGGAAAGAGTCAATAGTTGAGCCGTTGACAGGGTCGGAATCGATAACCACATCGTGGGCATACGCAGTAGACCCTGCGCTCATAGAAAGCGCACAGGTTGCAGTCAACGCGGCAACACAAGCGGCCACCCTACCCAGAATGGGAGTATCGCGACCACACACGCTGTCCCCAGCACCACTCACTTAGATTCTCCCATTCGTCGAAGCTGCTTACAGCTCCCACTCTTCCATATTGGATTGCTTTACGTTCCTATGTAACAAGATATGAGCTGTCTATATCTATCTATAGTGACATTCAATACATAAGGATGCGAGCACAATTAAGAGTCGGTTCTTTGGACATAGAAGTTCCCTCGGAGGGTTAATTTTCTTTAAATGTACCCCCGGAAAAGTTCGACAAGATGAACTCTCCACAATGAGAATCTAACCCGCGTTGACTCCAATACCGCGCCCGATCGCACGGCTAGAGCATAAGACCAACAATGTGCAACGTAGTGGATTATTACCCCCATCGAATATCAAATTCACAAAAGCCGCATAATCGTTTCCCCTGTGCAATAACCTAAAAAACTAGGAGTAACCTTCGGTTTTTGCAGCGATAAGCAAAGACTGTGTTTAGCAGACACACAACAAGCTATGGAAAGCGCACTATTGCTCTCTTAGAGATGGAAGACCCCTCATCTTCCCGCTTCCCTACTCTCCTACCCCCTCAAACCGCTAAGAAATACCACTCAAAGGGCAAAAATATGAAAGTAGTAGCCTCACTCATAGCGATCACCTTGGGCATGTTCATCATACTTTTAGGCATATTTGGCGCGATTGCTGAAAGTAACTTCCGCTTCTTTGTCGCATTCCTATTGATCAGCCTGATGTCACTCTTACCGGGCGTATGGACGTTACTTCACCAACGACGAGAAAAGAAAGGTGCGGAACCCCTCAAACGCCATTGGGGAAAGGTAACGCTTGCGTCCTTTATCGCTTTCATACTCGGTTCTGCACTTATGTCCACAACAGAAGCCTCTTCTAACAAGACTGCACCAACAACCAGTACAACCTCTACGTCTTCCAGAGTGTCCCCCACCTCTTCCGCGGCATCAAGCACCACATCAAAAACTACGCCCACGTCCACGAGTGAGTGGACCAGCACGGCAAGAAGTACTTCCAAGAAACCGTCAGCAACACCTAAGCTTCCATCATCTACAGAACCAGCACCACAGCAGTTCATGGCCCCTCCGCCTCCTACAGCCCCAATGCCTACCCCAACACCAACGCCGGTCCCCGCCCAGGCCCCACAACAGTTCGTAGCCCCTCCACCAGCTCCGGCACCAGCACAAGACGTGTATTTCAGCAGCTGCAAAGAAGCCCGCGCCGCAGGATACTCGCATATGCGTCGTGGAGAACCTGGCTACAGATCTGGACTCGATAGAGATAATGACGGCATTGCTTGCGATAAGAAAAAGTAGCGTCAGACAACAGGGATAAACCGAGATGCCCCCCACCATCAAGGGTGGGGGGCATCTCGGTTTGGTGGTCCTAGCTGGGATCGAACCAGCGACCTTTCCGGTGTGAACGGAACGCTCTTCCACTGAGCCATAGGACCTTATATTTAATCCGCACTCAATGTGCAACAGAACTAGAATTTAGCACCATCTACATTTCTATTCAAAACCCAATGCAGAAGCATCTTTTAACCCCGCTGTTCTAATATCCGCCTAGAGATTCACACCCTATACCCAGTGCCATTCCCAGATATTCTCCAACCAATGATCACCAAACCCCACGATTCTTTGAGTGCACTCAAGGACGCACTCAAACTAGTGTCACCGTCAAGGAGATGTCCCAACAAAGATCCCCTCGCTATCACCGCAGCAGGCATAAAATTCGGCGGTTCCCTTAGTTTCACTGGGGATTTGTACTAAACCGACAATTCAGGCTAAAGTTTCATCTCGCAACAACAGTTGTAATGCGGATGTAGCGCAGTTGGTAGCGCATCACCTTGCCAAGGTGAGGGTCGCGAGTTCGAGTCTCGTCATCCGCTCCACGTTCAAATTTATTTGAACGCCCGCGCGTTTAGCTCAGCGGGAGAGCGCTTCCCTGACACGGAAGAGGTCACTGGTTCAATCCCAGTATCGCGCACCAAAGCCTTGTTTCAGGCTTTTCAAACAGTAGAAACATGCGGATGTAGCGCAGTTGGTAGCGCATCACCTTGCCAAGGTGAGGGTCGCGAGTTCGAGTCTCGTCATCCGCTCAGGTACCTTAGTATCTACGGCGGTAACGCCACGGTGGAATGGCCGAGTGGTGAGGCAACGGTCTGCAAAACCGTGCACACGGGTTCGATTCCCGTTTCCACCTCGTATTAAGCGCGTTTAGCTCAGCGGGAGAGCGCTTCCCTGACACGGAAGAGGTCACTGGTTCAATCCCAGTATCGCGCACCAAAGCCTTGTTTCAGGCTTTTCAAACAGTAGAAACATGCGGATGTAGCGCAGTTGGTAGCGCATCACCTTGCCAAGGTGAGGGTCGCGAGTTCGAGTCTCGTCATCCGCTCAGCACAAGGCGGTACCTCTTAAGAGGTGCCGCCTTTTATGGTCTAATCGTTTTATGTCCACTACTCAGCAGCAGGCACAACAGTTACTAGGAGAGATCCAGCCAGCCCAACACCCGGAACTAAGAGCTGTCACCTTAGCCACTCTTAATGGATCCGCGACCATCAACGGTGTATCCGGTTTTTCCTCCACTCCTCTGGATGCAGAGATGATCACGGCTGTGCGGGCATGGTCAGATCTCGTGCTGGTTACCTCCGCGACCATCAAGGCCGAATCTTATGGCCTTGTTTCGCTTTCACTAGAAGTGCAGCTAGAGCGAAAAGCCAGAGGTCAGACTCCCCTTCCCACCCTTGGCATAGTCAGCCGTTCCCTCGATTTTCCCAGCGATTCGGTTGTCTTTGAACCAAGCGCACGAGATTCTTTACTTGTGATTACTGAGAACGTCGATAAGCAGGACGTCCAGCGGGCGCATCGATACCATCAACTCACTGATGCGGGGATCGCCGTTCTTATGGTTTCAGATTTAGAGACTCCCTCAGGCCTCCACTCCGCACTGACAACTCTGCGCAAGAACGAGTTTTCTCGCATCAGTTGTGAGGGCGGACCATCCTTGTATCGGAAGCTTCTTCAGGCCCAGCTCATTGATATTATTCACCTGACCATCGCACCTGTCATTGCGTTGCCCGTAGAAACACCCAGCTTTGGCGCCGACTCATCGACCACCACCGCTTTGTATCACTTTGCTGTAGAAGAAACTCTCACGGCCACAGATGGGTCAGTTTTTCTCAGGCTCAAAGCCACTTCAGGCAACAAACCCTAACAGCAGATTTTTCGAGGTACTAACCAGTTTCGATCCCCCACCCCACGGGTTTTTCTACTACGGTAATCAAAGTGACCGAGAATCAAATTACCCGTAGCACCCGTTTTTCTTTCCCTCAATGGTTGCGTCGGCAAGCGGAGATATCCCGCTCGTTCTCCTACTCCCAACCGGCACTAGCTCAAACGCCATGGGATAGCGCGGGAAAAAAGGCTTTATATCCGCTAGCTATTGGCTTGGTCATATACAGTGTCGCGGTTTTAGGCGTTAACGGCAGCATCACCGATGATTTCTCTACCGTTTATAATGCTTTACGACGTTTCCTCGACGGAGTTCCTGTCTATAACGAGACATACTATTTCGTTGACCCGCATTATCTCTATAACCCCGGAGCCACTGTTCTCCTGTCGCCGATAGCCCTAGGCACTCATTTTGCGTTTCAACGCCTGGTATTCATCATCGCAAATGCCGCTGCCATCATCGCGGCGCTGGCGCTTCTCACTCGGCTTTTTGGATACTCGCTTAAAAGTGCGGTCTTTCCGCTCGTGATCGCACTCGCCTTTCTCACAGAAGCTGTAAGAAACACCCTCATCTTTTCCAATATCAACGGAGTCTTGCTTCTAGCTTTTGTCGCTTTTCTCCGATTAACTCTTGATAATCGGCGGTGGTGGGCTGGAATTATTATTGGCCTGGCGATTGTGGTCAAACCTGTTTTCTTGCCAGTCCTTTTTATCCCGCTAGTTTTGCTGCACTGGCAAACCCTGTGTGCTGCGCTGGGAATTCCGATAGTTACCAATATTGTCGGTTGGTTCCTAGTGCCAGGTGCTTCCGAGTACCTTAGCCGTACGGCGCCTTATCTTAAAGAGGTTCGAGACTACGCCAATAGCTCCTTGCGTGGCATGGCAGTGTACTTTGGTGCGCCGACATGGGTGAGCGCTTTCTTTTTCGTGCTCTTTGCCGGACTCGTTATTGCGGGGATCCTCTTCCTCCTTCAATGGAGGTCAAAGGAACCTTTGCTGTGGATTACTTCCACAGCATCGCTTCTACTCCTCGCCGGCTTTTTCTTATCCTCGCTGGGGCAAATGTACTATTCCATGACTCTTTTCCCCCTGCTGTTTACCGTTCTTCTCTCTCGCTCCCCTATGCATACGTGGACAGCCTGGATCGGTGCACTCCTTGTCCTTGCTCCATTTGATTGGACTTCATCGTATTGGCCGGTAGTAGGCCCTTGGCTCACTACTTTCCAGGCCACTTTTGGCTGGGGACTGCTCATCATCGCTATCAGCGTCAGTGCCATGGCATGGCGACAGGCGGATGTTAACAACGCTGCTGCGCTGAATCCGTCGACCGCTTAAATCTCGAAGAAGTTCCAAAAAGCACTCTGCCCTATCTTCCCTTTTTATTCAGCACTTATCCTGCGACTTCACATCGAAAGCTACCATAATCCTGCTGTATTGCTGTTAAATTCCTGAATCGGCTCATAAAGGGAAATATCAGGAAAGCCCGCGCGTTGATAGATACATAAGATCCATTGGCGCTTGGTCTTCCGAGCCCGTCGACTAACAAGGAGTGCTTATTATGACTAACTTCAAGCTGATTTCCGACGATCAGTGGCGGCAACGACTCAGCGCTGAAGAATATCGGGTTCTGCGACAAGCTGGGACTGAAGCTCCTCACGTTGGCAAATACACCAATACAAAGACCGAAGGCGTTTATTCCTGTCGGGCGTGTGGAACTGAACTGTTCAGATCCACAGAGAAATTTGATTCCCATTGCGGGTGGCCTTCGTTTTTCTCCCCACTAGCAGGGGACAAAATTATCGAGCGCTCCGACACCTCGCTAGGAATGGTGCGTACCGAGGTCCTGTGCGCCACCTGCAACTCACACCTAGGCCATGTTTTCGCAGGGGAAGGCTATTCCACTCCTACAGATCTGCGCTATTGCATTAACTCAATCTGCCTTGAGTTAGAAGAGAAGCCCGTCGACTAAATAAAACCACTACTCCCCTCGCCTATGAGCCCACACAGCGGCTGAGCCGAGGGGAGTATTTTTAAAAACCAGAAGCGTTATGGCAGTACAGAAATCACATCGCCGATAGTCGTTACTCGCTTACCGGTGAAGAAAGGAACCTCTTCACGTACGTGAAGCCGCGCCTTGGTGTAACGCATCTGATGCATCAAATCAACGATGCGGTCCAAGCTCGGTGCTTCAAAGGCCAGCATCCACTCATAATCACCCAAGGCAAAAGCGGGGACAGTGTTAGCGCGAACATCTGGGTATTCGCGGGCTGCTTGACCATGCTCAACCAAGATGGCACGACGCTCTTGTGGATCCATAAGGTACCAGTCATAAGAACGCACGAAAGGATACACAGTGATCCACTGACCGGGCTCTTCTCCCATAATGAATGAGGGAAGGTGTGAACGGTTAAACTCTGCAGGACGGTGGAGTGAGTTACCTAGCCAGAAGACCTCTGTGGTCTGCCCCAGCACGGTGTCTCGACGGAACCTGCAGTATGCATCCTGAATCTGTTCAAATTCCTCTGCAATCCACCAGATCATAAAGTCAGCTTCAGCCCGGCACCCCGACAAGTCATAAATTCCGCGGACGGAAACTACACCTTCGCGTTCCAGCTCAGCGAAAAAGCCCTGTGCCTGAGCGATGATATCGCTTCTGTCTGTTCCCAAAGCTCCTGGTATCGCTTTAAACGTCACAAATTGCGAATACCTTTGCAAACTATTCAATTCGTCGAAGTTAATCTTCTTTGCCACTGCATAGCCTTTCTGTCTGCACCTAGTTGCCGTCTATAACGTGTTCGTAGTAATCAGACAGAAATCCTGGAGAAAGCGACTCTGTAAATCGTCCCATCCACCAAAACTCCCGTCTTGCTATCAATCTTAAGTTTTATTCCAGCTCACGGTCAAAGAATCTTCGTCGCGCGCAGGCTACATCTCCTGTCTACCCCATCTCACGTCGACTTATTTCCTATACAGGGTTCAAGCACTATGCACTTCCGGCGCGCCTCCAACCAAACGTGCACAGCAAAAGTTACGTTCTCCTTTGTGACTGATTCTCAAGCACCGTCGACGCCCAATATCTCGGACGCCACGGACTCAACCCCACTGGAGTTTTCCCAGGCGGTCGAATCTATGCATCAGGCTATGCTGCGTCCTGAGATCACTTTGGGGACAATCCGTCCCCCGCAGCGTCTTGCTCCGTTTAGCCACGCAATCGGCCTAGAGGTATCTGACCCAACTCAGGGCTCGCGTATCCCTGACCACAGCGATGGAGACGCTTTCGGCCGGCTCATCCTCCTTCATGACCCTCATTCCGAGGACTCATGGGAAGGAACCATGCGCCTTGTTGCTTATATCCAAGCAGATATGGATGCTTCTGTAGCCAACGATCCTTTGCTCCCAGAGGTTGCATGGGAATGGCTGACTGAAGGACTTGCAGATGCAGGTTTTAGCAACTTAGGCGGAACAGTGACATCTACGTCTTCAGTTCGCTTTGGAGACATCGGTGGACCACCAAGGGCATATCAAGTTGAGATGCGGGCATCATGGACCGCGGAATCCTATGATCTTGCACCTCATGTCCTCGCTTTTTCAAAGGTACTTGCCAACGTCGCAGGTCTGCCTCCTGAGGGCATTTCAGCAATAGGCCGCTAATACTTACATTATGCCCGAGCTTCTCGACGAACCCAGGGAGGGCCTTCCTCCACTGTGCACTACGGTAGAAGAAATAGCTGATGCAGCGCGTCTTCTCGAATCTGGAACTGGACCGTTTGCTGTAGATACAGAACGTGCCTCAGGATTCCGTTATGACGATCGTGCTTTTCTTCTACAAATCCGTAGAAGGCAAGCCGGCACGGTGCTTATCGACCCTTCAATCCATCCCGAGGCTGTCACTCAGCACCTCGGAAGAGTGCTCAACTTCCATACTTGGGTCATTCACGCGGCCCCCAGTGATCTACCGTGCCTGCACGAATTGGGACTGCGCCCTTCTAATATTTTTGATACCGAACTTGCCGGCAGGCTCATCGGTATGCCGCGCGTCAACCTTGCCGCAATGACCGAAGAAATCGTCGGCTTCACATTGCTCAAAGGACATGGCGCAGAGGATTGGTCCACACGTCCCCTTCCTACAGACTGGCTAAACTATGCAGCTCTAGACGTAGAAACTCTCTTAGACCTTGCTGATGCAATGGCGGAGCTACTCGATTCTCAAGGCAAGCTCGATTGGGCTGAACAAGAGTTTGCCCACCTTGTCCACATGGAATATGACACTCCGCGCTCGCCTAAACAGTGGATAGATCTTAAAGGAATTGGTTCCATCAAAGATCCCGAGCAACTTGTCGTGGCCAGAGAAGTCTGGAATGCACGAGAGAAGGAAGCCTACGAAGTGGACAAGGCCGTGTCTCGTATACTGCCTGATAAAGCAGTCATCGGTTTAGCACTTTCCATGCCTCAGAGTGTACGTGCAGTAGAACGATCACCCGGTTATCCTTCCCGATTACGGAAGGCATCTCGTAGGTGGTTGAGCGTTGTCACGGCTGCCCGCAAGCTTCCCTCTAGTCAATGGCCGCAAAGGAATCCTCGCCCACCGCGCCCTTATCCTCCCAAATCTTTGTGGGGACGCGACTATCCTGAGGTCTTGGCGGCCTGGGAGGACGTACAGCGCTCGTTAAGCTCCCTGTCTCTCCACCTGGAGATTCCCGTCGAGAATATTCTTCAGCCCTCAGCTCTCCGAGAAATCGTCTGGCTGTGCTGCACCACATACTCGATTGTCTCCCATGACGATCTTGTACAGGCTTTACGCGATCACCAGGCGCGCGAGTGGCAAATTCAGATTGTCCTCGACCCGCTGCGCCGCAAGCTCCTATAAAAGCTTTTCGACGCAGCCTCTCCGCTATTCCGCTTCTGCTTCACTAGGGCCAAAGAGATCTTCCGCCCAACCACAAATAGCAGTGGTCACACTATGAGAGTCGAGTCCCACCATCTTAAGAAGTTCGCTTCTCGACGCATGCTCAGGGAACACTTCCGGGAAGGCTAAGTTCCGAACCGGAACATCAATTTCTGCAGCGTTAAGAGCCTCATTGATCATCGAGCCAATACCACCATGGATAATGCCATCTTCGATGGTGACCACGAGGTCATGATCTGCTGCCATAGCAATAAGCGACGGTGCAACAGGTGAAACCCATCGCGGATCCACCACTGTTACGTTTAGCCCCTCTTCAATCAAGGTCGAACATGCTTCCATCGCGGTCTTCGCCATAATGCCTGCTGCAACGATCAAAATGCTAGGCGAATCACTATCAGCACCTTCAGTGTCCGCATAAGCCAACACCTCCGCACCGTCGTCAAGCCTCATGAGGGCGGGGATCTCCTCAGGAAGATTTCCTTTGGGGAATCTGACCACCGTGGGACCATCGATAGATACCGCTTCACGGAAGAGCTCTTTAAGCTGCGATCCATCGCGCGGCGCCGCAACACGCATCCCCGGGATCACCGATGTTATCGCAAAATCCCATACACCATTATGGCTTGCTCCATCAGAACCAGTTACGCCTGCTCTGTCCAGCACGATGGTGACCGGCAGTTCAAGGAGGCTGACGTCCATGATCATCTGGTCAAACGCCCGATTGAGGAATGTCGAATACACTGCGACAACAGGGTGTAGGCCGCCCAAGGCTAGACCCGCTGCAGAGGTCATCGCATGTTGTTCAGCGATCCCTACGTCAAAAAATCTCTCCGGATAGGCTTCCCCAAAGGCCGATAAACCAGTCGGGCCTGCCATCGCAGCGGTAATGGCCACGATGTCCTGGCGTTCCTTGCCGACCTCCACAAGTTCCTTGCTAAACACAGACGTCCAGCCGGGACTTTTTGTTCCTACGGGTTCACCTGTCTTGGGGTTAATAACACCCGTGGAGTGCATGAGTTCCGCAACATCATTTTCTGCGGGGGCATAGCCTTTGCCTTTTTCGGTAACCACATGAACAATCAGCGGACCTTTATGATCACGTCCATAGCGGAGCGCAGTTTCTACAGCCTTGATGTTATGCCCATTAACCGGACCAATGTACTTCATTCCCAGCTCAGGGAACATTTCTGTGGGAATAACGCTAGATTTAACGCCTTCTTTGAATGCATGAAGCGCTTCAAAAGTTCGCTCACCCACCCAGCCAAGGGCCTTCAGCGTGCTCTTCCCCTGCTCCATCATCTTGTCGTAGAACGGCTGCATCCGAAGGCCCGCTAAGTTATCGGCAAAACCACCGATCGTAGGAGAATAACTGCGGCCATTGTCGTTGACCACGATCACAACATTGCGATCCTTGCCCATTGCGATGTTATTGAGAGCCTCCCAACACATCCCGCCGGTCAAAGCGCCATCGCCAACAATCGCAACGACGTTGCGATGGGTTTCTCCTTGAATCTCAAACGCCTTGGACAAACCATCGGCGTACGACAATGCTGCTGAAGCGTGTGAAGATTCGGTCCAGTCGTGAGGGCTTTCTGCACGGTCTGTATAGCCGGACAAGCCTCCCTTTTGCCTCAGCGAGTCAAACAGCCCCCCGCGACCCGTCAGGATCTTATGAACATAGGACTGATGTGACGTATCAAAAATAATGGGATCCGAAGGAGAAGAAAAGACACGATGCAGAGCAATCGTCAGCTCAACTACTCCGAGATTTGGCCCCAGGTGCCCTCCGGTAGCAGATACTTTTTCAACAAGAAATTCTCTAATCTCTGCAGCAAGCGCATCAAGCTCATCAAAAGAGAGCCTTTTCACGTCGGCCGGAGACGAGACGGTGTGAAGAATACCCATGGAGGAAAGGCGCACCCTTTCATTGATCGCGGACGACGGGCTTAGCTGTTAGCACTCTCCGCTAAGGATAGTGGAGAGCTCTACGGTCTGAGGAGACATGCGATTGGGGGCGCATGCAGCTACAAGCCTGAAGTGACAAAAATTCTTAAACGCATTCTACTCCGTCATGTACTCCGACTAATAAAGCCCACCACTTTCGCATGTCGCCACAAGCGCACGAATTAAAGTTTGCGGCCCTTATCGCGCACCAATAAGCCGAGGGTCTCAAAATGATGAGTACCTGGAAAAGCATCCACAAGCTGGAGACGAATCAATGCGTACCCGTTTTCCAACCAATACGACATATCACGAGCAAAAGTGGCAGGATCGCAACCAATATGAACAACAACCTCAGGCGACGCTAGCGCAATATCATCAATGACTGCTCGCCCAGCTCCCACTCGTGGCGGGTCGAGCACCACTGCAACAGGCTTTGGTAGCCTCGGCACAGCCCGCTCCACCAGCGAGGAGTGGAAGACCACCCGTTTGGCGCCGTGGATGCTTCTTAGAGCATGTTTTCCAGCTTTTGCAGCTTCTGGCGCTAGCTCCACAGAGTGGATAGTGCTGTCTTCTCCCAGCCCCTCCAACATTGCGGGCACAAAAGCTCCTGCCCCACCATAGAGGTCCCATCCAATGGGTTTGCCGTTAACAGCATCCTTGAGGTTAAGCTCCTGCAGCGTAGTTTTCATCCAGCGTTGGATAGTAGAAGCATAATGCTGGGCCGAAGCCTTATGTGCCTGCCAAAAAGCTGTTGCTGGAATAGTAAATTGTGCGTTGTCGATGACCTGAGTAACGTTGCCGTCGCCTTCCAATACTTTTTGAATCGACTCAGCACGTTGCCCTCGCGATGGCTTTCGTGTTTCCACGACTGAGCGTTTACCTTCATCGTCCAGGACGACCACAATCTGAGAACCTGGCGTGAACGTAAAGTTCACTGCCGCTCCTTCAGATTCGACGATCCCGTCCAACAAGCCTGGAACAGCTTGTGAACAACGATGATGCGCCACTATGTCGTGGGAGTTGCGACGACGAAAACCGGCGTTCCCCAGAGCATCGACACCCAGGCGCATCCGGGTGCGCCAACCCACTGGTTCCCCAATAGTCTGCACATCAATAGCAGGAATATCAGTGATCTTGCCTAAACGATGAAGCTGGTCTTTCAAAATATGTGCTTTGAACTGAGCTTCTTCTTCAGGCTTAATATCTCCTAGGTCACAGCATCCGGCGCCATGCAACGCTGCCAGACATCTATTGACTGTTCTAAGATCAGATGCTCGTATCACTGCATCCAGTTCCGCACGAGCAAATTTTTTCTTCACCTGCGTAATTGTGGCCTCGACTACATCCCCGGGATAGGTATTAGGAACAAAAACCACCCGCCCCTCAGACAAGGCTATTCCTTCGCCCCCATGTGCTGACCGCTCAATGGTCAACTCGACTTTTGTTCCCTTATGCAGGGTTACATTCGATCCCTCGGGAATACCCGCTGCCGTCTCAGTCATTTATTTATGTCCTTCTTGAGGATCGACAGGGTTAGCTTCCCGATCCGCAGTTTCTTCTACAGGCATATTTTGCTCTGTGGCCATCGCACGTGCGGCTTTCTTAACCATCCACACCGTAAGTAGCGTGACTAATCCGGTAAGCGGCCAGCCCATGAGAATACGTGCAAGCGCTAGCGCATTCGTTGCGTCTGCATCATAAAGATTACGCTGAACTACAAAGCGCGTTGCAAATACTAAGGCCCATCCGAGAGTAGCGACAGCATAAGCACGACGCGCCGTGACGTTTGTTCTCCACGCCATGCCTTCGCCATTGATCCCCTTCCAGATGATTCCGACCATAGGCCATCGCACGATCAAGGAGACTATAAACACGAGAGACATCAAGCCTGACATCCAGATGCCATAAAGGAAATAGCCTTTGGCGTCTCCAGTCCACCATGCGATTGCCGCGCAAATTCCTACTCCGATAAACCCTGAGATAGCAGGCTGAAGATTTTCTTTCCGCATCAGGCGCCACACTGTGACTGCTATCGCTATCGCGATCGCAGCCAAGAGGCCAATATTAAGACCCCATGTGTTGTTGATTGGAACAAAAACCAGGATAGGCAAAGTCGAGGAGACTAAGCCTCCAAGACCACCCATCTGGTCCAAAAACGTACCAGTATCTTTGGTTTTTCCTTCAGGTTCTGTAACAGAAGAGTCCACTTAATTCCTTTATTACTATCAGTGGTTTATTCAGAAGGTGCCGCTGGGGGCTGAGAATTATTCGGGTCGCTCTCCATCGCAGCTCGTCGCGCCATCTCTTCCTGCACTTGCTCTGCAAGTGGTTGCGGAAGAGCCACTGGCAATGAGCTTCCGGCCAAAATAGGAGCATCTCCGCGATTCACAAAAGTACGGGCGATAACTTCACGGCCCAGCTCAGCCATCTGCTCAGCAGATTCCGCCGGCGCAGCAAGAGTCATCCGCAGCATCCAACGAGGTCCATCTACACCAATGATGCGAATTATCCCGTTTCCTCCGTCTGCAGATCCAACGATCTCACGCCCCCAAGGACCATGTTCGATGTGCACAAGGAGCCCGTCTTCACGCATTCCCGCTGCAATTTCTTTGGTCGATTCACGCCATTGCCCTGCGGAAGAAGGCGCAGCGAAAGCAACCGGAGTGATACGTCCGTGCTCTGTAAGAATGTGAAGCATCTTCGGCCCCTCTGGCCCCATTTCCACTTGCACCTCAGAAGGGCGTGGGAGCGGGACAAGTAAGGAACCTAGATTGAGTGTTCCATCGGAGAAATCAGAGAAATCAAACTCCTCAATATCGACGTGTCCGGCATCAAAGGGACCTCTCTGGCCATTGATCGCATCATGAAGAGGATCTGCGCCTTCGGACTCATCCGCTACCAAGCTGTCATCTAAAGAATCACCCTCTGGATCTGCTTTTACCAGAGATGGATCATTTTCTGCCGGGTATCCGGGGTCTTCTTGTCGGTCCATATCCGGGTTGTCAGTAGACTCATTTTTATTTTTACCAAAAGGCCAGATAGACATATTCTTCCTTCACACTTGCACTGCTTGTAATTCTTTGTGGCTAATCAAGGGCTGGTAGTACAAAGCAACACAACTAGCTGTAACCACAGACTACGCTGCCCGTAAACTAGTTAACCCCTGTAGAGCCGTAGCCGCTAGCTCCTCGTACTGTGTCATCGAGCTCCTCGACCTCTATAAAATCAACCAACTCAACTTTCTGAATCACAAGCTGAGCAATACGCTGTCCACGCTCAATAGAGATAGGTGTCTGAGGATCAAGGTTAATCAGGCACACCTTGATTTCTCCACGATAATCTGCATCGATTGTACCGGGAGCATTGACAATACTGAGTCCTTCTTTTAGAGCACGTCCTGATCGTGGGTGGATAAGTCCCACAGTCCCTAGAGGCAAAGCTAACGCCACGCCGGTGCCTACGAGTGCCCGATGTCCAGGCTGAATCTGGATGTTCTCGGTGGCATACAGGTCCACTCCTGCGTCTCCGCGATGTGCACGCTGAGGTAGCGGAAGATCTTTATCTAGCCGTTTAATCGACACAGGTCCTATTTGGTGATCACTGTAGGCATCCACGATGCAGCTCCTTGCTCTGTTGTTCATCTGACCTAAGTCTTTCTGTGCCGATGCGGCACAAACACCGCATAAGAATGCCACACCAACGTACAAATTCTCACATTTATGAGGCCATCTTCTTGAATAAGCTTTGCGACCCCACCGCAATAGCGTCGTAAAGCTCAAAACCACTGTGAAGTCATCTCAGTGCTCAGCAGTTGTAGTCGCCTTGCACTGCAGTAGACTGTGCTGCGTGACTGATGGGGAACGTAATCAAGTAAAAGTCTTGTACAGCGAACGACAATGGGTTCCATGGTACTGGTGGCTTTTTGCCGCAGCCTTCGTCGCCCTCATCGCGACACAGGCTGGGATAAATCGATCTGGTATCTGGTTCTATGGCACTGCTGTCCTTCTAGCAGCAATATCGACGTGGGTCCTCCTTTCTTGGTCTGGGACAAAAATCACTGTCGAGGAGGACTCTGAGGGAACCCGTTGGCTTGTTGTCGGCGAAGCCAACCTGCCTTCTACCGTAGTTTCGCGTTCGTTGGCTGTCCCCTCTTCTGCCAAACGCAACGCGATGGGACGCCAGTTTGATCCTGCCGCTTTTATGGTCTCTCATGGCTGGGTACCTGAGATGGTGATGCTCGTGTTAGACGACGAGGACGACCCCACCCCCTACTGGCTGATTTCTTCTAAGAACCCAGAACAATTGCTTCAGAGTTTTGTGCCTCATCAAACCGTCAACACGTGACGCTAATGCTAATCCACTGAGGACACGCATAAGGTCAGAGGTTGCTAAAAATGTAGCAGCCTCTGACCTTATATTTTGTGCGCTAACGCGCAGCATCCACGTTGGCAGTTACGGCCGATGAATGCATCGCACCTATGCCCTCATGACGACTTAGTTACGCACAATCTTTGCAGATAATACTGCCGTCATCTTCGACATGATCGATACGATTATTGCGTTGAACCAAATAGCAAACAGAACAGGTGAACTCGTCGGAACGGCGAGGAATCACGGTAACGCTAAGTTCTTCTCCCGAAAGATCCACTGTGGGAAGCTCAAAAGGTTCGACGATCTCACCGTCATCATCAATATTGCTCTTAGTTGACTCTGCGGCTTTCAGTCCCTCTAGGGAGTCAGTCTCAATCTCGTCTTCTTCTCGACGTCGGGGTGCGTCGTAGTCAGTCGCCATGTGTCTCGCTTCCTGAAGTAAATTGCAGAACAGTCATCGCGTCAGCGGCGTTGTATGCCTGCCCCTGCCCGAACTACTGTGTGGCATCTATCGACGCGCATATTAAGGCACAAATCCCAGATTGTCACTTCAGTTCCAACAACCTCCCTAACGGGGGTAACTTCAAAGAAGTGAACCTATCAATTCATGCTCTTCAATTTCGCACGTTATGTGAGGTAATAAGGTTTTCTAGCTCTATCGAAATGCTAGGTGAGGAGGCCCACACAATTTCCCCCGACGTTCCCGGCGTAGAAAGAGGCGGGATTCGGACACTCGCACCAGCTTCAGCTGCAATCAACGCCCCTGCAGCGTAATCCCATGAGTTAAGACCGCGCTCAAAATAAGCATCAATCCTCCCCTCCGCCACGGAACACAAGTCTAAAGCGGCACTTCCCATCCTGCGAATATCACGTACTTGGGGCAGCACGTGCACAAGCAATTGCGCTTGTTCTTCCCTCCGCTTCGCCGCATAAGAAAACCCAGTAGCTACAAGTGCCATGGCTAGATCCTGGACATACCTCACCCTGATGACAGACCAGTCTTCACCTTCATCAGCAGCAATTGCACCTGCTCCTACTGCAGCGGCATACATTCGTCCGGTAGCCACGTTCACTACTGCGCCAGCGACGACTTGACCATCTACGGCAGCCGCGATCGATACCGCATAGTGAGGAATCCCGTAGAGAAAATTAACCGTGCCGTCAATCGGGTCAACAATCCACGTCACCCCGCTGACGGATACCAGCTCGCTGCCTTCCTCCCCAATAATGCCATCGCTCGGACGTCTACGGGCAATCTCTTCGGCGATAATTCTCTCTGCCTCCGTGTCCACTACAGTCACCGGATCTACTGGAGAAGACTTAGTGTGCACGAAGTCGGAAAGGTCTCCCAGCTGGGCAACCTGTCTTCTAATGGCAGCAGCAGCACAATCAGCGATCGCAATAGCATGGCCTGCAAGCTGGACCGCAGTACTTGGCTCTGCATCGTGCTCTGCAGTTAAAAGAGCTACTGCTTGTCCTGCCCGAGCACACGCAGCTCCCTCGTGTGACAAATGCGCATCTACATCATGATCATCATTGTTTGACATGCTGCTCAACCGTCCTTAAATCACGGAAGTGACATCTTTTACAAAACTGTTTACGCACAACCCATTCTTCCTTCTTTTCCTAGATTACGCAGCCCAAAAGCCCCCATACGTTTTTGCGGTTCCTCATTATGTTGTGCGTTATTTACATCGCGTAGAGGCGTAAATCTGCTGCAATTGCGCTCACAGGCGCTTGCCATTCAGTAAGCTCAAATCCATGACACGAATTGGCTTTGGCATTGATGTTGGTGGATCTGGGATTAAAGGCGCCCGTGTTGATCTGGATACCGGTGAATTTGTCGGAGACAGGATTAAAATTTTAACGCCCAAACCTGCCACCCCCGAAGCGGTCGCCCAAACGATTTTCCGCATTGTTACAGAAGCTGAATGGGAAGGACCAGTCGGAATAACGCTTCCCTCTGTAATCCGAAATCAGGTAGCTCTTTCCGCCGCTAACATTGACAAATCATGGATCAACGTTGATGTTCAGAAACTATTTACAAAAACCCTAGGCGGACGTAACGTTGCAGTGCTTAACGACGCCGATGCGGCAGGCATCGCCGAGGTCACTTTCGGAGAAGAACAAGCTCGCCGCGGCTCCGCCATTTTGCTCACTTTAGGAACTGGAATCGGTTCCGCTTTCTTTATCAATGGCGTCCTATTCCCCAATACTGAACTAGGACACATGCTCGTAGAAGGAAAAGAAGCCGAGCATCTCGCTTCATCCGCAGCCAAAGACCGTGAAGAGCTAAGCTATTCCAAATGGGCCAAGCGTGTTTCTAAAGTCCTCAGCGAATATGAACGGCTCTTTTGGCCAGACGTATTTATCGTAGGCGGAGGAATCTCACGCAAAGCCGATAAATGGATCCCTAAGCTCACTATCGCTACACCTGTCGTACCTGCAAAGCTACGCAATACTGCAGGAATCGTAGGAGCAGCAATGGCGGCTGACCAAAATATCCGCCCCTAGAGCATCGTAAAAACTGCCAACCTTCATGGGGTCGCTACCGCTAAAACTTCCATAATTTTGCAAGTAACGCCCCCTCAAACCCCGCAATCTCCTTAAATGTTTTATAATGGCGCTTTGTCCAAGTCGTAATTAGTAAAATGCCTAGGAACTTCCACGTTCGACCTCCAGTTCTCCCTGTGTCCTTCCGCTTGTTGAACTTTATGTAAAGTGCACACGTTAAGCAGGGAATAATAATGAGGCTTTTGACGTTAAAGCTTCCATCGGGTTAAGCCCCATAGGCGAGTAAGAAACAGCTCTGTTCTTCACGTCCTACCTGGCATCAACCTTTTTACGAGGAAACTCACTCATCCAATCGAAAGGGCGTACGTGGCAGCCACTGATAATTCAGAATCTTCCGCAACGGCACGCACTAGCGGCACCGGTCTTTCTGGAACTCCTGCCGGTGAAGCAGCCGCTCCTGCCGCAAAGAAGACGGCAAAGAAAGTCGCAGCGAAGAAGACGGCACGCAAGGTCGCTCGGAAGGCCGCTCCGCGCAAAGCCGAGCCGGTATCCACCACAGTGGGTCTCGTCGGCGGCATTGAAGCTGAATCCCCCACCGCGTCATCCATCGAATCGGATTCTGTCGAGTTGAAGGATTCTGCTCCCGTGAAAAAAGCGGCCAAGAAAACCGCTAAAAAAACAGCTAAGAAAACGGCCAAAAAGGTAGCTAAAAAAACCGCTAAGAAGGCGGCTAAAAAAGCGCCTAAGCGCGCAGTCAAAGTCGAAGAACCAGTAGAGGTTTCGCCTGAACTGGAATCTACCGATGAAGACGAGCTTGAGACCGATGACAACGATGATTATGATCCTCTCGACGCCACAGAGGATGATCTTCACGATGAAGAAGACGATCTTGTATCGGTTCTGGGCAATGACGATGAGGAAGAAGCTTCTGAAGAGTCTGAGGACGAGGAAGACGATGAAGGTTCCTCGGTTTGGGACGAAGACGAGTCTGCTGCTCTGCGCCAAGCCCGCAAAGATGCAGAGCTCACGGCTTCCGCAGACTCGGTGCGAGCTTATCTGAAACAAATCGGTAAGGTCGCTCTCCTTAATGCGGAGCAAGAAGTCTCTCTAGCTAAACGCATTGAAGCTGGTCTCTATGCCACCTACCGCATGGAGCAGATGGAAGAGGCCTTTAACAACGGAGATAGGGAAGCAAAACTTACTCCTGCAGTTAAACGCGATCTTCGCGCGATTGCCCGCGATGGCCGCAAGGCTAAGAACCACCTGCTAGAAGCCAACCTCCGTTTGGTAGTTTCGTTAGCTAAGCGCTATACCGGTCGAGGTATGGCTTTCCTAGACTTGATTCAAGAAGGCAACCTCGGTCTTATCCGCGCAGTTGAAAAATTCGACTACACCAAGGGTTACAAGTTCTCCACGTATGCTACGTGGTGGATCCGACAGGCTATTACCCGCGCTATGGCGGATCAAGCACGAACCATTCGTATCCCTGTCCATATGGTGGAGGTCATTAACAAACTGGGCAGAATCCAACGCGAGCTGCTGCAGGATTTGGGACGCGAACCCACCCCGCAAGAGCTGGCTAAGGAAATGGATATCACCGAGGAAAAGGTTCTCGAGATCCAGCAATATGCGCGCGAACCAATTTCTCTTGACCAGACCATCGGCGATGAAGGCGACAGCCAGCTTGGTGACTTCATCGAAGACTCTGAAGCAGTTATCGCTGTCGATGCAGTTTCCTTTACGTTGCTCCAAGATCAGCTACAGGATGTTCTCCATACGCTCTCAGAGCGTGAAGCTGGTGTAGTTAAACTCCGCTTTGGCCTCACTGATGGTATGCCACGAACGCTTGATGAAATCGGACAGGTTTATGGAGTTACTCGTGAGCGTATCCGCCAGATTGAGTCTAAGACTATGTCTAAGCTACGGCACCCGTCACGTTCGCAGGTTCTCCGCGACTATCTTGATTAATTAGCTATAGCTGTAGATAAGCGTGGTGGCCTTCCCCGAAGTCGGGGAAGGCCACCACGCTTATCTTTTTTAGTTATTAAACTTTTTATTGAGCTCGGCTTCAACGCACTGCTGTTGTTCTTCTTGTGGAAGGTTAACACAGTTGCCAGCTGTATCTAGGACGAAAGCTCCCAAAAGCAAAGCGCTAACCAGTGATCCAACGATAATAAGGATACTAAGAACCAGGGAGATAATAGACATGCCTTTACGGGTCTTAGATCCTAAAGGCATCTTGCGCCCCTTCACCAGCGCAATAATCGCCAAAACGAGGGCAACGAGCGCGGGAATAAACGCAAAGATAAGACCCACGATGCTGAGTACAGCCAACACAGAGATAATGGCAAAGCCCAGCGCCCAATAAGCAATGGTGTTGTTCGCCGGAGTTACTGCACCATATTCTGGGTTTCCGTAATGCATTCCGTTAAAGGAATCCTGGCCATAGTCCCCTTCTGTATTTCCTACTCCAGGATATGCAGGCATTGAGTTAGGTTGCTGCGGCAATCCGTCACCAAAACCATTCTCGTTATTACCATAGGGGTTCTTCGGGGTGGTCATAATGTCCTTCCGAGTAAAAGTGAAAAATACTTGTAGGCTCCATTATGCCTATCAAAGTAATCATTTTCGCAATAATAGTGTTTCTTTTTCAGTTAAAGCAGGCCACCGTAACGCATCGAGCACTACAGCTCACTTCGCTCTTTACCAGCGACGTAAATAATCAATACGTGATTGGAGCTGTTCGGCTGAACACATGGCGGTGGGAGGGCCACCGCATTTTTTTCTCACCTCAGTGTGAATAGCTCCGTGGGGCCTACCAGTGCGTGAAGCTGTCACTGATACCAAAGCATTGAGCTCTTTGCGGAGTCGAGGAATCTCAACGCTTGCAACCCGGTCTGCAGAATCCTGCTGTTGTGTTGCTTTAACGCTTTCTTCATTCCTTTCGCGTTCTTTTGCTTCCGCATCTCGCGCATCAAGTTGCTCAGTTTGGTGCTTTCGGAGCAACGCACGCATCTGGTCGGCGTCGAGAAGCCCTGGAAGTCCCAAATAATCAGCTTCTTCGTCTGATCCTGCAAAAGTACCCGTTCCATAGGACGAGCCATCATAGATCAGCGAATCTAGCTCTGCGTCCGCTCCCAGCGACTCATAGCTAGGCAGGTCATCCTTCTCGGTCTCTTCTTTGTTTGCTTGGGCCAACAACTCGTCATCCCAACCTTCACTGGGTCTATCTGGCTTACCCAAAACGTGGTCACGTGAGTTTTCCAGCTTCGACGCCAGATCAAGCAAGACCGGAACAGAAGGAAGAAATACCGATGCGGTCTCGCCTTTTCTTCGGGACCGCACGAAGCGCCCAATTGCTTGCGCAAAGAACAATGGGGTGGATGCGGATGTTGCATACACACCAACGGCAAGACGAGGGACGTCCACTCCTTCAGACACCATGCGCACCGCTACCATCCATTCATCGGTAGACCCATTGAAGTCTTCAATGCGCTGCGAAGCTCCGGCCTCGTCAGACAACACCACAGTGACCGGTGTGGAAGACAAACGCTCCAAAATCTTGGCGTAAGCTCGCGCCGTCGTTTTATCCGTTGCAATCACAAGACCACCAGCATCAGGAATATGTTTGCGCAGCTGCAATAACCGCGTATGGGCAGCTTGCAGTACTGCAGGTATCCAATCGCCCCTGGGGTCTAGAGCGGTCTTCCACGCGCGCGCTGTCTGTTCCGGATTTAAAGGTTCTCCTAATCTCGCAGCAAATTCCTCGCCCGCGTTTGTGCGCCAGCGGGCCTCGCCAGAATATGCCAAGAACACCACGGGGCGCACTACGCCATCAGCCAATGCATCCGAATAGCCGTATGTGTGATCCGACTGGGACACAAGGTGGCCTTCGCCGTCTTCTTCATAGCGGACAAACGGAATCGTGGAATCGTCCGAGCGGAAAGGAGTTCCGGTCAAAGCTAATCGACGTTCCACGTCACCGTAAGCATCGCGGATTCCGTCGCCCCAGCTTTTAGCATCGCCGCCATGGTGAATCTCATCCATGATGACCAATGAGCGCTTTGCGGTAGACACCGCATGGTGCTTAAACGGGTGCATAGCAACCTGCGCATAGGTCACCACGATGCCATCGTATTGGGGGTTAACTGCATCGGAGTTTTTAAAGTAAGGGTCTAGAGCCAACCCCACTCGTGCGGCTGACTGAGCCCACTGCACTTTCAAGTGCTCCGTAGGCACAACGACGATAACCCGGTCGACAGTACGGTTTTCTTTCAGTTCCGTAGCAACCCTCAAGGCAAAGGTGGTTTTACCAGCACCAGGAGTAGCTACTGCAAGAAAGTCCCGCGGGCCCTTCATCAAATACTTGGTAAGCGCCTTGCGCTGCCAGGCGCGTAGGTCGCTTTTCACTTTTTACGTAGACCCCTATAGATACGCTCGCAGTCTGGGCATACAGGCGACCCAGGCTTAGCTTGTTTGGTTACAGGGAAGGTTTCTCCACACAGAGCGACAACCATTTTTCCTGAAATTGCAGAATCAACAATCTGATCCTTTTTCACATAATGGAAGAACTTCGGGGTGTCATCACCAGTGAGATTGTCTTCTCTGATGTCTGGACGTTCGATGGTCTGCGTGCTCGTACTCACTCCACCTATATTGCACCACAATGTGTGGTCTCGGCTACATGGGTCTACCCTAGGAGGTTATGCAGCAGCGTCAAGGAGATCACAGTGAGCATAATCTTGCGGATACTGAGGTAGCCGAGCTCAAGCTAAGCCGAAAGACTCGTGTTTTACGCCGTCTCATGGGCCACCGTGTGGAATTAGTCACCGATGCCAAGAAGAGCCCCTCGGAAGACCGCCATCATCGAGAAGTGGTTTACTCCTGGATTCAAGGATTACGGATTCCTTTTCTGCTTGCAGCCATGGCTGCATATATCTGGATGCACAACATGGTTTTATCAGTAATTCTTTTTATCATCTGCGTACCACTCCCCTGGATCGCCGTTGTCATTGCCAACGGCGTAGGAGAAAAGAGAGATCCTCGTGCGCCAACCGTGTATAAACCTGCTGCAGCGCGAGAACAAGAGCGCTATTTAAATAACGCTCACAACGATCAACAACAGCTTTCTGCGCCTTCCGCCACAACAAACCAACCTATGGTTATTGACGCTGATGACACAGACGATAATGTCTCACAAAACCTTACGTGACCGCTGTAGCACAGCACCGAACTATAAGCGACACAGGCAGGAGTCGGCACGCTAACCCCCTCTCCGCGCTCCTTCCTTTAGCTTCCATTACTTAACACCTGTTACGGTTTCTACAGTGCTTCACCCACGGCTTCTCCACGCCATTTCACAGAAAGACGTGCTACATACATGCGCAGTACTCTCACTGAGATCTCACTCCAGCTTGTCCAGGTACTTGAAGAGGTAGGTTTCACCCCTGCAGCGTTGCAAGAATATCTAGGACCTGCAGCTTTTTCCTCTATAGCCCGAGGTGAACCCGCGTCAATCCTCTATACGCTGCGCACACGAGAAGAAGAACCACTAGCCATCCTGATACAAGCTTTTCTGGTACATGCTGAGGTGCCTCGACGGCACCTTGACAGCGTCCTCGGCGTACAGATCATCGACGCTCTTTTAACGCTCGGAATGGCACAGGAGAAGGACTCCCTCGTCACTATTGGGATCGACATTCGCAGTACCTTGATCGATGGTCGATTGGTTTGGGTTTTTTCCGACATGGATGCTTCTATGGCCGCAGGCCACGTTCCGGGGAAAGACCATGTCCTGGGTATCGGCGCCGCCAGTTTATCGCTACTATCGACGACTCCACGAACACCTGTTCACGCGTTGCTCGACCTCGGCGCGGGATCCGGCATTCAATCACTGGGGCAAGCTCCCTACGCACGCACAATCGTCGCGACTGATGTCCATGACCGCGCTCTTGATTTCGCAGAAGCTAACGGTGTGGCAAATAAAGTATCGCTCGACATACGTTCTGGCTCCTGGTTTGAGCCCGTGTCCGGCGAAAAATTTGACCGGATCGTAGCCAACCCGCCTTTTGTTGTCGGCCCCCCAGAAATTGGACATGTCTATCGTGACTCCGGCCTCGATTTAGATGGAGCCACCGAGTGCGTTGTCCGAGGTGGAGTCGAGCATCTCAAAGAACAAGGTTGCCTTCATGCATTGGGTTCCTGGGTGTATCGCGAAGAAGAATCTGTTCCAGCACGAGTTGCATCATGGATTCCCGAGAAAGGGATATCAGCATGGTTCATCCAACGAGACATCGTCGATAGCATTGACTACGTCAACACCTGGTTAAGAGACGAGTCTGTAGATCCTCGCAGTAGCGAGGGAGCACAGCGCACGCAGCACTGGTTGCAACACTTTGACCGCGCCCATGTCACCGCGGTGGGATTCGGTTTCATCGCAATAAAGCGTATCGACGACCACCTTCCCTCCGAAGTAGTCTTTGAAGATATTTCCCACCCCATCGACGCCTATGTGGGCGACGAAGTTCAAGAACACTTCGTAAGAATGGAATGGCTACGGTCTAAAGACGCAGAGGCAATTCTGGACGCTCAATATTATCTACGCCCTGGTGTGGCTAAAGAAGATGTCTCTACAACGGATGTGGAGACAGGCATGGGATTTGCACCAGCTGCACTAAGACTGACCCGAACCGACGGTTTCCGCTTTAGTCACGACGTAGACCAGCACATCGCCGCCATTATTGCGGGGTTGCACCCGACAGGGCTGTCTCTGCGTGAAGTCGCTGGTCTTTATGCTTTTAGCAATGGTCTTGAAGACGATGCTCTCTGTGCAGCCCTTATCCAACCCATCGTTGCCCTCATTCAGCATGGGATTATCCTCCCCGCAGACATCACAACGGGTTGGTAGGCCACATGCGTGCAGTACTCACAAGAGTAAGTTCAGCATCCGTGTCCGTAGACGGACGCGTCGTAGGCAGTATTAATGCGCCAGATACAGGAGGCATTCTCGCCTTGGTAGGCGTGGGAAGAAACGACGACGCTGATGCGTGGAAAACAATGGCCCGGAAAATTGCGGAACTTCGCATTCTCGAAGGCGAAAAAAGTGTTTCCGAGGCACAGGCCCCTGTTCTTTTAGTCAGCCAGTTCACGCTTATGGGTGCCACCGCTAAAGGCCGACGACCTTCATGGTCAGAGGCGGCTCCGAGAGAAGAAGCAGAGCCCATCATGGAAAAGATCGCCACAGCATTAAAGCAACGCGGGATCCACGTGGAGGAAGGTCAGTTTGGTGCAACAATGGAAATTTCCTCTGTAAATCAGGGTCCCTTCACAGTGATAGTGGAGTGCTGATTTATCCGGGGTATCTATCCGTATGCACTCTTTCGGGGCTAAGAGATAACCCCAAGTTAATCCATCAAAGCTAATCGGGAACTTTTTCAGAGGTTTTTCCGTTGAGTCCCATAGAAGCGCCGACTTGAGGAGGTCATGATGACAGAATCATCCAGCCAAGAACTAGCTCAGGAGTTGATTGACCGCGGAAGCCGCCGCGGACAAACTAACGATAATCCCTCTGCAGACCTCGTCCGCGTTTATCTCAATGGCATCGGAAAAACTGCCTTGTTGTCCGCAGAAGATGAAGTAGAGCTAGCTCAAACTATTGAGGTTGGACTCTATGCTGCGCATCTTTTAGAGGACTCGAAAGAACCACTCACACGCGCGATGAAACGAGACCTTAAAGTTTTAGTCAAAGACGGTCGCAAAGCTCGCGCACATCTCCTTGAGGCAAACCTCCGCCTTGTCGTCTCCCTAGCTAAGCGTTATACCGGCCGCGGCATGCCGCTTCTCGACCTCATCCAGGAGGGGAACCTCGGCCTTATCCGAGCCATGGAAAAATTTGATTATTCCAAGGGCTTTAAATTTTCCACATACGCAACGTGGTGGATCAGACAGGCAATCACACGAGGCATGGCTGATCAGTCACGAACCATCCGTCTTCCAGTTCATCTCGTAGAACAGGTCAACAAACTCTCACGAATCAAGCGTGAAATGTATCAACACCTTGGCCGGGAAGCTACCAATGAGGAGCTTGCAGAAGAATCCGGAATCGATGAGTCCAAAATCGAACTTCTGTTGCGCCAATCTCGCGATCCAGTCAGCTTAGATATGCCGGTCGGCGCTGATGAAGAAGCCCCCTTGGGTGATTTCATCGAAGATTCTGAAGCAACCGATGCGGAGTCCGCTGTCGTCGCTTCATTGCGCCATTCCGATATTCGTTCAGTCCTAGACACTCTTGAGCAAAGAGAACAAGACGTTATTCGAATGCGTTATGGCTTAGACGATGGAGTTCCCCGAACTCTTGATCAGATCGGCCGTCAATTCGGTTTGTCTCGCGAACGCGTCCGCCAAATCGAGCGCGAAGTCATGACTAAGCTTCGCGACGGCGCCCGCGCCGATAAGCTTCGCGCTTACGCAATCTAACGAGCCTTTCATCTAGAAACTCCCTTGAATCAGACAACTTTTGTTTCAAGGGAGTTTGGTTTTCCATCACTAATTAATTGAAGTTTTCAATTTATCCCCAGCAACCCATTCTGATATTCTATTTCTAGTGCATGCGGTTTACACGCCGCAGACATCTTACCTAGCCCAAACCTGCAAGTTCGACAGAATCCATATAGATTTATGTAGGAGAACTCGCCACGAACTTTGATTAGCCTGCCCCACGGTGGATAAAGGAAAGAGGTTAAAAATGAAAGATTTGGTCGATACCACAGAAATGTATCTGCGGACCATTTACGAGCTGGAAGAAGAGGGGGTTACTCCCCTTCGCGCCCGCATCGCCGAACGCCTCGATCAGTCAGGCCCTACAGTTAGCCAAACAGTTGCCCGTATGGAGCGCGACGGGCTCGTCGTAGTCGCATCCGACCGCAGCCTTCAAATGACACCCACTGGACGATCTCTAGCCACTGCTGTAATGCGCAAACACCGCCTTGCAGAGCGCCTCCTTACGGACATTATTGGCCTTGATATCCACAAAGTTCACGATGAAGCCTGCCGCTGGGAACATGTCATGAGCGACGAAGTAGAACGACGCCTCGTCGAAGTCCTCGATAACGTCACACGTTCCCCCTTTGGCAACCCAATCCCCGGTTTAGACGAACTCGGTGTTTCCCTGAAGAAAAAGGAAGAGCCCGGCAAGCGTGCCGTTGACGTAGCCCGTTCCACCCCTAGGGACGTACGCATAGTTCAGATCAACGAGATCCTTCAAGTGGATACTGATCAGTTCCAGGCACTTATCGACGCAGACATTCGAATTGGCACAACCGTCACGCTCAGCGAGGTAGACGGTCGAGTTATTATCACTCACGGAGAAAAAACAGTAGAGCTTATCGACGACCTAGCTCACGCAGTACGAATCGAAGAAATTTAAAGGGCACACACATGAAACTCCTTGTCACTGGCGGAGCTGGATATGTAGGAAGCGTCTGCGCTGCAGTGCTTCTGGAACAGGGCCACGAAGTTACAATCGTAGATAACTTTTCTACTGGTAACAGGGAGGCTGTGCCTGCTGGAGCCAGTCTTGTCGAAGGAGATATCCGCGACAAAGCCAACGAGATACTCGCATCTGATTCATACGATGCTGTCCTGCACTTTGCAGCACGCTCTTTGGTTGGCGAATCAGTGGAAAAACCATCCGAGTACTGGCAACACAACTTTGTTACCACGTTGGCGCTTTTGGACGCGATGCGCACCAACAACGTAACAAATCTGGTTTTTTCTTCTACTGCGGCAACCTACGGCGAGCCAGCGTCAGTCCCCATCACAGAGGACTTCCCCACCCAGCCGACCAATCCCTACGGCGCCACTAAGCTTGCTATCGACCACGCCATCACGTCTTATGCACACGCTTACGGTCTGAGCGCTACGAGCCTTCGCTATTTCAATGTTGCCGGAGCTTACGGAGACATCGGTGAGAATCGCGAAGTGGAAACCCACCTCATTCCTCTGATACTCCAGGTGGCATTGGGACACCGAGACAAGATTCTTATGTTCGGTGACGATTGGCCCACTGAAGACGGCACTGCGGTTCGCGATTACATCCATATTCGAGATCTCGCCGATGCTCACGTTCTAGCTATGGAGTCCAATCAACCGGGTGTCCATAGAATTTTCAATCTTGGTTCTGGAGAAGGCTTCTCGGTCAAGCAGGTCATAGAAGCGTGCCGTACGGTGACGGGCCATCCCATTCCTGCAGAGGTTGCGCCACGCAGAGCTGGTGATCCAGCTGTATTGATTGCGTCTTCAGCCAAAGCCCAGTCAGAACTGGGATGGCATCCTACGCGCACCGATCTTTCCACCATTGTTGAAGATGCATGGTCTTTTACCTCTAAGCTGGGAGAACGTGCCCATAGCGCGCGTAAATAACCGATTTTTCCACCGTTCTGCAGCAGCATAAACGTAGAAGCTTATGCTGCTGCATTCGTTTTCCCGTCATTGCAAAAGCCAAGAGACTCCCATGTTTGTTGTACTCCTTCCTGCACAGCCTCGTACACACGGGCTAGCTCCCCAGTTTGATACCCAGCTAACAGTAAGCGGCTAAGACGGTGGTCAGGATTGTCATCCAAAGCACTAGCCAAGGCAATAGGAATCCGCGGAGACAAAGGCGTGCTACAACAACTAATGGCATAAACGCACAAAGCGTTGGCGCGGATATTACCTGATGAGAGCTGTGCAACTTCACGAGTCACACGTCGTGCGGCTTCCGGCTGTTCAAGAAACTCGGAGAGGCATAAATCTCTGAGGAAGGAATCCGACAATATCTCTCTCACTACGTTTAAATGCGCATTATTAAGATAATGCGTGTCTGCGGGGGATTCCCAAGCCGACATGAGGATCATACGAAGTTGCTTAATTAAGTCGCATCCCTGCTGCTTGTCACTTTTTATTGCTTGCGCTCGCATTAATGCACTTTGGCACAAAGAGGCAACATCCAAATCCTCCAGCTGCTCCCCTGTTGCCTCAAAATAGTGAAAGGCTTCCCCACGACTGATAGCAGGCAATTCTCCACATTCGAGCAAAGCCTGGCTAGTACGAGAGGCTGAAATCTGCGAGATCTCACCTTCCTGCCAGCATCGATCCTTATCTGCCCATCGCTGTGCGTCATCGCCCAGGAACAACGCCCGGTATCGCTGTGACGTAGCAATATCCGTAGTAATCCAGCATCCATCCAGGTGCAGAATCCCACAATGAGACAATTGGGAAAGATAGTCTCGCAAATCTTCGATCTGTTCTGCACTTAATCGTGACGTAATCACAAAACCCATCACAAATTCCGGTTCCACAACGCTTAATGCCTGATCTACATCCGGCAGATGCCTAGCATCGTTAATATCCAGACGCAGCACAGGACCGAGGACTATACGGTTCTCAGAATTTTTGACACAGGTGACAAATACCAAGGACTCATGCGGGTAATAGCCAAGCAAACCAGGGATATTGGCAAGTATTTCTCTCGGAGTAAAGACAATGTTCATGTCTCAAATTTCTACTGAGACTGTTCCAGGTTGGACAGTGCCTCATACTTGAACCACTCTTATCGGTGGATAACTCTAGGTTTCTGTTGCTGTCTGTGTACAACAACTTTTCTATTATCTCTAGTGGATGCTTCTACAAAAGCACTGGCACCCGCGAAAAATGCTCAGCGTGGAACAAAAAGCTCACACGATCTGTTGTTGAAAGTACACAGAGAAATGGCTGTTCAACGCCACTATTGTGTTCTGTGGAGAAGACTACGCTACCGCTTACCCGCATTATCGTAAAACAGACTAAAATGGAGGGCTTAGCGTAAATAGTGACCTCGTTGTGTCTTTCGTCCGGCACTATGAACGCTATTAAGATGTGGGAAGATGTTTAGGAGGAGTAACATGCAAGAGAAAAACGCTCGCATGTACGAATTAGAGTTCCCTGCGCCTGAAGTGTCCTTGAAGGACAGTGAAGGCCCAACTCTCATCGTTGCGCTCCAGGGTTATGCGGACGCTGGACATGCAATCGATGCCAGTGCGGAGCATTTGCTTGCAGCTCTCGACCATAGGCCAGTGGCTTCATTTAATAATGACGAGCTCATCGACTACCGATCCCGGCGCCCCTCGGTAACCATCGAACACAATAATATTGTTAGCGCAGAGGAACTCGCATTAGGTATTGAGGTTCTCCGAGATAATTCGGGAACGCCTTTCCTACTTCTCTCTGGACCCGAGCCAGATCTTCGGTGGGATGCTTTTACTAAAGCCGTCGCGGATCTCGTAGAGCGCTTTGGGGTATCTCGCACCATATGTCTGTATGCAGCCCCTATGGCTGCCCCACATACCCGGCCCATGGTGGTTTCCGCTCACGGAAATTCCGCGGATTTAATCGATCATCATTTCAGCTTAGACACCAAGATCACAGTCCCGGGGTCTGCATCGCTTCAGCTTGAGCGCCTGCTCAACAAGCAAGGACGAAACGTAGCCGGATACACCGCACATGTTCCGCACTATCTTTCTGCATCACCGTATCCACAAGCAACGCTGAGCTTGCTTGAAGCTGTCTCATCTTCCACCGGGTTAAAGTTTCCGCTTCGCACATTAGAAGAGGATTCTCGCAAGGTTGCTCTTCAAATTGAAGAACAAGTTGCAAGTTCTGCAGAAATCGAAAATGTTGTTCGCCTTTTGGAGCAACAATACGACGAAGAACTTGAGCGGTACCGTGAGGCAAATCCTGAGGCTGTCATGCCAGGAGAAAGTGCCGTACCTAACGCTGAGCTGCTGGGAGAAGAATTTGAGAAATTCCTTGCAGACATCGACAACCGTTCATTAAACGGTGGAAAAAGCGAGAACGATAAAGACCCCTCAACTTCCACAGACAACACTGACGAGCCAGATGGGGAAACGGAGCTCTAACGTCAAAAACAGCCCCACCAGGGAGGGAATGAACACGTTATTCCCTCCCTGCTTTGTCATGTCGTATAGCTATTCCCCCATTTTCCTTTCTGTTCTTAGCGCATGTGATACGTGTTTCAGCACACGACAACAAACCCGGCTAGGGTTAATCACTGTGAACCTTACTCAGATGCTCCCCGACCTAGAAGAAGTCCCCTCGTCGCTTTTAGACGACGCTATTTTTGACTCTTTCTTGGGGTGGACAAAGGCTAAGGGAATTTCTCTCTATCCGGCCCAAGAAGAAGCCGCTCTGGGGATCCTTGCCGGAGACAACGTTATCTTGGCGACCCCTACGGGCTCCGGAAAGTCCATGGTTGCTACCGCAGCTCATTTTATTGCAATGGCGCGGGGACAACGCTCTTTTTATACGGCCCCCATCAAGGCTCTTGTCAGCGAAAAATTCTTCGCGCTATGCGATATTTTCGGCCCCGAGTCAGTAGGAATGATGACGGGTGATGCCACCGTTAACGGCAACGCTCCTATCATTTGTGCCACGGCCGAGATTGTAGCCAACATTGCACTTCGGGACGGCGCTCGCGCTGACATCGACCAAGTCATCATGGATGAGTTCCATTATTACTCCGAACCTGGTCGCGGTTGGGCCTGGCAAGTGCCACTCTTGGAGCTCCCTCGGGCACAGTTCCTGCTCATGTCAGCGACATTAGGCGATACTTCCTTCTTAGAAAAAGATCTGGAACAGCGCACTGGGCGCGATACCCAGCTAGTTTCCGGTTCCACGAGGCCAGTCCCGCTGGAATTTTCTTATGTTTATACGCCCATCCATGAGACTATTGAAGACCTTCTTTCAACGGGTAAGGCCCCTATTTACGTTGTGCATTTCACCCAGCGGGAGGCGATCGAACGCGCCCAATCGCTGACGAGCATGACGATCATAGACAATGATGCCAAAGAAAAAATCGTGCAAGAGATCGGTGACTTTAAGTTCACCACAACTTTTGGCCATGTTCTTTCCAAGCTACTGCGTCGCGGTATTGGGGTACATCATGCCGGTATGTTGCCCAAATACCGCCGCCTAGTGGAGAAGCTCTCTCAGACGGGTCTTCTGCGAGTAATTTGTGGCACAGATACTTTAGGGGTGGGCATTAATGTGCCTATTCGCACCGTGTTGTTTACTGGTCTCGCTAAATTTGATGGCACGAAACAGCGTATCCTTGCGTCTCGGGAGTTTCACCAAATTGCAGGTCGTGCGGGACGAGCTGGCTTTGACACAGTCGGGTCTGTGGTAATCGAGGCTCCTGAATTTGAAATTGAAAATTGGCGACTCCGACAACGAGCAGGTAGCGACCCCAAAAAACTAAAAAAGTTACGCAAAAAATCGGCGCGTGACGGCGATGTTGTCTGGGGAGAACGCACCTACGAGCGCCTCAGCACCGCGGAACCGGAGCATTTGCAAAGCCAGTTCCGGGTATCTAATTCAATGCTGCTCAATATCATTAGCCGCCCCGGTGATGGCTACATGCATCTCAAACAGTTGCTTCGTAACAACCATGATTCGCGTGAAAAGCAAAATAAAGACATCCTGACGTGCCTTGAATTATTCAGGGGGCTTCTCAACGCTGGGATCGTCGAGAAGCTAGAAACCCCGGATGAAACCGGCCGCTATTATGCGATTACCCAGGAGCTGCAACGAGACTTTGCACTCAACCAGCCCTTGGCGCCTTTCGCGCTAGCCTCTCTTGAACTGCTTGACCGTCAATCGGACACTTTTGTCCTTGACGTGATTAGTACCTTCGAGGCTATTTTGGATGATCCTCGACAGGTTTTGATTGCGCAGCAAAAGGAAGCACGCGCAACCGAGATAGCTGCACTCAAAGCAGAGGGCGTTGACTACACCGAACGCATGAAATTGATCGAGGACATCACATGGCCAAAACCATTAGAGGATGAATTAGAGAATGCTTTCGAGATATACGCTCAAGGTCATCCATGGGCTAAAGAATTTGAGCTAAGCCCCAAATCTGTAGTCCGAGACATGATCGAACACGGCATGACGTTCAGTGATCTGATAGCCACATACGGCCTTGCACGTTCTGAGGGCGTCGTGCTGCGGTATCTCACCGATGCGTGGAGAACGCTGCAGCACAGCGTCCCTGCTGAGTATCGCACCGAAGAGCTTGACGACGTCATCATTTGGCTGGGAGAGGTCGTCCGCCAGGTGGACTCTTCGCTTGTCGACGAATGGGCTCAGATGGCAGACCCCGATGCGCCGATTTCTCAAGAGACTCTTGAACGCGAACTAGCTTTCGGAGTGGAAGACCCAACCGCGCTTACAGCTAATAGGCGTGCCTTCACCATTATGGTGCGTAACACAATGTTCCGACTCGTCCAGCTTTTCGCAGACGAGAAAGAAGACGAACTCAAAGAGATGCTCGCATATCTCAGCGAAGTTCCCGATTTCGGAGTTGCCTTGGATGATTACTTTGACGAATATTCGGATCTTGATACTGGACCGGAGGCTCGTGGGCGGGAGTACTTCCTGGTACAGGCTTCTGGCAGAGAATGGCAAGTACGCCAGATAATCAAAGATCCTGCGGGTGATAACGCCTTTGCTTTTGTTGGAACTGTTGACCTTGATGCTTCCGATGCTGCAGGCGAAGTACGCTTCTCACAATTAGCACTCGATTACGCACATTAACATCTCATGTTTTTCTACGAGTACGCGGTGCTCAGGGGTCTAAAACCCTAAGCACCGCGTACTTTCTTAGTAGTAGTTCACGCTGAAATTATCTAGGACGCCAGACGTTATAACTTCAGCGTTAGCCAGCTGTTTCTAGCGAGCAGCCTCAATTTGTACTGCTTGTGCGATAGCTTGCATTACGCCAGCGATCTTGATGCTCTCCCAGACTTGTTCCTTTGTCAGTCCCTCTTCTTGCACCGTTTTAACGTGTGCGACTGCGCAGTGTTCGCAACCATTAATCGCGGAAACAGCAACAGCCCATAACTCAAAATCAGCTTTATCAACGCCAGTCTTGTTAATGATGTTCATCCGCAGACCAAATTTCACCTGAGCAAAGTCGTCACCGAGCCAGCTCTTAGCCCGGTAAGCTACGTTATTCATGGCCATAACAGTCGCAGCAGCAAAAGCAGCTTCAATTGCTTCTGCAGAAAGGTGGTCCTGAGCCTCATCAAGGATTTCTGAGATAACCGTATCGTTGCGGGTTGCTGCCGCAGTCGCTACTAAAGTTCCCCACAGCTGCTGTTCGCTGAGTTCGGTAGACCTAACGAGGGTACCAATGTTGAGTTTTTGGTCCTTTGCGTACTCTGGAAGCGCATTCTTAAGGTTCTCGATGGACATATGTTTCCTTTTGTTGAAATTTTTTCTTATCTAAAAGGGCCCGGCGCTAACGTCTCTATACAAAACCTCATACAAAGAATCTGCCCCGGGCCAATCACGCCTCTGTAATCGCAGGCGTTACCACAGTTGGTTAGTTCAACTGATTACTTCAGGGATCCCTGAACTACCTCAAGCTTGTCGATGTTCTTGGTCGGATCATTCTTCTGCCAGTTACAAGCACATACTTCCTCAGACTGAAGAGCATCTAGCACACGGAGAACTTCATCTACGTTGCGGCCAACAGCATCTGGGGTAACAGAAACAAATTGGATGATTCCGTCAGGATCGATGATGAAGGTTGCGCGATCTGCGACACCTGCGGCATTCTCAACACCAAGCTCACGAATAAGCTCATGCTTAATATCAGAGAACATTGGGAATGGGATGGTCTTGAGCTCAGGGTGCGTAGCGCGCCAGTTAAAGTGAGAGAACTCGTTGTCAATGGAGCCACCAAGGATCTGGGTATCGCGGTCTTGGAATTCCTCATCGAGCTTTCCAAATGCAGCAATTTCGGTGGGGCAAACAAAGGTAAAGTCCTTCGGGTAGAAGAAGACTACCTTCCATTTACCCTCATATTTGTCCAAAGAAACGGTCTCAAAGTAATCCTCAGGCTGGGAGGCGTTAACGTTGTGCAGGTCACCGCCTTTAAGGGCCAAGAGCTCGAACTCAGGGAACTTCTCTCCAACTGTCAGGATTGCCATGTTTTCCTCCAATAAAACAAATGACGTTACTTTTATTTCCGTAGCCAGCCGCAAATCCAAAGACTTCACAGTTAACCACGGCAGATCATGCTCCTATGCATACCAAAAGATGCCTGCGACCATGAGTATATGAATTGCACATTAGAGCCGGAGCAAAGCCTTAGACGTGCACTAGCCCCACATAATCCATTTCATAGCAGGCATGCTTAATAGGTTTCACCGTAGTGTCATGCACCTACAATCGTTTATACCTATTCCCCACCACAGTGTCAATATGACTTTACGATTTAACTAGCTATAATAAATAGGTATGAGCAATAAAGAATACCGACCAACTCTCGCACAGCTACGAACTTTTGTCACAATTGCAGAAAATAAGCACTTCGGAAGCGCCGCAGCCAAGCTATCCATTTCACAACCATCCTTATCGCAGGCCCTGGTTGCCCTGGAAAATGGTCTAGGCGTACAGCTTATCGAGCGCTCTACTCGACGAGTCATCGTAACCCCCGCAGGAGAGGCTCTTCTCCCCTTTGCAAAAGCCACACTAGACGCCGCGGATGCTTTTACTTCTTATGCACAGGGCGCATCCGGCACGCTTTCAGGCCCTCTATCTTTAGGCATTATCCCAACGATCGCACCCTACATCCTCCCGCAACTCCTTGATTTGGTACACGAGGAATTCCCCGATCTCGAATTACGCATTATTGAAGAACAAACCAAGCATTTACTCCAGCAACTGCGCGACGGGCAACTCGACTGCGCAGTGCTTGCACTCCCCACGGAGCAGCCAGGGATTATCGAAATGCCTCTTTATACCGAAAACTTCCGGATGGTAGTGCACAAAAACCACCCGTTTGCAGGACGCGATAATCTCACTTTGAGCAGTCTGCGAGAACTTGACCTTATTTTGCTTGACGACGGTCACTGCCTACACGACCAAATCGTAGACCTTTGCAAACAGGTAGATGTTAACCCTGCGCGCTCTAAGAACGCTGAAATGCGTGCAGCTAGCCTTACCACCGTTATGCAGCTCGTGGGAGCAGGCCTTGGAAGCACACTAGTCCCCGAGAGTTCAATACCTATTGAATGCAATCGGCCTAACATTGCGACGGCAAGCTTTGCACGCGAAGTAACAGCCGCGCGCCAAGTGGGCTTAGTATTCCGCGCTTCTTCCACACGCACAGAGGAATACCAGAAGCTTGGTTCAATTGTTGGACAGGCTTATCACAACGCTTTAGCCTCCGAGGCATAAACATACAGCAGAAAAGCGCTGTCCAATAGGTTTCCTCTGGACAGCGCTTTTCTCATGATCTTTTTGGAGCCTATCTCTAATACTTCGGGTATGGACCACCCGCGAGTTGCCTATAAGCATGAACTGTAGCGTTGTAGATGACTGGGAAGACAATAAACGTTCCCAATCCAAGTGTAAAAATCATAAGAGCAACAGAAATAAGTCCAGTAAGGATCAAAAACCCAAGGATCCGAAGATAATTTTTCTTTCCAACAGCAATTCCCCACAACAGAGCATCTTTCACTCCGCCTCGGCGATCAGCTGCGTAATACGCAGAAAAACTCACAAATGGCTGGATTAATAGAGAGATAAGAGCATAAACTGCTAGCCCTCCCAACGTCACAGCGATAAGTTGCGGATCAGTTATAGAACCAGAGATTTTCCACAGGTTAACGCCCACGACTGCGGCGACCACAAACAGAATCAGAAAATCAATCACAGCAATAGCCAGCAAAGTAAGCGTCGCAGGCCAATAATTTACTTTTTGGAAAACAGCAGAAAAAGAAATATTTTTCCCGTCTATTTGCAGCAATAGCAATTGATACAAGAATGCTGTCAGGAACACAGTAATCAACGAAACAACGATGTCAAAGACTGGGCTACCAGAATCTTCCGGTCCGGGAGCGGAACCTGCGTCAATCTGAGCAGCTATCTGTGGTAGTGCTACGCCTATGCTGCCGCCGATAACGATCAAACAGACAATAAAAGCACCGAGAATCCACAGCACTGGACGACTAAAAGTAATACCAAATCCATATTTAATTGCAGACTTGATCTGGAGCCCTGGATCACCAGTGACCATAAATCGGTCCACGTCCGGGTGCATCTCCTGTGCCACGGGGCTTGCATAAGCGTTGCCATTTACCCCAGCCGCTGTTTGCTCCATTGCGTTTGCAGAATAACCGTCATAACTTCCCGTCTGATTCTGCCGAGGCTCGCCAGCGCTATAAGGAAAATCTGGCTTGTCTTCCGGATGATTAACCTCCGGGTAAGGACGAAAATCATCTGCCCCACCCTTATTATGATCCCCTGTTGCATTGCTATCTTTATCATGTGGGTCAGACATAACACCCTCCAGTGTATTTATTTTCTTGATACTTATTTTCTTGATAGGGAAAAACAATTTTCATTGTATAGATTATCGTTTGATCACAATGGGGGTAAAGAATGCTTCCCTACCCACCCCTTATAACCATCAGAATAGGAAACAATACCCACATTAGGGGTAAAAATTCGATGCGGTGATTTCACACACAAGCTATGTACTCAACAGTTGAGGTTCTTTTACCCAACAGAGCCAAGTACCATGGTCAAGAAATGAGTACTGCGAAACATCAGCCCCGCGATAATAACAACGTTGATACCAACGCAATCCCTGCCACTCCTAAGAAGCAACGACACTCGACGGCATCTTTCCGACCGGATGCCGAGTTACGTTCTGCAAAGAAATCGCTTCGCACAAAGCTTAATCAGGTCAGTATTGCCGAGGAACGAGTCTTTCTTCGTCGTATTCACAAGGCCTCGTCCATGGGTGCCATTAAGGCTATCACCAATGATATTGATCAAGCCCAGGCAACATTATTACAACGA
This sequence comes from Corynebacterium ulcerans, assembly GCF_900187135.1. Taxonomy (NCBI): domain Bacteria; kingdom Bacillati; phylum Actinomycetota; class Actinomycetes; order Mycobacteriales; family Corynebacteriaceae; genus Corynebacterium; species Corynebacterium ulcerans. Next base: position 444,404 of record NZ_LT906443.1, read on the forward strand.
ACAGCAAACATTCCTGCTGTTACGTTCCCCGAGAATCTTCCAGTCTCTAGCCAACGTGACGCTATCGCAGAAGCTATCACCAACAATCAGGTTGTCATTATTGCGGGAGAAACAGGATCGGGAAAAACCACGCAAATTCCTAAGATCTGTTTAGAGCTAGGCCGCGGAGTACGTGGTTTGATCGGCCATACACAACCGCGGCGGCTTGCTGCACGCACGGTTGCAGAACGCATCGCGGAAGAACTCGGTCAAAAAATCGGTGATTCGGTGGGATATGCCATCCGTTTTGATGATCGCGTTTCTGCGTCCACGTCTATCAAGTTGATGACCGACGGCATTCTGCTCGCAGAGATGCAGCGAGATCGCTTCCTCAACGCTTATGACACAATAATCATCGATGAAGCGCACGAGCGCAGTCTCAATATCGATTTTATTCTCGGCTACCTCAAGAAGCTCCTTCCACGGCGTCCTGATCTTAAAGTCATCATTACCTCTGCGACAATCGATCCAGAACGATTTGCACAGCACTTCTCTGACGCCCACGGTAATCCTGCGCCAATCATTGAAGTCTCCGGGCGCACATACCCCGTTGAGATTCTTTATCGTCCGCTTGAACTCTCCGAGGGCGAAAAACTTATAGACGTCGATCCCATCGATGGACTTATCCAAGCCATCCAGGAGCTTATGGGATATGGCCCCGGAGATATCCTGTGCTTCTTTGCAGGAGAAGCAGATATTCGCGAGGCCATGGATGCTATCGAAGCCAAACGCTGGAAAAACGTTGAGGTCACTCCCCTCTTCGGCCGCCTCTCCAACCAAGAGCAGCATCGGGTTTTCTCTCCCCATTCAGGACGCAGAATTGTTTTAGCAACTAATATCGCGGAAACCTCACTTACTGTTCCCGGTATTCATTTTGTGGTGGACACCGGAACCGCACGCATTTCCAGGTATTCCACTCGGACTAAAGTCCAGCGCCTTCCTATCGAACCAATTTCGCAGGCTAGCGCCAATCAAAGGTCAGGACGCTGTGGTCGTGTCACGGATGGCATAGCGATCCGCTTGTACTCCCAACAAGATTTTGAGTCTCGACCAGAATTTACTGACCCAGAAATCCTGCGAACAAATTTGGCCAGTGTTATCCTTCGGATGGCTTCGCTCAAATTAGGCGATATTGAAAACTTTCCTTTTATTCAAGCCCCTGACACCCGGGCCATCCGCGACGGTTTCTTGCTTCTCAAAGAGCTCGGAGCTCTCACCGAGTCAGATCAAGAAGATTCTCTTCGTCTCACCACAGTCGGCCGTAGCTTAGCCAAGATTCCCCTGGATCCCCGTCTTGCGCGAATGCTGATTGCTGCAAAAGAATACGGTTGTCTCAGAGAGGCCTACATAGTGGTAGCCGCTTTGAGCATTCAAGATATCCGTGAACGTCCATTGGAAAAGCAAAGCCAGGCGGACCAACTCCACGCACGTTTTAAAGACACAAGCAGCGATTTTCTTAGCTATCTTAAGCTCTGGGAATACATCGCAGAAAAGCGTGCAGAACTGTCTGGCAATGCTTTCCGACGCACCATGCAATCTGAATTTTTGCACTATATGCGCATCAGGGAGTGGTCAGATCTCATTCGTCAGTTGCGTAGCATCGGGGAACAGATTGGCTGGACCAACCCAGAAGACATCGGAGGGATTTTCAATCCTGACAATTTACACAAAGCTCTGCTCTCTGGGTTGTTATCTCATATCGGTTTGCGCGATGGTGATTCCAAAGAGTTCATAGGCAGCAGAAACTCCAGATTCTTAGTATTCCCAGGTTCTTCTTTATCCAAGCGTCCACCGCAATTCCTGATGGCAGCGGAACTGGTAGAAACTTCCCGATTGTGGGCACGAAATGTAGCGGAAATCGATCCCGCTTGGGTCGAACATATAGGTAAAAACCTGCTCAAACACCATTACTCTGAGCCGTATTGGTCCACAAAGCGCGTGGCCGCCATGGTGCACCAAAGGTCAACGTTATATGGTGTGCCAGTTATTGCGGATAGATCAGTCGGGTATGCCTCTATTGATCTTCACGCTGCCCGCGATATGTTCATTCGGGAAGCGCTAGTCAACGGCAATTGGACTACGCACCATGCTTTTTATCGTCGTAACGCAGAAAAACTACTTTCAGCTGCACAAATTGAAGAAAAAATCCGACGCCGTGATGTTGTAGTCGATGAAGATACCCTCTTTAGCTTTTACGATTCCAGAATCCCCAAGCACATCGCCACCGGACGTTCCTTTGACCGCTGGTGGAAAACTACTGCGCACGAAACGCCACACCTTCTGGACTTTGATCTGGAGGAACTGCGCCGAGATGGCGCAGCAAACGTCGATGAGAAAGATTTCCCCGATGTATGGCGCCGAGGGTCTTTGGAATTCGGTTTAACTTATCACTTTGATCCCAGTGCCGAAGACGACGGTGTCACCGTTCTTGTCCCCGTGCCCTTGCTGGGAGGCCTCGATGCCGATGGCTTTGAATGGCTTGTTCCAGGGTTGTTGGAAGATCTGGTCACCGACCTGATCCGTTCTTTACCTAAACACTTGCGTAAAACCGTTGTTCCTGCACCCGATTTTGCCCATAAAATCACAGCGATGCTGGCCTATCGTGACGGTTCCCTTTACCATCGCATCGCCGAATGCTTAGCAGAATTGGGTCGTCCTGGAATATCTGCGGAAGACTTCAACCCACAAGCGCTTCCCAAACACCTCAAAATAACATTCGCGGCTGTGGATAAACGCGGGCGTATCATCGATCGGGATAAATCGCTCGAGTCGCTCAAATCCCGACGTTCCGAGCAGATCCGAGCATCGGTTTCGCGGGTGTCTCATGCAGTTGAGCAGTCCTCTGCTAAGGAATGGACTACGCAGTCTCTAGGTGCTATCGCACAAGAAGTCACCACAAAAGTCGATGGACAAATAGTGACAACGTACCCAGCACTTGTCGTTACGCCCGAAGGCGTTTCTGTTAAGGCTATGGCGACTAAACGCGAGGCTGATGCCTCCATGTTTACAGCGACGCTAACGTTATTACTCAAAGCCGTACCCGTGAACACCCAAAAGATGCTCAATGGACTGCCGCTGCAACAACGAGTTGCTATAGAAAATTATCCGCACGGTGGCGCCACAGGCTTTGTCAACGATGCGCGGGTTGCGGTCGTACGAGACTTGATCATCGCTCACGGTGGCGCGGTGAGGTCACCAGAAGAGTTTTCCAAGCTACAAGCGGTTATCAAACCATTAGTTCCCAGCAAGGTACGTGCAATAGTCGTCGAATTAGCTCCCGGTATTAACTCTTATCTTCGCATCAAATCAGAGATCAGCAATTGGGCAGGTCCAGCTATCGACGATATTAACGATCAACTCAATTTTCTACTTCCGCCGCATGCCCTATCCCAGCATGGAGCACAACGCCTCAAGCACCTTTCAAGATACGTGCAAGCAATCACGCTTCGGCTCGAAGACATGGGTCGGATGCCTGATCGAGATGCAGACAGACAGTTACTGATTAATCGATTAGAACGGGACCTAGCGCAGAAAGTTCAAAAATCTGGGCACGGAAAATCTACTCGACAGATACGAGATATCCAATGGATGATTCAAGAATTGCGTGTCAGCCTTTTTGCCCAAAGGCTGGGAACTGCACAATCAGTCTCTGAAAGGAAGATTGCAAAAGCAATCGAGCAGCTCTAAAGGCTACGATCACGCCGCCGCATCAAACGGATCTCAGATTCAAAATCATTAACGCTCTCAAACGATTTATAGACAGAAGCAAAGCGCAAATAGGCAACTTCATCGAGTTCTCGTAAAGGTTCCAAAATTGCTAGGCCTATGGCATTTGCCTGAATCTGAGAACTTCCGTGCTTCCGGATACGTTCCTCTACTTGTTGGGCCAATCGTTTTAATGCGTCTTCGCTCACGTCACGCCCCTGGCAGGCTCTCCTCACGCCCACGATAACTTTATCGCGGCTAAAGGGCTCCGTCAGGCCGTTACGTTTTACTACTAGTAACTGTGCCTTTTCCACAGTGGTAAAACGGCCATTGCACTCCGAGCATTCACGCCGCCGCCTGATTGCTGAACCAGCATCAATCATTCTGGTATCGATAACTTTGGAATGCTCATGGTGGCAGAACGGGCAATACACTTTGAATAATCCCTACACTCGATAGTCGTTTAACTAGCGTAACTTAAAGGCTACCGCACAGGCTTGAGCAATAGCTGTTAAAGGCGGCCTTCAAAAAACGCACGACGTCCTAATTCTTAGCACCGAACTGGGGTATTCCTGCATGTAGAGTCTCAGAGCCAGAAGTACTTTGCGCAGGGATCGTACTCGGATTTCCTTCTATCTCGCCCGCAACGACGATTCCAAGAAGAAGGAAAAGACCAAAAACAGCACCAGCAAGTACATTACTGGCGTGTTCCTTCCAGCGAGGAACCGCTGTGGTTAACAAACTCCGCCACTCTTTGTGGTTGCCTCTATTACGTCCAGATCCTTCATGCAAGGAAAGTGTACGAACATTCGTTTTAATATCACTGTTACGATTCGCGTCAATGTCCCAGACATCCGACGCAGGAACAATTTGCGCTCGATTTACCCGAGAATCACTCATTTTTTGAGGGCGATAAGCCAGCGTCATTACTCTTCCTAACTTTTCGCAGCAAAGAAATCATCCCTGCTGTTTTAGCAACAAAGTCACTATAAAAACCACTTCAAACACACCACACAGAAACACGATCATATGTTCGAAGAATCAATCACACGTTCGATTTTTACACCTTTTCGAACAGACGGTCAAGTCTCTCATCCATTTTTTCGAACAGATCACCCTAAGAGCACAAAGATAAGCTAAGGTGAACAGCAGTAGAGGACGAACACGTTCGCGGAGCATTAAAAGAACTCCCCCCCCCCCCCAAAAAAAAATCCTGAAGGGATATGACATCAATGGCCAAACAATCAAATAAACCGAACGCCACCGAGCCTGACCAGAAGAAGCTTTCCGAACGTCAGCGACGCATCCTTGAAGTAATCAGAGATGCTGTTGTTTTGAGAGGCTACCCACCAAGCATTCGAGAAATTGGAGATGCCGCAGGCTTGCAGTCCACCTCATCCGTGGCGTATCAACTCAAAGAGCTAGAAAAGAAAGGGTATTTGCGCAGAGACCCTAATAAACCACGCGCTGTCGACGTGAGAACACTGCCCGAATCCAGCACCCCTAAACCGGGCAGGAAACAAAACGCAAAGCCGAGCAAGTCGCCAGACCCCTCCGAAACTTCACCTACTAGCTTCATTCCTATCGTAGGATCCATTGCCGCAGGCAGCCCAATCCTCGCCGAAGAAAACGTGGATGCCTACTACCCGCTCCCCCAAGAGATTGTGGGAGATGGCGAGCTCTACATGCTCGAAGTCGTGGGCGAATCTATGCGAGATGCAGGCATCCTCAATGGAGACTGGGTAGTTGTACGTTCTCAGCCTGTTGCAGAACAAGGTGAATTTGTCGCTGCCCTCATTGACGGCGAGGCTACCGTAAAAGAATTCCACAAAGACTCTTCAGGAATATGGCTACTCCCCCACAATGACGCTTTCTCACCAATCCCAGGTGACCAAGCAGACATCATGGGCAAGGTAGTCTCTGTTATTCGAAAACTCTGATCCACCCTTATCCTTTTAGATTGCACAGCACGGTTACCCCCATTTCAGGGAGTATGTAAAAAGCAAGATAAACATCACATTCAAATAAAACGGACACCGCCACCTTGGCTAACGCCTACTTTTCCCAAAAAATGTTTTGATTCATGTCCGAACATTCGTGATTCATTTGTCCGTTTGACTGTTTTCTCCTTTTACCCGTGACAAAATGACAAGAGGTAAGTCTTACGGAAAACAACGGTTCAAGCACCGAACTTTTCCGATATTTGATTTCACTCGAAGGGATTGGACATGTACTCAGAAGAACGACGGCGCCAAATAGCTTCTCTTACGGCGGTAGAGGGGCGCGTCAATGTTACTGAGCTTGCCGCCCGATTTGATGTTACCGCCGAGACTATTCGTCGAGATTTGGCAGTGCTCGACCGTGAGGGAGTCGTTCATCGAGTTCATGGCGGTGCAGTGGCAAATCAGACATTCCAAACCACCGAGTTCAGTTTGGATACTCGTGCACGCTCAGCATCCGGAGCTAAAAACTCCATTGCACACGCTGCTCTGTCATATCTCCCTGAGTCCCATGGTGGAATGTTCCTTGATGCAGGTACGACCACAGCTGCATTGGCGGAACTTTTATCGGTTCAACCAGCTGCAAAGCATTGGTCGATTGTTACCAACAGCCTCTCTATCGCGTTGACTCTAGCCAACTCAGGGCTCGACGAGATTCAGCTTCTTGGTGGAAGCGTACGCGCAATCACTCAAGCTGTTGTGGGTGACACTGCACTGCGCACATTAGCCCTCATGCGCGCAGATGTGGCTTTTATCGGCACAAATGCGCTAACAATTGATCATGGCCTTTCCACCGCTGATTCTCAAGAAGCAGCAATCAAATCAGCCATGATCACGAATGCGCATAAAGTAGTCGTCTTGTGTGACTCAACAAAAATGGGAACTGATTATCTTGTTAGCTTTGGTTCAATCAACGACATAGACGTAGTGATCACAGACTCAAATGCTCCCGAATCATTCATCAAAGCTCTCCGCGAGCATGATGTTGAGGTCATCACCGCGTAAATAAACAAACGCCGCAACAAAGGGGCGGGGCCACCATATATTACTGGTAGCCCCGCCCCTTTGAGGTTCTAGGCCTAGACTAAGGCTGAATGATAGCTCTCACAGCAGCACGCGCTTCTTTAGCCCCTTCGGCATCCAAGGCTGCTTCTGCCGCTTTCTTACAGGTTTCCATGTCAACGGCAGCAAGCTGAGCGCCAACGCCTGCGATAGCCGTCGAAGCAGCGGATAGCGAGTTAACGCCCAATCCGGTAAGCACGCAGGCCAACAGAGGATCAGCAGCAGCCTCGCCACAAACACCCACAGCGGTATCAAACCGTGCGCCCTCTTTACAAGTATGTGCAATAAGACGCAGTACCGCCGGCTGCCACGGATCGGTCAGGTACGCTAGCTGCGGAGACATACGGTCCGCTGCCATGGTGTACTGGGTGAGGTCATTTGTACCGATGGAAACAAAGTCAAGGTGCGGCATAAGCTTGTCTGCCATCAAAGAAGCCGCTGGGACTTCAATCATGGCACCCGCGACCAAACCACGGTCTGCACATAGCCCAGCAAACCATTTCGCTTCACGAGCAGTTGCCACCATCGGCGCCATAACCCACGTCGGTGAGTGTTCATCGCGACCAAGATCCGCCGCGGCTTTGGCAATAGCATCAAGCTGTCGCGTCAGGAGAGCCTCGTTGGCACGCGCCACCCGAAGCCCCCTCACTCCAAGAGCTGGGTTCATTTCATCTGCCATTGAAGCGAAAGCAACAGGCTTATCAGAACCGGCATCTAGTGACCGGACGACAACCTTAGAATCCGGGAACTGTTCTAAGACCTTCTTGTAAACTTTCGCCTGTTCCTCAACGCTTGGCTCTTCCGTTGCGGTGAGGAAGCACATCTCAGTACGGAATAAACCAATACCTTCAGCCTGGCTATCAGTGGCTGCAATACGAGCGGCTTTACCATCTTGAACATTAGCCAGCAGCTGCACGCGGTGTCCGTCTTTGGTGGTCGCTGGGCCCTGCCATTGCGCAATACGCTCTGCGAGTAGCTTGGATTCTTGCTCCGCGGCTCGGGCGGTTTCTGGGTCTGCTTTAAGAGTCACGGTCCCCAGGGCGCCGTCGACAAGCACAGGCTCACCGAGCTGCACTTTATGAATCTTCTCCCCAGCTGCCACGATGCAAGGCACGTTCAGCTGTCGAGCGATGATAGCGGTATGACTGGTCGGGCCACCTAGCTCAGTGACTAGCCCGACAAAAAAATCAGTGTCTAGCGCTGCAGTATCCGCAGGCGAGAGATCATCAGCGAAAAGCACAACCTGCTCTTCAACATCTGGGAGACCTGGTTCCGGTTCATCGCGAAGCTGTGCAATCACACGGTCCCGGATATCACGTAGGTCCGTTGTGCGCTCGGCCATAATTCCACCGGCAGCTTCAAACAACGAAACAAATTTAGTGGTGGCTGCAACAACAGCATATTCGGCCGGGTGGCCACCTTGTGTGCCTTTTTTCACAGCTTTTCTCCAGCCACGATCATTGACCATGCCTGCAGTCGCTTTCAAGACCTCTGAAGCAGCGCCCTCTGCGCGTTGTGAGCGATCAAGCAAACGCTTAGCGACGACGTCCGCAGCAGTTGTAAAACGTTCAAACTCAGCCTCGCGCAGGGACTCCTCGATCACTTCACCAGCCTGCGGCAATTCGGGACGCGGGCTAATCCACACAGCTTTTGCGTAGCGAACACCAGATACCACTCCAGTGCCCTTAAAAACTGTGTCAGTTGCAACGTTATTCAAGGTTTCCACCCATCTTCACAGTTGAAGTTCATTCTTCCTACACATCACCACAAACTCAACATTTCCGCAACCAAACAAACAGAGAACTATTGACAAACAGACACAAGTGGGCATAAATTGGGCATTGATTTCAACATTTTTCCAGCAGAAACGGTAAAAACGGCGGAAATCAACATGCTTCAACTCTTCACAAAACGCCAATTTTGTTAGGAGGTGACTATGGCCACCGTCGAAGAGGTTCAACTTAGACAATCAGCAATTGTCACCCTTACCAATGATTTAGGCCGTTGTAGTGTGACACAACTTTCTCAGCGTTTTTGTGTCACACCAGAGACGATCAGACGCGATTTAAAAAGTCTTGAACATCAAGGTTTACTCACTCGAGTTCATGGCGGCGCAGTATCCGGTTTCCCTATGCCTCATATAGAAATACTTGCGGTAGATGATGACGATGATCTTCCCATTCATCAATCGCAACGGCGTAAGCAAGCCATCGCGCACGCAGCGTTGCCCTTGATCCCCGGACCGACCGCGGCCATCTTCATTGATGCAGGGTCTACTACAGAAAGTTTCGCCAGCGTTTTAGCCCGCAACTACGTGGGACAAAACTGGTTAGTTGTTACTAATTCCCCAAATGTGGCCAGAACGCTTAGCGGAGCCGGTGTTCCTGACGTGATGATCCTTGGTGGGACGCTTAAAGGAAGAACTCAAGCGATTGTTGGCGAAAAAGCGGAAGCATCCTTACGCACGCTTAAAGCAGACATCGCATTCATGGGAACAACCGGTCTCAGCATTGAAACCGGACTGACCACGTCCGATCCGCGAGAAGCTTCCATCAAGGCCACTATGATCGCCCAATCCAGGCGCGTAGTTGCGCTCTGCGATTCCGGGAAACTTAACCGAACTTCTGACGTCACGTTTGCCAGTATTGATGACATCGATTTCTTAGTAACCGACCGGCATGCCTCAAAACAGCTACGAGCCAGCTTCAACACATTCAACACCCAGGTGGTGATCCCGTGATACTTACATTCACACCCAATCCCAGCATTGACACAACGCTTACCCTCGATACCGCTTTACGACGAGGCTCTGTACAACGCCCGATCTCGAACAAAAGCGTAGCCGGTGGAAAGGGGGTAAATGTGTCTCAAGCGATAGCAAAAGCGGGACATGAAACTATTGCGCTCTTCCCCTCTGCAGCACACGACCCTTTTATAGAGTTGGTCAAGCAAGCTGAAATTCCAGGACACGCAGTCCCAGTCTGTGGACATGTTCGAGTGAATACCGCTGTTACTGAACCTGATGGAACAACAACAAAATTCAATGATCAAGGTGCACAACTAGACTCCACGAATATTGAAGCTTTAGAATCCGAGCTCCTTGCTTTTTCACGACGCGCATCTTGGGTCGTTCTCTCCGGTTCATTGCCACCTGGAGCACCCATAAATTGGTACTCCCAACTCGTGGAAAAGCTGCAAAAAGAGATTCCGGGCATCAACATCGCTGTTGACACTTCTGATAAACCACTCGTTGCACTAGCCGCTGATTTTACTAGGGTCGCCCCCACAATAATTAAGCCGAATGGCATGGAACTAGGTCAGCTAGTTGGCGCTAAGGACATAGATTTTGAAGCTGAAGCCGAAAAAGGAAACTACGAGCCAGTGGTTTCCGCGGCAGAAGAGCTGATAAAGCAGGGACTGGAAGCCGTACTAGTAACGCTGGGAGCTTCAGGAGCCGTACTAGTCTCTACTACCGGTTCATGGATTGCTCAGCCACCGGAGACCACCGTCGTCTCCACTGTAGGGGCTGGCGATTGTACCCTCGCCGGTTTTATCATGGGACAAAGCACAGGCTTATCCCAGTCCGAGTCTCTAGCACTAGGCGTCGCATATGGCAGCGCAGCCGCAGCCTTACCTGGAACCACTATCCCAACACCTGATCTCATAGACGTAGCCGGAACTCGAGTCTTCGCTTTTACTAAGATTAAAGTTTCTTAACCCTACTCGAACAATCTCCGAGCACCGGACGGTGCTGTTTTTAGCCACTACCCCTATCTATCACGCAGTTTGCCTTTCACCGCCACAATGAAGGACAGCCTTTTCTTATCGTCCTTGACGCGAACGGAGGCATAGTCTCAAGGAAAACCATGGCTCAACCCGTAATCACTGCTTCACTGGTGCGGTTGGACGCTGAGTTCGGCCCAACTCCAACCGATGTTATTTCTTCCCTCGCGGACATCGTCTCAGATGCTGGACGTACCGATCATGCGGCAACGCTTCTCGCTGATGCGCTCGCGCGAGAAGAAAAATCTGGTACCGGCGTTCCTGGCGGAATCGCCATTCCACATTGTCGTTCCGAGTCTGTGCAGATACCTACTCTTGCTTTTGCACGGCTCAAAGATGGCGTGGATTTCGGTGCTCCGGACGGCTCCGCTTCTCTGATTTTCTTAATTGCAGCGCCTGCCGGAGGTGGGAAAGAGCACCTAAAGATCCTTTCCAAACTTGCGAGAGCTCTCGTCCGAAAAGATTTTATCGATGCGTTGCACAACGCTACTTCTGAAGAGCACGTAGTCGAATTGGTGAATACCGTCATCCATCCTGCCCCTGAAACCCCGACAGACGCCCAAGCTTCAGAAGCTGCAATAGCTAATAAAAATCACATCACTCGTATCGTCGCAGTAACAGCATGCCCCACCGGCATAGCCCACACGTACATGGCTGCAGATTCCCTCAGTCAAGAAGCCGTCAAACGCGACGATGTTGAGTTAGTGATAGAAACCCAAGGATCTTCAGCAGTTACGCCTATCCCCCAAGATACGATTAACGCTGCGGACGTGGTTATTTTTGCCACCGATGTTGGCGTAAAAGACAGGGAGCGATTTGCCGGTAAACCACTAGTCGAATCGGGAGTTAAACGGGCTATCAACGAGCCGGTAGCAATGCTAGAGGAAGCCGTTCTCGCTGCACAGAATCCGCAAGCTCGCAAAGTATCAGGCGTTTCATCTTCCGGACGAACAACCGATACAGCACCAAGCGGAGGCCTGAGTCTAGGCAAGAAAGTACAGCAGTCAATCATGACTGGCGTCTCTTACATGGTTCCTTTTGTCGCCGCGGGTGGTCTCCTCCTTGCATTAGGGTTCCTCTTTGGAGGATATGACATAGCCAATGGTTGGAAGACGATCGCTAGCGAGTATTCAATTACCAACCTGCCTGGCAATACCGTAGCTATCGACGGCTCCGACATAACCTTCGACCGTTCAGGGCTATTGCTTTATCTTGGCGCTGTTCTCTTTGCTACAGGTCAAGCAGCAATGAGTTTTATTGTGGCAGCGTTGTCTGGCTACATTGCTTATGCCCTCGCAGGGCGTCCTGGTATCGCCCCCGGTTTTGTTGGTGGCGCCATCTCCGTGACTTTAGGCGCGGGTTTTATTGGCGGCCTGGTTACTGGTTTATTAGCAGGCGTTATTGCACTGTGGATTAGCTCGTGGAAAGTACATCGGATTGTCCAATCTCTTATGCCAGTGGTCATCATCCCGCTCCTCACCTCGCTGTTCATAGGCCTCATCATGTTCCTTCTACTAGGACGCCCCTTGTCTGCAGCCATGATGGGGCTACAAAACTGGTTAGGAACGATGTCGGGCTCTTCCGCCATCCTTTTGGGCATCATCCTTGGCTTAATGATGTGCTTTGACCTAGGCGGTCCAGTGAACAAGGCTGCTTATCTCTTTGCCACAGCAGGTTTGTCTACTGGCGATCAGGCCTCCTTACAGATCATGGCAGCAGTCATGGCAGCAGGAATGGTGCCTCCCATTGCTCTATCCCTTGCCACGCTTATAAGAAAAAACCTGTTTACCCCAGCAGAACAAGAGAACGGCAAATCGGCTTGGTTGCTCGGTCTTTCCTTTGTCTCTGAAGGCGCCATTCCTTTCGCCGCAGCCGACCCACTGCGCGTCATCCCCTCGATGATGGCAGGCGGTGCGGTCACTGGAGCGATAACCATGGCAACACATACTATTTCCAGGGCTCCCCACGGCGGAATTTTTGTTTCCTTTGCTATCGAGCCCATCTGGGGTTTCGTCCTTGGGATAATAGCTGGTGTGGTTGTCTCCGCGTTTTCCGTCATCGCACTAAAAAGCTTGTGGCCCAACAAGCTGGCAGAGCAAGCAGCTGTTAAAGCCCAAGCGTAGAACTTATCTCACAAGACTCCTTATGAGACATCAAACATCCAAACACAAAGGATTATGACAATTCTATGCCCGTTTAATGGAAAAACCGACAGAATCGGAATAGAATCGGGCATAGAACCTACGGAGGAAAACTCCGATCATGGTTTTTGCGCATTGCAAGGTTCTTACGCAAGGCTCTCACATGCGCAAAACTGAGTTTTAATCTCCTTTAGGGACAAAGAAAAGCGTTAGGATTCAGCATTCCAGAGCTGGATTCAACACTATGAAAGGAATATTCCATGGCTTCTAAGACTGTTGCAGTCGGCTCCGCAGTTGGCCTCCACGCACGCCCAGCTTCCATCATCGCAGAGGCAGCCGGCGAGTTCGATGAGGAAATCTTCCTTGCCCTTGAGGGGGAAGACGATGATGAAACCGATGCAGCGTCATCCTTGATGATCATGGCTCTCGGCGCAGAAAAAGGCGATAAAGTCACCGTAACTTCTGAAAACGCAGAAGCAGTTGAGAAGATTGCAGCCCTGATCGAAAAAGATCTGGACGCTGAATAATCCTTTCTGATAAAGCGCTGAGGTTGGGACACTCCCCTCCTCAGCGCTTTATTTATGCCTCATCTGCACATCTAAAACCGCGTTGAGCATCTAGTCCCTGGCGTGAAAACTCCTTCAAACATCTGCGTGGAATATTTGCAAAATATTTTTGTTGACATGTCATATAAAATGTTTTCCAAAACGCTTTTAACACCAAGAAGGAAACACCATGCAATTCGGGATTTTCACGATCGGCGATCTCACCCCCAACCCTATTACTGGAGAGACCCCCACAGAGCATGAACGCATTAACAGGATCACTGAGATAGCCCTCAAAGCAGAAGAAGTAGGACTCGATGTCTTTGCTACTGGTGAACATCACAATCCGCCTTTTGTGCCTTCCTCCCCTACGACACATCTGGGATATATCGCCGCCAAAACCACCAATATTCAGCTTTCGACCTCAACTACGCTTATCACAACAAATGACCCAGTAAAGATCGCTGAAGACTACGCTTTCCTCCAGCATCTTGCGCAAGGCAGGGTTGATCTCATGCTAGGACGTGGAAATACCGGCCCTGTTTATCCGTGGTTTGGTAAAGACATCCGCGACGGCTTGCCGTTAGCAGTAGAAAACTATCATCTTCTCCGCAGACTGTGGCGCGAGCCAGTTGTTCATTGGCACGGTAAATTCCGGACACCACTACAGGGTTATACCTCTACTCCAGCTCCACTCGAAGATGTACCGCCCTTCGTCTGGCACGGCTCTATCCGCTCCCCAGAAATCGCCGAACAAGCAGCATATTACGGTGACGGGTTCTTTCATAACAATATTTTTTGGAACAAAGAGCACACAGCCAAAATGGTCAACCTATATCGCAAACGCTATGAATCGTATGGTCATGGGCAAGCCGATCAAGCAATTGTTGGCCTTGGCGGACAGGTATTTATCGCAGAAACAGAATCCGAAGCCAAGCGTATCTTCCGTCCTTACTTTGATAATGCCCCTGTCTATGGTCACGGCCCATCACTAGAAGAATTCTCCTCATTAACGCCCCTAACTGTAGGTACAGTTGAGCAAGTTATTGAAAGAACGATGCACTTTGCAGACTGGGTCGGCGATTATCAGCGCCAAATGTTCCTCATTGATCATGCAGGACTTCCACAAGAAGTTGTTTTGAAACAAATTGAGGTTCTAGGAAAAGATGTGGTTCCCGAATTGCGAAAGCGTATGGAAGCTCGCCGTCCAGAACACGTTCCCAGTAACCCTCCTAGCCACCGCTGGCTCGCTGAACATCGGGATTCTCCACACTTCCTCGTTGATCCAACCTCTAAGGAGTCTTAAGCTATGCGCTCTCTCGTTGTCATATCGGCAGGTTTATCCACTCCCTCATCAACCACAAATGTCAGCGATACTATCGCTCGTGCTGTATCCGCGGCTGTTACTGCGCGTGGTGAGTCTTTAGAGATTCATTCAATCGAGTTATCTGAACTAATCCCGGATCTCAGCACTGCATTGTCGACGGGCGTTGGGACGCCACGGCTAGAAGAGGTCAAGCAAAAATTATCGTCTGCAGATGCCCTCGTGGCGGTGTCCCCTGTCTTTAAAGCAAGCTACTCCGGATTATTCAAAACTTTTTTTGATGTTCTTGATGCGGAAGCTCTCGTCGATATGCCGGTACTTATCGGTGCTACTGCAGGCACTGCACGGCATTCTTTGGTTCTCGACTTCGCCTTGCGTCCCCTGTTTACCTATATGCGCGCGATAGTTGTACCTACAGGGGTTTTCGTTGCTACAGAAGATTTTGGCAGCATCGAATCAGAGGCAACTCATATAAGAATTCAACGAGCCGCCAATGAGCTAGCAGAGCATATAGTCAATGTTTCCTCACAGGTAGATGGTCTTGGGAATTTTGTTTTACACAAAGAAACAAGACGACACACTGGGACCGATCCTCAGGAAAATCTGACTCCTTTTAGCGAACTGCTCCGGGGACATACTGGTTCCTAACCGTGCAGTCGGGGCAAAAGGCAAAACTTAGAAATATGACCAATACAAGCGAGTCACACGTTCTTCCTCTTGCTCCGACATCACCATATATTCTTCCCAGCGAAGCGGCCCCGGTTCCCCACATTCCGCCACTCGTTTCTCCAGTTCACTCCACACCTTAGGAAGAGCAGAATATGACCCTCTATGTTCCACAAAAGCCGCGGTAGTGCTTGGTGTTTCCCACGTAGTCATCCCGCTTACCTGGCTAGGAAGACACTCGTAATGAGCCTCGTCAGAAGCTCCACAGGCAGCCTCCATCAAGGCCCAGTCCTTCGGCTGCACCACAAACGCTGGAGCCATGTGTATTACCCCGCTTGAGATCTCATAGTAATAAGCGACGTGGGCAGCAGGCGCTACTCCTTGCTTTTTAAACAGGTCACCGAGAGCTGTATATGCTGGCTCGAACACCGTAGGGATCTCCGACAGAGGAACCTTATAGTGGATTCCAACGAGGAAGCGATTCTCAATCACTGACTGTTGCATATGTTCCATGAGGGTCCCTTCCCTTGATGACCTCTGTGGATACACAGTACACGCATGCCGGCTATGTTCCCCGGAAAATAACGCAAGCCCGTATCTTGATCAAGATACGGGCCAGTTTTTAAAACTGTGCTGTTTGCCCCTCACCAACACGGGTATACAACCATCGCAAGATTGGGTAAAAGACGATGATTCCCATGGATCCCCAAGCAATACCTTGAAGTTCAACGCCGAAGACCGTGAGAGTCAGGTTTCCGATTCCTGCGATAAGTGCCACAGCAGCAGCGGTAAGATTCACAGGGTTATTAAAGTTGACCTTGTTGTCTTGCCAGATCCGCACACCAAGCATTCCGATGAGGCCATACAAGACAATGGCCGCGCCCCCGAGAACGCCCGTAGGAATAGTGAAAATGAGCGCCCCGAACTTCGGGATAAAAGCCAAGACAACTGCTGTCAAAGCCGCAATCCAATAAGCAGCTGTTGAGTAGACTCGCGTTGCAGCCATAACACCGATGTTTTCTGCATACGTGGTGGTTCCTGATCCACCGAAGCCTCCAGCAAAAGTAGTTCCTAATCCATCCGCGATGAGTGCGTCGCCAGCCAAATCGTCTAGATCACGCCCGGTCATCTCACTCACGGCTTTGACATGTCCTACGTTTTCCGCGATAAGCACGATCACTACCGGCAGGGTCACGAGGATGGTGTGCACAGTAAATTGTGGAGTGTGGAACTGTGGTAACCCGATCCATGCGGCATCATGAATAGCAGTAGTCGCGCCTTCCGAAAGGTTTCCGGTCAGAGCGGCAAAAACCCAGCCTATGATGACTCCAATGAGAATCCCCAGTCTGGCAATCATTCCACGTCCAGCAACTGTAAAAAAGAGAATCGCAGCCAGAGTCACCGTTGCGACCAACGGTTGTGCTTGAAAATTAGACGTAGCGGCCGGAGCAAGGTTAAGCCCGATAAGCGCGACAATGGCACCCGTGACGGCGGGAGGCATGACAAGATCAATGACTCGCTTACCTGCGGCTTTAACAATAAATCCCACCGCAATAAGCACAAGGCCTGTGACCACTACGCCACCCAACTGGACAGCGATACCTTCACTTTGAGAGGCGATCAGCGGAGCGATAAAGCCAAACGAGCTTCCCAAATAAGAGGGAAGCCTGTTTCGAGTGATCAGGAGGAACAGCATGGTGCTAATTCCAGAGAAGAGCAAGGTGGTATTCACAGGGAAACCAGTCAGGGTGGGCACCAGCAACGTTGCACCGAACATTGCGATTACGTGCTGCATGCCGATACCTACGGTCCGACCCCAGCTCAATCGTTCTTCTGGTGCTACTACGGCACCAGGGGCAATCGTCTTACCGTCGCCGTGAAGGGTCCATCCCCAGGAAGTTTTGCTCACGAGCTTTTATTATCACCCCCGAAGGGGCTTTTCTCCAAGAACGTGGGGGCACCATGTACATTTTTCGCCCCCACCTCGGATTATGAGGTGGAAGTTACCTGGTACTCCCCTAGTTCTGATGCCAAAGAATGCGGCAGGCGGACGTCGATAAGCGTGCCTTCCGCGTGATACTCCTCAGATAAAACCGTTCCAAATTTGTGGAGTCGCGACACAATGTCCCCCCGGGTAAAGGGAATCAGCAGATGAACATGTGCGTCCAGAGTGTTGAGGAAAAGCTCGATACGAGCTTCCAGCTCAGGAATCCCATCGCCTTCTTGTGCAGACACAAACACCACGTCATCCAACGCGTGGCGCAATTCTGCAAGGATCAACGGATCTGCCTGATCAATCTTATTGACCACGATTATCTCTGGTGGCGCTTCTACCTTTAGCTCTCGCACGATGTCAGATATAACTCCGTTAACAGCTTTGATCTGTTCCAACGGGAAGGGATCAGAACCATCGACAACGTGGAGAACAAGATCTGCTCCCACGACTTCTTCAAGCGTAGATCGGAAGGCTTCCACTAGCTGAGTAGGCAAGTGACGGACAAAACCCACGGTGTCGGTGAAGACCACCGATCGGCCATCGGCAAGCTCAGCGCGCCTGGTGGTCGGATCCAGGGTCGCAAACAGTGCGTCCTCCACAAGCACGCCCGCGCCAGTAAGAGCATTAATAAGGGATGATTTTCCAGCGTTGGTATATCCAGCAATCGCGATCTGAGGAATCGTAGAGTCGCGGCGCTGCGAGCGTTTCACGTCTCTCGCTGTTTTCATACCAGCGATTTCTTTACGCAATTTAGCCATGTCTGAACGAAGACGACGGCGATCCGCCTCGATCTTTGTTTCACCGGGGCCACGCAGGCCTACGCCACCATTGGAACCTGCTCGACCGCCCGCCTGCCGAGACAAAGCCCCACCCCAACCGCGCACGCGAGTAATAAGGTATTCCATTTGCGCCAATGAGACTTGAGCTTTGCCCTCTTTGCTCTTAGCGTGCTGGGCAAAGATATCAAGGATCAGCATCGTCCGGTCAATGACCTTAACGTCTAAGGCTTTTTCCAGCGCAATCATCTGTCCTGGTGAGAGCTCACCATCGCACACCACAGTATCCACACCGGTAGACATCACGATGTCTTTAAGCTCTGCTACTTTACCGGAGCCGATATAGGTTCCAGGGTCCGGCTTATCACGCTTTTGATAGAGCATGTCCACGACCTCTGACCCTGCTGTCTCAGCCAGAGCTGCAAGTTCTTGCATAGTGGCTTCTACTTCTGCCGTAGTTCCTTGTGTCCACACACCAACAAGAATCACGCGTTCTAGGCGTAATTTTCGGTACTCAACGTCATAGCCGTCATCTTGGTCTGTCGCATGAATACTTGAGCCTCGAGTGAGGCTACGCAGGCTGGATCGGGCTTCTAGATCAAGCTCACCAACAGTAGGCTGTTTGTTCTCCGACATGCCAGGCGAGGACACTGCCCCATCCGCGTGGCGGGGACTAAGCAACCCAGATTGATCTACTCCGGAATCTTCATACGGCGCTACAGGTCGATGATCCTTGAATGCTTGGTCAAGAAGGTCATCATGCACGGTTCCTAGCTGCTCCGAGGGATGAGCAGAGTTAAGGATCTGGTCGTGAATTGGGGTTTCATTATTTTTAGTCATCGTTACCGATCATTGTCGCATGTTGAATAGTCCAACACTAGTACTTCGCACCGATGATCTTTGTTAGCGAACGCAGCAAAAACGTAGTAAACAAGCCAACCTCACATGATTTTTCTGCGACATACTAAGGACATCTAGCCGTGCCCGCCTATGTCTCGTCGTCACGCAGCGCCAGCCTCCGTGAGTGAGAAGAACTCCTAAGAAATAGTTCCAATGCCATCAATGGGGTCACAAAGGGATACAATCAGACGCTATGAGCACTGATCTCTTGAGCATAGGTATGACCTTTGACAAGTGGCAGGATGCCGTTGAAGCAGCCATCGCCACCGATAAACTTGCCGTGACCGGCGAAGTCCGTGGTGGACAGCTTATTCAGTATGCAGACGACTCCGGCGCACAAATTAACATTCTCGCTGTTGAACCGTTTGCAACTTTTGCTGGCTTTGACTCCGTTACTCAATCATTCGCACATATCTCCATGGTGAATGACGTCCTCGCATTGTGCGAAATTGTTGATTACAACGGACAAGAAGTCACGACAGTGGCCTGCAATCTTGCGCAAGGTCCTTTGCTTGTCGACGAACCCGAGCAGCGCTGGCAACAGCTGGGTTTATCCGCCCTCGCTTTCGACGTGATCACGTATCCGACTATCGCAGACTTTGAGCAGGCCTCCCCCGAAATCCTGGGAACGGTAGTCAGCGAAGGCGCTCTAACAGTGATGTCTGGCAACGGCACTGCCGCCCCTGACGCTTTTGCAACTTTTAACGTCCGTGTCTTGTCAGCCGAGTACAGAACGAATACCCTCACAGGTTCACGGTTTATCCATGCGACCGTCGATGGACCTTTCCCCTTTGACGTCTGTTTGCCCGACGCAGCGTCTCTTCCAGAACGTGACTCCGTCATCTCCGGTAAAGCCGTACTGGTGGGATCCGTGTCCGTTCCAGAATCAGGTGGATGTGGTTCCGGCGGCGGATGCGGCTCTGGTGGCTGCGGCTGTGGTGGACACTGATCTCCCCGATTATTTCTTTGCCCGCCCCTTACCTAGGTTTAGGTCATATCATCTCATAATCGCGCAGCAACTTGACGCCAAAGGAACGATAAATAATGCCGGAATTCGCTGGAATTAGCGACGCAGGACGTAGGCCACTCTGGCCTTACATCGCGATCTCTTTTGCTTGCGTCTGCCTCGTTATATGGCTCAAGTTTCCCGGAGTGATGCTCTCTATCATCATTATCGGTGCAACAACCTTTATGACTCAGCATCGTCCCAATACTCGGGAAGTAGATTCTCTCCGTGCTTCCATCCGGCTCACGCTTGAGGATATACAAGATATTCTCACGCAGTATGACAAGTTTGAGACAGGCACGGACATGGAGTCGATCGCGGATCGCACCCTCTATCGTCCTGCGCTTCTCGACCCAGAAAGCAGTGATCCGGATATTGAGGCTTTCCATTATCTTCGAAAGACCTCGCGCCGATTCCTGACTCGCGCCGATGGACACCTCACTAAGGCATTGACCATCGGGCAACTAGAGAAAATCCTTGAGGTTACCGACCGCCGTGCCTCTGATTTTGAGGAATCGTGGATTGCTGCACGACGCGCTGCGAAACGATTGAGCGAGAATTAGTCTCAGCTCTATCAGTAAACGCCCGCACCGGTATATCTTGGTGCGGGCGTTTACTTAACGGGTTTATGCGCTTAAACCGCGGGTATCCAGTTGACCCCACGCAACGATTTTTGAGGGGCCCCGCAAAACAGAAGTGTCTCCTTGGATTGTCACGCTGACGCTGCCACCAGGTATGTGTACCACCACGTGGCCGTCGACAAGCCCAGCATCAGCTAGCGCCGAGCGCGCCGCAGCGACGGTACCGGTGCCGCAACTGCGGGTCTCTCCCACGCCACGCTCATACACACGCATATGGATCTGCGATTGTTGATCGAGTTCCGTAAGCAGCTCTACGTTGACTCCCTCTGGGAAAAACTCACTGTCAACAACAGGCTGTACCAGATCAACCTCTGACAAGGCTTGCGGAGTCAACCCTGGAACCACGCAGGCGAGATGCGGATTCCCCATATCCACTCCCATGCCTGCGTATGAAGCCGTACCGATATGACACGTTGAGACACCGGTGACTTCGGCTGGTCCCATATCAACGCTAACGTCAGCATCCGTTGCGCTAAAGGAGTGGACCGAAACGGTACGAACCCCTGCGCGAGTGCCAATACTAAAGTCATCTGTATCGACTAAAGCTCGTGATCTCAGCCAATGGGCAAACACGCGTGTTCCATTACCGCACATCTCTGCAGCAGAGCCATCCGCGTTGTAATAGTCCATAAAATAGTCAGATGGGTCTAGCCCTTCCGGAGCTTGGGTAAGCACACCGGAAGCCAGCAAGGCTCCAACACGAGCGACGCGTAAAACACCGTCTGCACCCACGCCCGCCCTACGATCGCACATGGCGCTTATGAGCTGAGGCGTCAACGGCAGCTTCGCGTCAAGATCCTCGATAATTACAAAGTCATTTTCAGTCCCATGGCCTTTAGCAAACGAGATCTGCTGAGGTAATTCATGTGTCACAGTCACGTTAGCAATGATAGCGCTTGCGTCGGAGTGTCTTCAGCAGCATCAATCCAGGAGATACGGGGATCACGGTTAAACCAGCTTCTTTGCCTGCGCACATATCTGCGAGTCCCCGTGATCGTCCGATCCACTACCTCATCCCAGGTCAAATCGCCTGCCATTCCCTGTAAAACCTGCGCGTATCCGATCGCCCGCCCTGCCGTCGAATCAGCCACCAATCCTTTGTCTAACAACGATTCAACCTCTGCGACAAAACCGTGTTCGAACATGAGACGAGTGCGTAACTCAATACGAGGGTTAAGCCAATCACTGTGGGTACGTAGGCCTAGAATTCGTGTCCCCCAACGAGGAGTGCCATTTTTGGGCGGCTGGCTGGCTTGAAATGGCTGACCAGTAAGCTCAATAACTTCCAACGCCCGAACTGTCCTGCGAGGATCTTTGTCTTCAATAATCTCCGCCGCAGCGGGATCACGTAGTGCAAGTTCGCGATGCAACGCGTCAATACCGATTTCAGCCAGTTTTTCTTCCCATTGAGCCCGCACTTTCTTATCAGTGGGGGGAAATTGCCAGGCGTCGACAAGCGCTTGCACATACAGCATCGATCCCCCCACCAGAATGGGGGTTTTCCCACGTGCCATGATGTCTTCCACATCGCGTACTGCGTCTTGTTGAAACCTTGCTACCGATGCAGTCTCCGTGACCTCCCAAACATCAAGCTGATGGTGAGGGATCCCTTCGCGCTCAGAAAGAGAAAGTTTAGCTGTGCCAATATCCATGCCTCGATAAAGTTGCATCGAGTCAACATTGACTATCTCTCCGTCTAGCTCATGCGCTAGAGCAATACCAAGAGCTGACTTCCCCGATGCCGTAGGTCCAACGACGGCGATGGGGCGTATTCCGTCTACAGCCTGATGATCCGGTTTTTCCTTGTGCATGCCATTTTCTCTGTGCTGTGTAAACGCTATTGACACGTGCTTCTCCTACCCGCTGCTGTGCCCTTCCATACTGCGACAAATCTCCCGACTCCCAAAGACGAATCAGACAAAGCCAAAAACGTCTCTTCCACCTCCAGCTCACTGAGTTCATGCCACAAGTCTGGATGTACAACCCCACCGTTTTCTGGGGTAAGCAGCGCGTTAAATTTCTCTTTTTCCGCGCCATCATGGAGAGCATGAGGTCCTCCTGCCAACAACTTCTCCATGAGCTGGTGGGTTTCTTCCCCCGCATCAAGCAAAGCAAGCGGCGCCCGTTCAGTTAAGCCTGCGGAACCATCAACCACAACAATCGTGAGTGTTCCACCGCGTGGTTTCTCCAGACGCGGCCTGATCTCTGACACGTCCACCCTCGGGTTATCCTCTATAAAAGGACCCGCAACATAACGAGCGATAAGTTCAGGAAGATAAAACCCCTTCCCCACATTCACCTGGGGGGCACCCCACGCTTTGAAACTGCCTTCTATGTTTGTGCGGAAGTTGGTATCGCATGTGCCAACAATGTCTATCGACGTAGGAGACAAGCCTTCAATCATGTAACGCGCACACTCGCGCAACACACTTGAAGCAGCATCAGGAGATAACTCTGAGACAAGCGCCGGACTGCTCGGAATAATCAACACGGCCCACGGTTTCGTTTCACATTTTCCACGACTTTCTACCGTGGTATCCGTATCAATACTCACCACAACTGCCTCCCTCTACCTTCCACGTTGCATATGCTTGCAACGCTTCCAGAGCTAAGCCTAAACGTGGGTCGTAAGAGAACCAACCTGCATGCGCTCAGTTGCCGAGAATGTCACGCTTGTTTTTGCGGCAGTGTCATTACGAAACCTGTAAGTTTATTGAAGTGAAACATAAGGCATACTCGGAATAGCAGATTCCTCTCCTTGTGCTTCTGTTAAAGCTTCGGCAGCCGCGACGCGCGGCACGATGAATAGAAAGACGGACTAGCGTTATGAGCTCTAACACTTCCCCCAAGCCAGGCCCCACCCCAGGTCCTCGTCCCGGTCCTCGACCAGGAGCTGTGCCGGGGCCACGCCCTGGTGCACATGCGGTGCATTCAGCACCTGCGGTTCCGGTTGCGCCGCAGAACGACCCCAGTAAATGGGGCCGCGTGGAAGAAGACGGCACTGTCTTTGTCACCTACAAAGGCGCCGACCGAGAGATCGGTTCCTGGCAAGCGGGTACCCCGGCTGAAGGCCTCGCCCACTACGGGGCTCGCTTCGACGATGCCGCTACGGAAGTCGCTTTGCTAGAAGCACGGCTTAATACGCATCCTGGCGACGCAGACCACATCAAGCGCAAGGCAGCAGAAATCCTGGAGACTCTGCCTACCGCAGCGTTTATTGGCGATATCGAATCTCTTGAGCGACGTTTGGGCAGCATCATCAACGGCGCAGACGACGCCGGCGAAAAAGCACGCGAGGAAAAGCAACAGCACCGCATCAAAGCAATCGCCCGCAAGGAAGAACTCGCAGCCGAAGCAGAAGACCTAGCCGAAAACTCTACAGACTGGAAAGCGGCCGGCGACCGTATCCGCGAGATACTCGATGAGTGGAAGAGTATCAAGGGAATTGACCGTAAAACAGACGATGAGCTTTGGAAGCGCTATTCACGTGCTCGTGACTCTTTTAATCGTCGTCGCGGTTCTCACTTTGCGGAGTTGGACCGGGGCCGGGCAGCAGCGCGCAAGGTGAAGGAAGAACTCGTAGCCAAAGCCAACGAGATTAAGCACTCCACTGACTGGAATGACACGGCTAAGACATTCAGGGATCTTATGACCTCCTGGAAGACCGCCGGACGGGCTCCCCGTGAAGTAGACGACAAGCTGTGGAGTGCTTTCAAAGAAGCTCAAGATTACTTCTTCAACGCGCGCCATGCGGTCAATGAAGAACGAGATCGCGAGTTCAGCGCTAATGCCGACGCAAAGGATGCTCTCCTTGCGGAATACTCGCAGCTCATCGATCCTTCCAAGGATCTCGACGCAGCACGTAAAAAGCTACGCGAGTTGCAAGAGAAATGGGAAGAAATCGGTTACGTGCCACGTGACCGGGTACGCGAATTCGAAGATAAAATCTCCAAGCTTGAACGCAAGGTGGAAGATGCCGCTGATGCTCAGTGGCGCCGTACTGACCCAGAGGCGCAGGCGCGTGCTTCCCAGTTCACCGCCAAAGTCGAAGAGTTTAATGCACAAGCTGCAGAGGCTGAGGCTAAGGGCAACTCCAAGAAGGCTGCGCAATTGCGTGAACAGGCGCAGCAGTGGCAAGAATGGGCCAATGCAGCACTCAATGCGGTAGAAAACCGCTAGAATTGGCTAGATGCTGAAGCTTTATCAAATCGAACGACCGGAGCACGCCGACTTGTCTCGTATCGAGCCGAGCGATCTGCTTCGGTCGTTTACTTTTTCTTCTAATTTAGCTACACAAGACATCAGTGGGGATAACTCCACGTCCTCCACCGTTGCCTCTGTTATCCAGCAACTTCACGGTTCTCCTGCTCAACGAACAATTATTGTTGTTGCTGTCCAAGAAGAGCATCACACGTCGATATATCCGACAGGTGAGCTAGGTTTAGAGATGCTTCCTTGCACCGATCATCCAGTACCTGGGTCAGAGGAAAATACTCTTGGCTATCCAGTTGGATATCTAGAAATCGACGTGCCACTACAGTCAAATCTCTCTTCAATCGCGTGCGACATCATCCTGGATGCGGAGCTTCAGCCCCTGCCTGCAGAACAGCCAAGCGACGAGGCACGCGAGTGCATCCGATTCTTGTTGGAATCTCTCCCCTCGCTTGCAGAACAACTAAGCCGCCCCATCATCCAGCTATGGAAGCTCATGCCTGCGGAGCCGACTCCTTATAGTCTCTTCCTAGAGTCAGTCATTCATGATCAAGGCTTTATCCAAGGTCTGGATGAGATCCAAGGATATGTACCCGCTCAGGACTATCCCATAGCGATTCCTGAAGGTTTTGAATCCCTCACCTACTACGATCACACGCCACCGCACGATATCGTCGACAGCCTCCTGTCTCTATTCAACCAAGCGGCCTACGACATACCGGTAGGCACATTGAGTAGGAAGCCGCGCCCCTGGACTAGGGAACGGCTAGAACAAACAGCTGAAACAACTCGCCGTCGCGGCAACCAAGTAGTTTCTACCGTGCTTGTACACCAAGGAAAAGCCATTGCCTTCAGCGAAGCTTCTCGACGCGCCGACGCATCTCCTTCTGTCGCCGAGCAAAGCTTTACTCTTGTTCTACGCGAATATAGAGGAAAAAATCTGGGCACGCTGATCAAAACGCTCTGTATCACCGAAGCCCTTCGTCGATGGCCTCATATCAAGCGCATTTATACCGAAATGGCCACATACAACGCTGCCATGCAAACCGTTAATAACCAGCTTGGGTTTACGCGTGTAGCTTCAATACGTGCATGGGAGAAAAAAACTAGCTTAACCAGTGACTGGTTTTAGCGGTTGTCTTTGTCAGCTCCGCGTTCCTGATTCTTCTTGTGCTTCGCTGCAGCTAATCGACGCCGATCATCGATAAATAATGGGTTCTCTTTCGGCATACTCGCCTGTTCGGCTATGCGCAGAGATCGTTGCGCATAGCCGACCTCATCGAGATTTTCATGTTCTGCCCGGGCCTGAGCAATCTTTGCTTGTTCATCACTCCGCGCAAAGATAATTAAGCTTAAAAAGAAAACCAAAATAATCGTGGCTGCTACTTCCAATAACAAGCCGATTCCGATGCCGGTCTGTCCTTGAAACGCTTTACTTTGTAACCTCATCCATAAGCAGAACAAGGAAACCAGCAAAGAGATTCCACCAAGTAGATAGCATAAATTGGCAGCTAAAGTACGTCGGGATAGCAGCGTTACCCCATTAAGCACAACGACGGACAGCGTTCCCACATAAACAAAGATGTGCTCCGCCACCTTGACTGAGCCGTAGTCTCCAGGGATGAGTAACTGTGCCCCGCGAATTCCACCTGTATGAGGTAGCGCAAGTCCAACAAGAAAAAGAACAAGAGCCACAAGCATGCCGGCACGCGCACCGTCTGTTGATACACGACGAGAAACGGTCTTCTCTTCATGTGCTAACTGGCTAGCAGAAACTGGCTCTTGTTTTGCTTCAGACACTACTGCCTTCTCCTATTAACGACTCAATAATGCTGCGCACAGTGCGCAAACAGATGTAATTCCTTGCCTTAGCAGCCGCAAGCGTCTTGTGACGCGGACTTCTGTGCAGTTGGCGCACCTATTGAAGGCAATCCTAGCCCAACGCCAACAGGCGCAGTTGTAGGCACTTTTCCAGCAGCGCTCATATCGCCGGCTTTTGTACGACGATGCGAGATAACACCAGAGTCTGCGATTAAGAAGTGCGGCGCAGCACTGGTGACCGTTGTGAGAATAATGTCGCCTGGACGGATTTCTCCATCCGTGACGCCTTCCGGCGAAAAATGAACCAGCCTGCCGTCACGAGCACGGCCCGTAAGCCGGTTTGTCTTATTGTTCTTCCGTCCGCCTTCAGCCTGCACCAAAAGCTCAACCTCTGTGCCAATAAGCTTCTGGTTTTCTTCGAGAGACACTCGCTCTTGCAGCTCTAGGAGACGCTCGTAGCGTTCCTGCACCACTTCTTTTGGTATCTGATTGTCATACTCTGCCGCAGGTGTCCCCGGGCGAGGGCTGTATTGGAAGGTGTAAGCACTGGTAAAACGAGCTTTTTCTACCACGTCGAGGGTTGCCTGAAAATCTTCTTCAGTCTCACCAGGGAAGCCAACGATGATGTCTGTGGTTATCGAGGCATGAGGTAGCTTCGCCCTTACCTCATCCAAAATCGCCAGGAATTTCTTTGATCGATACGAGCGACGCATCTCTTTCAAGACTTTGTCAGAGCCGGATTGAAGCGGCATGTGCAGCTGCGGGCAAATATTAGGAGTCTCAGCCATGGCATCAATGACGTCGCTAGTAAATTCTGCCGGGTGCGGGCTGGTAAAACGCAGTCGTTCGAGCCCCTCGATATCGCCACAGGCCCTCAGAAGCTTAGAAAAAGCAGAACGGTCACGTTCAATCGAAGCATCAGCGAAATTGACTCCATAAGCATTAACGTTTTGCCCAAGCAGCGTTACCTCAGATACGCCCTGTTCCACGAGTGCTTGTACCTCTGCCAGAATGTCGCCGGGACGGCGGTCGACCTCTTTACCGCGCAATGAGGGCACGATACAGAACGTGCACGTATTGTTGCATCCGACGGACACTGATACCCATCCTGCATAGGCAGACTCTCGTTTTGCAGGAAGGACGGAGGGGAATTGTTCCAAGGAATCCACGATTTCTACCTGCGCACGGTTGTTATGCTCCGCACGATCAAGCAGCGCTGGCAAGGAACCAATGTTATGAGTGCCAAAAACTACGTCCACCCAAGGTGCTTTTTTCACAACAGTGTCTTTGTCTTTTTGCGCGAGACAACCACCTACCGCGATCTGCATCCCAGGGCGTTCCACTTTGGTTGCGCGTAATTGCCCCAAGGTTCCATAAAGACGCATATCAGCGTTTTCTCGGACGGCACAGGTGTTAAAGACCACCAGATCTGGTTCATCACCAGCTGTTACGGGTGAGTATCCGGCGTCTTCAAGAAGTCCGGAAAGCCTTTCAGAATCATGGACGTTCATTTGGCAACCGAAGGTTCGCACCTCATACGTCTTACCCGCGCCCACAGTTGTTTTCTCGGACTTTTCGTTCTTCATCTGCACATCTTTTGTTGACAATGACACGTCACGCCATTGTAGTGGGCAAGGGATAAAAGCCATAACCGAATCACCTGCATTTTTAGGATGCTGTTTCTTGGCTTTCATTCTTTAAGTTCGTCCAACCGCTGTTCTAATGCAGAACGTGCGATGTGAAGCGACTGAGATTGCCCAAAGCCTCTACGTGCAAGTACACCTACGATTCTTCTTAGTGCCTTGTCATAGTCGTTTCGCGTTTCGGGTATCTTTTTAATCGACCGAGCCTTTTTCCAAGCTAAAGCGCTCGCCACGTTTTCTTCATCGTCTTCAGAAACCTGGCTCAACGCTTCCTCACGCTGCTGTCTGCCCACGCCTTTTTCTTTAAGCTCATGGTTAAGCGCAGCACGAGATTTTCCACGTGCTACATGTCGTTGCCGCACCCATTCATTGGCAAACGTTTGGTCGTCGAGCAGCTTTGCATGTTCAAAGTCTTCCAGCACCGAATCCACAACGTCTTCTTCAAAATCTAAAGAAAGCAACCGTTGTTTAAGCTCGTGGCGTGAGCGCTGACGTTGGTTGAGCAACAGAAGCGCGCGGTGTTTCACTGGGGCTTTGGCTTCTTCGAACTTTTTATCAAAAAGTTCGCTGCCTTCCTCGTGATAGCGCTCAAGCGCCCGCGAAAGGCGCTTGAGCTTGTCTTCTTTGCTTAGACCTGGATCAATCTTAGCCATTGTCCTCGTCATCAAAGTCGATATTAGGGACCATATCTACTGGATCGTCAGTAAGCGCGTCATTTTGATTAGCGTACTTTCCAATCTGCAGTGCCCGGAAGATCTTCTCTTCGATTTCGTCCGCTAGCTCAGGGGTCTGTTTTAAGTACAGACGGACTTTTTCTTTGCCCTGCCCGAGCTGATCGCCATCATAGGTAAACCACGAGCCCGATTTTTTGATGATCCCGTTGTCTACACCCAAATCGATGATGGAGGATTCCCTAGAGATTCCTTCGCCATACATGATGTCAAACTCTGCAATTTTGAATGGGGGCGAGACCTTATTCTTTACCACTTTTAGTCGGGTTCGGTTGCCAATGGCATCCTGTCCATCCTTAAGCGTTTGGATACGGCGAACATCGCACCGAACTGAGGCATAGAACTTCAGCGCTTTACCACCCGTAGTTGTCTCAGGTGAACCAAACATCACGCCAATTTTTTCGCGCAGCTGGTTGATAAAGATAGCGGTCGTTCCCGAGTTATAGAGAGCGCCTGTCATCTTACGCAAAGCCTGGCTCATCAAACGTGCCTGCAAGCCAACATGGCTATCTCCCATTTCTCCTTCGATTTCCGCTTTGGGAGTAAGGGCAGCCACGGAGTCAATAACAATGATGTCTATGGCACCTGAGCGAACAAGCATGTCTGCAATTTCCAGAGCCTGTTCACCGGTATCTGGCTGAGATACCAACAGTGCGTCTGTATCTACACCGAGCTTGCGCGCATAATCTGGGTCCAAGGCGTGTTCGGCGTCGATAAACGCGGCAATCCCCCCAGCACGCTGCGCTTGCGCTATGGCGTGCAGAGCCACAGTCGTTTTACCCGAGGACTCTGGTCCATATACTTCGACGATGCGTCCCTTGGGGAAGCCACCAATGCCAAGGGCAACGTCGATTGCAGTGTTTCCAGAAGAAATAGCGCTGATCGGAGGCCGATTGTCGTCGCCAAGGCGCATTACTGCGCCTTTACCAAAGTCTTTCTCGATCATAGCCAAGGCCGCGTCGAGCGCTTTTTGCCGATTATCCCCTGTTGCCGGCTGAGACTTCGAACTTTTCTTAGCTGCCATTTTTATCCTTCTTTTCTCATTGAGGAACACTCAAATTAATCTGGCTCATCTTTTTGACGAATGATCAGGGCATTGTGGATCCCTCATCAGTGTATAACCGGGGAATTCCACCCCCGATTGGTGAGCTCGACTCAACTAAGCATGAATCCTAACGACCACTGCCAACATCGCATTAATCTCCCACGAGAATACACAAACAGATGTTCGACAGGCAAACTGATCTCCGCAGACTTTTACATAGTCCTGAGCAACTTTTACTTCGGATTATCCAACCCCAGCCGTCGACTTTCAGGAACCGAAAAGTCTTCACACAAAGCCCACCACACTGCTCTCGGCTCTACCCCATGCTCAATTAAGCGATCCGGAGTGTCGCCCAACGCTGCCAGAACATGAGAATGGAGCAACCACGGTCCGCGAGTGCTACCGAATTCATCAACTACCAACTGGTGAAACTCTGTTAATCGCATAGTGGCCATCGTAGGCGATCATCCCACGCAAAGCGCAGCCCCGATAGTGAATTGAACAGCGTTAACCACTACTGTTTATGAACGTGAACACTTCTTCTCAGCGCAATCGACTACTTGATCTCGCTTATATCGCAGTCTTTGCGGCTCTTATCATTGTTTTTGCTTTTGTTTCCATTCCGGTAGGTGCTGCCGGTGTCCCTATCGTTATGCAAAATGCAGTCATCATTTTGGCCGGCCTTATCTTAGGCGGACGCAGAGGCTTCCTTGCCACAGCTCTCTTCCTTGCGCTCGGATTGATCGGCCTTCCTGTACTAGCAGGTGGGCGCACTACCTTGGCCGCATTATCAGGTCCTTCAGTAGGTTACCTTGTTGGTTACCTACTATCCCCTTTGGTCGCAGGAACCATTGCGTACCTTGCCCCAAAGAAATCCAAGCCATTAACCACGGTTTTCTTTGCCCTCGCAGCTTTTGTCGCACTCTTAGTCCAATACACCTGCGGAACATTTGGACTTATGCTTAGAGCCGGCCTCGATTTTGCCAAGGCAGCAGCAGTTAATATTCCCTTTGTTGGCCCTGACGCAGTAAAACTCGTCATAGCTGTTGTCATTGCATTAGGCGTGCACGCAGCCTTCCCAGATATTCGCGGCACTCGCCGCACTGCAGCTTCCGCAGGTTAGGCTCATGCCAAGCATCATTTTTGACAATGTCTCCGTGGCTTATGAAGACCTTCCCGTCCTCGATTCCGTAAGTCTGTCGCTTAAGGAACATCGCGTGGGCATTATCGGCGCTAACGGCGGCGGAAAATCTACCTTGGTGAGGCTTATTAATGGGCTAAGCGATCCTTCTTCAGGAACCGTAGTAGTAGACGGCCTGGACGTCGCAACGCAAGGTAAAATGGTTCGCCGTAAAGTAGGTTTTGTGTTCTCTGATGCAGAGAACCAAATTATTATGCCAACAGTTAAAGATGACATTGCGTTCTCTCTACGCCGCCTCAAACTAGACAAAGAAACACGACGCAAACGCATCGCAACCGTACTAGCTCGTTTTGGCCTTGAATCACACGCGGAGCACTCGCCTCATTTGCTCTCAGGCGGGCAAAAACAGCTACTCGCGTTGGCTTCTGTCCTGGTCATAGAACCTGAAATCGTGATCATGGATGAGCCAACCACGCTTTTAGATATGCGTAACCGCGCTCATATCAAGACCATCATCGAGGGCCTAGAGCAGCAGGTTATTGTAGTAACCCATGATCTTGATCTTTTAAGCAATTTCGATCGAGTCCTGTGTGTTCATGACCAAAAAATCTTGTTCGATGGACCACCCGAGTCCGTGATCGCACAATATGTCTCCCTTATGGAAAACAATCCATTATGATGCGTAATGTTCCTTTAGGAGTCTATGTTCCAGGCGAAAGCGTTATCCATAGAATTCCTCCGAGCGTAAAGTTTTGCTTCCTCATAATTTTTGTCATAGCTACAACGGCTCTAGTAAAGCAGCCGATTGTCGCCTTGTTCTGCGTCTTCTTTTCTACGACTCTGTACGGTTTGGCAAAAATTCCTCCCCGTATTGCGTGGGGACAATTGTGGCCCCCAGGACTTATATTGTTGTTCCTTGGAGCATTTCAGTGGTGGCAAAAAGGACTGCCGTACGCATCGGCCCTTGTCTTATCCATTTTCGCCTCGCTCATGCTCGCAATGCTTCTCACATTGACTACCCCGTTGGAATCAATGATGGAGACGGTGCAACGCCTATTAGCTCCCACGGAACGGTATGGAGTTCCTGTAGAAACCATTACTTTGGCGCTTTCTTTAACGCTTCGGCTCATCCCACTCATGCTCACGACTGTCTATGAAGTGTTAGACGCTAGGAAAGCGCGTGGTGCCGCTTTTTCTCTTATGGCCCTAGGAACACCTGTGATGATCCGCTCTATTCGTCGAGCTCGCAGCATAGCGGATGCACTTATGGCGCGGGGTGCCGGCGATTAAACACTCTCTTAGCACAACAAAAGGCACAAACCCCGACAACTGGGATTTGTGCCTTCTTATAACGATTGATCCGCGGTTTTACGCTTCCCCGCGAAGCTCTCGCATCTTCTGCGCTACAGCATCATCGGTAGCGCTCGGTGTTGCCTGCGATGACTCAATTGAGCGTTGCTGAGCGCTATTACCAGAAGTGAGCTGGCCGCCTGCCATTTCTGCACGAATCTGCTCCAAGCGTGAATGACCTGCAAGCTGCACGCCTGCCTGCTCGATCTCAGCCATACGCCCTTGCACGGAGTTCTGAGCGAGTTCCGCAGTCCCCAAAGCATTAGCGTATCGACGCTCAATCTTTTCACGAACCTGATCAAGATTAGGAGTATTGCGGTTAGAGATGGAATTCATCGACTGAATCGACTCCGCAACCTTCTCCTGCATCTTCGCCTGCTCTAGCTGGCTAAGAAGCTTGGTGCGCTCTGCAACCTTCTGTTGCAATGCCATGGAGTTGCGTTCAACTGCTTTCTTAGCTGCCTCAGCTTGCTGAAGCGACTGATCGTGCAGCTGCTTGGTGTCCTCTACGCCCTGCTCTGCAGTAACCAGCTGTGCAGCAAAGGCCTCCGCAGCATTTTCATACTCTGTCGCCTTCTGAGTATTACCTTCAGCGCGTGCTTTATCTGCAAGCTGAATAGCCTGACGAGTGTTAGATTGAAGCTTCTCGATCTCAGCCAAACGACGGTTGAGCTGCATCTCCAGCTGGCGCTGATTACCGATAACTGCTGCTGCCTGCTGCGATAGCTCCTGATGCTGGCGTTGAGCATCCTCGATAGCCTGCTGAATCTGAACCTTCGGGTCAGCATTCTCTTCGATCTTAGAATCAAAGAGAGCCATCAGGTATTTCCATCCCTTGGAAAATGGGTTAGCCATCGTGCGTTAGGCCTTTCATTTCAATAGTTTTGTTCGCGTTATGCACGCGCTTAATAATCCTAGCTCAGGTTCGAGCTATCAGACCATGTTCACCACAGGTCGGGGATAAAATTGGTTTTACTTATACGCGAGCTAGGTCGGCTTCAGCCGATCGCACGGCCATGGAGCCTGCAGCCTCAATAAGGACATCAGCCACAGTCGCCCCCAACGCATGACAAACAGAAGCCAGAAGCTCCGAAGAAACTTCTTTCCGGCCCCGTTCTAACTCCGATAAATATCCCGGAGATACTCTCGACGCTTCCGCAAGTTCGCGCAGCGTAATACCTTTGTCTGCGCGGAAAGCACGCAGCGCAGCTCCCAATGCTTGGCGCAGAAGCGGCTCTGGTGCACGAGCAGACCGCCCAGTGGCAGAAGCCGAAACTGGATTATCTAAGACAGCGGTATAGTTCATCATCGTTAGTTCAAACGGCTTAAGCCGCCCTTTTGTTCCCACTTCCCATAGAAATTCCCAAACTTGCGTCAACTCTACTCAATATAGAGCAGTAGTAGAGCACAGTGTTAGACAAACCTTACACTGTCAAAAACTGCATCATAAGTTCATGAGCGCATCGTACAGCTGCAGAACGAATGTGAAGCCGTGTGCCCGAAAGAAGCGCGTCTGCTGTCTCGGAACCTCTAAGAGCTCCTGCACGATGCGCGCTGACGTGCCCTGTGGGGGAAGCAATACCAATCCACACCTCACCCACCGGATGACCTGCCTGCTGGTCCGGTCCGGCAACACCAGTTAAAGAGACCCCCCAAGAAGCACCACATCGGATGCGAACCCCTTGTGCCATAGCCACGGCGCATTCGGAAGAAACGGGACCGAACTCATCAAGTATTGATTGATCCACCCCGGCTAAATCGTGCTTCAAGTTCGTAGCATAGGTAACAAAGCCGCCTGTGAGCACTGCGCTGGCTCCTGGAACGTCGGCAAGCGATGCCATGTACAAACCAGCTGTAAGCGATTCGCACGCAGCGAGGGTCTCGCCTCGACGTCTCAATGCGGCGATAACCTGCCGTGCGCCCTCCGCGTTATCGTTCATGGTTCAATCGGCGCGCATCGATAAGATATTGCACACCGGTAATAACAGTAACCGCCACGGCGGCTAGCATCACAAGGAACTGAACAACTGAAAAAACTCCAGACAGAGGTACCAGATACAGTGCTACCGCTAAAGATTGGAGGGTGGTCTTAATCTTCCCGCCCTTGCTGGCTGGAACCACGTTTCCTTTGCGCAGTTCACCCATACGCCAGAACGTGATGCCGAGTTCGCGAACCACAATAATGGCCGTGACCCACCACCCCACGAGTCCCACAACATTCAGACATACAAGCGCCGTGATCATCAGTGCTTTGTCTGCAATCGGATCCGCAATCTTGCCAAAGTCAGTGACCAAGTTTTTCGCTCGCGCTATATCGCCGTCCAGCTTGTCCGTAATCATGAGCGCGACAAAGACGCCTAGGCTCCACCACATCCACGAGGCATGCTGACCATCACCTGAAATAACAAGCCACGCAAATAATGGGATGACAATGATGCGCAGACTAGTCAGGACGTTAGGAACATTAAAATTAGAAGGCTTATGTTCCGGTGTGTTGACAGTGCGTTCCTCATTCACAATCACTCACCATACCCGCCTCTGCGTTAATCATTTGCTGCACCACACGATTAGCCAACTGAGAATTCTCAATCAACCCGCAGTGATGCTTAGGTTTCTGACGATACAATCTAAAACATGAACACCTTTGCTTTCCTGTACAGCTACGACCCCAACAACCCCGCAATCGCAGAAATACGCCCACGTCATCGCGAATTTTGCAGCAAGCTCAAAGAGGAAGGAACAGTCATCGGCACTGGTCCTTTTGTCGACGGCGATGGCGGCGCACTACTCGTTGTACGCCTGCCCAAACCAAGCACGCTTGACGACGCTACAGCGATCATGGACCGCGATCCTTTCTACGCAGAGGGTGCCCTCACGGCACGCACAGCTCACACGTGGAACCCCGTGATCAATATCTTTGAGGACTAAATCGGCTATAAAATTCACTGTTGGTGCGTAAAAGACTCTGTCGCACGCATAGAGGAATTACTCCCTATGTGTGCGACAGAGTCTTTTCTTCGTGGCTTTCCGCCACTCGCAAGTAGCTAGTTTTTATTCATCAGTGTCATACACAGCTTTGGTGCGCACTACTCCCTGAGTGTCATCACGCTTGGATTTAATCACAGAAGCAAGCACCGTCACTGCCAATATTCCTACGATGGACACAAGCGACCACACCGTACCAATTTCGGGAACTGGAACGTTGTTACCGCTATTGATAAAGGGAAGATTGTTCTCATGTAGGGCATGTAGGACTAGTTTCACTCCGATAAAGCCGAGGATGATGCCCAATCCATAAGGTAGGTAGACCAAACGCTCAAGCAAACCATCAAGCAAGAAGTACATCTGCCGCAAGCCCAATAAAGCAAACGCATTCGTGGTGAAGACGATATATGGTTCTTGAGTGATGCCATAGATCGCAGGAATCGAGTCAAACGCAAACATGAGGTCGATCATGCCGATGGCCACCAGAGCAATAAATAGCGGCGTTAGCGCGAATTTACCTTTTTGGTGGATATACAGATGATCCTTTTCATAAGTAGGGGTAACGCGAACTACTTTGCGCAGCCATTTGATTATCCGCATATCATTGGGGTCGGTCTCAGGCTGATCAGTCACCTCGTCATAAATAAGCTTGATCGCGGTGTACAGCAAGAAAATACCGAAGATATAAAACACATCGGACCAGGCGTGAATGACAGCAGCGCCAAGTAAAATAAAAATCAGCCTAAAGATCAGCGCTAGAGCTATACCAATAAGCAGCACTTTTTGTTGATACTTACGGGGAATCTTAAAAGTCCCCATGATCAATGCGAAGACAAACAGGTTATCAACGCTCAGAGCCTTCTCTGTAACGTACCCCGTGAAGAACTCAATCCCATGTTGATGTGGGTTACCAGGCTCACCCCAAACAAACCAAAGAAAGACACCAAAAGCGCACGCTAGGGCCACATAAAATAAAGACCATCCTGCAGATTCTTTGAGTGTGGGCTCGTGTGGGGTTTTGACATGGGAATAAAAATCAAAAACAAAAAAACCTGAGATCACCACAAAAGTGATGATCCATACCATCATGTTTACTTCCAAGGAAAAAGACACCTCCGGTCTCATTCGGTCAGCGGATGAACCGGAGGTCTCCCCCACTCCTAGAACTTTTAGCTGTTTTTGCCAGAAGCTCCTGCAGGAGCCAGCACGACCGGGAATCTATGAAGATTGCCGTGTTGACGATCAATGCTGTGGGTGGGGTACTCCCCTCCATGCACGGTGCCCGAGTGTAGTCGATCACAAGCATTTTGCCCACCTAGACCGACCATCTCTCATTTCAGCCCTAGTCCCTCTGTATAGCTACAGGGCATTGCCCAGGAATAGGACTAAAAAGCGTTACCAGTAGGGTTATATGTTGCTTGTGTTGTTGTAGACGATGTATCAGCACCACCATCCGAATCAATCTCTTTAGGTGCGTCTTCAGGTTTTGCACCTTTAAGCATCCACAGAGTTGTTTCGAGTTCTTCTGGCCTCACCAAAACTTCTCGTGCTTTCGATCCCTCAGATGGGCCCACGATCTCCCGAGATTCCATCAGGTCCATCAATCGGCCGGCTTTGGCAAACCCGATGCGTAGCTTACGCTGCAGCATCGAGGTAGAACCCAGCTGAGAAGTAATGACCAATTCAGCAGCCTGAAGTAGATCTTCCAAGTCATTTCCGATATCGGAATCAATGTCTTTCTTAGCTTCGGCTGCCTTATCCGTAGTCACACCCTCGGTGTAATTAGGCTGTCCCTGAGCTTTTGCGGCGTCGACGACAGACTGGATTTCCTCATCTGTAACAAAAGCACCTTGAATACGCTGAGGTCTTCCTCCCTGCGGAATAAACAACCCATCGCCCATGCCGATAAGTTTTTCTGCCCCGCCCTGATCCAAAATCACTCGTGAGTCGGTCAAAGAAGAAGTGGCAAACGCTAACCGGGACGGCACGTTTGTCTTAATTAGACCGGTCACAACGTCAACGGAGGGACGCTGCGTAGCCAGGACCAAGTGGATTCCCGCTGCTCGCGCCTTTTGCGTAATTCGGACGATCGAATCCTCAATCTCCTTAGGCGCAGTCATCATCAGGTCTGCGAGCTCGTCGACAACACACACAATGTAGGGATATGCATGATATTCACGTTGCGATCCCATCGGAGCTTGAATTTCGCCGGCGTTAATCTTGCGGTTGAAGTCTTTAATGTGTCGCACACGTGCAGACTTCATGTCCATGTACCGCTGCTCCATCTCCTCCACCAGCCATTGAAGCGCAGCTGCTGCCTTTTTGGGCTGAGTAATAATAGGAGTGATCAGGTGTGGAATCCCCTCATAAGGCGTAAGCTCCACCATCTTTGGATCAACCAGAATCAGTCGTATGTCTTCAGGGGTTGCTCGGGTGAGCAGGGACACCAGGAGCGAATTCACAAACGCCGATTTACCGGATCCAGTAGAACCCGCCACCAACAAGTGAGGCATCTTTTGCACCGAGTGCGCGACAAAGTCTCCCTCAATGTCTTTACCCAGGCCAATGAGCATCGGATCGGTGTCCGCCAGAACCTCAGGCGCATTCAACACGTCTCCTAGTCGAACCATCTCGCGGTCGGTGTTAGGGACCTCAATACCCACGGCCGATTTACCCGGAATCGGCGTCAGAAGACGCACGTTGTCCGTCGCAACCGCGTACGCCAAGTTTGATTGGAGGTTTGTAATCTTGGATACCTTCACGCCCGGCCCCAGTTCAACCTCATAACGGGTTACTGTTGGGCCTCGCGAGAATCCCGTTACGTGCGCGTCTACTTTAAACTCCGCAAAGACATCGGTGATCGCTTCAATCATCCGATCATTGGCAGCCGAACGAGTTTTGGGCTGTTGTCCAGGGATAAGGAGCTCAGTACTAGGAAGCTCATAGTCATCTACTACGCGATCAATAGTCCCTGCAGAAGCATCTTCGACTCCCTGATGGCTTGTCGACGCCACCGGTTGCTGCGCGCGCGCCGACACAGCTTCCTGCACAGCCTTACGCCCTGCCGCAACTACATCAGCAGCTGCTGCAGCAGCCGTCACCGCTTGCCCAGCAGCAGAAATATTGCCGGCCATTGCTCCTGAAACTGCACCGCCGACAGCTCCTGAAACTGCACCGCCGACAGCTCCCGAGACGATCCCTGCTACCTGCTGGGCACCATTCCCGCTGCCCGAAGGACGTCTTTCCACTACCTCAGTCTTATCCGTAATGATCGGAAGCTCATCGGTATCAGAGATGTCTCTAGGCAAACGTGCTTCGTCATTTCGCTTCACCGCAGCGGAACGACGCTTCTGAGGTGCATTTGCTGGAACCTCGAATAAACCAGTTTCTACGTCTTTTTCTTCTAATGGATAAGCATCCAAAGGAGTTGATGGTTTTTTGTTGATCCGTGAATCAATTCCAGACCTACCGCGAGAAGGCACTGCATTCTCAGCCCACGAGCTGCTACGAGACGAGGCCGCCCTACCTGCCGCCACTCCCCTGCGAGGCAGATCCCCTTCCGCACGTGCTTCTAGTTCTTCATCGACATCCGAGTAGAGATCATCTGAATACTCCTCATCTGCCTCGGCCCCACGATGTTGATGTATAAACTCGCGGAGGGCGTCGACAAGCTCCCGTGTCGTGATATCTGTGATCTTTTGAGCCCCATAAACAATGATGATGACCAAAAGCGGAATGGCTAAATAGGAAGAAAATCCTTTGGCTAAGATCCCTCCGGTGTAAGCCCCCACCGCCCCGCCTGCAGCAGCACGCCCCGGCCAGTCAGAAGGATTACCGCCAAAAAGATGCACCAGTCCAAGCATGGACACAGCGATCAGGATCGTTCCGCCAACGATGCGTCCTCGCGAATCGATAGAAGGAAAATGCCCTAGCATCAAGGCAATAGCCCCTGCGACCAGAAGAATCGGTAAAATCAAAGCCCCCGATCCAATGAGGAAATGCACACCTGCAGAAATTCCCTCGCCAATAGGGCCTGCGATGTTAAACCACACAGAGGCGCCTAAAACCACAGCTAAAGCGATGAGAATAAGGCCAATAGAGTCGGCGCGTTGCTCGGCTATTCGCCCACCTTCGTAATCAGTTTCATCCTCAACACCGTCATCCTCAGAGCTACGGACAGCGGAACGCTTGCGACGAGACTTAGTCTCCGTGTCATCATCAAAGAAATCTTCCGCCTCGTCGTCTCGGTTTTTTCCGATTCCTCCGACAACTCGAGTAAGAGATCCAACTCCTCGCGCCGTAGCGCCAAAGAGAGACGCCAATCCACCACCAACAGCACGGAAAGCACTGCCAGTCCTCTCCTCAGAGGTATCTGCAGCACGACGCGCAGACTGTGCAGGATGATTCACAGAAGAAGCACTCCTTTTAGTACGACTGTTCGGGCCCGTTGACCCACCTGTAACTCGTGGCGCGGATCTATTCGAAGATCCTCGCGAGCGTTTCTGGTGCGCCGAGGATCCGGCAGATCGGGAATTGCTTCTGACAGTCATGTAGCCAAGCTTAGACGCTCACGTCACATTCATCACATTCGCAACACTGCAAACTGCCTTTTATTTAAGTCCAGCCTATAGGCCTGACCTGACAATTTTTCTTGCGTCTCCATAGAGTTCAATATCCACGACGTCACGGCCGAAAGCCCACAACACTAGCTCTCCTACCTGGCCTCTGATATGGGTTACGGCACTGCCAGAAGAGGCCACTCCCCGTGAATCCGCAGCAACAATCCGAGGATAACGATCAGGTTCTAGCACCACAGGAACCGATGATTGTCGTAGCAGCTTGGGTGCCACAAGACGCAGAACTCGCAACAAATCTTTCTCCGCCACGTCACTCAAGCTACGCGGCTGCACCCCAGCCACAAGAGAATTCTCTCCTAGCGACGCTCCCCGACGCAGATCTTCATGATGAACAAAATGTTCCGCCGTGTTCAGGAAAAAGTCCAGAGTTTTACAGCGCGAGAATCCCCGTTTTTCTTCCGCCCATTTTTTCACAACCTCAGCAAAAGGCATAGATGCAGTTTGTTGTGTGCGACGTTCGAGCAATGGGGACAGTGCCGGCACAAACATTCCTGCAGTAGCCAACGGATAACGCTGCCTGACGTAGAGATGAACCGCCAAGTCCTCAGCGTTCCATCCTTCGCACAGCGTGGGCGCCTTTGCCCCTTTTTCTAGTAATAGCTCTGCTAATGCCAAGCGTTCCTGCTCTACAAATAACATAAGTCCCAGCATATCTCGGATAGGAAAGGCAAAGCGGGCAGCACCATCACGTCTTTCCAGTGCTGCCCGCTTTTACTGCTGTTTTTATAGGCTTTCGCGCGTTGCGCGAATCTCCTCTTCGTCCGCTTCCACCTGAGTCTGAGTCGTCGGGATAACGGTAGGCATAATCATTGGCTTACGACGCCACTTTTGCTCTACGAAACGAGAGACACGACGACGCAGTTGCTGAACCATGCGGTAGGGGTCATTCTCCCCTTCCCCAGCCAAGTCAGTCATGGTGTTTTCTACCAACTCGGTGACTTCAGGCATCATGGCAACAGCATCTTCAGAGAAGCCCTTGGCCTGAACAGTAGGACGCTCTAACAACCTTCCGGTCCGGTTATCAATCACGGCTGTGATTGCGATCAGACCGCCTTCACCTAGGGAAGTACGCTCCTCCAGAACCCCCGCGTCAATATCACCCATGGTGACACCATCCACGTAGAGGTTACCGATCTGGATTTGCCCGACCACCCGAGCTCGTCCGTCAACGAGGTCCACGACAACACCATTTTGTGCAAGAACTACACGATCGCGCTCCACGCCAGTGGAGATTGCCAGTTCCTTGTTGGCCCGCAAGTGGCGCCACTCTCCGTGCACCGGCATAGCGTTCACTGGACGAGCAGCGTTGTAGAGGAACAAAAGCTCACCGGAGTAGCCGTGACCGGAGGTATGGACCTTGGCATCGCGGCTCGTCACAACGGTCGCACCAATCTGCGCCAGCATATTAATAACGCCGAACACAGCTTCCTCGTTACCAGGTACCAAGGACGAAGAAAGAATAATCAGATCGCCATCGCGAACCGTGATCTGGCGATGCTCACGTCGCGCCATGCGCGACAAAGCAGCCATGGGCTCACCCTGCGTGCCCGTGGTGATGAGCATAACCTTGTGCGGCGCCATCTTTGCAGCATCATCCATGCTGACAATGGTTCCGCGAGGAGCCTTCAGGTAACCCATCTTTTCCGCGATTTCCATGTTTCGAATCATGGAACGTCCGTTGAATGCAACCTTACGACCCGAGGCTACTGCTGCATCGACTGCAGCCTGAACGCGGTAGACGTTGGAAGCAAACGACGCTAGGATAACGCGTTGTTTTGCGTCACCGACAAGGCGCTTCAGAGTTGGCGCAATATCGGCTTCGGATCCCGAAACGCCCGGCGTAGTTGCATTGGTGGAGTCACAGAGCATGAGGTCAACGCCCTCATCACCAAAGCGAGACAGTGCAGGAAGATCGGTAGGACGCCCGTCTGTTGGGGTCTGGTCGAGCTTGATGTCACCGGTATGGATGACCAAACCTGCGCCAGTCTTAATGGCAAGACCTAAGCAATCCGGGATCGAGTGGTTAACTGCCCAGAAACGAATATTAAAAGGTCCACGGTTAATATCCGACTTCTCATTTACCTCGATCAGCTTAGGACGCTGACGGTGCTCACGACACTTTGCAGCGATAAGAGCCAACGTAAATTTAGAAGCGTAGATAGGTAGGTCTGGACGCAACTTCAGCAACCACGGAATAGCTCCAATGTGGTCCTCATGCCCGTGAGTAACAACGAGCGCCTCGACCTTGTCTAGTTTGTCTTCGATAGGACCAAAATCAGGCAAGATCAAATCCACGCCTGGTTCACCAGACGAGGGGAAAAGAACACCGCAGTCAACCAACAACATTTTGTTGTTGTACTCAAAAACGGTCATATTACGACCAATTTCAGAAATGCCACCAAGAGCGTAGATGCGTAGCCCATTCTTAGGAGCCTTGGGGGGCTCTGGAAGACGCTCGGTCAGATCCGCACCTTGCATGGATTTAACCACGTTACGACGGCCTCGGTTGCTCTTATTATTCTGAGGATTGCCGCCACGGCGTGAACGACCATTGCGTGTTCCGTTTCCAGCTCGTCCCGAGTTGGAGCGGCCACGATTGCCCTTAGAGCTAGCATCTTGATTGGAAGAACCTTCGCCTGAAGTTTTCTTCTCCGCCTCAGCTTTAGCAGATACCTCTACAGATGCGTCAGGGGCTTGGAAAGCTGGTGCCTCAGTAGTCTCCGGCGGACCAGCTTTACGAGTAACCTTTCGAGAACGGTTACGTGGTTCAGTCATATTTATAGAACTCCAGATTTATTCATGTCGTGTCGGAGACGCTCAAGCTCTTCTTCACTTGGTGCGACAATAGGCAGTCGCGGGTCTCCGACCTCAATACCTTGTAGCCGCAATCCGGCTTTTGCGAGGCTTACGCCACCCAAACGCCCTTGAGCAGCGACTAATGATGAAAGTTTTGCGTTAATCTCACGCGCACGCGCAAGATCGCCGTTATTAAAACTTGTATGCAGTTCGCGCAATTCCTTTGGTGCCAAGTGACCAATCACGGAAATAAAACCCACCGCTCCTACGGACAACCACGGGAGATTAAGTGGGTCATCGCCTGAGTACCAGGCAAGTCCTGTTTCTTCTATGAGAGGTGTAGCAGCAGCGATATCACCTTTTGCGTCTTTAACGCCCTTGATCGTAGGGATCTCAGCAAGACGACGCAGAGTATCCGGCTGAATAGGAACAACCGAACGTGGCGGAATATCATAAGCGCAGATTGGCAAGTCAGTGGCTTGCGCGACTGTTCGAAAATGCTGATAGATTCCCTCTTGACTAGGTTTTGAATAGTAAGGGGTCACTACCAGAAGTGCATCGGCGCCAGCTTCAGCAGACGCTCGAGCCATATCAACCGAAGCCGAAGTATTGTTTGTTCCAGCGCCCGCGATAATCTTAACGCGGTCGCCAACCTCCGACTTAACGGCCTTGAGCAGGTCAATTTTTTCTTGCAGCGTTGTAGTTGGAGACTCACCGGTGGTTCCGGCGAGTACCAGCGTGTCGATCCCGTTG
The DNA here is from genome assembly GCF_900187135.1 of Corynebacterium ulcerans. Classification (NCBI taxonomy): domain Bacteria; kingdom Bacillati; phylum Actinomycetota; class Actinomycetes; order Mycobacteriales; family Corynebacteriaceae; genus Corynebacterium; species Corynebacterium ulcerans. The sequence goes on from NZ_LT906443.1 coordinate 488,102, forward strand.
TCAGCCAAGTGTGCGGAAAGCTTCCGCCCTGCAGAAACGTCGAGTTTCCCCGTGGCATCAAACGGTGTCACCATCGCTACGGCGACGGTACCGAAGTAGTCGCTACCCGTATTCGCTGTCAAACCTGTGCTCATGTGCCCTAAGGTTACCCGCAAATGAGCCGGAAGTTGACATCGGGCAAGGATTCCCCCGCGTGTCGGGTCAAGTCACCCTCGTTGAGAGTTACTTTCTCTTCCGGCTTTCATATTCTCCACAGCAAAAATTTCGTTAAAAATCTGTGACGTACGGGCTAGTTGCCATGCAGGAGCCGTCGGCAAGCGTGGACTCCTCAAAGTCACCGAACAATACCGGCGACTGTTCTCTCAACAGATGCAAGCAGCGGATTGCCAACGCCCGAATTTCTACGTCAGCATGCTCGGTAGCTCTCATCCCTATAAAGTGACGCCATGTTCTGAAATTTCCGGTGACTAGTAGTCGCGACTCTGTGGCGTTAGGAAGTATCGCGCGTGCTGCTTGGCGCGCTTGTTTCTTCCGGAGAAGCGCGTTCGGCTCTTGAACCAATTTTTCTTCCAGCGCAGACAAAACCTCAGTAAAAGCAAAGCGCGACTCATCTACTGCGTGGAGAAAAAGTCGTCGTAATTCAGGGTCTTCCGCGATCAACGGCGGGATGATTACGTGAGAATCCTCGTGATGGACAAATCTCTGTGAGAGCTGCGAGCAAGAAAAATGTCGGTGCCGCATCAACTCATGCGCCGCTGATCGAGACAAACCACGGATATATAAAGAAGCCGTAGCATGTTCTAAAAGCGCCATATGCCCTACCTCCATAATGTGCCGGAGGTAGGCATCATTTTGAGCAGTTCTCGCATTTGGTTTGTCAAAAGTCTCGTAGCATGCGCGTCCCGCAAACTCCACCAGCGCTTCAGAATCTTTAGCGGCAGGATCACAAGACCACGTGATACCAGTAGGAGGAGTAAACGTCGTGCAGGCTACCAATTGCACGTCGAGATAAGTTTCTACAGCCATTATGAGATATCGAGGTACTTATCTAGGCCAACGCTAAGACCAGGATGCTCATGGATCTTCCGCACGCCTACTAAAACTCCAGGAACAAAAGATGTGCGGTCGTAAGAATCCTGGCGAATAGTCAAGGACTGCCCCTGTGCGCCAAAAATAACTTCCTCATGTGCAACCATGCCAGTCATGCGCACAGCGTGCACCGGCACTCCGTCGACATCAGCTCCGCGGGCCCCTTCAAGCGAATCTTTTGTTGCATCGGGCTGCGCACCAAGTCCCGCTTCCTTACGAGCCTCGGCTATGCCTTGTGCTGTGTGAATAGCGGTTCCTGAGGGGGCATCCAGCTTGTTGGGGTGATGATACTCAACAACTTCAGCAGATTCGAAGAACTTAGCTGCTTGGCGGGCAAAAACCATGGTTAATACAGCTGAGATAGCAAAGTTGGGAGCAATCAGCACACCCACCGAAGGATTTTTCTCCGCCCATTCTTCCACTTGAGCGAGTCGCTCTGCTGTAAAACCTGTGGTCCCCACGACGCAGGAAATACCGTGGTTGATGCAGAAATCTAAGTTGCCCATGACAGAATCAGGAGTGGTGAAATCAACGATTACTTCTGCTCCGTTATCAACAAGAACATTCAGGTCATCATCACGGTCGACCTCAGCAACAAGCTCAAGATCTTTGGATTCGTTTACACCCGCTACTACGGCTTGACCAACGCGCCCACGTGCCCCGAGGACTCCTACTTTAATGGCCATGTCACTGTTCCTTTTCCTTTGTGGTTGGGTCAAAAGATTAAGAGATTCTGCTTTTGTAGCCTACAAAATAGACTTGTGAAGATGCACAAATGCTCCCCACCGTGGTATCGCGACGGTGTATAAGCTTATCGACGAGATCATAAAATCCCATCACCATATACACAGTAGCGATGCCTATCGCTGGGGAGCAGAAGTAAGGATAAGGCAGAAAGCGCCTAGAACGATCCCACCTTAACCTTGGTTCGCAGACTAGTCTTCCTTCACTGGTGCCAAGGAAATCTTGCCGCGGTTGTCTATGTCGAGGATCTCCACCTCGACTTTGTCACCAACGTTGACTACGTCTTCTACCTTCTCTATGCGCTTACCGTTGCCGAGCTTAGAGATGTGGATGAGGCCGTCACGACCAGGCACAAGAGAAACAAATGCACCAAAGGCAGTGGTCTTAACGATGGTTCCGAGGAACCTCTCGCCAACCTTGGGCAACTGCGGATTAGCGATAGCATTGATCTTTTCGATCGCTGCTTCAGCGGCAGCACCTGAGGTCGCGGAAACATACACAGTTCCGTCTTCCTCGATGGAGATGTTTGCCCCGGTCTCCTCGGTGATCGAGTTGATCGTCTTGCCCTTAGGCCCAATAACCTCACCGATCTTGCTGACTGGAACGGTGACAGTCGTGATGCGCGGAGCATAATCGCTCATCGCGTCTGGGCTCTCAATGACCTCAGCCATAGTGTCCAGAATTGCTTCGCGAGCCTCATAAGCCTGAGCAAGCGCAGACGCGAGAACCTTGGAAGGAATGCCATCAAGCTTGGTGTCCAGCTGCAGGGCCGTCACAAAGTCACGGGTTCCAGCAACCTTGAAGTCCATGTCACCGAAAGCATCCTCAGCGCCAAGGATGTCTGTCAAAGCAACATAACGGGTTTCTCCGTCAACTTCATCAGACACCAGACCCATAGCAATACCAGCCACGGGGGCCTTCAGCGGAACACCCGCGTTGTACAGCGAGAGTGTTGATGCACACACTGACCCCATGGAGGTAGAGCCGTTAGATCCGAGGGCTTCCGAAACCTGACGGATGGTGTAAGGGAACTCCTCGCGGGAAGGAATCACTGGCATAAGGGCGCGCTCTGCAAGCGCTCCATGCCCGATCTCGCGGCGCTTCGGGGACCCCACACGGCCAGTTTCTCCGGTGGAATACGGCGGGAAGTTGTAGTGGTGGATGTAGCGCTTGGACGATGTGGGTGACAACGAATCAATCTGCTGCTCCATCTTGAGCATGTCTAGCGTGGTCACGCCCAAGATCTGTGTCTCACCGCGCTCAAATAGAGCCGAACCGTGTGCACGAGGAATGAGCTCTACCTCTACCCCAAGATCACGAATATCGGTGACTCCACGACCATCAATGCGGAAGTGCTCGGTGAGAATCATATGGCGCACGAGCTTCTTCATCACGGCGTTATAAGCAGCGCGGATAGCCTTCGATGCGGCAGCTTCATCCTCAGAACCGAATTTTGCGAGCAACTCGCCCTCGATCGACTCCATGTAGTCGTTCGTGGCGTCGTCACGCTCTTGCTTTGACTTAATAGTCAACAGCTGACGCAGTTTCTTAGAAACCTTCTTTTCCACGGCATCGTAAATAACGTCCGAATAAGGTAGGAAAAGTGGGAATTCTTGAGTTTCTTTCGCTGCACGTTCTGCCAGGCCAGCCTGTGCTCGGCACAAAACCTCGATGAAAGGCTTAGCTGCTTCTAGGCCTTGTGCAACGATCTCTTCTGTCGGCGCAGGAGCGCCATCTTTGATCTTTTCTACGACGTTCTCAGTCGCACCCGCTTCTACCATCATGATGGCAACGTCTTCGACAGTCTTGCGTCCCTGTTTCTTAGCGACAAGGCGTCCTGCAACGACGAGTTCAAAAAGAGCCTTCTCGTGCTGCTCATGGGTCGGGAACGCAATCCACTGGCCCTTGGGATGTGCTTCATCCGCGATAAGAGCCATGCGAACTCCGCCTACAGCACCCGATACCGGCAGACCGGAAAGCTGGGTAGCAGCTGACGCACCGTTGATCGCAACAACGTCATAGTAGTCTTCTGGGTTCATGGACAAGACGGTGATAACGACCTGGACCTCGTTGCGCAGTCCCTTAACAAAAGTCGGACGTAGCGGACGGTCGATCAGGCGGCAAGCCAAAATTGCCTCAGTGGAGGGGCGGCCCTCGCGACGGAAAAACGAACCCGGAATGCGGCCCGCTGCGTACATGCGCTCCTCGACGTCCACCGTCAGTGGGAAGAAGTCGAATCCTTCACGCGGCTGGTTGGAAGCCGTCGTGGTAGCCAACAGCATCGTCTCATCATCCAAGTAAGTGGTGACAGAGCCATCGGCTTGCTTGGCCAACTGGCCAGTTTCAAAGCGAATGGTACGGGTTCCGAAGTCGCCGTTGTCAATGGTGGCGATCGCTTCGGTAATACCGAATTCTTCATCTACGTTGAATTCGATGTTTTTTGCCTTGCTCAAAGTGCAGGTCTCCTCGTGGATATTCCTTCTCACAACGGTCATCGGTGCCGCGTGTTTCCAAAAAAGGTTTTGCTTCTAATGCAACGGCAGGATTTTAACACGTTTTCACATCTTAAGCACAGCGAAACCCCGCGGCTTAAGTTTTACCTAAAACCACGGGGTGCTGGTCACGTCGAAAAGCTTATCGACGCAAGCCCAGACGAGCAATCAGATCACGGTAGCGATCAACGTTGTTGTCTGCGAGGTACTTCAAGAGGCCCTTGCGACGACCAACCAGAAGTAGCAGACCACGACGAGAGTGGTGATCGTGCTTGTGGAACTTCAGGTGCTCGGTCAGCTGGTTGATGCGTGCGGAAAGCAGCGCAACCTGTGCCTCAGGGGAACCGGTGTCGGTCTCGTGCAGACCGTACTCAGCCAAGATGGACTTCTTCTGCTCATTGCTCAAAGCCATGAGAAAACTCCTCAGTAGTTATTTCAGTCCACATAAATATGACTTGATAAGAGGAAACCAGGTTTCTCATTATCAAACCATTCCTATCACTGCTGTGGACCGCAGTGAAGAGAACGGAAGGAACACTACCACAGAAAAGAAAGAAACAAAGAGATTTTTCGAGTTTCCCCGCCTAGCCGTAGCTTTTCCCCGTTTATTTTATCTACCGATTGCGTTTCCTACTAGTACGCGCGTAATGCGTTCCATAAATTCTTTGAGGAAGCGCTCTACGTCAACAGCCACCGCCACCCGAGCATTCTTGTGTGGATCTCCCAGTTTGACCTCATTACCGATTGTCCGTCCCCTCGTAGGCCCCTCGGTATCCACTTTAAGGTTCAGAGGAAGAGCAGTGACTAGGCTGGGATCCACAGCTACTGCAACGGCCAGAGGGTCATGCAACCCACAACCGCCAAGATGAGGCGCTATCGCGTCATAGGCGCGAATGTAGTAATCGGTGGCGTCGGCAAGCACCGTTGCGGCCTCGGTGTTTAGCGCCCTCCACATAGCAGTCTCCTCATACGTCAACAACGTTTGGAGTGTTACGTCAAGGCCAATCATCGTCACATCAGCGCATTCTCGGACCATCATGTCTGCGGCTTCTGGGTCTTGGTTGATATTTGCCTCGGCCCAAGTGCTCACATTCCCAGGAACCGTAAGCGCGCCTCCCATGAAAACGATATGAGCGTTAGCTGCAAAATCTGGGTCCTTATCCATTGCCGCGGCGATATTAGTCATAGCTCCCGTTGGGATAATGACCAAGTCATCGCCATAAGTAGCCACCGATTCAATAAGGAAATCAACTGCTGTTTTATCACTCACGCAGGATTGAGGCTGCTGTATCTTCGCCTCACCAATGCCATTTTTTCCGTGGATAAACTCAGAAATTTCTAAAACGGAAAACTCATCTTTGGCCCGAGCGTGTGGCTCGCCGACAAAAACCGGAATATCGGGACGTCCAAACAGTTCCAGGAGCGCAAGGTCGTTGCGCGCTCCATCGTCGACAAGAACGTTGCCATACGTCGCAGTGACACCAATGAGATCTAGCTCCGGAGAACCTAGAGCATAGGCCAGTGCCAACGCATCATCGATGCCAGTGTCCAGGTCGAGGATTACCTTCTTTGCCATTCTCTGTCTTCCTTAGTTTAGGGTTTACGAGGTTCGTCAACTCTTAAAATTTCGCGAGTAGTCTCCACGTCTTGCGCTATTGCTTCCAGTAGTTCTTCCATACCGTTAAACTTCACCATCCCGCGAATACGGTCCACGAATTCAACGGTGACGGAATGTCCGTACAAATCAGCACGACGATTAAGAACAAAAGATTCAACGCTACGACGCTGATCGCCGAACGTGGGATTATGGCCTACCGAAATAGCCGCCGGGTACCGCACTCCTGCAACCATATCCCCGTCGATGGGCGCTGCAGAGGTGATCTGCAGCCACCCTGCATACACGCCGTCTTCTGGCAGCGCAATAGAGTCCGGGAAGTACAGATTGGCAGTCGGATACCCAAGTTCTTTTCCGCCCCGACCAGCCCCTCGCACCACGTCTCCGCTAACTGAAAATTCCCGCCCTAATCCCCAATTAGCTCGGCGTACGTCTCCTTCTGCAAGAGCTTTACGTATTACAGAAGAAGAAACCACGGTCTGGTCTTCTGCCAGCAATTCCAGCACACGAATATCAATGCCGTATTTTTCCCCCAATGCCTTCAAAGTCTCCGTGGTACCGGATGCTTTATAACCAAAGGTAAAGTTCTCCCCCACCACTACGACCTTGGCCTTGAGCTTGTCTTTAATAATAGAGACAAAGAATTCTTCCGGAGATAGGTGCGAGAGGTTGGCAGTAAAATTCATGGCAAACATGTGGTCAACGCCAAGATTTTCTACGAGATTCGCACGTTGGGTAACTGTCCCCAAAAGTGGAGGCATCTTTTCCGGCCGCAGTACCGCCAAAGGATGCGGGTTAAACGTAACCAGGATGCTCGGAACACCAAGTGCCCGCGCTCGTTGCGTTGCAGCGCTGATCAGTGTCCGATGTCCACGATGGACACCGTCGAAAACGCCAATGGTGATGACCGAGGCGTCTAGATCCGCCGGAATGTCTTCAATATGATGCCAGATATCCACTCTGGACAGTTTAGCCATAGACTGCTAACTATGATTGATCCCCTCTCCACTTCTGGACTCGTAGTCGTCGATAAACCCGCTGGCATGACCTCGCATGACGTAGTTGGGCGCTTGCGCCGTATCTTTGGCACTAAACGGGTTGGCCACGCGGGCACCCTCGACCCCATGGCTACCGGTGTTCTTGTTGTGGGAATCGAAAGAGGGACAAAATTTCTTGCCCATATGGTTGCATCGACCAAGTCCTACCGAGCAACTATCAGACTTGGGATGTCCACCACCACCGACGATAAAGAGGGAGAAGCAGTTTTTGCTGCCGATACCTCCACGGTATCCGCGATCACCGACGATGAGATAGCTGCTGAGATAGCTAAGCTCACTGGACATATCATGCAACGCCCAGCATCAGTCAGCGCAATCAAAATCAACGGGAAGCGGGCCCACCAAATGGTGCGTGAGGGGCAAGAAGTAGAGATACCCGCACGTCCGGTCACTATTTACCGGTTCGATGTCCTCGATATTTCGCGCGCTTTATCACCGGAATTCATTGACATCGATGTAGAGGTCACGTGTTCATCGGGCACGTATATCCGGTCTCTCGCTCGCGATCTAGGAGAAGCCCTCCATGTGGGTGGCCATCTCACAGCTTTACGACGCCTATCCGTGGGCCCCTTCACCCTTTCCGACGCCATTACTCTCGACGATCTCGCAACCACCCCCAAACTCAGTCTTTCTTTGGATGAATCCTTAACTCGGTGCTACCCCACATTAGAGATCACAGAATCTGAAGCCACAGATCTTTCTATGGGAAAATGGCTCCAACCACGCGGTTTAACAGAGGTTCACGCAGCGGTAGCACCCAATGGCCACGCCATCGCGCTTATCAAGGAAAAAGGCAAGCGGCTTTCTTCCGTTTTCGTCGCGCGTCCCAACACGCTCTCCTAGTCGCGCCAAACTTTTGGCAGCCTTTTATACAACTGAGGTTACCGCTATTACGTAACCGTTTTTCACCATCCAGCGCCCTTCTATAAAAGGAACGGGAGTGGGACGAACAAGCAGATAAGACACAAAAGATCCATCGTCTCTAATGTCTATTTCTGCTTGTTCAAAGCCTAACCACCGGTGTGTCAACGGAAACCACACTTTGTAGGTAGCTTCTTTTGCACAGAACAAAACCCGATCTGCGCACGAGATACCATTGCTACGCAGACGTTCAAGCTGTTCGAGTTCGCCTTCTCGAGCGATCGAACCGATGACGCCCTCTGGAAGCGGCTCGGCGACTTCCGCATCGATTCCCATCGACCTGATAAGCAGCCGAGGAGCAACAACTGCGGCCCTAAAACCATCAGTGTGGGTCAAGGATCCACTAACAGAAGCTGGCCATAGCGGCATACCTCGCTCACCACGCAGAATTGGTTCACCCGTGTCGCGTTGTAACTTAGCAAGGGCTTGGTGAGCACACCACCGCGCATCTCCGAATTCCGCTTTGCGGAGCGGGACAGCGTGTGCGACAAGAGCCCGTTCCAACGGATGCAGCTCATTAAACTTGCCCAAGTCTATGATTCCGGGATCGGTGGTAAGAGACACATAACGTGCAGCTTCTGGGAAGAGCGACTGATCAAGCTGGATCTCGTTGTTCACGACTCCCCCTTGTTCACACGCTGTGATATAGGTGCATCCGGCTCAAGCCCCGGGCCCATGGTCGCTTTTCCGGCATCATCGATATGCATGATAGGAAAAGGCCAGGGACGTGACTCTATGTTTTGCTGCCACTGCCGGGGATATCCCAGAGAAACCTCCACATGTGGCACACCATCAATACGCATTATTCCAGGAAGATGCAGATGCCCATAGATCACTGCTTGTGCGCTGTATCGGCTTCCCCATGACATAGTGTGCCGAGTTCCGCACCATAACCCGATCTCTGGGATCTGCATCCTATCCACAGGTTCTTGGGAAAGGGGCCAATGATTGATCAGAATCGTAGGTCCGTTTACCCTGCTTAACCGATTAACTGAATATGCCAAACGGTCCCAGCACCATGCGCGAATATCCACGAATGGTGCGATAGCAAACTGGTCCGTAAGCACAATTTGCTTTTCATGAGCAGCCTCAACAGCCTGTTCAATACTCATTCCACTCGGGCGGAAAGAGTAATCATAAAGCGTAAACAAAGGCACGATGGTCACACCGCCGAAAACCGGGAAAGGGTCTTCCGGCGTCAGAACATCAATCTTCCGACACGCACGCACAAGCTCATCGTATTTCGCGCGTCCCTGATGCGTATCTGTTTTCCTACAGAACAACTCATGGTTTCCTGGGACCCAAATAACGCAGGCGAATTGCTTACGTAGCTTATGCAGGACTTCCACGACAACGCTAGTACGTTCTGCAACATCTCCGGCAACAATCAGCCAATCGGAGGGGTCCTTGGGCTTAAGAGAATCAATATGTTCTCCATTAGCTCGAACTGCTGCATGAAGGTCCGCAACAGCCCATAGGGTCTGTGCCATGTGGCCTCCTTGCGCACCTAGGTTGTTTCAAACGTAAGACTAATTATTGCAATTGTTAGCAGAGATTGGCTCATCGACTCTCCGGAGTCGGAATATTCCCGTCTTCTGAATCTTTACTATATGCCCACTTCATCGAGTAAAAGCGCCATATTCCCACGACCATTCGAATAGAAATAAAGGAAACTAGACCCCACCAAACACCTACCAGCCCCGCGTCGAAGAGCAAAGCCAACCATACGCCAGGTAAAAATCCTACGAGCACTGACAACAAAGATACGGTCCGCAAATATGCGGCGTCAGCTGCACCTAAGAATACTCCGTCAAAGCCAAACACGACGCCACCTATAACGATCATGAAGACCAGCTGCCACCACGGTCCACTTATTTCTTGAAGAACTCCCGCATCCGATGTAAAAATTCCTGGTATCACGTGGAAACCACCAGCGAATATCACAGCAAGCACCACGCTAAACATGGTGGAATACAGCACGGATATGTGTCCTACACGACGCGCTCGAGCAACATTGTGTGCACCAAGCGCAGCCCCTGTTAGCGTCTGCCCCGCAATAGCCAGCGAGTCTAGGATGAGCGTGAGAAAACTCCACAGTTGGAGCAGCACCTGATGAGCTGCTAAAGATTCCGCACCAAAACGCCCAGCTACAGCTGCCGCTGATACAAAAGAAATCTGAAATGATAACGATCGCAAAATCAGATCCCTACCGAGGGATAACTGCGAACGCATGATGGTCCAATTAGGACGAATAGTGCCCTCATGCGCCCGAAAAAGGCACAAGATAAACAACGAAGAAGTAATAGTAATCCCAACGATATTCGCCCATGCTGAGCCCACCAGACCGTACTGGTTAACCAAAATTGGCACTAACATCATCCCGGGAACAACACCCGAAAGCGTAAAAAGCAATGGTAAACGGGTATTTTGCACCCCTCTTAACCACCCGTTTCCAGCCATTACAACAAGGACCAGCGGGATACCTACAGCTGTTATTCTGAGCCAACTCGTGGCTGCGTCGGATACGTCATAAGAGCCGCTAAGCCAGAATGTGAACGTCGGAGCCCCCATAAAAACAACAAGCGCCAAGATGAACCCGACGAAGAGAGCAAGCCATGTAGCCTGCACTCCTTCAGCCACAGCTTCCTTCTTTTTACCCGCCCCAAAAAGTCGAGCTGAGCGCGCCGTTGTCCCATAGGATAAAAACGTTAATTGCGTAGTTACTTGGGCATATATTGTGGTTCCTGCACCAAGCGCGGCCAAGGATGCAGCACCCAGTCTGCCCACTATTGCGGTGTCAAAAAGAAGGTAAAGCGGCGTAGCTATCAGCACTCCCAGTGCAGGAAGTGCCAAGCGAAGAATCGTTGCTGGACTAATCTCTGCGGTCTCTTCTTGCGATCTTCCCACAGACATACTCTTTCTCCCCGAGTCTTCTCCTAGAGAATGTGCGTTGTACAGGCTTTTACCACGACAACGGTAAGCCTTATATTGTTTCTCACGGTCTCTCTCAGCAGGTCCGCTGAACCGCTGCCTTAAGTTCTGCTACTACGTGATCTACTGTTCCAAAAGTAACGTAGCCTGATGATCTTATGTGCCCACCGCCGCCTAAGGTACGGGCCACAACGGAAATATCGAGATCTTCCGAGCGAAGCGAAACCGCCCATTCCCCTCTTTTGTATTCTTTGAAGACCACGGCTATATCCGTGCCGTCTGAACCACGGATCAGATCCGCAATTTTTTCTACAGACTGAGCCGAATGCCCCTGAACATCGTCGTACCGTGCGATAGCCACAACAACCGATATGTTGTTGACATACACCACCTGAAGACGAGAAAGTATCGTACCGATCATCGCGAGGTCTGCCACAGAATCACTGCTAAAAAGCTGCTGCCCAATGGCCCGTATCTCAAGGCCTGTATCAACAAGCTCTTGAGCCAGGGCATGCATTTCTGGGCGTCCCCATCTAAAGCCACCCGTATCCGACACTAACCCAGCGTAAAGACCATATGCGATGTCTTTAGTCAGCGTAATTTTCAGGTGCTGAAACCAATCGCGCAAAATACTAGTTGTTGATTCCGCCTGATGATCAATCAGGTTAACCCCTGCAAAACCGCGATTTGTGCTGTGATGGTCTATCAGAATAACACGACTAATGTCGCGCATAACTTGTGGCTGAAGGGCCCCCAGCCGCCCCACGGCACCGCAGTCCACTGCAATAATTGCATCGCACTCAGGAAGCCTATCCACCGTGAGGATGTCTGTGGCTCTGGGGATATCCAGCAAAGAACGCTCTAAGGGAGTGCACTGACCGATGACTCCGATAACTTCCTTAGACAGCTGCTCTAAAGCAAGCATCGTCGCACAAACACTCCCGATAGCATCCGGGTCAGGATTGATATGCCCTACGACGCACACTCTTTTAGCTTTGCTGATGATTCTTTCAGCAGCTGACCAATCCAATGATTTGTCCGACGATGTCTGAACACGGGTTTTATTCATCGACGTCCATTTTATAGGGATTTTCTTCCCCCGCTGGTTTTGCGTTCTTTTTCAGTTCAGCAAGCTCTGCATCGCGTGCTTTAGCACGCGCCAGCAGATCTTCCATATGCGCCGAAGACTCTGGAACTGTATCTAGCTCGAAAGATAACGTTGGGGTAAAACGCACGCTTAACTGGTCTCCCACGATCTTTCGTAGCTGGCCTCGCGCACGGTGGAGAGCCTCAGCCGCACCCTCTACATCTGGGGTGTCTTCAAGAGAACGTCCCCGCACTGTGTAGTACACAGTTGCATCATGCAGGTCACCTGTAACCCGGGTATCTGTAACAGTGACGTACTCTAACCGGTAGTCCTTAATTTCTCGTTCAATGGCTGTAGCCACAATCGTCTGGATACGCTTAGCCATCCTGGCGGCACGCGCGTGATCAACCATTGTTCAACCTCTTTTTCATCTGTTTTATTTTATAAATTGCAGCCATGTGTCGGCTAACGCAATTATCTTACCTGCTTTATCAAAGCGGAAACTTACCCCGTATTATCCACAGCAGACTTCTTTGTCTGATCTGCACGATAAACACAGAAGAGAAAACGGCGCCGACTCTCAACATTAGTTATGAGAGTCGGCGCCGCTTTCTAGTAGTTATCGGTTTAAGCAGCCACTGTTAAGAACGTGGAACCTCTACCTGCTCAAATACCTCGATGATATCGCCAACCTGGATATCCGGGTAGGACAAGACCATACCGCACTCGTAGCCTGCGGAGACCTCGGTGGCATCGTCTTTCTCACGACGTAGCGATTCAATAGTCGCTTTGTCTGCCACTACGGCGCCGTCGCGAAGCAGACGAATCGTAGCGTTACGACGCACCTTTCCGCTCTCCACCATGCAGCCTGCGATCAGGCCAACTGCAGAAGCCTTGAAGATTGCACGAATCTCTGCACGTCCCACTTCACGCTCTTCGTAGATCGGCTTGAGCATGCCCTTCAGTGCCTGCTCAACTTCTTCGATCGCACGGTAGATGACGGTGTAGTAACGAACATCCACGCCTTCAGCGTTAGCTTCTTCCGTTGCCTTACCCTCAGCACGAACGTTGAAGGCAATGATCACGGCGTCAGAAGCAGCAGCCAAGGAGACGTTTGTCTGCGTAACAGCACCAACGCCACGGTCGATGATGTTCAGCTGAACTTCGTCGTCGACCTCAATCTTGAGCAATGCTTCTTCCAAAGCTTCTACGGAACCAGCATTGTCGCCCTTGAGGATGAGGTTGAGGGTGCTGTGTTCCTTAAGAACTGCATCCAGATCCTCAAGAGAAACGCGCTTGCGGGTCTTTGCAGCCAGAGCGTTACGCTTGCGCGCATTGCGCTGGTTAGCAATCTGACGAGCAACGCGATCGTCTTCCACGACTAGGAGGTTATCGCCAGCTCCTGGGACACCATTGAGGCCCTGCATCTGAACAGGACGGGAAGGTCCTGCTTCTTCAACGTCATGCCCGTACTCATCGACCATGCGACGAACACGGCCATAAGCATCACCTGCGACAACAGAGTCGCCAACACGCAACGTACCGCGCTGGACGATGACTGTAGCCACTGGGCCTCGGCCACGATCCAGGTGAGCCTCGATGGCCACACCTTGCGCATCCATGTCAGGGTTAGCACGCAGATCTAGAGACGCATCTGCAGTAAGAAGAACAGCCTCCAGTAATCCATCAATATTGATGTTCTGCTTTGCAGAAATATCAACGAACATGGTGTCTCCGCCGTACTCCTCAGGAACAAGGCCGTACTCGGTGAGCTGTCCACGGATCTTATCCGGGGACGCGCCTGGCTTATCGATCTTGTTCACTGCGACCACGATCGGTACGTCTGCTGCTTTAGCGTGGTTGATGGCCTCAACGGTCTGAGGCATAACTCCGTCGTCAGCAGCGACGACCAGCACAGCGATATCCGTGGACTTAGCACCACGAGCACGCATAGCGGTGAAGGCCTCGTGACCCGGGGTATCAAGGAAGGTGATCTTACGATCGGTGCCGTCGACGTTAACAGCGACCTGGTAAGCACCAATGCCCTGCGTAATGCCGCCTGCCTCACCGGAACCAACGTTGGACTTACGAATCGAGTCCAACAGGCGGGTCTTACCGTGGTCAACGTGACCCATAACGGTCACCACAGGAGGACGCTTCTCTAGATCCTCTTCAGTTCCTTCGTCCTCACCAAACTGTAGGTCGAAGGACTCAAGAAGCTCGCGGTCCTCATCTTCAGGAGAGACAACATCAACTTTGTAGTTCATCTCTTCGCCGAGGAGCTGCAATGTCTCCTCGCTCACAGATGCGGTTGCCGTTACCATCTCGCCAAGATTAAAGAGTGCCTGGACGAGAGCCGCAGCATCTGCATTAATCTTCTCAGCGAAGTCGGAAAGCGAAGCACCTCGGGCAAGACGAATCGTCGCGCCTCCACCGTCTGGCAGGCGAACGCCACCAATGACGTTTGGTGCCTGCATTGCCTCGTATTCATTACGCTTCTGACGCTTCGACTTACGTCCCTTGCGTGGAGCACCACCTGGGCGTCCGAATGCACCAGCGGTACCGCCACGACGTCCGCCGCGACCACCGGCAGCTCCACCGCCACCTGGGCGACCGCCGCCAAAGCCTGCGCCTCCGGGTCCACGGTTTCCGCCTTGGGCACCCGCACCGCCGCGGCCGCCATTACGGCCACCGGCGCTCCGAGAAGGCATCTGCCCTGGGTTAGGATGTGAAGGCATCATTGCGGGACTTGGACGACGTCCGCCGCCCTGACGCTCCTGACCAGCACCTTGCTGCGGTCGGTTACCGCCTTGTTGACGCTGCTGACCGCCGCGACCGCCTGGGCGAGGCTGACGCTCAGCGTTGTTGCCGCCTTGGGCACCACGACCTGCACCCGGACGCGGAGCGCCACCTGGGCGTGGGCCATTTCCAGGGCGGTTGCCGCCACCAGGACGAGGCGCTGGGCGCTCACCGCTGGAGAACGGGTTGTTGGCTACGCGAGGAGCACGTCCACCCGGTTTTGGCGCATTTCCGCCTGGGCGCGCCTGAGGACGAGGCATAGCAGAAGGAGACGCTCCTGCACCTGGCTTAGGAGCAGAACCCGGAGTTTTAGGTGTATCGGACTGGGAAGCGCTGAAACCTGGCTTAGGTACAGGCTTAACAGCAGGTTTTGGAGCGGCTGGCTTCGCGGAAGCCGGCTTGGGTGCTGCAGGCTTTGCGGCAGCAGGTTTTGGAGCGGCTGGCTTCGCAGAGGCCGGCTTGGGTGCTGCAGGCTTTGCGGCAGCAGGTTTTGGAGCGGCTGGCTTCGCAGAGGCCGGCTTGGGTGCTGCAGGCTTTGGAGCCGCAGGCTTAGCCGACGTTGACGCAGCTTTTACAGCCTCAGGGGTAGTCTTTGCAGATCCCTGAGCAGTGGTTGGGTCTTGCGCAGCATAATGCTGCTTCATCTTCTTAATCACCGGAGGTTCGATGGTAGAAGACGCGGTTTTTACAAACTCGCCTTGTTCTTTCAGAGTGGCAAGTAGTTCCTTGCTTGTTACACCGAGCTGTTTAGCTAGCTCATGTACACGTAGCTTTCCGGGCACTTCTCTCCTTGAGTTACGGAAGGAAGCCTTGACCCCGGAGGGCTTACGTTGACTTCCTACCTAAGTTACTTTGACGTTCATCGCTGATGCTTCATCGTATGCTCATCAGTGTTCGGTCTTCCTTGTAATGTCGGGTCCAGCGCCAAGCGCTGCTAGGTACTCTCGTACATGACCTGTGTCTACTTCCGCAGACACCCTTAACGCACGAGCAAATGCTCGGCGCTTTTCAGCTAGCTCCAGTGCATCGATGGTAGGCGTGATCCATGCTCCGCGCCCTTGCAGACGCCTACGTGGATCAGCAATCACCGAATAAACAGAATGATGTGATTCCCCTGCTACATCATCTTTCTTGCGTAAAACAACGCGAAGAAGTTGATCAGCGGGTTGTGATTTTTTGGTAGCGATGCAGGTACGGATACGCGTCCGCGTAGGCTTAGAAAGATCTCCTCGGGGGGAGTCGCCATACAAAGCCGCTGGCATCCGTCTCCTTTTCGCTTCACATCTCATATGTCATGTGCTTGTGCTCAACGCTGCTCTAGCGTCCATCGCACAAGCTGCAGATGGGCCGTTAAGTAGTGTACGCCATATTCTCCACAAAGATGAAGTTGGAAACGTCAAACACCAAATAATTCCACTTTTCACTCTTTATCGGGAAGTGAACTCGACATATTTTCAGACCGCAAAAATAAAAATGCCCCTCTTACTGCCGTGTAGATTCATCATCTACTGCAGTTCAAGGGGCAATGTGCAAAGGATTAGCTAGCGTCAGAACGGATATCGATCTTCCAACCCGTTAGGCGTGCAGCCAACCGAGCATTTTGTCCCTCTTTGCCAATAGCCAAGGAAAGCTGGTAATCAGGCACCGTAACCTTAGCCGCTTGAGCCTCAAGATCAGTGATCTCTACGTGCACAACCTTGGACGGTGCAAGGGCGTTACCTACGTACTTTGCCGGATCTTCATCAAAATCAATGATGTCGATCTTTTCCCCACCCAGCTCGTTCATGATGTTGTTCACACGCTGGCCACGAGGACCGATGCAAGCGCCTTTGGCATTCAGACCCTTAATATTCGCGCGAACAGCCACCTTAGAACGGTGTCCGGCCTCGCGTGCAATGCTGATAATCTCTACCGACCCATCAGCGACTTCAGGGATCTCCAGTTCAAAGAGCCTGCGCACCAGTTCAGGGTGCGTACGAGACAAATTAATCTGAAGGTTACGCGGGGTACGGTTCACTCCCACGACATAGCACTTTACGCGGTTGCCATGGACGAGTTTTTCGCCAGGAATTTGCTCGGCAGGAATGAGGATGCCGTCCTGCCCTTCAGCCTCAGTTCCCAGGTGCACAACGATAATTCCCCGCTCGTTTGCATATGCGTCTGCCTGAACGATGCCAGAAACTACGCGCCCTTCGTACTCGCTATACGCGTCATAGGCTTTCCAGGTTTCTGCCTCACGCAAACGCTTTTTGATTGCATCGCGAACCGCTTGCGCGCCGACACGACCGAAGTTAGCAGGGGTGTCGTCGTATTCAGAAACAACGTTGCCTTCTTCATCCAGCTCAGAAACAATGACAGAGACAAGGCCTGTTGTAGCACTAATGTCCACGCGAGCACGGGTGTTTTCTTCAACGTTGGTGTCTTTAAACTCGCGATAGGAAAAAAGAAGCGCACGAGCGATCGTCTCGATCAATTCCTCTACAGGAACTTTTCGCTCGGACTCAATGAGCTTAAGTGCGTGGATATCAATATTCACTTGTTTTCCTCTTCCAAAGCCAAGGCGGCATCAAAATCTAGTTGCGTGAACTCAAGCTCCGCTTCTGCGGGCTTCGCGAACTCAATTTCTACCACTGCTTGAGTATTTTCTCCCAATTCAATCGAACGGATCGAGATTTTCTTCCCCTGCCGCTTGACCACGATCACTCGCGTTTCATCATCATTTACTGCCCCAATCCGCTCGATTGATTTCTTTCCTTCAACGTCAAGGGCGACCAAGCGGTGACGATTTCTCCGCCATTGGCGTGGCTTAGTAAGGGGCGCGTCCACTCCAGGGGTACCAACCTCCAGAGTGTATCCCGGCCCAAAGCTTAGGGCACCAGAAGCTTCTTGAGCGTCGAAAAGCTCAGAGATGGCTGTGGATACTACTTCCAGCTGATCCAAATCCGGCCGGTTGTCGGAATCCAAGGACACTGCGACAAGAGTTTTTTTACCTGCGCGGTTCACTCGAACGTGTTCAAGATCCATATTATGTGCCGCTGCGATCGGCGTAATGAGCTCGGTTAAGACTTCGGTAGAGGGAAATGCCATGCCCGTTATCGTAGCCGACGCACAAAAGCATTCGAGTATGGAAGTACACTTTCCTTTTGTGACTCGTTCTGCAGCATCTCGATTCTTATTGGCCGTAGTGGTTTCCGGCGGCATGCTTAGCGCATGCAGCCTTACTCCGCATCCCACGCCAGACACCACACTGACGCGCCTAGCAGCGCGAGCCTCCGCAGAGGCAAAAACATTTGATAGTAGTGACTCCCCCTATGCCGCGCTTCGACGCGCCGACCTTGCCGAACTCCGTACGGAGATCCAACGTGTATGCGGACACAAAAATGACGGTACTCTCCCCTCTTCTTGTGACGACTCGGCTCTAGATTCCGCCATAGAAAAAGCGCACCTTGATGTTGATAACAACAGCAATCCCGCAGATGCAGCTACAATTGCTGCTCAAGAAATCGTGTCTAGTGCTGGAGAGCTCCCAGAGGGATCTATGTTGCTCGCTGCCAATCAACTCGTTGATCTCGTTTCGGCAGGAGCAGCGGCACCGACTACAGGGGGCGCACTGTTCGACCCCTCGGTGAACAAAAAGCTTAAGTCTTCCGACGTTAAAGTCGACGCAGATGCGGCACGAGACGCACTCGCCTGGGAATATTCCATTGTTTATGGTCTGGGCGTTGCCACTGCATCCGCTAGTGGCCTTCTCAAGCAAGCCGTCAACGACTCCATTGATGCCCACCAAAATCGCATCAGCATTCTACAAAGTAGCCTCGCACCCACTGGGAATTTTCCCAAACCTGAGTCTGCTTATGAGTTGAAAAAGTACCAACAGCCTTTTGATGCTCAAAGTACTGCTGACTACATTGAGGCTCTACGCAAAGACACCACGGATTATTGGATCGCTACGGCTGCTACGGCTAAAACCACTTCCTGGAAAGAACTAGCACTAGCTTTTGCCGCCCAGACAGCAGTTGGCGCGCCCACAGCTCCAGCCAACGTACTACCTGCCCGATAAAAAGATTGCGTGCCCCGCCAGTGACATTCACAGCGGGGCACGCAATCTTTAGGAGAGGCTAGACCACAAAGACTTCTAGCCCCTTAGGGCGCTCTTAGGCACCCACCATCTCAATAATCCGCGCAGTAGCTTCAGCCGCTGGAATTTCCACGGCTTCTGTGCCACGGACACGCAGCTCAACTTTTCCTTCCTTGAAAGACCTGCCCAGGACTACTACATAAGGCATCCCTAGCAGCTCCGCATCCTTGAATTTCACGCCGGGGCTTACCTTCGGGCGGTCGTCGAAAAGCACTTCGATGCCCGCTGCGTCGAGCTCGGATACCAAGGCATCCCCTGCCTCAATGGCTGCGGCATCTTTGTTTGCTACGACCACATGAACTGCAAAAGGTGCAACCTCAATGGGCCAATTGAGACCCTTCTCATCATGACGTTGTTCAGCAAGCACCGCCATGAGCCGTGAGACACCGATGCCATAAGAGCCCATGGTCGGGATCGCCCGCTTGCCGTTTTCATCAAGAATCTGCACGTCAAAGGCCTCGGTATATTTACGTCCAAGTTGGAAAATATGTCCAACCTCTATACCGCGGGCCAAGGTAAGCGTGCCTTGGCCTTCTGGTGCCGGATCGCCCTCGCGAACTTCGGCGGCCTCGATATAGTTCTCCACCTCAAAGTCGCGACCCACCGTAAGGTTAACTACATGGCGCTGATCAGCATCTGCGCCAGTAATCCATGAGGTTCCGGTGACCACGCGAGGATCGGCAAAGAGCTTAACGTCATGTGCGATCAATGCGCGAGGGCCAACGTAACCTTTCACCAGGAAGGGATTCGCCTTGAAGTCTGCTTCGGTAGCGAGTTCCACAGCTGCAGGCTCGAGAGAGGCTTCCAGGCGTTTCATGTCTACTTCGCAGTCTCCTGGAAGCAGAATGCCGGCAAGCTCATGATCCTCAGCACCAGGTTCTGTAATTTTCACAACGATGCATTTCAGAGTATCTGAGGCAACGACTTCACGGCCTTCAACCGTAACCCCAGCGGCTTGTGCCCATGCCACTAAAGACTCGATGGTTTCAGCAGCAGGGGTGTCGTACTC
Organism: Corynebacterium ulcerans; assembly: GCF_900187135.1. NCBI lineage: Bacteria > Bacillati > Actinomycetota > Actinomycetes > Mycobacteriales > Corynebacteriaceae > Corynebacterium > Corynebacterium ulcerans. Next base: position 507,985 of record NZ_LT906443.1, read on the forward strand.
CATAGCTTCGGGCAGCCCTTCAAGGGAGCGTTCGACGCCGGGCTGAGTGATCACGGCTTCCACGTTAGCGGCGTAGTCGCCCTGCGTAGCGCGCACAAAGGTGTCCTCGCCGTTTTCACTGATCGCCAGGAATTCTTCAGAAGCAGAACCACCCATCGCGCCAGAAGTCGCAGAGCAAATCGCATACTCAACGCCTAGGCGGTCAAGGATGCGCTGGTATGCACCACGGTGACGCTGATACGACGACTCGAGTCCCTCATCTGTCATGTCGAAGGAGTAGGAGTCCTTCATCACAAATTCACGGCCACGAAGAATGCCAGCGCGTGGGCGTTCTTCATCCCGGTACTTGGTTTGGATTTGGTAGAGGATGACAGGGAAATCCTTGTACGACGAGTACATGTCTTTCACTGCTCCGGCAAACATCTCCTCATGGGTGGGACCCAAAAGGTAGTCTGCACCCTTGCGATCTTTGAGGCGGAAAAGCGAATCGCCGTATTCAGTCCACCGGTTAGTTGTCTGGTAGGGCTCGCGGGGCAACAACGCTGGGAAAAGCAGCTCTTGAGCTCCAATTCCGTCCATCTCCTCGCGCACAATATTTTCGATCTTTTTGAGTGTGCGCAACCCTAAGGGCAGCCACGTGTAAACACCTGGTGCAGCTCTGCGAATGTATCCGGCACGAACTAGCAGCTTGTGGCTAGGAACTTCAGCATCTGCGGGATCTTCGCGCAGGGTGCGCAGGAAGAGCGTGGAAAGACGTGTGATCATGAGTAAGAAATATACCCGCTAGGGTTATGGACATGCTCATTGTGTTACCTCCTTCAGAGACTAAGGCCATCGGCGGTGATGATGCGCCACTCAATATGGACGCTTTATCCTTCCCCTCGCTGAACCCAATAAGGAAATCCATCTCTAAGGATCTGAGCTCACTATCCCCAGACCAAGCCCTAACAATGTTGAAATTAAGCGAGAAACTCCGGGAGGAAGTTGCAGCTAATACACAGCTGCTTCATGCACCAACAATGCCAGCGATACTGCGCTATACCGGTGTGCTTTACGACGCCCTCGACGCGCCAACTCTTCCGCGCTCAGCATGGTCGCGCCTTGCTATAGGCTCAGCGTTGTTTGGCGTCGTCGGAGCTTCAGATCCCATCCCGCGATACAGGCTATCTGGATCTAGTAAAGTCCCCAACGCAGATGGAACAATCCCAACGATGAAAAAACGCTGGGGCTCAGCAATTACCACAGCGTTAAGTAATGCTGACGATTTTATCGTGGATCTACGCTCTGGCACCTATCAGCAGTTGGGGAAAGTTCCCGGCGCGACTACGGTGCGCGTGGAGTCAGTGCAACCCAATGGGGTACGAAAAGTCATCAGCCATTTTAATAAGCATTACAAGGGTGAGTTAGCGCGAGTGTTGGCGCTCAGTGATGCGTCCCCTTCCTCTATTGAGGAGGTACAAAAGGTCGCACAAAAAGCTGGTTTAGCAATAGAGCAGACCGGGATAACAGAGTTGACTTTTGAGGTTCGTAACTGATCTGGCACATACACGAGGGGGGCACCTCAATGTGAAGCGCCCCCCTCGTCTTTTCATGTCTGCGTGTTTTACGTATGTGCTGGTTGTGCGTCTAATCCAGCGACTTCTCCGATGACGTATACGGCGGGTGGCTTAATCTCCTGCGTGCGCATGGTGTTAGCCAGAGTTCCCAGCGTGCATTTATAGGAGCGCTGTTGTTCCGTCGCTCCTTCTTGGATTATCACCACTGGGGTTGAAGCTGGCCGGCCTCCCTCGATAAGCGCATCGGCAATGGCGGGTGCGTTTTTCACTCCCATAATCACGCTCAGGGTGCCTTGCGTTTGTGCTAGCGCACTCCAATTGTTAAGGGACTCCGGGTGTTGCGGTGGCACGTGTCCGGAGACCACGGTAAAGCTGTGTACAAGCCCTCGCTGGGTGATGGGGATACCGGCAAGCGCTGGTACGGAAACGGCGCTTGTTACTCCGGGAATGACTTCACAGGAAATCCCTTGTTCTGCACAAGCCTGCAATTCTTCAAAGCCTCGGCCAAAGATGTACGGGTCGCCGCCTTTAAGTCGAGCGACTCTTTTTCCTAACTGTGCGTGATGGATAAGTAGCTCGTTGATTTTCGACTGGGCTACTTGCCTACCGTATGGGAGCTTAGATACGTCGATGATTTCTTTCGTGGTGACGTCGCAAAGCTTATCCAGCTCCGATGCCGGTCCTAAGTGATCCGCCAAAATTACGTCCGCTGTTTGTAGTCGACGCATCCCCCTGACAGTAATCAGGTCCCATGCTCCTGGGCCACCTCCGATGAGTGCGACTGGGGCCTGCCATTGATTCTGCTGGGAAGTCATGAAAAACAAGTTTAAACAGTGAGTGCGCTTAGTCCTATTTGGGTTCCCTATAAAGGAAAGATCACAGGTGGAAATCCGCGCTACGGTAGTACCTATGTCGCATCCCACGTTTCTCCATACCTTTGCAGAACAACTCCCCGGCCTTGCGGTTGCCCATCATCCCAGCACGTGTCTCGATCCTCAGCTAGTTGTTTTTAATGATGAAGTGGGAGCAGCACTGGGGATCACGCGAGAAAATATCTACGATCTTCTCCATGCCAAGGGACATGCGCAGGCGTATTCCGGGCATCAGTTTGGCAACTTTGTCCCGTTGCTCGGTGACGGTCGGGCGTTGCTCGTCGGAGAACTACGTGCGGATCGCGCTCTCTGTCGGGAGACATCTGGTGCGCCTTTGCTTTACGACGTGCACCTTAAGGGTTCTGGTCCAACAGATTTTTCTAGAGGGGGCGACGGCCGAGCGGTCCTCGGCCCTATGCTGCGCGAGTATCTTATTTCCGAGTCTCTCCATGCACTCGGTGTTCCTAGCAGCAGATCATTAGCTGTTCTCACTACTGGCGAAACCGTGATGAGGGGTCGTCCGCAACCGGGAGCCATTCTGGTTCGGGTCGCCCCCAATCATATGCGGGTAGGAACACTACAGTATGCGGCTCTCAATGGCCCTGAGATTCTTCGCGATACTGTGCGCTATGCAAGCCATCGGATCTTAACTCAACCTAGCGACAATGAATTGGAAAACGCTCGAGAACTTTTGCATCAGGCTGTCCTGTCACAGGCACACTTAGTAGCCCAGTGGATGCGATTCGGGTTTGTCCATGGGGTGATGAATACGGATAACACCACGCTGAGTGGTTACAGTATCGATTTTGGCCCTTGTGCCTTTATGGATACGTTCAATCCCCAAACAGTGTTTTCTAGCATTGATCAAGGCGGACGCTACGCCTATGGACAACAACCAGCCATCGCCGGATGGAATCTTGCTCGGATGGCTGAGACACTCCTTCCCTTTATCGGAATGGATGCGGCGAGGGAAGAAATCGATAGTTTCGCTTCCTATTACCGCACTGCTTGGTTGGAGGAAATGGCTCAGGCAGTAGGAGTAGACCCCCATAGCTCTGGTGCAGAAGACCTTCTCGATACTTTGCCAGAGTTGCTGACCCGTCATACCGCGGATCTCACGACTTTCCTACGAAGCTTGAGCGATGGTACGACACAACAAAAATTCCCCTGGGCAAACGACTGGTGCACTGCTCGTGACCTGTGCGGAGCTGTACCCCCGCACAATCCGGTGTATATCCCCAGGAATCATCTCGTAGAGGAAGCCTTGTTGCACGCTGAGCGCGGGGATCTCTCACGTTTCCAACGTCTCTTTGCAGCCACGACTGCACCTTTTGACCGCATCGATGACAGCGAAGATCTTGAGCAACCTGCTCCTCAAGACGCGGCTCCTTATATCACCTACTGCGGCACGTAGCGCACCGATGATACCGGGTCCTTCAATCTAAGTCCGCTGAGCCAGGAGCAGCATTGTCTCCGTATCATTGAGCATCGCCTGGCTGAGTTTGCGCACCGCATCCTCGCGATCAAAATGCACTCCGATAAGCACGATCTCATTACTCGGTTCCATGCCTGCTTGCTGCCAATAGCCCGCAGGGACGATACGTAGGTCAGGTCCCGCTTGGTGCCACACCTGAACCATATCGATCCGATCCGAGACCCAACAATGCCCCTTGGAGCGCACGAGGCCAGAAATTGAATGCAGCGCTTGGATCAACCGCTCGCGGTCAAAAGGCCTGTCGCCACGAAAAACCACAGAGCTAATCCCATATTCTTCCGTCTCAGGAGTATGAGGGTTAGTCAGTTCATCCATGTACCCCTGATACGTCCGAGCTGTGGCTTCGTCGTAGGCCATGGCTCCCAACAAATCAGAAATTGCCGATCGTGGCTCGCCTTTTTCTGGAATGACGCGGCCGTCGATAAGCTTTTCGACGCTCGCGCGCGGGTTCATTCTGTGCACCAAGGCCACGGTCGCCTCGTAGCGTTCTGCAGGGACCAGATCGGCTTTGGTCACATAGATACGATCCGCGAATTCTACCTGGTCTACCAGGAGATCAGCGATTGTGCGATCGTCTTCTGGGGTAGCTCCCAAGTCGCGATCTACCAGGTAGGTCCTTTTGGACATGTAGTCCAGGAACTGGGTGGCGTCGACAAGCGTTGCCATCGTGTCAATCGGAGCAACATCCGCCAAGCGGGTTCCGTCTTCCCATTCCCATTCAAATGTAGCTGCCACGGGCATGGGTTCCGATATGCCCGTTGATTCGATCACGATGTGGTCGTAGTCTCCCGATCTGGCGAGCGATCCCACTGATTCCACAAGATCATCGCGCAGGGTACAGCAAATACAACCGTTGGTGAGCTCGATGAATCGGTCTTCACCGCGTTCCAGATGCCCTTCCCCTGCGATGAGGGCTGCGTCGATGTTTATTTCAGAGAAATCGTTAACGATCACCGCAATTTTGCGACCTTCACGATTTCCCAGTAGGTCATTGAGAAGGGTGGTTTTCCCCGAGCCGAGAAAACCGGATAACACTGTGACTGGAGTAGATGAGAAAGACATTCACTAATGAATACCTTTTTCATCTAGGTTCCGCAAACTACTACTGTGCCGGATCCTCGTTCGAGACGATGCGGGACTCTCGTTTCAAGAGACTCTCTTTTATCGTGATGCCATAGCGGAAACCGCCGAGGGTCCCGTCACTGCGCACAATACGATGGCAAGGTACAAATAATGCAGCAGCATTCATAGCACACGCACTAGCGGCAGCTCGCGCCGCTTTTTCATTGCCACATCGAATCGCGTACTCGGTGTATGTAAGAGTCTCCCCAGGCTGGACCTCCCGCAAAACATCCCACGCTCGCATACGGAAAGGCCCCGAACGTTGCTTGACGGGAATCTGCTTTATCGCATCTAGGTCCCCTGCGTAATAAGCAGAGACTGCCGCGCTCGCATCACGTAACACGGGATGTGCATCATCAAGCCCTACATGATCAATTCCCTGCCCTCCGGCCCCCAGCGCAAACTCCTTGTGCACTAGAGAGGCCAGCGCTGCACTATCTTCAGTCCAGCCACTAGCCAACACAAAACCATCGTGTCCTATGATGCTCAAGGGTCCGTCAGGTGTTGTTAGGGTCAACGCCTGTGGTTTTTCACTAGCATGCATCGACAAACCTTCTTACTGCCCGTGGTACGGACGCTGGATGAACGTGGAGATAACTGGCATGGACATTACCGCGTACAAATCCTTCACGCGCCGCCACGCCATCCCAGGTGCGCCACCCCCATGCTGACTCCCAACCTGAAGCGTCAGCTTTGACCAGCGCCGTATGGTGGAATTCATGTCCAGTGACGCGCTCTCCAGCCCGGTACATCACAGAATCACACAGTGCTACGGCCTCCCGATACCCCAGCGTGAGGCGGCGCCCCATCGCTGCTTGAGCAGAAATAACTCCGAGCATCCGGTGCCCGTCCAGAGTATCTAGAAGCCACAAAAGCCCCGCACACTCCGCATGAACTGGCATGCCTTGTTCAATGCGGCTTACGATACTGCGCTGTAGATCTTTCCTCTTTGCTAGTACTTCACAATATTCCTCCGGAAAACCTCCCGGAATGATGAGCCCATCGCAATCTGGCAGATCATCAATCAGAGGATCAAAAGCAAGAACCTCCGCCCCCGCGGCCTCCAAAAGCTCTACGTGCTCCGCATAGGTAAAGGAAAAAGCAGGCCCACCTGCTAACGCGATTCGTGGACTGCGGAACCCACCGACACGATCTCCCACTGCGACCATGGGGTCCCAGGCAGCTCCCGTAAATGTGCAGCGCGCAAGAGAAATCACAGCATCAAGATCAACATGTTGTTCCACCATTGCGGCCATCTCTGCAACAACAGAACGAGCTTGAAGAAGCTCCGTAGATGTGACCAGACCCAGATGTCGCGAGGGAACCTCAGCATCATCGACCCGGGGAATTGCGCCCAAAACTGGAACACCCACAGCTTCTACCGATTCCCGGCACACCGCAGCGTGCCGGTCAGTACCAACTTTATTCAAAATCACGCCAGCCACCCGGACGGCATCATCGGCAGTGGCAAATCCGTGGACCACAGCCCCCACAGACTGACTCATTCCGCGAACATCAACAACCAAAATGACGGGAAGGCCCAGTTCCGCAGCAATTTCTGCGGTAGATCCTTGTGCGCGAGCATCCGCAGTATTTGAGCCTTCGGTTATGCGGCCGTCGAAAAGCCCCATAACCCCTTCCACCACCGCAATGTCTGCTCCTTGCGCACCATGTGCATAGAGAGGGCCCAAAGCAGATCGGCCGCACATGACAGAATCTAGGTTTCTGCCCACCCGACCTGCGGCCATCCCGTGGTAACCCGTGTCAATATAATCGGGTCCGACTTTAAACGGCGCGACTACCATGCGCTGAGCCAACGCAGCCATCAGTCCCGTAGCAATGGTTGTTTTACCCGATCCGGACGAGGTTGCAGCAATCACAACCCCGGGTACTGCAGTTACCATTCGATGCCTTTTTGACCTTTACGTCCTACATCCATCGGATGCTTTATTTTTGTCATCTCAGTAACAAGATCGGCCACCTCGACGAGCTTCGGATCCGCATCACGCCCAGTTATTACAATATGCTGCGTGCCAGGACGGTTCTTCAGAGTCTCTACAACGTCATCTGCATCAATCCATCCCCATTTGATGGGATATGTGAACTCATCAAGAACATAAAAATCATGCTCTTGTGCAGCTATCCGACGTTTAATCTCCTCCCAACCATCGCGAGCATCACGGGCATGGTCGTCATCAGACCCCTGCTTCTTTGTCCACGACCATCCCTCCCCCATTTTGTGCCATTCGACGACTCCGCCTACGCCAGAATCTTCATGCAGCTTCCCCAGTTGCCTAAAGACGGCTTCTTCGCCGACTTTCCACTTAGCGGACTTAACAAACTGGAAAACGCCTATATTCATCCCCTGGTTCCAAGCGCGCATAGCCATCCCGAAGGCGGCCGTCGACTTTCCTTTACCTTGCCCGGTATGAACGGCGGTAACAGGAAGCATCCGGCGCTGGCGTGTAGTTAAACCATCATCGGGTATGGACGCAGGATCTACTTTCCCTTGAGGCATAAGAAGATCTCCTTCGTTGCTTGAATCGATATCGGAAGACACATCGATTCTACTTGTCTAGGCTGTCATCTCACGCGCTTTTCCCACGTATCTCGATCACACCGCGTCGATCACTCCGGCTACGGAATCTGCATTCACTTCTTTGAGCTGAATACATATGCCTTCAAGATGGGCTGCCAGCTCCTGTGCCAGACCAAGGCGTACGCGTCCAGGTTTCTCACAATCGATCACCACCGAACCAGCTAAACCATTGCGGGCGATGAGGCGAGCTGCTGCTCTCGATCCAGCCAGACCAGAAGCTCCAGTGGCACGGCCATCTGACAACACGACGAGAAGGGCACGGCGACCAGGTTCTTTCACATGCTCACGACGAATCACATCATGGGCAAGCAAAAGCCCCTCACCCAACGGAGTCCGGCCACCCGTCACTACGTTATGCAAACGACGCACTGCAACATCAATTGAGCCAGTAGGAGGCAGCACCAGCTCGGGGGCTGTGCCGCGCACGGACACCACGGCCACTTTGTCCCGGCGCTGATACGCATCCCGAAGCATCGATAGAACCGCACCGGTAACTGAAGCCAGGCGATCCCGAGCAGACATAGATCCCGAAGCATCAACGACAAAAATGATGAGGTTTGACTCCGTTCCCCGTCTTAAGGACCCCCTCAAATCCTCTGGCCGGAAGTCAATCATCTTTCCTTCTACTCGAGCTCCTCGATCGGCCGCCGCAAAAATGGTCCCCACAAGATTTAAGCCATGACCAGTACTCAATGGGCGAACGTCTGCCCCATGCGAGGAATACGCCTTCGAGCGCCGACCCGGTATTCCTTGTTCGCCTATGCCTTTGCGTTTAAACACCCGCGGAGCGAAAGGGAGCGCCAGTAGTAGCGCGTTCCTCCTGACCATCACTGGTGGGCTGTTCCGCCTGTTCTTCCGAGGATTTTTCTTCTACTTCATTCTGATTTGCCTCGTCCTGAGGTCCTTCCGAGTCGCTTTCCGCGTTGCCTTCCTCATCTGGGTGCTGTTTCTGAGCATTATCCATTTCTTGATCCAGCTGATCCTGATCTAAGCCGGGTTCATCGAATGGGTCTCTGCGGCGACGATGCGGCAAAGCCAACTCTGCAGCTATGCGAATATCCTCATCTTCCACCGTCGAGGCCCCGCGCCAGGCAGCATGGGCTAGCGCAGTCCGAGCAATAACCAAATCAGCCCTCATACCATCAACATCAAATGCCGCACAAAGGTGTGCAATCCGGCTGAGGTTAACGTCGGAAAGCTGTAGCTGCTGCACTCGTTGTTTCGCCTCATGGATCAGCTGCGCTGTTGATGCGTCCTCATGGGCCCATGATTGAACAAAAGATTGTGGAGTCGATTCAAATGCGAGCCGACGCCGCATGATCTCTGCACGAACCTCAACATCTTTGGAGGCCACGACATCGACGGCCAAACCAAAACGATCAAGAAGCTGCGGACGCAGCTCCCCTTCCTCTGGATTCATGGTTCCCACAAGCACAAAATTGGCAGGAGAAGAATGCGAAATACCGTCCCGTTCGACTGTAACCTGCCCTGTCGCTGCGGCGTCTAAGAGCGAATCAACCAGGTGATCCGCAAGCAGATTTACCTCATCGACGTACAGCACTCCACCGTCTGCCTGGCTCAGCAAACCGGGATTATAGTGAGCCTTGCCCGTGGTCAAGATCGTTTCCATGTCAAGGGAGCCCACAACTCGATCTTCCGTGGCTCCGATGGGAAGATCAACTAATGGAGCATCCCCCAGCAAACTGGCAAAAGCTCGCACCATGGTTGTCTTGGCTGTTCCCTTTTCCCCACGGATGACCACGCCACCAATGCGCGGAGAAATCGCACACAGGATGAGTGCAAGTCTTAGTCGATCCTGCCCCACAACTGCCGAAAACGGATACAACGTACGTCCACCAGTGCCCATAGTGCTTCTATATCTCCTAGAAAATAACAAAACCTAGCAGTGCCTTTTTCATTAAAGCACCACTAGGAATCGTTTCAAGGTCAGGGTCTCTTCAACACCAAAAAACTGACTACTTAGTCTTGATCAAGCTGCAGAGTGGTCTGGGTATAATCCCAAATCTCTTCAAATAGTCGCTTATCCGTAGCAAGCTTAATCCCGTAGGAAGGAATCATTTCCTTAATCTTGTCGCCCCATTCAACCATACGCTGACCAAAGCAACGCTCAAGCAGTTCCAACATCGCGGCTGGTGCAATAGAGGCACCTGGCGACGCACCAAGGATGCCGGCGATAGATCCGTCAGCGGAGTTAATAAGGGAAGTACCAAAAGCCAAAGAGGAGAATCGCGGACCCACAACGGGCTCGATAGCCTGCACACGCTGACCGGCTGTAATCAGTTCCCAGTCTTCATCGCGCGCATTAGGCATGTACTCGCGCAGAGACTCCATCCGAGCTGATTGATCCTTAAGCACCTCAGTGATGAGGTACTTAGTCAGGCCAAATTCCTGCGCTCCAACGCCTAGATAAGACATCAGGTTTGTGGGACGGATCGACTTAACGAGGTCGAAGTACGAGCCCTTCTTTAAGAATTTTGGCGTCCATCCCGCATAAGGGCCAAACAGCAGACCTTTTTCTCCATCGATGACGCGAGTATCCAAGTGAGGCACCGACATCGGGGGCGCGCCGATAGATGCTTTGCCATAAACTTTCGCCGAATGCTGTTCTATGACTTCTTGGTTGGTACAGCGCAGCCACTGACCGGATACGGGGAAACCGCCCCACCCACGTATTTCCGGAATGCCAGATTTTTGGAGCAGCGGGAGTGCCATTCCACCAGCGCCAACAAAGACAAAGTTTGCACGAATAACTTGAATATCACCGGTGTGAACGTTTTTAACTTTAATCTTCCACTTACCGCCATCACGAGTAATATCTTTAACCTCGTGGCCATAACGGATATTGGTGCCATTAGCCTCGGCCGCTTTGAGGAACTGGCGAGTCTGCGATCCATAGTTAATGTCCGTGCCAGCATCAGTCCAGGAAATCGCAACCTTCTCAAATTCGCTACGTCCATCAGCCATCAACGGCAGCATGTCATTGAACACACTACGGTCATCCGTGTACTGCATATTGGGGAACAGCGGGTGGTTAGCTAGAGCGTCGTAACGCTTTTTCAAATAGTTAACCTGCGCTTCACCACGAGCAAAGGAAACGTGAGGTACAGGGTTAATCCACTCACGAGGATTCGGCAGAACCCCTTGGTTAATTTGATAAGACCAGAACTGGCGAGAAACTTGGAACTTCTCATTTACGCCCAGAGCTTTATTGATTTCAATACGCCCGTTAACTTCCGGCGTGTAATTCAGCTCGCACAGAGCCGAATGCCCTGTCCCTGCGTTGTTCCACGGCGAGGATGACTCTTGAGCAGGTGCATCGAGACGCTCAAAGAGGACCTGAGACCAGCTAGGTTCAAGTGTGCGGAGCATAGCGCCAAGGGTGGCACTCATGATGCCGCCGCCGATCAGGGCAACGTCTACTTCGTCCGTGACCCGTTGCGCGTTGATGGAATCTGCCATATTCAATCTTCCTTGAGTTTTACGTTTCCGTATTTCCCGGATTGTTCATGAACTAGAAAACAGCACGACTCATAATCACAGTGCCTTGCAACACCATGAGAAACTGAGCTTTCGATGCGACACAGAATATCAGCATCTGCATCAAGCAACCATCGGAATGCTATCCCTCATGGTCACCCAAAGCCGAAGACAGTAACGATAAAATCCACCGCCCAACGGCTTACATAGCCAGCCCAAAAATCAGCCCGACCGAATTTCTTCAGTTCACTAGAAAACAGCTTACGCCTGATCTACTGGGGGTAAGAAAAAGAGAGCAACCATCAATGAAATACACCTGCAAAACAGTATTTACCCACCCCCGAATACCCCTATCTTGCACACCCATCCACGATAAACAGGATTGCTGCCATATCCACAAAAAACAAATGGGCAGGTCTGTTTCCCAACAGCTTTCCTTTAGCAAAAATACAAGTACCCCTCATGCAAACCCTACAGGCCTGTCCTCCGCAACAAAACGCACCAGAATTCCAACAAAGAGTGCGCCTACCCCCAGACCTAAAGTGCAGCAAACGCAAGAAATAAAGCACTTAAGCTATATGTAAGCCCCCACATACGACCCTCCACTTTGTAATGTTGCACTCTTTATTCCCCCATCCGAAGCAGTGTCCGATCTAGAGTCATAGACATGAAGCTTCACTGGAAGACAGACATACTCGGACGCGATTACCAATGCGCCACTTTTAGCCTCGGCAACGATCCCAGGTCAGAAGGCAGTGAAGGCGAGATTTTTGGCAGTCTTGTACGCCATCTTCCCAATGAAGAAGCCATAGACCAATACAACCAACGTCCAGCTCTGCTCTTTGTACACGGCATGACAGACTATTTTTTTCATCGCCATGTCGCAGAGCATTTTCATAACCAGGGCTTTGCGGTATACGCATTAGACCTACGAAAATGCGGAAGGTCACATCGCGAAGGCCAGACATGGCATTACGCATCCCGCCTCAGTATCTACTTTCAGGAACTTGATATTGCCGCACAGGCCCTATTACAAACACATCCCACAATCGTCCCCATCGCACACTCAACAGGTGGACTTATCGCATGTCACTGGCTTAATTATCTACGCATATCCGATCCCCTCACCCACGCTAAGTTCCCCGGCGCCATTTTAAATAGCCCTTGGCTAAGCATGATGGTTCCTGCGCCTATAGTTCGCATTACCCGCCCACTTATCACCGTGGCCGCTAAAATCCGACCGCGCGCCGCACTGAAAACAAAATCATCTTCTGTCTACGGAAAAAGTTTGCATGTCCATGGCGAAGGTGAATGGGATTACAACCTTCAATGGAAGCCTTTGGGAGGTCATAAAAAATTTGTCGGCTGGGTCTCGGCCATCGACAAAGCACAACGCCTTGTTCACCGGGGCCGTATAGATTGTGGTGTCCCACTGCTGTGCTTAAGCTCGGATTCCTCGGCATCGACATTGCCGCTGGCCGCCCATGCCGATGCGGTCATCAACGTAGAACACGTTAACCAGTGGGGGCCATACCTTTCTGAGCACGTCACAGTTCAGGCTATTCCAGGAGCAAAACATGATGTTTTCTTGTCCAACCATGCCGCACTTGCCCATGTATTCCAAACATGCGACCGATGGCTAGATCCCAAGAACGCCTAAACTGCTCACAACAATAAAAGTCAGAGCATCACCCCCAGCTTCGTTCACACAGGTCCCCGCAGGTCTGGGCATGATTTCCCCTTCCACACACCAGCACTCCGGACGCAATATATGGAATATTAAAGGTTTTTCATTACTATTTCTCATGTCTGATGGAATGTGCTGCCGCTATGTTCCGTTGAACTTTAAGACTCACGCACATGACAAAGGTAAAAAGAATAACCTCTTTTACCTTTTGCATTTGCCAATTACGCTACCTCTAGTAGAGATAGCCAGTCCTTAGTGCATCATTCCATGCGCCACTTTTAAAGAAAGCGAGTATTCCTTGAGCGAGCAGGCCCACAAACACTACGACTTGATCGTTATCGGAACGGGATCTGGAAATTCCATTCCGGGCCCCGAGTTTCACGATAAGTCCATTGCGATAGTAGAAAAAGGCGCCTTTGGTGGAACATGCCTCAATGTTGGCTGCATACCAACCAAAATGTTTGTGTACGCTTCTGAGATCGCTTTAGCGGTACGCGAGTCTGAACGCTACGGCATCTCAGCCGAGGTATCCGATGTGGATTGGCCATCTATTGTCAACCGAGTTTTCCGCGACCGCATCGATCCTATATCTGCCTCTGGCGAAGAATATCGGCGCGGCCCCAAGACCCCCAACATCGATGTCTACGACCAGCATGCGTCATTCATAGCCCCCAAAACCATACGCACCGGTCAGGGCTCTGAAGAAGCTATCATTTCTGGTGATCGTATTGTCATCGCTACCGGTTCTCGCCCGTTTATCGATCAAAAAGTCATTGATTCAGGTGTGCGCTATTACACCAACGAGAACATCATGCGCTTAGAGTCTCTCCCTGAATCCATGGTGGTTATGGGCGGCGGCTACATCGCTATGGAGTTTGCCCATGTCTTTGACGCTCTCGGCGTAAAAGTTACCGTGGTAAACCGGTCCGAGAAGCTCCTACGCCAGCTCGATTCCGATATTTCTGATCGCTTTACTGAGATCACCAAGGAAAAACTAGATTGCAGGCTAGGACGCACCATCGATTCCATCACGGAAAACGATGGCGTGGTTACCCTCACCCTGGACGATGGATCCACCGCACAAGGCGAGGTCTTCCTGGTAGCCACCGGCCGAATCCCCAATGGCGACCTCATGGATCTGGACAAAGCTGGCGTAGAAATGGATGGGCGCCGCATCAAGGTTGATCAGTACGGACGTACAACAGCTCCCGATGTCTGGGCTTTGGGCGATGTGTCTTCCCCATACCTACTTAAGCACGTGGCCAATGCTGAAATGCGGGCAGTAAAACACAATCTCCTTCATCCAGAAGATCTCCAGCCTATGCCTCATGAGAATGTTCCTGCCGCGGTCTTTACTCATCCGCAGATCGGCACAGTTGGTTTAACAGAAGATGAAGCTCACGCTGCCGGATACAACATCACAGTCAAGGTCCAGAACTATGGCGATGTTGCCTATGGTTGGGCGATGGAAGATACCGAGCACTTTGTAAAACTCATCGCAGACAAAGACACCGGGCTACTACTAGGGGCGCACTTTATCGGACCCCAGGCTTCTACACTGGTACAACAGCTCATTACTGTTATGGCTTTTAAGCTCGACGTCCGTGACGTTGCTACCAAGCAGTACTGGATCCACCCAGCGCTTCCGGAATTAACGGAAAATGCTCTCCTAGGTCTTGATTTCTCTTAGAATTTCCGCAGAGGATTAATCTAAAAGTCGCAGGTGCTACCGCTTTGGTCACGTGCGACTTTTATTGTTTTCTCCCATATTTTGCATTCGCCCTCGGCGTGCGCTCGCCCACATTTCAGCTCAAAAGCGTAATCTATGAGACACACTCCACAGAAAGCTTGTCGACGTTTTCATCTTCCGATGCAGTCTTTCATCTTTCTGCGGCTCAATGGAAGCATGGTCTTAGCGCCATTTTCATTAAGGAATGTCATACCGAAATACCAATGGATCACGAGGGTATATGAGCTTATACGACCGAAAGGCCGCTATTCTGCACAATCAGACTCCGTCGCGCTGGTCTACTGTTCAAGTTCGTAGGCTTCGGTGTGCCGTCGTCAGCATGTCCACTGCCATTTGTATTGCTCTAGCTACGCTCGCTTCTGCAACCATGCGCGATAGCCGTATCACAGCAATCGTATTGGCCATGAGCATGGCAACGGGGGCTGCTGCTGCGCTTGTTGCCCTCGTCAATGCCCCAGGTGTTCCCCGCACAATAAGGCACTCATTTTCCAGAAAAACACAGCGCTTCCTGTCTTCTTTTCTTATCGCTGTCCCCAGCTTTGTCATTTTGACAACAGGAATGTTGATCGCTTTTTCCCGCGTTTTTCCTAGTGCCTTGTATGCGCACCTCAACATCATCTTGGTCACCATCGCAATGCCTTCCGCTGGGTTAGCAATCTTTATCGGCAGCCTATTTTTCTTCCCGCCCCGATTACGCTGGGTCTCAACAGTCGTAGTGCTCTTGCCGCTGATCAACGCATGGCTTTCTATTTCTGGAAAATTTTCTACGTCCTCCGAACACCCAGCGTTCTTATCCTTGACGTTGGTGTTGTTTACCATGACGGCTCTTATTGCGTCGATAGTGTGGCTCTTACGCACGTCTTTACGTAATGTTTCCGTTCTCTTGTTGGTTACCGCAGCAGCCGTTTTAGGTGTAATACAGCTTCTTTTCTGCATACACATCGTCACCGGGATAGCACTCAACGCGAATGTCCTCACGCTAAGTTATGCTGGTTGCTGCCTTCTTAGCATCATGTCGGCCATGCTGTTGCCTAGTCATTCTGTTCGAGTAGAAAACAAAACTGCCGCATACCTTCCCACTGTGAATGTTTCAGCATCTCGCGGAGTAACTACGGACGAAACCGCAGACTCCCACCAAGAAATCCGAGCTGCATAACTAGTACCTCATGAAACAACGCCACTAGAAAGATCACGGATTAAAGCATCAATGTCCCAATGAGCCTCGATGCTATCTGCTAGCAGATCGAGCTGTCTCTCGCGCTCGCTTTGAAAGGACGTTCGAGGATCAAGAACAAAACCTCTTCGTCCAGACAGCTTGATGATGCGTTGTAGAAATTCTCTACGTGCAGGATCCGATTCGAGATATCCGTGCCTATGCGTGCCAAAGCTTGCGCCCCTAACCGCGCCTTCCTCCCCTATCCACGGATCCTCGGTAGAGCGTACGACTCGGCCATGATGAACTTCATAGCCCCCATGATCGTGCCGTATCAAGGTCTTCTCTGGATGGAAAGCTATATCAATATCAAAGATCCCCAAGCCTGCTACTGGCTGTTGCGTTCCTGACTCCACTGGGTCATCAATGCTTGCGCACATCATTTGAAAGCCACCACAGATTCCCACAATTGGAGCCCCTCGGTTGGCGCGTTCTTTCATAGCTTCTGCGATACCGGTGCGCTTTAACCACTCCAGATCGCTCACCGTTGCTTTGGAACCAGGAAGTACTACCAGGTCTGCCTCATGTACTTGGTCAGGATCAACAGTCCATGTAACAGTCACCCCAGGTTCGCATGCCAAAGCTTCTACGTCGGTAGCGTTGGACACACGGGGAAGCCGCACCGCCGCTACCCGTAAACGCTGTGTGCCAAGAGCTGGAGCAGTGGGCCCAACTGTAGCTCCTATGTGGGATTGGAGCGAATCTTCCGCGTCTATCCACAGTCCCTCGATAAAGGGTAAAACAGCAACGGTAGGAACCCCGAGTCGTTTCTCTAGATCAGCCAGCCCTGGTTCGAGGATCGTTTGATCTCCCCGGAATTTATTAACAACAAACCCTGCGATCCTCGCACGATCCTGCTCGGACACGATCTGATGAGTGCCAAAAAAATGAGCTAGGACGCCTCCACGATCTATATCCCCCACCAGATACACCGGAAGATCGCAGGCCTCGGCCAACCCAAAATTTGCGACGTCCGTATCCCTGAGGTTTGTCTCCGCAGGCGATCCTGCTCCCTCACAAATCACCACCTCATACTCGGACTGCAAAGCATGAAGCGCTTCTGCAGCTACGGCTTTGAGATGAGTGCGATGCTCAATATAACTGCGAGCACTCACGTTGCCGGTGGCTTTGCCATTCACCACAAGCTGTGAGGTCCGATCTGAGCCTGGTTTTAACAAAATAGGATTGAAAGCCGTGCTGGGGACAAGCCCACACGCAAACGCTTGCAGTGCCTGAGCCCGACCTATCTCGCCACCATCGGGTGTCACCGCCGAGTTATTAGACATGTTCTGGGCTTTAAATGGAGCCACTTTAATACCACGCCGTGCAAAAGCGCGACACAGGCCAGCCACCACTACAGATTTTCCGGCATCCGATGTGCAACCAGCGATGAGAAACGACTTCATATAAACCCCAAAAGGTAACAACCGATAAGCAAGACAGCACTCAGAATAACTGTTATGGGAAACTAGTGAACTTCCAGATCAGCATCCGGGACAGTAAGAATCTCATTACCATCTTCAGTAATAACTAAAGTGTGTTCGAACTGCGCACTGAACTTGAAATCGGTGTTTTGTACAGTCCAATCGTCCTCCCAAATACGATAATCGAGGCCTCCCAGATTAAGCATGGGTTCCACCGTTAGCGTCATGCCGGGTTCTAATACGTCCTGGTAAACATCAGAATCATAGTGCAAAACTACAAGCCCATTATGGAAAGTGGTTCCGATCCCGTGTCCTGTGAAATCAGTAACCACGTTATAACCAAATCGTTTAGCATAAGACTCGATGACTCTGCCGATCACGTTGATCTCACGGCCAGGTTTTGCAGCGCGAATCCCGCGAAGCGTTGCTTCTTTGGTGCGTTCGACAAGCAATCGATGTTCTTCTGACACGTTGCCAGCAAGGAACGTTGCGTTGGTATCGCCATGCACCCCATTTTTGTATGCGGTGACGTCAATATTAACGATGTCGCCATCTTGAATGACTGTGGAATCCGGGATTCCATGGCAGACGATCTCATTAAGGCTCACACACACCGATTTAGGAAAATGGCGGTACCCCAAGCAGGACGGGTAGGCGCCATGATCGCACATATACTCATGTGCAATGCGATCAAGCTCATCGGTAGTCACCCCTGGGGCTACAGCAGCCCCCGCCACGTGTAGAGCATTAGCCGCGATCTTGGAGGCCTCGCGCATAGCTTCAATTGTTTCAGGAGTCTGGACAAAAGGCTCTCCAATAGCCTCTTGAACAGTATCTTTCCACACATATTCAGGACGATCGATGTGCGCTGGAACCTCACGCGTAGGACTCTGTTTTCCGGGAACAAGGGGTTTACGATTATAAGACATGTTTCCCATGCTATCCCTTTCAGCGCTTAAGCTTGCCGACGCCTCCCATTACCCCACAATCTTGACCCTTCCAGCCTGATCAATGAGCGTTAAGCTCATCGAGATTCCTCAGAAAATTATCGGTTATTGCGACGGAGGCCTCAGAACCGCCACCCAAGACAACGAGGGTGGCAAAGGCTAGGTCTCCTCGATACCCTGTGAACCAGGCATGAGAGCCTCCATTAATTTCTGCTTCACCAGTCTTTCCAAAGATCTCCCCGCCGGCACTCATACCAGCAGCAGTTCCACCTGGCTTGGTCACTGCCCCCATTAAGGAACGAAGTTGATCAATAGTCTCCGGCCGCAGTGCCTCAGGATGCTTATCCATTTTTGTTTCTCGCCCGGAGATCAACGTGGGAGTCGGCGTTTTTCCGGCCGCAGCGGTAGCAGACATCAATGCCATGCCAAACGGAGAGACCAAAACCTTTCCCTGTCCATACCCAGCCTCGGTGCGATCAAGCGGGGTCTCTCCTTCTGGGATCGAACCAGTGAGAGTATTCAAACCAGGAATGTCATAATCCACACCAATTCCAAATTGGCTTCCGATGTGTTTCAGATGCCCCTGCGCTAATTTTTCAGAGATATTAGCAAAAGTAGTGTTGCACGATCGTGCGAAGGCTTTTTGTAAAGGGACATTTCCCAACGAAAAAGCATTATAGTTAGTCACCGTTCGCCCGTAGATATTCATCGTTCCTGGGCACGGAACGATGCTTCCAGAATTTAGCCCTTGGTCTTGTATACCGGCAGAAGCCGTGACCACCTTAAACGTCGATCCCGGAGGGAATTGACCGTTGAGAGCAAGATCGCCCTCCTCATCTGCTTTGGGGGTCTGTGCAACGGCTAGAATCTCCCCGCTAGAAGGACGAATCGCAACGATCATAGTCTTCATGTCTTTTCGCAAATTCACGGCAGATTCTGCGGCCTGCTGCACTTTTTGATCAATGCTGATTTTGACTGCGGGAGCTACCTTTGGGGCGTGATATTCAATATTTTCCAAGGCCGCACCGTCAGCCGTCACCGAGGACACAGTCCAGCCATTGTCGCCTTCCAGCTGGCTATCAACAATATTTGAAACTCGCTTGATGATGTCTGGGGCAAAACGCGGGTCTTTATTAACCAACGCCGCTTCTTTATTCAGCGTCACCCCATTAATACCAATAAGCTGCCCTTGCAGGGCCTCTCCCGTTTGCTGACTCAGCAACGCAACCGAGTAGCGCCCTTTTGCTGCCTTGAGATTGTCTGCAAGCTCATTGGCTTTGATCTCAGGGATTGTTTCGTCATGGCTTCGCGCTGACTGCAAGTGGGCCGCAACTGTGCGTGCAACCGTATCTTTATCTGTCACGCTGGTGGCGTCGATAAGCAGACGGTATTTAATCCCCGGCACCAAAATTTCCGCACCGTCGGAAGAAACCACGCTCGCGCGTTCAGCATTAATCGCCCGCAACTCCAGGTGCTGATTCGCGCCTAGACGAGGGTGCAAAGCAGAGGGCTGCCAACGGATTTTCCATTCTCCGTTTATTCGATTAAGCGTCATAGATGTTTCATAGCTAAAAGTCCTATCACGCGGTAAATCCCATGTCATGGTGTATTTAGCCGTCGCAATTGTGTCTTTTGTATCCACCGACGTGATCTCTGCACGTAATCTTTCTGCTTGAAGACCTTTCCACGAGGATTCCAGGACCGAACTTACTTTTTCGGAGTTATCAGTGCGAGCACCTGCAGCACTGAAGTTGGAGTCTGCGAGGTCCGCCAGGAACGCTTTGGCAGTTGGATCTGCTAATGCAGGCTTGGGCGTGCATGCCACCAATGTTCCAGAAAACAAACACACTGAGATCCCCAGTGAGACCATAGTTTTCAGAGTTGAATTAGTGGGCATGCTCATGGGCGTAAGGCTAACATTTAGTGAGCACACTTTATCTGCGACACCACTATGTTTGTAGTGGAAAACTACGATGTCCTCTAAAACCACATGAGAAAACTCCCCGTAGTCGTATACCTCACTTTCCAGGCGTATGACGACGGGGAGTTTTGTCGTTTTTAACGGGTTACTTTCACCTGTGGGCCAGCACCTTCCTTGATTTCTAGCCCTTCAGCTTCTGCCAAACGCATCGCTTCTTCGATCAAGGTCTCCACGATCTGTGACTCAGGGACGGTCTTGATTACCTCGCCTCGAACAAAGATCTGGCCTTTGCCATTGCCGGAAGCAACACCCAAGTCCGCATCGCGGGCTTCTCCAGGGCCGTTGACTACGCATCCCATAACGGCAACGCGTAGCGGAATGTCCATTCCGTCCAATGCCGCGGTGACTTCCTCTGCCAAGGTGTACACGTCAACTTGTGCGCGCCCACAGGAAGGACATGAAACGATTTCCAAGCCACGTTCGCGCAGGTTGAGCGACTGCAAAATTTGATCGCCCACCTTAATTTCTTCCACGGGATCTGCTGACAACGAGACCCGGATAGTGTCGCCAATACCTTCCGATAGAAGCGCACCAAAAGCCACAGCAGACTTAATTGTGCCCTGGAAAGCAGGGCCTGCCTCTGTCACACCAAGGTGCAGCGGGTAATCACTCTGAGCAGCTAGCTGACGGTAAGCCTCAACCATCACCACGGGGTCATTGTGTTTTACGGAAATTGCGATATCACCAAAGCCACAGTCCTCAAACAATCCGGCTTCCCATAGCGCGGATTCTACGAGGGCTTCCGGGGTGGCTTTGCCATATTTTTCCAAAAGACGTTTATCTAAGGAACCAGCGTTGACACCAATGCGGATGGGAATCCCTGCGTCGCCGGCGGCCTTAGCTACTTCTTTTACCCGCCCATCAAATTCTTTGATATTTCCTGGATTCACACGCACTGCGGCGCATCCAGCATCGATAGCGGCAAAGATGTACTTCGGTTGGAAATGAATATCCGCAATCACAGGAATGGGAGACTTTTTAGCAATAATCGGCAGTGCCTCAGCATCGACAGTCTTAGGACACGCCACGCGGATGATGTCGCAGCCGCTGGCTGTCAGCTGCGCAATTTGTTGAAGAGTCGCATTGACATCATGCGTTTTAGTCGTTGTCATCGATTGGACAGATACAGGGTAGTCAGATCCGACCCCTACGTTTCCAACCATGATCTGGCGTGTCTTACGCCGCGGAGCCAATACTGGTGGCGGCGCATCCGGAAGGCCAAGACCAATCGGTTGTCCAGTGATGGTTGACACTAAGCATGCTCCTTGTACAGAAATGGGGCTATCCCCATCGCAATGGGATAAATCAGATGAATCCAAATTCTAGCACCGTGCTCATCCAGCACGGTGCATAAGCGCTATCAGATGGCTTCTCACGGTTTTCATAAATCTCATCCAGCCGAAGCCAACGTGGTCGTATCATCCGAATAGTTTGATTGGATTAACCACATCAGCGATGATCACCAGGGCTCCTACACCCATGAGGAGCGCGGCGACGCCAACGGTTAATGGAATGAGCTTAGCGTAATCTGCTGGACCTGCAGGTTCTAGGCCGCGAGCCTTGCGGAGGGCGTCGCGAAGCTTCTCATAGATCACGACCGCAATGTGCCCGCCATCAAGCGGTGGAAGCGGGATCAGGTTAAACAGCGCGAGGAAAAGGTTCAAGCTAGCCAGCATCAAGAAGAACATGCTCCACAGGGACTTCTGTGCCAACTCGCCGCCAATGCGCGAGGCACCAACAACGCTGACCGGGCTCTCTTGGTCGCGCTGTCCTCCAAGGATCGAGGCCGCAACACCTGGTATTTTCGCAGGGAACGAGGCAAGACCTTTAACCGTAGCCCCAAGAAGATCACCGGCATAGCTCAGCGTTCCTCCCACCGCCGAAATTGCGTTGTACTGGAGAACTACATCTTTCAAAGGTGCACTTGATACACCGATCGCGCCGACGGAGACTTCTTCACCCTTGGCGTTTAACCGCAAAGCACGTGCCACCGGAACATTAAGCGTGAGCTGCGATCCGTCTCGATCCACGGTAACGGCTATGGTCTTTCCCGCTTTATCCTGGACATATTCTCTGACCGTGACAAATGAGCGCATGGCTTGTCCATCAATAGCAACAATCCTGTCGCCTTGTTTCAAACCAGCCTCGGCCGCCGGACCAGCACCACTGCAGGGAGCTAATGTTGCAGCATCAATCTGCTTAGGGGCTACGCATGAGGTCTCTCCCACTGTGGCGGTGGTATCCACATGATTATTGGGCAACCCCGCAGTAATCGCGACCCCGTACAGAACAATCAAAGCCACCAAGATATTCATCAAAATGCCGCCGAGCAACACTATTATGCGTTGCCACCAGGGCTTATGCATCATTGAGTGCGGAGCTTCTTCTGGTGTTACCGGATCTTGGTTGGTCATCCCCGCGATATCGCAGAATCCGCCCAAGGGCACAGCTTTAAAGCCGTACTCCGTGTGACCTCGCTTAAAGGAAAAAATCCTAGGACCAAAGCCAATAAAGTAACGGCGAACCCGCATCCCGCATGCCCGTGCCGCAGTATAGTGTCCCCACTCATGCAATGCGATGGTGACAGCAATACCGACTGCAAACGCGACAACACCAATAAAATAAGACAGCACTAACTAAAACTCCTTATTTGAAGAAAAGCTGAGTATAGCAACGAATACTCTCAACTATTTCTGAGCTAGTTTATCCACAAATAGATTTGCACGGCGTCGGGCTTCTTTCTCATGTGCCAAAATCTCATCGACAGAATGTGGTTCTCCTGCAAAATCAGATGCATGCTGAACAATTTCTTCAACAGTATCCACGATATGCGGGAAGCGAATCCTTCCACCGAGAAAAGCTGCAGCGGCTTCTTCATTAGCAGCGTTATAGACAGCCGGATAGGTTCCCCCAGCGAGTGCGACTTCACGCGCGAGGCGAATAGCAGGAAAAGCTTGATCGTCCACCGGCATAAAATCCCAAGAACTTGCAGAAGAAAAATCAAGACTAGGCTGCGCACCCGGAACACGTGCAGGCCAATCCAGAGCATGAGAAATTGGCAGCTTCATAGAAGGCGGAGACGCTTGGGCGATAGTCGCACCATCCGAAAAAGTAATCATGGAATGCACGATTGACTGTGGATGTACCGTAACGTCAATGCGGTCCGCAGGAACGTCGAAAAGCAATGTTGCCTCTATTAATTCCAACCCCTTATTTATCAAGGTCGCCGAATTCAATGTATTCATTTGCCCCATCGACCATGTGGGATGGGCTGCTGCTTGTTGCGGAGTCACATCCCACATCTGCTGCCTAGTCCATCCCCGAAACGGCCCGCCTGAAGCCGTCAGGACAAACCGCGCAACCTCGGAGCGCGTACCAGAACGTAAGCACTGCGCCATCGCTGAGTGTTCGGAATCCACAGGGACAATCTGTCCGGGACGCGCCTTATTAGTAACGAATCTCCCGCCAGCCACCAACGATTCTTTATTAGCTAATGCAAGAGTTTCCCCGCTCTCAATGGTGGCTAGTGTTGCCGAGAGCCCCAGCGATCCCACCAAGCCATTCAAAACAGTGTCAGCTTCAATGCTTTGAACAAGCTTTTCAGCGGCATCTTCCCCACCCAGAACCTGACCGCCAAGAGCAACAGAGACAGTGTGCGCCGCCTGGGGATCAGCGACGGCAACGGCGTGGGGCGGGAGGTCCAAAGCCTTTGCCTGCGCTATCACGGTGCGTGGATCACGCCCCCCTGCCGCAATTCCAACGACCTGAAACCGCTCCGGATTCGCTTCAATAACGTCGAGGGCTTGAGTGCCGATAGAACCAGTGCTGCCTAAAATTAAAATTCGCTTGCTCACTCAGCCATTATCGCAGCATTTTAGAATCTGTGTTTATCCCTTTCTATTCGTTTATCGTCTTTTCTGTTTAATCTCTCCTCGTAACCAGCTCTTGTACCCGAGGCTTACCAAAAGCTTGTCGCGGCGGTACCCGAGGGCGTTAAAGTTCCTCCCTGTAATCAGTTTCGTCTTTATCGCGGACTGTAAAACGCACAGAGCCATCACTACAGTCCGGCCGTTTTTTACCAAAATCAGTGGTACAGGCACCAAAAAGGTGGGGTTGCAAACATCGATATTTTTCATCACATCACCCCCTAATGGGCACCAACTTTTGGACGAAGAAATATCTAAAATAATCATGGCTCGATGCCTAGTGCCCCGGTCATGTCTTACTACAGGCTTTGTGCGCTACTTCTCCGCAACTTCTCCGTATCCAAAATCCTCCGACAAAATCGCTTTAGCCAGTGGAATGTGCAAAAATAAGCGGTAAATCTTTACGTGTACCCACTCTGCAACACCCACTTAAGCTCAATAGAGCTTGCCGAGATGACGCAGTGCTTTGAGACAAGGAGAACAACGTGGCTGGTTCCCACGAAATCGCCCCTGAGATTCATCATGGCGTGTCCACTTTGGACGAGCCTTCTGCTGCTTGGGGTTGGCACAGCATTGGAATGCGAGCAATCCAGATTTCGGGTTGGATTTCAGTAATCTTCCTCCTCGGCTACAACTTTGGTAATCACCAGGGACACGTAGAAACCATCTTCTTGTTTACATTCGCAATTGTGATTGCGGCCGGCCTGATCTACTTACTGGTTAAGCCTCAAGGCACGCAGGTGCGCACCCTTACCGCGCACAACCAGCCACTCGGCTACAAAGAGAAGGACTGGACCTACGAGCAGGCAACCTGCACCGGCGAGTACGCAAAACTCAGCGACTCCCAGCTACGCGCTCTCAACATCGAGCCTGAGCGTGTTCGTCACCTGCGCTCCATCCCAGAAGCTTAAAAGACTTACTAACAAAACGATCCTGCCCTTAAGACAACAAGGCAGGATCGTTTTGTTTTATACAGGGGAAAGAAAGCTTGTCGACGCCCCTCCCCTGGTCTTAGCGCAAAATCAACGTTCTTCTGCTGCCAACTGACCACACGCTGCTGCGATCTCTTGTCCGCGGGTGTCTCGAACAGTACATGGCACTCCCTGAGCGATGACGCGTCGGACAAACTCATCTTGACGATCCTTCGGCGAGGCGTCCCATTCAGAACCAGGCGTGGGATTCAGCGGTATGAGATTCACGTGAACAAGCGAGCCTAAAGCTTTATGCAACTTTTTTCCGAGCATGTCTGCGCGCCATGGTTGATCGTTGACATCACGAATAAGGGCGTATTCAATAGACACGCGCCGGCCCGAGCGATCAGCATAATATCGTGCGGCATCCAATACCTCTGCAACTTCCCAACGATTGTTGGTAGGAACCAGCGTGTCCCGTAGTTCATCGTCTGGGGTATGCAGGGAAACAGCGAGGGTGACTGAGAGATCTTCCTCTGCAAGTTTTCTTATCGCTGGTGCCAACCCCACTGTAGAGACAGTCACATTACGCTGCGAGATACCAAAGCCCTCAGGAACGGGAGAGGTAATCTGGCGAACCGCAGATACTACTCGCTTATAGTTAGCCAATGGCTCGCCCATACCCATAAAAACGATATTGGATAACCGACCGCCTTCAGCAGTCATCGTCGCCGATGCCGCACGCACTTGGTCCACGATCTCTGCAGTAGACAGGTTACGATCCAATCCGCCTTGTCCGGTAGCGCAGAACGGACATGCCATACCGCAACCTGCTTGAGAAGAAATGCACAACGTCGCACGGTTGGGGTATCGCATTAAAACCGATTCAAGCAAAGTCCCATCATGGAGTTTCCACAGCGTCTTTTGAGTTTCCCCTGCATCCGTTTCGATAGCACGAACCGGCGTCATCAGGGTTGGGAATAGCTTCTCTTGGACTTTCACGCGTGCAGCCGCAGGCAAATCTGTCATCGTGCGAGGATCTGCTTCAAGGCGACCATAATAGTGCCGAGCAATCTGATTTGCCCGAAACTTAGGTAGCCCCAATTCGTTCAACGCACTAATGCGTTCTTCCACCGAATAATCCGCGAAATGCTTCGGTGGCATACTCCTGCGTGGCTGGGAAAAATTCAGTTTCACCGGCGTCGAAGTGCTCCGGGTCCCCGGAGCGCTTGGTGCGGCTGCTTCTACAGGGCTTTCAACAGGCTGAGTGGGGTCATTGGGCGTAGTCATCAGTACCATCATGTCACGTCACGCCTTAAAATATGGAACGGCATCGTAACAACCCCCTCTCTGACGCGCTGCAGTCCGTTATCAAGAAAATTGTATCCGCATTGTTATCGCCTCTTATTGGATATCAGGACCCTCATCACGTTGAATAGGAAGCATGCGTAACAAAGATGCCTTCCATGATTCTTCTTCACCTGAGCCTGGCTCTGATATGCCATTCCCCTCTGTCGCCTCAGGTTCAAGCAATGAATCCGATGAAGCACTCCGTACTTCTACAGAACTAAGCGTTCCAACGCAAGACACCATTGGGAACTCTTCTGCCCCAGCTAACAAACAAACAGTGAAAAAGACATTCGCTGGAGGAACCTGGGTTGCCCTCATCATCGGTGCCCTATTGCTGATCCTTCTGCTTATATTTATTTTGCAGAATCAAGAAAAAGTAGCTCTCCACATGTTTGTATGGGAATTTTCCGTTCCGGTAGGCGTTGGTTTCCTCCTCGCATCCATTACCGGGGCATTGATTATGGCCCTAGTCGGTGGAGTACGAATGTTCCAACTGCGACGTCAGATTACCAAGCATCAGTAGTCCTAAAAAGACGGGGCGCTGCTCATTATGAGCAGCGCCCCGTCTTTCCTTTTAAAGCACATCAACCTAAACGGAAGAGATAAAGCTCAAAACCAACCACGTAACCATCGCAGAAGGCAGCATTCCGTCGAGTCTATCCATAAGACCTCCGTGCCCCGGCAGCATAGAGGACATATCTTTGATGCCTAATTCTCGTTTGAATTGTGACTCTACAAGATCGCCCAAAGTTGCACAGATAACCAGTCCGAATCCCAGAATCAAGCCCCACCACCAGGTGTAATCCAGGAGGAAATATACGCTCAGCACGCCAACAGTCATTCCGAAAATAACTGAGCCTGCGAAACCTTCCCATGATTTCTTTGGACTCACTGCGGGAGCCATCGGGTGGGCTCCAAACATCACGCCAGCCACATAGCCACCAACATCGGAAGCGACCACGCACAGCATAAAGGTTACGATGAAATACGCTCCAGGAGCCACATCGTTTTGGAACTGCGAAAGCATAGCCGCAAAACTGCCAAAAAGCGGTACCCAGGTCAATACGAAGATCGCCATTGCAGTATCTCGTAAATAATTTTTCGGCGGCATATGCGGACCATGATGGAAAAGTCTGCTGAACATGGTCACCAATACAGCAGCCACAAAACCAGCCACAAGACCCCGCGTGCCAAAGGGCCAACTAAGCCACAGCATGACCTGTCCACCGATGATAAGAACCCACCGTTGTACTAAATAACCTGCTTCGCTCAACCTTGCGTGTACCTCAGCAGTAGCAAGAGCTATCGCAAGCGCGACTAATGGGTACCAAGCATGCGGAATTACAAAGATGGCTAATAAAACCACCCCTCCCAGACCCGCACCAATGCTAATGGCAGCTTTGAGATCTCGCCCAGCAGAATTTTTAGGCTTTGGAAGATGCTCAAATCCTTTAATGGCATCATTCATTTTGGCAGGTCCTCCGAGGGAGTGAATCGGTGAAGCATAAGCGTCATGCTTATCGCTCAATGTAAGGTTTCAATCCTTAAAGTCAACAAGACGCGGAGGGCACACGCGTATAGCGAATGCCCTCTACATAAGGATTTTCCTCGGCGTAACTAATGTCCTCATCACGCCGCGGGCTGAGGAGTCCTAGACCTCCATTAACTCTGCTTCTTTTTTAGAAACAACCTCATCAACCTGAGCCACGTACTTGGCGGTGATCTTGTCTAATTCCTTTTCGGCTGCTTGAACTTCGTCTTCACCAGCATCGCCATCTTTCTGGATCTTTTTCAGCTGATCCATGCCCTTGCGGCGGACGTTACGGATCGCGATCTTTCCGTCTTCGCCCTTAGATTTGGCAACTTTCACCATCTCTTTACGACGTTCCTCAGTGAGCTGAGGAACTGTGACGCGCAGGACCTGTCCATCGTTTGTGGGATTTACGCCGAGGTCTGAATTCCGAATAGCGTTTTCGATTTCACCCATCATCGACATCTCATAAGGCTTGATCAAAAGCATACGAGCTTCAGGCACAGAAATTGTTGCCATCTGCGTGATCGGTGTCGGAACGCCGTAATAATCGGCGATGACTCCGTTGAACATTGCTGGGTTTGCACGACCAGTACGGATATTAACGAGGTCGTCCCTCGTCCTTTCGACTGTCGTGCCCATGTGCTCTTCAGATTCGAGCAAAATATCGTCGATCATAAAAATCCCTCTTTGTAAAAGACCACGTGTGATGAAGCGTCGCATGGGTTATGAGAACCAACGCAGATGCCCATTTCCACAAGTATTTCTATTTCGGAAAAACTCGGTAGTTCAATAGGTACTTAATCTATCAGGACTTGACCAAGGTTCCGATTTGGTCCCCCGCCACCGCACGCGCGATATTGCCTTCTGTAAGAAGATTGAACACCAAAATCGGCATATCATTGTCCATGCACAGACTAAAGGCCGTCGCATCTGCGACTTTCAAGCCTTTTTCAATTACTTCACGAGGAGTGATGTCGTTGAATAGCTCTGCTTCAGGATTGGTGCGGGGATCATCGCTGTATACACCATCCACGGCCTTTGCCATGAGAAGTACTTCACAATCGATCTCCAGAGCGCGTTGCGCTGCCGTCGTATCTGTAGAGAAATACGGCATACCCATCCCTGCTCCAAAGATAACCACACGCCCTTTTTCTAGATGACGCTTGGCACGAAGAGGCAGGTATGGCTCCGCTACCTGTGCCATGTTGATGGCAGTCTGTACACGGCAGTCGATACCCTCTTGTTCAAGGAAATCTTGCAAAGCTAGGCAGTTCATGACAGTTCCGAGCATTCCCATGTAGTCGGAACGGTTACGATCTAGACCACGCTGCTGAAGCTGTGCACCACGGAAGAAGTTTCCGCCACCAATAACAACGGCTATTTCTGCACCATTCCGAGCAACACTAGCGATTTGACGAGCAACATTTTGTACAACATCGGGGTCGATACCAACGGAACCACCGCCAAACATTTCACCGCCAAGCTTCAGCATCACTCGTTTGTATCCGGTCCGCGAGTTGGTGGCACCTTCAGCCATTGCAGTAAACCTCTCCGACTCTCAGGCACTTGACGTAGCCCGAGCCATATTTTGCTCTCTTTTTGGCACGATAGTCCGCATTTCAAGACATTTACATAGGTTATTAGGGCATAATAAACCGCCCATCCCCGCGTAAAGCCTGCGCTGCTTCAGTCCCTTAGTCAAAGGCACGACACAACGGAATACGAATCGAAAAGAATTCTACCCGCATATACCTTCCAACAAAGCATCCCACTCCGAATAGGCCTTGCATCTGCAGCAGGCATACGCCAAGCCTCGTTAAAAGCACAAAGGCTCCTCCTACGCGTTACTTCTAAAGTGGGATCTGATAACTCAGTCCGATTCTAGAAGTAGTCCGCGTTAGGAGGAGCCTTTCTACAAACTAGGCAAAACCTAGCAGTCGACTAGTGCTGGCCGACCTCGTAACGAACGAAACCGGTCAGGGTAACGCCAGCCTCATCCATGACCTGCTTAACAGTCTTCTTGCTATCTGCAACAGAAGCCTGCTCTACAAGGCAGACATCCTTGTAGAAACCATTGAGACGGCCCTCAACGATCTTCGGGATAGCCTGCTCAGGCTTTCCTTCTTCACGAGTGATCTGCTCAGCAATGGAGCGTTCCTTCTCCACAACCTCAGCAGGCACGTCCTCACGGGTCAGGTATGCAGCCTTCAGTGCAGCAACCTGCATAGCAGCGGCATGTGCAGCCTGCTTAGCGGCATCGCCTTCACCGGTGTATGCAACCATAACGCCCACAGCTGGGGGAAGGTCAGCAGAACGCTGGTGCAAGTAAACAGAGAGGTTCTCAGCTTCCAAGGTCGCTGCGCGACGAAGTTCCAGCTTCTCACCGATCTTTGCGGAGAGCTCCTGGATAGCGTCAGCAGCAGACTTTCCGTCAACGTCAGCAGCAGCAAGTTCTTCAGCAGAGTTAGCCTTCACAGCAGCAGCAGCGTCTGCAACCTTCTGAGCAAACTCCTTGAACTCAGCGTTCTTAGCAACAAAGTCGGTCTCAGAGTTGATCTCGACCATGGTGTTGCCGGAAACAGCAATCAGGCCCTCGGTAGCGTTGCGCTCAGCACGCTTTCCGACGTCCTTAGCACCCTTAATACGAAGAACCTCAACAGCTTTGTCAAAATCGCCATTGGTCTCTTCCAAAGCCTTCTTGCAGTCAAGCATGCCGGAACCGGTGATCTCGCGGAGCTTCTTTACGTCTGCAGCAGTGTAGTTCGCCATTATCGGGGCGATCCTCCTCATGTAGGAAAAATTCTGAAGATTTTCGATGTTTAGCGTATCTGACTCTCGCACTTTATGCAGAAAGACGTCACACTTTTCATCACAATGACCCTAAGGCCTCAAGTCTCAGTGGCTCTTTCCCAAATGCTTCGCAAATAAGGAAAGATAAAACCACAAGGAGCCCCCACCCCGAGCCTCAAAAGCCAACTTCAATTATTTTGGCTTCCTTGCTCTGGAGCTGGGGGCTCGCAGCTATGCCACCCACCGCCAAAGCGGTGGGTGCAAAAGAAGTTTTACTTAGCCTCAGCCTCAGCTGCGACCTCTGCAGGTGCCTCAACCTTTGCTGCAACTTCTTCAGTTGCTTCTACTTTGGCGGCAACCTCAGTCTTGTTTGCGTCACCGGCAGCTTCCTTTGCTGCAGCAAGAGCGCGCTCTTCACGAGCCTTCTTACCTTCAATAACAGCGCTGGAGATAACACGGGTCAGGACGTCGATGGAGCGGATAGCATCATCGTTACCTGGGACCGGGAAGTTAACAACATCCGGATCACAGTTGGTGTCAAGGATTGCAACAACAGGGATGTTCAGCTTGTGAGCCTCAGAAACAGCAATGTGCTCCTTGTTGGTGTCAATGACCCACATTGCAGAAGGAATCTTGTTCATGTCTGCAATACCGCCAAGAACGCGCTCAAGCTTGGTGCGCTCACGGGTAAGCATGAGAACTTCCTTCTTGGTACGGCCATCGTAGCCGTTCTCTGCAGCATCCATAGCCTGCAGTTCTTTCATGCGGTGCAGACGCTTGGAGACAGTCTGGAAGTTGGTCAGCATACCGCCGAGCCAGCGGTGGTTCACGTAAGGCATACCAACGCGCTCAGCTTCGTTCTTCACAGACTCCTGAGCCTGCTTCTTGGTACCAACATAAAGGATGGTGCCGCCGTGAGCAACGGTCTCTTTAACAAACTCGTAAGCCTCGTTGATGAAGGTCAGGGTCTGCTGCAAGTCAATGATGTAGATGCCGTTACGGTCGGTGAAGATGAAACGACGCATCTTCGGGTTCCAACGGCGGGTCTGGTGACCGAAGTGGACACCAGCGTCGAGAAGCTCTCGCATGGTTACAACTGCCATGAGTGCTTCCTTTCTCTAAAAATCGTGGTTGTCATATTTTCACGGGTTTTCCCCGTGTCCTAGCAGAACTGAAACGAAAAGCAACACCCGGAGCTTCTTTAAAGCAAGAAGCATGGGACCACGTTGTTTCGCTGTCACCGCAAAGTGACGCCAGAACTGCGCGTAGTCAGTACGCCAAACTCAGGACACACTGCTAGCGAGCTAGTTTAGACTGACTCTTTCCCGGAAACAAAATGGATATTCCGCCTATCCACATATACAACGATCCCCGCGTCCCCATAAGCAACAAAAGGCTTCTTTCGCCCCAGATTCCACAATTCACGCTTTCCCTATTCTGTTTTTCAAAACAACATCGGAAAACATCAGATCCATGACGTTTTCCCGATTAGACACCCGCACTGCAGCAAAAAATAAAACCTTTTTAGTCAAACTGACCATTCTTTTCGCTACCCTTACTGCAACCTTCTCGGCTTCTCCCGTCGCACACAGCTATAGAGACCCGACTTCCGGAAACCGGTCTGCGAGAAAAGTCCTCAAAGGCTTTAAAAAACCCGAACACAACTGGCTTCCCGGCCATCGCGGCGTAGACCTCGAGTTAGAGATAGGAGCAAACGTACTTGCTGCTGAAACTGGAATAGTCGCGTTCTCTGGGACCGTAGCCGGAACCCCCACACTATCTATCGACCACCCCGATGGAATACGAACTACCTACCAGCCGGTGTTCACATCCTTAAGAAAAGGCGACCATGTCCAGGTAGGGGACGTTATCGGACAATTAGCACCCAGCTCCAATGGCGATCCCGGGCTCCACTGGGGCGCTTTTACGGGCAACTATGACTATCTAAATCCCTTATCGCTTCTCGACGCCCCCGTTATCCGACTCAAGCCACTGCCTAACTAAACCAATCTCATGCCCTCGGATGCGATTGCTTAAACGCTTCTTTGAGGCGCTGGGAACTCACATGTGTATAAATTTGTGTAGTGCTCAACGACGAATGACCAAGTAATTCTTGAACAATTCGCAGATCGGCGCCGCCATCAAGCATGTGAGTGGCAGCGGTATGGCGCACCGAGTGGGGCCCCAATCCTGCGATTCCGGCTTCCTTACCTGCTGCGTCGACAAGCCTCCGAACTTGGCGCGGATCCAGCCGCCCCCCTCGAACCCCCAAGAACAGCGCCACTTCAGATTTATCCTTATACATAGCCGGCCGTCCAAGTTCTATCCACTGAGCCAGTGCGTCGTGCGCAGCCCGACCAAAAGGAACGACTCGCTGCTTGTCTCCTTTACCCAGTACTTTTACCGTTTTTCGCTGCCAGTCAATATCTTCAAGGTCGATACCGCATAACTCCGATACCCGAATCCCCGTTGCATACAACAGCTCAAGAACCGCTCGATCTCGCACAAATTCCGCTTCGCTTTTCGACGCCGGATGTTCAACCACGGACTCCGCTTGCCCCGCAGCCAGCACTTTAGGCAAATGCTGCCCTACCTTTGGAGCAATCAGTCGAGCAGCCACATCAGTCTCAATATATCCTTGCTTGAGCAACCACGAACTCATCGCCCTAGCAGCCGCCACCCGGCGCGCAAGGGTGGCACGCGATTTCCCTTCCGCCACTGCCTCCCCCAACCAGTCCCGTAAGTTGTCCAGGGTAAAATCCTTCAGCTCAGGTTTCCGGCCAGCGAAAGTATGAAGGTCACTGCGATAGCCTTTAAGTGTGGCGGGAGATCTACCCGATACGAGTTCCAAGTGCTCAATAAAATCGTCTATCAGAGCCACCATCTGGACCATTGCGTTCTAGCCTCTCCCCACATAGACAAGAGCGGAGACTACCGTTTCCGGCAGCTCCGCTCTTGAATCTGACTCACCCATAGTGCATAACCATAGCGCGAAGACGTCTGGCGTTAAAAGACCGCATCACGATCACTAAAAAGCCTTCAGCCTCGGCATCTCCGATCAAGAACCAGCCCGAACCCGATCAGAGATTAAATTAGGCTTGCCTGACTAACTTTAAGCCGCATGTACAAAATATGCAACCCCTTCACAATAAAAAGGTTGATAATTATTCACGGCGATGGCTTACTTCCACCGGCACTCCATCTACTTGTCATTAAAAATTACACGTTGCGTCGCCAACCGGCACCTTCTCTTCGCACCATCCCCTTGTTTGATAGCTCAAGCAATAAGTGGACGGCTAAGCCAATAGAGACACCAGCACGTCGAGCAATAATTTCTGTCGCCTCGGTTTCTGAACCTAGTGAGTCATAAATTCGAAGTTCATTCCGGGTTAACTTCTGCACGGAATTAGGGGCGAACGATATCTCATATTGCTCATTAACGTCGACCTCACCGATTCTAGAGATCAAGGCACGGATCTCATCTGCGCTACAGATTAGTTCCGCCTCATGGTTCCGTATCCGTTCATGACATCCGAGAGAGCCAACTGTAGTAATCGGGCCTGGCACAGCCATGGCCACGCGCCCTAAAGCACTTGCCCAACTCAGCGTATTTAATGCACCTGATCGCCACGCAGCTTCTACGGCAACTGTCCCCAGAGATAGAGCTGCTACCAATCTGTTACGCGTAAGAAAGCGGTGGCGATGCGGCGACAGGCCTGGTGCATATTCACTCACCATGCATCCTTTTTGCATAACGGAACGAAACAACCCAGCGTTGCTCGATGGATATGCCTTGTCCAACCCCCTAGCCGCTACCACGACTGTAGTTCCGGATCTATTAAGCGCTTCTGTATGCGCCTGTGTATCTATACCCAGAGCACCACCGGAGATAATCGAATACTGATGATCCACTAAGCCAGCCACCAGAAGCTTCGTCGCTTCCCTCCCATATGTACTCGCTGCGCGCGTTCCCACCACCGAAACTGACTGCTGTGTGCATTCCGACACGTTTCTTCCCACAACCCACAACGCATGCGGCATCACCGCATCTTCCTGATATGAACGGTTGTGATCGCTCTTTCCAGATTCTGCAAAGCTAAAGGCACTCTCAAAAAGATGCCGAGGCCATTCATCATCCTCTGCAGTAATAAGCCGACCACCAAGATCTGAAATCCGCTTCAGATCTTCTTGTGCGTTATCATGCAAATAGCGAGCCTGTGTTGACCTCAAAAGCGCCGTACCAAGCCAGGGTTCACGATTCTTTAACGCGTAGGCTATTCGCTCTGGGTCAATCCCTTTTCTCAACAACCGCTGAAGCTCTCGATTCGGCCCTTCAAGCACTCGCGATAAATACGCCCATGCTTTCAATCGGTCGTTCATGCCAAGACCCCCAATGATTGAGCATCGCGTAGTTCCAATGCTTGTGCTACATGTCCCAGATCCGGACTAGCTGCACCATCTAAGTCACTGAGTGTCCACGCCATTTTTAAGGCTCTGTCCGCCCCTCGATGACTTATACTGCCGTTGCCAAGATACGCCGTAAGGAGTGCCATTCCCGCAGAATCCGCGGGAAATTCTCGACGCAACACGTGTGGATTCATCGCTGCGTTTGTTTGAACACCGTACCCCGCTTTTTGCCACCGAAACCTCGCACGATCTCGGGCCGCCGATACCCGCTGAGCAATCGTGGAACTGGATTCCTCGTATCCATCAGACAGCAACGGTCCCTTTGACTGAGTGCGAACAATAATATCGATCCGGTCCCGCAACGGACCCGATACATTGTTAAGGTAATTCCTCCTTACCATGGAAGTACACCTGCACTGAGCAGGATCTTCTACTGCACAGCGACAGGGATTAGCTGCCAAAACAAGCTGAAATCTTGCAGGAAATCGTATTTCTTGTTGCGCTCGCACAAGTCGCACGCCTCCTTCTTCCATAGGAGTGCGGAGGCAGTCCAATACCCGAGCTGGAATTTCACTTACTTCATCAAGAAAAAGAACGCCCGTATGGGCAAAACTCACAGCCCCAGGTCGCGGGTTCCCGGCACCACCACCCAAAAGCGCAGCCCGACTCACAGAGTGGTGCGGAGCAATAAAAGGAGCATGTGTGGCAAGACTCCGAAATGTTTTTCCAACAACTGAATGTATTGCCATCGCTTCTAACAACTCTTCAGAGGTGGGCCGGGGAAGGATCGTAGGAATTCGTTCCGCTATCATCGATTTTCCGCTCCCAGGTGGGCCGATCATAAACAAATTATGTCCGCCCGCTGCCGCTATCTCCGCAGCACGTTTAGCCTCAGGCTGCCCAACCACGTCTGCTAAATCTTTCCCATTCGCGATCGCACACGCCTTTCTTTCTCCATGAGCACTGCTCTCCCCCACTTCCCGCAGATTATCCGCGCCTCTTAGCCATTCAAGGACTGCACAAATAGTAGGAGCGACCAGGACTTTAATATCTGAGATGCAGGTTATCGCTTTCGCTTCTTCAGCGTTTTTAGCTGGTATAACAGCTGTTTTAATCCCTTGGTCCCGCGCAGCGATCAGCGCTGGCACTACACCGGGGACAGCTCTGATACCACCGTCTAATGCCACTTCTCCAAGTAGCATCGTGGACTCAAGTCGTCGTAACGCTGACAACCGCATATCTGCTGCGCACAAGATGCCCATGCACATAGCTACATCGACCTGTGAACCAGATTTTCTCAACGAAGCTGGAGACAAACTAACGATCACTTTTGTTTTAGGCCACGCGAGTCCTGAATTCTGCACGGCTGTTTTCATGCGGTCTCGTGCTTCAGCAATCGCAGCATCCGCAAGCCCCACCACATACGTTCCGGGAAGCCCTGGGCCTATGTTTACTTCTACGGTAACAACGTAACCTGTCACTCCCATGATCGCTGCGGAAAGAGTTCTAGCAAGCGCCACGATCAATCCCTTCATAACAGGTAATCTGTACAGAAGAATCTCTGGCGATACAGATAACAATCGCATCGAATCGAATGTTCAACCATCTTTTATCCTGTAACCATAAATATGCTGCCTTGCGCATTTTTCTGAGTTTCTTAGCTGTAATAGCCTCCTCTACTCCATAAAGAGGTGTGGTACGAGTTTTTACTTCAACAAAAACAAAGCTCCCGTCCGGAGCTTCAAGCACCAAATCAAGTTCTCCTGTTGGAAACTGCGCATTGCGATCCACTACCACGTAGCCCTTGGCTTGATACCACTGTGCAGCAATCTTTTCGCCTTCCTCCCCTGTTACACGATGTTGTGGACGCTGTACAGGGGTAGGCGCATGACTAAAAGTGGCTTTCATCTTTATTTCCTATTGTCTTAGGTTGCACTGTCGATCAAGGCTTTACGCTGCCTCGGTTGTGCAGTTGATCATGCGATAAAATCCGTATTTTTTCAGTAGCTACCAGGTAAAAGCTCTTGATATGTGGATAAGGTCTAGTTACATACACGCGTTATCCACAGACTCATCACAACAGTCACATGCTCTTGCGTTCTTTCCGCTTTTGTGCTCGATCCCCAGCAAACTTCACGGCACAACGCCGAAATCGCAACCACAGCAACTGCTGCTTAACTTAGTGCGTACTATTCCATACCCCCTGAATAGTGAAATTTTTCCATATCTGTTCCGTGCGTAAGCCGAACATAGTTATGCTGGCTCGTACATCTATCCCCACGGGTGCCCGATGGAATCGGGCTGAGAAGAGCACTGTCACCGTGTTCGCACCGTTCGAACCTGTCTGGTTAGCACCAGCGTAGGAAGCGAGATATAGCCAATGTCGGTTACCCCTGAAGAAAACCATTTCAAGCACTCTTATTCCCCCATTCTCCGCAATGGCCTGGCTGTTCCTGAAACTGAAGTCGCATTAGACGATTCCCCCACCGGCCCCAATGAGCCTTTCCGCATTTACCGCACGCGCGGTCCAGAATGTGACCCAGTAAAAGGGCTGCCGGCTCTGCGTGAAGAGTGGATTGAACAGCGAGAAGACACACAAAAGTATCAAGGACGCACTCCGTGTTTGGCCGACGACGGACAAGCGGCACAAAAGCGAGGTTCAGCACTCTATGAGTGGCAGGGAGAAAAGCGTGCTCCTCGCCAAGGTCTTCCCGGAAAGCGAATTACGCAAATGGCCTACGCACGGGCAGGAATCATTACTAAAGAAATGGAGTTTGTTGCGCTACGCGAGCACTGTGACCCAGAACTTGTGCGTAGCGAGGTTGCCCGAGGACGTGCCATTATCCCCAATAACGTCAACCATCCTGAGTCAGAACCCATGATTATTGGCCGGAAGTTTTTAACCAAAATCAACGCTAATATTGGTAATTCTGCTGTCACGTCTTCAGTTCAAGAAGAAGTTTCTAAACTGCGGTGGGCAACCCGATGGGGTGCAGACACAGTGATGGACTTATCCACCGGAAATGATATACACACCACCCGTGAATGGATCATCCGTAACTCTCCTGTTCCTATTGGCACGGTTCCTATTTACCAAGCATTGGAAAAAGTCAATGGTGTAGCTGAAAACCTCACCTGGGAGATTTTTAGAGATACGGTCATCGAACAATGCGAGCAAGGCGTGGATTACATGACCATCCATGCTGGGGTTTTGTACAAACATATTCCGTTAACCAGCCAACGGGTCACCGGCATTGTCAGTCGTGGCGGGTCTATCATGGCGGGCTGGTGTCTCGCACATGGCAAAGAGTCTTTCCTCTACGAAAATTTTGACAATCTATGTGAGATTTTCGCGCGTTATGACGTCGCTTTCTCCTTAGGCGATGGCCTCAGGCCAGGTAGTTTGGCCGATGCTAACGATGCAGCACAATTCGCAGAGCTTAAAACTATCGGTGAGCTCACTAAACGCGCCTGGAAATATGATGTGCAGGTCATGGTGGAAGGACCTGGCCATGTGCCTTTGAATATGATTCAGGTTAACAATGAGCATGAGCGAGAATGGTGCCACGATGCACCGTTTTATACGCTTGGACCGCTTGTCACGGACATTGCTCCTGGTTACGACCATATTACTTCCGCAATTGGCGCAGCTACCATAGCAATGGGTGGCACAGCCATGCTGTGTTATGTCACGCCTAAAGAACACCTGGGGCTGCCCAACCGCGACGACGTAAAAACTGGTGTTATAACGTATAAACTCGCAGCTCACGCAGCTGACGTGGCCAAAGGACATCCTGGCGCCAGAGCTTGGGATGATGCCATGAGCAAGGCTCGTTTTGAATTTCGTTGGCATGATCAGTTCGCGTTGTCTTTGGACCCGGTCACAGCAATGGACTACCACGATGAAACTCTCCCCGCAGAGCCTGCTAAAACCGCCCATTTTTGTTCCATGTGCGGTCCCAAGTTTTGCTCCATGCGCATATCACAAGACATACGCTCCGCGTTCCCCACAGATCTAGGAATCCCCTCGACAGATATACCTCAAGGTTGCTCGCAAAACTTTCCAGACGCGGGAAGGGCCCTAGACTAGTGCGTAAAACCACGCCCCCAGTGGATCTACGGTGCTACTTTGTTACAGGGCATTCACCCGACCCCCGTCATATTGTCCACATCGCAGTGGCGGCCGCGGCTGGCGGCGCTGGAATTATTCAGATACGTTCTAAGCCAATCAGCGCTCGTGACCTGTATAAGCTTTCCAGCGAAGTTGCGTGTGCAGTAGCCACGATCAATCCATTCACGCGGGTGCTTATCGACGATCGTCTAGACGTGGCTATTGCTTTACGTTCTCAGAACATTCCGATCGCAGGTGTTCATGTAGGACAAGACGATCTCAGCCCACACATTTGCCGGAAACTTCTTGGGCCGGAAGCTATCATCGGTCTGACTACGGGGTCCCTCGAACTCGTCGAAAAAGCAAACACACAGGCCGAATACATTGACTATATCGGGTGTGGTCCTTTCCGCGAGACCCCGACGAAAGACTCTGGACGAGCTCCTCTAGGGTTAGATTCCTACGCAGAGCTTGTTGCCCGTTCCGCAGTACCTCTGGTAGCCATCGGTGGTATTACCCTTAACGATGCAGCGCCCCTTGCTGCCCAAGGTGTGTCCGGGCTAGCTGTAGTACGTGGATTTATGGAAGCAGCAGATCCTACCGACTTTGCTTCTAAGGTTCTCAGAGAATTTGATCGTGGAGCTAGCCAATGGGCAAAGGACAGCTCATGCGCATAGTGATTCTTGGCGCAGGCATCCTAGGATTGGCTACCGCAGTAGAATTGGCATCGCACCAAGCAAAACAGCAACTCGATATTAATGTTGTAGATCCTGCCCCGATGAGTGGCGCCACCTACCATGCGGGTGGAATGCTCGCGCCCACTGCAGAAATGATTTATCAGCAGGATTCGCTGTTCCCGCTGATGCAGACTTCGGCCCAATGGTATCCAGAACTGATAAAGACCGTTACCGAGCACACGTCTCTTCCCCTAGGATATCGTGAGGATGGCACGCTCGTTGTTGCCGCAGACCGCGCCGACGCTCAGCATCTGCGCAATGTGATGCACTACCAACATGCTTATGGCATGAATGTAGAACAACTGCCACTAAGCAAAGCCCGCCAGATTGAGCCCGCGCTGCACCCGCATCTGGCAGGGGTCGTTTCTATCCCCGGCGATCACCAAATTGCTCCTCGAGTTTTTGCTGCCGCACTCTATGACGCCGCGATTAATCTTGGTGTGACATTCCATCCTTTAACAGCAACGCACCTACGCATAAGTGAACCTGCCAAAGACGGCGCTCCCGTACATGTTCATACAACCGGCTCTACTTTTCCTGCCGACCAGGTAGTGGTAGCTAATGGTCTCGGAGCAAGCACACTTTCAGGCTGGCATCCTTGTGCAACCCAGGAATCATCACCGCTTAAGTTGCGGCCTGTGTATGGGGATATCGTGAGGCTGCGTGTACCCACGTACCTCCGACCTTTCATGCGTAAGGTGATCCGAGGTTTTGTAGAAGGCCGCCCGATTTATATCATTCCGCGCGATGATGGAACGATCGCACTAGGGGCCACAACGAGAGAAGACTCTCGACCAGCACCTCATCTCGGCGGTGTTTACGATCTTTTGAGAGACGCAATCCGCATAGCACCAGGTTTGGAAGACTGCGATTTTCTTGAGGCAACGGCGGGCGCACGCCCAGGTACACCTGATGATCTTCCTTATTTAGGGCGTGTCAACGACCATGTAGTTATGTCCACTGGGTATTTCCGACATGGAATCTTATTGGCGGCTTTGGGTGCTCGGGTGAGTCGAGAACTTGTTTTAGGACAACCATTGAGCGCAGATATCCGTGAGTGTTGTCCATTACGACATCTAGTGAATGTTTAAAGGACTCATGCTTATGCGTATAGAACTAAACGGAAGAATGCAGGAAGTCACCGCACGCACTGTATCTGAACTAGTGGCAGAAATTGTTGCCCCAGGACATCAAGACGCAGGTATTGCCGTTGCCATTGAGGGCACAGTGATCCCGCGCTCACAGTGGCTGCGTCGTCTACATCCAAGCGATCGCGTAGACATACTCACTGCGATTCAAGGAGGTTAAGTGCTTACTATCGCTGACAAAGAATATTCTTCTCATCTCATCATGGGTACGGGAGGGGCAAGTTCCCAAGAAATATTGGAACAGGCATTAGTTGCCTCCGGAACTGAATTAACAACAGTGGCTATGCGCCGATATAGCGCATCTACCAGTGGGCATAATGGAGAGACTATCTTTCAATTGCTTAGTCGGCTCAATATTGATCCGCTTCCCAACACCGCAGGGTGTCGTACTGCAAGGGATGCGGTAATCACGGCACGTCTGGCTCGGGAAGCACTAGAAACATCATGGGTCAAGCTCGAAATTATTGCAGACGAGCATACCTTGCTTCCCGACGTGGTGGAGACCCTAAGTGCCTGCGAGCAACTCGTGTCTGAAGATTTTACCGTGCTGGTTTATACCAGCGATGATCCGGTTGCAGCTCAGCGTTTAGAAGATTCTGGTGCAGCAGCAATCATGCCTTTGGGATCACCGATAGGGACAGGGCTGGGTATTCTCAACCCTCATAATATCGAGCTGATCTGTTCTCGTGCGCACGTGCCAGTGCTTATCGACGCCGGCGTGGGCACCGCATCGGATGCAACTTTCGCATGCGAACTTGGGTGCGACGGAGTACTCCTAGCTAGCGCAGTTAATCGTTGCCAAGATCCGGTCCTAATGGCGCACGCGATGCGGTTGGCTGTCGAAGCTGGTGGCTATGCACGTAAAGCTGGACGGATACCACGGCGTGAACATGCAAAGGCTTCCTCCACATCCACAGGTTTTGTGTCCTGGCCCGAGCAGGTGCTCTAAATGGAAACGTCACTTCCGCTATCAGAACTACACCGGGTTTCGCGTCAGATGTTGCTTCCCGGATTCGGGTTGTCGCAGCAAGAGGCACTCCATAATGCGCATGTTCTGGTAGTAGGAATCGGTGGACTTGGATGTCCTATTGTGCAGCAATTAGCCGCAGCCGGAGTTGGAAAAATGACCTTGATTGATCAAGACACGGTCGATATAACCAACATCCATCGACAAATACTCTTCTCAGCAGACGAGTGCGGCCTGCCCAAGGTGGAGGTAGCTGCACGACGAGCACAGGCGTTGCAGCCTGGCATCGTCATAGAAGCCCGGAACGAAACTCTCACAGCCCGCAACGCCTGTGAATTAGTAGCAGGGGCGGATATAGTGCTCGATGGCTCCGATACTTTTTCTAGCAAATATCTCGTCGCAGATGCTGCAGAAATAGTAGGAACTCCACTGGTATGGGGCACAGTACTAGGATTCCATGGTGATGTTGCATT
This sequence comes from Corynebacterium ulcerans, assembly GCF_900187135.1. Classification (NCBI taxonomy): domain Bacteria; kingdom Bacillati; phylum Actinomycetota; class Actinomycetes; order Mycobacteriales; family Corynebacteriaceae; genus Corynebacterium; species Corynebacterium ulcerans. Next base: position 550,483 of record NZ_LT906443.1, read on the forward strand.
GTGGCATTCCGGACCCTGCAAACGTGGAGTGGGCCTACGCGATGTGTTCCCCTACCAACTACCTGCCGATGCCGTTCCAACGTGTGCAACAGCCGGTGTCTTAGGAGTGACAACATCGGTAGTCGGCGGTCTCATGTCCACTACGGCCCTTGCATGGCTGTCAGGTTTGGATCGAACGGTCGGCAAGATTCTTAGCTACGATGCTATCCCGGCCACCATACGCCAAATACAAGCCGTAGCAGATCCTCAAAGGGGTCTCACGACTAGCCTCAGTGACTATGCGGCAGCTGCATCATGCGAGTTTTCAAAGGAATCTACGGCTAAGGAAAATTCCTTGCTCCTCCAACGTGTCCTAGCTGGCGAGGCTGCGCTCTTAGATATTCGCGAGCTGCACGAGGTCCTGCTGGATCCTTTCCCCCCACACTATTCTCCCCATATGGTCCCGCTCAGCAGCATCGTCTCGGAAGACTGCGCACGAACAGCTCTCTTAGACGCGGCACAGACCCAATCTCAACGCACAATTGTTGTTGCGTGTGCTTCCGGGCAACGGTCCCAACAATTCATCGCACAATACAACGATCTTGCTGTACAAGCGTCTATTACACTGCTCAGCCTGCCAGGCGGAAATAATAAGAGAAAAGAAAGTGCATAATCATGGATACTTTTATTCCCAGAGTTCTTTCTATCGCTGGAACAGATCCCACCGGCGGAGCAGGCATTCAAGCAGACCTAAAAACGGTGGCCGCTGCTGGCGGCTACGGAATGTGCGTGATCACAGCTCTCGTGGCACAAAATACTCGAGGTGTACGGAATGTACATACCCCACCAACCGATTTTCTTCACTCGCAGCTCAACGCAGTAAGTGATGATGTTGCTATCGACGCTATCAAGATCGGGATGCTAGGTGATTCTGGTGTTATCGCTACGGTTGCTCAATGGCTAACTTCACTACCAACAACCCGCGATATACCTATAGTTCTGGATCCTGTAATGATTAGTACCAGTGGACATCGTCTACTTGATCCTCAAGCTGAAAAAGCACTCCAAGAGCTTGCACCGCATGCCACAGTAGTAACCCCGAATCTGCCAGAACTAGCGGTACTCTGTGGCACTCCGCTTCGTACTGATCTGGATCAAGCAATCATCGACGCACAGAATTGGGCTTGTGAACATGGAGTTGCCATCGTTGTTAAAGGTGGTCATCTTCAGCAGGATCACGCTGACAACGCGGTAGTTTTCCCATCTGGACTCTTTCACCGAATACCCAATAGCCGGATAAAGACCACAAATACGCATGGCACTGGCTGTTCTTTATCATCAGCATTAGCTACCCGACTCGGCCTTGGCGAGGATCTGGTCACCGCATTGGAATGGTCAACAGCGTGGCTTCATGAGGCCATCGCACACGGCAGCGCCCTACACGTAGGGCATGGTCATGGCCCCATTGATCATGGTTATCGCGCACGCAAGCATGGTGCATGCGCATAGGTTAGGGCGCTCGATTAATCGGGCATGACAAAATCGGGTTTATCTAGCTCTTCGATGTTTACGTCTTTATACGTAATGACCCTGACGTAACGCACGAACCTCGCGGAACGGTACATATCCCATACCCAGGCATCAGACATTCTGACTTCATAATAAACATCAGAACCCTGCGTATGAGGGATTAACTCCACCGCATTGGCAAGGTAGAATCGCCGCTCTGTCTCTACAACATAAGAGAACTGGCTAACCACGTCCCGGTACTCGCGATACAGTGACAGCTCTACCTCAGCCTCATAGTTGTCGAGTTCTTCTGCACCCATCGCTTTACCTCCCGATTACTGCTTTATTCTCGGCAGCCCATTCCTCATGTGCAGCCCTCACATTGGCATAACTATAACGATGCTCCGGTGTTCCCCCGTGGCGGCGCACCGCATCTATGTGAGACTTGGTCCCATATCCTTTGTGATCCCCCAATCCGTATCCCGGATACTCCTTATCCAAATCAATCATCAGCTCATCACGAGACTGCTTAGCCAAAACGCTAGCAGCCGCAATACAGCGCGCAGCCGCATCCCCACCGATAACGGGCAGAGATGGACATGGAAGGCCGGGTACCCGCATGGCGTCGATAAGCGCATAGCCCGGCTTCTCCGAGAGCAGAGCGACAGCCCTTCGCATGCCAGAAATGTTGGCGTGCTGAATACCGTATGCATCAATTTCCGATGCCGGAATATGCAAGATCGACCAGGCTACAGCGTGTTTTTTGATAAGAGGATAAAGCTCTTCCCTCATTCGAGGAGAAAGCTTCTTAGAGTCAGTCAGCGTAGCTAGCGCTGCGATCGGCCGAGGGGGCAAAATGCACGCGGCAATAGTAATTGGGCCGCAACAAGAACCGCGGCCTGCTTCATCTATCCCGGCAACCGGACCCAAACCCCATTTTTCTAGCGTTCCCTCAAATGTCCGAAGATATTTGAGCTTACGAATTTTAATCCCCTGGGACGCGGGCAAGGGAAGGCTTGGGCAAGCCTCTTGTCCCTTAGGAATCAACCTAGTTCCCTACCCTTGGATGTCGTAATCTTCTACGCTGCCGATCCTATTAAACGGGAAGATCTTAAACTGAACTTTGCCCTTAATATGATCGCGCGGGATGGTGCCCTGGTACTGGTCGCCGATGTGATAGCGAGAATCCATCGAGTTTGTCCGGTTATCTCCCATCATGAAATAACTGTCTGCGGGAACAGTGACAGGACCAAAGTAGAAGCCGCCGCAGGCATCAGATCCAGTCGCAGGATCTACCGGATAAGCAGGAGGATTCTGAATATATGAAGAATCAATTACTTTTCCGTTGACTTTAATGCCCTCATCGCCTTCCAAACATTGCACGGTCTGTCCCCCGGTCGCAATGATTCGCTTCACTAGGTCATTCTCGTCTGGAGCAACGAGCCCAACAAAGGCTCCGACGTTCTGCAATCCACGCACCAGTGAGTTCTGGGATCTTTGCGAAACAAAAGAAGAATTCCAGGAATCCGTTCCTTCAAAGACGATAACGTCACCAGGTTTTGGATCGCTGAAGTGATAGCTCACTTTGTCTACAAAAATGCGATCGCCTGTGCAGCCAGCGCATCCGTGCAGCGTTGGTTCCATCGATTGGCTGGGAATCATATAGACGCGCCCCACGAAGGTTTGCAGCATCGTAATAACTAATAGAGTCACCACGACAACAAGTGGTATCTCTATAAACCAGGGCAACGGTTTCTTACCTTCAGCAGAATTAGCCTTTGCGTCTCTATCCGTCGCATCAGTACGAGCCTGTGGTTTAAAATCACGGTCCGCCACGTTGAATCCATTACTCTGATCAGTCACAACGAATGATGTTAGCAGCGTTAAGGTAAACCTCGCGTAGGCAAATGTTTTATTACCTCATATTTAAGTCACATATCGAGGCTGCAGATTTACTTTCACACACTTTCGTTACTCATACCCTGGCCTCGAAAACCTATTCTTCTTCACGCCAAGGCAAAAAGAAAAGCCTCCAACCGCATAAAATTCATGCAGGTCAGAGGCCTAAGGCGCCGAATATTAGCGCTTTTCCTTGATCTTAGCTGCTTTGCCGCGCAGGTCACGCAGGTAGTAAAGCTTCGCACGACGAACAGCGCCGCGAGTAACAACCTCAATCTTCTCGATGTTTGGAGTGTGTACCGGGAAGGTACGCTCAACACCGATGCCGAAGGAAACCTTGCGGACAGTGAAGGTCTCACGAACGCCAGAGCCCTGACGACGAATAACAACACCCTTGAACAACTGGGTACGGGTCTTGTTGCCCTCGATAACCTTTACGTGAACGTCAAGGGTATCGCCGGGACGGAAAGCTGGGATGTCGTTGCGCAATGATGCTGCATCGACTTTGTCAAGAAGGTTCATAAAACCAATCCTTACTTTTAAAAGACAGAGGAACCTAGCGGCTCTCCCCTATGGTCGGGGCGCTCGACTGGTTCATGCCCAAGACATGAAAAGCAGCTGTCTCACAAAAGAGACAGACAACGGTGGAGATTATGCCATGCTTGCGCGCCGGGAACAACTTCTCCCCACAGTTGTCAATATGCGTCTGTTATTTGAGCCCGGCGCGTCGCAAAGCTTCTGCCATCGCTCCACCTGCTGACGATTGCGATGAGCTGCGCCTTTGCGACGCATTACGCGTGCTGTTTCCACGCGAAGAACGCTTATCTTTCGCGGTGTTTGTGTTGCGTGAGGCCGGTTTAGCGGTGCTAGCGCCGGGCTCGTCGGAAAGCTTCATGGAGAGGCTAATGCGTTTGCGCTCTGGATCAACCTCCATCACCTTCACTTTGACTACCTGCCCAGAACGTACAACGTCGTGGGGATTAGAGACAAAAGTATCTGCCAAGGCAGAAACATGCACTAGGCCGTCTTGGTGCACTCCCACATCCACGAATGCACCAAAGGCTGCCACGTTTGTCACGGTTCCCTCTAGGATCATCCCCGGGATCAAGTCGGAGATTTTCTCTACGCCTTCTTTAAACGTGGCCGTGGCAAATTCCGGTCGGGGGTCGCGCCCCGGTTTGTCCAACTCCGCGAGGATGTCGGTCACGGTGGGGACACCAAAATGTTCGTCTGCAAAGTCCTGGGGGCGCAGCGACTTGAGCACCGACGTGTTTCCGATAAGCCCGTCAACGCTAAGCCCTGTTTTCTCCGCGATTCGCCGTACCACTGGGTAAGCCTCAGGATGCACAGCAGAGGAGTCCAAGGGGTCAGGCGCACCGTTAATCCTTAAGAAACCAGCGCACTGCTCAAAGGCTTTGGGGCCTAAACGTGGAACTTTCTTCAGCGAAGCTCGTGAGGCAAAACTACCGTGTTCATCCCGGTAGTGCACGATGTTTTCTGCAATGGTCGGGCTGATTCCAGCTACCCTGGCAAGCAGCGGAACTGAAGCCGTGTTGAGATCTACACCCACGGCATTCACTGCATCTTCTACCACGGCATCAAGGGTTTTAGCCAAGGCAGTCTGGTTTACATCGTGTTGATACTGGCCAACTCCAATCGCTTTCGGGTCAATCTTGACCAGTTCTGCGAGTGGATCCTGCAATCGGCGTGCAATAGAGACTGCGCCACGCAAGGAAACATCCATGGTGGGAAATTCTTTCGCCGCCAGCTCTGATGCTGAATACACCGATGCCCCGGACTCTGATACTACGACTGGGGTAGGACGTTTTCCGCCGGCCTTTTTGATCAAATCTGCAACTTCTCCTGCGAGTTTCTCTGTCTCACGGGAGGCTGTGCCATTGCCCACAGCCATAAGGTCTACGCCATGCGTGGCACATGCAGACGCTAATTCTTGGACAGCGTCCGACCACTTATTTTGTGGTTGGTGTGGATAGACGATAAGAGTGTCTAATACTTTGCCAGTGCGATCTACAACGGCGCACTTCACTCCATTACGATATCCGGGGTCGAGGCCGAGAGTCGCACGTTGACCTGCGGGAGCAGCAAGAAGAACATCCTTGAGGTTCCGGGCAAAGACCTCAAGAGCACCTTCTTCTGCCCGTTCTTTCAAACGCATACGGACATCGAGACCCGAGGAGATAACCAATTTGGTCTTCCATCCCCACCTCACAGCAGACGTAAGCCATTGAGAAGAAGTATCAAGGTTAAAGCGCTCTGCAATCATGCCTTCATACATCGACTCGTCACCGGCATCAAGGTCTAGATGCAGCACCCCTTCTTTTTCCCCACGAAAGAGCGCCAGGATTCGATGGCTAGGCAACGATGTAAAAGGTTCTGAAAACTCAAAATAATCTTTGTACTTTGCACCCTCTTGCTCTTTGCCTTCCACGGAACTGGCCAGCATGGAACCCGTGGTAAACATCCGCTCGCGGACTTCTCCGACCAGGTCCGCGTCCAGGGCAAAACGATCAATAAGGATTGCGCGTGCACCTTCAAGGGCTTTCTTGGCGTCTTCAAATCCCTCTGTGACAAAGCTCTGGGCAAGCTGCTCTGGGCTCACATGGGGCGCGTCGATAAGCTTATCCAGCAGTTGCTCCAGTCCGGCTTCACGCGCGATATCCGCTTTAGTCTTGCGCCGTTTTTTGTAGGGAAGATATAAATCTTCCAAGCGGGCTTTTGTATCGCATTCCAGGATCAACGTTTTCAGCGTTTGATCGAGCTTTCCTTGCTCTTCAATCGCGGCGAGAATCGTCTGCTTCCGGTCCTCCAGCTCCTTAAGATAGGTCGCGCGTTCTTCAATGGCACGCAGCTGCGAGTCGTCGAGCCCGCCTGTGGCTTCCTTACGGTACCGAGCGATAAAGGGAACTGTATTGCCTTCTGCGAGGAGTGCGAGAGCGGAAGCGACATTGCTTTCCTTAACTCCTAGCTCCTGAGCGATCTTCGCGGAAATCATTCACACGATTGTAGCGAGTTTCCCTTTGTGTCACCCAGAAACGGGTAGGCGGGGTCTCTGCCTTAAGACGCACCTGCAGCGGTCGATTCTGCAGGTTCTGCGACTTTCCGCACCACATCTGCAAGTTCAGACTGGGGTGCTTGCCGCAGCTGAGTTCTAAAGTCCTCTTTCATGATCGCACGCGCAAGGCGGGAAAGAATCTTCAAGTGTTGTTTTCCGGCATCAGAGGGAACACAGATGAGGAATACGAGATCTGTTTCCTCCCCGTCTGTCCACTCGATCGGAGCATCCAAACGAGCAAGCCCTACCATCGCAGCATGGGTTCCGGTGCTGCGCGAATGCGGTATAGCGACACCGTAGCCTACGCTTGTCGACGCCAACCGTTCTCTATTAAGCGATGCGTCTACTACAGCGCGCGCATCCGAGATCCGCCCGGCAACAACGCCTTTATCCACTAGACGCCGAATAGCTTCCTCGCGATCCTTCATTGGACCCGAGTACACCAATTCATCCATAATGATTGGTTCATTCGGTTTAACAGACGCTGCCGCTTCCTCTGTGTTTTCTTGAAGAGGTGCCTTGGGGGTCAAGGCCGCCATGGATGTTCTTTTGACACTGAATCCGACAAAGATCAAAGCCAACGCACACGTGACAGCCACACCAGCTGCCAAAGCTAAGAAGTAGCCGCCCACGTTATCTACTGCGCCCAACACCGCAACGATAGGACCGCCGTGCATGACATGGTCCTTAACTCCTAGCGACCCTGCTAATGCAGCAGCCACTGCCCCTCCGATCACGTTCGCAGGAATAATCTGCAACGGGCGGGCCGCGGCTAGCGGGATAGCTCCCTCTGTAATACCGAAAAAGCCCATGAACACAGACGCAATACCGGCATCGCGTTCAGGCTTAGAAAATAGGCTGCGGCGCATAAGCGTGGCCACGCCAACCCCCAAAGGCGGAACTGCGATTGCAGCAGCGATCATACCCATGGGTAGAGCGTTACCTGCTGCAATAAGTCCTCCGGAGAAAAGGAAGGCAGTCTTATTAAAAGGTCCTCCCATGTCAAAGGCTATCATCGCCCCAAGGATTGCTCCGAGAACCAAGACAGATTCCCCCTGCATCGAGGCAAGGTATCCCGTGAGTGCTTCAAAGAGCGCCGCAATTGGGTGTCCCAAAACGTAAATAAACAAAAGGCCAACGATCACCGTGGTAAGAATCGGAATCACAATAATCGGCCAAATAGGCGCCACGTATTTGTGCACGGGTATCTTGCGGATTCCCAATGCCACATAACCGGAAAGAAAACCGGTAACAATACCGCCTATGAACCCAGCCCCTGCTTCTGAGTTGTACAAAGACCCGGTAGTCGCTACCAACCCGGTGATAAATCCGGGTGCGAGACCTGGGCGATCAGCGATTGCCTGAGCTATGTATGCAGATAACACAGGAACCATCAGGCTAAATGCCAATACACCAAGCTGCTGTACGGTATCCCAGAATGAACCTTCGGGTATCTTGAGCCCTTCTGCAGTCGGTTGTCCTCCTATGGATAAAGCAATAGCGAGCAGGAGACCGCCGGTCACCACAAAGGGGATCATGTGAGACACGCCGTTCATCAACGCGGCATACATGACTCTTCCCGCGGCTCCCTTAGCCTCTGTCCTCGGCTGGTGGGAGCCTTCGAGGGACGATGCTTCCTCTGGTGTAGTTGGTCCCGTGACATCGCTGGTTTTAGCTGTATTCACCACCCGTTGTAATAGCGCATTCGGCTCACGAATGGCGTGCGCAACCGATACGTTTACCAAGGGTTTATTCACAAAACGCGCTGTGTCGATTGTTGTGTCGGCTGCGATGAGGACGGCATCGGCACGCTCAATATCTTGATCGCTGAAGGTGCCTTCAACACCAATAGAACCGTGCGTCTCTATCTTGAGTTCTATGCCCTCGGCATGTGCTGCCTCAGTGAGACGCTCCGCCGCCATGTACGTGTGAGCGATTCCAGTCGGACATGCGGTAATCGCAAGCACAAAAGGAACCTGATGTACTGTTTCACTCATATGTCCGATCATAAGAGCGAAAGTGACTCAGCGGTAGGACATCCCTATTATGTGGTCTGCAAGATACTCCTCGGCTTCTCACTCAATAGGATCGGTTAGTCCGCGTCTGGCTGCCAGGCACACGCCGCAGCCGTTGCGGTATCGATGTGCCCTTCCACCGAGGTTCCATACCAATAGATATCATGCGGCAGCAGCCCCACCACGACTTTTGTGGCGGCTCGTAGGTCAAGCGTCGAATATCCAGTGAGCACAATACGATAAAGCTGCTCAACACTGGGCGGGTGACCTTTAACCTGTGCATACTGAGTCACCAACATATTATCCGGCTCGCAGGTGAGGTCGATCGGATCAATCACAATGCTCGTAACCTCATAGCCGTGGCTGCTCAGGCCATCACGCAGCGCCGCATGTATGTTGTCTCGCTGGCCAGGAATAATCAGTGCATTAAGGTCAGTGGATATTTTTCTTTTCATATCCTTAGCAACAGCGCACGAAGGCAATCATTCCCGACCAATCACTTTCTTCTCACTCTTGTATCAACTGCGCTAAGAACTCACGATCTTTTTTATCCAGGTCACAAGCCTCAAGTAGTTCTGGCCGAACCCGTTGAGTGCGCTCCAGTGATTTTTCTCGACGCCAACGATCTACTTTTGCGTGATTACCAGAGAAAAGAACATCTGGAACCTCTAGGTCACGCCACACGCGAGGCTTGGTGTAACTGGGACCTTCCAACAAACCATCGGAAAAAGAATCTTCCTCGTGGCTTCGTTTATTTCCTAAGACTCCCGGAATCAACCGAACAATAGCTTCCGCTATAACCAAGACGGCGACTTCCCCACCGATAAGCACGTAATCTCCGATCGAGACTTCGCGCACGCGATAGCGGTGAGCAGCATCATCGATAACGCGTTGGTCAATGCCCTCATACCTTCCGCAGGCAAAAACGATGTGCTCTTCATTTGACCATTCTTGCGCGTCTTTTTGAGTGAAAGGCTTCCCCGCCGGTGTTGGCACAATAAGTAACGGCAATGAGGAGTCCTCATCCTCGCGCTGATATCCAGTCTGTTCTACACCCTCGACGTCATCATGGCGGGGTTTATCCAGATGCGGAAGTGCGGATTCCAGAGATTTTGCGGCTGAGGCGAGGCCGGTTCCCTGGGCTACGTCATCGAGTGCAGGTCCCCACACGGTTGGCTTCATGACCATGCCAGGTCCCCCACCAAACGGAGAATCGTCGACAGACTTATGCGCGTCGGTCGCCCATTGCCGTAGATCATGTATGCCGACGCTCAGAATATCTTTTTCGATCGCTTTACCCAGCAAGGCATGGCGAAGCGGGTCTAAGTATTCCGGGAAGATGGTAATGACATCAAGCCGAAGTTTTCGCGCAGTCATTACAGCTCCAAAAGTCCATCGGGAGGAGTAATCGTGCACGTTCCTTCTTCTAGGTCTACCTCGGGAACGATAGCGTGAACAAAGGGAACAAGTACTTGTTTGCCTCCAGTGAGTTCAACTTCCAGGATTTCTCCGGCAGGGCCATGCATCACGCCCGTTATCTCCCCGATCTTTTTGCCGTCTTGGAGTACTTCTAACCCCTCAAGCTCATGATCGTAGAAGCCTTCCTCGTCATCATCGTTTTCTAGCGGCGCCGCGAAGAACTGAGTCCCCCTCAAGCTATCGGCTGCTGTGCGATCAGGGATTTCTTCAAATTTAATGAGCAGACGGCCTTGGTGCACCCGCCCAGTGGCTATGGTCAAGCGATGTTCTTTTTTCCCCTGCCTACCATTGAGCACTTCCCCCACCGCAAAACGAATATCTGGTTCGTCGGTGGTTACCTCAACGGCGACTTCCCCCTTGATTCCGTGAGATTTAACTACTCGCCCAATCATTAATTCCATGGACAATACTTTAACAGCTACCCTTCCTGTTGCTTCCGCTGTCATCTGTTGCCGCTTTTCTTGCATGCTTATCGACGCCCACCTATATCCCTTCCTAGCCACATAGCGCAGATGTTCTCTGGTGCACGAGTAAAAAGCAGAGCTATCCTTGCCTTAACTATCCCTCTAGCCTGGTAGGAGCAAGATCATGAATGTCCCCACCAATACCCCTCATAGTTTCGGAGAAGCCCACCACACGTGGGATACAGAAAGCGCAACTAGCCTCGATGTTTTACGTGAGGCTCCGGCTGCTGATCCTCAGCGTAAAGTCCCGACCGTGACCAGGCTACTCCAAGCTGAAGGCGCCAATATTATCGTTTTCACTTTTGCTCCCGGACAGGTTCTCAACGACCACAAGGCGGCGCATCCCGTTACCATCCAGTGTTTGCAAGGTTCTCTCGACGTAGAATGCCCTGATAAAACGGTACGGCTTACTCCAGGGAAGGTTCTCCATCTACCGCAACGGGTTATCCACAAAGTGAGTTCCCCTTCCGATTCTGCTTCCGAAGCAATCTTGTTGTTAACCATGCTGACGGGAAAGAGCTAAGTTTCAGCGCACAAAGCAAAAACCGCTTAAGTGGACAACGTCCTTCTTAAGCGGTTTATGTGCTTGAAAACTAAACAGAATTACTCTGCAGCAGCTTCTTCGGCAGCCTCTTCATCCTTCTCGGCTTTCTCAGCCTCAGCGGCAGCCTTAGCAGCTGCATCTTCCTTAGCCTTGCGCTTCTTCTCGGTGATAGCCTCAGCGGTAGGGCCCTCGTTAGCCTCTGCCAGTGCCTGGTTGAACAGCTCCAGCTTGGAAGGCTTAGGCTCTGCAACCTGAAGGGTGCCCTCAGCACCCTCAAGGCCCTTGTACTTCTGCCAATCGCCAGTCACCTTAAGCAGTGCAAGAACAGGCTCGGTTGGCTGTGCGCCAACGCCCAACCAGTACTGTGCACGCTCAGAATCGATCTTGATAACGGAAGGGTTCTGCTTTGGCTCGTAGGTACCGATGTTCTCGATAACCTTGCCGTCACGACGAGTGCGAGCATCTGCAATAACAACGCGGTAGTGCGGGGTACGGATCTTGCCCATACGCTGCAGCTTGATTTTAACAGCCATGAAAGGCTCCTTCTTGGGTCACTGGGAAGTACAGGCGTTCTTTGCCAATGCATTGAACCGGTTCATCCCTTGATTTACCTGCGGTGACTCAGACCGGCCGACCGTAGACGGTGACGGTATGACGCAGGAATGTCTTGTAGCGTTCCCTCACAATTGAGACAACTCTAGACACAATACAGCACTCCCCTTGGCCATTCCAATTTTTCTATAGTGGACTAGCCAAGGGAAAGCATCTGCTTATTTCTTACCGCCAAAGTCAAGGTTGTTCAGATCAATGTTTTCCATGCCTTTAGGCATCTTAGGCATCCCCGGAAGATTCGGCATGCCGCCAAAGCCGCCAGCTCCACCCATTTGCTCTTGCATTTTTTGCAGTTCAGCCATGCTTGGCATACCTGGCATACCCGGCATGCCGCCATTCATAGCGCCACTACGGTTTTTCGCCGGTTTACGCTTACCGTTTTTGCCTTTACGACCCTTGGGTTTTTTCTTGGTTGCGCTACGTCCACCGCCACCCATGCCCAATTGCCCGGCCATTTTGCTCATCATCTTCTTCGCTTCAAAGAAGCGCTCTACGAGTTGATTCACCTCAGAAACGGCTACGCCAGAACCATTAGCGATACGTTTGCGTCGTGAAGCATTCAAGATCTTAGGATCTTCACGTTCTGCCGGAGTCATACCACGGATAATGGCTTGGATGCGGTCTAGCTGCTTCTCATCAACCATATCCGCCATCTGCGACATCTGCTTACCACCAGGCAGCATCTTCAAGATGTTCCCAAGCGGGCCCATCCGCCGCACCATCAACATCTGATTGAGGAAGTCCTCCAAGGTAAGCTCGCCGGAACCCAGCTTCTGGGCGGTTTCCATGGCTTGCTCTTGATCGAGGTTCTTTGCTGCTTGCTCGATGAGAGTAAGCACATCGCCCATACCGAGGATCCTGCTGGACATACGCTCAGGATGGAAGACGTCAAAATCCTCCAGCTTTTCACCGGTGGAGGCGAACATGATGGGTTTGCCGGTGACTTCACGGATAGAAAGTGCAGCACCACCACGGGCGTCACCATCCAACTTGGTCAGTACGACACCTGTGAAATCAACGCCGTCGCGGAAGGCTTCAGCCGTATTCACGGCGTCCTGACCGATCATGGAATCGATAACAAAAAGAACTTCATCAGGGTTAATCGCATCACGAATATTCCGCGCCTGAGTCATCAGGGCCTCATCAATACCCAAACGACCCGCAGTATCGACGATAACCACGTCATGCTGACTACGCTTTGCTTCTTCGATGCCCTGGCGAGCCACGCCTACTGGATCGCCATGAGAAGTGCCCATCTCATGCTCGTTGGAGTCGATGGATGTTCCTGGGTCTGGAGCAAAGGTGGGAACGCCTGCTCGCTCACCAACAATCTGCAGCTGTTGGACAGCGCCCGGGCGCTGCAGGTCACATGCCACCAACATAGGAGTATGACCTTGGGATTGAAGGTGCTTAGCCAGCTTTCCAGCAAGAGTGGTCTTACCAGCACCCTGAAGGCCCGCCAGCATGATCACCGTAGGAGGGTTTTTAGCCAAATTCAGGCGACGAGTTTCCCCACCAAGAATCCCGGTCAATTCCTCATTGACAATCTTGATAACTTGTTCAGCCGGGTTAAGAGCCTTAGATACTTCAACCCCTAGTGCACGATCTTTAATTCGCGCTATGAATCCGCGAACCACTGGCAGGGAAACATCGGCTTCCAACAGTGCCAATCGGATTTCACGCGCGACAGCATTGATGTCAGCCTCGGTGACTTTGCCCTTTGACCGTAGGCCTGACAGGGCATTGCCTAGCCGGTCAGACAGAGATTCAAACACGAAACGCACACTCCCTTTATGGACCTTCCCTGCGCACCTTTAATTACACCGCTGGGAAAATCTCGCGTGGACTTGAAGATTAACGTTCCTATGTTAACCGTTGGTGAGTACCTTGGTCACGTCACGCTCAACTTTGGCACGGTCAAATCCCTCGGCAAGCTCACATTGCATGATCATTGTCGCACCCGGGTTACTCATAGTCAGCCACAAAACATCAGGCAAGACACCTAATACAGCACCCAAACCACCTCTACGATCAGCTGTCCTGACCTCTAGAATATTGCCCACCCAAAATGTCGCAGACATACTCTTTTTAATACTTGGCAGGGACGAGTACACCCCCGACTTATATGCCTGTACGAACTCACATGGATCAAATCCCGTCCCCACAGTGTTATGCACTTGGAGCTCCGCAATCACGTGTTTGTCCTCGTCAGCGCCGTTCATCTTGAAGCGTGCCGACTCAATATTCCACCCTTTAGCCGCAATCAGCGCCAAGACCCTGACGCTTTCCCGCATGTACCGGCCTTTCCAATACACGGTGGCATTGCCGCTTTCCCTACCAGGGCTCATAGTCGCACCGGTGTTCAGGACATTACGTTCAGAACTGTTGGAAATTTTAGGAACCAAACCAATATCCAGCGGAATATCAAATTCTGGCGGTTCGGGAGTCAACGAGGTAAGTCGAGCACGAGCGCGACTGCATAATGCTTGGGTGCCAAGTTTCAGTACTGCACTCCATACGCCCGGCGCGGTGCCTTCAGCATCCGCCTCCACCAGGGACTCTAAGAGGTTGAGGGTGAGAAGATCATAATTGACAGCGTCTAAAAGCATTGTTACGGCTTCATCGCTTGTTGGATCAAGACGGCCGACAATCTGCGAAATCCTTGTGTGCTCTACGACGAGAGTCTCGACCACGCTCAGATCTTGCTCATTCAACCGAAGCTTGCGCCCCATCTCTACGACAAATTCCGCGCCAACGATTTCATGAGGCCTGCCGTATCCTTTACCAATGTCGTGGAAGAGCGCAGAAAGAAACAGGAGATCCGGACGAGCCACGCTGACACTTCGTGCTGCGCAATTGGCCGTGACAACGAGGCTGTGTTGGTCAATTGTGTGGATATGGACTGCTTCACGCGGCATCCGTCCCCTGATATGTCCCCATTGAGGGATCATTTTCTCCCAAAATCCATGATCGTCAAGCTGTTGGATAATCCGCGGGCTATGAACTGATGAGCTCAAAAGCTCAAAGAAGTCACCAGCTGCTCCCACAGGCCATGGAACTGGTAGCTCAGGAAGATTCTCCAGCCGAGGCCATACGGAATCGCTGATGGGCATACCGGTGCGCGCGCTTGCAGCTGCGACTCGGAGAACTAAGGCAGGGTCCTTGAGATTTGGATTGCGAGACAAGGAAATTTCATCATCAACGGCAACCACGTCAACATCGATAGGTCGGCGTACAGCGCGTCTTACGTGATTACGCCGAGGAAGAGCATTTCGAGCGGTGCTCAGCGCATGGTTGGTGGCATCATTGATAGTCCGAGCAGCGTGAGCTAGGGCTCGGGAAAGCTCGTATCTGTCATCAAACCCTAAATCGAGCGCAATGTCTGCAGCGAATTCTGGGTCCAAGACGTCTCGAGCGCGCCCTGCGTGTTGATGCAAGAGGGTGCGGACGTCGAGAAGCAACCTGCGTTGAGAATCAAGAGGAGGCACGTCACAGAGATGCCCTAATGCAAGCGCTCGTATCAACTCGATGTCTCTGAGACCGCCGCGCCCGTGTTTGAGATCGGGATGTGTCATTGCAACAACCGAACCAGAGCGACGCCAACGGGCAATGGCAGTATCGGAAACCGCATTAAAGTTTTTGTTTAGTTCCCTACGCCAGGTTTCTAGGGTCAACCGCCGAGTTTGCTCAGTAAGCTCTGGATCTCCACTGACGTGCCTAACATCAAGCAATGCCAGCGCAGCCGTTGAATCATCTGAGACCATGCTGGCGCATTCCTGCGGGGTACGGACTGCATAGTCAAGCCGCATTTTTGCGTCCCAAATGGGGTACCACAAGTCTGCAAGACCATCGAGATTTAATCCTGCTGGGTGAAGAAGAATTAAATCCAGGTCCGATTTTGAAGTCATTTCTTCTCTGGCAAAGGAACCTGTCGTGGCAAGCGCGGAGCCTTCGGGGATATGAAGCTTTTTCACCAACGCCTGCGCACGCCGATACGCCTGTTCCCGAATTTCTAGCGCCCGTTGCGACCCACCGTTCTCAATTGATTGAGCTACAGCTGTTACGTGCGCTGTTTTGTCGCATGGGTCGGTCACAGAATGCGTCACAATCTATCCTTAACGGAGCTATATCTTCGGTCTAATGGGCGAACCCATCAGCTGCAGAGTAGGCAGCTGCATTTAGATTGCGTCAGAACCGCGCTCACCTGTACGAACACGAATAAGATCGTCAACAGGGGTGACCCAGACCTTGCCGTCTCCGATTTTTCCGGTGTGCGCCGAATCAACAACGGCGCGTACGACGTCGTCTAGAAGCTCATCATCAATAACGATTTCAATCTTGACCTTTGGCACAAAATCCACCGCGTACTCAGCGCCACGATAAACTTCCGTATGGCCTTTTTGCTGGCCAAAGCCTTGGGTCTCTGTGACCGTCATGCCGTGCACACCCACCTGCCCCAGAGCATCTTTAATGTCTGTCAGCGTAAAAGGCTTAACAATGGCAGTAACGAGCTTCATTGAGAGATCTCCTCATTCATCAACACACCTGCAACCAAAGCGTAACGACGATTCCGCGTTGTTCTACGCCACCTCGCCCTTAGCCTTAGCGATATTAATCTTTCGAGTTTCTAGTGTAGTCAGACTGGAGCATTCCATGCTTTTTGTACTGGCCAACCTGGGCGTTTTCCCTGTAGTAGCTCGATGTAACAGTGAATGAGAAACAAGTAATCAGCGTGGCAGTTCCGGTTATTGTTCTCACTCTTGTGTGTGGCGTTTCCGAGGAGAGAATCCGGATTTATACGTCCTACAGCAAAAGCCCCTTACACAATGAGTATTGGTGTATCACCCATCGCATAAGGGACTTTTAGCTTGCTTTCTTAACCAAGCAACGCGTCAACAAAGCCTTCTACTTCAAAAGGTGCCAGGTCATCGGCGCCTTCTCCTAGCCCGACCAATTTGACGGGAACCCCCAGATCCTCCTGGACTTGGAAAACAATACCGCCCTTGGCTGTTCCGTCTAGTTTGGTGAGAACTACGCCCGTAATATTCACAACCTCACGGAAAGTTCTCGCCTGTGTAAGCCCGTTCTGTCCTGTGGTGGCATCCAGGACAAGGAGGACCTCATCAACCACAGCTTTCTTTTCCACAACACGCTTGACTTTCCCCAGCTGATCCATCAGGTTACTGGAGTTATGGAGGCGGCCTGCGGTATCTACAAGCACCACGTCGGCACCAGCTTTTACTCCCTCAGCAACCGCATCAAAGGCAACTGAGGCTGGATCAGCACCTTCAGCCCCACGCACTGTCCGTGCTCCAACTCGTCGACCCCACGTTTCAAGCTGATCAGCCGCCGCTGCGCGGAAGGTATCTGCAGCACCTAGAACCACCGAATGCCCCATAGCTACCAGCACACGTGCGAGCTTGCCTGTTGTTGTGGTCTTACCAGTGCCGTTTACTCCTACTACCAGCACCACAGCAGGTTTACCTTCATAAGGCATCGCTTTAATCGAGCGATCAAGCTCCGGCTTGCACGCACGGATCAGGCATTCTTTTAGCATCGCGCGTGCATCGGCCTCACTAGCCACTCCCCGCTCGGCAATCATTTCGCGTAAGTCTTCTACCACCTTCATCGTGATAGTTACACCTAGATCAGCCTGGATTAACTGCGCTTCAATATCTTCCCACGCGTCTTCATCAAGCTCACCCGCAGAAAGCATGCCCAAGACAGATTTTCCAAAGACATTCTGGGATCGTGACAAACGACCTCGTAGCCGCCCGATACGTCCGCTTGCTGGAGCGATATCGTCTTGAGGCTCAGCCTGAACCGCTTCTGTTTCCGCAGCACTATCCGCAGGCGCATCTGCAGCCTCTTCTAAGGCCTTTTCTGCACCAGATGCTGCGACGCTTGCTGCGGCTGCAGCTTCATACGCGCCTTCTTCTAGTTTCGTCTCTTCCTTTTTATCTTCGTCATGGGTAGCAGAGTCTTGTGCTGTGTCCTCGACGGGTTCTTCATGGAATTCATCAAGCTCCACAAAGTTTTCTTCGACATGCTTGGCTTGCTCTTCTGCTTCTTTCTGCTGCTCAAATCGTTCTTGGGCCTCGGCGGCAGCTTCAGCCGCAGAGGCTGCATCTGATTCAGATTCCGCGTGATGAGCCACCGGCAGTTCCGAGTCAGAGACTGGATCAACCAGCTCTGACTCATTGAGGTGAACATCAGGTTTTTCTGTTTCCTGTGCTGCTAGTGGTTCTTCCGACAGATCTAGCGGCGCTACCGTCTCTATCGGCGCTTCCTGCGCTGACTCAGAGGAGGCAGAAACAACTGGCAGTTTTTCTTCGGGAGAAGCAGAGGCCTGTCCAGCGGAGAAGTTAAAACCGCCTTGAGCTTGATAGTTTCCGGAACGTTCTTGCTGTGTAAGTTGTTTTGGTTCGCTCTCATCACCACGATCAAAACTAATGGTTTTGGATCGTTTTCGGCTAAGGCCAACAGCAATAACCACGATGAGCGCAAGGACGACAATAAGGATGCCGATTAACACAGGAGTTGACATACCTCTAATAGTTGCAAATTCTTGCGGGTTTTACATCTCTGTAGCCTTTCTTATCCCCTCACAACGCCCTAAGCAGCAACGCAAAAGCCCGTAAAACGTAAGTTCCAACCACGTTTTACGGGCTTTGGTCAAGCTATGTGCTTAAGTCCGGCTTTTAAGCGATACCTGGTTTCGCCAGCGCCAGGATAATGGCATCTGCCGCGATCAAGTCGCCGGTGACAAGATCCGGTACGACGTCGGCAAGCTTTGCCCAACCCGGTGTTGCTGCATCGAGCGTTTTATTGGAAGACACCAGCCCATGAGCATGCATGCGAGCGGCCAAAGCCAGCACCAGGGAGACTACCGGTGTAAGTGCCCACAAATTTTCATGTGCATCGGTGTCCACTCCATCAAGCTTGTCAAAGCGAATCCTCGCCATTGAATAGAGAACCTTGTTCGTGCTGCGCAGAGTACGAAGTAACGTCACTGCTGCTTTAATGAGTCCTTCATTGCTCAAGAGCTCGCGCAGTTCGGTGCGTTTGTTAAAGGTCTCAAAGACCGCAAGCAAACGCGTCCCGTCATCCATGAGCGATCCAGGAACGATTTGTGAGCGAGAGAAGAACATCTCCAACAGCGCTGCTTGCTGAGCTTTAGCCATACCTGCAATCGCTACTGTGGATTTGTCAATACACGCTGTATCCAGCGTCGTGTCACGTCCGGTCTTCAGGATGCTCACAACGTTATCGCCGGCAATGTCTTTGATATTGGCAAGGATCTCTCGTTTTGCGGCCACACCATCACTGATTTTCTTTCGACCCGTATCAGCCTTTGCGGGGGTCTCTCCGCCGAGTACGGCTGCGACCAAATCTTCATCAGCCGCAGAAGCCGGCTCCGCCGCGACTGGTTCCAGCGGTTTTCCGTCTGCGCCTGTCATGGAATCCAAGGAGCCCAACAGTTCTAGCACGCCAATCCATGGCGCTCTGTGATGAGTGCCCACTCCTGCCTCAAACCGTGCTCGCACCAAGCCACTTTCCACCACGCGACCAGGCTGCTTACCTGCGGGAACAAGTGATTCTGATAGTCCTGTCAGCGCAGCACTTGGATTGCTGCTGAACACCTTACGCACAGACTTAGCAGATTCTCCCGAAGCCACACCCGTGGTCACCATGTCCCAGAGCACTGGCATGATGCTTTCCGACGCCGGCACTTCCTCAGTTTCCCCAGCCAGGAATGCCGATAACGCCCCAAGCGCGGGATCGGTTCCCTCAAAGTGTCCAGGTTGCTCAAGAATCACCGCATTGTCCCCTGGTGACACGGGAGCTATGAGAGTCATAAAACGATCAACTGTGTGTACCTGAACGATAAGATTTCCGGCGTTCACAAGTGAGCTTGGAAGCTTCACGGATCCTTCGACAACAGGAAGTGCACGCGCTGGAGCCCACGGTGCTGTGGCAGGCCATACCCAGACTCCCAAAGGACGTTCCCCGCCACCTGTAACCAGAATGGTCTCATCGACCAAAGACAGTTCCTCTGCATCAGAAGAATGTATATCTGCCAGTGCAACAGAAACACGTCGATCGCTTACGGGATCCGTCCATTCAAAGTCCACTCGCCCGGAAGGCAACACATTGGTGGAGCTAGCGATCGTCGCCATGGGCGTGACGTAGGTGAGACCACCGTCGTTGCTACGCAAGCGTGCGGTTTTCACTGGTGCGCCATGGTGGTTGCGCACAGTGATCTTGGGATCGCCGAGCTCTCCACGACCGCGGATGCGCAGGATGCCGCGCATATCGATATCACGCGGGCGGAGAGTCAAACGACTTGCGCGCCACATCGGAGGTTCAGTAAGAAGCGGAAACTCAAAAGCAAGGCTTGGTGGGCTAAAGCGAAGAGGAAGCTGATCGCCTTCCTCCGTGGACACGATCACATTAGCGGCTGGTTCTAGTGCTCGCACCACAACCTCAGATGGCTCAACGATAAATTCTTTATCGCTTGAACGCAGTGTGAGGACTGTTTCCGATAATCCACCACCAGAAGGAATACGGAAGGAACGGCACGCACCAATGACGTTGATATTCGCGTGTGCACCCTCGACGATCGCGTATTCGTGCCTAAAGCTTTCATTGCGAGGACCACGCAGACGCACGAGGTATTCGCCTACCCAGGGGGCGTCGTAAAGCTCAGGATCGAAAACGGCAAAAGCTCCGCCCTCAGCAGGGACTTCCAAAGGCTCCGGCGGTGCGACCTCTTCGCCTGCGGAACCGACGCCACCAAACGAGGAAATAGTCAGGTACCAGGTTTCTGTTTGCCCCGATGGAGTGGGAGGAAATTCTGCGACGAGTGACTCGGCATGAATAGGAAGCCCGCCGGAGCTGCTCAAATAATCAATCGCATGGTCAGGAGACCGGAAAAGGACGCGTTGACGAGGATCAACGCTACGTACTCGATCCATGCTCGGGTTCGTGCCCGGAGCCACGGTAGCAATAGAAGCCACGGTGTTGACGTCTAAATCGTGGCACAGCCAACCCTCCCAGCCTTCTACGGTAAAGGAATCAGACTCATAGATCTCATGATCGCTAACCACATCCATCAAGGTGGCGTCAGCTGGAGCCAAGACGAGAAGATTATGGTGATGGAGGGAAACTTTATCCGTCACGTTGGTGCCGCGCGATGTAAAGATCACAGTCGGGTCGTCGTTATCCACCACCGGCACGTTCCACGTAATCCCGTTGGTTACGTCCTGAACGGTAACCTCGCGAACGGGGTGAGAAATGGTGACATCCAGCTGCTGCGATAGCCCAGAGACGTCTCCCCACGCGCATCCTGTGCGATAGACCTTTGTGGTTCCATCGATGCTAACGCGCCAGTTGACCTCTCCAAAGCTTCCATCTTCCAACGTAGGTACGCGCTGCTCAGGGAGGCGCAAGCATACCTTTCGACGAGAAACATCAAGCAAAATTCGCGGACGTAGCTCACGGTTTGCCACGCCCACTGCAGACTCACGATCCAAAGTACCCACCGGGCGCTCACGCAGTTCTGCGCGCACAGCTGCAGCAATAGGTGCGGGAAGCTGTGGTTCACAACGTGCGTAGGATCGGTCAAACCAGGAATGCGGGTGCTCGAGAGCAAAGTCCCGCAATGCGGTAATACCAGCCAACACTCTGGTGGCTTCTACCGGTGCTACCGCAAGTGCATGGGCAAACAACCGTGGCTCTGCAGCTGCAACGATTATTTCTGCGACTTCAGCTGCAGTGGTCACCTCGTGGGCGTCGAAAAGCTCTAGAAGCGCGGGGACTTCGTTGTTCACAATGCCAGCATGAACGCACAATAGTTGAACGAGCTCAGTGAAATCTCCGACAGGCGCCGCATACAAATCAAGGGATACAAAAGCCGCTGGCGCTACCTCGGCAAGCACCTGTGCAACGTCCACCCCACCGACTACTGTCTGCGACTCTGGAGACAATCCCAATCCGCCCAGGTACTCAGCAATAAAATTATCGGTATCTACAACGCGACGCGCCCGACCCACCAAAGTTGTGATGGTCAACGCCGGGCTCACCCCTAACAGGGCCTTCAGATCTGCTCCGGCGACAAGCTGACGGGTAAGAAAGATACCGTAAAGCCGTTCAATTCTTTCAAGTTCATCGTCACGCAAATCAACGTTGATCACAAGCGTCTCAGCTTGAAGCCGCTGAGCGAGTTCCAATTCTGTTTGCGAAGCCCAACCTAGCAGTGAATCCGTAAGGTCTGCGATCGGATGAACTGACTCGCTCATGTGTCCTCTTTCTTAAAAGTTTTAGATGCAAAGTAGATACAAAGATGTGACAAAGATTCGAGGATACCCTGCACAAAGGCTCAATGCCTAACTGCCACAGCACGCTGAATACTCATAAATTTCAGCGCTACAATCCGGTTAACGATGCCAAAGAATATGGGCAGCCCGTGCTAATTCTGTGAGCGTTTTCTCAAACTCTGTCTTGTGGTTTGTTCTATCAAGAATCGTCGTGCTCAACAGTTATTACGCCTGGGCTCATGCGCTGAGAGATCACACGCGTTACACCGTCGCCACGCATCGTTACACCATAAAGCACGTTGGCTACATCCATCGTCGGTTTCTGGTGCGTAATAACGATGAGCTGAGAGTCTTTCCGTAGCTCTTCAAACAGGGCGATCAAGCGACGAAGGTTAACGTCATCAAGTGCCGCTTCCACCTCATCCATTACGTAAAACGGGCTGGGCCGAGCGCGGAAAATAGCAACCAACATTGCCAGCGCAGTCAGCGATTTCTCACCGCCAGAGAGCAAAGACAACCGCTTTACTTTCTTTCCTGGCGGACGAGCTTCCACTTCAATTCCTGTAGCCAACATGTCGTCGGGCTCAGTCAGGATAAGACGGCCTTCCCCGCCTGGGAACAAAGTTGCAAACACCTTCGGAAACTCTGCCTCTACGTCACGCCATGCGTCGGTAAAAAGTTGCAAGATTTTCGCGTCGACGTCCTCGATCACGCCTCCGAGGTCTTGCCGTGCCTGTTCAACATCGGCAAGCTGGGTAGACAGAAACTCATAGCGTTCTTCTAGCGCCTTGAATTCCTCCAAAGCCAAAGGATTCACCTTGCCAAGCGCACTGAGGTCTTTTTCCGCTTGCTTCAGGCGTGCGCGTTCCGCAGCTACATCAAAGTCAGCTCCCGGCGCGTAGTCACGCAACAAATCCTGTATCGGGACTCCAAGTTGCTCGACTAATTTTTCTTGGGCTTCCTCTAGCCGCACTTGGGACTGACTTTGGGCGATTTCTGAGGCATGAGCCGTATCGCTCAGTCGGTTGAGCTGATTTTGCAGCGCATTGACCGTATCTTTTGCGTTAGCAGCCTGGGCAGCCAGGCGAGTACGTTCTGCGATAGCTGAGTTCTTCTCCGTGGCTGCTTTCTCTAATGCCATGGATACCCGTTGGGCAAGGGTGTCCGCCCCCTCGGCAACGGTAGCCGCCAGACGAGACTGTTTTATCCGGCGTTCCATTGCTTGCTCATGGCGGATTTTTGCTTGACGCTCGTAATGAGCTTGTCGACGCAGCCCCTCGCCCTTCCCCTGAGCATTT
Organism: Corynebacterium ulcerans; assembly: GCF_900187135.1. Taxonomy (NCBI): domain Bacteria; kingdom Bacillati; phylum Actinomycetota; class Actinomycetes; order Mycobacteriales; family Corynebacteriaceae; genus Corynebacterium; species Corynebacterium ulcerans. Next base: position 573,674 of record NZ_LT906443.1, read on the forward strand.
TCCGCTCGTTCCTCGGCTGTCCTCAAATTCAGGCGTGCTTCCATCTCCATCGCTTTAATCTGCGCCAAGGCGGAAGCAGCTTCATCCCGGGCGACGCTGGAGGGTTCTTCTGGGATGTCATTGTCTGACACCCTATCCAGACGATTTTTTATCTCCTCCCATTCTTCCTGAAGCTGATTCATTCGTGCTTCAGCTTTTGTGCATTGTTCAAGAGCTTGTTGATGCTGTTTTTGGTGAGCATCGCACTGCTGCTGCAACCTGGAGCTGTCTCGTTCAGCTTCAGAAATTCGATGCTGATGATCTCTTAGAGCCGCCGTTGCGCGGGCGGCCGCAACGCGGGCTTCTGCAGCAGTATGATGGGCGCCTTCCAAAGTTCCAGATAATTCTTCTAACTGAGCATGGGCTATATCAAGCTCAGCCTGAGCAGTTTCTATATGAGACGCAGCTTCCACTGAGCTATAGCCGCCAGAGCCTAGCTCAATCCACCCTTGCCCCAGCATGGTTCCCTCAGAAGTCACAGCACGCAGCCGTGGATCTTGTTCTATGAGGGCTCGTCCCGCTTCTAGGTTTGGCACCCATACTGCGTCGGCAAGCACTCGCGTGATAGCGCCACGGACATCGCTGTCTATGTCTACGTGGTCTAGTAGCCATGATGCATCAGAGGGCAGGTCAGCATCCATACGCCAACCATCGGACCCCGCGCTAGTGACCACAATGGTTCGAGCAACCGAATCAATATCAAGATCATTCACAGATCCTGTGTCAAAAGCCACAGCTGCTAATGCCTCAGTAAAGCGTCCTAGAGCTGCAGAAACTGCTTTCTCTGTACCCGGTCGCGGACGGACCTTGGACCCAAGAGGCGTGCATTCCTCCAGCCCAGAGGGAGCTTTTTCTAAGGTTACTACCTGCATGGTTGCTGTTAAAGTCTCGATACGCGATTCCAACCGAGACACTAATTTGTCTATGGAGCCACGCTGTACGCGGAGTTGCTCAAGCCTCTTCTCGGAGGTTTCAGCTTCCGTCGTTGCCTGCGTATGGAGCTCGCTAAGCGGAGCCATCTCCGCATGTAATTGGGCTACGGATTCGTCTATTGCGTTTTTCTCATTTATCAGCTCACGCTGACGTTGAGAAGACGCCTGGGTTGTTTCCGCTAAGCGCGAAACCTCAGCTTGCGCTGACTCAACCTGCTTTCGTTGAGATTCTTCCGAAGCGAGAAGACGGACTACGCCTTCACGTTTATCAGCGATAGCCCGAACCTGCGCCAGGTGTTCCTGTTCCGCCTCGCGAGAAGCCTCCTCACGCTGCTCTGCCTCTTCTTGAATGGCTTCTAAACGCTCCCGCGCGATTTCTGCAGCCTCCGCCAGTTCCTGGTATTCGTTATCTGCACGTACGGCTTTGTTCTCTAAAATATCTGGATCTGGGCCAGAATATGCGACTTCTTGGATGGAAGAGGCACGGTCGGAAGCAATTCTCTGAGTCGCGGCTACCCGCTCCGCCAAAGCAGAAAGCTCAAACCATAGGTGCTGTGCGCTTTCTGCGCGCGGGGTTGCCTCCGCTAGGAGGTCGTCTATCTCCGTTTGCTGCGCAATCGCTTCTTCAAGTTGCTCGGTGACGAGCTCAACTTTTTCCACTAGCACCCGCGCCTGGGATTCCGCGGAATTAAGCTCTTCTTGTAATTCCACGACGCGGTGCCCCGCAAGCCGTAATCTAGAGTCCCTTACGTCTGCTTGGACGGTAGCGGCACGTTGCGCGGCTTCGGCTTGGCGCGCCAGTGGCTTAAGTTGCCGACGCAGCTCCGTTGTGAGGTCATTAAGGCGATCCAGATTTGCTTGCATGCCGACGAGCTTGCGTTGTGCTTTTTCTTTTCGCCGCCGATGTTTGAGTACCCCCGCAGCCTCTTCGATGAACGCCCGGCGGTCTTCAGGACGCGATTCAAGTATTTGTGCAAGTCTTCCCTGCCCAACAATAACGTGCATTTCCCGACCAATGCCGGAATCAGAAAGCAGCTCTTGGATGTCCATAAGGCGGGCCCGGCTGCCGTTAATTTCGTATTCGCTAGCTCCATCACGGAACATACGGCGGGTGACAGAAACTTCACGATATTCAATAGGTAAAGCGCCATCGCTGTTGTCGATGGTGAGCGTCACTTCCGCCCGGCCGAGTGGTTTGCGCTCCCCTGCCCCCGCAAAAATGACGTCTTCCATCTTGCCGCCACGCAGATTCTTTGCGCCCTGTTCCCCCATCACCCAAGCGAGTGCATCCACAACATTGGATTTTCCGGACCCATTCGGGCCGACTACAGCGCAAATTCCTGGCTCGAATTTTAGGGTCGTCGCAGAGGCAAAGGACTTAAATCCCCTCAGCGTAAGCGACTTCAAATACACCCAAGGCAGTCTAGCAAAACATCATGCAGAGAATTCTCGACAAGCCAGCAAACACGTGTGTTTTTAGCGGGTGATAAAACCGCGCACACCTTTGGGTTCAGACCAAAGTTCCACCACCGTAGATACGGTTCCAGGCCTGCCATCTACATCAGGAGCTTGAAGAATATTCAACAGACTTTGACAGGATTCAGCGTCGCCTTCTGCAACAACGCATACCCGACCATCCACAAGATTCGTGGCAGAACCGGCTAATCCACGCTCCATCGCTTGGGTATATGTCCACCATCTAAAACCCACCCCTTGTACATGTCCATGAACCCAGGCGGTAAGCCGAACCTGCTCAGGTTGTTTCGTTGCTCCCTTAGGTTCACAGTTGTCCATGTATCGACCTTTCATGATGAGTTTCCACTACCCTACCCAAGTCCCTTTATAAGCGTGTCGACGCTTCCTGACACTATTTTTACTCCTAAAACGGAAGAACCCTCCGCTTTATTCGGGGCTCTCTTTGACAAGCTCCCGCATAGCAGAGGGTTTTCTGATGTTCTCCGTAATTACACTTCGCGCACGATCTGATGATCGCGTCGAGTAACCGGATCTGAGCCATCCCAGCACTCTACATTTTTCAGCTCGGGGAGCATATCGCGGTGGAAAACAGGATCAAGGCCTTTTGCTTTTTGCTGGTTGTAATTCTTCAACAGCTTCACAGCAACTCCGCCCAGCGGAACAATAGCAATCAAGTTGATCACGACCATTGTCGCAGCAAAGGTATCACCCAAAGCCCAAACCAACGGCAGCGGGCCGATGGCTCCGCCGAACACACACGCCATCACGATGATGCGGAAAGTAGTCATCACAACTTTGGAGTTTGTGAAGTACTCAATGTTGGACTGTGCCAAGAAGGTATTACCAATCACCGAGGAAAATGCGAGGAAGAACAGGATAACGGTGACAAAGTGTGTGCCCCATGCACCGACCTCGCCGGCGAGAGCCGACTGCGTCAAGGTAGCGCCTTGAACGTTGTCGCCAAAAGTCGGGTTGCTCAGCAAAATAATGAAAGCGGTAATTGAACACACCAAAATCGTGTCAAAATACACGCCCAGTGTCTGCACCAGGCCCTGCTTCACCGGGTGGGAGACGTTGGCTGTTCCTGCAGCGTTCGGCGCGGAACCTTGACCGGCCTCGTTAGAGAACAAGCCACGACGCATACCGTTCATAAACGCAGCGCCCACTGTGGCACCTGCGATCTCTTTGAATCCCAAAGCATGTTCCAAGATGCTGGCAAACATCCCAGGGATTTTTTCCATGTTGAGCAGCAAAACAAGGATACCGATAGCCAGATAAGCCAATGCCATAACTGGAACGATTATCTGGGTAAAGTTTGCAATCCTGTGAACGCCACCAAAGATAATCACGCCAGTCACAGCCGCTAGGATCAACCCCACGATGACTTTAAAAGTCATCGTTGACGAGTCGAAAGAAGCGCCAGTCGCCTCGACGATAGAGTTTGCCTGGATCGAGTTGTAGACAAACCCGTAAGTAACCGTGATGGCTACGCCAAAGATAACTGCCAGCCACCGCGCATTCATACCTCGGGTCATGTAATACGCCGGGCCACCGCGGTACGTGCCATCTGCAGTCTTTGTCTTCCACAGTTGCGCCAGAGTCGATTCCACAAAGGCAGTTGCACCGCCTAGAAGCGCGATCATCCACATCCAAAAAACGGCGCCGGGGCCGCCCAGCGTGATTGCTACGGCAACTCCGGCGACGTTTCCGGTTCCTACGCGGGAAGCGGCAGAGATGGTGAAAGCTTTGAACGCAGAAATACCTTGTTCATCTGTGCGGGACTCAGGTGTGTCTTGTTTTTCCGCAACTGCTCGGAACATATCTGGAATCATTCGAATCTGAACGACCAGTGTACGAACAGCGAAGTAGACTCCTGCGGCAATGAGAAGGAAGGGGATGATCTTCCAGTAATTGTCATTGATGACGTCAGTGACAAACGTCTGCACACTTTCCATGTGGCGAATCGTACCGGCAGTGACTTAATCTCACGTAATCCTAACGTGTGAGGCACGGCATCCTTAACCCCCATTCCCCATGAAGTTAATAAAGAAATAAGAGATAGCCACGGTATTCTCCTTGGAAAATACCGTTTTTCTCGCTAACCCACTACGAATTTTCACATTCGGTAAGAATGAGCTAAGTTCCCCACGATCCCCTGTTTCCCTTCAAATAAACTCCATATTTTCGGCTAACCAACCAAAAATATTGCGCTGTTTATGAGAGTAGTTACTGCAACCGCTGACATTGTGGACAAAAGTGACTTGATCTGTTGGAGAATTTTTCCCGCATCACCGCACAACCGCAGCGCCCGCAAGGTCTTCCTTCTTGCCCATACGCATGCAAAGAAACGTCAAAATAGCCAGACTCCCCATTTACATTGACGTATAGCGAATCAAAACTCGTTCCACCCTGCAATAGGGCTTTATTCATCACTATTTGTCCCTCGCGCAGAAGCGAGTGAATCGCGCTCAGGGAAAGCCGATGTGCTTTCTGCCTAGGATGTATTTGCGCAGACCACAGCATTTCATCTGCATATATATTGCCGATTCCCGCAACGATTTCTTGATTAAGAAGCAGTTTTTTAATCTCTACATGCTTGGATTTTATCAATCGCACTGTTGCCATAAGATCTTGCGCGGGTTCCAATAGATCGGCCGCTATATGGGCCATTGGTTCGGGAACTAATCGATTATGGGCATAGGTCAACTCAGCAAGTCGCCAGTAGCCAAACGTGCGCTGATCTACAAACCATAATTCCCCTCGTGCCTCTTCATCGCTCAGGGAACAACGAATCCGGGTATGGGGATGCGAGTGAGCGTTGGCATGCTTAATAAGCATCTGCCCACTCATGCCCAGGTGCACCATGAGCGCGCAGGAGTCATCTAAAATGAACCACAAAAACTTCCCACGCCGATGCACCGAGGAAAGCGACCGCCCGCGTAGCCGCGCCTCAATCTCCTGTGCGCCACCTTCTGTATAGCGGACAGCACGCGGATGAGAGACTGTTATCGACGTCAAAGTCTTCCCAACAGCGTGGCATTCCAGGCCTCGACGAACAACCTCTACCTCTGGCAACTCAGGCACTACACGATCCCCATTTTAAGGATTTAAGAAAACGTGGGGTTTTCTTGAAGAAAGACAACCGCTTTATGCGCTGCCGCCTGCTCTGCAAGCTTCTTGTTTGGCCCTACGCCCTCTCCCAAAGCGGTAGTACCTACGGTCACTACAGCAGTAAAAGTCTGGCTATGCTCTGGTCCCGTAGAAGAAGCTTCATATACCGGTACCGGAAGTTTACGCTCAGCAGCACGCTCCTGAAGGGTGGTTTTCCAGTCTTGGTGCATGCCGACTGCACTAGCAGTATCAATCTTCTTTTGGAAAAGTCGTAAAACTGTGGCTCGAGCAGCTTCAAACCCGTGTGCTAAGTAGATTGCTCCCAAGAGCGCTTCAGTGGTATCTGCAAGAATCGATTCCTTGTCCCTACCATTAGTCATCAGCTCCCCTTTGCCTAGCAAAATGAAGCTACCGAGCTTAATCTCACGCGCAATATCAGCAAGACCATAACGGCTTACGATGCTCGCGCGCATCTTGGAAATATCGCTTTCCGCTCTCGATGGGTACTGTTCATACAATTTACCGGCAACGGATAATCCCAAAACGGCATCGCCAAGGAACTCTAGGCGCTCGTTATTAGGAAGGCTACCGTTTTCATTAGCAAAAGAACGGTGCGTCAGTGCCAGCATTAACAGGTTTTCAGGGATATCAATCCCTAAAGCCTCAATCAACGACGCATAATTAATACGGTCGAAGGCTTCCTGCAAAGCGTCAAACCCGGTTGCACGCTGCTTTTTTCTACTCACAGGAATTTCTCCAATCCAGCCCAGCGCGGATCAGTTCGATCCTGTTCTTCCCCGGACACGCCATCAGGTGCTGGAACATCGGATTCGGAATCATCGCAGCCGGTTTCGCATACCGGGTTAAACGGTAAGTTCATACCGGCTTCATCGATAACAACTTGGAGGAGATCTATCGAGTCGCCAACAATCTTTGACACATCATCCTCCCCCTCATTGTCCTCCCCTTGGATGAAATCATCCGTTGCCGCGAAAACTTCACGTACATGAAATTCTGCGTCCGGAGTGAGCAGCTTCAAGCAGCGTGCGCATTCCCCCTTCAGCTCCGCACGAATGGTAGCTTCTGCCATAACGGCATCTCCCAGCGGAACAAGAGTTGCATCAACTTGGACCGGGCCGCCTTCTGGAATCCCAATCATTGCGGGACCAATGCGAACAGGACTAGGTCCGGTCTGTGTAAAGGTTTCAGGCATAGCGGAGCCCCGCAACAGCGAGGACACGTTAAAAATAAAAGGAGAAGAATCGTTCATCATCGTCCCTTAAGTGTACTCGCTAGCACTGCTAGCGAGTATTTGCGTACCGTGAAAAGACCCTAGCCCTCGTATCCGCCGCGTGCTGACGGCATGGTCGTTGCACCGCCAGAGGCTCCTGCACCTCTACGCAAAGCCGCACGATCACGAGAGATAGTACGAAGTGTTGCGGAGAGCGAATCTTCAAACTCGGACAATTTGTTCTCCACAAATGCATCGCATTCTTGGCGCAGACGGTTCGAGTCAGCATGAGCCGCGTCAACAACTCGATGAGCCTCTTCGTTCGCACGACGCACCACTTCAGCTTCACTAACCAGCCTATGCTGTTCCGCCAGCCCCTCATCCACACTGCGTTGGTACTGCTCGTTACCACTTGCGACGATGCGTTCGGCTTCATTCTGCGCCCGGTTAACAGTGTCATCGGCTTCTCGACGCGCACTGTTAACCATGTGATCAGCGTCGTCTTGCGCTTTAGCCACTGTGGCATGGGCACGGTTTTCTGCGTCCGTAAGCATTGTGTCCGACTCTTGACGAGCACGTTCCATAATGCTTGTGGCCTCACGATCCGCTGAAGAAACCGTTTCGTGTGCTCGTTCCTCAGCACCACGAATAATTTCATCACGTTGGTCGAGAACATCTTGCGCATCATCAACTTCAACCGGCAACGCATTGCGTAGGTCGTCGAGAAGCGCCAGCATCTCATTACGAGGAACCATGCAGTTAGACGTCATTGGAACGCCATATGCCTGCTCTACAGTCTGGACAAGTTCATCAAGGCATTCGAATACGCGATACATGCCTCAAGGGTACTTCCCAGCACACAGCCTTTTCCATTCTTAGCGCTAAATTATTTCCTCCAACCCATGGGAACTGGGCTTTTACTTATAAGTCTCCCCCAAAAATATCGTCACAGAGGTACTTTTACGCCACAAAAGAGGGCAATATTCACATGTGAGCATGCTTTAAAAGCACTCCAACACTAATCGACACTTTTCTTATTGTGTACAATCTTTTGTACTTAGCACGCGCTTTCAAGCCTTATCATCAGGACCCCTGCACGACTTTTTCAATACAGCTTTCTTTTCTCAACACTGAGTGTCTCAGACAATAATCGACCCTCACCTAGAAAACTGGAATGAAACATCTTTCACGTAACCGCGTGCAATCCCCCTATCTCCATAAAGGACCCCCATGACCCGTAAACTTGTGACAACACTTTTCTATTCTGTCGATGGTCGCGCCACCCGACCCGACACATTCCAATTCGATGCTTTTGACCAGGAATTAGCACAGCTCATGACCGAAAGCATCGGACGTATCGACGACGCGATTCTTGGACGTAACAGCTACAACGAATGGTCAGCCTATTGGCCTGCTGTTACCGAAGGGCCTGACGCCGGCTTCGCTGACTTTATTAATTCCACACCAAAGCATGTGGCCAGCACATCATTGCAGACTCAAGACATTACGTGGTCCAATGCACGGCTTATCGACGATGAGCTCATCACCTACATTCGCAACCTCAAGGAACAGCCTGGACGCGATATTGCAATCCAAGGTTCGCTCTCCATAGTCCGCCAGTGCGTGGAGGCTGGCATCGTGGATGAAATCACGCTCATTATGCATCCGGTGATCGTTGGTACCGGCCCCACGCTTTTTGAAGGTCTCCCACTCACCCGGCTACAGCTCATTTCAGCGTCCACAACATCCAAAGGAAATGTTGTAGCCACATACGGTCCACGCTCAGAAGCTGTATAAAACCACGCTGCATATGTAAGTGGGAGAGCCTACCCCTCTCCCACACTCATGAGGACAAGAGAGAGTCTGGAGTTACAGACTCCAGCCCTAGTGCTTCTCCCACCGCCGCGTTGGTTAGTTTTCCTTCCGCAGTATTAAGCCCTGCCGCAAAGTGCGGATCATCAGCCATGGCCTTGCGCCAGCCCTTATCCGCAAGAGAAAGCAGGAAAGGAAGTGTCGCATTAGTCAGTGCAGCGGTAGAGGTCACTGGCACTGCACCAGGCATGTTTGTTACACAGTAGAAGACTTTCCCATCAACAATAAACGTTGGGTCGTCGTGTGTTGTGGGATGCGAATCAGCAAAACAGCCACCCTGGTCAATAGCTATATCCACGAGTACAGCCCCCTCGCGCATGGACAGCACGTGCTCATGAGTAACAAGTTTTGGCGCGGCAGCACCAGGAATCAAGACAGAACCGATCACCAGGTCAGCATCCGCAACTGCATGCGCAATGTTATAAGCATTGCTTGCCATAGTGATAAGACGAGGACCGTACTGCGCTGAGAGATCACGGAGCCGATCCAGGTTGACGTCGAGAAGCGTCACTTGAGCGCCCAATCCCACAGCGATTCGAGCGGCAGACTCCCCTACAACCCCGCCGCCAATGATGGTCACTTTGCCCGGCGCGGTCCCCGGCACACCAGACAACAAAACCCCTGCTCCATGTTGCGTACGCATAAGATGATACGCCCCTACCTGGGCAGCAAGACGTCCCGCAACCTCGCTCATGGGGGCTAGGAGCGGCAGTCCTTGGTCACCAGTAACTGTCTCATACGCTATAGCAGTCACCCCGGCTTCCATAAGTGCTTTGGCAGCTTCAGGGTCAGCAGCCAAATGCAGGTAAGTAAACAGAATCTGCCCTTGTTTAAAGTAACCATATTCCTCAGAAAGTGGCTCTTTTACTTTGATCACTACGTCCGCCGACCATGCTTCTGCGGCATCACTTGCAATCCGAGCGCCAGCTTTTACGTACGCAGAGTCTTCAATACCAGAAGCAATTCCTGCGCCAGTTTGAACCAGCACATCATGCCCACGTTTTACGAGTTCAACTACGCCAGCGGGAGTCAGTGCAACACGAGATTCATTGTTTTTAATCTCAGTCGGGCAGCCGATAAGCATGATCTGTTCCTTTCTCTGGGACCATTGTGCGAACCAATGTAAGGACCTGTGAGGACCATTGTGCCCCCAGTGTAGGGTTATTTGTGGCTGACGTCACTACTTTTAAAGATATTGACGTGCAACAACCTCTCATATTTCCAACGCACTCAGCACTTTAAGCAAAAGAAAAACGTGAAACCGCTGTAGAGACAGCAATTTCACGTTAAGAGACGATGATGAGTTTTAGATCACGCCTTGAGCAAGCATCGCATCGGCAACCTTCTTAAAGCCGGCAATGTTAGCGCCAATCACATAGTCACCCTCATGCCCATATTCACGAGCAGTGCGCTCACAATTCTGGAAAATTCCACGCATGATTTCCCGTAGACGTTCATCCGCATATTCAAAGCTCCAGGAATCACGAGAAGCATTCTGCTGCATCTCCAGGGCCGATGTGGCTACGCCACCAGCGTTGGCAGCCTTGCCTGGGCCAAAGTGAATGCCCTTTTCACGGTAAACCTCGATAGCCTCTGCAGTCGATGGCATGTTGGCACCTTCTGCAACATATTTACAACCATTTTCTGCGAGCTTCTTGGCATGGTCACCATCAAGTTCGTTTTGGGTTGCACAAGGCAAAGCCACATCACAAGTAAGGTCCCAGATGGATCCGTCTTCGTGATAAATTGCACCTTCTACTTCATCCACATACACAGTGGCACGCTCACGACGAACCTCCTTGATGTCCTTGAGCTTTGCGACGTCCACACCGTTGGGAGTCTCAACCCAGCCCGAGGAATCAGAGAAAGCAATAACGGTTCCGCCAAGCTCCTGGACCTTCTCGATAGCATAGATTGCTACGTTGCCAGAGCCCGAGACAATGACTTTTTTACCTTCAAAAGAGTCACCATGATGCGCCAGCATTTCACTGGTGAAATAAACAAGGCCGTAACCGGTGGCTTCCGTACGAACCAACGAGCCGCCCCAGGTAAGTCCTTTTCCGGTAAGCACACCCGATTCATGTTGGTTAGCAAGTCGACGATACTGCCCGAAGAGGAATCCGATTTCACGTCCACCAACTCCGATATCGCCGGCGGGCACATCGCGGTACTCTCCAATATGACGGTGCAGCTCAGTCATAAAGGACTGACAGAAGCGCATGATTTCAGCATCAGACTTGCCTTTAGGGTCAAAGTCCGATCCACCCTTGCCGCCACCGATAGGAAGCCCGGTGAGGGAGTTCTTGAAAATCTGTTCAAAGCCCAAGAACTTGATAATGCCCAAGTTGACCGATGGGTGAAAACGCAGACCGCCCTTATACGGACCAATTGCAGAGTTGAACTGTACGCGGAAGCCACGATTGACTTGCACCACACCCTGGTCATCTACCCACGGAACACGGAACATCAACTGACGCTCCGGTTCGCAGAGTCGTTGAATAAGGCCGTAATCAGCGTAGTGAGGGTCCTTCTCCAGAACAGTTTTCAGGGAGTCAAGAACTTCTGCCACAGCCTGGTGAAACTCAGGCTCCGCAGGATTACGCTTTAGTAGTGCGTCATAGTAACCCTGCACGCGCTCGTCAATCGTTGACATGTTTTCCTACCTCCTAGGAACTTACTTCCAGAACCCCACACAACGCCTGCGTATACACGGACGCAACCTAGCAAAAGATTGAATGCGGGCCAGCACTCAAGCCGGCGATTGTGACTTTACACTGAATTACCTAAATTCACCTATCGAACTATCGAAAATAGCACAGCGATACCACTTCCAGCCGGTGTAAAAAATTAAAATACAGCATCCTAGCTGCAATAACAGAACAATATCCCCATCGGAAAAAAATTTTCTACGAGCGCTAGAAATATCTATCACTCCACAGAAAACCCGCTCTTTTTCTGCCGATTATCTACTCTTTGATAGATAAGTTTCCATGCGGTGTGGCGTCGACAAGCTTCTAACAACCTAGCTCCGCACCAATCTCCTCAAAACAGCCCTGTAGGCTAAGAAACCGACCGCCCGCAAACACCACGTGCGGGCCAAACCAGCGTAAACAGAGCTGCTTCTGCCATAAAAGCAGCCTGCGAACCATTGGAGAAAGGATGCGCGAAGTGACCGTGGAGAATGTGCTGCCATGTGACCTTGCAGATCTACAACAAGGGCCACGCCAACCCCTCAATATTGTGATCGCTCCCGATTCTTTTAAAGGAACCGCTACAGCCACAGAAGCGGCCCGCTATATCAGCGATGGAATCAACCAAGAACTCCAGCGCCTTAGCATTCCTCCAGAATCAGTCACTATCACGCTTGCCCCCATGGCAGACGGCGGAGAAGGCACGTCCTCCGTATTTAGCGGTGAAGAGATCACGCTCCCCACTACTGATGCCATCGGACGACTCACCGAGGCCACCTACACATTTGATTCCGCATCACACACCGCATACATCGACGTCGCCGCAGCAAGTGGACTCGCAGCAGTAGCAGACCGCCTCAACCCTACTTTTGCAGACACCTACGGAACCGGCGTACTCATAGCCGATGCACAAACACGTGGGGCAACACGCATCGTCCTAGGACTCGGAGGCACCGCAACGACTGATGGAGGCACTGGAATCCTAGTAGCACTAGGAGCCACCCCCATGGATAAGAACGGCTTAGCACTCAAGCAAGGAGGCGCAGCTCTTATCAACATAGATTCCCTCGACACAGCTCAGCTCAACATCCCAGCTGCCGCAATGGACTGGGTGCTATTAAGCGACGTCACCGCACCGGCTATCGGCCCTCACGGCGCAGCCGCTCAATTTGGCCCTCAAAAAGGAGCTTCTGAGAGCGAAATCGCCCAACTTGATGCAGGTATCGCACGGCTTTGTGAAGTCTCTGGCGTCGACCCCACTACCGTGAGCATGGGAGCAGCGGGAGCACTGGCAGTAGGCATCACATGGCTATCGGGGATAGTCCACGGAAATGCTGATCATGTGCGTATCCTTCCCGGAGCTCACGTCGTTGCCCAGTCGCTCGGTCTTGAATCTTTAGCACAACACGCGGACATCCTTATCACCGGCGAAGGAGCTTTCGATTCCCAGTCAACCAAGGGAAAAGTGGTAGGAACAGTCCTCTCCTTCAAGGGAGACAACACCCTACCCGTTATCGTCGCTGGTAAATTCGCTGACGACGTACCACAAGGAGCACTTCCCATCCAGCTCGCGCCTCTCAACGAGGTCGCTTCCACTCAAGAGCAACTCACCCGCGCCGGCAGCGCAGTGCTGAGGTCTTACCTCAGAATTTCAAGCGACCACGGATAGGGAGCGAGCTGTTCAAAGGCCTGCTCATCGTGGAGCGCCAGCGTGTCACGTGGAAGGTCCGCAGGCGGGGTAAAAAGACGCGAATACGTCATCGCTAGCTCATTGAGCGAGCCGTCTACCCCGCTTACATCGATAGAGAACCGCTGAACGGTCACATCATCTTCCGATGCTTCCACCACGTCATCCTCGTCATATTCCGATTCACTGTCCCTTTGTTCCCGCAAGATTTGCCGCAGCTGATCTTCCAATAATGGCTCAACAGGAGGATGCGGATCGTGCGTGACGTCCGCCGAAACAATCTTGCCGTCGCGAATAAGAAGCTCATTGAGTTTGCGCACGCGCTTGGTCATAGACGCTGCATTTTCACTATCTATCAGGCAATCAAACTGAATCGTAGGCATAGTGCCAGAGTAGCTAATATTCTAAAGAGCTATGAACGCGCAGATGTATTCGCGACCCACCCCGATCGTGACCATGGCAGACGGAACAATCAAACAGGTAAACCCTTTCTCCGGAACGCAAGTATGGACGGTCCCGGGGCGTGGCAACCGTCCCCTGGCCCACCTACCAGTAGGCATCCACGATCTCACTCCCCAAGACCATGTTTCCACCTGTGCGTTTTGTTCAGACCGTCAAATAGAAACCCCTCCGGAAAAATCACGAATGGTCTTAAGCTCTGCCGAGGGAACGTCCGAGTGGGAGATTCTGCGTGGCGTGAACGCTACGGAACTCCATGCTACGACGGCAGACTTCCGCCGAGTCCCCAACCTATTTGAGATCGTCTCCTACGACTACTGGCACGATAACTACGGATATTGTTTAGACACGGAAACCCAAGCTCGCATGGAACACTATCTAGCATCAGAGTTGGGCAAGAAACACGTACTAGATATTGCAAAAGCCAAGCGTAAAGCGGCTGGCAATAGCAGGGATCACTCTGAAAGCGAGCTTTTAAAAGACGCTCCCGCATTCTTCGGTGGTGGACACGACGTAATCATAGCCCGCCGCCACTACACCGATAACGCTACGAGCAGCGATCAACTGGCGTCTGCTGGGACCCTCACATATGGGGAACACGAAGCTTTTATACGCTTCACCATAGATTCACTTCGTGATCTCTACGCCCGCAATCGTTACGCACCCTACGTTGCGGTTTTTCAAAACTGGCTCAAACCCGCCGGCGCTTCTTTTGACCACTTGCACAAGCAATTAGTCGCTGTCGACGAACGCGGCGTGCACTCCGAAATAGAAGTACAAAAGTTGCGACAAAATCCCAACATGTACAACGAATGGGCCGTCGATTTCGCTGCCATGCACAACCTCGTTATTGCAGAAAACGACCATGCCATATGTTTTGCAGGTTTTGGTCACCGTTTTCCCACCCTTGAAGTGTTCTCCAAATCAGCTGTCTCTGAACCCTGGCTACAATCACCGGAAGAAATCCGAGCCATGAGCGACCTGGTTCACGCGTGCCATGCCGGGGCAGGCCCTCAAGTGCCTTGCAATGAAGAATGGCATCATAAACCCGCCGACGTGGATATCCCCATGCCATGGCGGATCATGATCAAGTGGCGTGTGTCCACACTCGCAGGCTTTGAAGGCGGAACAAAAATCTACCTTAATACGCTTTCTCCGTGGGATGTTCGAGACCGGATTGTGCATGCCCTTTATAGTCTCCGCGACCAAGGCCGCGTCTCCCCTAATATTCGGATTGCTACGGAATGCACAGTGCAGCGCAATAGTTTGAAATACAATCCTGTTCTGCATTAAATATGCCTTCACCAGGCAGTCCCGCACAATGTTTTCCAGGCGATATCCAGTACCGCACCACATCGGGCTACAAGAACCGGGGGGACGTTTGCTAACGCTCGGGCCGCTTTCTTTATGGTGGAGTGCATGGATATCGCTGAATTTTTGGCTTCCTCTACAACCGACCTCAGCTGGCAAAAGGATTTTTACCGGTGGATGCACGCCCACCCCGAGCTCTCTGGGTGGGAGCAAGAAACCTCCGCAAAAATCCAAGAGAAGCTTGCTGAATTCGACTGCACTATCCGCCCCTCGATCGGTGGGCATGGGGTTGTAGCGATCTTTAGCAACGGCGAAGGCCCGTGCGTCCTTGCCCGCGCCGATTTTGATGCGCTTCCGGTGAAAGAAACCACAGGTGTAAGTTTTGCTTCACGTCGCATAGACACATCCGGGGAGTCACCGGTTCCGGTCATGCATGCTTGCGGACACGACATGCATACGACCGCGTTGCTAGGAGCTTGCGCGCTTCTCGACGCTCACCGTTCACAGTGGGCAGGCACATTCATCGCGCTTTTTCAGCCTTCCGAAGAAAATGGGGCTGGAGCTGAAGCCATGGTCGCAGACGGTCTGGTAGAAAAAATTCCGCGTCCTGATGTCTGTTTTGCACAGCACATCGTGCCAGGTCCTGCTGGCGTTGTTATGTCCAAACCAGGCGCAGTTCTCGCAGCATGCGATTCCATAGAAATACGCATCGAAGGGAAAAGCGCACATGGTTCGATGCCGCACAATTCTATTGATCCCACATATATCGCGGCCATGATAGTTATTCGACTTCAAGGCATCGTGGGCCGTGAGATTGCGCCTCAAGACTTTGCGATCATCTCTGTGGGAACCTTGGAGTCTGGACATTCCAACAATACGATTCCAGGAAATGCGCGGATTGTGCTGAACTGCCGCATGTACAGCAACGAGGTCCGACGCAAACTTTATGCGGCTATTGAACGCGTAGTGCAGGCGGAATGCGCGGCATCTGGGATAACGGTTCCTCCTACTTTCCGTTATTTCGCCCACGGCCCACTCACAGAAAACGACCCGCATGTGTTCGCACGCGTACGAGCTAATTTTGATCACGTATTTGGAGCAGATTCTCGCACAGCAAGCCAATGGACAGCGTCGGAGGATTTTTCCAACATCCCCATGGCATTCAACTCCCCATATCTCTTCTGGACCGTGGGAGCCACTCCACGCGACCAATGGGAAGACGCGGAGCAGCGAGGGACCATCGAATCGGATATTCCGGTCAATCACATGGGTTCTTTCCTACCTGACTATGCGCCCACAGTTACGTCCGCAACTCATGCCACAGTCACAGCGGTACTTACCTATCTGGGGCATCAGTAGTTCAACCGGCAGGCCTCTGCGCCAATAAGTGGTCCAAGCCGGTGTCTGTTTATTGCTATTAATCTGTAGACGACTCCAGCAAAAGGTGCGACCACGGGGGTTTTCAACGCTCTTCCTACGCACCTAAGTCCAGCGTTGCTTCCCCCGCTTTCTAGAATGCTCGCTATAGCGTTTGCGCCTTGAGACCAAGAATTGTTAACCCGGGCTACTGCCGAATGACTAATGTTTTTCCCCACGTAAGAGGAACCCGGAGACGAATCTGGCGCAGCTGGAATTATGCGTACGCTCGGACATAGCCGCGCCAAAACACCTGCGCTTACCTCGCAAAAACCACAGTCACGATCAAAATAAAATTCCAGCCTCACTGCCTCACGCCCTTCATTTGTGCACACTCTAGAGCTTTTAGTTTTACCTAGTGGTAACGCAGCACGCATCCCTCACAACAAACCCACGCTGATACAGTGCGCGTTGTATGCTCTCTCGCAGTACATCCGAAGCACATCAATTGCCCTACTTGGTGGGGATTTTGCATTGCTTTTCTAGCGTCAGCGGGCACTCCTCGCTATGTGTCAGATCATGTTAAGAAGCATCCCTACTGCACGTTTTATCTCACATAAATCCACATCACCGGGCATAACGCAGAGCGATTATGAGATCGTACAGGGGCGTCGTATAGCTATTTCCCCTGTTATCGATGTATGCGGACTTCGTAGGCAATGTGTCTGCCTTGGTATTACATGTGGCGATGCCCATCCACATATAGGATATGGAAGGTGAATTGCGCAAAGAAAATGTGCAGCAATCTTTTTCAAAGGTCAGGAGTTCTTTAATGAACAAACACCGTTCACACGAGCGCACTGAAGACATTGCAGCTTTTGCTGACAACATCGGTGGACACGTCCGTAGTGCTTCCGGATCCTCTCCGCAGGCAGCAACCGACAGAAAATTCTGGTTCGGCCTATCCAACTCCGTCATGGAGCAGCTTGCCGATAACTGGGCAAAAACCGTAGAAACGTATTCTGCGACCCGCCAACAGCATTACTTTTCCGCGGAGTTCCTCATGGGACGCGCCTTGCTCAACAACCTCACCAACCTCGGTCTTGAGGAAGATGCAAAGGAAGCTGTGCGCCTACAAGGGCACGAACTCTCCGATGTGTTAGAAGCTGAAAACGATGCAGCTTTGGGCAACGGCGGCCTGGGTCGCCTCGCTGCGTGCTTCCTCGATTCCTGTGCCACACAGAACTTGCCGGTTACTGGATATGGCTTGCTCTATCGCTATGGGCTTTTCCGCCAGACCTTTGACAACGGATTCCAAACTGAGCATCCTGACGCATGGCGAGAAGACGGCTATCCATTTACGATTCGTCGCGATGACCAGCAGCGCATCGTCACTTTCGACGACATGGTTGTACGCGCCACCCCTTATGACATGCCTATCACGGGTTATGGCACAGATAACGTGGGAACGCTACGCCTGTGGAAGTCCGAGCCGCTCGAAGAGTTCGACTATGACGCTTTCAATTCCCAGCGCTTTACCGACGCCATCGTCGAGCGAGAGCGCGTCATGGATATCTGCCGCGTGCTCTACCCTAACGACACAACGTATGCCGGAAAAGTTCTGCGTGTGCGTCAGCAATACTTCTTTGTGTCTGCTTCCTTGCAGCAAATGCTTGATAACTATGTCAAGCACCATGGCGATGACGTCCGCGGATTCCATAAGTACAACAGCATTCAGCTCAACGATACGCACCCTGTGCTGGCTATCCCCGAGCTAATGCGCTTGCTTCTCGACGAACACGGCCTTTCATGGGATGACGCTTGGAAGGTGGTCCAAGGCACCTTTGCATACACCAACCATACGGTTCTCGCAGAGGCTCTCGAGCAGTGGAACGTTTCCATTTTCCAGCAGCTGTTCTATCGCGTCTGGGAAATCACCGCAGAGATCGATCGTCGATTCCGCGAGGATATGGCACAACGTGGCCTTGATGAGGGCCAAATTAATTACCTTTCCCCTGTTCATGACGGCAACGTGCATATGGCATGGATCGCCTGCTACGCGGCATTCTCGATCAATGGCGTAGCTGCCCTGCACACTGAGATCATCAAGGCAGATACTCTCAAAGAATGGCATGCTCTGTGGCCGGAAAAGTTCAACAACAAAACCAATGGTGTTACCCCACGCCGCTGGCTAAAGATGTGCAACCCACGTCTTTCCGAGCTCCTGACGCGTCTGTCGGGTTCAGACGCATGGGTCACCGATCTTTCTGAGCTGAAAAAACTTAGCTCTTACGCCGATGATGAAGAGATTATGAAGGAGCTCCTGGAGATCAAGGCCGCTAACAAGCGAGATTTCGCTACCTGGCTCAAGGACCGCCAAGGCATTGAGACTGACCCCGAGTCGATCTTTGATACCCAGATCAAGCGCCTCCACGAGTACAAGCGCCAGCTCCTCAACGCTATCTACATCATCGACCTTTACTTCCGTATCAAAGAAGACGGTGAGACCCACGTTCCTCCGCGCACCTTCATCTTCGGAGCAAAGGCAGCACCGGGCTATATCCGAGCTAAAGCCATTATCAAGCTCATCAATGCTATTGCGGATCTAGTAAACAACGACCCAGAGGTTTCCAAGCTCATCAAGGTCGTTTTTGTGGAAAATTACAATGTCTCCCCCGCCGAGCACATCATCCCGGCTTCCGATGTATCGGAGCAGATCTCTACGGCTGGTAAAGAGGCTTCGGGCACATCAAACATGAAGTTCATGATGAATGGTGCGCTCACGCTAGGGACTCTTGACGGTGCCAATGTTGAGATTCTTGATTCCGTAGGAGACGATAACGCCTACATCTTTGGCGCCAAGAACGAGGAACTCCCCGAGCTCAAAGCGCGCTACAACCCCATGGGCACCTACGAGATGGTCCCAGGACTCAAGCGAGCACTCGACGCGCTTATCGACGGCACCCTCAACGACGATAATTCCGGCTGGTTCCACGATCTCAGAGGATCGCTTCTCGACGGAAACGGCTGGGAAACTCCCGACGTTTACTACGTTCTAGGCGATTTCTCTGCGTACCGCGAGACTCGCGACGCTATGGCAGCGGACTATGTCAACGATCAATTGGCATGGGCCCGTAAATGTTGGATAAATATCTGCGAATCAGGGCGTTTCTCCTCCGACCGCACCATTTCCGATTACGCGCAGGAAGTGTGGGACATCGAGCCAACCGCCATCGCGTAACCATTATTTGATTTCTTCGATAAGTCACGATACCTTTTTAGGTCTCGTGACTTATTCAGTTTCCTATCAGATAAACGCGCTATCTTTCTCAGGAACTAATACCCACGAGCGGAAACTTTGTGTTTTGTATCACGTTTCAATCCATAAAGGCTTAACGTTCCGTAATAGCAAATGTAGACCCGCTGTCAACCAAGTAAAAGTGACAGCCACGACCTCGCAGAGAAAGATTGACTCATGACCGCAAAACGATTCCAGATGAGCCGGAAAAAGATTTCTATCATCGCTGCAGTACTCGTTGTGATCCTCGCTGTAGCACTTTTTGTCTTCAAACCGTGGTTGCTCTTCATTGACAAGAAAGTCGAAGACCAGCTTCCTGCAGCACTCTCCTCCCAGAGCTCTACGCAAACCACCCCGTCTTCCGGCGATGCCATGGAACGCACCGACAAGATGATGGCAGAAAATGCCGCTCAGCACCGCCAGGGTACTTTCATTTCCCACGAGCACCAGACAAGCGGCAAGGTTGACCTGATCGTCGATTCTGACGGCAAAAAGAAGCTCGTACTGAGCAACCTCTCCACTTCTAACGGCCCCGATGTTCACGTGTGGCTGAGTAAGGGCCCTGTTGTTGAAGGCCAGGCTGGCTGGTTTGTAGCCAAGGATCACGAGCACTTTGACGTTGCTCCCATCAAGGGCAACCAAGGCAACCAGGTATACACCCTGCCCGACAACATCAACTTCTCCGATTGGAAGTCCGTAACCCTGTGGTGCGAAGCTTTCAATGTATCCTTCGGTGCGGCTGAACTCTCCTAATTAGTCCGCTACTGAAATAAGGGAAGCAGTTCGTTAACGAACTGCTTCCCTTATTGTCACTCATCAGTGCTTATACGTGTGTTTCTTCACCCAACAAATGCACATGGATCATGTTGGTGTTACCAGGAATTCCCGGAGGGGTACCAGCAACAAGCACAATCATGTCATCGCGATGATAAGCGTCCATACCTAAAAGCTGATCATCAATCTGCTTCATCATATCGTCGGTGTCTTTAACCTCAGGAGTCAAGAATGTCTCCACTCCCCAGGTCAGCGCCAACTGAGAACGAACCGCTTGGTTTGGAGTAAAGACCAATAGCGGCAAATGCGAGTGCAAACGAGCAACGCGCTTAGCTGTATCTCCCGAGGAGGTAAAAGCGACCAGAGCCTTGGCATTAAGGCGCTCGGCAATGTCTCGCGCAGAATAAGAAATCACGCCACGCTTAGTACGCGGGATATGCGCAAGATCAGGCACCTTTCCGTCGGTCTCAGCATAAGAGACGATGCGAGACATAGTGCGAACAACGTTATGAGGGTCAACACCCACAGAAGTTTCACCGGAAAGCATCACGGCATCTGCGCCGTCAAGAACGGCGTTGGCCACGTCTGAAGCCTCAGCACGAGTCGGGCGCATATTTTCGATCATGGAATCAAGCATCTGCGTAGCCACGATGACTGGCTTTGCGTTTTCCCGAGCGATCTGAATTGCGCGCTTCTGGAAGAGCGGAACCTGCTCAAGCGGGCACTCCACGCCCAGGTCACCACGCGCAATCATAATGCCGTCGAACGCCAAGACGATCGACTCCAAGGCATCCATTGCCTCAGGCTTTTCCAACTTAGCGATAACGGGACAGCGACGTCCTTCTTCGTCCATAATTGCATGGACGAGCTCCACATCCGCTGGCGAGCGGACAAAGGACAAAGCGATAATGTCAACACCGAGGTTTATTGCAAAGCGTAGATCCTCGATGTCTTTCTCCGACAGCGCAGGAACAGAAATATCCATTCCAGGAAGGGAGACTCCCTTGTTATTAGAAACAGGGCCACCTTCAATGACTTCGCAGATAACATCGTTGCCTTCGACGTCTACGCAGCGTAGTGCTACCTTGCCGTCGTCGACAAGCAAGCGATCACCCGGTTTAGCGTCTTTAGCTAGGTTCTTATACGTCGTAGAAACACGATCGTGTGTTCCTTCAACATCATCAACAGTAATGCGGACAATCTCTCCGTTTGCCCAAACAGTTGCACCCTCGACGAAGCGACCAAGGCGAATTTTTGGCCCTTGCAGGTCCGCGAGGATACCCACTGCTTTTCCGGTTTTATCGGTTGCTTCACGCACCCACTTATAGTTTTTCTCGTGGTCCGAGTGGTCACCATGTGACATATTCATTCGGGCGACGTTCATGCCATCCTGGACTAAGCGCAGGATTCCATCTTCACTGGCCACTGCTGGGCCAAGAGTACAAACAATCTTTGTGCGACGTTCCATAACCTAAACCCTAATCCCGAATAGTGCATCCTGCTAGCAACTTCTGTCTCCGTACCCACATTTTTTCATCTCGCTGGCCCCCAGCTTCCACTAAAACCATAGAAAACAGACATTATCGGGCCTATTCGGGCAAGTTGGGTCAATCTGAAAAATTTTCGCGATTTCTATCACAAAGACAAAGAATCCACGATATACGGAAGGGAGCAGCCGGAATATCCGACCGCTCCCTAGAAAATCCGCAGATTAAGAACTGTGTTCTATGGGAGAATCCTGCGAATCAGCCCCTACTACCGCAGCTTCTTCCCTTGTTTTTCGAGCTTTCTGCGACAGCACATAAAAAACAACTACTGAAGCAATAAAGACTACAGCGGAAACGATAACGTTGATGCGTAATCCGAAAAGATGCGTTGCTTCATCTACTCGCATGGTTTCAATGAAGAATCGCCCTAAGGTATACCCGGCAACATACAAAGCGAACACCCGGCCATGGCTCAGCGTGAATTTCTTATCTGCCCAGAGCAAGAACAAGAAGACCGAGACATTCCAGATCAGCTCATAAAGGAACGTCGGATGGACAGTAGCAATAATCTCGCCAGTCGAATGTCCAGTAAGTGGAGCAAATTTTCCTTCAGCATCCACACGATAATAAATTTCTAACGCCCATGGCACAGACGTTTCTGCCCCATACAGCTCTTGGTTAAACCAGTTGCCTAACCTGCCAATTCCTTGCGCTAAAACAATCCCTGGTGCCATCGCATCGGCAAAAGGTGCAAAAGGAACATGCTTCGCCTTGAGATAAAAATAAACGCAGACTGTCCCTAGGAAGACAGCACCCCAAATACCAAGACCGCCGTTAGTGATCTTGAAGGCATCCACCGGATTGCAGTCATCACAGAAATACTTCTGGTGGTCTGTTATTACATGGTAAAGACGGCCGCCTATCACGCCGGAGATCATCGCCACGATAGCAGCATCGATCACCACGTCTGGATTTCCCCCACGCTTAACGTATCTCTTGGAGCCTATCCATACAGCGATAATGAACCCAGTAATAATGCATAGCGCATACGCACGAATGGGAATCCCGGCTAGCATCCATACGCCCTGAGGCGGGGATGGCAGATACGCCAAATTACTCACAGTCACCTTGAATAAACTCCAGTCGTCATTAGTAACGGAACTTCCTTAGTTTGCCGTATTCCGCTCTATAACCCAACTGTGTAAGGCCAATTGTTAGCTGCTCCGTCCCCTTTATCCCCGAGACGGGCACGATGGATGCTGGCCCGCCGCCACCAACGAACGCGTCGCTTCGCATGGATCTGCGGCAGTAACAATCTTTTCTCCCACCACCACGGCGTCCGCTCCAGACGCTGCGTAATCCAAAAGTTCGCGAGCGTTCCGTACGCCGGACAAGGCGACTCTAATCACATCTGTAGGAAGCCCTGGAGCAATTTCTGCAAAAGCTAAGCGGTTGAGCGTCATCGTAGAGAAATCTCGAGCATTGACTCCTATGATTTTTGCGCCCGCTGCAACAGCACGAGATGCTTCTTCGGTGTCCCGAACTTCTACCAGAGCAGCCATCCCAAGAGATTCGATTCTATCTATAAGCGCAATCATTCTGGCTTGGTCTAAAGCCGCTACACGCAACGGCACCATATCTGCCCCATAACAGCGTGCTTCATGGATTTGATAGGGATCCACGATGAAGTCTCGACACATCACTGGTACCGATACTGCTTGACGGATCTCAGCCATCTCGGATAACGAGCCGTGAAACCTTCGACGTTCTGTCTGGCACGCGATCAAACTAGCACCACCAGCAACAAGTTCTTTTGCCAGGGCAACAGGAGAATTGATCTCTGCGAGAACTCCCCGGTCAGGAGCTGCTCGTTTAATCTCCGCAATCACACCACAACCACTACTAAGAAGCGCTGCAATTGCATCACGAGGTGGCTCGCAGGCACGCGAACGGGCTTTGATCTCTTTAAACGACACCACTGATTCTCGCGCAGCTACATCTTCAATGACGCCCGCAATAATCTCTTCGAAGACTGATGCCATAACCCGTCCCATTATCTTTAGAATGATCGTTTTTTAGGCTACTGGAACAACCTTCACTTGTGAAAATCGCCCTTTTTCTAGGGGCTATGAACTATAGTGCATATTTCTCTAGAGTTTCTCTCAACCTGAATAAACCTATCCACGGCCTTTATCTGTTGTGGGATCTATATCGGCATCAATAGCATCCCACAAGACTCTGCCCGAATCAGGAGCATCTTCCAGATCCTTACGTATCTTCTGCGAACGCTCTTGTTTGCGCTCATACCGATTCTTCTTCGCAGAATCTTTTCCAGGGTTCATCGCAAGCACCAGTCCCCCGAATAATGCGAGGGCACACCCGATGATTGCTAAAGCCGCAGCGGAAGTATGCGTTGTAAGATTCGTAATTTCTGCCCATCCGGTAAGCGCAGCACCATCTTTTTGATGCCCTGACGCCGATTCCGAGGTCAACAGACTCAAGACACGTTCCCGATCTGGATCTGTTGTCAAAAGGTGTATGGGGGACCATGCTCCCCCAGCCGCCGCGAGTCCTGCAACTATGCCTACCAATCGACGCCCGACGCGTCGCAAAGCAAAACTTGCTATACACGCAGCGAGAAGCACAAGAGCTACTGCAGTAGTCTCTGTGCTCCACATGCCACCACTCACGTCGAGGGATTTGCTTCCCGATTTATCGTCGTACGCTTCCACACCCAACCATGGCATGCGTGATGCGCCCCAAACAGCTAATGCTCCAAGTCCGATAAGGGCACTCGATTGCATGGGCTTAATCGCCATGTTGGTTCAACCTCTCTTTGGTTTAGGATGCTGTCTTAGCACGTTATAGCGCGCATAAACTTATAACAGCTTGTCTGCATCAAAACAGGTTCGATCTCCGGTATGACATGCACCACCGTGTTGTTCTACCGTCATAAGGATGGTGTCTCCATCGCAGTCAAGCCTAAGCTCTTTCACTTCCTGGGTGTTACCCGAGGTAAGCCCCTTGATCCAATACTCTTGGCGGGATCGGGAAAAATACGTTCCCTGACGTGTGGCAAGAGTGTACGCCAACGCATGAGAATCCATCCACGCCATCATTAAGACTTCTCCAGTGGTCGACTGGACAACTGCGGGTATGAGCCCAGCTTCATTAAAACTCACACGCCGGAATATGGATTCTTCAAGCTCAAAAGTACTGGGGTCTGCAATATTCATCGTTGGTTGTCCTCAGTGTTAGTCTTTGCGGTTGACCATGGACAATGCTTTTTCAATCGCAAAATAAGGAATCTTGTAACTACTTGGGTGGGGTGGAACATTCACGAACCTGGAAACCAGCCCCCGCAATCGCTTCTTTTACTTCAGGAATTGTTACTTCTCCAAAATGAAAGATGGACGCCGCCAACACTGCATCTGCGCCTACAGCGACAGCGGGTGGAAAATGTTCGGCTGCGCCAGCTCCTCCCGAAGCAATCACGGGAATGCTCACCGCGTCACGCACAAGGGTTAAAAGCTCAATGTCAAAGCCTTGCTTTGTTCCATCGCCATCCATTGAGTTTAAAAGTATTTCTCCAGCACCTAGCTCCTGCCCTTGGCGCGCCCACTGTACGGCATCAATACCAGCGGATTTACTGCCGCCATGTGTTGTTACTTCAAAGCCAGAGGGTTGCGGAGTTCCACCTTCTGGGACACGGCGCGCGTCAACGCTAAGGACAATACATTGCGCCCCGAACCGCTGAGAGAGCTCACGAATCAGCTCAGGGCGAGCAATGGCAGATGTATTGATGCTTACTTTGTCCGCACCTGCGCGTAAAAGCTGGTCCACGTCCTCAACACTTCGCACCCCGCCGCCCACGGTGAGTGGAATAAAAACTTGATCCGCGGTTTTCTTGACCACGTCGAGCATCGTTCCACGACCATCCTTGGAAGCAGAAACATCCAGGAAAGTTAATTCATCGGCGCCTTCTGCGTCATACCGTGCCGCAAGTTCAACAGGATCTCCTGCGTCTTTCAATCCTGCAAAGTTCACGCCCTTGACTACGCGCCCATTATCAACGTCTAGGCAAGGGATAACTCGTACTGCTACCGGCATTAGTGACTCCTTTGCGTCCGTAGTCCGCGTGTGTATTTTATGGAGACTATCGCACTTCTCCCGCACTTTTCCCATAGCTGGCTACGCGTATCCCCCATCTGGCGTGCGCTCTAGACCAAGCAGTTACTGCTTGCTTTAACGGAACTTATCGATTGCTCGTAGCAACAAAGCATGCGAACGTGCAGAACCTGCGACTACGCCTTGTGATTCTGGTGTCCACTCCTCGCCATGAAGGTCCGTCACCTTTCCCCCAGCCGCACGAACCAGCATGACGCCAGCGGCGTTGTCCCATATGTTGGGACTCAGGGACAATGCTGCATCAAAAATTCCTGCGGCGGAATACGCTAAGTCGATTCCGACGGAACCTGTAATGCGTGGGCGCAAATACGTTTCTGCTAATACCCCTAGCAAGCCCTGTCGCACTTCCGTGGGGAAACTCGATTGCACGGGCGAGGAGATAGAAGAAAAGCCCAAATGTGCAGCTGCCCGAGGGTCATCCTCCAAAGGAAGCTGTGGCCGGCCGTTGATATACAGGGGCGATCCATCAAACGCTCCAAAGCGCTGTCCCGTTATGGGAACGCTGGTGAGACCAAGGACTGGTTGAAAATCCACCACGAGGCTAATAAGAATCGAACACATCGGGTTTCCGGCAGCGTAATTAGCAGTACCATCGATGGGATCCACGACCCACATGGGAGTGCCCTGGTCTCCGCCGCATTCTTCTCCGTAAACCTGGATCCCAGTCATCTGGGTCAAGGTTTTCCGTAGATACTGTTCAATTCGAATGTCATATTCTGTGGCAAAGTCCCCTTTTTCTTTTAACAAAGCAGGATCTGAGCCTAGGCCATGAATAAATATTCTCTCCGCGTCATCAAGGATTGCCTCGGCGACATGGTATAACTCACGCACATCACTCATAGAGCAGCCAGAGCCTCGCGGAGAGTAAAACGTCCCTCGTAGAGAGCTTTTCCAATAATCGCTGAATCGATTCCTTCGTCTTCATATCGAGCGAGTTCCAGGAGATCTGCGATAGTAGAAATTCCGCCAGAAGCAACAATCTTTCCCTCTGTAGCGGCAGAGACATCGCGCAATAGTTCAACGTTCGGCCCTGTTAGGGTTCCGTCTTTTGACACATCCGTTACTACAAACCGCGTGCAGCCTTGGGAGTCAAGACGCTCAAGTACTTCCCACACATCCCCGCCGTCGGAAACCCAGCCGTTACCGCGGGTCCTCCATTCTCCGTCGATGTTGCGTACTGCAATATCGACTGCAATCCGGTCACCGTATTCCCCGAGGACTTTTTCAATCCATTCTGGATTCTCAAGTGCAGCTGTTCCAATATTTACCCGAGCTGCGCCTGTGTTGAGTGCTCGCTTTAATGACTCATCGTCACGAATTCCACCGGTCAGTTCCACCTTGATGTCTAGTGTTCCCACTACTTCTGCCATCAACTCATGGTTTGTTCCCCGGTTAAATGCTGCGTCAAGGTCTACAAAGTGAAGCCATTGTGCGCCTTGTTCTTGCCATTTAAGGGCTGAATGAACAGGCGACCCATATGACTTCTCTGTTCCGGCTTCGCCTTGATCCAAGCGAACAGCTTGTCCGTTGACAACGTCGACTGCGGGGAGGAGTGTGAAAGTCATAAACGCCAAGTTTAGCCACGAGGATGTAATTCACACCAACGTTGATCTCAAAACGAACCTCCCCCCTCGATCGAGTACATTCGCCTGGTGTCCTACGCTTCTCAGGAACACAAAGATTTAGAGGGTGGCTAACCAGTTCTCTAACACATGAGCACCGGCATCACCAGACTTCTCTGGATGAAACTGGGTGGCCCATAGTGGGCCGTTTTCTACGGCTGCCACAAATCGATCCTCGTCGTGGCTCGCCCACGTGACCAATGGCGCCTGCGTTAAACCATCCCCTTCAAATTCCCAATTTCTCACGCCATAGGAATGCACAAAATAAAAACGAGTGGAGCTATCCAACCCGGCAAAAAGCTCGCTTTCGCTTTCTGTATCCACGGTATTCCATCCCATATGCGGCAACACTTTCGCTTGAAGCTTTTCGACGGTCCCCGGCCACTCACCGCAGCCTCGCGCTTGGATGCCGTGCTCAATACCGTGCTCAAACATGATCTGCATTCCTACACAAATTCCCATGACCGGGCGCCCACCGGCTAAGCGTTGTCCAATCATGCGGTCCCCCTGGACTTCTCGCAGCCCTTTCATACAGGCGGCAAAAGCACCCACGCCTGGTACCAAAAGACCATCAGCGTTGAGGACTACCTCCGGATTACTGGTTACGGTAACCTCCGCCCCTACACGTTCAAGAGCCCGTTGAGCTGAGCGAAGATTCCCTGAACCATAATCAAGCAGCGCCACTTTCTTCATGGTTCACCATACTAATGTGAGCTAAGCTGCTGCTTGTGCAAGTGCCTGACGCTTACCCCTTTTTCGGAGGATACGATCCCCTAATTCAGTGGCTAAACCAATGCTTACTAAGACAGCGCCGCCTGCAAAGGCCGCGCTATACCCATGTGAGGTAGCCACGACACCCAAGATAATGGAGCCAATACCCGTACCGGTATCAAACGAGGCATTCCAGACGGTCGACGCTTGAGCTATTTTCCCGCGAGGCACGCGGAGGAACATTTCCAAAAGCGCCTCGTTTTGCACTAATCCGAATCCTGCCCCAAAGAACAGAGCAGTAAAGATAAGCCATAACGCAGACCATCCTTGTGTGAGCACGACTACGATGCCGACCAGTCCTATAGAAGACAAAAATAAGCCAGGGATCATCATGGCACCAGGTCTTTGGAGTCTATCGGCGAGAGTCCCCGATATATATCGGAAAATCATCTGTGCACCACCGACAACGGATAGCATGATCCCTGCAATCGTCGCACCGTAGATTGGATCCGTTTCTCTTACTGATGCGGGTAGAAAGCTCGACACCGCACCGTACCCCATAGACACACTGGCTAGAGCAACCGCAGGTACTACGGTGACTACTAGCCCCTTAGTGCGAGGTCTACGATGAATGCGCTTACGAATCTGCCGACGGGTCCTCGCGGGTACCGTGCGTTTAGCTACTTTAACTATCTGATTGCGGGCTGTATTCGCCATTGTGTTTCGACGGTTTTTAGCCAGCTCTCGGGCATCGTCTTCTTCAGTCCATACTTCAGCCGCAGCAGGTTGCGCAGGATCTAAGTTTGGAATCGCAAAAGCCATGATGCCCGCGATAAGAGCTGCGAGTCCGCCCGCAACAAATACGGCATTAAAGCCGACTCCGGCGTCGATAAGCAACAATCCCAATGGAAGGCACACCATCTGGGAAGCCCCCACAAACAAACCAAGAACCCCAGAAGCTTTCCCGAGTTTTCCTGCTGGTACTAGTTGTCCCACCAACGCATATTGGGCAACGCACAAAGAACCAAATCCCACACCACGCACACCGGCAACCACGAGCACTGACACGGGATCCATCGCTATGACATACCAAAGAGCAGGAACACCGAGAAGCAACGCAGCAAGCACCATCACTTTGCGGTATCCAAAGCGCAATAATGCCGCATTTGTGCACAATTGGGTCAACACAGTAACTGCCATGAACACAGCTGTACTGGCCCCTGCCAACGTGTCTGATCCACCGCCTGCGATAACCGCCAGCGGAATCACGGGGAGCATCAGCGAAAAAGCCGCAAAAGCTGCGGCCACAGCTACGGTTGTAGGTAAGAAACCTGTAATTTTAAGGATCGATTGATCGACGCTTTGCTCTAGCGCCGGTGGTTCTTCCATCGCTACCGTACTTTCCCTATTTCTCATGCTTGATTTTTTATCTCCGACTATGCTCAATCCCTCCCGTTCAATAAAAGATAAGCACCCACGTGCATCCTCCATTGTGGACCACTTTTCTTGTTGAGATACACCGGGCCATGGTTTTAGCGCAAACAAATAACGGTGAGAAACTAACGCCTATTGGCTAAGTCTGCACTCACCGTTTGTCCGCGCTGTGTGTATTCACTGAATCAATACAAACTCACGGCCCATGCGATTCCGCCACCGATGGATACTAACGCACATGCGCCCAAAGCCACGGCTAACAAAATGTTTTCTGCTTTATACGCCGACCAGACGCCTCCAACCAACAGTCCGCCGATCAGAAACAGTATGTAGGACACTAAATAGTCTCCCGTAGTGCCTGCGGCAAGATACATATCTGAATGTTCCACTACTACAAGGCCCCTTTAGTAGACGGAATCCCTGTCAAACGAGAATCAGGCTCCGTAGCATGCCGAATCGCCCGGGCTACGGCTTTGAATTCTGCCTCCGTTATATGGTGGGGATCACGACCATAACGGCAATTCACATGCAAGGTAATGGCAGCATTGAGCGCTAAGGATTCAAAGAAGTGCTGGTTAATGACCGTGGGATAGTGCCCTCCGATAACGGAATGCGCCATGTAATCGGGCTCTCCGTTCATGACGAAGTAAGGGCGTCCTGAAAAATCTACTATTGCCTCGCACAGAGTCTCATCCATGGGCAGTTGGAAAGACCCAAAACGACGGATCCCGCGCTTATCGCCCACAGCTGCGAGTAGGGCTTGCCCCAGGACAATCGCAGTGTCTTCAACCGTGTGATGCGCGTCTATGTGAGTATCGCCTGTAGCGGAAACAGTTAAATCAAAAGCGCCATGCACACCGAATGCTGTAAGCATATGGTCCAAAAAAGGCACCCCTGTGTTCACCTCGACCTGCCCGGTCCCGTCAAGGTTAATGGTGACAGTGATATGTGATTCGCTCGTGGTACGAGTCACCGTTCCAACTCTAGGGGTTGTCGCCATCTCAATATCCTTATCCGTTTTAGAAAAAGGGAACGCGTCCCTATCTGTACTAAATAGCTACGCTAAATCTTCAGTCTCATACCGATCGTACTGGGAATACAATAATTCAAGTGCTTTGTAGCTTGCTACGCCATAGGACTAATTCCATGAGTATGGGCGACCCGACGCGCAGCTTGGATGAAAGCATCGTTTTCCGAGGGAAGGCCTATAGTGACGCGTAGATAACCAGGAACTCCCACGTCCCGGATGAGAACATCGCCATCTAAAAACTCCTGCCATGCAGTGTGCTGGTCTTTAAAAGCCCCGAAAAATAGGAAATTAGCGTGGCTCGGCACTACATCAAAACCACATGCAATCAAGGCATCCTGAACACGCTGTCGTTCTCGCACCAATATGTCCACCGTCGCAAGGGTGTCTTTGCTATGCTTCAATGCCACCAATGCCGCAGTCTGGGAAAGCGACGATAAATGGTAAGGCAAGCGAACCAGCATCACGGCTTCTATGAATGCAGGTGAAGCTACAAAATAGCCGAGTCGCCCACCCGCGAAATCAAACGCCTTGCTCATCGTTCGAGAGACCACAATGGTATCCGGATATTCCGCAATTAAAGTTGTAGTGCTAGGAGCATCCGAAAACTCTGCATATGCCTCGTCCACAATGACAATTCCTGGGGCAGCGTCTGCGATACGACGAATATCGTCAATCGACGTGACATCACCCGTGGGATTATTAGGTGTAGTCACAAAGATGATCTCGGGCGAGTGCTCAGCGATAGCCTCAAGAGCAGCATCTATATCAATACGAAAATCCGCTCCACGCGGGCACGAAACAAAAGCAGTATGAGTCCCTTCTGCCAGGATGGGGTGCATAGAGTAACTCGGCTGGAATCCTAATGCTGTGCGTCCTGGGCCACCGAAAGCCTGCAGAAGTTGCTGCAATACTTCGTTGGAACCATTCGCCGCCCACACGTTTTTATAAGAAACCTCTGTACCGGTGCGCTCAGTCACGTATTGAGCCAGCGCAATCCTGAGCTCTACGGAATCGCGTTCAGGGTATCTATTAAGAGAGCGCGCTTGTTCCGCCACCGCATGCGCCAGTTCCTCGATCAGAGCGTCAGAAGGAGAGTACGGATTCTCGTTGGTGTTAAGCCGTACATCTACTCCCAATTGCGGCGCCCCGTATGCTGATTGGCCACGTAACTCAGGACGGAGCGGAAGATCGTCCAAACTAATCTCTGACATATATTCAGGTGCTTCTCTCATGTGTTAGGGCAATAAGGGCTTTGTTGGTTATCAAAGGCTTAGGCTAGAGATCAGATTCACTCTGCGGTGAGGTCCTCAAACCTGGAACGAATAGCCTCTCCGTGCGCAGGAAGCTCCTCTGCGTCGGCAAGAGCAACAATCGTATCCGAGATGTCTTTTAGCGCGGCCTCATCATATTCAATGAGGTTCACCGCGCGGAGGAAAGTATGTGTGGAAAGTCCCGAGCTATAACGCGCACTCCCAGATGTCGGAAGAACATGGTTAGAGCCTGCGGCATAATCGCCAAGCGGAACCGGTGAGAAACCCCCGACAAAGATAGCGCCTGCGTTGCGTATCTTGCGAGCATCCTCCTGGGCATTTTCCGTGTGGATCTCCAAGTGCTCCGCAGCATAAGCATCGGCGACAGTCAGCGCGGTCGCGAGATCGTCGACAAGCACGATGCCCGATTGCTTCCCTTGGAGAGCTTGGGCAACCCGATCTGAGTTGCGTGTAATCTCAAAGCGTGCCTTTATCTCAGCATTAACGCGTTCTGCGAGGTCTTCCGAGTCCGTTATCAACACTGAGGCTGCTAAAACATCATGTTCTGCCTGGCTAATAAGGTCATAGGCAATCCATACTGGGTTAGCGCTTCCATCCGCTACGATCGCGATTTCAGTTGGACCCGCTTCTGAGTCAATACCTACTACGCCATTGACCATGCGTTTTGCCGCAGTAACAAAGATATTTCCGGGCCCGGTGATCATATCCACAGGCTCCAAACCTTCAGCGTCATCGCCGTAAGCTAAAAGTCCTACCGCTTGTGCTCCCCCTACCGCCCAGACTTCCGAGACTCCTAGCAGTTTTGCAGCTGCAAGAATCGTCGGGTGTGGCCAGCCACCACAGTGAGCTTGCGGTGGCGATGCCACCACCAAAGACGTGACTCCGGCTTCCTGAGCTGGCACCACGTTCATAACAACGCTTGAGGGATACACCGCGTTTCCACCTGGAACATACAGTCCCACGCGTTCCACAGGCAGGAATACTTCAGTGACTGTGGCTCCAGCAGCAAGGTGTGTCGCGTGTTCCTGTGGCTTTTGATCAGCATGGACTTTGCGGACTCGGGCAATAGCCTCATCAAGTGCCTGCTTTACCTCGGGAGTTAAAGAATCCAATGCAGCGTCAATCACATCCTGCGGGACGCGCACGCTCTTCGGCCTCACGTGATCAAATTTTTCGCCAAAATCAAGGGCGGCTTGAGCACCGTGCTCGTGAATCTTATGCAGAAGCGGCTCAACAATATGCGCAACGGAGTTAACATCGGTACCTCCGCGCGGGAGAGTACGACGGAGTTCACTCGTAGTAGGGGTATGTCCGCGTAGATCGATCAAGCTCAGCATTGTTGCTCACACTTCCGTGGGGAACGTCTTTTTTCCGTATGCGTTTAAAAATGCAATGTTTCCACAGTGATTCCATGCGAAAACTTCATCCAGCACACGTTTTTCACATTATATGCGAGAAACGGAATTATGTTCCGGTTATCGCCTTAGAGCCATTCAAGCATGAGTAGGTAGCTTCTCATAGACTCTTCCCCCGAAAATGGAGCTAGTGTTACCCCTCCCCACGTCAACCCTAAGCCAGCTGTTCCACAGCAAAACCCCTCCTAGCTTTTACTTATGACCGACCCGAGGACTACTCTTTTCCAAGTATCTATAAGATGCTGTGTCCTCGCCGTGAGAATGACAACAGCACACTCGCACATCATAAGCAGTAGGAAGGAGCCCTTGAGTGAACAATCACAGCACCTCAGAGGGCTCGCATTCTCCCGAGCGGCCAGATTTTAACAAAGACCGCATTAAACCGGTCACGATGCCCCGCGTATCCCATGTACTCAATAAACTTGGTTACACGCTCCATTCCATCCCCGCTATCAACGGCGACATTCTCGAAATTCCGTGGCCTGAACACAGTGATTTTGTGAGCTTACGGGGAGGTTCTGACCCCGTCATCATCGTCGATGCAAAGGCTTCTGGTGCACTCCCCTTGCACTATTTTAATGAGGTAGCTGCTGCCGTAACGTTATGGAACAACGAAAGAGTCAGTCCCATTGCACGCATTAGCTATTCTCCTGATTCGCATCTGCAGTTGGCATTTCGCTCAGCCAATTCAGCTGCTATCGGAGCCACAGATCTACAACTCGCAGAGTTTTTAGAGCTTGCCTGCGACGCGACTCTCTTGGCCGTCAATTGGTTCTTGGAAAAATTCCCGGAATTATCATCATCAGCCGAGCCTCCTCAATCCCCATTCGAGGACATCGAGGTGAGCTCAGACACTGCCTCACTTTTTGATACTCCTTCCACGGTGACTATGGAAAGAATCACCCCGATCATGTCCGAGGTATCGAGTACATGGAATGAGCGCGCGCTTTTGCCTACAGGCGAATGGCACGCCGATATTGAGTTCGGTTGTTCTCTAGAATCCGGTCCCACAATTCTTTGCTGGGGAGTATGGGACTCAGGGCTCAGCTCCGAACGCGAATTCAGCCGCGTATTCATGCTGTGCAACAGATGGAACGAGGAAAACACAGAGTCTAAAGCGTTTGTCTCCACCACCGCCCATGATTCATTAAGTATCCGGGTGGAAGCGACTGTTGATGTTGGCGGAGGTCTCAACGATACGCAGCTCGCAGTTCATCTTGAACAGGCTTTCTCTGCTATTTTCATGTGTGTCCGAACACTAAAAAGCCCCGGATTTGGGCTTTACGACGTCCCTCCCGGGCCAGAGCACCTTTAAGCTGCAAAGTTTTACTTACGCTTTTATTTCCGCTGCGTCTTCGAGTCTCTCTTGCTCATTGTCGGTCTCATCAATGTTGATGTACAAACGACACCAATACACGGCCATTCCCACGAAAACCGGCGCTAGACGCGCCGCGATACCGGGAGATAACGGCGGAATAAAAGAGATGTTCTCTCCTATTGTGAGTTCTTTTGCTCGAGCTACATCCGAAATCGCCCCTGAGACAAAATCTCCCACAAACAAAAACACTCCCCCACCTATAAAAATCCACACGCCAAACCATAACAACAGTGCCACACCGCGCCCCTGTGGCATGAGTTTGAGGAGAGACACTGCTAGTACGACAGCTACCACAGTGGTAATCCCTACGAACTGCGCAAAGGAAATAAACTCAATATTTTCCCCTGGCAGTAGCTGTAGACCTCCACCTTCCACCAAGGTGGCATCGTATCGAGGCCGTATCACCGGCCACAGGGCACCCAAACCTGCATAAATACATACGATAGCTATCACTACCGCCGAGAAATTGCCTGTGTTCTCCGAGACTTTCCATGTGAGCTTTGCCCGCTGAAGCGAAGTCCCTTGAGCCACCGTGCGCTCCTGATCAGTCTCTGACCTAGTGACAGTATCTTCTGCATCATACGAGAGCGCACCTGGTGTAGGAATAAAAGATCCAGAATCTTGCTTAGGCATAGCAAAAGGCTACCGCCCAAACGTGCAGTAGCCCAATATTTCATTCCAACAGCGCCAACTTTGTTGTTCAGAGCCAGTCAGTGACTGGCTCATCCTTGGAGCTGTTCGTTCTTAGCGGCAGAACTTCCACTCGCCATTCTCTCGCTCAAAGCGCTGGGTAGCCGTATTTGTGTCACCGTTTGCCGTAGCCGTCACGCTAGCAGAAGCAATGTTGCCATTCACCTGAACGGAATCGACATTGTCAATGGATGGCTTTGCCTTGCGGTATTCCTCAAAATCGTCAAGCGGAACATCCGGGAACTGTGAAAGATCAAAAGCAGCCGGGCCGCCTTGTTCGTTGATCACACGCTGGCATGTGTGTGCGGGCACATAGCCGATGTAATCACGGATGGTCTTCGCCCCGTTGATTCCACGCACCAAGTTCTCAATAGCCTGGCGATCCCCATCAGTTGCAGGCGCACCGCCGTCAATTGGAGGGACATCGTTGTACGTTAGCTCAGGCATTGCTTCATTGAGC
Organism: Corynebacterium ulcerans; assembly: GCF_900187135.1. Classification (NCBI taxonomy): domain Bacteria; kingdom Bacillati; phylum Actinomycetota; class Actinomycetes; order Mycobacteriales; family Corynebacteriaceae; genus Corynebacterium; species Corynebacterium ulcerans. The sequence continues at coordinate 609,596 of NZ_LT906443.1, forward strand.
GCGGCAGGAGGTGTGTTATTGCCCTGAGGAGCAGGGGTAGGAGATTCTGGCGCAGGTTCTTCCGTAGAAGGCGCTGCAGCCGCTTCAGAAGTCTCGGAAGCTGTGGTAGCACGTGAGCTAGAAGTCGTAGCCGAGGTGGTTTTATTCTCCTTAGAGTCTCCCTCGTCACCGCACGCCGTCAAAACGAGCGCGCTCGATGCCGCCACGGCGATCGCAATCTTTTTAGCGCGGTTGACGTGAATTCGGTTAAGCACAGTTGTAGATCTCCTATAAAGCGATAAACGCCACCGCTTGATTACTCAGCGGCGCTCTTTGAAAGCAATCACAGACGGGATATCTGCGACAGGTCCAGAACATAAAGAACTTAGTACGACCTTAGCAAGGTTAGCAACCAGTTTTATAGGAACATCCGTAACCCACTAGTTACACCTATCCCAGTATCAGCAGGCGCTGTGCTTGCCAGGTTCAATACCGACGACGTTACCCAAAAATCATCATTGCTTTTAAAATTCCTGGCACTGTCGGACAAGAACTTTTCTTTATTTTCTTTAAGGGTAATCGACCAAAATTATAAATGCGTTACCCATGATTGTATCGCGTCAGGTACCTATTAGCCCTCTTCGACCGCTACTGTAGTGGTGTGCAATTGAGTAAAGACCTCATCATCACCGCAAGCCTTGAGATACTTGATACCTACGGTCTTGCGGACATGACGATGCGTCGATTAGCTAAAAAACTCGGGGTAGCCCCTGGTGCTCTCTACTGGCATTTTAAGAACAAACAAGCGCTTATCGACGCCACCGCACGACGCTTGCTCACCCCGCTCTTCCTTTCTGACAGGGAGTCAACGCCTACCGACGTTGCTCACAAGGTACGTGAAGTTATGCTTGAGCATCGCGACGGTGCAGAACTTCTCAGTGCCGCCCTTACTGACAGCGTTCTACGCAATGAGGTGGAGCAACGCATCAGGCAATCGTTTGGCGAACATAAGCACTCCGAACTCGGCGCTACAACATTACTGCACTTTATTTTAGGCTCCACAGTTATTGAGCAATCGGCTTTACAAAGAGCAGCTCTACGCTGTGACTCCAACAATTCTCCGAACAATTCCCTACATGACCAGGAAAAACTGCACAATTTAGATAATCACACACCTGAGGGTCGGTGCGATCTAGAACAACAACCGCAGTCCTATGCCATACAATTCACTGAAGGATTACGGCTCATTATGGCGGGTTTGGAGCAATGTACCAGCTAAAGTCAGTGGCATGACTGACTCTCTTCCTTCGACCCACCGGGAAATCTGGCCGGGCCAGAGCTACCCTCTCGGCTCGAAATACGATGGCGCAGGCACAAACTTTGCTATCTTTTCGGATGTTGCTGAAAAGATAGAGCTTTGTCTTATCGACGCAGACGGACATGAAGAACGTGTCACTCTCGATGAAGTCGACGCTCACATCTGGCACTGCTATCTCCCCGGAGTCAAACCTGGTCAGCGTTATGGATTCCGCGTTCATGGTCCCTATGATCCCCCCAATGGCAAGCGATGCGACCCCAGCAAACTGCTCGTTGATCCTTATGCTTGCGCTTTTGTTGGTGAATTTGATGGACATCCATCGTTGTTCAGTTATGACGTAACTCATCCCGATGATCCACTCGGACGAAACACCGAGGACAGCCTCGAACACACGATGAAGTCCGTGGTAGTCAACCCATTCTTTGACTGGGGCGCAGACCGAGCACCTCGAACGCCTTATAACGAGACCGTAATTTATGAGGCCCATGTCAAAGGCATGACAATGCAACATCCAGACGTGCCGGAGGCACTTCGCGGAACCTACGCAGGACTCGCGCATCCTGCGATTATTAGTTATCTCAAAGACCTGGGTATCACCGCCATCGAGCTCATGCCTGTGCACCAGTTCTTGCAAGACGATCGTCTCCGCGACCTTGGCTTACGCAACTATTGGGGCTACAACACGTTCGGCTTCTTTGCTCCCCAACAGGACTATGCCGCAGCGGAGGAACCAGGCGGTGCAGTGTCCGAGTTCAAAGGTATGGTGCGCGCCTTCCATGAGGCAGGGATTGAAGTCATTTTGGATGTGGTTTATAACCACACCGCTGAAGGCAATCACATGGGACCGACCATTGCGTTCCGTGGTATCGACAATGAGGCTTACTACAGACTCGTTGACGGCGATAAAGCGCACTATATGGACTACACGGGGACCGGAAACTCCCTGAACGTACGCGACCCTCACCCGCTGCAGATGATTATGGATTCGCTGCGTTATTGGGTCACAGAGATGCATGTTGATGGTTTCCGATTCGATCTTGCCTCCACGCTTGCCCGTGAGCTTCACGACGTCGACCGCCTTGCTACCTTCTTCGATCTTGTGCAGCAGGATCCTGTGGTATCTCAAGTCAAACTTATCGCTGAACCATGGGATGTCGGCGAAGGCGGCTACCAAGTGGGCAATTTCCCACCGTTGTGGACTGAATGGAACGGAAAGTATCGCGATACTGTCCGAGATTTCTGGCGAGGTGAACCTTCCACGCTCGGCGAGTTCGCGTCACGTTTGACCGGTTCTTCCGATCTTTATGCCAACAATGGGCGTCGTCCTACTGCATCAATCAACTTTGTCACTGCTCATGATGGATTCACACTCAATGACCTCGTGAGCTACAACGAAAAGCATAATGACGCTAACGGCGAAGACGGACGGGATGGAGAGAGTCATAACCGTTCATGGAACTGCGGAGTTGAAGGAGACACAGACGATCCTGAGGTTCTCAATCTGCGAGCTCGCCAACGCCGTAATTTCCTCACCACTTTGTTGCTCAGCCAAGGCACTCCCATGATCGCGCACGGCGATGAGATGGGGCGCACGCAAAAGGGAAATAACAATGTCTACTGCCAAGACAACGAATTGGCTTGGATGAACTGGGATTTGGCTACTGAGCATAAGGAACTTCTAGAGTTCACGCGGCGATTGATCCGTATTAGAAATAATCACCCGGTATTCCGCCGTCGTAGATTCCTCGCTGGTGGTCCTCTCGGTGCGGATGTTCATGATCGTGATATCGCATGGCTCGTTCCCACAGGCCAGCTCATGGGACAAGAAGACTGGGGATTCGCTTTTGGAAAATCCCTCATGGTCTATCTCAATGGCATGGCCATTAAAGAACCGGACGATCGTGGGCAAAAGATTGAAGATGACTCGTTTCTACTCATGTTTAACGCCCACCATGAGGATATAGAATTCACTATTCCTGCAGAACAGTTTGGGCACAGTTGGAAACTCATCGTTGATACGACAGAAGACAGTGGTTATCCCTACGCAGAGAAAATTGCCTGCGTTGGAGAAACCGTCATTGTTCCGGCTCGTTCCACCATGCTCTTCCGGCAACTCGAAGTTCTGCCCCCGCATGATGGAGATAAAGTACTTGACCCACATGTCGATGACTATTCCCGAACATAAAAATCACTCTTAAAAGCTCAATTCTTTCTAGCTTTTCTAGGACTGTGTCTCTCTTCTTTATATTTACGAAAGTAGGTGAGGCACAGTCCTTAGTGTTTACGTATCTTGCCTTTTTACAAGCATGTTGGCCCAAAGTTTCTCTCACCCGCTAAGCTTCCAGGGAAAGCCCTCACGTACACATAGGTGAGGTTGCTGGCATAGTCGCCGGAGGTTATCTTCATGCAAGAACATCGGCCAGTAGGTTTGCACAAGCAAACGCATAACTGAGGTTTGAAAGCACTCGTATTAAAGGAGTTTTATCACCATGGCAGATGCGATTCACGCGCACGGTGCTACTGTCCTCGTCGATATCGACCAGGTCGCCATCAAACCATCGTTGTTGCAGACCGCATTAGCCGCAGAGCCTAAAGTTATCCCCTTAACTAACATCGATTCCGTATCGTCCATAAAGCTTTCCGACGGATACGACTGCGGGATAGTGAGCATTAGCTCTGATTCCCATTCGCTACGAGTAGAGTTCAGTCCTAACCAAGCCGACGAACAACAAGCCCTCATAACTGCCGTCACCGCCGCGCTCAATGGTCAAGCCCCGGCACACCGAGCAGTCCCAGGTCTAGATTTCGCTGCTGTCGATGTAGAAACAGCCAACGACGATTGGGGGTCGATCTGCCAGATTGGTGTGGTCAAGGTCAAAGATGGAGTCATCACGGATAAGCGTGAATGGCTCTGTCAACCGCCTGCGGCGATCAATCATTTTGCATCAGCGAATATCGCTATCCACGGTATCCGCCCAGATGATGTCGCAACAGCCCAGCCTTTTTCTGAGTGTTTTGCTGAAATGCTCAGCTTTACGGGAGATCTTCCTCTCGCAGCGCATAACGCACAGTTTGATATGACGGCGTTTTTCCGTGCTGCCCAGGCGGATAACGTGGCTCTGCCCACTGTTTCTTTTGGGTGCTCACTTGCGCTATCGCGTGCGGCTAATTTAGGTACGCCCAATCACAAGCTTCCTACCGTCGCCAAGCATCTCAATGTGGATTTAACCAATCATCATAATGCCACTGCAGACGCAGCTGCTTGCGCGGGAATTATCATAAATCTCGTGCAAAAAGCTGATGTTCAAGGGAGCTTTGCCGACGTGTGCGCGGCCCTTGGTTTCTCTCAAGGCCAGCTCTCTGCTCAACGCGTGTATCCGGTGCTTAAGAAAAAGCCTTCTTCTCTCGTAGAATCCGCAGCCGCAACCGCCGCAACTCCACCACCACTGGAGAAAGTACAAGCTCCTGCAAAAGCTACTGGTTCTCAGCCACGAAAGGCAGCTGCGCCATGGGCAAAAGCTGCAACGCCTGAGGTGATACCCGAAGCCAATTCAGATGCAGATCCCCACGGCAGACTCTTCCAACAAAATGTCACGCTCACTGGCGATTTCGAGCCTTTTGATAAAGGAAAACTCTGGGATGGCATCGCTGAACAAGGAGGAACAATCGGCAAAAACGTGACCAAGAAAACGACCATTCTTGTCTGTGGCCCTTGGGCTTCTAAAACATCCAAGCAAAAACGCGCTGAAGAGCTCATAGCCAAAGGACAAAATATTCAAATCTGGACGGCTGAGGATCTCTTTGCTCAGCTCGGATTAGACGTCGCAGACGAACAACCCCCGTTCTAGACGTTGTCTTGTTTACCCCCTTCCATCTAGGGGTACGCCATAAGGTATAGGGAACCACTCCCCCTGCGTATTACGTCGAATCACACAAAGCGCTTAAAAATATCGGGCTTATGTCTACGGTATACATTCTGTGTGTCAGGGGGTCTTATGACAACGAGTATGGTTTCGAAACCGCAAAAACTGCATCTTCCATCTAGCTTCTCGAATGTTCCGGTTCGCACTGTCTCGCTGCACTTAACTCGGAGTCCTAACAATTCAGAGACCTTGTCGTATGAGATGTTTAGCCCATATTTCGATCGGGCTCCTGCCGTTATCGCGTTATCCTCCGGGTTATCTGCGAGTTTAAGATGCAACGGTCAGCTGCTGCGACAGGGATCATTGCACTCGTTGGGAAAAACAACCCGACAACTATGGAATGATGCTGCTACCAATCTCATGGAAACAGCCCGCACACCACGCGGCATAGCGATTCACACGCGAGAGCTATCTCGACTCGTGCAGCAACCGACCGTGGGACTTCACATAGCTGCTGGTAAAGGGCCAGCTTCTAGTTGGCTGGCGCACCCTCGCACTTTTACTCTGATTCATCAATACATCAGCACGCAATTCAACGAAGAGCCCGTCTTCTTCTGCCCCACGTCCAAGATTCTGATTGCAGTACCTTTCAGCCAAAAGTGCCCAAAGCTTGCAACATGGCTCACTACTTTTGAGCACCCTCTGGAACAAGGCGGGGTCTTATATTCTTCAGGCTTTCCTGCACACATCAACCACTTTACGGCTTAGCTGCGATTTCAAAACAGAATGTGATGTTATAAAACCAAGGGATCTAGCTACCTGCTAAGGTAAATCGCCGGCCACTACACCGCCTGCATAATCTGCCACGCATTATCGCCTCACATGAGACCAGAGGAAGGAACTCGTAACGCATGCCTAACAAGTTCATCTCAAAACTCAGTGCGCGATACCGAGAGTTCACTGATCAGCACCCGCACGCGGAAGCAGACTTTCGGGAAGCTTTTGAAGAAGTGCTTGCAGACGCCGGCCTTACCTACGATCGCGTGAGTGTTCGCCTTAAAGAATGGCAGTCATTGCGAACAAAAGCACGCAAGAAAAAGCCCAACGGTCACCTTATCTATCCAGACCCTTGGGTCGATATCCACGATGTGATCGGTGTCCGGATCACCACACTTCATTCGACTGAGATCCCCCAAATTATTGAAGCCCTCGCGGACGTCTTCATCGTACTCCGATCCGTGGATAAGGCTGCACAAACAAAAGTCTCTGGCAGCTTTGGTTATGGTTCTCATCACCTGATTTTGGAAGTCGACCATAGAATCGAAGATCTTGCTAGCTACCACGGCTTTGTTTTTGAAGTCCAAATCCGGACAGTACTGCAACATGCATGGGCAGAATTCGAGCATGATGTTCGCTACAAGCGGTCTGGCGGTTTAGATCCTCAAGTGGATAGGGCCTTCACCCTTGCAGCTGGGCTCATTGAACTGGCTGACCAACAATTTGATCAAATCGCCGCTATCCAGGATCCGGGCCACCATCACAGCACTGACCTTGATGTTGAATTAAGCGCTGAGACTTTACCCGGTGTCATCGCCATGCTGGTAGGAAACCGCTTCCCGCAATCGCGCATCGAAGACTACCGATGGCTGGAAGAATTGCTTTTTGCTCACGGTATTACTACTGCGACAAAGCTACGAGATCTTCTCAATGACGCCGATATAGACGCTGTACGACGCGCATTAAACTATCAATTCCAACCTGGTCAGGTGCGAATCATCGACGACCTGCTGCTACGCAGATACCACGATGAGCATATTAATGCGACTGGAAAGAGCGGGAAATACCCGCGCCAACGCGGGCCCCGCTTACGCAAGCGACTCCACGCAATGCAGACAGCAAATATCCTGGATAAAACAGAACCTCGCAGCAAGACTGAGCTTGCACCTCATAGTTGACATGAGTGCTCAGGCACGTAGGCTGGCTTATGTACAATGCTGCTTTATAGACAGCCGCAACAATGGAACCTTAGGAGTTTTCCTCATGGGCACATCGATCATTACCCATTTTCCGCTTCTCGCAGATTTTATTTCCGTTTGGGCGTTATCGATCGCCGATTTCTTCCGCCCACTGGGGATCAATTTCCCGCTTCCTAACTGGGGATTCTAGTTAGTGAGTAGAAGGGGTGTTGGAAACATAGTTTTTCAACACCCCTTCTACGTTATTGAGCACACATTATATGCGCCCTTGCAAACGGTCGATTTCACGCCGTTCTTTCTTGGTGGGACGCCCCGCGCCCCGATCGCGCCGAGGCATCGACATAAGAATTTCTTTGGGTGGAGGTGGCGGAGAATGATCCACATAGCAGTTGCGGGCAAGAGCCGCCCCCACCCGTTTACGAATCAACTCTTTGACCTCAACATCGTATTCACGATGATCTACCCACACTCGAACACGATCCCCCGGCACCACCGACTGTGATGGTTTTACTGCAGATCCGTTGAGCTTGATGTGGCCAGCTTTACAAGCCTCAGAGGCAAGAGACCGAGTTTTTATCAGCCGTACTGCCCACACCCATGCGTCGATACGCACTGGCTTGCCGTCGCTCACGTGCTTGTCCTGTCCTTAGTCTGCGGATGCCTACGGAGATTGTTTAGTAGTTGTCCTTATGATTCACGATCTTTTGTACCTTAGACCAGTTGGTCCAGCCGCCAACTACTGCGACGATGAGTCCCACGATTAAAAGAAACGTAGAGGACGTAAGGACAAAAAGCGCGAGACCACCAGCAACACCGCCGACAACGCTTACTGCAGCATTACGGGTGTACTTACGCACATCTTGTTTACGTTGTTCAATCGAGTTATAAGGACGAGGTTGCATAGTCATGTTTTAAGATTCTACAAAGGTTCAGCGAAATAGCCCACTAATTCGGGCGTTCAATCCATGCGATGCCAGCGTCGCAAAGCCGCGCTCCGCCCTGTGTCAACGAGGCCAGCAAGTTCTCAAGGAATTCCCGCTGGCCAGGCTCCACAGCTAATGTGAATGTCACGCGGTGGGAATACTGAGTGTCTACGACTGTCACGTGTCGCGCGCGTAGCTCAGCTTCAAGACGTCCGGCATCCGCGTGGTTGAAATCAACAGAATAAAGCTCTTGCTTATGGCGTTGCACAGTTGTCACCTGGGGCAAGCAGTCAGATACAGCACCAGAATAAGCATGAACCAAGCCTCCGGCGCCTAGCTTTGTGCCACCGAAATACCTCACAACCACCGCAGCAATATCAAGGATTCCACTCCCCCGCAGTACATCAAGCATGGGGGTTCCCGCAGTCCCTGATGGTTCGCCGTCATCGCTTGAGCGCTCTACGGGATTAGCTCCCTCGACATGATAGATATACGCGCTGCAGTGGTGGCGTGCATCGGGAAATCGCTTTTTTACGTCAGCAATAAAATCTCGTGCTTCCTCTTCAGAAACAACCCGTCGAATAAAAGTGATGAATCGAGACCGCTTAATGTCAATCTCAGTGGAGAATTCCTGACGATCCACCGGCCGAATGTACATCAAAGCTGCCTCTCAACTCTTATTATCGATCGCGACATACTGACCCGAAGCTAGGGCGTTTTACAAACTCACCAAGTATCCATATTCTGCGGTGCCAGGCTCAAGCCGACGGCACTCGATCCGAGAAGAATCCATCCGTTCCAAGAGACCTTTGAGATCGCTCGCGTGTCCCAGCTGCAGACCGACCAGCGCAGTGCCAGTCTCACGGTTATTCCGCTTCAAATATTCAAACAGCGTGATGTCATCATCTGGCCCCAGAATATCGCTGAGGAAAGATCGCAATTGACCAGGCTCCTGCGGGAAATTCACTAGGAAATAGTGTTTCAACCCACGGTGTACCAGAGAGCGCTCCATGATCTCGCTATAACGCAAAACATCGTTATTGCCTCCAGAAATCACGCATACTACTACCTGACCTTTAGGAAAATTCAGGTGTTTTAAGGCCGTCACAGATAAGGCCCCGGCAGGTTCTGCAATGATTCCCTCGTTTTGATAGAGGTCCAACATCTCCGTGCACACAGCCCCCTCGTTTACATGCAGGGGATGCAACCTCCCAAGATTTGCCTCGATGATCTGATAGTTAAGATCACCGATGCGTTTCACCGCGGCACCATCGACAAACGGATCCACTGTTTCCAGGGACACAGGCCCCTCATTTTCTAGCGCCGCGGCCATCGACGCGGCGTGTTCTGGTTCTACTCCGACCACAGCAGTACGAGGCGCCATATCCGCAACATAGCTCAGTATTCCAGAAAGAAGTCCGCCCCCACCGACTGGGACCACTATAGAGTCAAGCGATTTACCAAGGCTTGTCAGCTGGGCAAGGACTTCCGCTGCCACGGTTCCTTGACCTATCACGGTGTCTCGATTATCAAAGGGCTCCACCATTGTTGCCCCGGTTTCACCTGAATAAGCGCGAGCAGCTGCAGCGGCTTCATCGAAGTTAGCTCCGGTAACCACGAGCTCCACTGATTCTCCGCCATGAACCAGAATACGGTCGCGCTTTTGTTTAGGCGTTGCTGCGGGGACATAGATACGGCCCTTGATCCCCATCGTCCGGCAAGCAAATGCTACTCCCTGCGCGTGATTGCCTGCCGACGCCGCCACGATTCCTGCCGCGCGCTGGGCGTCGGAAAGCTGCGAGATTGCATTCACCGCTCCCCGAATCTTATACGACCGGACATCTTGGAGATCCTCCCGCTTAAGGTATACCTCCGCACCTGTGGCTTGGGACAGACGTGGGCAATACTGCAACGGAGTCGGAGCAATAGAAGCAGAAATTCGCGCTTGTGCCATCTGAATATCGGCTGCATGAACCTCATGGCTAGCACTGTTTGCGATCTGCTTCTTGTCCGATGTAGTCATGAGGACACAGTTTAGACGGTTATCTCAAGCGATTTTTAATTGAGATAACAATTGGGGTGCACGCAAGCCATGTTCTCCTGGCTTTCACCCCAATCATCGTTCTTTTATCCAAGGATTCCCGGCCCCATCGTGGCCTTCAGATCGCCCATTAAGCTTGCTGTGCGATTAACTCGTAAATGCTCCCCAAGAATCATCACAGTGGCCTCATCACCATGGACGATGTTGAGGTACACATCAGAATCGCCCTTGTTATTAGCCAGTACGTCTTTTAGACGTGCAATGTTTGCCATGGTGCATTGCTCTGTACGCATGGTCAATCGGAGAGGAAGCCCAGCACCATTGCCAGGGCCGAGATCAGGCACTTTGAGATCATCGCAGAAAAGGGACATACGATCATCACGGATTGAGATGTGCGCCTTGGCCAGGATGATGTTGTCTTCTACGATCTGGGGTCCAACTATCGCATAGATCTTGTTAAACACCAGCAGGTCTACCTGGGCACCATGGTGATCCTCAATGGTTACGATCGCCCACGGAGAGCCATCTTTTTTAGAGTAACGACGATCAACGCTCGAAATAATGCCGCCGATTTGTACCTCTGCACCGTTGCGCAGCTCCCCGGCAAGGATCGTTGTCAGCGGTGTATCTGTCTGAGCTTCTAGTGCTTCCTCGTATCCATCAAGCGGATGCCCAGAAACATACAGTCCAAGCATCTCTCGTTCTAGGGCGAGCTGGTGCTTTCTATCCCATTGCGCTTCTGGAATCTGCACGGCAAAAGCGTTGCTCATTGAGTCGTCATCGCCACCGAACCCGGCAAAGAGGTCAAATTGCCCTTTGTCCGCCGCTTTTTTAGTGCTAATGACGGAATCAACTGCATCCTCGTGGATCAGCAACAAGCCTTTCCTCGGGTGCCCCAAGGAATCAAAAGCACCAGCCTTGATCAACGATTCTGTCACGCGTTTATTGCACGCAACGGTATCGATTTTGTCCAGATAATCCGAAAAATCCGAGAAGTTGCCTTTTTCCTGACGCGCTTTAACGATCGAATTAACTACGTCCTCTCCAACGTTACGCACAGCTCCCAAACCAAAGCGGATATCGTTTCCTACTGGCAGGAAGTTCAAACGAGACTCGTTAACGTCCGGTGAGAGCACCGATATGCCCAGGTGCCTACAGTTAGATAGATAAATGGCAGACTTGTCTTTTTTATCCGCAACAGAGGTCAGTAGCGCCGCCATGTACTCAGCCGTGTAGTTGGCTTTCAGATACGCAGTCCAATAAGAAACCAGGCCATACCCTGCGGCGTGGGATTTATTGAACGCGTAGGATGCGAAGGGTTCAATGGTGCCCCACAGTGCATCCACAGCGTCCTTGGAATACCCATTGGATAGCATTCCCTCTAAGAATTTGTCGTATTGCTTAGCCAATACTTCAGGCTGCTTCTTGCCCATCGCTTTACGGAACCCATCGGCTTCACCAGCTGTGTAATTAGCTACTTTTTGGGAAATACGCATGATCTGCTCTTGATAAACGATGAGGCCATAAGTCTCATCAAGAATCTCGCGCAGCGGCTCGTCAAGCTCAGGGTGAATGGGTTCAATGGGTTTACGGCCATTCTTGCGGTCAGCATAATCCCAGTGCGCATTCACACCCATGGGTCCTGGACGATACAGAGCCAAAGACGCCACGATGTCGTGGAAGCCCGTGGGCTGCATTCGTTTGAGTAGTTCTTGCATGCCGCCCGAGTCGAGCTGGAAAACACCGAGCGTATCGCCACTGGACAGCAGTTCATACACCTTGGGGTCATCCGTGGCTAGTTCCTCAAGATCAATTGTCTCTTTCCGGTTAATCTTGATGTTCTCGATGCAGTCACCGATAACAGTAAGGTTACGCAGCCCCAAGAAGTCCATCTTCAGCAGACCAATAGCCTCACAGGCAGGATACGGCCATCCTGTAATGAGCGCCCCATCTGCAGCACGCTTCCACATCGGAATATGCTCCAACAACGGCACGCTGGCCATAATCACAGCACAAGCATGGACACCCGCTTGGCGCACTACGCCTTCTAGTCCACGAGCAGTGTCATAGATTTTTTTAACGTCGGGGTCTGTCTCGATGAGGTTTCGGACTTCCCCAGCTTCCCCGTACCGGGGATGCTCGGGATCCATAATCCCGGATAGCGGAATGTCCTTAGCCATAATCGCGGGAGGAAGCTCTTTAGTAATGCGATCAGCGATCTGATAACCAGGCTGACCGTACTGCACACGAGCCGAGTCTTTGAGCGCCTGTTTGGTTTTCACCGTTCCAAAGGTGATCACCTGAGCGATCTTGTCTTCTCCCCAGCGATCCGCAGCGTAACGGATCATTTCGCCGCGACGACGATCATCGAAGTCGATATCGATATCGGGTGCGGAAGGTCGCTCCGGGTTCAAGAACCTCTCAAACAGGAGGTCATGCTCCATCGGATCAATATTGGTAATGGTCAACGCATATGCCACCAAAGCGCCTGCAGCAGAACCACGACCGGGCCCCACTCGGATACCGATGGATCGAGCATGCTTGATCAGCTCGGCAACGATGAGGAAGTAGGAAGGGTAACCCTTCATATCAATCACTGAAATCTCGTATTCCGCACGATCAATATAAGATTGCGGAACCTCTCCGCCGTTAAAGCGAACGCGTAGGCCTTCCAGAACCTCATGACGCAACCAAGACGTCGGCGTATGCCCCTCTGGAACGTCTGCGATGGGCATACGGTCGTGGGTATGCTCCTCCCAAATCTCCCCGTAATCTTGGACTCTCTCTGCAATCCACAAAGTGTTGTCACAGGCCTCAGGCACAAGAGAGTCCCACATCTCCCGCATCTGCTCTGCAGTCTTGATGTAATAGCCAGACCCGTCAAACTTGAATCGGTCGGGATCGCTCAACGTCTTTCCGGTCTGCACGCACAACATGGCCTCATGCGCCTGCGCCTGAGACTCCAAAACATAGTGGCAGTCGTTGGTCACCAACGGTGGAAGATCAAGTTTCCGTCCGATTTCTAGCAGCTCCGAACGAACCCTATTCTCAATCTCCAGACCATGGTCCATGAGCTCCAAAAAATAATTTTCTTTGCCATAAATGTCCTGCCACATGGCGGCGGCCTCAAGCGCCTGATCGAATTGCCCTAGGCGCAAACGAGTCTGCACGTCTCCGGAGGGACAGCCTGTGGTTGCGATAATGCCAGAGGCGTGCTCGGCTATCAGATCTGCGTCCATGCGTGGCCACTTACCCAGCTGCCCTTCATACGATGCCATCGACGACAGATAGAAGAGATTGCGGAGGCCTTCGGCGTTTTCCGCCAGCATAGTTTGGTGCAGATACGCGCCGGAGGCTGAGACATCATCGGACTTCTGATGCGGCTCGCCCCACCGAACCCTTGTTTTATTGAATCGAGAATCCGGAGCCATATACGCCTCGATACCAATAATTGGTTTTACTCCGGCTTTCTTCATAGTTCGGTAAAAGGCATCCGATCCGAACATATTGCCGTGGTCTGTCATTCCCACAGCTGGCATACCCTGCCTCACGACTTCGTCGGCAAGCATATCCACTTTCGCCATGCCGTCAAGCATCGAATACTCAGTGTGATTGTGCAGATGTACGAAAGAGGATTTCTTGGCCATAGCCAGTCAGTGTAGCGCCTTGTTATTTAAATCGCCTCATGCCAGTTCAGGGGATATTTTAGGGGCCACACCACATTCGCTATTGAATTTTAATTTCAATAGCGGTGTTCCGGTTTCGCTTCCCAACCCTCAACTGGGTCCGCTATCGGCGCTATCGAGTGCGTCCAGCCAATAAGAAAGGTTAGGATTCCTCCATGCTCTATGGCTTCTTGGCGTATCTCTTGTGGGGACTCTTCCCCGCGTACTTCCCACTGCTTCTCCCCGCGGCCCCTGTGGAAATTATCGCCCACCGTATCATCTGGACCGGAGTTGTCATGGGCATTGTCATCACAGTTACCAAAAAATGGCGCGAATTACGCAACGCACGTGTATCCACGTGGTCACGCGTTGCGCTTGCGGCAGTACTCATCGCCGCTAACTGGCTGATTTATGTCATCGCCGTCAATTCCCAGCACGTCGCCGACGCAGCCCTCGGGTATTTTATTAACCCATTAGTAAGTGTTCTCCTCGGCGTCGTCTTCTTAGCGGAACGTCTAAGAAAGCTTCAAACTCTGAGCGTAATAATTGCTACCATCGCCGTTCTTTTACTCAGCATCGTGGGAGGACACGTTCCCGTTATCTCTTTGCTTTTGGCAGCATCCTTTGGGTTCTACGGGCTAGTAAAAAAGGGACTATCTTTGTCACCTTCAGCATCACTAACAGCAGAAACTCTCATTCTTATGCCAGTAGCACTGGCATATGTTGGCTATCTTGAATCGACAGGAACCGGCACTTTCCTTTCCCACGGGCCAGTACATTCAACTTTGCTCATCAGCGCTGGATTAGTTACCGCGGTTCCATTGTTGCTTTTTGGCATTGCGGCAAAGCTGATTCCGCTTTCCACCATTGGCATGCTGCAGTATATGACCCCTACGTTCCAAATGCTGTGGGCGGTGTTTGTGGTCAACGAACAACTAGACACCATCCGATGGGTGGGGTTTGTAATCATTTGGATTTCGGTAGCTATCTACCTCACAGATCTCGCATTATGGCGAAGGAAAACTAAAAAGCTCTCGACGCCGACCACTACCCAGACCTAAAGGTTCACAGGGCGAATCCCGATACGCCCCCAAGCAGCATCAGGAGGCAAAGCCTCAACGGCCAAGACCTTCGATTCTTCTTGTAGTTTCTGCAACGGCTTCACGCTGTCATACACGACGACCGAACGAATATCGCCCTCGTCCGCACCCCGCATGACAATCTGCTGTGTGAGCACTGAAGCACGGTTAGCCCCCTGCGCCGGCTCAGGAAGGTCGATGGCTGTGGCACCACCAGTAACCACTGCATTAACCCTCTCGATACCCGATTTGTCCAGTACAGAACCTATTTCTGCTACGCTGAAATGCCCGCGGAAAGTCACTAGAGCAAATGCTTTTCCCTCAAAATCAGACAACGATTCCCGTGACCGAGAGACATAGTGGTCAAGACTCTCAGAATTTTCCATCCCCAACTGATCGCCGTTAATGTTCATCGGTTTGCTGGTCTTATCCGACTGCCCCAGAATCGCAATAACAGCCATGAGCGCAGCAATACTCACAAGCGCGATAACCATCCGGCCTTTATCCACTTGGTCCATTGCACAATTTTAACGCGCACATGAGCACTATGACTGCTCCTCTGAGACATGCGTGATTACAGCACGTAGCCGCTAATCTTCCCGCAATACATCAAGAGCGTGCTGTAGGTCATCAGAATATGGCGAGGTTATTTCCATCCATCGACCATCAGCAGGGTGATGAAAGCCGAGCGACACTGCATGAAGCCATTGCCTCACAAGACCTAGTCTCTCCGAAAGCTTGGGGTCACTCCCGTACATGGGGTCGCCACAACATGGGTGATGCAGCGCAGACATGTGCACACGAATTTGATGCGTACGTCCGGTCTCCAAATGGATCTTGAGCAGTGAAGCTTCCGCAAAAGCCTCCAGAGTCTCATAATGCGTCACCGCATGTTTTCCGTCGCTGGTCACAGCAAAACGCCAGCCTGCCGACGGATGCCTGCCGATCGGGGCATCGATAGTTCCTGTGAAAGGATCCATGTGTCCCTGAACTAACGCGTGATAGGTCTTAGACACCGTGCGCTCTTTGAAGGCTCGCTTAAGAACTGAATAACCACGCTCAGAGGCAGCGATCACCATGACACCAGACGTGCCGACGTCGAGACGCTGGACTATCCCCTTGCGTTCAGGAGGGCCCGAGGTAGAAATTCTAAAGCCTGCGGCTGCTAGACCACCGATAACAGTAGGGCCTTCCCACCCGAGTGTAGGATGCGCTGCCACTCCTACCGGTTTGTTAACTGCGATCAGATCATCATCGGAATATAGGATATCCATCCCCTCGACGAGTTCTTCACGAGGAGTAAGATCCTTTGTCTCCGGCAGCGTCACATCCAACCACTGTCCCTCGGCAATGCGGTCCGATTTTCCCACGGGGGTGGCATCGACAAGTACGTCACCAGCTGTAGCTAGATCTGCAGCGACCGTGCGCGAGATGCCAAGAAGTTTGGACAGGGCTGCGTCGATACGCATACCTGCCAACCCTTCAGGAACGGGGAGCGAACGATGCTCACGCATTGTCAATCACCTCGTCCTCGTTGCGTTGGAGTGACTGTGCTTCTCGTTTACTCTCTAACAAGATCGCTACAAAGAAAACAGCCACGCCGCACGTTATGGCGCTATCAGCCACGTTGAAAACCGCGAAGTCTCCAACGGAGATGAAATCTACAACGTGACCTACAAAAAACGCTGGCTCGCGGAATAAGCGGTCAATAAGGTTGCCCAGTGCGCCCCCGGCGATCATTGCCAAAGCCACGGCAGTCCAGCCATCGCGGATTTTTGGCGCATACCAAGCGATCCCGACAACAAAGATAAGTTGAATACAGGTAAAAAGCCACGTCGCATTTTCACCTAAAGAAAACGCTGCGCCTGGGTTGAACAGGAGGCGGAAACGGAACCAATCACCAATGAGTTTCAATGGCTGTCCGTCGCCAAGGAAATGCAATACTGCCGCTTTAGACGCCTGATCCACCGTCGCAATACCGATGATGATGGCAGCCATCGTAACGATGAATGTACGTTGATTATCGGTACCTATCGGGCCCCGCTGTCTCCTGTCTGTTCGATTCACGCCTTCTATCTTGGCAAATCCACCGGTGAAAGTTCCAACTGAACACACACGATCTGTACAGTGGACATGTGTTTGATCACCAAAATACTCCCCCCGTTGTCAGCGTATTCTCTTCCGATCAGCCGCAAAACAGGCACACGATCAAGCGCCCATTAGCTGTTTTCTTCTCTTGTCTCTTAGCCAGCGTCACCCTTGTGGCATGCAGTAATGAGAAATCTCCTGATATCCCCCCAGTTGAACGCGCAATCGGCCTAGAAGTAGATGCCCCGAGGATTACTATCCTTAATCCCGGTAATTCGGAGAGAAAAATTTACGAGTACCAAGACATACAGACTTCTCGCGATAATCCTCAAAAAATTGCAGTGAAAATCTCCGATGGTTTCCACCAAGAAGCCCGTAAGCACGGAACGTTTGACACCACAGCTCCTTCTGGCGGAGAAGTCCAGAGCTTAAGTTCTCCGGTTCAAGCAGCAGTAGAAAACGATAACGGAACACGTTCAGTATCAGTGACTTTTACAGACCCAAAGTATGACGATCTTGAAGCCGCAAAAGACGTAAACACTACAAAGGGCTTCCGTCTTGGCTGGTTTGCTAAAAAATCTGGTCAGGTATCTTCCATCAACATTGCAGCACCTGTCGATGCAACCGACGCTGGGCGCGCCATCGCCGAGCCTTTTCTGCTCAAGCTTGCATCCTTACCCGTTATTTTCCCCACGGAAGAAATTGGCGAAGGCGCTGTCTGGACGGTTGACTCGCGCGTCAACGGCCAGTCCGCACTGTTGCAAACGATGCGTTTTACCTTGGTACAAGCTCAGGAAGATTCCGTTGTGCTCGATGTGGATGTTCAACAACGCCCAGTGCTAGGAGCACTTGAGCACAACGGCACGTCTCTCGAGGTCCTCAGTTCTCACACAACCAGCAAAGGCCGTCTTACCGTCGATCTAAAGAATCCACTCCCCCTTGGCACGCTAGCCCTAACCACTCGGGTAGTCTACGGGCAACAGAATTCAGACCTTCGTATAATCCAAGACTCCACAAGCGCTCTAGAGTTCTCTCCCGCTCACTGATATGTAGAAGGGGAGCAAAAAGAACAATGCCATCACTATTCCGATGAAAGGTGACGGCATTGTTCTTTATTATTCAGCGTCGCGCAGTTTTTTTATTGTGCTGGCGCAGGCGCTGGAGCTTCTGGCGCTGGTGCTTCTGGTGCGGGTGCAGGTGCCTCTGGCGCAGGCGGTTGCGCTGCAGCGTCATGGCACATAGGAGGAACTTGCTCTGGAGCCACGGTGTTGGTGATCAAAGTACAAGCCCATGACTGGGAAAGTTTCCACATACCGTTGTCGTAGATGAACTCCACGTTCTCTGCTGGTTGTGCTTCTTTACCAGGCAGTGTGAAGTTCACCGTAGCCAGCACCGAGTTAGGAGTATAGCCGGGGAGAATCGGAGGAACCACGTGGAAGTCAGCTCCGGATTCCTGTTTGGATGCTGTCATGGTTTGGAACAGCTCAGGTGCGGTCTCTCCGCCTTGAACGGTTTTAACTTTTTCTTCTACTGGCGCATTGGGATCTGTTGCCACGGCCAGAATAGCGTTGAGATCCTCAGCAGAAGGAAGTTCTGCTGGCGCAGCCTCTGAGGCTGCAGATGAGGTGCTCTTGGACGCAGACGAGCTACTCGACGAGCCCTTGTCGTCGCTGGAACAAGCGGAAAGGGCAAGGCCCGCGCTTGCTGCGAGGGTAACTGCCACGATCTTCTTTAGCTTCACAAATACTCCTAGGTTCGGTTCGCCGTTTAGGCACTCACGCCAAGCCACAATCGTTTGCATTCTGCGGTCACAGAGCTTCCGATCGTATCCACTCGGGCATGAACCCTGCACTATAGCGGAATCGGCTACGGTAGGCAGAAGCTACTGCCCGTCACCGGTCCATCATGTGCGGGGACCTGCACAAAGTCACCAGAATTACATCCTGAGCGAAGCCACGCAGCCGCTTAATGCGAACCACATGCGTCACAAAGCATGCTCTCCTGGCTCCCCTGCGCGCATAGCGAACAAGGGTTGTATCTCATGAATGCTAGCGTCCATTGAAAAAAAACTCACGTCAACATGCTCATGTGAGCACAGCCACCTTCTGCGATATGGCAGTCTTAAGCACATGACCTCAGCTCATGAAGAACTTGGAAAAGTTGTCGTTCTCACCACAGGAGGAACTATCTCCTGCACGATGGACCCTAATGGCGCGCTTATCCCCACGGTTTCTGGCGAAGAATTGATCAAAGATATCGCGCCTCGTTTCAGCGGAAAACTAGAGATCGAGGTGCGCGAGCTTCATCGTCTCGATTCCGCATCGATGACGTTTGCAGATGTAGACGTCATAGTCTCTGAATCGCATAAGGCCCTGGCAGAACCCAATGTTATTGGCGTGGTGGTTACCCACGGTACAGACTCTATGGAGGAAACAGCCATAGCTCTGGACACATTCCACACCAGCCCGAACCCTATCGTTCTCACTGGTGCCCAGCTTCCTTTTGACCACCCCGAATCTGACGGGCAAGGCAATCTTTTCGAAGCAATTATGGTGGCGTGCGACACGTCCGCTCGCGACATCGGAGTTTTGGTTGTCTTTGGTCACGCGGTACTCCCAGCGCGCGGTTGCATGAAATGGCATACCTCCGATGCTCTCGCCTTTGCTACCAATGGCCCCGAAGAGCCATTGCGCGCAGATCCGGTCCAGCCTGCACAGCTTTCCGACGTCCGCATCGACATCATCCCCGCCTTCCCCGGCGCGCCAGCCACGCTTGTCGACGCCGCGATAAATGCCGGGAGCCAAGGGTTAGTGGTTGAGGCAATGGGTGCAGGAAATGTGGGTACAGAAATGGGAGTGGCACTCGGAGCTGCCCTCGACGCCGGAATACCCGTTGTGATAACAACTCGAGTTCCACGCGGTGAGGTCTTCGGCGCTTACGGCGGGGCTGGCGGAGGAGCAACCCTCGCAGCAAAAGGAGCAATCAGCTCAACGTATTTCCGGGCTGGCCAGGCGCGCGTATTGCTCGCCATTGCCGTGGCTACAGGTGTGCACCCTGCAACTCTTTTTTAAAAATCCGCTATATCCCAATCAAGGCTTGCTACAGGATCGGCGGGCTGCAACTCGGAATCCCCAATATCAAAAGTTCTCACTTTGCCGATCCCTGTAGTACGTGTTTCAAACCTTACGGTCACTTTTCCGTGCCCAATCCCTTGGATCCAACCGTGTCCCAGCTCAGGGTGCCAAACGTCTTGGGTTGCCCGCCACCGTGGGGATTCTTCTACAAGATCGTCTTGCTGAGCATCCTCTAGACCAGCTGACTGATGATCAGCATTTTCTGTGGACACTGCCCCGGATACTCCCACTTCAAAGTCAGAATCACGCTGGACAATCTCCCTGTCGATCTCCGGAAACAACACGTCTTGACGAGCCATTTCAAGTCCAGAGAGACTAACGCCCACAAGACGTATCGGACCCAGTTCATCCGGATAGCGCACCAGCCTCATTGCCGTTGCTAGAAACGTATCGTGGTCATCCGTAGCATATGGCAAGGTGGCTGATCTCGATTCTATGTGGAAGTCCGCCATACGGAGTTTCACCGTTACTGTCCGAGCGCCACGTCCGTCGTTCAGCAATCTCCTGTGAGCATCATCCGTGGCACGGCGCAGCGCATCATCAACCTGAGGAACATTGATGAGATCTTTCGGGTACGTGTGCTCTGCCGATATTTGCTTAGACTCAGCTCGTGGCGCTACTGGACGATCATCTATGCCCCGTGCCATCATCCACAGTGCTCGGCCGACCGTTGTTCCCAAGCTAATATCCACCTCCCGCTGCGTCATTGCGGCTAAGTCCCCGATTGTTTCCACGCCTAGCTGTTTGAGTTTTGTACGAGTTACCGGTCCTACACCCCACAATTCCCCTACAGGTAAGGGAAGAATCATCTCTTCATGTTTTTCTGGTGGAACGACAAAAACGCCATCTGGTTTAGCTTGGTCCGAACCTATCTTGGCAAATTGTTTTCCGCATCCCGCCCCCACAGAGGCTGGAAGCCCAACATCGTGCCGTATTATCCGGCGCAACTCATGCGCCCACTCCCTGACTTCTGCGGACGTTGCTCCCTGGAGTTCTTCCGGCTCCATAAAGCCCTCGTCCACAGAAACCTGCTCCACTAGCCCGCCCATAGAATGCAAAATCTCAAAAACCCGGTGTGAAGCCGCCCGGTAGACCTCAAAACGCGGGGCAACAATAACGCCACGGAAACCAACAAGTCTTTTTGCTTGGTACATCGGCATCGCGGAATGAGCCCCCAGTGCCCGAGCCTCATAAGAAGCCCCAGCAACGACTCCCCTGCCCGACACCCCTCCTACAAGAACTGGTCTATCGCGCAGCGTTGGTCGCGTCAACTGCTCACAAGATGCGAAAAAAGCATCCATATCTATGTGCAGTACCCAACGCCTCATACATACAAACATTAGTTCGATAGAACGTGCGTGTCGAATCTACAAAACATAAGTAAGCGCTGTGGACACCACCACGAGAAATATCCCGGACACGAAGGGTGTTCTGTGTCCGGGATATTTTCTTATGTTCTGGTGTTACTGAGTTTTTGCGACATCTGCGGTCACAGCTTCTATGACCTTATGCGCACCTTCTCCACCAACGGTTACGGTGAAAGCAGTAGCTAGCACTTCGCCAGCGATAAGTGCCGAATGGCGATCAGCCCACTCTTTCTTCTCCTCAGGAACAAAGAGCTCCACGGTGATGCGATCCGAGACTTCAAAGTTCGAAGCCTTACGAGCGTCCTGCAAACCACGGATGACATCCGCAGCCCAGCCTTCCGCTTCCAGGGCCTCGTCCACAGTCATATCTAGCACAACCAGACCCTCGACCCCATCTATCTGGGCCGTCGACTCTGGATCCGCAGCTACTAGGCGCTCAGTGAATTCATCAGCCTTCAGCTCGATACCATCCGCAACAACGACGTCACCAGAGCGCTCGTAATTACCAGATTTCACGGCTTTGATTACTCGCTGCACATCTTTACCCAGACGCGGTCCTGCGACCTTGGCATTGACCACCACATCAAAACGTCCAACGGCATCGACGTCAGAGGTAAGCACGACGTTCTTTACGTTGACCTCATCACGAATGATCGACGTAAACGGCTCCAAGCGCTGCGAATCGGGTAACGCAACCGTCACCTGAGGAAGCGGGAGGCGGTTACGCAGCTTGTGGGCCTTGCGCACCGAGCTAGTAGCAGAACATACGCCACGGATCTCATCCATCGCACGGACAAGGTCAGCATCTGCTGGGAAGTCCTCTGCCTTGGGGAAATCTGCCAAGTGCACTGAACGCTCACCAGTAAGCCCACGCCAGATCACCTCAGATGCCATTGGCAACAACGGTGCAGTGACGCGGGTCAAGGTCTCCAACACCGTAAACAAAGTGTTGAAGGCCTCTGGGTGCTGATCGTCACCCGCCCAGAAGCGCTCGCGCGAACGACGCACATACCAGTTGGTCAAAGCATCGCAGAACCAGCGAACCTCATCGCACGCTTGCGCAATATCGGTGTTATCGAGGGCTTCGCCGACGCCGCGGACGACGTCGTGAAGCTTTGCCAAGATGTACTTGTCCAAAACATCTGTGGAATCGACAGACCACTCGGCAGGTTTCGACGAATACAGCTGCAAGAAGGAGTAGGCGTTCCACATCGGCAAAAGCGCCTGGCGTACGCCCTCGCGGATGCCTTGCTCGGTGACTATTAAGTTACCGCCGCGCAGGATCGGCGAGCTCATGAGGAACCAACGCATAGCGTCAGAGCCATCGCGATCAAAGACCTCGTTCACATTGGGGTAATTCTGGCGAGACTTGGACATCTTTGTTCCGTCATCGCCAAGGACGATGCCATGCGCCACGACCTTTTTAAAGGCAGGACGATCAAAGAGCGCGGTAGCCAACACGTGCAGCGTGTAGAACCAACCACGAGTCTGGCCCGAGTACTCCACGATGAAGTCTGCCGGGGAATGGCTATCAAACCACTCTTTGTTCTCAAACGGATAATGCTTCTGGGCAAAAGGCATAGAGCCCGATTCAAACCAGCAATCCAAAACCTCAGGCACACGACGCATCATCGATTTTCCTGTTGGATCATCCGGGTTAGGACGCGTCAGCTCGTCGATAAACGGGCGGTGCAACGAAGTGGGACGCACACCAAAATCGCGTTCCAGCTCGTCCAAAGAACCATAAACATCCATACGCGGATAGTTTTCATCATCAGAAACCCACACCGGGATAGGCGAACCCCAGTAGCGGTTACGTGAGATATTCCAATCGCGAGCGCCTTCAAGCCACTTGCCAAACTGACCATCCCGGATGTGAGCAGGCATCCACTCGATGTCCTTGTTCAGCTCAACCATACGGTCACGGAACTTAGTCACCTCCACAAACCATGACGGCAACGCCATGTAGATAAGAGGTTCTCCGGAACGCCACGAATGCGGATAAGAGTGTTCAATCGTCTGGTGGCGCACAACCCTGGACGCTGCCTTGAGGTCAGCGATGATGTTCTTGTTGGCATCAAAAACCAAAAGACCCTCATACTCAGGGGCTAGCGACGTAAACTTTCCGTCCATATCCACCGGGATCACCGTGGGGATACCGTTG
This sequence comes from Corynebacterium ulcerans, assembly GCF_900187135.1. Classification (NCBI taxonomy): domain Bacteria; kingdom Bacillati; phylum Actinomycetota; class Actinomycetes; order Mycobacteriales; family Corynebacteriaceae; genus Corynebacterium; species Corynebacterium ulcerans. Next base: position 633,193 of record NZ_LT906443.1, read on the forward strand.
GCTTTGCAGGTGTTCATATCGTCTTCACCAAATGCAGGTGCCTGGTGAACAATTCCGGTGCCGTCTTCTGTGGTCACATATTCTGCGGCAAGAATCTGGAAAGCGTTGTCCGTATCCGCAAAGTAATCAAAGATCGGCTGATACTTTAGACCCACGAGGTCCGTACCCGGATGAACCGCCAATACCTCATGCTGTTCTCCAAGCTCCTTGGCATAAGCTCCCATAAGAGCCTCTGCCAGAAGAACGCGCTGGCCACGGATAGAATCGGCACCGTCCTCGCCTACTTTCACCTCAACGTAGTTCACGCCCGGGTTAACAGCGAGAGCCAAGTTGGAGGGCAATGTCCAAGGCGTCGTGGTCCATGCGAGCGCATAAGCACCAACGAGCGAGGTATCTGCTGACGCTCCATCGACGACCCCTGTGATGGGGAAAGTCACCGTAAGAGTCGGATCTTGTCGCATCTTGTAGGAATCGTCCAAACGCGTTTCCTGATTGGACAGCGGGGTGTGCTCAGCCCATGAATAGGGCAAGACTCGGAACCCTTGATAGATCAAACCTTTGTCATAGAGCTCCTTGAACGCCCACATAACAGACTCCATGAAATCTAGATCCATGGTTTTATAGCCGTTATCAAAGTCGACCCAGCGTGCCTGTCGAGTTACGTAATCTTTCCATTCCTGGGTGTATTCCAAAACAGACTTCGCACAATAGTCGTTAAAGGCCTCAAGACCCATCGACTCAATTTCGCCTTTGTCCTTGATGCCTAGCTGTTTTTCTGCCTCAAGCTCAGCGGGAAGTCCATGACAGTCCCAACCAAAAACACGCCCGACGAGTTTGCCCTTCATGGTCTGATAACGCGGAACGATGTCTTTGACATAGCCCGTCAGCAGGTGACCATAGTGAGGAAGGCCGTTAGCAAAGGGAGGGCCATCATAAAATACATACTCTGGAGAACCAGAACGCTGCTCTAAAGAAGCCTGGAATGTGTTATCTGAAGACCAAAAATTGAGAACTTCACGTTCCATGTCTGGGAAACGATTTGAACCACCAGACATGTCCACCTTGGGGTACACGCCGCCTACCGGATTCGACATAAAATCTCCTTCACTATCGCATTCGCTGCCGCAGGGACGCTATCTATAGCGCGGTACCACCCTGCTTGGAGCCCACAGGCTCCCGCTTCATTGTGAAGGAGATGACGGTCCTACCCGTCCGGTTCTACTCAGCATTCGCAACCATAAAGCCGATCATAAAACCACCGTAATCGGCGGATTACGCTTTGTATCTGCGTATCGCTTTTCTTCCGGAGGCTCCCCGGTGATTGCCGGATCAGTGCCTTGTAGCCGATTACTATACCTCATAAAATCAGGCACACGAACTCACTACCCACTATTCCCATACCAGGTCAGTAAAAGTTCACAGAATGTTTTTACATGACCGATAGAGTCTTGCAGGTCTAGGCCTTCGCGTTATCGTGCGGAATGTTTACCACCAGAGCTTCGCGTACGTCGTTTTTTAACCATATCTACAAACAGCAAGATCAAGCCTAAAACGACAGTTCCAAACAAGAGCCATTCCCAAATCTCGCCAGTGCTGCTAAGCGATAAAACGAGAAATACAAATCCTGCGATCGAAAGCACAATGGCAGCGATCAACATATTCAAGGCTCCTTGGAACACGTACTGATAGAGAAATCGTGGCCCTCCAGCTCATTAAGCTAGGGGCCACGTGAACATATGCGTCTATCGCGAAAAGCCTTAACGCTTCTCATCGGGCGCGGTGGTGCCACGGCTCTCAAGTTCTTCCAGCTGGCTCTGCAGCAGAGTCTTGAGTCGAGTACGGTATTCACGCTCGAAGGTGCGAAGCTCAGAGATTCGTTTCTCCAGCGCAGACTGCTGCTGCTGGACAGTCGCCATGATCTCTGTATGCTTGCGTTCCGCATCCGCCTGGAGCGCGTTTGCCTTGTCTTCAGCTTGGCGCACCTGTGCCTCAGCACGAGAGTTTGCCTCACTAAGAGTTTGCTCGGATTTCTTCTGAGCATCCTCGATCAAAGCACGGGAACGAGAATCAGCCTCTGCAAGCTGCTTGTCGGCCTTAGCGCGAGCGTCGGCAAGCGTTGCCCGCGCACGAACATCCGCATCCTGAATTTGGCGCTCAGAAGCGCTACGAGCCTCGTCCAGCATGGATTTGGAGTCGTTTTGAGCCTCAGAGGTAAGGCGATCCGCCATCTCCTGAGCTAGGCCAAGCACCTTAGCTGCCTGCATGTGGGTTTCTGCAGTAGCAAGTCCAGCGCCAGCACCTGCCGCAGCAAAAGCGGTCTTTGAAATGTCCAGCTTGGAGTTCGCCGCAGCAGCCTTAGCCTTGGCGGCCTCCTCATTAGCCTTCTTCGCATCAGCCTTTGCAGCTTCCAGCTCAGAACGCAAAGCAGCCATATCGGTCGAGGACTTATCGGAGTACTTGCGCGCGTCGGCTAGCTTGGCATCGTATTCAGCTTTGAGCTTGGATTCGATCTCACGACGAATCGCAGCCTCATCAACAGAGGGCTTAGCAAAAGAGGCAGAGGCCATAGCAGGCTTGGATATTCCGCCCTGTTTAGCTTCCGCCTTTAGTTCCTCTATCTGCTGACGCAGATCCTCGTTCTCTTCCTGAATCTCAGCGAGGGTGTCTTCTACCAGATCCAAGAACTGATCGACCTCGTCCTCGTTGTAGCCTCGCTTGCCGATTGGAGGCTTACTGAAAGCGACGTTGTGCACATCGGCTGGAGTCAGCGGCATGGAGCTCTTCCCTTCGAGATTTCTTCTGCGTCCAAGAACCTAATTCCTTGTTCGCGGGGGGGGTAACAATTCACATTAACTTACTTGCACACTCAAACGTCAAGAAGATGACCAAACGTTTATACGCAATACCTCCCCCATGATAACCCGTATAGGCACTTATGCAGCCCAATACAGGCTAAAACAGCTCTCGTTTTCCTATTTTTTGGTGTTTTTTTCAACAAAATTGAAAGAAATCGGGCGACCAAGCAGAAAAGAAGCCTCTTCGCCCTCGTTCAGGGGCACCCGAACTATAAACCATTAGTAACTTATACCGAATAAAGGGCGATGCTGAGCAGAATTCTGATAAACGAAAGCGCGAAAAAAAGTACCAAAATAGATACATCGAGCGCAACATTTCCGAGCTTCAGTGGCGGAATCCAGCGGCGCAAAAGACGCACGGGTGGATCAGTCAACTTAAACAAAACCTCGAAAATAACGACCATGAATTGTGGCGCCTGAAAATTACGAGAGAAGCTCACGATCATTTCCACCAAGATTCGGCCGATTAAGATCCACGTATAAATCTGAACAACCAAAATCAGAATGTTTAACAGAGTGTGCAATGATATGACCTTCCGTCTTGCAAAAATTTATCTATCTTCATCTAACTTCCTAGTATTTATTCATAATGGTGCGTCCTAAGACAAGTTGACCAGCGAATAATCACGGAGATTGTGAATTATCCTGTCCACTTGACACCAATATCCTTTCTTCCAAAAGGTACGCAAAACCCCTTGACGTTATTAAGGTCGGTTGGGACATTATCCATCCTTAATAACGTCAAGGGGTTAAGAAAAGTTTCTTCTAGACCTTGACGAAAGGCCTTATACGCGAGCGGCTCTCTCCAAATCTGCAGTGGTCACATCTGCACCCTCGGGAACAATCGCAAATACCATGTGGCTGATCTTCTTCATTTGGCCGCGGAGAGCGAAACAGAGGCCAGCAGCGAAATCAACAATTCGCTTACCTTCGTCCAGTCCCAAACGGTTGATATCAAAGACAACGGAATCACCATCGCGGAAAGGCTCACCAATTTTGGTTGCAGCATCCGAGTAGCTATTGATGGTTACAGGAACAATATTCGACGAAGCACGACGGGAAACGTGGTCATAGGCGTGCACATCCTGATATGCAGGCTCACGGTAGCGCTGTGGCTGGTATGCTGCGCTTCCCTCGTAACGTGGCTCCTCATAGTAGGCCTCATCCGCAAGGTACGGATCGCCTTCCACCCCAGAAAGCCCGAAGAAATCTTTGGTCTTCTTCATTATCGACATAAAGTGTCCCTTTCATCGTATGCGGTGTGCTATGTGGTACTCCGCTTTTGCGATGTCCAAAAGCTGATGCTAGCACCTAAAGCTACTTGCTTATAGTGGCTCGATGTCGCTGCGACACAGCATTTTTCCAAGCTAATTTAATTTTGTGGAGAAAATTGCCTACTTCATTACTCATATTAAGGAAGCCACACAAGCCCTGCATGCCGCCCCGTTTTGCCTTCGCGACGATAGGAGAAAAGTTGTTTATCTTCAATCGTGCAGCGAGGATCAATGTCTATAGCTTTTACCCCTAGCTGCAACAACTGTCGTGCCAGTCCTCTACGAAGATCTAATCCTGATGTTCCTTTGTTGGTTTTCACTAGAGCGCCAGGCAGATGGCGTTCTACATCCGCGGCCATTCCTGCGGGAACCTCGTAGTGTCGCCCGGAGGCAGCTGGCCCCAAAAGTGCATGAACGTTGCGAGGAGTAGCACCTAAGTCAGCCATGGCGTCAATCGTTCTACGAACAATTCCATTTCGAGCTCCCATTCTGCCTGCATGAACTGCTGCCACCACCCCAGCTTCTGTATCTGACAGCAACACAGGAACACAATCAGCTGCCAAAACCGCCAAAGCAAGCCCACGCGTAGTAGTCACAAGCGCATCAGTAGCTTCTACTGCCGACCCTTGCGGTTGAGTAACCACCGTAACGTTGACTGAATGGATCTGTTCCATCCAGACAATATCGTGAGATTCCAGCCCAACAACTCGAGCCAAACGGTTTCTATTAGAAGTCACATCAGCCAACGCGTCCCCCACATGATCTCCCAAATTAAAAGAATCATATGGGGGAAGGGAGACCCCGCCCGCTCTGGTGGTAAACACCTTGCGGACGGGGCGGTCGTTTCCTTTACTCATGTTTAGCGAAGGAAGTCGGGAACATCGAGATCTCCGCCACGCTCATCACGGCGATCCCGATAATCATTACGGTAGTCTGTCCGACGTTCATCGCTTGAGGTAAACAGCCCGTCACTACCGCCTGCGCTACCACGAGGTGCTGGCTCTTCTGTGCGCAAGTGACGAGCTGAAGAATCGGATTCCTCACCAAAGATCGATGTGGAAGCTCGCTCAGGAGCAGGAGTCGGCGTTACGGCAGATTCGGGTGCGGCTTCCACTTTGGGAGCAGGGGTTTCCACTGCGTTTTTTGCACCATCAAAACCTGTAGCAATAACTGTGACTCTAACCTCATCACCCAAATTATCGTCAAAGATCGTTCCAAAAATCAGGTTGACGTCTTCATCAGCTTTCTCCTGCACCATAGAAGCTGCGTCATTGACCTCTTGGAGACCAAGATCCGAGCCGCCAGCAATAGAAAGCAAAACGCCCTTAGCGCCTTCCATGGTGGACTCGAGCAATGGAGAATTAATAGCTTCTTCAGCCGCTGTGAGCACGCGATTGTCTCCGCGAGCCGATCCCACACCCATAAGCGCAGATCCAGCGTCAGCCATAACTGAACGAACGTCGGCAAAGTCGACGTTGATCATGCCGGGGATAGTAATGAGGTTAGTAATTCCTTCGACTCCATTGTGCAGCACCTGGTCTGCAGCACGGAAAGCCTCCATCATGGTGAGGCTTGTGTCGCCTAGCTGCAGCAAGCGATCATTCGGGATCACAATAAGAGTGTCGCAGACTTCCCGCAGCGCATCGATCCCTTCGACTGCCTGGCGTGTACGACGCGGCCCCTCAAATTTAAAAGGACGAGTAACGACGCCAACGGTCAGGGCACCCATTTTTTTAGCAATACTTGCAACAACCGGAGCTGCACCAGTGCCAGTTCCGCCCCCTTCTCCCGCTGTCACAAACACCATGTCTGCACCCTTGAGGGTTTCTTCAATCTCATTTTTGTGGTCTTCCGCAGAGGTACGTCCAACTTCTGGATTAGCTCCAGCACCAAGACCACGGGTAGCCTCACGTCCAATATCGAGTTTGACGTCCGCATCGGAGAACATCAACGCTTGAGAATCGGTATTGACAGCAATAAATTCGACGCCCTTAAGACCTTCCTCGATCATGCGGTTAACAGCGTTTACACCGCCACCGCCGACGCCAACAACCTTGATTACGGCGAGGTAATTATCTGGGGAAGTCATGAGCGACTCGCCTTTCACATTGAGTATTTTTACTTCATTCATTCAGCACCACAAGGGAAACGACCAAATCGCGATGCTGCACTGCAATACATCATCAACTACTTTCGAGGTTTTTTGTCGGACATTTACGGCGGCGTGTCTCTAGTCTCAACCTCAACTTTAGGGTTTGACGTGCGGAAACAGGAAGTTCTGATGCTTCCGCGAAGGCTTGTACTTGCCTGCTCAGCCCGGAAAAGTACTGGTTTTCAGCTATACGCGATCACAACAAAAAAAGGAGTGTCCTCCGGTAAAAGAGAACACTCCATTTTAAGAAATTTTATTTCACTGCAATAAGGGGTGCACCACTCACGTCTAAACTCTGTTCTGGGCGGGTGAGGGCATTTTTTAATGCCACTGCTTTATCCTTTACGTTTTCCGACGATCCCCAGTAGACACTGCGCCCGTCCTTAAGCTGGATTTTCAGCTCATACGCACTAGGAGCATCAACAGACTCAATCTGAGTACGAATCTCAGGAGAAAGTCCTTCCACCATGGCTCCTACCGCCGCATACGCGGAAGAAGCATCGTCGTCTTGTCCAGTAACCTGAATAGCTTCGGGAGGGTGCACATCAATAACAAATGCCCGTCCCTTTCCATCAAAAAGGTGATCTCCATCAGAACGCTCAGTAAAGAGCACAGCATTATGCTCAGTTACTTTTACCTTCACAGATTGGGGAAACGACCTATCAACTGAGGCAGAGGACACCCATGGCAATCGTGAAACGGCAGTAGCCGCTTTAGTGGCATCAATCCGCAACAGATTACTTCCAATCGCAATATCTGTCGCAGATACAATTTCTTCTTGTGGAGTGTGAATGTTTCCTTCTACTTCAAAACCTGAAACTTTGATCACAGGAACAATAAAAAGGACAGCTGCAACAAGAGCTACCGCAACAAGTACTCCTATGCTTCCCAAGATCGTTTTCTTTTTCATAACTCCACGAAATTCCTATGTTGTTTCTGATCGCAAGCGCGTAAGGATTTCCGGCGCCAGGATTGTAACGCTGCCCGCCCCCATCGTAATCACAAGATCACCCGGGGCAGCAACGTCCGCGACAGCGTCGGGAACATGCGAGAAATCAGGTTCAAAATGCGCAGGAACAGTCATTTTCTCTGTGATGATTCTGGAATCCACACCTTCCACTGGTTTCTCCCGTGCTCCGTAGATGTCCAGGACAATAGCCTCGTCTGCCAAAGACAAAGCCGTAGCAAACTCATCCACAAAATTCATTGTTCGGGAGTATAGGTGAGGCTGGAAGACAACGATGAGGCGCCCCTGACCACGAGCTTGCAGCTTGGCACGTGCAGCGGTTAAGACGGCAGTCACCTCGGTGGGGTGATGCGCGTAGTCGTCGTAAAGCTCAATGCCTGCAAAGTCTCCCTCTGCAACAGTGCCATGATATTCAAAACGGCGACGCACACCGCTAAAATCGCTGATTCCGGCAGCTAACTTGGTTAGCTCCCCACCAGCGATCACACCTGCGGTCAATGCAGCCGCTGCGTTAAGAACCATATGCTGGCCGGGTGTCCGCAGGACAACCTCTACTTCTTTGCCCTGAACACTGATGGTTGCCACCGTGCCAGAATGAGTAATCTCGAAGGATTTCACCACTGTTTTTGCGATATCTGGATAGTCCGCTGCAGCAGCTGACGTGCCATATCCAACGACTTTGATGTCGCTGTGCTCCTCGTGGGCTTTTTGCCCCAACATGGCGGTGTGAGGGTCGTCCAGACACACGACTAAGGAGCCACCAGGTACCAAACGCTCAGCGAACTTCTCAAACACCTCAAAATAGGCTTCCTCAGACTTAAAAAAGTCAAGGTGATCCGGCTCAATGTTAGTAATTACCGCTACATTCGGCTTATAACGCAGCAATGAGGCGTCAGATTCATCGGCCTCTGCGACAAAGGCATCTCCTGTACCTTGGTGGGCATTCGTTCCAGCCTTATTAAGCTGTCCACCAATAGCAAAGCTTGGATCCATACCCGCTGCTTGCATTGCTACTACGGCCATAGACGTGGTGGATGTTTTTCCATGTGTTCCGGCAATCAAAACTTGAGTGCTGCCCTCCATTAGTTCTCCTAGGAGGTCGGAGCGACGGATAACAGGAATACCGCGCTCACGAGCTGCAACTAATTCCGGGTTATCCTGCGGGATTGCTGCAAATGACGTGACCACCGCTGTCGGCTCTTCTCCCGCAATGGTGAGGTTTTCTGCAGCATGTCCAACGGCAACGTGTGCACCCATAGAGCGAAGTGCCAGGACAGGTCGTGAATCTTTCACGTCAGATCCCGAGACTGTTGCACCTCGCGATAACAAAATTCGTGCAACGCCAGACATTCCAGCGCCACCGATACCGATGAGATGAACCCGGCTAAGGTCGATGGCAGAATCCGAAGTGGTCATTTATCCTCCGTGGGGAATTACAAAAGCTGATGTTTCCAGCGTTTTTACACAAAATGATCATAAGAGTGGGTGGTGGTAGTACCCACACTGCGCCTACCTCAGAAGGTAGGCGCAGACTAACAAGCTACGCGGGCAGATGCTCCGCATCGTGGTCTTTAACAATGTGATACACAATATCGGCAATGATCGCAGCCGCGTTGCCAGCCTGCGAGTGAGCTACTGCTTCTTTCATCGTGCGATATATCTCAGGCTCGCTCAGGATTTTTCCGACGCTAGTAGCACATGCATCACCGTCAAAGGACTCATCATCGATGAGAATGGCCCCACCTGCAGCAACGATGTCTGCCGCGTTCAATCCTTGTTCCCCGTTGCCATGGGGCAAGGGGACGTATATCGCTGGAATTCCAGCAGCAGTGTTTTCTGCGACGGTCATTGCCCCGGCACGGCAGACAATGAGATCAGAGACCGAGTACGCTGCCGCCATATCCTCGATATAGGGCACTGGAACATAGTGCTCACGCGCGCAAGGGACATCGTTTTTTGCTCCATAAGAGTGCAAAACCTGGTATCCCTGCGAAAGCAAAGAATCAATTCCTCCTGCCACAGCTCGGTTAATAGAAGCAGCTCCCTGCGAACCGCCAGTAACCAAAACGGTCTTCCGGGCAGGATCTAGCCCCCATGTTCGTAGTCCGCGCTCTCGGGCCTCAGAGTTAACTTTTAGCGTATTGCGGATTGGAATCCCGACTACTCGACCAGGCATGCCTGAGCCGGCTACTGCGTTGAGCCCAAGTCCGCCCATCCGCACGCCCAGTTTATTGGCCATTCCCGAGCGTGCATTGGCCTCATGCACGATATACGGGATCCCTAATGTCTTAGCCGCAAGGTATCCGGGAGCAGAAACATATCCGCCAAACCCGATAAGCACAGAAGCGTCGTGAGCTTTGAGTACGTCACGGGTCTGTTTTACGGTACGCAGTAATCTGAACGGAAGTTTAAACAAATCTGCGTTAATCTTGCGAGGCACAGGGACAGGATCAATAAGTTTAAGATCAAACCCGCGTGCAGGAACGATCGTCTGTTCCAATCCTCTGGATGTCCCCAACGCAATTACGTTAGCTCCACGACCTCGTAATTCCTCTGCGACCGCCATCGCCGGTTCGATGTGTCCCGCGGTTCCGCCACCTGCTACTACTACGTGTGGGGATTGCATTACCGTCTCCTACGCCTATCGTCTTTGTTGTTCTGCGAGGACCATCTGTCCCGCCTACGGTCTCCGACGCTACCAGTGCCGTAATCATTGCTTTCCGACGCCCACCTATTTCCGCGTTCTGTGGATCCAGAAGAGTAACGCGTATCGGTGTTTCTTGCCCTATTGTCCCGCCAATCACGACTTTGATTGCCTCGCGTATTGCGTTGTTCCCCCACCACGTAAGAGCTACGATGAGGTGATTCTCTCCGGGGGCCACGGGACACAGGTGAAGAAGCCTGCTGCGGCTTGGGCGCTGGCGGCGGCATGCGTCGCTCTGCGAGACGGGTTTTATCAACAGAACGCCCAAAAATGGGGGTTTTAAGGGAAAGACCTTCCACGTTTGGTTCTCTTAGCCCCAGGAGGCGGTCAATGGGAGGACGCCCATACGATTGCATAGCTGAGATTGCCTCCGGCTCATGCCGTGCGCAGTTGGCCAAAAGGCCCATAGAGGCCAAAGTAATAATCGCTGAAGTTCCGCCAGCGGAGATCATCGGTAGCTGGATGCCGGTCACGGGGAGCAAGCCAATCACGTATCCAATGTTGACAAAGGCCTGTGCAGATACACCTGTCGCCAGCGTCGCGGCGGCAAGCGCTAGGAAGCGATTGGAGTTTTTTGCAGCCGTGCGCATCCCAAAGAAGAGTAGGAAGGCAAAGAGCACGATGGTAATTGTTCCGCCAACAAAACCCCATTCTTCTCCGAGAATGGCAAAAACAAAGTCATTACGCGCTTCTGGTAAGTAGAACCATTTGGCACGCGACTGCCCGATTCCTACGCCGGTGAGGGAACCGTCGGAAAGCGAAAGGAAGCCTTGATAGGACTGGTAGGCCTTATCAGCGGTGTCTTCAAAGTGTCCTAGCAGTGCATCAAAATAGACAGTGAAACGGTCATTGCGGAAACTTGTTCCGACCACCATGCCCAATGCACCAAGAACAATAACTGCTGCCGCGGTCAACATGTAGGTCTTTTTAACGCCCGCGAAAAACAGCATCGCGATCACCACAGAAGAAAAGGTAACCGTCATTCCCAAATCACCTTCGGCCGCGATGAGAACGGCGACCACTCCTGAGAACAGTGAGTAAACGATGTAGTCGTTCCATTGACCCGTCGGTTTAAATTTCGGGCGAGAAAAAAAGTGCGCTCCCCACACCGCGATCATGACACGAGCGACCTCTGAGGGCTGCAGCCGCAACGGCCCCAGAACAATCCACGATTGTGAACCCACTTCTTCTCGTCCTGTACCAAATCCAGGTATAAGAACCACGACTAAGAGGACAACCGTAAAGGCCATGGCTAAAGTGGAAAATCTTCGCACCACGCCTGGGGGCAACCACAGCATCAACCACATGCTGGCCAGGCCAATCACGACCATCACCATCTGCTTGAGAGCAGAACCCCAGACGCCGCTGCCTTCCACCAAAGACCACGTCATCGAGCTGGCGACTACCATCAAGACTCCAGAAAGGACGAGCAACCCGACTATCGACAAAATAATGTAGTAGTTGGCAAGCGGCCGCTGGAACAGCGCGCTAATCCGATCACCGATCATCCGAAGCGGAGATCCAGTGTTTCGTTGTGGTGCTGTGGTGCTTGTCATTACTGCCCTTAGCCGCTGGTTGTCGTGATGGTTATGGAACTCACCTTAGTGATTAATCGTGAAGTTCTCGCGCTATGGCCTCAGCAAAGATATCTCCGCGTTGTCCCATTCCGCTATACATATCCAGGCTTGCCGCCGCAGGAGCAAGGATGATCGCATCGCCTGGTGCGGCGTGTGCCACGGACCATGCAACAACATCATTCATCGCCTCACGGGGTTCCTGATTCTCCGTCACCATAATAGCGGCATGTGGAGCAAGCTCTCGCACTGTTTCTGCGATAATTGGAGCATCGATGCCAAGCAAGGCTACCGCTTTCAGTCGTGGGGAATGCTCAAGAACAAGGTCTCGTATCTCTGCCCCCTTGAGCTGCCCTCCAGCAACCCAGACGATCGACTCGTGTCCGGCCAGTGCGGTGCCTGCTGCATGAGGATTTGTGGCCTTTGAATTATCAATGGCCACAATGCCGCGCGCATTCCCCACAACCTGACCGCGATGCCCCGCTACGTGGAAGTCCGCGAGTGCTGCCGCAATCGTGTCTGCAGAAACTCCCATAGCTCGGGCCGCTGCCGCAGCAGCAAGAGCATCATAAACCCCCGCTGGTCCGGGCGGCTCAATACCTTCAGCGGATACAAGCTCAAGTGAATCTGCAAAAGCGCAATCCACAATCATCTTATTGCGCACTCCCAGCTGGCCTGCGCATGGATCAGCTGCAGTGAACTCGATTAGTTTTTGCGTCTGCGTAGTACTCAGAAGCCGTGCTACGTGTTCGTTATCCACTCCAGCAATAGCGATGGGGGCACGCAGAACCTTCGCTTTGGCAGCAGCATAACTGTCAAAGCTCCCGTGCCAGTCAATGTGGTCGTCTGCAAGGTTTAACAAGATCCCCACATCAGGAATAAGTTGCTCCGACCAATGCAACTGAAAGCTGGAAAGCTCAGCCACGAAAACGTCGATACGCTCAGCACTGCTCAGCGCTTCTGCTACTGAAACCCCTATGTTGCCCACCGCGTGTGCCTTGACGCCGGCGCGTTTCATGATTGCTTCTAGCATTGCAGTGGTAGTAGTTTTCCCGTTTGTTCCGGTTACTACAAGCCATTGGCGTGGTTTCCCAAACACTTCTGCGCGGTCAAGGCGATATGCCAGTTCCACATCACCTAAGACCTCAATCCCTAGGTATTGAGCGCGCACCAATAAGGGCGTGTCTGGCTTCCAACCAGGCGAGGTGATCACAGACGTAAAGTCTTCAACCTGTATATTTGCGTCTATACAAACCTCAGCACCGGTCTGCATGTGGATGTTTTCCAGAGCTTCTGGACGCGAGTCGGTAACAACCACATCCACATCCAGACTCTTTAGCAGGGCTGCGATTCCCAGTCCCGATACACCAGCACCAGCAACGAGAACCCGCCCCTGAAGTTCTTGAGGAAGTCTCTTCATTTCTTAGACTCCCACCAACGAGAGCCACTCACCGTAGAACACCGATGCGCCAATCAAAGCGGCAAGAGCGGCGATGAGCCAAAAACGAATCACAACAGTAGTCTCAGCCCACCCACCATTTTCAAAGTGATGATGGAACGGCGCCATACGGAAAATTCTGATTCCTTTAGTCCGGAACCCAACTACCTGGATAACAACCGATGCGGCCTCAAGAACAAACAGAGCGCCAACGATCACCATAAGAAGCTCGGTACGAGAAGCTACTGACAAACCAGCGACAAGGCCGCCGAGCGCTAAGGATCCGGTGTCTCCCATAAAGATCTTTGCCGGCGCAGCATTCCACCACAGGAAGCCCAAGCATGCACCCAAACCTGCGGCTGCCAAAATAGCCAAGTCCAAAGGATCTCGTACGTCATAGCACCCAGGTTCTGCACCAGCAGTGCACGCATTGCGGAACTGCCAGAAAGTAATCAGGGTGTACGTTCCCATCACAATAGCCGTCGAACCGGCTGCTAAGCCGTCGAGTCCATCAGTGAGGTTCACAGCATTCGACCAGGCGGAAATCAGGATGTAAATGAAGATCAAGAAGATCGCGATTCCCACAACAGTAGGGCCAACGGCCAGATCCACGGTGTCGAGATCACGTAAGAAACTTAAATGCGTGGATCCTGGGGTAAGGCCGTTTTCATCCGGGAACCTCAAAATCAGACCGCCAAAAATAAGGGCTATAGCCAACTGACCCACGAGCTTGGCGGTTTTGTTCAAGCCTAAATTTCGCCCTTTATACAGCTTAATAAAGTCATCTGCGAACCCAAGTCCTCCGAGCGCTAGAGTCAAACCGAGCACCAGAGCCCCAGAAACCGTGAAACCACCTTGCCCACTGATTTCTCCGTAAATCGCAGTCACTAAGTAAGCAACTGTGATTCCCACCAAGATAGCGATACCACCCATTGTCGGTGTGCCGCGTTTACGCAAATGAGATTTCGGGCCATCCTCACGGATTTCCTGCCCCAGTCCTTCCGCACTAAAACGACGAATCAACACGGGTGTGACAAAGATGGAGACCAACAATCCAATGGCTCCGGAGATAAGAATTTGAGTCACTTGCTATTCACCTGCTGTATTTCGTTCTTCATGTTGGTCGTTCACGTGGGGTTTCTTTATTAGCTTTTGTTCGGATAACACATCTGCCAGCTCATCTGCTACCTCCCAAAGGGCAAAGGCATTGGAAGCTTTAACTAGCACCACGTCATCCGTATGCAACAAAGGAGCAAGCATACGCGCGGCTTCTGGGTTAGTGCGAACAACCAGAGTAGTTATACCCGTCTTCTCCGCCGCAACGGCTAAGGCGCGACTGTCAGGATTCTCCCCTACTGCGATAATCCCATGTACGCCTATGTTTTTAAGCTCAGCGCCAAGTGTTGCATGGACTGTTTGTGATTCTTGTCCAAGCTCACCCATTGGTCCAAGCACTGCCCAACCATTACTTCCTCGGGACCGAGCAGTGTGTACGAGCGCGGATAATCCGGCACGCATAGATTCATTGTTCGCGTTATAGGCGTCATCAATCACCGTGATATTTCTGGGGCAAGAAATGATCGACATTCTATGCGCGGAAACGCCCACATGTTTGTTCAAAGAACACGCAATCGTTTCAGAATCGATCCCCGCAGCATGTGCTGCTGCTGCAGCAGCAAGTGCATTAGATACCTGATGTTCCCCTGCTACTCGGAGAGAAACGTGGTGCGCCTTCTCATCGTGAATATGCATTGTAAAGCTTGCACATGCGTTGTGATCAAAGCTGATATCCGTTGCATGCACGGTGGCTTCTGTGGTCACTGCAGAATAAGAGATCACATGCGCGCTCGTTTGCGACGCCATGCGTATAACCAGCGGATCGTCTGCATTAAGAACAGCCTTACCGCTTTCTGGTAACGCCTCGACCAGCTCGCTCTTCGCTTGAGCGATAACAGATTGAGAACCGAACTCCCCAACATGCGCGGTGCCCACGTTGAGTTCCACGCCAATCTTGGGAGGCGCAATTGCAGCTAGATGCGCGATATGGCCTATCCCCCGCGCCGACATTTCCGAGATAAGGAATCGGGTCTCTGTATCGCACTTCAGTGCAGTGTAAGGATGCCCGATTTCATTGTTAAATGATCCCGGAGGGGCAACGGTGCTTCCCACCGCAGAGAAGATCGTCGCCATCATATCTTTAGTGGACGTTTTGCCTGCAGAACCCGTCACCCCGACTACTACGAGGCCTTCCTTGGTAAGAACGTCTATAACGTGGCGAGCTATCAGACTTAAAGCCCGTAATACCGCTGCCACTGACCCATCGGCATCGTTTTCTGTGGCATAGCTATCGCGCTTCCGCTCGTGTTCCGGGATTGGCGGGACAATAATGCCAGGAACAGGTTGCCCCCCGTCCATAACTGGACGAGATAAAAGGCAGCCCACGGCGCCATCCGTGACCGCTTTAGCGGCGTAATCGTGGCCGTCGACACGCGCCCCATTGATCGCAACAAACAGCCCACCCGTAGTAACTTTGCGCGAATCGAACTCAACAGATCCTGTCACCAGCGTCGTCGGATCGGTGCCCGAGGTAAGACTCCCGCCGACGACCTCGGCGATTGTCCCCAAAGACAACTCAATCATTGTTTTCCCTTCAATCCCATATACTTCAGCTCTCTGATTCACGCCTGCCACAGGTTAGACCGTCAGCAGTGTGAGTTCGCACGCTAGCTATTATTTCGTATCTCTTCGAGCGCGGCGGCCAGCTCTTCTCGGTCATCAAAGTGATGATTTATTCCCTGGATGAGCTGTCCTACCTCGTGGCCTTTGCCCGCGATAATGACGGCATCAGTGGGCCTTGCCCACGCCACAGCTTGCTTTATAGCTTCTCGACGATCCCCGATCTCACGGATTTCCGCAGTCGTCGCGGCTTCACGAGCACCACGCAGAACGGCTTCCCGAATCAGCGCAGGATCTTCCGAACGCGGATTATCGTCAGTAACGATCACTAAATCAGCTCTGCGCGCGGATTCCTCCCCCATGATTGAGCGCTTACCTTTGTCTCGATCGCCACCAGCGCCCACTACTATGGCCACGCGCCCAGCTGCTTGACGACGAACCGCGTCCAATACCGCAGCCACTGCCGCAGGTTTGTGCGCATAATCTACGATCGCCAAGAAATCTTGGCCTCGATTAACCCGCTCCATACGCCCAGGAACACTTACCGCAGTGAGCCCTGCAACAAAGCGATCAAGGTCGATACCTATGCTGCTGGCCAAACCTACTGCAAGTGCTGCATTAGCTACGTTAAAGGCCCCTGGAATAGGCAGATCAACGTCAATATTCCGATCCTTATGTGTCACCACAAAACGCTGACCACCAGCGGCGTCCACAGTAAGTTCCGAGACAGCAAAATCTGCTTGTTTTTCCGCACTCGTAGACACTGATAGGGCATCCGCGCCACTTCGTTCTAGCATCTGCAGACCCCATGGGTCATCTATACACACAACTGCCTTATTTGTATGTACGGCAGAGGCTGGATCAAACAGCACTGCTTTCGCCTCAAAGTATTCTTCCATCGTCGGATGGAAGTCCAGATGATCTTGGGAGAGGTTGGTAAAACCAGCTGCAGCGAAATGCGTAGCCGATACCCGCCCCAGGGACAAAGCGTGGCTGGATACCTCCATCACCACATGGGTTACGCCCTGGTCAAGCATCTGAGCAAATAGCTTTTGTAGCATCGGGGCTTCAGGAGTGGTGAGTTTTGTCGGGATCTTCACCCCATTGATCCGAGTCCCGGTAGTGCCGATGAGCCCAACTGATTTTCCAGCATTAATCAGACCAGCTTCAAGCATATAGCTCGTTGTAGTTTTACCACTGGTGCCAGTAATCCCAATGACCTGTAGTGACTCTGAAGGATGCCCGTAGATCTCAGCGCTGACTGCACCAAGAATGTCCCGGACGTTCTCGACTAACAGACGCGGGCGGGTATCACCGCTCTCGTGCAAAATCGCCGCACCAGCAGCATCCGTCAAAATCGCAGCTGCTTGAGTTCCTTGAGCATACACAGCGCCGTGGCTGCGGGTCCCCGGAAGCGCAGCAAAGAGCCCTCCTTGAGGAAGCTCCTGGGAATCAAGACTGATGTCCTCAATGACGATGTCCTTGTCACCGTGGAGTTCACCACCTGTTAACGCTGCCAGAGAACCCAGCGTTACCAAGGCACGCTCTTTTCCGCTCATACGCTTCCTTCCCTACCAAGATCACTAACGCATTTAACGACAAACGATAAGTCTTTCATGAATCCCTGCTTTAGCCGAATATTCACAAAACTAATGAGCCTGTAGAACTAATTGGCCTTCCATTGGTCGTGACAGAGGGACGTTATCGCGATCAAGCAACCACGACGCAATATCGTGGAACAAAGGAGCCGCCGACTGCCCACCCTCGCCGTGAACACCACGCAATGGCTTATCAAGCATCAACGCGATCACATAGCGAGGATTATCCGCCGGGGCTATGCCCGCAAACGTAATCCAATAATTGGAGTTTGAGTATGCACCAGTATTGGGATCAACTTGCTGCGCGGTGCCGGTCTTACCCGATATTTGATAACCTTCCACGCCTGCGCCAACTCCGGTACCCGATTGGACGCCTGTGGGATCTTTCTGGATAACAGACCTAAACATGTCCACGACCGTTCGCGCGGTATCCGCTGACACCACTCGCGTCTTGTTCGGCTCCGGCTGAGCTATTTCAGCTCCCGTAGAATCAACGACTTTTTCCACGATTCGCGGCTCAATGCGCTCGCCTTTATTTGCCATTGCTTGGTAGATTCCTGCCATCTGCAGCAGAGTCAAGGACATGCCTTGGCCGATGGGAAGGTTGGCAAAGGTTCCACCGGACCACTGCGAAATATCTGGCAAAAGCCCAGCGGATTCTGAAGGCAGCTCCACGCCCGTCGTATGCCCCACACCAAACTTATGAAGGAGATCGTTAAAACGTTCTTCGCCAAGCCGCTGCGCCAGCATCAAGGTGCCTACGTTGGATGATTTTCCAAACACTCCTGTGGTGGTATATCCAACTGTTCCGTGGTCCCAGGCGTCTTTGACCGTCACGCCAGACATCTTGATACTTCCAGGAACTTGAAGCACCTCGTCAGGTGTGGTCTTTCCGTCCTCTATCACGCCGGCAGCAGTGATGATCTTGGCAACTGAACCCGGCTCAAAAGGAGCAGACACCGCAGTATTGTCAAAGACTTTTCCGTTTTTGAGCTGCTTTTCAATATCTCCATTTGGATTTATTGTCCCGGAGTTAGCCATCGACATGATCTTGCCGGTTTCAGAATCCAAGACCACTGCAGAAGCAGATTTAGCACCCGAGTTAGCTACAGCTTGTTCCAGCTGTTGCTGCACATAGGCTTGCAAGTTCAGGTCTAGCGTCAACGTAACGGAAGCCCCGTCCGTAGCTGGAACCTCATCGCGAGTTGTACCTGGGATGATCTGACCGTTAGCAGAAACATCAAGCGTTTTTTGTCCATCAATGCCAGAGAGCAGAGAATCATTAGCTGCCTCAAACCCAAACTGCCCTTGACCATCTTGGCTGATCTTTCCCACCACATTCTCTGCAACAGCCCCGTTGGGGTATTGCCTAATCTGCTGCATATCTGCGGCGATGCCATGGAAATTCTGAGAGATCTCCTCGGCGATATCGGGGTCCACGTTGCGCACGAGAACCTCGTAATTAGTATCAGCCTTCAGCTTCTTTAGAATCTGATCGGATTTTACTTCCGACGTCGTAGCGCTCGCGTCACTGATAATGGTGGGAATCTGATCGGCATAATCGTTCAGAATGTCATCCACGACTTCGTCGATACGCTTCTCTCTAGCACTGCTGTCGAGCTTGGAATACTCACCACTATTTTGCAGTTTAAGCTGTGCCGTATAGCGCAATTCTTTTCGCAATAATTTAGGAGAAGCAGTCAAAGAACGAGCCTGCATCGTATAAGCGATACGGTTGCCCGCGCGGTCTAAGATTTCGCCACGCCGCGCACTGTCTATATACGTACGAGAACGCTGCGCTTCTGCTCGATGTGAAAGCTCTGGGCCCCACACCAGTTGCACCCACGCTAAACGCGCAACCAAGAGAACGATCATGATAATGGCAAGCGCCATCACTCCGCGAAGTCGGAAAAGTAACTGCTTATCCCTATCCACGGTGACCGCATTTGTGTTAACGGTCCTTTTAAGACCGAGATCTTGTTCACGCCGATACCTAAAACTATCGTTGCGGCGACGCGAAGTATCCCGAGAAGCCCATTCTTGTCTCCTCGGGAAATTATCCGAATTAGATCGATTCACTCGCTATTGCCACCTAACCTGGTGAAGCTTCCTCTACCGACCTGCGGTTGCTGCATAAGGAGCAACCGTAGAGCCATTGGCACCAGTATTCGTACCCGTATTAGCGCTCACTGCGGGACCGGATTGTGGAACAGCATTAAGGCTACCTGCTACTTCATTCGTTTTGGCAGGATCGCTTGAAGCAGAAGGAGAAATCTTGTCACCGTTGATGTCCACGAGAGGGTGCGTTGCATCATTAGCTTCCCGCTGAACCACTGGATTCCCATGGTCATCATGCGCAAGAACTCCTGCAGCATCAGGGACTACAAGTCCCATGGCGCTAGCTTTGCGCGCGATCTCTGCAGAAGAAGACGCGTTTTCTACATCCCGGTTGAGGGTCTCAATCTGATTCTTCAGGGTAGTTTCTTGGCTCTGTAACTGCTGGATAGCGAAGGTCTGCTTGGTGGACAAGCCTGACAAGACTAGCGTCACAGCAACTCCTGCGATCATCAGCAACAAAATGCCGGCAACAAAACGCACTCGCCCTTTATCTACTTTGGGGCGCTCAACGCGTCGTCCCCGATAAGAGATAACCTGCTGAGAACCTGGCGCATGTTGGAACCGGCGCCGAGACCTTGACGGCGCATGATAGCTGGGGCGTGCAGTCCTGCTTGGAGAATCTAGCAACGCAGTAGCGGTTCCGGAGCTTAAGTCGCGGGACCGGTAGCTTGACTCTCGGCGTGTGCCTTCCGTCATCGTCATCTATTGCTCCAGGTGCTAATTGGCTGTGGTTGGTTCTTTAAGTGCCTCAATCGCTCGGACTCTGACCGATGCGGCTCGAGGATTCTCTGCGATTTCTTGTTCGTTTGCCTTTTCTGCGCCTCGCGTCACTACTTTGAATCCCGCTTCCATCCCGGGGAGATCCACAGGAAGTCCTGGCGGAGATTTAGAAGTACTAATATCCACGAAGTAGCGTTTAACGATCTTGTCCTCCAAAGACTGATAGGACATGAAGACCGCTCGGCCACCTTTAGCCAGGTGCCCTGTTATCACGGGAAGAACATTCTCTATTGATTCCAGCTCCTTGTTGACTTCAATACGCAGAGCTTGGAATGTTCTTTTGGCTGGATGCCCGCCGGTTCGTCGAGTAGCAGCGGGGATAGTAGCGTAAAGCAGTTCTACTAGCCGTCCAGAGTGAGTAAAAGGCGCTTTTTCGCGTTCTTTTACCACTGCGCTCGCGATCTTTCCGGCAAAGCGCTCCTCGCCGTAGATTTTTAAGATTCTGGCTAAATCACCATGCGAATATGTGTTGAGAACGTCCGCCGCAGTGATCCCCTTGGAATCATCCATCCGCATATCAAGCGGCGCATCTACTCGATATGCAAATCCACGCTCTGCTTGGTCAAGTTGCATTGAGGAAACGCCAAGATCAAACAGTGCTCCGCTGATACCGTGGTGTATTGCTTTCTGTGCAATCTCATTGCCTTCTTCCGCGTTCTGCTGCAGTTTGGGAAGGAAATGGTCAAAGCGGGTATGTATCCCCAGAAAACGATCGCCATACACCGATAGTCTTTCCCGCGCATTAGCCAGCGAATGAAGATCACGGTCCAGCCCAATAACGCAGGCTTCCGGGAAGGTTTCCAGGAAAAAGGCGGAATGCCCGCCAGCGCCAAGAGTCCCGTCAACGATGACTGCAGATGTTCCCATCGCGGTCACCGGAGCAGCGATCAACTCCGCCATGCGTTCTCTGAGCACAGGGACGTGCCCGTGATTATCACGAATATCGTAGTTCCACGCAGAATCTCTACCACTGGTCACTATGAAGTCCCCCTTTCAGTAGAACTATGCGTCGCCCTTCAGCGGCACGTTAATTAAAAGCGGGGTGTACACAGAGCCCTGCACGAAGAACCCACTCTGATATCGGGGAAGTACACCAGAGTTTCACTTCGAGCAGAGTTCGTACGTACACTCCGCACGCCATACGATATGTAGTTATCTGTCCTATAACAGACCACCTAAGAAGTCGCCCTCGGCAGAGGAGAATGCGGCTTCAGTTTCCGACTGGTACGCCTCCCACGCCTCGGCATCCCAAATCTCCAAGAAATCCACGGAGCCGATTACTACGCATTGCTTTGTAAGCCCTGCATAGTCCCTATGCGCAGCTGAGAGGGTAATGCGACCTTGCCCATCCGGACGTTGTTCATCAGCACTCGCAGCTAGATTTCGAATAAACGCACGCGCCTCAGGATTTGTCCTAGAAATCGCGGCGGCCTTACGCGCACGAGCTGCAAACTCTTCACGCGGATAGACCGATAGCGAATGATCCTGCCCTTTGGTAACCATCAGGCCACCAGCAAGCTCATCTCGAAATTTTGCAGGAAGCGTCAGACGGCCTTTGTCGTCAAGTTTCGGCGTATAGGTGCCAAGAAACATTGGCTAGGCACCTGCCTTCCCGATAACGCAAGCCTCAACGTCTTTGCCAGTTCCGAGGTAGCAGAACAACCGCTACCCCTTCACTGCACACCACCTTACCCCACTTTCCCCCACCAATAACAGGCGTCACTATATTTTCACCTCGGAAAACGTGAAAATATCAACTTCTACCAGCGGATATAGAAGTGGAGAATTTTTCACAAAACACCCAATAATCACACCAGTTTCCCCCTTTTCACCAATCACAAGGCATTATCAAGAAAGAAGGGGCGCATGAGAGAAACCACCGAATAATCACCACGACAAGGCAAAATACTAACATTTCACCCAACCCCAGAAGACACGTCAGCGCCGCCAGCCGCTCAGACCCTTCATGACATTCCCATGAGCAGTGACAGCGATATCCACAAAGGTGGGGGAAAGTGGGGAACTCTGGAATCGACGCGTAAACCACAAATCATGAGCCATAAACACAAAAAAGTCGGCCACCCTCGGGTGACCGACTTTCTTTAAAAACTATTGTTCAAATCGACGGCGGAAGTTTTCTTCCATTCGATTACCAATTCCGTCGGAACGTGAGCTGCGATTCGACTTCCCTGAGGAGCGCGTTGCGCCGAAAGACGAGGTCTTCACACCAGAAGGGGCACGAAGCATCCATATCGCACCGCCAAGCATCACAATAAAGCCAGCAATAGCAAGAAGTACGAACAATAGTGTCTGTTGACTCAGCGCAACACCCCCAATGAGCATTACCAATCCAATAACAATGATCGCGATTCCCCGAAGAGTGACCATTCCGCCGGAAGGCACCAAGCCCGCATCCCTTACAGAAGCGCCAAACTTGGGGTCTTCCGCCAATAAAGAGCGTTCAATCTCTCGCAGCGCACGCTGCTCCTGCTCTGAAAGTGACACTTCGACCTCCCAAGGGACGTTTTGCTTTTTAACTGGCTACTTATGCTAACGCCAACACTAGTAGGAAAGTTCCCTCTAGATTAGGTTTTTCCCAGCTAATTCAAAACCACACAGGAAGATATCAAAAAAGAGCAGGTCAAGCCGCCATAGAGTCACCCTGAACACACTCGATGTCATGCAGAAAATCTGAAACGATAGATATAAGCCCCCGGACAGTTTGTGCCGAAACTTCCGTTTCCAAACCCGTAGAGATCCGGGAACGTAATCGTGAATAACTAGCGATCTTGTCCGCCCACACGTTTTCCGCCTTCCCCACCAAGCGCAATTGCTCAATTGCGCTCGTTGGTTTACGTTTGCGGGCGGCTATCGGAGACATAGCAACTCGCGCCCCCGCAGCCCTCAACGCTGCACGATATGCATATTCCAACGCAGAGCACATGTCGCCCCGATGGGATAGCTCACCGGCCTGCGCCAGGTGAATATATGCCCCGTCAAGCAGTCGCTGAGCTCCCCCTGCACGCTGCACAAAACGCGTAGTAGCCGATACAACATTCGACATGATCTCTTCCCCTTTCCCACCAATATCCGCAGGCCATAGTCCTTTACGTTCAAACTGGGAAAATACTATCCACCGTACCTAACACCCATCTCATATTATAGCACTGGTGTTCGATTGAAACTAGAGTGCGTTTGCCGACTTTTCCCGAAAACTCCTCACTTTTACATCAAAAAAGTGATTCCATAGCATTGTGTCCATTTCCATCCAGAGTCTTTCGAGTACAGCTTTTGCATTCCACTGCCCCGACTTTGTCGATCTTTATATCGATGCAATGGGATATAGCCCGACTCTCCGCCATTCCAGAATCTCCGTATGGAGACGAGCCGTGATGGAATCCGGATTCACTGCCGTGTGCGCAGTCGAATCAGATGAGAGTCATTCCTATACGTATGGCGATGGCATAGCCGGAGTCGCGTATGGATTTCTGGGTAGACGCGAACACTGGTGGAATCGACAAATTCGCCGAGGGCTTAGAAATGCCAAAGCGACATCCTTAGGAATGAATGCTTCCATGCCCGAGCACTATTTTGAGCTCGCTGAGATCCACGTTTCCCCCACGGCGCAAGGCCAGGGCATCGGCCATAAGTTACTCTCGTCACTACTCAACAACGTGCAGTCAACAACAGTTTTGCTCTCCACGCCGGAAGTACCCAACGAGTCAAACGCCGCTTTTTCGCTTTATCGACGCCACGGTTTCTACGACTTACTACGCGACTTTTATTTTCAAGGCGACTCCAGAGCTTTTGCCATCCTCCAGGCAGAGCTCGACAAAGATCGCGCAGTGCTCGACATCAGTTAACGCACTGCGTCATGCCCATGATCGGTTCCCCAAGCAGGGGCCATGCCTAAGTTATGGAGAACTTCTTGAGTAGCCCGCACATAGTTCATCGTCATAAAGTGAATGTCAGGCACGCCCTCAGCAATAAGTTTCTCCGCTATCTGAGTTGTCACGTCGATCCCGACTTTACGTATGTCTTCTTTATGGGACTTTTCATCCCCCTTGGCAGCGTCGAAAAGCTGTTTTTCCAGTTCCCGCGGTAAAGAAGCTCCGGCTAGCTCCATCTGTCGCCGCACAGACCGAATACTTGTTATAGGCATAAGGCCAGGAATAATAGGTTTACAACCATGCTCAGGGTCCGCTTTGGCTAAGCGATCGCGGAGCCGAAGAAAATGGTCGATGTCAAAGAACATCTGAGTGATGGAAAACTCAGCCCCGGCGCGCAATTTCTGCAACGTGAACTCTGTATCAGCTTCCAACGTCGGTGCTCGATAGTGCCCTTCTGGGAAACTCGCAATGCCCACGTGAAAATGTGATGTTTTCGGGTTTTTCTTGGTGAGTTCGATAAGTTCACTGGCATATTCCAACCCTCCGGGAGTGGCAACCCACTCCGCCATGGGGTTAGTTCCGGGAGGATCACCCCTAAGGGCAAGAAGGTTGGACAGACCATGCGCAGCATAATCATCCAGGATCTCTACTAACTCGGCTTCTGTGTGCTCCACTAGGGTTAAGTGAACGAGCGTTGTCAGTGGATGTTTGGATAACTTATGAGCTACGCGCATCGTGCGTTCTCTACTCGACCCACCGGCTCCGTAGGTTACGGAGACAAAAGCCGTTCCTAAATCATGGAACGCTTCGGCCGCTTTCCATAGTCTTTGTTCCGCCGCTGCATCCCTGGGTGGCATAAACTCCACAGAAAATGGGACCCGGCCAGGACTAGGCATCTTAAGTACCTCAGTGATGGAACGCTGATAGGCAGCGGGGATATGCGAAGCAGACATGACTCGGTATCTTAAAGGGTGAGAAACAAAATCTTCGCGTTTCGAGGGTGCATCGACCTGTTTTATTCACTCTTTGTGTACAAGGTGAGGGGTACGTTCGGATATCCCCTGTTCTGGACTTTTCCAGTGGCACTCCAGCAAACGCGCCACTTAGATATAGGCTTGAGCGATATGCACCACTCCCGAGACGCGCACACCGCATCTCCTGTAAGAGAAAAGGATCCCGCTACAGTGTCTCGTTCCACTACGCCCCCTCAATTCGATGCACGTTCCTTAGCTTTCTCCGAAATCGAACCGGCTGTGGAACAAAAACTGCGCGAATTTTTCCAAGGACGCTCCCGCAAAATCTCCGTCATTGGTGAGCCGGTATCTCGCGCAGTGACTTATCTGGAAGATTTTGTCTTAGGCGGCGGCAAGCGGATTCGCCCTAGCTATGCATGGGCTGGTTTTTTAGCCGGCAACGGACTCGAAGGTGCGGAAGATCCGGAAGCCGTATTAGCGTCGATTAGCTCTCTCGAGCTCATCCAGGCCTGCGCTTTAATCCACGATGACATCATCGACGCCTCCGATTCTCGTCGAGGACAACCAACTGTTCACCGAACTGCGGAGGCTCGTCATAGAGATAACTCTTGGAATGGCGACTCTGCGCACTTCGGCGAGTCGATTGCGATCTTGCTTGGTGATCTTGCCTTTGCCTGGGCAGACGATATGTTTAGGACTTCTGGACTAAGCGATGCAGCTATCGCCCGGACTTCTAATGCCTGGCGTGGTATGCGCACAGAAGTTATCGGCGGTCAGCTCCTTGATGTCTTCCTAGAGTCTGCGGGAAGCGAAAGCATCGAACTTGCAGAAAACGTCAATCGCTTTAAAACTGCGGCCTACACAATTGAGCGTCCGTTGCACATCGGTGCTGCTATAGCCGGTGCCGATGAAAAAATCGTACGTGCGCTTCGTGATTACGGAAGAGACATCGGCGTGGCATACCAGCTTCGCGACGACCTACTCGGTGTATTTGGTAACCCCGCAGTCACGGGGAAACCAGCAGGTGACGACCTGCGCGAGGGCAAGCGCACTGTTCTAGTTGCCAAAGCCCTTGAGCTTGCTCACGCCGCGGATAACGCAGATGCCGTGGAATCCATTCGGAAAGGCGTGGGAACGGTTACCGAGCCACACGATATTGCGCGTTTAGCCGATACTATTCGTCAAACTGGCGCAGAAGCCGGCGTGGAAAAACGCATTGATGAACTCGCAGAACGGGGAATTTCTCACCTTTGCACCGCAGATATCAGCGACGATGCACGCAACATACTCGTATCTTTGGCCAATAAAGCCACAGCCCGCTCAATGTAATTCTGCGTGACAACGATGACTCTTGTGTTAACAAAGCTCTATTCGCTTTCCCCGGTCCGAACAGGCTTGATAGCCACGATTTTAATCACTCTAGGTTCTTTTGGTGGCGGCGCCATCCGAAACCGCGGCGGGTTGTTAGATATCCTTAACCTGGAATTTTTGTCTTATGGCCATGGGGCTGGCTTTTCTAATATCACGCTGTGGATCGGCTCTGCGTTATTTGTCGTAGCATGGTTCTTACTCGGACGACGAGTCGTCGCGGGCCATGCGACCGTTCAGGATGTAACCCGAACGCTGACTTTGTGGATTATCCCCCTTGCGCTCGCCGCCCCCATCATGTCTCGGGACATCTATTCCTATTTGATGCAAGGCACGCTGCTTCGCGACGGTTTCGATGCTTACACCCAAGGTGCATCCGCCAATCCCAGCCCTATTCTGTACGAAGTCTCGCACGATTGGCGAAACACCACCACTCCGTATGGTCCACTCCATTTATGGATTAGTGAAGGCATAGTGCGACTATGCGGAAACCACATTGCTTACGGGATTTTTTGTTTTAAAGCACTGTCCATCCTCGGTTTTATGGGGATCATGTGGGCTATTCCTAAAATAGCCCTCGCCCTGGGCAGTAATCCTGCAATGGCGCAATGGTTGGGCGTGGCTAACCCAGTGATGGTTTTTCATCTCATCGGAGGCATGCACAATGAGTCAATCATGGTGGGCCTAGTCAGCATCGGCTTAGTGCTAGCACTGCGTAAATCGGTAGCACATTACCTCTACGCTATTGCAATCATCGCAGTCGCTATGTCGTTGAAAGCTACTGCGGCTCTCGCGCTCCCCTTCGTTGTATGGATAGCGGTTGCGCATGTTCCGGGTTCATGGAAAACAAAAACACGTGTTTTCCTCGCAGCGGGAATCGTCGGCGCTATCGAGACTCTCGCTGTCTTAGCTGCAGTAACCTGGGCTTCAGGGGCTTCCTGGGGCTGGATTGCAGCACTGAGCGGCAACACCAAAGTTATTAACCCACTCGCTTTTCCTTCCCTCATAGCCACCATAATTTCTAGCGTGGGAAGCTTGTGGATTGACCCGTTCCCCTTCAACGCTGTCGTGGGTGTGCTACGCGTAGTCTCCATGGTTCTCATGGCGCTAGGGCTTGTGATCTGCTGGTGGGTGTTCCGAAAAAGCTACCGCGATGCCATCCGTGGCACAGCCGCTGCATATGCGGTCGCGTTCTTTTTCAACGCTGTGACCCTCCCTTGGTACTACGCGAGTGTACTTTCCCTCATCGGTACATTCACGCCACCGCTGTGGTTAAAGAAAATAACCGTGGGAGGTTCTATCGTCGTAGCGATGGCATTCACAGGAAGCGGAAACCACCAGCTTTACAATCCGGTGTGGATGGTAGCCACGGTGATCGCAGGCTGGTGGATGACCCGCTCAATTTTTGAGGCCTCCGTCAACGACAACGCCCTGAGTACTACGGGCGTCTAAAATGCCGCTGCTTGTGCGCGACGCATGACTTCGCGGGCAAGGTGTCCGTGGAGGGCGTCGACAGGCCGTCCTGGCAAAGTATCATCCTCGGTGAAGAGGTACTGGAAGATCTCCTCGTCGGTAAAGCCACCGTCGGAAAGCAACGCAATGACCCCAGGAACAAACTTATTGGTGGTTCCTTTCACAGAGAGGAAAGCTTCGGGGATCTTGCGCACACCATCGTCATAAACACAGATGAGTTTATGCTCACCGAGAAGATCAAAAACTCTGGTTACAGGAAGTCCCAAACGCTCCGCATAATCGGGGACAGTAAGAAGGGGCTCATTGTCTGGCAAGGCGCTACGTGACACGTTGTTGTTACTCACCCTTGTTAATCTAGCTTGTCTGCTAGAACTGCGCGATAAATAGTGCGGCGAGTTAGCAAAGGCAGGTACAAGTCGTCCATACTGTTTATCATGGCAGAGTTGATAGTAGGCGATGTTCTGGAGAACCGGTACCGTATTGAGGCCCCCATCGCGCGCGGTGGTATGTCCACAGTTTATCGCTGTTTAGATCTGCGTTTAGAGCGCCATGTTGCTGCAAAAGTAATGGACGCTCGGTATATCGACGATCCTATATTTCGCCAACGCTTCCAGCGCGAAGCACGTTCTATGGCGCAGCTTTCCCACCCATGTTTAGTGGGAGTATACGATTTCTCCTCCGACGGCGATCAAGTCTTTCTGATCATGGAGTTAATAACAGGGGGCACACTGCGTGAGCTGCTTGCAGAACGCGGCCCCATGCCTCCTCACGCAGCGGCAGCCGTTATGCACTCTGTGCTTACGGGTTTGTCCGTTGCGCATAACGCAGGAATGGTGCACCGGGATATAAAGCCCGACAACGTCCTTATCAATAGCGACCATCAGGTAAAGCTTGCGGACTTTGGGCTTGTGCGTGCTGCGTCGGCAAGCCAAGCGACCTCTGCCAATATTATTGGTACAGTCTCCTACTTATCCCCTGAACAAGTGTCTGGTGATGATATTGGCCCCGCCAGCGACGTATATTCGGCTGGCATTCTGCTTTATGAGTTGCTCACCGGCACCACGCCTTTTAGCGGCGATACACAAATCGCCCATGCCTACTCACGTCTCGACCGTACTGTCCCCGCGCCAAGCGATGTTATTGACGGCATTCCCCCGCTTTTCGACGCCCTCGTGGCCTCAGCAACCACGTTAAGCCCTCACGATCGTTTTACCGATGCTGACGAATTTCTCACGGCATTAGACGACGTTGCAGCCGAACTCCAACTTCCGGCTTTCAAAGTTCCCGTTCCCGCTAATGCGGCAGCCCACCGTGCCTCCGAAAACATCAACGGCGCACTCAGTGCTACCGATCTGCTCACCACAGATATTCCTAGGGATGCAACCGAGCTTATCGACGATGCTCCGGGGCACGGACTATTCCCCCACTCGCAGTATTCGACTACACATGAGACATCCGTCTTCCCTGCAACAGAGTCAGCTACAGAAACTCAGATCTTTCCCCACGAAGGATTAATCGACGCTACACCCCCTGCTCCCAGCATTGCGCCCGATCCCTATGCTGCAGCCGCTCCTGCAGCTCCTGAAACTATTCCTCCAGGACCAGTAGAAGAGCCTCCAGTAGAACGTCCAATAACTAACAGGTCAAAGACAAGTTTTATTATTTGGCTTGTCCTTGTTCTCGTTGTGACGGCATCCGTGGCAATCGGTGGTTGGTGGTTTGGCTCTGGACGATACGGAGAAGTTCCTCAGGTACTCGGAATGAGCCAAATAGAAGCAACTGCGCTGGCGCAGGATGCGGGTTTTAGCACAACCACCTCCCCCGTCTATAGCGATGATATTCCAGCCGATTTGGTCGCGGGAGCCATCCCTGAGGTCGGTCATAGAGCGGTAAAAGGCAACGAGATTACTCTCTTAGTTTCCCAAGGAAAGCCCACCGTACCTTCTATCCCCAGCAGCCACGATACTGCGGAAGTCCGTGCGCTTTTAGAGGAGCGCTCCTTATCTTATTCAGAGGCACCGCCAGAATATTCTGATGACGTTCCTGAAGGGAAAGTTGTTTCTTTAAAACCAGAACCAGGAACGACAGTCCGCGTGGGTTCAGAAGTAGCCGTTGCGCTATCCCGAGGCCCCGCCCCGGTCAATGTTCCTCATGTCGCGGAAATGTCTGAGGAATCAGCACGTGAGCAGCTGGAAAAGCTTGGCCTCAAAGTGAATATCACCGAGGAGTTTAACTCAGAGATACGCGGCGGAGATGCCATCGGTACGCTACCGGAAGCCGGCACTACTCTGCCTCGTGGCACCACTGTCACCCTCCGGATCTCCACGGCTGTGGAAATCCCTGACGTGCGCGGGAAATCTAAGCAAGAGGCCACCAGCGAGCTCGCTGCTGCCGGAATCAGAGTAAACAGTGTCACCCGATCGGATGCAGAATCCGGCAACTCTGCGGACGAAATTACCTCCATCATGCCGCCTTCCGGAAGCCTCATTGATCCCGCGCGTACCAGCGTAGACCTAGTACTCGCCGGTGAGGTCAATGTTCCTTCCGTCGTGGGCAAAAAGTATTCCGAAGCCAAGAAGATTCTTGAAGAGGCCGGATTTACGGTCAAGGGCACTGGAGCTAAAAAGCCGTCATCTCGCGTCTACTGGCAATCCCCCACAGGAGGACGAGAGACTCCCGGGGCTGAGATCAGACTACGAACAATAGGTTCTTAACAGAGAACACAACGCCTCGTATTCTTGGGCTCGTTTGCTAACCAAGAATACGAGGCGTTGCCTATACCTATCAGCTGTGTAGGCGTGGCACGTGCATAAAAGCACTCACCTAGTTTCGCAACATCTCAGCGACTAGGAAGGACAGCTCCAGCGATTGCTGAGTGTTAAGGCGTGGATCACAAGCAGACTCGTACCGTCCCGGAAGATCCACATCCGTGATATCTTCTGCTCCGCCAAGGCATTCAGTGACATTTTCACCAGTAAGTTCAATGTGAATGCCACCTGGGTGTGTACCTAACGCACGATGGACTTCAAAAAAGCCCTGAACCTCATCAATCACCTTGTCAAAGTGGCGAGTCTTATAGCTATTGGAAGAAGTAAAGGTGTTCCCGTGCATCGGGTCCGACTGCCAAATCACTTTGTGTCCGGAGTCCTCGACAGCTCGGACAATGCCTGGCAAGACAGAACGAACTTTATCATGACCCATGCGGGCAACCATGGTGAGACGGCCCGCTTCAAAATTCGGATCTAGCTTGTCTGCATACGCTACGGCTTCTTCGGGAGTACAAGTAGGACCGATCTTGATGCCTATAGGGTTGGCGATCATTGCTGCGAAGTTAACGTGGAAATCTTCGATTCCCCGTGTGCGCTCGCCAATCCAGAGCTGATGCGCAGACAGATCATAGAGCTCTGTTTCTCCGTCCTCATTTTTTGCCAAGCGCAACAGAGCCCGCTCGTAGTCCACGACCAGAGCCTCGTGGGAACAAAAAATATCTGCAGAATGCAACGTGTTGTCAGTAACGCCACAGGCGTTCATAAACCGCAATCCTCGCTCGATTTCCTGAGCCAGCGCCTCATAGCGTGCTCCAGCAGGAGAACTGGCAACAAACTGCCTATTCCAGCCTGTCAATCGATGCAAATCAGCGGTGCCCGATGACGTTAATGCACGAACTAAATTCATGGCAGCAGAGGAGTTAGCATATGCACGGATCATGCGTGCGGGATCATGCTTGCGGGCTTCCTCGGTCGCTTCCACACCGTTCACGATGTCCCCACGGTAGTTGGGCAAGCCGTTTTCATCGAGGTTAGAGGAACGGGGTTTAGCGTATTGTCCTGCGATACGAGCCATCTTGATGACCGGAGTGGAAGCGCCGTAAGTAAGCACCACTGCCATCTGCAGAAGTGTCTTAATGTTGGCACGAATATGAGGCTCCGTGTTGGACTCAAAAGTCTCAGCACAGTCCCCGCCTTGGAGTAAAAAGGCCTTGCCATTGGCAACGTCGGCAAGCAACTTTTTTAGCTCACGAACCTCCGGGGCAACCACGATAGGAGGCACCGACTCGAGGATCTTGCGAACATTCTCGGCGGTTTTCGTGTCCCAAATTGGCTGCTGCTTTGCATCACGAGCGATAACGTCTTCAAATCGCTGCTGCAATCCATCCGGCAACGGTGGAAGGTCTGGCAAAACGTCTTTGGGAATGTCTACTGTCCAACTCACACTCTTATGTTTAGCACGTCACCACAAAAACCAGTGCGTCGGAGGAACATAAAATTCTACCCTTGAACATTTTATGCAGAAATAGTGCCTCACCGAGACCGGAAAACAAGCCCAAAACAGGACGTTTTATGCTCGATTCTTTTTATCGATCGGCAAACGCATCGCACACACCTTGAATTTCTGCAGGTTATGCCGTGCGTCGACGAGAGCGTCATGATTTCCGTCGGGCGCTTTAGGCAATACAGGCTGCCCGGCAAATTCCCAATATTGTTTAAGCTCATGAGTAAAACGGGGGATCTTTCGCGGTAGCCCCGTCATGTCACCCCAGAGCTGGGCAAGTACCACGTGATCGTATGCTCCTACCCACGCCCACAGTTCCGGATGAGAGTCTGCGGATAAAAGAAACTCTACAATCTCCTCACGGATCTGTGCGTTAGTTTTCCATAACTCGCTCGACGGATTTGGCAGTTTGTTTAACACATTCTCCCGAACCCATTTCCCAGCTTTAGAGTGGTCAGCATCAGTGGACACTGCGTAGTACTCTCGCCCGTCCTCAGCGACAATGCCGATCGAGACAAGTTCGATACTGCGGCCGTCTTCAATGAACTCGGTGTCATAAAAATACCTCATCCGACCTTGCCTCACTACGATAAAATCAACGGTTTCTTGTCGTGCGCGTCAAAGGTATAGAAAAAACCCAGCACACATTATCTGTCAATTAATCACCACAGTAATAAACCGTCACGCAACGGACATGCATCGCCCCCTAACTTAAGAGTTAGCAGATACAGGTGCTTGCTTTTCGACGACCACCCGACGGGGAACCAAGCCATGGGGAGCAATTGAACGCCCAATGAGCGGAACATGCGACAAAAGCTCCATCGCTGCGGCTCCGGCAATCGTAAAACCAATACACAGCAAAATCCACACCCCAGAAGATCCCAAGAGCGTGTCGCTATACAATTCAATTCCTTCCTCACGATATCGGAAGAAATAACCAAAAAGTAGCGTCAAAACAATGGGATGGCTCAAATAAATAACCAAGGTATGACGGCCAATCCACTGTAGGCCTTCACTTAATAACGAAATCTTAGAGAGCAAGACCGCAGATGCTATGGCGGCAGGTAAATACAATAAATGCGTAAGCGTAAGCAGGGAGAGTTCCCAGACCTCCGACACCGAAAAACGCGATATTTCACGGCTGAGCAGCAACGTCCCGCAAGCCACTGCAAGCTCTATAGGTTTAAGGGCATTCTCTGCATAACGTTCGATGAGCGGTCGAGCGTAGGCACCTAGCAAGAAGCACGGAAGATACGCCACGACTTTTTCTGTCATGGGAGTTTCTGGAGCTATGGGCGCTCCCAAAATAATGGCCAACGGAATAGACCACCGTAACCACGGATGCAGAAACTTTGTGCTCCACAACGCAATGGTAAAGAAAAACAGAGAATGCAAGAACCAATACATGTTTTCAGAAGTCCATAGAGCTTCCACGTAAAAATCTTGGTCTGGAAGCGGCTCATCCCAAAAAACAAAAAATTCTATCCTCTTGGCAAATAACTCCAATGGAGTCCATAGCACGTAGGGAACTAAAAGGAACCACAGGCGATGTACAAATAACTCTGCAAAGTTAAAACGAAATACTTTGACGGAAAAGAAACCACTCACCAGAAAAAATAACGGCATCCGAAGCGGGGCAATGAGTTCATTTATGTGAGCCGCGGTCGTGTACATACCATCAGGAACCGCCAAACAAATGTGGAGAAGAACTACTCCAATGATCGATAGCCCTTTAGCTAAATCAGGCCACGCCATGCGCGGTTTCCCCTGAGGGGTGGATGGCGTTGTTGCTGCAGCCGTCCGAGGCTCAGGAGGAACAGGCAGCTGTGCAGGAAGATGGGGTCCTGTTGCTTCGTGTGTTTTTTCTGCTAAGAAGCCAGCACCACCAGTACTATATGCCGGACGCTCGCATCGGGTATCTCGCATTCTGTGAGTAAAATTCTTGCGGGTTTCTTCCTGCATCTTCTTTTTTCTCAGGAAGCTAACGCTAGAGGGAAAGCGAAAAACACGCGGCTTTACTACTCGCCGATCCATTATGCTCCCTCTGCAGGCTATTGCCTTACTCGTTTGTCTTGCTATACAAAGCAAAGCGCCGGAAAACCGGCTGCACTGTCTTTGAATTGACCGCCCTATGCTTTGCTTATCAACGAGCCCATTTCACTATTGCGGAATACTCGAACTCTGGATATAGGCACATAGCCATGCGAAATGACCATAAGCCTAGTTGATCACCAGAGCTACGAAAACTAAGGGCAACCAAATTTACTCCGCACCTGCGGGATACCCTTTGCCCTCTTCGAGAGACTTCTTTACGTCTGTTGCATACATATCCACATACGGTTGGCCGCTCAATCGCGAAAGCTCATGCATGACATAATCCGTGAGTGCGCGGTAGGCCTCATGCGATTCTGGATCCAGTCCCCGCTTAGCGGCAAATTCAGAAGGGATAATCGGATCGCCTATTTTCATCCGAACTTTATACGGGCGCGGTATCCATGACCCGATCGGATTAGCTTCCCGGCTTCCGATCATGGCAACGGGAATCACTGGATCATTAGTGGTAAACGCAATCCGGGCCATTCCTGTCCGCCCCTTATAGACCCGTCCATCGGGCGAGCGCGTACCTTCGGGATAAATCCCAAATACGTCCCCTCGGCCCAAGATTTCGCGAGCAGTACTAATAAGTTCTACAGCAGCGGTCGGAGAGTTCCTATCAATAGGAACCTGGCCTACGGAAGTAAAAAACCACTTTTGCAGTCGCCCAACGCATCCTGGAGTAGTAAAATACTCGCTCTTTGCAGGAAAAGTAATCTGTCGGCGGCACACCAAAGGAAAATAAAAAGAATCCATGACCGACTGATGACTCGAGGCTAAAATCGCCGCCCCCGATGATGGGATCTTGTCTACTCCTTCAACCTCAGGTCGGTTATACAGGCGTAGGAGAGGACCCAGCAGAATATGCTTGAGAGTCCAGTACCACTTGTTGTGCATAAGGGATTCCTTGAATATCAGAGAGCGAGGGCGATCAGACCAATTGGCGAGCCAAATCAGATACCCCGATCATACCCGCATCTCCACCTAGCTCCGCACACGAAACTTTGGGAAGGGGGCGGTACCCTGCCCCCACCATCGATGTACTCATCGTCTCCACAGCAGTATCGAGGTAGAGTGCGCTTGCAGTGGATACTCCCCCACCGATCACGATAAGTCCGGGATCAAGGACATCTGCCACTATGGACAGAGCTCGTCCCATCCATTGGGCGAAATCTTCTACAACGGCGCAAGCAAGCTGATCACCATCACCAGCTGCAGCCATAATGCGTTTACCGCTTAAGGAACCGTTAGCTAGAGCGTCGATAAGCACGGAATCGGTTGCTTTACCCGCTGCAATCATCTCACGGGCAGTAGTTTCCAAAGCCGTTCCTGAACAATACCGCTCTAGACATCCACGTTTGCCGCAGGAGCATACCCGTCCCCCTGGGACTACAGTGAGATGACCAAATTCTGGCGCTGTGCCAAACGCTCCACGATAAATCTCTCCTTGATGCATGAGAGTTGCACCAATTCCGGTACCTACCGCAAAGAGAACCCAGTTATCTGCCCCCTGAGCGGCACCAAACCGATATTCTCCCCATGCTGCCGAATTTGCATCGTGCTCGAGACGAACCGGTAATCCTAGGGATTCTGAAAGCTCTGCGCGAACAGCTCGATCTCTCCACGGGAGATGCGGAGCAAAACGAACAACTTCACAATCAGGATCCAAAAAACCAGCTACCGCCAACCCTACTGCGGAAATCTCATGCTTCTGTCTCAGAGCGTCTACCAGCTCGATGATTCCGGATTCGAGCAATTCAGGAGTCGATGGCGTAGGAACCGACATAGAGTCAATAATCTGCCCATCCGAAGTCACCGCCGCCGCCCGCATGTTAGTTCCACCAATATCAAAGCCCACGGTGACTGCGTCGGATCTTTCAGACATATCTCGCCTCAATTGCCCTCGACTTTTGGAAAACACGCGCTATATGCGGCAGCACACTACGAAACCGCACAAAGCATAACTAGCAAAGTATAGCGAGCCACCAACCCAATATCACATTTACGCTTATAGCAATGCGCGCAGCCTCTGTCCCATAATCTCCCAACTCCATTGTTCTTTCACATGCTGTCGCCCTCTGTCTGCCATAGCTTGTCGACGCTGTCCGCCCATCGCTATAAGAGAGTTCACTGCACGTGCCACCGCCACTACATTGTTCCCATCCACAACTAGACCGCCTCCGGGAACAATCGTTTCCGGTGCCCCACCTGAGTCCCCCGCGATAACTGGAACACCACACGCTTGCGCCTCTAGGAAAACAATTCCTAATCCCTCAACATCGAGCCCTCGCCCCCTGGTCCGGCATGGCATCGCAAAAAGATCACAAGCCTGAAGAATCTCCACCATACGATCCTCAGAGACCCTTCCCATAAAAGCAACGCGGTCTGCTACCCCATGCTTTTCCGCTAGTTCCACCAACTTAGTTTCGTACGGTCCCCCGCCTACAAGTACTAATCGAACTGGCTTATCTCCTTGATCTATTTCCGAAAGAGCCTCAATGAGCCGATCCTGCCCTTTCCTAGGGACTAGCCGAGAAATACAGGCGATAACAAATTCCTCTTTATCCCATCCCAATTCCTCACGGATACTTCTTCTCACGTCACTTTCCACCGGGTGAAAACGCTCTACATCTACACCAGAGGGAAGGTGAGCAAACTCAACACCAGGCCCAAAGGCCCCACGGATACGGCTAAGCGTGAATTCGGAGATATAAGTGACTACATCACTGGATCGGCCAATCCGCCTTAATAACTGACGTGCTATCGGCAACATTGCCCAACCCACTTCATGCCCATGAGTCGAAGCAATAACCCGGTGAGCCCCGGCTTTCTTAGCTCTTTTGCCAAGGAGGCCTAATGGGGCGGCCGCGCCAAACCATACGGTGTCTATCCGCTCCTTTTCTATGATTTCCGCCATTCGGCGAGCTGTAGCAGGAGTAGGAAGCATGATCTTGTGAGGCCAGCGGTAAACCGTATAAGGAAGAGACTCATCATAGGCTGCAGCCGCAGCGTCATCCTGCGTAGAAGCAAAAACGACTACATCTTGTGGCAACAGCTCATCCAAATAGTCACGGATATACGACTGGATGCCGCCAAGAGTCGGCGGAAAATCATTAGTAACTAAGAGCATCCGGGTCATACTCTGATTCTCCCATGAATAGCGAGAGCCCAACGATCATTGATCGTCGGGCATGCTCTGCCATCAGACGTGCAGTTCAATATTAGTAACGGCGAGCGCCATAAAAAGGCATGGAGTCAACAGGAACAACCTGAACTGGAATGCCATAATCCGACGCATGCACGAGCATGCCGTTTCCTGCGTAGATTCCCACGTGAGTGGCGCCCGGATAATACCCAACGACGTCTCCCGGTTGTAGCTCACTACGAGAAACGGGAGTTCCACCAGCCATTTGCGCCTGGGAGGTTCGCGGAAGCGACTTACCTTGTTGCTGATAAGACCAGTACACCAATCCAGAGCAATCAAATTGCGATGGTCCTACCGCACCCCAGCCATAAGGAGAGCCGAGCTTGGTCATAGCTGCTTGCAAAGCTCCCATGCCCTCGGGATTGGAGCCGACGACTCCGTCGAGAGAGTAGTCCACGGGACCATTTTTAGCTTCCCATCGCAGCCTATCTTCACGGCTTAGACTTTCCACTTGCTTACGCAAGTCTTCCGTCTTTGTCTTGAGCTCTTCTTGTTCTTTGAGCAAAACCCCGTGCTGTCTTTCTAGCTCGGCCTGCCTAAACTTCGCTTCAGCAATGGCTCGCGTGACAGAGCCTCGCTTGACTGCTGAATTTTCCGTTGCCTTAGACAACTGACTTAAAGCCGCCTGCGCATTCCTAGTGAGAACCGACATGTACGCAGCACGGTCAATAGCATTTTGGGGATTTTCTGCAGAGACAGCGTTAGTCAACGGGTCAATAACCGCACCACGATATTTTGAAGCTGCTAAACGATTAATCTCACTACGATAAATATCTTCTTGAGACTTCGCTTCATCCGCCTCCTGGGTTGCACGATCAACGTCAGACTGAAGATTCCGCAAAGATTCTTCTCCTGCAGTTAAATCAAGCTCCAGCTGTTTCACTGCCTCATTCTTAGCGTTCGCATCTTGGGAAATAGCCTCCATCGAGCTGATGAGTGATTCAACGTCATCCGCCGAAACAGCAGGTGCCAAAGCCCCGCCCATAGAAACCATAACCAGCAAAGGAGCAACGAAAAGCATTCGGCGCGTTTTTTTCACTGTTTTCCCCAAATATCTAGCTAGATGAACACAATAACTATATAGCCCACACAGCAAAAAACAAGCATTGCGCTGCATAACCGTAAGCAAAGTGAAAAATAGTGAAGGTTCGGCATTTAATGCCGAACCTTCA
Organism: Corynebacterium ulcerans; assembly: GCF_900187135.1. Classification (NCBI taxonomy): domain Bacteria; kingdom Bacillati; phylum Actinomycetota; class Actinomycetes; order Mycobacteriales; family Corynebacteriaceae; genus Corynebacterium; species Corynebacterium ulcerans. Next base: position 671,777 of record NZ_LT906443.1, read on the forward strand.
CTATCAATCGCCAAGCAAATTAATACCGGACTGCGTTGTAATAAGGCATGTAGTCGATAGGTGACTCAGAAAGAGGGGTACCTTCAGTCAGTGCGTGAATAACAGTGCCGTTACCTGTATAAATTCCAACATGGGAAGCGCCAGAGTAGAAAGCAATAATGTCGCCAGGCTGAAGATCCTGTCGAGCTACCTTTGTTCCGCCTGCAGCCTGAGCGTAAGAAGTGCGCGGGATAGACTTACCGATCTGCGCATATGCCCATGAGGTCAAACCCGAGCAGTCAAAGGCGCTAGGACCTGCAGCACCCCATACGTAAGGAGAACCAATCTTGGAGCGTGCTGCGTCAACTACAGCCTGGCCGGAAGAAGTGGCCGGAGAAGAACTGACGGTAGGAACGTTTACCAATGCAGAGTAGTTAGCATTCCCGCCCTGCCCCTGCAGGGAAGGGATCCACTGATCACTGCCCGGAATGTTTGCGATGCCAGGTACATTCTCAATTCCCTGAACTTCAAACTTGATTCCTGTGTTAGGAACTACAACCTCAGCGGCATGTGCCTGTCCGGTAAGAGTTGCGGTGGCGCCCACCACTACAGCAGAAGCTGCTGCTGCATTACGTGCGGTGTTCTGATTGCTGCGACGGTGCTTAGCCACGAAAGAAACTCCAAATCCATATCGGTCTGCCACATAGTGACTGCCTTCCTTTTTCAAAGAAAGCAAGCGACCCTATCTTCAAGTACGTGCAGCCCCATCACACGGGACCAACTCAAATGTCTCGATTAGGTTACGAAACGGCAACACTCGATGTCCACCCATCAACAAAAATCCACACGTTATAAAACCGTTACTTAACAAAAGGCCCTTTTTCTTAATTTTAGATAAGTCCACCCCCGTCAGACGTCATCGTGAGCATTAAATAGCGAAAATCCCCCCGACGAACTGCACTAATAAGAACTTCCTTTGGAAGTGAACAAGCCCCCGAAGCTCAACACATTTTCGCCACAATTGCCGAAATATAAATAGGTATGATCCCGATCACATTCTGTAATTTTTCCCCTACCCGGACCCCACAATGTCGCTTTTTCTGTCGGAAAAAACGCAGCATTGCACCCTTTTTGCTCCATAAAAAGCGTCACTTACGTAACTAAAACCTCAAAAGTAACAGCATCTACAAGGTATCGAGGACCACTGGAGCCACTCAAACCACACCAATATCTAACAACTCGTAATAATGCGGCGTTAAAACACAGACTCCATCATGTGCACTATGGTTCTCCGACTAGGTTTCCCGCAGCCCTCCCCTGTCCGCGTCTGTTTTGTGTCTGCTCCTTATATATAAGGAGTCCCCGCACAAAGACGACAGTGGCCTTCCTGATTAACAGGAAGGCCACTGTCGTATTCGAGAACGTTTTAGGGCTAGTCTTTTTCTACCCCATCTTTGATGCGATTCTGCTTCTGCAGATTCTCATACATTTCAACTTCTTCACGATGATTCTCATGCTCAATTTCATCGTATTTAGCCGCGATAGACTCCGAGTCTGGAGTGAAGAACGAACCACGGCCAGGACTTCCACCAAAACCAAGCTGGTTGAGTTGCTTAGGAACAGCTGCACCAGCGTATGGAAGTGGTATTGGGTGTCCATGCTCGTCTACCGGGCCAAGCGGCTGGTGTACCTCAACAAAGGCACCGTTAGGCATGACCTTAATAACGCCGGTTTCAATACCGTGTTCCAGAACCTCACGGTCAGAACGCTGCAAACCGAGACAGATTCTGTATGTGATGAAGTAAGCCAGCGGAGGCAAGACAATCAAGCCGATACGACCAACCCATGTCATGGCGTTCAAAGAAACCTGGAAGTGATACGCAAACAGGTCGTTACCGCCAGAGAGTGTTAGGAGGAAGTAGAAGACGATTGCCATCACGCCAAGAGACGTACGGACTGGAACATCGCGGGGGCGCTGCAGCAAGTTGTGATGAGCATCGTCACCAGTGATCTTCTTCTCAATGAACGGGTAAGCCACAAGTAGCGCGACAAGAACACCACAGAGAAGAGCAACCCAGAAAGCACCAGGGATCGTGTAATTACCAAAGTAGAGTTCCCAAGCAGGCATCACACGCGCAGCACCGTCAGTCCACAGCATGTAAATATCAGGCTGCGATCCAGCTGAAACCTGTGACGGGTTATAGGGACCCAGGTTCCAAATAGCGTTGATGGAGGTCAGACCAGCCAAGAGTGCCAAGAAACCGAAGGTGATCAGACCAAAGGACGTGGTCTCCAGGATAAAGACAGGGAGGATACGAACGCCGACAACGTTATTTTCTGTACGGCCTGCACCTGGGAACTGGGTGTGCTTTTGGTACCACACCAAAGCAAGGTGAGCTGCAATCAAGCCAAGGATGATGCCCGGGATGATGAGCACGTGTGCAATATAGAAGCGATCAAGCATCAAATCAGATGGGAAGTCTCCACCGAAGATCAACCAGTGCAACCAGGTACCGATGATCGGAAGTGCCAGGATGATGGCAGACATGATGCGTAGACCAACGCCCGAAAGCAGATCATCAGGAAGGGAATAACCCATGAAGCCTTCAGCCATGCCCAGGAACAAAAGCACGCAACCGATGATCCAGTTAGCTTCACGAGGACGACGGAACGCACCAGTGAAGAAGATACGGAGCATGTGCACTGTCATGGAGACCATGAAGGTTAGCGCAGCCCAGTGGTGCATCTGACGAATAAACAGACCACCACGCACCTCGAAGGAAAGGTTCAACGCAGTCTCGTAAGCACGAGACATTTCCACGCCATTCAAAGGCAGGTACGCGCCTTCGTAGATAACCTTGGTAATGGAAGGATCAAAGAAAAGTGTCAGGTATACGCCAGTCAGCAACAAAATAACGAAGCTGTAGAGAGCGATCTCGCCGAGCATGAAGGACCAATGCGTCGGGAATACCTTATTAATCTGACGACGAATACCAGCAGCAGCTGTGTATCGAGAGTCAATATTATTGCCGATGTCAGCTAGTTTGTTGCTCATGAACGACGCTCCCAGAATGCCGGGCCGACAGGTTCAACAAAGTTGCCTGCGGCAATGAGGTAACCCTCTTCGTCAACGGTGATCGGCAGCTGCGGCAAAGCACGGGCGGCAGGACCAAAGACTGGCTTACCGTAATGCAATGCATCGAACTGCGACTGGTGGCACGGGCAAAGGATGCGGTTTGTCTGAGCCTCATAGAGGGACGTTGGGCAACCGATGTGCGTGCAGATCTTGGAGTAGGCGTAATAATCGCCGTAGTGGAACTCTTCTTGTCCTTCACGCTCAATAACTTTTTGAGCATCAGAAGCACGGAGACGAATAAGCATGACTGCATTTCGAGGGCCGTGAATCGAGTGCATCTGCTCCGTGTACACGTCAGCATCTGCGCTGTATTTATCGCCATCGTTAACCAGCTCTTCTGGGAGCGGGAAAACGGTTTCCATTGCAGCAGCAGATAAATCTTCTGGGCGCATACGAACAAGGCGGCTAACACCGTGCGTTGTGTAATGCGTGCCAACGGAAGTGCTGTGCTTCTCAGCAGTCGTTCCGGTGTCGCGTCCTAAGTAAAGCTTCACGCCTTTCTCATGCAACGTCCAACCGGAGGTCCACAGGGTTCCGTCTCCCTGAATACCTAGCTCGCCCTTCTTCCACGGGTTCTTCACCATGCCGCCGAGTGGAGCGACGATAACCAAACCAGTGAGGAGTCCACCGACACCGAGCATCGACTTCAGAACTTTACGACGACCCAAGGTGGAGGTTTCCCAAGAATCATTCAGCAGCGCGGTGATCGTACGACGATCCACTTCTTCCGAAGGGCCATCGTGACGGCGCTGCACAGAGATCTCTGCAGGAATGATGTTCTTGATGTAGATGATCACGCCGAAACCCAATGCCAAAATGGCAAGACCTGCGGTCAAACCAAGCAGTGGCGTGTACAGCGTGTAGGTCCACAATCCGTCATCGCCGAGACCTTTATAATGCCATGGCCAGAACAAGTAAATAGCCAAGTATGCCAAGGCTGAAACGATGCCGATACCGAACCAAACGCCAACCTTTATAGAAGCACGCTTGGACGCCGGATCACCCTCAACGGGAAAACGCTCTTTACGATAAGCAACAGTCACGCCGTCGAGTTCTGTACCCAAACGGGCTAGTTCGTCGTTAGACATCGCTTCTAGTTCTTGCGTTGTGTATTTCTTTTCATTGCTATTGCTCATGAGCGAGATCCAATCCACAGAGCAGCGGCCACCAAGACCACGATTCCAACGAGCCACATCAACATGCCTTCAGAGACTGGTCCTAGGCCACCCAAATTCCAACCGCCAGGGCTAGGTGTTTCTTTAGCCGACTTGATGTAAGCAATAATGTCTTTCTTCTCGTCAGCGGAGAGCTGGCGATCCGAGAACTTAGGCATGTTCTGAGGACCAGTAAGCATTGCCTGGTAGATTTCCTGCTCGTTTGCAGGGTCTAGAACAGGTGCGTATTTACCACTAGAAAGCGCGCCACCGCGCCCTGTGAAGTTATGGCAAGAAGCGCAATTCAAACGGAAGAGATCCGAGCCGCGAGCGACATCGGCTGGATCGATCTTTCCGTTGTAGTTAGCACCACGAAGAGTATCTAGTGCGACAGAGCCGTCCTCGTTATAGACGATGCCAGGGCCGCCGCCATTAGCCTCAACGTATGCGGCCAGCGCTAGGGTTTGTGCCTCAGAGTAGCGTGGAGCTTTACGCATGGCTTGTGCCTCATTGCGCAGCATCGGCATACGTCCAGAATGAACCTGGAAGTAAGTTGCACCGGAGCCAACGCCAATCAGCGAAGGACCCCGATCTTTCACACCTTGGAGGTTTGCACCATGACAGGTAATACAAGCAACGTCATAAAGGTCCTTGCCTTCCTGAATCATTGCTTGCTCGTCTTGGCGCGCTGTGGCTACCTGGGCATCAGGTGTCACAGCATTAACCAAAAGTCCGGTACCGGTAAGGCCAACAGCTAGTGCTAAAGCACCAACAGCAGTCCGGCGCACCTTGCGGCGAGCTCGAACTTTCTTGGCCTTGGAGACTGAAGCTGAGGGTACTTCTACCGCTTCAGTCTTGTTCTGGGTGGTATCCATCATTTCCCTTAATGTTCTCGAATATGGAAAGTGAGGGGCTATCTCAATTCACATAACCGGGTTGAGTGGTCATATGAACCAAGACTGCCTATTGAATGAAGTAGATCGTGATGAACAGGCCGATCCAGACCACGTCAACGAAGTGCCAGTAATAGGACACCACCATCGCAGCAGTCGCCTGTGCAGGTGTGAACTTCGACTTAGAAATGCGAAGCAACACAACCACAAAAGCCAAAACACCCGCAAGCACGTGTGCTGCGTGGAAGCCCGTGGTGATGTAGAACGCAGAACCGTACACACTGCTCGGGATTGTCATTCCATGCTCGATCAAGTGGTAATACTCATAGCTCTGCCCGAGCAAGAAGATTGCTCCCAGCACAATGGTCAGAGAGAACCAACGACGAAGACCAAAAACATCTCCGCGTTCCGCTGCAAACACACCAAACTGAGCTGTCACAGAGGAAGACACCAAAATAGCGGTGATCACCAATGCGTACGGCACATTGAGGTGTCCAGCCCCTTCTTTCCAAGAGCCATTACCAATTCCATTTGCGCGCGAGGTGAAGTACATCGCGAACAAACCGGCGAAGAACATTAATTCCTGGGACAGGAACACAATCGTGCCGACACTGACCATATTTGGCCGGTTCAGTGCCGCAACACGCTGCGGTGCTGCCATATCTTTGTTTCCTATTGCGCTCGTCACGGTAATTAGTATGGTCGTTTCTTCCGATCAAGTCACATTCTGCCCCCGCCTTTTTTAGTCTCTCATTTCTTGTAGATAGCAATATTTTTCTGTTTCCCACCCCACAGTTTTTCTTAGCAATAACGGGAACTAAACCCCCTTTCCATACGACGCCAAGTTTCCGCAGGTCATCACAGTAGCAACGTGACGGTTGCTCATTTTTCCCCACATCCGCCTCCCCCAAGCCTCTTTACAGCTTTCTTCAGTTTTATTTCCCTCTTCATTTACCTGAGATATATTTCACATCTCAAAAGGAGAGCATTTGCCGGTGTTGCAACTTTAGTATGACCCCCGACTACCTGCGCTTTTACCTGCAATACTAGACGGCTTAACCCTTTTTGCCCCCCAAAAATTATTTTTAACCGCATGGGAACTTTTCCGACCATCGACAGCCTCTTTAAGCAACCTCTATCCAGATAGACAAAAATAAACCCGCTTCCTACCGTCATAACAACCGGTAGAAATCGGGTTTATCTAAGGAAAAGGTGCATCTCTGACAGAGATCAGAGTGGAAGGTAGCTACATAAGTTAGTGCTTCTCTTTTGGCATTCCGTACTGAAGGTTCAGCATGGTTGTGGTGTAGATAAGCAATGCCGCACCAACTGCGATAAGCCAGTAGTGAAGGAAGATAACGCCAAAGCCAAGAACAGCAACAGCACCACTCATAGCAGCAGGCCAGATGGAGCTAGGGCTAAAAAATCCGAGAGTTCCAGCAGCATCCGCAACTTCAGCTTCTTCCCAGTCCTCGGGAAGAATGTCGATGCGATTTTCAGTAAAGTGCAGGTACCCACCCAACATCAGAGTGAGCAGCGTCGCCAGAATCAGCGACACTCCACCAGCCCATTCAAAACCAGGGTGGCTGCCAGAATCCCTAACGTACATTGTGGCAAAAACATAGATCACCGACATGACGGCAAGGAAGGTTGCCATCGAATACATGATCTTGGATGTAGCTTTCATGTTCTCTACTTCTCCTTGTTCCTACGCAGCGGGGCTGGTCTTATCAAAGTTATCGCCATCACGCGTAGCGCGCTCAGAGTTGAACGGGTGCGTGGTGGTTGCGTAGGGCTCCTCCCCAATGCTCTTGAGAGCATCAGAGTTTGTAGCCTGTGGATTGCTATTACGGAACGAGATGTACTGCTTGAACTTCTCTGGAGTTACTACGCGAATCTCAAAGTTCATCATTGCGTGGTAGGTGCCACACATCTCCGCACAACGGCCTACGAATGCACCGGTCTTTTCGATCTTTTCGATCTGGAAACGACGCTGCTGCTTGTTCTGCTCGGGGTGGTTGTACACGTCTCGCTTGAACAAGAACTCTGGAACCCAGAATGCGTGAGAGACGTCAGCGGAAGCCAAGTCAAACTGAATTGCAGTGTCACTTGGGAGAACCAAAACTGGGATCTCTTCAGAAGTACCCAGAGTCTCAATCTTGTTGAAGTGAAGGTAAGACGTATCAGTCTTAGACATTCCGTTGATCGGGTTCTTGCCGTTAGGATCTACTTTACTTGCCTCGGCTGCAGCCTGGCGCGCTTCGTCGACACCCTTGTATTCAGCACCAGTGGGCGAAAGCTCAGCAGCGATATCTGAGTAACCAAACTTCCAGTTCCACTGATAAGCAGTAACGTCCACGGTGACCTTAGGATCTTTATCCATCGCGGTTACCTTGTCCTGGGTCTGGACGGTGAAGAAGAAGAGACCCATGACGATCACGATTGGGATAATCGTGAGCACTAGTTCTAGCGGAATGTTGTACTGCGTCTGACGAGGGAACTCATCTTTACCAGCTTTCTTTGCACGCTTAGCACTCCATGCAAACATGCCATAGATAAAGAGACCCCACATGATGAAGCCGATGATCCAGGCAGCCACCCAGACCCAGACCCAGAAGTTATACATCGAAGTAGCTTCGGGTGTAACGCCTTCTGGCCAACCAAAGGCTAGAGCTTTACCCAAAACACCGCCTGGTGCATCTACGTCACATCCCGCAAGGGTAAGGCCACCAAAGCCGATGGCGCCACCAAGCAATGCTTTGTGCCCAATGCCACGCTTTTGCTGCTGTTCCACGCGCGTTTGCCTTCCTGTCGCACTTATTTCCTTGGAGTCTTAGACCATCCGTAACACATCAGATACCGATTGAGGACAGCCCAAAACCCACGCCTATTAGTGCAGGATAGTCCACCCCTCTTTGTTTTCCTGAATGTCACGGTACGCTCTCCCCCTTCTTCTCACTGTATTTTCTCCACAAACCTTCGGGTTTCCTAGGAAAATCCACCCCAGTAGCACAGATCACGCCGGAATATAGTGCCCCAAATCACAGGAACTAAACCGACAATCAACCTTATGGATACCCTCCCCAAGAAAACAGCACGTTAGTGCCCCAAAAAACCACTTTCCATTAAGCCCCAGCACGTAAAAATAAGAGAAATTCGGAACGCCTCCTAGTCCCCGTCCCCGGGAATTAGGAGCGTTTTCGCTCACATTCCATAGAGCTGATAGTCGCAATACCTTCTACAACCCCAACGGGGTACCCTTAGACAGCTAAGTACTTTGTTCATATATAAGGAGGAGCGGCGAACTATGTGCGGACTTCTTGGCATGCTTACGAGCACACGGGATGCCCAAAGGCATGTCCCTGCCATCGAAAAATCGCTACCGTGTATGCGTCACAGGGGGCCAGACGAGGCCGGAACGTGGCATGACGAGCAAGCCGTCTTTGGGTTCAATCGCCTTTCTATCATTGACCTCGAGCACTCCCATCAGCCACTTCAATGGGGACCACAAGACCAGGCCGATCGTTATGCGATGACGTTTAACGGCGAAATTTACAACTATGTGGAGCTCAGAGCAGAGCTGCAAGAACTCGGCTATACCTTCAATACTTCAGGTGATGGCGAGACCATCGTCGTCGGCTATCACCACTGGGGTGCGGACGTCGTTCAGCACCTGCGCGGCATGTTTGGCTTTGCCATTTGGGATTCCCAGGAAGAAAAGCTCTTCCTCGCCCGCGATCAATTCGGCATCAAGCCGCTGTATTACGCGACCACAGACGCCGGCACTATCTTCTCTTCAGAGAAGAAATGTATTTTGGAGGCTGCCGAGGACCTGGGTCTAGATCTCAGCCTTGATCAGCGAGCTATCGAACACTACGTTGACCTGCAGTACGTACCAGAGCCAGAGAGCCTTCACGCGAATATCCGCCGACTCGAATCGGGTTGCTACGGGGAACTTGTCCCCGGCGGTAAGCTCAAACAAACTCGCTATTTCCGTCCTCAATTCCCTGCCCAAGAAGTTCCTAAGGGCAAAGAGCAGGATCTTTTTGACCGTATTGCTCGCGCGTTAGAGGACAGCGTCGAAAAGCATATGCGTGCCGACGTCACCGTCGGATCCTTCCTCTCCGGCGGTATCGATTCCACTGCGATAGCTACGCTGGCAAAACGCCATAACCCTGATTTGTTAACCTTCACCACTGGTTTTGAGCGAGAAGGCTACTCAGAGGTTGATGTTGCCGCAGAATCTGCCGCCGCAATCGGCGTGGAGCACATTGTCAAAATTGTGTCCCCAGAGGAATACGCCAACGCTATCCCACAAATCATGTGGTACTTGGACGACCCGGTGGCAGATCCTTCCCTCGTCCCGCTCTTCTTTGTAGCTCAAGAAGCAAGGAAGCACGTCAAAGTTGTACTCTCCGGCGAAGGAGCGGACGAGCTTTTCGGTGGCTACACGATTTACAAAGAGCCATTGTCTCTCGCCCCCTTTGAGAAAATCCCAACTCCGCTGCGTCGAGGGTTAGGGCAACTAGCAAAAGTCTTCCCAGAGGGAATGCGCGGCAAGTCCTTGTTGGAACGTGGTTCCATGCCGATGGAAGAACGCTACTACGGCAACGCCCGCTCCTTTAACTTTGAGCAGATGCAGCGCGTTCTACCTTGGGCTAAGAAAGAATGGGACCATCGTGAAGTAACAGCCCCGATCTACGCCCAGTCCCAGCACATGGATCCGGTCGCTCGCATGCAGCACCTTGATCTATTTACCTGGATGCGCGGCGATATTTTGGTTAAAGCCGACAAAATCAATATGGCGCATTCCCTTGAACTCCGAGTCCCGTTCTTGGATAAAGAAGTGTTTGCCGTAGCTGAAACTATCCCCCATAGTTTGAAAGTCACGCAGGGCACCACTAAATACGCACTACGCAAGGCAATGGAACAGATCGTCCCGCCACATGTCTTGCACCGTAAGAAGCTCGGTTTCCCCGTCCCTATGCGCCATTGGCTAGCCGGGGATGAACTATTCGGCTGGGCTCAAGACACCATTACGGAGTCTCTCACAGATCATATCTTTGACAAGAAAGCCGTCTTAGACATGCTCAATGAGCATCGTGCAGGAACCAGCGATCATTCTCGTAGGCTATGGACTGTGCTTGCCTTCATGGTGTGGCATGGAATCTTTATAGAGAACCGAATCGATCCCGGAATCGAGAAAAAGGATTATCCGGTCTACCTCTAGCGGTAGAATGGTGGGGCGCCCCTCGCGCCGCGGTGGGATTAGACGGTAGTTCATCTAATCCCACCGCCCATTTTTTATTTCTACCTGGACTTTTCCACTTTCCTAGCCCCGGTGGAATGCGAATACATACGTCCAGCAAAGCAAGAAATCCGTCAGATCGTGAACACACCACGAGCTGACGGATTTCTTATAGTCGGCTTTTTCTCCCACTAAAAGGGGTATTATGCCAAAAATCAGTTGAATGAGTCTCCACAAGCGCAGGAGCCGCCTGCGTTGGGGTTGTCAATGGTAAAGCCCTGCGACTCAATGGTGTCGGCAAAATCAATGGTTGCTCCGGCAAGATATGGGACCGACATCTTGTCTACGACAAGGCGAACGCCGTCTACAACATCGACCTTATCGCCGTCTAGGTCCCGATCATCGAAGTACAGCTGATAGCGCAGACCTGCACAGCCACCAGGTTGAACTGCAATACGCAGAGACAAATCGGTACGTCCCTCTTGCTCAAGTAGCGCTTTGGCCTTGGCAGCTGCAGCTGTGCTGAGGATAACGCCGGTGTTGGAGGTTGTAGGTGCAGTCATCATGTCTCCTTTTCGAGTTCTCCGCCGCTGCGGTTACTCGGTGTCATTCTTTCGTGTTCGTGTAGATGCGTACAGTATCCGCACCATGCGGCAAGCACTGTGCAGCCCTAACAGAACCCACAACAGGTTCCCTTACGTACATAGCCGCGGATGTCGTCTTCTACAAGAAGCTATAGCCGACAACTATACCCTCTATTGTGAGCGGTTGAGTCTGTCAAGCCCGCATGGAGTTTATTTCCCGACCCGACTGACTCCTATAAAAGAACCAAGCATCCTCATGCTTTATTCCCAAGCGTTAAACCTCATAAAGTCAAGGTCTCTCCGCATTCGTTCTCTGGGTAATGCGCGGACTGCTATCGCCACTGATATAACCACTAAACCTGGGGTTTTTAACTCTTCATGGATGCCCTACACACAATGGCCGCTTCTGTGTTCCACTTTTATGGCGATACCTTGTAGCCTAGTAACCGTGAAATTACCTTGGAACAAAGACTCCTCTCAAGATTCTGCCAGTACTGACACTTCCGCACCGGCAGCTACAGCAGCCTCTTCGACTTCTCATAATTCAGATCTCAGTAGTACTGCGAATCGTTCCAAGGCTTATACACCTAAAAAAGGCCACGCGACGCCTTCTCGCAAACAGGCCCAGTCTCACCCAGGAACCTTCGAGGCTCGCTTTGGCGCACGTGAAAGTTACGGAGAGTCGCGTAAAAAGCGTAAAGAGCTCAAAGCTTCCATGTCCAAGGAGGAATGGAAGGCCTATAAACGCGAACGCGCAGAAGAAGGCAAGCAGCGACGTCGAGAAGCTCAAGCTGCCATGGACCGTGGCGATGAGCGCTATCTCCTACAGCGCGATCGCGGCGAAGAGCGTCGCTATGTCCGCGATCTCGTAGACTCCAAGCGCTACATCGGCAACTTTGTTATGCCGCTTGCTCTAATTCTTCTTGTCATTCTCTTTATCGGACGATGGGTGCCGGAATTCGCTAGTGCGATGTCCTTTGTAGCACTCATCTTCATCGCTGCCTTTGCCATCGAGGCTATCGTGCTCGGTAGAAAAACAGCCCGTGCGGTACGCGAGCGCTTCCCCGATACCTCTGAATCAGGATTTGCTATCGGCGCTTATGCATACGGTCGTGTAACTCAGCCGCGACGCTGGCGCACACCAAAGCCACAAGTCAACATCGGTGACACGGTGGCGTAGTTCTGTGCGTACTTTGGTTTTGGGAGGAGCCCGTTCCGGCAAGTCTGCTTTTGCGGAGTCACTTGTGGGGGCGGGCTCTTGCCGTTATGTAGCAACGGCTCGCCCCTATGGTGATGACAACTTTGATGCGGACTTCCAACGCCGCATTTCTCAACATATACAGCGGCGCCCAGAGTACTGGGTCACAGAGGATCGCGCGGACCTATGCGAGGTTCTCTCCCCCGCATATCTGCGGCAGCACACAGAGCATTCTTTGCTTGTCGACGACCTCGGCACATGGCTTACGCACCTCATTGATACTAAAAACGCCTGGGATTCCCCTGCTGGTAGCACTTCTTTGGAATCAATGCGTCTCGCAGATTTACTCCGGGTCTTCCCCACTGACCGTGACGTGGTTCTTGTCACTCCTGAGGTGGGAATGGGGATTATCCCCGAGCACCATTCAGCCAGGTTATTCCGTGATGAGATAGGGACGCTTAATCACATGATTGCGGATGTCTGCGATCGAGTGTTCCTTGTTATAGCCGGACAACCGTTACAGTTAAAAAGCGTTCTTTGACGTTACGTACTACATCGCGATAGCCACACACATGGGAGTGCAACAACATGCAGCCATCCGATTTCTTTCCCAAGATCGATGCCCCAAGTTCCGAGATAGCGGATCAAGCACGAGCTTTTCAGCTCACGCTTACTAAGCCAACTGGTTCGCTATCACGCTTGGAAGATCTTGGAGTATGGCTCAGCTCCTGCCAGGGGCAGGTTCCTCCTAAAAAAATCGTACGCCCCCGTTTAGTGGTCTTTGCTGGCGACCACGGTGTCGCCACTAATAATGTCTCCCCCTACCCCATCGAAGTGTCAATCCAAATGGCGGAGAATATTCGCAATGGCGGTGCCGGAATCAACGCAGTGGCGCATTCTTCTGGCATCGGCATACGCGTTGCCGATATTTCTTTAAACCACGATGTTTGGGGCGATGAAAGGGTGTCACGTTCTTGCGGGTCTATTGACCGGGAGGACGCGATGACACAAGAGCAGCTGATACGCGCCATTGAGATAGGAAAGCGCATCGCGGATCAGGAAGTCGATTCCGGCGCAGACGTTCTTATGGCAGGAGACCTCGGCATTGGAAATACCACGCCTTCCGCCGTGATCATCGGGCTATTAGCTAATCAAGAACCCGTGGTAGTCACCGGCCGAGGCTCAGGCGTTGATGATGAAGGTTGGAAGAGAAAAGTCTCGGCCGTACGCGATGCGATGTTCCGTGCCCGAGACTTACGCTATACCCCGCTGCTCATGATGCAAAAAGTTACTTCGCCTGAGCTGGTAGCTATGGGTGCCTTCATCGCGCAGGCTGCTGTACGCCGTACACCCGTGCTTCTCGACGGCGTCGTGGTCACCGCCGCAGCTATGCTTGCGGAACAGCTTGCCCCCGGTGCCAGAAGATGGATGCAAGCGGGACATCTCTCGGCCGAGCCGGCGCATCGCTTTGCCCTTAACTATTTAGGGCTTGAACCACTCCTGACCTTGGGCCTGCGACTAGGAGAAGGTTCCGGAGCCGCTGCGGCTTTCCCGCTGCTTCGCATCAGCGCAGACATTATGAATGACATGGCTAATTTTGACAGCGCTGGGGTCTCCGGGGCAGACGCTGTTCCCACCAACCGTATGGGTTAGTACACGGCTCAAGGCCCTTGAAGCCTGTGGTCATTGGTTCCTGCCAGCCTAAGTATTCAGTGTGCACCCCCTCGCATAGAAAGTTGGTTTCTCACGATGTCGGGCAAAGTCGGATTTGTGGAAGGCGAACATCGTCCTGCGATTATCGAGGGCCCACTCACTGCCTTAAGCTGGCTCACCATTCTGCCAGTTCGGGGAGCCACAGCCTTTGATCGTGTCACCGGTGGACGGGTGTTGGCCTCAGTCCCCCTCATCGGTATTTTGCTCGGGACGCTTGGCACTGTGTTGGCGGGACTGGGCGTTTACTTCCACATCACGCCTTTTTTGATCGCAGTTGTGATTGTTTGCTTCTGGGAACTTTTCACCCGGTTCATGCACCTTGATGGACTTGCAGACGTGGCCGATGCCTTGGGTAGCTACGCACCTCCTGAGAGAGCTAGGGAAATTATTGCGGACCCAACCACCGGGCTTATCGGGATGGGCGCTGCTTTTATCTCACTCATGCTTCAGATCGCAAGCTTTGACACCCTCATCGAACAAAATTATTGGTGGATGATTTTCTTTGCACCGATGATCGGCAGGCTATGCGCAATCTTTGGCGCGCATTCCTCTCTAAAGCCGATGCAACCAACTGGTTTTGGTGCCATGATGATCGGCACAGTTACTACCGCCACGATAGCGGTATGGTTCAGCATTATTTTTACGGCTTCCGTGTCCATCCCGCTGCTTGTAGGAACCCCCGCTATAGCCATAATTGTCATCATCGCCCTCCTACTCAGCATCGGTATTGCTGTGCTAGAGATCAGACATTGCAGTCGGCGTTTTGAGGGGATGAACGGAGACACCACCGGCTTTATTATGCACTCTTGTACAGCTGCGTCAGCAGTTCTCTTAGCTATCGGGACATGCGTCGTCTAAGTACCTTCATGAGACCTCTTGCATCCCCAGCTTTCTTTAACGGAAATACGTAAGCCATAAGCCAACGCTTTTCTCTACCGTGGCTTATGGCTTATGGCTTATGCGTCCATCGATTTATATCAGGGTGCGCATCCACTCATGGGGGTCGTCCACCGTGCCACGCTGAATGCCTGTGAGTATGTCACGTAGCTTCATGGTGATATCACCAGCGACATTATGGTTGACTTCAAAGTCACCATGGTTTGACTTAACAAAGCCCACGGGAGTGATCACCGCAGCAGTGCCGCAAGCAAAAGCCTCTCGCATGGAGCCGTTTGTGGCCGTTTCCTGCCATTCTTCCGTAGAGATAAGACGCTCTTCTGTGGTGTATCCCAGGTCACGAGCGATCTGTAGGAGGGAATCACGTGTGATTCCCGGCAAAAGAGAGCCAGAGAGCTGGGGGGTAACGATGTGGGGCGCGGATTCCTCACCCATAACAAAGAAGAGGTTCATACCGCCCATCTCCTCGATATAACGATGTTCGTGAGCATCCAGCCACACCACTTGGTCACAACCTTTATCTGCAGCCTGAGCTTGGGCCACCAAGGATGCCGCATAGTTGCCCGCGAACTTTGCAGCGCCCGTGCCCCCGGGACACGCACGAACATAGTCCTCGGAGAGCCACACCGATACCGGTTTAATGCCTCCCGAAAAATACGCGCCAGCAGGTGAAGCAATCACCACGTAGCGATACGAGCTAGAAGGATGCACCCCGAGCGTCGCCTCGGTAGCGATCATAAACGGGCGCAGGTACAACGCTTCCTCGCCTCCGGCTGCTGGTACCCAGTTCTGATCAATGTCTACGAGCTGACGCAGCGACTCAACAAACACCTCCGTGGGGAGTTCTGGCATAGCCATGCGCTCTGCAGAACGCTGGAATCGAACAGCGTTAGCCTCCGGCCTGAAGGTCTTAATCGTGCCATCGGCATGACGGTACGCTTTGATGCCCTCAAAAATCGCCTGAC
This sequence comes from Corynebacterium ulcerans, assembly GCF_900187135.1. Taxonomy (NCBI): domain Bacteria; kingdom Bacillati; phylum Actinomycetota; class Actinomycetes; order Mycobacteriales; family Corynebacteriaceae; genus Corynebacterium; species Corynebacterium ulcerans. The sequence continues at coordinate 687,544 of NZ_LT906443.1, forward strand.
CGTAATGCAAGACGCTAGTGGCAGGATCGAGAGTAAGCGGCGCATAAGGAACGACCTGTGCGTCATGCCACCCCTGATCGGCGTCCCAATCAATGGTCACCATGTGATCGGTGAAGTGCTTACCAAAACCTGGATTAGCAAGGATATCCGCAAGTTCTTCGGCGGAAGTCGGAGATTCGGTTTTATGGATGCTGAAGTTGAGAGACGTCATGACCCAAAGGTACACCCCACATTGATCTGCTCAATTGGATAGTCTGATAAATAACGTTTTCCACGCGGTCTTAAAGGCCTCGTTACCAACTTTTGGAGGTACTAAACTTTGAGCACTCAGTTTTCACTTGCATCTCGTGGCTCTGCGACAGAACTTGCGCTCGCCAAGAAGCTTCCCGACGACACAACTGCCCTTGTAGTTGCACTCTTCGCCGGCGAGGATGGACTGGAGTTTGCTGCGACCGGGCTTTTTGATGATGATTTAGAAGTAGCAATCTGGGAGCTCTTTAGCGCTGTTGGTGCAACCGGAAAGGCTGGAGAAGTCCATCGCGTCCCTTCTATCGAGGGTATTGAAGTGGACTTCATCGTCGGTGTCGGGCTTGGAGACAACGACAAGCTCGATGACGAGGCTCTGCGCCGTGCCGCTGGCACCGCAGCTCGTTCCTTGGTCGGAGTGGACTCCGTAGCAACGACTCTCGGGGCTTTTGGCCTGCGTGCAGCCGTGGAAGGTTTTGCGCTGGGTGCTTATGACTACAAGGGCATCCGTTCTGAGTCCGCAGAAGCTGTCGCCGCCAAGAAACCGGTAGGCAAGGTTACCTTCTTGTCACTGGGTGATAAGAAAACCGCCAAGACAGAATTCCAGGCCGCGCAGATCACAGCAGAATCCGTTATGTTCGCCCGTGATTTGGTCAACGCACCGTCCTCTCACCTCTACCCCGAGTCCTACGCTGAGATCATCAAGAAGGAAGCAGAAGGCCACGGCATCGACGTGGAGATCCTCGATGAAAAGAAACTCGAAAAATTAGGCTTCGGAGGCATCCTTGCAGTCGGCAACGGTTCCGCACGCAAACCGCGCCTTGTACGACTCACCTGGAATCCCAAGAAAGCCAAGAAGAGCGTTGCGCTGGTGGGAAAGGGAATCACCTTTGACACCGGTGGAATTTCGCTCAAGCCTGGTGCTGGCATGGATGACATGATCTCCGACATGGGCGGTTCCGCTGCAGTCGTGGCAACCGTCATCGGCGCAGCCCGCCTAGACCTCAAGGTGAAGATCACAGCGACGATCCCACTCGCAGAAAATATGCCCAGCGGGGATGCTTACCGACCAGGCGACGTTATCACCCATTACGGCGGAATTACCTCGGAGATACTCAACACCGATGCAGAGGGCCGTCTTGTGCTTTCCGATGCCATCGCGAGGGCATGCGAGGACAAACCCGACTACCTGATCGATACTGCGACGCTCACCGGCGCACAACTGGTGGCTCTTGGCGACCGCACGGCTGGTGTCATGGGCTCTGATGCTTTCCGTGACCGCATCGCAGAAATCGGTCGTTCCGTCGGCGAGCAGGCCTGGGCGATGCCACTTCCAGAAGAACTCGGCGAAGCAATTAAGTCCCCCGTTGCAGATATTCGCAACATCACCAAGTCACGCTCTGGCGGCATGCTAGCCGCCGGATGGTACCTCAGTCATTTTGTTGCAGAAGGTATCGACTGGGCCCACGTAGACATTGCCGGCCCGGCATACAACAGCGCAGGGGTGTATGGCTATACCCCCAAGCGTGCAACAGGTGTACCAGTGCGCACCTTCCTAGCGGCTCTGACAGAGATTTCCGAGGAAAAGTAGCTCACATATTCCGCTGATGGTCGAGGCAGTCGCCTGGCCGTCAGCGGTTTTTTCTTCCTTTGAACAGTGGATTCTTGGGCTCAAGAGGGGGCGTCGACACGCTATAAACGGCTAAGCCTTGGTGTCGTTGTCTTTTTCAAACTGTGCGCGTCTGAGGCGTTGTTCTTCGCGTTTACGTAAAATCCTGTCACGCTCGATTTTTTCCCGCATTCTTTGCGGATATCCGGTCTCTTCTACGTCATAGACGGGAATTCCTAATTCTTTTGCTACGACGTCGATACCTTTAGGGCCACCAATCCTACGTCGAGTGAAATCGCCCGTGATATCCACAAGCACTATCGACATCTCGTTGACGATGGTTTCAGGCTCAACGAAACCCTCAACCACTGCGCGCGACTCGCTCCACTGTTTAAGGTAGAGCAAATCTTTTTCGCGAACAGTATCGCCCGGTCCTCGAGGCGGTTTGATGTTAGATCTGGGGGTCTTTCGTCCGAAAAAATTGAACACAGAAGTTAATTGTAGGGGCAAAATCTACAGAGAATTCCCCCTTAACATCACATCTGTTTGGGTTAGGCGGTACGCTCGTTAGGTATTAGCTTTTTGATCTACACGACTTTCGAGGAGTCTAAACATTATGGCGCACTCCGTTGAAATGCCTGAGCTGGGCGAATCCGTCACTGAGGGAACAATTACTCAGTGGCTCAAGTCTGTCGGCGACACCGTCGACGTTGACGAGCCGTTGCTCGAGGTTTCCACTGACAAGGTTGACACCGAGGTTCCTTCCCCAGTTGCGGGCGTTCTGTTGGAGGTTCGCTTCGACGAAGACGACACCGTTGATGTCGGCGAGGTTATCGCCATCATCGGTGAGGAAGGCGAGGCTCCTGCAGCAAGTGATTCCGCTGAGAAGAAGGAAGAGCCGAAGGCAGAGGCACAAGCCGAAGAAGAAACCACAACTGAATCCAAGGAAGCTCCCAAGGGCTCCGGCTCCTCCACCGACGTGGTCATGCCAGAACTCGGCGAATCCGTCACTGAGGGAACAATCACCCAGTGGCTCAAGTCTGTCGGCGACACCGTCGACGTTGACGAGCCGTTGCTCGAGGTTTCCACTGACAAGGTTGACACCGAGGTTCCTTCCCCAGTTGCGGGCGTTCTGTTGGAGGTTCGCTTCGACGAAGACGACACCGTTGATGTCGGCGAGGTTATCGCCATCATCGGTGAGGAAGGCGAGGCTCCTGCAGCAAGTGATTCCGCTGAGAAGAAGGAAGAGCCGAAGGCAGAGGCACAAGCCGAAGAAGAAACCACAACTGAATCCAAGGAAGCTCCCAAGGGCTCCGGCTCCTCCACCGACGTGGTCATGCCAGAACTCGGCGAATCCGTCACTGAGGGAACAATCACCCAGTGGCTCAAGTCTGTCGGCGACACCGTCGACGTTGACGAGCCATTGCTCGAGGTTTCCACCGACAAGGTTGACACCGAGGTCCCTTCCCCAGTGGCAGGCACCATCCTAGAAATCCTCTTCAACGAAGACGACACCGTTGATGTCGGCGAAGTTATCGTCCGCATCGGCGAACCAGGCTCCGAACCAGAAGCCAAGGCAGAACCTGCCAAGGAAGAGCCAAAGGAAGAAGCACCCAAGGCAGAAGAACCTGCCAAGGAAGCTCCCAAGGCTGAGGAAGCACCTGCTAAGGAAGCTGCAAAGCCAGTTAATAACCAGAATGTTCCTTACGTGACCCCATTGGTTCGTAAGCTTGCCAACAAGCATGGCGTTGATCTCAATAAGATCGAAGGAACTGGTGTTGGCGGTCGCATCCGTAAGCAGGACGTCCTTGCCGCAGCCGGCCAAGGATCTGAGCCAGTTGCAGCAGCAGCTCCTGCTGCCGCGGCTAAGGATCCTCGCGCTAACTGGTCAACCAAGAGCGTTGACCCTGCAAAGGCGGAGCTCATCGGCACCACCAAGAAGGTCAACCGCATCCGTGAGATTACGGCCAAGAAGATGGTTGAGGCACTGCAGATTTCTGCACAGCTCACGCACCTTCAAGAGGTCGATATGACCAACGTTGCAACGCTGCGCAAGGAAAATAAGCCGGCATTCATCGAAAAGTATGGCGCTAACCTGACCTATCTGCCGTTCTTTGTTAAGGCCGTGGTCGAGGCTCTGGTCCTACACCCGAACGTAAACGCGTCTTACAACGCTGCAACCAAGGAAATCACCTACCACTCTGACGTCAATGTGGCGATCGCAGTGGACACAGAGCGTGGCCTGCTTACTCCTGTGATTCACAAGGCTCAGGAGCTTACGCTGCCAGAAATCGCCCAGGCTATTGCTGATCTGGCTGATCGTGCTCGTAACAACAAGCTGAAGCCAAATGATCTCTCCGGCGCAACCTTCACCGTAACCAACATTGGCTCCGAAGGTGCTCTGGCAGATACACCAATCTTGGTTCCGCCACAGGTCGGTATCTTGGGTACTGCTGCAATCCAGAAGCGCCCCGTAGTGATCACTGAAAACGGTTCGGACGCCATCGCGATTCGCCAGATGTGCTACATCCCGTTCTCCTATGACCACCAGATCGTAGACGGTGCTGACGCAGGTCGCTTCACCGCAACGATTAAGGATCGTTTGGAAAAGGCTAAGTTCCAGGACGACCTCAACCTCTAGGATAAATCTCTAGAGCACCAGCTGTTCTGCTGGTATTCAGGCTGCAGCCCGACTCTCTTCTTCTAAGGAGTCGGGCTGCAGCCTTTTCTCAATCTCCTGCGAACAAAATGTCGTTTTTGAGAACGCTAGAAATGGCAACCTGCAGTTTTTCTGGACATCTAAGGCCTAGCGTTCTCAAAAACGACATCCAGAGCGAACTAGTAGCGAGATCCCTGGTTAATGCCTTCGGCTGCGCCCCCACCTCACGGCTATCCTCGATTAATTTCACAGAAATTTTATGCATTCTCTTTCTCAATGCGTATCCAAAGCCACTATTTCATCCATATAATGGCGAACATCACTAGCCATCCTTCACCCAAGGAGAAGTTGAAGACTATGACGATATCCTCGCCCTCTGCAAGCTACGTGAGCCGACACATCGGCCCCAACGAAACTGAGAGGGCGGCGATGCTCAAACGCGTCGGATACGCCTCCCTCGAGGAGCTGTTAGACGCGGCAGTTCCCTCCGGGATTAGGTCCCACGATCTTCCTGAACCCACGCACCCGCTGTCGGAGGAAGAAGCCCTGGTCAAGCTGCGCAAGTACGCAGATCAGAATGTGGTTCTCAAATCATTCTTCGGCCAGGGTTTTTATGACACTCTCACGCCCTCAGTGATTCGGCGAAATGTTGTAGAAAACCCCGCCTGGTATACCGCGTATACCCCTTATCAGCCCGAGATTTCACAGGGACGTCTAGAGGCGCTGCTTAACTTCCAGACTTTGGTCAGCGAGCTCACAGGACTCCCAGTGGCCAACGCCTCGCTGCTCGATGAGGCCACGGCAGTGGCTGAGGCCGTCGGATTAATGGCGCGCACCAATAAGAAGGGGCACCGAGTGCTTCTCGACGCCCGCCTGCATCCCCAGGTCCTCTCTGTTGCAGCCGAGCGCGCACGTGCCATCGACGTGGAGGTTGAAATCGCCGATGTCACATCGGGGCTCGTCGGAGACAGCTTGGTGGGCGTAGTCATCGCATACCCGGGTACGGAAGGCGATATCGCCGATATTCGCCCTATCATCGCTGATATTCATGCACGTGGTGGACTTGCCGCTGTGTCCACAGATCTCCTCGCGCTCACTCTCCTGGAGTCCCCCGGCGCGATGGATGCAGATATCGCTGTGGGGTCTTCCCAGCGCTTTGGTGTTCCGTTGTTCTTTGGTGGCCCTCATGCCGCTTTTATGGCAGTATCTGACAAGTTCAAGCGGCAGCTGCCGGGCCGAATTGTCGGTGTCTCTGTAGACGCTGAGGGGCATCCGGCTTATAGGTTGGCCTTGCAGACCAGGGAGCAGCATATCCGTCGGGAGCGCGCCACCAGTAACATTTGTACTGCTCAGGCTCTGCTAGCAGTGTGTGCCTCAATGTACGCAGTCTGGCACGGCCCTGAGGGGCTCAAGGCCATCGCTCGCCGCGTCCATGGACATGCCTCCACATTTGCTGCGGCGTTAGACAACGAGTCTGCATTGGAGGTCGTGCATAAAGACTTCTTTGATACTGTCACCGTTCGTGTTCCGGGGCGGGCTCAAGAGATCACCGATGCGCTGGCGGAATCTGGCTACTTGGTGCGTCCTATCGGAACCGATCTGGTGAGCGTTGCTTTTGGTGAGTCGGCGACGGCGGAGGACGTCGAGAAGCTCGCCGCTGCTTTTGGTGCGAGCGCAGCGGAGGAGGCCTATAGCGACTTCCCAGAATGGGCAGTACGCAGCGACGAGCCTATTACTCACCCGATCTTTAGTTCTGTGCATTCGGAGACGCAGATGCTGCGTTATCTTCGCGCTTTGTCGGACAAGGATCTTGCCCTCGATCGTTCGATGATTCCGCTGGGCTCCTGCACGATGAAGCTCAACCCGACCACGGGCATGGAGCCCATCACGTGGCCGGAGTTTGCAAACATTCATCCCTTTGCCCCAGAGTCTCAGACCCGAGGCTGGCGAGCCTTGATTGATGAGCTTGAGGGATGGCTTGCAGATATCACCGGCTACGCCCGTGTGTCGGTTCAGCCCAATGCCGGATCCCAGGGGGAGCTGGCTGGTTTGTTGGCAATTCGTCGCTACCACCAATCTCGTGGCGATAATCAACGCGATATCATTCTGATTCCGCAGTCGGCTCATGGGACAAACGCGGCGTCGGCGACTCTGGCTAATCTTCGGGTGGCTGTTGTTGCTACGGCCACGGATGGTTCCATTGATGTTGATGACCTTGATGCAAAGCTCGCCAAGCATGAGGGGCACGTGGCCGGCATCATGATCACCTACCCGTCCACGCATGGTGTTTTTGAAGACACCGTGACTGCCGTGTGCGAGAAGGTTCACGCAGCAGGTGGACAGGTCTACATCGATGGAGCAAATCTCAATGCGCTAGCAGGTGTAGCTCAGCCCGGAAAGTTCGGTGGCGACGTTAGCCACCTCAACTTGCACAAAACCTTCACCATTCCCCACGGGGGCGGCGGCCCGGGTGTCGGACCCGTTGCCGTAGCAGAGCACCTCGTGCCTTTCTTGCCCACAGATCCGCTGGCGTCAGACGCCGCAATTCCGTGCCCTACCGGCACAGGGGTTCCCATGGTTTCCGCGCAGTATGGCTCGGCCGGTGTCCTCCCGATTTCGTGGTCTTACATCGCGATGATGGGCGGCGCAGGGTTGCGTGAGGCCACTGCCTCGGCGATTCTTGGGGCGAACTACCTAGCACGGTCACTCAAGGATGCGTTCCCTGTCCTTTACACCGGTGACAATGACTTGGTAGCTCATGAGTGCATTCTTGATCTGCGTCCCATTACTGATCAGACCGGGGTCACGGCTGCAGACGTGGCTAAGCGTTTGATGGATTATGGCTTCCACGCGCCCACCTTGTCTTTCCCCGTCGCGGGAACGTTGATGGTGGAGCCCACTGAGTCTGAAGATAAGGGCGAGCTCGACCGCTTCATTGAGGCGTTACTTGCTATTCGCGCAGAGATTCAGCAGATTGCTGACGGCGCTATCGAGTATGAAGAATCCGTGCTGCATCATGCTCCGTTTACTTCTTACTCCATCGCTAGAGATAACTGGGATTACTTGTTTAGCCGTACCCAGGCTGCCTATCCGGTGGCCTCGCTGCGAGCCAGCAAGTATTTCCCATCCGTTCGTCGTCTCGATGAGGCTTATGGCGATAGGAACTTCGCGTGCTCCTGCCCGCCACCTGAGGCTTTTAATTTCGAGGATTAGCCTCGGTTCACGTTTGCGTGGCGTGATGCCTTCGGGGGCACGCCACGCAAACGAGTAGCTTGCTCACATATTTTTCGATGAAAGGACCTAACGCATATGGCTTCCGAACTCCGTACGTCACCCCTGCATAGCCGTCACCAGGATTTAGGGGCTGCTTTTACGCCCTTTGGCGATTGGAATATGCCGCTGAAGTATGGTTCTGAACTTGAAGAACACCACGCAGTGCGTAAAGCATGCGGGCTCTTTGATCTGTCCCACATGGGGGAGATTCGGGTGAGCGGCCCGCAAGCTGGTGATTTCCTTGATTACGCACTGATCTCCCAGCTTTCTGCCATCGCCGTTACTAAAGCGAAATACTCAATGATTGTCTCCGAGGATGGTGGCATTATTGATGACCTCATTACGTATCGCTTGGCTGACGATGAATTTTTGGTTGTTCCCAATGCCGGAAATGCAGCTGTCGTGGCTAAAGAACTCCACGCACGGGCCGAGGGATTCCAGGTCACCGTCACGGATGAGTCAGCAGACACAGCTCTCATCGCAGTTCAGGGCCCCAACGCTCAGGCGCTGCTGCTTTCGCTTGTCGACGCAAACGCGGATGCAGATACCGCACGCCTGATATCCACCATGCGCTACTACGCATGCGGCAACGCTGTTATAGCTGGATTCCCTGTGCTCCTGGCCCGGACCGGATACACCGGTGAAGACGGATTCGAACTCTATATCTCCAACGATCAGGCTCCTGCGTTGTGGGATGCGATGTATCAGGCTGGCCAGGATGAACGCTACGCGCTTGTCCCATGCGGGCTTGCCTCTAGAGACTCACTGCGCCTTGAGGCCGGAATGCCGCTCTATGGCAACGAGCTTTCCCGGGAGCTGACCCCCATGGATGCGGGGCTGGGCATGCTTGTGAGTAAGAAAAAAGAAGGCGATTTTGTGGGCAAAGAGGCCCTAAGCGCTCCTAGCACCCATACAAAAGTGCTCGTTGGACTGGCCTCCGCGGAACGTCGTGCTGCACGGCACGGCGCAGATATTCTCGACGCCGACGGAAATGTCGTAGGAACCGTGACCTCCGGGCAGCCCTCGCCAACGCTGGGGCATCCCATCGCGCTGGCGTATGTGGAAAAAGACCTCAGTGAGGTTGGCACAGAACTCACCGCAGATATCAGAGGGAAAAAATATCCCTTCACGGTAGTTTCTTTGCCGTTTTACTCCCGCCAGAAAGACTAAACCGATAGACTCCACAATGATCTACACGAGTCGTTTCGTATTCTAGAAAGGTAGAACCAAACCTATGTCTCTTCCTGAGAACTTCTCCTATTCCGAAGACCACGAATGGATCGATGCAGCTGCTGATTCCGCTGCCGGGACGACTGTCAAAGTGGGCATCACCTCGGTGGCAGCTGACCGCTTGGGCGAAGTCGTCTTTGCCGAGCTGCCCCAGATTGGCGACTCCGTAGAGGCCGGTGAAACATGTGGCGAGGTCGAGTCCACCAAGAGTGTCTCCGACCTGTACTCCCCTGTCACAGGGACAGTAACCGCCGTCAACGACGCAGTCCACGACGATTACTCCATTATTAATAACGATCCTTTCGGCGACGGCTGGCTCTTTGAGGTAGAAGTTGAGTCCGTCGGAAAGCTCCTCACCGCCGCCGAATACGCGGAAGCCAACGGGGTTTAACTACCTCCTTGTAAGCTCCACGCTCACAGCAGTGCCACCATGGATTGCGCTACGCCATGGTGGCACTGCTGTGTTTTGTCCCAGTTCTAGGAGAAAGTTTCTGACCAGCGTGCAGCCTCTGCTGCGTCTTCTTCTCTTTGTTGGGTAAAAATAATCCGGTGGCCGTCTGGATCTGTAACGGCAAGATCCCTGCTAAACCACTGGGTATCGTGGGGCTTTTCCACTTCAGCACACCCGCTCACAGCAGCTTCTAAGCACAAGGCCAGCTCATCTAGGTCTTCTCCATGAGCAGAAAAAGTAACCTGAACGGTTGCAGGTATTGCGCTGTGTGCCTTAGGTTCCGTGTTTTCTTGCAAGACCAGCAGCAAATCCTGGTTTCTTAGCCTGCGCAAATGAACCACCATCGGGTTGCCCTGCGGGTCTGGGACGGTGGCCAGAGTAATAAAACCGGCAGCGTGGAAAAAGGCTTCACTCCGTTGAAAATCTTGAACGGCAAGGGTGACAAACATTGGCATGGGATAGATATCCCGATCTGGTGTAATACTCATGGCTTTTACTCTGAACGATTGCCCTAGCGTCAATGCAAATACGCCAAGAGTTCACGCGTTTTCTAGCGACAGCGCCTCAGGCGTATCCTCAGTGCCATGACTGCGCCTCGTGATCCCTTCTTCCCCGCCGACCAATCCATCCGTGCCTCTACCCAGCCCGTAGAGATCCGTCACCTTGGCGTGATGGATTATCAAGAAGCATGGGACTACCAGGCTGCTCTGGCCAAGCAACGCGCAGCCGATGAGGTTGGCGACATACTTTTAGTCCTGGAGCATCCCAGCGTTTATACCGCAGGAAAGCGGACTCAGCCGGAGGATCGCCCCACCAACGGGCTGCCTGTTATTGATGTCGATCGAGGCGGTCGTATTACCTGGCATGGCCCGGGCCAGCTGGTGATATACCCGATTATGAAACTCGCAGACCCCATCGACGTCGTCGATTATGTGCGTCGCGTCGAGGAAGCTCTCATCCAGGTTGTGCGCCAACGCGGCATTAGCCAGGCCGGGCGTATCGACGGACGCTCCGGAGTGTGGGTTCCCGGCGCGTGCGATGCCGATCACCGTAAGATAGCCGCTTTGGGCATCCGGATCACCCGTGGCGTGACGATGCATGGTTTAGCACTGAATTGCTCTAACACCCTTGAGTACTACCAGCACATCATCCCTTGTGGAATCTCCGATGCGGGAGTGACCACCCTTTCCCAGGAGCTGGGGGAAGACGTCACGGTCGATTCCATAACGCAACCGCTTATCCAGGCGCTGCTGGACGCATTCTCTGGCAAGCTGATCGTCGCAGACCACACGTTTGCTTCTGCGCCAGATCCCACCAAGGGACTTCCCAGGACTGTGCACAACGACACACATTAAAAATGTATCGCCTCACCCCCGCGCCATTTTCCCTGTTTAACCCCCATTGCGCGAGTGCTTTTCGACGTGCACCTGTAGCACGAGTAGTGTGCATAGGGTGACTACAGCACCCGAAGGACGCAGAATGCTCCGAGTTGAGGCCCGCAACTCGCAGACCCCCATCGAGAGCAAACCACGCTGGATCCGCACTGCGGTAAAAACTGGCCCCGAGTACCAGGACATGAAGAAAAAAGTGTCCGGGGCCAGCCTGCATACCGTGTGTCAGGAGGCCGGTTGTCCCAACATCCATGAGTGTTGGGAGTCTCGTGAGGCAACCTTCCTGATCGGTGGCGCCAATTGCTCGCGCCGCTGTGATTTCTGCCAGATTAACTCCGCAAAGCCGGAGCCCCTCGACCGCGATGAGCCGCGTCGAGTTGCTGAATCTGTGCGTGAAATGAATCTGAACTACTCCACCATCACGGGAGTGACCCGCGATGACCTAGAGGATGAGGGCGCTTGGCTCTACGCCGAGGTGGTCCGCAAGATCCACGAGCTCAACCCGCACACAGGCGTGGAGAATCTCACCCCAGATTTCTCGGGCAAACCTGATCTTTTGCAAGAAGTCTTTGAGGCTCGCCCCGAAGTGTTTGCGCATAACTTGGAGACTGTCCCTCGCATCTTCAAGCGTATCCGCCCCGCGTTCCGGTATGAGCGTTCCCTGGACGTCATCCGTCAAGCGCGCGACTTTGGTCTGGTGACCAAATCCAACCTGATTCTTGGCATGGGCGAAACGGTCGAAGAGATTCGGGAGGCCCTCACAGACCTACATTCTGCCGGCTGTGACATCATCACCATCACCCAATACCTGCGCCCTGGCCCGATGTACCATCCCATCGAGCGCTGGGTAAAGCCAGAGGAATTCATCGAGCACGCTGATTTTGCGCGCGAGCTAGGGTTCGGGGCAGTCATGTCCGGGCCACTCGTTCGCTCCTCCTACCGAGCAGGCAAGCTCTATTCCGAAGCTCTTGCCGCCCGTGGGGAAACACTCCCAGAAAACCTTGCACACCTGGCGCAGACGTCTGCGGGAACCACGGCTCAAGAGGCTTCCACGCTTCTAGACAAATACGGCCCCTCGCAGGAGACACCGGTCGTTTCTTCCCGGTAACGGAAATTGAATTGCTCCCCACTATCTGGAATCTGATTTTTCAGTCCGATAGTGGGGAGCAGTTCTTTTTCTGCGTCATGAGGCACCGTGCGCGGACGTCACCACGAAGCGGTCTATCTGCGCGGCCTGTGGCGTCGGCAAGCCTGTGGCGTCGATAAGCTAGTGCGCTATTCGTTCAGGTGTATCGTTCCGCGTGGCACGATAACGGGCGCTTGCCCCCGTGGGTCTTCCCATACTTCGGCGCGCAGGCCGTAGCATTGAGCAAGTTTTTCCTGGGTAAGCACTTCTGTGGCACTACCCTGGCCCACGATCTCACCCGCCTTGAGCAGCACCAGCCGGTCGCTATACGTTCCGGCCAGCATGAGGTCATGCAACACCATGATGACCGTTTTGCCTTGAGAGGCCAAGTCTTTGGCCAGCTTCAGTATGTCGATGGCGTGAGCTGGGTCTAAGTACGTGGTGGGCTCGTCCAGGAGCACCACCGGAGTTTCCTGTGCCACAACCATGGCCATCCACACCCGCTGGCGCTGGCCACCTGAGAGCTCGGAAACGTCGCAATCCACCAAAGCGGCGGTGTTGGTGTGCTCTAAAGCCTGGCCAATGGCCTGACGATCCTTCTCCGATTGTCGCATCCAGCGACGTTGGTGCGGATGCCGGCCGCGCGCCACGAGTTCACCGACGGTGAGCCCTTGGGGACACAGCGGCGATTGCGGCAGCATCCCGATCATCCGCGCAACCTCGCGTGGGGGCAGGCGATGCACATTGTGTCCGCCAACTGTCACGGTTCCGCCCTGTGGGGTGAGCACGCGGCTCAGCGACTTCAGCACGGTAGATTTACCGCAGCCATTCGGCCCCAGCAGGGTTGTTACTGTGCCCGGCTCTGCGGTGAGGTCTAGCCCGTCGACCACAAATTCACCGGGCGCGTACCCGATCTGCAAGCCTCGGGCCTCCACGCGCAGTCCGTCTGTCTGTCCTCGCTCGCCCAGTTCGGTTGCAACGGTGTCGGAGGTCGAGGTGTCCCAGTGTTTGCGGCTAGGAGGGGTTGCGGACATATCAGCGATCACTTTCTCGGTCGATCTCGACGAAATTTTTGGGATTCTTTCCACACCAACCACACCAAAATCGGTCCGCCGAGTATCGCTGCGACGAGACCAACGGGGGCGGTAAACGGAAGAAGCCCAGCTAAGACATTGCACAGTGTCAGCATGGCCGCGCCAGCGGCCGCAGAAGGAATGGCTTGCGGGGTCGGTGCCCGAGCAGCTAGTCGAGCGATTTGTGGGGCTACAAGCGCAATAAACCCGATGGGACCAGCCACGGAGACAACAACGGCCACCACGCCAGTAGCCGCGATCAGTAACAGCATGCGGATTCGAGTGACGTGGACGCCGAGGCTTAGCGACGTCGCGTCGTCGTGGGCAAGGAGGCGCAGATCGCGCTGGCACCACAGTCCCAACGCGACAAAAGGAAGCAAGGCCAGCAGCAAAGGCGGGAGAGCTTCAGATCTGATAAAACCTGTGGAGCCTGCAAGCCACATCTGGGCTTCGGCAGCCCGGGTTAAGTCGGCCTTGACCACCAGGTAGTGCACCAAGGACTGGGATAGTAGAGACAGCGCCAAACCAACAAGGACCACGCGGTTTCCGGTGCCTACCCCGCCTAGGAGGAAGAGGAGCACAACCACGATCACAGCCCCCACGAGAGCCAGCAGTGCGCGCCACCAGAAACCTGGGATATAGGCTGCAAAAGCAGGCTGGGTTAGGACTGTTCCCGCTACCACGCACACCGCTGCTCCTCCCGACACCCCCAGGATGTCAGGAGAGGCCAGTGGATTGCGAGCCATGGTTTGCGTCCACGCCCCGGCCATTCCCAGAACAGCGCCGATGATCACGCTGGCAACAGCCTCCGGCAAGCGCAGGTCCCATACCACTGCAACGGCACGTTGATCGCCTCCGCCGGTGAGGACGTCGAACACCTCCAGCGGGGAGAGCGGAACGGGGCCATAGCCCAGTAGGAGGAAGTACGCCGTTGCTGCAAGGACGGACAAGATAACCGTAACCAGCACCGCGCGACGGGTGCGTCGATAAGCAGAGGCAGCTGCGCGATCGGCTGCTGCCATGGGATCGACGGAAGCAGGGTGTTCAGCGGTACGACTCATGACGTTGCCGATCTCCTCGTTGTGTTCACCGACCACACCATCAAAGGCGCTCCCACCACGGCAATGACAATCGCCATCTCTAGTTCTCCGGGTTGTAGCAGGAAGCGCCCTAGAATATCAGCGCTTAATACGCCCAGAGCACCAATCAGTGCGGAGGGCACAAGCATCCGGGTCAGCGAGGGGCCAGTAAAACGGCGGACAATGTGCGGTGCCGCGAATCCCACAAATACCACCATGCCCACTGCAGCAGTGGCCGTCCCCGCAAGAACCACGATTGAAGCAGCGGCGATCACTCGGATGAATCTCACGGATAGGCCCAAGCTCACCGCACTTTCCTCTCCCATGGAGAGCAAGTCCAAAGGCCGGGCGATCCACGCGGCACACGCTGCGCCAACGAGAAGCCCTACCCCGGCTAGCGCAACGTCGCCCATGTCGCGTCCCGCGGTAGATCCCACCGCCCAGCTCCTGGCGCCGTCTAAAGTGCGCGAAGAATACAGGGACAAGAGATTAGTCAAGGCCTGCAGCGCCAGCATGACGCCTATCCCGACGAGAACCAGGGTGAGCGGGTCGCGCGACTGCCGAGACAGCAGGATGACCACACTGGCTGTGAGCACAGCACCCACGAGGCCTAAGAGTCCGCGTTCTGTCAGGGTCGTGCCCACCCCCAACGTCAATCCGATGGCAATGGCGCTGCCGGCTCCGGCGTTGATTCCGATAATCCCCGGATCCGCCAACGGGTTGCCCGTCCATGACTGGGCGATGGCACCAGCCATAGCCAGCGATGCCCCGACGATCAGCGCCAACAACGTGCGAGGTATGCGCAAATTCCATACCACGTCATACACCTCGGTGAGGTGGGCAGACAGCGGGGGCGCAGAGGCATCCGAGAGTCTTCCTGGCCCCTGACTCAACACCGCAAGGATGTCCCCCACGGGCACGGAACGGGCCCCGACAACGACAGAGAGGAACGCCGCGCCTATCACGAGCGCAAACGTTCCTACTGTCAAAGCTCTATGCGACGTGCGCATTGACATGCGCATTAGAGCGATTCGGCGAACTTCTGAATCGCCCACGGAATGGTTACCGGATTTGGCATGCTCATCGCGTTGCCCACATTTTCATGGAGGAAGTGCGCACGGCCGCTCTTGACCACGTCCAGGTTGTTAAACGTGGTGTCCTTTTTCAGAGCATCCACTGCGCCCTTGTAGTCCAGAACAAAGAGGTAATCGACATTGTTGAGCTCGGAGTAATTTTCTGGGGCGAGGTCCCGGTAGAACTGCTTGCCGTCGCCCTCAATCTCAGCGGGAATGTGGAAGCCCAGGCTCTTTAAGAACTGGCCACGGCCATCGCCAGAGGTGTAGATGCCGATCTTGCCCTGATAAGGCATAACCACAGCAGCACGCTTGCCTTTGAGTTCCGGATGCTGCGCCTGGAAATCCTCAAAAGCTTTCTTGGTCTTCTTGATCTGCTCTTGACCCTCAGATTCTTTTCCTACGGCATGTGCGATCGTGGTTACCTGATCCTCCCACGGCACCTGCCAGTCAGCGAACTGCTCTGAGTGGGTCGTGGTGGGCGCGATGGCAGCCAGCGCTTTCTTTGCTTGGGCGTCCACAGCCTGATTCACAGCGATGATCTGCTCGGGGTTGGTAGCCGTGACTTTTTCCAAGATCTGAGAGGTGAATCCCTGAGCCGTGTTGTAAATGGGCTCCGGGGTGGCATCTCCCAGGAGTTCCTTGGACCATGGCCCCACACCGCTCTTGTCCACATCGCCCTGGGCTCCCCACGGGGCGACAGCAACAGGAGCGATGCCTAAGGAAAGGAGTGTGTCTGCGTCGCCTAGTCCCAAAGCGGCAACACGTGTGTTTTTAGTGTCTCCACCAGCGGCAGGCTTTGCGGCTTCTTCGCTGCGGGAACACGCGGTAAGTAGGAGGGCAAGCGTAACGACGATTGCAGTGGTCACCGCAACAGCGCGATAGTTGCGCGAGTGCTGCGATGTGAGTGGTGTGGGATGTGCAGTTGTCATGGGGCACCTTTAAGTCGATTCAAACGGTCCATTTACAATGAACCTTTCAGGCAAGCCAAACCTACAACATTTTAGGTAAGCTTTACAAAGCTTCGCGCCTCATCGGCTACTCGTGCTCTCCGACAAAATCCCAGACGCCAAGTAACACCGGCCCCACACACTGAGGAGTGTTAATGACGACCAGACCAATCACCGCCTTCGCCGATCACGAGCTCAGGAACTCCCCAGCTGAACCCCACCATCACTTGGTCCAAGCGCACGTGTTAGGCGTAGCGGAGATTGCCCCGCATCTGCGCCGCATTGAACTCACCTCCCCCGATTTTCACGATTGGACAATGACCGGACCCGATGAGTTCTTTGGACTTGTCATGCCGCCGGAGCATCTCAACACCACGTCCGCTTTCTTCCCCATGCTGGAAAATCTCCCACGTCAGGAACGCGCAAACCTGCGCTCAACCCTCAATGCCATCGCCGAAGACGAACGTCCCGCACTGCGCTGGTACACCGTGCGCCATCTTGATACACAGCGAGGCGTTATGGCATTCGACATAGCCACGCATGGAGTCACCCATGAGTCCATGGTTAACAGCGCCGATGCTCACGCCGACATTGGGCCGGGTCTGCGCTGGGCGTTGTGCGCCCAGCCTGGAGATCCCGTGGGAATATTCAGCGCCCGGGGGTTATGGGACCGACGATGGGACCGGCAACTGGTGGTGGCGGATGCCTCGTCTGTTCCGTCCGCGCTCGCCATTGCTGAGTTCATGTCAGATCTGCACCCTGGCCAACTACAGTCCATACGTTTTGTTATCACTGTGGAAAGCGAAGCCGACATAGAGGCTTCCTCGGTGGAATGGCTGCGCACACATGCTGAACATGTAGAGATTCTCTACCGGCCCATCGCGAAACAAGCAGATGCCACTTTGACGTATCTCCAGTCGGAATCACACGTTAAGCCGGACTACGTGTGGGTTTCCGGCGAAGGAAATCTGTGCAAAGACATCCGGCGATTAGCGATCAAAGAGTGGAGACTGGAAACAGACGCTATTTTCTGGTGCCCTTACTGGTACATCGGACGACCCCGCCCCTAAACTCCCATTTCAGCGCCCACATATTTTCTCCGTATTCACTTAAAGCAGACACGCCCACGCCGTGACATCTTTGCCTGCCGCGGCAGATTCCTCCCGAAGATATTTCTGTAATAGAGGAAGCCTTGGAGTCTGATTGCAGATAGTGCAGGGCTGCCCGCTAAGCTGGTACGCATGGCAGACGCGAAGAAGCAGGCCGACAAGGCCGCGAAGAAGGAGCAGCGCGCGGCGAAGCGCGCCCAGCGCCGCCGGAACTGGTCTCAGCTCTGGCAGGCGTTCAACATCCAGCGCAAGCAGGACAAAGCCCTGGTGCCGATCATGGTGGGATCGATCCTTGGCCTCGGCCTGCTTTTCTTCCTCATCGGAATGTTGTGGAACGGTCAGTGGTTTACGCTTCCCACTGGTCTTTTGCTGGGCGTGCTCCTTGCTATGTTTATTTTCACCCGTAGGCTCCAAAATAGCGTCTACGAAAAGGCTGAGGGCCAAGCCGGCGCCGCAGGTTGGGCGCTAGAGAACCTACGTTCAGGCGTGGGCATTGTATGGCGAACCAAGACCGGCATTGCCGTGACCAAGCAAATGGATGTGCTCCACCGCGTTATCGGCGTCTGCGGCATTGTGCTCGTAGGTGAGGGCAATAAGAACCATCTGCGTCCGCTGATCAATCAGCAGCGTCAGCGACTGTCACGTCTAGCACCTGGTGTACCGATTCATGAGATGTTTGTGGGCAGTGGCGAGGGCGAGGTGCCGCTGAAAAAACTGCAGTCCAGTTTGCTCAAGCTTGATCGCCAGTACAAGAAGAACGATGTGTATGAAATCGCTAGCCGCATCGAGTCCATGGATAACGTCCAGACAAACGTAGGACTTCCCAAAGGCCCGATCCCTAAGGGCGGCAAGATCTCGGGAATGAACCGTCGCGCTCGTCGTTCTGCAGATCGCAACAAATAAGACGATCTTTTTACGCAATAAGGCTTGGACACTGTTTTTTTAGTGTCCAAGCCTTTTCTTTGCTTAGTAGTTTTTATTTACCCAAAAACTACTGCGGTTCCCGTGGCGCGATCGTGCATACCGCGGCCGTCGGCGTCGACAAGCACTGCGGGGAAGATAAAGCACGTGAGCGCTGTGCGTACGAGGGCGCGCACAAAACCCACTTTTTCAGTTCGCACGTCAATGCGGGCTACCCCCATGCCTAGGATTGCCTGTCCAGGAGTGCGGGCGAAAAGCCAGACGCTTATTACACCGAGGATGAAAAAGAGGATGAGGGTCGCGGTGGACACACCGCCGAGCGCAGGGGTAAACATGTGAATCACCGTTGCACTGATCAAGCAGATGCCCCAGTCGATAAGGACTCCGCAGGAACGTCGCAGGACACTACCTAAAGCTCCCGGGCCTTTTTGTGGAAGTCCAAGGTGTTCACCCGGCCAGCGGGCGGGGGTGTCGCCGTCGATTTGCGAGGGAATCTCCGGCCCGTCGAGCCAACTACGCTTCGGTTTTGCCATGTGGACTACTGTAGTTCTTGAACAGCCGGAGTGGGAAACCCACGGACAACAGGTATCGGTCGGTCGATAGGTAATTAGCTTCTCTACTGCTATCCTAGAGGAACCGACTTTTATGGTGCCATACCCCACAACTTGTTTTGATTAGCCCGCCATTAAGGCTAATCGTACAAGGAAACACAACAACGTTCCCCCAAGGAGTCAACGTGGCCTTCAGTACATCCGAAGACGTTATCAAGTTCATCAAAGACGAAAATGTTGAATTCGTCGATGTTCGCTTTACCGACGTCCCGGGCATCGAACAGCACTTCTCCATTCCTGCGGGAATGTTGGATGAAGACGCTATCGAAGAGGGCCTGGCTTTCGATGGCTCTTCCATCCGTGGTTTTACCACCATCGACGAGTCCGACATGAACCTTCTTCCGGACCTCGCAACCGCGACCTTGGACCCGTTCCGCAAAGCAAAGACCTTGAACATTAAGTTCTTTGTCCACGATCCTTTTACCCGCGAGGCATTCTCCCGCGATCCGCGCAACGTTGCCCGCAAAGCAGAAGAGTATCTGACCTCCACCGGCATCGCCGACACCTGTAATTTCGGCGCCGAAGCCGAGTTCTACCTCTTCGATTCCGTCCGCTACTCCACAGACATCAACGCTGGTTTCTATGAAGTCGACTCCGACGAGGGCTGGTGGAACCGAGGCAAAGAATACAACCTCGACGGCACCCGCAACCTTGGTGGCAAGAACCGCGTCAAAGGCGGCTACTTCCCCGTCGCGCCCCACGATCAGACCGTAGACATTCGCGACGAGATGACGCGCAACCTTATCAACGCCGGCTTCCATATTGAGCGTTTCCACCACGAGGTAGGCACCGGCGGCCAGCAAGAAATCAACTACCGGTTCAACACCCTGCTACACGCTGCCGACGACCTGCAGACCTTCAAATACATCATCAAGAACACCGCAGCTCAAAACGGCCGTGCCGCCACCTTCATGCCCAAGCCCATCGCAGGCGACAACGGCTCGGGAATGCACGCGCACCAGTCTCTTTGGAAAGACGGCAAGCCCCTCTTCCACGACGAATCCGGCTACGCCGGGCTTTCCGACATGGCCCGCTACTACATCGGCGGCATCCTGCACCACGCAGGCGCGGTCTTGGCGTTTACCAACCCCACGCTGAACTCCTACCACCGCCTGGTCCCCGGCTTCGAGGCCCCCATCAACCTGGTGTACTCACAGCGCAACCGCTCTGCGGCAATCCGTATTCCTATTACAGGCTCCAACCCCAAGGCTAAGCGCATTGAGTTCCGCGCACCGGACCCTTCAGGCAACCCCTACTTTGGATTTGCAGCCATGATGCTCGCCGGCCTTGATGGCATCAAGAACCGCATCGAGCCGCATGCACCAGTGGACAAGGACCTCTACGAGCTGCCACCAGAGGAGGCCACAAGCATCCCGCAGGCCCCCACCTCACTGGTGGAATCACTCAAGGCCCTTGAAGAGGACAACGAGTTCCTGACCGACTGCGATGTGTTCACCGAAGACCTCATCGACACCTACATCAAGCTCAAGTACGACGAAGAGATCACTCCTACCCGCCTGCGCCCGACGCCGCAGGAGTTTGAGATGTACTTCGACTGCTAGGGGTCAGGAACATCCACGAAACCCCTTCACCACCGCGAACCTCGCGAACGGTGAAGGGGGTTTTCCTTAAGATTTCTCCCATTTTCCTTCTACTATTGAAAATGCAGCGCCCACCTGCACTTCTATACTGACCGCAAAGTCGTTTTCTCAAGCTCGGTTCGACCATGCAACTGAAACCGAAACGCTTCCCACGGCCCATTCGAAGCCAGTGACGCATACCGATTACCAGCCGAGTCGCTGGCTCCGAGTCCTGACCGAACAACTTCGGCTGGCACGCCTGCATCCAGGAGCACCGTTGCCCACGTGTCCCGCATCCTCGTTGTGGAGGTTTTCCCCTCATCGCAGGTAAGCGGAACAACAGAATCCAGCGCCACTGCTGCTCGCTCGTCAGTCTTGTGAGGTGAGAACACGTAATCATCCGAAAACTGTCGAAGCTCATGAAGATCATCTGCAAAGTAATCAATGACAGGGATATCTCGGCCTACGACGTTTTCGATCACAAGCCTGAAGCTTTCTCACCTACTATCTGAGGCCACCGCAGAATATCCATTTCCGACGTACGCAAGCCTGCGGACAAGCCAATCGCCAGAGACAGCTTCCAGAGATAGCCCACCCTGCCATGAGTTCCAGTTCACGTCTCGTGTACGGCTCCACGGACATGCGCTTACCTACCACCCCTGTTTCATCCTGCAGCGTCCCCACAAACACACCGAGCCTGCGCAAAAGGCCTCGAGTAGCGCGTACTGTTCGGGGTGCTTCATGTCCGCGCTTGTTCTTCATGAAGGTCCCGATGTTGCTCTCTGTGACTACCTCAGCGAGAACCTCTGGCCTGTCCTTGCGCCCTGCCCACGTAAGAAACTCTGTTGCATTTCTGCAATAGGCAACTTCAACTGCCCTAGTCGATAAAGCCTGTGTTCCAAGGAATCGTTCGACAAGCTGGTCTATCTGTTCTTTTCTTTTCACCATGCTCGATCTCCTTGAGACCATGACGGATGAGCTGCGTAAACCTGCGGGGCGAAGGACATAATCGACATGCGCGGGGCTTGGATGTCGCGGTAAGCGTGTAATGAAGAAATACCTGCAACCTGACAAATCACAGCCTCGGGAACACCAGAACGAAAAAGGGCTTTGATCCACTCACACTTGAAGGTGCGGAATACGTGTGTCCCAGGGATATCGGTCAAGTTCTGTGTCATTTCACGCAACGTGAATTTTCGAAAGCGGGCAGACTCGTTGGGAAGCCCCAACTAACCCCGTTCCACCCGTGCGCAAAGCTGCATCATGTTCAGCTCGTACAGGAATAGATCTAGCTGGGTCGCCTGCGCGAATGACCGCCCCTACCTCATCGATTGCTACGTCTTCCCATGTCAGGGCGAGTATCTCAGCGTTGAGTAGCCCAGCTCCAAGCGACAAGGTGACAATGAGTTCTTTATCCTTGTCTCCGCGAACCCGAACTAGCACCTCATCAACATCCACGTCTGGGACAGCTGTTTGTTCTACGGTGTATCGCTCTGATAGCCGCTTGACTTGTCCAGACTCGGACCCAAGCAAACGAAAAACCTTACGTAGCCAATTCCTGTGTTGCTGAAGCGCCGTCCTCGACAAGCTGGGAATGTGAAAGAGCGAAGGTGGTCATCGACTATCTCAGAGTCATAAACATACTCGTCTATCACGTCGTAGCCCTGCTCACTAACCCACAAAAATGCCAAGACAGCGGAGGCATGCTGCGTCGAGCCTGGCAAGTCTGGCATGGGTTGAAGAGTTGACAGGACATAGTGCCCTACCCTTTGCCAGTCAGACTCAGAAATGGCTTTGGGCTTGTTGATCGGGCGAGAGATCATTAGACCACAGTGTAGCCGGAAATATCCCTCGAATAGACGTTCTTATTTGCCCTAGCTGGGTGTCGCGGTGAAGATCTATACTAGCTGCCAACATGAAGTGTCCCTACCGAAAGATATCGTCATTTCAATGTTGCGATCCGTACCAAAATTGGTACGGATCGCACCCCTCACAGCCTCGTCCTTGAAACTTCAACTCATAGGAGAATCATTGAACCAAAACCCATCCGAACCAATTCGCACCGCAGCTTTTGACGAGCTCTCGAAAAACATGGGCGCTAGCTTCGCTAAGAACCCAGGCCTCTTGGGCGCAGTAGAAGCCGCCAAAGGACAACTTCACTATGACTATATGAAGCACTCTCCTTGGGCCGTGCTGACCGAAGAAGTCCGCAAGGGTCAGGCACTTGGACCACTTGACACTATGGCAGCTGCACATAAGTCAGCTCTTGATACCGTTCTCGGCACTTCGAATGTCGCCACCATGCTCCAAGAACTATTCAACTCCCCAGCTGTTGGGATTGTTCAGAGGATGAACGAGCAGGCTGAATCCGTAGCAGCACAGTTTCTCAATCCACCTTACACGTCTGGGATGGCTAAAATCGCTGCACAGATGAACCCTGGACTTGCAGGTCTGGGAACTGTAGGAATTGGTGCGCATGTAAGTGCAGGATTGGCAGGTCTCGACACCGCAAAAATCGGCGCTCCCCTATCCGCGGGCTTGGCTGGGATTGTTGCTGCCACAAGTTATAAGGGGCTGAGTACCCGCTTTGTCGCATCGCCTGAATTCATCTCCGAAGTCGAGAAGGTATGGAACTCGTACGCGAAGCCTGCGATCGACATGGAAAAGCTCGGTCTGGGAGCTCTGAATGTGGCGTCATTTCTTAAGCCCCAAATCACAGCTCAGGACATCCTTGGGCGCACGAACACCCACCTGTGGTCGGAGTCCATGTGTCAAGCCGTGGGACACATGGATACTCTGTTTCCAAAGCTGCTGAGCGAGGAAGAAGCGCTGTCAAAGCTCGGTCTGTTCAAGGAAATTGACTGGAATTTTAAGTCACTAGGAATTGACCTTGATGGCATCAAAACGAGCGAGGACCTCGAGGACTTCATTGAGGACAATGAAGATATCGTAGAGCAGGTCACCGAACGTCTGGTCTCCGACAAGGAGATCCGCAGACAAGCAGCGGAAATTTTCGTGGGGCCTGCGATTAAGCAAATGACTACAACCGAAATCATCCTCACCTTGGGCGCTATAGGTGAGCGATTGTGGGACTTTGCAATGAAATTCGCAACAACTCAATACCCTGAAGTTGTCCTCGTAACAATTGCCATCAATAGCATCATCTTATTCTTCTCCGCGGTTGTCGAGGATCGCGCACTGGAAAAGAGGCGGAAGAATCGAGTCGAAGAAGTGCTGAAGGACTGGGAATACTAGGCTCTTCGAGTCTGGCAAAAAGGGGGTTCATTCACTTATGCACCGACCCTTCCACCACAGCCGCAACCTAACACCAAATACTATGCAGAATATTCACCCTTCTGGGCCGAATATTATTAACTTTGCTGGTTTTGTGGATATCATTGCCCAACATGCTGCGTTGAGCGGTGTGGCGGCTGTGAACGTCGTAAGCGAGCCTGAGTGGGCACGCGAACTTTTTATTTATCAGATATCGCGAAGGCCCCCTATGTCTAAAAACACAGAAGTAACCCGGGATTCCCTCTCGGAAACCCCTGAAGCCATCAGTACGTCTATTGAGCATCCGGAAACCGCAGCGAGCCCCAGGCCTACGTGGAATTCGCTCGGCTCTTTCACCATGAAGGTGCTCAACGGAATCTCTATCGCCGTTGTGGTGGCGCTGGTCCCACAAGCACTCCTTGGCGAGTTACTCAAAGCGCTCGTCCCCCACTGGCCCGCACTTAAAACACTGCTCACGCTCGTGGCGCTGTCTTCCTCTATGCTCCCCATCCTCATTGGCGTTTTGGTAGCCATGCAGTTCAAGCTGACTCCAATCCAGACGGCGAGCGTAGGAATTGCAGCGGTGCTGGGATCCGGCGTTGCCACGGTGGACCCCAATGGCGGTTTCCACCTCCAGGGCACGGGACTTGTCATTAACACTGGCCTCACCGCGGCCTTTGCGGTGGGGGTAGTCCTACTCATCGGCCCTAAGCTGGGGAATTACACAATCCTCTTGCTCTCTACAATCGTGATCGTCATCGCAGGTGGCATCGGCTGGGTGATCACTTACCCCGCGGTGAACGCCTTTAGTGTGTGGCTTGGCGACGTAATCAATGGGGCCACGGGCCTTCAACCGATTGTTATGGGAGCGATCTTGGCCGTTGCCTTTGCACTCGGAATTGTCTCCCCCATCTCCACGGTTGGCATTGCTACGGCAATCTATATGTCTGGGGTCGCTTCAGGAACTGCCAACTTAGGCGTGGTGGCCGCCGGTTTCGGACTGGCGATCGCCGGCTGGAAAGCCAACGGTCTGGCCACTTCTCTCCTGCCGATTCTGGGTTCACCAAAAGTCCACATGGCAAATATCTGGGGTCGCCCCCTCAACTTTTTGCCGCTGGCACTCAGCGCTGCTGTCCTGGGAGCGGCCGGAGGAGCCCTGGGAATCTCCGGCACCCCGATCTCCGCAGGCTTTGGCATCTCCGGCCTGGTAGGTCCTTTGGCTGCACTCAATGCCGAGGGATGGGGTTGGTCGGCGGCCAACATCCTCATCATCTTTGCGATCTTTGTTGTTGCACCTATCATTCTGGCATTCGCCTCGTTTTGGGTGTGCGAGAAAGCCGGATTGGTTGCGTCCGAGAATTACAAGTTGAACTTTGAGTAATTGCTCTTATGCATAAAATCCCCGTGGGGAGACGCTTACCGCGTCTCCCCACGGGGATTGAACTTTGTGTGTCTTTAACGAGTCGGTCGCGCCATGCCCTCAGCAAAGCCAGCAGCCGATTGAACTCCGACCACGGCCTGGTCCTGGAAGGTCGCTATGCTGTCCGAACCCGCGTAGGTGAAGGAGG
Organism: Corynebacterium ulcerans; assembly: GCF_900187135.1. Lineage (NCBI taxonomy): Bacteria > Bacillati > Actinomycetota > Actinomycetes > Mycobacteriales > Corynebacteriaceae > Corynebacterium > Corynebacterium ulcerans. Next base: position 712,766 of record NZ_LT906443.1, read on the forward strand.
AACGAACGCCGGAAATGATGTGGTCGATAAGATCTTCCACCCCGCCTTTACCCTCTTCAAGGTAAATCTTTGCGGAGGAAATTCCCTCTTCGAACATCTCGCGGCGAGCTTTTTCAAACGCCTCAGTATCCGAGTTACGGTTTACTACGGCACGACGTGAGGCCATGCCAAAGGATTCCTTGTACATACGGCCATCGACGTCATAGTGAAGGTCGCCGGGAGACTCGAAGGTACCGGCGAACCATGAACCAATCATCACGTTCGACGCGCCAGCGGCAAGTGCCAACGCAACGTCGCGAGGATCGCGAACGCCGCCGTCGGCCCACACGTGTGCGCCGAGTTTCTTAGCCTCTGCAGCACATTCCAAAACAGCGCTGAACTGTGGTCGACCCACGCCAGTCTGCATACGCGTCGTGCACATAGCGCCAGGGCCAACGCCTACCTTGATGATGTTCGCGCCAGCTGCCACCAGATCACGAACGCCATCAGCAGTCACCACGTTGCCTGCGGCAACCGGCACTGGCGGGTTGAGTGCGCGAACTTTCTTCAGGGCTTCCATGGTGTGGGTCTGATGTCCATGTGCAGTATCGACGACCAGGACGTCCGCGCCTGCGTCGATAAGCTTTTGTGCGCGTCCTGCAACATCGCCGTTGATTCCGATTGCAGCACCCACGCGGAGTTTTCCATTGGCGTCGAGGGCCGGTTTGTACAACGTAGCGCGCAAAGCGGACTGCTTGGTCACAATGCCCACGAGCGTTCCATCGCTCGCAACGACAGGTGCCAACCTACGCCCATGCTCATTGAGCATGCGGAAAGACTCCTGCGGAGTAATGGTGTCCGGGAGGGTCATCAAATTGGTCGACATGAGCGTGCCAACCTGAGCAAAGTTATCTACCTTTGCAATGTCTTTTTCGGTGACCACACCTACGGGATGGTTGCCTTCAACCACGATAGCCGCACCGTGCGCACGTTTATGCAGCAAATTACGCGTGTACCCAACGGTATGGTGAGGCTTCACCGTGATGGGAGACTCGAACACTGGATGCGCGTTTTTCACCCGAGCGATAGTTTCTGCAGCAATCTCTGCGGGAACATCCTGAGGCAAAATCACAACGCCACCACGTCGCGCAACGGTTTCTGCCATGCGGCGACCAGCAACAGCGGTCATGTTTGCAATGACAAGCGGAATAGTGGTTCCTGTTTCATCGCTCGTAGCAAGGTCCACAGACATCCGTGACCCTACGGAAGACACCGAAGGGACCATAAAAACGTCGTGATACGTTAGCTCGTACGGCGGAATTTGATCATTAAGAAATCGCACGTACACCCACCATACATGTTTTCTTGTTCTATATGAAGATAGTCCTTACCCCCTGTTTTTTTTGCAGTGCAAAGAATTACCACAGATAAAACTGTTATCACCCTGCATACACTGGTTGATTTAGCCATCCCCTAGCCCCACATCCACCGACACAGTAGTGATCCCACAGGCCTAAACCCCTCAAGGCCTGTGGGTTTTACCCTCAAAAAGAGAGTAAATGTTACATAGATCGCATCCCATGCTACTCTGACATTGTATTTAGCTTATGCTAAATAACTACTTGTCTTCTTCCTTTTGGAAAGAACCCAAGACTTTATTTGCAGCATCCTTTACCTTCTCACCAGCATTGGAAACTGCATCTTTGACATCAGCTTTAGTTTGATCTGCGCGGCCTTCGTCCGCAAGGCTATCGTTGTCCGTAGCCTCACCAAACGCTTCTTTGGCTTTGCCACCAAGCTGATCCAATTTGTTTTCTACATCACCCATCCATACAACCTTTCTCGTTGACTTCAGTGTGACTCCCACTGTAGGCACAGTTGAAGGATCCTGTGTACTTTTCAGGAAAATCGTTATCCCTACGTGTGCCGGCCGTAACCCTTTTGCAACAAAATCAGACGAAAGCAAACCACTCTAAAGGCGACCCTAACAAGGGTTTATGCGCGTTTTTTAAAGCTTTAAAGCAGGCCTATTTCATGGAAAAACCTTCATTCCCAATAGTAAAAATAAATCCGCATAACACCCCCAAACGGTATAAACCGTCTCTTCGAACACGTCTTGCTCGCTAGTTCGTAGCAAGCATGAGACGATTTTTACAGAGTGCACAGAGGCTCCCAGCTCCATCACCAGCCTGCCTCTTTTAAGCTAAAGAACCATCGCAGCGATCCAGCCTGAAGCAATAAGCGGAAGGTTATAGTGAAGGAACGTCGGGATGACCGAATCTCGAATGTGATCGTGCTGACCATCCGCGTTTAAACCGGAGGTTGGCCCAAGGGTCGAATCCGAAGCTGGCGAGCCAGCGTCCCCGAGTGCACCAGCCGCCCCGATAATCGCCACGGTGGCCGCAGGAGAAAATCCCATGGCAGTGCATAGCGGAACATAAATGGTCGCGATGATGGGCAGCGTAGAAAAAGAAGATCCGATCCCCATCGTTACCACAAGCCCCACAAGCAGCATCACGAGCGCGCCCATTGCTTTGTTGTCCCCAAACAACTCAGCGGAAGTGTGAACGAGAGCTTCCACTTCCCCCGTTTTCTTCATTACCGAGGCAAAGCCTTGGGCCGTGATCATGATGAAACCGATCATGGCCATCATCTTCATTCCCTGGCTAAATACGTCATCAGCTTCACGCCAATTCACAGCTCCAGTCAGCATGAAGATAGCCAATCCAGCCAACGCGCCGATAAGAAGCGGATCTGCGTCCGTAGCCACTGATTGCATGACAATCTGAACAACAAAAGTGACCACAATAGCCACCACGGAGACCACGACCTTATAGCGGGAAACTGCTCCGCGTTCCGACTGCGGTTCACCACTTCCGGTTTGTTCCGCAACAGCGACAGATGCGTAACGACGAGGACGTCGGTAGCTAATAAACACAGCTACAAGTAACCCTGCGAGCATTCCAAGCGCTGGAATCCCCATCACCTTCATAATGTTGATCCCCGATGTACTCATCCCTGCCGCTTCAATGTTGCCCAAGAGAATCTCATTGAGGAAGATCGAACCAAAACCCAAAGGAATCCACATATACGTGGTCACCAGGCCGAAAGTAATCACACATGCCACCAATCGGCGGTCGAGGTTCAACTTATTCATCACCCCGAGCAACGGCGGAACGATAAGCGGAATGAACGCGATATGCACAGGTATGAGGTTCTGACTCATAATCGCCATAGCCAAGATACCGGCCAACATCAGCCATTTGGTCACAGCAACGGCTTTGGTCCCCGCGCCTTCAGAGCCGGCGTCGATACGCTTCATGATCGCATCTGCTAGTAGCTTCGGAAGTCCTGAGCTGGCCACCGCCATGGCGAAAGCGCCCAGCATCGCGTAACTCAGCGCGATTTTTGCGCCACCTGCAAGACCTTCTTGAAACGCCACCATTGTGGAATCAAGCCCGATGCCGCTCACGAGTCCCCCCACTAAAGCACCGATAAAAAGCGCTAAAACGACATGGACCCGCGCGACGGCTAACGCAAGCATCACAATGACAGCGATCAAGACAGCATTCATGTGGAATAAATTACGCCAGGGTTCAAATTATTAGTAATAATGAGCTATTCCAGAAACCTTATAATGCCCCCGTTTGAAGCTCCATCCACAGTAACCCCATAACCTATACCCTGTTCTATAAGCTCTCGATTTTGTGCTGCGATCCTCTTGTCCGCCTTTTATTTCTTTCCCACATGGGAAAAGTCCCCACGCCGTGTCCACACGCAACAAGCCTTGGGCACCTTGCCCCAAAAAAGAGGAGCCATAAGCTCCCCTTCTCATTTACACACGATATTCACAGTTTATGTGGTCGTGCATGAGTGTTCCTTAGCAAAAGACCGCAGAAAACTACACAATTATCTCGTGCGATCGCGTTTTTCATAACCCATCCGAGGGCGGAATCCGGCCGGATGCTTAAGCTGTGCGACTGCATCACCAACCAGCAAGCGGAAACGTGGCTTCATCGGTGGCATCTGCATCACAGAGAACCATCGCACCTCTGTGCTCTCATCATCTCCAACACGCGGAGTGCAATCCCCCACGACGCTACAGCGCATGGCGGTATCCATGTAGTAGCTAATATCGCCGTTTGCGTGTTCCACAGGCCCCACAGCCCCCACTCCAAGCAGAGCATCTACGGTTACGTCAACGCACGTTTCTTCCTTCACCTCCCGCACAGCTGCTGCATGCGGCTGTTCACCAGGATCCACGATACCTGTTACAGGTGTCCATTCCCCGTTATCACTTCTTTTAACCAGCAGCACTTCTGGCACTGCTGTAATAGGCGCACCTTCAGGGACATCCTTAATCACGATGGCCGTCACCCCAGGTAAAAACAATGGATCATGGCCGATCTTGTCTCTGATCTTAAGGATAAAATTGGGTGTTGGCATGCTAAAAGTCCTTAGTATCTAAAGCGACAATTATATCCTCTGTGGACTAATCCGCAGAGGATTCTTCTGCACCTTGCGCTGCTTCACGGGCAGCTTTCTCAGCGGCTTCTTTTTTAAGTTTCTCGGCAAAAGCCTTGGGATCAAACTCGGTAAAATACTCTGGACCTGCAAATTGTTCTTGTGCCATAGTGTTCTCTCTATTCAGGATGCGTAGCAATCTTTTAATAAAAGTCTAGTGTCCGACACGTTTTTCGGCGCAACCCAGCGGTCCTTGTTGCCGAGCTGATTAACAAGCTGGTTACAAGGAACCCACTTCTTGGCCCACAACGTGTCCACAACGAAAACCACCGGCTTCTGTACACGCTTTAGGTACACGACCGGTGGTTTTCCGCAGGACTACTTAAGCACCCGCAGTATCTCGAGCAATACTCTCTAGAATGAAGTCCTTCACTGCAGCCACATCATTAGGTAGATCTGTGACATGGCGTGGTGCATCCAAGATTCCAGTAAAGCGCTCTGGAATCTCAGGACCGCGTCCTACTGCTTCTACAATGGTATCCGTGAATTTCACGGGTAGAGCGGTCTCCAAACACACGATGGGGCTTTCAATCTGGCTAGCCCACTCGCGCGCGACTTTCACCCCATCAGCGGTATGCGGATCCAACATCAGGCCCCGGCGCGTATAGCAATCGGCGATGGTGGCTATACGGTCTGCGTGGGTGGAACTACCCGACGCAAAACCATAATGCGTGGCAGCGTGCTCAAATGATTCGTCATCGGCAAGAGAAAAACCGCCAGCTTTTACTTGTTCCCCAAAGAGTTCTGAGCAGCGCTCGGCATCTCTTCCTAACAGGTCAAAAATAAACCGCTCAAAGTTGGACGCTCTAGAAATATCCATCGAGGGCGAGGATGTCTCATGAGTCTCAGCTGCAGAGCGCACACGGTACTCACCGGTTTTAAAGAACTCATCAAGAACATCGTTTTCATTGGTGGCAACGATGAGTCTGTCGATCGGCAGCCCCATTTGCTTAGCAATGTGTCCGGCACAGATATCGCCAAAGTTTCCGGTGGGAACGCAGAAACTAACTTTTTGATCGTTGTTCTCCGTTACTTTGAGCCACGAAGAAATGTAGTAGACCACTTGCGCCATCAAACGGGCCCAGTTAATTGAGTTCACTGCACCAATGTGGTTGTTCGCTTTAAAATCCGCGTCGGACGACACAGCTTTAACCACGTCTTGACAATCATCAAAAACGCCATCTAGCGCGATATTAAAGATATTTGGGTCATCCAGACCAAACATCTGGGCCTGCTGGAATGGCGTCATGCGGTCTTTAGGGGTGAGCATGAACACACGGATTCCTGCACGCCCACGCATCGCGTATTCAGCAGAGGATCCTGTGTCGCCAGAGGTGGCACCCAGAATGTTTAAGGTCTCTTTCCTCCGGCGTAGCTCATATTCAAAGAGCTCGCCAAGAAGCTGCATGGCCATGTCTTTGAATGCAGCGGTCGGTCCCTCAGATAGGTGGCCTATATAAATGCCGTCCTCGAGCTTGGTCACCGGGACGATTTCTTCGTCGGCAAACTTGGGCGTCGTGTAAGCGCGCGCAGTAATGGCTTCTAGATCCGCTGCCGGGATGTCGTCGACAAAGAGCTTAAGCACTTCTGCGGCTAGTGCTGCGTAACCTTGCTGGGCGAGAATACCGCGCCAGGTATCTAACGTGGCAGCGTCGAGACGCGGATAATACTCAGGAAGGTACAAACCGCCGTCTGGGGCAAGACCACCCAAAAGTATGTCAGTAAACGCTACGGGGGTCTGGGAAGTGTCTCTTGTCGAAATGTAGTGCACGGCTACTACACTAGCGTCGACGGCTCTAGCGCTGAAGAAAACGGATGGACATTTCTTATCGCTACCCCCACCAATTGCATCGATTTTTATATCGTATGAGCTCGCGACTGAACCAGGCATGTGTTCTCATTTTGTTCTTGCCGGCTCGGTACTTCCCATACACATCGATTCCGCAAATAGTGGTAGATAATAGAATTTACTACTGCACGCAGACCCACCCGATAGGAATTCCGTGGAACCCAAAGACTTGAAAAAACGCTTCCTCATTGTCTTCTCTCTGTGCTTGGCAGTGGCACTAGTGGCAATGCTGGCGGCGTGGAAGATAGCGACGAGCCTCCGCGACTCCGATTCCGCGCATAATGCACTCAGTTCTGAGTCGGCGACGAGCCAATCGGAGTCCGCAGAAGATCCGGAGTCGTCTGAGAGTTCCGCATCAGACTCACCAGAACCCGAGGCAAACGTTAACGCTGGCCCTCCTCCCACACGCATTGGTTCTTTCACCATGACCGGCACAGCCAGCATCACCGGGGCCACCTATGATTCGATGCCCTATGAGCTGCCACTCAATCCTGCTGGTCCTCAAGCAACGATGGTGCGCTGGGTCGATGGCTGGGGCCAATCTCCTGCCACCGCAGAACACGGCACCACCTACGTCTTAGGCCATGCGTGGGGCCAGCAGCGGCTCGTGTTTAATCCCATCTCCGAGATAGTTACACAGCACGTGGACTTCAACCGCCCTACTCCTGTTCGCGGTGAATCCGGCGATATGATCACGCGTTATCAAACAGACGTGCTCAACGGCGACGTCGTCACGATGACCGATGCAGAGGGGCATTCTCGCCGGTGGGTAATTGATAATGCTTATCTCGTGGATAAATACGATGCCATCGATGACTCCGAGCTTGTCGACACCTCTATTCCCGGCCGTATCGTCCTCATCGCCTGCTCTGTAGACGGCGCCGTGGATCTCAACTACAACGTAATTGCAACTGGGCACCTTGCCTGATGATTTTCCGTGAGCCTATCTTCGAACTCTCGTCCTGTTAACGCCGAGCCGCCTGGCTTCCGCCGTGCAGTTCTCGTCTGGTCATGTGCGTGCTTGGTTTATATCGTCGCGATTACTGGCCGGACCTCTTTCGGTGTGGCCGGTGTCGCGGCGATCGATAGGTTCCACATCGACGCCAGTCAATTGGCGCTATTCACCTCCGTGCAGGTGGGAACTTATGCCCTGGCGCAGATTCCCATGGGCCTACTCATAGACCGTTACGGCCCCAGAAAAGCACTGCTCGCCGGCGCGTTACTGATGGCAACTGGCCAAGTAGTTTTGGCGCTAAGCACCACACTCCCCCTCGCTGTCGGTGCACGTGTTCTTATCGGTGCTGGCGACGCCACCGGTTTCCTTTCCGTCATGCGGCTTATACCGGCATGGTTCCCGCTGCGCCGAGCTCCTTTATTTGCGCAGTTGAGCGGGGCACTTGGACAAGTCGGACAGTTTGTCTCAGCAGTCCCTTTCCTAGCGCTGCTCAATGCCCACGGCTGGGAAATAGCCTTTGTGAGTCTTGGAGCGGTCGGCATCATCATCGCGTTCGCAGCGTCGCTAGTGATAGCCGACAACCCGCACCAAGTCGGCTATTCCCCCACGAAGAAGCATCGCCGTCCACTTCAGTATGGTCCACGTCCCAGTGCTCCGTTTTTGCTTTCTACCGTGGTCAAAGACCCCATCGCATGGCAGGCGGTTTTTATCCATTGGGTTAACATGGCGCCCCTGAATGTTTTTCTTTTGCTTTGGGGCGTTCCGCTCATGACGTTAGGCATGGGGCTTGACAGCTCGCACGTGGCGATTGTCCTTACGATCGCCACTGTGGGTTCTATCAGCGCAGGCCCCTTACATGGAGTGATCTCTGCGGTTTTAGGTAGGCGTCGCGACGCCGCAGCTCTTGGCGCCGCGCTCATCATCGCGGTAATCCACATATGGTTCTTCTCTGGCTCCGAACCACGTGGGTTCCGAGCCATCGCATTCTTAGTATTAGCCGTGGTCTTCATTATGCCGGCCGCGAATTATGGTTTTGATACGGTCCGGGAAACAGTTCCCCTCGCTGTGGTCAGCACTGCAACTGGTCTGGCAAACATGGGTGGTTTTACTGCCACGATGATCTCTGCCCAGCTCTTAGGGCTGCTTCTCGACGTCCACAGCGTAGGCACCTACACCTGGAGCGATTTCCGTTTCGCTTGGCTAGCGGTGCTGGGCACATGGGCTTTTGGCATGGTGATGCTCTGTATGCTTCAATCCCGCACACGCAGATAAAACCAGCGTAGGCGGGATGTGCTTACGGAACATTCTTAGTGGCTACCTCGACGAGAGATGAGGGCGTCGATAAGCGAGTTCAACGCTTGATCCCCAAATTGCTTCGCGTCTGAGTATGGAGCTTCTCGTGTAATACGAGGAGGCTCTGACTGGGTGTCTGCATTCACTTTAAGGACGGTGCCTTCAACGGTGATAGCTGTGCGACTTTTTGCCCCGGTCGATTCAATTGCTCGGACAAAAGTCTGCAGATCACCAACCGTGGCACCGTCAAGATCAAGGCTCACAACAATAGACATGGCAGAGCTCCTTAGATTAATCCCTATTTCTCTTTACGTCTCCACCATATCGAGCCGCTACGGTCCCATGTATCGGGGAAATCCCCCATTTTTTAGGTAAGCTCTGCAAAAACTCGCTGATTATAGGTAAAAGCAGCGCTGGCCTCTTCAAGCATCTGGTCGACTTCATCAGCAGACAACAGTAGTTCATCAAGGTTTTGACGATACTTGTCTTTGTAGACCTTGAGTTTGTCGATGCCTTCAAAGGAATAGAACTTGAGCGATTTCTCATCCACCCCGTAATGCCGGCTCATCATCCGCGCGATGACCTGTCCGCCAGAGAGGTCTCCCAGGTAACGGACATAGTGATGGGCAACAAGGGCAGGCCCGTTAGCTTCATCACGGATGTGATTGAGCCGCGCGACATAGTCACGGACAGCAGGTAGCGCAATAAGGTCATCTCGCCATTGATCGTTGCCATGGAAATTATCAATATCTTTGGCCAAAATATCTGCGCGGTTAAGTTTCGGGTCCAGTAGATCGGTGGCAAATCCCTCCGCACGTACTACATCAGCTGCTTCTTCCAACGCTGTGTAAAAAAGCCATGCCTGTTCTTGCAGTCGAATGAACGCCTCAGCATCCAAGCGTCCCTCAATTAAGTCACTCATAAAAGAGGAATGCTCTGCATCAGCGTGTGCCTTAGCGGTTGACTCCTTGAGCTCGGCAGCCAGTCCTTTAGTTGCGGTTGTCATTATAAGTAGCCTTTCCCTAATAGTCTTTTTGATAACTAGAAAAACCAGACTATTTAGGAAAGGGTCGCCTTACATCAACCGTCTGGTTGATTCTCCACTCCCCCTCGTAGCCAACCACTCTGCCCCATAAGCACGCGTGAGCCGACACGCTAGCTATAACCCGGGCTTATTTCTCCCCAAAAAACCTCGTCAACTACAGCTCGAGCTCGACGAGTTACCTTGAGGTAGTGATCAAGAAACTCCTGGTTATCGCTAGGATCCCATCCCGCAGCGCCCGCGATTGCCGCCAATTGTGGACCAGGCTGAGGCAATTGATCAACGCGCTTACCGCGCACAAGCACAATCGCATTCCGCGCCCGTGTTGCTGCTAACCACGCAGCACGCAATATCTCTACCTTCTGAGGCGAGATAATCGCATGCCTCTCCAGCGCATCTAAAGCACGCAACGTTGAAGGAGTGTGAAGATCGTCGTGTTGATGCGCATGCATAAGCGTCAACAACTGGACTGTCCATTCGATATCCGTGAGCGCACCACGACCCAATTTGGTGTGTGTGTTTCGGTCCGCCCCCCGAGGCAGGCGCTCTTCATCCACCCGCGCTTTCATCCGACGGACCTCTCTTATCACCTTGTCGGAGGCCCCTACCTGTGGATACCGAATACTCTCGATCATATGGAGGAATCGCTTTCCAAGCTCTTCATCGCCTGCAACCCACTCGGCACGCAATAAAGCCTGTATCTCCCAGACCTCCCCCCACTGCTCGTAGTACCGAGCATAAGAATCTAAAGTGCGAACAACAGCCCCGGAACGCCCCTCAGGACGCAACCCTAGGTCTACTTCCAGTGGTGGATCCCCACTGGGTTTAGCCAGCCTTGCACGCATCCGATCACATATCGTAATCGCCCATCGCACGGCTTCATTTTCGTCCTGACCGTCGACTGGGTCGCAAACAAACAACACATCGGCATCTGAGCCATACCCCAGTTCTGCCCCTCCAAGACGCCCCATACCGATAACGGCAATCTTGGCCGGCGGTATCGCGCTCTCCGACTCAGCCATACTGGCTGCTATCTCAGCACGCAACGCAGCTTCTAAAACAGCGTCCCATACTGACGATAAGCTGTGACAGACTTCTTTTACCTCCATCATTCCGAGCAGATCAGCGCTAGCAATTCGTGCAAGCTCTGCGCGCCGGAGTGAACGAGCCACTGCGATTGCCTTCTCCGGGCTTTCCTGTCGTACTGATGCTGCCACCAAAGATCGCGCTAATCGTTCGGCGGTTGTATCCAATAATTTTGGCCCACTTGCCCCATCGGCTAACTGTTTGACCAAGTCCGGAGCAGAAATGATGAGATCAGCCGTATACGGAGAGTTACCGAGAATCTTCATCAATCGCTGTCCCACGATTCCCTCGTCACGCAGCATTCGCAAAAACCAGGAGCGGTCATTAGCAGCGTCCGAGAGCTTCCGATAATTCAGAAGTCCGGCATCAGGATCGGCAGTCTGTGCCAACCATTCCATATGCGTAGGTAGCAGCATCGCTTGAATCTTTGCTTTTCTTCCCGCTTTCGCAGCAAGGGCATGCAAATGGTCAAATGCTCTATCCGGGAACTTGTACCCTAAAGCCGCCAGCTGCAGCTTCGCGGCCTGCGGCGTTAGCTTAAGCGCGCCAACGGAAATGTTGACCACAGAGTTAAGAAGAGGACGATAAAATAATTTCCGATGCAAGCTAGAAATTTGCAGACGAACTCTCTTTAACTGCTGCATCATAAGCTGAGTCTCGCCCGCATCATGCGTACTTCTAAACCCTGAGGAACGCGCTAGCCAGCGCAAAACCTTCTCTTTATTAGGGTCTGGCATAGTGTGCGTTCTTTTGAGTTTTTGCAACTGCAATCGGTGTTCCAACAACCGCAAAAATTCATACGACTCAATGAGTTCCGCACCATCATCGCGCCCAACATATCCGCCTTCAATGAGGGCTTCTAAAGCTTGAATGGTAGATAAAACCCGCAGAGACTCGTCTGATCTGCCATGCACAAGTTGCAGTAATTGGACTGCGAATTCCACGTCTCTCAGGCCACCTGGCCCGAGCTTTAGCTCCCGATTTTTGAGCTTTTCTGGAACATTCTCTAGCACCCGTCGACGCATACTTTGTACGTCAGTAACAAAAGATTCCCGTTGGCTAGCAGCCCACACCATCGGAGACAACATACGGCTATAGCGAGTAGCCAAAGGAAGATAACCAGTCATCGGGCGATGTTTGAGGAGTGCTTGGAACTCCCATGTATGCGCCCAACGCTTGTAATACGCAACGTGCGAATCAAGGGTTCGGACCAGTGCCCCGTGTTTTCCTTCAGGTCGCAGCGCAGCATCTACTTCAAAAAAGGCAGAACACCCAATCCGAATAAATTCTCCTGCTAGCCGTTGCGCACGCGGTGTTACCGGTTCCGCAGTAAAGATAACATCAACATCCGAGATGTAATTAAGTTCTTGAGCACCACACTTTCCCATCGCTACCACGGCAAGACGAGTATCTAGCGGTTGTTCTCCATAGACGTTGCGGGCTGCCACTGCAAGGGCTGCGGTAAGTCCAGCATCCGCTAAGTCCGCCAGCGCCTGTGTGACAACAGTAAACGGTACTTCAGGTTGACCTAGGCGTCGAGAATCTTTGGGGTAGCTCCCCGCTAGATCGCTCGCAGCGATTCTAAGGAGGTAAGTTCGGTAGGTCTTTTTCAGTACTTTCTCTGCTTCTGCCCCGGCGAATCCTGCAACGTAGGTACCGGGCGTTTCCAGCGATTCTTCCGCAGGATCAGGTTCTGAAAGATCTATGTCAAAGGAAAACTCACGATCAGGATTCTCACTGGCGCTCCTAGATTCTTTTGATTCCGGACTGAATACCGCTGGCTGTGCAGCAACAGCAGACAACATCCCATGCATCATCTCTTGACGCGTGGGAAAACCCCACTGCAATGCACGCCATTGATCTTCACATGCCGCAAGATGATCACCAAGAGTCGAAGACGCTCCGAGTAAGGAAAAAAGCCGAACTCTAAAAACCAAATTCTGACGCAGCTCAAGCAGAAAATCGGCTCGTGCAGACTCTTCCATCGAATCTGCTATACGCATTAATGTATTGAGAGCTAAGTCGGGGTCTGCCGAACCGGCCAATGACCACAACAAATCCACAGAATCGGGCTGCAACCAGCCTAAGGATTCAAGATCAGCTTTGGCATTTCTACCATTAAGTCCCAAAGAGCTAAGCGACGGCACCACATTCCGCGCAGCAGGAGTAGTCATTACCTTAATTCTTCTTCCTTGGTGTACATCCCAATCGCTTTTTCGTAGCTATGTCTTAAAAGACACGGAGAAACCCCACCGGTGATTAGTTTTCTAGATTGGTCCGAAGTTCCCATGCCGTAATCTGTTGCTGGTAGTCGTGCCATTCGCGCCACTTATTACGCAAGAAATACTCAAAAACATGTTCACCCAATACATCCGCCACCAGTTCTGAATGCTCCATCTCCCTCAAAGCTTGATCCAGGCTTGTTGGCAGGTCCGCATACCCCATGGCTAACCGCTCCCGACGCGTCAAACGTGCAATATCTTCTTCCGCTGCGTCGGGTATCTCGTAACCTTCTGTGATGCCCTTCAGCCCTGCCCCAATCAAGACTGCCAATGCTAAATATGGGTTGCATGCGGAGTCCGGGGAACGCACTTCTACCCTGCGCGAATCCGCTTTGGCCAAGCGATACGTAGGAACCCTTACCAGTGCCGACCGGTTAGAAGCCCCCCACGTTGCTGCAGTAGGCGCCTCATTACCAAAGAGGATTCGCTTATAGGAGTTAGTCCATTGATTTGTAATGGCAGAAATCTCATTAGCGTGGCGCAAGATACCCGCAATAAATTGCTTAGCGGTACGAGATAAGCCATATTCATCATCTGGATCATGGAAAGCATTGATATCGCCTTCAAAAAGCGACATATGAGTATGCATTGCTGATCCCGCATGATCTCTAAAAGGCTTAGGCATAAAGGTTGCACCGATGTTGTTTTGTATCGCAACCCGCTTCATCACGTACCTGAAGGTCATAATGGAATCTGCCATAGTTAAGGCGTCAGCATGGCGTAGGTCTATTTCTTGCTGTCCCGGTCCAGTCTCATGGTGTGAAAATTCCACGGGTATCCCCATAGATTCCAAAGCCAGCATGGCCTGACGCCTAAATAATGGTGCGTCATTTTGGCTAGCTTGATCAAAATAACTGCCGTTGTCTGTGGGAATAGGCGGAAGTCCGTCCGTCCGAAGACTTTGAACCAGATAAAACTCAATTTCAGGTGACACCATACAAGTGAAACCTTCATCAGATGCGCGCTGAAGCTGCTTTCTTAACACCTGCCGAGGATCCGAATAAGAAGGTTTTCCATCCGGATTTAAAATATCGCAGAACATCCGGGCCGTACACGAGTCAGTGTCGTTGCCGTCAAAAGGTAATAGCTGAAAGGTAGAAGGATCTGGCATAGCAATTGTGTCTGCTTCCGACACTCGAGAAAATCCTTCGATGGCAGAACCATCAAAACCAATGCCTTCTTCAAAAGCACCTTCGAGTTCTGCAGGTGCCACGGCGACTGATTTCAGGTACCCCAAGATATCCGTAAACCAAAGGCGCACAAATTTAATATCTCTTTCTTCAATTGTGCGGAGTACAAATTCCTGCTGTGAGTTCATAGCTCTCACGATACTTTCTACCTTCAACATCGGGGGAACGTTCTCCCCCACACGTTTGAGCCACGCCAGCATTAATACCTTGGGGTAGGCAACAGGGGTAAGAGTGTCACAGCCTCATGCTCCAATATAAATCGCCAATACGTTCGATACGGAAATGGGGTTTAGCATGTCACAGGAAAATTTTGTTGTAGCCCAAGACGTCGCCACACTAATGACAGACGCAGCTGTAAAAGGCTATACCCCAAAAGACCTAGAACTCATCTGTCCAAGTTTCAAGAAACTACTTCCTTATATCCCTCAATGCCGAACCGGATTACGCAACATTGCTGTGTCCGCGCCATCCGTAATCTACAAGATGTGGCTAAGGTATAGCCCGCCAACTGACCTCGCACCGGCTGAAAATATTCCGCAAATACTGCACAACATCCGTAATACTTTGGCAGCTCTTCCCTGTACAGCAGATTTATCTCTACTTCATTGTGCCAGTAACCAACTCTACGAATGTCCAAGCAAAGAAGGGCCCATACCCATCTTGTTCCTCCACACATCTAACTCACACCAACAACCCAACCAAGAAGAAGTACCTGCGATACATCGAATTCAGCTTTCTCGCCCGCAGATGTCCAACAGTTTTACGTTATTGCAAGTACTTACGCTCAGCTATGGCTGCTGCTGCACTCTGATACACCCGCAAGGAATAGTGTCCGTCTTCGGAACAGCCTCTAATATTTTTCGCACGATGCACGCATTCACTACGCTCTGCGATAAAAGCCGCCAGTTGTTAAGCCGTTTTGAGTCTCCAACCACCAGTCAGACCTACGCAAGAAGCTTTCATACTGCCTTTGCTCTAGGAATCCATCAGAGAATTTCTCTCCCCTTAGCCTTTGACCAATTACGGTGTCGGCTATCCATATGGAATTGGCTTAGCCATAACCCGGCTTGTCTTAAAGCCTTAGAAGACTTTTACTCGTTAGCTCATCCGTATAAGCCCATCGCGCGCGATTCGATCGGCACCACAGACGGAAATTCGGCAGCAAAGATTGTGTGTCTTGCCGACGCACTCATGTGGTGCGACTGCCTCACATGTACAACTGGTTTGCAGGACATGTGATCTCTTCACGCTAGGCCACATCCTGATGCACTTTGCCTCAAAAATATACTGACGCTCTCGTACAAGAACTGGTAGAACTCAAAGCATGGGAATAACGCAACAGCTTGAGGTAGAAAGAAAATTTTCAGTCGCAGATGACCAACCCGCCCCGCATCTCTTAGAGATCGCTCGTGTGTCTAAGGTTGCTGAATCAACAGTTCACTCGTTGTCTGCGTTGTATTTTGATACTCCAGACCTCAGACTGTCTCGCGCAAAAATAGCCTTAAGACGCAGAACAGGCGGCAAAGACTCTGGGTGGCATCTCAAAATCTCCACCCCCGAGGGACGCATAGAAACTCATGCGCCGCTCGGAGACGACTCCGTGGAAGCTCCGAAGGTACCTGAAGAGCTACTCTCTTTTGTCCGTTCAATTATTCGTAACCAGCCTCTATCCCCCATCGCCAGAGTTGATAATGACCGTCACGAATCCCTGCTAGTAAACGACGAGGGAGAATGCCTCGCAGAATTTTGCGATGATCATGTCCGCGCCTGGTCATACCTACCTGGTGGGACCGAGTCCCAGTGGAGAGAATGGGAAATAGAAATAACCGCTTATAGCCAAGATCAAGGTCTCGGGACAGAGATTATCGAGTCTGCCGAAGCAGTGTTGATTAAACAAGGAGCTCACACGGCGCAGTCTTCTTCCAAGATTGCGCAGGCCTTGGGGAACTCTGTCAATAACGTTCCACTGCCCCCACAGGTAGCACAGCTCGATCCGCAGTCTCCTGAATACGCACTAATAGCTGCGTTAAAACGCAATCGCGACAAACTTGTAGCTCTGGACCCGTTAGTCAGGCAAGACGCATCCGATTCGATTCATCAAATGCGTGTAGCCACTCGTGAGCTACGCAGCCATATGCAGACATTTGATGGACTTCTTGGTGGAGAACGCTATAAACAGATTGAAAAAGACCTCAAGCTCTTTGCACGCATCCTTGGCACAGCCAGGGATGCAGAGGTGATAGCAGCTAGGTTTGAGAACCTTCTCAACCACAACAGTGACGGCATCTTGGACCCTGCAACATCGGAGTTCTTGCTTAAAGATATCCAACGCGATTATTCCCTGGCACACCGCAGAGTTGTGTCTACGCTAAACAGCCAACGTTATCTTGCTCTTTTAGACTCACTCGATGTGCTCTTAGCCGAACCCCCGATTCTCAGCGGAACTAAGAGCGGAGCTAAGGGGCCTGATCACGGGGTACCGCACGAGACGCATTCTGAGGCCGTGCTCTTCCATCATCTAGAAAAAACTATGCAGCGCTTACACGAGCAAGACCAGAAAGCACGCCGAGAGCATCAGGATGTAACGATCCCACTGGAACGTCGAGAAGCACATTTTCACGATGCCCGCAAAGCGGCAAAGAAGCTCCGTTACTCAGCTGAAGCTATCGGCGATTCCACGTCTTTAAACACCGATAAATTGTATGCCGCGTGTAAGCATCTCCAGACAGTACTGGGCGATTTCCAAGATGCCGTCACTTCGCGCGATCGTTTATATGAAAAGGCACTCCGCGCAGAACGTAAGGGGCTCTCTACTTTTGGGTACGGAGTCTTGTACCAACAAGAGCATCAGAACAGTATGAGTGCTCTCGGCAACTATCCCAAGGCTTTCTCCAAGGTGACTAAGGCATACCGAAAGTTCTCTAAAAGCGTAGAAAAGTTCCAGAAGAAGGCAGCGAAGAAGTCACGAAAACGTGATTAATCGTTGATCTCTATAGCGGCAAAGAGGCGGCCTATATAGACCGCCTCTTTGCCGCTAAGCACATAAGGATTAGTCTTCCCACTCCTCATCAGCAGCGTCCGCTGCCTCATTGCGCTCTTTTACTTTGTCAAGGGCGTGTTCTGCTTCTTCCCTCGTATCATAAGGCCCCATCCGGTGCTCAAAACTTGAGGTTTTCCCTTGTTCCACTTTTCCAGTGGCTTGGTTGTAGAACCACTTTTCATCTTCATGGTGCATGCTAAAACTCCTTGTATCAGGCTTGTGAACCACACTTCCTAGAGCAAAGCTCACATTCCAAGGATGCCACTATCTCGGTGGCGATGTCTATGATGCACAATTTGTCATGTTCTTGCGGGATGCCACAGGAGTAGCCTCCTAGTCTTTGCAAAACCACTAAAGTGAATGAAGCGCCGAGAATCACCGCGCCGTCGATCGTTTTTATGTAGAGGAGCTCCGTATGCCAGTGTGGCCCCACCCCGAGGTCAACGTTGTCGATCATGCACTACAACTGCATTCTCGTCGTATCGGATGCGAATCTGATCTCATTTCTGCCGCGTCAGCACCGGCAACGTGGTCGCTGATAGGAGACCACACTGATCATGCAGGCGGCGTGGTTTTAACAAGTTTGTCGGATCTGCGCACTGCCGTTGCTATTTCCCCACGGGGGGATGATCGGGTAAGCGTGAACTTTTACCAGTTCACGCAGACCGGAGAGTTATCAGAACTGCCCCCAACCACAGCCTCGCTTGAAGATGTCACACTCTGGCAGTCTTCTCTTACTTCCTCAGACGGATCTGCGCAAGCTGTCCCGAGCGCACCGGAGAACACAGAGGCCTCACGGCTCGCTGTTTTGATCTACACCATGGTTCATCGCCAAATGCTTAGCCGAGATTCGCGCGGATTCGACATCACGGTTATCAATCAGATTCCACCACATGCCGGTTTAGGCGAAAACGAGGCAATGCTGGTCGCTACCGCGTTGTCTTTAGCTGGCGATTATGAGGAGATTGACTCTGCCCCTGTGCGGGCAAAGTTTGCCGAGGTTTGTTTCCAAGCGGCTATAGCTATGGGTGACCGTCCGGTGTTACGTGCACGTTTCACTACTGCTTTGCGAGGAGCCACTGGCCAACTCAACATTATCGACTATGCCGATGGTTCGATCACTCAGGCTGCGCATCCGATCGGCGACCCCACCCGCACTGTTGCATTGGTTGTTGCTCCTCCCACGCATTCAGATCGGGCACAGGAAGTGTTGCGCCGAGAAAAGTTTATCGCGGAGGCCACTAAAGCCTTTGCTGCGGAAAGCTTGAGAATGCTCCCAGATGCGGAAAGCAGGGTCATCGATTGGTTGCGCGCTGTGCATGAGATCAAAGGACCGGACGATATCCCTCCTATCGAGGAAGCAACCCAGTGGCTAGATTTTTTGACCACAGAAACCTCGGCAGCTTTAGAACTAACGCAGGCCGTTCGTTCACGCAGGCATGCCGACATGTTTCCCCTGCTGTGTAATTCACAAGCGAATACAGAAAAACTCTATGGCGTCACGGGTGCAGACTCTGCGCTAGCTCAACTATGTCTGGTCCGAGGTGCGCTCAGCGCCCGCAGTGCCGCAGCCGGTTTATCAGACGCAGTTGTTGTGCTGGTGGAGCGTTCTCGCGTAGAAAACTTTGCTGCTGATGCCTCGGCAGACGGGCTTACCGTTGTAGAGCTTCTCGACGGCCACGTGGCCGCCCCAGCTCTTAGCACTTCTTAATCCGCAGGCCAGGCGAAGCGTATCTCACGTTTCTCCACATCTGTGCTGACCAATGTCACAATAGTTTGTTCTCCGACGGCCGGTAGCCCCAAGCACTCCGCGATAACGGGCGGATCTTCTACAAAGATCCTAGAACTCGTGTTGGCCGCATTATTACTCAGGACCACAGCTGTGAAATTGTGTCCGACCCACGGGGCGAGCACTGTGGCTTCTGTGAGGTCAAGGCACGCCTTATCCACTGCGCTCGCTGTTGTACTACTGTGTTTCATCGCAGCTACGGCCTCGGAAAGAGTGTCGCTCACCCACGAGGGAATCGGCTGCTGGTGAAACAAAGACAGACATATTTCTGTGGCGTAACGGTCTATGAGGCGCCGCAATGGTGCGGTGACATGCGCATAATAGCCTCCCACCCCTGCATGGACTTCTGCTGTTTCTTCTCCTAAGACTCGGTACTCGGCGCCCCTCAGTAGCTTCTGCGCTGCTCGCATCAACACCATCGACCGTGGTTCTTCCAAAGAAATGCTGTCAAGATCTACGTCTGCTGGAAAGCCCAACGCTATGGCTTCTTGGGCGAAGGCTTCCAACGCGCTTTTGCTAGCGGGGGCAAGGGTACGCAGAACGCCCACTCCGTGCTTAGCCATCAGGTTTCCGGCACACATTCCGGCAAGCAGGGAAATCTCAGAGTTGGCATCCATAGATTCATAACGAGGTTCGATCACCAGGTGGATCTCTCCGTCCGGTTCTTTTTCTACGCTTTGGCTGGGCATACGCAGATTTACTGCAGTTGACCGCAGCTTGCTGTGCCGACGTACACGCCCGACTTCAAATAAGTAAAGAAGTGAGGGATGCAGCGAGCCATCTGTGTGATCCTGTTGGACACGCTCATAATCAAACCGAGCACGGCTACGCACTAATGCCCTATCAAGCCTAAAATCGATCACTTCCCCTGCGGGATCAATATCAATGGTCCACAACACGGCCGGTCGATCCACGGTCGGTAAGAGGCTCGCTGCGCCCTCAGAAAGCGCGGCCGGGTGCAGCCGTGCTGGCTCGTCCGGGAGATAGATTGTTTGTCCTCTACGTAAAGACTCCTGCGCCACCAGGTCGCCCCCGCCATAGTTCAAGAAAGCGGCAACATCGGCGATTGCATAAAAGATACGAAACCCCTCAGGCGTTTTCTCAATGCATACCGCTTGATCGAGGTCTTGTGAGCCAGCTGGGTCGATCGTTACTAGCTCAATATCGCGCCGATCTATTCGGCGGTCCGGGAGGGCGTCGACAAGCTGGCGCGCCTGGTTTTCTACATCTTGAGGAAATCGCGTGGTCACACCGTATTCATCTGCGATCGCACCAAAATCAAGGAAGGCGGCATAGAGCTTCATGCTTTCCGATCATGGCATATTCTGGGCAACTCCGCCTGTCGAATTCTTCAACAGACTTTTGTGCGCAAAAAGAATAAGGCGAATGAGCCAACCTATAAGCCGGATTCTGTACCCCTTTTCAAGCAAAGGGGCGGCGATCATCCATCTGGACGTACCATCGCTGGCCGCCTCAAGCAGCTACCCACGGACTCAGGCGAGCAGCCCTCAAACATCCGTGCAGACATACCCGAAGGTACGCCCTAATGCCTTGCTCCCAGTGGGGTTTACCCAGCCAGACTAGTCACCTAGCCTGCTGGTGCGCTCTTACCGCACCGTTTCACCCTTACCCAGAAGAATCTGGGCGGTCTACTTTCTGTTGCACTTGCCCGCAGGTCACCCTGGGTTGTTGTTAACAATCACCGTGCTCTGTGGAGTCCGGACTTTCCTCGACCACAGGCCGCACGCTGTGAAAACGGCGGTACCTGTAGTCGCGATCGCCCAGTCGGCTCATTCGCTGTTGTGACTCTACTACTATGTGCCACAAGCTGCTAATTCTGCAGGAATAGAGCGCGCGGTTCTCACGAGGCCTAGCGCAGATACGACGTGTCATTGACCAGTCGAACGCACGTGGGACCATCCGAGTAAAACTCCGCAATGGATAAAGACGCTAAGTCAAGGTGCATCCGATGGAACATTCCGGCGGAGGCATCAAGCGCCTGACGCAGGATGGATTTGATGGGAGTCACATGGCTCACCACGAGGATGGTGGCCTCCCCGTACTCACGCTGCAGTTCTTCCCTCACTCGTTTTATCCGCCGATGAGCCTGCACAAGTGATTCTCCTCCAGGGGGAGCAACCTTGGGGTCTGCAAGCCATTGCTGATGTAGCTCTGGGTCTGATTCATGGGCTTGGCTGAAGGTCAGGCCGTCCCATTGCCCAAAGTCCATTTCTCTCAGATCATCCAGAGTCCGGATATCGCTCATCCCGAGGGCTTGTGCAGCTGCCGACGCCGTTTCTTGGCAGCGTTTGAGCGGGGATGACACAATCACGTCAATTCCCCCACGGGAGGTGAGGTATTGCGCGGCGCGCTCTGCTTGATAGCGCCCTAGCTCGGACAGACTCGGGTCACTAAGCCCGCTGTATTGCCGTGCCGCAGACATCGGTGTTTGCCCGTGGCGCAACAGAAGGAATCGGGTGGCATCTGTGGTCGCACCGTTCCATGTTTTTGGCGCAGTAGCGTGTTGGTCTCCAGCGCAATCGTCTTTCTTCGTTGCCGGCTCGGGGTGGGAATCGCCGCCTAGATCCAGGAATCCAGGCTGTGCTCCTTGTGCCAAGGCGTCCATGGCTTTATTGGCCAACTCATCTGCTCGCGCATTCTGCTTACGCGGAATCCATGTGTACGTGATCGAAGCAAACCCCGAGGCGATATCCCTACAGGTGAGGGCAAGCTCTTTCATGTCAGGGTGTTTGATTTTCCAACGTCCCGACATCTGTTCCACCACAAGTTTGGAGTCCATCAGGACATCCACTTCTGTTGCTCCCAGCTCCCGAGCGGCAGTCAACCCGTTCAGGAGCGCGTGGTATTCCGCAACATTATTTGTCGCAGTGCCCACGATGTAGGCCAGGCGACGCAGAATGGTGGTGTGGGTGGCGTCGAAAAGCACGGTCCCGGATCCGGCAACGCCTGGATTTCCGCGAGAACCTCCGTCTGCTTCGATAATGACCTTCATCAGCTTGCCTGCCTCACAAGATAGCTGCCGCAGTCAGGGCACTGGGGAAGAATATTCATGGGGGTATTGCGAATCATAGAAACATCCGCTGGCGGAAGGATAATAAAGCAACCGCCGCAACTACGTCCGTTAAACGCAGCCACGCCTACGTCGTTGATGTCGCGCTGCGAATCAAACTCCACGATGATGTCCTCTGGCAACAAATCCCGCAATTGGGTGATTCTTTCCTCTTGGGTTGCTGCGGTGGTGTCTACGGGAAGGGCTTCCAGGGCTCTGCGGGCTGCCTCGATTTTGGTGTCTGTGTCCACGACTCGCGCTTGGTTAACCTCAAGGTTATTGCGCAAGGCGTGGATCTCATTATGAGCTTCTTGCAGCTCACTCATAAGATCTGCGATGCGGGACTTGGCGGAATATATGTCGTGCTTAATATCACGCCGCCGCTCAATATCGGTCTCTGCGGTGAGCTGACGTTTACCGTCTTGTTCACGGCGACGCAGTTTGCGCTCGTCTTCCTGGATACGGCGAATCTCTAGTTCCATATCATCGACGGCCATCTGCGCGGCGGCGGCTGCCTCGCGATTACGAGACTGCTCACTCATCAGCCGATCAAGTTCTTCTTGTTCCTCGCTGACCTTTGGCGCCACACTCGTGGATGCCGCGCGGGTGATGGTGGACAACTCCAGCAGCAGCGGTTGTAGTGTGCGATCAAGCTTCATGAGAGTCCTTACCTTCAGGTTTCTGTAGTCTTTGTCGAGTTATCACAGGCTCGTTCCAGTCGGCGACGAGCGCAAGCAAGCCCTTAATCATAGCCTTTCAGGTCAAAGGAAGAAACGGCCGCGACCATTGCTTTAAGCTTCTCGACGCCCACCTTATAACGACTTTTCCCCAACCGACTGCGGATGCGCCGACAGCGTCCACGGATCAGTTCTGATAGGCACAATATCCACCGTTACGTCTGGCAACGCACGTGCCAGAATCTCCGAGGCCTGTTCCGTCCATGGATATTCGCTAGCCCAATGCGCTGTGTCCACCAGGAATGGTCCGTCCGCCCGGCGCGACTCATCGGCTGGGTGATGGCGCAGATCAGACGTCACATACACGTCAACGCCTAGCCGTGCTACGGCATCCAGGAAGGAGTCCCCTGAGCCAGATGACACTGCGATCGTCTGTACTAGTGCCTCGGGGTCTCCTGCGGCACGCACGCCCCAGCTTGTTTCGGGGAGCGCATTAGCTACTTGTTGGACAAAATCGGCAAAAGGCATGGGTTCTGGCAGCGTTCCTACCCGGCCGAGCCCATAAGCTTGGGAAAGATCCTGTGTGTCTTCCATGCTCACTACGTCAAAAGCTGGTTCTTCATAGGGATGGGTGGCGCGCAGCGCCGTCATAATCGCGTTGCGTACAGCGCGCGGCGCAACGAATTCGACTCTTATTTCGGGGCCTGAGTGAAGATCCCCAGGAACTCCTGTGTGGGGAGTGGCGTCTTTGTCAGGCAGGAATTGTCCTGTGCCTGTGACGTCAAAGCTGCACTCCGAATATTTGCCGATCTGCCCCGCGCCGGCGTCGAAAAGCGAGCGCTTGACGGATTCCACGGCCTCCACGGGTACCTGCACTCCCCACTTGTCTATTCCTTGTGGTTTGGGCTGTACGGGACGGCCCGGCACGATGCCAACGAGTTCAGCGAGCTTGTCGTTGACCCCGGGGCGCGCGGAATCCGCGTTGGTATGGGCGGCAAAGAGCGCAACTCCCCCACGAATCAGGGTATGTATGACTTTGCCCTTAGGAGTATCCGCAGCCACGGAGGTCACGCCACGCAACAACAATGGGTGATGCACGATAAGCATGTCGGCTTCTGCGTTGACCGCGGCTTCCGCAACTTCTTGGGTGCAATCAAGCGCTACAACGATTTTGTGCACCTCTTGCTGAGGATCACCGCAGATGAGACCCACTGCATCCCATTTTTCTGCAAGGTACGGCGGATAAGCTTCCTCCATAACGGAACGTACATCTGCGACTGTGGGCTGGGTATTCTGAGTCACTTCGGGTCTACTCCAATCTGCTGTAGCTTTTCTATCAGCTCACCAACGTACTCACGGGGTCTAACCGCTAAGCGCCAATAGGTTGAGTCTAGGCCAGGGAAAGTGTCACAGCGCCTCACAGCGATGCCCAGGCTTAATAGCTCCCTACGCATGTGCTCGGCATCCCCACGCATCTCAGCTGGCGGTTGGACAAGGATAAAAGGGGCCACTGACGGGGCTACTAGGCTAAAACCAGCCTGTTCCAGTTGCTCCACCATGTCTTTCCTGTGCTGGATTACAGCGCTTCTCAAGGCCTCCAGCTGGCTGACTCCCGTCGTCATGATGGACTCAATAGCGCGAAAGGCCAGACTTCCCACCGGCCAGTGAGCTCTTCCATGAGTGAGCGTGTGAATCACTTCGGGGCTCGCCACCAGATACCCCACTCGCAAACCTGCGATTGACCAGGTCTTGGTAAGGCTTCTTAAAACTATTACGTCGTCAAAATGAGAGTGCGGATCCCCAGCTTTGCCGGGCCCTATCATCGATTCAGTTTCCCCCACGATGTCCATAAATGCTTCGTCTACAACGAGGTGACGACCAGGAGAGCGAAGCCCACAGAGCTGATCAACGCTGTGGAGCACTCCCGTGGGGTTGGTGGGGTTACCGATGACTACCATGTCTGGTCCCCTGTCCTCGACGGATTCCAGAGAAAGGGTGCCATCCAGTGTGAAAGGCTCGGGGACGATGATGCGCTGGAGTTCCACGCCGGCGTCGAAAAGCACAAGGTCTGGTTCGCTGAAGCTCGGATGAATAAGCGTTGCTTTAGTGGGTTTAAGCTGGGGAAGCATGGCAAAGCCCTCAGAAGCACCGCACAGGATAAGCACGTGATCAGGTGAAATTCCGTGGTATTGAGCGATCAACTGTCGCGCAGACTCATCCTGCTCATCGTGAGGGTACTCGGCAAGATGGGAGAGCTCCGCAGCCAGATCTGCCACAAGCCACTCCGGTGGCGTCGGATCTGCAACGTTGACCGCAAAATCCAATCGCGCTCCTCGAGCATCAATATCGCCGTGAAGTCGCGACAACGGTGGGACGATAGGAGCGCTTAGTGCCTTGTCGGTGGCTGCCGTAACTAAGGCGTGGGGAGAACGGTGTAACACTGATCCGAGTTTAGTGGGAAACTACAAAGTATGAGCACTCTTCTGATTGACGTTGATGGCACTATCGTTCGGTCCTACCCAGGCATCCGAACCAGTTTTATCGAGGCAATGAATCACATCGGGCATCCTGTCCCCGACGAAGATTGGCTCCATCGCATACCGGGACCTCCTATGGATGAGACTATGCGTTCCCTCAATCTGGATCCGGACACAACGTCTGCCGCTCTTGCTGCTTTCCGACGCCACTACGACGGCGGCGGCTGGCGCGATTGCGAACTTTTTGCCGGTTGGGCCGAGGCGCTACCCGAATGGAAAGCACAAGGTCTTCGTATCTGCACGGCAACAAGTAAGTCGGAGAGTCTGGCCCGCGAGGTCTTGACGGAACTGGGGGTGGCTCACCATTTTGATTTCATCGGCGGCGCTGATGCTACAGAGGGAAGAAAAACAAAATCACACGTCATCGCTCATGTGCTGCAGTCCATGAACGTGGAGACTGGGAACTCAGATATCCTCATGATCGGAGATCGTTTCCATGACGTTGAGGGGGCCCAAGAATACGGGATCCCCACAGCGCTCGTCGGCTGGGGCCATGGCAGCCCCAGCGAGTGGGAAAGCGCACGCTTCTATGCTTCTGATATGGCGGATTTGAAAGGAATTGTCCGTGACTTCTTCGACTTCTGAACACAATCCCCGCACTTCTCTCCACATTGTGTTTGTCTGCACCGGTAATATCTGCCGCTCACCGATGGGAGATGTGATTCTGCGTAGTGTCATAGAAGACGAAGGACTAGAACCATACGTCACAGTAAGCTCATGCGGCACGGGCGGGTGGCATATCGGACAAAAGGCGGATAAACGCGCGCTGGCTGAGCTCCGTCGTGCCGGATACGATGGCGACAGCCACCGAGCGGCACAACTTGGCGAAAAACACGAGGATGCGGACTTGTTTATTGCACTCGACAGCAGCCACCGCAATGCGCTGCTGCGTTATGGTTTCGCCCCCGATAAAGTCCGGTTGCTACGCACCTTCGATCCAGCTGCGCACACTTATGACGTCGAAGATCCCTACTACGGCGATGCTCACGATTTTGAGATTGCCCGCGTGCAGATTGAGTCTGCGATGCCACAACTCTTAGAGTGGATCAAACACGAGCTCCAGGAGAAAAGGTGATCAACCGTGTCTAGGTCTACAAGGCGAGCATCAGTGTGGCGGATTTTTCTCAAACCGGGGTGGGTCATCACCGCAGTTTTAGCAATCGCGTTTTCTTACTTTGCCATCACTGTGCTCTCCCCTTGGCAGCTAAACAAAGATCATGACATCGTTGCCCGCAACACTCATATCGAGCAGGCTTTTGATACCGACCCCTCCACCATCACTGATCTCTTTGACAGCGCGGGCAACATCAAAGGCGATAACGAGTGGATGCGAGCAACGCTAACGGGACGCTACCTCCCGGATAAAGAAGTTTTGCTGCGGATGCGTCCTGTTGACGGCTCGCCTGCTTATCAGTCGTTGGTTCCCTTCCAATCCGAGAACGGGCAAACGCTCCTGGTCAATAGAGGCTTTATTCCCCTCGAAGCCGGAAAACCGCCTCGCTTAGATAAGGCCCCCTCAGGTGTAGTGACCATCGTGGGGCATGCGCGCCATAACGAGGGAATCCCCGCTACACCACCGCTCACCGCAGATGGCTACACGCAGGTCAACGGAATTAGCACGGAACAAATCAGCACGCTTATCGACGCCCCCCTGGGGATCGACTATCTCCAACTAGCAAGCGATCAACCCGGTGAAGTCCACGCCATGCCGATCCCTAAGCTCGATCGCGGCAACCACCTCTCCTACGGATTCCAGTGGATCGCGTTCGGTGTCATGGCCCCGCTAGCAGTGATCTATTTTGTCTGGGCCGAGATCAAAGAACGCCGGCGGGCTAAGGAAGAGGAAGCCCAAATGCAAGAGGCTGCCCAATACACTGCTGCCGAAAAACACACAGACGTCAACGCAACTGCCTCTCGTCAGGAGACAGAAACAAAAACAGATCGCGTTGCTGCCACCATGCGCAGTAGGTACGGCAGCACCCGGAGTACTGCCCCACGGAAGCGCGATCACCGTCGAGACAACTTCTAGACCCGCTCTTCAGCTACGGCCTCGCTGTGCTCGTGACACTATTTGCTGCAAAGCCACCACAGTCAAGGCCACCAACGTCTGAGTCCACCGAGACAGCGAGACGGCAGTTGTGATCGTCTCTGTTGTAGGGGCCGGACCACGCCCCAACATCGGCCGCATTTCTACGCCATGAGGGTACTGTGTAGCCCCTCCGAGTTGCACACCCATAGCGGCCGCCGCTGTGGCTTCTACCGGCCCAGCGTTCGGGCTGGGGTGCTGGGGAGCGTCTTCACGCCAAGCACGCACGGCGCTGCGTCCGCGTCCCATGACTGCTGCGGCACCCACATGGACGACAGCGGTGACGCGCGCGGGCACGTACGCGAGGACGTCGTCAAGCTTTGCTGCAGCCCACCCGAACTCGCTATAGCGCTCGTTTTTATAGCCCACCATCGCATCCAATGTGTTCACACACCGATGCCCCACTACTGCCGGGGCACCAAAAACAGACCAGACCAAGGGCGCGATGGTGGCATCCGATGTATTTTCCGCTAGCGATTCCACTGTCGCGCGCGCAATCCCCTGTTCATCGAGTTTGTTGGGGTCCCGGGAGCACAGCCACGGTACGAGAGCACGCGCCGTGGCTATATCGCCGTGGGCTAATGCACGGACCATCCGCGTTCCGGTTTTCTCCAAGGTGGTTCCACCCAACGCGCCAAAAAGAGAAGCAGCAAGCATAAATCTAGGCATGCGTCGCGCCGCCACAGCGCTAAGGACAACCGGAGGTAAGACAGTGGCAGCGACAAAAACAGCACCGGCTTTCTTACTAGGGCGATACACCCGTTTTTCCATATACTGCGCATACCGACCAAAAATCGCCACGGGATGCCACCGACCACCGGGGTCTCCCAGCATCCTGTCGAGGGCTACTCCGGCGATTACTCCCAGTGCCAATGATTTCTTGGGATACGGCGTGGACTGTGGGACTAGCTCGGGCACGTTATTGCACTCTCCCTTTTAAAAACGAAAAGGGGTGGAGCTACCAAGTGGCTCCCCAACGATGGTCATGAAACGCAAAGCGGCGACTCCTTGTTCTAAGGAGCCACCGCTTGCATTTGTGCGCCCTGACGGGATCGAACCGCCGACCTGCTGGGTGTAAACCAGCTGCTCTTCCAGCTGAGCTAAAGGCGCATACTTCCGATACATCAGACCTGCTGAGGCATCGGAAAGAATACTAACACGAAGTGGTACTAGTAATGCAAAGTCACTGCTTATTGCCCCTTTGCACCAAGCAAGAACCTTGCCAGGAGCCAAGTCTTTCGGCTTTTGTTTGTACGAGCCCTGCGAGTTGAGCAGACTCGGAAATCTCACCCGGATCGAGTGCACCGGATTTACCGGCCCCCGGACTGAGCAACCAAATACGGCCGTTTTCAGCAAGGGGTCGAACAGCGTCGACTAGTCCATCGACCAAGTCTCCGTCGTCTTCGCGCCACCACAACAAGACAACGTCGCATGCTTCGTCCGTGTCTTCGTCGAGAAGCTCCTCGCCGATAATGTCTTCTAGTGCTTCACTTATGGAGCTATCGCAATCTTCGTCCCAGCCGACTTCTTGCACTGTCATGTCGGCGGTGACACCAAGGCGGAGAGCGTGGTTTACGCCTACGGCCTCAGAATTCTTCTCCTTGAAATCTTGAGCGTTCATCGACAATAAACTCTACAACCATATGCTCGTTTTCTCTTCTTTTCATGCTGGTTTTTCAGGAAAAACCTGATCGGTAAGGAGTAATTCCCCCCTAACACGTATCCTGTAGATCAAACCGTGTGTCGATGCATGACCCGCGCATCGGCGGATTTCTCTCTACTTGGAGGTGGCGAATGCCTGACCCAACCATTGGGAAGCGTCCTGAGGACACTAACTTCGCGTTGATTCGCGATGGTGTGGCTTCTTATCTGAACGACTCGGATCCCGAGGAAACCCGCGAGTGGCTCGAATCCCTCGACGGGATGCTGGAAGGATCCAGTCTCGAGCGAGCCCGCTTCCTGATGCTCCGTTTACTTGAGCGAGCATCTGCTCGTCGCGTGCCGTTACCCCCAATGACCTCGACAGATTACGTCAACACGATTCCTACCACTATGGAGCCAGAGTTCCCGGGTGATGAGGAAATCGAGAAGCGCTATCGTCGTTGGATTCGATGGAACGCTGCGATCATGGTGCACCGCGCACAGCGCCCAGGGATCGGAGTAGGCGGACATATCTCCACCTACGCTGGCGCTGCACCACTCTACGAAGTGGGTATGAACCACTTCTTCCGTGGTAAAGATCACCCCGGCGGAGGCGACCACATCTTCTTCCAGGGACATGCTTCACCGGGCGTCTACGCCCGCGCATTCATGGAAGGTCGCCTCACCGAAGACGACCTTGATGGCTTCCGTCAGGAAGTTTCCCGCCCACAGGGGGGACTACCTTCCTACCCCCACCCACACGGGATGGAAGATTTCTGGGAGTTCCCCACCGTGTCGATGGGCCTCGGCCCCATGGATGCTATTTACCAAGCGCGCTTCAACCGCTACTTGCATAACCGCGGCATCAAAGACACGTCTGAGCAACACGTCTGGGCCTTCCTCGGCGACGGCGAGATGGACGAGCCAGAGTCTCGTGGCCTCATCCAAATGGCTGCGCTGAACAACCTGGATAACCTCACGTTTGTTATCAACTGCAACCTGCAGCGTCTCGACGGTCCCGTCCGCGGCAACACCAAGATCATCCAGGAGCTCGAGTCCTTCTTCCGCGGCGCTGGTTGGTCAGTGATCAAGGTTGTGTGGGGCCGCGAGTGGGATCAGCTCTTCGAGGCAGACAAAGAGGGTGCTCTCGTTGATCTGATGAACACCACCTCTGACGGCGATTTCCAGACCTTCAAGGCTAACGACGGCGCATACGTCCGCGAGCACTTCTTCAACCGCGATCCTCGCACAGCCAAGCTCGTCGAAGACTGGACAGACGAGGAAATCTGGAACCTCCGCCGCGGCGGCCACGATTACCGCAAGATTTACGCTGCTTATAAGCGTGCGTTGGAGACCAAGGACCGCCCAACGGTCATTCTGGCCCACACGATTAAGGGCTACGGTCTTGGGCACAACTTCGAGGGGCGCAACGCGACCCACCAGATGAAGAAGCTCACCCTCGACGATCTGAAGAAGTTCCGCGATAAGCAGGGCGTTCCGATCACCGACGAGCAGCTGGAAAAGGATCCATACCTCCCGCCGTACTACCACCCAGGTGAGGATGCTCCGGAGATCAAGTACATGCTTGAGCAGCGTAAGCGGCTTGGAGGCTTTGTCCCTGAGCGTCGTGAGTCCTACACCCCGGTGGAGGTCCCACCGCTAGACAAGCTTCGCAGCCTGCGTAAGGGCTCCGGTAAACAGCAGGTGGCCACCACCATGGCTGTTGTTCGTGCGTTCAAGGAGCTCATGCGTGATCCTGAGCTAGGAAAGCGCATCGTCCCGATCATCCCTGATGAGGCCCGCACCTTTGGTATGGACTCCTGGTTCCCCACCATGAAGATCTACAACCCTCACGGTCAGAACTACGTGCCGGTTGACCACGATCTGATGCTCTCCTACCGCGAGGCAGCAGACGGACAGATCCTGCACGAGGGCATCAACGAGGCCGGTTCCACCGCAGCGTTTATCGCAACGGCGACTTCTTACGCCACCCATGGCCAGGTCATGATCCCGCTGTACATCTTCTACTCGATGTTCGGCTTCCAGCGCACTGGCGACTCCTTCTGGGCTGCAGGCGACCAGATGGCCCGTGGATTTATCCTCGGTGCTACTGCTGGCCGCACCACACTCACCGGTGAAGGTCTCCAGCACATGGATGGACATTCCCAGATCATCGCGTCGACCAACCCCAGCGTGGTCTCCTATGACCCCGCATTCTCCTATGAGATCGCGCACCTGCTGCGTGAGGGCATCGACCGCATGTACGGCCCAGGCCGTGGCGAAAACGTCATGTACTACCTGACCATCTACAACGAGCCTATCTCTCAGCCTGCAGAGCCTGAGGATCTCGATGTAGAGGGCCTCCACAAGGGTATTTACCTATATGAGAAGGCTCAGGGTGGCGAGCATGAGGTTTCCTTGCTCGCTTCCGGTATCGGAATGCAGCAGGCGCTCCGTGCTCGGGATATTCTGCGCGATGAGTTCAACATCGGTGCGAATATCTTCTCCGTCACTTCCTGGGTTGAGCTGGCACGAGAAGGCCAGGAAAAGAACCGTCAAGCGCTGCGCCACCCGGAAACTGATCCAGGCGAGGCCTTCGCTACAACCCAGCTAAAGAAGGGCAACGGCCCTTACATAGCAGTCTCCGACTTTGCTACGGATCTCCAGGAGCAAATCCGCCGCTTTGTCCCAGGCCACTACACCACGTTGGGTGCAGACGGTTTCGGCTTCTCTGATACCCGTCCGGCTGCCCGTCGTTTCTTCAACATCGACGCAGAGTCTGTTGTTGTGGCTACCCTCAACGCACTTGCACATGAGGGCAAGATTGATCGTTCTGTTGCAGCCGAGGCTGCGCAGCGCTTCCATCTCACTGACCCGACTAAGGCATAATCACACGTCCTTATCGCGTTAGGCCGGTGCCCGCACAGTATGTGCATGGCACCGGCCTTCGGTGTTTTCTAAGACTAAAAGCGTTGGGGTCAAGCTGTGGGCAGTTTCCCCACGGAGTGAGCGTGCTCGATCATCTGATCAATCGCCTTATTCACTATCGCAGGCTGCTCCAAAATGATCATGTGCCCGGTATCAGGCGCGACTTGCAGGCCAGCATCTGGCCACAGACTGACAATCCTTTGCGCCTGGCTGAGCGGGGTGACCGAATCTTTTTCTCCTACGATAACTACGCCTTCTATCCCGCTAAGGAGTCTCGCCCCTTCCACTTCTTCATGCTCTTGCAAATCATCGAGGAACCCCACGAATGTGGAAAGAGGGGTCTCGTTAATCAGCTGAGCATGAAAATCGATGACGCTAGGAGGCATAGGAGTCTGGAATACCGTTACTGCCAGCGTGGGAGCCACCAAAGCGGCTATAGATTCTCTGAGCGTGGCGGTCTCTGCCGGAGACGCTTCCACTGCATTACGGATTTTCTCTGCCACAGGTAGGGCTAAGACCTGAGGCACTCCTTGGCTGGCAAAGGAGTCTACGGCTGTGGCTACCAAAACTAACCCTGCAGTATGCGTCCGAAATTCGGGATAGCGACGCAAGAAATTAATCGCCACCATTCCACCGAGTGAGTGCCCCACTATAACAAGGGGACCATTGGGCTTCACCGCTTCTAAAACCCGCGCTACATCATCAGCAGCGCCGTCGAGAGTGCAATCTTCTACGGAGTATTCCCCCGTGCTCCCGTGTCCACGTAAGTCCATGAGAACGCAGCGGGCTTCATGCGCAACGTGAGCTACCTGTAGATGCCACGCTGAGGCCGCCAATGTAAAGCCATGGATAAAGACGACGGTAACGTCAGCATCTTCAGGCCCGTCTAGGTAATAACGGATTCTGCCGGTTGTGCGGGACTCGCTATAAAACCTTTCATGTACTGTGTTGTGTTTCTTTGCGTGGGCAAGAGCTTGTCGACGCCGGCCCTTGCGCGTCAATCGAGGCAGTCGCATGCGTTTGAGCCTACGCCTGCGTAAAGTCGGAATTGTTCTTAGCCCCTCCCTCATCTCAAGGAGCTCTACCTGTGTCCTCGCTTCAAGACCAGCTTCTCAAGCTGCAAGACAGCACTTCCGATTCTTCTCAACCAGGT
Organism: Corynebacterium ulcerans; assembly: GCF_900187135.1. Lineage (NCBI taxonomy): Bacteria > Bacillati > Actinomycetota > Actinomycetes > Mycobacteriales > Corynebacteriaceae > Corynebacterium > Corynebacterium ulcerans. Next base: position 745,887 of record NZ_LT906443.1, read on the forward strand.
GTAGATGCTTCGACCAGGGAAAAAGTCATCGCAGTACTCGCACTTTTAGGGGTAGAAAAAGAAAAGGCAGATCCGTCTTCTCGCCTCGATTCCCTCGGAATAACCTCTCTCGACCGCATCGAACTTACTATTCGGGTAGAGGAACACTGTGGGTTCCGCACGACGGATACTGCGATTTTTGCGCTTGAAACGGTACAGGATCTCATCGATTATGCGGAACGCAAAGGAGAGCAACAGAAATGACCATTTCCTATCTCACAGACATGGACGGAGTCCTTATCAGGGAAGGTGAGATCATCCCTGGGGCAGATCGTTTCCTCAACAACCTCATGGACAATGATATTAACTTCATGGTCCTCACCAATAACTCGATACACACGCCCCGTGATCTTTCCGCACGGCTGCGTCACATTGGTCTGAGCATCCCGCCCGAGCGCATCTGGACTTCTGCTAAGGCAACTGCCACGTTCCTGAGCAGCCAGGCTGGCGGGCACGACAAGGAAAGAACTGCCTATGTTGTGGGCGAATCTGGTTTAACTACTGAGTTGCACGATAATGGCTGGATACTTACCACTTCGCATCCAGATTTTGTTGTTTTGGGAGAAACCCGAACCTATTCCTTTGAGGCTATTACCACCGCAATCAATCTGATTTTGGAGGGTGCACGGTTTATCTGCACTAATCCAGATGTCACAGGCCCCGCACCTCAAGGAATTTTGCCAGCTACCGGAGCGGTAGCGCAGCTGATCACAGCTGCGACAGGCAAGGAGCCTTACTTCGTGGGGAAACCGAATCCCGTCATGATGCGTTCTGCGTTGAATAACATCGGTGCTCATTCCGAGAACACAGTGATGATCGGCGACAGGATGGACACAGACGTGCGCTGTGGACTTGAGGCGGGCATGCGCACAGTCCTCGTCCGCACAGGTATCTCTGACGATGCAGAGATCTCTAAGTATCCGTTCCGCCCCACTAAGGTCATAGACTCGATTGCAGACCTAACCGAGTCGTTCCTTGACCCCTTCGGCGACGGATATTACGTCTCTAGCGCAGAGGACTGATTTAGACGTATTCCCCGGCGCGCACGGACGTTCGGGGGTGCGTCGCAAAGCTTTTTGCCCCGTTGGTGTAAAAAATCTCGACATCGGCATAGAAGCCCTCGTCTGTGGATAGCTGCACAAGGGCATCCCGAAGTTTCTCAAATTCTTCAGCCGTGCCGTTGAGCACCTCCCTGCAGTCGACTGCACGCGGATACAACGCATTGCGCCGCCAGGTCGTGCACCAAGCTGCGTTGAGCTCGTCCACGCCGGGTAACGCATCAATCGGTTCCGTCGCAATATTTTCTACCATCGCAGATTCCACGGTCAGCCGCCATTTTTTTGGCATTCCTTCCACGCGGAGAACCGCAAAAACCTGTTCTTGCATGAGCACCGTTTCACAACTCAACGTCGATACGTATCAACGTAAGACGGGTTTCGTCTTCCCCAACGACCCCGCGTGATGCTGCTCAATACGGCGATTTTCACGCATCACACGCCCCATGCTCAACTCTCAATAACTGGTTTATCCCCCGACACACAGCCCCATTTATTCAACATAAAGTTAAGGTTGAACCATGCGCCACACCGCATCGTTAGCCTGTGCCCAGGGCTCTTTAGCCCACGGACCAAAGGGACGATCCGTTAATGCGATCATCGCCACACCAGATCCGGGGACCAGCCACAGGTATGTCCCCGACTGACCAAAGTGCCCTACCGTATTCGCCGGCATTTGAGCTCCCGTCCAATGCGGATCTTTCTTGCCCTTAATCTCAAACCCCAGCCCCCACGGACATGGTTTGTACATTCCATATCCTGGAACAACGCCGTTAAGGTCCGGGAATTGAACACTAAAGGCCTCGGAAAGGGTCTCAGGGGCCAGCAATCGGGGGTTAAGAAGCTCGCGAGCAAAAGAGACGAGGTCGGATACCGACGACCTCCCCCCGTGTCCGGCAGATCCCCACAGCTGTGTTGAGCGCATCCCTAGGGGCTGAAAAACGGCTTCGTCGAGGTAATCCGCGAACGACATCCCGGACTCCTCTTCCACAGCCTGAGCCAAGAGCTCAAATCCATAAGACGAATAGATACGGCGGATTCCCACCGGCCTTACCGGATCACTGGACTTAAAACCAACGCCAGACGCATGCGCCAGCATATGGCGTACCGTCGCCCCCTCGGGCCCCAGCTCTTGATCCAGCCCAAAGACCCCTTCTTCCACGGCGATAAGGAAACCATAGGCAGACAGCAGTTTTGTCACACTCGCCAGTTCAAACACGCGATCACAGTCACCTGCCGTAACCAGGTGGCTCCCCGAAATCACTGCACTCGCAACGTTATCCACCGGCCACGTGGCCACCAGCTGCTCTAGTTCCATACGTCCTATCCTAAGTCGAAGTCGCCCCCGATTTTTCGCTTTGAGCGCCGGCCGCGAATAAACCCACGACGCTCACTGCGCCGCACCAGCGCAGCCACCTGGGCAGCAGTCATATTAACCGGTGCCCACTCAGAATTTCGGAACAAAACCCATCCGCGCCAATACGCCACGATTGCCAGACCAGCGCCCAAGATCGGAGAAACCACCATCCCCAATGCATAAAAACCAAAGTTACTAAAGGTCACCATGCTTATCGACGCCACCAAAGCCGGCACTGCATACAGCGGCCCACCTCCGAAAATACCCGGCACCTGCCCCGTACAAATATCCCTGATCATTCCGCCACCCACGGCCGTCAAGACTCCCATAAAAACCGCACTGGTAAGCGGCATATCAAAATTAAGAGCCTTGACCGCGCCAGTAACCGACCATACCCCCAGAACAATTGCATCGCCGTTGACCTTGAAAATTTCCCAAGCCCGTCCCTTGAAATTAATAACCAAGGCCAGCAGCGCACCCGCGATAGCCAACAAGAGATAACGAGAGTCCGCGATGGCCGCGGCTGTTCCTCGCTGCATGAGGACGTCGCGAAGCATACCGCCACCAAGGGCAGAAAATAACGCTAGAAAGACAAAGCCAACAGCATCATAGTCACGTTGACGAGCAATCGTGCCGCCAATAATCCCGTTGAGCACGACACCGATCAGGTCAAACGTGGCGTACATCGTCAAGATGTGGGGGTCAACCGTATTCACTTAGACATCATAACGAGCGTAGGCATCCGCAGGGAAAAACGAGGCGCCTGGGAAATGACAATGAAGTGCCCTACTCACATGCGACTTCATATTCGACATAGATAGAACAAAAGCAGGTCAGGAGCTAAATAAATTGCACCTGACCTGCCGCTTTGTGGGGCCACGGGGGCTCGAACCCCGGACCAACGGATTATGAGTCCGTAGCTCTAACCGACTGAGCTATAGCCCCAACCGACCTACTAGCTTTTGGTCGCGACCATTATAAGCGGATGAAGTATAGAAAAGTCGAATCGAGCATTACCCCAATCAACTCCCATCAATCTCCGACATCATCCCGGCTACTTATTAGAACTTCCACAGCACTCTCAAACTGGTATCTACCTGGCGATTTGTACCAATCTACAAACCCCTATATAGTCTTTTCATGTCGCAAGGGAGACCTTGAGAACAGATAATCCTCCATAGCTCAATTGGCAGAGCATTCGACTGTTAATCGAAGGGTTACTGGTTCGAGTCCAGTTGGAGGAGCAAGATAAGCCGGATGATGTAGCTAAGAAGCTACATCATCCGGCCTTTTGTCATATTTCAAGGCCGCCAACTTCACCTTATTGTCGTTTTTGAGAACGCTAGGAGCAACATCCCTGGCAAACCTCAGGTCATTATTTCTAACGTTCTCAAAAACGACATCTTCCCATTCCCACCGTTCCCCACGGGGATAGTTGGCGTTTACTCTCAGAGTTCTTAGGTAGGGTGGACACCAAGCATTACAGGTGATCAGTGTTCGCACTAAGACGAAGTGAGTAGGAAGAAAATCAATGATCCAATTTGTGGTTGGCGCTGCTGCCGGATACGTCTTTGGCACAAAAGCCGGTCGTAGGCGTTATGAGCAAATCAAAAAGGGTTATCAAGCGGCAGTTTCCTCGCCCGTGACTCAAAAAGCCGTGGAGGTAACCCGCAAAGCCATCGCTAATAAACTAGATCCGCAACCACGAATGAAAGAAGTAAAAAATTTAAAGCAAGCAGACGGATCAACCGTCCTGGAACCAGATCGCGACTAGCCCACCCCACTCATAGAAGTTTAGCCTATCCTTGATATAGACTGCGGTACTTGAAGCCCGCTCATAATCGAAACCGAAAGGTTAAAAGCCCTATGACTCGCAACTTCAAACGTTCCCTCACCGCGGCAGCAGGCGTCTTGCTGCTTGGCACGGCTCTTGCTGCTTGTTCCCCACCGAACGAGAACGATTCGCAGAAGAAAGTCGACACGGCAACGTCAGCAGCTGCCCCGAAGTCGCAAGCTCATGATCATTCGACGGAAAGCGCTGCAGCATCTACTTCTGCACAAGCTTCTGGCTCTGATCAGGAAGCCGCCATCGTAGCTTCCGCTACTCAGAACCTTGTTGAGGGACAAGAAATTACCCTCAATGTCAGCGGACTTAACCCGCAAGCCGGCTACTACGCAGCTATCTGCAGCACAGCTGCCCCTCACGGCGCCCCTGCCCCACTGTGCACTGGACAGCACTCTGACACAACTGCACAGGCGTGGATTAAATCCGGCGGAATGGGCACTACCCCTCTCAACGCAGACGGAACAGCTACTGTCACTCTCCACGCAGCATCTACGGGCCAAGGCGTAGACTGCAAGACAGATAAATGCGTGTTGAAGGTCTTTGGCGATCACACTGAGGGATTCCGCGACGTGGCCGAGGTTCCTGTCACGTTCGCTTCCTAAAACCTCCTAGTAAAACCACGGCATAGGCGTTGTTAATCGCTTATGCCGTGGTTCTATTTTTATTGGAAAACTCTCTTGAGCAACTCGCGACGAGACTGCTCCAAAGCCACCAGCTCAGCGAACATTGAGTTATATGTCACTTCATCATCGCTCGGACGCATCCGTTGAAGCTTCCCTTTCAGCAGGGCAATCTGGTTTCCTACACGTTGCTCTTGCAGCCGGGAAAGAGTCTTGTCTATGTGCTTGAGTAAACCGTTTTCCACTTCTTCTTCGGTTTCTATGTGAACTGGTTCCACGGCCAGCTCCGACACTAGCGATTTCCCCACGAGGTCATGAACACGATCGGATACTGCGGCAAGCCACGCCGGCCCCTCATCTGTGTGCGCGCATCCACCCGCTTGAGCAATAGCGGAATTGAGCGCCGCATACGCTTCGTTGCTAAACGCATCATCTGGCAGGTCGTCAAAGTGCTGACCAGCCACTTGTGGATACTGAAGTGCGAGTTTCAAAGCTTCTCGCTGCGGCCATAACCGCGGATCTTTACGATCTGGCAACACCATAAGTGTGGTGGCTACGCCCGCAGCCGGGTCGTTGTTCGCATCAAATCGGGTGGCTCGCTTTGGCTTTGGGGCGTTCCTTGGACGACGCTCTGCAACGCGTACCTGTTGGATAACCTCGTTGGGGTCGGGCCAGCCTACCCAGCCGGAGAGCAAGCGCGCATATTCGGTTTTGAGCGCTTGATCTTTGATATCCGCGACGATGGGCACTGCGCGCCTTAAGGCTTGGAGCCGCCCTTCAACAGAGTCGAGAGAGTATCCGGCTATAAGCGTCCGAATAATGAACTCGAACATGGGCACTCGATGGGCGACCAAGTCGCGGACGGCAGCATCTCCTTTGCGCAGGCGCAGATCGCACGGGTCCATTCCATCAGGAGCCACCGCCACATAGGATTGACCCGTGAACTTCTGATCGCCCTCAAACGCCCTCATAGCGGCCTTCTGCCCGGCTTCATCGCCATCAAAGGTGTAGATGAGAGAGCCGGCAAAGTAGGAGTCATCGAGCATATAGCGCCGCAAGATTTGGAGGTGTTCCTCGCCAAAGGCGGTACCACATGCTGCAACAGCCGTAGTGATGCCGGCCGCATGCATAGCCATAACATCGGTATAGCCTTCTACCACCACGGCTTGGTGATTCTGCGCGATATCTTTCTTAGCGTTATCCAAGCCGAAAAGAACCTTGGATTTTTTATACAACAAGGTTTCGGGGGTGTTCATGTATTTGCCTAGCTTGTCGTCGTCGAAAAGCTTGCGCGCCCCGAACCCAATGACGTCGCCAGAGACGCTCTTGATCGGCCACAACAAACGACGATGGAACCTATCGATTGGCCCACGTCGGCCCATTGTGGATAACCCCGCGGCCTCAAGTTCTTTAAAATCAAAGCCCTTGCGCAGCAAATGTTTTGTAAGAATGTCCCAGCCATCGGGTGCATATCCACATTCAAACGCATAAATATGCTGCTGGGAAAACCCTCTGTCCAGCAGGAACTGACGCGCAGTGGCAGCCTCAGGGGTCTCTAGTTGCTCCCGATAAAAGGCATGAGCCGCCTTATTCGCCTCAATAAGACGACGACGCGTTCCCGGCTCTTCCCGGCGCGCACCGGTAGTGCCGCCCTGGTAATTGATCTGATAGTGGATCTTCTCTGCACAGGCTTCTACGGCCTCGGGGAAGGTGAGGTGTTCCATCTCCATGAGAAAGCTGAATACATCGCCGCCTTTGCCGGTGGAAAAGCAGTGGAAATACCCGTGGTTAGGACGGACGTGGAAGGACGGAGTTTTTTCCTCCTTAAAGGGGGACAGACCTTTCAGAGAATCCGCTCCGGCTGGCTTGAGCTGTACGTACTCCCCCACGATCTCTTCGATGGGTGTGCGCTCCCTGATCGCCTGAATATCACTGTCCGGTATCCGTCCCTTTGCCATAGCCACTACATTAGCGGTCTATCCAAACGGGAAACCATCTGAGCAGCACAATGCCCAGCTCGAAAAAGAATTTCGTAGCTGGGCAGAGCTTGTCACAGGCGCGATAAGGCCAACGACGCACAACCGGAGTATTCCGGTGAGTTATCCCTCCGGTTTATTCCACGGTCACTGACTTGGCCAGGTTGCGCGGCTGATCCACGTCAAAACCTTTTGCCGCGGCGACTGCGCAAGCAAAAATCTGCAGAGGCACCGTGGCTAGCAGTGGCTGCATCAGGGTCGGTGACTGAGGGATGCGGATGATGTGGTTGGCGTAGGCCTCCACGGCGGTATCCCCTTCCTCGGCGATGACAATTGTGATTGCACCGCGTGCGCGAATCTCTTGGATATTGGAAACGATCTTCGCATGCAGGGAGTCGCGTCCCCGTGGGGAAGGAACAACCACAAAAACGGGCTGACCTTCCTCAATAAGCGCGATAGGACCATGTTTGAGCTCACCAGCAGCGAATCCCTCTGCGTGAAGGTATGCGAGTTCCTTCAGCTTGAGTGCGCCTTCCAACGCTACGGGGAAGCCCACATGGCGCCCAAGGAAGAGCACCGACTTCACATCTTTCAGGTCTTGTGCCAGGGCTTTCACATCGTCTTCCTTCCCCAGCACCTCCTCGACCTTCTCTGGAATTGCGCGCAGTTCAGCTACCACTGCGTTAACTTCATCCGCAAACATATTGCCCCGCAGCTGCGCTAGGTACAGCCCTAGGAGGTAGGTAGCGGTGATCTGAGCTAGGAAGGCCTTTGTGGAAGCCACTGCTATCTCGGGGCCCGCGTGAGTGTACAGCGAAGCGTCCGATTCCCGGGGGATGGATGAACCGTGGGTGTTACAGATCGCTATGACCTTGGCGCCTTGTTCCCGAGCATGGCGTACGGCCATGAGCGTATCCATTGTCTCACCAGACTGAGATAGCGCCACGACCAGTGTCTTTTCGTTGACAATCGGGTCCCGGTAGCGGAACTCATGGGCCAATTCCACCTCGGTCGGAATGCGGCACCAATGCTCGATTGCGTAGCGTGCCACGTGTCCCGCGTATGCGGCGGTGCCGCAGGCAATAACGATAATCTTGTCTACGCTGCGCAACAGCGACTCCTCGATGCGCACTTCGTCGAGGGTGAGCTTGCCGTTTTCGTCGAAACGCCCCATGAGGGTATCGCGGATAGCTGCCGGCTGCTCGTGAATCTCCTTCTCCATGAAGAACTGATAGCCGCCTTTTTCCGCCGCTGCCGCATCCCACTCCACGGTAAATGGCTTGCCCTCTGCCGGGGTGCCACTGAAGTCAGTAATCGCGTAAGAGTTCGGCGTGATGGTTACAATCTGATCGTTGTCCATCTCCACGGCATTCTTGGTGTAGTCGATGAAACCAGAGACATCCGACCCCAAGAAGTTCTCACCTTCGCCCAGGCCGATGACCAGCGGCGAGTTACGACGCGCAGCCACAATACGATCAGGGCTATCAGCGTGGATGGCCAAAAGCGTGAACGCGCCTTCCAGACGTGTACAGGTCAACTGCATTGCCCGTGTGAGGTCGCCCTGTGCATCGCCCGCCAGGATACTGCCCAACAACACTGCTGCTACTTCGGTGTCCGTATCCGAAACAAAGTTGTGACCTTGTGCTACGAGCTCGCTTTTCAGCTCAGCGAAATTCTCAATGATTCCGTTGTGAACTACGGCCAATCGACCGTTGTCCACCACATGCGGGTGGGCGTTCGCGTCTGTTGGGCCACCGTGAGTCGCCCAACGAGTGTGTCCAATACCAAGCACGGAATCAGGCATTGGGCTCTTGTCCAGTTCCTGTTCCAGGGCCGAAACCTTGCCCGCTTTCTTGCGGAAGTTGATCTCCCCATTTGCAAGGACCGCTACTCCCGCAGAATCGTACCCACGATATTCGAGCCGCCGCATCCCTTCAAGAACCACTTCAAGAGCATAATATTCACGCCCAGACGCACTGGGAGTGCCAACAAATCCTACGATTCCACACATGCGCCTCATGCTACCGCATCGCCGCTGGTAGCGACGTTTGCACTGTTCACAACAATTTTTCCCCGCTCTCTACGGCTGATAATGCAAAAGCGCGTAAAAGCTTGCCGACGCCTCCCGCAATCCAATCCAACGACATGACAGAATAAGTCCATGCCTGCTTCTTCACCGTCCCCTAAAAAAGCTCTTCCCACCGCGATCGCAGGGGTGCTCATCGCGATTGTTGCGGGGGCACTGGGATTAAATCTGTCCTCGCATGATTCCTCCGTGGGGAAAAACGACAGTAGTCGCACTCCAGTGTCCACGTCTGCTGCTTCTCAGGCTCAAGAACGCACAGCTGCTCCGGCTAAAAACACCTCTGCTAAAAACACCGTTGTGCCAGACTCTGGTCTGCGCTCTTGTACCGTGGACTCGCTCCCCAAAGAAGCCGAAGAAACCATCACCACAATTCTTTCGGGTGGTCCCTTCCCTTATCCAGATAATGACGGCGTGAGATTTGGCAACTATGAAGGTCTTCTCCCTCGCCAATCTCGTAACTATTACCGCGAATACACAGTGGACACGCCTGGGTTACGTCACCGTGGCGAGCGCCGCGTTATCACCGGCGGTGGTTCCCAACGCGATCCAGACACGTGGTACTACACCGACGATCACTACGAAAGCTTCTGTGAGATCCCTGATGCCGAATAATCACAACACCATTCGTGTTCATAACGTTCACAGCCGGAAGGCACTCTACGAGCAGGCTGCATCCCAGCTCTACACGCCTGATCGTAAACCACCTCGCACTATCGACGCTTTTGTGGATATGCTGCGCGAATTCCGCGTCACCCGAATCCACTGCGCTGGATGGCACATGCCAACGCAGGAGGCTACCTCGCTCCTCGCAGCTTTGGTTTCTGAGCGCGTTACTGTGGCTATCACCCAGGGAAATTAACCAAAAAATCCTGCAAGATCAGCGGATTGTTTAGCCATCCGCTCCAACCTGGATTCGGTCATCGAAGCAATCTGATCAATAATCACACGCTGCTGTTCAGCTGGGGTGTTCGCTTGCTCCCACCAGGTCCGGAACATAGGGTCCAAAGCTCCGCATCCGCCGGCAGTTAAATACTCAAACACCCGATAGATGCGCTCGCGTTGCCGGTCTTGCCGACTCAAGTGAGCGGGAGCATCCATCACATAGAGGACAGCGATTGTTTTAAGCAGGGTCACCTCCGCCATGACATCAGCAGGTATAACGATTCTCCCGGTGCCACGCCCTAAAGGATGCTTCTCAGTATTGCCGCTACGGGATGCTTCAATGACCGCTCCGATATATCGTCCCACCAGCTCAGAGGTCATGGATTTAAGCGTGGTAAAGCCCCTGAGAGTACCAGAGAAATCCGCAGCGGCAGCGACAACGGGGAGGTCACGTAGACGGTCGGCGGCGTCGATAAGCGCGGCGGGGTCACCGCCGAATGCGCGCGCGCCTTTTTCCGCGAGCTCGGCAAGCTCCACAAAATCCCATAACACGCTGAGGTTGACGCGACCAGAGACGATCCCATCCTCAACGTCATGTACCGAATAAGCGATGTCATCAGAAAAATCCATGGCTTGTGCTTCCACTGGAGGTGTCTGGTCGCTATGTCCGTGCCTAATCCAATCGAGAATCTCACGGTCCTCGTCATAACACCCGTATTTCCGATTAACGCTGCCATCAGGATTGGTTTTTGTACGCGGGTATTTGCACGCGGCGTCCAATGACGCACGAGTAAGGTTTAAGCCAAAAGATTCTCCTTGGAGAGATAAGATTTTGGGCTCAAGCTTGGTCAGGATTCGCAATGTTTGGGCATTTCCTTCAAACCCACCGCACTCCGTGGCTATTTCATTAAGCGCAGTCTCCCCGTTGTGTCCATACGGCGGATGCCCGATGTCATGAGTAAGACCTGCCATCTCGCAGAGATCGGGGTTAAGCCCCAGACCAGCTCCTATCCCCCGCGCGATCTGAGCGACTTCCAAAGAATGCGTCAGACGAGTACGCGGAGTATCCCCGTCTCGCGGACCCACCACCTGAGTTTTATCCGCCAGGCGGCGCAGCGCAGCCGAATGCAGCACTCGCGCGCGGTCCCGAGCAAAGGGCCCTCGCTCATCATTATGGTGTAGCATCTGGCTTTTCTTTCCAGGCTCTACACACCGACGAGCGGCATCCTCCAGCGAATACTCATACATCTTTATCTCTTCCGCGTTTCTTGTAAGAATCGAATCCTGGCGCGTCTCGACGGCCGCGCTTTGGCTTGAAGGTCTCTCAACCTAGCCTCCACTTCAACTGACACAGACCGACCGAACAACGCAGACACTGCCACCACCAGCAAGCCTCCGTTTTCATGAAGAAATGTAAGCCACCACGGCTTAGAAGGAAAGCGGGTAGGACTGTACGGAGTCGGCGATGCAACCGCCTTCATCCCCTGCAATCGAGCAATAAGCTCAGATCGCAGCGCATGGTTGGGGTCCGTCACGATGAGAACGGGCTCTTTGACAACCTCTTGAACGGCTTTGAGGGAACTCCAGGTGTCATTACCGTGGGGAACTTCAACCAAAAGATCCGAATCGACGTGCGCCTTTAACAGATATTCACGCCCAACATGAGCCTCTGTAAAACGATCACCGGGCAGCTTCCCACCCACCGTAATCACCTTTTGTACTCGCGTTGTCGCCCATTGATCTGCGGCCCACTGTAAACGGGCCGCAAACTGCCGTGACGGCACACCATCGTATTGCGCTGTCCCAAGAACCACGATTGATCCAAAGCGCCCCCGCTTATTTTTTGGACGAATCCGGCCACGGATCGCCATCGCAATCGACGGCAACGCCGCTACACCAAGAAGACACCCCAGCGAACACAACGCCTTTTTCCGCGAATGAGGACGCTGAGGATGCTGTGTTGCGTTACTGCCACCATGAATGCGGCGCAGGAAGCGCTTTCCCGGAAGTCTGGTGTTCATAGAACCTAGTCTGCCAAAAAGCTTGGGATGACCAACAGATCCACGCCAAAAATAGAAATATGGTCTTGGCACGAGGTCTTTCCATAATCTCTCTTCGCATCCCTCACCCTTTGGTTTTCTAGCTCGCAAGCCACGCGGTTCAGAGCACAATGTGAGCTAAGACGACTAAACTGGCTCTCATGCACACGCGCGTGAAAACCACTTGGGGTCCATCAGTCCGACGCTCCGCTGCTGCCGCCTGCGGCAGCGCTCTACTTTTAACGCCACTATTAGGGATAGGCTCGCTAGCGTTGATGACTCCACTAGCAGCCGCGGAACACGTTCACGTGCATGCTGAAGCGCCGCAAAAATATACCCAGCCGGTTACAGACACCACAGGAACCCTTACCAAGGCGCAGATGAAAGAAATCTCTGCTGCTATCTCTGACTTTCAAAAAGCTCATCGCAGGCAGATTAGGGTCGTCTTTGTTCATACCTTTGATGGCTTAACGCCTGAAGCATGGACTAAAAAAGCAGTGAATTCTAGCGGCGGAGGCAATGTTGCTGTCTATGCGGTGGCTCTAGACAGCCGTGAGTTTGGGGTCAATGCTGGAGATCAGTGGCCTAAGAAGCCACTCGATAATATGTATAACGCTGCCTACGACAAGCTTCAGCAGCAAGATTGGGCGGGTTCCGCACTGGCGCTTATAGCCAATGCAAACAATACGTCGTCCGGTGCTAGTTCTAGCGGTGGCGCTTCCACAAACACCAGTGGACAATCCGTGGCATGGCTCGGCGCCGGGGCCGTGGGTCTTGCCGGCGCAGGAGGAGGCCTCTGGGTATGGTCACGGCGCAAGCGCAAGGCCGACGACCAAGCTGTTCTCGAGCAAGGACGCGCCATTGAACCAGGGGATGCCGCTAGCCTGTCTCAGCTTCCCACGCCGGCTCTTGAGACACTCGCGCACGAAGAACTGGTAAGTACCGATGAGTCGATCCAAAGAGGTAAAGAGGAACTCAGCATCGCGGTAGCTGAATTCGGCGCAGAGCGCACCAGAAGTTTTAACCGCGCTATGAATGAGTCCACCACCACGTTGCAACGAGCTTTCCAGCTCAAACACCAACTAGACACTGCATCCACCATTGATGAACTCGAGCGACGCTCCCTTTTGATCGAGATCATTTCCAGCTGTGGCACCGCCGATGCTGCACTCGATGCCGAAGCAGCTAATTTTGCTGAGCTGCGCAACCTCTTGGTCAATGCTCCCCAGCAGATCCTTAAACTCACGCAATCAACCGTTGATATACGTGCCCGTATCCCCGCCGCAGAGCAGACACTAAGCGAGCTAAAAGCGAAGTATTCCCCGACAATGGTCGCTTCGATCGAGCACAACACCGAGATGGCTAAGGTTAGTGTCACCGAGGCAGAACGTTGCCTCGATGCTGCGGGGGAAATACAAAACCGTCCCGCCGGTGAACAAAGCGGCATGGTGGATGCGATTCGAGGCGCCGAAAATGCTCTGGCTAATGCTGAGAAACTGATCGCCGCAATCGAACGCGCAGAGTCCACCATCGTAACCGCCCAAACTGGGATCCCCGCACTGATCGCAGAAATCGACGATGAGATCGCTGAGGCCACTCAGCTGCGGGAACAGGGCATGCAGCAGGGCACCCAAGTAGACTGGGACTCTTTAGACAACGCTGTTGCGCATGCGCGTGAAGCAGTGCGTCAAGCGCAATCTCAAGGCGCCACAGATCCCCTCGGCACGTGGTCCACGCTCACCGATGCAGACACCCATCTTGATGACCAGCTTGATATCGTTCGTAAGACCACGACAGATCACGCACGGCAACTACAGCTGTTCAACCAGCAGTTCAGTGCTGCTTCTGCAAGCATCCAAGCCGCACAAGACTTCATTAGTACCCGTGGTCGAGTGATCGGCGCAGAAGCCCGCACAAAGCTTGCCGACGCCCAACGGCTCATCGCGCTCGCGCAGCAAGCACAGGGACAGGACCTTCGCATCGCCACGAACCATGCTCGACAGGCTGGTGCCTCTGCGAGGTCTGCTCTCGAAAAAGCTCAACGCGACGTAGACCGCTATCAGCAGCGCAACAACAACAGCTCAGGCGGTACGGGCGCGCTCGTCGCAGGAATGGTGCTTAATGAGATTCTTTCCAATGGACGCCGAGGCGGCTTCGGCGGCGGTTTTGGAGGCTTTGGTGGCGGGGGTGGCGGTTTCTCCGGCGGAGGCGGCGGAGGCTTCCGTGGAGGCGCCTTCTAAGCACGCTACGTCTAGGGCCCACTCGTGATTTTTATTACGAGTGGGCCCTAGCTTCGCACCTCGCGTGGGGCGTCGATAAGCCTGCACGCGTAGCTTAAAAAGGCAAGGAATTCAGTAGGGAGCCGTTGTTCTACGGCAATCTGGCCGGTACCAGTACGCGAAAATGCGAGTGTCCCGATCGTCTCACCCGCACGGATTATCTTCCGATGAGTGCTTAGCGCTGACGACCGATCAAGACGATATAACGCTTCACCACAGTGTGCTTTCAGCCTGTGCACACTCAGTCCTGCGTTTGTAAGCATGTATCTTTGGCCAGACGACGACTCCCCGCGTACCACTATCCCCGTGGGGAATCTTCGCTCTATGCTCACCTGAATCTGGGAATGTGCAAGCACCACGCGATCGTGGCGTACATGCGCAAGCGCCTCCCCGGTGTCGTCGAAAAGAACATCGTTCTTCCATAACGCTTTGTTCATGGGAGGCGCTTTGAGCTGATCAGAGGAGCGAGAGTATGACCACAGGAATCAGCAGGATCAGGAAAGCAATAAGCATCAAGGTAAAGCTGCTTAATTTTGCTTCCAAGACCGTCCGCGTGACGAGGGAGAGGAAGGCCTTCTGATCGTTGGTCAAAGCGCTAGCTGGCTCGAACTCGGTATAGCTCTTCCGAACACCGTTGTTGCCCCCGGAGAACTGTCCTAGCTTGGTCTCCTCTGGATCTGCGTCTACATAGACCCAGTCGTTTTTGTCTTCATTGATTGCGCGCATTTTACGGCCAGCAGCATCAATATCGATAGCTTTGGCACGACCAAAGCCCTTTGGTGAAGCATCCGCTACAAAAGCGCTCCCGTCAGGCAACTGAGCTGTGATCTGCTGTTTCGATCGACTCACTACCCAGTCCACTCCGCGGACGTTCACGTGCTCAGACTCACAGTTATCTGCGGGGAAGGTGGCTAGGGTGTTGTTGGCGTCGTCGAGAAGCTCTACGGTGCCTTTAGCCCGGTTTCCCCAAGCTGTGTAATCCATTGAACTCAATCCTTATAAGCGGTAGTGAACTGGGAATCTAAGAGATGAGGCTAGCAGCCAAGCAGACGAGCTGCGAGGTAGGACTCAAGCTGATCAAGGGCTACGCGCTCTTGGGACATCGTGTCACGCTCACGAACGGTCACCGCGTTGTCCTCAAGAGTGTCAAAGTCGACGGTAACGCAGAACGGGGTACCGATCTCGTCCTGACGACGATAGCGGCGTCCAATCGCTCCAGAGGTGTCATAATCAACATTCCAGAACTTACGCAGCTTGGCGGCAACGTCTTCCGCCACAGGCGTCAGCGTGTCTTTCTTAGACAACGGAAGAACCGCTACCTTCACCGGCGACAGACGCGGATCCAGCTTGAGCACTACGCGCTTATCGACGCCACCCTTAGCGTTGGGAGCCTCATCCTCGCAATATGCATCCACCAAGAAGGCCATCAACGCACGAGTCAGACCGAAGGAAGGCTCGATAACCCATGGGACATAACGCTCGCCGGTCGCTTGGTCGAAGTAGCTTAGATCCTCACCAGATTCCTTGATGTGGCAGCCAAGATCGTAGTCTGTGCGGTTAGCCACACCCATGAGCTCGCCCCAGGGGTTGCCCTGGAAGCCGAACTTATACTCCATGTCGATGGTGCCCTTGGAGTAGTGCGCACGCTCTTCTTCCGGTACATCAAACTGACGCATATTCTCCGGGTTAATACCCAGGTCCACAAACCAATTCCAACAGGCCTCAACCCACTCACGGAATTTCTCGTCTGCTTGATCCTCTGGGACGAAATACTCGATCTCCATCTGTTCAAACTCACGAGTACGGAAGATGAAGTTTCCCGGAGTGATCTCATTGCGGAAGGACTTGCCCACCTGTGCGATACCAAACGGCGGTTTCATACGCGCGGTGGTCATCACATTCTTGAAGTTAACAAAGATGCCCTGCGCAGTCTCAGGACGCAGGTAGTGCAATCCCTGCTCGTTGTCCACAGGCCCCAGGAAAGTCTTCATCAGGCCAGAGAACATTTGCGGCTCAGTCCAGTTGCCGGGCTGCCCGGTCTCTGGATCTGGCACATCTGCCAAACCATTTTCTGGGGCATGTCCGTGCTTTGCCTCATAGGCTTCAAGCAAGTGGTCTGCGCGGTAGCGCTTGTGAGTGTGTAGAGACTCCACCAGAGGGTCAGTAAAGGTTGCAACGTGTCCGGATGCATTCCACACCTGACGCGGAAGAATGATGGAAGAGTCTAGACCGACCACATCCGCACGCCCTTGCACAAAGGTGCGCCACCATTGCTTCTTAATGTTCTCCTTGAGCTCTGTGCCCAACGGACCGTAGTCCCATGCAGATCGCGTTCCACCGTAAATCTCACCACAGGGGTAAACGAGTCCACGTCGCTTACACAGATTGACGACGGTGTCGATGACATTGTTCTGAGCCACGAGGTTGAACAACTCCTTTAAATAGATCCTAGGCACAATGGCTTTGTACCCAGTACGGCTAGCCGGCATGGCTTATCGACGCTCAAAAACATCGATACTCCAACTAGTAAACCCTGAAAAAAACTCTCTATGCAACACCGTAGCCTCCCCCGCTCCTGCAATACGTTTTGCAGAACCATGCCAGGCTGCAAATCTGCGTCTTCTTTTGAAGTTTCCGCCAGTCTGACCCATTTAATTCATCTTGCTCACGTCCAGTTTGATGCTCCCCTATGCAGCAAAAAATCGATTTGGTCAATCAACTGCACTACCCAATTAGGGTGAAGCAATTTAGGTTGGAAAAACAATGTGGCATAGTTGAACCATAGGTCGCATAACTGCTACATAGGTTTTTTCTGAGGTTTCGTTCATCACAATCCCCTCAAGATGAAACGAAAAAATCAGAATTGGAACATTAGGAAGGTTAGGCGGAAATGGACAGTAGCCCGCGGCTTTCCACTTTCATAGCTTCATCGTCGGATCAGATCAACGCGCAGACCCCTCGTGCCATTGGCGTAGGTCAGCCGTTTGATCCATCCCTCGATTACGTGGGAGTGGCATCGTTGTTTGGGTCCTTTGATTCACCTCTTCGTCTCCAGATTCTTGGACTCTTGGCGGAGCGCGATCATTTTGTATTCGAACTTGTGGATGCGCTTAAGTGCAGCCAGCCCTTGATTAGTCAACACTTACGAGTTTTGAAGAAATCAGGGTTAATTACTAGCGAGCGTCGTGGTCGTCAGATCATCTATCGCTTGCTTCAACCTGAAGCCATGCTCATTGTGGAACAAACGCTTAGGCTTTTTGAAAAAATAGCCATTGATAAGCAGTCGGCGTAGCAAACCGACGACTAAAGCCAGTCTAAGGTCCTTCTTTAAGGGCCTTAGACTGGCTTTTTTCATTAGTGCACGAATATGAAAGATCCCCCACATGGACTATATTGTCATTAGGAGGAAAAATTCACAGCTTATTGACAACGCCAATGCAGCCAGCAGGCATTTCCAGTCCTTAATATGTGCCCTGGCTGTCCTCCCACAACTGCCACACCACCCGCGGGTGCATGCCCAAAAGCATTCCGCTTTTCGCTCTCGGTTCTCACCGAGAAAGGAAGACAAGATATGAATCGCGCTATCGACCGAAACGTACCCAAGCTAGGGGTACGTAGTACTCGCCAACGGACCGCCGTTGTCAGCGTCCTCAAAGACCTTGATTACTTTGCCTCAGCCAAAGCCATTCACCAAGAGCTTACAAAGCGAGACCTCAAAGTTGGCCTCACCACGGTCTACCGCACGCTCCAATCGCTTTCAGATATTGAAGCTGTCGACGTCCTCCATATGTCCAACGGCGAGACCCTATACCGCCATTGTCTCAGCAACGACCACCACCATCACCTCGTCTGTGCGCATTGTGGCAAAACCGTAGAAATCGACGGAGGCCCCGTGGAGAAATGGGCCAAAGAGATCGCGGCTGCTCACGGATTTGAACTCACAGGACATGACGCAGAAATCTACGGACTCTGCCAGAAATGCAAGCTCAGCGCTTAATAAAATACAAAAAGTGACCCTCATAATCCGGATTATGAGGGTCACTTTTTATTTGGCGCTGCTTATGGCGTTTTAGCCTAAGGCCACGCCAAAAAGCTTTCCTAAAGCATAGGTAACGGCTGCTGCAATAAAACCAACCGCCAGCTGCCTCAATGCTCGCTTCAGCGGTGGTTTTCCGGATAGAATCCCCGTGATACCACCGGTTGCCATCAACGCAATTCCCACCAGTACCAAGGCAGTTATGCCTGCTGCTGCGCTGGAAAGACCAAAGAAAAATGGCACAATCGGCACCAAAGCTCCCGCTCCAAAACACAGGAAACTAGATACCGCCGCGGACCATGCTCCATTGTTTGAGAGATCCTTGGAGTCATGCAACTCGCCAAAATACTTTTCTGGCACGTTTCCTGTGTTTCCTTGGGCCTCGAGCACCCTGAATACCTCAGCAGCCTTATTTTCTGCTTCTTCATGGTTCATGCCTCTCGCTCTATAAACGAGGGCTAACTCATTGGCATCCACGTCGAGCTGCGGAATAACTGATTTAGTTCCGGGATGCGGCGAGGAGGCGTCGAGAAGCTCGTTTTGGCTCTTCACTGAAATATACTCGCCGGCCCCCATCGACAAAGCACCAGATAATAGGCCAGATATTCCAGTAAGCAGCACAATATGCGAGCTCACCCCTGAGGCCATCACGCCAAGAACGAGAGCCAGATTAGAGACAAGTCCATCATTGGCTCCGAAAATTGCGGCACGGAAATTGCCACTCATTTGTTCCCGGCCACGCGCTGCCAAACCACGCACAATCTCAGCGTGAATAGCCTCATCGGCTTTCATCTGCGCTGTGGCGTCCTCATCATCCGCGTAGGGGCTTCGTTGTTCTGCAGATTGCATCAAAGCAAGAGCAAATACCGAGCCAAAATGCTCCGCAAGAAAAGCCAAGGTCCGTGTTGAACGATCTGGGCGCTGCGGCATGCCGACGTCATCGCCCAACAAATCACGCCAATGTTGCTCATGGCGAGCCTCTGCCTCAGCGATAGAAAGAAGAATCTCTCGTTCCTCGCCATCTTTTCGTTTGGCGAGTTCCCGGTACACGGCGGCCTCGGCACGCTCATTGGCCAAATACTGGCGCCATTTTCTCAGCTGCTTAGCCGTAGGCTGCGTGGAGTCGATTGTCACTTGGTTCCTCCAAACCGACGGTCCCTGCGGGCATATTCCTCCACAGCACAATACAGGTCATTCGCAGTGTAGTCCGGGAATAATTTATTTTGATAAACCATCTCAGCATAAGCCGACTGCCAGAGCAGGAAATTCGAGGTGCGCTTTTCTCCCGACGGCCGCAAGAAAAGATCGACGTCGGGCATATCTGGTTCGTCGAGAAACTGCGAGAATGATGCTTCCGTAATGTCTTGTGGTCGCAGCTCCCCGTAGGCAGCGAGCCTTGCAATCTCCCTGGCTGCATCCACAATTTCCGCGCGACCGCCATAATTCACGCACATCGCGAGCGTCATATTCGTGTTGTTCTTGGTCAGCTCTTCTGCCGATTCCAGTTCTTTGATCACGCTGCGCCACAGACGCGGACGACGCCCCGCCCATCGGATCCGCACCCCAAGCTCGTGCAACCGTTCTTTTTGCCGCTGCAAAACATCCCGGTTAAACCCCATGAGGAAGCGCACCTCATCTGTGGAACGCCGCCAATTCTCTGTAGAAAATGCATACGCAGACAAGTAGGGAACTCCCATAGCAAGGCAGGCCTCGACCATCTCCAACAAGACAGCCTCACCCCGCTTGTGTCCCTCAGTTCGTTTCAAACCTCGCTGGGTAGCCCAGCGCCCATTGCCATCCATGACAAGAGCAATGTGACGAGGAAGAAATTCCGCAGGAATATTTGGCGGCGCAGGTAGCTGATTCACGGCCTATATTCTGCCATCATCACACCTGATCCAAAACATTGAGGCTTGCCAGCCCTCGCTCAAGGTGAAAATAAAGATACGAACGCACGAGCCGATGCGCCTGGAGAAATCTCTCCTGATTCCCCACGGAAAGGGCCGATTCTCGGAATCCTCCAGCCATCAGCCACATCATATGCAGCGTCTCAGGATCAACTTCCACGGCTCCCGGCGGCCTGCAGTGCACACATACCGCTCCCCCTGCGACGGGGTGAAAAGCATGATGTGGGCCGGAGGTACCACACTGAGCGCAGTCGAAAAGGCTAGGTGCCCATCCAGCGAAGTTCATGGCCTGCAACAAGAAGGCATCTAAGTCATACAGTGGTTGTTCTGTGGTCTGCAAGCCTCGCAATGCTTCCACTGCGAGGTCAAAGAGCTGGGGCTCTGCCCCGATGGACATCTTTTCCACGGATTCTAAGACGACACAGGCTGCGGCGTAGCGGGTGGGGTCGTCGATAAGCTGCGAACCAAAGTATGCCACTGTATCCGCTGAGGTAATCGAATCAAGCGTTCTTCCGACATAGAGTTGAACATCAAGCTCAACAAAAGGCTGTAAACGCGAGCCGAAACGACTTTTCGCCCGTCGCACTCCTTTGGCTACGGCGCGGACAATGCCTCGGCCACGGGTGAGGAGAACAACGATGCGGTCGGCCTCCCCAAAATCGTAAGTACGAACCACCAAGGCCCGTTCCCGATAGCTGTCTCGGCGCACTAGAAGCCTAGTCGTCCCAACTGCTTGGGGTCTTGCTGCCAATTCTTTAAGACCTTGATACGCAGATCAAGGAAGACGTTCTGTCCCAGAATCTTGATGACTTCCGGTCGAGCGTTATGGATAATGCGACCGAGTCGTCGTCCATCTTTACCAATGATGATCGACTTTTGTCCTGGCCTTTCCACATAAATCACTGCATGGACGTCTAAGACATCCTCGCGTTCCTCATTGGGCAGAATCTCATCTATCTGAACGGCAACAGAGTGCGGAAGCTCATCCTTGAGGCCTGCCAGAGCCGCTTCGCGAATAAGCTCCGCGATGCGGGTCTCTGTGTCATCATCAGTCACATGGTCATCTGGATAGAACTTTGGGCCTTCAGGTAGTAGCCCTGTGATGACGTCGAGAAGCACATCGCGTTGCTCGCCTGTGACGGCCGAGACTGGGACGACCTCGCTCTCCCCTCCCAGCAGCTCGTGAAGCGCCATCAGCTGTACCGCGACCTGATCCCGAGACACTTTGTCTGCCTTTGTGACAATGCCCAAGATCGGAGTCTTGGGGGCAACCTTTTTCACGGCGTCAAGGATCCAACGATCACCCGGACCGATTTTCTCATCGGCTGGAATGGTCAAGCCGATTAAATCCATATCGGCATAGGTGTCCTTGACCACCTCATTAAGGCGTTCACCGAGGAGAGTCCGGGGTCGGTGCAAACCTGGGGTATCCACCACGATGATCTGTGCGTCGGGGCGATGCACAATACCGCGGATAGGATGGCGGGTGGTCTCTGGCTGGTTAGCCGTAATCGCGATTTTCTCGCCGACCAGAGCATTGGTCAACGTCGACTTGCCTGTGTTAGGTCGGCCAACAAAGCTGATGAATCCCGAACGGAATCCTTCGGGGGTCTCGGTGAAACTCACCTGTCTCCTTCTACGTGGGGAAATCCAAAGTTAATCTCTCCCCATAGTAAGCCATGGGGCAAGCGTTCTTACACTACGCGGCGTAATTCCCCACGGGTTATCCGACTTGTTCCACGGTGAACTGCATCCGAGGATTCGCATAAGCCTCTTGAGCCTCAATCAATTGCAGCTCGCGTGAGCCTGAGCGATAGGTGGTCTCAATAAGATCAAAGACAGACGATGCGGTGCGGGCTAATGCCGAGGCAGCGTCATGGTCTCGGATGTAGTGACCTGTGAACAAGGCAGCGGTGACGTCACCTGAGCCATTGCGTTTAAAGTCCAGGAATGGGGTCTGAACGAGCCATGCACCTTTGTCATCGACGGCGAGCATCTCGATGGCGTCGGCAGGAGTTTCTGGCCTGCGCACCGAGGTTACCAACACGGTATTGGGCCCCATGGCGCGGGCGGCGGCAACGGCTTCTAGCGTGGAGTCCAGGTCATGTGCGGGGACCTTGGTGAGGTACTCCAACTCGAATTGGTTGGGGGTAATGATGTCTGCGACGGGTACTACACGGTCGCGCAGAAGTGGCGGGATGAGCTCTGAAACAAAGCAACCCGATTTGGCATTTCCCATCACAGGATCACACGCATAAAGAGCATCAGGGTTGGCAGCTTTAATCTGTGCAACGGTGTCAATGATCACGTCTGCGATATCCGAGCCACCTTGATAGCCAGAGAGCACCGCATCAATGTGGGGAAAAGCCCCGCGGGCAGCAACGCCATCGATAACGCTTTTAGCCTGTGCTGCGGGGATCAATTCGCCTCCCCATTCGCCGTAGCCAGTGTGATTGGAAAAGTTCACCGTGTGGACGGGCCAGACTTCGTGACCGATGCGCTGTAGCGGGAAAACGGCGGCCGAGTTCCCCACGTGGCCGTACGAGACATGAGACTGGATGGAGAGGATATTCATGTGTTTAATCATGCGCGTAGCGCAACAGATTACAAAACTTGTTGTACCCCCGCGTGGCGTGTCAGGGTGATTCCACACCTGGATCTTCTGGCAAAACTGAGACGACCACAGACCTTACTTGAATCCGCCCACGACGATCCCGTCCGCCTTCTGCGCGTAGTTGGATTGCGCTCGTGCTTACTACAGACCCGGGAAGGGGCACACGGCCCATTTCATAGGCAATAAGGCCACCCACTGTGTCCACCTGATCACGGATGTCTTCAGAGAACTCGATCTCTCTGCCGAGGTCATCCTTGATGGTTTCCATCAGGTCTTCTAAGGAAAGGCGTGAGACTACGCGATACGTAGGTAAAGACTCGTTATCAAGACGCTCAATCGGGGCGATTTCTCGGTCGTCGTATTCATCCGCGATTTCACCGACGATTTCTTCCAAGATATCTTCGATGGATACCAGGCCGGCGATTCCACCGAACTCGTCGACAAGCATGGCGATATGGTTACGGTCGCGCTGCATCTCATGCAGCAAAGTGTCAAGGTTTTTAGAGTCTGGGACAAAAGTCGCTGGACGCATGACCTCGTCGACGGTAACGCTGCGCCCGCCGTCCGTGGAATAGTACGTTCTTTGCACGAGGTCTTTAAGAAAGACCACCCCTATGATGTCATCGACGGTATCGCCGATCACGGGAATCCGAGAGAAGCCTGATCTCACGCACAGGCTCGTTGCTTGCCCTGCGGTCTTTCCAGATTCGATCCATACCATATCTGTACGGGGAACCATGACTGAGCGAGCTGTGGTAGAAGCAAGGTCAAAAACGGATTGGATCATCCGCCGTTCCTCAATTTCCACGACCCCATGTTCCTGGGCTATATCGACCATTTCGCGCAACTCCACCTCGGTGGAATACGGTCCGTCTTGGAACCCCGGGCCGGGCGCAATGATATTGCCGATCTTAATGAGCAGCCTCGGGATCGGCCCCAAGACTGTAGATAGCGCTCTAAGTAACCATGCGGAGGATAAGGAGACTGTATAGGGGTTCTTTCGGCCTACGGTCCGGGAGAACACCCCGATGACAGTAAACGTGATAAGCGATACCCCCACAATCGCTGCGGTCAGAGCCCACGCGCTTGATTCAATGAGGTCAATGGCTAACAGTGCCGCGAAGGCAGCCGCGGTGACGTCGAGAAGCGTGCGCAATAAAACAAGGAGGTTGATGTGTTCGGCACGGTTGTCCAGCACATGCAATAATGTGCGCGAAGCACGTGACTCCGTGTCTTTGTTGATCTGCTCAACCCGCGCCACAGAGATTGAGCTGACAGCGGCTTCCACCGCGCCCAAAAAACCGGAGAGAAGAAGCGCCCCTAGAGTCGCAACCCCGCATATGAGGGGGGTCATCGTGGCTCTCCGATAGCGGGTATACCACCACCGGGCACCTGTTTATCCAGTTCAGCCCGTTCTGCTGCTGTGGGGAATGCCCCAGCGTTGGAAGGCTTTGGCTGAAACTCCACACCGCGCTTTTCACAGAACGCATACCAGTCGGAGAGCAGCTCATTTTGCAGAGAAAACATCGTCTGCTCGTCTGCAGGCTCAATATGGTCGTAGCCCAAAAGATGCAGACACCCGTGAGTGGTGAGCAATGCGAGCTCATGCCCGAGATCATGTCCGGCTTTCTCTGCCTGCTTCATCGCAAAATCCGGGCAGAGGATAATGTCTCCAAGCAAGGCTGGACCGGGGGTCTCTGCGTCAGGACGCCCCATCCCGGGGGTCAGCTCATCCATAGGAAAACTCATCACGTCCGTAGGGCCTTCAATGTCCATCCAGCGCACATGAAGGTCACTCATGGTGGGAACATCGACGACAGAGATAGTGGCCTCCGCATCTGGATGCACATCCATCTCTCCCAAAACAAACGTGGCTACGTCGATAAGAGCTTCCTCATTCACCCCGTCGAAACCTGATTCATTAACGACTTCGATGCTCACTTAGCTCTCGCTTTCTGCTTCTCGACGCGCCCGCGCCGCGCGCTCCAGGTTTTCTTCATAGTCGTCGTAGGCTTCTACGATGCGTCCCACCAGCTGATGTCTGACCACATCCGCTGACGTAAGCTCGCAGAAATCCACGTCTTCCACGCCACGAAGGATATCGCGTACCAGTCTCAGGCCCGATTTTTGGCCTCCCGGGAGGTCTACCTGAGTGATGTCTCCGGTAACCACCATCTTCGACCCAAAGCCCAGACGTGTCAGGAACATCTTCATCTGAGCCGCAGTCGTATTCTGTGCCTCGTCGAGAATCACAAAAGCGTCGTTGAGCGTACGGCCTCGCATGTAAGCGAGAGGGGCGACCTCAACAATGCCGGCTTCCATGAGCTTCGGAATGATCTCTGGATCAACCATGTCTCTTAGTGCGTCATGGAGCGGGCGCAAATATGGGTCGATCTTCTCGTTGAGCGTTCCGGGAAGAAATCCAAGCTTCTCCCCCGCTTCCACCGCAGGACGCGTGAGGATGATGCGGCTGACCTGTTTGGTTTGCAGCGCTTGGACGGCCTTGGCCATAGCAAGGTAAGTCTTTCCAGAACCCGCCGGCCCCAGACCAAAGACAATAGTGTTGTCGTCTATAGCATCGACATAGTGCTTCTGCCCTAGCGTCTTTGCCCGAATCACTTTTCCGCGGCGCGCAATGATGTCGCTTGCAAGTACCTGTGACACTGATTGGGGAGCCTCGACCGTCACAATTCCTATGGCATGTTTCACGGAGGCCGGGCTAATCACGTGCCCCCGTCTAGCGATAGATTGCAGTTCTTTGAGCACTTTGACTGCACGAGCGACCTCATAATCGGGGCCTGTGAGCGTGACCTGAGTACCACGAACAAAGATGGAGCAGTCGAGCTGATTCTCTAGTACTTTCAGGTTCTCGTCGGTGACCCCGAGCACCGTCTGTGAGTGCTGCTCATCTAGTTCAACAGTTTTGGTGATGATGCCAGCATCTCTGCGGACCCGCACGGTTTGTTGCTCACTAGCCACTATGTTGATTCAACCTATCTCTAGTTGTTATCTGTCTGTACTGGATTCTACCAGCGCGAAGTCAGTGCGCCGATTGCCGCGAGCGCGACGATTCCAGCCGAGGCGGTTCGCAGAACTTCAGGCCCCAGCTTGGTCAATAGCGCCCCGGCGGCTTGCAACTCGGCGGCCTCCTCTTGGCCGATGCCGCCCTCAGGCCCAATAATCAAGGCAATCGAGGCGGCCTCACGCAGCGGAAGAGCCGCAAAAGGCTGCTGTGCATCCTCATGCAGCATCACAACCATGTCAAAGCCCTCTGTTGCCAGCCGCCGCGCCAACTCCGATGTAGTGACGGGAGAGTCAATCGTCGGTATAGCAGAACGCCGTGACTGTTTGGCCGCCGCAACCGCAGCCGCCCGCCACTTGTGTACGCTTTTCTCGCGTTTAGCGCCCGTCCATTTGGCAACGCACCGCTGGGCTTCCCACGGGACTATCGCATCCGCTCCACCCTGGGTAAGCAAATCAACAGCCAATTCCGAACGCTCCGACTTAGGAATCGCCTGGAAAACCGTGACGGATGGAGTCGCAGCCTCTTGCACGCCGCTAGATTCAACGCGCGCTGTGAGCTTGTCTTTCCCAGACGTTTCCGTTACGAGCGCTTCAACGTGGGCACCGTGGGCGTCGATAAGCTTGATGCGCTCCCCGACAACAATGCGCTTCACGCTCACAGCATGGCGTCCCTCAGCACCGTCCAAGCGAACGGCCTCCCCCACGTGGGGAAGGTGGGGGCGCTGGCCTTGGAGGACAGAGTCAAGGTCGTACACAAAGGTAGGCAGCGACATTAGGTTAATTCCTCACATTATCTGCGGAACTTATTACGTATACGGCCAAACAGCGACTCCTCGCCGTCCTCGGCGTGCGAGACTTTTGAAACCTCATCGCGGTGTTCACGCAACTGGGTGAGCAAGCTTCTCGACGTCTCATCCAACGCCGTAGGCACAGTCACATCAACGTGGGCAATCATATTTCCGTTGCCTGTGTTGCGTAGCTGTGGCATGCCTTTACCTTCCACAACAATACGCTCAGCAGGCTGTGTACCTGCAGGTATAGTAAACTCCACGGTTTTCCCGTCCAGAGATTCCACGTTGATCTCAGCGCCCAAAGCGGCATCGACCATAGGAACATGAACCGTCAGATGTAAGTCATTTCCTTCTCGCTGGAACACGGCATGCGGCCGAATATGAATCTCCACATAGAGATCGCCCGCAGGTCCACCACCGTGGCCCACCTCACCTTGGCCCGCCATGCGAATACGCATGCCATCAGAAATGCCTGCTGGAACATTAACCACGAGGTCGCGCTGTGCTTTCACACGACCGTCGCCTGCGCATTTATCGCAGGGATCAGGAATAACTTCGCCGGTTCCCTGGCACACAGGGCAGGGGGCAGAAGTCATCACGTTGCCCAAGAAGGAGCGTTGGACCTGCTGAATCTCACCTGTTCCACCACAGTGACCACATGGGTTCGGCTTTGCTTTGGTTTTGGAGCCTGTTCCCTCGCACAGATCGCACAGAATGGCAGTATCAATGGTGATGGGCTTCTTCACGCCAGAAAATGCTTCTTCCAACGTCAACGAGGAACGAAGGAGGGCATCATTCCCTGGCTGAACACGTGAGCGAGGGCCACGCGACGCACCCGCACCGCCAAAAAATGCCTCAAAGATGTCGCCCAGGCCACCACCGCCAAAGCCGCCGGCGCCATAGCCTCCGCCATCGCCTTGCTCCATGGGGTCTCCACCCATGTCCACAATGCGGCGCTTGTCGGGGTCTAGCAACACTTCTTGGGCGATTGAGAGCTCGCTGAATTTCTCCGCGGCCTCGTCCGACCCGTTAACGTCCGGGTGGTACTTACGCGCAAGCTTGCGGTATGCCTTCTTAATCTCGTTATCAGTGGCGTCACGTTCGACGCCAAGGATTGCGTAATAGTCACGAGCCACAGTAAAAGAATTCTTCCTTCAGCTATTTTTTGAGAAATATCCAACCCAGCCAAGCTCAATCATTTTCTTGGCATTCACATCTGGCTATCTAAAACAACAGCGCAAACACCATGATATGAACTGAAAGGACCGAAACAACAATGATAACGATGCGCACGCTAAGGAGGGAAAACTAGGGCTCCTAATTCGCTAGCGGCGAACGGTACTGAAAAGAGAAACCGCCCCACGGGGATTATTCTCCGCTCAAGACCCTCGATACATATTGAGCCACCGCGTAGACCTTGGACATCGTTCCGGAATAATCCATGAACGTGGGGCCCACTACCCCCAAGCCACCTAGGGTTTCTCCCTGTGCACCATAGCCGGTAGTCACGACCGATGTCCCACGTAGTTGTTCGTCTTCATTCTCCCGGCCGATCAAAACGCTCACGTGGCCTAGGTCTTGAACGTTGGTGAGCAGCTTCAGCACCACTACTTGTTCTTCCAACGCCTCCAGCATGGAAGGCAACGCCGCGGGCAAGTCGCGGGCGATCCGGGTGAGGTTAGATGCCCCAGCAAGGATAAGACGATCATTCGGCTGTTCCACCAAAGTCTCAATGAGCACGGTTGCGCATCTGAGCACCATCGGTTGGATTTCCGGTGATACTAAGATGTCCGTATTCGTGGGGTCTGCAAGTTCTGCCAAAGAAACAGAGGCATCACTGAGGGTTTTACCGTCTAAGGCCCGGTTGAGGACGTCGCGAAGCTTCAGAACGTGCTCCTGCTCGCATACCTGATCGAGTTCCACGTTGCGCTGCTCTACTCGCCCATTATCAGTGATGAGAACAAGCAAAAGCCGCACAGGGCTCAGCAGCACAACTTCGCAGTGTTTAACCCGAGAAACCTTAAGATTAGGCAGCTGGATCACTGATGCTTGACGCGTCAACTGGCTCAGCAATTGCACGGAACGGCGCAAAACGTCCTCAAGGTCCACCCCGCCTTCAAGGAAATTTAAGATGGCACGTCGCTCCGCTGCCGACATGGGTTTAATGTCGCTCAAGGAATCCACGAACGCACGGTATGCCTTTTCCGTGGGGATCCGCCCTGAGCTTGCGTGCTGCTGGATGATAAACCCTTCAGACTCCAGCACAGCCATATCATTGCGGATGGTAGCCGAGCTGACGTTGAGATTATGCCGCTCTAACAGCGCCTTTGATCCCACAGGTTCCTGAGACTGAATGTAGTCCGCCACTATCGCGCGAAGTACTTCACGTCTGCGTTTTTCAGTAGATCCCGCCATGGTGGTTTCCCTCCTCGTGGATGCCTCGACTCGCCATTACCGCACACCAGCTTAACTGTTGCCCCGGCGGGTATCAGTCTGCAACCAAGATGTCGGCGATAATCCCGTCCGCCAAGAGCCTGCTTTTCGACGTCACCCGCACCCGCCCCGCTTCAACGCGCAGCAGCCCTTGCTGAACCCGCGCCTCGATCACAGACAACTCACCGGCAGAGAACTCCGAAATACTCACGCCTTCTTTAAGACGCAAGCCCAGCATGATTTTCTCCTCATGCCGTTCAACGTCGCTCAAGGTCTCTTCTTCCTTGACCGGCAATTCTCCGCCTAGGAGGGCCTGGGCATAGCGAGCTGGATGCTTAATGTTATGGAAACGGCGTTGCGCAATATGCGAATGCGCGCCAGGGCCCGCACCCCACCAATCCCCATCGCGCCAGTACCCCATATTATGTTGGCACTCGCCACCCTCACGTGCCCAGTTAGACACCTCGTACCAAGAGAAGCCTTCCTGGCGTAGGGCCTGATCGATCATCCAATAACGATCCGCATATGTGTCTTCATCAGGAGGCGGTAATTCCCCACGGCGCACTTTACGAGCCATCGCCGTACCATCCTCCACGATCAGCGAATACGCACTCACATGGTCCACGCCCGTGTCTACGACGCGAGCGAGAGTCTCACGAACATCCTCATCTGTTTCTGTGGGGGTTCCATAAATCATGTCGAGATTGACATGCTGAAAACCAGCGGAGAGTGCTTCTTTAGCCGCAGAAAAGGCTCTTCCAGGGGTGTGCTTGCGTTCGAGCACTTTCAGCACACTCGAAGAAGCCGATTGCATACCCAGAGAGATCCGGGTAAAGCCCGAGTTCAGCAAGGCATCAAAAAACTCAGGACTAGTCGATTCCGGGTTTGACTCCGTAGTCACTTCTGCGCCAGGTGCTATACCTGTGGAATTACGTACGGCGCGCAACAAACGATCCAGGCCAGCGGCCCCAAGCATCGACGGAGTACCACCGCCGACAAAAACCGTACTGGCTTGTCTAGTATCACCCGAATCTGCCCGAATCTGCGCGGCTAAGGCCAGCTCTATTTCTAGAGCATCCAGATAGCTTTCCGGAGAAGCAGAACTCCCTAGCTCGCCGGGTGTGTACGTATTGAAGTCACAGTACCCACAACGAGAAGAACAAAACGGCACATGGACGTACACCCCAAAAGGCGTATCTTTTTGGCTCATGATCTAGCCAACATACTCGCCGGATCCCGCACGCTTAGCGATGACCCTAGCCACGACGGCGTCGATACGCGCGCGCTCATTGAGAAACGCCGGCGGCTGCGCACCACGCATTGTTCGTGTGTACCCCGGGTGTTCCGTCGCCACGGCTTCAGTCCATGCTCGCGCTGCTGCAAACACGATCTCAGCCGTACGGGAATACAGCATCGGCAAATTAAGCGCATCCAAATCTCGCGCCGCTTTTTCCGTCTCCAACAATTCCCACGACACAATGTGAGCAAGGTACTCGCCCACCAAGTCAGTTCGCGCTTCCAAAGCTTGCGAAAGCTCACGAACGATAACAGGAGAATTCTGAATCGGGAACCTCTCCCGCAAAGACTCCGCGTTGAGCACAACCGGACGATCGACCGCATCCTCCATAGCAGCCGACGCCGCCACAGTCCCCGAAGCCAATCCCGATGTCAGCGCCTGACGCAGGCCGACAAGCTCCCGAACTACGGCCCGGGAATCCCGGCGCGCATCTTCAAAGATCTCTTCCAGCTCGGCGACGCAATCATCAACCAGCTCTGCATCCCAATCCGCGATGGCCTCAGCGAGATTCTCGATGTAGGTTGCAACCTCATCGCCAATATTAAAAATCTCTTGGGTCAGCTCACGATGACGCAGCGTAGCATCAAAAACTTGCATTCAGCTGACCCCCTTCCCAGGCATATATAGACATCCGTCATCATCGCTGCTGCTAGACATCTGAGGGAACCCAGTAGCAGCGATGCGTTACGAGTGATGACTTTAAAACAGGAATCGATGAAAGCGGTGGCGCCCCGCCGAACAGAACCAAAATCCCGTGGGGAAAAGAGACTTCTTTCTCCTCTCGGCGGGGAGTCATTGTCGTTTTTGAGAACGCTAGCCGGCGCACGCGCTGTAAAACACCAGGACGGAATTTCTAGTGTTCTCAAAAACGACAAAATAAGCGGAAGAAATAAAAAACGCCCCTTCTTCCCTGAAGGCACAAGGAAAAAGGGGGCGAAAAACGCGTCTAGCGCTTGGTGTATAACGCATCGATCTCGTCAGAGTACCGACGCGCCACCACGTTGCGTTTCACTTTCATGGTGGGCGTGAGCTCGTTGTCTTCCTCGGTGAGATCACGATCCAAGATATAGAACTTCTTAATGGACTCCGCGTGGGAAACCGTAGAGTTGGCGTCGTTGATCGCGTCTTGAATCTCAGCCCTTAAGACTGGGTCCTGTGCCAGTTCGCGGATCGAGCGTCCTTCCGGAATGTTTCGATTGAGTTTCCAGCGTTTCAGGGCGTCGTCGTCAAGTGTCACAAGCAAGCCAATAAATGGTTTTCCGTCTCCGACCACCATCGCTTGACTGATAAGCGGATGCGAACGCAGTTTGTCTTCCAGAGGACCCGGTGAAACATTCTTTCCACCTGCAGTAACAATCAGATCCTTCTTCCGGCCAGTGATGATGAGATGGCCGGAATCGAGGATTTCGCCAAGATCTCCGGTGTTAAACCAACCATTTTCCATTGAGGATTCGGTGGCTTCATCATTCTTCCAGTATCCGTCGAAAAGGGTGGATCCTTTCACCAGAATCTCGCCGTCGTCGTTAATGCGTATCGACGCACCTCCAACGGGCGGCCCAACCGTCCCAATCTTCTGATTAGCAAAGTCCACGGTGGCGGCAGCGGTGGTTTCGGTCAAACCATAGCCTTCATAAATCGGGACGCCAATGCCTCGGAAAAAGTGCATCAAATCTGGGCTCATCGCAGAACCACCCGAGATGCAGTATTTCACTGCATTACCCATCGCTGCGCGAATCTTTGAGTACACCAACTTGTCAAAGGTCTTGTGCTTAAGGGTAAGAGCCCGGCTTGGCCCTTCTGCGGTGTCGAGTGCCCGTGAGTATTCTTGCGCAGTCAGCTCTGCTTGATGGAAGATTGCGGCCTTGAGTGGCCCATCGGCCTGAGCATTAGCAGCAGCGCCATTCCGAACTTTTTCAAAGACACGCGGCACACCCAAAATCAGATTTGGCCGAGCACGCTGGAACTCCACTGCGATCGTGGAGAAATCAGACCAATGCGACTGGGTGGCTCCGCCAATGGCCATAGCCAAGGAGACTGCGCGAGCCAAAACGTGAGCTAGTGGCAAGAACGTCAAAACGCGCGAACCGGGGATTGCGATAGCTCCGATGTCGTTGGTCAGAAGCGCGCGCACTTCTGAGAGCCAGTTTGAATGAGTGAGTCGGCAGCCTTTGGGGCGGCCCGTAGTTCCAGATGTATAAACCAGCGACGCAAGGTCTG
This sequence comes from Corynebacterium ulcerans, assembly GCF_900187135.1. NCBI lineage: Bacteria > Bacillati > Actinomycetota > Actinomycetes > Mycobacteriales > Corynebacteriaceae > Corynebacterium > Corynebacterium ulcerans. The sequence continues at coordinate 778,385 of NZ_LT906443.1, forward strand.
AGCCCTTGGTATGAGCAATGCGCTCGTTTACCTCAGAGTCCTCAACGGAACGCCCTTCAAACTTGAGCGTTGTCACTGCTGACGAATTAATCTCAAGGATCCTTCGCAACTGCGACGGCGAACCACTCAATGCTGGTTTCCCATCCGCGCCCAGAACCAGGTTCTTCATCAATTCCGTGTGCTCGCGGGTTTCGGTGATGGCAAAGACTGCTCCAGAGTCTTCGATGATCCACTCGATTTGGCTAATCGACGATGATCCGTAGATCGGAACCGACACGGCACCAGCAGCCCAAATGGCAAAGTCCAGCAGAGACCACTCGTAGCGGGTCTCCGAGAGCAAAGCCACTCGATCCCCTTGCTGCACGCCTGCGTTGATGAGGCCTTTGGCAACTTCATAGACTTCTTCCACGAACTCTTTGGACGTGACGTTGACCCACTCGTAGTTTTTCGGCCGGGTGTACATCACTCCAAAAGGACGCGCTTTAGCCGTATCCAGCAACGCAGTTAGGCAGGTTTCATTTTCGCCTACCTCGTATATGGCCTCGGTGGTCGACTCTTGAACCACTTTCTCAACACCTCATTTGTTTTGATCGTGCATTGCCAGCGTGCACCATGCGCCGCAGTTCCCCACGGGGCCGGTGCATCGCAAAACCTGATGTTTTACTCACATCCGTTGATAGACTTTGAATTTACAGCCTTTATGCGCCCAGAGTCATCACTGGGGTAGACGTGTTCCAAATTAAACTACGGACTACGGGACAGAGAGGTAGCCGCAATGGCAGAATAAAGTCTCGTGGGTTATACAGATTCGCTGCGCGAACTCGCAGCAGCACATGCAGTTTCTTGGTCATTTACCGGATTCGGCGGCGAAGTAACCGAAGTCAGCGAAGATACGCTGGTAAAAACACTTCGTGCGTTGGGCGTTCGCTTTGGAAATGAGCCCGAGGACAGTCCGAACGATCATATGCCGCTCGACGCACCTATGCCGAGCGAGGAACAGATCCGTACCGCTCTTCAGAAGCGTCACGACGAAGAAGGCACGCGTCCGCTGCCCCGTTGCGTCGTCGCAACGCAAGGAGACCCTTACGTCTTCAACGTGCACGTCCATGACGGTGCCCCCGCGGACATCACGATTACGCTGGAAGACGGCTCAGTCGCAGCCGACGTCACCCAAGTTGAAAACTGGACGCCACCGCGCACTGTCGACGGCATCACCTGGGGTGAGGCCTCCTTCCAGATCCCCAATGATCTTCCGCTCGGTTGGCACACCATCACGCTAACCTCCGACACACTCACTGCCAGCTGTTTCCTCATCATTACTCCGCAGCAACTCTCCACAGCACGCACATTTGTGGATAATCCGGCTACCGGAGTGATGGCTCAGCTCTACTCTGTACGCAGCAACGACTCGTGGGGAATGGGAGACTTTCATGACCTCGGCGAACTGGCTAAAGTCGTGGCCAACAAAGCCGGGGCAGACTACATCCTGGTCAACCCGATGCACGCAGCCGAGCCTTTTCCACCCGTCGAGGACTCCCCTTATCTGCCCACCACGCGACGCTTTATCAATCCCATCTATATTCGCATCGAGGACATACCCGAGCACCTCAGTCTCAGCGACGAGCTGCAAGAGGAAATCGCGGAGATTTCTTCTACGTTTAAAACTCTCAACCATTCCAGCGACAAAATCGAACGAAACCCGATTTACGACGCAAAGCTCCAAGTACTTCATGCGATTTTTGAGGCCGAGCGCGATCCCGCTCGTGAACAGGACTTCCGCGACTTTGTAGCCTCTGAAGGTGACGGCCTTTACGACTTCGCTCTGTGGTGTGCACACCAAGAAATCGCCCATCTCACGGAGTCCAGCTCCCATGCTGCGATACCGACGCCCGAGGATGCTGCAGAATTCTACATGTGGCTTCAGTGGATCTGTGACCAGCAACTGGGCGCAGCACAATCTGCTGCTATCGACGCCGGCATGAGCATCGGAATCATCGCCGACCTCGCCGTGGGGATCCACCCCGGCGGTGCCGACGCCCAAAGTCTCGCAGATTCCCTAGCACCGCGTGCATCCGTTGGCGCTCCACCAGATAACTACAACCAGCAAGGGCAAGACTGGTCTCAGCCACCATGGCACCCCGACCGTCTCGCCGAGGCCGGCTACGTGCCGTGGCGCGATCTGCTTCGCACTGTCCTACGGCACGCTGGTGGCATCCGCGTAGACCACATTCTGGGGCTTTTCCGGCTCTTCTGGATCCCTCGCATGCAGTCCCCTGCCACCGGAGCGTACGTCAACTATGACCACAACGCCCTGGTTGGAGTTCTAGCGCTCGAAGCCGAGCGTGCCGGCGCAGTAGTCATCGGTGAAGACCTCGGAACGTATGAACCGTGGGTTCAAGAATTCCTCGCACAACGCGGCATCATGGGCACGTCGGTGCTCTGGTTCGAAAGTTCCCCCATGGGAGGGCCGAGGCACCAAAATGAGTACCGCGAACTCGCACTCACCTCTGTGACCACGCACGACCTTCCCCCCACCGCGGGGCTCCTTGCCGGCGAACACATCGAGTTGCGTAAAGATCTCGGTATTCTCACCGTCGATCCGGAGCAAGAACACGAACAAGATATTCGTTGGCAAAGCGAGATTCTCGACGAAATCAAAAATTCCGGCGCCTTCTCCGGCGACACGGTGCCAGAAACTTTCCAGGGGCTTACGCGGGAAGAGCGCGGTACTGCAGACACCCTTCTACCGGCTATCCACAAGTTCCTAGCCAGCACACCTTCTGCGCTCACGTGCACCGCTCTCGTGGATCTTGTCGGCGACCGTCGAGCTCAAAACCAGCCCGGCACAACCTCCGACATGTATCCCAACTGGTGTATCCCACTGTGCGATGGCAATACCCAAGCCCTCACTATTGAAGACATCGCTGATCTTCCCTTATTCCAAGCAGTAGCGGAAGCATCAAAGAGAAACAAGCGCTAACAACGCACGAATAAAGGCCCATTTCCCCACGGGGAAATGGGCCTTTGCGCACGGCCTATATCAGGCTGACTAACCAGGCGATCACGACTAACGCAATAAGCAGGTATAAAGCCTGAGTTACCCGAGACTGTGGATACTTCCGCTTTCTACGCGGAAGCTGCTGGTCCCGTTTACGCAGCTCCTCTGGATTAGCCATTATTCACACTTTCCATATAGGCGGGACGTGCAAGCCCCTCAGTTACTTAGTTGACCTCATTCGAGCTTCTACTCTAGCCCGCACAACCGTGAGGATGCGAAGAATGCGGGCGCCCAGGACGTCGATAAGCCGAAGCCACGCTAAAGCCAGCACGCCGCACACCGGCACCACAACGATCAAAACGAGTGGTGCCTGCAGCCACAAAGGCGCTGACGTTAAAAACTGACTCACCGAGTCAAGAAAGCCCGTCACATGTTCCATCACTCGTTATTGCACCGCCCCGGCTAAGCCACGACGACGCAACAACGGCCCAACATCTTTAGCACGGCCCCGCAACGACTCGAATGCCGTGGTGAAGTCATCCGCACCGCCGCGCGACAACACGAGATCGCGGAACTTTTGCCCCGCGTCTCTGGCAGCACTTTCCGACGCCGCCACGCCTGCGGCTCCCTGCTCAGTGAACCAGTCAAAACCATCGGCATCCAGCGCCTCTGCCCACAAGTAGGAGTAATACCCCGCTGAATATCCACCAGCAAAAATATGGTTAAAGTAGGTGGACTTATACCGAGGTTCAACGTGCTCTACGTCTAATCCCGCTTCTTCCAAAGCCTTGCGTTCAAATTCTGCGATGTCCTCCGAGGACAGCTGCGCCGCTTCTTTCTTGGTCAATGAATGCCATGCGAGATCGATAACGGCAGCCGACAGGTACTCCGTTGTGGCGAATCCCTGCCCAAACTGACGAGCCTTTCCAATCGCAGCAACCAGTTCGTCCGGGATGACCTCACCAGTGTCCACGTGGCGCGCAAAATTCTTCAAAATGGCGGGATCAAACGCCCAGTTTTCATTAATTTGAGAAGGGAACTCAACATAATCTCGCGGAACATTAGTCCCCGAGAACGTGGGATAACGCACCTGAGACAGCAGACCATGTAATGCGTGGCCAAATTCGTGGAACACCGTCCGCAGAGAATCGATGCTGAGCAGAGCGTCAGAACCGTCTGCCGGCTTGGTAATACCCATCACGTTCACCACGACGGGCTTGGTTCCCAGCAAATCCGACTGATCCATAAAACTGCTCATCCACGCGCCACCGCGTTTCGACGGCCGCCCAAAATAGTCCGTCAAAAACAGACCAATGCCCTCACCGTTTGCATCTTTGACCTCCCACACGTCAACGCCTTCCGCATAGCCCTCCATATCCAAGCGCGGAATTACTGTAATTCCATACAGTCGGTTAGCTGCGTAGAAGACTCCGTCGCGTAGCACCTGTTGCAACGGAAAATACTGCGATAGTTCCTCTTCGTCTAAAGCGAAATCACGAGCGCGCACCTTCGACTCCCAATAAGGCCAATCCGCCCCATCCATCGTCGATTCCTGCACCCACTCCTCGGATTCCCCACGGGAGGCTTCATCGAGCAGCTTGTACTCACCACGCGCATTCGCCGCCGCTGCCGGAGCCAGATCAAACAGCAAATCTCGCGCAGCCGCAGCCGACCCCGCTGTTTCCTCCGCAATCACATAGTCGGCATGAGTCTCATAGCCCAATAGCGCAGCCCGCTCCGCCCGCAGCTGCACGGTCTCCACCACAATGCCCGCATTCGACTCAGCGCCCCTGCGTTGCGACGCCTCATACAACCGCGCCCGCGCCTCATGGCGGGCAAGGCTGCCCTGCTCCGCTTGCACAGTGGGAAGTTCAAGTGGGATGACAAACCCGTCCACGCCGGCCGACTGGGCATCCGCGGCTGCCGAGGCGAGGCGCCCGGGGCTCAGCCCCTCCAATTCCTCCCCGTGGGGAAACTGGACGGCAAGTGCTTTGGTATCGGCGAGTAGGTTGCGGCCAAAGGCGTCGGCAAGCACGGACAAGCGAGCATTAATCTCTCGTAACCGCGCCATGTCGGACTCATCTAAACCTGCGCCGTGTCGACGAAACGTCCTGAGCAGATGCGCATGCAGGCGCTTCGACTCGGCGTCTTCCGGCGCCACGACCGCTTCTAGACGTGCGAACAACGCAGAATTCAGATAGATCGCATCCGAATGCTCAGCCAGCAAAGGAGCGACCCGAGCCGCGATCTCATCCATGGCTTCAGAAGAGTCAGTCGTATGAAGATTAAAAAACACCGACGCCACGCGCTCTAAATCTCGCCCGCTGCGTTCCAGCGCTTCCACCGTGTTTTCCCACGACGGAGATTCTGGGTTGTCTGCTATCTGTGCGATTTCTCGGTCATGCGTGGCCAGCGCTGCCTCAAATGCCGGGAGGAAATGCTCCACTGAAATATCTCGGAATGGCGGAAGCTGGTACGGCAGCGAGGACTCTTTTAGCAAAGGATTCGATACAGGTAACGTCATAGATCACAATCGTAGTTGCTAAAGTAACCGCTATGTCTGAAAGCGCATCTTCGCAGCTCATTACCTGCCCCGGCGGTACCTTCACCGGCACGGTCCGCCAATACACCAATGGCAGCGTGGCGACCTATGACCCCATCGTCTATGGAGCGCTCACCAGCGAATTTGCCCCCGCACTTCACGTGTATTCCCCCACGGAGAGTGCAAATCCCGCAGCCCACAACAATCTGCGCACACAGCTTCACCTCACCGTCACAGCCCCGGCTCATGCCGCAAAGTTCAATGATCTTCCTGTTCTAGCGGTGATCCACGGCGGCGGATACGACTCCGGTTCCCGCAACGAAACCTCCTTCGACGGCGCCGAGCCAGCACAAGCCGGAGTCATCGTGGTCAGCATCGACTACCGACTCGGTATCCAGGGCTTTGCACGCTTTCACGACGACGCCCCGCACCACTACCGAGGCATCGACGACTGTGCACTCGCCCTCGAATGGATTCAAACCCACATCGAGGACTTTGGCGGCGACCCCACCAATGTCACCCTCTTCGGTCAATCCGCAGGGGCTGGAATCGCACTCTGGCTCGCCCGGCGCGACCACTATCGAGGGATGTTTCGGCGGGTGTGGGCGGCGTCGCCAAGCTTCCCCCGTGGGGAAATGAAACGCCGCAAAGCAACCCTCCGATGGGCACTATCCGCACCAATCACTCAATCCGGACTTGAAGAGTTACGTCGCAAACACCTCGACAAAGGCTACAAACGCTATAAACGCTACTTCCCCACCGATTTGGCGCTAGGCCCCTGGGACTACGACGCCAACGAACTCACAGCAATCCCCATCATCGTCAGTTCCACCGATCGCGAGCTCTACCAACTGCCCGCCGCACAACAAGCCGATGCAGCATCATGGCTACACCCGCTGCGCCCGCGCATCGCCCGGCATATGGGGGCCACAGCCGACTACATTCAACAAAAATCCACTCAACCCGACTTTTTTCGCGCTCTCACCGGAGCTTCGCTCATCCACCGCTGGGTCAAGCAAACGCTCAAACGCACATACGGCGACACCTGGTACATCCATTACACCAGCTCAAACAATCACGAAGCCACCCACTGCAGCGACCTCAGTCTCCTCTTTCATTCCAGAGACAACCAGCCAGATTCCCCACGGGGGATACTTCTGGCCTTCGCCCGCGGCGCTACGCCGGATTGGCCTCGGTATCGCAAAGGTGCCAGCGGGCTGGGGATCTGTGTTGATGGGGCGGGTGCCCAGCTGCTTACTGACCCCCTCCGTGGGGAATTTGAGTAAGTAATCCCCACGGATCAGATAATCCTTCACTCGGCCTAGTTCGCATTCTGAGAGCTCCATCCCGTTTCAAATACTGACGGCGAAAGCAATCCGCTTACCGAGCCTTCAGTTCTGTTCTTGTTATAAAAGCGCATACAAAACGGCACCGCCCATCGTGAGGCAGGTGCCGTTGTAAAAAACTGACGAACTATGTGCCGATTAGTTTGTGCCGTAATTCTTCATGCTCAAGTTGTTCCACCATCCAGGGACTAAAGGCGAAAGGCGCGGCGTCCACGGCATTAAAAAGGTCTTCGGGTTTCATCCACGCCAGTGAATCTATCTCGTCTGGTCTAGGTTGCAAAAGAAGAGGATCATCAATGTACGCGATAAAAACAGGGCAGATTTCCCACTCAACGGTTCCCTGAGAATCAATTGCTCGGTACCGAAAATCTGGCAAAACGCACTCCAAATTCTTTAGTTCCCCACGGGAGAGACCGATCTCGTGGGGAACCCTACGAATGGCGGCTTCAGCTGATGTTTCGTTGGGAAGTAAATGCCCGCAGGCTGAATTAGTCCACACGCCTGGCCACGTTTTTTTGCTCAGTGCTCGCCGAGTCACCAAGATTTTTCCATCAGGGCCCAGGACGTAGCAGGAAAATGCCAGGTGAAGAGGCGTATCGTGGGTATGGACTGTAGATTTGGGAGCGGTGCCGGTCGGGTTACCTTGTGCGTCGACAAGCACGACGAGATCGACGTCGTTCATTCCTCCCACATTATCCGCTCCCGGGCCAAAATCTTATTGCCTCACCCAGCTCCCGATGACTCCAGGGACTACGGCATCGCGTTCTCCTATAAGAGCGGCAATATTTTTATCGGCTTCAACCGAACTCGTCACTGACTTAATTTTTCCGCGCTTATTGCCCTGCGATATGCCGGTTGGCGTTGCCATCATTGACATCATGCGGCCTCCTGCTTGGTTTTGGCGGGTGACGCTGCCAGGAGATTCGCCGTGCATTGCATGCCCCGCCCACTGGTGTCTGGCTCCGGTCTGGCGTAAAGAGTCTCCAGTGTGATGGATGCCATGGGGAATGTGGTTCTTTCCACCCACGGCGAAACGCGATGTACCCGGTGTCCCACTCTTATGCGCGTTCATACCCGCAAGTGGCAAACCTAACGCATTCAATCCATTGTTTGTAGTCGCACCCCCGACCGCATGCGGGATGGTGTGAGCAGCTCCAAATCGAGGTGCCTCGTGGGGAAAACCTGTCGCATGCGCCATGTGTGTTCCCACGCTGTCTGCCCCTACTTTTTCTAACTGGCGCTGAGCATCATGCACAGATTCAAACGACGGCGATGCAAAATGCGTACTTTGCGTATCGACGCGACCTCCCGCATTAATTCCTGTCGCGCCAAGTCCAGCTGTAGAGGCTCTCCCGTTACCGGCAATATCATCCATCCCGATTTCAGTTCCGCCCCCACCACCCGCAGTAGAAGTATTCATGTTCATCAAGTTGCGGATGTCCGGCACTGAACGATCGACGATACGTTGAAGTTTCTGTTGGAAATGTAAAAGAGCTGCTCTTTCCGACGCCACTCTCGCAGCAGGATCTGTTATGGCTTTGATGCCTGAATTCGCCGTTGCAGCTTCCAACCACAGCATTGTTTTAATACCAATAAGCTTAGAAACTTCCCCCGCCATGACTTTCGCGTTGCCAGAGAAAATCTCGCTGGTCTGAGCTACCTCGTTGATCCGCTCAACAGCCCGATCAATCACCTGACCCTTATTTCCCTCAGCCAAATCTGTTGCCACTTTACGAAGGCGCATCGCAACTTCTAAAGCCAATCGAGACATATCTGACCAGCTTTGCATCCCGAAAAACACCTCTTGTTCTTGGGTAGCTGCTAACCCTTGGACAAGAGCATCCATTGTCGCTGGCTGTACGACTATCGGATGCGAAAAAGAGAAATCTTCATAAGCTGTCTCTGGTCTCGTGGGGAAACGGACTGTCTCACCCCCTACAGAACCACCTTCATCTGCAATATCTATTCCTCGACGAGCATGATCTTCCTGCCCAGTCAATGCCCCATGGCTTGCGCGGAGCGCATCGTGTAGCCAGCCGATCTGCTGCGTCATCGATTGCAACACTGTGGACGCCGACCCAGCTCCCCCTTTAAGCACGATCCCGTGATTTGCTCCGATCTGATCAAGCCCGATAAGCGGAGAATACGCACCAGAAATATTGGCTTTTGCTAGATGACTCTTAATTTCTCCCGCAACTAAAGTTATTTCCTTTAGCTCCTGACAAAGTCGATCTAACAAAACCTTGTTTACCTGTATATCCATTTTTTAGATCCCCCTTGTTATTTCTTTTAATATTTCCCATGCTTTAGGGCAAGCATCTTCTTGAGTGAAGTCTCCAGCTCCAAAAAATAAATGGGAAACCCAAATTCGACCTCGAGCTGTTGGCATTATTGCAGTGCACTCATAATCTTCTCCCCCTAATTTCGCAGAAGTGAAATAAACCCCATCCGGAGCTCCTTTAATGTTCTTAATATCAAGCAGGATGTCGTTACCTTTATTGACATCTAAGCGTGTAAGAACGTCCGCACCTATTTGGAGTACAGCAGCAGGATCAGGCGTGACTTTAAACCTATAATGACAATACGATCTTTTATAGCCTTTTAGCTGCGGGGAACGTGACCCCGAAGCAACGATCCCAGCCCGCTCATAAATTTCCACCGGCACATCCGTACACGGGTCAAAAAATGAGAAATTGGGGTCTGCTGGATTCGGTTCCATGACTTCAGGAAAATCCGGATGCGCATTTTCCGTTGTTGGAGTTGTTGGATTGGTGTGGAGCGCCGCTACAGATTCTTTAACAGTATTCCGTGCACATGCAGTGAACGTGAGCGCACAGATAATCATGAACGTTAGTAGCAATAAACATCGACGCATGAAAGAGTACGACTGCTGCGAATCAGTCCCAAGGTTTAGCCAGTGCATGAGAAAACCCCCTATGCCCATGTCGGACTCCCCCTTCGCGCTGTCACCCTGAGGTCCTCCAACTCAGAGTGAGGGCGCTGCCCGGAGGCGGTCACCACGGTGTAACTTGTGCGGTCCGCCGGCCACCGGCCTCCTTGTGGAAACCCGCAACAGCCGTACTCAGATTATTTAGACTACAGAAGGACCCTAGTCGGTTCCGCTATTTGAATAATTAACCTTTAGGCATCTAAAAAACACAGCTAAAAGGCATATTTTCCCGTTCCCTACAAAAAATACACTCCACCCAAACGGGGGAGTGTAAACCAAGAGAAATATAATATATTACTAAATACTATTGAGATTTCCTTCAAAAATTGCGTTGCCGATCTGGAAGGTGGCGTCGTAAAGCGTGCCATAGGACGTATTGAATGCGTACTGCAGATTGGTCGACGCACCAGCACCCAGCGGCAGATCCAGCCCCACCGTGCCGGCGTCTACTTGCGACATATCCGCCCCACTCACACGCAAGGTAGGAGCAGGGAATGCATCTTTGGGCAGTGCAAGATCATTAAGGTTAGTAACCTTCACATAGATCACCGAACCCGACCCCTGACTATTAGCGCTGGTACCAAGGATTTCCCACTTCACATTCAGGCCCGGATCAGTCTCGGGAGCATTGATATGATCAACCTTGATTGGCGCAACTTGCTTGGGCTGGAATTGAACGGGTGTCGTCGTCGTTGGAGTAACCGAGACGTTCGTTGATACGTCATCACCACCACAAGCGCTTAAAGTTAGCGTTGCGACGCCCACCATGGCACCAGCAACAAGCTGAGATCGGGAAATACGCATCAAATATCCTCACGCTTACGACGAATAACGAACAACTTCCCACAATTTTAACAACGGAGACGATATGAGAGCATTAATCGTCCCCCAACCAGCCATTTTATTCAGAGAGCAGTCACCCTACCCGTGCGATCCATTCTTAGAATCCTCCGCAGCGCTTCCGCCCTTTGGCCCTTTTACCTGGGGGTTATCCTCTCCGCAGTATTTGTTGCCATACTCGCGCTAGCCACCCCCTTCATCATCAAAGACGCCACCGACACTATCGTTTCTGCAGTAAACGGCGAGATGAGCGTCGAAAAAGCTACTCCGCACGTCATTTGGCTTGCCATTGCATTGCTCGTCACACAACTCGCGAACACTGCGTTTACAAATGTCGGAGGCTATATCGGCGATGTAATGGCCGCACGGCTGCGGCAAATCTTGTCCACGCGCTACTTTGCCAAGCTTCTAGGCATGCCCCAGCGATATTTTGACGACCAAGTCACCGGCACAATAATCGCGCGCCTCGACCGCTCTATCACATCAATCACTCAAGCGCTGCAAGCAATGTCCAACAACTTCTTCCCCATGATCATCACCGTGGTGGCAGTGCTGGGCATTTCTGCAAGCTACTACTGGCCACTGGCAGTCCTTCTAGCCATCATCATCCCCGTCTACATGTGGCTGACATCATTGACCAGTAAAAAATGGCAAGTTATCGAGGGACAAAAGAATGAACAAGTCGATCTCGCAGGCGGACGCTTCGCCGAAGTCGTAAGCCAAGTCAAAGTAGTCAAAAGCTTTGTCGCTGAGGTTCGCGAGCTCAAAGGTTTTAGCCACAAATACGCCAAAACCGTTGAGTTCACTCGCAAGCAATCAACCTTCTGGCACTTCATGGACGCCCTCCGCAGCGGCGCAATGAACGTTATTTTCTTCGGAATTTACCTCGTTCTCTTCTACAGAACTCTCCACGGACACTTCTCCCTCGGCGATATGGTTTTGCTCATCCAACTCGTCAACATGGCCCGCATGCCCATGACAATGATGAGCTGGGTCGTAGACACAACGCAGCGCGCCATCGCCGGGTCTAAAGATTACTTCGAGGTCATGGAAAAGGACCTCGAAGCGACCGTCAATCCCGACATCGCAGCTGCCACAACAGCCTCCGACGAACCAGTCCTTCATGACAACACCATCCCGCCACTTTCCCCACGGGGAGAGCAACCGGTGGTTAAGTTCTCAAATGTGTCCTTCTCCTACAACGAAGGCGAACAGGTCCTCAACGCCGTGTCCTTTGCGGCCGATCAAGGGCAGCGCATTGCCCTCGTGGGGGAATCGGGCGGCGGTAAATCGACAATCGTTAACTTGCTGCTCGGCCTTTACCAGCCGAGCGCAGGCCGTTTATCGGTATGTGGTGAAGATGTCTCCGAATTGTCTTCAGAGCAACTACGAGCATCGGTCGGTGTGGTCTTCCAAGAATCGAGCCTCTTCTCCGGGACAATTAGAGAAAATATTGCGTATTCCCGTCCCGATGCGACGTTGGAGGAAGTGGTGGACGTCGCAAAGCGTGCAAATGCACATGACTTTATTAGCGCATTTCCCCACGGGTACGACACACTGATTGGCGAGCGCGGACTGCGCCTCTCCGGCGGCCAAAAGCAAAGAATCGCAGTCGCCCGCGCAATGCTCAAAGACGCTCCCGTACTAGTTCTCGATGAAGCCACCTCCGCGCTGGATACAAAGTCAGAGATCGCGGTTCAGGCAGGACTTGAACAGCTCATGGTGGGACGCACCACGATCATCATTGCCCACAGGCTCTCCACGATTGCGGATGTGGACACCATCATCACGCTTCGCGACGGCACTGTCGACGAAATCGGCTCCCCCGCAGAGCTCGCACATTCCGGCGGTATCTACGCCGAACTACTCGCGTTGACATCCGATGCCAGTGAGGCAAACAAGGAGAAACTGAAAAAATTCGGTTTCCAGGCGTAATGGCGTAATACTGCAAAGGTAAAGCCCCATAAAATTGTGACTTACATCCCAGATTACCCCTTTTTTGATACTAGGATTCCACCATGTGGGAAAAGAGGTTGTAGGGTATGGATCATCCATTAGATAAGAAGGATGATCCATATCATGACGCTCCCTACGAAGGAAAGTAAGCTCACCACCGGCGCTATCGTCGCGACTGCGCTCATGCTCTTCTCGATGTTCTTCGGCGCTGGAAATCTCATTTTCCCGCCGGTCCTCGGCACGAGCTCTGGCGAAAATTTCACGCCAGCAATCATTGGCTTCCTTCTCGGAGGCGTAGCGCTACCCGCCGTCACCATCATTGCAATGACAATGTCGGGAAGCGACATCCGGGATCTCGGCGTCCGCGCTGGAAACTGGTTCAATATCTCATTTGCCGTCATCGTCTATCTCTCCATCGGCGCTTTCTACGCAATACCGCGTACAAGCGCTGTGAGCTACTCGATGATCGTCCAGCCCGTACTTGAGCAAGATTCCACTCTCGCTTCCGTGGGGTTCAACGCATTATTCTTCGCCGTGGCGTTACTCCTGGCACTTAACCCCACGGGGATCGTGGACAAACTCGGTAAATTCCTCACTCCCGCGCTCCTGGTCTTGCTGGCTGTGTTAGTGGTGCTGGCTATCGCCAACCTGCGCAGCGACGTCTCTCCTGCCACGGAAAAATACGCCACCGCGCCACTGACCACCGGCCTCCTCGAGGGCTACATGACGATGGACTCACTCGCCGCGCTTGCATTCGGCATCCTCGTTATTTCTTCGCTCAAATATAAGAGCGGCCACGAAGGCAAAGCGCTCGTCAAACCAGCCATCATTGCTTCGCTGATAGCATCTGCGTTGCTCGCAATCATCTACCTTGGACTCGGCTACGTGGGGCGTATCATGCCCGATGGCCAAAGCTACCAAGATGGTGCATCTCTGCTCTCTGGTGCAGCACGACTCACCATGGGAACTCCCGGCCAGGTCGTCTTCGGACTCATCGTCCTGCTTGCCTGCATGACCACAGCAGTAGGCCTACTCGCAGCCACAAGCGAATTCTTTAACCGTCTGCTCCCCGGCATCTCGTACAAAGCATGGCTAGTGATCTTCTCACTGATCTCCTTCTTTGTAGGCAGCATGGGTCTCTCTAAAGTTCTGAGTATCGCAGCCCCGCTCATCACCTTCATCTATCCGGTGGCGATTACCTTGGTAGCACTCACCATCCTCGAACTCTCCGTGGGGAAACTGAAACTCCTGTGGGGTTTCCGACTCCCAGTCTGGGCAGTCACCATCTGGTCAGCACTTACCACCCTGGGTGCTCAAGGCATCACCGCAGCAGAAAGCCTCGTCAGCTGGGCCCCGCTTCACGACGTCAGCCTCGCCTGGCTACTCCCCGCCTTCACGTTCCTCGCAATCGGCGGAATAATCGACTACACGCGAAGAAGCTAATTCCCATATGAAAACCCCAGTACCGCTCTCAATCCTTGACTTCGCCACGATCCCCCGTGGGGAAACAGCACGAAAAAGTTTCACTAGATCAGTACAACTGGCTCGTGCCGCAGAGCGGCTGGGGTTTTCGCGCATTTGGTACGCCGAACACCACAATGTGCCGACGATCGCTTCGTCGGCACCTGCGATCCTTATCGCCCACGTCGCCAACCACACCGATCGCATCCGACTCGGCGCTGGCGGAATCATGTTGCCTAACCACTCGCCCTATGTTGTGGCCGAACAATTTGGCACCCTCGCTGAGCTCCACCCCGGACGCATAGATTTAGGCCTCGGACGCGCTCCGGGGACGGATCAAAACACAGTTGGCAAAGCCCTTCGACGCTCACCTCACGCCGCGAACTCATTTCCCCACGATGTGGCCGAGCTCCAGGGTTATCTCTCAGACCAATCTCCAATTCCAGGCATTCGCGCAATCCCTGGAGCCGGAACACAAGTACCTCTCTATATTTTGGGCTCGTCATTATTTGGTGCCCGCCTTGCCGCAGAAATGGGTCTTCCATACGCCTTTGCGTCTCATTTCGCTCCCAAGTATCTCGATGAGGCAATTCGCACCTATCGTGGGGAATTTCGCCCTTCAGCGCATCTAGATAAACCGTATGTAATCGCTGGAGTAAACGTCACGTGGGCAGAAACTATGCAAAAAGCCCACGAAGAGTTTGATGAGGTCTTCCGCAGCACCCTTCGCTCAATCTCACCCCGTGGGGAATCTCTTAGCGATTCTCAACTGGACGCATTAGCCAACACTCACGCCGGAGATAACGTCCGCGAAATGCTGCGTTTCAGCGCTATCGGCACGACCCAAACAGTGACGGATTATTTGCAGCAATTTGTTGCACGTGCAAATGCCGATGAGCTGATGCTCTTATTCCGCGCTTCTTCGTGGGACAACCAGCTACGAGCTGTGGAAGAGCTCGGTAACACATGGACTTAGTGAGGTAAATATCCTGGCCCACGCCTGTGGATAACTCCGGTTACTTCCCTCTCGAAAAACAAGTTATCCACAGCATTATCGCTCGTCCCTAGATTTTGACACCTTCACCTTTTAGTTTCCAAGACATGAACGTCAAGGAATGCCTCGAGTTTTTAGCCGCAAACGGAGTTGCATTAGCTGAATATATCTTTTCGGTCTCCCAAAAACCTCGGGCAAAGGTGGAGCTTTCTGCGCTTTTTGGCATTGATCCCACGACTATGGGCAGATACATCAAAACTGCAAAAGCTCTGTTTGGCCCCACGAGAGACAAAGCTATGCGAGAAGAAGCCCTGGCTATTGCTCGACAAGGAAATCTAGGGCTAGACACAATCGCACTGATCAACACAAAAGTCTCACGCCTACGCGACCCTGATAACCAAGAAGCGTTTCGAGTTGAGCTCCTATTATTCGCGTGCAAACACCCGTTTACAGTCCTGAAGCAGCACGCCGACATTCGCCTCCAGGAAGAAAACAGCGCTTCTGCTTCACATTCCCACGCGCTGCGCTACGCACGTTTCTCCCATGCCCCAGACGCCAACAATATGCGGTATTTATTCTTATCTCTCCCCGAAGAACTCATGACCGCAATCGAATCCCGCATGGTTGACTACGCACGCCGTTTTAAAAGCACAACCGTATCAAGCCAACAAACACTCGCTGATGCTATCACTGGCACTTTGCTTCACGACGACTCCCGCTCCCCCGACGGCAACGCTCTTCGCGAAGGCCTTATCCTCTTGCCTGCGGACGGTTGGAAAAATAATGGCGGCAGCGAACTAGTCACCATTGACGGGGCCACAATCAAAGCCGCCGAACTTGCTAATCATCTTCTCGCTGATTTTGGCTATGCCGTGCTATACGACGAAAACGCCGAACCTGTTGACCTCTTTCGAACCCAACGCTTAGCAAACACAAAACAACGCATCATCCTTACCGCCGACCAGCTTCTTTGCACTGATCCTTCCTGCAGTCGTGCAGCTTTTCGAGCACAATGCCATCACATTGACGCATGGAAACACGGAGGAAACACAAACCTGGAAAATTTAGCCATGGTATGTGGTTCTCATAATGCGCAAAACGACGACGATCACATCCTCGGCAAGCATCGCAATGGACACTACGCAAAATGCCCCACGACCGGGCGTGTTGGCTGGCAACCACCCGACCCCGAGGCACCTCTGCAATTTAACCAGCATCCTTTAGCTAACAAATCAGCCAGGATGTGGGCACTTCGCCACTTCTCCCGTGGGGAAATTACTCCCAGTTCTCCTTAGGCTGGGGCCGGGAATGCTCTACGATTTTAACTCCCGCAGTATTTTCTTGATCATCGACAACATCACCGGTAATCCCGAGATCTCCTTCGATGACTACGCTTCCTGGAATAACAATGTTCCCGTCCTCATCGTGTGCCAATGAAACAACAGGCAACTCATTGCCGTCTTCGTCGTACCCCGGAGCAGGCATAGCCTCATGTGCTTCTAGCTTCTCCGCAGTATCTGTCTTCCGCCACTGACGAGTCTGAATTCTTCGCTCCGCAGCTGAATCGTCCATCATCCCTTTCATCAGTGAATACATCATGATGAACTGCGTAATAAAAAACGGGAAGGCAACAATAATTACGACTTCTTGGAGCGTCGCTATGCCTGAAGAAGGAGAAACAATCAATAGCGCGCCTGCAACAGCGCCAATAGCCACTACCCACAGAATTCTATAACCTACGGGCGATACTTCTTCTTCTCCGGTAGAAAACATGTCGTTCACCATGCCGGCGGAATCAATAGACGTAATAAAGAAAATCACCACAATTACAAGAGCCAACGTCGATACAGCACTTGTCCAAGGATATTCTTGGAAAAACCCAAACAGAGCAAAGGGAACATTCCCATCGTGAACGACGGGACCAGATAACTTGCCTGGCTCATTTAACTCAATTTCTATTCCTGCGCGTCCAAAAACCGCGAACCAGATCACAGAGAAAATAGCAGGTAAGGCTAGCACCCCACCAATGTACTCACGGACAGTTCGCCCACGGGAGATACGTGCTACGAACATCCCCACGTAGGGAGACCAACAGATCGTCCATGCCCAATAGAACACGGTCCATTTTCCCTGCCATCCTGGATTATCTCCGTAAGAGTCAGCCCAAAACATCATGTCAGGAAGCGCTTTAGCGTAAATTCCGAATGACTCAGTGGCAAAACGTAACAGCGTCAGTGTCGGGCCAGAAACTAAGACAAAAAGCATCAGCAGCACAGCGAGTGCAATGTTGACATTCGACAGAATTTTGATGCCCTTCTCCAGCCCAGAGGCAACGGACACGCATGCAATTGCTGTGATGATCAAAATGATAAGCAACTGCGCCCAACTTACTTCTGGTAAACCCCACAGGCGTTGGAGTCCAGAGTTGATTTGCAGTACGCCTAAACCAACAGAGACTGCGATGCCGAAGGTCGTTGCGATGATGGAGAGGGCGTCGATAAGCTTTCCGGGGATGTCATAGATACGTGAGCCCAGAATCGGCGCGAATACAGAACTCACCCGTGGGGGAAGCTTGCGCTTGTAAATGAAATAGCCGAGTGCAAGTCCAGGCAAAGCAAAAATAGCCCACATATGAATACCGAAATGGTAGAAAGTGAAAGCAAACGCTTCAGTTATCGCTTTCTCCGATAGCGGCTCTGCATCCTGTCGTGGGACGTTAACTGCGTGGTTCAGCGGCTCAGCCACGCCCCAGAACATTAGTACCGCACCTACTCCACCTGCGAAAAGCATGCAAAACCAGGCAATAAGGCCATGCTCGGGTTCATCGTTGTCATCGCCAAGGCGCAACCGACCAAACCGTGAGATGAACACTCCAACCAAGAAAAGGAAAATAAAGCTCACACCACCGATGTAAAGCCATCCCGTTCCGGTAAGGAGTCCTTGGGCTACTCGGGTAAAGGAGTCTCGCGCAGCGCTTCCTAGAGCGATCGTCCCGATGACGAACACCGTGACAAAACCTAGTGATACGAGAAAGATAAAGGGATCAGTCTTAAGTCCTAAAAAGGGCTTTCTTTGCGATATTGGCTCCGAAGAAATCGGGGAATTCATGAGACAAACATTTCCGGTAGTCCTACAGGTACCGGTCACACGTTACTAATTTCGTGGGGGATTTCGAACTTCATTTCCCCACGGGGGAAGCAGGCCGACTTTATCAACCACAACCCCATCATTCCTCTGCCCCAGTACATCAGCTATTTCGTAGGGCCTCGGCGTCGCTCCTGCGGGAAATTCGACTGTGTAGAGTTTTTCGCTTCTTCTTTGTTGGATGGCATTGGTCGGCAGCATCGTAAGAAAGCTAGTTTTTGCATCACTCCAGATCCGGATATGGGCAAGATCCTCGAGGGGAAAGGTCGCCCCGGAATGGGTTACGTGCACTTTGTCGCTGATCGTGAGAATGGGGCGGCGTCGTCGGGCAAAGAAGGCCCCGAGCGAAGCCAGAGCGCTGATAATCCCCACGGCAGGCGCAACGGCGGAGGCGGCGTAGAGCATTCGCATGGTTCCTGTTGCGTTGTGATGCGCGACGAGGAGCACACCAAGAAGGCTCGTCATGAGAATCACAAAAAGCACGCACGTGATCGTGGCCTTTGATTGGGCCAAAGCGCGGTAGGAAGTTCTCACTGTTATCGACATCAAGCACATCATAGTTTCTTCACAGGTTTATCCCAACAAAGACATGATTGCGATGAGCACCGGCAAAGAGACGAGAGTGCTTATAACGCCGCTGTTTCTGGCCAAGCTTTCCGACGTTCCATGCCTCAACGCATACGCATACACATTTTGTGCGGTAGGCAGCGCACCCAGGAACGTCGCGACAAGCAGGGCCCGGCCCGTCAGCCCCATCGCCGAAGCAATTCCCCACGCCAATGTGGGGTGCGCAAAGTTCTTAAGCCCGCACGCCACGATGGTGTCCATCACCTTTGTTTCCCCACGGGGGAAAGTGGTGGATAGGGACATCCCAAAGAGGATCAACGCCAGCGGCACGGAGGATTCGCCAAGCAGATGGATTGGTTGGGCAAGGACTGCGGGCATGTGCAGTCCGGCGGCTGCAATCGTTAGGCCGGTTATTGATGCAAGGAACATTGTGTTGCACAGCGGCGCCCGTACGAGATTCCCCAGGAGTTTGGTCTCCTTTTTGTTGTGGAGAAAATCTAGCCAGGTCATGGCTAGCGGCGCGTAGAAAGCAATTTGGAAGAGCATGAGCGGGATGACGAGGGTGGCGTCGTCAAGCACATAGGTAGCGATGGGGATTCCAAGATTGCCGCCATTTGCATAGCTTGCCGCCAGTGCCCCGATTATGGCGTCGTCGATGCGGCGGCGCAGAAGCACAGTGCTGATGCTGAAGGAGAGAAACGCAATGCCCGTAGCGCTGACGCACACGACTATAAAGCTGCTCGACACAATCGCGGAGAGCTCGGAGTGCATGATTTTGTCGAACAATAGCGCTGGGGTGGCAACAACGTAGACAAAGTTCCCTAGCGAAGCGGCGGCGCCTTTGCCTAATACGTTTTTCTTGCCGAGGACAGCGCCTAAACCGATCACAAGGAAAATCACAAAGAACCCACGGAAAATGCTCTCCATAATTGTAGATTGTGCTCCATTTTCCCCACGGGAGGCACCCCCGCTAAAAACAAGTTTGCCCTCATGCATTCACGGGTTAGTCTGCTTGTCATGTTCTCTTTCCCCCGGCGCGCGGTCGCGATGATGACTTTGGCGATCTTTGGTTTGAGTGCGTGCTCTGCTGGTTCGGCGGCGTCGCAAAATTCGTTGGTGCATGAGTCCAACGATCACAGTGTGACTCTTGGGTTGACGGCACCCCCCAGCTCCCTCGATTTCACTACTACCTCTGGCGCTGCCATTCCTCAGGCACTGATGGGCAATGTGTATGAGGGTCTGGTTCGGGTTAATCAACGTGGTGAGGTGGAGCCGTTGCTTGCGTCATCATGGGAGGTGTCGGAGGACGGCACACAGTATGTGTTTCACCTTCGCGAGGGCGTTCGCTTCTCCAACGGCGACGCTTTCACAGCGGACACTGCAAAGTTTTCCATCGATCGAGTGCTTTCCGACGCCTGGACTAATGGCTTGAAAGCCCAAATGTCCAAGGTGACCAACACCCGGGTTATCGATACCCACACCCTCGAAGTCACGCTCGCGCATCGCTCAAACACCTGGTTGTGGTCGATGGGCACGTTGATTGGTGCGATGATGTCGCCACGGGGGGTGTCGGACTTGGCCACTAAGCCGGTGGGCACCGGACCTTATGAGGTGGATAACTGGGCGGTGGGAACGTCGCTATCCTTCACCTCCCGTGGGGAATATTGGGGTGAATCTCCCAAGAATAAGCGGGCTGTGCTGCGCTATTTCGCGGATGCGATTTCTCTGACTAATGCTGTGCGTTCCGGAGACGTTGACGCTGTTATCGGTTTGCAGTCTCCTGAGCTCTTGGAGTCCATACAGCGCGATGGTGACCTCAATGTCAACGTGGGCACGACCAACGGTGAGGTGCTGCTCACGATGAATCATGCGCGGGCGCCGTTCAATGATCTTCGCGTCCGGCAGGCGGTGATGTTTGGCGTCGATAGGCAGG
The DNA here is from genome assembly GCF_900187135.1 of Corynebacterium ulcerans. NCBI lineage: Bacteria > Bacillati > Actinomycetota > Actinomycetes > Mycobacteriales > Corynebacteriaceae > Corynebacterium > Corynebacterium ulcerans. The sequence goes on from NZ_LT906443.1 coordinate 799,116, forward strand.
CAATCATTGATACCACGTGGGAGGGCTACGGGATTGACACCGGGGGCGCGCCGGTGCCGCCGACGGATCCGTGGTATCAGAAGACGGAGCAGTATCCGTTTGATCCTGACCGCGCGCGCCAGTTAATGAATGAGTCCGGGGCGACGGGGACCAAAATAACTATTTCGGTGCCGTCGTTACCCTATGCTGCCACGGCTTCTGAGATTTTGTACTCGCAGCTTCGAGACATCGGCTTCGACGTGAGCATCGAATCCACCGAATTTCCGTCCGTGTGGTTGGCCAAAGTCTATAAGGGCCATGACTACGACATGTCGGTGATTGCCCACACCGAGGCCCGCGATATTCCCAATATTTTTGCTAACCCAAAGTATTACCTGGGTTACGACGACAAAAAAGTTCAAGAGCTCATCGCCCAAGCGGACACCGTGAATGAAGCCGACTATGTCCCCACGATGAAAAAGGCAGTCACGCGGATCTTGGATCAGGCCGCGGCCGATAACTTGTTCAATCTTCCCAACATTGTGGTGACGGCGAAGAACGTCAGCGGAGTTCCCGTCAACGCTGTGGGCGACGGCCTCTTGCTGGCTGCTATCGCGAAAGAAGAACCAAGGAAGGTAACGCACTAGTGATTGCGGCGAAACTTGCACGAGGCGCAGCTAAGTACGCGCTTACGTTGTTTATTGCCAGCGTGGTCATTTTTGTCGCGCTTCGGATTGTTCCAGGGAACCCGGCAGAGGTGGCGCTCGGGGTGACTGCGACGCCGGAGGCCGTCGCAAAGCTAAGTGCGACGATGGGGATCGATAAGCCGCTGTGGGAGCAGTATGTGTCGTGGATCGGTGGCCTCCTCCGTGGGGAATTTGGGACTTCGTTGACCAGCTCGACGGATATTTCGCCCATCGTCGCGGATCGGCTTCAGGTCAGTCTGATTCTCGTTGTTCTATCGATGCTGTTCGCCCTTATGCTCGCTGTCCCTTTGGGGTTGTGGGCGGCTAGGCGCTCAAGCCATATCGACGGCATCCTTATCTCCGCGCTCAGCCAGGTTGGAATTGCGGTTCCGAGTTTCCTTGCTGCGATACTGTTCATTTCTTTTTTTGCAGTTCGCTTGCGTTGGTTGCCCACCAACGGTTGGTCGGTGCCCGATGAGGATTTCAGCGGTTTTCTGGTGCGCCTTGTGCTGCCGGTGGTGTCCCTTGGGATTGTTCAGGCTGCGATTATGACTCGATATGTGCGGGCAGCTGTCATGGATGTGATGCGCGAAGATTTCATGCGCACCGCACGCGCTATTGGGTTGAGCTCATGGCAGGCCTTGCGCAGCCACGGATTACGCAATGCGGCCCTGCCAGTTCTGACAGTAACCGGTTTGCAGCTCACGTCCTTGTTGGTGGGTGCGGTTGTTATTGAACGGGTTTTTGTTATTCTGGGTCTGGGCAGCCTGCTGCTCACCGCTGTAACAAACCGCGATTTGCCCACGGTGCAGACGATCGTGATGATCCTCGTTGTCCTTGCCATCGTGGTCAACGCGATCGTGGATATGGCTTATGTTGTGGTGGACCCGCGCACTCGAAGGGAGGCCTAGGTTCATGCGTAGTAGTCGTTTTTCGCTCGGCGGCAAGATCGGGCTGGGGATCGTTATCGTCGTTGCTGTTCTTGCGTTGGTTTCCTTAGTGTGGACGCCTTATGATCCGCTCCGGGTTATGCCGGGGTCGCGGTTGGAGGGGCCGTCGATAAGCCATCTTTTGGGCACGGATCGCTATGGCAGGGATGTGTTGTCGCAGGTGATGGTGGGATCTCGTATCACGCTCCTCGTGGGGATTGTCGCGGTGTCTGTGGCAGCGCTCGTGGGGGTGCCGCTCGGTGTGTGGGCAGGTATGAGGCGCGGCTGGATAGATTCGGTGATCATGCGCGGCGCAGATCTGCTGCTTGCGTTTCCAGGTCTGCTTCTGGCGATTGTGGCCACCGCGATGTTTTCGGCCACCACGTTGACCGCGATGATGGCTATTGGAGTGGCCAATATTCCGGCTTTTGCTCGTGTGGCGCGCGCGGCGACGATGCAGGTGATGGCGCAGGATTATGTTGCTGCAGCCCGCGACGCCTCCCGTGGGGAATTGAGTATTGCAGTGCGCCACGTGATCCCCAACATTTTGAGTGTGGTGGTGGTGCAGGCGTCGGTGGCTTTTGCCCTCGCCATTCTTGCCGAAGCCGGCCTGAGCTTCCTAGGCCTTGGCACTCCGCCGCCGGATCCCAGCTGGGGCCGAATGCTGCAGTCTGCGCAATCGTCGCTGGCCACCGCGCCGCTGCTGGCAGTATGGCCGGGCCTTGCTATCGCGCTGACCGTTTTGGGCTTTAATTTGCTTGGCGACGGCCTCCGCGATCTCACCGACCCCCGTTCCACTCGCCGTACCGCAGGTTTTTCTAAGGAGTCTTCATCATGACGCTTCTCCAAGTCCGCAATCTCACTGCTGCGGGAATCCTGAAGGATGTGGCTCTGGCAGTCGACCATGGCGAGCGCGTCGGGCTGATCGGAGAATCCGGCTCCGGCAAAACGATGACTGCACTGTCCATCATGCGGCTCATTAACGCGTCAGGTTCCATTCAACTCGACGGACAAGAACTCACGGCGCTGTCGGAGAAAGCGATGTGCCGTATCCGGGGTCGCAAAATTGCCATGGTGTTCCAGGAACCCATGACGGCTCTCGACCCGCTCATGCGAGTGGATAAGCAGATCGCTCAGGTGCTCAAAGTTCATTCTGTTTCCCCACGGGGGAAGGTTACGGAACTGCTGTCGAGCGTGGAACTCGACCCTGCACTCGGCAAGCGTTTTCCCCACGAGCTCTCGGGCGGGCAGCGCCAGCGCGTATTGATCGCCATGGCCCTGGCCCATGACCCCGACGTATTGATGTGCGATGAGCCAACAACTGCGTTAGACGTGACTTCTCAAAAGGCGATCGTCGACCTAATCTTGCGCCTGGTCGCCGAGCGCGGAACTGGCCTGCTGTTTATCACTCATGATCTGGGGCTGGTGGCCGCCACGTGCCAACGCATTCTGGTGATGCAAGGCGGCGCAGTCATCGAGGAAGGAACCGTAGAGCAGGTTCTCCACTCCCCTGCGCACTCTTATACGCGCATGCTTATCGACGCCTCCCAGCTTCCTCCAGCCCGCCCCGCCATGATTACTGATGAGTCCATGGTGCGGGCGCGGGGCGTCGAGAAGCATTATCGCCATCACAAAGCAGTCGATGGCATTGATCTCTACGTCTCCCGTGGGGAAAGAGTCGGCATCGTGGGCGGCTCGGGCTCGGGAAAGACAACGCTGCTGAAGATGATCGCGGGACTCATACGCCCCACGTCAGGCAGCATCTCTGTCTCCGGCACCAAAAAGATGGTCTTTCAAGACCCCATGCGGTCTCTGGACCCCCGCATGACCATCCGCGAGATCGTCGCCGAGCCGCTCCCGCGTGCCAGCGACGAGCGCATCGTTGAGGTTTTAGAAGAAGTCGGCCTCAGTGGGGAGATTCTCGACCGTTTTCCCCACGAGTTCTCGGGCGGGCAGCGCCAGCGCATTTCTATAGCTCGCGCGCTGATTGCGTCGCCGGATATTCTGCTTGCCGACGAACCCGTCTCAGCCCTCGACGTCTCAGTAAGAAAGAAGGTCCTCGCCCTCATAGACCGGCTGGTTCACGAGCGCCATCTCACCCTCTTGTTTGTCTCCCACGACCTCAACGTGATCCGCTCCGTGTGCTCGTCTGTGGTTGTGATGCACGAAGGTCGTATCGTGGAGGCCGGCCCTGTGGACGAGGTGTTTGCCAACCCCAAGGCCGAATACACCAAGCAACTCTTGGCGGCGATCCCCCACTTAGGATGACGTTATATACAGCAACACACTGGGATCAAGAATGTGTTCCTCAGAATAGTTAAGCCCTCCTACCACGTGGGCCAGCTGATCAAACGCCTCGACTTCGTGGGCGGAAAGAACAACGGGATTATTCATGAGAATGAGTGTAAACCACGTGGCTCACATTAGTGATCCGCAACCTTGCTTTTGAGAAGCGCCAGGATTTCCTCGCCGGCCCAGTGGATGCCGTCGTGCTGATACTGGTTGGTGATGTGGAGGCGGGCGTCGCAAAGCTTATCTGCGGTGTGCAGCGAATACTCATAAGGCACAAACGCATCATCGACGTACACGCACGCGGCTGCGACGGGGCTCTGCGCCAGCGCTTCCGGGCGATACGGTGACGCATCCCACCGACGCATGGCCAAGCCCTGCGCAGCCTGAGCAAACGGAACCAGGGCCGGATCCTCCTCAAAATGCCACGGATAAATGTGCTCGCCTGTGAGATAAAACTTCTCATTGGACCGTGGATCCGCATCCTGCGCAAACCCCTCTATTTCCCCACGGAGGCGGTGGGCGGACCACGCCGTCTGCGGACCGCCAATCCCGCCATAAATTGACTCGTGGATCGCGGCGTAGAGCGGGGCACTCGCAAAACTTACTTTTGCACCGATTTCTGCCAGGACATCAGTCTTAAGTTTCTTCTCTCCGTTTCTCTGAAACGGACTCTCAAGGAGATACGCCAAAGAATAGAACCCCGCCGACCGGCCGAGGTCAATGCCAATGGTGCGGAATCTTCTTGAGCTAAGCCGCTCCCCCGTGGGGAGTTTCTCGTCGGAGTTATCAAGGTGATGGCAGATTTCCCTGATGCGCGCTTCGGCCCATGGGAATTGGCTATAGAATTCCTCGCTGCGGCGGGCGATGGCTGCGTAGGTGGCGCGATACACATCGTCCACGTGGGCTTCAAGGGCTGGAAGACCACCGGTGATATATGATTCGGCAACCGATTCTGGGTAAAGGGAAAGATAAGAAGTAATGCAGAATCCGCCGAAGCTTTGCCCATACAGAGTCCATGCGGAGATTCCCAAAGCTTTACGCAATGCCTCGGCGTCATGGACGATGAATTCTTGGCGCAAAAGGTGCAGTTTGTCTGCGTCCGTGCCAAGGGTGTCGCAATCGATGCGATGCGAACGACCGGTTCCGCGTTGATCTAAAAGAACCACGCGATGTGTCTTCAACGCTTCCTTAATCACGCCGCTGATCGAAATCGGGCGTGGGGCCGGAAAACCGGGACCTCCTTGGAGATACAAAAAGGCCGGATAGTGTTCTCCTCCAGCGGGCACCAACTCGCGAGCAAAAAGCTCAAACGTTCCCAGTTCCGGATTCTGCGGATCCCAAGGGACCTCCAGGGTGTGTTCATAAACTGTGCATCCAAGGTAACGAGTCTTCATGGCACCCATCGTATTCGCAGGCACCCTATTCCTCGCCGTGCGCCTTAAACCGCACCCGCGCATGACTCGCACCTGCCCGTACCTGTGCACCGAGATCTCTTTTTCCCCACGATAGGATTGGGGCATGGAAAACGTGGAAGCTCTCCGCCTCGCCCACGAGGCCGTCCTGGAAAGAATCGCCAATTCTGCCGAGCGCGCCGGCCGCGACGCCGCAGAGGTCCGTCTTATCGCGGTGACCAAGACTCACCCGGTGGAAACCGTACGAGATGCAGTGGCTGCCGGGATGACGGTGCTGGGAGAAAATAGGCCGCAGGAGCTTTCGGCTAAGGCCAGCGAGGTGTCGGGAGTGACGTGGTGCGCGATTGGCCGGCTGCAGCGCAATAAGGCCAAGGAAGTGGCGGCGTGGGCGCAGGAGTTCCATGCGTTGGATTCGATACGTCTGGCGGAGGCGTTGCAGCGAAGGCTAGAGTCCGCAGACCGCACGTTAGAAGTATTTGTACAGGTCAATACCTCCGGGGAGGTACAGAAAGGCGGCATTGCTCCGGCCGAGGCTGCGGAGTTTTTAGGGCAGCTAGCCGACTATGACCGCCTCCACGTACGCGGGCTGATGACGATGGCTCAGAATTCCCCCGAGGAAGCCATTGTGAGGTCGTCATTTGTGCAGCTGCGTGAGCTTCGCGATACCCTCCAGCCGGACTTTCCCACCGCAACCGAATTATCGATGGGCATGTCCGGCGACTTTGAATGGGCAATCGAGGAGGGCGCAACGAGCGTGCGGGTAGGCAGCGCGCTGTTTGGCCCCCGTGGGGAATATCTGGGTTAGGTGCGCAGGAGGGCGCCGTGTTTCACCACGGTGATCTGCCATCCGGCGCTGCCGACCTCATGGAAATCGGTGACGGCGTGGCCGTCGTCGGCGGCCCAGCGTGGAATGGTTTCGGTGGCTTGGGTGCAGTCGAAGTCAATGACGAGCGCTTCCCCGTCGCTGAGCTGGTTGATGGCGGTTTTTGCGTCGATAAGCGGGAACGGGCACACCGCGCCCAGCGTGTCTATCACGTATGTGCCCGGTGCGACTGCGCGCAATCCTTGCTTATCGACGCCCACCTTCACCCCCGCCGGCGCCACCTCAAAGGCGCTGTTCACACGAGTTTTCTGCGTAGGCTTGAGCCATATCTTCGCAGCAGCGGCAACACCTAGACCGATGAACAGCAGCGCTACCCACCCCTGATAACTAAACAGACTGGTCTGTACCATACCATTGCCCACGGTGCATCCGCCGGCAAGCGCCGCGCCTATGCCCATGAGCGTGCCACCTGCGATCGAGCGTATCGAGGTTGTCGCATCCGGCACCCGCACCCGAAACTCACCCGTGGCCTTTGCTGAGGCAAACGACCCTACAAGGATTCCCACAACAAGCAGCGTCCCCCAATTCAGGAATTTTGCGTCGCCCGTGGTGAGCCAGCTGGTCAAGTGTGCTGTTGGGGTGGTGATGCCGAGGCCGTCGTTACGCCCAGTAACAGCCGACAGCGGCCATGCAATCACCCCGAGAATCCCCACGAGGAGACCAGCCGTGTTCAGACTCAGCGGGCGCTTCCATCCAGTGCGCCCCAACGTGGCCACGTTCGCCCCGTCTTTGCTGCGGTAATACCACACCGAATATGCCGTAAGCAGCGAAAGCCCAATCGCGAACCACCACGGGGAGAGCCCAAACGTATCAGGGATGGTGGTTGCGTTTATGGTAAATCCTTTGAGCCAGGCCGCTCCCCCGTGGAGAATTCCGGTCTTCATCGCAGCAGCCGATATGCCGTAGAAGAGCAGCGCAAACCAGGATCCAACCAATCCTTCTCCTGAGCGATACCACGTCCCGGAGGCACAACCACCGGCCAACACGATGCCGATACCGAAAATAAAGCCACCTATAACAACGGCAAGAGGCGCGAACGCATCCACTGGAGTGGTAATAACACCGAGCGTGCGTAGCCCCGATAAGCCCACCGCGTGCACGGAAATCACAATAAGAAGCGCAACAAAGCCACGCCACGTTTTTAAAAGATAAATATCTCTGAGCATTCCAGTGACACAGAAGCGACCACGCTGCAAAACAACGCCGAGCACTGCGCCAAGGAGAAGACCTGTTGCAATCATGAGGGGATATTCCTTTGGTCTGGGTTGCGTACCCCACACACGCTAGACCTATCCGTCTAGAACTACAAGGATTTTAAAGACAATTCTGTCTATTTTGAATAAATAGGGATTTGCTGCGATTTTTTAAAATTCAGCTTTACCCCCGTGGGGAAACTGCGCAGCGTTCTCCTCCCCTTTGCCGAGTTCCATCCTCTTCCCCTCACCTGTTTGTCGCTTTTGAGAACGCTAGCGCGTACGCACCCTACAAAACCCCAGGACGCAATTTTTAGCGTTCTCAAAAGCGACAATGTTGCGTAGATAAGCTTGTCAGTGGGTAGGAACACCGTGATGGACCTGCTCCGCGGGGTCACGTCGGCAGGCACATCTTTAGTCATGGTCACCCATGATCTCGACATTGCGGCTTCCGCCGATCGCGTCATCGTCCTGGAAAACGGGCACAACAGTGCCGTCCTCAACGCGCCCTCTTCTGCCGAGCTTTTTGCGCGCATTCATGGGCAGACAGCGGATAAAGGCGTGTGATCACCGCTTCCGCTCAAAAGTATCGGTTGCCACAGCCGCCACAACTCCCAAACACACGAGGCACACCATCGGCCCCAACGCCATCCACGGAGCTCGTTCTAGATAACGCGTAGATTCTTCCAGGATCACGCCCCAATCAGGGCTTCCGACGCTGGCCCCCACGCCTAAGTATCCCAACGCCGCCAGCGAGATCGCATTGTGAGCTATTCTCCCCACGGAGTGGCGGATTACTGCCGGCGCAGTCCACGGCACAACATGGTGACGCAGCAGATGCCAGCGGGTGGCTCCCATCGTCGCGGCGAAACGATAATGCCCGCTGGCTTTGGCTTCTTGCACCACCGCTGCACAGTGAGCGGCCAGCGGAATCCATCCAACGGCTAGCACTGCAACTGCAGCCGTGGTGGTGGAAGGACCCAGGACACCTGCCAGAATGAGGCCGAGGAGGACGGCAGGAAAAGCGTTGAGAGCATCTCCGATGTGCAGCATCCACGACCCCACATGCCCAGCGATCAGCCCGATGAGCGCACAGGCGGCGGTCACTGCGATGGCGACTCCTACGGAATAGGCAAAGCCGTCGGCAAGCCTGGCCCAGATGTCGCGGCCGAGCTGATCCGCTCCCAGCGGATGGCTGAGGGAATACCCAGCAAAGCGATCGTCGGTGTTAATCGCACCGCTACGTACAACGCCTACGCCCACTGCGATAAGCGGAAGCAACGCCACAACAAGGCTGATGCGATCGAACATCGCGCTGGTCCCTGCGTTCACGCCTGTGCTTAACGACACCCCAGCCACGTCGCTTTCCAGACGTCGCAAGATGAAGCGACGCAGCCCATTCGCCACGATGCCGCTCACTGCGCCGACAACAAGCACCACAAACACCGCAGCTTGCAGCACAGGAAGATCGGAATTTAGTGCGGAGTCCACCACGGTGCGGCCAAAACCAGGAATATTAAAGGTGACCTCAACGGCTGCGGTGCTCGCAAGAGTGCCAGCAAAGAAAAGGGTGAGCAGAGGAATCGTGGGCACCCATGAACGCCACAGTAGCTGGCGGACAATACGAGAAGACGCCACGCCATTAATCCGCCAGGACTCCACCCAGGTTTCTTGCATCGCGGAATCAGCGGAAATCAATAGGACTCGCCCATAGACACCGCCAGCGCATACTCCCAGGGCTAACGACGGCAACACCATATGTGCCGGCGACGACCATCCGCCCACGGGTAGCACGTGCAGAGTCAAGGCAAAAAACCACAACACGATCACAGCGACAACAAAGTCTGGAAGCGCCGCCAGCGCTGCCAACACTTGGGGCGCTGCCACCCCAGCGCTTTTACCGCGAGCGGCCCCGGCCAGGCGTGGCCCCACGATCATGAGGGCCACCGCCAAACACAGCATCGTGGAGACAAAAGTGAGGGTGGCTGTAATTCCTAATCCGTGAGTGGCCTGCTGCCATGCGTCCTGCGCAGGGTTGGTCCACGAAACCCCAAATTCCCCACGGAAGAGGCCAGCAAACCACCGCGACACAGATTCCCACGGAGTCTGCGGAAGATCGAATTCATCCCGAATCGCTTGCAGCAACTCGGGAGTTGCCTCGCGTTCGCGTTCGCGGGCTCGGAGAACGGCAAAGGCCGGCTCGCGCCCCGTGAACCACGGCAATAAGGCGGTGGCTACGAGGGCTAGCAGATATGTGGTTACGGCAATGCCCACCGTGGTGAGCGTGCGTGCGCGAAGGCGAGTCGATCTCATGTGGGTTACTTCTTAGCGGAAAGTTCCGTCTTTTCTGTGATCAGGGAACGTTCCATGGGGTCGGTGGACAGACCCTCTACGTTTTTGGAAGCGATCAGCAGCTGCTCGTGGGCCAGCGGAACGACGGCGCCGGTGGAGACCACGTCTGCACCGATGGATGCGGCGCTCTGGAGGCGGGTGTTGAGGTCTTTTTCGCCCTTAGCGTCAGCAATGTCTTTGTCGATCTTCGGGTCGCAGAGGCGCGACAGGTTGTAGGCACCCTCGCAGGAGAAATCGGTCTCTAGGAATGCGAGGGGGTCACCGGCACCAAACATATAGTTGCGGGAGCCGATGACGGCATCAAAGGAGCCGTCGAGAAGCTGCTTTTCCAGGGAACCGTAGTCGGCAACCGTGATCTCCACGTTAAAGCCCAAAGCACGAAGCTGGTCGGCAATGAGATTCGCAGTTTCGGGGAGCTCGGCGCGAGAGTCCCAGGTGGCTAGGCGAACAGTCTTGCCTGCTCCGAGATTCGCGTCGGCCTTAGGTGCCTCCGATGCAAGCGGTTTAGCCTTCTGAGCTGCAGCCCATTCGGTGTCCTGGTTGAAGAGAGAGCCTTGCGTCTTGTTGGCTTTACCCTCGTAGATTTTCTCCACGATAGGCTCGGTCTTGATGGCGCCCGCCACAGCAGCACGCAGGTGGGCGTCTGCAAACACTCCCTTTTCAGCATTGAGGTGCAGCAGCACGGCGCGTGGGAGATGGACGTCGGTGATGTGGGCGTCGGAAAGCTCTGGCAGCGAGACCACGGGGACACCCTTGACCACGTCGAGGTCACCAGCGCGGAAGGCATTGGCGCGAGCTGCGCCGTCTTCGATGAAGGAGACTTTTAGAGCGGAGGTCTTGGGCTTGCCGTTCCAGTAGTCGCCAAAGGCCTCAGCGGTGACGGAACCGTCGGTTTCTTTCTTGACCAGCTTGAAGGGCCCTGTCCCGTGGGCAAATGGGTCGGGATTCTCCCCCTTATATGCGGCCTCGGCGAGGATAGCGGTGCCGGGGTCGGAGAAACGCTGAACCAAGATGGGGTCAGCCTTAGGCGACGTGACAGTCACCTCATGCTCGCCGGTGGCCTCGACTTTCAGGTCTGCTTTGCCCAGGCCCTTTGGTCGAGTAGCTGCGGAAAGAGCGTGGTCGAGAGCATTCTTCACCGCTTTTGCATCGAGTTTGCTTCCATCGTGGAATGTCACGCCCTGGCGCAGGCTAAGCACGGCAGTGCGGTCGTCTTTCATCTCCCACTTCTCAGCAAGTACTGGCTTGATCTTGGCGTTCTGGTCAAGAGTGACCAGGGTCTCCGCGACGCCCATGCGCAGGTTAAGCACAGAATCGTCCGAGAACGGAGAGAAATCAGCGACGGGCTTGAACTGCAGGGCAACGCGCAAGGTTTGTCCGTCGGCAGAGTCAGAGCCTGAGTTGGTGAAACAGCCAGACAGAGTCGCGGCAACGGTCAGGGTGGCAACTGCCAATCCGAGTTTCTTCATTTTCATTGTTGAACGTCTACTTTCTTTTGTTCTTTAAGTTTGGCAAGCCCCACCGCCGAGACGGCAAGCAGTGCAGTCATAGTCAGCCACGGGATTGCAGCCGCCGGCTGCGTGATTTCCGCTTTGTCCAGCGTCGCCCCTACGGCCACAGACCCCAGCAGAACTGCCAGGCCACCGAAGCTGTTGAGGAATCCGTAGTAAGAGCCCAGGTTCTCGTTGCCGGCTAGGTCGCCAACAAGATCTCGGGCTATCGGGACCGCGATCATGATTCCGGTATGCAGCAGCACCATCATGATCACGGCTGGCAGGTACGCTGCCCAACCGTGTATATCTATCCCGGCGGCCACACCAACCACAGCAAAGCTCGCAGCCATGAGCCCAAAGCCGCCACCTAAGACCACCTTGGCAGGCTGTTTTTCAGCCCAGCGGGTCACGCTCGTTTGCAGCGCGATCACAAAAATCGCAGCGCCAGCAAAAAACCAGCCCAGTGAGCTATCCGAGCCAGTAGCGCGCCGAAGCTCCACCGGCAGCGAAAGATACTGCTGGTTGTATGCGAGCAGATACGTGGAATATAAAATCGCAAAGACCACGAACTTCTTGTTGGTGATCACGCTCGCCCATACTGCGACCATCCCCAAAGGCGCACTCTCCCCGTGGGGAATTGTGTTTTTGTTCCACCGGCGCCATAGCAACGCGTGCATCACAAAGATGCCAGCAAAGATGGCGGCGCCGGCAAACGAGACCGTGGAAAATCCTAGGGGGATCAGCAATGCTCCCAGCAAAGGCCCTGTGAGCGAACCCACCCGGGAATAGGACGCGTCTAGGGCAAACAACCGTGCACGTGTAATCACACCCTGTTTTTCCAGGGTGAAGCCTTCAGAGGCAAAAATGGATTCCACTGCCGGGGAGAACAATGCTGCTGCGAAACCAATGAGCACCACGCCGAGCGTCATTGAGCCCACGCCCGTCGCCATGCCCACGGTGATAAAACCCAACACTCGGATGGCAACACCCACCAGCAAAATGGGACCAGCACCCCATGTGTCTGCAAGCCCGCCGCCTAGGAAGAACAGCCCTTGTTGGCTAAATGTACGAATCCCCAGAACCAGGCCAACCACGGCGCCTGCAGCCCCAAGGTTTTCTGAGAGTTGAACTGCGATAAACGGGACCACTAAGTAAAAGCCGATGTTAAAGAGCATCTGGGTGACAAGCAGTGTGGAGATATGGATGGGAAGATTGGTTAATTTCACTGTTCAAGCTCCAAAGCCGCGCGGAGAAATACCTGTACTTCAGGGTCGGTTGTTTTTACGTGATCGGCTGGCCCGGCGTAGCGCACCGTTCCGCCGATCATCACAAGAAGCTGACTGCACGTGGCACGCAGCGCAGCAACATTGTGGGAGACAAAGATAACTGTTGCATCGGATTCCACAAGCAGCGCCTGCAATAGACGCGCGGTCTCGCCGTCCAAGGCTGAAAACGCCTCGTCTGCAATCACGAGCTCAGGGGATCCCAGCAGTGCACGGGCGATCGCCACGCGTTGCCGCTGCCCACCAGAGAGCTGCCTGGGCTTGCGTTGTGCTACCGCCGGGTCCAAACCAAGCGCCTGCAAAAGACCGGGTATTTCCCCACGGAGGTGGTTGAATTTTTCCGCGCTCCCCTCCTGCCCACAAAGCCGAATCACTTGCGGCTCGATGATGCACTCGGCCACTGTCATCCGTGGGCACAACGAGGACCCAGGATCTTGAGGAATGTATCCCACCACTGCCGCGTCGACGCTCACACTGCCGGAATCCGGGGCGATCATTTGTGTGATGAGGGAAATCAGCGTGGTTTTGCCGGCGCCCGAGGGCCCAATGACTCCGAGTTTCGCGCCTGCATTCACCTCAAAAGATAGCTTTTCGACGCGCCCAGCCACGGTAGCCTCGCAAAATTTTACAAGAACGCGTCTGGTCATAGCTGTGTTACCTTTCCATCGGCAACGTGCAGCTGCCGGGTGCCTAGTCGCTTAGCCACTCCCGGCGAATGAGTGGAGATCACTACTGCACCGCCTGTGGCCTCGTGGAATGCCTCCAGTGCATCGATCACAGCGAGGGTGGCTATGGGATCGAGTGCTGAGGTTGGCTCGTCGGCAAGCAAAAGCTCAGGGTGCGACGCAAGGGCTCCCGCGATCGCCACGCGCTGGCGCTGACCACCCGATAACTCCAATGGGTAGCGATGCCCCAGCTCGCCGGTGATACCGCAGCTAGCCAAAGCCTGCTCTGCCACCTGCTTGGACGTTGCCATGAGCCGCACCTGCTTATCGCAGCGCACCAGTGGGTTAAGCGAGCCCAAAGAATCCTGCATGATCAGAGCCGTGCGTCGCGCACGCGTCATCTCACCTGTGACCACAATCCCCGGCGTAGTCGCCCCACACAGCGCACGCAACAACATAGTTTTTCCTGAGCCGCTGCGACCAGTGATCGCAACTTTATCGCCAAGAAAAATATCCAGCTTATCCACGCTCACCAGCACCGCACCAGACGCTGTTGCTATGGTGAGACCCCGTACACTAACAATCGGATCAGCGGGGTCGCGTTCCACGGTCTACTCCTCACGGGCCTGGGCGGTTATTTCCCGGCGCGACCCGTCAACGGCGCACCGACGCTATTGAACGTAATTCGCTTTTCAATAGTTCTGTCGCCGGCTAGCTTAGCGCAGACGCAGGTGTGCTCCTAACCCGGATTCAAACCTTCCTGAGGATTCCACACCCAGCGCTTTCCCAAGGAATCCTGAAAGCTGATCCTCACTACTTGATGCCTAGTGCTCGATAACAGCGCGTGTGTTTGCGAAGGCCCACATTCCTCCGGAAGCTCCCACCCCTGCTCAAACCTATTGATAGCAAAATAACGACCTGGTGGAAGTACTTTTATGCACAAAGGCCGGGTGGTGATCCCCTGCACCTCCACGTCGATTTGTACGTTGTAGAAGATCGACACCTGCGAGCCTTCATTAGATACGACAACGCCCCACTGCTGGCACGTGTCTTGTTGATCACGGTAAGCCCACCAGGCCTGTAATCCCCCTGCGATCAGACGACGATCGCGTTCCATGTCTCGGTGATCCCGCTCTTGCTCACGCTTGTGCATAGCAAGCTCGGTTTGCCGTTGTTCCTCACGAATCTGCCTATTGAGCTCAACGCTCAAGCTTTCCGTCTCTCGAGCATACTTCTCAGATTTTCTCGACTGCCGATTCGCCTGAACCGCGACGAACAGCGCCGCGAGGCCGCTCAAAGCTCCCGCCCATTCCGCTAGTGATCCTATGTCCATAGATTCAAAAACTATCCCCGTGGGGAATAATAAACGAGTTCTCCCGACACAAGGGGGTATGTATCGGGAGAACTCGTGTGTGTTACAAGCGGTGTTTAGCCCTCATCCGTGGACAAAGCTGCCACGAAGGCTTCTTGAGGCACAGACACCGAACCGATGTTCTTCATGCGCTTCTTACCAGCTTTCTGCTTCTCCAGCAGCTTGCGCTTACGGGAAATATCGCCGCCGTAGCACTTGGCGAGGACGTCCTTACGCAGGGCACGGATGTTCTCGCGGGCGATCACTTTGGAGCCAATTGCTGCCTGCACGGGGACCTCAAATTGCTGGCGAGGGATAAGCTCCTTGAGCTTCTTGGTCATCTTGTTGCCATACCACTGAGCATTATCTCGGTGAACGATGGCGGAAAATGCGTCGACCGGCTCGCCTTGCAAGAGGATGTCTACCTTGACCAGGTCTGCCATCTGCTCCCCTGCTTCCTCGTAGTTGAGGGAGGCGTAGCCCTTAGTGCGAGACTTGAGCTGATCAAAGAAGTCAAAGATGATCTCGCCCAACGGCATGGTGTAGCGCAGCTCCACGCGATCTTCGGAGAGATAATCCATGCCGCCCATGATTCCGCGCTTAGTCTGGCACAGCTCCATGGTGGTGCCCACGAAATCTGAAGGAACAATGATGGTGGTCTTCACGATCGGTTCATAAACCTCACGCAGCTTTCCGCCAGGCCAATCCGAAGGGTTATGAACACGGGTTTCTGCGCCGTCTTCAGCGACCACACGGTAATTTACCGACGGTGCCGTGGAGATCAGGTCAAGATCAAACTCACGCTGCAGCCGATCACGCGTGATCTCCATGTGAAGAAGCCCGAGGAAGCCGCACCGGAAGCCAAAGCCCAGAGCCACGGAGGTTTCGGGCTCATAGGTAAGGGAGGCGTCGTTAAGCTGCAGTTTTTCCAGAGCATCGCGCAGGTCTGGGAAATCAGCCTGGGAAATCGGGAAAAGGCCGGAGTAGACCATGGGGCGCGGTTCTTCATACCCCTGCAGCGGTTCTTCTGCCCCGTGGACGGCCCACGTAACGGTGTCGCCCACCTTGGATTGGCGCACGTCCTTCACACCGGTGATCAGGTACCCCACCTCGCCGGGGCCCAGACCTTTGCATTTCTTAGGTGTGGGGGAAACGATGCCGATTTCCAGCAGTTCGTGGACTGCGCCGGTAGACATCATCTGGATCTTTTGGCGCGGGGTCAGCTTGCCGTCGATCATACGGATGTACGTAACAACGCCCCGGTAGGTGTCATAGACCGAGTCGAAAATCATCGCACGGGCGGGTGCTTCCGAGCCAAAATCAGTAGTGGGGGCCGGAACTAGCTCGGCAACCTTGTCCAAGAGCTCTGCTACACCTTCACCGGTCTTACCGGAAACCCGCAAAACGTCCTCGGGCTCGCAACCAATGATGTTGGCTATCTCCAGCGAGTACTTTTCGGGGTCGGCAGCAGGCAGGTCTATCTTGTTCAAGACTGGAATGATTTCCAGGTCTTTTTCCATAGCTAGATAGAGGTTCGCAAGCGTTTGGGCTTCGATCCCCTGGGCGGCGTCGACAAGCAAAATCGCACCCTCGCAGGCCTCAAGCGCGCGGGAGACCTCGTAGGTAAAGTCCACGTGGCCGGGAGTGTCGATCATCTGCATGACGATCTGCTGATCGGCAAACGGGCCAGAACGAGGAATCCACGGCAGGCGCACGTTCTGCGCCTTGATGGTGATGCCACGCTCGCGCTCGATATCCATGTTGTCCAGATACTGGTCACGCATGTCACGGGCGTCGACAACATTGGACAGCTGCAAGATGCGGTCCGCCAAGGTGGACTTACCGTGGTCAATGTGAGCGATGATGCAGAAGTTTCGAATCTGCGAGGGATCCGTAAACGTCGTCTCCGCGAATTTGTCGGCCATGGGCGTTACTACTCGTACCTTTCCTTGTGAATTCTCCCTA
Organism: Corynebacterium ulcerans; assembly: GCF_900187135.1. Classification (NCBI taxonomy): domain Bacteria; kingdom Bacillati; phylum Actinomycetota; class Actinomycetes; order Mycobacteriales; family Corynebacteriaceae; genus Corynebacterium; species Corynebacterium ulcerans. Next base: position 815,599 of record NZ_LT906443.1, read on the forward strand.
ACACTACCCGACCCACGCCACACTCGAACAATGCAGCATTAGCATCTCAGCAGCCCCCCACACACAAAAGCGCAACGCGCCAGCCCCCGCAAAAGTCCCCAACACATGCAAACTCACTACGTGAGGGCTAGGGTATGGGAGCATGGGCATGAAAGACCTAGTGAAGATGCGCTGGCTAAGCAAACTCGCCGCCATACTCACGCGCGAATCCGATATTCCACTCGATCGCGGCCTCAACAGACTGAACGACCGAATTGGACTCGACCACGAGCACCGACGCTTCCACCGGATGGACATCGTCTCCTGCAAAGTACGCCCCTCCGGCGAATGTGCGCGCACCATCTTCTATGCCCCCAACATGGACGGACAAGTCGACCCCGGTGAGGTCGTATGGTTCTGGGCCCCCAGCGACAGCTCCCCTAAGAAACTCCGCGAACGCTCCATCGTGGTCGTAGGGCGCCATGGACCCAAAGTTCTCGGCCTACTCATCTCCCCCAACCCAACGCACAACAACGACGACCACTGGCTCGACATCGGCGCCGGCCCCTGGGATGAAGCCGGGCGGCAAAGCTGGGTACGACTAGACAAAGTCGTCTCCGTGCCAGAAGCCGATATTCGACGTTCAGGAGCGGTCATGCCGTCTAGGCGCTTTGAGCGCATCGCCAACCGCCTTCGTGGGGAATTTGGCTGGGAATAACACGGAAAACCTATAACTGCCATCCTTATATTCCTTATATCCTTTATGCTGCCCGACGTAGCTTCCTCTGCACCACCGTTCCAGTAGCCATTCCCTTGGGCTGCAGTCAAAAGGTTTGTTCCCTTCTCCGCGAGCTGGTAAGATTTCCGCTCGTTGTCCATTAATGCTCTTTTGGTGGATGTTCCCGCAAGGCGGTCAGGACCTTGGGTCCGCTTTCATAGCGAGAACAGATCGGCTAGCACGCTTCGCGTGCCAGCTCACTGCAGTCCAACAAAAGGCTCAACAGAAAATTAAGAGGTATTGCCATGGCAAACATCAAGTCCCAGAAAAAGCGCGTTCTCACCAACGAGAAGGCTCGTCTGCGCAACAAGACCATCCGTTCCGCTGTTCGCACCGAGATCCGCAAGTTCCGTGAGGCTGTCGCTGCCGGCGACAAGACCGCAGCTGAGACCCAGCTTCGCGTCGCATCCCGCGCACTGGACAAGTCCGTGACCAAGGGCGTCTTCCACCGCAACAACGCGGCAAACAAGAAGTCCAACATGGCTCACGCGCTGAACAAGATGGCTTAAGTTTTACGCACGAATAGGCGCCCGGTATCTGAAGTTTTTGCTTCACGGTACCGGGCGCTTACTCGTGGGGAAACACAGAAGACGATGCGCTGCGTTGGTTAGAACAACGAGGTTGCTCCGGTAAAAACCAAACCGCAGCCCGCGAAAATAAAGAAAAGGCCAGCGCCCAGATCTATCCACGGGCCAGCCTTGAGAAGCTTCACCCGCATCGCGTTAGTGCTAATCACGGTAGCTAAAAGCATAAAACCACCGAAGGTGCACAACACCAGTGTCACGATGACCAACAGCGCCGTACCGATGCTCGGTTCGGAGGGAAGAAACGGCGCAATAATCGCCGCAAGATAGAGAACAATCTTGGGGTTAGACAAATTTGTGAAAAATCCCTGTCGGAGACAACTCGCCGGAGTCCCCACGAGGGAGTCAAGATTCGCGGCCACCGTAACCCCACCATCACGAAACTGCGCCCGCGCCGACAACAGCAACCGGCTTCCCATCCACAAAATCCACAGGCCACCTACCAACTGAATCGTGCTCAAAATAGCGGGATAGGCCGTCAATAATGCAGTCGCGCCAAACACGGTCAACGTAAGCCATATCGTGACGCCAATCGTAATGCCGCACACTGCGGCATACGCGTGTCGACGTGACTTAGTAGCCAGACGGGTAACAAAAAAGATATCGGGGCCAGGTGTCACCATGCCAACGAGGCTGATGAGCACCAAGGTCCCGAGCTGGCTAAGCTCCATGGCTAGAAAGCGTGGCGGCTAGCTCGTCTAATCCGAACATCCGGGCGGTGTCGATGGCATTCGGATGTCCTTCGTGGGGAAATGCACCGGCGTTGAGTAGCTTTTCCACCACAGTCATATCCTGTTTGAATACAGCACCTGCAAGAGGAGACTGCCCACGGCCATTGAGCTGGTTGACGTTTGCCCCACGGGAGATGAGGGCGTCGAGAGTCTCATGGTGCCCGGCGTATGCAGCGAGCATCAGCAGGCTGTTGCCGTCTTGGTTAGTAAGGTTGGGGTCTACACCGTTGTCGATGTAGGCGGCGAGATTGGTGGTATCGCCGTTGCGGGCCATGTCGAAAAGCTTGGATGCTAGTTCTTGGACGTCTTCGGGTACAGATTTGTCATTCACGGTCAATACTTTAGCGGGCGAGCTCAGAGATGCGCCGGATTGCATTCTCTATTTCAAAATCCGGGTCACCACCTAGGGTCCCGTTGGGACCATGTCCTTTGAGGCTCGCATCAAGGTCAGCCATGAGGATGACCGCTTGACTAATCGCATCGCCATTCCATGCGCGCGCGACTTTAGCCGTCTTTTCAACCACAAAAGGCGCCATACCCAATTGTCGAGCAAGCCCCGCAGAATCAATCCGTCCACGAGTGGAATAGAGCCTTGCGATTCCACTGATCTTGTAGCTCAATGCCGCCGCCAGCGCCACAGGGCTAACCCCCAATTGCAGTGCCCGGCGCGCGCTTGCCACTGCTCGCTGCGTTTGTCCTGAGCATGCCAGGTCTGCCACGTCGAAACCGGAGACTTCGGCAACTCCTACGTAGTAGTCACGGACCTTCGCGGCGGTTATCTCGCCATTGTTATCCGCTATCAGCTGGCTAATTGCGGATGCCAGTTCTCGTAGATTAGAGCCCACGCCTTCTAAGAGAGCATGAACGACGTCAGGAGTGGGGCGAATTCCGTGTGCACGAAACTCCGCGTTTACCCACGGGATGCGTTCACTGGGTTTGAGTTTGTTGGCCTCATGAACCTCAGCAATCTTTTTGAATTTGGGGATCGTCGCTTTTTGTCGACCACCGCCGGAGTGCACAATTATGAGATAAATACCAGGACCGGGGTCGACGGCTGCAGAGAGGATGAGCTGGGTTGGTTCTTTACCGGCTTCTTCGGCTTTGTTCAGCACGATGATTCGGTCCTCTCCAAACAGGGAGGGGCTCAATAAGTCGATGAGTTCCGATTGGTTAACTTCGCCAGCCCGGAGAGAAGACACGGTGATGTCGTCGCCGGCTTGAGCTTTGATGCTGTCAATGATGCGCAGACGTGCGCGTTCGGCTAGAAATTCGTCGTCGCCTAGAACAAGATGGACCGGTCCCACTGTTGTACCCACGCAGACAATAGTGCCACAGAGCCGGGCGCTGTTACTCAGAAGCGTCCGTCGGAGGCTTTCTGGGTGCCGTCGATAAGCAAAGCCACGTTTCCGTCCCCGTGGGGAAAGAGGACAGGCGTGCCGTCGCGACGCATCACGGGCCGTTTGTGTGGTTTCGTTTTTTCTTTGACCAGGATCAGATCAACATCGGTGGGGGCGGCCTCAGCATCGGCGGAGGTTTCCACCACGACGATTCTTAAGGTGCGGTAATCGACTTCGCGTGGGGTGTACACCATAAGAGGGCCGACAACGAGTAACGCAATGCCTAGCGGCCATGCCTTGTGAGATTGGAAAGCCAGCAGAGCCCATAGCGCCACCACGATCACCCAGCAGGTGCCAAGCAGCGTGGATTCTGGCAGGGGCACACCTAACGTTGATCCTCGCCAGGAGGAGCAGGTGCGGGCAACCAGTCCGATCCAGCTGGCGAGCAGATCAAGAAGCTGAATCGCTGGCCAATCGAGGGGAGGAATCCACACGAGTGCAACGGTTGCAAGCCCGATCACGGTAATGAGAGGCACGACGGGTGCGGCGATAACGTTAGCGGGGACAGACACCACAGAAATGCGACCCGCCATCATGGCTACGAGTGGAACCGTCACGAGTTCTGCGGCGATCGCAACCGCTATCGACCGCACAATAATGTCGGGGATATGCACTTGTGGTCGTTGTCGCTGGAGACTAGCGCGCGCCAAAGGCCGGTAGATCAGGGGGTACAGAGTGATAATTCCAGCGGTCGCCCCTACGGAAAGAGCGAAACCATAGTGCGCCGCTAGCCCGGGATCCCAGAGGAGGAGGCAGACTATAGCAAGACACAGGGCATGAATCGGTGGGGTTCTTGACGCGTTCATCGCCGCAATAAGCCCCACGCCACCCATGACGGAGGCCCTTAACACAGAAGGTTCTGGGCCAACAACGCAGACAAAAGCCATAAGCGCACTGCCTGCAACCCATCTGCGGACACGCGGACTACAACCGCATACTGCCAAAAGCGACATAACGGTGGTGGTCAGAATAGTAACGTTTCCCCCGCTCACCGCGGAAAGGTGTGCAAGGCCTGTCGCAATATACTCCTGTTTTTCTTCCAAGGTTTGCAGCGATGTATCCCCCATCACCATGGCGGGTATCAGGCCCTGCGATGGCGAATCAGCGAGCGCCGCCACGCGCTCATTAAAACGCGTACGTAAAAGGGCACTTATCGCATGTATTCCATCTGGGCCATGCGTCACTGTGATGTCGTCGGCAAAGAAAAACGTCCGCCCCAACCCCACAGAACGGCTCGTTGTTGCTGTGCCTGTCATGGTTATGTCCGTTCCCGGAGTTAATCCCGCCACTGGCTTTCGCAGCAGCACTGGAATAGGTTCGGGAAACCCCGGAACGTGCGCGCGAAACAGCCACCCGGAACGCACTTCTTGCACAGTAGTGCTCACCCTTGCAGTGATTTCCCTACCAAACTGGGCAGTATCTGCCGCGACGGCCCGCAGCCAGCACCCTATGCTTATCGACGTCCCGCCAATTCCCACAGCAATCGCCTGCCCACGATCCCAGCGCACCACCACTGCAGCACCTATAGCTGCTATGGCTAACCCCCACCACGGGGTTCGGCTCCACAGAACAGCTAATGTGCATAACCACGCCACGACTGCAGTGGGAACTAGCCGAAGCTCAGTCATAACATCACGTTCCCCGATAAAGCCTCAAATTTCCTGGGCCCTATCCCCTTCACGTCTTTCAACTGGCCAATGTCTTTAAACCCACCGATCCGTTGGCGGTGCGCGATGATCGCCTCGGCGGTTTTCCCGCCGACCCCGGGAAGCTGAGCCAGTTGCTCTGCCGTTGCACTATTCAGAGATGTTTTCCCATTTTCCTGCGCAGGTGCCCCAACCGCATCGGGCGCTACCGTGGCGTGCAGTTCGCCGGCGCCGGGAACGGTGATTTGGGTGCCGTCGACAAGCTTTTGTGCCTGATTCAAGGAACGCACATCCGAGTCAGGGTATGGTGTGGCCAACCGGAGAGCGTCAGCGACGCGTGCCCCGGCCGGCAGAGTATAAAGCCCTGATTTTTCCACCGCCCCAACCACTGCGACCACGACCGTCGTCTCGGCTGTCGTGGTCGCACTTTGTTGTTGGATACGGGTATCTGCAGCAAGATCCGCAGGTCTAAGAGCTTTGTCTGTAGCCGTGGATCCCCCACCACGAGCCAACGTTATCGCCCCTACCGCAACGATCAGAATGATCGCCCATATCACTGCGTGCTTTTTACTGATCTCCCATCGAACCCCGTGAGGAAAATCCACGTCCATCACGTCTTCAGTCCCCGTTGGACGTGTGAGTTCGCGCAGCCTCCCCATAGCCTTTTTCTGCACCCGCTTCATGGGGTCACGTTAAGCTCCGAGGGCTACGGGCTGCCACTGTCTAGCGTGAGAAGCGCCTCTGCCTGTGGATAATCCCTCACCACCTGCTCTCGCTGTGGATAACTCCGTGGGGCGCTATGCAGTGTGCTTAGTTTTTATTAGGTTCGGAATCATCTGTGTCTTCTGCCGGGGTGGAATGCTCAGAGAAGACAACGGAAATCCCTAAAGCCCCTGCACCACAGTGAACCACTACGCTGCGATCGAGCGTGGTAATCATAAAACTCGACCCACTAGGCAGAGCTAATCTCAGCTGTTCTGCCAGGCTGTGTGCTGCTTCTTCTGCATCGGCGTGCTGAATCGCCACGAACGCCGGATAGTCTGCGCAGCGCTCCACGATGACAGACGATAGCTTGGCAAAGGCCTTCGACTGCGTACGCGTTTTTACCGCTAACTCAATTTTCCCATTGTGCAATTTCATAATGGGCTTGGTAGCCAGCGCAGCAGATACCACTGCGGTGGCTGCAGAAATACGCCCCGACTTGCGCAGCTCATCTACTCGGTGCAGGTAAAGCCATGTCTCAGAACGCGTGAGCGTGTCCCGCGCCAAGGCCTCACATTCATCCAGAGAGGCTCCGTCGAGAGCAATGCGGGCAGCAGCCATAGCAGCAGCGCCCACGGCCATGCCAACGGTTCCGGTATCGATCACACGGACTAATCCATCGAAAACGCCGGAAGCAGCAACGGCAGCCGACCAGGTAGCAGAAAGCTCTTTAGAAAGATGCAGAGCAACCACGCCGTCATCGCCACCACGTTCCAGTTGGCGTGCGTAGGCAGCGGCAAGCTCCAGGGCTGTGAGCCCCGACGTTGATACCTCTGATTCCCCACGAAGGATGTGGAGGTCAAGGACGGTGATCCCCAACTCCTCTATCACGTCTTGCGGCAGCCCAGACGAGGAGTCAGTAATAATTCTGACTGGCATCGACCAACCCCCCTACTGCGGTTGTGATGAAGGAGTAACGTTGATGCGCCCGAGGCTCACGCCCATGTTCCAGCCGTCGAGATACCATTGCGCACGCGCTGCGGTCTCTGGGGTAAAACGGGCTGTCAGCTGGGAAGCATAGGCCTTTTCTTCCGCCTCTTGGCTCGCGGTATGCGGGTCTTTGAACTCAGGGCGTGCTGTGAGCTGCGCCCAGCAGGTGTTATTCAGGCCCGAAAATATCGGGTATTGGCCGACCTCCAGGCCTAGGAGGTGACAGGTCAACGCGCTGATTGTCCCACCGTGGGCCACGATGAGCACGCTTGTATCATCCCACTCGTGGTAGTCCTGCATGAGCTCGTCGACAACGGGGCGCGCCCGGTGTGCCACATCAAGTCGAGATTCCCCACGGGGAGGCGCCCAGGTGGCGTCGTGACGCCAAATAGCGCGCGCACCGGGATAATCGGTATCCACCTCGTCGATAGTTTTGGCTTGCCATTCTCCCAGATCAGTTTCCCGAAGCCGAGGGTCGGTGGTCACGTCGATGCCGAGACGCTTGCCCACCACGGCAGCCGTGTCGCGAGCGCGCGCAAGATCCGAGGAAATGATTTTTCCGATGGGAAGTGTAGCTAGGAAGTCCGCCGCCGCTTCAGCCTGCGACCAACCGGCATCGGAAAGCACAGTATCGAGGTGCCCCTGCATGCGACGCGTCGCGTTGTATTCAGTCTGTCCGTGGCGGAGCAGGATGAGACGGCGGGTCATGGGACTAGAACTCCTCTTCGGCGGGTTCCTCACCGGCGAGGGGGATCTCGTCGAGAGACTCTACGTTGCGTACATCGATGTCATCGGCCCATTCTTCGGGACGACTCATCGTCTCTACACCTTCGACCTCAATAAGCGGGCAGTCTTGGTAGAGGCGATCAAGCCCGTAGAAGTCGCGTTCGGTGTTGCGCTGGACGTGAACCACGAGCATGCCGTAGTCCAGAAGTACCCAGCGGTTTTCGCGGTTTCCTTCACGACGCTTTGGCTCGTGTCCTTCTGCAGTGAGAACGTCCTCGATCTCCTCGACGATGGCACGCACTTGGCGCTCATTGTCTGCGGAAGCCAGTACAAATACCTCACTGATCGCCATGACATCGGAGACGTCAATCACTGCGATGTTGGTTGCTTGTTTCTCATCTGCAGCAAGTGCTGCACTGGAAGCCAAGCGAATAGTGTCTTGGGTTGCGGTCACAGGGGGTCCTTTCCTAAATCGAGCCTAATTGTTCCATGTAATAGCCATGATTGGCTAACTGGTTCGTGGTTTCGGAGTTGGGTCACGGTATGTGTCCGCCCCACCGGGATGATACAAGCGGCGTTTTGCTATGTATTGCACAACTCCATCGGGTACCAGATACCACACGGGTAAGCCTTCACGCGCACGGCGCCTGCACCCTGTAGAAGAAATAGCCATGGCCGGAATCTCAATGAGCTCAACACGCTCTTGATACTTCAGTGGCAGCATGTCCTCTTTAAGCACGTATCCGGGGCGCGTGACCCCCACAAACGTGGCAAGCTCAAGAACCTGCTCCCAGTTTTTCCATGTGAGAATGTTACCTAAAGCGTCCGCACCGGTGATAAAAAACAGTTCCGCATCCGGATATTGCTCTTGCAGATCTTTCAGGGTGTCAACGGTATAAGTTGCCCCTGGCCTATCAATGTCTACCCGACTCACGCTAAACCGCGGGTTAGAGGCGGTGGCAATCACCGTCATCAGATAGCGATCCTCGGCATGCGACACCTCGCATTCTGCCTTCTGCCAGGATGTTCCCGTGGGGACAAACACCACCAGATCCAGATCAAATCTAGCGGCTACCTCGCTGGCCGCCACCAGGTGACCATGGTGAATCGGGTCAAAGGTGCCTCCCATGACCCCTACCCGGCGCGGATGCTCGATGACGGTCATGGCCGTATCCTTCCTGCTTCTTCTGATGACGTTCCGACTAGGGGCGCGTTTGGCCGGTCCCCTGCAGGATCCATTTGGTGGTGGTCAACTCCGGCAGTGCCATCGGCCCGCGGGCATGCAGTTTTTGGGTAGAGATTCCAATCTCTGCTCCCATCCCGTACTGCTCGCCGTCTGTAAACGCCGTGGAAGCATTGATCATGACTGCTGCCGCATCTACTTCATCTGCAAAACGCTGCGCGGTGACGATGTTTCCGGTAGCGATCGCCTCGGTGTGCCCCGTGGAATAGGTTCGGATATGGTCAAGCGCGCCATCGATGCCATCAACGATGCGCGCGGCGATGTCCATGGAAAGGTACTCCTCGGCCCAATCTGCCTCTTCCACCTGCACGATGTTACTAACGCCCAGCTGCCCTAGCGTGTCGACGTCCCCATGCACCGTTACCCCAGCCTGTTGCAGGGCCTCGATCACCTTCCGCTGCGTTTCTACCGACAGCGCACCGTCGATCAAGACAGTCTCTGTTGCATTGCACACCGAGCAACGCCGTGTTTTGCCGTTGATCAGCATCTCAATGGCCTGATCTATATCAGCGACGTCTCTATCAATATAGAAATGACAGTTTCCTGTTCCAGTCTCGATTGTGGGAACCGTGGCTCCCGTGACCACCGCTTGGATAAGACCTGCGCCGCCCCGTGGAATGACGACGTCGACAAGCCCACGCGCAGTGATCAGATCCTGCACGCTCTCGTGGGTATCACAGGGCAGCAACTGCACGGCCTCCGCAGGAACATCATGAGAAACCAGCACGTCTTGGAGCACGCTCACCAGGGCAGCATTGGAGTAACGGGCCGATTTGGAACCGCGTAGCAGCGCCACGTTTCCCGACTTCAACGCCAAACCAAAGGCGTCCACCGTCACGTTAGGGCGAGCCTCATACACCATGCCCATAACGCCCAAAGGGATGCGCACCTGACGCATCTGGATACCGTTAGGCATGACGCGACCATCCACGACATTGCCCACGGGGTCTGCCAGGGACGCGACCTGACGCAGCCCATCAGCCATAGCAGTAATACGCCCCTCATCCAGACTCAGACGATCAATGAGCGACTCGCTCATCCCGTGAGCGCGTCCTGCCTCCACGTCGCGGGCATTCGCCGAAAGAATCGTCGGGATGTGGGCACAGAGGGCCTCAGCGGCGGCAAGAAGGATCACGTTTTTCTGTGAGCTACGTAAACGTGCCACCCGTGGGGAAACGGCATGTGCTGCGCGCGCCTTGGCTAGGACGTCGTCACGCTCGATGCTGCGGATATCTGCGTTGGTCATAACGTATTACCGTACCCAACGTCACAGCTAAGCGTCGTGTGCAGCGCCGGACTGCCTGCTAATATCCCGCCGCCACATCCACTTCCGTAGGCATCGTCTCCCCCGCTTCAAACGCCCGAGCATTGGCCACGAATAATTCGCCGCTGAGCGCACGCATGCGATCCTTCGTGTTTGCCACATGCGGGGTAACAAGAACATTGTCCATTGACCACAACGGATGCCCATCGGGCAGCGGTTCTGGATCTGTAACGTCAAGGGCCGCTCCGGCTATGGTGCCCTGTTGTAGCGCATGAACAAGGTCCTCCGTAACCACGAGGCCGCCGCGTCCCACGTTTACCAACACAGCCTCCGGCTTCATCTTCTCTAGGGCTCGCGCATCCACCATGCCACGGGTCTCGGAGGTCAAAGGCGCAAGAAGCACCACATAATCCGCAACGCCAAGTACCCGGTCCAGCTCCTTATAGTCCACCGTCTCGTCGGCTTGTTCCACCGGCCGCCCCGAACGGTTAACAGCAATCGTGTGCAGCCCAAAACCAGACACAAGTTCAAACAGGCGGCGCGCAATCCCTCCCGCACCCACCACAACCAGGGTCTTATTGTCGTAGAGCCAATTGGTCTTCTCATCCGGCAGCTTCCTTATGCCCCACGTCTGTGCCCGCACCACTGCCGGGATATGGTGCAGCACCGACAACAACATGGTGAGTGTGGACTCAGCGACTGAATCCGCATAGAGACCAGCTGCGTTTGCCCACCGCACTTGCGGGGTAAGCACTCCCGCCTCTGCGAGCCCATCGACGCCGGCGAATGCCACCTGCACAAACTTCAAGCCCGCGGGCAATTCCGGAAACTGCCGACCTGTCCCATTAAAAACAAGGAAGTCCGCCTCTTTCAGATCTTCCACTCGGGTATGCCCAGCGGCTTCCAGCTGGTCAGTAGCCTTCTCCCAGATCTCCGGGTACATGACAAACTTCATCGGTTGCTGCCTTTCTTGTCGCGGATCTGTCACTTTGTGTCTTGCCACACAAGGTACGCTTTTATTCCCCGTGGGGAGTTTCCCGCCGCGTCTCCTCTTGGCAGTCTCCGACAGACGATCCAACAGATAGCCCCCGCCCCGGAACTTAGCTTCCCCTAAAAATTTTTCCGTGTTCTCCGCTACAATCACATTTTGTGAAATTTGTTCTGCTTACGTTAGGGATGCTGTGCGTGGCGCTTGGAATGCTCGGGGTCTTCCTACCGGTACTTCCCACGACTCCTTTTCTGTTAGCAGCTGCTTTCTTCTTTGCACGAAGCTCTGAACGTTTCCACCACTGGTTGCTCAATCACAGATGGTTTGGCCCCTACCTCAGCAACTACTATGAGGGGAAGATGACCACCCCACACAAGGCACGCACGCTCACGCTCATGTGGACAGGTTTATTGGTGTCAGCGTTTCTCATTGACAAGCCTGTGATGTGGTTTGTCTTTATTTGTATCGGTGCGGCCGTTTCCACGCATATCGTGAGACTCGGGAGATGAACTCACAACGAGTCCAATTGATCGTTGTTCAAAAACCCTTAAAAGTTGCTTCACAGCCGGTACCATGATTGGTGATACATCATTTGAATCGCTAAGGGGTACGCTGCTGTGTCCAGTCTTTTTCACTATTTGGCTGACCATCCAGTAGTTCTCGTCTTTTTACTGTGCGGGCTAGGCATGGCGCTTGGCCGTATCAAACTACGTGCCATCGGACTTGGTGCAGCGGGTGTGCTGTTTTGCGCCATCGTCTTCTCTGCCGTCGCCACCCGCTATGGAGTGCAGTTGGCTTTACCTAGCGATATTGGGCACTTCGGGCTTGCTTTGTTTGCCTTCAATATCGGTATCACCGCTGGGCCGAGTTTCTTCCACAGCGTGAAAAACTTTCTCGTGCCACTGCTGGCAACCGTGGGCCTTTTTGGCGCAGTCGCCGCTGTGGCCTACGGCGTAGGTGTCCATCTTTTCCATCTAGACATAGCCGTTGTAGCCGGCACGTACGCGGGCGCGCTGACAAATACGCCTTCCCTCGCTGCTGCCAGCTCGGCATCGGGAGAACCCGCCCTCACAACAGTGGGATACTCCGTGTCCTATCTGTATGGCGTCGTAGGAATGATGATCGCGGTGCTCTTTGCACTGCGCTACTCGCGCACTGATAGGGACGCACCTTCTCCTCTGGATAATCAAACAGTGGTGGTCGATCGCACTGATAAACCAACGATTCAAGACATTCTTACCCTGGTAGACAACAAAGTAGCATTCTCCCGTGTAAAAAGCGGTGACCAACCAGTCCAACATGCAGCCCCCGAACGTGTACTCCTCAAAGGCGACCTGATTACCGTTGTGGGTCCACGCAAAGACATCAACCATGCCGCAACACTTCTGGGCCGCGATTCCACCCGCTCGCTGATACAAGACCGCTCTCAGCTAGACTTCCGCCGCATTACGATCTCTGACCCCAAGATCGCCGGGCGCACTATAGCGTCATTGAACCTAACCGACGACTACCACGCCACTATTTCTCGTGTGCGCCGCGGGGACGTAGACATGATCGCCCAAGCCGATCTAGTCCTCCAAGAAGGCGACAGGGTCCGCGTGGTCGCCCCCACCAAGAAGATGCCGCAGATCACCAAATTCTTTGGCGACTCCGCAGGCGGGCTCAGCGATATCAACCCAGTCATTTTAGGTTTGGGCATGGTGGCCGGCCTGCTGCTAGGAGGCATTCCTATCCCCACCGGTGGCGGCTCTACATTCCATATCGGCGCGGCAGCGGGCACGCTCATCGTGGGACTCATCCTAGGAAAGATCGGCCGAATCGGCTCAGTAATCACAACGCTGCCATACACAGCCACCATCGTGCTCTCTGAGTTTGGTCTGCTCATCTTCCTAGCCCAAGCAGGCACCGTAGCCGGCGGCCAAATCATTCATGCCTTCAGTTCCGGTGAGTGGCTCAGCATTTTAGCCCTCGGTTTCATCCTGACCTCTCTCCTAGCCGCCTCCGTGTACGTGGTGATGCGCTGGATGTTCGGCATGGGAGGCACCAAATTAGCCGGCTATATCGCTGGCGTGCAGACGCAACCGGCCGTCTTGGCTTTTGCCAACTCGCGTACCGGCTTTGATCCTCGCGTCGCGCTGGGTTAGTCGCTCATCTACCCGGTCGCAATGATCGCAAAAATCCTCACTACGCAGGTCCTCGCCGGCTTATAGTTCTCTGTGCTTCACGCTTATCGACGTCCCCCGCCACCTTTACGCACGCGTCGCGTAGTTAGAGAGATAGTCCGCATGCACCACGGCGCGTTGCTGCCCACGGGGGAAGCTAGACATGGGCCGGCCCTTCAGCGCAGCAAGCGTAGTGGAGTCAACGGAGACCTCTCCCCGGCCCACGACTTCCCCCTCGGGCCCATGGATCTCCACGATCTCCCCTGCTTGGAAATCGCCTTCAACGTCTGTGATACCCACGGCAAGCAGTGATTTTCCGCCCACGGTGACGGCCTCCACGGCGCCTGCGTCGATACGCAAAATCCCCGCCACGTCGGCGGTATAGAGCACCCAGAATTTCCAGGCGGAAAGCCGATCCTCCTTGGGATCAAACACCGTTCCCACGCGAGCAGAATCTAATGCCGCACCGATGCTGTCCGCAGAGGTGAGCAAGACCGGAATTCCCCCACGGGAGGCAAGGCGTGCGGCCGTAACCTTCGCCGCCATGCCGCCCGTTCCTACCCGGCCTCCATCGCCAGCAACCACATCTTTGAGATCATTGCCGTCATGAATCTCATGGATAAAACGCGCATCGGGGTCTATGGGGTTGCGGTCGTAGAGGCCGTTGACGTCCGAAAGGAGGATCAGCGCGTCCGCGCAGGTGAGATGGGCCACGAGAGCAGAGAGTCGGTCATTATCGCCAAAGTGCATACCGGTGGTTGCCACGGTGTCGTTCTCGTTGACCACGGGCACAGTCCCTAGCTGGAGGAGCCTATTGATGGTGCGCTGCGCGTTGCGGGCACGATCGCGACGCCCCGCGTCAGAGGCAGTAAGCAGGACTTGGCCGATAGAACGCCCGTACCTACCAAAAGAGGTTCCCCACGAGTGCGCAAGATATACCTGCCCCACGGAGGCGGCCGCCTGTTTGGTGGCCAAGTCGGTGGGGCGTTGTGTAAGGCCTAGGGGGCCCATGCCCGCGGCTATGGAGCCTGAGGATACGACGATGACGTCGGAACCTCGCTCCATACGGGCTTGGAGGGCGTCGACAAGCTTATCGATGCGCACTGGATCGACTTGAAAATTCTCGTCTGTCAACGAGGAACTTCCGATTTTTACCACGATGCGGCGCGCCTCACGAATACGATCGCGCACAGGCGAATCGTGGCCGTACGCCGGTGAGTCAGCAACCTCAGCTGGCAGCTCCGGGAAGCCCAGGGAACTGGTGGCGCCAGTGTATGGCGAACTTGCTAAACCAATTCCGGTAAGTTCCGCAGTACCAAGGGGATCGTGGCTATTCTCCATGAGGATCTAGTGTAGCCCGTGGGGAATCGCACATCTGATTCCCCTTGGCGTTAGAACAGCAGAACGCTAGCCCTGCCACCTGTCGCGGTTAGCGGACTCACGGGTGACTTCCTGCCCCTCACCAAAGTCGAACTCATCGATAAGACCACGACGCACCTGCGAAGCACGCTTGCGCTCGGACGCGGACATACGGGTGTTCTTGTCCAAGCGCATGTCTGTTCCGCGTCCGGACATAGTCACCTCTACACCAGCGGCAGTGGTTGGCTCCCATTCAAAAGACACCTCGCCGATGCTGACGGTGCAGCCGGGCCGTGCGCCTTTTTTGAACAGTTCGTCTTCTACGCCCATGCGAGCGAGACGGTCCGCCAGATAGCCCACGGCCTCATCGTTTTCAAAGTCCGTCTGGATAATCCAGCGCTCGGGCTTCTCGCCCAGCACAACATAGCCGTTCTCCACGTCAGGATCCTCGATAATCTCAAAGTCCTTCTTCTTTTTACGAGAGTCCACGGCCTGAGGACGCACCACGATGCGCTCTTCATACTTCTGCTTCGGACGCTTGCGACGATCCTCTTGCACAATCTCCAGCAGCTTATAGCGCAGTGGGTCCAGCCCCTTACGTGCCACAGCAGAGATGATAAACACCGGCCAGCCGAATTTTTCTTCAATATCCTCTTTAAGGAATTCTGCCAGCTCTAGAGCATCCGGTATGTCCACTTTATTCAGGATCACGATACGCGGACGATCACGCAGATCGCCCAAGCCTGTGTCATCATCCAGCGCAGATTGATACGCAGCAAGCTCGGTTTCCAGCGCTTCAATGTCTGAAATCGGATCGCGCCCTGGCTCCATGGTCGCTGCATCCACCACGTGAGCAAGAACCGCAGTGCGCTCGATATGGCGCAGGAAGTCCAAGCCTAGGCCTTTGCCCTCTGAGGCACCGGGGATAAGACCAGGGACATCAGCGATGGTAAAGGTATCGTGTCCGACCTCCACCACTCCAAGGTTGGGCTGCAAGGTGGTAAATGGGTAATCACCGATCTTCGGTTTTGCGGCAGAAAGCACAGAAATCAATGAAGACTTACCCGCGCTGGGGAATCCCACCAGGCCCACGTCTGCCATGGATTTAAGCTCTAGGATTACATCGTGGACCTCGCCTGGCTCCCCCTTCAGGGCAAAGCCCGGTGCCTTGCGCGCCGCCGAGGCCAAAGCCGCGTTACCGAGCCCACCAAAGCCGCCCTTGGCCGCCACGAACTTCATACCGGGGGACGTGAGATCCGCAAGAGTCTCGCCATTCTGGGCAAGGACCACAGTTCCTGCAGGCACCTCAAGCACGAGGTCATCACCGCGCGCACCGTTTCGGTGGTCGCCAGCGCCGTTGGCACCGCGTTTTGCCTTGAGGTTGGGGCGGTAATGGAGATCAAGGAGGGTGTGCACCTGGTTGGAAACTTCGAGCACGATATCGCCACCATGCCCACCGTTACCGCCATCTGGGCCGCCAAGCGGCTTAAACTTTTCGCGGTGCACTGAGGCACATCCGTTACCGCCATCGCCGGCTTCAAGGTGCAGAACAACTCGGTCCACGAATCGTGCCATGAGTGGGTACCTTCCTAAAATTAGGTCCAAAGTGTATGCGCGCCGCTAAGTCACAATGCTGTGAGCTTGTCGACGCCCCCAGCTCGCCGCACGCATCGCCGTTAGGAGCGAGCCTATGCAGACCGATCCTAGCAAGTGCTTAAGACATCGCAGGGGGGTGGAAAAGAAAAACGCCCGACCGCAGTGCATGGAGCAGGTGCAGTCGGGCAAAGACAAAGTTGCAAAGTTGCACACTTTATCTGTTTTCCTGGCGGTATCCAGACATAATCTGAACATCTCCAGAAATATTAAGACTTAAGCGTCTACGGTCTCGTTCTCAACGATGTTGACCATACGACGGTTACGCTTGGTAATGAACTCCACAGCGCCAGCCTTCAGTGCGAACAGAGTGTCGTCGCCACCGCGACCGACGTTCTCACCTGGGTGGAACTTGGTGCCACGCTGGCGAACGAGGATCTCGCCGGCGTTGACCTGCTGGCCACCGAATCGCTTAACACCAAGGCGCTTTGCCTCAGAGTCACGACCGTTGCTGGAGCTAGACGCGCCCTTCTTGTGTGCCATGTGGTTTTCCCTCCTTTAGGAAAATGCGAGCCGCGAGGCTTACTTGATACCGGTGACCTTGACCACGGTCAGCTTCTGACGGTGACCCTGGCGCTTCTTGTAGCCGGTCTTGTTCTTGTACTTCAGGATCTTGATCTTCGGGCCTTTGGTGTGCTCGACGATCTCAGCATTGACGCTCACCTTAGCGAGGTCAGCTGCCTTTGTGGTCACATTAGCGCCATCGACGAGCAGGACGGGGGTGAGAGCCACGGACGAACCCGGCTCACCCTCGATCTTCTCGACCTTGACGAAGTCACCTTCGGCAACCTTGTACTGCTTGCCGCCGGTCTTGACGATCGCGTACATACGAGGGCTACCCCTTATCTGATACTCGGCTCAGACGCATCATAATGAAGCATCTGAATTGGACTTACGTGATTACATTTCTGTTCTAAAGCATCTACTCACGCGTACTACCTCGCCCCGCATTGATTGAGGTGCTATATCAGTCTCTCGATGCAGGACATGCGCATAGTAGATCGCTTTAAAACACCGACTGTCAAAGACTACCCTTAACAGCTCGGAAAAAACAAATACGTTAGTTTCTCTTTGCCGCCGTGGTCACCCGACGCGCCACACGTCGACGTCCCCGACCCGCAGATGATGCGTCACCCGCGTCGAGTCCAGCCTCACCTTTCACGTACACGCCGGAAGACTCCTCACCGATAACAGACTTACGTGGTGTTTTCACCGAGGACTTCCCCAGAGCTTTACGCACCGCGCGCCGACGCCTCCGAGCGCTCGCGGGCGATTCTTCTACTGCAGCACTGCTAGTCGAGTTGTCGAGGCTTGTTTCCTGGAGCTTCTTACGCACGGCACGTCGGCGCCCGCGCCTTCCCCGTGGAGAATCTACCTTCACGGTGTCTGTCGAGGTGTCTGTCGAGTCAGCATCATCAACAACATCTGGCTGCTCTGTAGTGTCCACAGCCTTCTGAGCGTCGTTACGCTTCCTAGCAACGCGACGTGAGCGACGGCGGCTACGCGTAGAGGTTTCCTCAGAGACCTCATCTACAGGCGCTTCTGCTTCAGGGTCCACGGTGGCGTCGATATGCTTAAAGTCCTCTGGCTTCGGCGCATGATCCGATGTGGAGTTTCCACGCACCGCACGCTTTCTCCGTGGCGAAGCTTCGAACGCAGCCAGTGCTTCCTCATAGGTGGCAGTAGTGCTGCGGCTCAGTGTGTTGTCCGCCAGCGGCAGATGATCGGCACCCGAAGGCTCGTCGGGATCTTCCTCAAAAGCCCGGTCCAAAGCCGCGTCAACGATGCCCATAACATCGTCTGTTGCACCCTTGTCCTTGCGCTTGGCGTTACGCAAGCCACGACGCCGCCTGCGCCCCTTTTTCTCTTTGGTGGGCTCTGCTGGCGTAGTGTCCTCAGCGCTACCCGCCACGGCCTCTACGACCTTCTCCAGCTCTGCGTCATCAATCACAACAGCCGCTGCAAGATCATCGATGCTAGTGCGGTTATCAGCGTCAGAGGTGTCCTCTTCATGATGCTGCATTGCTACAGCTGCAGGGTGCCGCGCCGGATCTTGGTGGGCAACCCCGCGATCGCGGGCTGCGTTCTTTCTTCCAGAACGGGCACGCGAGGATTTCTCAATAGCGGTATCCGAGACGCCGGCCTCTACCGGGTCATCGTGGATGATCACGCCACGACCCTCACAGTGCTCACATTCCGTGGCAAAAGTCTCCAGCAAGCCCGTGCCAAGCCGCTTTCGAGTCATTTGCACAAGGCCTAACGACGTCACCTCAGAAATTTGGTGACGTGTCCGGTCACGCCCCAACGCTTCGGTGAGTCGACGCAGTACCAGATCCTGATTTTCGGAGAGCACCATGTCGATGAAGTCCACGACGATCATGCCACCAAGATCGCGCAGCCGCATCTGCCTGACGATCTCTTCCGCAGCCTCAAGATTATTACGCGTCACGGTTTCTTCGAGGTTACCGCCAGCACCAGTGAATTTTCCGGTGTTCACATCGATGACCGTCATCGCTTCCGTACGATCGATCACCAAGGTTCCACCGGAAGGAAGCCACACCTTCCGCGACAGCGCCTTATGCAGCTGCTCGTCTACGCGGTGCACTTCAAATGCATCGCGGCCATCATGCGCCTCACGATCAAACTTGACCAGGCGATCATGCAGTTCAGGGGCCACCGACTGAATATAAGCGTGAACGGTATTCCACGCGCGGTCGCCGTCGACAATCAGCTCCGAGAAATCCTCGTTGAAAAGATCACGCACCACTTTCACCAGCATGTTGGGCTCTTCATACATGGTGACCGGCTTAGCACCCTTGGAGCTCTTCTCTTTCTCCGTGAGCTCCTGAATCTGGTTCCACAGCTTGTGCAGTCGATTCACATCCGCAGCAATAGCCTCTGCAGAAACGTTCTCCGCAGCAGTGCGGATGATAGCTCCGCCATCTTTAGGCACCACCTCTTTGAGGATGTTCTTCAACCGCTTGCGCTCTGTAGCGGGAAGCTTGCGAGAAATACCCGCGCTACGCCCGTTGGGCACGTACACCAAATAACGTCCCGCGAAGGAAATTTGAGTGGTCAGTCGCGCACCCTTGTGTCCTGCAGGATCCTTGGACACCTGAACAAGCACCTGATCGCCAGATTTTAAGGCCTGCTCAATGCGACGTCCCCGGCCGCCCAAGCCGGCAGCACGCCAGTCCACCTCGCCCGCGTAGAGAACTCCGTTGCGGCCTTTTCCGATATCGATAAACGCGGCCTCCATACTCGGCAGCACGTTTTGAACGCGTCCCAGATATATGTTGCCGATCATTGACGACTGCGTATCGCTGGTAACAAAGTGCTCGACGAGCAGATCATCTTCCAGAACACCCACCTGAGTCACCGCTCCGGGGTGGTCGCTGCGCTCACGCTCGCGCACAATCATGGTGCGTTTTACAGATTCCCTGCGCGCCAAGAACTCCGCCTCAGAAACGATGTGGCGTTTATTGCGAGATTCCTCTCGCATTTCCGCGCGACGGCGACGCTGCGCCTCAAGGCGGGTAGATCCCTTGATCGCTACCGGTTCGGTGATCAGTTCCTTGGGTTCTTCGCCGTCTGTGTCCCCGCCGTCCAGCGATTCTTCGCAGTCCTCGGCAACAGAAACACCCTCAGTCTCAGTCTTCTTTCCCCTCCCAGTACCCCGGCGACCACGGCGACGACGGCGCGACTGTGCAGATTCCTCATCGTCCTCTATGGCTTCGTCGGCATGAGTTTCCAATTCTTCTGCTGGGGTCGGCGCGATGAACAACGGTGTGGGGAAAGCAGGGACAGCCTGCTCCGACGCGGGAGCAGGTGTAATCTCCGGCTCAATATCCGCAAGAAGCTCCGCTACCTCGTCTTCGGTAACCACTACAACCAGATCTTCTACTGCTCTATCTGCAGGAGTCTCCGATGCAGATTCTGCTTGTGCAGCCTCTCGGTCTTGCAGCTCGCGCTCGACCTTTTCCTCGATCTGGTGGATCTCATTTTCCACGTTCTTTTCTATCCGCCGGCGCAATTTCTCGGATTCTTCCGGATCATCCAGCTTGGCGGCCTCAGCATCCGGGTTAAGCTCGCGCTCGACCTTTGCCTCAATCTGGTGGATCTCATTCTCCACGTTCTTCTCCACCCGATGGCGCAGCTTTTCTTCAGCTGAGTAGGTATCGATGTGGTGGGCGTCGAGAAGCTTTAACGCTTCTTCGCGGGTCAGCGTCGACTGCGCAACCTTGGTCAGCCCTAGCGTGGCAAGAGTAGCGATGAGCTCGCGCGAACTCACCGACGCTAATTTAGCGAGCGCATGCACCCTAATCCGCTCACCGATCGCATCACGATCAATAGGTACCGTCACAATCTCCGGCGCCGCAGGCTTCTCGGCGGTCTTTCGTGTTGCCCGGCGCGCAGGCGCCTTTTTTGTGGTTCCTTCAGCCACGAATCTTCTCCTCAAATGTCTCTTCGACATCGCACTGCCACAATCCGGGCGCTGACAGCCCTGCCAGCGTTATCCGCCAAGCACACAGGCCGTCGCCGCCGCACAGACATGCAGGGACTCGATTTTTTAGTTATAAAGCTTCGTTCTTCTATGGGGCTAGCTCAGCGTTTCACACACCGCGGCCTTGCTATACGCGGACATCCCACGATTCATCTCTCACGACCGCGGGTGAAGCGAACGATTACACCCACGCTGTTCATTCTGGCACACCATCAGCCAAACATGGGTGAGGCAGTCCCCCAAACGACCCAATCCCCCTACATAGCACATATGCTATCCACTGTCGCCGCATGCGCAGTGCTCTACACTATTAGCGTGACTGCATTTTCCACAGAGCCCCTCTTCTCCGCGTAGGACGTGACTCTATGCCCTGCTCTACCTCGCCTTCTGCCACACCGTGGTGGCACTATCTGGTGGGTTCGCTCGCTGTCGGTGCGATAGCAACCCTGTTTATCTACGGCCGATGGCTCTCGGCAGTGGGAGTCATAGTTCTTCTGACGCTGCTGCTATTCAAAGCCCTGAGGCACCCACGCTATACGCTTCACAGGATTCATATCGACAACGTCAGTGATAATGCCGTTAACCGAGCGTTACGCGGTGGAACACTAGGGATCCTCATTGTTCTTCCTATATGGGTTTCGCCTCTCCTGCGAGATCTCCACCCCGCTATCACGTTTGCTCTATGCACAGCGCTTGCGCCGTTCCTCTTCTTAGGCAGCACAGATGCTTTGTCTAAAGACAAAGCTCTCATTGCGCAACACGGCAAGGACGTCGACTCCACAACCCTTGCAAGCCTTCCCCCGCTCGGGCACGTGGAAGTGCAGATCGTGAAACTTCTCGCCGCCGCCGGAGCCGCAGATGGCTCGCGCGCACAGCTCGGCAGCTTAGCCAAAATCTCGGGCATTCCTCTGGAAGACATCACTCCCGCAGTGCACACGCTCATCGACGCCCGCATCATCACCGCCTTTACTGCGTTATCCCCCACCAACCCAAAGGATTGGTACGTAGAACTCACCCCCATCGGCTGCGCACTGGCCTCACGCAATCACACGTTTACCGCCCACTAACTCATTCTCGTCTTCATTGTCGTTTTTGAGAACGCCAGCCGGGCTAAGCCTACAAAATCCCAGGACAATCCCTGAGCACTTTGTCTTGTGTTCTCAAAAACGACATTCTCACCCCAAGGCCGCACCCAAAAATGCGTAAAACCGGCACGGTGTGCCGGTTTCCTTGTTTTCAGAAGCCTTGAAGAACTCCTCAGCGCTTTAGAGGTTCGGGAACCAAATACCGATCTCACGCTCAGCAGATTCAGGGGAATCAGAGCCGTGGACAACGTTGGCTGACATCTCAAGGGCAAAATCCCCACGGATGGTGCCGGGCGTAGCTTTGGAGACAGGATCCGTGCCGCCGGCGAGCTGACGCCACGCCTCGATGGCACGCGGGCCCTCAACGACTCCAGCAACCAGAGGAGCAGAGGTGATGAACTCAACGAGCTCGCCAAAGAATGGCTTATCTGCATGCTCTGCGTAGTGCTTCTCAGCTGTTTCAGTGTCTGCAACGCGCAGATCCAATGCACTGAGTTTGAGGCCTTTGCGCTCGATACGGGCGATGATTTCTCCGACCAGACCGCGCTCGACGCCGTCCGGCTTGATCAGAATCAGGGTACGTTCAGTCATGGAACACACTCTAGCCAATTCCTGGCAATTCCAAGTACTTTTGACGCTCTAAGAAAAAGATTTCCCGCAGATGGTGCACACGTTATAAGGAGAAAACATGGTCAACTCCCCCAGCCAGCCCCGTGCCTTTACAGCCACGGACATTAACCGTCTTATCTCCCCGGAGAAAGCCCGCAGCTTACTTAAACGTGCACTCAGCACTTCTTTTGATCCTGCCAACGATCCAGCCCGCCTCGTCCTTCCCGCACCAGCCGGTCAACTCCTTGTCATGCCCTCGGTGATCGACGGCTGGGCTGGCACTAAGGTCGCGTCACTTGCTCCCGACAATGCGCAACGTGGTCTCCCTCGCATCCACGCAACCTACGTGTTGATGGAACCAGAGACCCTGCAGATCTGCGCCCTTATCGACGGCCAAGCACTCACCACCCTACGCACACCAGCGGTGTCCGCCCTAGCCACCGAATTATTATTGACCGACCAAGAGTCCATCAGCCCTCGGCGCCTCGTGGTCTTTGGCACCGGCCCCCAAGGCCTGGGGCATGTAGAAGCCTTTGCCGCGCTATGTACGCTTTCCGACGTAGCAATCGTCGGCCGGACCCCCTCCTCGGTTGCTTCCTCCGTGGGGAAACTGCAAGAACAAGGCATCCCTGCCCGTGCTGGCGATGTGGCGGATGTTCGATCTGCAGACATCATCGTGTGCGCGACGTCTGCACGCACCCCGTTATTTGAGGCCTCGGATGTGCCACACCATGCCATTATCGTGGCCATGGGATCCCACGAAGCAGACGCCCGCGAACTTCCCGGAGCTCTCTTCCGGAAGGCCTTCGTCGTGGTAGAAGATGTTACTACTGCGCTGCGTGAGGCCGGTGACGTGATCATGGCTATTGAGGAAGGCCACCTCAGCACAGAGCGACTGGTTGACCTCCGAGGGCTGGTATCCGGCGCAGCCCATCCAGAGACACACAGCCCACGTATTTTCAAAGGAACGGGGATGAGTTGGCAAGACCTTGCGGTTGCCATCGGATTGATGGAGAAAACCCCGCAGTAGAAACCTGCTTGGTTTCCCCACGGGGTTAAAGGTGCTGGGTGGTGAGCAACCCGCGCTTCATTCTCTCAATGAGATTCTTACGCAGGTACAGCAGGTACCACCACACGGCAATATAAATGACGGCCATGATGCCCATGGAAATATGCACAACAAATCCTGCGAGCGCGAACACCTGGATGCCGATATTTGCTTTCAGAGCCCAGCGTTTCTTCTGCAGGAAAGACAAGATGAGCATCGCTGTGGACACGGCGGTGACATAGACCCAGTTAAAGGTGGTCCAGTGGATGCCGTTATCAACACGCAAAATAACGGTAAGCACAAGGTAGAAGGAGATGGCTTGCATCATCATGGTCCCGGCCATGACGCCGCGTAGCCCCTTCATCGGGTCTTTGGCGGGTTCGTGCCCAGGGCCTAGTGGCCCGTATTCGATTGATTCATCGGAAGAGCGGGTCATGCGGGTTCCTTTCCAAAAAGGGTTCGAGCCTCTCCCGCTGTGACAACGGAACCTGTGATGATAACGCCTGCACCTGATTGAATATCGGTATCCTCGGCCAGTTCGACGGCAAGTTCGACCGCACCAGGCAGGTTGTAGGCCACATGGACGCGTTCTTCGCCGAAAATGTTTCGGGCTTCGTCGGCAAGCTCCTCGGCATCGAGCGCGCGTGGCGAGGAGTTCGTGGTCACCACGATTTCCGAAAGATAGGGTTCAAGCGACCGCAGTACACCGCGATAATCTTTATCGCTGAGTACGGCCACAACTCCAATGAGTCGTGAGAAATCGAAATCCCTGTCCAATGCCACCCCAAGTGCCGCAGCACCGTGTGGATTGTGGGCAGCATCGATGAAGACTGTTGGCGCAGTACGCACTCTTTCCAAGCGCCCAGGCGACTGCACTGAGGCAAAACCTTCGCGCACTGTGTCTTGGTCTAGTTGCCGGCCTGCTCCTGCGCCAAAAAACGCTTCTACTGCGGCCAAAGCGCAGGCTGCGTTGCGGGCTTGATGTTCCCCGGATAGTGGCAGGAAAATATCGGTGTAGTCACCACCGAGTCCGCGGATACTGAGTTGCTGCCCGCCCACGGCGATGGTGGACTCAATCACACCAAACTCGGCGCCTGATCGAGCAACCGAGGCATCCACCGACACTGCTTGTTCCAGGATTATGTTCATGGCTTTGGGATCTTGTTCCGCCACGATCGCTACGTTGTCCGGCGGCGTGAGCAGATCATCAACGTCCCATCGAGATTTAATGATCCCCGCTTTTTCTGCGGCGATCTCCTCGATGCTTTCACCCAGGAAGTCTGTGTGATCGAGGCCTACTGGCATGACCACAGCGACATCGGCGTTAATCACATTCGTGGCGTCCCATCGTCCGCCCATTCCGACTTCAACCACAGCAACGTCTACTGGCGCATCGGCAAAAGCCGCGTAAGCCATGGCGGTGAGCACTTCAAACTTGCTCATTTTAGGCCCGTCGGATGCCTCCGACTTAGCGTCCACCATCTCCACATACGGTTTAATTTCTTCCCATATCCGCACGTATTCCCGCGGGTGGATCGGCGCGCCGTCAATCGCGATACGCTCAGTGACCAGCTGCAAATGCGGGCTAGTGGTGCGCCCAGTACGACGATGGAAAGCACGCATGAGTGCCTCAATCATGCGCACTGTCGACGTTTTTCCGTTAGTCCCCGCAACGTGAATCGTATTGAATGCGCGCTCGGGGTTTCCCAGCAGATCCATGAGGAGTTCTACCCGGTCAAGCGTCGGGTCAATCTTGGCCTCCGACCACCGTTGATCCAGCTCGGCCTCTACCAGCGCCAGCGATGCAAGGTCCTCCGGGGTGACCTCGCGAGATTCCGGCGCGTTGGCTTCAGCGTGCATGGCGATGGGGAGGGATAGCCCATCCTCGCTGAGTTTCACTTCCCCCATGCCAAGGGTGGCAAGCTCCTCGTGCAGAGTCTCGTCAATGGTGCGCTCAAGCTCACCCTCATCATGTGAATGCTGCTGGTCAACCACTTAGTTCAGCTCCTCAAGGCGGGCGTTGATGCGCGCCACCTCTTCTTCTGCGATCTTCTGGCGGTTGCGGATTTTCTCTACCACTGCCTCGGGCGCCTTGGACAAGAATGCCTCGTTGCCGAGTTTCTTAGCTGTGGTCTCCAATTCCTTGGTTGCCGCTGCCAAATCCTTCTCCAGGCGCTTACGCTCAGCAACCTTATCCACGGTTCCGGAGGTATCCAGCGAAACCACAACGGTGGCCTGCGACAAGCGCACTTCAATGCTTGCCGACGCCGCGAAGTCCTCCGCAGGAGTCTCAAGGCGAACCAAGGAACGCACGATGCTCTCCTGCTCGCCCAGGTCACAAGCGCTAAAGTCTACGCGTGCGGGCACCTTCTGGGACGGCTTGACGCCCTGGTCTGAGCGGAAGCGGCGTACCTCGGTGACGAGCTTCTCCACATCAGCTATACGACGAGCAGCGGTGGCGTCGATAAGCGCGCCGCCGTTTGTTTCCGCCTCGGTGGGCCATGCCGCTACGTTGAGGGACTCGCCATCGGTCAGAGCTTTCCACAGGACTTCCGTGACAAACGGCATCGCGGGATGCAGCATACGCAGTACAGCGTCCAGTACCTGCCCCAGCACGATCTGAGTGTTCTCGCCACGACGACGCTCCTCCGGAGTAGCGGAGTCAATATCACGTGGAATCTGCACCTTGGCAAACTCCAGGTACCAGTCGCAGAACTCTCCCCAGGTGAACTGGTAGAGGGCCTCATTTCCCTTAGCAAACTGATACGCATCAAAATAAGAATCTACCTGCGCGCGGACCTGCTCAAGGCGGTCGAGGATCCACCGGTCGGCGTCGCTCAGCTCCTCGCGGGCAGGAAGCTCGCCCATGCGTGCGCCATTCATGAGCGCAAATTTGGTGGCGTTGTAGAGCTTGGTAGCAAAGTTGCGGGAGCTCTGCGCGGAGTCTTCACCAACGGGCAGATCGACGCCGGGGTTGGCGCCACGGGCAAGAGTAAAGCGCAACGCATCAGCACCAAAACGTTCCACCCAGTCCATGGGGTCGATGCCGTTGCCCAAAGACTTACTCATCTTGCGCCCGTGTTCGTCGCGAACAAGACCGTGCAGGAAGAGGTCCGTAAACGGCACCTGCGGACGACCATCGCGGCCTTCCCCAAGAAGCTCCGGGGTGGTCTCAGCAGCAAGAGTGCCAAACATCATCATGCGGGCAACCCAGAAGAACAAGATGTCATAAGCAGTAACCAGAACCGAGGTTGGATAGAATTTTTCCAGCTCAGGTGTCTTTTCTGGCCAGCCCATCGTGGAGAACGGCCACAAAGCCGAGCTAAACCAGGTGTCCAGGACGTCAGGATCCTGCGTGTATCCCTCAGGCGCCTGCTCATCGGGCCCCACACACACGATGTCTCGCTGTCCGTTGGCGTCCTCAGGTCCGTACCAAATCGGAATGCGATGACCCCACCACAGCTGACGCGAAATGCACCAATCGTGCATGTCATCAACCCACTCAAAGTAACGCGGCTCTGCAGACTTGGGGTGGATGACCGTATCACCTTGGCGTACGGCGTCGCCAGCCATAGCGGCGAGTTCTTCCACGCTGACAAACCACTGGAGGGACAAACGCGGCTCAATGGCTTCACCCGAACGCTCTGAATGCCCTACCGAGTGCACATACGGGCGAATTTCCTTAACGATGCGCCCTTGCTCCGCAAGCGCCTCGCGGATCTTGACGCGAGCCTCCGCCCGATCCATTCCATCAAACTGTGTTCCCGTACCTGCGATATGGCCGGTCGAGTCCATAATGGTTGGCATATCAAGGTTGTGGCGCAAACCAAGCGCGTAATCGTTCGGGTCATGCGCCGGAGTGATCTTGACTGCGCCGGTACCAAACTCTGGGTCAACGTAATCATCAGCGACTACGATCATCTGCCGATCCGCAATAAACGGGTGTGGCAACGAGGTGCCTACCAGGTCCTTGTAGCGCTCATCCTCTGGGTGCACAGCCACTGCGACGTCACCCAGCATGGTCTCCACGCGCGTGGTGGCAACGATGACGTGTGGCTCGGAATCATCCAGGGATCCATACCGGATGGAGACAAGCTCGCCTTCAACATCCTTGTACACGACCTCAATGTCGGAGACAGCGGTCTCCAGGACCGGTGACCAGTTGACCAGGCGATTGGCCTGATAAATCATCCCGCGGTCATACATCTGCTTGAAAATAGTTTGAACTGCGCGCGAGAGGCCCTCATCAAGGGTAAAGCGCTCGCGGGACCAATCGACGGAATCGCCGATAGCTCGCATCTGCTTACCGATAGTTCCGCCGTACTCGTTTTTCCAGTTCCAGACATGGCCGATGAATTCTTCGCGGTCATAGTCCCACCGGCTCTTGCCCTCTTTTTCCTTGAGCATGGCCTCGACTTTGGTCTGAGTCGCGATTCCGGCGTGATCCATACCCGGCAGCCACAAGACTTCAAAGCCTTGCATCCTCTTGCGTCGAGCGATGGAGTCCATCAGCGTATGGTCCAAAGCATGGCCCATATGGAGCTGGCCAGTTACGTTTGGCGGAGGAAGCACAATAGAGAACGGCGGCTTGGAGCTAGAGGTGTTAGCGGTGAAGTAGCCAGCATCCACCCAGCTTTGATAAAGCTCCTGCTCATGAGCTTGGGGATCCCAGCTCGCGGGGAGGCGGTCAGCGCGGTTTGCATTCTCATTATTCGCAGTCACGTCGACCATCTTAGCGTTAGCACCAAGCACACTTCACGCTGGGGTTTTTAGGTAGCTCTCGGACCTTCCCCGCTCTCCTTATTCACCGAATCTATAAAACCAAAAATGCTCCCGATCCAAGAGCCACACAAGGCTCTGTCGGGAGCATTATTTTGGATAAGGCTTTTAGAGGGGCTACTTCAGCAAGTCGGCAACAGCCGCGCGCTCCTCTTCGAGCTCTTTCACGTTACGAGCGATACTTTCCTTCTGGAAGTCCGAGAGCTCAAGGCCATCGACGATCTTCCATTCGCCGCCTTCAGCGATAGTCGGGAAACCGAAGATAAGGCCCTCTGGGACGCCATAGGAACCATCCGAAGGGATAGCGGCCGTACGCCACTGGCCTTCCGTTCCATTGATCCAGTCATGCATATGATCGATTGCCGAGGACGCAGCCGAAGCTGCCGAAGACTTTCCGCGAACTTCAATGATCTCAGCGCCGCGCTTAGCCACTCGAGGAATGAACTCGTCTCGGTACCATGCATCATCAACCAAGTCAGCCAGCTTTTCTCCGTCCACGGTTGCATAAGCAATGTCCGGGAACTGACCTGCCGAGTGGTTACCCCACACAACAAAGTTCTCAATGCCGTTCTTATCGCGGTTAATCTTATCCGCAAGCTGGGAGATACCGCGGTTATGATCTAAGCGCATCATTGCATTGAAACGGTCAGCGGGAATGTCTTTAGCAGCAGACTGTGCAATCAGAGCGTTGGTGTTGGCAGGGTTTCCTACAACCAAGACGCGAATGTCATCTGCGGCGTTGCGGCTCAGAGCATCCCCCTGGGGGCCAAAGATCTTACCGTTAGCAGTCAGCAGCGCAGCCCGCTCCTCCCCTTTTCCTCGTGGCTTTGCGCCCACAAGGAATGCAGCATTCGTACCATCAAAAGCAACATCGGCGGAGTCAGTCACGGTGATGTTCTTTAAAAGTGGGAAGGCCGAGTCAAGCAATTCCATTGCCACACCCTCAGCGCCACCGATTGCCTGAGGGATCTCAAGAAGCTGAAGCTCAATTGGGGTGTCTTTGCCGTACACATCGCCATTGGCGATACGCCACAGCAAAGAATAGGCAATCTGCCCAGCCGCACCAGTGACAGCGATCTTCTTCACAGCGTGATTCATCGTGAGTTGTACTCCTTACAAATAAAGAACCTAGCTTTATTCGACGCTCACACCGCACGACTGCACCCACCCCACGGTGGCACTAAGCGTTTACTTTGCACGGCTGTGAACTACGTCAAATACCACCCTCAAGAGTAATGACAATGCCACTTTTTTTCCTGTCGACTCATCGTTTACGCAGGTCACCCACACAAGACAATGATCACATGTGAATTTCAACACTCTTTTTAATCGGTTTACTTTACCCCCGAAAGTGCATTTTTAGCAACGTTTCGCCGACAACGGCGCTGGAGCACCATCGAGAAGGACGCGGATAAAACATCTCAAACACCCCCAAAAAGCCAGAGACGTTAACCCCGAATAGTCTTTAACAGTGAAACCCAGCACTTTTCGACTATCTTTAGCCACGAGGGGTAATGTTTTTCTCTTACTTCCCCTAAAAGTTGTCGTTTCCACCGCTAGGTTAACCTGCGTTCTGCGTTCAAACTGTCATAAGGCAGATCATCTTTATGGAGGAAACAGTTAAAAATATCACTAATTTATCTATATATTTCGCGAGGATTAATCGGCCCATGCATCAGTCCTCGACGTCATTGTTCGAGATAGGAGTACATCGTGAATGGCACTGTGGATCACATCGAGAATACGTCGGTAGATAATACGCCAGAGGTCTCCCCGCAGACGGTGCTTGCAATTGCTCTAGAGATGTTCTCCGAACTCGGTTTCTCCGATGCCAAGCTTGAAGCAATCGCAAAGCAATCCGGGATGTCTAAACGAATGATCCATTATCACTTTGGTGATAAGAAGGGTCTTTATCGCAGATGTTTGGAAGAAGCAGTCCGCAGGCTCAGGCCATCAGCGGAGGAAATGCAGCTAGAAACTCCTGTTCCTGTCGATGGAGTCCGCAAAGTCGTGGAAGCTGTTTTCCGAACCTATGTCATGCACCCAGAATCTATCCGTATTTTGCAGATGGAAAACCTGCATCACTTTGGCAAAATCGCAGAGGCGAGCCCACTCTCCGATCAGTCTTCCATCATGCTTCAGCTAGACAAATTGCTCATGCTGGGACAAGACGCCGGCGCGTTCCGCCCTGGGATCTCCGCACAGGATGTGTTCACCCTCATCGCCTCGCTAGCGGTTTTCCGAGTCAATTCTCGCTCCACTACGCTCAACCTCTACAGCGTAGACATGATGGATGAGGACAACACTCAAGGTATGGCACGTCTGGCAGTCGACGCGGTTTTGGCATTCCTCACATCAAACCTCAAAGGCTCTGATGACGTCAGTTACCTCACGTCGACGGCCCCCAGTGATTCGATCACACGCAACATGGAGGAAGCCTCCTACCAGGTCGACGCAGACCCATTTTCTTAAATAATCAGTATCTCAAAAGCGGTTCCACTATCCCGTGGAACCGCTTTTTTCATCCTTTTTTTACGCAGTCTTTTCTTCTCCAGCTTGTTCAGACATCTGCGGAGGTTCTTCGCCTCGCACCGATGCTGCCGTCACCGTGACCACTCCCACATCTTCTAGGTCAGGAATATCGTACATAACGGGGACAAGAAGTTCTTCCATGATGGCTCGCAGCCCGCGTGCGCCGGTGCCACGCTCTATTGCCAGGTCAGCAATGATCTCAAGGGCATCATCATCAAATTCCAGAGCCACCCCATCCATCTCAAAAAGACGCTGATACTGCTTTACCAGAGAATTTTTAGGCTCGGTGAGCACCTTGACCAGAGACCTTTGGTCCAAATTCCCCACGGTGGCAACGATCGGCAACCGGCCAATAAACTCTGGGATCAGCCCAAACTTGACTAGGTCTTCTGGCAGGACTTCTTTGAATACGTCGATCTCGTCGATATCTTCTTTTGTGGTCAGCTCGGCACCAAAACCAA
Organism: Corynebacterium ulcerans; assembly: GCF_900187135.1. NCBI lineage: Bacteria > Bacillati > Actinomycetota > Actinomycetes > Mycobacteriales > Corynebacteriaceae > Corynebacterium > Corynebacterium ulcerans. Next base: position 846,819 of record NZ_LT906443.1, read on the forward strand.
TGCCTTTTTTGCCACGACGGTCCTCGATAACCTTTTCCAACCCAGCAAATGCCCCTGCAACGATAAACAAAATGTTTGAGGTATCCAGCTGGATAAAATCTTGATTGGGGTGCTTACGCCCGCCCTGTGGCGGGATGGAAGCCACTGTCCCCTCAAGAATCTTGAGCAATGCCTGCTGCACGCCCTCACCGGACACATCTCGCGTAATAGACGGGTTATCAGACTTCCGAGAAATCTTATCTACCTCATCGACATAGATAATTCCCCGTTGCGCACGCTGGACATCAAACTCTGCGGCCTGCAACAACTTCAAAAGAATATTCTCTACGTCTTCACCCACATAGCCGGCCTCGGTCAGTGACGTGGCGTCTGCGATGGCGAAGGGGACGTCGAGAAGCCTAGCCAAGGTCTGTGCCAGATACGTCTTTCCGGAGCCCGTTGGCCCAAGCATCAAAATGTTGGACTTTTGCAGCTCTGTCTCGTCGTCTTTATTTTTACGCGTGCTCAGAACACGAGATTCTTCAGCACGCACCCGTTTGTAGTGGTTATACACCGCCACAGACAGGATTCGTTTAGCGTCGTCTTGCCCAATCACATACTTATCAAGGAACGCGGAAATCTCCGAAGGGCGCGGCAGCTTAGTGCCCTCGTCCTTCTTCTCCTCAGCAGCAGTGCTGAGCTCTTCCTCGATGATCTCATTGCATAGTTCGATACATTCGTCGCAGATATAAACTCCGCCACCCGCGATCAGCTTCTTTACCTGCTTCTGACTCTTTCCACAGAAGGAGCATTTGAGCAGGTCAGCGCTTTCTTGCATACGTGTCATGGTGAGGTTGAAGCTCTCAATTCTTCCCAGCCGTCAGCGGCCAAACGGATTAGTAATCGACTGTCCTTCACTTTAGCGGGTACGTCAAACTAACGGGCTCGTACGCGCCCAGCGCCTTTTTACCCCAAGGCACAAGACAATCCACCGTAGCAGAATTATCCCTTAGTTTTCTCTGATTAGTGGCTGCTGTTTGCCGGCCAGCATATGACGGAATCGCGCTAGTCGTTGGGTATCGCACGGCACTGGCTCACCATCAAGCTCACTCACCCGAGAAATTCCGTGCAACGCGTTGACAACCCACAGCTCCGCTCCACGAAGCGCTGAGCTGTCATACGTTTTCTGGGTCACTCGATACCCTAATTCCCGAGCAATCTCCTTGACCATGCGCTCGGTTACTGAGCTTAAGCGTTCTGCCTGCATGGACACGAGTTCATTGTCTTTCCAGGCCATGAGTGCTGCAGTGGTCGTCTCATGTACTCCCCGTGGGGAAACAAGCACAGCATCGTCGGTGGGCACTGCATTTTTGATCCTTAACAGTTCAGACAGGTCGGGCCCTTTTATCGTCGGATGTTGAGTTTGCCCAGGCTGCACCATAACGGTAGTCAGCGTCGTAGCTTCTCGACGCTTCGGCGCAGGCCTAAACCGCACGCGCAGCGTGCCGCCGGGGAGGCTTTCCAAGCGAGGAAACCACTCCCCATGCAGAGGAAGCTCTCGCTTGACGGCGGCTAAGAATCTATCGATCTCGTCTTCTCGCGCTGTCTGCAGCTCGAGACAACTGGCGCGGAAGCGCCGGCAATGGGAGTCAAAGCCGCGGGCGTGGCCGTCGACAAGCAAAAAGGAATCAATCACCGTCGGGGGTTGCGTGTGGAGTGCCGGTTGGAGCCTGGCGCCGTCAAATTCCAGAAGCTCTTCGTGGGGAAAGCCCTGCGCAACCAGGCTCAGCAACGGTGCAGACTTTGTGACTATCTCCTCCCATTCTGCGTCGGCGTTCGATAACGCGATAATGGCGCCCCCTACCCCATAGCTCAGGCGCTGCTCCTGCACGACCGCGGTACGGATCGTCATTGCCAGATCCATGTTCCCGTCCACGGAGATGAAGCCGACCGCCCCGGAATAGACCCCGCGTGGGTGTCCTTCCAGCTCAGCGATAATCTCCATCGTCCTATACTTGGGAGCACCCGTCATTGAGCCGCCGGGGAAAGCCGCGCGGATCACATCCACGGGGGTTGCAGACTCTCTCACTTTCCCGCTGACAGTGGAGACCAGCTGATGTGCTCTGGAAAAAGTCTTTACTTGGCACAACTCGTCTACCCGTACGCTGCCGTATTCGCAGACATGTGCAAGATCATTGCGCACTAAATCCACAATCATGAGGTTTTCTGCACGGTCTTTCTTATTCGTGGCCAAGTCGTGCCGCATGTCGGCATCTTTTTTCTCGTCTTGACACCGCGCGCGAGTGCCTTTGATCGGCTCTGAAGAGACCACCCCTTGGCTCATCTTTAAAAATCGCTCCGGTGACGAGCTCACTACGTGGGTATCACCTAGAACAAGCAGCGAACGCATGGGGGCTGGAGCGATCTCTGTGAGGCGTCGATATGCCGCAGGCGCGTCAAAGGCACCGTCAATGGGGGCTTCTAGCTGGGTGGTCAAACACACCTCATACGTTGCGCCTTGGCTAATGAGCTCTTGAATCTCAGCAATACTGTGCAGATACTTTCGTCGCGATTCCCGCACTCGCAGTCGCCCCACCGCAGAAGGGTCAAAAGTCCCCACGGGGGGCGCAGCTTGTATCTGCGCCATCGCAGCGTCACACCAGTCTATGGCTTCCCGTGTCTCGCGATCATTGCGTGAGACAAGCGCTACCAGCTGCAAACGCCCTCGTTCCATAACCACAATCCGCTCAGCAAAAAACATTTTTAGTGCTTCACCGAGTACGGGAGCTTGTGCCTGTGCCTGCGGACCAAAGTCAGGATGGTTCGCCTCATAGCCTACGTAGCCGAACCATCCTGGTAGTGCCGCAGGGATCGCGCCATCGTTGCTCTCAACGTGCACCTGCGGGCATGCGTCCATGCTCAGAGACAAGGCATCGAGGGAATCAATTATCTTCCCACCATCATGAGGTGCAATGATGCTTTTACCCTCGAACTCCACCAGCACGCCCTGTCCACCGAGAGCAGCAAAAATGTCAACGGGTCCTACGCCCTCTGGGACGGCTGACTCACGCACCACAACAGACCTGCCGTGAGAGGTACGGCCAGTCTCGCGCTGCTCCGCGATCCCCACAAAGTTAGCAATGAGCTGCTCGCCGTATTCGCTACCGATAGACTCCGGGTGAAATTGCACTCCCCACCATGGTTTTGTCCTGTGTTCTAGGGCCATAACAAGACCCTCAGCATTCCTCGCGGTCACTTGCATGGAGTCGGGAACGTCCGTGACCACGAGCGAGTGGTAGCGCACCACAGTAAAAGAATCCGCGATTTTTTCCCACAATGGGCCGGTGGATGTCACCCAGATGGTATCTTCCCTGCCGTGGACCGGCTCGGGCGCCTTTTCTACCCTCCCGCCCTCAACGTAAGCCATCGCTTGCATACCCAGGCATACGCCCAGTACCGGAACCTCCGAATGCTCCAACGCTGCAGCAGAGACTCCCAGGTCTGAAGGAATAGTGGGAGCGCCAGGTCCCGGAGAAATCACGACCGCGTCAAAGGCATCAGGGGACGTGCTGCCCTGCTTACTGATGCGATTGATATCCAGGGGGGCGTCGTTACGCATCACCGTGACCGCAGCCCCGCAGCGCGCAAGATAGTCCACAATGTTGTACGTAAAAGAATCGTAATTATCGATAACTAAAACGCGGAGAGCAGTCTTCTCGGGCTCGCCGCTAGCTTCTCGACGTCCCCTCGCATCGCAAGCAGGTGTAATCACTCTCCCGATTATGGCAAAGTCCCCACAGCACCAATAATTTAGGGTGCGGCGGGGACTTCCTTAAGACCAGAACTTGCTAGCCGTTGAGCTTGCGATAATCAAAAACCTGGTCAATGATGCCGTATTCCACGGCTTCTTGTGCGGTGAGAATCTTATCGCGGTCAGTATCAATGCGAACCTGCTCAGGAGTACGACCAGTGTGACGCGAAAGGGTCTGCTCCATCAGCGCACGCATGCGCTCGATTTCTTTCGCCTGAATCTCCAGGTCCGAGACCTGTCCCTGCGTCCCCTGGGTAGCAGGCTGGTGAATCAGCACACGGGAGTTAGGCAAGCAGGCACGCTTACCTGGTGCGCCCGCAGCGAGCAGCACCGCTGCTGCCGACGCCGCCTGACCCAAGCAGACGGTGCGCACGTCAGGACGCACGTACTGCATGGTGTCGTAGATAGCCATCAGGGAGGTAAAAGAGCCGCCTGGAGAGTTGATGTACATCGTGATGTCACGATCAGGATCAAGCCCCTCCAACACCAATAGCTGCGCCATGATGTCATTGGCAGAGGTATCATCCACCTGCGTGCCCAAGAAGATAATGCGCTCTTCAAAGAGCTTGGCGTAAGGATTAGTCTCCTTGGTGCCATAAGTAGAGTGCTCGATAAACGAAGGCAGCACGTAACGAGCAGAGGGCATCTGCATTCCGGAAGTAGTCATGTATATTCTCCTGCCTTAGTTAGAAAGCGGACCCTGAGCGGACGCAATCACGTGGTCGACAATGCCATATTCTTTAGCCTGCGCAGCCGTAAACCAACGGTCACGATCAGAATCCTTGGTGATCTGCTCAAAAGTCTGACCGGTGTGTTCTGCGATAAGCTCAGCCATCTCACGCTTGGTCTGCGCGAACTGCTCAGCCTGAATAGCGATATCAGCTGCCGTTCCGCCCACACCTGCTGAAGGCTGGTGCATCATAATGCGTGCGTGAGGAAGAGCATAGCGCTTCCCCTTTGTGCCACCGGAGAGCAAGAACTGCCCCATAGAAGCAGCAAGCCCCATGCCGTACGTAGCGATATCGCAAGGCGAGTACTTCATCGTGTCATAAATGGCCATACCGGCAGTGACAGAGCCACCCGGCGAGTTAATGTACAGGGAAATATCGCGGTGCGGATCCTCAGCAGACAGCAGCAAGATCTGTGCGCAGAGCTTATTCGCGATTTCATCATCCACTTGCGTTCCAAGGAAGATAATTCGCTCGCGCAAGAGGCGCTCATACACGGAATCACTCAGGTTCAGGCCAGCGCTGCCCTGAGCCATGCGGATCTGGTCACTCATTCCAGTACTCCTTACAGATTTTCATTTTTAGCCAGCCACGTGACTATCGAATGCAACCCACGTTACCTGCCTATTAGTCCTCCCATGGCACCTGTTCGCTCACAGCGTAGGACAAACTAACAAGCAGAGCCACTATCCCACAGCGATACAGCCTGTTGCGCGGTTGTATTGCCCAGTTGTCGTTTTTGAGAACGCTAGCAGGGTCGAGTTCTACAAACCCCACGTCGAGTTTTCTAGCGTTCTCAAAAACGACAAAACTTCTATCCCGGCATAGCAAAAGGCCTCAATGAGCGTTGCATCTCATTGAGGCCTTTTGTGTATAAGCCTATTACTTAGCCTCGTCCTCGGAAGCTTCTGCTTCTTCCTCACCGAAGTACTGAGTCGGGTCAACTACGTTGCCTTCCTCGTCCTTAACGGAGACACGGCAGATAGCTGCTGCCAAAGCCTTGCCACGGCGAACATCAGAGAACAAGTTAGCGATCTGACCGGACTGCTGCAGCTGCATCACAAACTGGTTTGGCTCCATGCCATAGTTCTGTGCAGTGAAGAGGATATGATCGGTCAGCTCCTGCTGAGAAACCTCAGGTGCTTCTTGCTCTGCAAGAGCGTCGAGGAACAGCTGAGTACGGACTGCCTCTTCAGAGTTCTTACGGTTCTCTGCGTCGAAGTCTTCGCGAGTGGTTCCCTGTGCCTCAAGAGCAGCGTTCAAAGCGGCCTCATCGTGAGCGAGCTGGCCAAGCAGCTGGTGCAGCTGAGCCTCAACCTGCTCGTTAACAACACCTTCCGGAAGCTCGAATGTGGACTCTGCGAGTGCCGCCTTCAAGACTTCATCACGAATAGCAGTTGCCTGTGCAGCCTTTGCCTTTTCCTCAACCTGTGCGGTGACGGACTCGCGGAGTTCCTCAACGGTGTCAAACTCGGAAGCCATCTGCACGAACTCTTCGTCGACTTCAGGAAGCTTGCGCTCCTTGGTCTGCTGAACAGTTACGGTGACAGTTGCTTCTTTACCAGCGTACTCGCCAGCCTGAAGAGTGGTGGTGAATTCTGCGGACTCACCGGTCTTGAGACCGCGGAGAGCGGTGTCTAGGCCGTCAATGAGATCGCCAGCACCAACCTGGTAAGACATACCCTCGGTTGTAGCCTCTTCGATTGCCTCACCGTCAACGGAAGCCGCAAGATCAATGGTGGCAAAGTCGTTGGTCTTCAGCTTGCGCTTGGTGTCCTTCAGCTCGCCGAAGCGCTCACGCAAACGATCAATCTCAGCGTCGACTGCTTCTTCATCAACCTTGAGTGCAGGAACCTCTACATTGAAGGCAGCAAAATCAGGGACGGTGATTTCTGGACGAACATCGACCTCAGCAGTGAACTCAACAACGTCGTTGTCTTCGATCTTTGTGATATCGATAGCAGGCTGACCCAAGACCACGAGCTCGTTTTCTTCACAGGCCTGCTGGTAACGGGTAGGAAGCATGTCGTTGACAACCTGCTCCAAAACCGGTCCGCGACCGATGCGGGCGTCGATAAGCTGGCGCGGCGCTTTGCCACGACGGAAGCCTGGAATGTTGATCTGCTGAGCCAACGCCTTGTAGGCCTGATCGATCTCAGACTTCAGCTCCTCGAAAGGAACCTCAACGTTGAGCTTGACGCGGGTGTCGCTCAGCTTTTCGACGGAACTCTTCACGAGCCATTCTCCTGATCGTTGGGTACTCAATAAATTTAAAAAATCCCTCCACCCTTACCAAGTGGAGGGATCTACGTCGGGACGACAGGATTTGAACCTGCGACCCCCTGCTCCCAAAGCAGGTGCGCTACCAAACTGCGCCACGTCCCGTTGTCGAACTTTCAAACAAACGCGCACACAATACAAACATGGAATACGGATTCTCCGCACCAAGTTCGTACATGCAGTGTACAAGCTGCCCCTAAAAAGTTACGCCATAGAATCGGTTTTTCCCAAAACGCCAGTTCAAAGGCACTAAAAGAGGAAATTACTACTACACGTTAGGAAAATTTTTCGCGCTTCAGTCTTCCGCCGTCGCTTGCCCCCGCCCACTCCACAAAAGCCAAGAATTGTCGTTTTTGAGAACGCTAGCGACCATGCGCCACACAAAACCGCCACTCGAATTTTTCAGCGTTCTCAAAAACGACAATCCCCACTCAAACAACATCGCAAAAAGCCGGCAACCTTGAATCAAGGCCACCGGCTTTTAAAAGTGGAGGGAATGACGGGAATCGAACCCGCGTCTTCAGCTTGGAAGGCTGAGGTATTAGCCACTATACGACATTCCCACTAGCGTTTGAGCGTGTCGAACGCTGTGCGCATAACAGTAGCGGACTTTCACGATAAGAACAAAACCCCAGCATCTCCCCGTAACTTTCATAATTCCACGTACCACCACCCACCCTTTCCCGCCTGTCAGTAAAACCAATTTTTCTACATAATTTCTCTAAAGTTTTTCACCTCTCAAAAATCTTCAAACCCCTCTTTTACCCAACACCAAGGCCCGATAACCTGCACAAAAGACACATTATTGATTAGTGAGTTATTATGTTTTCATGCAACCGAAGATCATCGACGCAGATACCGGCCGCGAATTGTGGACCGCAAATGACTGCGCAGAGTTCTCGGGCACGGCTCGTGGCACTTTTACGAGTTACGCAGGTCGAGGACGTGCCCCTTCCCCCGTAGCTAAACACCATGGTCTAACTTTGTGGGATTCCGAAGCAGTCAAAGAATGGGTCAATGCCCGCAACGCTATGAAAGACCCAGAACCTGAAGACCCCGTCGCAGATGTATAAAGTCACATCTCGCAAAGTTTCTCTTCCCGCGTTCCTCAGCCCCCATCCGCAAGGTTAGGCTGAGGAACTTTTTGTTTCCTTGGAACGTTGGTCAAAGTAATTAACGTCCCCAAATTTCCACGGAGGCATTCACAATGATTGCGTTATTACTTGTCGTCCTCGTTGTCGGCGGTGCCGTCTTCTTCCTCAGCAGAGGCAATAAAAGTAACCGGCAAATCGAGTCAGACAATCTCCAAGACTCAATCGCAGAAGCTCGCCGTTGGATCGAAAGACTAGGGTCACAAGTACTCACGATCTCAGGCACCGATGCAGCATCCACACAAGCCATTGCCGACGCCTCAGAGCGCTACAACGCAGCATCTTCCCAAATCAGCACGGCCACGACGGTGCGCCAAGCAGAATTAGCACGCGAGTCTGCACTAGAAGGCCTGCACTATATGAATGCCGCCCGCGAGATCATGGGACTACCTGCTGGCCCTGAGCTACCGCCGCTAGAAGGCCAACGCCAAGCAGGAAAAGTCACCGAAAACCGAACCATCGACTTCGAAGGCCAACAAATCACGGCCTCTCCTCACGCCACACCCGATACCCCGAATTACTACCCTGGTGGAATGGTTGCCGGCCGCCCGGTTCCTGCCGGATGGTATTCCGAGCCGTGGTGGGCGGGCGCGTTGCGTAGTGGCCTCTGGACTGCCGGATCCGTTTTTCTCTTTAGCTCGTTGTTCAACGGCATGTCTGGCGTCGGGTACAGCGCTCATGCCTTTGAGTCCGGTTTTGATAAGGGCTATACAGAAGGCCTTGCAGCCAATGGTGGCGATGGCGGCGGAGACATAGGAGACGTCGGAGGAGATTCCGGCGATGACGGTGGATTCTTTGATGGTTTCTTCGGCGGCGACGGTGGCGATGGCGGCGGATTCGACTTTGACTTCGATTTTTAGCCGCTAAGCCCCTCCGCAAAGTGTGAAGGTGCCCGTGCTTCCATGCACAGGCACCTTCACTTTTGTTTGTTGCTATTCCTGCCTATGGCCGCGCATACGGCGCCGGGTTTCTCCGCGGCCGTAGCGTCACGTTGGGCAACGTGGGGGCTTCAATTCGCGCTAATCCCTGCGCGTTGATCCCCTCGCCCCGAGCATTCACTCCGCCATGGCCTTGATACCCGACGACCTTGCCAAAACGATCTTCTTGGGCTTGCCAATCATCTCTGCTCTTGCGGATCTCTTCGGTCGACCGTCCTACAAAGTTCCACCACATAACGATCTCTTCCGCAAACGGCTGCCCACCGATCAGCAGTACTCTGCCGTCGCTATCGCTGTGGTTGGATATCACGATGCGTTCCGTGCCAACCCCTACATAAGCAAGCGCCGCGTGGGGAATAGCAACGTCTTCTACCGTGATCGTTCCGGCGTCGACAAGCACTCCATGCTCAAAAGCTGGATCGAGGGGTATGGCGAGGGAAGAATTCTTCTTGACACGTATTTCCGCTCCTACCAGCGGGGTAAACGTTTGTACTGGACTTTTCATGCCGCAGAGCTCGCCAAGAAAAACAGTTGCCTGCCCCTCCCCTAGATCTACAGGTTCAGGAGAATAATGTTCGAAGGAGCGTGGCGCTATGTTCCGGGCTGAATCCGGCAACGCAATCCAGAGCTGGACGCCGTGGAGAGTTTCTGTGGTTGGTGTAGATACCTCCGAATGGCAAATTCCAGCTCCCGAAGTCATTAAATTAACCTCTCCAGGGCGCACCGTGCCAACGTTTCCGCCTGAGTCGCGGTGCTCTATTTCCCCACGGAACAACCAGCTAACGGTCTGCAAACCAGTGTGAGGGTGCGGCGCCACATCCATGCCTCCAGTCCGAGAAACCTCATCGGGGCCATAGTGATCTACAAAGCACCATGCCCCGATCATCGTCCGTTTTTTCTGAGGTAGTGTCCGACGCACGGTCATCGCACGTAATCCCCCGAGTGGAACCTCCCGAGCAGTGATGATTTCCACTGGGGCCCGCATGGGCTGACTGTTGCTATGCATATTCGTCATCGCTTTCCACCTCATCGATTGCACGTAGTAAAAAATCCCCGATATCACGGCCGGAGAGAGGCCTCGGATATCAGGGATCGTTAGTTGTAAAAAGACAGCTGTAGCGCTAGAGAAGAATTAAGCTTCCGGAAGCGCCGGGGCGATTCCTGTGCGCTCGTATTCGGAGAGGATATCGATGCGCCGCTGGTGGCGTTCCTCCTTGCTCCACTCCTGTTCAATAAAGGCGTCAACGATCTGGAGTGCTTCTTCTTCAGAATGCATCCGGCCGCCCAAACCGATCAGCTGGGCGTTGTTGTGCTCACGAGCCAGCCGGGCAGTTTCCACCGACCATGCCAATGCGCAACGAGCGCCCTTGACTTTATTAGCGGCGATCTGTTCGCCGTTACCCGAACCACCCAACACGATGCCGAGTGAACCAGGGTCATTAACCACGCGGCTAGCAGCCTCAATACAGTACGCCGGATAGTCATCCTGGGCGTCATAAGTGTGTGCACCGCAGTCAATAACCTCATGTCCCTTGGTCTTGAGGTGTTCCGCGATAATGTTCTTCATTTCGAACCCTGCATGGTCCGCTCCGAGGTAAACGCGCATAGTTTCAAAGTGTATCGCATCACCGCACCCCATTAAGAAGGGGACAAATCACCTCATACCTTCTTCCCTTAGCTACTTAACTTCCCTTAAGGCCTTAACAAGGAAATATATCGTTATATGAGTCGCTGGATGGGATCATACGCAGACCACACGCAGATCATACGAGTGCACCACTAAAAAACATGTGACGCACTGCACCTCGTACAAAGCCTCATACAGGGGTTAGTCAAAGCGAGGACTCTCTGTCCTCGACCGCTTTAGCTCGAAGAAATAGGGATAGGAACCTAGTGCGATGGAGGCGTCGAAAAGCTTCCCAGCTTCTTCCCCACGCGGAATCCGCGTGATAACAGGACCAAAGAACGCAGAATCTCCCAGCTTGATCACTGGTGTCCCCACATCGTTGCCCACTAGTTCCATGGCACCGCGATGATATTCACGCAATTCTTTATCCCAAGTTTCAGTGTTAGCCACTTCTGCCAACGTGGGATCCAATCCGACCGTGGACAGTGCAGACTTAATGATCTCGTCATAAGCGCCAAAGCCCTGCTTACCGCCTTGACCGTTGTTATGAATCTCAGTTCCCATGACTGTATAGAGCTCATCAAGCTTATCGGGGTGCTGTGAGGCGACTGCCGCGAACACTCGCGCTGGCCCCCAGTTCGCCTTCATCTTCTCTTTGTAGTCTTCCGGCAGCTCGTCTCGACCTTCGTTGAGAACAGAAAGGCTCATCGGCACCCATTCAACGTGAATGTTGCGAACCTGCTCCACTTCTTTGATCCACCGAGAGGTCACCCAACAAAAGGGGCAGCTCACGTCGAACCAGAATGTCACGTGCTCGGTCATAGAAGTCTCCTTTAATCCATCATGCGAGTTTCTCATCCAACGCACTTCGAAGTTCTCGGCCCTTAACCTTCCCTCAAGTGCGCAACACTGCCCTTTTCAACGCATCTCCCCACGCGATCATTCCACGCCATGCTTGTCCTTCTGCGTTTGTCCTGCTGCAAAAAAGACTTTGCCCAATAGCCGGTTGCACTGTGGCATCCAGTTGTAAAGTAAATCCACAGATCAAACGCAGTACCCACAGAGCTTTTCGCGTCTAGCCCTCTGGCTAGCATCATCCCAAGCTAAAGGAGCTCCTTAATCACATGTCTTCCATCAATCTCACGCAAGCAGAAGCCGAGCAGCGTTCCCGTATCCTTGACGTGCATCATTACGATATTGCTCTCGACTTGACTGAAGGGGATAAAGAGTTTCCTTCTATCACCACAGTGTCTTTCACGGTAAAAGAAGCCGGGGATACTTTTATTGACCTGCGGGCAGCATCCGTAGCAGAGGTGCTTCTCGACGGCACAGACATCACAGCAGCAGCGGTTCCGCTGACCCCCTCCGGCTACGATGAGACCCAGGGACTCGCTTTACGAGGGCTAACTCCAGGACTGCATTCCCTTACTGTGACCGCTTCATGCGTCTATTCACATACAGGCCAGGGGCTTCACCGCTTTATTGATCCAGAAGATCAGCGAGTCTACTTGTACACGCAGTTTGAAACAGCTGATGCCAAACGCATGTTTGCGTGCTTTGACCAGCCAGATCTCAAGGCGACCTACGCTTTTACTATCACAGCACCCACAGCGTGGAAAGTAATCACCAACGCGCATACCCAGATAACAACCGCCGCGGACAAAGCTATCCATAGGGCACACGTGGATTACAAGCTTTCCACGTATCTGGTCGCGTTGTGCGCCGGTGATTATCACGAGGTCTCAGACACCTGGTCTGGCGCGCTGACGCACCATCCGGAGACTCCCGCAGACCAGCCCACAGCGCTAGAGATTCCAATGTCCATCTACTGCCGGAAATCATTGGCACAGTATTTAGACGCGGACACCTTGTTGAGGGAAACCAAGCAAGGGTTCACGTTCTATCACAAGAACTTTGGCATGGCGTACCCGTTTTACAAGTATGACCAGATCTTTGTCCCGGAGTTCAACATGGGCGCCATGGAGAACGCCGGTGCGGTGACCTTCCGCGATGAGTATGTCTTTTCGTCTAAGGTCACCAAATACCGCTATGAGCGTCGGTGCGACACAATCCTGCACGAGATGGCTCACATGTGGTTTGGCGATCTTGTCACCATGAAGTGGTGGGGCGACCTCTGGCTCAACGAGTCCTTTGCCACGTGGGCCGCGGCGATCTCTCAAGCCGAGGCAACGGAATACTCCACCGCATGGGTCACTTTTGCCAATGTGGAAAAGTCATGGGCCTACCACCAAGACCAACTCCCCTCCACGCATCCGATCACAGCCGACGCCTCCGATATTGAAACCGTTGAGCAGAACTTCGACGGCATTACTTATGCCAAGGGTTCTTCGGTGCTCAAACAGCTACAGGCTTTTGTGGGGCGAGATGCCTTCCTGGCGGGTGTTCGTAAGCACTTTGCCAACCACGCGTTTGCTAACGCGACCTTTGATGACCTGCTTGGAGCCTTTGAAGAGGCCTCCGGCCGCGATCTTTCCCAATGGGCCGACCAATGGCTCAAGACCACTGGAATTAACAAGCTTTCCCCCACCTTTACCGTCAAGGATGGCGTTTATTCCGAGTTCGCCGTTCAGCAAAGTGGAGCAGCGCCCGGCGCAGGAGAGCTTCGTACCCACCGGATCGCCGTGGGGCTTTATTCGCTTATCGACGGCCAGGTGAAGAGAACTCATCGATGTGAGATTGACGTTGAAGGCACATCCACGCCGGTTCCAGAAGTGGTCGGCCTTGCGCAAGCTGACCTGATTCTGGTCAACGATGACGACCTCACGTATTGCTTGATGCAGCTGGACCCAGCTTCATTGGATTTCATCGTGAACAACATCGATAAAATCTCTGATCCCATGGCGCGCACACTGTGTTGGTCCGCCGCATGGGAAATGACAAGAGACGGCAGTATGCGCGCTCGTGACTTTGTCACGCTCGTTGCACGTGGCGCCCAGTTTGAGACTGAAATTGCAGTGCTTGAACGCATCCTAAGCCAGGCTGCAAAGGCTGTACGGTCCTACGTAGATCCTGCGTGGGCGGATAGCACCGGACGCTACATGCTTGCCGACGCTCTCTTGGTCGGTGCTCGCAACGCGCAGGCTGGTTCTGACGCACAGCTGGCGTTTGTCCAAGCTCTGGCAAAAATACGCATTACCAAAGATGTTGCCGCCGAATTTGCTGCGATTGTGCAAGGTTCTACTTCGATTCCGGGTCTCACAGTAGATTCTGACCTGCGCTGGTGGGCGCTCACAGCGCTCATCGCCCATAGTGAGATCACCGGAACAGCGGTTCACGAGAGCATAGAGAAACTACGAGGCATAGATCGTTCTTCAGCCGGTGAGCTTGCGGCGTTGCGGGCATATGCAGCACAACCGGATGCTGATGTTAAGGCCGAAATCTTTGATGAGGTCACCGACACAAAGAACACGCTTTCTAACCTCTTCTTGCGCCATAAGCTCGAAGGTCTTACTTTCACAGGATCTGGACCATACCTCGCGCAATTTAACTCCGCAGTTTTTGCCTTGGCAGAGAAGATCTGGGCTGAGATGTCTTCTGAGGTCGCGCTGGTGACGCTGTCCGGAATCTATCCTTATTGGGATATTTCCGCGCAAGGTGTAGAAAACGCCCACGCGTTCCTTAACAAGGACTCTTTGCCGGCTGGTGTTCGCCGGGTGGTGTCTGAAGGGATGTCTGAGCAAGAACGTGCCTTGCGCCTACGTGAAATAGACGCACGCTAGTTTTGTTTCGCCTCTATCCGTAGGACGTTAACTGGTACTTCCTGCGGATAGAGGATTCTCCTCGAGGGGGTTTCCTCATGGATTCCACACACAACCTCCCCTCCCGAAGCTTTAGTGCACAGCGCGCTGCTACGGTGGGCAACGATGACAATCTTTAGCGCTACAGAACAGACTGAGTCGGTCTCCTCTTGGTTAGGATCCGTAAACACCCAAGAATGGCTGATAGACAAACCGATCCAGATAGGGATCACTATCCTTATCGGTCTCATCGCAAACTGGCTTCTGCGGAAAGCCATTACCAAAGCGGCTCACATCAACATCAACAAAAAGCCCTCGAAGATTTCTTCGGTGCTACCTCTGCGGGGAAAGACCGCTAACAAGTCTTCTGAGGCCCTCAGCGCGACTCAGGAACAACGTAGACAATCGCGGATGCTCACACTTGCAGCGGTAGGACGCTCTGCAGTCTCTGTCGTGGTGTGGGTGTGGGTGTGCCTTGCTGTCCTCACGTACCTGGGGATCAACGTCACCCCAATCGTGGCATCAGCAGGCGTCGTCGGCGTGGCTCTTGGTTTTGGCGCGCAATCGTTGGTCAAAGACTTCTTATCAGGTGTCTTTATGCTCATCGAGGACCAATATGGTGTTGGCGACACTATCGACGTAGGAGACATCGTGGGAACCGTCGAAGACGTCAGCCTTCGACTCACAACATTGCGCGATATTCACGGCACCCAGTGGTTTGTCCGCAACGGAGAAATTCTTAGGATCGGTAACTTCAGTCAAGAATATGCCGTGGCCCTCATCAATATTCCGGTTGCACTAGACGAGAACGCTAGCGCAGCCATTGAAGCTGTCACTGACGCAGTAAACGCCGCTTCACAAGAGCCGGCTATTAACGACGTACTCCTCGACTCCCCTATCGTCGATGGTGTTAATTCCATTGGGCTCGACCACATGCTGATCCGCGCCCGAGTGACAACCCTCCCGGATCAACAATGGTATGTCACCCGAGAGCTAACGGCGCGTGTCCTCACTGCTCTCCAGCACAACAACATTGATACCCCTTATCCTGAAGGCATTGCGGCTTCGCGACGCATCTCCGACTAACACCCCCTCAGAAAACGAAAGTCCCATGTCTACTCCCCAATCCTTTTACGACGCTGTGGGCGGCGAGTCCACATTCCGTGCATTCGTCCACCGCTTCTACGAGCTCGTCCGCACCGATGACATCCTGGGCCCCATGTACCCGCACGACGATTGGGAGGGTGCGGAAGACCGACTCCGTTGGTTCCTCGTCCAATACTGGGGTGGTCCTCAAACGTTCTCAGAGAATCGTGGGCATCCGCGCCTTCGTATGCGGCATGCGCACTTCCCTATCGACCAAGCCGCCGCAGACCGCTGGCTACTACTCATGGAATCCGCGCTGGATACCCTCGATGAAGAGACTTTGCCTACCGCCTATCGCGCTGCTCTGTGGGATCATATGCAGCGCGTAGCCGATATGCTCATCAACCGCGCTTCTTAGTCGAGTTTCGCATGTTGTGGATTCTTCTTGGTGTCGCCGCCGGGGCGGTTATCCCCATCCAAACGGTTGTTAATACTCGGCTCAGCGCATCCACTGGAACACCGTTTTCCTCCTCAATGATCTCCTTTTGCGTGGGGACGCTAACCCTCGCGGTAGCTCTCATAGCTGCCACAGGCCAGCTTCCCAATGTCTCAGCTGCTTATCACGCCCCCGCGTGGATTTGGCTTGGCGGGCTTTTGGGGGTTATCGCCCTTACCGCGAATATTTTCATGTTCCCCCGGCTCGGCGCAGTACAAACTGTTGTTTTGCCTATCTCAGGGCAAATCTTCATGGGGCTAGCCATCGATCATTGGGGCTTATTCGACGCTCCGCAGAACTCGATAACCCCGCTCCGAGTAGTCGGAGCGCTCTTGGTGTTTGCCGGAGTACTCGCCACCGTGGGGAAACCGAAAAGTTCTGAGACTCAATCGGGGAGCTTTATTCACTGGATCTGGCGGCTTGCCGGCGTTTCATTTGGCATGCTTACCGCCATGCAGTCAGCCATCAACGGCAGGCTTGGCGCTGTGCTTCACTCGGCGGCAACAGCGGCACTCGTGTCATTCTCTGTAGGAGCCGCAGCTCTTATTGTGCTCAACATCGTTTTACGGTGGCGTCCACGGATACAACGCCTCGGGTCTTCTCATCCCTGGTGGATGTGGTTTGGAGGAAGCCTCGGGGCATTGTTTGTTTTTGCTAACGCGGCATTGGTGCCAAAGATCGGAACGGGCCTTACCGTCGTTGCAGCGTTACTCGGGATGATGATCTCAAGCATTGCAATTGAGCGCATCCGTGGTGGGCACAGTGGAATCCGGCAGATTCTCGGAGTAGTTGCAATGCTCATAGGAATCGTAGCGATCCGACTGCTTTAGCGCCTACGGCAACAGGGAAAGTCCTTGAGACTCATAAACCGTTCCGTACGGAGCATCAATGCGTGCCCACCGTCCGGTGCTGGATACTCGGAGATGCCTCGGTATATGCGCTGGTGCGGTAGCCGAAGGGATAAATCCCAAGGAGGTGCAGGCAAAGATCATTCGCATCGAAATCTCCACGGAATTATCTGCATTAGATACCGTCATAACTTTTTGATCCAACAGGCTCGCGGGCGGCCCCATCGGGCCGGAAAACTGTCGAGCCAAAGAACGTCCTTTTTCTGCAAGGTCGCTGGCAACACCTACGGGAATTTCGTCGATAAGCTTAAAGCCCGTTAATGGGGGAAGAGCACCTGCCCACGAGGCGTCATGCGGTTTGCCTTCCCCTCGTGCCAGCAAGTCAGTAGCCAGTACAACCGCGCCATCCCTCGACGCTTCTCCCCTGACTCTCCGCGATGCGACCACGCCAAAAGGAGTAGTCACATACACGTTCACGCAGTCTTCTACCTGCTGCAGCCGTGCATAAGCGTGTCTATCTAAGCCAACAGCGCGCTGCAGCAGGCTCGTTATTCCCGTTGCCGGGCCTTCGGGAATACTGAGACTCTCGTTCATCTTGATTAACGCGCCGATTCTGCAATCTTGGTAAGAACCTGCAGCTCATGGGCCTCAATCTCACGCGGACGCGCAGTCTTAAGATCCACTGCTACCTGCACGGCGAGCACAACCGCGCACACGTGTCCCTCGCAGTCCTTCAAACTTTGACGAGTGGTAAACGAGGTAGTCCCGATCTGGACAATGGAGGTTTCAACCTCCACCTCAGCGGTACTGGGCATGATGGGACGCAAATAGTCCACTTCAATTCGGCGAACAAATACCGCAGGAATATCGTGCCCCTGCGCCAAAAACTCATCATTCGCCCACCTGGTGCGCGCTTCTTGAGCTAAATCAACATACGCTGAATTTGTCACATGACCGAAACGGTCGAAATCAGTCCACCGAACGGGAACTGTAGTTGTATGGACTTGTTGTGTGGATTCTGCCGCCATGCTCTACTTTCTCAAAGTTTTCTATCAGGTTAAAGCACACATCATTCTTCATCTGTGTGTGCTGTTGCACAATGTTAGCCTCGTAACACGTGTTATGTGCAACGATGCCCCTCAGCACTCGTGAATCGGTTTTCCGATCACACATCAAGTACCGAGGGGCATCAACTAGCGCAGTACACTACCGGCCATAATCGCTATGACTAGCGGGTCAGTTTACGGTGTGTGACGCGAGATGGACGTGCGGCATCAGCACCGAGACGCTCAACTTTGTTCTTTTCATAATCCTCAAAGTTGCCCTCGAACCAGAACCACTGGCCCTCTTCCACGTTGCCTTCCCATGCAAGGATGTGCGTACACGTACGGTCCAGGAACCAACGGTCGTGAGAGATCACCACGGCACAACCCGGGAACTTCTGGAGGGCATTTTCCAGGGATCCCAACGTCTCCACGTCGAGGTCGTTGGTTGGCTCATCGAGAAGAATCAGGTTGCCGCCCTGCTTCAACGTCAAGGCAAGGTTCAGTCGGTTGCGCTCACCACCAGACAAGACCTTGGATGGCTTCTGCTGGTCAGGGCCTTTAAAACCAAAGGCGGACAGATACGCGCGCGAAGGCATCTCGTTTTGTCCAACGTGGATGTAATCGAGGCCGTCGGAGACAACTTCCCACACGGTCTTTTCTGGGTCGATGTTCTCACGGTTCTGGTCGACATAGCTGAGCTTGACGGTTTGTCCAACCTTGACGTCACCGGAATCCGGGTTCTCTAGTCCCACGATGGTCTTGAACAGCGTCGACTTACCCACGCCGTTGGGGCCAATAACGCCCACAATGCCGTTGCGTGGCAGGGTGAAGGAAAGGTCTTTAATCAGAACGCGGCCATCAAAGCCCTTATCCAGGTGGTCCACTTCCACGACCTGGTTGCCCAAACGCGGAGGAGTAGGAATCTGGATTTCTTCAAAGTCGAGCTTCTTGTACTGCTCAGCCTCTGCAGCCATTTCCTCGTAACGCTGCAGACGTGCCTTGTTCTTAGCCTGACGAGCCTTAGCTCCCGAGCGCACCCACGCAAGCTCTTCCTTCAGTCGCTTCTGCAGCTTCTGGTCCTTCTTGCCGGCAACCTCTAGTCGCTGAGCCTTAGTCTCCAGGTAGGTAGAGTAGTTGCCCTCGTAAGGGTAAAGCTTTCCACGGTCAACCTCACAAATCCAGCCTGCAACATGGTCCAGGAAGTAACGATCGTGAGTAACTGCCAAGACAGCGCCCTTATAGTCTGCAAGGTGCTTTTCCAGCCACAGCACGGATTCTGCGTCCAGGTGGTTGGTGGGCTCGTCGAGAAGCAAAAGGTCGGGCTCAGAGAGCAGCAGCTTAGCCAGTGCTACTCGACGACGCTCGCCTCCCGAGAGGTGCGTAACCGGATCGTCGGACGGCGGGCAGCGCAGTGCCTCAAGCGCTTGGTCGATCTTAGAGTCGATCTCCCAGGCGTCAGCGGCATCCAGTTCTTCCTGGAGCTTGCCCATCTCATCCATGAGCTCATCGGTGTAATTGGTCGCCATTTCCTCGGCGATCTGCTCGAAGCGCTGCTTCTTCTCAAAAATCTCGCCGAGGCCTTCCTCAACGTTTCCACGAACGGTCTTGTCCTCGTTCAGTGGCGGCTCCTGAAGAAGAATGCCCACGGTAGCACCGGGGTCAAGGAATGCTTCGCCGTTGGACGGCTGGTCAAGTCCAGCCATGATCTTGAGGATCGAAGACTTACCAGCGCCGTTCGGGCCCACAACGCCGATCTTGGCGCCTGGGTAAAAGGCCATGGTGACATTGTCCAAAATGAGCTTGTCACCGATAGCCTTGCGCACGTTTTTCATCGTGTAGATGAATTCGCCCACAGTGATATTCCCCTTTAAATGTTGAAATAGGTTTCAGTCACGTCAAAGGGTACATCACTCTTCCTATAAATTCGCCCCGCGCTGCACTCTCCTAACCTAAAAGAGGTTTTATTTCCTCACCGTGTGAGCCCGCCTCCCCCTGTTAGTCGACGAGTTTTTTAAAAGGCGGTTAAAAGGGCGGATTGTGGGAACTCGTTGTCGTTGCTCCCACCAACTCACCGGACTCCTTCGCGGCACCACCTTCTTCATTCAAAAAGTCATTGGTTCTTGAATAGTCCCGGTCTGGGATAAAGGGTTGGTTCTCCGTATTCTCTGGAGCTGGTAGCCCAGGGACATGGTGGATGTCCTCCACAGTCGATTTACGCGAAGACACAACGTAACGGCTCAACTCAAACCCCACGTAGCTAGCTTTGAGAACGATCTTTGATGCCAGCTTTCCCGTTGCGGCATCAGTCCATTCTTGTGTGACCAAATAACCAGAACAGATCACGGGGCGCCCACGTTCCAACGACATCCGGGCGTTCACACCTAGCTGACCCCAGCATTCCACGTCAATGTAGTTTTGGTCCGTATCAATCCACTGAGACTCTTCCCCGGGAACATCGTTGTTGACAGGATGCTTGCGCATCCTGCGACTCGCAGCGATACGAAACTTGCAGACTCCTCCACTAGTGAATTGCACGAATGTTGGCTCGTTGGTGAGGTTTCCTACGATGGTGCTTTGAATATGCATGATGTGATTCCATTCCTTGAGTTCATTGGTATGAGCTGATAACCACGCAGGTCTGCGGCATGTCGCAGAACTTTGTTCCGTAGCACAAGGGCTAACGCCGATTCCCTGCCCTCCACATCTTGCGCACCTTTCCCCCACACGAATATCCCTCTCACCGTGCAGACTGTCTTTCTGTGGACAACTCTGCTTCTAGTCGCAAGCTATCCACAGAAGCTCTCCGAATAGGCTGCGGGCTCTTGATGTTGTGAACCTTTTATGCTGCGGGACGAATCGCCCGCTAGCTCACTCAAGCCCCTCCGCCCATCACCAGCAGTTTCTGATAAATATCTATCTGTTTAATAACTTTTCTGAACCTAAGCCACATTTTGCGGTAAGCTTTTGTCAATAAATTTTTGATTCTTCTTCGGATCACCCCCCCCGAGCCACCACCCCGCTTATCGGCACGCTCGTTCCCGTCGAAAAGCCCTTTGTGCTCTAGAAATCCGACGATGAGTTGAGGGTTTGTGTGAGATTGCTCCCCAAAGGAATGGTGATCGTATGACCCGTATCGTACAGAATTCCCCACATCCCGCCGGCTTGCCAGAGACTGAGAATTCCACAGCGGCTCAGGGATGGCGACCATTCCTGCACAGTAATGTGATGTTCTCGGAGACACCCACGGGCGTGGAGTTTCACAATGACTTTCGTCGATTTTCTATCGATGGCCCCGGCGCATACAAAGCTTTCCGTGCCGCAACGCCCCTTTTTGAAGGCGACGTACTCTTCTCAGATGCTCTCCAACACCTGGGCGCTGCCGGTGCTCAGACCATCAAGCTATTCGAATCCGAGTTATACCGGCATGGGATGCTCACACGGCTGACCCCGGAAAACCCTTCTGTTGCCGCATACCAGTGGGGCGGCCCCTGGGACGGGATCTTGAGGCTCCTCGCAAACTACACGCCCACTCCCATTGCTGTTCTGGAGAAGATCAGCCACACGCCTTTTACTATCTGCTGCAACCACCCGGAAAGCGCTCATCTAATCAAAGCAAGTTTGGAAGAAAACGGCTGTGCAACAGTGCGTTGTGCAGCGCTTTCTCCGGATACGTCGCACCTCCGCCCCCTGCTCTCTCTGAGCTGGCGCGAGCTCAGCGACGCCGCCACCATCACCGTCCGCAGAATTGGCAGCGGATTAGTCATCGCATCAGATGCCGCAGCTGAGGCAGCAGCTGCGACGCGCGTGTTGGAGTCTTTATCCACTGAGAAAGAAACCGCTGAGGTTCCAGAAGCTCTTATCCGCATGGCTGGAATCGTCGCGTCCTTTGAGGCTTTCAAGATTGTCTCTGGTGTCATGCCAGCAACACTCACACAAGCACTAGTTCGCATCGACCTTTCCACCGGTGAGGTGACCCAACACCAGCTAGGACAGCAGCACCAGCAGCGCGATAATGGCGATTCTCCCCTGTTTTCTCTGGTTGATCCGCTTCTGGGCTTCACGCCGCGCTTCCTTGACGACGATATAACTCAGATGCCCTTGCGGCTATCTCAAGTATCCGTGACCGGTCCCGATCAACGTCGTTGGATCGTCACGGGTTGGGCGCTAGATACTCTGGAGGCTGCACGTGAACGCGCAGTTGAGGAAGCCACTACCCGCGTCCTTCTCTCCCAACAGTCAGCACGGACTATGCCGGACGCCCCTTTGCTGCAGCCCACTGGGCTTCCCGCACCGGCTGCCGTAGGAAGTTCCCAGGAAGAAGCCATGGAACGCGCTCTCCCGCGTGCAGCCGCTTATTGGTCTTTTCACTCTGCAACGCAGGGCATCTCGGAGGTTGTTCCGTTTAATGCAAGTCCTGAGGCCTCATCCTGCGTACGAGATGCTCAGGAACTCTATGGCGCAGCCACGTCTACGTTTTTGGAGCTCACGCCTCTGTGGGGCCATTCGGTAGTCGTTGTTCAATGTGACAATCCGATTCTTAGCGTCGTGGCGGCGGGAGACTCGGCGGAACAAGCCGCGGTATCAGCCGCCTACGGCCACCTCGCGCTTGCACAACTGCATGCGGACAAGCACTGTCCGCCGCACGACGGCTGGTCGCATGCGCTTCCGGCGTTAGCCTTAAGAGAATCCAGCATGCGCTGCCTTGCAGAGGAACCGGTGGCTGAGCTTTTAACAGATCCCCGTCTCTCTGCCGCCGGGCTCACTGCCGTAGCGTTGCGCCCACGCACGTGGATACCTGCTTCCCCGCCCGCCGTCGACCCGGCCGTTCATCGGCCTCTTGTCTCATGACTACGCGCGTCGCCTACCTGCACTGCCCGGCGCGCAGTTTCCCAGCGCACGCCCTGCCTCCGCGTCATGAGCAGTGGATAGCGGTCCCCTCCGAGGTATGCAGGGTCTGCCTTAGCGCATGGGCGGATCGCACGGAAGAGGCTGCGGACTGGGTTAAGGCTGCTAGAGTACCCGGCTTCATCAGATGTTGGCTGTCTGAGCGTGTGCACTATGTCGAGCGCCCCCAAGGAGGCTGGAGACTAGCAGCTACTGATGCACAGTGCCTTTCCAGTTCTACGGTGTTTATTCCGCCAAGCCCGTGCTGCACTGAGCACCACGATTGTGCTGCTAACGCAGAGGTTTCCGATCTCACAGGGCCTGTGTTAGCACCGTGTGGGACGGGGCCGATCACGGAGATTCGCCGTCCTGGAATGGTGGTTTCCCGTGGAACCATGCCTGCTGTGGGGTCTCGACCAGCATTCCATTGGAGTGGTCAGGCGCCGACCATTGCTGAGAGTCGAAAGCTAGCTCTTTACGAGGCCGTCGAGCGCGCATCCGCATGTGGGAATGAGGGAGCGAGAGGCGTCGATACGCATATTCCCCACGTCCCTGCCACTGATTTTGGGGTGGACAACGAACGGTGGAACCGTTCTTATGAACGCTGCCGCGATTGGACACGCGCTATTCGCCTGGGAGATGAAACCGCATGGGCAGTCCCCACGGATATGGTGTTTTTCTGGTCTGACGCACAAGCTCGTTTTTGCTTCGATTCCTCCAGCGGCGCCGCGGTGGGGCGCACATGGGAGGACGCGGTGATGTCTGGGTTAGTAGAGGTCATTGAACGTGACGCTGTCCTGGCCGTATGGCATGGTTCCATGACCGTCCCAGAGATCGATGTTGACTCGATCAATGATCGCACTTACCAGGCAATGCTGCGGCATCTTCGCAGGCAAGGGCTGGTTATCCGCGCGTTTTACTGCCCGCTGAGTGTAGGAGTTCCTGCTGTTATTGCGGTATGCACGGATACTGAGCGCACTTTCCTCTGCGTTGGGGCAGCCGCCGCACCCGATCCTTATGTCGCAGTACGCAAAGCTCTACGGGAGGTCATGGCGGATTATCCGCAGTCGCGTTTGCTTGCTAGTGCACGGTTGTCAGACGCCGCCGCAGTGCGTGCGGACGGTTCCGGGGCAGCTCATCGCCTCAGCGTTGCCGCTTCCGAGCTTATCGACGCCGCCGCTTTCCTCCTCCTGCCCCGTAAAGAGCTGCTCCGTGTCTCCGACATCCCGGGGTGCCCTCGCTTGTCTCTCGTTGAGCTAGTCGAGCGTCTCAAAGCACATGGCTTTTACGGCTATGTTGTCGACTTCACCCAGAGTTATCACCAAATGGTGGGGCTTTCAGCTGTCAAGGTTATTGTCCCTGGTCTCTTGCCGCTGGAATATATCGGACAGCTGACCAGGGCATTGCATATGCCTAGGTTGAGGCAACAGATGACATGTTTTCGCGCTTTGGGTCTAGCCCCTCCCAGCTCACCTCCCCGTCTCAATCTTGTTCCGCACCCGCTTCCCTAATGTTCCTCATGCTTCGCTGAAAGGTGGTGAGTCCTATGGATCGCCATACTGCAGATTTTTGGGCCACAACGGATAACGCTGCGACCGAATACACGCAGCTCATTCTGGAGCGCAAAGAACATGGCATGGTCTTCCCTGCTCAAGGTCCTTTTTGGAACCATCAACCCTATCCCGCAAAAATTGTTCCAGACGCCCCTCGTTTCCAGCTTCATACACACGCCATGTCCCCCACGGACATCGCTATTGCGCAAGCGCTGGAGGATTCTCTGATCAGAACTCATCTGCGCGCAGAAGTCGACTGCAACTCGCCGACAAGGACCCGATCTGAGGCGCAATCTTTTCAGTGGTCTCGGAATACAGCCTCAGGCGGAGGCTTATACCCAGTGAACTTCTACAGATACAGCCCCGGAGATAGCCACCTGCCCGCTGGCCTGTACTTATTCAACCCCATAACCTGCCAATGGCAGCAGCTGAGGGCTGATTCCCCACGAGGCGAACGCTCGCGTTCTGCCGGTGAGACCCTGCTGGTTACCGTGGAGTTTTGGCGTTCAGCGTTTAAGTACGGTGACTTTGCGTATCAAGCGACCTCCGTGGATGTGGGGATCGTTGTCGCGGCGTTAGTCTCCCAACTGGATGCAGCGGTTGGGCCGGTGGCTATCGACTGGTCACCCGACGAGCTTGCTCTCTCCGAATTCCTTGGTAGTGATCCCCTCGACGAGGCCATATATTGCACGATCACGCTGCCTAACAGCTCCCCTTCAGACACTGTTACCGCTGGCGCGCCATCAGCCGTTCTCCAGACTGCTGCTCGACTCGCACACTCGGGAACGATGCCCGTACGTTTTCCCACCACTGTGGCTTTGCAAAAACAGCGGCTCCGAGAAATGCAGAGTATGCGTGCGCCTTTTTCTACGGAAAGAATCGCCGCCCCGCCACCAGCAATAATCAAGCGAGGCTCCAGCTCTTTTGGGCGCTATTCCGGAGCTCCAATCGACGTGGGTGTGCTTACCCGCATGGTGCAACGCGGGCGCGCCACGGCCGCTTCACTCCTGGGAACCCCTCCTGAAACCGATTATTCCTCGGGTATCCAAGCAGCCGCGCTGTGCGTCAACGTCATGGACTTAGCACATTCGCTTATAGCGGATAGTGAGACATATCCTGCGGCGGCTCCTGCGCGCCCGTGTCCACAGCTTCCCGAGTTATTGCGCAACACCTATCTCCTGAAAAACTACGACCCCCTGCGCAGCTCAGCCGTCTTAGTGCTGTGCGCAGATTTGCAGCGGGTAACCACTACTTACGGCGCCTCTGGTTATCGGTGGGCATGTGCTGAGGTCGGGGCCTTTTGTCACGCTGTCTATGCTGTTGCGGCACAGGAGCGAGTCTCTGTGGGCGCTGTGTTGGGCTTTGATGCTCAGTACCAGCGCAACTACCTCGGTTTAGCGGATAATCTCATCCCGGTCCTCAACATCCTTGTGGGTGTGGATCGGCCTCACGCACGGTGGAGGAACTCGTTACTATGACAACCATTTCATGGAAGCTTCTTAATGAAGCCCTGGTTCGCAGCTGCAGTGTGCCGTATGAGGCGTTGCGGCAGCTTTGCGACGCCCCCACCGACGCACTACTTACTGCCGATCTGGACCAGCGACTCCGCGTAGACGCGGCCCTTGATGCCCTTGGTTCTGCGGCCCGCCAGGACGTCGCGGGGTGTACACACACAGTGTTGCGCCACACGCTACTCGATCTCAAGCGAGCTGCGCATCATCATGACGTGCGCAAAGTTCGTGCGCTGCTGGCTAAAGCTACATCCGCTGGTGTGCGGTTGCCTGCTGGCGTAACGACTGCCGCAGATACGGTGATCACTGCCGCCGAAAACGTGCTGTCCTCAGAGCAGCTGCACAAGGTACTCATGAGTTCCAAGAAAAGAGAGCGCGAGTGCCTCGGGAAGATCGCCCGTGACCAGGGAGTCGATTCAGCAGTACTGGCCGCATCAGTCCCAGCGGCAAAAGCCATCCGGAAACTGAGCACAGATTGTGCGATGTCTGCCAAGCAGCTAGCTCGTGCCCACCGCACCGCGCTGGGATACGTGATCCGCAGCGCCACCCGGTCAGTACCGTTTTCCGCCCTGTGCGCAATCGCGCCGTCTCAGTTGTCCCACGCCAGCCTGCACTCGGATGAGACTCTTGCCCCAACATCTGTGCACACTATTGCGCGTTGGAACGTCTACGCTATGGCTCAGATTTTCTCTGCTATGAAGAAGGACTTTGGTTTTATTGCCACACTTCCGGTTCTGGTTAATCCTGACGCGTTATCAGAGCATGGTCACTGCGCACTGCCTCGGTGTTCTGTCGAATATCTAGGGCACGTCGGCGACCGGGACTTAGCCGTTTACCGGGAGGAACGCCGAGTGGTCGATTCCAATGGACTATTTGGAAAGGTCATGGCCTTAGCCGCAAGTGCTCCCCAAAACCACGAATACACGTGTGAGCAGCTGGCCGCAGAGCTCTCGGCGCGTACAGGTTTAAGCAAGGCACAAACAAAGTGCATTGTTCTCGATGCCATCCGAATTTCGGCCTTAGTTGTTCCCACTCTCGATTTATCCCCGTCCACAGCGGTATCTGAACAGCCGATAGTTACGCACTTGGCACGTGGGTCAGACAAGGCCGTATCTGCTGCGCGTCTCATTGCCCGCATCGCGGAGGAATGCAACGCGGTGGCGTCGATAAGCGACTTTGACCGCAGGCACACTCAGATCCTAGATCTCGCGCACCACTTGGATAGCCTCCGGCGACTCGTCGATCCCAGCATTCCGATGTTCCATACCCATGTGTATGAGGATGGGGTCGGGAAAGAATCGACGATTCCCTCCTCCATCGCGGACTCGTGCACAGCCCTTGACTGGGAAGCTCTCTCAGACCTAGTCGATCTGCTGGATGTGCGGCAGGCAGAACGCGCGTTGTTTGAGGAGTTTGTGTCCGCAAAATTCCCCCGTGGGGAAATCTGCCACGATGTTCCGGCGCTGGTCAACAGTTTTGTCGCCGAGGTCCTCACGCCACTGCGCCAAATTGATATTGAGGCAGTCGATGAAAATGATCTGAAGTCCACTGCATCTTTGCCGCTGGGTAAGGCTTGGGAATGGATTCGTGCGCGGCGTCGCTTCCTGGCACACGTGGCAGCATTAAGAAGCAACGCCGCTGGCCCCGTGGACATACGTGATCTCCTCATCGATCATCGCCCTCTTGTGCAATCGCGTAGATATCCGCTTCGGTCTTTGAACGCTTATGTTCAGCAAGGCGACAAAGCCAAGATCGTGATTAACCGGACACTTGGCGGGCCAGGTTTTCCGTGGTCTCGGTTCGCGCATGCGATGCCAGATTCCGCAACACGTGCATGGTCCGAATTATCTGATTATGCGTCTGATGCGGGAGTGAAACTCGTCGAGCTGACAGCCGGAAAAGTCGTCTCCAACCTCAACGCGCATCCGGCTACCTATCCAACCACCCTTCTCATTCCGGGACACCCTCGAAAAACCACACGTGCGTCTGATATTCGACTCGCAGACACGCATCTGGCCTACTGCGCATCCAGTGGACGCTTGCAGCTTTTCGACGCCCACGGCACCGAACTCCTCCCCGCATACATGGGGTACATCACCGACCGAGGTCTGCCATTATCTACGCAGGCGCTCATGCTCCTAGCACCACCTATGCATTGCTCTTTGGACTTTTTCCCGCGTACGAATTCAGAGATAACGCATCAAGCGCGTCTGATGCTAGGAGATGCTGTCCTCGCGCGAGAAAGCTGGATCTTTCCTACTTCAACCACCTTTATGAATATCCCGTGTCTCTTAGAGGAAGCCTTGGTATGGTGGCGCAGCTTTTCCCGGTATCAGGGTCTACCCGAGTGTGGAGTTCTGCGAACATTCGACGCCCACGGCGTTGTGGGCAAAGGACAGTTTTACAACTCCCAGATCATGGGAACGATCACCAACCTCATACGTGCATTACGCAACGCTCACTACGGATGTGTCATTGAGGAATTCTTTCCTCTTGTTGGCGAGTCCGGCGTAGCACAGGAACACATAGTCACAGGAACACGCTCTTTGAAGGAAGGTATCTAATGCGCACAACCGACCCCTGGCTCGCTTTTCATATTTTTTATGGAGAAGATCCCTCTCTTTTGCTCCGCGACTGCCTACTGCCCTTTGCCCATACATGCGTGACAGAAGGCCTAGTACAACGGTTCTTCCATATGAATTACTGGTTGGAGGGCGCACATGTCCGCTTAAGGCTAGAGCTTTGCAATCCGGCAGATCGCGAGCACGTCATATGCGCAGCACATCAGGCTATCCAACCGTGGATTGACGCTCATCCTTCCAGCGCACCCCAACTGTCGCTGCGCAATCCCGAAGGCTATCGGCGTCTCTTTGAACACGAGTACCCCATGTCCAGGTTCTCCGACTACATCGATCAGGATGGCCTGCCGCGCCTAGAACCAGATAACTGCATCCGAGAGCGCTACTACGAGCGTGAATATGACCGCTACGGCGGACGGATAGGGATGTCGCTTAGCCAAGATGTTTTTCAAACCTCGACATTGTTCGTCGAAAAGCTTTTACACTCTGGCGTTTTAGAAGCACGTACCTCACGATTAGCCGCGGCCGCGCTAGGAATGATCTGCACTGCGCATACGGTTTTGGATTCCGACGCATCCATAGGACGCTTTTGGGAAAGCTACCACGCAGGTTGGACCTCGTCTTTTTCTATGCCCACCAGCTACACCTCGCCCACGGCACAGCACAAAATCTCCGCTGAGGCTCAGGCGCTCTCACGCGCAGCCACGCCATTTCGTGAAGCCTTACGCCGCGCCCCAGACGGCTCAGGTCTCCCCGAACCCTATGCCACTTTCACTCAACACATGACGTCTGCAGTGGAGAAACTCCATGCGGCGCATGCCTCTCACGAGCTTGATTTTGGTGATTCTGCGGCAGAGGCCGGCCACACGTGGAAAGAGAACTCCATTTTTCTTCTGCGCTCTTATGTCCACATGACCAACAACAGGATGTCCGTCAATATCTCAGATGAAGCCTATTTAGCTTATTTACTGCACGCGTTATATCAGGAGGCAATATGACCAGCATCCACGATCTCCGTTTTGCTCCCGGCGCGGCATTGGGTCCGATTATCCACAGTCCTGATCGAAGTTTCGCAGTAGCACGTAATCCGCAGGGCGAACTCAGCGAACTAGGCCCACAGGCCTGGATGCTGCTGGATCTCTTCCGGCAACGCGATAATGGGAATAGCGTCGACATGAGAATGCTTGTCATTCCGCAGGTTGCTCAAGCCATACGTGCGATGGAGCACCGGGGACTGCTTACTGCGGCCCCGGATACCGGCGCGTCTTCGCATCCCGTAGGCGTGTTGGGGCGGCCCCGCGAAGTGTGGTTCGTTTCTTTTGTCACCTTAGTCATGGCACTTGCGGCGGCATCGACGGCCCTGCTCCTGTCTGCGGGCTCCGCTTTTACCCAAACGCATAGCGCGCCTAATCTCACCGGTTTTTTCACAATTCTCGTCGGCGTAATCATCACCATTATTGCCCACGAGTGTGCTCATGGAATCGCCTTTTTTCTGCTGTGCGGAATCAAACCGGCAGTATTTTCCACTGCCCCTTTTCCCCGCCGATTCCTCAGCTTGCAATTACCGGGAATATTGGCAATATCTTCTCGCGCCGGGAAGGTTGCAGTCCTTGCGGTCGGCCCTGCCACCACTCTCATATTCACAGGGCTTTCCGTATTTCTCTACAACAAAGGGTTGCTTCCCGACGGCGCCTCCTGGCTTCCCAGAATCTTATTTCTCACATTTGTTGGCTCCCTTATTCCTGTTCCGCATTCAGACGGAACCAAGATTTTGGAGACGATATCCAGAACCAATAATTTACCAAAATTTGCATGGAATTTTGCACGCAGAAAACAACTACGTTCTGAGATATTTCAACAGCAAATCGTTACCATAATTGTTATTTACATTTCACTTTATCTGGGTACCATAATGTTATGGGCAATCATAGTGCTATTCTTTATAGTTTTCCCTGGTAGTCCATATCAGTAGTCCAACCGTACGTCTTCCCATGAAAGGAGCACACCATCATGACAAGCATGCACAGAGACGCTATGTCCGGTCTCAACCTGGATTTGCTCGCAATGGAGGTCGAGGGTCTTGAGGTAAACGACTACGTCGATGCTGATGACACCGCGTTCTTCAGCATGTGTTCGTCCACTACCTCTTCCTCCTCCTGCATTTCCACGTCTTCTTCCTCCTAGCTCCAAGCTTTCTTCTCTAAGGAAGCTGCCGGAGCACAGCGACTTCCCCGTTGTGCTCCGGTTCTGCTTGCATCATGATTAGTGCTTCTTCGCTTGCGTTTACTGCCACTGCAGACGCACCTCCGCCACGCAAAGCCGGCCACCGCCGAACGGCCGGCTTTGCTACCAAGCACGCCTTAAAAAACCTTTGTGATGTGGCAACCGAACTATCAGACGATTCATCGTGGGCAATCCATGTACTCACGGGTCAGGTCGTGAAAATTCCTCGTCCCGTACCTGCGGAAAATTCAAAGCCGTATAGGCTTCCGCTGGAGGCTCTTGATGGGATCGTCACTTCTGTCCTCGATCCCACCGTGGGGATTCTAGGCCCTGGTCACTTAGATCGCGGTTGGACTACGTCCGTTCCCTTTTCCGGGACTACCCGCATAAGAACCGCCCTCTGCAATCTTGATCTCACGTGGTCAGGACAGACAGAGTCGCTACACCACAGTCGAAATATCGCAGCATTAGAAGGGCTTGAGCGATTATGCTGCGCCCATTCCCAAGGAAGAGTCATCGTAGGGGCCGCTACAGATCTTCCTGGACGAGCAATCTCTCCTACACAGCTAGGGTTCGGGCCAGAAATGCTCGCGCTCAATCGCGGACTAGTTCCATGGTCCCCTACCGCGCCACACATGTGGGTGGAAGGCCGCAGTCTTTGTACCCATGATTCTGTGTTTCTTCCTGTTGAATGCGTGTACTACGGAGATGTGCCGACGCACCGCTGGGCCGTCACTAACTCCTCCGGCTCCGCCATTGGAAGTTCGCTCACAGATGCCACCCACGCCGCATGCCTTGAGCTCATTGAACGCGATGCCATCATGTCCACGTGGGTACGATCAATTCCCACTCTGCCGCTTCTCCCACATTCCATTGCAGAGCTTGCCCCATTGCTCTGCCGTGCACGACTACTTGAGCTCCGGATTCGGCTCGCCCGCGCCTATACTGACCTGGGTTTTCCAGTGGTGATCGCAGGTGTCGACGATGGTGTGACAGTGTCTCTAGGCTCAGCCTGCCGCGAGTCACTGACTGCCGCAGCCGTCGCAGCGCTCAACGAAGCCTGGGCTTTTTATCCTGAGCGGCGGCGCGTCCGCGCTACCGGTCTACCTGTGCCCGACCGTATTCGTTCGGTTCTCGACCATGCACATCAGGTGTCGTTTCCAGAATGGACAACGCGGATCGACAAGCTGCTCGGCACAGATCAGCCATTATACGAGTACAGAGAGACAGACTTTGCGGCTACGCCTTCCGCCCTTGCCGCGCTTATCGACGCCGGTTTTGACCCGATCTGCATAAACACCACCCTTCCTGAGGTGCAAACATACGGTCTCACAGCCGTAACAGTTGTCGTCCCGGGACTCGTCCCTATCGACTTTGGATGGGACCGACAGCGAGCACAATTTATGGAACGCCCCGCTCACCTTTGCTATCAAGCAACAGGAGGAACCGTAAATCCCATAGAAAAAAAGTGCCACCCCTTTGCGTAGCTGTCCTGAGGTGGCACTCCTTATCTCCTTTTTCATCTTCTTTGCTGCCGCTTCGAGGCAACAAAAGCAAACAACGCAAACACAACAGTCCAAGCAGCAATGTTAGCTACCGCCCACCATAGGGGAGCAGATAGTGCAGCCCCATTCGCTATAGCTTCTTCAGAACCCGATATGGGAAAACGCGCTAGCTTATTAACTCCATACAGTGGCATAAAACGCGATATGGACAGCAAAACCCCACTAAGCGGGATAAACATATTGGACAAAAATGCACAGATTAATACGCCAAAGGAAGCAAGAGAAAGGGCAGCTTCACCGCGTATAAGCAGTGCCACTCCAAGTCCAAAAAATGCAAACGGCACTGCCGTAAGCCATGATGCTAAGAACGCCCAGCCCCATCGAATATCACCTTCTATCTGGGCCGATGTCAAAGCACCAATAACATACACGACAAGGACAGGGACGAAAGAAACGATCAACACCGTCAATACTTTGGTAGCAAGGTATTTCCCACCAACAAGAGGCGTCATCGCAAGCTGACGTCCCCAGCCTTTTTCCTGCTCCAGCGCCGACGTTGCCGCTAGAGTCGTGGCCACGGTAACAGAACCGTAGGAAGCCATTGATGCCATGATCGCCGCCCTGACGTTGCCATGACCTAAGTTTGCATCTCCATAACCTTGAATAGCACCAAAAAGAAGATACATTCCAGCCGGTAACAAGATGGCAAACACTAAATTTGCCGGGTTACGCACGATGCGCTTGACGTCTATGAGACCAAAACGAATATTCATGCTACGTCCTTTGCTTTACCATCGCGTGAATGAGTCAACTCAATAAATGCGTCTTCAAGCGATGTCGTTGAAACCAACAAGTCATAAGCAGAGGTGCGGTTAAGCAGGTACCGCGCAACATCGTCTGGATGCGTAGTGTCCAGCGTCATTCGATCACCGTTCATGCTTACGTTCTTAACCCCCGGTAATCCGGCGAGTTCTTTCATCGAGGCATGCGGAATGACGGCACTGACGGTTGCACCTCGCACTGAAGCCCTAATCTTTTCGATGGGACCGTCCGCAACGATTTTTCCTTCGCTGATAAAAATAACGCGTTCCGCAAAGTCGTCTGCTTCTTCGATGTAATGGGTAGCAAAGATAATCGTGCGGCCAGCATCCGCTTCCTCACGCATGATGCGCCAGAACTTCCGGCGTGCTTCAACGTCCAATCCTGCAGTGGGCTCATCTAAGATAAGCACTTGCGGATCTGAGAGCATGGCCAACGCAAAACGCAATCGCTGTTGCTGGCCCCCAGAGCATTTCCCTACTTTTCTGCGAGCAAAACTAGACAGATCCCAACGCTTAATCATGTCTTTTACCCGTCCGCGCGCTCCATGTGCGGCGGCAACTGCCTGAATAGTTTCCCGCACTGTGAAGTCGGGAAGCAACCCACCAGACTGAAGCACTGCTTGGCACCGGCCAGAGCAGGTAGCTTTTTGCGGAGGCTCACCAAGTACATTCACCTGACCAGAATCAGGCGAGCTGAGTCCCAAAATCATGTCGATCGTTGTGGATTTTCCAGCACCGTTTGGACCCAAAAAAGCAACAATCTGGCCCTGTGGGACGCTAAACGACACCCGATCGACGGCAACAAGCCTACGTTGGCCGTGCCGGTGGAACGACTTAGTAAGTGCGGAGACTTGAATGACTGGCGTACTCATAAACTTATGCTAGCCGATCATTTAGCTAATAAAAAGGGTATATATCACTTAAAATAATGAGTGACGTTGAGTCAATAAACCTTGCTACTTCTGCGCTCAAGTTCTCATAGAAAACCACGGCAGAGGTACCATCCACCTTTTCGCTTATCCCCTTTGCACTTACTTATCAAACTCCCGGCTATGGTAATCCGCCGCCGCACCCTGTTCGCCCGAGTTCATTCTTGCCAGCATCTGGTTATAGGCAGCGAAATCCTCATCGTCATCCGACTCAATCCGCTTCTCAATCTCACGCTCCGTTCGACGGTCTTCCTTCAGCCATTCCATAAACAACGCACCGAAAACGATGACCAACGGGAAGGCTCCAGAGGCCCATGCAATGCCGCCGCCAACGTTTTGGTCATGCATCAGATCAACTGCCCACGGCAAACCGAGCTGAGAGTAAAAGCCTTCTGCCAAGATTTTAGAAAGCTGCATAAGGTACACGCCGAAGTACAGGTGGAAAGGCATCGAGAAAACCAACCATCCAAGACGGGATAGTACCGAATTATTCACCGGCTTAGGGTCTCCGCCGATCATTTCCCAATAATAAAGCGTCCCGGACAGCAAGAAGACCCAGTTCATAGAGAGATGACCCGCATGCTCGGAAACCATCACCTCATACCAAGGGGTGACGTATAAGAGATAGAAAATGGTAACAAACTGAATTGTGTTAAATGCTGGGTGCATGACCACACGCAGCGTTTTTGAATCAATAAATTGTTCCAGCCATTCCTTAGGCCCTGGCTGAGCTTCCGCCCCCGGTCGCAGCGTCGCAAGAGCAAGCTGAAGCGGATTTCCCAGCACTAAAAAGACTGGGATAACCATCGATAGGACCATATGCGTCACCATGTGCATGGAGAACATAGCCGGCATATAGAGCCCCACGCCCGAACTCATACAAAGGCTAAGGCTTATACTCCCCAACAAGAACCAAAATGTGCGTTGCCACTTCCATTGTTTCCCTTGTGCCCGAAGCCGCAGGAGTCCCACAACATACGCCACGGTAAGCACAATTCCCAAGGTGGTAAACATAATGTCAAAACGCCAGACCGTCCATACATTCCAGAATGTAGGCGCCTTGGTGAGGTCATAACCCATGATGATCGACATCTGGGAAAGATCAGTCACCCGAGGCGGAGGCGGCGGTGTTCTCCCCAATGAGATAGCAACTCCCATGATCGCAGCCATGACAAGCACTTCGACTATCGCGACGCGAGCAAAAAGCCCCCGAGTGTCCTCGCTTTTTTGAAGCTGGGGGACGGTAATTGCGCGATGGACAAAACCAAACACCGCCAAAATAATCGTGATGATGGCCTTAGCGACGATCAACCTGCCATATCCACTAGTAAACAAATCCTCCACACGCACTCGGATAGCTGCGTTGATCACACCAGAGATCGACATAGCAACAAGCGACCATAAAGCCACCTGCGAATAGCGCGACACCGCAAGCCCCAGATCCGGCCCCAAGCGCCTACCGTGCGCAATCAAAGCCATAAGGCCGCCAACCCACAGCAGCATAAAAAGCAAATGCCATAAAAGAGAGTTCGTCCCATAATCGTGATCGCCGCCGGCGGCCGAGTGCCCTTCCAACCCCAATGGGATGATCGTGGCGATTGCCCCAACAAACCACACAGGTTGGGACTTCCAACGCTTACTCAATAATGACAAACCACCGACAATGCCAGAGATAATCGCCGTCCATAGCCACGCCAACGCTGCCGGAACTTTGGTAATAGCGATTGGCCAGTTATGTAACTGTACGGCTTGAGAAAACGGCTGGCCGGAGACGTCGGAAAGCACAAGTGGAATCATGAGGACCGCAATAGCGCCGAAACAAAGCACGGCAACAGAACCGGTTCGTGCCGCGATATGCCCATCGACGCTCAACTCCGCACGATCCAACGAGGCGTTTGCGCGAGGGGAAACAAAAAAGGCCGAAAACATAAACGAACCCACACCAAGAGCTGCAAGCATCCAACCTGCAGCACGAAAAAACGGCAACCCTGCAGTGGTCACCGGCCCGGGGTCTGGAATTCCCAATGCGGCCAGGGATTCACTAAGAAAACCCCATGAAATTAACGCCCCCACAAGGCCCGCAACCACCAAAAAAGCAAGATACAACGGCCATGTGACTCGAACCACGGGGGAGGAAGCATTCGACATAGTTTTCTAGCCTAACCGTTTCCGCTTAAGCTGCACGCTTTTAACGCATTTTTCTAGGCACGACGCCAAAACCAAACAAGATGGAAGAGAATTCCAACAGCACGCTTAACCAAACAAAAGTTTAACCTTCGCCACATTAAGCGAAATGGATGAAACAAATTACAGTTATAGGCCTTTGTTAAGCTACCCTACTTCTTAGTGCCACAGGCTGAATTGTCATACGGAAGGATATTTCCACGTGAGTCCCCGCTTATCCCTTATGAACCGGGAAAATACATTGTTGCGGTCATATCCTTTGCGTTCCCTTAATCAAACATGCTTCAGAAGCCTTGCCCATAGGTGTATGGGCAGCTCTCTCATCGCATAGCAGTTCGACGGTGTGCTGCACGTTGCTCCCAGCATCGAACACGCACAGGCACCCATAATTGAACATTTTTGTAATGCACGGCCACGCGATGTGCCGCTCGACTCTCTTACTGCAGCTTTTATCAGAGAACGAATCACATCCAGCCAAATAAGACTCGGTTTCTTGATCGGCAAGCGCCCTCAATTTTCTCGCTTGCTCATCGACACAGCCCCAAAGTGGAAGGTCATTGCACATGAGCAATCCAGTTCCCACAATCGAAGCACCCCCAAAGGGCGTGGAGTACATTCACGGAGATACAGCGCCGCTGCCCGTGGGTGTTAAAGACTCGCGCCCACTGTCCCTCAAATCGCGCATCATACTTATTGTCATCGCCCTCATCGCCGCTGCAGGCTGGGGCGTCATTGCCTTCGCCCGAGGTGAAACGATCAACGCTGTGTGGCTCGTCTTCGCAGCAGTTGGCTCGTACTTCATCGCCTACGCATTCTGGGCACGACTTATTGAATACAAGGTAGTCCGGCCACGCGATGATCGTGCTACCCCAGCCGAATACATCAACGACGGAAAGGACTTTGTTCCTACAGACCGTCGCGTGCTCTTTGGTCACCACTTTGCTGCTATTGCCGGCGCTGGTCCACTGGTGGGCCCGGTTATGGCTGCGCAGATGGGCTATCTGCCAGGCACACTCTGGATCGTTCTCGGTGTTATCTTCGCCGGTGCTGTACAGGACTACCTCGTCCTTTGGATTTCCACACGTCGCCGCGGCCGCTCACTCGGCCAGATGATCCGCGATGAAATGGGAACCGTAGGCGGCGCCGCCGGAATCTTGGCCGTTATTACCATCATGGTCATCATCATTGCGGTTCTTGCCCTTGTTGTTGTTAACGCGCTTGCCGACTCCCCATGGGGCGTGTTCTCCATTTCCATGACGGTTCCGATCGCAATCTTCATGGGCATTTACATGCGCTACATCCGCCCCGGACGAGTCACCGAGGTTTCGGTTATCGGTGTGGTTCTGCTTCTTCTCGCCATCATCTCCGGCGGTTGGGTAGCCTCCACCGAGTGGGGAACCGACTGGTTCACCTGGTCCAAGGTCACACTGGCATGGGTCCTCATCGGCTACGGCATCGTGGCCGCCATCCTGCCCGTGTGGTTGCTCCTTGCCCCACGCGACTACTTGTCCACCTTTATGAAGGTCGGCGTGATCGCCCTTTTGGCAATCGCCATCGTGATCAATCGACCCGAGGTTCATATGCCCGCGATCACCGATTTCGCGCGCAACGGAAACGGCCCAGTCTTTGCAGGTAATCTCTTCCCATTCCTCTTTATCACCATCGCTTGTGGCGCCCTATCGGGCTTCCACTCGCTCATTTCTGCGGGAACAACGCCGAAACTGATTGAAAAGGAATCCCAGATGCGCATGATTGGCTACGGCTCCATGCTCATGGAATCCTTCGTTGCCATCATGGCTCTCATCACCGCTGTGGTCATCGACCGTCACCTTTACTTTGTGATGAACTCCCCTGCGACCCTCACCGGACTCGATCCGGCACAGGCAGCCGCATTTGTCAACGGCCTCGGTCTTCCAGGCGCCGGTATCACCGCTGATGCGCTTACGCAGGCTGCCGACGCCGTGGGTGAAAGCACCATCATTTCACGTACCGGTGGCGCACCGACCTTGGCTTTCGGTATGTCACAAATTCTCACGGATATCACCGGCAACGCTGGAATGCAGTCCTTCTGGTACCACTTTGCCATCATGTTCGAGGCGCTCTTCATCCTCACCACCGTGGACGCTGGTACCCGTGTGGCTCGCTTTATGATGACAGACACCTTGGCCAACATCCCTGGCCTGAAGAAATTCGCCGATCCTAACTGGACCGTAGGCCACTGGCTCTCCACTGTCATTGTGTGCGCTCTCTGGGGCTCCATCCTCCTGATGGGAGTTACAGATCCACTAGGCGGCATCAACGTTCTCTTCCCACTCTTTGGTATTGCAAACCAGCTGCTTGCAGCTGTCGCGCTCTCACTTGTTGTGGTAGTAACCGTTAAGAAGGGCCTTCTCAAGTGGGTGTGGATCCCAGGACTACCTCTACTCTGGGATGTTGCAGTCACCATGACAGCTTCCTACCAGAAGATCTTCTCCGACAATCCCGCCATCGGATACTGGGCTCAGCACACACGCTACAAGAATGCACTCGCAGAAGGAAAGACTTCCTTTGGCACTGCAAAGTCGGTCGAGGCCATGGAGGCCGTCGTCAGGAACACCGCAGTCCAGGGCTTCTTGTCCGTGCTGTTCGCGGTGCTCGTGATCATCGTCCTCATTGCAGCTGCGGTAGTCTGTATTCGTGCATTGGGTCAGCTCAAGCGTGGCGAGGAAGTTCAGACTTCTGAAGAGCCATTCCACCAGTCCAATTTCTTCGCGCCATCGTCGCTTGGCACATCTGACGTAGAAAAAGTTCTGGTTGATGCGTGGAACGAATATGATCCACCTAAAGCACACGCCCACAGCCACCACTAGCATCCACTAACGAGGAACGATGGAGACTCTTTCAACAGCGCTGCGATGGGCAACTGCCCCGCTACGTTACTGGGGCGAGGTACTCGGAGAAAAAGACTACGAAAAATTCGTAGCCCACCAACGCGCCCACCATCCCCACGAATCGATTCCCAGCGAACGCGAATATTGGCGCCAGCGTTGGGCTGATCAAGATTCCAATCCGGGTTCCCGCTGCTGTTAGCGTCTGCTAAAAGACAAGGTCGAGACAGAGTTCTCGGCCTTTCTTTTGCCTCCCCCTCCTCAACTATGAGGAAAACACACGCCGTAGTATTATTTCCATCAATGCCTCCGTAGCTCAGTGGATTAGAGCAGTCGGCTTCTACCCGATTGGTCGCGGGTTCGAATCCTGCCGGGGGCGCTTTGTGAGGAGCCGGGACATTGTTAACACAATGTCCCGGCTCCTTTTGTGTTTGTTAGCAACTTTCCCCCACCACAACCTGCATTTCCATAGACAAAGGGGCAGTGCGTGGCCTGTTTTGAGGCTTTTGTCTATGGAAATGCAGGTTTGAGATCAAGATCCCCAAGGTTTTGTCGTTTTTGAGAACACTAGAAAACCTCACCTGGACTTTTAGACAGCACACTCCCGCTAGCGTTCTCAGAAACGACACTCCCAACACCACCAAGCGCCCCCGCTTTCCTCACACCCCAAAATACAGTAGATTTTAATTTGTTTTTAAGATAAAAACCTTATCTTTATAAGCATATTCATATAAATATATGGGAGGGTCCTATGCGCAAGTCTGGAGTCGTCAAACCGCTGGCAGTTATCGTTGCCTTCACAGCCATAACTCCCCTTTTATCTACGGCCCCCAGCGCTCTAGCTCGAGAAGCCTCGAACAACGCAATAACGGCCACAACTGATATAGCGGAAGGCGCGCGATTAATACGCCAAATCACGGTCAAAGATCCCAAGGGGACCACTCGGACCCCGTCTGACCCCACAACGGTCCACGCTTCCCACGGAGATACCGTGACCGTGAAGGTCACCATCGAATCAAAAGATAGAAATTCCCGCGGTTTTAGTGACTTCACAGAGCTAGTCCCTGCGGTAGGACAACTAAACAAGGAAGCCATCACCTACACAATCGACCAGCAGCCCCCTGCAAAACTCATCGAGAAAAGATGGGAAGTA
The DNA here is from genome assembly GCF_900187135.1 of Corynebacterium ulcerans. Classification (NCBI taxonomy): domain Bacteria; kingdom Bacillati; phylum Actinomycetota; class Actinomycetes; order Mycobacteriales; family Corynebacteriaceae; genus Corynebacterium; species Corynebacterium ulcerans. The sequence goes on from NZ_LT906443.1 coordinate 886,776, forward strand.
CAAGAGCAGTCCAATCAAATCAGGTTCAGAGATAAAGACCTCACAAACCTTCTTCTTGGACGAAAAGTCTCTGTCGAATACACATACACCGTCGACGCTAGGTCGCCGGAACCACGAACAACAGGAATCATGGTTGACGGCTACCCAGACAACAACACTCGCGCCATGGGCCCCAACCTCGTGGTGGATCAACCTAATTCAACAGGAAACTTCCGCTCACTGTGGCAAGGTTTCTTGCGCGCATTATCACACTTCTTCAGCCCACTCCTGATGCTCTTTCGCTCATAACTGGAGCCAAAGCCAGCATCAGTAATTACAACAAAAGGCACGCCTCGCGATAACAAGCGGGACGTGCCTTTACCTCATACGTCTACACAAGACTTAAGAGCACTTCTTCCATGGGAGAAGACGTTCAAAGCGGGTGCATTGCTGCTGCTTTATTTGTTCCCTTCCGGTGCGTTCCCGGCCAGGGCGTTCCTTTTCCTCAGAAACAGGCTTCCTCACAATAGGGCGAGGTGCGACTGGTGCCTCAGCTACCGGCTCTGGTTCAGCCACCGGCTCTGGATCAACAATGGGAAGGTCAAGCTCTGGGGTAAGAGACTCGCTAGGATCGAGGTCAACCGGCTCCGGGTCGGAAGGAGCCGGCGCAGGAACGGTCTCCACGACCGGTGTAGGAACCGTAATCGGCTTAGGAGCAGGACGGGCATCATCACAGCTACGGCCATTACGGGCTAGTACAGAACACACCGCAGCATGGGCGTCGACAAGCCCTGCACCCATTCCGTGCGCAGTCTTTCGCTGTCCGGGACCAGGCTCTGCAGTATAGCGACGTGCGGTGTCGCGAAGGATGCGCTCAATCTCATCGGGGCTGATTGTGGAATCTGCAGCCTTCATCAAAGCAATGACGCCAGCAACCACAGGCGTAGCCATGGAGGTGCCTTCCATGTAGGAGTAGCCGCTCGCTTCAGCGCTGCGCAGACCACGGTTAACAGTGGAAAGGATGCCCCCTCCCGGATTGTGGTTACTAAAGGCCGGATACATATTGCCGCCAGGAGCACCGACGTCAACGTGGCGCCCGAAGTTGGAGTAGGTAGACCTGTGGCCTTCCGGACCAGTAGCGCCTACAGTGATCACGCCATCACACGATGCAGGCTGCACGTTATCGGTTGACTGATCCTCATTGCCAGCAGCCACTGCTATTGTTGCGCCACGGGACAGCGCGCGGTCGATGGCGTTTTGATAGATCGGCATGCAGCGAGACCGTCCACCGAGGGACAGGTTGATCACGTCGGCCGGGTTGTCATTATGTGGGGTTCCAGGAACGTCCTCGCCTGCAGCCCACACGATTGCATCCGCGATATCCGAGGTGTAGCCACCACATCGGCCCAAAGCACGAACAGGAAGGATTTTGGCTCCAGGAGCAACGCCAGCAACACCCTCATGGTTGTCCGTAATTGCCGCCGCAATACCCGCAACGTGAGTACCATGCCAGGAAGAATTCGTGGCGCGGGAGTTGGGGCCGCAATCCCCTTGATAGGTCCAGTCACCCATGTCAGTGGGGTCGTTATCGCGACCGTCGCGATCCTGAGAGATCTTGGGGTCGGAGATCATGTCGTAACCAGGCAAGACCTTGCCGTTAAGATCGGCGTGGCTGGTAATACCCGAATCCACCACGGCGATAACCGTCTCAGCGCCGTCGGCACCCGATGCCCATGCTTTATCGACGTTAGCGCCGAACTGGTCAAAGAGGTGCCATTGGTACTTGTAGTGCTCGTCATTGGGCGCAGCAAGAGAAGTGGAATACTGGACGCGGTCAATATCCGCATAAGCAATTTCTGCTTTGGACTCAAGGGCGCCACGGAGAGAAGGAATTCGCTCTGCAGGCACAGGCGGATCTAGTTCAACGACGTATGAGCCGTCGAACATCTGACGAACAAAAGATGCGTCAGAAGAAAATTCTTTAACAATCTTATCCAGGATTTTCATCCTTTTAGCCTGATCCAGCGTCGTCATGCGGTTGAATGTGACAATGAATCGAGTAGCAGGCGCCTCGCCTGTTGGGGCAGCACTTTGACGCTGCACAACGGCAAGAGAGTCATCGGGTTCTTCAGCGGACAGAGCAGGGGCAGCAGTAGTAACGAGAGATGCACACGTTATGGCAGCGCATACAACAGATACGCCACCCCTGCGTGAGAATACGGTTCTTGAGGGATGAATTTTCACTCACGGAATTATAACGAGATGAAATAAAAGCAATCCGAAACTTTTGCTGGAGAAAATTTTCCCCCAAAAATCGCGAAAGAAAACCCACCATCGCTCGGTAAGCTTCATTTAATTCTCAGCTTCTACCTATGCAAACTTCCCCTTTTTGGGTGAGTCCAAGTTCATAAAGGAAAAATGAAGTGCTCAACCATACTCACTATTCCGTTTTATATTCACGTGTGTGTATTCGCACGATCCCCCACCCAACGAGACAAAGAGGGCTAGGTTGGAAAACATGACTAATCAATCGCGCTCTGTTGTGGTTTGTGCTTCCGAAACCGGGGACATCACCACCCAACTCCTCCCATCAGCGGATGAGCACATCGCCGATGGTGATGTGCTCATTAAAGTTGCGTATTCCTCCCTCAACTTCAAAGACGGCATGGCCCTGCGTGGGGATCGCGGCGTGGCCCGCACCTTCCCCCTAGTTCCCGGCATCGATGCTGTTGGGGAGGTCTTAGAATCAGAATCCGAGCGGTTCCAGCCCGGCGATAAAGTCATTGCCAATGGCGCAGGAATCGGAGAATTTCGCCATGGCGGGTACACCGAACGTCAGCGTATTCACGCCTCGTCTACGGTGGCTCTCCCCTCTAACTTTTCCATGAAACAAGCCGCAGCTATTGGCACAGCAGGATACACAGCAGCGCTCTCCGTGAACGCGCTTATACAACACGGGGTTCTGCCCGATCATGGCCCCATCCTCGTCACAGGCGCTACCGGCGGCGTGGGGTCAATCGCCATTCTTTTATTGCACAAGCTTGGCTATAACGTTGTCGCCGCGACCGGCCGAATGGAAGAGCACTCAGATTATCTTCTAGGGCTTGGGGCCAGCTCCATCGTGGAACGAAAAGAACTGAGCGAAAAGGGCAAACCTCTACAACGCGCCCTATATGCGGGTGTCGTCGACTGCGTGGGCTCCCACACCCTTGTCAACGCGTGTGCTCAAACTAAGTGGGGCGGAGTGGTTACAGCGTGCGGATTGGCCCAAGGGGCAGATTTACCAGGAACGGTTCTTCCTTTTATTCTTCGTGGCGTATCACTCGTTGGCATCAATTCCGTTGATGCACCTCTTGAGCACCGCGAAAAAGCTTGGGCTCTACTCTCACAAAACCTAGATACCGAAGCCCTAGATGCAATGACAACCACTATCAGCCTCGACGAGGTCATCGATGCGGGTAAAGCCTTAATGATTAACCAACTTCATGGCCGGACGGTAGTCGAGATCAATTAACACCAAACCCAAACGTGTGGGCGCCTCACAACTCGACGCCCACAAGCTAAATCCAGCTATAACGACGGTAATGCTACGGGCGCACGTAGTATGAATGAGAACTCTGTGCGCTTTCCAACCAATGTTCAGGAGAACTACCGTGGCATTACCTTCACCATCCATTCATGCACGAGCTGTAGTTACTGGCGCAAGCCAAGGAATCGGACGTGCGATCGCCAAGGATCTTGCCTGCATGGGCCACAATCTCATTCTGGTAGCCCGACGCCGTGACGTCCTTGAGCAGCTAGCAGAGGAATTGGAACAAAACCACAGCGTCAAAGTCGATGTTATGGCCTGTGACCTTGCTAATCCCGAGGAGCGTGCAACGCTCATCAGCGAGCTTCAAGACGTGGAAGTTAACATCATCATCAATTCCGCAGGAATCGCAAGCTTTGGCCCCTTCATCGACCAGGATTGGTCATATGAAGACAAACAATTCGAGCTCAACGCCCGTGCGGTCTTTGAGCTCACCCACGCAGTACTTCCCGGCATGATCAAGCGTGGCACGGGCGCCATCTGCAACGTTGGTTCCGCCGCCGGAAATGTCCCCATCCCCAACAATGCCACCTATGTGCTCACTAAAGCAGGGGTAAACGCTTTCACGGAGGCCCTCCACTACGAGCTCCGAGGCACTGGCGTTGCATGCACATTGTTAGCTCCGGGCCCCGTCCGCGAGGCAGTCGTCGATGATGCCGAAAAATCCATCGTGGACAAAGTCGTACCGGACTTCCTCTGGACCACATACGAGTCATGTTCACAAGAAACTCTCGCAGCACTTGCCGCAAACTCGCGCCGGGTCGTTCCTGGGCCTTTATCAAAAGCAATGAATGCAATTTCTGCAATCGCCCCTACTGCAGTACTTTCACCACTGATGGGCTGGTTCTATAAAAAACTAGGATCATAAACCTCAATGCATCTTCGTCCGTTCTTGCGTCAATTCGTGGTTAGAAACACCTCCTTGCTGCCACAATGACGCAAGATACGAGTACCTTAGAAAACATGTCTGATACTCCCGCTAAAAATGATCGTCTCGTTTGGATAGACCTTGAAATGACAGGTCTCGATACTCACCGTCACGTGATTGTCGAAGTTGCTGCACTGATCACCGATGCAGATCTGAATATCCTTGGCGAGGGAGTAGACCTTGTTGTGCACGCCACTGATGCGGAACTCGCAGAAATGGACGACTATGTCACCACAATGCACGAAAACTCTGGTCTGACGCAGGAAATCCGATCCTCCACTGTTTCCATCAAGGAAGCCGAGGATGCCGTCCTTGAGCTGATTGCCAAGCATTGCGACCCGCAACATCCAGCTCCCCTGGCAGGTAATTCCATTGCTACAGACCGCAGCTTCATCAACGCTTACATGCCAAGGCTCGACGAGGCTCTGCACTATCGCATGGTCGATGTTTCCTCTATCAAAGAGCTTGCCAGACGCTGGTCCCCGCGCGTGTACTTCAATCAACCACAAAAGGGCATGGCACACCGCGCGCTAGCGGATATCGTTGAGTCCATCCGCGAGCTTGAGTACTACCGTCAAGCGCTCTTTAAAAAGGATCTCACCAACGCGGAATGCATTGAGGCTTCTGCTCAAGCAACCCAGTCCTACCAGCAGTTTTTGCAATAATAGATTTGTGAGTTAATATTGTCCTCGCTGCTTTGAAGCGGCAATGGTGGCTGTAGTTCAGCTGGTAGAGCACCAGGTTGTGATCCTGGGTGTCGCGGGTTCGAGCCCCGTCAGCCACCCCAATGAACTCCCTGACTATTTTTAGTCAGGGAGTTTTTGTTATCCGATACAATCACTGCATGCTTAACGCTCGGATCCATGTTGCCGTGCCCACGGCCTTCCATCACGATGAATCCCTCAACATCGAGTCCACCCTGGCCCACGCAGACTGGCTTATCAGCCAAGGCATCACATCAATCCTCTTCGGTGGCTCCACCGGCGAGCAGCACAGCATGGACGCCTCTGAAAAACGTGCTCTCTACGACGCTGTGAATCAGCATCCCTGGGCGCCTGGAATTGAGATACTTGTTGGTGTTGCCGCTATCCGACAGCGCCATGCTGTAGAGCTAGGGCGCTACGTGGCGTCGTTAAGCCGGATTGATGGCATCTTATTAGGGTTCCCGCCCTACGTGCGCCCTACGCAGGAGCAGGCGCGTCGTTACGCAGTAGCCGTTATCGACGCCGTCCGTAAGCCCACAATCATCTACAACCACCCAGAACGCACTGGTTTCGACGCGAGTGCTTCTACCCTGGCGCAGCTATGTATGCTCGCGCACGTCATCGGCATCAAAGATCCAGGCGGCACGCTCAAGATTGACGAGGTCGCCCAAGAGCTCACCCCCTTTAAAACTCGCTACTATGCCGGCGGTGAGGTCAACATCAACTCCCGCGTATCCACAGGTTTTACCTACCTCTCCTCCATCGCCGGCAACATGGCACCAAAGGAAACCGTCGAATGGTTCGAGGCATTAAGGAAGGGCCTTGAACCACCCCATAATGATCTCCTTTCCGAGTTGGTGTCCAAGATCAAAGGCGAGGCCCCGATTCAGACGCTCAAGGACTACATCACTGACCACGAAGGCATAGATATGGGAGTATGTCGGGCGCCACTGGGTGGCGTCGATTAGCCACGGCACGAAAAGGCCCCGTAATTCATCGAGCTACGGGGCCTTGAAGGCTTTAGGGAAGTATTAGATATTCGAGTTTCCGGCCTTCCAGGTTGGCCAGTCGATGTTCCAGTCCCCCAGGCCGTCATAGCCACTGAGGTAACCGCCAATGGTGTTCCGCACGGTGACGATGTCCCCTCGCTTAACAAAGTTCTGGAACCATTGCGCGTTCTCCGTGCTCACGTTGATGCAGCCATGAGACGTATTGGAATTGCCCTGTGCATAGACAGACCATGGCGCCGCATGCACGTAGATGCCGGAATAGGACATTTGTGTGGCAAATTTCACATCAACGCGGTAACCGCCCTCGTTATGGGAGAGCCCATAGGATTCCGAGTCCATCACCAGAGAAGGATTCTTATCCCCAATGGTGTAAACCCCGTTGGGGGTCGGCCACTTATTCGCCCCCATGGAGATCGGCATCGACCGGACAGGCGCACCATTGTGGTAGATCGTCATGGTCTTTGTTGCGTCATCGGCTACCGCCTCGACTCGATCACCAATGGTAAACGTCGCAGAATTGTCGTTATCTCCGTACACGCCTTTGCCTAGGTTCTTGCCATAAAGCTTGGCGTCCACGGTGACCTTGGTGCCCGGTGCCCAGAAGTTCTCCGGACGCCACCGCACCTCATAGGGACTAATCCAGAAAAATGCGCCCTCGACCGCAGGCTCGGTGGTCACCTTGATTGCGTCTTCCACAGCTTTGCGATCATTCACGATTGCATCAAAACGCATCGCAATGACCTGGGCTACTCCCACGACTGACCCATCAAGAGGAGCTAAAGAACCAAATGCCTGCGCCGCCGGGGTTACCGTTTGGAACCCCGTAGTGGAAGACTCTCCGTTCTTGTCTTTCGCCACAATGGTGTACGAACGGTTAAAGCCCAAGACCTCGGTGGTAGACCACGAACGTCCATCTGCAGAGATCTCACCTTGGACCTCTTTGCCATTCTCATTAGTCATGGTCACGTTCTTCAGGCCCTCGCCCAAAGATTTGACCGTGACAAACGCGGAGGGATCCACCCCGGTTTCACCATTATTCACGCTAGCTATGGGAGCAAGCTTCTTCTCCGCCTGCTGCGAGGACTGCTCACTGTGTCCTGATTCATCCCCGCCCCCCTTAGCTATCGTGCATCCAGCCATCAACAACGAGAAACCCAACAGCGTCGCCGCTACCCCTATATACGATCGCTTGGATACCCTTTTGGCCACTATTTTCCTTCTTCTCCTACAACCACGATCGATGTCGCACTTTTCTCACGACACCTCGTCACGACGACGAACCCACATCGTAACGTCTTTTCCCACTGATATAGGCCCGCAGCAACCCATGTTTGCCACATTGTTATCTAACCCAAACCACCAGTGCGTTTCCTCCCCTTCATCGCTTGTCAAGCACCCGTCGTTACGCTCCCCTCCCCTACTTTTAGCGTGCCGACGCCCACCCCAAAGCTCTCTGCGCACTTCCCACAAAATAGTCATAAAACGCCCGCCCAGAAACACGTTCTGACCAGGCGATTTTACAACCACCATCAAATAGGGTTATATTTCTTCTCGTTGCACAGCGCGCCGCACGGCACAAAGGACAACAATGCGCCATTAGCTCAATTGGCAGAGCAACTGACTCTTAATCAGTGGGTTCGGGGTTCAAGTCCCTGATGGCGCACCAAAGACCCCAGCTAGAACGGTATTTTACCGAATAGCTGGGGTCATTTTTTATGCAAGTGTCTAAAAAATATCCAAAAATAAACGACACTCCCCATCATCCTCTTCCCCTCCAAGATTCAAACCCCACAAGACATACGTAATTTGGAATATTTTTCATCTCCGTGGGGTTGTGAGGGATTGTTAAAAGCATTCGTGGAACACACGTCCACGTGCTCACACGCAACCGTCAAGGGAAAAGGAGCATCTTCGTATGACCACAACTACCCAATGGGTTCTCGCGTCTCGCCCGCAAGGCATGCCCACGCTGGAGAATTTCCGTAAGGAAGTCGTCGAGCTCCCCGAGCTTCAAGCCGGCCAAGTGTTGGTTCGCAATGAGGTAGCGACGGTCGACCCGTATATGCGCGGTCGCATGGACGATACGGAGTCTTACGTCCCGCCGTTCCAGATTGATCAACCACTGTCTGGTGGGGCTGTCGGCGTCGTCGTGGAATCAAAGTCCGAGAAGATTCAGGTCGGAGCGAGCGTGCGCCATTTCCAAGGATGGCAGACGATGGCTATCGTCGATGAGGCTGAAGCTTTGGTGGTAGATACAAACATTGTCCCAGCTCACGCTTACCTAGGCATACTAGGGTTGACTGGCTTGACTGCCTACATCGGGTTGAAAAAAGTCGCGGAGATGAAGGAGGGCGATGTCGTCTTTATCTCTGGCGCGGCCGGCGCCGTCGGTTCTGCCGCAGGTCAGATCGCGCGGCATCTCGGAGCTAGCTTTGTGATTGGTTCTGCCGGCACAGACGCCAAGGTTGAGCGCTTGAAAGAGCTGGGTTTCGACGCCGCCTTCAACTATCGCAACGGTGATGTATCCACGGCACTCAAACAAGCAGCGCCCAATGGTATTGATGTCTACTTTGATAACGTCGGCGGCGACCATCTTGAAGCAGCAATCGACAACTTCAATGTCTTTGGCCGAGCAGCGCTATGCGGGGCGATCTCTCAATACAATTCAGAAGAAGTTTTTGGCCCTCGCAATATGCTTTCAATCATTGGGAAGTGCTTAACCTTGCGCGGGTTTGTCGCTCCCAAATACATGGATACGGTAGAGGAATTCCAGCAGGTCATAGCCCCGCTTGTGGTCACTGGGCAAATACAGTTTGATGTCACTACTCGCCACGGCGTTGACGCACTCCCCTCCGCCTTCCTGGAGCTTTTCCAAGGCGGCAACACCGGCAAGATGATCGTGGAGTTCTAGAGAATTTCCGCGCCATAGCCCCCCCCCACTCCCCCGCTCTACTTATCGTTATTTTCAGTTAGTCGGGGGATCTGGTGTTGCGGATAGTGGGCGGCGTCGAAAAGCCTTATCCACAATGCTTACCCCTTTCTCAACCCCAATGCAGTGTTCCTATTGCCGAGATGTATCCTCGTATGGATTTATACCTTCTCTGTGCTTCCTCGGAAGGAACATATGCGAGCCCTCATCATTGTTGACGTCCAAAATGATTTTTGTCCGGGCGGGGCGTTAGAAACGGTCAAGGGTGCAATTCAAGCACAATCTATTGCAGAATACACAGCACTTCACGGGAAAAAATACGGCTGCATTGCAGCCACCAAAGACTGGCATATAGACCCTGGCGATCACTTTTCTGAAACCCCAGATTTTATTGATACGTGGCCCGTACATTGTATGGCTCATACAGAGGGCGCCGATTTTCATCCGCTGCTCTTAAACACGCGCTTTGACGAGGTGTTCTATAAAGGGCACTACAGCGCCGCCTACTCAGGGTTCGAGGGTTCCACGGCAGATGGGCAACTCTTAAGCACATGGCTAAAAGACCGTGGGGTACGCGAGATTGATATCGCGGGGATCGCTACGGATTACTGTGTTCAGGCTACGGCTCTCGACGGTCTACGAGAAGGCTTCCAGGTAACGGTGCTCTCGAGCCTGTGCGCCGCCGTCAATGAGGACAACACCCGCGCAGTTTTGCGTAGGCTCACAGACCACGGGTGTGTCCTCGGTTAATCGGTTAACGCCACCCTACTTTGTAGAGTCCAACACCACGTCAAATTCCAAAAGCTCAGATTTCTGTGCCACGGGGGCTTTATCACCAGAGTGGGAGCTAGCAGCATTCTCATGGTTCTCGCCCCGGCCGTGTCCATGCAAACTCTGAGCTTCCCCATCGCGCCACTGCGCATATGATTCTTCATCAGCCCATTGGGTCACCACAAAATAACGGTCCTCACCAGCTGTAGGGCGTAGTAATTGAAAACCTTCAAAGCCCGGCGCGGAATCCACAGCGTGTTTGCGTGCCGCAAATCGCTTCTCTAGTTCCTCCCCACGGCCTTCGGGCACGGACAATGCATTGATTTTAATGATGCTCATAGACCCCGATGCTAGTCGTATATCTCACAGCATGCAGAAGCAAAAAGCCATATCCTCACGGGATTAGCGTGGGGATATGGCTTATGGGCTACTAATGGTGGCGTCGAAAAGCTTTAGCGCTGTGCGAGAAGCCGCTGGATTTCTTTGAGTTCCTTGTTCTTCTTGCGTCCGCGTGCGATGCCCAGGACCACGAGGCCAGCCACAGCTACTCCGATGCCCGCGAGAATCTTCTGGATTTGGGGATCTTGCAGCTTGGTGGTTGCTTGCTTCTTGGCATCATCGACAAAGTTCTGCGGCTTAGAACGATCCACAATCTCGTCGAGGGTGCTTGCGAGCTGACGACGGGTGCGCTCAATGTCGCGCTGAATGTCATTAATATCGCGTGCCACGGATACTCTCCTCTGAGTTCTTCGCTATTTCCTCCTTACACCTTAGCCCGAAACCCGTTGAGTGTGCGTAGCCGGTATCCTTTAGACCATGACTGAACAAGCGCGACTTTCCATCGGCGATATGGCCCCCGACTTTGATCTTCCCAATGACAAGGGCGGCACCACAGCTCTTAAGGATTTCCGCGGCTCTCGGGTGCTGGTCTATTTTTATCCCCGCGCTAATACCCCTGGGTGTACAAAAGAGGCGTGCGACTTCCGGGATAGCCTTGCTCAGCTCGAAAAACTGGGGATCGACGTTGTCGGCATCTCCCCCGATAAGGTGGAAAAGCTCAGTGCCTTCCGCAACGACCATGAGCTTAATTTCCCATTGCTTTCCGACGAATCAAAGGAAATTATGAAGGCCTATGGTGCCTTCGGGGAGAAAAAGAACTACGGCAAAGTGGTCCAGGGAGTTATTCGATCGACATTTCTTGTAGAACCAGACGGAACGCTTGGCTTAGCCTTATACAACGTTCGAGCTACAGGACATGTTGCACGTGTGCTCCGCGACCTGCTCGCCAGCGAATAATTATCAATCTGCTCTAGTAAAGAACCAATCGATGTAAGCCATGGGTAAACCCGAAGTAACCAGGACTAGCGGGGACATTCTCCTCCCTCGCCGCCGGCCCGCGCAGCAACGCAGCCGCGAAAGATTCAACAGAATTCTCGCCGCTGCTCGCTCTGTGCTTGTCGACGTAGGCTTTGAGTCCTTTACCTTCGATGAAGTCGCCCGCCGCGCCGAGGTACCCATCGGAACCATCTACCAATTCTTTGCCAATAAATATGTGATGATCTGCGAACTCGATCGTCAAGACACTGCGGCTTCCTTAGCAGAAATACAAAAGTTCTCTGAGCAGGTCCCGGCGCTTCAATGGCCGGACTTCCTCGACGAGTTCATTGATCATCTGGCGGATATGTGGCGTGCGGACCCCTCTCGTAGGAGCGTCTGGCATGCCATTCAGTCCACTCCTGCTACACGTGCAACAGCAGCGGCCACAGAAAAGCCCATGCTAGAAATCGTGGGAGAAGCCCTGCGGCCGCTTGCCCCACAAACATCGGAAGAAGGCCGGGCGGAAATCTCTCGCATGCTGGTACATACGGTCTCCTCGCTGTTGAACTACGCAGTCTATGACCGTGCCTCCACGGATGAGATGTTTCACGCGCGCGTGAAAGAAATTAAAAGGATGCTTGTGGCCTATCTCTTTGCCGTAGCCACCGGTTAGCTTTTATCGTGCAGGACCGGCAATAATGCACTGCGCGATGGCATAGTCATGATCGTGGCTGATGCTCACCTGCGCCTGGTCTATCTGCGCAAGTCTTTGGATTTCCCCACGGAGAGTCACCACTACTCTCCCCCAAGCGTCCGGCACTACTTCGATGTCTCGCCAGTCAACGTTCTCCGCGCTTATCACCGGCGCGCTACCGTACATTGTTTGACTCCATGCCTTGATAAAGGCCTCTTTGGCTGCCCATCGACCAGCAAGGTGCGCATCTCTCTTTGGCTTTGTCGCGGCCACTCGTAGTTCAAGCGCGCTAAAGACGTTGGTTGCAAAAGAAGACCCTGGCGTATGTAACTGTTCTGCAAAGCTAGGGATGTGAACGAGGTCCGTCCCAATAAACATGGATTATCTTCCTTTTCTCGGGAGCTCTTGAAGTGTAGCGCGCGGGCGGGCTGTATGACATGCGTAGTGTGTGCAAACAAGGGCCTGCCCCACACGGTGTTGTCTGTGTGGGGCAGGCCTTGTTCAAAAGAGACTACTTATCTGGCGTCGGAACCAGGATACCGTCGATGAGTCGCGCAGACTCACTCAAAAGGACTGCAGCCTCACGTTCTTTACCAGCGTTACCGCTACTGCCAAGGTTTCGTTCCACCGGGCGTTCGTACAGAGCTGCCCTTCCCATCATGCCTCGGAGCAAACGGCGACTACCGGCAAGTTCACGCTCTGCAGCAGTTTTACGCCATGTGGTAAGAGCTTCTTCGCCGCGTTCACTACGGACAGCCTCTGCGAAGGCTTCTGGATGCACGATAGCCACGAGCGCAGACACATGACCGAATCCAAGGGACGTCACGAGTCCGGCTTTAGGTGCCAACTGCCCAATGTTAAGCGGTCGACGCAGCCACACCAGATGCGAGTGCTTTGCCAGCACAGGATCGACGCAGTCCAGGCTGTAATTAGCTGGGACGATACCAGTGCGTAGAACCTGAGTAAGACCGATCAGCTGGAACGCAGCAGCGCCGCCCTTTGCGTGGCCGGTGAGGCTCTTTTGCGAGATCACGTACAGCGGGTTGCCCTCTGTTCGACCAATCGCGTGCGCAATACGCTCGTGGAGGTCGGACTCGTTGGGATCATTCGCATTCGTGGAGGTGTCGTGCTTAGACACAACCCGGACGTCATCCGCGGAGACTCCCAGGTGTTTCAGATCCGCGAGAAGGCGAGAGTCTTTTCCGCCACGCGCAGCGCCAAGGGCTCCCAAGCCTGGGGCTGGGATAGACAGATGCGCGCCGTCTGCAAAGGATTCTGCGAATCCGATCACTCCAAGCACGGGAAGTCCGAGTTCAGCAGCCAGGCTGCCGCGTGCTAGGAGTACTGTTCCGCCACCAGCGGATTCCACGAATCCACCACGGCGTCGATCGTTGGCGCGAGAGAAGTAGCGATCTTCTATGCCTTTGGCCGTCATCTCTTGGGAGTCAGCGGTGGCTGCCATATCACCGAATCCGGTAATTCCCTCGATCGATAGGTCGTCGAAGCCACCGGCAACCACAAAGTCAGACTTGCCCAACTTAATCTTGTCTACTGCTTCTTCCACAGAGACAGCAGCGGTTGCGCATGCTGCCACCGGATGAATCATCTGGCCATATCCGCCCACATAGGACTGCATGACGTGAGCAGCCATAACGTTGGGAAGCGCCTCTTGCAAGATGTCGTTTTGACGAGGTTCTGACAACAAACCATCGATATACAGCGCGCGCATGGACTGCATTCCGCCTAGGCCAGTGCCCTGCGTGGAGGAAACCCGTGCGGGGTGTAGCTCTCGTAGCAGTTCCGCGGGGCTGAATCCCGAGGAGAGGAAAGCATCGACGGTGCATACGAGGTTCCATAGTGCGGTGCGATCTAGGTTATCCACCATGTCTGCGGGGATACCGTACACGCTGGGATCAAAACCTTCTGGGATCTGACCACCGACAAATCGACTCATAGCCATCCTGCGTGGAACACGCACAGCTGATCCGGCTTTGCGCGTGACTGTCCATTCGCCGGTCTCCTTGTTCAGCACCGCTGAGGTGGAGTCTGGCTCTGATTCGACAAAGGTGCGCGCAGTCTCCTTGTCGCTCACGCTAAAGCTGAGGTCCTGATCCAAGTAGACCGTGGTGAGTTCTGGTGCAAGGTTGTCCACCATGTGGAAGTCGTCGTGGTAGCGACGCACACCAACGCGAGCGAGTACCTCATCATGGAAGCGATCGTAGATATCCGCCTCATCCACAGGCTCATCGTCAGCGTCGTACCAACCCGGCTTGGGATCTTCATCCCAGTGAACCAGCCCCATGGTCCACGCAAGTTCTAGAACGCCTGCGGCCCCGAGGTCGCCGGTGAGCTCGGCCTCAAAGCGGGTGCGAGCAGAGCCGTATGGCCCAAGCTCTCCAGCGCCCACGATAACCACCATGTCATCCAGATTCTGGTGAACCTGTCCACGGAAATCTGGACGGGTTTCTTGAGCAGTAGAGGCAAGAGTAGGCAACGCCTTAAGAGTCGGAGCGTTATCTTCAGTTGCCGCTGTTTCTCCCGAACCCTGGGAGTGAATGCTGCTGGCGAGTTCCGCCAAATTTAGATCGCACTCGGCTAGGCCACCCGTGTAATCAACGGTTATCGGAGCTTCCGCAGCTTGACGACGCACCTCTGCGCTGACCTGGCCGATCAGAAGCTCGGCGATCTCCTGCGTGGAATAAGTGGTAACGCCAGCTGCTTCAACCGCCTCGACGAGCGGGTCATTTCCGCCCATGAGTCCGGTGCCACGTACCCAACCGATGAGAACATGAACAAGCGATGTGTTGGGCTTCCACGACTTTTCTACATTCCAGCGTGTGACGAGTGCATCGAGAGCCGCCTTAGACTCGCCATATGCGCCGTCGCCGCCAAAACGACCGCGGTTGGGGGAACCTGGGAGGACAACATGTAGTCGTTCGCCCACGTGGGTGTTAGTACCCAGCTCCGATAGCCCTGCGATGAGGCGTTCGACGGACCATAGCAAGAGGCGCATCTGCATCTCTGCTTGTGGGCCAGCGTCGGACAAGGAACCTTGGACGCGCGGTGCTGCGAAGGGGAACAAAAGCGTAGGAACAAGTGCTGGCTTGATCACTTGCTTTTGGGCGTTGACCGTCGCGGTTTGTTCCTCGCCAACCCACTTGATGATGCTGTCAATATCCGCGAAAGAGGAGAGGTTCGCAGGAACAACCCACAACGCGGCACCGCCACGGGCACTGTCCCGATAGAGGTCCTTATAGAACTGCAGGCGGGAATGGCTCAACGAGGAGGTCGTGACGACCACGGTCGCCCCTCCGGAGAGCAGTTCAGCGGTGACCGCAGCTGCAATGGAGTTTGGTGAGGCACCGGTGACCACGGCAACGTCGTCAACGAATTCGAGCGCTTCTGTAGAACGCGCTTGTTCAGCAAGCTCTTCGAATCCAAAGAACTCGGCTTGCTGTGCCACGATCTCCCCTGCACCAGTAAGATCGAGCGAATCTGCTGATTCTTCACCAAGTGCTGCGCGGGAAAGATCCTCACGCGCCGAAGCCCAACGGTCGTCGAGAAGAACTGCCTGGTTAGCGTCAAAACTCGGAGCGACCTGTCGAGGCCAATCAGCGCCTAGCTCCTGAGACACGAGTTCATACAGTGCCGCATCTGCATCGGAGTCTTCTAGCGACTGAGTTTCTGCGGTCTCATGCAAGCCCAGCGAAGACAAAATCGTGCGAGCCGTAGCTGCAAGAACACCTTCTTTTCCTGTCACTTGTTCCGCGAATTCGCCCAGTGCTGCAGAATCGACGACTCCGCCACCAGCTGATGATCCACCTGGAAGTGCTACTGCCACACCTTGGCGAGCAGCAACTTCCTGCACAGCGGCGTCGATAAGCTGATCTAGCTCGGCTGCATTAGAGGGCGCCGCAGGCGTCAAGGTTGCGAGGTCTCCCCCGCGCAAGGACGATCCCTCACGTGCACCGATAACCACAGCAGCAGTGACATGATCGGCCCAGCCAGTGCCAAGCTGCCATGCGGACGCTACGCGTTCGGAAATATAGTTGGGGCGTTTGCCAGTAGGTCCTGTGATTCGACGAAGGGCGTCATTGGCGGCGTCGGAAAGCACTGGCCCAAAGGCGCTGTACCCCTTGGCCATTCGCGAGACCGTCTTCTTGAGCTCCACCAATTCCGCATCTGCGGCACCATCGATTGCGCCAAGTCCGAATTCCACGCCCAGGTCTAGCAGCAGCTGGTTACGGCGAGAAGACACGCCCTCAACCAGGGATTCGATCGAGTCTGCATCGCCCATCTGATCCGGGCGAACCTTAGTCCACAAAGCGATCAGCATCATCGTCGCATCAGCCGGGGTAAAGGCAATGTCGTCTGGACGGGCGCCACTAGCGGCTGCCAGGGCCTCAGTCGGTGCCACTGCTGCGGCAACCTGGACCGTTGCGACATCCTGTGCGACCTCAGCAGACTCCGTTTCTGCGTCGGTAGCTTGTGCGGCCACGGCACGCGTCAGCTCATCGGTGGCAAAGACTACCGAGCGGTCGCGCTCAATGTTGAGAACTTCCACCTCGGCGCCGTCATACTGCGGAAGCCTGAGGGTCTGCCCCATCATGTTCGCGATAGTTGGCGCCGAACCCACGCCGACCTCGACAAAGCGTTCCACGCCGAGGCCCCCCTCAGAAACAGGTCGCAGGATCAGATCTTGCGTCTCAATCCAGCGCACTGGGGACGCAAACTGCCACGCCAACAGTTCCACCAACAGGGTGCGAGCAAGTGTGACCGGTTCCTGAGACAACTCATCAAAGCGTTCAAGGGCGTCTTTAAGAATCGGAGCCGGTGCCACCTCAAGCATGGCGGAGACAAAATCCCGGGTGAGCTCAAATGGGCGTGCTACGAGGTTAGGAACATAGCGGTCAACCAACATAGACAGATCTATGTCTGCTGGGATCAGGGAATCCAAATGTTCACGGAAGGCGTCCACGCCGTCAAGGAGATGCGAAGAATGGAATGGCACGTCGATGCCAGGAATCATGATGAAGGCTCGCTTGCCCGGCGCGCGGCGTTCAGCATCAGCGCCGAGGACTTTGAGCCCCTTGCTTGTTCCTGCCACTGCGTATTGCATGCCGGCAAGGTTGTAATTGACGATTTCAAGGAACTCGCCAGATTCTTGAGCTATTCCAGCGACATAATCAAAGACCTGAGATTCTGTGAGCCCCATCTTGTGAGGCCGCAAGGCAGCAAGACCATAGTTGGAGTTTCCATCTTGGTCTCTCTCTACCAAGCGATGCATGGTAAGTCCGCGCTGGTAGACGATCTCTACCACGCTTTCTAGAGATAAAACACCTGCATAAGCAGCTAAAGCGTTGTATTCGCCCACGGAGTGGCCCGCGAACCACGCCTTATTGTCAAGTGCCCCAGCTTCCTTCATCTCAGCTATCTGAGCCACGCCGAGGGTTGCCATAGCCACCTGCGTGAACTGTGTGAGGAAGAGAACGCCCTTGGGGTGCGAGAATGTCTCACCAGCAACGCGCACCTCTGTTGGGTTGTTGTGAACAATGTCCAAAACGGAGAATCCCAAATGAGTACGAGTGTGATGATCCGCGCGCGCCCATACATCACGAGCAGCTACAGAGCGAGCACGAGATTCCATGCCCATGCCTTGAGACTGAATGCCCTGTCCGGGGAAAGCATAGAATGTGGTCGGCGCAGCCATGACAGCAGTTGCGGTAAGGACTATAGAGCCCTGAACAGTTGCGGTGATTTCACGAACTTCACCGCGCCCCTCGCGCGAATCAATACCCGAGCGCTCAACCAGGAACTCTACTTCTTGGCCCGGCAGCACCGGCGCAAGCATCGTCGCGGTATATTCCATGACCTTATTCGGGCGGGTGGATACAGATTCATCCGAGTAGCCACCAGCGGCAATAAGCTCGGCCATTGCCGATGTCCACATGCCATGAACAATCACGCCCTCTCCCAGGCCCGCCAGCTTTGCGGCGGTCTCAGACACATGAATGGGGTTCCGGTCGCCCGTCGCTACGGCAAAAGGATGCATGGAATCCGGGGCCGTGACCGCTGCAAACGCACGGAAAGACCGGGGTGCGTCAATAACGCTGGGAAGAGCAGAGGTGTTCGTCCGGGCTACGGCATTCCCGCGACGACCGCGGATGGCCATGCGCTCGCTGAGGCGTGCCAGCAGGGTGCCGTCGACACGCAGTTCCGCACGGACGATCACAATGCGCCCAATGGTGGTGTCTACTATTTCCTCAGCCCGTGCGCTCACCTCAATGGATACAGGCGAGGAAGCCTCAGCGGTGACGCAACGAGAGAACAAGTCCTGGTCAACCACGGTGACATGGTGCTCAAGGTGCACCAAGGAGAGCATTCCCTCGACGACCTTCGCGCCGTCAGAGTCTGGGATTACGGCATTACGCACCGCGGTGAAGATAGCTGGCCATGCTTTGCCCACCAGAATGTCGGGGGCAATTCCTGCTGGTTCGACAGAAGCAGGAAGATAGCCGGCAGTCACAGTCTCATAGGTGGCTGCATCGTCGCGGCTCAGGGTGCTCTGCCAGACAGCAGTCACGCCGTCATCGTCCATCGAACCAAGTACACCGCCGGCGGCTATCTGGGTCAGTCCCTCCATCGCGGTCTCTGCGTCTTCCCTGGTAACCAGCGGTACGCAGCCAGCTGGTGCGCTCTCAGGCAGGGTGAGACGAATGGTGATGCTGGCCTCCACTCCAGGAGCAGTAGATCCAAGCAAAGGCACATGAAGCTCGGCGTGCTCAGAATCGAGTTCCACGAGTCGTGCCCCGCTCGATGCGTGCGTCGCAACGTTCGTGTCCACATCCCATTCTGAGACAGCCCCCAGTCGAGCGGTAAGAGAATCGACCTGGCGACCTGCCCATGACGTACCAGAGGCGTTCAGCACGCGCTCGACCACGCTAGTCTGAGCATCTTCCGCTTCTGCGGCATCCAAGCGATCAACGGTAGCGGCGTTAAAACGACTAAGCAGCTCAGCGACTGGCTCATTAGCCACCGTGATACCCGAAACAGCAGCTGTACCAGGGATAATAGCCACCTGATCCGCCGTATAACGCTCATCGTGGGCCTGCCACAAGGAGTCCGAACGCCAGCGACGGCGCACATCCTTATCAATAACCGGCACAAAGTTAGCGGGCTTGCCCGGGGTTGCCAACACCTCTAGGAACCACGCCGCATCCGCCGGGTGCACGAGAGTCTCAGCAGCCGGGTACTGCGCACAGAGCGTATCGACGCCCACCTGCGGCGATTCCGTCTCCTCCAGCGAAATAATCGACGGGAAAGAACCATGGTCCTGCGCCACCAGGCGCGCCTCGGCACGGTGCAGCATCTCCACAAACCTGCGGTACCAGCTGGAATCAATCCACCGTCCGTCCACAGGACCAGACAGCTCAAGATAACGCTCAAGCCACTGCTGGTACGTCATGTCTTCAACATCGCCAAAGTATGGCTTGGCCGTCTTAGCAATCGCCGCGATAATCTCTTCTCGCTTCGCTGCCACAGCCTCTGCGTCTCCAGCCACCGAGTCTAAGAGACGACCAGCCTTGGCAAAGGAATTATCAATCTCATGAATATCCGCACCCAGCTGCGATAGGCCAGAAGCCATGCCCTGGTTTGCGCTACCAGCTGCGACCCATTCCTGGGTACCCTGCGTCTCAACCAACAGCTGCTTTACAGCCTCAGACGTCTTCGCTTCCTTGGTAGCCATGGCAGCCGTGCCCACGAGGATGCCGTCGACAGGCATATCGGGCAAGCCGTAGTGACGAGCCCACGAACCGGTCAGATAGTCTGCAGCACGCTCCGGGGTCCCTATGCCACCACCGACACACACCACCACGTTGTCATACTCACGGATCTTGGCATACGTGCTGATGAGCAGCTCGTCCAAGTCCTCCCATGAGTGGTGTCCGCCAGCCTTGCCGCCCTCAATCTGCATAATGATGGGGGTTTCTGGCACGTCTTTGGCAATAGCCAGAATCTTCATGATGTGCTTTACCGCGCCGGGCTTAAAAGCAACCCACGGGAATCCACCAGAGCGCAGCTCGTGCACCAGAGCCACGGCCTCTTCATGCTCTGGGATACCCGCCGTGATCACGATGCCATCAATAGGCGCACCGTTTTCTCGCGCCTTAGGCACCAGCCGCTTACCGCCGATCTGCATCTTCCACAGATAAGGATCCAGGAACATGGAGTTGAACTGTGCGTTCACGCCTGGCTGCAACAAGCCGGTGAGCTTGGCTATGTTGCTTTCTAGGATCTCAGGGGTGACCTGGCCACCACCTGCTAGCTCTGCCCAGTGGCCCGCGTTCGCTGCCGCCGCGACAATCTCAGGATCAACGGTGGTCGGGGTCATCCCGGCAAGGAGCATGGGGCTACGCCCAGTGAGCTCAGTGAACTTGGTCTTTACGCGCACGCCGTGAGGAGTTTTTATCAGCGTCGGCGAGAAAGCCTCAAAGGGATGCGGGAGGACAGGCGCGCGGCCAGCGTCGAAAAGCTGTGCTTGGCCTTCCGTGCCGCACACGGCGAAGGACATCGCACCGCGCCCCAGAAGTGCCT
Organism: Corynebacterium ulcerans; assembly: GCF_900187135.1. NCBI lineage: Bacteria > Bacillati > Actinomycetota > Actinomycetes > Mycobacteriales > Corynebacteriaceae > Corynebacterium > Corynebacterium ulcerans. The sequence goes on from NZ_LT906443.1 coordinate 907,292, forward strand.
GCTCAGTCAGAGACACCACACCACCGTCTGGCCCGACATCGAGGAACCAGCGCGTGCCTTGATCGAGCGCAGTGTGTACATCAGACACCCAATCCACCGGAGTGACCATGACGTCCATGGCGATCTGTCGCGCAAGGTCCGCATCCAGGCCGGCACGCTCTGCTAGTTCAACCACGCGATCAACAGCGGGAAGCATAGCCGGGTGGTGGAAAGCTACCTGAACATTCAACGGAGTTATCTTTGGTGCGAAAGCAGAACCACCACGTTTTTTAGCCTCTACCGCACGCGCATCAGCTGCCGCCTGCGCGCGCAGAATATTCAGGACTGCCTCGTTGTCTTTAGGACGTCCAACGAGCACAAAATTAGTACGCGAGTTTTTAAGCCCAATGACAGGGCGAATATCTTTGTCAATGCCGCCGCATGCAGAAGAAATAGCAGCTTCTAATTGCTCACGGGTGATGCCATCAATGGAAACCATGGGGGCCATGCCACCACGTGTTACTAGTCCTGTGACACGTGCATTATGGCCAATAACTGCGCCGATAATTTCTGCAATCGCAAGGATCTCTGCGGCGCGAGTAAGGTCCCGCACACTATGAACGCCCAAAACGCCCTGCGAATGGCCTATAACCGCAGCGGCTTTATCCACGTCCAAGCCCTGCTTTTCTAGCAGATCCAAGGTAGCTAGTTGTGAGGTAAGAATTCCAGGCACACTAATAGCTGCTTGGGATGTATCCATGCCTGCGTTTTCATCGTGCTTGGCCCATTCCAATGGTTTAAACCCAAAAGGCCTAGCAACTGCCAACACATCAGAAATAGGAATGAGGCGTTGCGCTGCCTCTGCGATGATTGGCTCCAAGGTTTTTCCTGCACCCTGAGCTATTGACGCACGGAGGGTCTTTAACCAATCAAACCCCTGCCCGGCAAATACGAGCGCAAAAGGCTCAGAATCAAAGCGTTCAACGAGACGCGAAGATCCGGACTGCTGCCCTTTAAAGATGCTGTGTTCAGTCACCTGAGTAACTCTCCTGTTGTCTTGGACTGGCGCTCTGCGCTCACGGGTTCACCGGCAATAGCTCCCAAAAAAACACTATTGCCGTAAAAACTTTTGCTTGACTAATATGCCACAAAATATGAGGAAACTGTCACCTTTTACATCTTTTTCCGCCAAAAAAGTGTCTTACAACACATAAGCGTCCTAGTGTTAGATCCATATTTCCGCCATAAAAACAGCTATTTAGCTGCCCAAAATGCCTTCTACTAGCTTTTGCGCCTGGGCTAGCTCTTCATCAGCACTTTGGTCCGGAAAACTTTCTCCGGGCGTGTCATTTTCAGCACCCTTCGCTACCCCCTGCTCTTCCAACTGCCCCTCATACCATGAGTCTGCCGGACAAAATTCTTGGCACTCATTCTCGGGGATTACTTCCGCTAATTGCACCAGCCCACGATCTGCCAAGTACTCATCAAAATTCCGCGAAATACTCACAGAAAACCACCTTTGTCAGTCCGTCCCAATTCCATGCGAGAGCTTCTTTTTACCCATGCTGCAGTTCCGCATCCGCTTAACCATGGACTGCTCACTGAACCTCACACTGCTTCCGCACGTTCTTTCCTTTTTAGTGTACGAGCGCATTCACCATCGCTCACTAGAATCGCATAACACCACCTCCTATCTGCTTTTATCAGCTAAGGACGTTGTCCAGAAAAAGGCTTTGCGCACCCCGGTGCGACACCGCATCCTTCTCCTTCTCATGTGCGGATACGGTTATCATCGATCACGTGACTTTCCTCCGACGTCATCTCACGGAATTTCAGCTTGCCTTATTGCTGCTCCCCTTAGCTTTGGCGGCACTAGTTGAACTCGCGATGACAGAAAACCTTGTGCTTGCCCTCCCCGCGTTAGCTGCTGGAGTATGCGCAACCCTTGGTATTAAGAATCATCGCTGGCATCTAGCCCTGTGGGGAAACCTCTGTGCAGTCGCCATCGGTTATGCGCTAGGAAGCTACTGGACAAGCGCCGCCAACTGGGCATTGGTCATTTTGGCTGGCGTACTTGCGGCCAATACGTCGCCGAGTTCTCCTCGCTGGATGTCTATCGTTGCGGCTCTCACCGCGATGCTCATTCCGCTTCAGCTTGTCGTCTCCGATATAGGCATGGTTATCGTATGGCTGCTCGTTATCATCGCGACCATAGTGAGCTTTGCAATCGGTACTATTGTGCACTCAGAACGCGCGCGTTTGAAAGATCATGAAAGCGCAATTCGAGCACAAGTAAAAAGCGATATTGCGGACGATCTCCATGACATCGTGGCTCACGAAATCGCAGGTATCGTCGTCCTGGCTCAGGCGGGACGAACACAGGCCGATTCCGCTTCAAGCCAACTTCTGGAGCAGATCGAGTCTTCTGGAAAACGTGCCTTGGAAGCAATCCGAGACACCGTATCTCAAGCGCGCACTGCACCAGTAAGCGCCACAATCGCAGACATCGAACGGCTAGTCGACGACTTCTCCGGAGAGGCTACGTTCACTGCCCGCACCCAGGCGCCCACCAAAGCACTCATCACCGCAGAGCGCGTGGTATCCGAATCACTCACCAACGTGCTCAGGCACGCCCACGGCGCAGCGGTATCGGTAACATTGGAAGACATTGCGCAAGGACTAAAAGTTGTCGTTGAAGATTCGGGTGGAACCCCCGCACCCGGCTTAGACAGCGGTTCCGGCAGCGGACTGTATAGCCTAGGAAAACGCATACGTGCACTTGGAGGAACTTTTCATGCGTGCCCGCATGGAACTGGTTGGAAAGTAGAGGCAGTAATCCCATGATTCGTATCGTGCTTGCCGACGATCAAGCCATGGTGCGCACCGGCTTTCATATGATTCTCGGGTCACAGCCCGACATGGAGATTCTCTACGAAGCATCTGATGGCGCGGAGGCGCTTGACGCTATCACCAGACTGCGCCCGGATGTAGCCCTGTTGGATATCCGCATGCCGAGGATGAACGGCTTAGACGTCGCCAAGCAGATCGCGTCTCACGTATCTACGGTGATGGTCACCACGTTTAACGATGACACCTACGTGGACACCGCCTTGGACTATGGCGCACGCGGTTATCTGCTCAAAGACTCCGGGCCGGAATTACTTGTAGAGGCTGTTCGCTCTGCATATCGCGGCGATGTCCTCATTTCCCCCGAAGTGCTGTCGCTCTTACTTGCGCGCCGATCCAAGCTTAACGACGCCCCCTCCGAACTCCCGCTGACCAGTCGAGAGCTTGAAGTCGCACGGCTCATTGCGCATGGACGCACAAATCAAGAAATCGCCGCGGACCTCTTTATCTCACTTTCCACAGTAAAAACCCATGTCGCACGGATTCAAGAACGTCTACTCGTGCGAAACAGAGTGGAGATTGCGGCAGCATTGTGGCGTTCAGGAGAAATGTCTACGTAGTACTTTCGGCCGACACGCGCTCAGGGTTTTTCATCTCCTAGACCGATGGCAACGCACGATCTACGAGCAAAAATAGAACGTGTGAAAAATCGTATTGAATGGCTCGACGTTGTTCGAGGAATCGCATTATGTGGAATTGCCTTCGCCAACATTGGCACGGTATGGAAGGTGTCCGCGCCGCGAAGCCTCTCCTATGACTTTATGCAGCTACTAGTACAACAGCGCTTCTTTCCGATCTTTTCTTTGCTTTTTGGTATCGGATTCGGCTTGATGTGGTCAAAAAACTACGGACGCGTCCCGTTGCTGCGCCGCTTTCTCTTCATCGGTGCCTTGGGCGCGCTCCATCAGTTTGTCCATCCTGGAGAGGCACTCCTGTTTTACGCCGCAGCCGCGCTATTTATCCTTCTCCCTTCCACATATATGCCCCGAGCCTGGGTGTTAGCCTTCGGCGTCATAGCGACAGTCCTTGCCTCCCCATTTGGCGGGCCACTGCTCATTCCCGGTTTATTCCTCCTAGGTAGCGGCCTCGCTCAATATGGCATTCCTGCTGTACTAGCCGAAAAACCCCGTATTCCTGCCTACGCGCTGATTATTTTTACCCCTATTGCTCTCATCACCGGCTGGATGCAGTGGCAGAACAAGATCAACGCTGGTTTTAGCACTGAATCTGCGATCGCAGGGCTCGCTATCGCCGCCATATGGATCTGCCTGGCGATTCTTCTGTTGCACACGCCAGCTCGATCGTTCCTACAAACAGCTTTTGCGCCTATGGGACGCCTCGCACTCACCAACTACATCGGTGCGACGCTCATCATGCTGGCTGCTAACACAGTGATTAGTCTGCCCGATTCTCCAAAAGCTTGGGACATCGCATTCTTCTTTACCGCCGGGATGCTTGTCTTCCAGATGGTGCTGAGCTGGGTGTGGGATCGCACCCTTGGGCAAGGCCCCTTAGAGCGCCTCTGGCGCATGGTGACATGGTGGAGTTTCGCACCCAAGCGCTCAGATAATCGTGAACCTAGTAATCGTGAATCTAGTGCGGCGGTTGAAAACATCCACGAAACAGCTCAGCCTGTTCTTCAGAATTAACGTGTTGAGCACTAGTCCTGTTTGGTCTTCTTTATCCGGAGAAACCAGACAGGACTTCTGCTATTGAAGAGGGATCCATAATGCCGCTCTATCGTGGTTACCTCATCACGGTGTGATCGGCTTTCCAGAGCGCTTGCAACCATACTGCTCACATCAATACCGCAATACCGCGATGAACAAAGTTTTCGGATGTCGTGAAATCATCACGGAGAGTTAGCGGAAAGCTATGCCAGACAAAAGAAAAAGACCGCCTAACTCAGTTAGACGGTCTTTTCATACTGTGCGCCCGGAGAGACTTGAACTCTCACGTCCTAAGACACTGGAACCTAAATCCAGCGCGTCTGCCAATTCCGCCACGGGCGCTTAGCGCAGGTTCACTGCGCAACGTGTGATGATTATACGGGTCATTGGACGATTTTGAAAAACGCCAGGTTCTTGCGCTGAAGAAGAAGTTGGTTTTCCCACGTTAGCGGGTATCCTAAGACACTGTGAATAACTCCGACCAGACGTCCCCAGATCTGCCCACGGCCACTGAGCCACGGCGTTTCCGAGTCCGGTTATGGCACATTGTTTTTCTGGTGGTTTTTGTCGCAGCAACTCTCTCGCTCGCGTGGTGGCAGTGGACGCGCTTTAGGTCTGGAAGTGGTTCATTCCAGAATTTGGGCTACGCGCTGCAGTGGCCGTTTTTCGGTGGATTCTTCATCTATGCGTATCGCAAGCTCATGGAGTATGAGAATCAGCGCTATGCCAGCGATGCCGAGCTATATGGCAACGCGACAGAAGCCGAAGAGCACACACAAGAAAAGCTTCCTTTTACTGCAGTGTCCCAGGAGGAAAAGAGTTCCACTGAGATCGATGAGTCGTTCCTGCCCCAGCGCAAGACCTTGAGCATAGAAGAGTTCAACCAGCTTAACCAGCAAAAACGTCGTCGTTAATGCTCTGATCGCTGTCATGGATGTTTGTCTGTAGGCTTGTTAACCGAGTATCAAAACTAGGAGATTGTAAAGCAGTATGACTACCTCTACCCCGATTCACCCGGAGCGTAAGCGTCGTGTGCGCCAGGCCCTTCGTTATTTCTCTATTTCTGCGTGGGCAACCGGCGTTATGCTGCTGGTCCTCGTCGTGCGGATGATTTGTCAGTACGGACTAGGAATGGAAATCCCTGAGTGGGGCAAGTACATCGCCCAGGTTCACGGTTTGCTCTACATTGTGTATCTGGTGGCTTCCTTGAACTTGGGAACCAAGGCTCGTTGGGAGCCGACCAAGTGGCTGATCACGGCCCTCGGTGGCGTGGTGCCTTTCCTTTCCTTCTTTGTCGAGTCCTGGCGCCGCAAAGATGTGGAGAAGACTTTCCAGCTCAACGAGTCCTAAGCAGCGCTACACGCCCACGCATAAAGCTCGGCACTAGACGTACAAACCTAGTGCCGAGCTTTGGTGTTTTCTACGCGTCCTGGATGATCCGCGCGATCACAGGAACCAATTGGGTAAGCGCCTTCCCGCGATGAGAAAGTGCGTTCTTTTCCTCCGCCGAGAGCTCAGCCGAGCTGCGGCATGTGCCTGCGGCGTCTTCTTCCGCTGGTACAAATAGCGGGTCGTAGCCAAAGCCGTTGTCGCCCTGGGGTGCGGTCAGCAGTCGCCCTTCCCAGCGCCCCTCAACAACGTGTTCTTCCCCATCGGGGGTCACCAAAGCGCACACGGACACGAATGCTGCTTGTCGACGCCCCTCTGGCACGTCCCCCATCTGATTCAGGAGGAGGTTGTTGTTGGCTGCGTCGTCACCGTGCCCACCAGACCACCTGGCAGAAAGAACACCGGGCATCCCGTTGAGCTCGTCCACCGTCAGACCGGAATCATCCGCGATAGTGATAAGGCCGGTGTGTTTCGCCCCAGCGCGTGCCTTGATCAAGGCGTTATCGGCAAAATGCCGGCCGTCTTCTTTAGGCTCTGCGTAGGGTTCCACAGCATTGAGCGGAACAATCTCCGCTCCTGAGATACCAGCTGCCTCCAGAATAACTTCTAATTCTGTGAGCTTTTTGGCGTTATTAGATGCGACGAGAATTCTCATGCAATCCCCAAAACTGCTTTTTGCACCTCTACCAACTCCGCGCAGCCTTTCTCTGCAAAGTCGAGAATGCGTGTGAGTTCATCGCGGTCAAAAGTATTGTGCTCGCCGGTTCCTTGAATCTCCACAAAGCGGCCACTTTGCATGATCACGTTCATGTCTACGTCGGCACGGGAGTCCTCTTCATAAGGCAGGTCAAGGCACACGGTTCCGTCGATAACGCCAACAGAGACAGCAGCCACAGGATCCTTCAGCGGGTTGCCTGGAACGACACCTTGCTTTTGCAGATGAGTGATGGCGTCGGCAAGCGCCACATACGCACCCGTGATCGATGCGGTGCGAGTCCCGCCGTCAGCTTGCAGAACATCGCAGTCGATGTTGATGGTGTTCTCCCCCAGCTCGAAGAGGTCCACAGCGGCACGCAGCGAACGCCCGATCAGACGAGAGATCTCATGGGTGCGCCCTTTCACCTTTCCGCGCATCGACTCGCGCGGGTTACGATCCAACGTTGCCGCCGGGAGCATGGCGTACTCGGCGGTGAGCCAACCTTCGCCGGAATCGCGTTTAAAGCGTGGCACCCCAATTTCTGCAGAGGCAGTACACATAACTCGGGTGTTACCGAACTCGACCAAGACGCTTCCCGCAGGATTAGTGGTAAAGCCACGGGTGATTTTCACGGTACGCATTTGGTCAACTGCGCGGCCATCGGCGCGCTTAAAGTTCGAAGTAGTCATGCCCACCACACTACTGCAGCTGTTCTCTGCCCAAGAGACTAGATGTTGATTTCCATGCCTTGGTAGGAGATATCGATGGGACCGTCGTATTCAGATCGTGCCTTCTCAAGAGCTGCCTCGGCATTCCCCCACGGCGGTATATGCACGAGTACGAGCCGCTTTACTCCGGCAAGGCGCGCGATACGGCCGGCCTCCGCTCCGCTCATATGCATGTTGGGGGCCTTACCCTCGCTGGTCTCTCCCCACGTAGCCTCGCACAGAAAAACATCAGCATTGCGTGCGCACTCAATCAGGTTCTCTGTATAGGAACTGTCGCCGGAATACGCAATGATTTTCCCCGAGCGTTTATGCTCTACGCGCAGGGCAAACGTTTCAATCGGATGTATAACCGAATATGGCGTGATAGAAACAGCACCGACCAGCTCCTCCTGTGCGTTTTCCCACGGCGTAAACGCAAAGGTATCTGACATATCGTCGATGTTATCCACGGAATCGGCACTTAAGCGCCCCATTCGGATGGGGGTGTCTGTGGGACCAAAACACAGATTACGCCCCTTCGCTGCCGCCGTCGGATGATAGCGACGCCACACCAAGAGGGAAGGAAAGTCGACGCAATGGTCAGCATGTAGGTGCGAAAACACGACATGTGCATCGGAGGGATTCTGGACGCGTTCGAGCTGTGCTAGGACACCTGGCCCCATGTCCATGAGGATGCTGGGGGCGTTATCCATCTGAATGAGGTACCCGGAGGCAGCGTTGTCGGGGGCGCCCAGGCTTCCGGAACTTCCAAGGATGGTCAGCTTCATATTTTTTACTGTGCCACGATTACGTGCCAAGAGCGAGCGGAAAAGGGGCCATATCCACTAAGTGGATGAACTTTACACCTCCCGTAGCTTTTCGACGTGCGTCACATGCGGCCCCAGAAAACGCATGGCGAGCTGCTCAAATAAGGCAGGGTCTCCTGTGGACTCGAAAGAGCGAATAGGTTGCTTATCTGTGGCGGCGTCGGCAAGCATATCGTTGCGGCTCAGTGTCTTGAGCACGTCTTTTACGCATTCTTCCGAGGAAGAAATAAGGGTAACGTTATCCCCCACGGCGAGCTGAATCACGCCTGTCAGCAATGGGTAATGAGTACACCCAAGAACCAGAGTGTCTACCCCCGCGGCTTGCAACCCCTCCGTATAGCCTTGGGCTACTCCCAAGATTTGTCGCCCCGATGTGATGCCGCGTTCCACAAAACTCACAAAACTCGGGCAGGCTTGCGCATAGACATCTACACCGGGACTTGCAGCAAATAGCTCTTGATATGCCCCCGAGGCAATTGTTCCCTGGGTGCCCAAAACACCAATTTTGCCATTGCGGGTGGTGGCAACAGCGCGTCGTACAGCAGGAAGAATCACCCCGACCACCGGGATGCTATACCGTTCACGCAGATCACGTAACGCGGCTGACGTTGCTGTATTACAAGCGATCACAATCATCTTGCAGCCGCGAGCCACCAGCTCATCGCCGATCCGCATGGAAAGCTCTCGGACTTGGGCGATCGGTTTTGGTCCATACGGGCTATGAGCAGTATCCCCGATATATATCACTGACTCTTGGGGAAGCTGCTCCATAATTGCCCGAGCTACGGTCAATCCCCCCACACCGGAATCAAAAATGCCGATCGGCGAGGAGGCATCAATCGTACCTTCGTACACAATCGATGGCTCCACGCCTGGCACTTCTGTTTTCAAGGAATCCGACTTGTGGTCTTGTATCACGTAGTCCATGCTAATCCGGTCAGCCGGAAGTGTATAACGAGCACTGCCGTCCACCACTTTCGCGGGCCAGCAACATCAAGAGCGCTCAAGAGCTCGCTGTTCCCGGCGCGCTTTCAACGCTGGCGGGTCATCGGAAGTGATGGTCGCACCTGCGATGAGTCCGCCAATAGCTCCGAATAGGTGCGCCTGCCATGAGACTCCAACGTCGCCCGGCAAAACTCCCCAAATCAAACCACCGTAGATAAACGCCAAAACCATACCGAGCAGTACCTGCGAGAAGCTTCTATTGAAGATTCCTCGAACCACTAGATAAGCAAGCCAGCCGTAAATGAGACCGGAGGCGCCGATATGAGTGGTTCCGATTCCGCCAAAGATCCAGGTTCCCATGCCGCCGACAACCGCAGCGATCATTGTGACTTCCCAGAATGCCCGACGACCAGATAGGCCAATGAGGAACACAAAGATTAACCCGGGGAGGGTATTAGCTGAGAGGTGCATATAGTTTCCGTGCACGAGCGGCGACGTAAAGATATGCCAGATTGAGGCACCGTCTAGTGGGTGCACGCCAAGTCCTTGAGCGAGGGTGCCACCAAAAAATACGGTGTTCACAATATGAACTGCCCAGATGATAACCACATACCCCAAGGCCAGTACGGTAGCGTCGACTAAGCGTTTGCGCCCCATGGATCGCCACGAACTAGTATCCACGCCTCGCTGTGTCACCCTATCCGCAGAATAACCCGGCGTTGGAAGATACTGCGCGCCATACTCATGAGGAAGATACCCACCGCTAGTTGATACACCGCCGTAAGTATTTCTATCTGATTGAGCGTAGGGGTTAAATCGGTTCGTCATAATGAAGCACAGCCTAGTAAAGAAATCTCGCAGCTCCATCCCCTGCTGCTAGTAAAATGCTGGGAAAACGCCCAGCATACTGACAGTAATCGGGTGTCCCCGCTTCTAGAATCAAGCGCCTTGATTACCCCATCATCGCGTTCAGTAGTGACTCTTGGTTATAAGCCAGCCATTCGACCAGGTTATCTCGGTCTTGTTCAGCTTCTTCTCCAAAGACCTCTCCAGATGCCACGTAGAGGCGGATATCGTTAAGCGCAGCAACCCATGCATGCGCCTCTGGTTCCGTGATATCCACGTGAACACCGCCATCGGGGCCAAGAGCCTGACCGAGCACCTGCAAATGCTCAACCTTCGCACGCGTAATGTCTGTCTCGTGCAGACAACGCAACAAAGAATTATCTCCTTCGAATTCCTCGTCGCCTTCCTTTTCAAAATCTGGAAGTAGCCGGGCCAATGCGGGATCGGTGGGGGCTTCTTTATGCCCACTAGGCATACCGGTGAGCTCTGCCAACTCGTCTTTGGGTGCGGTTTGCGCACGGTGGATGAGGGCCTCACTCACGGTGGAGGCAAGGTTTCCAAGAACCTCTCGTTCCATTGGCTCAAGCACACATACAAAGTGGGCCCCGCGCATGAGGCCTTTCTTTTTCTTCCATGGCTGCATAGTGATTATGCCTTTCGATCAAAGGAGCGCTCGGCTTTTCGCCTATAAGCGCTACGGGACGCACGTGGGGAGCAAGGGGTGCACAAACCCCCAGGGACTAACCGCCCTGTTGCATCGTGGCCCACAGGCCAGCGGTGTGGAGCTTTTTCACATCGCCTTCAACTTTGTCGCGCTCCCCGGAGGACACCACGGCTTTGCCTTCTGTATGAACCTGCATCATCAACTCGATAGCGCGGCGCTTGCTATATCCGAGGATCGTTTGGAATACATACGTTACGTAGCTCATGAGATTGACCGGGTCGTCCCACACGATGCACATCCAAGGCAGATTTTCGCTGGAGGCCACGTCCACTGATAAATCCTCGTCAAGCTCTGGGGTAGCCATCGGAGAAGACACCACAACATCCATAGTGGGTGCTAAAACGACAGAAGGTAGCTCGTTAAGGGAATGAGTCACATCTTCTTGGTTGACTTGCATACAACACAGCCTAGCCCAATTCCTTAGTTGTTCCGCATGGAGCTTTTCTTTTGAGAGCCCGATGAAGATCTGAACACGACAGCCCCACAGTGAGCTGCCGCACAAATATACGGAAAAGCGTTTTATGACTTGTGCTTCAGCTCTCATCGTTTTCAAGGCTAAGCTTGTGTGCGTGACTGAATTCGAATCGACAGCATTGCTCACCGATATGTACGAGTTAACAATGTTGCAATCAGCGCTTGCCGACGGCACTGCATACCGCAACTGTACATTCGAGGTTTTCTCCAGGCGGCTTCCCAACGAACGCCGCTATGGTGTTGTCGCAGGAACAGCCCGAGTGCTCGAAGCGATTAAGCGCTATCGCTTCACCGAAAAGCAACTCGCTAGTCTGACGTTCTTGGACGCTACCACCATTGATTTTTTGCGTTCATACGAGTTCAAAGGACAAATCGATGGCTACCGGGAAGGTGAGCTCTACTTCCCCAGCTCCCCCATCCTCACCATTCGCGGAACATTCGCCGAGTGCGTCATCCTTGAGACGCTCATTCTTTCCATTATGAATGCAGACTCGGCAGTAGCTTCAGCGGCGGCTCGCATGGTCACGGCAGCAGATGGTCGTCCTATTTTTGAAATGGGTTCCCGCCGTACACACGAATACGCAGCGGTTACAGCTGCACGTGCTGCATATCTCGCAGGTTTTGTAGGTACCTCTAATCTTGAGGCGGTCTACCGTTACGGGATCCCTGGCTCCGGCACCGCAGCACACGCGTGGACGCTACTGCACGTCAACGATGATGGAACACCCAACGAGCCAGCAGCTTTCCAATCCCAGATCAATGTCCTCGGAGTAGGAACCACCCTTTTAGTGGATACCTATGACATTGCCAAGGGCGTTAAAACCGCCATCGAAATAGCGGGACCTCAATTAGGTGCTGTCCGCATCGACTCTGGTGATCTCGGTGTAATGACGCGAAAGGTGCGTCAAGAGCTTGATTCTCTGGGAGCGCATAATACTGGCATCGTCGTGAGCTCTGACCTAGATGAATACGCTATTGCTGGTCTGCGCGGTAATCCCGTCGATGCCTTCGGCGTGGGCACATCTGTGGTCACCGGTTCAGGGGCGCCGACAGCCGGAATGGTCTACAAACTTGTGGAAGTCGACGGACACCCCGTGGCCAAGCGTTCCCGAGGCAAGGCCATGGTGGGCGGAACTAAGCGAGCAGTTCGTACCCACCGCGCCACTGGAACAGCAGTCGAGGAAATTGTATTCCCCTACGACCACGAGACTCCTCAGATCGGGCAGCTTAATTCTTATGAACTCACCATCCCTCTGATGCGTAACGGAATAGTCGTGGATAACCTGCCCACGCTCGAAGAATCCCGCGCTTATCTAGCAGAACAGCTTATAACGTTGCCGTGGGAAGGACTTGCTTTGAGCAAGGACGAGCCTGTCCTGTCGACTCGGTTCATTGGTTTTTAAGTAGTCTTTTCGCAGGCCTAGGGGCCGCGGGAATCAACGTTGGGTGCAGCCTCTACACTGTGTCCTATGTCAGATTCGCCCCTTGCTTTATCCACCGATGAGTTACTGGATGCGGCGGTAGCTGCCCTCGGCGGCAGCCGTCGTAACGGCCAAGTGTCCATGGCCAACGCGGTGACCAAAGCACTCGAATCAGAACGCCATCTTGCAGTTCAAGCAGGAACAGGCACTGGTAAGTCTTTGGCTTATCTAGTTCCCGCCCTGCGCCATGCTCAAGCTACGGACTCCACGATCATCGTTTCTACCGCCACGATCGCGTTGCAAAGGCAGCTCGTGGAACGCGATCTTCCCCGGCTTGCCGACGCCCTCGAACCACACATGAGCAGGCGCCCCACCTTTGCCATCATGAAGGGCCGCGCGAATTACGTCTGCATGAATAAGATCGCTGCGGCCGAAGAACCAGAAGATGCTCTGATCGACGAGGAAGACCTCTCCTGGCTAGGCAAACACGTGGCACGGATTTATGAATGGGCCAACGAGACCGAAGTCGGCGATCGCGATAGCCTTGACCCCGGTGTTCCCGACTTGGCATGGCGACAGGTCAGCGTCAGCGCGCAGGAATGTATCGGGGCCAGTCGGTGCCCACACGGGGAAGATTGTTTTGCAGAAATAGCCCGCAAAAAAGCCCATGATGTAGACGTGATCGTCACCAATCACGCGCTCTTAGCCATCGACGCATTATCCGACGTCAACGTGTTGCCAGAGCATGAGGTGGTCATCGTCGACGAGGCCCATGAACTCGACGGCAGAATCACGGCCGTAGCCACCAATGAAATCGGTGTTACCGCGCTGACTATGTCTTCACGCCGAGCCGGGAAACTAGGCGCGGGAGACAAAGACCAAAAGCTCATCGACATCTCCAAAGAATGGGAAGACGCGATGCTCGCTGTGGAGCCGGGCCGGCTCACATCCCTTCCCGAGTCTCTTAAACAGCAAACAATCGCCCTCCGCGATGCCATCTGGTCTCTCCGGGAACATGTATCCCGAGTACCAGAAGGAGAAGCCGCAAACGATCCGGAACGGCACGCCGAGCGGATGTCTCTCTCAAATCATCTGGGTGACCAGCACGATTCTGTTGTCCGCATCCTTTCTGTCTTTGAAGAGGAGGACGCCGCCAGCCAAGAGGACGTCGTATGGGTGCTTCACGACGACCGCCGCGGCGTCATGATCAAAGTCGCCCCATTGTCCATCGCGGGGTTGCTCCACGCCCGTCTTTTTAGCGAGAATACGGTGGTACTAGCCTCTGCCACGCTCAATATCGGCGGCAATTTTAACGCGATGGCCGCCAGTTGGGGCCTGGCCAAGGGCTCGTGGGACAGCCTTGACGCAGGAACCCCCTTCGACCCAGCTAAGTCGGGAATTCTCTACACCCCCAACTCGCTCCCCGATCCTGGGCGCGATGGATTAAGCCCCGAGGTCATCGACGAAATATATGACCTCATCATGGCTGCCGGAGGCCGTACCCTCGGGTTATTCTCGTCACGCCGCGCCGCGCAACAAGCCACAGAAGCCATGCGCACCCGCCTGCCTTTCGACGTCCTCTGCCAGGGGGACGACACCACCGGTGCGCTCGTCGAAAAGTTCTCCAAACAAGAAAACACCTGCCTTTTTGGCACACTCAGTCTTTGGCAGGGCGTGGACGTTCCGGGCAAGGCGTGTTCGTTGGTCATCATCGACAGAATCCCTTTCCCCCGCCCAGACGATCCACTGCTACAAGCGCGTAAAGACGCAGCCGACGCAGAAGGCAGAAATGGCTTCATGGAGGTCGCGGCGACCCATGCTGCACTGCTCATTGCGCAAGGAGCAGGACGATTACTCAGGTCCGTGACGGACCGCGGTGTCGTGGCTATCCTTGACCGTAGGATCGTGACCAAGCGCTACGGGGCGTTCTTTATTAAATCGCTGCCGGCTTTCTGGCGTACCAACGATCCGCAGGTAGTGCGCGGCGCTCTCGCCCGCCTCGTCGCAAAGTAACTTGAACTAGGAAGGCTTGCCATGGCGCACATTCCCACTCTGCGCAACGAATCGATAAGGCTACGGCCTTTGGTGCTTTCCGACGCCCACGATCTCACCGCCACCTGTGTTGACCCATTGACTCAGAAATACACGACGATTCCCGCAGGTTACACCCTTGCTAACGCAGAAGAATTCATCACGACTGAACACGACAACCTACGGTGGGTGATCACGACCCTTACAAGCGACCGCTTCTGCGGGCAAATTGAATTACGGCCACTTGTTGGAGAACACAATGCCATGGATGTGGGCTACATGACAGCCCCATGGGCACGAGGGCAAGGCCTTATGACCTCAGCGTTACTGCTCGCCGTGGACTATGCATTCTCACTCGGCGTCCACCGCATTGAACTACGCACAGATCCTCAGAACAAGGCCAGCCAACGTGTTGCAGAGAAAGCCGGGTTCCTTTACCAAGGCCTCCACAATGACTTCACAGTCTATTCCTTGCTCGCCGACGAATACCGCTCGTCATACTAGTTTTTCTGCTGAGGCAGCGGGACTCTACGAATCTTTCCGTCCGAGTCATCTGCGGCGTCGATATCAGCCCTTGTAATACCGAGCATGTGAACGACCTCATCCAAAAATGGGGAGTTTACAGAGGTATCGGCGATCTCGCGCAATGCCGGCTTAGCGTTAAAAGCAATGCCCAAACCAGCGGCAGAGATCATGTCGATGTCATTCGCGCCATCGCCCACTGCGACAGTCTGATGCATTTCTATGCCTGATTCCCGAGCGAACTCTTCTAAGAATTCCGCCTTAGCTGCCCTATCGACGACCTTCCCAATCACCCGACCAGTAAGCTTCCCATCCACGATCTCCAGTGTGTTGGCGCGGACATAATCCAGCCCAAGGTCTTCTGCAAGACCTTCAAGAACCTGGATAAAGCCGCCTGATACTACAGCAGTCTTGTAGCCCAATCGCTTCAATGTCCGAATGGTTGTTCTTGCCCCCGGCGTCAATTCGATGGAATCAGCGACCTCACCGATGACGCTAGCGTCGAGACCCGCCAAAGCCTTGACACGCTCTCGCAGTGACTCTTCAAAATCCAGTTCGCCACGCATCGCGCGTTCTGTAACTTCTGCGACTTCTTTTTCCCTACCGGCGTGCGCTGCCAGCATCTCAATAACCTCACCGGTGATGAGCGTGGAATCACAATCGAAACAAATAAGACGCTTAGAGCGTCGCAAAAGCCCTGCACGCTCAATCGCAATGTCCACGCCCAGCTCTGTAGTGAGCTCGGCCAGAGCTTTGCGTAAAGGCATAGCAGCACCTAGCTCACGATTAGCGACAGTAATCTTCAACTCAAGACCAGTAACCGGATAATCAGAAATGCCACGGATCGTATCGATATTCGCATCAAAATTTGCCAGAGTCTGCGCTATACGCGACAAATCATGAGCTTCCACCGGGTCCCCAAGAATAACCACCTCATGCGTAGAACGGGGACGTGAAGACTGAGCGACTTCTTGCAGCTCAATCTTGACGCTCTGTCCATACGTCTTCAGAGTCTCCTTGAGACCGATCTCCAGAGTCTCCACACCCGCGGCCTCTACGCCCGCGAACACCGCCAGCCCGAGAAACCCCCGAAACTGCGACTGCTCAACATCAAGGATCTGCACGCCATTAGCAGCTAACACTCGGAAAGCTGCTGCCGACACTCCCTGTCGATCCTGGCCTGAAATAGTAATAACAGCCGGGGTCAGCTCTGGGCGAAGGCTAACAGTTACTTGAGGCTGGTCCAGTTCAATCACCGATCTATTGTCGCACGAAGCCTTTCAAATCCTCCCAGTGCTCCCCTTTTTAGGAATGACGGGCTCCGCATCAACGAATGCGCACTTGCTCCCCATCCTATGGGGCAAAGTACCTTTCCTTCGGTCTTGTGGTTTTACACCTTCTTGCGGATCCTGCGGGGGTGTGCAATAGTCTTTCCCACTTTTGTCATGGTCTAATAAGGAAGGCTAGTTTTCGCACCGCTTGTATGGAGTTAATGTGCTGATTCCAGACGCAGTTTGGACTGTTTTTGACTTCTTTGGTGAGTAAACGCGCAGGTAAGTTAGTCTTTTCTCCGCGTATGCGGAGGTAGTTCCACGTTGGAATCAACCCAGGCCCAGCCTTCTTGCTTTTCTCCGCGTATGCGGAGGTAGTTCCTGTGCGGCGTTCTCACCCAGCTGATTCCACGCGCTTTTCTCCGCGTATGCGGAGGTAGTTCCCGCCAGGCCCGCACTGTGGAAGTTGTGTTGCCCTTTTCTCCGCGTATGCGGAGGTAGTTCCCAAAGTTTCAATGAGTTCCCCATCAACATCGCCTTTTCTCCGCGTATGCGGAGGTAGTTCCTTCATCAAGATCATTACCGTTAGTGTCGATCACTTTTCTCCGCGTATGCGGAGGTAGTTCCGTCACAGTTTTTTGGTGCAGGTGCTGTGGCCACTTTTCTCCGCGTATGCGGAGGTAGTTCCGCCATCGTTAAAGGGATAGCCATGGGCGTAATCTTTTCTCCGCGTATGCGGAGGTAGTTCCACTCAGGATCGTTCCCATCAGGGAATCTGCGACTTTTCTCCGCGTATGCGGAGGTAGTTCCACTCGAAACGCTGCGCGGGTGTCATATCAGCACTTTTCTCCGCGTATGCGGAGGTAGTTCCTGCTCGACGACTCAACACCAGGACCGTGGGTTCTTTTCTCCGCGTATGCGGAGGTAGTTCCTTCCCACCGTGGTGAGTAGGTGGGAAGTAAGTCTTTTCTCCGCGTATGCGGAGGTAGTTCCTTTGTTCCAGAGGCTCAAGATGTAGTCGATTTCTTTTCTCCGCGTATGCGGAGGTAGTTCCTGGGAGAAAGTGCTCACCGATGGATTCACCGACTTTTCTCCGCGTATGCGGAGGTAGTTCCCAGCCCACAGGGACGGGCTGTAGTGCGGTCCCCTTTTCTCCGCGTATGCGGAGGTAGTTCCAGCGCAAATTGGATCGTGTGCGTGAGGATATAGCTTTTCTCCGCGTATGCGGAGGTAGTTCCTTACTTTCGTCGCAACGCCCCACCGTTGCAGTCTTTTCTCCGCGTATGCGGAGGTAGTTCATCGGATCATTGGAACCAGCTTTCGCACCCGGGCTTTTCTCCGCGTATGCGGAGGTAGTTCCGTCGTGCGGGTGCTTGTTGAGCACAGCATCGGCCCCACCTGGGTGGGCGTGAACCCAGTAAGCGGGAAAGACCAGTTTATCTGGCTTATTGACCCTGTTTACGCGGATGCTTCGGGTAAATCTTCGCAGATGAAGCTCCTCGCCGCGACTACACGCACCCTAGGTGAACTACTCGACAATGATCCCCACTTCGCCCACGGTTTTAGCCGCAATCCGTTCTACACGGGTAAGTCTCCGTCGGCTTATCGTTGGTATAGGCAGCATAATCGTGTGATGCGTCTAGGTGACTTGATAAGGCAGGTGAGGGACTTGGCCGGGACAGACCAGTACAAGACTGCACCACGCCAGCAGTTTAAGTCTGGGCGAGAACTCATTAACGCGGTGAAAACCCGTCGCGAAGAGGCACAGGCGTTTAAAGTTCTGGCCCAAGACGTGGACGCGGAAGTCTCCGCTGGACTCGACCAGTACGACCCGGAGCTCATCGACGGCGTGCGCGTGCTCTGGATTGCTGAAGGCACCGCTGTTCGCGACGAGACCGCATTCAGACATGCTCTTAAGACCGGCCACAGGCTGCGCGCTGCTGGACAACGTCTTACGGACGCGGCGATTATCGACGCCTACGAGCACGCCTACAACGTCGCGCAGGCCCACGGTGGTGCAGGCCGGCCCGCAGAGCTGGCCCCGATGCGCGACCTCCAGACTATGGCACGCCGAGTTCGCGGCTATGTGACCCAATCTAAGAGCACAGCCTCCATCGGGTCGAGCGCGCCTAGAAAAGCAACCACCAGCGAGCGGAAAGCCTTAGCCACCATGGGGCGCAGAGGCGGACAGAAAGCCGCGCAACGCTGGAAAACCGACCCCCAAGGCGAATACGCACAGGCACAGAGAAAGAATCTTGCTTCTGCGAACAAGCGCAAGCGTGCATCCGGCAACAATACGAGAGCCCAGATCCTCGCGGTTGCTTCGCAGAGCTTTACCCAGACAGGAAAGCTTCCTACTTGGAAGGCAATCGAAGAAGAGGTTGGAGTTTCCAGACGCACGGTCGCTTATCATGTATCCGCTTTAAAGAAAGCAGGGCTTTATCCCGAAGAACAGGGTGCAATACCGTAAGCAATATACGGTTCCCTGTCCGATAGGACAGCCACTAATAAAACACCTCTTTTTGAAAACTACTTTCATCGTTCTTTTACTCCACACACAACAGCTATTGGAGAGCCCAGATAACCGAGAAACACCCTCCTTGCATTGTTGATATCACGGCTTGTATGTCGCCTGTCAGGGTGAGTGTGAGAGCCGGGGCAGCTTGTTTACGTCCCCACACGGCACAGAACTACTACGAAGTGACGCTGATTGAGAAGGACTGTGAGACTGGGAGTTCTTTTGCCCTGGGCGGTAGCCAGTCCGAAGCAGGTTGAATTCATCGGCAATCTGCTTCGCAGCAAGAAATACAAGCGCATGGAAACTGGGGTTACGCAACGGGGACGAAACGTTTGGCCTGGACTTCGACAACGTCAACACACTGCCTAAACCAGTCGCAGGCGCACTGATCGTTTTTCTTAAAGCGTGCAAGAACAAAAAGCCTGACTACCCCTTCTTTAAGTGAGTAGAACTAGTCCCAGGTGGGAGGAAACACTGGGTAATCACTGACGTTCCCGAAGAAAAAGGGATCGGCGACGTCGTAACAACGGCACGACGCACCGTTGAACTCCGTCAAGTTGTTCTGCTTGCCGAACACACGATTGACGGAAAACCCACTGGGAGCTTGAAGATGATCCCGAGGACACTGCCGAGTTTGATAGAGAGCAGCTTTTCAAGCTGTACCGGTACGTCATTGATTACTACCTCGATGAAGCCGGCGAAGAACCACCACATCCAGAGTTGTAATGCCCCAGCGATCCCAGCTCAGTTGGGCCTAAAATCTGAGACCCATCCAATGGCATAACTGGTCACATACAGCGGTTCGAATGGCCGCAACCAGCGTAAAGACCATCGACACTAGAAGTGCCTACTGTGTGTGGCAGTTTTGAGGGGCAGAGTCGGCGCCATGCGCCGAGCAGCAGAGCAAGGGAGAGCGGGGGACAGGGAAGCCGAGCCAAACAATGCAGAAATAAACGGTGATAAAACGTTATGCCAGGTTGGCGACATGGGTTAGCGTCCGGCAGATGACTTTACTCGCCGGTTATTCCTGATGACTGTTTTTGATGTGATTGACCAGTACTGCTACAACTATGGTGAGCAGTATGAGGATGACAAATCCGAGGATCGACTTGTTTGCAATGGCGACATAACCTGAGATTGCCAGCCCAAATAGTGCAACGACAATCGCATTGGGCGATATTTTATGCTTGTTCATTAGTCCTCATTTCGCGCTTGATCGTTAAGTACACTCGCTGTTACGAACCGTTCCGGCCCATGTGTAATGGATCTTTATGCGATTATTGCACTTCTTGTGGTGGCTGAGAACCACTGTTGCCCCGGTGATGATAGCTCCAACGAGGGTGCATACAGCCCACCCGACACCGGGAATGGCGCAGATGGCGGCCCCTAGGACAAACCCCGATCCACCAATAATCAGGTCCTGCTCAAGAGGGGTGAACTCTACCCAAAAGCCTCCTTGTTCTTTCCCTCCACTTGCGTAGGGGGTGATGGCATGTGGATCCCTTAACGTTAGATCCATGTGCTCGAGGTTGAAGGTTACAGTGGAGTCGTCATTTACAGTTCGGGGAACATCCGAGTTGATCAGTTCCTCAAAAGCTTGATCCAGAACCTCCGGGGTGACTGATGCCTCTGCAACGGTCTATTCTTGGAACTCCTGAAGGGTTGTAGGATCGTCTTTTTCAGCAGCGACGGCTTGACCCTGACCAGTGAAAAGGATAGCGACGGCAGCTAGTGAAGCCAGGGATTTTGATCGAGGTCTCATAGTGATTCCGATCTTTAGAGGGAGGGGTTTGAGCCCTAGGTTACATACGACCCAAATTGTGTTCAACATTTTTTAGGAAATGTCAAATCATGGGGTCGTTAGGTCGACCAATAATCATCATCAGGCGGTGATAGTGAGGAGCGAAGAAGCACGCTAGAGAGTGGCCTGAGGATAACCTGAACTCCTACCTTGGTTTGGCCGCGCGCGAGCTTCACCCCGATCACTCGCTCGTTGACCACTACGACCCGTTAGAAATGGACCATGCCCTTCTTAAAACTCACGATGATCTAGATCGGGAAGTCGATAAAGCGATGGGAGTTCCGCGCAAGCTCACCAACGAGCGGCAGCACCAAGAGATTCAGTTTGCGAACTATACAGAGATGACTCGCGAGAACTAGCGCAGGTCCAGGAAATCTCTTTCAGGCAGCTTTTCTCCGCGTATGCGGAGGTAGTTCATAGCTTGACACTTGCTAGATATATAGTTTGTGTCCACCACTACGGAGGTATAAATGTCTATCACGCCAGAACGGGTTATGCAGCTTTTAGGTGAAGGTATGACCCAATCCCAGATTGCTAGGGAATACGGGGTTACCCGTCAATACATCTTCACTCTTGCAAAAAGAGGAGGGCATGAAGCTAGGGAAATGGAATACATCAAAGATGACATACCTTGGCCAAAAGTTAAAGATAAGCACCGCGATAACACAATCTACAAAACGCTACGAATCCACGCCCGCTATATGGAACGGGGACAAGAGGGGGTACGTGGTTCAAGTTATGTTAAACTGCTCGGCATGTATCGAAAACTTGTTCGATTCAATCAAGTTATCGACTACGACGAGTCCTATCCACCTGTAAAAGGTTTGTCGAATACAGGCGGGTTTATGTACGTACCGAGGTCCCCAGAAGACGGGAACCTCATTATCAAAATGAAGCCCGGTGTGCGGATCACAAAAAGAGGTGCACACATTTGGCAGCTGCCTAAAAAGTTTCCAGAGAAGGAATAGTTATCGACTTTCCCAGGCGTGATACATGCAAGCTGAGAGATGGGGAATACTTCCCCATCCATGTCGGCGCGCCGACAAAAGACAACGATGCCCCATGCCTGCCGTGCGGACAGCTAGCAGACTTCTCTCCATATATGCAGAGGCAGTTCCGGATGATATACGAGAGAAGCTTGACCACAATATTGAACACAAACCGTAGTACAGATTTTAATAAACAAAATCTATTACTGACCCTACGATCAGTCAAGGATTATTTTTGCGTGTCACATTTAGATTTAGAGCGATTCTACACAGAGGACTGAAGTCGCTAGCGCGTCCATACTTTGATCTCTTCAGCACCCCATAGAGGCATACGTTTATCTAAGGGACATATTGCAGCAGGGGCGACTGTCTGCCATATGTGACCCAGACTGATGGTCATATTCCGCAGTGGACTGAGCATCCTTAACGCACCAAAAGATGTACCCAGCATGTCCGCCGATAATGATGCGGGCCTATTGCTTTGCCCAGGCTCTGGCCAGTGACCATGTTTTTACTGTGAGAACTGCGAAGAGGAGTGCCGCAAGGCCGTAGGTAATGACGCGGGGTGCGCCGAGGGCTACAGACACCGCAAGCAACCCCAGTATTGCCAAGTGTATGTTGTTTTTCATGATTATGTGGGGATGGAAAGCGTCTCGGCCATGTAGGTGATGGCACGGAATACTCCCAACCTTGTCCTCTCTTTGGCATAAAGCTCTTGTTTCTTGAGCCTGTAGTCATTGTAGTCAAGAACGAGCCTGCGGTTTAGCATTCGCCGCCCTAGTCCAATTCAACGATGATTAGCCACCGTAGAGTGTTAGCACCCCATATAGCAAACGGTTTTGCATGAGGTATTAACAATGTAAATACCAAGTGCTCCCCCACTTCTTTCGGCGTTAAATCGTTGCCAAGTTAAGCCACAGCCCTCAAAACCGCACAACCGGAGCTAAAAACGAGCCGGAACAATATTTCATAATGATCAGTGCACTATCCCCTAGCAGCACTACCACACTAGCCACGTGCCATTATGTGCAATACCGAAAGCAACATCAATACGATCAGTCATTATCTCAACGTCTCTTCTTCACCTATCCAAGAGAGGATGCCGTCGAAAAGCTCTTGCTTGTAGAAGCTCTCCGAATAGCTCGAAAAGTTTGAGATGCAAAACACTTGATAGCCCCCATCACTTCATATACATTAACTTAACAATTAATTAGCATTAAAGAAGGAAAGTAGGGTTATATGCATCTTCAAACCACCGTCACTCGCGTTCTCATAACCACCACCATTGCACTCTCTTTCGCCCTCGCATCCACAAGCACTCTCGCACATGCAGAGACTAAATCCGTACCCATTGCATGCCAGGAACTCCAAGCAGACGTAGAGGCCTGGACCAAACAGCTCAAAGAAGCCGAGTCCTCACACGATCAGCTATCTAAAAACGGACACTCCAAGGACGCGATCAAACGTTACCTTGAGCGAAGTCAGCAATACTTTCAAGAGTGCGTTTCATCTCCCCCTAAGCATCTCCACTTCGAGCTATCCTCAGCCCTTCCTATGTTCATGAGCAATCTGTCTAGCTCATAGAAATTGCCCAAACTACCGATAGCCGCCCCCATCAAACGATTCCCCGAGCCATCGCGGGCGTTCACATCACAACAAAAAGTCGAGGCCTAGATTCTTTCTAGGCCTCGACTTAAGTCAGAGAGTAATCAGTCGCTACTATGCGTTAACTGGTCTTCTTGGTGACCGGCTCCGCGTGGTGCCCCACGTGAGCTTCACGACGCATCCGCTCAACCATGTGCGGATAGTGGAGCTCCAATGCAGGACGCTCGGAACGAATACGTGGCAGCGAAGTGAAGTTGTGTCGTGGTGGCGGGCAAGAGGTAGCCCACTCCAAGGAGTTTCCATAACCCCATGGGTCGTCCACGGTAACGACCTCGCCGTAGCGCCAAGACTTGATGACGTTCCAGATGAACGGTAGAACAGACATTCCGAGCAGGAACGAGAAGATCGTGGAGATCTGGTTCAGAGTGGTAAAGCCATCAGAATCAAGGTAGTCAGCGTAACGACGCGGCATGCCCTCGTTGCCCAACCAGTGCTGAACCAGGAAGGTTCCATGGAAGCCCACGAAGGTGATCCAGAAGTGAATCTTACCCAGGCGCTCATCGAGCATACGTCCGGTCATCTTGGGGAACCAGAAGTACACGCCGGCGAAGGAAGCAAACACCACGGTACCGAACAAGGTGTAGTGGAAGTGAGCAACCACAAAGTAGGTATCAGAGATGTGGAAGTCTAGCGGCGGCGAGGCCAGCATGATGCCGGTCAATCCACCAAAGAGGAAGGTAACCAGGAAGCCCATGGTCCAGGTCATCGGCGTCTCCCAGGAGACATGTCCCTTCCACATTGTTCCAAGCCAGTTGAAGAACTTCACGCCGGTAGGAACCGAGATCAAGAAGGTCATGAAGGAGAAGAACGGAAGCAGGATAGCGCCGGTAACGAACATGTGGTGCGCCCACACAGCCATGGACAACGATCCGATCGACAGCGTTGCAAATACCAAGCCGATGTAACCGAACATTGGCTTACGGGCAAAGACTGGGATGATCTCGGAGACGATTCCGAAGAACGGAAGCGCGAGGACGTAAACCTCAGGGTGTCCGAAGAACCAGAACAGGTGCTGCCACATGATGGCGCCGCCGTTGCCTGGATCGAAGAGGTGTCCGCCAAGCTTACGGTCGTAAAGCACGCCCAGAGCTGCAGCAGTCAAGAGTGGGAAGATCATAAGAACCAGGACAGATGCCACGAAGATGTTCCAGCAGAAAATTGGCATGCGGAACATGGTCATACCCGGAGCACGCATACATAGGATCGTGGTGATCATGTTGATAGCGGAGGAAATGGTTCCCACACCAGTTGCACCAACACCAACAATCCACATGTCAGAGCCAATGCCCGGAGAGTGAATGGAGTCTGCCAGCGGGAGGTACATTGTCCAACCGAAGTCCGCAGCACCGCCAGGGGTGAGGAAGCCGGAGAGCATGGCAGCGGCACCGATCATGGTGACCCAGAAACCAAAAGCGTTAAGACGAGGGAATGCAACATCCGGGGCACCAATCTGCAAAGGCAGGATGTAGTTAGCAAAGCCCCACACGATGGGAGTACCAAACAAAAGCAGCATCACGGTGCCGTGCATCGTGAAGAGCTGGTTGAACTGTTCGTTTGAGAGATACTGCAGTCCTGGGGAGAAAAGCTCCGCACGAATAAGCAGTGCCATAAGTCCACCGAGGAAGAAGAACACAAAGGACATGATGATGTACATGATGCCCAGTTGCTTGTGATCGGTGGTGGTTAGCATTTTCCAGGCCAGGGTACCCTTACGGGCACCGCCGGTCGGCGCGGGCCTTGTTGGCTCAGAGTAATTCTCGAGCCTCGGCGCCACAGCGGTCATACGATCCTCCTGACTTGTGAGCCGCCTCGCTCCAAGTGACGAAGACGACTAAATTTACACTGCCCCATCTTATGGCAGCGTAAGTACGTAAGCCAGCCACAGCCGGCTGGAATTCAGCTAAGTTTATGCGCAATGACCTGCAAAACGAAATGCCTATCTGGGGTTTTACACAACCGGGCAACTAATTCCGCTAAAAATACAGCATTTTCCAGATAGTTCCAGTGATACGCGCCACATAGTAAAAAGGGTGCGTTTCCATACGTCACCCCCACAAAGCGCCCCTACCCCACCCCCAGCGGTTATCAATCCAAAGGATGAAAGGGGTACCAGCCCCCTTTTCCCACTTCAAGACCTTCCCCTCCAGCCTCACGCTCACCACAATCCCCCCCACCCCAAAAATAAGCAAAACCGCCGCACAAGAAGAATTTTTGTGCGGCGGTTTACACGGCCTTTCCTAGCACTTCCTATTAGAAGTCCCAGTCATCATCCGTAGTGTTTTCAGCCTTACCAATCACATAAGAAGAACCAGAGCCAGAGAAGAAATCATGATTCTCGTCAGCGTTAGGCGACAGTGCAGAGAGGATTGCCGGCGAAACTTTGCATTCATCAGCCGGGAACAAGCCCTCATACCCCAAGTTATTAAGTGCCTTGTTGGCGTTATACCGCAAGAAGCGCTTTACGTCTTCAGTCCAACCCAGGTCGTCGTAAAGATCTTCCGTGTACTGGATCTCGTTATCATAGAGGTCATAAAGAAGGTCAAATGTATATTCCTTCAATTCCGCCTGACGCTCTGGCGTTTGCTGGCGCACCGCCTGCTGATATTTATAGCCAATGTAATAACCATGCACGGCCTCATCACGAATAATCAGTCGAATGATGTCCGCCGTATTAGTCAGCTTGGCATGGCTCGACCAATACATGGGCAAATAGAAGCCGGAATAGAAGAGGAATGACTCCAAAAGCGTCGAGGCCACTTTCCGCTTCAATGGGTCAGCACCCTCATAGTAGGAAAGAACGATCTTGGCCTTTTTCTGAAGGTTCTCATTCTCTTCCGACCACCGGAACGCCTCATTGATCTCTTTAGTAGAGGCAAGCGTCATAAAGATATTGGAATAAGACTTAGCATGCACGCTTTCCATGAAGGCAATATTGGTATACACAGCCTCTTCATGCGGGGTGATCGCATCAGGAATCATTGACACGGCGCCAACCGTTCCCTGGATGGTGTCCAGCATGGTCAGCCCGGTAAAGACCCGCATAGTCGTGGTCTTTTCCAGATCATTGAGCGTTCCCCAGCTCTTCAAGTCGTTGGAGACTGGGACTTTTTCAGGGAGCCAGAAGTTGCCGGTCAGGCGATCCCACACCTCAAGATCTTTTTCATCAGGAATGCTATTCCAGTTAATAGCAGAGACCGGTTTTTTATGTGATTCGAGATAAGAATCGTAAGACTCCACCGTTTCACCTTCCTACTTCGGAATTTTCCCTGCCCTACCCAGCAGTCAAAAGCATGCCGCTTTTCGACGCGCAACGGCCAGCCTTATACATAGCTCCGGGGCAGCTTATTACCCGTCGACTCTACCCCACAACAACTCCAGAAGAGGCTATAAGGCTCCTCCCCCCTTCAACCAACACCACCTTAATGTTATCTTCATCACACCACATACCGGACCCATAGGATGGCATACCCTAAGTTCAACCTGAGCGCACATGCACGCCACCCACTCGAAAAATGTGGCCTTTACCACCTTCTAGCTTTTCATTTCGCTTTCAGTAGCATCTTGCTAACCACCACAACTCCTCACCATTAAGTTAGGCAACCCAACAACAAAAACCCCTGTTATGCTGGGCTAACTTAAGGTGACATATCCGTTATTGCTACTTAGTATCGCTTTCATGAGTATCAATGAAAAACTAGCAGCAGCCCTTAACAACCAGATCACCGCTGAACTCGAAGCTTCCATGGTTTATCTTCAGCTTTCCTACATCCTGGATGATCTTTCCCTCACCGGAATGCGCAACTGGATGCAGGCTCAGCACAAGGAAGAGCTCGATCACGCCGCTCAGTTCTCTAAGCACCTTCTTGATCGCGACTACCGCCCTCAGATCGGCGATATTGCACCGCCAAAGCTCGATGCAAATTCTGCAATCGAAGCATTCGAGGCTTCCCTCGCACATGAGCAGAAGGTCACCGCTATGATCCGCGAACTCGCAGAGATCGCGGATTCCGTCAAGGATTACGATTCACGCCCACTTATCGATCGCTTCCTGGAAGAGCAGATCGAAGAGGAAGCAACCGTCAAGGAGATCCTGGACCGCCTGCGCATCGCCGATACCGGCTCCGGAGTCTTGCGTATCGACGCCGAACTCGCCGCGCGCTAAACAGCGCAGTACACACTTAAAAAAGGGGATGGCCCACCGCTTTCGCGGTGGGCCATCCCCTTTCGTTTAGAGCATGCAGCTGACGCAGCCCTCTACTTCAGTTCCCATCAGCGCGACCTGTCGCAGACGGATGTAGTACAAGGTCTTAATGCCCTTTCTCCAGGCATAAATCTGTGCACGGTTAATATCACGGGTAGTCGCACTGTCCTTGAAGAACAATGTCAACGACAACCCCTGATCCACGTACTTCGTCGCTACGGCGTACGTATCGATGACCTTTTCAAAGCCGATCTCATAAGCATCTGCAAAATAGTCGAGGTTCTCGTTATCCATGTGAGGTGCTGGATAATAAACACGACCGATCTTGCCCTCTTTCCTGATCTCAATCTTGGATGCGATTGGGTGGATAGAAGAGGTTGAGTGGTTGATATAGGAAATCGATCCCGTCGGCGGCACTGCCTGAAGGTAGCGGTTATAGAGACCGTGGGCAGCCACGGCGTCCTTAAGGTCTGCCCAATCGGCAACCGTTGGCGTATAGATCGAGGAGTCCGCAAAAATCTTTGCTACCTTTTCGGTCTTAGGCGCAAAATCTGCGGGATCAAAGTCATCAAAGTACTCGCCAGTCGCATACTTTGAGGTCTCAAAGCCAGCAAAAGTACGTCCGCGTTCGCGGGCCAGCTTATTGGAGGCCACCAAGCACTGATAGAGAACAGCAGCAAAGTAGGCGTTGGTAAAGTCGAGGCCTTCTTCAGAGCCATAGTAGATGTGCTCGCGGCCAAGGTAGCCGTGAAGGTTCATCTGACCAAGACCGATAGCGTGCGCTGCGTCGTTACCTTTACGGATCGACGGAACCGAGTTGATAGCAGTCTGCTCCGATACCGCGGTAAGCCCGCGAATCGCTGTCTCGATGGTCTTGGCAAAGTCCGGCGAGTCCATCGTCATCGCAATGTTCAGCGAGCCCAGGTTACAAGAAATGTCTTCGCCGACTTCCTCGTACGTAAGATCGTCGTTGAATAGGGACGGGGTGTTCACCTGAAGGATCTCAGAGCAGAGATTGGACATGTTCACACGGCCCTCGATGGGGTTTGCCTTGTTTACAGTGTCCTCGAACATGATGTACGGGTAACCAGATTCAAACTGAATCTCCGCGATGGTCTGGAAGAACTCACGAGCGTTGATCTTGCTCTTACGAATCCGTGGGTCTTCCACCATCTCAGCGTAATGCTCGCTCACAGAGATATCGGCAAAGGCTTTACCGTAGACCCGCTCAACATCGTAGGGACTAAACAGGTACATGTCGTCGTTACGCTTAGCCAGCTCAAAGGTGATGTCTGGGATTACAACACCCAAGGAAAGCGTCTTGATGCGGATCTTTTCATCTGCGTTTTCGCGCTTGGTGTCCAGGAAGTTAAGAATGTCAGGGTGGTGGGCGTTGAGGTATACAGCACCTGCGCCCTGACGCGCGCCCAGCTGGTTTGCGTAGGAGAAAGAATCCTCCAGCAGCTTCATCACGGGGATAACGCCGGAAGACTGGTTCTCAATCTTCTTAATCGGTGCACCAGCCTCACGCAGGTTGCTCAGGAGCAGGGCAACGCCGCCGCCGCGCTTGGACAACTGCAGTGCAGAGTTGATGGAACGTCCAATGGACTCCATGTTGTCCTCAATACGCAAAAGGAAGCAGGACACGGGCTCGCCGCGCTGTGCTTTACCAGAGTTGAGGAAGGTAGGGGTAGCTGGCTGGAATCGGCCAGTCATGATCTCATCAACGAGGTTACGGGCGAGGTCCTGGTCGCCGTCGGCAAGCGTTAGCGCGACCATGCATACGCGATCCTCAAAGCGCTCAAGGTAGCGGCGCCCGTCGAAAGTTTTGAGCGTGTAAGAGGTGTAGTACTTATACGCCCCAAGGAATGACTTGAAACGGAACTTGTGGGCATACGCCTGTTTGAAGAGGTCCTTGATAAACGCGAACTCGTACTGCTGAATGATTTCAGGCTCGTAGTAGTTGTTCTCAACCAAGTACTCAATCTTTTCCTCAAGATCGTGGAAGAAGACGGTGTTCTGGTTAACATGCTGCAAGAAGAATTGATTTGCAGCTTCGCGATCCTTATCAAACTGGATCTTTCCATCCGCGTTATAAAGATTGAGTAGCGCGTTAAGCGCGTGGTAGTCGAGTTGTTCGGTGCGAGACACCGGCTCAGCAACGTGTTTTCCCAAAGATTGCGACACGAAGAAACCTTTACCTTTTCAAATAATGGTGATGTGCGGATACAGAAAATGTTATGAAATTAGACTCTTCTCGGAGTCAACGCTCACGGAGAAGGCGAGTATTAAACAGCAAGGCCCCACGATTCTACGGAAGCCAGCAGTTCCTTGTTTTACGCTACCGGTTCAGGGAGAAGACCCAGCGCAGCCGCATTGCTAAGCAAGCCATCGCGAACTAGTCGAACGTCTTCATCTGTGCCCAAAAGCTCAAACCTGTAAACATAAGGCACCTGGCATTTAGCTGCGATCATGTCTCCGGCTTTGCCAAAGTCAAGACCAAAGTTAGAGTTACCTCCCGCAATAACCGCGCGCAGCAAGCCTCTATTGTGCTCGTTATTGAGGAAGCGGATCACCTGCGCAGGCACTGGCCTAGTATTACCACCGCTTATCGACGCTCCCCCACCATACGTGGGGCACACCAATACATAGGGTTCGTCCACAACCAGTTCAGGAGAAGACTTATGCAATGGGATTCGCTTGGCAGGAAAACCTAGTTTGTGCACAAACCTCTTAGTGTTCTCCGTTGCGGAAGAAAAATAGACGACGAGCATCTCCGGCTACCTTCCTAAACATTGAGTCCTGGCTCTTATGTATAAAAGCCCAAGCAAGACCTATTGTCTCACTCGGGCTTTCCTAGAAGTCCCTGGCCCCATCACGGCGCTCAGAAGACAAAGTCATTAGGCAACCTGCGCCACCAGCGAGCTGATGCGCTCGGGGCGGAATCCTGACCAGTGCTCACCATTGACTTCAACAACAGGAGCCTGAAGGTATCCCAGAGCCATCACGTAATCACGAGCTTCATCATCGATGCTGATATCTACGAGCGTGTAATCAAGACCTGCACGATCGAGGGCTTTTTTAGTGGCGTTGCATTGAACGCAAGCTGGCTTGGTGTAGACGGTGATCGACATGGCGCACAATTCCTAAATCTTGAGCAAACGGTCCCTAGGACCGAAACGACATAGTTAACAACGTATGTTGTTCCCCGGAGAACATGCAGTGTCCTTTGACAGGAGCACCACAGCAGAGGGGATACGGGCGGAAATTATATGTTTCCGCTGTTCTCCGAGCCGTTCCGGCGACACAAGAAGACACTATACTTAGTGGTTAAAATGCGCAACAGGCACAATATATAGTAGTTACATCGAGGGAATTCCCAGTACGGCATTTACCCCCGCCACTACATCTAGCGGATAGGCCCACCGCCCTCTCGCCCAAAAATCACAACAGAATCAATCCCGATCAACATAAGGCCAGCTCACCTCCATGTTGAAAATTTTTCGTTATAGAAAAGTTATAAAACGCAGGGGTCACCCCCCACCCAATCAGGCTCTAGATACAACAAAAAACGACCACCCCGAGAGGTGGTCGTTTGCAAAAATATCCTAGCCCTGGCGAGCCTTGAAACGAGGATCCTTCTTGTTGATCACGTAAACTTTGCCGCGGCGACGGACAACCTGAGCGCCCGGCTTGTTCTTCAGCGACCGAAGGGACTTGCGGACCTTCATCGGGCGCTCCTTTCTTCTCCAAGAAAAGCCATAGAGAGGCTTCACGGTTATTTGGGCATTTCTCCACTCATATGCTTACGCATAGGCGGAAAACCTGCCATGACACGAGGGATGATGTTATCTTACCAAGCACTCAAATACCAAACCCTAGCGCTCAGCATCCCCCGACCCGCTGATCCCACCTTATTTTTCTACCCTCACAGCACTCGTTGGGAGAAAAACTAAGATGGCACCATGGACACTCTACGCAGCACTATTAAACACCGGCTTCGGACCCAGTCAATCATCAATCCTTCTGAAGAAATCGCGAAACGCGTGGACTTCCTCGCCCACTACCTTGCCACCTCTGGTGCAAAGGGTTTCGCCCTTGGTATTTCAGGTGGACAGGACTCAACGTTGGCGGGACGCCTAGCCCAACTAGCAGTAGAGAAACTACGCAAAGAAGGACATCCCGCAGATTTTTGGGCCATCCGGTTGCCTTATGGTGTTCAAGCAGACGAAGCTGACGCCCAAACTGCCCTTGCGTTTATCCAGCCAGATCACAGCGTCACCATTAATATCAAGCCAGCCACAGACGCCTGTGCAGCAGATGTCGCGCAAGCCCTGGGGTTAAAAGAACTCGGCGACTTTAATAAAGGAAACGTTAAAGCACGCCAGAGGATGATCGCGCAGTACGCTTTGGCCGGTGAGAAAGGACTTCTGGTTATCGGCACTGATCATGCAGCCGAAAACGTCACTGGCTTCTTTACCAAGTTTGGCGACGGCGCAGCCGACATCCTCCCACTCGCGGGACTATCCAAGCGCCAAGGTGCACAACTTTTACAAGCCCTTAACGCTCCAGATTCCACGTGGCTTAAAGTCCCCACTGCGGACTTGGAAGAAGACCGCCCTGCGCTTCCCGACGAGGCTGCTCTTGGTGTGACCTACTCCGAGATCGATACGTACATCGAGGACACTGAGGCAGTCTCCAAAGAAGCCACGGCCCGCATCGAGCATCTATGGAAAGTTAGCGAACATAAGCGCCATCTACCGGTAGAGCCTGGCGACACATGGTGGCGTCGATAAGCTCGCTGCTGCTAGTACCGCTCCGGCTCTTCTCCAAAGACGAACGCGCGCCCAGATAGCTCCATGCAGGGGATACACACAAAGTTGTACTTTAATGTTGGCAGCCATGGGCGCAAATTAAGAGTCTCTGCATGTTGAATCTCAGCGGTATCTTTCACCACGTGCGCAGTGCCACGAACGACCACTGACCAACCAGATTCCTCATTAAAGTGATCGACCTCAAAGAGAACCTGGGGGTTTAAATTCACAGTAAACAGCTTTGTGCCCTCCGCTGTACGTAAATAAATACGCGGTTCCCCCTGTGAGGTGTCAATGACATAGTTCACCGGGAAGATCTCCATATCATCTTTACGCCGGACAACGATCCGACCAACGGGTTCGCCGCGGAGTTTTTCTACAATCTCGTCCTGCCCTAATACCCTGATTGCCTCATAATTGTTATCCATGCCACCCATGTTCCCAGCAGCACACCAAAAAAGCGCGGCCTTTACCAAACTGGAATTATATTTGTCACATCTAGGGGTAGGTTAACCTCAACGAGCAATACCGCCGTCATCATCAACCAACTTCACAAATGGCGGGTGGCTAAACTCCCATTGCTCCACTACCTGAGACAAAACAGCCATCTCTGAGTCAGGCCAGAAGGTTGCCAACTCAGCACAATCCGGGTTTTCCCCAGCCAACTCGCAGGAAATCAATTCTTCAGCATAGCTCCGGAATCCCGTAGCACCCGGCTCTGAGATCCATGCCCACACCAGGTCCGCAGCATCCACAAAAACAGTCGTTCTTTTATCCGGTCGGTCTTGTTCTCCCACTTTTGCCAAATCTGAACGATAGGCTTCAAACTCACGTATCCAGCGCAATGCTTCACCAGAGACAAGCAGTCTGGTTAGCTTTTCGACGCCCTCCCGCGACATATTTTTCTCACCTTGCATGCAGTGATTGTCGCATACCTGCGAGAAAGGCAAGCCTCTTGGAAACCGTAATACTTTCACAATGCACACTAATAAATTGAAGGTGTCAACGAGTTTTCGCTCATTGACACCTTCAACCGTTATTCCTTAGCTGTGGTTATTCCGTATTCCTACGCCGAAGAATAGCAATACCCAAGGCCAGCATAATTAGACCGATTACGATCGGAGCCAGTACAGATGCGCCTGTTTTTGCAAGCACTTTGCCTGACTTGGCACCTTTTTCAGCCGGCTTTTGAGTAGGCTGCGCTCCGTCTGGCGTTGGTACAACTGGAGTCGGCACAACCGGTGTTGGTACCACTGGTGTCGGTACAACCGGAATGGGCACGATTGGAATTGGTACAAATGGTGTGTCCTCACTCGGCGGAATCACCGGAACACACGCATCATTATTCCCCGGACCATCAGAATCCCCCTCCATCTGAACCCGGTTCACCAAACCACCAGACGACTGACCACCAGAAGACTCACACGTACCCACCGACGACCAATCAACACGACCAGCATCAGCCACCCGATACGACACCACCACGTCATACGTACGCGACGCCCCCGCATCCAACGACTGACCCTTAATCACATACGGCGCATCCAACACCTGACCATCAACAGACACACCCTGCACCGCAAAACCCTCACGAGCCGCAGGCACATCCGTCACATCCGGATGCACACCAGCAACGCGACCATCATTCGTCACCGTCACCTTGTACTTCACATCAAACGAAGCCTCACCACGCACCTGCTCAGGAGTCAACACCACCCGACCAGCATCCGTCGACTTCTCCACACGGAACTTCTTGGTCAGTTCCACGGGCGCAGAAGCTGTTGCTTCGTCAGAAGAATAGATAGGTGGAAATGCCGATTCAATACCAACGTTATAGTGAATGTAGCTTTCCCCATAACTACATGTGGTGTCACGAATCGTCTGAGTCACTCTGACCTTGTATCCATCACGGATCCAAGTATCGCCTGTATTAGTGCTCTGATCGAAATTGTAATTCAAGGACTGTTTCCACTGGTTGTATGGGCTAACACCAGCATTTGTTTCTGGGTAAACCGGCTGGCTGTAGTCCTGTGAATTGAATCGGTAGTGCGCGAACCTTGCAGTCACATCAGCACCAGTTTCATCGAAAACTTGAATCTGAGGCCCGTTAGGATCAAGCTCTTGATTCCAGCCATCCGATCCCAGCTTGAGGTGCATCAACCACGCCCCATAGCCATCGCCTAGGTAGGTGTTTTCCTGGACTGCCCGATAGGTACAGTTTCCGAGTGGCGTGATAGTAGGATTCGTCGAGCGCCAGTTCAGCACGGGATCAATGTTCACCGTGGTTTTCACCTTTGCGGTAATCTCTTTTACCGAAATGTCGGTTGAGGTCGAGCCTACGAGCGAAGCTTTATACGAAGGGTTTGCACCGAAGTCAGTACCTCCGGCGTTGAACGTGAGAACCCAGGTACCATTGACTAGTTTCGGCTCTTCAGCAAATGTTCGACGTACCCCGTCCGACCATGTGAAATCAGTTGCTTGAGGGGCCGCTTTAAGCGGAGCATGCTCACTCGGAGTAAATTCCACCTGCGCATACAAAACATTGCTCTGTCCCGGAGCATTTGTTGTATTAGGCTTTGGCGCTTTAGCTTGCCCCGTGATCGTGTAGGTCACATCCCCACCCGGCACTACCGGGTTAGGAGCAATATCTATCCCGGATTTCACGTCGGCAGGTGGACCATTTGGCTGCTCATGATTGGGAGCAAAAGTCCCGGGAACATATGCAGATGAATATGGAACTACTGTGAGGGCAGCAATTAAAGTCCAGATTACGGCAACTATTGCTACCGGACTTAGCCTCCGAGGTTGAGGGTACCGTATGACTGACATGGATCTCCTTTAAAGACTCGTCTTGAAAAATCACCAATCAGGCGCAGGATCCAGCTCACTCTATTAAGCCTTACTGTGGCGAACCCCCCTCTGTCCGCGACACTTGAACGATCCAATTCGACCAGCACTTCACCCGCACTTAAGTTCGAGCAAAGTTCCCCCGCGATGCTAGCAAAACTATTTATCTATTTCTGAACTTAAGAAAAGCCAATATATTACGTCGAGCACTGCGTTCCCGTTCCCCTCAACCAAAACATCATCATAAGGAAAACGTTAGAAGGCATTTCCCGAACATTCTGAGGCCTGCCTTACCATTCAAGCATTAATGAAAAATTCATTCGAAAACAACTGAAAAATAACTTACTACAACCTAAGCAATTCCCGCATGCAACATCGAAGGGTTCTTAGCTCTACATACCCCCACATGAGCATAGTGAAGTTCATCCCAAATCCCCCTCGCACCTAGTCCACAGCCCATAAAAAGACGGCAGAACCAGCCACTAGCTTCGGTATTGCCATCCCCCCTTATCTAAACAGAAATCCGGCATACTCCCACACGTTTTGCCAAGTTCTCCAGCAACACCCAGCAGACACCATGAAGGAATAATCTTCAGATAGTACCGGCAGGCCGCTAGCCACATTCCCGATCGGCCAGCAAACAAGTCTTGAGCACACATCTAGTTGACGCAGCAATTTCCAACAAAAGAACTTCTTATTACCAAAGACCACATAGACACCGCACCCTCTACAGCCAAACCCCGAAGCCCTAGTGAACCAATCGCTTCAACATGCCCGACACAATCCGTCCGGCAAAGATGTCGCACTACATACCGTCAAAGCCACCTACCGACAACACCGCAGGAATCACATAAGAGCATCAGCGCGTTCCACATCGAGATGCAACAAGCAAATTATCGCCACACACCCACGAGAAGGACAGCCCCCGGAAGGTGTGCAGTGGTTTCACATTTTTAATCCCGTTTTCACGTGAAACATCTCCAGAAACAAAGCACATAGCAAACACTTTAACAATAAGAAGTTTCACCCATATAAACCCCAAAGCAATACGTCACGCCTTTAAGTTAAAAACCAAAAATAATTAAATCCAATCTTTCTCACCCCACACAATTCCCCCTAAGTGCATGTCTACCAGCAGATAAAGGATTAAATTTTCCCAATGTGGACAAATACAGTCACATGATTAAGCTTAATCTTTGTTAAAGACATATCAACAATAATCATAGGAAACTCTTTGCAGGGGACATGAACCCCAACCACCCCATCATCCCACCACTTGGTGAAAGGAAACCATGAAGTTCACTGCCTCACCTAAAACCAGCACCAAACGAACCACAATCGCGTTAACCTGCGCACTTGCCACCACAGCATCCGCTCTCGTTGTTCCGCCTGCGGCAAACGCAGCAAACGCAACAACCAGCAGGTTCGAGGGAGAGTACTGCTCTGGCATTGAACAGTCATTGGTATCCGTAACGCCTTCCTGGTCCAGCTTTAAAAAACCACAGGCGGGTGACACTCTTACCTATCAGTTATCGGTCACAAATGTCTCATTTAAAGATGGAACTGTACGCCTAGGAGTTACAGCCGGCGCCCATCCAAATATTGACGGGGAATACAACGATAAAGGAGAACTGTTTTTCAAGGGACCAGATCAATCAGAACCTGAGCTCATCAAGCCAGGTGAAACTGCCACAGGCACTTACCTCT
The DNA here is from genome assembly GCF_900187135.1 of Corynebacterium ulcerans. Taxonomy (NCBI): domain Bacteria; kingdom Bacillati; phylum Actinomycetota; class Actinomycetes; order Mycobacteriales; family Corynebacteriaceae; genus Corynebacterium; species Corynebacterium ulcerans. The sequence continues at coordinate 944,244 of NZ_LT906443.1, forward strand.
ATACGCTCACTGATAGTGATATAGAACAGCAAAGCGTTAGCAAAAAATTCGATATCCCATTCACAGAGGAAACCGCACTCACACCTAGCTGTCGCGGAATAATCGAACATACGCAAAACCTTAATTCCCCTCTCCCTTCCCTTCGCACCTACGCACCGTGGATAGCAGGTGCACTTGCCATCATCGGCGCAGCTGCCGGAGCTATCTGGTTCTTCTTCAAAGATCAACTGCCCCAACTATTCCGATAGTGCAGCACCCCCTACGCCCTAGCTGAAAATCTCCAGCTAGGGCGGGTTTTGCCGTTTATCGCCTCGGCACACAAAATCCAACAACGCATCCCCCTCCCCACGAAAGGAAAACATGAAGTTCACCGTCCCACCCAAAACCAGCACCAAACGAGCAGCAATCGCGCTAACCTGCGTACTTGCTACCACAGCATCGACGTTGGTCGCTACACCAGTAGCAGGTGCAACAAGCAGAGTCGAAGGACAGTGCGATGAAGTCAACCATGTGCTACTGCCGGTAGAAACATCCTGGGGCTTCGCTAAGCACGCGGAGGTAGGTGACACCATCGGCTACGTAATGACGATTACCAACACCTTCTTTGAGGAAGGAAAGACCAAAATCGGAGTTGCAGTCCACGAGCATCCCACGATTGACGATGTCCCGGACACGATGAAGAAAATTGACATAAAGCCAATAACCAATAATGGAAACGGAAAGTACCTAAACCAAAACGATTTCGCATCGATTCGCTACACATACACAGTGACCGAAGAGGATATTCAAAAACAAGAAGTCACTAAAAAGCTTGCTTTCCCGATTAGCAAGGGAGATGCTAGCGAAACGATCTGTACCGTTCACTTCGAACACACACAAAGCCTCAAATCCCCCTTCCGCACCTACGCACCGTGGGTAGCAGGTGCACTTGCCATCATCGGCGCAGCTGCCGGAGCTATCTGGTTCTTCTTCAAGGACCAGCTACCGCAACTCTTCCGCTAACCGTCGTTAGCTCATACAGTCGCTCTATCCAGGCTCAACCCCTGGGTGGGGTGACTTCTTTTTATATTCAGCCTACAAACAGACCCAACAGGGTTGCCACGTCCATCCTCAAACCTTAGTATCTAAGCATGCGTGAAGATACTAAGAAATGTACATTCAACCCAGAGAGCCAATACGCCAACTTCGCCGCCGAGGTGTTCACTCTGCTCTCGGATGCCACACGCGTGCGCATCATCCTGGCTTTGCGCGACACGGAAAAATCCGTCAATGAGCTCGCAGAAGAAATCAGCAAATCCCCCACGACTACCTCGCAGCATCTAGCAAAACTGCGCTGGGGAAAGATCGTCGAGGCTCGCCAAGATGGCAATCGAGTCTTTTATCGGCTTATCGACGATCACGCCCGCGAGCTCGTCACGCACGCCGTGTTCCACGCCCAGCAACATGTGGCGGGCACTGCGCCCACTCATCATCGGAATGCTGATGGTTCCATTACCACTGATGCTGAAACTCCTGGTGCTACGCAGTGAGCACCTCATCAACAGATATGCGTAGCTTGTGGCAACGCATCGACCGCGAAGACCTCGCGCGCACCTTATTCGTAGCACTCTGCGCCGTCGCCCTCGCTCTGGGATTGACGTGGCCGTGGCCGACGATGCCGGCCATCGCGGTTCTTGGCTTGGTGGTGGGCTGCTGGCCAATCGCGCTCGAAGCCTTTGAGGACTTGCGTCACAGGAAGATGAGCATGGAGCTGTCCATGTTCATCGCAATTGTCGCCTCCGCAGCCATCGGTGAGTGGATAACCTCTTTGGTGATCACCGCTTTCGCCCTGGCCGCAGAGATATTAGAAGATCTTTCGCTGGATCGCGGTCGCGAGGCCTTGACTGACCTAATGACGTTCCTCCCCGAGACAGTGCAAGTCCGACGCGACCATGAGACCACCCTGGTGCCCTTGCATGAGGTTGTCGCGGGAGACACCGTCATCGTCTCTCCGGGTGGACGCATACCGGTTGATGGGATCGTCATTTCCGGCGAATCAAGCGCCGACCAATCGCGCATTACTGGAGAACCCCTGCCCGTGGATATTACGGTTGGCGATAACGTGTTTGCCGGATCAATCAACCAGGTCGGCGTGGTCGAAATTCGTGCGCAACGAGTCGGCACAGAGTCCTCCTACGGACGAATCATCGCGGCAGTGGAACAAGCACAATCCACAGAACCACCGGCACAGCGTCTTGCCGATAAACTCGCAGCATGGCTGGTGTATCTCGCCTTGTCCAGCGCCGTGATCACCTACCTGATTACACACGATCTCAAGGCCACAATTGCCGTGGTTGTTGTCGCTGGCGCTTGCGGAATCGCGGCTGGCACACCGCTCGCAGTTTTAGCGGCCATCGCCCGAATCGCCAGAAATGGAGCGTTTATCAAGGACGGCGCCCATCTTGAAGCGCTTTCTAGCGTGGATACGATTGTGTTCGATAAAACAGGAACGCTTACTACCGGTGCCCCCACGGTCGTGGAGGTCGTGCCGTCGACAAGCATTGACCGTGAAGAACTGCTCACGCTGGCAGGAACCGCCGAATCTTATTCTGAGCATCCACTGGGGCGAGCTGTCGTCGCATATGTTCGCGCGCAGGGACTTCCTATCGGCCAGGCTGAAGATTTTGTTTATCAACCAGGGCAGGGCGTGACGGTCACAATCGCAGGTAAAACGGTGCGCGCAGGCAACCGTTCCCTGGTATCAGGTGCGCCGGATACGGTTGATGCCCACGGTACCGCTACTGCCGTCCACATCAGCATCGACGGACACTATGCAGGCACGATTCTCTTAGCTGATGCCATCCGTGATTCCGCACAATCCGCCATTGCGGGCCTGAAGAAACTCGGACTGCGAACCATGATGCTCACCGGTGACCAGGAGACCGCGGCACGGGCCGTCGCAGCCGAGCTAGGTATCGACGAAGTCCACGCAGGGTTGCTCCCCGACGACAAACTCGCCATTATCGACGCACAACGCACCGCCGGACGCACGATTGCAATGATCGGCGACGGAGTCAACGACGCACCAGCTCTAGCGCATGCCACCGTGGGGATCGCCATGGGCTCAGGCACAGATATCGCTCAAGAAAGCTCAGACGTAGTCCTTATCAGCTCTGATCTCAACGACCTTGCGCACACTGTCCGCGTGGCCAAACGTGCCCGAAAAATCATCATGTTCAACTTCATCGGCACCATTGCCATCGACGTCCTTGGCATGATCCTTGCCGCGTATGGGCTGCTCTCCCCCGTGTTTGCGGCGTTCATCCATGTAGGTTCCGAAACCGCTTTTATCCTCAACTCCGCTCGGCTCATCCCGCGGCGGCGCTAGGGTGCTACAGGCCAGGCGCCTGTGGTTGGATGACGGTGAAGTGTGGCAAGCCGTGCAACATGCGCGGCTACTTGCGGTTAGCGAAAGAAAGTCTCGCTTCCACACGGCTTAGCGTGTGCGTTTACTTGTTTCTCTTGATTAGGTGTTCGTACATTTCTTCCGCTTGTGCTTCCGTGATTTTCCGGAACATTTCCGCTGCTTGAATCTTGATCAGTAGATCGTCCAGGAAGGGAACGTTCTCGGTCACTGGAATCTTTCTGCGGTCGATTTCCGGCCCCTTCGGTTCGTTGTCGAGTGCGCGTTTCACGTCGTCCATCGTCGCTTCCCCCGCTACGAACTGGTCGATGATGTTCTTTTCCATTAGTGGTTTCCCTTTTCAATCAGACTGTCTGATTAGCGCTTATCATTCGTTTCTCCCTATAACGCTACCCATCGCCACGGTTTGATTCAGCTGCTTTTCCCAGATAGGGATACCTTCGTCCCTTAGCACAAAACCAAACTTGAACAGTCCAGATATAACGAAACACCACCATTTAGAGACTGAACGAATTGTACGTTGTTGTCTTCTATCCCACTTTAGAGACAACGGCCGGCGTGTATACAGAACGCTGGCAGAACAGACGCTCTTGGATACTTAGTACCCCCAGCACACGCCTACGGATAGCCCAATCCGTCAGCGCCTAGGCTATCCGAGTGATTCTTGGAGCCCAATTATTGAATCGCCATTCCCAAGCTTTGCATACCCTTTCCGGATGAACTTTCTCATCCCGAGGATCCAGCAAACCAAATTGAGGTTGCGAATCAGACCCAATAATGAGACCAAGCCAGTATTTTCCGCTTTCAACTTGTGCGGCTCCCATTTCGTTGTTCGTCATTGCAAACGGTTCATTCATACGCGTAATCCGTTTTATTTCGATCATGACTTTCTCTCCTGCGGGATTGGTTCCTACTAAGTCATAACCGAGGTTCTGCAAGGAGACATCTTCAACGTTCCACCCATTCATGTTGAGCCATTCACAAGCCGAAAGCTCAGCCGTTCGCCATCGCTTCACGACATCAGGGAAACTAACTGTAGGTTGCCACATTATCTGTTGAATATTCGAGACTCGTGTGCTTCTGTCTCCATTTTCGTTCGATATATCAAATTGTTTTCTTGCAAAATCCACAAGTTTTTGTTCAGAGGCAGAAAGCTGAACGCCTTTAGCGCTCGCAAGATCATCAATGTACTGTACTGCTTTACGAATGGTCATTTCGTGCAAAGAAGAAGCCTTATCACCAATTACAACGCCAACATCTGATTTAGGTAGCCCCAAAGCGATTTGAAGAGCCTTAGTCTGGTTCTGGTTTTCAGCTGTGTAAAGAGCCTTCGGAGCTCCTTGCGGGAACACTAGCGCTACTTCATCAGGCTCTAGAGAGATAGGTAGAACAGAAAAAGGTATCTGTCGAGATTGCATTTCGCTCCGCAATGCCATAACAAAAATACCTGCGGCGCTCCCTTGTCCGAACGATAATAAGGCTCGTAAATCCTCCCCTTGGGCCAATAATTCCCATAATTTCTGGAAATACTTCGCCTGCGGATCAGATAAATGTTCAGCAATAAGTTTAGCCGCAACATTCAGGATGTCTACTGTGGCTGAATCAGTCACAACGACATTCGTCCGAGAAGGATCAGTTAGAAAATCTCCGCTGACAATAAGCGGGATACCAAGATAGTCATTTAACGGCAAGAACGCATAGAGTTTTCCTCTGCTCCCGACTTTTGCTAGAGCTGACTCATTGAGGGGGATGGCAACTGAAACGTGCGAGGAAGAAAGCAACGCAAATTCTGAACAGTCGTTCTTTGCACAAATCGTGATCTTTTCGCCCACCACGCTCTTTGTAGTACGCGCGATCTCATTTCCATCGACAACCTGCAATGTCTTCACGTTCCGTAAGAAAAGCAGGGACAGCAGCTCAATATTAATGAAAGGCTTATTATTCAGTTCTTTTGGTTTCACTGAGAATCTGCTTCCCTGCACAATCGCGCTGGATTGGATCTCTACAGGTATCCGGATTAACGGAACCTCGGCCACTTTAACAACGCTACCCGCCCCTGAAAGTACTGACACAGCTTCTTCTTTATGAAAACTAAATGACGCTCCTCCAGATTCGACAGTGATTTTTTGCGCGGTAGCAGCCAAAGACTTAAAACCGATGCCACGATATCCGATCGAATCACCTCGCGTCTTTGTCGAACTAGCACTCCTACACAACGATTCCACGTCACGCAGATCAAACGAACGCCCGTCGTTAACCCAATGCATGGTTCCGTCGTCTTTCAACGTAACTTCGACATAGCTTGACCCTGCGTCATCAGAGTTCTGAAGCAACTCGTACTGGATCCGGTCTCGATATGTCTCAGCTAGAAGTTCCTCAAGGCGAGCTAGCTCACTGAACATTCCGGGAGCGCTCTCATATTCTTTCACAAGCGACTTCTGGATTCTTTCGACGTCAACAAGCATTATTTTCATCAAAAATTCTCACTACAACTCGAGCTGGACTCCCCATCATTTCTTCGGTGTCATCGAATGATCGGTAAGTCCAGGTGAAAACTGGGCGATTGTCAGCAGCTTTACGTACGGAGGTGTCACCAAGAATTGTGAATTCGTCATCGTTAAGAAGGAATCCGGTTTCGTCCATGATCTCAATACTTAAGTGCGGAATCGATACGTAACTCGAAATATCGGCGCCTTTGCGAGCAAGCCACTGAGCGTTTCGATTCATTTTTCTAAAATCTGATTCGATCTCAACATCGCTACCAATTATGAGACGGCCGCGAAAATCAATATCTATTTGGCTTTCCCATAGACCATATGCCATATTCACCATCGTTTTATCGAACTCAAATCGAACAGATGTCAGGGCCGACTCGTTGATAATTTCAACAGGGATTTCAGAGACAAATGTAGGGATCATGTACATAGAGTCGTCTGCCGCTATCTCATCCACCGCTGTCAGAGACACTTTAAACGACTTTGAAATATCAAGTGGCTTCTTGGATGCGTAAGCTCTACACATGTTCTCCTGCCATCGCGGGCCATCCCCACGACGCAAAAATACTATTTGACTTTCTCCACCCGGCCCTTCAACTTCAAGTTGAAGTCCTGGAGACCCCGACCAATAAAAAGAATTATCTTTGCCCTCGAGGTATACATTGCTATCCTCATTGTCCGATGGGGTGTAACAGGCGCGAATTGAATATGCCATTTTATAGACACACTCACCAGACAGGTCGATTACCTCGACGAATCGCGTACGAGCATCAAGAATCTCCCAACCACGAATCGATAAATTAATTTCATCAACCTCAATTGGAATATCAATAAAGCTCATGACCCCCTCCTTGAGGGTAGAACGCTTAGGCTTGCGGGCCTACCTACACTATCAAAATTCACAACTAATTTTACCAGCTAGATAACATAAATAGTTAACGAAGTTGCGGCGCCTTATTTAGAATCTCCTAGAGTTCAAACCATCTTTGAAAATCAGTTGCCCCCCCCCGTTCCCCTTTGAAGGTTTCCCATAACATAACGAGCATATGTATATCATCCGACTGCGCGATGGGTGGTTGGGATTGAAGAAGTCAGGCAAAAACTCGAGCTTAGTGAGGAGTATCTGACGATCAACTATCTCAGCAACGCCCTACAAAGCCTTACCCCTCCAGGTTTCGAATCCGCTCACGTCAAAGACGGCAGTCTCGAAGATCCCGTTGCAGCATACACCCACGTTTTTCTTTCACATACTGGGCGGGATATCAACTAACACTCCCCTGTTTTGATCGTCTATAACATACGAGATGCCGCACCCGGTTTTCTTGCCTTCGTATTTATTAATACGTCAACAGATCTTCTATTCGTACTTCATCCAGTGAACTAGATTTTACGCGCGTGCTAGCCACAGACCATCGAATGATTACAGTAGCGTACAGAGAAAGCTGCCCAACAAAACGCCTACATCCCTTTCACCCAAAAGCCATATAAGCGCAGTCCAGATACAACGCTTCCTCTGGTCGTTATGTCTGAAGGAATAGCAATCTACAAAGTTAAGAGACCTCTCCCTTCGCCCCCTAGTCTTTACATCATCCCCACCGGTAAACGATATTTACCGGACGCTGAACCTTCTGGACATGCTGTGACCATTGCCGCTATTAAAGCCGGAATCTGTAGTCCCATGAAGTGGCTTTTGAAAACCGTTGCCCCCTCCGAGCAAATGTTAATATCTCTCAGTCAAGTTTAATGGATTACTAAGTGAGTTAAGACTATACCCGAATCTCACGAGCAACTGGCATATAGAGTGAGCACCGGATCATACGAAGACTCCGATGTTTATTCTTAAACGTATGAAGCTATTACCAGAGCAAATTGATCTCTTCACATTTACAAGTGGGGCAATTGCTGCATTTTCCTCGCTAGTGGCGATCCTCATTGCCATCGGAGAAGCTACAAAATCTAGGCGGATTGACAACCAACTTAGCCGCATCCAAAACATTATTGACAATGAAGAACATTCAGAGAGGATTCGGATGCTCAAAAACAGAAGACTCGAGTTGGAGGCTTCACTATATGCAAGAGGGTCTCTATCTGGCACGTATCTCCTGTGGGGAACCGCCGGAACAATTTTTCCAATCGCACGGTTTGTAGCATCCGATGCGCAACCGCGTTCGCTTGGAGAACAAATCACTGTTGCGATTCTCCTTGTACTGATGTGTTTTCTGTTAGTAGAAAACATCCTCGATAACATTCTTCGTCGGAAGGCCATCGAAGTGAGATACATAGCTGGTAAAAACCCAGCTGAGGAGCTGGGTGGATTGAAGGCCTTTGCACTTCTCAGGAGTATGCAAGGTTTAATATTCTGCACCCTTTGGACAATATCGCTTAGTTTTATCGTCCTTTATCTAATGTTTTCAAAGTGGAACGGGCATAGTCTGCAATCAACGATCATCACCCTATTCCTGTTTATCGTTGCAGCTGTTGCCCAATCGCAGCCCGCAGTCACCGGTACTAAAAACGCCATTATAGAAATTGCAATTCAAAGAGGAGCACTTAAGTAGTGCTTTACCCTAACGTCTCAAATCACCTACCTTATACAGAGGGCGATTTCCCCGTCACATTCCGAGAAGTACGGCGCAGGGCAGGCGCCCTGCTCGGTCCCAGTGGAGATATCTTCTTCCCCTACAAATTTTAGAAAGAATCAACCACCATAGCTTGCAAGTCCAGTTCTCATATTACTTATACAGGCGTGCCCGATAGACCTTGTGCCTTGTCGAGACTTCGACCTTAATCTTGTTTATATCCCCCTGTTCGACACCATCGGACCGACAAACGAGTCCATAGGAATTCTGAAATAAAGGTTAAGCAACAACCATCAAAACGGACACGCTTCCTACTACTTAACCCTTTTATGCAGCAGCAGTGGTGCCACCGAGCCAGTCGGCGATGTTCTGCTCAGTGAAGCGGTAATGAGCACGTAGCCCGTTGCCGGTGCGCCCCATGGGAACCAGATCGCCACGGTAAATCGCCTGGTAAACCGTAGTTGGTGAAACCTGTTCCTTTTGCGTAACTTGCACGACGGTAAAAATTTCCATTTCTAATAAACCTTCTTTCGTTTTGTCACTGTGACAGTATCCCCCCCCCCGACTGCCGGTGGGTTAAAATCCTTATTCATGGACATTCCCCAGCTCATAGGCACAATCGCAACCACCATTGGAGCGATCGCATCGATATGCGGCGGTATCTATGCACATCACCAGGCCAAGGAATCTAAAACCCAGGCAGAACGCGCGTTACAGGCAGCGGAATCTGTTGCGAAGACTCAGAAGATGGCGCTTGCTGCCGAGCAAAAACGCTTCTTCCTTGAACCTTTAGATGGCAATAAGGTGCGCGTGCATAATCCGGGTATTGAAAATATTGAGCGAATTGATATAGCAAGCGACCAGATACCGAATAGGCATATGAGCCTTCGCCCTATCAACATTGGTGAACATACAGACATTGAACTTATCCAAAAGATTCACCCCTGGAGGTGTATGTATTTCACTGTTAAGGTTCATCTCCTAGATGGAGCCCCTTTGGAGATGGAATACTCGGGGGCAGATATCCGTGCTCAATGGCGTGATGAGTAGGGATAAATTGTTCTCGGTCGAGCATTTTTCTATGCCTCTTTTTAAGGGTGTCGTGAATCGCGCCCCTCCAACCCCAGGCGCTTAGCCAGCTCGTCCATATGGAACGTCTTCACATATAGGATCTGACGAACCTGACCGTTATGTAGACGCGGAGCGTCATGCTGCGGACATAGCCGGAACCAGTCGTATGTTGCACGCCCGGCGCGAGCACGCCATTCATACTGCGGTTCCATCATCTGTTTTGAGTCGGACCATCGGGCGCCTACCCGTGTACGGAAAGCGATATTCTTACTGATCAACATTCCCCTCACCTTCGGGCCAGTAGAGCCGTAAACACGAACGAAATCATCAATCTTCGTTACATCGTCATCTTCAGCGATGAACTTTTCGTGATACTCGAGTGCCAGGGCCGCTGCTTATATGATTGCTTCTGCCGTAGTCGCACGGTCCTCCAGCTCTTTCATCGTCGACTCAGCTTCAAGCAGCGCCTTAGCCATGAGCTGCGCACCAGTTAACTGCGGCACAGCTGCCACCCGCTTCTCGCACTCAAAAAAATACTGGCGGGCTTCGCGTCCCTTGGCATTGTTCTGCACCATGGATAGCTCTTTCGCCGTATCCATCGTGAGAATATGATTAGTAGCTTCACGCTCGTACCCTAGGGAATCTTGTACCCGGTCATTTTTGACCGTGTAGTCTTTCCCCTCTTCAAAGCCATACGCGATCATGCGAGGGAACCAGTGACGATATTCGGCACCAACTTCCAAGAATCGATGTAGGTCGCGTCCCATGACAGCTTGGATGCCGTCGTTGTTGGTCAATGGAATTAAGTCTGACATTGTGATAGCCTTTCTATTAGTTGTTTTGTTTTCGCCTCTTGTTCCTGCAAGGGGTTTTTCTTTACCCCTCTACCTCCCCCGAAAAGGCGTTTTCATTTTCGATAAGTAAGATTTCGAATAGCACATCTGGTGCTGGGGAGGAGGTGGAAGAAATTGTTAACTTGGGAAATGATTGCCGAAATGAATATGGATGGCGAAGAGAAGCTAACGGAAATGCAGGATTCAATCCGAGAGGCATTGAAGGAAGGTTCTGACCCTGGGCCAGCTGTGGCGATTGCGTTAGTCCATATGACAGCAGAACATATAGCACTACGGTCAGAGATGGAGTCGAAGCTATCTGACGTTGCGGCTTATGTTCTTGGACTCGAAGCGCGCCTTCTCCAGAGCGGTCTGAGCTTTGCTGAGGCAGAAGACCGAATTCTGGGCGACTAGTTTCGCTTCGCGGAGTGCGTCGGTAGCTGCAACTACCGGCGCTTTCTGCGTTTTTGGGATTTTTCCATTTTTCAAACCTTTCTCCAATTAGTTTCTTTTACGCGACATACCGGCGGCGTAGCCGGACTCGTTCCGCTGGTAGCTCCTCTCGGACTGTGACGAACACGTCGTCGAAGTTCACTGGAAAGTTGTTGAGCACCGCTCCTATGAAGCGACCATTTGCATCTTTTCCTGGCTCGATCCAGCGTGATGCGGTTGATGGTGGGACCCCTAGGATTTCCGCGAATCGTGTGATTGTTTCGATCTCGCCTAGTGTTTTGCCTACCCATTCTTGGCGTACTTTTGTTGTGTCAATGGTGGCCATTTCGCTCCTTCCACCTGCTGTAATTTCAGTGATGCAATTCTGTTTTGCTGCACTGTAATTCACTATACACGCTTTTTTAGCGCTGCAAGTTTTTTTATTTTGCTGCAATATCTTACACTTTTGCAGGTCTGCAATATACAATGCGGGTATGACTTGTACGCAGTGGTGGAAATATTTAAGCGGACTCATGGATGGAGACAACGCCACCGAAGCCGCTAAAAAATCAGACATCAGCTCCTCCAACTTCACCCGCTGGAAGAAGGGTGCACGTGCTGACCCTGACTTTGTTGTGAAAATCGCCCGGTCCTACAACGCCAACGTCTTGGAGGCTCTCGTTGCAGCTGAGTTCATCACCGAAGCCGAGGCAAAACTCCGGGAAATCAAAGTAGGCGGGATAGCCCTCAGCGACGCATCGAACCAGCAACTGCTTGACGAGATCATGCGCAGATCAGACCCCGAAGCTAACCGCCTATTCGGATATCCCACCGGCGAAAGCATCGACTACCAGCAGCGCGATGACCTTGCTAAACGCCGTCGTAGCACCCCCGCTACTCCCCCGAGTGTCAAACCCCTAAGCGATGATGACGGCACCGTCATGGATTGGGACGAAAGCCTGCCACACGCGGCAGACTCCAGCCCAGACGAAACAGAAGAACGACTAAGGAGAGGCGAGAACCCAGTTGACTAAAAGGTAAAAGACTTTTACAAAAGCCTGGTCACAACACCTTTCCTAATTAGAAAGAGATTCACCTAACCAGGCACTTTCAAACAGGTTTTGAAACCCGCACTTCACTTAGACCAACAGAAAACGGTAAGGTAATGAACCATGACAATCATGAACCCCAGCCGCAAACGCCGGGCGTTCCTTACGGGCCTCGGCAGCCTCATGGACCTCAGCGGCCAAACGACGTACAGGCAAGCCCAGAAACTCCTGCCGCCAGCAGCCAGAACCAATATCAACCAGCAGCTCCTCCGAGCTTCAGCGCAGACGAGCTTAGAGAAAACCCAATTCTCCTAGCTCAGGTCACCGCCTACCTGCAGGAAAATCACCTCCATCTACCTCTCCTCACTCCCGACCTAGACGAAATGACCCGGATGAGGAAGGACACCCCTGAGCTTTACCAGGCCTACGTCAAAGCCATCAACGCCCAAATCGACGCAGACCATAAAGCCCGCACGCTGCCCTACGTCGAACCTGGAACCATCGCCAAGCGCGGTCAAATATTCGGTCTCATAGCAGTAGTTGCGGTGTTGGTCTTCTGCGCCTACCTTGCATTCCTCGGCCATGTGATCAGCGCCAGCATCATCGCGGCATTCGACCTTGTTGCACTCGCAAGCGTCTTCGCAAGTGGAAAGGACGAAAAACAAGGCGAACGGAAGCAGAGTGTCCATGATTGATGCCCTTATCGACGCCGCCGAAGCCCGCGGCTACCGCATCCGCTGGCACCGCGGTGGACCAAAAGCAGCCTGGCTACCCCACACCCACACCATCAGCGTGAGGGTGGGCATGGACGATGTGCAGACCCTATGCTCACGAGCTCGGACACGCACACCACAATGACCCTCCAGGGCACACCGGATTCCGGGAGCAGCGAGCCAACCGCTTCGCAGCCCGGCTCCTCATCTCCCCCGTTGAGTACGCTACAGCAGAGACGATCTACGGCCCGCACCCAGCACGCCTAGCCCACGAGCTCGGCGTCACCGTCGAAATCATCGAAGCCTGGCAACAGCTACCACAACAAGCCTCAGCATGATCTGAACACAACGGTAACATCACCCCGAAAACTACCCGGAGAACATTAGAAGATATGGCTGATCAAGCCATGAAGGAATGTCTGTATAGGTAAAAAACATAAACGGCCTCTTTGCTCGATCGACGCCAATCAACACGAGCAAAGAGGCAAGGCAGCAATCATCAAAAATCACTGACCTAGGGAGAAGTCTATCTCATGGCCTCCATCAAAAAATACGACACAGCAAAAGGCACCGCGTGGCGGGTACAGTACCGCAGCCCCGACGGAAAATCACGCACCAAGCAAGGCTTCCGCACCAAAACAGAAGCCCAACAATGGGCAGATAAGAACGCCACAACGATCACCGAGGGGTCATGGATCAACCCACAACACGGGAAAATCACAGTGTCGGAATTAGCCACTTTGTGGTGGGCAGGCAGGCAACACCTCAAGACCTCCACCCTTGATCGTGACAGGCCTATCCGCGCCCGCGTTGTCGAGCAGTGGGGAGGCTGGCAGGTCGGCGCGATTCGCACCTCCAACATTCAGACGTGGGTATCTGGCATGGGCAAATCAGGATCCACGGTCCGCAATGTCCATAATGTGCTTTCCCAAATCCTTGACGTGGCTGTAGCGGATGGGCTTATCCTTACCAATCCTGCGCACGGGGTGAAGCTCCCACGGAAGAGCGCGCCTGTAAAAGTTTTCCTCACCCCTAAGCAGCTCTCCACCCTCACCCCTAAGCAGCTCTCCACCCTCACCCCTAAGCAGCTCTCCACCCTCGCCACGGCTGCGGGTGATACTAGGAGGGATCGTGTGGCCATCGTGTGGGTTTTGGGAACCGTGGGGCTGCGTTGGGGCGAGCTGGCCGGGCTGAAAGTCGAAGATATTGATTTTGACCGTGCTCGAATCACGGTGTAGCGCTCGGTGTCGTATGTGAAGAAGGATTGGGTGGCATCGGCACCTAAGACGCATGAGCGCCGTGAGGTTTCTTTGAGCCTGCCGGTCTCACGCATGCTGCACGAGCAATGCCGAGGGAAGACCCCGGACGCGTGGGTTTTTACGTGGGCTAATGGCGAACCCCTGCGCCCTGTAAATTCTACGACCGGCTGGTTTCGTGCAGCGGTTGAGAAAGCTCGGGAAGAAGATCCTCATTTTCCGAGCCTTACCCCTCATGGGCTTAGGCATGTGGCGGCGGGGCTTTTGGTGAGTGCGGGCGCGAATGTGGAGGTGGTTCAGAAGCAGTTGGGGCATGCTTCGGCTGCGATGACGTTGGATACGTATGCGGCGCTGTTTGATGATGATCTGGATTCTGTCGGTGAGACGTTGGGGGGAATTTTGGCGGATGTCGTGGGGTTGTCGTGGGATCGTGAGAACCGCGCGTGATGTAGGTATGAAAATAGCCCCTCACCTTGTGTTTAGGTGAGGGGCATTCTGTGGAGCTAACGGGATTCGAACCCGTGACCCCCACACTGCCAGTGTGGTGCGCTACCAGCTGCGCCATAGCCCCAGATGTGAACTTCGCGCGTACGCGTCGTTCTTCTGTTCAAGATGGTAGTCATCGATGATGGATTTACCAAATTCTGGGCCGAGCACCGATATACGCACACATCAACCAGCACAAATACCACAAAAAGACAGCGACCCTACAAGGTGGCGTCGCTGTCTTATGTGTTCAGCTGTACTTAGGAAGTAGCCTGGGTAATCCAGGTATTAATGCTCTCGGTGACTTCCTTGCCGTCGATAAAGACGCGCGGTGAGGAAACTTTTCCGCTGTCCTTCTCTAGCTTCTCAGTATTAGCCTTAGCAGCGTCAAGGAAGTGCTGCTTTTCAGCGCCCTCACGAATCTTCTGTACTACTTCATCGGATGCGCCGACGTTCTTGGCTGCGTTGGCAAAGTCGTCGTTGTTCCACTGTCCGTAGATGCTGTTCTGTTCTTCCATGAGCAGCGTGCGGTAGTTCCAGTAGGCTTCCCACTCACCAGCGTTAGCAATGGCTAGCGCAGCCGCGCCGCCTTTGCTGGAGCTGCCGTCTTCGTTTCCGCGATCGAGGAAGTTAAGGAATCGCAGGTTAACCACGATTTCGCCTTTTTCAATGGCTTCCTTCATCGGCTTGTCTGTTGCTTTTCCTAGCTCAGCACAGTGGGAGCAGGAGTAATCCTCGTAGAGATCAATCTTCTTGGCATCAGACTTTGCGTTTGCCGCTTTCAACTGGATCGCGTTGTCCGTTACTGCACCGCCGAAAGAGACTGACTCACGTTCGCGATCTGCAAATTTATCTGCCTGAGCGCCTCGACCTTGGATCACAATAAAAGCGACCACAGCGATGACCACTACCAGAAGCGCCAGGATAGCCCAGAGGAAACCATTGGACTTCTCAGTAGGGTTTTTAACCCTTTTCACGGAGGATGCACTACTCACTATTTTTACAACCTTGTTTCTTGTCGTTGTTCTCACCCACGAGCTACGTACTTTGCAGACGGAAGAAACATGGGTGATGAGCTTTCAGACTCAATTGATGCCATAATACGTGGTCTTGGGGAGGTAGAGAAGACTCCCCGCAACACATCATGTTTTTATGCGTACAGGGCCCACTTTTTAAAGGGGCGGTACACCGTCCAAAGCGACAGCACGACAAAGACGATGTCTCTAGCTATCACTTTTGCGTAATCAACAGCGGTGTTTTCTGTAATTCCCTGTGGACCAAAACAACCACAGTCGATGCTAAGCCCCCGGGCCCACGCTTGGGAAAGTCCAACGATGAACAACACCATGACAAAGGTGGAGACCCAGCTTGCCTTGCGTAGGAATATTCCCAGCAGCAGCAAAACACCGCCGGCGATCTCCAACGGGCCGATAATTATGGAAATCCAGTTAGCCCACGTATCGCTAAAAATCTCATACGCTTTTACCGATTGCGCTGTCTCTAGATGCGATCCGGTTTTAGAGATACCCGCCGAGATCCAGATATAAGCCATAAAGAAGCGCGCGAAGAAGCTCATGGCATCTAACGCCATAGTCTTTCTGGAACGCCTCATCGTATTTTCAGACACAAACCTAAACTCTAATGCAGCTTTAGGGTGGAGGGAAGTGCTGGAAGAGTTCATTACGCCACCAGCACTAGGCCTCACCACCAGGTTGCTTAAGCTCGGAGTATCCCATCCACAAGCTCTTGTGCCTCCCGTTGCACCTGCTGTAGGTGTGCTTCTCCGAGGAAGGACTCAGCATAAATTTTGTACTTCTGCTCTGTTCCTGAAGGCCGCGCAGCAAACCAGGCGTTGTCGGTAGTCACTTTAAGCCCACCAAGTGCCGCGCCATTGCAGGGCGCATGGGTAAGTTTCGCGGTAATGGCTTCACCCGCTAGCTCGGTAGCCACGACGGCCTCCGGAGAAAGCCCTTTCAACGTTACTTTTTGTTCGCGGTTGGCGGGGGCGTCGATACGCGCGTAAACAGGGGCGCCGTAGGTCTGTGCTAGTTCCGCATAGCGTTGCGACGGACTCTTCCCGGTCACCGCAGCTATTTCCGCAGCGAGAAGGTTGAGGATAAGTCCGTCTTTGTCGGTAGACCACACGGTTGCATCGTGACGCAAAAACGATGCCCCTGCGGATTCCTCGCCACCAAACCCCACGGAGCCGTCCACAAGGCCAGACACAAACCACTTGAAGCCTACGGGCACCTCGATGAGCTTGCGACCCAGGCCACTGACCACCCGGTCAATCATCGAAGACGAGACAAGCGTCTTGCCCACGGCAATGTTGGTAGACCATTCGGGGCGATGCGTAAACAGATAATCGATGGCTACCGCCAGATAGTGATTGGGGTTCATCAGGCCGGCGTCTGGGGTGACTATCCCGTGTCTGTCTGCATCGGCGTCGTTACCAGTAGATATGTCAAACCTGTCTCGGTTGCTCACTAGCGAGGCCATAGAGTCAGGCGAGGAGCAGTCCATTCGGATTTTTCCGTCGGTGTCTAGGGTCATAAAACGCCAGGTGGCATCGACAAGCGGGTTAGTAACCGTCATATTGAGCTTGTGGTGCTCAGCTATCGCACCCCAATAGTCCACGGATGCCCCGCCCATAGGGTCTGCGCCGATACGCAACCCGGAGTCTCTTATGGCTGCGATATTGACCACGTTTGGCAGATCCGCAACATAAGAATCTAGGAAATTGTATGCGTGGGCTCGCGGGTCAAGGACACCTTGTACAGAGGTCCGCTGAACTCCGCTCAAGCCCTCGCGGAGCAGTTGATTCGCCCGGTTGGCAATCCAGTCTGTGGCATCTGTGTCCGCAGGTCCGCCATTAGGAGGGTTGTACTTAAAACCACCGTCGCGTGGCGGATTATGTGAGGGCGTAATCACGATTCCGTCGGCACGCTGTGCCTGGGTGCCCGCGTTATAGGTAAGGATCGCATGCGACACTGCGGGCGTTGGTGTGTAGCGGCCGCGGTCGTCGACAAGCACAGTCACATCGTTGGCCAGCAATACTTCAAGGGCGGAGATCATCGCCGGCTCGCTGAGCGCATGCGGGTCGCGACCGATAAAAAGCGGGCCATCAATGTTGTTGCTCCGCCGATATTCCACAATGGCCTGCGTAATCGCAAGGATATGCTGCTCATTAAACGCGGTGTCCAAAGAGGAACCACGATGCCCGGACGTTCCAAAAGATACCTGCTGGTCAGGGTTATCTACATCGGGACGACGCGTGTAATACGCAGTCACCACTTCTGCAATATCAATAAGATCTTCGGGCTGGGCCAACTGACCTGCACGTTCGTGTGCCATGATGCTCCTTAGTGTCCGCTCGATGTCTATCCCTTCTATCTTCGCGGTTTTCGATGTCCGACGCAGCTCATTTGTGCGGTTTTGTGACACATCAATCCCCACACTGACGGAGTAGGCTTTGAGCTCATGGATAGAGTCCCTCTCTCGGTGATCGTTGGAAGCGGCGCAGCCCTCGGCGCCACCGCGCGTTTCCTCATCACCAGTCAGGTATCGCTTATCGACGCCCCCTCCACCATCGTCCTCATCAATATCGTGGGAGCAACTCTCATGGGGTATTTCCGGCCGCGCCCTTTCTGGGGAACCGGATTTCTCGGAGGCTTCACTAGTTTCTCCGCCTTCGCGCTCTACCTAGCAACGCCTCAGCTCAACGGATTTTCTGCGGCTGGCGTCTTCCTCGCTACCGTCTTCGGATGCATCGCCGGATGGCTCCTGGGCAACGCTCTTACACGCAGAAGGCCACTCGTCCCATGACGCTCTACGCACTAGGAGCTGTACTGCTCGGTGGGTTTTGCGGCGGGGTCTGCCGTTTCTGGTTAGGAAAACTGGGGCCCTACCGAGGAACCTTAGTGGCCAACGTTGCTGCCTGTGCGTTGATCGCTTGGCTATGGCGGAGCGCACTCCCCCAAGAACTTATGGTGTTTGTAGGTACTGGACTCGCAGGCGCTTTATCCACTTGGTCGACTCTGGCACAAGAGTTGGGAACAGATATTGTCCAAGGTCGCTGGGCAGCCGCTCTTGTATACCTGGCGGCAACCTGTGCACTTGGCATCGGCAGCGCTGGTCTCATCATGCACCTATAGAAAAACTCGGGCCCACATGATAGTGAACCCGAGGTTTTTATACGCGAACGGTTAGTCCGCTATAGCGTCCAACGGCGGAGTCTTAGCCGCACGCCGTGCTGGCCACAGCGCGGCAACCACGCCAACGACTGCTGAACCCACAAGTAGCCATAAGATCTCTGCGATGGGGATACTGATCGTTCCAAGGCCTTGCGAGGAAAGAACCTTGAGGAACGCCCACCCCAGGCCAAGGCCGATGACGATGCCGACCACGGCACCATAAAGAGCAATCTGCACTGATTCGATAGAAATCATTGTGCGGATCTGCCTACGCTGGGTGCCCACTGCCCGCAGCATGCCGATCTCCTGGCGTCGCTCAATAACATTCAATGCCAGGGTGTTGATGATTCCGATAATCGCAATCACCACTGCAAGGCCGAGGAGAGCATACAGAATATTCATCATCTGAGTAATCGTTGAGGACTGCTCGCCTGCATACTCTTTTGATGTTTGGACACGTACAACGAGGAAATCTTCAACGGCTTTATTTAGCCCATCGCGAAGCTCATCAGTTGTTTTGCTTCCATTACCGTTGACAAACAGAACCGAGGTCGTTGAGAGGACGTTCTTGCCCTCGATAGTTTTGCTCGAAGCAATAACATCATTCAAAACCTTGCTCTCGGAGAAACTACCGACGATCGTCACATGGGCGATCTCCGTCCCATCTTCCAGCCGCAGCGGTACTTGGTCACCGATTTTTAAGTTCTGTGCCTCTAAGTAACTCTTCTTGGCTACGACGCGGTCAGCAGCTGTGAGGTCAAGACTTCCCTCCACGCCTTCAGCATTAACCACATCATCGATTTTTCCATTCACCAACGCCGTACCGCGCGGATGCGATGCGGCCCCCAGCTTTGAGGTTCCCAATGTGACTGGTGCAAAGCCCATCGATGTCACAGAATCCACGCCCTCTACCTCACGGACTTTCTGTTCCGCTTCAGCCGGCACCGGGAAATGCCCGCCCTGAGGGCCAGACAAGATGAATTCTGCTTTGACCTCACTATTCACAAGGTCGCTAATGCTGCTCTTCATCGTTGCCGACAACATGCCGATCGTCGTCACAAGAGCAACACCCAAAGTGAGCGCAAACGCAGTAGTTGCGGTTCGCTTAGGGTTACGCCGTGAGTTGGTGGCCGATAGCTTGCCGACGGCCCCGAACGGGGCACCCAGCACACGTCCCAGTGCTCCTACTACGGGAATACTTATTGCGGGTGAGGCCGCAAATACGCCGACGATCACGAACAGAGCGCCAACGCCCACGGAAATCGCCCGGGTTTTTGTAGCTGCATCCTCTGCGAAAATTCCCACCAAGGCCGCAGCAATACCCAGTCCAATCCCGACCACGCCAAAAATAGTGCGGACTTTCAAGGAACTCTCGGATGCGGTTTCTGTAGAACGCATAGCTTCCACTGGCCGAACAGCACCAGCACGACGGGCAGGCGCCCATGCACTCACCACCGTGACGATTGTGCCCAACGCTAATGGGAGGAGCACTGAAGTGACGGTAAGACCTAAACCAGCTGCGGGAATTTCCATGCCAAACTTAGCCATCACAAACTGGATGAGCCTGACTAGTCCCATACCCCCAAAGATTCCGATTATGGAGCCGACGAGGCCGATGATCACAGCTTCAAATACAACCGAACGGGTAAGTTGCTTTCTGGACACGCCTAAAGCTCGGAGAAGTGCAAATTCCTTTAACCGCTGGGCAACGATCATGGAGAAGGTATTAGCAATGATAAAAGTACCCACAAGGAGAGCAATCAGACCAAACGCTACCAAGAAATAGTTAACAAAGCTCAGGGCCTTTTTAATAACTCCAGTGATTTGTTCGGCTATAGCGTCCCCAGTGTCTACTTTGTACTGCGGATAGGTCTCTGACAAGTACTTCACTAAGTCTTCAGAAGACATACCAGCGCTTTTAACGATCACTGATCCAACGGACCCTTGTGTGTAATTAGCGAGGTAGCCCTCTTCAGACGTTAAAAGGGTCAAGCCAGGCGCATTAGAAGAAGCAGGCTCATACGTTCCCACAACGTTGACCTCACGCTGTCCCATTGCGTCAATAACTAAAAGAGAATCTCCAACCTTGATGTTGTGCGCAGAAGCTGTTCCAGTGGCAATAACTACATCAGCATTGTCCTTGGGCTCTACTCCTTCCGCAATTTTCACGGGTCGGTTACTTGCGCTGCCCTCACCATGAAAAATGGAGACGCTAGCTTGTCCAGCACCTGTCTGTATAGCTTTGCGATCTGCCGTAGCCACAACAACGTTTGTAGATCCATTGACGTCTACGGCTTTCACATTTTTGTCGGCTCGAAGCTGTTCAATCTCTGCAACATTAATGGGCTTCTCTTTACCTGAGACAACGGCATCAATACCTGCAAGATTGTCGTCCACCACTGCATCGAATGATTTGCTCAAAGAGGCCGTAAACATCAAGGAACCTGAGACAAAAGCTGTCCCCAAAACAACAGCCAACAACGTCAAGGCTAAACGAACCTTGTGGGCCAACACGGATCGTATGCTCACGCGAAGCATCGCCGTGGAGCTGTCTTTACTAGGAGAACTGACCGGATATGAAGGCTCTCTGCCTTTCGCAGAATGTTGTCCCATCTACGCCAGCTCCTCAATAGAAGCCATAGTCTGCAAGATGTCCTCCGCAGAAGGGGCACGTAGCTCTTTAACGATCCGACCATCTGCAAGGAAAACCACCCGATCTGCGTAGGAAGCGGCACGCGGATCGTGGGTAACTATAACCACAGTCTGTCCATCCTGATCTACGGCAGTTCGTAGAATCGACAAAACCTCAGCCGAAGAGTTGGAATCTAAGTTTCCTGTTGGCTCGTCACCAAAGATAATCTCTGGCTGTGCTACCAAGGCACGAGCGCAAGCGACGCGCTGTTGTTGTCCTCCTGACAATTCAGCTGGACGATGATTCAAACGCTGGCTCAGACCAAGGCGCTGCGTCACTTCCTCAAACCACGCCTTATCGACCTTGCGTCCCGCTATGTCTCGAGGAAGCGTAATGTTTTCTGCTGCAGTCAATGTAGGAACCAAGTTGAAAGATTGGAAGATGAAGCCAAGACGATCACGCCTTAGCGCAGTCATCTGTTTGTCTTTCAACTGCGAAAGATCTGTGTCTCCAATGAATGTCGACCCCGAGGTGACGGAATCCAAGCCTGCCATGCAGTGCATCAAAGTAGATTTACCGGAACCAGAAGGCCCCATAATCGCAGTAAATTCATTGGCAGCGAATTCCACGTCGATGCCATCAAGGGCTCGGACCATGGTCTCGCCTTGCCCATAGCTCTTGGTGAGAGCAACTGCGCGAGCTGCTGGCCTCTTGGAGTCGGTGATAGACATATAGAACTAATTCCTATCTGAGGTTGTTTCCAAGCTGCTACATCAAAATCCGTAGGAGCGTAACAAGTCTATTCAACCTTGAAATGTTAGTGTGCGCACCCCATCGCACGACTACCCCCTTTGTGCGTGGGCTACTACACGGCGATTGGGTGTCTGAAAGCCCCTGCTTGTTAAGAGGCTGCTACGTATAAAAGCTCCCTAGGAAAAAGGGCTTAACCCCCGTCAGCCTCTTAAAATCCCTAGGGAACACCCCCTGTCTTCCGGGGTTTTTAATATGGGTATGCACAAAAAGAAGGAGAGTCTAAGCACCACACCCACCCCACAGGGTAAGGCATCACACCTAGACTCTCCATAATCTTTTTTTGTTTGTATCAAATTTTTTGGTTGGCGGCGACCTACTCTCCCACACCCTCCCAGGTGCAGTACCATCAGCGCAATCGGGCTTAGCTTCCGGGTTCGGAAAGGGACCGGGCGTACCCCCGACGCTATAACCACCAACACATCCTATATAACACAACACACAACACGTGTCATGTCAGACACTGCACAGTGAACACAAGCAACAAAACTCTTCTTCTTTTTCAAACGCTCCAGGCACAACAATTATTTAACACACCACAAAAGGTGGTTGTTTATCGGTAAATTAGTACCAGTCACCTCCAAGTGTTACCACTCTTCCAGATCTGGCCTATCAACCCCCTCGTCTAGAGGGAACCTCAAAAGAAACCTCATCTTAAAACAGGCTTCCCGCTTAGATGCTTTCAGCGGTTATCCCTTCCGTACGTAGCCAACCAGCCCTGCCACGGGCGTGACAACTGGCACACTAGAGGTACGTCCGTCCCGGTCCTCTCGTACTAGGGACAGCCTTCTTCAAGTTTCAACGCGCACGGCGGATAGAGACCGAACTGTCTCACGACGTTCTAAACCCAGCTCGCGTGCCGCTTTAATGGGCGAACAGCCCAACCCTTGGGACCTACTCCAGCCCCAGGATGCGACGAGCCGACATCGAGGTGCCAAACCATCCCGTCGATATGGACTCTTGGGGAAGATCAGCCTGTTATCCCCGGGGTACCTTTTATCCGTTGAGCGACACCACTTCCACAAGTAGGTGCCGGATCACTAGTCCCGACTTTCGTCCCTGCTCGACCTGTCAGTCTCACAGTCAAGCTCCCTTGTGCACTTACACTCACCACCTGATTGCCAACCAGGCTGAGGGAACCTTTGGGCGCCTCCGTTACATTTTAGGAGGCAACCGCCCCAGTTAAACTACCCACCAGGCACTGTCCCCAACCCAGATCATGGGCCAAGGTTAAGGTGCTCAATCCGATCAGAGTGGTATTTCAACTTGCGACTCCACCACACCTAGCGGCGCAGTATCACAGTCTCCCACCTATCCTACACAAACCGAACCAAACACCAATACCAAGCTATAGTGAAGGTCCCGGGGTCTTTTCGTCCTGCCGCGCGTAACGAGCATCTTTACTCGTACTGCAATTTCACCGGGCCTGTGGTTGAGACAGCAGGGAAGTCGTTACGCCATTCGTGCAGGTCGGAACTTACCCGACAAGGAATTTCGCTACCTTAGGATGGTTATAGTTACCACCGCCGTTTACTGGGGCTTAAATTCTCCGCTTCGACCCCCAAAAGAGATCTAACAGGTCCTCTTAACCTTCCAGCACCGGGCAGGCGTCAGTCCGTATACATCAACTTCCACGTTTTCGCACGGACCTGTGTTTTTAATAAACAGTCGCTTCCCTCTATTCTCTGCGACCACCATCAGCTCCATCAGTCTGTCACCAACAATGGTCCCCCTTCTCCCGAAGTTACGGGGGCATTTTGCCGAGTTCCTTAACCACAGTTCACCCGATCGCCTTAGTATTCTCTACCTGACTACCTGTGTCGGTTTAGGGTACGGGCCATAATGACACTCGCTAGAGGCTTTTCTCGACAGTACAGGATCACCAACATCAACCAAAAAGGTCTACGCATCACGCCTCACCCTTATATGCAGCACGGATTTACCTATGCCACGGGCCACACGCTTACACCACAATCCAATAAGTGGCTCGGCTACCTCACTGCGTCACCCCATCACTTGGCTACTACCAACGAAGGTCCCACGCACAACCACACACACCCACACAA
Source organism: Corynebacterium ulcerans (assembly GCF_900187135.1). NCBI lineage: Bacteria > Bacillati > Actinomycetota > Actinomycetes > Mycobacteriales > Corynebacteriaceae > Corynebacterium > Corynebacterium ulcerans. The sequence goes on from NZ_LT906443.1 coordinate 968,262, forward strand.
AGTATGAACACATGCAATTAATGGGCGGTTAGTACCACTGATTCACCACTTGTCGCATCACCACGGGTACCAGAATATCAACTGGTTATCCATCGACTACGCCTGTCGGCCTCGCCTTAGGTCCCGACTCACCCTGGGAAGATTAGCTTAACCCAGGAACCCTTAGTCATCCGGCGGAAAAGTTTTCCACTTTTCATTCGTTACTCATGCCTGCATTCTCACTCGCACACACTCCACACCCGGTCACCCAAATGCTTCACCACATGCACGACGCTCCCCTACCCAACCAACAAAAATGTTGACTGCCGCGGCTTCGGCGGTGTACTTGAGCCCCACTACATTGTCGGCGCAGAACCACTCGACCAGTGAGCTATTACGCACTCTTTCAAGGATGGCTGCTTCTAAGCCAACCTCCTGGCTGTCTTCGCGATCCCACATCCTTTTCCACTTAGTACACGCTTAGGGGCCTTAACCGGCGATCTGGGCTGTTTCCCTCTCGACCAACGGAGCTTATCCCCCGCAGTCTCACTGCCACGCTATAACATTACCGGCATTCGGAGTTTGGCTGACATTGCTAAGATTGTAGTCCCGCTCAACCAACCAGTAGCTCTACCTCCAGCAAGAAACACGCAACGCTGCACCTAAATGCATTTCGGGGAGAACCAGCTATCACGGAGTTTGATTGGCCTTTCACCCCTACCCACAGCTCATCCCCTCAGTTTTCAACCTAAGTGGGTTCGCGCCTCCACAAAGTCTTACCTCTGCTTCACACTGGCCATGGGTAGATCACCCCGCTTCGGGTCCAGGACATGCCACTAACAACACCCTCGTTAGGATTCGCTTTCGCTACGGCTACCCACCAAAAGGTTAACCTCGCGACATGCCGCTGACTCGCAGGCTCATTCTTCAAAAGGCACGCCATCACCCCACAAGGAGGCTCTGACGGATTGTAAGCACACGGTTTCAGGTACTATTTCACTCCCCTCCCGGGGTACTTTTCACCATTCCCTCACGGTACTAATCCGCTATCGGTCATTACAAGTATTTAGGCTTACCGGGTGGTCCCGGCAGATTCACAGCAGATTCCACGAGCCCGCTGCTACTCGGGGACATGCACAACCAGCGCACACATGCTTTCACGTACAGGACTCTCACCTTCTACGGCAGGCGTTCCCACACCACTTCCGCTAACACATGCACAAACCAGCAAAAAGATGGCAGCCTTTTTCACGCACACACCCCACAACACCACACACGCAACCCCTGCCAGGTATCACACGCACATGGTTTAGCCTCATCCACGTTCGTTCGCCACTACTAACGGAATCACAATTGTTTTCTTCTCCTACGGGTACTGAGATGTTTCACTTCCCCGCGTAAACCCCCACAACAGCTATGAATTCACTGAAGGGTAACCACACATAACTGTGGCCAGGTTTCCCCATTCGGACACCCTCGGATCAACGCTCTATTGGCAACTCCCCGAGGCCTATCGCGGCCTTACACGTCCTTCATCGGCTCATAATGCCAAGGCATCCACCGTGTGCCCTTAAAAAACAACACACACACAATATGCAAACAAAAAATACCAAGAACTAAAAAGAATAAAGATTATTACTCGCGTCCACTATACAGTTCTCACACAACACAACCACCCCACACCAACAACAACCCACAAAGGCCATCACCAGCACAAAAGCAGCCACAAGAATCAACACAACAGTGCATCATCCCAGACACCCAACAGCATGCCAACACAACAAACAAACAATCCTACAACCAACACAACACAACAACACACCATCACACAACCATGCACAGCCACCATCTGATTAGCAGCACACAATCACACACAACTTTGCTCCACCCGGATTTACAAATAAACAACAACAAACACCAACCAGTGAATGCTGGAAAAATAAAACTCCTTAGAAAGGAGGTGATCCAGCCGCACCTTCCGGTACGGCTACCTTGTTACGACTTCGTCCCAATCGCCGATCCCACCTTCGACCACTCCCCCCAGAAAACTGGTTGGGCCATGGGCTTCGGGTGTTACCAACTTTCATGACGTGACGGGCGGTGTGTACAAGGCCCGGGAACGTATTCACCGCAGCGTTGCTGATCTGCGATTACTAGCGACTCCGACTTCATGGGGTCGAGTTGCAGACCCCAATCCGAACTGAGGCCGGCTTTCAGCGATTCGCTCACCCTCACAGGCTCGCAACGCGTTGTACCGACCATTGTAGCATGTGTGAAGCCCTGGACATAAGGGGCATGATGATTTGACGTCATCCCCACCTTCCTCCGAGTTAACCCCGGCAGTCTCTCATGAGTCCCCACCATAACGTGCTGGCAACATAAGACAAGGGTTGCGCTCGTTGCGGGACTTAACCCAACATCTCACGACACGAGCTGACGACAACCATGCACCACCTGTATACAAACCACAAGGGAAAACGTATCTCTACGCCGATCTTGTATATGTCAAGCCCAGGTAAGGTTCTTCGCGTTGCATCGAATTAATCCACATGCTCCGCCGCTTGTGCGGGCCCCCGTCAATTCCTTTGAGTTTTAGCCTTGCGGCCGTACTCCCCAGGCGGGGCGCTTAATGCGTTAGCTACGGCACGAAAGTCGTGGAAGACCCTCACACCTAGCGCCCACCGTTTACGGCATGGACTACCAGGGTATCTAATCCTGTTCGCTCCCCATGCTTTCGCTCCTCAGCGTCAGTTACTGCCCAGAGACCTGCCTTCGCCATCGGTGTTCCTCCTGATATCTGCGCATTCCACCGCTACACCAGGAATTCCAGTCTCCCCTACAGCACTCAAGTTATGCCCGTATCGCCTGCACGCCCGGAGTTAAGCCCCGGAATTTCACAGACGACGCGACAAACCACCTACGAGCTCTTTACGCCCAGTAATTCCGGACAACGCTCGCACCCTACGTATTACCGCGGCTGCTGGCACGTAGTTAGCCGGTGCTTCTTATACAGGTACCGTCACAAAAGCTTCGTCCCTGTCGAAAGAGGTTTACAACCCGAAGGCCGTCATCCCTCACGCGGCGTCGCTGCATCAGGCTTGCGCCCATTGTGCAATATTCCCCACTGCTGCCTCCCGTAGGAGTCTGGGCCGTATCTCAGTCCCAATGTGGCCGTCCACCCTCTCAGGCCGGCTACCCGTCGACGCCTTGGTAGGCCATTACCCCACCAACAAGCTGATAGGCCGCGGGCTCATCTCGTACCGAAAAAACTTTCCACCACACACACTAAAGTGTGGTCCTATCCAGTATTAGACCCAGTTTCCCAGGCTTATCCCAGAGTACGAGGCAGATCACCCACGTGTTACTCACCCGTTCGCCACTCGAGTACCCCCGAAGGGGCCTTTCCGTTCGACTTGCATGTGTTAAGCACGCCGCCAGCGTTCGTCCTGAGCCAGGATCAAACTCTCCACAAAAAATCAGTCAAAAAAGACCAACCAGGCTTCGTGAAAAGCCCAACCAAAACTGGCAAAAAAACAAACAACCAACAAAAAATAATCCTATTGATCATTCATCAAAAAAATAATGAAAAAAGTAAAGCAAAAAACAGTGATCATCGATGCCTTGACGAGACAACACAACAACCACCCAACACCCACACACACAACATGCGTGTGAATATTGTTTGTTCACATGGAATCCCACACCACAACCCACACAAGAGTCATGGACATGAAACACACACCATGTTTCGCATAAACAACTTATTTCCTCGGCACAACATTTTTACAAGCAAGCCACACTTGCCGGCCAAAACTGTGTATACCGTGATCATCACATAAAACATCATGCAACAACGCATCATTGTTTAACTACAAAACGTAGCTATCACCATGTCAACCATAAAATAAATTTATAAGTACATTGGCACACTATTGAGTTCTCAAACAACACACCCACACCCCACACACCAACCATCATCAGCGCGCTACAAGCGTAAGTACAACAAACAGTAAACACAGTAACTACAAAAGTCAAACTCTTCGTTTTCTTTGTTCACCATCCGGTCACCATCTTGCAACCTCTCGGCCGCGGCGACTCGCATAAAGTTACACACCCTCAACAGAACACACAAATCCCCAGCTCACAGGCGTGAAGCTGGGGATTGAAAGAGTGTTTAATCGGTTACCCGCTCGATGGTGGCACCTAGGCGCCGTAAATCTTCAACAAAATTGGGGTATCCGCGATCAATATGGAAGACATCGTGGACTTCGGTAATCCCCTCAGCGCACAAGCCAGCAAGGACTAATCCAGCGCCGGCCCTAATATCTGAACTCCACACGGGAGTAGAGGACAGCTGTTCCACTCCGCGCAAAACAACGTGGTGTCCGTCCACAGTGGCGTCCGCGCCAAGTCGCATCAGCTCGTCGACAAAGCGGAAGCGTGCTTCAAAGATGTTCTCTGTAATTACAGACGTCCCTTGAGCCACGGTCGCAATTCCGATGGCCATCGGCTGGAGATCTGTAGGGAAACCGGGGAAAGGCAACGTCTGATAATCAACGGCTTGGGGACGGCGATTCATACGCACGCGAAATCCGTGCTCATATGTTTCAACTTCCGCGCCAGCAACTTTGAGTTTTTCCAACGGCAAATGGAGATTCCGCGGTGCGATACCTCCCACAGTGATGTCACCTTGAGTCATCGCTGCGGCATACGCCCAGGTACCAGCGACAATACGGTCGCCGATGACTTCATGCTCAGTGGGGTACAGCTTATCCACACCGGTGATGGTGATTGTTGAGGTTCCCTCGCCAGAGATATCGGCACCCATCTCTTTGAGCATGGTGCACAGATCGAGAATCTCAGGCTCGCGAGCTGCGTTATCAAGAATCGTGGTGCCGTCGGCAAGCACTGCGGCGGTAAGGATATTTTCCGTCGCCCCCACGGAAGGGAAATCGAGCGTAATTTTGGCGCCCCTGAGCTGCTCTGCTTCTGCAACAACGGCGCCGTGTTGAATACGTGTCTTGGCACCGAGCTTTTCTAGTCCACTTTGGTGCATGTCCAAAGGTCGGCTTCCAATGGCATCGCCACCAGGCAAGGCCACAACTGCGCGACCACAGCGCGCGGTAAGAGGACCAAGCACACACACAGACGCGCGGAACTGACGCACGGCATCAAAATCCGCGTCGCTAGAAATCTCCGCGGGGGTGCTGATACGCACTGTCCCGTTATCGGACTCCACCGAGCATCCAAGTCCTTCGAGCACTCGGATCATATAGGGAACATCCAAGATCTGCGGACAGTTAGTTAGCGTGGTTGTCCCCTCCGCAAGCAGAGCTGCTGCCATAAGTTTGAGGACGCTGTTTTTTGCGCCGCTTACCCGTACGGAGCCTTCGAGTCGGGCCCCACCCGTCACTAGAAATCTTTCTTTCACCCTCCCAACCCTACTGACTTCTCACGTAGGTTGGGCTTATGGCCGTTCATTTAACAAAGATTTACACGCGTACCGGTGACGATGGAACCACCGGGCTTTCCGATTTCTCCCGTGTTTCCAAAAATGATCCAAGACTTGTTGCCTATGCAGACTGCGATGAGCTCAACGCAGCGCTCGGCGTAGTTTTAGCGCTATCCGAGGTGCCTGACTCAGTCGGCACATGCCTACGCCGCATCCAAAATGAGCTTTTCGACGCCGGCGCTGACCTGGCAACCCCCATCGCCGAGAATCCCGAATACCCGCCCCTACGCATTGAGCAATCCTATATAGACAACCTGGAAAAAGACTGCGACTTTTTCAACGAGAACCTAGAAAAGCTCAACTCTTTCATCCTCCCAGGTGGCACACCGGCGGCTGCATTGTTGCATTCTGCACGGACTATCGCCCGTCGCGCAGAACGCGCAGCGTGGGGAGCCATAGAGGTTCACCCAGACACCACCTCTGTATTGCCAGCTAAATACCTCAACAGGCTCAGCGACTTATTATTCATCCTGAGCCGAGTAGCGAACGATAGCGATGACGTGAAGTGGGTTCCGGGAGGAAGCCGCTAATCCTCCACATAGAAAAACAAAGGGTAAGAGGTTACCTCTTACCCTTTGTTTTTGCGCGCTCTTACATCAGGGCAGTGCACCGATGCGGCGAGCCGCATTCACGGCCTCGTACCGGGTGTGAGCACCCAACTTACGCATTACAGAACGCAAGTAGCTCTTCACTGTTTCTGCGCCGATGCCCATTTCCTCAGCAGCCTCGACATTGGTATGCCCAAGAGCTACACAAGAAAGAACATCAAGCTCACGAGCAGAAAGCTTGGTGGTTTGCTTGACGTGCACAGGAGCTACCATCTGGTCGCAAAGCTCTTCAAGCTCTTGACGCAGCTCTTCATGTTCGATGCGGTTAGCCAGCATTCGCAACTTGGAGTGAGTCGCCCTAATCTGCTCCCACTCGGCGCCGTTCATCATGCGCCCCTGCTTGGCTGCCCCGCGCAGCCCCTCGGAACGTCGAGAAGCAGCGATAATAGCGAGGTCCTGTTCCAGAACACGTGCTGTCATGGTGACTTCCTCGATCACTTTGTCTCCAAGACGCACCGGAGAGTGAACGCCCACATACAAGACACCTCGGACCTCACGATGCACGATAACTGGGACTGCAACAATCGAATGCAAGCCCTCGTCCTGGATGACAGGATCCAAGTCATGCGAGATCACGTTAGCCCGCATGTAATCGCTCACGCCTACTGGACGGCGAGTCTTGACCACTCGCCCGCCAACACCAACACCGCTTTCAATCGTTAGATTCTGAAGCGCGGGGGTACGCAACCCCACCCACTGGTTAATCAGTAGGCGATTATCCGACTGAACGGTCGCGTACATGGTCACTGGGATACCAGTGGCATTTTTCAGTGATGCCAGCGCAGAGCGGATCGCATCGTCATCATCTTTGACGCGTTGAGCTTCCACCGTAAGCCTCCTGTCAGACGCCCGGTCAGGCAACTAACCAATAGATTCGTTGGTTTGTTTAATCCGTTCCTGAGCGAAAATGTGCAACTGGCGAAAGTATATCTACTTTACGGGGGTAGTCAAAAGCCTTCCGATTCGACGTGTTGTTTTTAATATGTCCGTTTTGTCAGAACACAGGGGTGCACGTACAGGTTGAAATAGTTTTCACTAAGGCATATCCCTTCCACATATTTCATGGGATAGAAATCCCGTAAATCCGGATAAATTACGCAAATACCCCTGCATACTCACATAAAATGGGAATACTATGCGGTCGCCGCAATAGTGCATCCGGTGAAAATATCCACCTCCACTTTCCCAATTTCTATTCCCCTATAGCCCTTAATATCCCCCATCCAGAGTCGGGGCAGCGATTCCAAATGTCCGATTTGTCCGAAAATGAAAACAAAACCATTAACGCAATGTGTCGCATATCACCAAAGTATTGGGAACTTACTTAGATCTCATCCATACATAACTCATATAAAGCCGTGTTTTTGATATTATTTACATAAGAATTTACCATACATAAACCTACCTTCCCACCCTTCCGTGAGTGGCCAACATTTTAAAAGTCCTCCCTGGAGAAATGTAGACAAATCTGTCTATATGTAAAGACTGAACTGTCTGGTATTTCCTGCGGGGAAAGAGTAAGGTCACCATAAAGCACGAGACTGTGTTTCTATCTGCATAGAATTAACCTGACTAAGGAGTCCCCAAGCTATGTCTAAGGTCTACGACAACATTCTGGACACTATTGGCAATACACCAATCGTCCGCATTAACCGTCTAGCACAGGACCTTCCAGGCAATGTACTGGTAAAAATAGAATCTTTTAACCCAGCCAACTCCGTTAAAGACCGAATCGGTAAGGCTATTGTGGATGCCGCGGAAGCGTCTGGCGAGCTTCAACCCGGTGGCACCATAGTCGAGGCAACGTCCGGAAACACAGGCATTGCTCTTGCATTAGTAGGCGCAGCTCGTGGTTATGACGTTGTGCTAACAATGCCAGAAACAATGTCTCTAGAACGCCGCGTCATGCTCCGCGCATATGGAGCAGAAATCATCCTGACGCCCGGTGCCGCAGGCATGCAAGGGGCCGTGGATAAGGCTAACGAGATCGTCCGCGAACGAGGCAACGCTATTTTGGCCAGCCAGTTTGCCAACGCAGCAAACCCAGAAATTCACCGCAACACCACAGGCGAAGAAATCTGGAAAGACACCGAGGGTCAGGTTGATATTTTCGTCGCCGGTATCGGCACCGGCGGAACGATAACCGGCGCAGGTGAGACATTAAAGAAGCACAACCCAGACATTAAGATTTACGCCGTTGAACCAGCAGCTTCTCCCCTACTAACTACAGGCAAAGCCGGCCCTCACAAGATTCAAGGTTTGGGTGCCAACTTTATCCCTGAGGTCCTCAACCAGAAGATCTACGAGGAAGTTCTCACGGTAACCAACGAAGACGCTATTGCGGTTTCCCGCCAGCTAGCAGCCCAGGAAGGCATCCTCGGCGGTATCTCAGCAGGTGCCAATCTCAAAGCAGCTCTTGAAATAGCTGCTCGTCCAGAAAATGAAGGCAAGACCATTGTCACCGTCGTCCCAGATTACGGCGAGCGCTATGTCTCCACTGCCCTATTCGAGGATATCCGCGACTAAGAAACCTCTTTTAGCCCCACGCTTATGACGAGCTCCCCCAGCCACCCATAAGCGTGGGGAATTTATTTTTCCTGCAGTAAGTTGTATCCCTTAAACAAACTCATTCCTCTAAGAGATTCACACAGATAATAGTCACAATCTGAATCACCTCAGCAGGAAAAGACGGACTGATAGGCTCAACAAGCATGTACAACATCGTCAAGATGATTCGCGAGGACCTAGCAAATGCGCGAGATCATGATCCCGCAGCACGCGGCGACGTAGAAAACGCCATTGTTTATTCCGGGCTACACGCCATCTGGTCGCACCGAGTGGCACATGTGCTTTGGAAGAAAGGCTATAAAGGACCAGCGCGCCTCCTATCCCAATTCACACGGTTTCTCACTGGCATCGAGATCCACCCCGGCGCCACCATTGGCCGTCGGTTCTTTATCGACCATGGCATGGGCATAGTCATCGGAGAGACAGCAGAGATTGGGGAGGGCGTTATGTTGTACCACGGCGTAACCCTTGGTGGGCAGGTTCTCACCCAAACAAAACGCCATCCAACAGTGGAAGATAACGTGACAATTGGCGCAGGCGCTAAGGTTCTAGGCCCCATCACTATCGGCGAAGGAAGTGCCATCGGCGCTAACGCAGTAGTGACAAAGGACGTCCCGGCTAACCACATAGCTGTGGGAATCCCTGCAAAAAACCGCCCTCGTGGGGCTGGTGAAAAGATCAAGCTCGTGGATCCGGATTACTACATCTAGTACGGATATCAAACGTTTAAGAAGCAGTCACCTTTGACTGCTTCTTTTTAATTTCTCGTGCTAAATAACAAAATCTTGGTACTCAGGATTTTTAGCAATAAATCCCTCCACCGCAGAGCACGTTGGAATGATAGAAAAACCATCTGCATGACTGCTCTCAAGAGCATGCTTAATCAACGGTTTGGATAGCCCCTGCCCACGGAATGCAGAATCTACCACCGTGTGATTGAAGTCGCGAGACTGGCCGCGTTCAACGTAACTGGCGAATCCTCCGGGCTTCCCGTCTTTATAAACAACAAAACGGCTCTGCTCCGGCTCATGCTCTACTGCAATGGTGTTATGAGAATTCTGTGTCATAGCTGTCCCCTGATGAGTTGTAGCGTCCAAGTACTCTCTACAACAACGCATCGCTGCCCGATGTTCCATTAGCGTTTCGACGCCCCCCCCCCAGAAACCACCAAACCCAACAACACAAAAAAGAAGCCCCATCCTGATTAAGGATGGGGCTTCGGTGGTGGCACGGACCAGGATCGAACTGGTGACCTTCCACTTTTCAGGCGGACGCTCTACCGACTGAGCTACCGCGCCACTGACCACAAAAGTGATCCGCGACCCTGACGGGACTTGAACCCGCGACCTCCGCCGTGACAGGGCGGCGCGCTAACCAACTGCGCCACAGGGCCATATTTATTTGTATGCAATCTGGCAAGCATCGCTCCCCTTTGCACGAGGTAAGACTTTACACAGTAGTCACTACCTCGCACAAATCCCCAGCGTGCGGGTAGAAAATTATGATTGAAATCCTGACTAATCCAAGACCTGAGCTTCAATGATTGCCCGGGCGAATCGATCAAAGTCGTATTCTCCAACTTTCCACTCGGTGGTAGCCGGAATTCTTTCCATAATCGCTGGAACATCAGACTCACTAAGATCCAGATCCGCGAGCGTCAATGGGAAGCCCATGGTTTTATAAAACTCCACATACCGATCTTTACGATCAAAATCTTGGTCATACTGCAAGAGCGCCAACACTCCATAGGACACGATCTCGCCATGTAGGTGCACTCCGACGCAACGAGGTATCGCGGTAGTGGAGTTATAAAAAGCATGTGCCAATGCGGAATTGTAGTAATACGTTTGCCCCGGATCGACTGTCATATTAGATACGTATCCACAAGTCATGATGATCGCCAGAGCCACTTCTTCAATGGCAGTTGAAGGCTTAGTATTCTTACAATCCTGCAGAGCCTGGAATCCATACTCCATGAGTGCAGGAGTCACGGCTGAGCTTAAATGACGGCCCATCAGCGGGGCGTTGGTCAATTCTTTGCCCCGGGACTGCAATTTGACTTCGCATTCCTTTGACATGCCGTCGGCAATGCCCGCCCAGAAGAGATCTACCGGGGAATGCGCGATCACGGAAGTATTGATAAATACATGCTGACAAGGCCCTGGCTGATAGTCGTAGCCATCCAGGGCATCATCTTCCTTATACATTACGGATAGATTTGTCGCTGCCGCACAGTTAGAGCCCACCGTAGGAAAGTTGAACAGGGGCTTCCCCAGCCGCGCTGCAACAACCTTAACGGTGTCAATTGCCCGGCCGCCCCCAACACCAAAGATCACCTCTGCATTGCGCACGGATTCAAGGCTGCATAGCTTATCGACGTTGGCGTACGTGGAATTATGCCCGTAAACAATCCAGTCCTCGATAACAAAATCTTGGTCTGCTTGCGCAATCTCAAAAGCCTCACGGGTTTTCTCAATGGCGGTTTTACCCCCGATAACCACTGCACGGTATCCGTAAGCAGCAATGACCTCATCGATTTTCCCATACACATCTTTACCGATGCTGTAGCCAGGAAGTTGAAGCGAATAAGACATACCTAGTACACCTCAGAAAATTCTAGTTCCGTGATTCACCTTCGCGGTGCCGATTACCCAAGGTAGTGCAATCGCACACCACAGGCCCTCCGCTTTACCCCCGTAAGCTACTGAGAGAATGCAAAAAGCGGCGAGTAAAAACTCGCCGCTTAATTGCGACCCTGACGGGACTTGAACCCGCGACCTCCGCCGTGACAGGGCGGCGCGCTAACCAACTGCGCCACAGGGCCGTATCACAAAACCACAAAAGTGGTGGTACTCCCAACGGGATTCGAACCCGTGTCGCCGCCGTGAAAGGGCGGTGTCCTAGGCCCCTAGACGATGGGAGCAAGTGTCACCATACTCAGCTAGCTGAGCGGCTCGACTGCAGAGAACTATACTTGATGTTCCAATAATCACAAAACAGCAGGTAAAAGCACTCCTTTCCTGCAATACATGAAACAAGAAGCACCAAACCCCAGAAAGGACCTCGCAGACGCCAGCCAACGCAAGCACTCCAAGACCCACACCCCACTTAAAACAAAAACAGACCAGGCAGTAAATACATACTGCCTGGTCTGCATAAAAGTGGGCCCTCCGGGGCTCGAACCCGGGACCTGCGGATTAAAAGTCCGTAGCTCTACCAACTGAGCTAAAGGCCCATCACCGTTTTATCGGTGCGTTTGGCACTTTACTACTTTCATCCCTCAAGTGTGAAATCCAACCCCCGTCGCCCTGATTTTCCCTGCACCCACGACGCTCCCCCACACAAAAGCTCTCGCAAATCGCGCGCTATGCGACAGAACAGGCCACACCCCCGCCCCTCGATGAAAGTTGTCACAGTTGGAAACTTTTTAGATGCGTTTAGCGACAATTAAGTTACCGTAGTATTTCCTTAAGGTTTTATCCCGTTTCCCTGAAAGCAGTTCCCATGGATCTGGTTGACATTTCACGGTGGCAGTTTGGAATCACAACTGTTTACCACTTTATTTTTGTACCGCTCACAATCGGGCTAGCTCCGATAGTCGCAGGCTTTCAAACAGCTTGGGTACTGACTAACAAAGACAAGTGGCTGCGAGCCACAAAATTTTTTGGCACTCTCTTCCTGGTGAACTTTGCCATGGGTGTGGTCACCGGCATTGTGCAAGAGTTCCAATTCGGAATGGCATGGAGTGAATACTCCAGGTTTGTCGGTGACGTCTTTGGCGCGCCACTCGCGCTAGAAGGCCTCATCGCATTCTTCGTGGAGTCCACATTCCTTGGACTGTGGATCTTTGGCTGGGGGCGCTTGCCCCGATGGGCTCACCTAGCGTCCATCTGGCTTGTTGCCCTAGCCGTCAATGTTTCCGCTTACTTCATCATCGTCGCCAACTCCTTTATGCAGCACCCGGTGGGAGCCATCTTTAATCCCGATACTGGGCGAGCCGAGCTCGTTTCTCTTACCGAGTTATTGACCAACCCCACCGCTCTTGCTGCGTGGCCTCACGCGGTAACCGGATCGTTGCTTACCGCAGGTACCTTTGTCGCAGGAATTGCTGGCTGGTGGATGATTAAGGAAGCCCGCAATAAGTCTGCAGAAAAGCGCGAGGAAGCAGCCTCTGTATGGCGTCCGCTCTTCCGCATCGGGTCATGGATCACACTCTTAAGCGCAGCAGGATTGGGGCTTACTGGAGACATCCAGGGAAAGCTCATGTTTGTCCAACAGCCAATGAAGATGGCTGCCGCAGAGTCCCTGTGTCAAACCGCCACAGACCCCTATTTTTCAGTCCTATCCGTAGGAACCCATAACGATTGTGGAGCAGTAAAGCATCTCATTGAGTTGCCCGGTATCTTGAGTTTCCTTGCCACCAATAAGTTCAGCGGTGTGACATTGCAAGGTGTAGAGCAGCTGCAGAAGCAGTACGAACAGCTCTACGGCCCTGGCAATTACACGCCTAATCTATTTGTCACGTACTGGTCATTCCGCGCGATGATTGGGTTGATGCTGGCGTCGATAGTGCTTGCCGTCGTGGGCCTCTGGTACACCCGACGAGGTGCAGTCCCGCGTGCCCGCTGGATGGGCATTGGCGCATTAATCGCTGTACCTTTCCCCTTCCTCGCTAACTCAGCGGGATGGGTCTTCACCGAGATGGGCCGGCAGCCGTGGGTGGTCGCCCCCAACCCAGATGTGGCACCTGGATCCCCCGGCAACGCAGATCGTATTCACCTCATCGTTGACTTTGGTGTGTCTAACAACCCAGTGTGGGTAGTCTTTACGTCTCTCATCGGTTTCACCCTCGTTTATGGTGCCCTGGCGTGTGTCTGGTTCTGGTTAATGAAGAAGAAAGTTGTGGAGGGAATGCCCACCAATGTGGACTCCGCACCTCTTGTCACTCCACACGATGAAGAATCGCCCGTACGCGTTCTGCAGTTTGGCAAGGATAAGCCTTCAACCGACCGTGAAATTAGGAGCTAGCAGATGGACCTGCACATCATTTGGTTTATCCTCGTGGGATTCCTGTTTACCGGATACTTCATCCTTGAGGGGTTCGACTTCGGCGTAGGCATGCTGTTGCCCTTCCTCAAACACCGCGAACGCGATGCTGCTGTCAAAGCCATTGGCCCCGTGTGGGACGGTAACGAGGTCTGGCTGATCACCGCTGGAGGCGCGCTCTTTGCGGCGTTCCCCGAATGGTATGCCACTATGTTTTCAGGCTTTTATCTGCCGTTATTCCTCATCCTGATCAGTTTGATCTTGCGCGGAGTCGCATTGGAATGGCGCTCTAAAGTTGATACTGCGGCCTGGCGCCGCTGGTGTGACCGTGGCATCGGCATCGGAAGCTGGGTCCCAGCGTTGTTGTGGGGCGTTGCTTTTGCCAACATCGTGCGTGGTGTCGCAGTAGATGCCAACCGACAGATAGATTCCGGATTACACGGTTTATTGGCGCTTTTGAATCCCTTTGCACTGCTAGGTGGAGTTGCCTTTGTCGCGGTATTCCTCCTCCATGGAGCAACGTTCTTGGCACTAAAAACAGACATCCAGCCGGTTCACCGCGTTGCACGCATGATGATTGGGCCAACTATTGCCGTTGGTGCCGCCTTTGCCTTATGGACGCAACTTTCCTTTGGTAAAGCCTGGACGTGGGCAGTAGTAGCGGTCATTGTTGCTGCGTGCGCGGCTACGGTGGCGTCGTTAAGCTTCCGACGCGACGGCTGGGCCTTTAGCGCAACGGCTGTTCTCATTTGTGCAGTCTCAGTGTTGCTTTTTGGCTCACTGTTCCCATCCTTGCTTCCGACTACGCTCACCGATGGTGTAGGGCTCGACATTTATAACGCCGCAAGCTCTGCCTACACGCTCAAGGTCATGACCTGGGCTGCGGTTCTTATTACTCCGTTGGTTTTGCTCTACCAAGGATGGACCTACTGGGTGTTCCGCGCTAGAGTCATCGTCCATCGCAATTAGGTGCGCTCTATGAATGGGCCGATCAATATCGACCTCGTACGTAGCACTCCTGCCACGCAAAAGTTCCTCATCGGTGCTGGCGTGGCAGAAGGGGCGCGTAGTTGCCTGGTGCTTGCGCGAGGTTTTCTTATCGGAACCCTCGTCGCAGGCGTTATTACTACTTTTAGTAGCCACTCCACCCCGAATATTTCTTCGTGGTATTGGCTAAGCACACTGATAGTCATGGTCGCACTTGCGCTAGTAACAGGGGCCGCGCGCCACTGGGCGCACGTCAGCTGCGGCAATGCCATAGACCAATTAAGGTCTCAAGCACTTGACGCTTTGCAACGCAAAGACCCCCGTGAAGTGCAAGAAGAGTCTGGGCTCTGGCGCGCTCTCTTGGGCGAGGGGCTTGGCGGCTTGCGCGGATACTTCAGCGATTATCTTCCGGCACTGCTCGCAATGTGCATCGCTACCCCTTCCGCGATCCTCGTCATTAGCCTGCTCGACCTTCCTTCAGGGATTCTCGCCGCAGTCACCATTCCGCTCATCCCCCTTTTTATGGTGCTCATCGGCACGCTGACTCGCACCGCCACCCAGCGTCGTCTGCAGGAGACCGGGGTTCTCAACGGTCAGCTCGTGGACTTATTATCCGGGGCACTTACTCTCAAAGCGCTGGGAAACACTGCAGGTCCGTCGGAAGAAATACGGCGCAGCGGCACCCGCCATGCACGTACAACGATGTCCGTTCTCCGGCTAGCTTTCTTGTCTTCCTTTGCTCTGGAATTTATTGCCACGCTCTCTGTCGCGCTGGTAGCGGTGGGCATCGGGCTTCGCTTGGTGCACGGAGAAATATCCTTGGAAGCGGGGCTGATCATCCTTATTGTGGTACCGGAGGTCTATGCGCCCTTGCGCAGAGTAGGTGCTGCTTTCCATGCTTCTGCGGACGGACTCACGGCAGCAAACCAGGTGTTTCAGCTGATCAAAGATGCTCCCCCGTCGCATGTATCGCCGGCCCATGAACCCGCTGAGGAATTGTGTGTCCAAGGACTCAGCGTGACAGGGCGCGACGGCGTCTTGCCGCACAACCTCAGCTTTAGCGCGCCTCGTGGACGCATCACTGTCTTATTGGGTGGCAACGGTTCCGGCAAGTCCACAACGTTTCTTGCCATTCTCGGCGTTCTTCCTTACACCGGAACCATCAAGGCCCCACCATTAGAATCCATTTCGTATCTCGCCGCTCAGCCCTATTTTCTGGAGGGAACAGTAAATGAGAACCTCCATGTTTTTGGCCAGCGTGAACCCGCCGCTGTAGAAGCAGTTATGGCACAACTTGATGTACACCTGCCTCCTGAACGCCAGATGACCCCTGGCTCGGGTGTGTCCACGGGACAGGCACAGCGGCTGGCTCTCACCCGCTCGCTTTCCCAGCCAGCTAGCCTCTACCTTCTCGACGAACCCAGCGCTCATCTCAGCCCAGAGCTCATTGAACCGTTGATCCACTCCATTCAACAACGCGCAGCAGCTGGCGCAGCTGTTGTAATCGCAACGCACGATGATCGGCTTCTCGCAGCTGCCCACCAGGTGGTGGAACTATGAGTGATACGAGAAAGTTTCTGCGCCAAAGCGGGGTGCGAAACCGTGACCTGGCCGGCGCTATCGCCGCTGCAAGCGTCACTCTTATAAGCGCGCTTGGGTTGTCTGTTTTGTCTGGTTGGCTTATCACGCGGGCGTGGCAGATGCCTCCGATCTTGGACTTAGCCATCGCCATCACTGCGGTCAGGGCCCTGGGTATTTCCCGGGCTGTGTTCAGATATATTGATCGCCTGATCTCCCACCGGCTGGCGCTACGTGCACTGAGAAACCTCCGCAGCACTGTCTTCCAGAGTATTGCTGAGACAACAACGCCCCACTCCGATGAGCTCCTTACACAAGGCGACCAGCTCACCCGCCTTTCCAAGGACACCGAACGCGTGACTGACCTCATCGTCCGCTCGCTCGTTCCGGCTGGTACAGCGCTGGTGGTGTCCATTATTGCGGTAGCCTTTGCGGCCCTTTTGCTGCCCACGGCGGGTCTGGTGCTGCTCGCTGGTTTTTGTGTCACAGGTGTGCTCATTCCGTGGCTTTCCCGGCGCTCATCCAACAAGCGGTTGCAACGTGCTGCCGTTGAGTCGGAGGACACGTGGGAGCAGCAGTTGCAAGGAGTACTCTCGCATCGCGTAGAGTTCCACGCCGCAGGCATCGCACAGCAACGCGCAGAGTCAGCGGTCGCTGCTTCTCGACGCGCCTCCCACGACCAGATCCGGGCAACCCGAAACGATTCTGTTCAGGCATTCTTGCTATCGCTATCCTGCGACCTCACAGTTCTGGGTATAGCCTGGCTGGGAGTCCAGCAGTATGGCGGCTCACCGATGTGGTTAGGGATGCTGGTTATCTTGTCTTTAGCAGCCTTTGAATCTCATGCCGAGCTAGCAAAAGCATCTGTCTATGCGGACGTCGTATCCACTGCGTCGCGAGCACTAGCCGAGGTAACCGGCGAGGCGTTACCGCGTCACCCCGCCACCCAACTTCCCCACGATACAACGCTCACCGTTTCCCAGCTGCAGTGCCTGCATACTGACAAAACGTGGAACTTCACGCTCGAACCCAACGAGCGGCTCCTTATTACTGGGCCTAGTGGACTCGGAAAAACTACGCTGCTCTATACCTTGGCGGGCTTGTTGGAACCGTGTGGCGGGAGTGCGTCGATAGGCGACGATGCTACTGCTGAAGCTAAGCGAGCGCTTATCCGCATGCACCCCGAAAACGAGTGGCTCTTTTCCACCACCATTCGAGAAAACATCCGCGTTGCCAACCCTGATGCCTCCGATGATCTCATCGATACCACGCTTAGAGCTTTGGACTTGGGACAGTGGTTGGATGCAAACCAGGGACTCGATACGGTGCTTCTCGACGGCGCCGGATCGCTCTCTAGTGGTCAGCGCCGACGCTTATTGCTAGCCCGGGCTTTGTGTTCTACTGCGCCAATTGTGCTTCTCGACGAACCCACCGCCCACATCTCCCATACCGATGCCTCCCGCATCCTCGATATCTTGCTCCATCAGCCGCTGCCCGGCGCGCTCCCCCATCGCAGCCTCATAATCGTCAGCCACGACCAGAGAAAACCCGTCCTCGGATAGCAAAAGACGCGCCCAGTGTGTTGGACGCGTCCTGTGCTGATGACGAATATGTGTGTTTACTTAGCCATGGTTCCGGTCTCGTTCATGCGCTGGTGGAACGAGAATGCCTGGGTAAGGTCATGAGGGGTCTGCATGAAAGGCGTTGCCTTCTTTGCTCCTTCGAAGTACTCCTCCAGCAAGGGGCGATAATCCGGATGCGCAACGGAAATGGTCTTTTGGACTCTCTCGCGTGGCGCAAGTCCACGCAAGTCTGCGACACCATACTCGGTGATAATCACCATGACGTCGTGCTCCGTGTGGTCGGTGTGAGATGCGAAAGGAACGATAGCGGAGATAGCACCGTCCTTAGCCACCGATGGAGAGATGAACGTGGAGATCAAAGCGTTACGAGTGAAGTCACCGGAGCCACCAATACCGTTCATCATGCGCACACCATTGACGTGCGTTGAATTCACGTTGCCGTAAATGTCAGCTTCGATCATGCCGTTGGATGCGATCAGTCCGGTGCGGCGGATCACCTCAGGGTGGTTAGAGATCTGCTGTGGGCGAAGAATGATGTGCTTGCGGTAGAACTCTGCATTCTCGTTCATCTTGTCTGCGTACTCCGGCGACAGCGAGAATGAGGTCGCAGAGGCAACGGTCATCTTGCCGGCGTCGATCAGGTCGACCATGCCATCTTGGATAACCTCGGTGTAAGCCTGAATGTTTTCAAACTTAGAGTCCAACAGGCCTGCCATCACGGCATTGGGAACGTTACCCACACCGGACTGCATGATGTAGCGGTCATAATCGAGGCGGCCAGCTTTCACTTCGCCTTCGAGGAAGCCCAAGAAGTTCGAGGCGATCTCGCGAGAGACGTCGTCGAGAGGCTTGAAAGGAGCGTTGCGGTCAGGAGCATCGGTCTCAATAACCGCGACTACCTTATTGGGGTCGATAGAAATCGAGGTATCGCCGATACGGTCACCGGTGTTCTTGATCGGGATAGGAATGCGGTTCGGGGTACGCGGCATTCTCCAAATGTCGTGCATTCCCTCAAGGTGCTCGGACTGCCAGGAGTTAACCTCGATGATGATTTTTTCTGCAGCATCAAGGTATTCCACAGAGTTTCCTACGGAGGAAGAAGGCACGATCGATCCATCTTCCTTAATGCGGACAGCCTCAACGATGGCCACGTTCAGCTGGCCAAAGAAGCCCTCCGCGACCATTGCGCCTGAATGCGACAGGTGAATATCGGAGTACAGCATGTCGCCTGAGTTAATAGCTTTACGCATGCTGGGGTCGGACTGATATGGCATTCGGAAACGCAAAGCTCCGGCTTCTGCTAGTACGCCATCGCAGTCTGGTGCGGTAGAAGCTCCGGTAAAGAGATCAATAGTGTAACTTTCCCCTTTAGCCCGCGCTTCCTTTGCCCGTTCAGCGATTGCAGCAGGCATAACCTTTGGGTAGCCAGCACCGGTAAAGCCCGAAACACCGACTTTATCGCCGTTGTCTACGAACTGAGCGGCCTCTTGTGCCGACATAATTTTGCCCCGCAACTGTGCGTTAGCAATGCGATCAGACATTTATTCCTCCTCAAAGAAACCTGCTGGTGGGGTTCTCGCCCCATCCGCAGAAGGCTCGGACATTACGTGCTTTCCACCCGTCGAGTAATAGCGACCGGCATCACAGCCATTCAGTTATGGGCACCACAATAGTCCAATAATGCGAGCACTGTTGCTTAGTTCACTATTTCACCCATAATTGCCCCCACAGAGCCGAACCTCAGCAAGAATTTAGGTAAAGCAAAGCGTCGATAAACGCTTTTCCCTACCACCATCCACCGATGAACGAGCTTCCGGGAAGCCCATCATGACTGACATAAAGAAAGACAATCAGAGGTACCTTCCCCTCAGACTACTTGCACAAGAAGCGCAATTCATAAAATCGATTGTGCGATTGATTACACAGGTCAGGGGCGTGAATCACTTTTCAATCCTCTTTTATCGAGACCACTGCCCGTCCCATACCTCCCACCCAAACCCATCACAGACAACTGCCACACATATCGATCACAAACACTAACGGCACCACAGGAATAACCTTCAACAAGCCCCCTCCCCCATACTGTGAATAGATTGCACATAATACCCCATACACATACCCCCGAAGCGAACAAGTATGGCTTCGAAACACAGGATAACGGACTTCTTCTAGCGAATATTTGAGAGCAAGGCTCCTATTAAGGAACAATGACACGGGTGACTTTGAAGATTGGTGCGCTCAGCCTAGATTCCGCCGTAGCCCTTGCTCCGATGGCAGGTGTAACAAACATAGCTTTCCGCACCCTTTGCAGAGAGCAAGAACTCGAAAGAACCGGAACAGTCTCTGGGCTCTATATCTGCGAGATGATTACCGCCCGCGCGCTGGTACACCGCAACGAGAAGACTCTTCACATGACCACTTTTGGGCCTCACGAAGATGTCCGATCGCTTCAGCTCTATACAGTTGATCCTGAGTACACCTTCAAAGCAGCAAAAATGATCGCCGACGAAGGCATCGCAGATCATATAGACATGAATTTTGGCTGCCCGGTTCCCAAGGTGACTAAACGCGGTGGCGGCTCCGCTCTGCCATATAAACGCCGTCTTTTTGGCAATATCGTCGCAGCTGCAGTCAAAGGCGTTGAAGGCACCAATATCCCGGTAACGGTCAAGTTCCGCATGGGCATCGACCAGGATCACCTCACTCACCTCGACGCTGGAAGGATCGCCGCAGAAGAGGGCGCAGCAGCTGTCACCCTCCACGCCCGCACCGCCGCCGAGAGATATTCCGGGGACGCCCACTGGGATGAAATAGGAAAGCTCAAAGAACATCTCGCCCATACCAATGTCCCGGTCCTGGGCAATGGCGACATCTTCAAGCCCACAGATGCCGTCGATATGATCGAAGCCTCCGGCTGTGACGGCGTGGTAGTGGGCAGGGGCTGCCTGGGCAGACCGTGGCTCTTTGCGGGGTTATCTGCTGTCATGCGTGGCGAGGAAATCCCCCCTGAGCCCACCCTGGGAGAAGTCACTCGCATCATCTATCGCCACGCAGAGCTCCTCGTCGAGCATGAAGGCGAAACCAAGGGCTGTCGTGATATGCGTAAGCACATGGGATGGTACCTACGAGGATTCCCTGTGGGAGGGGAATTCCGAGGAGCGTTGTCCCGCATCAGCACACTCGCCGAGCTCAAAGAGGCCCTGGCACCGTGGGCAGATTCTGAAGCTCTGGCGGAAGACTCAGATAGTGCACGCGGTAGACAGGGGTCACCGGCTAAGGTATCGCTTCCCGACGGCTGGCTTGACGATCCGCAGGACGCGACCGTGCCCGAAGGCGCTGAAATCATGCACTCGGGGGGATAGGCGCTTCATACCCAGCCGCGCTAGCGTTTTAGGGTTATAGTTTCCCCATGCGGACAGCCTACAGAGAACATCTTGATGCCTTTTCTCATGACCTCATCGTCATGTGTGACACGGTGACAAAGATCCTTCGTAATGCCTCCAAAGGGCTGATGGAACAGTCACTGCAAGCAACTCAAGCCGCGCTATCGCTTTCCGACGAGATGGAGGAAATCAAAACTCGTTCAAGCAAGCGCGCTGTTCAGCTCTTGGCCCTTGAGGCTCCCGTTGCCCGCGATCTCAGGCAAATCGTCTCCTCCATCTACATTGTGGAAGACCTGGATCGCATGGCCAAGCTCGCGATGCACATCGCAAGCATCGCGCGGCGGCGTTACCCCGAGTCAGCTATACCTGAACCCATTACGGGTTACTTCCAAGAGATGTGCCGGCTTAGCCTAGAAATGTCGGAAAAAATCCGCAGCGTCCTCATTGACCCCGATGCAGACGTGGCGCTCGTACTCTCCGCGGATGACGATGCCGTGGACGATCTGCACGACCATCTCATGGGTGTGCTCACTAAACGTGACTGGCCGCACAGCACTCGGGAGGCAGTGGACGTTACTCTGCTCGCACGCTACTTTGAACGCTTTGCAGACCACACAGTCAACGTTGCAGCTCAAATCGTCTATCTCACCTCAGGCCTCATGCCAGAGGAATATCAGAAAAAGCGTAACGACGGCTACGCGCAGGACGAGCTGGAGCGACGATTCTCCGAACTGGAAAAGCAATTCAGCAACTTCGATTGGCCTAAGCCCAAGGAATAGCGGTTATACCGCATGAAAAAGCTTCCCAACTCGCGACCAAAGGGGTTGGGAAGCTTTTTATCTGCGTCTCTCCGTGCGACTACGCGCGGAGAGGACCGGCAGAGCGGAAAGACTCACTGAGGTTTTCTTGGATACGGCGGAAAGATCCAACGAGGAAGTCAGCGACACTGGAGTTGTCTCGCTCTTGCGCTGCGTACATGTTGCTAAAAGCTACATCTGCCGCGTTTATCAACTGATCTGCAGTAGGGAGATCGAGCTTAAGTGCGGTGATGGTGCCGGCCATAAATGTTCCTTCTTAGAAGTTCTGAAATCACATTGATGATGTTTCTTGTGACGCTGACTCAGCCTCACGAGAAACCAATCTAACGCCCAAAGTTAAAAGGAAAGCACCGCGCAGGTAAACAGTTGGTGAACTTCCCCGTCATCTCAGGTAAATAACCACAGAAAAGGTGATGACCAGCACAAAGGTTCACCTCAGAACCTAGCCAAATCGGCCTGAAATATAATCTTCCGTCTCTTTATTTATGGGATTGGAGAAGATTTTCTTGGTCTTTCCTACTTCCACCAGTCGGCCGGGCTTCCCCGTGGCTTCCAAAGAGAAAAACGCTGTCTGATCAGACACCCTGGATGCCTGCTGCATGTTATGAGTAACAATAACGATGGTGTAGTCCTGTTTGAGCTCGTGTATCAGTTCTTCCACCGCCAGCGTGGAAATAGGATCGAGCGCGGAACACGGCTCATCCATCAGTAACACCTCAGGTTCTACCGCGATGGCCCTGGCAATGCACAAACGTTGTTGCTGCCCACCAGACAAGCCACCACCGGGTTTATTGAGACGGTCTTTGACCTCTTCCCATAAATTCGCCCCACGCAGCGATTTCTCTGCTACCTCTTTGAGCTTCTTTTTATCCTTGACACCGGCAAGTTTCAAACCCGCCACGACGTTATCCTCGATAGACATAGTGGGAAACGGATTGGCTTTTTGGAAGACCATTCCGATGGTCGTGCGGACCGTAACGGGATCGACATGCGGTGCGTAGATATCCTGGCCGTCGAGAAGCACAGTGCCCGATACTCGGGCACCCGGTGTCACCTCATGCATACGGTTAAGAGAGCGCAGCACCGTGGATTTTCCGCAGCCTGACGGGCCGATAAAAGCAGTCACAGAGCGTTCCGGGACCTCAATGTTGATGTCCTGTACAGCGTGAAAATCGCCGTAAAAAATGTTCAGACCATCAATTTTTAGCTTAGACATACTCGCACATTAACTTTCTGTTAAAAGAGAACCGGCTACGCGGAGCGGACGGAGAACTTTGATGAAATAACCCGCGCAAGAATATTGAGCACGGTAATAATGAGAACAAGAGTGAGAGCAGCACCCCAGAGCTTGTCCAATACGGCATCCGCTGTGCCAGCTTTATACATATCCAGCATCATCAGTGGTAGCGAAGATTGCGGCCCGGCTGCCAGGTTCCAGTTGATCACCTGAGTCGAGCCCACCAAGATAAGTACGGGCGCGGACTCCCCCATCACACGAGCGATAGCCAGCATCACACCGGTGACTATTCCGGATAAGGCGGTAGGCAGAACTATCCTGGTGATCGTCTTCCATCGTGGAATCCCTAGAGCGTAGGAAGCTTCTCTCAGATCCATGGGGACTACCCGCAGCATCTCCTCCGTGTTCCGGATAATCACGGGAATCATAAGGATGACCAGTGCTAACGAAACCGCGAATCCGGAACGGCCAAAGCCAAACATGACGATCCACATGGAGTAAACAAAAAGTGCGGCCACGATAGACGGAACGCCGGTCAGGATGTCCACCATGAAGGTCGTGATGCGGCCCAAACGATTACCATGTGCGTATTCCACGAGGTAGACCGCCGTAAGCACCCCAATCGGAATAGAGATGAGGGAACAGATTGCAGTCTGAACCAGCGTTCCGACCATCGCATGCAGTGCACCGCCACCTGGACGAGAATATAAAACACCCCGCTGGGAGGCAGTCCACCACGAAGGGTCAATCACCGTTCCCAAGCCTTTTGTGATCAGGGTGGCAAGGACCCACAACAATGGGATGAGCGCAAGGGCCATGCACGCATAGACAATAAGCGTAGCCGTTTTATCTGTACGCTTTCGACGCCTAGTGGCAGTCTGCATGTGGATCATGATGTCCTCAGATCAAAATCATTCATATCAAGCCTTAGCCTTAGCGTTCACTATGGACCTGGCAAGAGAGTTAACTGCAAAAGTCAGCAGGAATAAGACCAGTCCGGCAGCGATATACGCCCCGGCGCGTAGGTCATCGTTGAATTCCGGCGCGGCATTGGCGATGGCGGTGGCAAAGGTCGTGCCGCCGTCGAAAAGCGAAAAACGGAACTCGGAAGAAGGCGAAATGACGAGGTAGAGCGCCATTGTTTCTCCCAAAGCGCGCCCCAGTCCCAGCATTGAACCTGAGATAAAACCCGATTTACCAAAAGGAAGCACCGTCATGCGCACGACCTCCCATTTGGTAGCCCCCAGCGCCAGCGCAGCCTCAATGTGCCCGCGCGGTGTTTGCACGAAGACTTCACGAGTGGTCGCGGCGATGATCGGGAGAATCATCACCGCCAAAACCACACCACCGGTAAAGATATTGCGACCGGTGGCAAAAGCCGGTGAGTTGCTATAGGTGGCAAAGAGGAAGAAGCCTCCGCCCCAGCTATTCACCCACTCATAAAATCCTGACAACGCCGGTCCCAAAACCTGCCAGCCCCATAGGCCATACACAATTGACGGAACCGCAGCCAGCATGTCCACCAAAAATCCCAGTGGTTTTACCGCACGCGGGCGCGCATAGTGGGAAAGAAAGATGCCGATCCCCAACGCAATGGGCATAGCAATCACAAGTGCTATCACAGAAACAAGGACAGTCGCTGCCAAGAGGTTGGGAATACCAAAGAGCATCTGTGCTGTGTTCTGCAGGTTCCATGCCCCTGCATAGGTAAAGAACCCAACGATTCCCTCTGTGTTATTACGGAGTGCCGGAATGGCACGCCACACCAAAAACAGCCCGATAGCTGCGATAATCACGCTTATGATCACCGTAGATGAGGTGGTAAGAAGACTAAATATCTTGTCTCCTAGCCGGCGAACCCGAACCGGTTTCTGCTTCGGGCTGTTCTGTGGTGCCGGTGGCGAGGATGTGGGGAGAGTCAAATCCTCAATTGTTATGCGTTCCGCGATGCGTTCCACTGAGATTGCGTCCTTACATAGTTATCGCCAGTTGCCGCTATATTCCCGATTAAGAGATAGCTTTGACTGCTTTTTCTAGACGATCGCGGTGAGTGCCTTTCACTGGGATATACCCCAGGTCAGCAAGCTCTTGGTCTTGGGAATTCAGCGCCACGCTCAGGAAGTCTTTGACTTGGTCGCGGGTGGTCTGGTCATAGCCTGCGGAGCACACGATCTCGTAGGTTGTCAGAACCAACGGGTAGGCGTCTTTTTCTTTCATCGCAAACAACGCTGAGGAATCGACAACCATGTCATTGCCCTGGGTTTTAAAGGTCAGATGGTCCAGAGCGACTCCCACTGAGTCGGGATTGAGCTGGACTGGTCCTTGACCAAAGTCGATTGCAGCGATTCCCAGCTTTTGCTGCTGGGCAAAGCCGGCCTCAACATACGTAATGGCGCCGTCAATGTTGGATACTTCGGTGGCCACGCCATTGGAGCCGTTTGCGCCTGAGCCGACGGCCGTGGGGAATGCTTGTCCCTCTGTAGACCAATGGTCAGGGCTGGCTGCCTTGAGGAACTTTTGGAAATTATCGGAGGTGCCAGACTCGTCGGAACGATAGACCACTTTGATGTCCGAATCTGGGAGATTCACGCCCATGTTCTCCTGAGCGATTGCCTCATCATTCCATTTCTTGATCTCGCCTTTGAAGATCTTGGCCACGGTTGCAGCGGAAAGGTTGAGGTGGTCTACGCCATTGAGGTGATAGGCCACCGCTACTGGTCCGATAACAAAAGGAAGGTGCCATGCGTCGTTGCCGTTGCAACGACCCTTTGCTTTGTCCACTTGCTCTGCACTCAGCGGAGAATCCGAGCCGCCAAATGCCACTTGACCAGCGATGAAGTTTTTCCGTCCAGAACCAGAGCCCGAGGCTGTGTACGCTAGCGAAGCTCCCGATACGGCCTCTTGGTACTTGATGTTGAAGTAGTCCATCGCGTTTTGTTGTGAGGAGGCTCCCTCTCCAACGAGTTCTCCGCCTACTTTGTTCAGACCAGAGACCTCACTGGTAGAGGCCCCAGCTCCGGAGGAACTACCCGTCTCGGAGCATGCGGAGAGTACGACAGCGCCCATACATACGATACTGAGGGCGGTAGCTGAGCGCTTGAGATTCAGGTTCACGATCGACCTTCCAAATGATGTTGAGTGAGGATCATGTAAGCGACTGTCCCTTATGCACAAGGAACGCCTCTCGCTCACGTGGAAGAATCTAAAGAACCAAGGTGACGTACAACACCTCTTTAGGTTAAATCCCGCAAAACGACCGGTGGCCTTTTAACTTTCCGCAGTTCAAGGGGGCACATTTTCACGCTTTTCGACGCCTCCTGCCGCCCGGTTTTATCCCGATTAGGGGGTAAAAACCTCCCACTTTGGACACTTAGGTTACGTATTCACCGGCTGATATTAACCTCGTGTTCACACTTTTCCAGCTGCAGAAAACACCACATGCCGTTCAAAAGTGCTAAATCCAAGCCGGTTATAGGCCTCAAGCGCTGGCTTATTATCCGCTTCTACGTACAAGATGATCCGCTGGGCACCCTCATGCACCAGATGTTGTAATCCTGCAGCGACCAAAGGGCCACCAAGTTTTTTGCCTCGGAAGGAGTCTGCAAGCCCCACCACATAGACTTCCCCATCTTCCCCTTTTGCCAGGTCGCCGTGTTTTTTCGTCCAATGGAATCCCGCAACCTCCGGGTTTTCAGGGTCGGCGGTGATAAGGAAGAGAACCCCCTCGGGGTCAAACCACGAGGTCTGCTGCGCACGGGCTAAGCGCTCAGCGTCCCATCCGCCTTGTTCTGGATGCCACCAAAAGGCCTCATTGTTAATGCGGAGCCATTGAGCGTCTATATCAGGACATAGTTCTCGTGCTTCTACAAGGTTAATTACTCTGTATCCCTCGGGAACAACACCGGCGCCTAGGGAAAGATTTTTACTACGCGCCGCCATGACCAGCAGTTCACGTGAGACAGTCAGATCGAGCGTTGCCGCTAGTCGTTGCGCTGCGGGGAGGTATCCATGAGACCAAAAGTCGGTAAGGCCGGCGTCGAGAAGCTTGCGTGCCAGCGCACGTCCAATCCCTTTATTACGCTGTTCCGGTGCAACAACAAACTCTGCGGTACCTCCGTGATAAGCACCTACACCACTAAGTTGCCCGGTGTGGTCATGCACAACGATGTGACGGTGCCCTAGCTCAGGTTTTTCAAGGCCGGCTACAAGGTGTTCGGCCAGCGGGGCTACGCCATCAGCTTCTTGCGCGGACTTCACAAGGGCTACGGCGGCTTGGGAAAGCTGTTTGTCCGTGGGGATCTGGGTGGATGTGAAAATCATAGCCACCACACTAGTCAGCGCTGCCAGGTCTAGCTGGTAATAATAATGAGGTGAGAATTACAACCCGGTCTCGGCTTTCCATCGCTGTTTGGGCAGGCATTGCCCTTATCTCCCTCATTGCTGCGCTGTGGGGTGTCGATGCAGCAATCGCCGCACGCGCAGAGCACCGAATTTCTCACGATGTTCGTAACAACGCGCATCTCGATCAAAACCCCAGCGTCTACCTTGGTGGTTTTCCTTATGTCGGCGCTCTATTTTCAGGAAAAGTACCGGGACTGGGCGTAAGTGTTTCTGACGTGGAAGTCAACGACTTTGGGCTTCTTACCACTAGCTCCCAAGTCACCGATATGGAACTCAATCGTTCTCAGCTATTCAGCGGCGACGTAGAAGGAACCCACGCCCAATTGCTCACCCGCACCGTCGGGTTCGACGCAGTAGCCGTGGGAAAACAACTCAATATCTTAGATTTAGACCTTTCCAACCCCTATGATGTATCCCCTGCCGGCACCAATTCCAGCGAAGTGCAGCTGCGCGGGACCCCAGACGGTTTTAGTAAACCCGTCACAGTGATCGCGACCATGCGACTCGAAGGACCGACTTTTAAGCTCACACCTACCACTGTGGTGGATCGCGGCGAGTCCAATCTAGATGACTCTGCTCTTTTCCGTGCCTTCACATGGACGCTCAACACAAAGACGCTCCCCATCAACGCCCAGGCCAGTTACGTTTACCTTGCGGGCGGAAGCATTCGCTTTGAAGCACAAGAGCGCAACGTCACCTTGAGACTGGAAGATCTTGCTCCTGTCCGTTCTGCTTCCAACAAAGTGGTCGTGGATTAAAAGAGCTACATGCGAGGGTCGAAAAAACTGAAAGCTAGCCGGAGTTTAGACATAGAGTTCGCTTTCACCGGATGCGTCGGTGCATAAACCCTTAAGGCATCAGCCACAGCGCCTAGTCTCATCCCATCGAACTTTCCTACAAATTCCCCATCTACCTGGAAGCTCTGGTTTTCTGCGCATGTGATTTCCACGTCCATGGCATCGTCGAAACGCACAATGCGACGATTAAACCAACGCTTCATCGCCCGACTGTGTCCAAAGCCCACGAGGTGCGCCATGGCTGCCACGCCGCCCGGGCCAGATAAGTCGGTCAACCCGAATAACCCCAACCCTAGGTCAAAGGAGTTTCTGGGGTTAGTCACCACAGGGACGGGGCCTAAAAAGGTCCAGGGGTTGGTGTTGGAAGCGATGAGCAACGGCAGATCGGAATGCTCAAAAAGCTCCCCCTCACGATTTTTCGCCCGGACTCGCATCCGGGGAGGATGCCGATGTATGCGTCGCCACGCTACCAACGCCGCGTGGAGATAACGCAGTGGTGTCGCAGCAGCACCACGTCTGCGTACGCGCTCAACACCCACAATGACATCGGCATCAATCCCAAAACCTGCGTTGACTGCAAACCACGATGTTCCCCATGTTCCTACATCAATGGTGCGGATCTTGTGGTGCTTCAAGGCATCGACCAGCACTTCAGTCGCCTGAATAGGATCTGGTGGAAAACCCAGCGCACGGGCAAAGACGTTGGCAGAACCCGTGGGAATCACCGCGAGCACGGGAAGGTTCTCTCTGGGTTTGAGTCCCACCGGGCCTAGCAGCCCGTTAATGATCTCGTTCACGGTGCCGTCACCACCAACCGCGATAACTACATCAACATCGTCTCGGCTGAGCCCTGCGCACATGTCTGTGGCGTGTCCTTGGTAGTGGGTAAACTTTGTGCGCAATGCTAAGCCCGCCACAGAGCGCAGCACAGGAATCACCACTCCAAACAAGTCCGAATCTTGAGTGGTGGAATTCGGGTTAGCTATGAGAAGGGCTCGCACGCCCCCACCTTATCGCCTTTGGCGAACAGTTGGGGTTCTGTGCATAATTACCACTAGGCTGGGTGGCTATGAGCGACGATACAAACCACGTAGATACTCCTGCGCTCAGCGGTAACGACGCCGTCAACCGCGCCGCAGAACAATGGAAAGACTCCGCCCTACGCAATATTCCAGCGTTCGGTGACCTCCCTATCCCCGATGACACCGCAAACCTGCGTGAAGGTCCCAACCTACACGATGGGCTTCTCGCGTTGCTCCCTCTAGTAGGAGTGTGGCGCGGCACAGGCCGAGCAGATACCGCAGAAGATGGTCAGTATTCCTTTGGCCAGCAAATTACTTTTGCCCACGATGGAGAAAACTATCTCACTTATGAGTCCCGCATCTGGAAGCTAGACGAGGACGGCAACCACATCGGTCTCGATCAACGAGAGTCTGGCTTCTGGCGCATCAGCCTCAAAGATGAGATCGAGGTTGTGCTTACGCACTCCACCGGAGTTGTCGAGGTTCTCTACGGCGAGCCTATGAACGAGCGCGCCTGGCAGGTCGAATCTGCCTCCACGATGGTCACTTCTACCGGCCCAGCTTCCTTGGGACCGGGCAAGCGCTTGTATGGCCTCATGCCTAACAACAACCTAGGTTGGGTAGATGAGCGCATGGTTGACGGCGAACTTCGTCCCCGTATGTCTGCCGAGCTTTCCCGCGTTATCGGCTAGCCCAGAGCTGAATAGATAAGCTCGCGGATCTCCTCCTCGTTGTCCGGGCGCGGCAGTTTGACGTCGTTAATGCGCCGCACCCGAGTGGCAACGCGCACTGAACTCACAAGCCAGACGCTGTCGGCTTTCTCAGTGAGATATTCCAGGTCCAGATCCTTTGTTTTACAGTTCCACCCGGCTGCGCGAGCGTGCTCAAAAAGCGCTGCTTGCGTTGTCCCAGGCAGGATATCCCCACCGGGATGAGGCGTGCGTATCTTCTTATCTCGAACCGTAATCACGGTCGATGTCGCACCTTCCAAAATGCGATCTCCCTCGGTGAAGATGACGTCATCAAAATCGTGCTTGCGTGCCCACCGCAAGGCTGCCATGGTAGATGCGTAGTTGAGGGTCTTTGCCCCCAAAATCAGCCAAGGAACCGATGTGGAGTCCACCTGATATCCCCGTGGGCTCGTCATAACGCGCACGCCCTCAGCACGTTGTCCTATCACTCCCGCGTCTACCTTGGTAATCGTCAACCAGGCAGAGGGATGCCCTGTGGAAGCGCGACCGCGGGTGTACGTCCATACGCATTTAGCGTCACACGAGTTTTGTGCAAACCACTGTTCGATCGCCATGGTGGTGGCATGCAGCCAATCATCAATGTTAGGTGCGGGCAAATCCAGCAGCTTTGCAGAAGCGATAAAGCGCTGCGCATGCCTTTCGACGTTGCAGGCTCTCCCCTTCCGTAGGAGAAGCGTCTCAAAGACCCCGTCTCCGCGAGTGACCACAGCATCATCCCAGTAGACCAAAGGCAGCAGTGGGCTATGAGTTCGCACTGATCCACCGTAGGGTTCCACCGCAAGGATTATGGGTTCAGGATTCTTCGCTTCGTGTCGATCATCCCGATGATCTTGATCTGATGAGCTGGGCGCCATGATTACTCATTATGCCCTGACAACTGCGTGCTCGGTCGCGGTACCATCAAAATGTGACAAATTTTGAGAACTCTAACCCCCACGATTCCGCATATGTGTCTCCGCTTGCCGCCTGGCCGGGTGCCGCGCTGCCCCAAGGCGACGACGATCTCCCCGAATATGCAGGTGTCGCCTGGCATTATGGTGCGCCACTTAATGAACAACGAGTCTTTGACACCGGGGTGGGGCTTATTGATCTCTCTCACCGCCGCGTTATCAAAGTCCATGGTCCGGAGGCCGGTGCATTCCTGAACAATCTCCTTTCCCAAAAGCTTTCCGATGCCCCCCAGTGCCTAGCAGAAAAAAAGACTGCCACCTCAGCACTAGACCTGGATATTCAAGGTCACATCCTCCACCAAGTGGACATCCTCGCGGGGCTGGATTCGGAGGATGCGCTCTACCTACATCTTCCGCAAGCCCAATACGAGACTTTTTTCGCTTTCCTCACCCGCATGATCTTTTGGTCCAAGGTTGAAGTAGAACCCGCCGACCTTGCAGTCATAACGCTGATGGGTGCTGGAGTCCCTGATTTTCCCTTGCCAAGCTCAGACGCGATTGTGGCTACTGCACAGGTCCCAGGTTTTACTACTCACCGTCTGGATATTCTTGTGCACAGCCCAGAACTCATGAACATCGCGACACTGCTTAGCGACGCCGGCGCTGTCCCTACTGGGCTTATGGCTTTTACGGCGGAACGAGTGCGAAGCCAACAACCCGTTTTATCTCTCGATCTAGACGATAAGTCGATTCCCCACGAAGCCGCGCGGCTCATCTCAAACGCCGTGCACCTCAACAAAGGCTGCTACCGCGGGCAAGAAACGGTGGCTCGCGTGGAGAATCTCGGCCGTCCGCCCCGCTCGTTGGTGATCGTGCTTCTCGACGGCTCCGCCCCCACAATTCCAAAACCAGGAGATCCGATCGTCTCTGGTGGCAGGACCGTCGGTAAGCTTGGCACTGTAGTCCAGGACTATGAGCTAGGCCCAGTAGCGTTAGCGACAATCAAGCGAAGTGCACTGAGTGCCTCCAACCTCGTGGTCGCAGAGGACGTAGCCCTTGCCATAGATCCTGACTCCCTGCCCAAAGAAGACGACGAAAAAGCTGGGAGAAAAGCTATCAATAGATTAAAAGGGCTTTCCACCGATTAAGGGTTCGGCTTGGTTACCCCCACGGGGTAACCAAGAAAAAATTCAGCACCGCGAACCCACGACTGAGGGGAAAATTTTCCGTGGTTACGGCGGCGGTGCGACAAATCGGACTGTTTCGGGCTATTGTGTCTAACAGGAATATATACGTCGAATATTACAGCTTCCGGAGAAGCCCAAATTCCCAAGTCTTCTCCTGCTCACTCCAAGGGGGTCCTGCCATGGGTCGCGGTCGCGCGAAGGCAAAACAGACCAAGGTTGCACGCCAGCTGAAGTACAACACTCCGAATATGGATCTGGATTCGCTTCAACGAGAGTTAGCTGGGAAGTCCCCTAATTCTAGCGATAACTATGAGAACGATTATTCGGATGAGTATGCAGAGGACGATCAGTACGGGGATTACTCCGACTGGGAGAAAAAGTAGCAAGGCTCTGCCTCCTGCTTACTAACTCCGCAGCTTATAAAATGCGAAGAGGCTCAGGGAATTACTCCCCGGGCCTCTTCGCATACCTTTTAGGTCTTAGTAGCTCGGATGGTTCCCATTGAGGACCACCGACTCCTCCCCCTCGGTGCTTACGCGTACGGTGCCTAGCTCCCACGCATCGATATGCCGAGCGGTCAACATGGCAAGCGCACGGTCGCGATCACGTGGCGCAACAACAGCAACCATGCCCACACCCATGTTGAAGGTCTTCTCCATTTCCTCCTGCGGTACCTGTCCTACCGTCTCTATAAGTCGGAAGATCGACGCCGGTGTCCAAGTGGCACGGCTAAGCTCTGCTGTAAGTCCCTCAGGGATAACACGAGCAAGATTTCCTGCTAAGCCGCCACCGGTGACGTGACAGAAGGTGTGCACCTCGCACTCGTCGGCAAGCGCTAAACAGTCCTTTGTGTAAATCCGGGTGGGCTCAAGCAGCTCCTCGCCTAATGTGCGATCGAGCTCTTCCAGATGTCCGTCGAGAGGCAAACCGGCTTTTTCGAGCAGCACGTGGCGTGCCAACGAGTACCCGTTGGAGTGAAGGCCGGAAGATGCCATCGCGATAACGATGTCCCCGTTGCGCACCCGATCAGGGCCTAACAATTCATCTGCTTCCACGACCCCCACGGCAGTCGCGGACACGTCGTAATGCCCCGGCTCCATGACACCAGGATGCTCAGCGGTCTCGCCACCGAGCAAGGCGCATCCTGCCTGGATACAGCCTTCGGCGATGCCGGAAACTATCTGCGCGACATGCTCAGGAACCACTTTCCCGATAGCGATGTAGTCTTGCAGGAACAGGGGCTCTGCACCGCAGACCACAAGGTCATCAACGCACATTGCCACCAAGTCAATGCCGATAGTGTCGTGTTTATCCATCGCCTGAGCGATCGCAAGCTTAGTGCCTACGCCATCAGAACCAGCGGCAAGCAGTGGTTCGCGGTATTTGCCAAGGGCAAAGAGTCCGGCAAATCCACCAAGCCCGCCTCGCACCTCCGGGCGGGTTGCTTTCTTTGCCAGGGGTGCAAAGAGCTCAACGGCTTTATCGCCAGCTTCAATATCCACGCCAGCGGCAGCGTAAGAGACACTTTCTTTGGGATCCGTCATGGTCCTTATTGTCCTTGTTCTTGGGAGTTTTATTGTGTATTTGGCGCACTACTACGCATGCGCCGCCGATAATAATTGCTAATCGATGCTAGCGCAGGAGCTTCGCTTCATGGCAGAGACCAATTCCGCGTTCTTGTTTCCTTCAGGCATACCGATGGGATACTCGCCATCAAAGCATGCACAGCACAGCTCATGACGCGGCTGCTGAGTCGCATCCACCATTTGTTCTGCAGAGACATAGCCCAGCGAATCCGCACCAAGCGCGGAACACACAGAGTGAACAATCTCTGACTCGTTATCACCAGTTACTGCATTGGCAATGAGTTCACCGGGACTAGCAAAGTCGATGCCATAGAAGCACGGCCACTTCACTGGTGGAGAAGCGATACGAACATGCACCTCGGCTGCGCCCGCCTCGCGTAGCATCCGGATGAGAGCACGCTGTGTGTTACCACGCACGATCGAATCGTCGACAACGATCAATCGCTTACCCTGGATGACCTCACGCAGCGGATTGAGCTTCAAGCGGATACCCAGTTGCCGCAAGGTTTGCGAAGGCTGGATGAAGGTTCGGCCCACATAGGCGTTTTTCACCAGACCCTGACCAAAAGGTATCCCGGATTCTTGGGCGTACCCCACTGCGGCAGGGTTGCCCGACTCTGGCACAGGAATAACCAAGTCGCCTTCGATGGGGGCCTCACGAGCAAGCCTGCGCCCGATTTCCAAGCGGGTGGCGTTGACGTTGCGCGCATGGATCGTGGAATCCGGACGAGCCAAGTAAACGTACTCAAACACACACGTCTTGCGTTGCGGCTGAGCAAAGCGTTCACTGTGTACCCCGGAGCCGTCGATAGCAACCAGCTCACCCGGTTCTATTTCCCGAACAAAGGAGGCTCCAACGATGTCCAGGGCACACGTCTCGGAAGCAACAACCCATCCATTATTTAACCGCCCGAGAGCCAAGGGGCGAACTCCCCACGGGTCTCGGGCGGCATACATGGTTTTCCCATCGGTGAACGTCAAGCAAAACGCTCCTCGCATTCTAGGCAAGAGCTCACGCGCTGAATCCAGCAGCCCGTGATCCTTAGCGATGCCATGCGCCAAAAGAGCCGTCATGACGTCAGAATCTGAAGGAGCATCTTCCGGCTTTACCAGCCCGAGCTCTCCAGCTTCTGCCATGAGCTCAAGATAGTTCACTAAGTTGCCGTTATGGCACAGAGCCACGTCTGTCCCATCAGGGGCGACGCGGAACATAGGCTGAGAGTTCTCCCACATCACTCCACCAGCAGTGGAATAACGCGTGTGCCCGATAGCGATGTCACCACTGAGGGATTCCAGTGTTTGCTCATCAAAAACTTGCGACACAAGGCCTAAATCTTTGAACACCACCACCTGGTCGCCATTACCTACGGCGATACCAGCAGCTTCTTGACCACGGTGTTGAAGAGCGAAAAGGCCAAAATAAGTGAGTTTAGAAACTTCCTCGCCGGGCGCCCAGACGCCAAAAACGCCGCATTCTTCACGAGGAGACTGTTCGCCGTGATCGTTGAGGTCTAAAATTCGACGCCCTTGATCAGGTTGCGTCGGGTTAGTAGTTGAGTGTGGAAAGTAATCGTTACAATGACGGTCAAATTGTGCCACTCACGTCATTCTAGCTCCTGATCCATAGAGGCACTAATGGGGCTAAAATCCCGCGCCTTATGTGGGTGGTGTTGGCAAGGTCACAAGAGGAAGCCACTTTTCTACCTCGTACACACGAGTCCCCGATGCATCAATGGAAGGGTTCCCTACAAGCGCTTCCAGGCCGACCGCAACCCTAAGCCATGTGTGCGGAGGCATCTCCAGAACGTTAGGAGGCGTGCCCCGCGTATGCCGAGGTCCTTCGATGCATTGCACGGCAACAAATGGCGGTACCCGCACCTCCACCGAGTTACCCGGCGCGATCTGCCCGAGAGTACGAACACTCAGACGCACCGCCTTGGCTAGAGACTCCCGCGAGGGCTGAGGGGCACGCTGGGGGTCAGTGATCCATTGTGAGATCTCCAAGATAGCTGCGCGGGTTTCTGCGGGATCAATGCTGCGTGGTGCCATGACTTTAAGCATATCTGGTGGAGTCGAGAAGCTAAGCGGGGTTAACCTCGAAGCTTTTGCATTTCACAACGGGCGGCGTACATTCTCCATATCCCCTAAAGTTCAATCCGTTGAACTTTTATGTTCATTTATAGATTTGGAGGGTTAATCATGTCCCCTGAGGGACCCGCCGTGATCTATTTTTCCTCAGTCTCGGAAAACACAAAGCGGTTCGTTGAAAAAACAAGGCTACCTGCGCAGCGCATCGGCTTGCGGGTCAAAGACGACCCCATCCATGCCTCCTCCCCCTTTGTCCTTATTACCCCCACCTATGGTGGCGGCGACTTGGCCAAGGCCGTACCCAAGCAGGTGATCAAATTCCTGAATATCCCGGAAAATCGGGAGCTCTTAAGAGGCGTGATCACCTCTGGAAATCGTAATTTCGGCCCGGCTTTCTGCTTTGCAGGAACCACCATTGCCCATAAGTGCGGCGTGCCCGAGCTCTATCGATTTGAGTTGCTAGGAACAGCGGTCGACGCCGAATACGTGCGCACTGCAGTGCTCAACGCCTTGGATAAAACTCCCGCACACGTATAAATCATCCCCCAAACGTTTTATAAGGAGATCTCTTCACCCATGAGTTATATCGATCAGTCCATTACCCCACCGCAATGGCGCACTACCCCGGAAACTCCGATGCGTCCCGTGAACTGGAATCACACAGAAGATCCCAAGGATATGGAAGTCTGGCAGCGACTTACTTCCAACTTCTGGCTTCCAGAAAAGGTCCCACTTTCCAACGACATCCCCACATGGCGCGGCATGGGAGAAAACTACCGCACCCTGGTCACCCGAACCTTTACGGGACTTACACTCCTTGACACCGTCCAGGCCACAGTCGGCGAGATCAGCCAGATCCCTGACGCCCGCACTGAACACGAGCAGGCCGTGTACACCAACATCGCCTTCATGCAGGCTGTCCACGCACGCAGCTACAGCTCCGTCTTTAGCACCTTGTGCTCTTCCACAGAGATTGATGAGGCCTACTCATGGGCAGTGTCTAACCCCCTGCTTCAACAACGAGCATCCTCTGTCATGAGCCATTACTACGGGGATGA
The DNA here is from genome assembly GCF_900187135.1 of Corynebacterium ulcerans. Classification (NCBI taxonomy): domain Bacteria; kingdom Bacillati; phylum Actinomycetota; class Actinomycetes; order Mycobacteriales; family Corynebacteriaceae; genus Corynebacterium; species Corynebacterium ulcerans. Next base: position 1,005,342 of record NZ_LT906443.1, read on the forward strand.
TCCACTCAAGCGAAAAGTTGCCTCAACGCTACTCTCCTCGCTTCTTCTCTACGCCGGCTTCTACCTCCCGCTATGGCTTTCCACGCGCGGACAGTTAATGAACACAGCCGATATGATCCGGCTCATTCTGCGCGACAAGGCGGTGCATGGATACTATTCCGGCTATAAGTACCAGCGAGGTCTGGACGCAAAGCCACAACGCAAAGATGAGATGGAAGACTTCACGTATAGCTTTTGCGACGAGCTCCTTGCTCTGGAAAAAGACTATTCCGCCGACCTTTATGCCAGCGTAGACACCCTCGAAGAACCCCGACCCACCATTGACGGTGTGATGGCCTTTGTTTATTACAACGCCGACAAGGCTCTCATGAATCTTGGCTATGCCCCCGCATACGAGCTCCAAGCCGCCCATGTAAGCCCTGAAATCATCGCCGCACTCACCCCCGAGTCCAATGAGACTCACGACTTTTTCTCCGGCTCAGGATCCAGCTACATTATCGGCCGCGCCGAAAACACCACCGAGTCCGACTGGGATTTCTAGCTTTTCGACGTCCCCTGCTGGGGCCTTATGCCACCAAGAACCAGATAGCCACGTGGTGGGCAATAGCCGCAACGATCGTGGCTGTATGGAAATGTTCGTGGTAGCCATAGATGCGTGCGCTGCGTCCGGGCCAGCGCAGAGCATACACAACAGCCCCCAATGAGTAGACCACCCCACCCGCCGCTAGGAGCCACACGATAACCGGACCAGCGTTGACCCAGAGGTTAGGGATGACCGGTAGCACTAGCCACCCGAGGGCAAGGTAGACGGATACCGCAAGCCACCTAGGGTGGTCTACCCACACGAGCGCGAGCACCACACCAAGGATGGCGCCTACCCAGGCCACCGTCAAAACCCATGCGGCGGTGGCCGGCGGCAAGGCCACAAGACAAAGTGGGGTGTACGTGGCTGCAATAAAGACCGCGATAGTGGCGTGATCGGCTCGACGCCAGCGATTAATCGTACTCACGCTGCGCCAACGCCCTAGGTGATAGGAAGCAGATACGCCAAAGAGAGCCACTGTCCCTAGGACATAGATCGTCACCCCCAACGCTTGCCACCATGGGAGCATGAGCCACGCAAAAGTAGCAAGAATAGCGCCCGATACCAGAGCACACAAAGAAGCCACAGCATGGAACCATCCCCTAGTCTGCGGCCGCTGACCGCGGTCTACCACCATGGCCTTTTGGGTTGTCACTGTCATTAGCTTCCCGCCTTAAGTTACTACTGCGTAGGTTTCTCGAAGCCTACCTTCCCACGGCTACGTTGCCAAGACTTTAGATACAACAAAAGTGGGCTCCCCGGCACGCTACACCGGAAGAACCCACTTGTTATCTGTGTTTTATTCCACTACGGAATTCGCGCCCACAGCGTGTCCGAACAACTCCGGAAGAGTACCCTCCCACGCCGCACGGAGTTCTTCTACCCCCGCAGCAAACTCAGCGTTAGCACCCTTCATACTCAGCATGAGGTCATCGCGAGTGACACCTACCTTGAGAACCGGGATTCCCAGTTCTCGAGCACGCGCCTCCACAGCCTCTCCCGCCTGCGTAGCCACGACCACACGGGATGCAGACTCGGAGAACAAAGCCGTAAACATATCCGCAGCCACCTCGGTGACGTCAATATCCATACCCTTGTCCGCCTGCACTGCCAGCTCCACCAGAGTCTGTGCGAGCCCACCCTCTGAAATGTCATGAGCCGCAGTCACGATACCGGGCTCCGCGAAGAATCGCACAAGCTTTTCTTCATTAGCCAAGTCCACGCGCGGCGGCATACCGGAGAGTCCTGCACCGGAGACCTGCTGCCAGATGGAACCACCGAACTCATCACAGGTCTCCCCCAGGAGATAAAGCTCCTCCGCACCCTCAACAGTTCCTAGTTTCGCACCGATGGCCTGGTGCACATCATCAATCACTCCCAACACGCCGACTACAGGAGTAGGCAAAATAGCCTCATCGCCGGTTTGGTTGTAGAAAGAGACGTTTCCGCCAGAAACCGGGATACCCAGCTCCTTGGAACCATCCGCCAGGCCATGCACGGCCTCCTTGAACTGCCACATCACCCCTGGATCCTCGGGGGAACCGAAGTTCAGGCAATTGGTCACAGCAACCGGACGAGCACCCGTAACTGCAACGTTGCGATACGCCTCGGCCAAAGCAAGGCGTGCACCGGTGTTGGGATCCAGCTTGGTGTAGCGGCCCGAAGCATCCGCGGAAACAGCAACTCCACGGTTTGTGGTTTCGTCGATACGCAAAACTCCCGCATCCGCATTCTTGGCCTGAACGGTATTCCCACGCACATAGCGGTCGTATTGTTCCGTAATAAACGCGCGGGAGCACAGAGCGGGGGAAGCGACCATGTCAAAGAGTGCCTGCTTAATCTCCGCAGCATCCGTGGGCTTATCCACACCAGCGAATTCTTGCAGGATGTCCTGCCACTCCGGGCGCGCCAGTGGGCGATTGTATACCGGCCCCTCGTTAGCAATGGTGTGCGCCGGAGCATCCACCACGAGTTCCCCACGGTGCCGAATAATCAGGTGCTTGCCGTCCGTCACCTCACCGATCTCAGCGCAGGTCACATCCCAATGCGCACAGATCTCCTGGAAACGCTCGACGTCCTCAGGACGCACCACCGCGCACATACGCTCCTGGGACTCCGAGGACAGAATCTCCGCCGCAGTCATATTCTCCGCCCGCAATGGGACGGCATCCAGGTTGACCTCCATGCCGCCGTCTCCAGACGCAGCAAGTTCCGAGGTCGCACAGGCCAGGCCAGCCCCGCCGAGATCCTGGATTCCTACAACCACGCCTGCTTTATACAGGTCAAGACAGCACTCAATGAGCACTTTCTCCGCAAAGGGATCCCCGACCTGCACGGCTGGAAGCTTGCGCTCTGCACCTTCCACAAAGGTGTCGGACGCCAGCACCGATACCCCACCGATACCGTCAAGGCCGGTACGAGAACCAAACAGCATCACCTTGTTGCCCAAGCCCGACGCGAATGCCAGTTTGAGGTCCTCTACCTTCAACGTGCCCACACACAGCGCATTAACCAAAGGGTTTCCGGAATAAGACTCATCAAAGACCGTCTCGCCGCCGATATTGGGAAGTCCCAGGCAGTTTCCGTAGTGGGAAATTCCGTCAACCACGCCAGGCAGCACCCGGGCGGTATCCGGGGCATCAGCAGGGCCAAAGCGCAGCTGATCCATCACCGCGATAGGCCTAGCACCCATCGCCATAATGTCGCGGACGATGCCGCCGACGCCGGTTGCAGCGCCCTGATGCGGCTCAACATAGGACGGGTGGTTGTGTGACTCTACCCGGAAGGTAACAGCATTGCCGTCTCCGATATCCACAACACCCGCGTTCTCACCGATACCCGCGAGGATCTTCTCCCCCATCTCAGGTGTGGTGGTCTCCCCGAAATAACGCAAGTGCACTTTAGAGGACTTATAGGAACAGTGCTCCGACCACATGACGGAGTACATGGCTAGCTCAGCGTCGGTGGGGCGGCGACCCAGAATCTCCTTGATCCGAGCGTATTCGTCGTCCTTAAGTCCCAGGCTCGCATACGGTTGGTCGAGGTGCGGCTCAGCAGTTGCAGCCTCGACTGTGTCATTAAAAGTTGTGCGTTCAGTCATGAAAGTTGCCTCTTCTACGCTGCGATCGTGCCAATTGCGGAAAGGAACAGCTGCAAGCCGTCCACGGACGGGCCCGTTAGCTTTTCGACGGCATGCTCTGGGTGCGGCATCAGCCCCACCACGCGCCCTGTCTCATTGGTAATACCAGCGATCTCGTTAACCGAGCCGTTGAAGTTATCCGTGTAGCGGAACACCACGCGTCCTTCCCCCTCAAGCATGTCCACGGTTTCTTGAGAAGCCTGGAAACGCCCCTCACCATGCTTGGCAGGGACCAGGATCTTCTGCCCCGCCTCTAGGGTAGTGGTCCACGCGGTGTGGTTATTTTCCACCACCAAATGGGTGTCCACGCAGTGGAAATGCAGGCCCTGATTACGCGTCAACGCACCAGGGAGAAGCTTGGCCTCGGTGAGAATCTGGAATCCATTGCAAATTCCCAATACAGGCATGCCTTTGCCAGCCGCTTCTACGACAGAACGCATTACCGGCGCCAATGCCGAGATCGCGCCAGTGCGCAGGTAATCACCATAAGAGAAACCGCCGGGAACAACCACAGCGTCCACTCCGCGTAGATCTGCGTCGGCATGCCACAAGCTCACAACCTCTGCACCTGCGATGCGAGCAGCACGCGCAGCGTCGACGTCGTCGAGAGTTCCAGGGAACGTAATTACGCCAATTTTCGCAGTCATTTAGGCGCCCTCAAAGATCACATCAAAGTCTTCGATGACCGTGTTAGCCAACAAGGTCTCCGCCACTTTTTCCAGGTCTTCGCGGGACACCGAATCATCGACCTCGATTTCAAAGCGCTTACCCTGTCGGACGTCAGCAACACCCGTAACCCCGATACGCCCCAGCGCACGAACGACGGCCTGGCCTTGCGGGTCCAGAATCTCTGCCTTTGGCATCACGTTTACAACTACACGGGCCACGTTGACTTCAGCTCCCTTATTCAGAGGTTGGTATGCAAACCGATTCCCAAGAGAAGGGAACCAATGGCCCCAGCTTACCTAGACATAGTCACAAAAAACTAGCTGCAAACCCGTCAAAAACCACTGGTTATATCCAGAAAAGGCCCGGTTATCTCCGCAGGTTAAGGCAAAATTTCGAGCCTCAACACCGCTTTAGGAAGAGAACTGGTATTGTCCGACAGCTTCCAAGAAACCTCCCCGCCTCCCAAAGAGAACACATGCTTATGACCTGTCAACCACCCCCACCATGTCCATCCCCACTCCATAATCCAAGCACCCCACAAAAGTGCAGGTCATAGCAGCAATAGGAAACATGGAACAGTTTGCCAGCAAACTCCAACACTCCACCCCCGCAGCAACCACACAGTAGCGCACAAAGCGAAAAAACGCAGGTCAAGGGTTTTTTACAGAAATTTCCCAGCGCTCACAGAATTTTTTCAGCTAAAGCAGTTTATGCAGGTCAGAGGCGTGATTATGGATAGTTTTACACTATTGCGCCCCTGCTTAATCCATGCGAAACTTCATTACATCAACAGCACACAAGCTGTTGGGAGACCCAAACAGTCACCGGCGAAAGGAGAGAGCATGGCAGCTAACTCTCGGGTAGCAGCTCAGCACAGCGACGCATGGTAGCGAACATGTAGCAGGACGAGCGGCGAACCCGAGGACCAGAAGATTCAAGGAAGAGCGTTACTTGTTGAGGGACTAGCTAACGCACCGCATTCTAAGAGTCACTGGTAGCTCGATGCATAGGGATTTTCCCACCTCCTGGGAAGCGTTGAGGGGCGCGACTCAGAGCAGGCATTATGCAGAGGCACACCAACTGGTCCTACAGCCGAATCCATTTTCGGTTTAACTTTCTGAGGCATCTTTCCTTTTGAGATTGAGGGATACCGGCCACCGCGCACACGGTGGCCGGTTCTTTTTTCATCACAGCCTGCATTTCCATAGACATTAAGCCGCAAAACGGCGCCCAAGGGATGCTTTGTCTATGGAAATGCAGGCTGTTGGGCGTTAAAGCACCACGTGTTCCTCTAAACATTCGATGATCTCTAGATCATCGGGTTCCATATTCGGCGCGAACCGGCCCACAACTTTTCCTTCCGGAGAAACCACGAACTTTTCAAAGTTCCACTCAATATCTGGACCGTCTCCCTTTAAGAATCGGTACAGCGGATGAGCATTCTCACCGTTAACGTCTGCCTTTTCAAGAATCGGGAAGGTCACGTCATATTCCCGCTTGCAGAACTCCGCGATTTGTTTATTGGATCCGGGTTCTTCCTCAGCAAACTGGTTGCACGGCATTGCAATCACAAAGAAGCCACGCTGAGAGTAGTCGCGATACAGCTCTTCCAGAGCCTCGTACTGCGGGGTCAGGCCACACTTGGACGCGGTATTCACAATAAGCAGGCAGTGCCCCGCCCAGTCATTCATGGTTGTCTCGGTGGCGTCGTTAAGCGTCACCGGAATATCAAAGAACTGCGTCATTGAAGCACTCCCGTCGCCTGGTTAATGAGCCATGCGTATTCAAACGCCGTCTGCTTCCACTTTTCATACCGCCCGGACACTCCACCGTGCCCCGCTGCCATCTCGGTCTTGAGCAAAAAGTCGCCGCTCTTGGCAGTAGCGCGCAGCCTAGCGATCCACTTGGCAGGCTCTACGTACAGCACCCGGGTGTCATTAATCGAGGTCAAGGCCAAGATATTGGGATACGCTTTAGCCTCCACGTTCTCATAAGGGGCATACGACGCCATATAGTCATATACCTCTTTATCGTGCAGCGGATCGCCCCACTCATCCCACTCCGTGACAGTCAGCGGTAGCTCCGGCATCAGCATAGAGGTCAGCGGATCCACGAATGGAACCACAGCCTCAATTGCCTTAAACCGGTCGCCTGCGAGGTTGGCAACTGCGCCCATCAGCATGCCCCCGGCGGAGCCACCCTCGGCCACCATCTGCTCTGGCGTGGTCACTCCCCGAGCAATAAGGAAATCCGCTACTGCGATGAAGTCCGTGAACGTATTCTTTTTGCACAGCATCTTGCCGTTGTCGTACCAACCCCGGCCCATCTCGCCGCCGCCGCGGATGTGTGCAATGGCAAAGATCATCCCGCGATCCATAAGGGATAGCCGCGCGATGGAGAATTCGGGATCCATAGATACCTCGTAGGAACCGTAGCCGTAGAGCAGCGTCGGATTGGGTGTGGTCACATCGAGATCCGCACGGTGTACGAGCGATACCGGGATCTGTGCCCCATCTTCTGCCGTAACCCATAGCCTGGTTGCCACGTAGTCATCACGGTTATAGCCGCCAACAACTTCTTGCTGCTTGAGCAGGCGTTTAGAGCCATCTGCAACTGTGTAGTCGAACACCTGACTTGGGGTGGTAAACGAGGTATACCCCACGCGCAGTACAGGTGCATCCCACTCGGGATTTCCCGCAACGCCCACGGTGTAAAGGTCCTCATCAAACTGAAGCTCTTCAAAAGTCCCGAAGCCTTGGTCAGTGAGCTGCATTATTGCCGCACGACCGATAGCACCGGCACGGTACCCCACCACGATCTGATCGCGGTAGGTATCTACGCCTTCAATTCGAACGTCATCGCGGTGCGGCATCAGCGTTGTCAGATCGGACAGAGCGAGGGGCTCCGTCGCAGGTGCCCACCCTATTTCAAAATTTGGCCCCGTAGCGTTATGGGTAACGATCCACACGTCTTCGCCGGCAACAACGCCGTGATCCACGTCGTATTCCACCCCTGATTTCCGAGGGATAATGCAACGGAATTCTCCCTCTGGGTTATCCATCTCGAGGACCCATACCTCAGAGGTTATCTTTGATGCAGATGCGATTATCAGGTATTTTTCTGAACGCGTCGCACCAATGCCGGTGTTAAAATGCTCGTCCGCCTCATGGAACACGCGAACATCTTCGCTCGGATCAGTGCCGATCTTGTGCCGCCACACGGAGTCCGGACGCCATGCGTCGTCGACTCGCTGATAGAACAGGTAGTCTTCCCCAGCCCATGTCGCGCCGTAGAAAAGGTCTTCCAGGACGTCATCCAGCAGCTCCCCTGTCTCCAGGTCTTTAATCCGCAGGGTAAAGCGCTCATCGCCGGCCGTATCCACGGAGTATGCCAAATAGCGACCCGACGTCGTGATAGCCGATGCCCCAAGGGAGAAAAACTCGTGTCCCTCCGCCAGTTCATTCAAATCGAGAATGACTTGCTCCTGAGCAACCGGCTCCCCTTCTGGGATCACGGGTGGCACCCATGCATCCTGCCCCTCGACTACGGGGATACGACAGGAGTACCCGTAGCTTTTCCCCTCCTCCGAGCGCCCGTAATACCAAAAATCACCGGAGCGCTGTGGCACCGACATATCGGTCTCTTTTACTCGCGACTTTATCTCTTGATAAATATTGTCTCGTAGCCGCGACAACCCAGCGGTCTCTTGCTCCGTAAAGGCATTTTCCGCCTCCAAGTACGCAATGGTTTCCTGAGACTCTTTGTCCCGTAGCCATTCGTATTCATCGATAAACGTGGTGCCATGCACCGTTCTCATGTGCTGATGAATCGGGGCTATCGGCGCTTGAATTCGCGTTGTTTCAGACATGGCCTAAATCGTAGCGGAAACCACTAACAAGCCCATTTTTTAAGTTTTTAGCTTTCTACCAGATGTTTCCGCCCCACCACCAAGACATATGCAAAAAACGTGAATTTATCTCTACGGTACTGCACATTTCCATTGCAGTGAACCCCGCCACGTATTGCTCTCTTCTCTTGATTTTTTACAGAGTTCGGCTAGTGTAAATCCGGTCTTATTGAAAAAATGAAAGGTAGCCTAATGAGCAACTTTGCAGACGTATTTAGCCAGCTCTCTTCAGTCAAAGGTCTGAACTTGCTTTCAGAGATGGTCAGCTTTACCAGCAAAATCGTCAGCGTTGTAGAGAAGATCAACAAGCTCACCTAATAAGGAAAACAAAAAGCGCTGTACCGTATCAGGCACAGCGCTTCTTTTATTTTTTTTTACACACAGGTCCCGATCCAATCACTGAACTTTTTTCCAGTGATACGTTCGAATGCCTCTACGTAGCGTTCCCGCGTCGCTTCCACGACGGACCCAGGAAGAGACGGCGGCGGGGTAAGTGAGTCCGTGGACCACCCCGACTTGGGACCGGTGAGCCAGTTGCGCACGTACTGCTTATCAAAGCTCGGCTGCGCCTTGCCTTCCTCGTAGCCGTCGGCAGGCCAATAGCGGGAGGAATCTGGGGTGAGGGCTTCGTCGGCAAGCACTAAAGTGCCGTCTTCGTCGAGTCCGAACTCAAACTTTGTATCTGCGAGAATAATGCCCCGGGACTCCGCGATGGCTGCTGCCTCGGAGTAGATCTTCAAGGTCACTGCGCGTAGCTCGTTAGCGCGCGCCTCGCCTAGCTTGTCGACGACCGCCTCAAAAGACACGTTCTCATCATGCTCGCCAAAGTCTGCTTTGGTCGCAGGCGTAAAAATCGGCTCGGGCAATTTCGATGCCTCTACCAGGCCTTCCGGCAGTTCAATGCCACATACCTTGCCGGTCTGTTGGTATTCCTTGAGACCAGAACCGGTGAGGTAGCCGCGTGCCACGCATTCGAAAGGAAGCATTTTCAGCTTCTTACATACCAGCGCACGCCCCAAAACTTCTTCTGGAATCGCAGGATCATCGATGGGTCCGGCAAGGTGGTTAGGAAAATCGATGTGATCAAAGAAGTACATGCTCATCGCAGTGAGCACTCGGCCTTTGTCGGGGATCTCCGGATCCAGGATGTGATCGTATGCGGAGATGCGGTCAGAGACCACCATGAGCAGGCGTTCGTCGTCGATCTCGTAGATCTCACGCACTTTGCCCGCGGACACATGGGTGTACTGGGAGAGTTCAGGACGCATAAAGTAGCAGTCTAGCCCTCACGTCTCATGCAAGTCATATCTTATCTACTTTTGCAGAGTTAACGTTACGTGCAAGGAGACAAAGAAATCCTAAGTCCACTCATTTGCACTGTTCACGACCCTGCTCGCGCGAGCAGGGTCGTGGCGATCCCACGCTACAGTGACCAAAGCTACAACTGGCTTCTTCAGTAGAGTGGCACCTTTCAACGCTAAAGAATCTCGCCAGGAGTGTAGGCCGCGGCGTTCGGATAGCGGTTGGTAAGGTCCTCCACCCGGTTAAGAACCCGGGAAACCTGCGATTCTGCAGCGCCGATAAAGACGTGGCGGTCTGCAAGGGCCTCGTCCAGCTGCTCCTGCGTCATCGGTAGTCTCTCGTCTGCTGCTAGGCGCTGAATCAGGTCTTGTTCACCACCGTTTTCTCGCATGTTCAGTGCCACTGCAACAGCGTTTTCCTTGATCACCTCATGAGCAGTCTCACGACCCACGCCTGCACGAACCGCCGCCATCAAAATACGGGTGGTAGCGAGGAATGGGAGATAACGCTCTAGTTCCCGATCAATCATTGCAGGGAATGCCCCGAACTCGTCGAGGACGGTCAGGAAGGTCTCGTACATTCCGTCGAGAGCAAAAAACGCGTCTGGTAGAGCCACGCGGCGGATCACAGAGCAGAATACGTCGCCTTCATTCCACTGCTGCCCCGCGAGATCGGCAACCATCGTAAGATATCCGCGCAGGATGACCTGGAGTCCACCGACCCGCTCACACGAGCGAGCATTCATCTTGTGCGGCATCGCGGAAGATCCAACTTGTCCTTCTTTGAAGCCCTCAGTCACCGTCTCATTACCGGCCATGAGACGAATAGTGGTTGCCAAACTGGATGGGCCCGCTCCGAGTTGGACGAGGGCAGATACCGCGTCAAAGTCGAGGGAGCGCGGGTACACCTGTCCCACAGAATCAAAGACCCGCGAAATGCCAAGGTGATCAGCCACCTGTGTTTCCAAGGACGCCAGCTTCTTCTGGTCCCCACCCATCAGGTCAAGCATGTCCTGCGCCGTGCCCATCGGCCCCTTGATTCCTCTGAGGGGATAGCGATCAAGGAGCTCCTCAACGCGGTCGATGGCCACCAGGATTTCCTCGGCAGCAGAAGCGAAACGCTTACCCAAGGTAGTGGCCTGGGCAGCCACGTTATGAGAACGCCCAGCCATAACCAGTGATTGGTATTGAGCAGCATGGTGTGCCACCCGCGCCACCACTGCGACAGACTTGTTGCGGATCAGTTCCAAAGAACGGTAGATCTGCAGCTGTTCTACGTTTTCGGTGAGGTCACGCGAGGTCATGCCCTTGTGAATATGCTCAAAACCCGCGAGGGCGTTGAACTCCTCAATCCGGGCTTTAACATCATGGCGAGTGATCTTCTCGCGATCAGCAATACTTGCAAGGTCAATCTGGTCGATGACCCGCTCGTAGGCAGTAATAGCCTCCGAAGGGATCTCAACTCCTAATGCTTTTTGAGCCTTCATCACAGCGATCCAGAGCTGACGCTCTAGCAGGATTTTGGCCTCAGGGCTCCACAGCTCAGTGAGCTCGGCGGAAGCGTATCGGTTGGAAAGGACGTTGGTGATCTTCTTCTTTTCTGCCACGTCGCTCATTATCGCACGCGAACCACCACTTGTCCCCCTAGTCAGTCATCCCAAACTGCTCTAACTCATCTGGGTGACCAGCCGCCAAAACCAAATCCCCTGCTTGCAGAATCATCTCGGGTTTCGCAGGTCTGAACATGCCGTTACTCGGACGAACGGCGATGATCTGTATCCGATCAACCTCGTGTACCCGCTTACCCAGAATTGAGACGGGCGGCGCGACCTTCACAATGGCGTAATCTCGGTCGAATTCCGCGTATTCCTGCACCCGGCCATTCATTAAATGCGCTACCCGGCGGCCAGTATCTTGTTCCGGGCGGATAATGTGGTGCACTCCGATTTGGCTCAGAATCTTAGCGTGGGAATTGTTCAACGCCTTCGCCCAAATACTTGGCACGTTCAGATCGATCACGGTAGAGGCAGTAAGCAGCGACGCCCCCATGTCCGAGCCGATTCCGATTACAACACGAGAAGCCTCATCCACAGAAAGCTGGCGTAGAGCTTCCTCGTTGGTGGTATCCGCCATGGCGGCATACGTAAGAATTTTAGCTGCTGCATTGACTACGGATTCAGAAGAGTCGACTCCTAAAACCTCAATGCCAGAGTGCACCAGCTCTTCTCCCAAGGCCATGCCGAATCGGCCTAAACCAAGAATCACCACGGGTGCTTTGGAACGGGAACGGAACTTAGCCAATGATCGGCCTTTCTACTGGATAGGAGTACAAACGCTTATTGCTACGAGCTGCAAGAGCAGCCACAAGGGACACCGGCCCAACGCGGCCTGCATACATCAAAAGAACCAGGAGCAGCTTGCCGACGCCAGGCAGATCCGCCGTAATACCCGTACTCAAGCCTACCGTGGCAAAAGCACTGACTACCTCGAAGGAAATATCCAAAAATTCAAATTCTGGGGCCACCAACAGCATGGTCATCAGGGAGACAGACACCAACAGCACAGCCAGCATGGTGACTGCCAATGCCTGGCGTACCGTGCGGGTGGGGATCCTGCGACCTCGGATCAAAACGTTGTCATCTCCTCGAATCTCCGCCACCATGACGGTGAGGAGAACCGCCGCTGTCGTGATCTTGATGCCACCGGCAGTGCCGCCAGAACCGCCTCCAATAAACATGAGGAAATCAGTGAGCACCAGGCTGGAGGGGTGCAGCTCACCTATGTTGATCGAATTAAATCCCGCAGTTCTACTGGTTACTGATTGGAAAAACGAGGCGAGAAGTTTCGTCGGCACACTAAATCCAGAGAGGGCCCCTCGCCACTCAAATGCAGCGATACCCACGGTTCCTATGACGAGCAGTGCGAACGTTCCGGCGATCGTAAACACCGCAGTCAAAGAAAATCGCCGCTCAGCAATACCTGCCGCCCTATGCTCATGTCGGCGATGCAGCTCCAAAAGAAGGGGGAACCCCAGTCCGCCGAGGATAATCGCGCCGGAGATCGGGAGAATAATCCCAAAATCTCCCACGTAAGCTACGAGGTTATCCGATCGCAACCCAAAGCCGGCGTTGTTAAAGGCTGATACTGAATGGAAGACCCCTTCCCATACACTCGCCCCCCAAGAGAACCCCAACCCTTTAAAACGCAAGGTCAACACCAGCGCTACCGCCGTCTCCACCACAACAGTAAACGCTAGGGTGGCTACGAGTAGGCCTTTAACCTCGCCTAATTCTCTACCTCGTCCCTCCGCAGCTGCGTTGAGACGGTCCCGCACGCCGATACGGCCAACCAACACCCATGCCGCAAAAGACGTCAGGGTCATGATTCCCAAACCACCAAGCTGAATCAGAAGGAGAATCACCAGTTGACCGAAATGCGACCAATACGTGGCGGTATCCACAACGGTCAGGCCGGTCAAACATACAGCTGAGGTTGCGGTAAACAAAGCCGTGACGACGTCCGCTTGTGCATGTCCTTCTCGTGATATGGGGAGGAGAAGGACAAGCGTTCCGATGATAACGAGCGTCGCAAAACTACCGGCAACAAGCCGAGCAGGGGTTTTACGCATGAGGCGAAACGTTACTCCTGCCACGGCGTGAAGATCAAGAACTCAGCGCCCGCTCAGTTAAATCATGATGTTCTCTTCCACTGCGGGCAGGGCAATGTCAGAGCGGTAATGCGAACCGGGCAGCGTGATCTTGTCTAAAACGTTGTAAGCGTTACGACGGGCGTCGCTAAGCGAAGCCCCGGTGCCGATCACGTTCAAAACGCGGCCTCCAGCTGCGACGAGTTTTCCGTCCGCATCGTACGCTGTACCTGCATGTAGTACTGCAGCATCGTCTGCGCCGTTGATCTCCCCACCCTTTCGGGGCGACTCTGGGTATCCCTCAGCAGCCAAAACCACTGTCAAAGCAAAGCCGTCTTCCCACTCCAGCGGAGGCAATTCAGCCAATTTTCCAGTAGCCACAGCGTTCAGAACCTCCGCCAACGGCGACTGCAGCAGCGCCACTACCGCCTGTGTTTCTGGGTCGCCAAAACGGCAATTGAATTCCACCACTGCCGGTCCTTCTTCACCCCACGCTATGCCGGCGTACAGCAACCCGGAATATGCACAACCGCGAGCGACCATCTCGCGTGCCACGGGTATGCAGACCTCATCCACAATCCGCTGAACACCATCTTCTGGTAGCCATGGCAACGGGGTGTAGGCCCCCATGCCTCCGGTATTCGGGCCCTCATCATTATCGAACGCACGCTTATGATCCTGCGCCGGAAGCAACGGCACAACTGTTTCCCCATCGACTAGGCAAAAGAGTGAGACCTCAGGACCATCGAGGAAGCTCTCCAAGAGCACAGGATTTCCCGCAGCCAAAACAGCATCAACGTGAGCACGCGCCTGCGCACGATCCTTAGTCACCACAACGCCTTTGCCACCAGCGAGGCCATCATCTTTTACCACATAATGCGGGCCAAAATTGTCCAGAGCTGCTTCCCTCTGGGCATCCGAGGCACCCGGTGCGATCTGCTCCGCGCGGGCTGTCTTCACGCCGGCTTTAGCCATAACATCCTTGGCAAAGGCCTTTGAGCCTTCAATCCGTGCAGCATCCTTATTGGGGCCAAAGACTGCAAAACCGTGTGCACGCAAAGTATCGGCCACTCCTGCAACCAGAGGAATTTCAGGTCCTATGACCACGAGGTCCGCGCGTACTTCCTGTGCAACCTTGAGCATCTCATCTGGATTGTCTACCTGCGTTGCTTCCGAGTGAACCGTAGCAATCGACTCCATACCCACGTTTCCTGGTGCCACATGGAGTTCTGTAACCGCGGGGTCCTTGGACAAGCCGAGCGCAAGGGCGTGTTCACGGGCGCCCGAACCGATAACAAGAATGTGCATGATCCGAATCATACCGGCGGGACTGCATATAAGCCGACTATCCTCGAAAACATGAGCAGCGTATTTACAAAAATAATTGCAGGTGATTTGCCCGGTCGTTTTGTCTATCGCGATGAAGACGTGGTGGCTTTCCTGACCATCGAACCTCTAGCGTACGGCCATGTGCTGGTGGTTCCAGTGGCAGAAGTAGATAAGTGGACCGACGTGGATCCCACCACGTGGGCAAAACTTAATGAGCTAGCGCAGCGAGTGGGCAAGGCAATCACAGAGGTGTTTGCTATACCGCGCGCAGGGTATGTGATCGCTGGTTTCGACGTCCCCCATACTCATATTCATGTTTTCCCAGCCGCAAAAATGTCCGATTACGATTTCTCTCAAGCAATGTCCATGGACGCAACCGATCCAGCTCAGATGGACGCTGCTGCAGAGAAGCTACGGCAGGCCCTGGGAACTGATGAGAAAGGGCTAGTGAAGTAACTCCATGGCGTTGTTGAGGTGGGTGCCCACGCGCGGTCGACTACCAGTTTCTCCATGTGTCACCGGAGACTCCCCTATCCCTGTGCTCTTCTTGCATGGAACGTTAGGGTCGCCGGGTAACTTTGAGAGGCCTGCCCAGCGGCTTGTACAGCAGGGGCGCCCATTTTTCGCGCCAGCTTACGGCAACCATGGGACAGCCGATCTTGATTCTTCTCTACAAGAGCTACTGAAATATATAGACGAGCTCAATAGCCAAGGTGTACATCGCGTCGATGTTGTAGGGCACTCCGCTGGAGGACTTCTTGCACTGCGAATCGCTCATGCTCGCCCTGGTTTTGTGAGGAAACTAGTGGGGCTAGGTGCAGCTTTCCATGGAGTTCCCAAGAATTTACGTTTTAAGCCTGTGGTCAAATGGATTGGCGGACAAGCTCTTTTGCAACTTACGCAAAAAATCCCAGCTGAGCTCCCAGAGAACGTGGAATTGATTTCTGTGTTTTCTACCGCAGATCGTGTCGTACCAGCACAGTCGAGCAAGGTAGGCGAACTCGTAGAGATTCACGGAGTTCGCCATGAAGATTTGCCGCGACAAGCCGACATCATCATAGATGCCTTGGGGGCTTAGCGATCTTCTAACCGGGGAAGCACCAGGTGGAAGGTCGTTCCTTGACCAAGGGTGCTGTTCACGCTGATAGTTCCGCTGTGAGCTGCCACCAACGACTTGACGATGGCCAAACCAAGACCGCTGCCGCCGGTGGAGCGCGCACGCGAAGTATCAGCTCGATAAAAACGCTCGAAAATATGCTCGGCGTCTTTTTCCGACATACCTATGCCATCGTCGATGATGTCAATGGCGATGTTGCTACTGGCGGGGTCGTCGTAAAGCTTAATCTGCACCTTTGCGTCTTCGCCGCCATGTTTCAAAGCGTTGGTGGTGAGGTTGGTCAATACTTGGTGGAGCCGGGCAGCGTCTCCCAAGGTGATAGGCACACCGGCGCACTCAGAACGCACGTCAATGCTGCGATTAGGGTAGGCGGCCTGCAGCGAGGACGCCACCGACAGAGAAACCTCCAAAAGATCAACCGGTGCCGTCTCGTGGCGGGCTCCCTCAGCACGGGTAAGCGCCAGCAGGTCTTCCACCAAGAGGCTCATACGAGAGGCCTCCCCCTCGATCTTGTCAATCACCAAATCCGCGTCTTTTGTGGCACCAGAACGGTACAGCTCTGAATAACCACGAACCGACGTCAACGGTGTCCGCAGTTCGTGAGAAGCGTCCCCGACGAATCTACGCATCTGGGCTTCTTTATCTTGCAATTCCACGATAAGTGACTGCAGCCTGGAGATCATCGAGTTCAGTGAATGCGACAACGCACCGACCTCTGTATTTTCCGGCGCTTCCGGTACGCGCCTATCCAGATCACCTTGCGCAATCGCTTTGGCAGTACATTCAACTTCGTGCAAAGGGCGCAATGCTCTGCGGATCAAGAAAAACGCGATGAGCGCCATGAGAATCAGTACCGCAATTTCAATGATGACTTGCCCCACAGCGAGCCTGCGCAACATATTGGCTTCTTGGGTGATGTCCTTGGCCACCACCATAGTTACGCCGTTTCGTGTCTCGGCGGTGACTCGCCACATGGCTTCTTTGCGACTCTTCGGACTTGATTCCACTGTATGAGGACCTTGGCCAGCGTAAACCTGACTCAGATCTGGTTCAGAAACATCCTCGTTATAGACGTTTGTGGTTCCATCTTGATAGATCTTGACCACATAAAATTCTGTCGGCGGCCGTGCGCTCGTAGCACCAGGGTTGGTTTTAAAGAGCGAATCTTGTTTAGCCCACCCGTTGAGCCCTAGTTCTAGTTCCTTGTCAATGCGTGAGTAGGTGAGTTCTCGCATCGTCCGGTTCACGGCGACAGCGCTGCCAAGCAACCCCACTGCAGAAACCGCAACCACGATTACTAATAGCCCAAAGCGTAATGGCATCCCAGATAAAACATGTTTGTCTCGAATTCGAGCGATCAAGTTTTTACCCGTTTTTTTGGCACCTCGATACCCCCAGCGTTGTTTCTCGCTGTGGGCAGGGGTCCCGCGAACCACCGCGGTGGAATATGGGTTCTGGGTGCTCATCTACTACTTTCTACTTTGGGTTTCGCCGCGCTCACTACGGCTATTACGCATTTCGTGGCTTACGCAGTACGTATCCCACGCCTCGCACCGTTTGAATCAGTTGCGGATCATGGGTGTCCACTTTGCGACGCAAATAAGAAATATAAGACTCGACAACGTTTCCATCGCCGCCGAAATCGTAGTGCCACACGTGATCCAAAATCTTTGCCTTAGACATCACAACCTCAGCGTTCAGCATCAGGCAGCGCAGCAAGTTGAACTCGGTGGGTGAGAGATCCACGACCTTTCCGGCCTTTGTCACCTCATGGGTGTCGTCGTTAAGCGTAAGGTCGGCATACACCAAGGTGGAGTCGTCTTCGACCATCTCTACCGTGCTACCTCGACGTAAAATCACCCGCAAACGAGTAATCACTTCTTCCAGAGAGAAAGGCTTGGTCACGTAGTCATCAGCCCCGATGGTCAAACCATGGATTCGGTGTTCCACAGCGTCTTTTGCTGTCAAATACAAAACGGGACCGTCGAGGCCCTCCGCTCGGAGCTTGGGCAGGAGCTCGTAGCCGTCCATGCCCGGCATCATGACGTCGAGAATGAATGCATCAGGCTTAAAATCCTTTGCCACTTCCAACGCTTCTACGCCGGAATTAGCTGTGGCAACGTCAAACCCTTGAAATTTTAAGCTGACGTTCAAAAGCTCAACGATGTTTGGCTCGTCGTCGACGACCAGTATTCGCTTAGTTTTTTCGTTCACGCCTTCCATTTTTACCTGCCCTGGTCTCCTGGTGAGGACACAACCTCACGATTAGTTCCCTTAAGTCAACAATATGGCTCTGCTTTTCTTCTGAAGCGTAGCTGGTAACTACCTGTGAATGAGTTAGCGTCCTATACCAAGAATTGAAACTGTAATGACCGTTCGGTACAGTTCTGGATTATGGAATCTCGACAACGCTGGATCTTTTTAGGTGTTATCTCGTTGGGACTCTTCATGATCGGTGCAGACAATTCCATCCTTTACACCGCTTTACCTGTACTAAGAAGCGAATTACACACCACTGAGCTTGAAGGTCTCTGGATCATCAACGCCTACTCGTTGGTTCTTGCAGGACTTCTCCTGGGAACGGGCACGCTCGGAGACAAAATCGGGCACCGACGAATGTTTGAAATTGGCATTACGATCTTTGGATTAGCATCCTTAGCAGCATCTTTCGCCCACAATCCGCTAGCTCTCATCGCTGCGCGCGCCGCCCTGGGTGTGGGTTCCGCCACCATGATGCCCGCCACTCTCGCCCTACTCCGCATCACTTTCCCCAATGTCCGTGAACGCAACATCGCCATCGGAATCTGGGGTTCAGTCGCCACGCTAGGGGCAGCACTCGGACCGGTCATCGGGGGATTCCTGATCGAACACTATTACTGGGGTTCTGTATTCCTGATCAACATTCCAGTAACCCTCATTGCTTTCGCAGGAACGTTATTAATCGCACCACCAAACAAGTCCAATCCTTCCCGTCATTGGGACTTTCTCTCTTCCTTCTGGGCGATGGTGACCATGGTGGGCTTAGTTCTAGTAATCAAGGAGCTTACGCACGCCCACATAGAGGTGGCGGTACTCATCGGAGCACTGGCCGCCATCGCTATCGGGTCCCTGTTCTTTAGCCAACGCCAGAACAAACTCTCTGAGCCGCTTCTCACCTTCGATGTATTCAAAAATCGAGTTTTTACAGCAGGAACCCTGGCCGCAGCGCTAGCAATGTTCATCCTCTCCGGCGCAGAGCTCATGACCACACAACGATTTCAGCTAGCGGAGGGTTTTACCCCCTTACAGGCAGGCTTACTCACCGGAGCCGTAGCTCTAGCAGCTTTTCCTAGCTCAATCCTAGGCGGAGCGTTGCTGCACCGCATCGGCTTTCTCCCACTCATTTCTGGCGGCTTCCTTTCCATGGCAATTGGGACGGCCATTGCCATCGGGGCCACACGTGCCGACACCTTTCCCCTCTTTGTTGTCGGGTTACTTCTCGTAGGTTTCGGCGCGGGGTTGACCATGTCCGTATCTTCAACGGCGATCATCGGCTCAGCCCCGGCGCGACGCTCCGGCATGGCTTCTGCCATGGAGGAAGTCTCTTATGAGTTTGGCACTCTTCTCTCGGTGGCGATGGTGGGGTCTTTGTTCTCGTTCTTTTATGCACGTTCCGCACCAGAAGTGATCGCTCAAAACTTTGAGCAGGGCCTCTCGCACCCCACGCTTGCCGACGCCGCCCGCGCCGCCATAGACACCTCATATATATCCGTGCTCGTCATCATCGCTATAACTGCGTGCATCGCATGCGCCATCACCGCATATCTATTGTGGAACAATCCCAAGGAGACTCAGTTTGCGCACGAATAAAAAAGACTCACTACTGGCCACCGCGCTCAGCATCGTGGAGTCAGATGGCCTTGCGGCGCTCACCTACGATTCCCTCTCTGCAGCCAGCGGCATATCCAAATCCGGACTGATCTACCATTTCCCCACTCGCCACCAGCTCCTTATAGAACTCAATGCGTCCGCAGCCCGGACATGGACTCGTGAGCTAGAAGCCGCCGCAGGGGGGCCCGCATCCGAGGTTTCCCTCAGGCAGAGAATGCATGCGCTACTGGAGGTGGAATCACACAGCGCTACCCGCGCAGATCTCCTATTAAGCATCGATGCCAATTTGAATGAGGAGCTTCGCGCTATATGGGATCAAGCTTTAGCCCCATGGACAGACCCCCACAATCCTCATGCCGTTGTCGTACAACTTATCGCAGATGGGCTTTGGGTGTACGACCACATTAATGCCCGCCCGCTCACACAACAACAGCGGCAAGCAGCGGTAAAGACGGCACACATTTTTCTCAATAAACTATCCACTACCCCTGAAAAACCCTCCCCCACCTCCGACTTCACGAATAACATAAAATAATCTAAGATAAATCTCATGTT
The DNA here is from genome assembly GCF_900187135.1 of Corynebacterium ulcerans. Taxonomy (NCBI): domain Bacteria; kingdom Bacillati; phylum Actinomycetota; class Actinomycetes; order Mycobacteriales; family Corynebacteriaceae; genus Corynebacterium; species Corynebacterium ulcerans. The sequence goes on from NZ_LT906443.1 coordinate 1,025,458, forward strand.
TGGCGGTTCCCCCGCCGTGGACTCCGTAGAAAACCACTTTAGAAAGCCTCAACCAACATGAAATTGTCCCGTTCCCTCGGCGTTGCTGTACTGTGCACGGCGCTCGTCGTCACGCAAAGCCCTGCGCACGCTTCTTCTACTTCGTCCGCGCCGGTTTCTAGTTCAGCGAACTCCATCGTTGCATCACTCACTGCGGCAATCGCGAACTCACCGAGCTCCAGCGACACCACTATCAGCAACGCCGCTCGACTGGCACAATCGCTTGGACTTCCATCGGTACGCATTCCGTCGGCGTTCGGCAGCTCAGATTCTGAATACCCACTGCCTACAAACCCAAATATCACCAAGGCAGAGGTACTTAGTCGCACCGTCGAACCGACGATTCCAAACCTAGAGCGCTGGGTTGTGGCTTCCCCAGCGATGCAGCGCAACGTCGAGGTTGTTGTTCGCGTGGCTAAGGACACTTCTGTTCCTTCCCCAGTCCTCTATCTTCTCGACGGCATTGGCGCAATGCGTAATCCCGGCTGGGTTCGTGAAGGCGGCCTGCACCCCGCACTCGGCGACCAGAATGTGTCTGTGGTTATGCCTACCCAGGCGCTAGCCTCCCTCTATTCCGACTGGCTCACAGATGACCCAGCGCTTGGGCATTTAAAGTGGGAAACCTTCATCACAAAGGAACTCACAAAGCTTGTTGAAGACCCAGCCCAAAAGCTCAACTTCAACGGCAAGCGCGCCATCGGAGGCCTTTCCATGGGCGCTATCGGCGCTGTCCACATTGCTAACCAGAACCCTGACCTATTCAAAGGAGTATTCGGAATCTCCGGATGCTACTCCACGCAGGAACCAGTGGGACGACTCACCACAAAGCTTGTGGTGGAATCCCGCGGCGGCAATGTCAACAACATGTGGGGCCCAGACGGTTCTGAGCTATGGAAGCGTCACGACGTCCCCTCGAATCCCGAGGGTCTCCGCAACATGGCAGTTTATCTAGCGAGTGCTGACGGCGGAGTCCTCCCCTCTGATCTAGAGCATGCAGCCTCCCGTCCTTTCTATGAACTACCCGTAGCTGTAGCTTTGGAACAGGGAACCTTGCACTGCACCAAGCTTCTCGACTCTGCAATGCGCGCCCGAGGAATGAACCACCAAGTAGTCGATCTGCTCCAGGGTGGTGTCCACGACTGGCCGCTCTTCAACCGTCAGTTGCGTCCTGCCTGGGATGCCATCAAGGGTGTCCTTTACTAATAAACCGTGGGGTTACTGTGAGTTGCTAAGGTAAACGGGTCTAGAACCGACCTATCTCAAGGAGCTCTGCTCGTGACCTCAGCGACCCACCCCGTGGACGCACTTCCCTCGTCTCCTAAACTCGTCGCGCTAGGCATCCAGCATGTTTTAGCGTTTTATGCTGGCGCGGTGATTGTGCCGCTGCTCATCGCAGGTTCTCTCAACCTCGACGCAGCAACCACCATCCATCTCATCAACGCCGACCTCCTTACCTGTGGTTTAGCCACACTGATCCAATCAGTCGGCGTAGGAAAATACATAGGCGTACGCCTACCGATCATTCAGGGAGTCACCACAACTGCGGTGGCTCCCATTATCGCGATTGGCCTTAGCGTTTCTGACGGACAAGGCGGCGTGGAATCGCTTCCCACCGTATACGGCGCAGTCATCGTAGCCGGACTTTTCACGTTTTTTGCCACGCCAATCTTCGCACGTTTTCTCAAGTTCTTTCCGCCGGTAGTCACAGGCTCGGTTTTGTTGGTGATGGGCACATCCCTCCTCGCAGTCTCCGCAAATGACTTCATCAACTACGCCGAGGCCACTCCGTTGAGCCGTGACCTGTGGTACGCCTTTGGCACTCTCGTGGTCATCATCTTGGCCCAACGGTTCTTCCGTGGTTTTCTAGGCACCCTCGCAGTTCTTATAGGCCTGGTCAGCGGCACTCTCGTGGCACTCTTCTTAGGCCACGCGGATCTCTCGGAGGTCTCCAACGCTGCGGCTGTGGGGATCACAACGCCGTTCTACTTTGGAACCCCCGTTTTTAACGCTAGCGCATGTTTCTCCATGATCATCGTCATGATCATCACTATGGTCGAGACCACCGGCGATGTCTTTGCCACCGGCGAGATCGTGAAAAAGCGTATCCGACGCGACGACATCCAGCGGGCCCTCCGCGCAGACGGCCTTTCCACTTTCCTCGGCGGTGTCATGAACTCTTTCCCGTACACCTGCTTTGCCCAAAACGTGGGGCTCGTCCGCATCACGGGAGTGAAGTCGCGCTGGGTCGCAGCTTCCGCTGCCGGTTTTATGATCATTCTGGGGTTGCTGCCTAAGGCCGGAGCAATCGTGGCCTCCATCCCCTCACCAGTATTGGGCGCAGCATCTCTAGCTCTCTTTGCCAACGTGGCATGGGTCGGCCTGCAGACTATCGCTAAAACCGATCTCACGGATAATCGCAATGCAGCTATCGTCACCACTGCGCTGGGCCTCGCCATGCTGGTCACGTTCAAACCTTCCGTTGCTGAGGCCTTCCCCGAATGGGCCCGCATCTTCGTCTCTTCCGGCATGTCCATCGGGGCTATCGCAGCGATCCTCCTCAACATCCTGTTCTTCCATGTGGGCAAGCAAACCGGATCTGACGTGGCCCGCGGAGCCAGCGGTGAAGGCGTGTCTTTGGATGAAATCAACGCCATGAATCGTGAGGATTTTGTCGCAGCATTGCGCCCACTGTTTAACCAGGAAACCTGGCCGTTGGAGGAAGCCTGGGAATCGCGCCCGTTTGCGGACGTCAGCGAGCTACGAGCAGCCATCCAGGTTGGGGTTCTCACGGCTTCCGGGGAGCGTCGAGAAGCTTTGATCCACGACTACCCAGATACCTCTGCCATATTATTAGCCACCGACGCCGAGGCTCCCAGCATCAGCGCCGAGCGCGGCTCCCTCGGCTTCGACGACCTCGACGACGTAGAAACCGCGCAACTCCTCGAGGTCAGCGCCGCCTACCGCGAGCGTTTCAATATGCCATTTGTCTACTGCCTAGGCACCAACGACAGCATCCGAAGCATCGTGGACACAGCTATACGACGCCTAGCTAATTCCGATGAGCAGGAACATCGCGTAGCTCTCTCTGAAATCATCGAGATTGCCAATGACCGCTTTGATATCCTCCTCGCCGATGCCAACCCCGTCCGCTCCGCGTGGGATCGGAAGTTCACCGAAGTGGAATAAGCGCTACAGCATAGGATGCCAATCCCACACTGGTGTCTTCTCAAACACCAATAAAGGAGCGTGCCGACCAGACAACCGGGCACTCACCAAGGCAACTATTTGCCCTGCTGTCTGGTCAAGACATTCAAAAACACACCACGCGGAATAACGTACCAAGGCATAGCCTCGACGCACGGCGTCATTGCCTTTCCACCGGTCATAGACAAAAGCATGACGATTTCCGTGGTAGGTGTACCCGTCCACTTCAACGATAACTTTGCTCTTTGTATGTACCCCATCCCACCGATAAGCGCCGATTTTCAGGTTTTGTTCAAACGGATATCCCATAGAGCGTAGCTTTCGGAACAAGAGGATCTCTGCAGGACTTTCTGCACCTACAGCCGCAAGCTCAATTACTCGATGAGCTTGCTTAGTCAGCCGAGTTTTGGACATATCACGGATTAATCGAACCGACCCGGTCTTTCCCCAATAGATGTTCTCAATAAAATCAACGAGCTCAGCAAGAGTCATGGCCTCGGCATTATTGAGAACATCAAGCGGAGGAGCTACGCGAATCCCCTGTCTGAGTTCTGAGGCTGCAGATCGCACCTGCTTGACGCGGATCACATCATTAGAACAGGCAGATCTGTTCTTGATAATTACGGCCTCCACCGGAGTCTCAATCTCTGCAGACATATGCACCTGCATCGCTGTGCGCCCGCTAAAGACAATCCCAGGCCGAGACTTTTGCAATGCTTTGAGCAGCAGAATTCCCTCTGGTCTTTCTTCGGTGTAGATTCCGCGCTCCACACGGTAAAGATCGCCGTGTTTTATTTTCGTTGCGATCGCGCTGCGGGAGAGGCCCAATTGATGGAGTTCTTGGGTGGTAAAGATGTGCTTGCCCATGTGTCCTTAGACGTCGGGGGCTTCGCGATCGGTTCCCGGTAGGAGAAAGATACGGAAAAACCTGCATTTCCATAGACAAAGACGTCTAAAAATGTGTTTTTACAGCCTAACGTCTATGGAAATGCAGGTTCTCTGCCCCGTGTGTTTAGGGGCGCGGGATATTCCGCAGGTTAGACCGCGCCATGTCCACCATGTGGCCCACCCCTCCGCCGAAGACCGTGCGCGTTGCCGCCTTAGAGAAGCCCATGAGCATCTCCATGGTGATATTAGGTGGGATGGAGAGGGCGTTGGGGTCGGTGGTGACGTCGATAAGCACAGGCCCAGGGTAAGAAAAAGCCGCCTCTAGCTGTTCTCTTGCAGTCTTCGGGTCTGTGATCGCGATGTGGCGCAACCCTACGGCAGCCGCGATCGCCGCAAAATCAACGTGTTCATGGTCAGTTTCATACTCAGGTATCCCCTCCACGAGCATCTCAAGCTTGACCATTCCCAAGGACGAGTTGTTAAAAACAACGATCTTGATGGGTAATTGATGAAGTTTCACCGTGAGCAGCTCCCCCATGAGCATGCTGAGACCGCCGTCGCCGGAGAAGCACACGACCTGCCGGTCTCTATCACTGGATTGCGCGCCAATTGCGTGGGGTAAAGCATTGGCCATGGTCCCGTGGCGGAAGGAACCCAGCATCTCGCGCTTGCCATTGGGGGTTACGTAGCGGGCAGCCCACACGTTGCACATGCCGGTGTCAATGGCGAAAATAGCATCATCATCGGCTATCTCATCGATAATGTTGGCAATGTACTCGGGGTGAATAGGCGTGTGCTTTTCCACGTTGGAGGTATATGCCTCAATAACATCGGTGAGCTTTCGGTGATGCAGGTCCAGCATCCGATCAAGGAAACTGCGATCAGTCTTTTCCTCTATGTGCGGCAAAATGTTCTCGATTGTTGCAGCTACATCGCCCACGACGGGATAGGTAATTCGGGTGCGCTTACCAATGTGGGAGGCATCAATGTCCACTTGCGCCACATTCTTTTTGGGGAGGAACTCGGTGTAGGGGAAATCAGTGCCGAGCAGAATGAGGAGGTCGGCTTCATGGGAGGCGTCGTGGCAGGCGCCGTATCCAAGCAACCCCGACATTCCCACGTCATAGGGATTGTCGTGTTGGATATACATTTTTCCACCGAGCGCATGCCCGACGGGGGCTTTGATTTTTTGAGCTAGCGCAAGCACTTGTTCGCGGGCATAACGAGCACCTGATCCGCAGAAAAGCGTAACTGTGGAGGCCTCGTTGATTGCGTGGACTAGGTCGGCTGCCTCCGCAGGATCTGGATAGAGAATTGGCTTTCCCCTCGCGATAACCGAGCTGACAAAAGTATCATCCTCCGCGCGCTGCATGGTGACGTCACCCGGGATCACCAGGACCGATACGCCCTTTCCCGCCATGGTGGACTGAATTGCATGGTGCACAATCGCTTGCCCTTGGGTCGCGGAGTTGGCCATCTCGCAGTAGCCAGAACACTCCGCGAACAGGGCTTCAGGGTGGGTTTCTTGGAAAAAGTGAGAGCCGATGTGTGTGGAGGGAATGTGAGAGGCAATGGCTAGGACTTTTGCACCGTTGCGGTGGGAGTCGTAAAGCCCCTGCACAAGGTGGGTGTTTCCGGGGCCGCAGGAGGCTGCGCACACGGCAAGTTCGCCGGTGATCAGCGATTCCGCGCCGGCGGCAAACGCCGCAGCTTCTTCATTACGGACGTGTACCCATTCGATACTGGATTTTCGCACGGCGTTGACAATGGGGTTGAGGCTATCGCCGACCAATCCAAAGATGCGTTTTACGCCTTGGGCTTCCAGGGTCTCCACAATTTGTTCTGCAAAAGACTGCGCCATGATCGCCCTCCATAAAGTTGATGATGGTTCCGATTGTGCTTCTCTGTTATTCATCGCCGCCATAGTTCGACTGAAATCACACACCCACCCCCTAATTGTGACACAAATAACTAAACGCTGTAGTTCTGTTCGCTGCGGTATTCTGTGTCTCATCATGCTGAAGCTTTTCGACGCCCCCATCTTCCGCATCTTGCGACGTAGGCAAGCAGCATCAACGGGCACCGCTACCATCGACGTCGCAGCCGCACCCCCACTCGCACCCCTCGCACCTGTCGACCTCAGCGACCGCGGGCAAGTCACCGGTGTACTGGAAATCGCCGCGCGTATCGGAGAAATCCTCATCTCCGCAGGATCAACCAATTCCGACGCCAGCGACCAGGTCAAAGCCGTCACAGAGTCATTCGGACTATGGTTTGTTCACGTTGATCTCACGTCCAATCGCATCCGACTCTTTGCCAATGTTTCTGAAGACCGACGCAACCCGGTAACGGTTGTTCGCGTGGTGGCGCCCGCCCCGCAGAACTTTCGAAAACTCATGCAAGTGGATCGCTTGATCCGCGACATCCATTCAGGCCACGCCTCGCCCTTGGATGCCGAAACCCGCCTCGACGCCATACACCGCGCGCCCGACCCCATCGGACTGCCCGGAGTCGTGGCATCTTTTGCAGTAATGAGTGGTGCCGTGGCATTCCTCCTGGGAGGAAATATTCCCGTCGCGCTCATTTCCACCATCGCCGGGGCCGTCATCATCTGGATGAGCGCCTGGCTAGGCAAGCACGGCTTACCCATCTTCTTCCAGAACACCGCGGGCGGGATTTTTGTCGCCTTCCTGGCCGCCATCACCTACGACTGGGGACAGTACTTAGGCCTCTCCATACGCCCCAGCATGGTGATCGCCACGTCGATCATTGTGATGGTCGCGGGGCTGACGCTGGTGCAAGCGATTCAAAATGGAGTCACCTCCGCACCAATCACGGGCACGGCACGGCTTTTCGACGCCCTCATCATCACCGCCGGCATCGTCGCCGGCATCGCCATAGGCGTATCCCTTGCGGGATCGTTAGGATTCTCACTGCCCCCGGTAGAAACCGTCCCCGTCCCCAACTTCGCCTCCAATACGGTCCGCGTCTTGGGCAGTATTTTTGCTACGTCCGGCTTCGCTCGCGCTTGCTACGCAGATTGGCCCTCTGTCTTTATCTCCGCACTCACCGCGGCCTGCGGTTCAAGCTTGTTTTACTTTGTCCTCATCCCCCAGGGGGTTGGAGACATTACCGGCTCTGCACTCACGTCCGTCCTCATCGGGCTCATAGGCGGCTTCTTGGGACGTCGCTACTTGATCCCGCCCCTCATCATCTCTATTGCCGGCATTACTCCGCTACTCCCGGGATCTGCAATTTATCGAGGCCTCTACGGACTACTCCATGATCAAATCTTGGTCGGCTTTTCCAATCTCTCTTATGCCATAGCCATCGCCACAGCACTTTCTTCTGGGGTGGTCTTTGGCGAGTGGATTGCGCGTCGTTTCCGCAGGCCCCCGAGCCTTGATCACTATCGACGCTTCACTCGCAAGCTCGTACGCAACCGCCGCAAAAAGATCTACAAGCAAATCGCGGCAGGCAATTAGGGCATGAAAAAGGCGTGAATCCTTCAGCAGGTCCACGCCTTTTCTTTAATCTTTAGATCCGTACTCTACGCTTAGCTATTGCGACGACGGATCACTAATATCAGCCCAGCAAATATGGCAAGCATACCTAGTATGGCAACGACACCAATCTCAGCGCCCGTCTTAGCCAGCAGCTTCTTCGGTTTCTTGTCAGCATCCTTTGGAGCAGGCACATTCTTGGGCGCCGGCTGCGGAGCCGATGTAGCCGGCGTGACTGGCATAGAGCTAGACGAGGAACCCGATGGTAGCAACGGCGGGATAAAGAGCGGCAAAGTAGGCACCAAGATCCACCACCACGGAATATTTGCAGTGTTGTGAACTTCAATCAATGCGGCTTCTTTGACCGTCTGGACAGAAACCAGCAACGTTGCCGTCCCATCACCATGATCTTTTAGCTCAACGCCTGGATTAGTGGTGCTAAAGCCTGGAGTAGACCAGGTAGTAAACGCAGTATTTTTGGGCATGATCTCCTTCAGTAGGAGTTCAGTTCCAACCGGAAGCGGATCTAGATTAGTGATCTTTCCTTCGCTGATTTTTACCTCACGGGTCTGCTTCACTCCCTTTTCATCTGTCCAAGAAACCTCAACATCAAACTCACGAGGATTCTGAGACGAACCGGAAAGCACTGATCCCAAACCACTCACTTTCTTAGTCAAGGAGATACGACCAAGACCGTCATAAGCATTGACGAGTGTAGATTCGCTGGTGCTTCCCTTATCTCCAACAACTACTTCAGTAGCAGTGGTAGAAGCTGAAAGAGCAAACTCAAATCCTTCAACTTTGGCAGTATCAGTCTTCTCTGTGAACTTACATGTAGCGCCAGAACGCACATCCGTGATTTCTGCAGGCTTCTTAGCAGAAATCGTCACCGTACCATTCTTGGAATATGTGCCCAAGGTGCATACATAATCCACATCGAAATTCTTATTCAGCAGAGCATCTACCTGTGGCCCCAGAATTTTCTTGTTCAGTTTCAAAGAAGCACGCCACGCGGAGTACTCGTTGGTTGCAACAACTTTTTCTTCTTTGTTATCAACAATTGTGATGGAGTCAAGCCCAGAAACCTTTAGATCTGCCTTGCCAACCTCAGCATTTTTCTCTGTGACTGTACAGATAGAACCAGCCGGAATATTTTCAGCCTTGGCTTCTTCACCCGCACCGATTGGGCCAAGAACACCTTCTTTGACTTCACCGAGTTCTTCGTTCACGCACTTGTAATCAAAAGTGAATTTCTTACCGGTAGCAACACCATCAGGATCTACCAATTTCTTAGTGATACTGAAAGATCCAACTTTCTTAGAGTACGTGTTGTTCACAGTCACGGTCCCGGTAGTACCTGCAGTAATAAGAACTGGAGCACCAGTTTCAACTACCAACGAGTAGCCCTTAACCTGAGCGCTTTCCTGATCCTCGGTGACAGCACAAGATGCGCCTTCCGCCAGCTTCTCCACCGTGGCTTCGCCAGCACCAGAAATCTCTTTCACACCTGAAGCGATTTCTTTACCGTCCTTGGTACAGGTGTAGTTGAACTTATAGTTCTTCTTTTCCTGCGCGGCAGGAAGTCCATCAACCGTCTTCACAATTTTGAATCCACCGACCGCAGTGCGGTACGTATTGGTCACAGTAATCTGTGCGGTCTTATCTGCGATAACGCCTACTGGCTGCCCATTATCAATGTCAACAGTTGCATCATCGATTTGGGCGGAGTACTCACGTTCAGCAACTTTGCAGGAATAACCAACCGGGATTTCTGGAGACTCTGTAGAAACACCATTCTTGATTGATAGTGCACCCTTGATTTCTTCTGAACCGTTCTTGGTACAGGTGTAATCCACCGCAAAGGCTTTGTCCTCAGGTACGTTAACTCCGTTTGCTACGACCTTCTTGAGAACCGAGAATTTGCCAAAGTCCTTCTTGTAGCTGTTAGTTACTTCTACTACCCCTGTCTTCCTCTCAACGATAAGTACTTCTTGTTTCTCCGGAATTTCAACAGAATAGCCAGGAACTTTGGCAGAATTTTCTTGTTCAGTTACAAGACAAGATGCCCCCACGGGAACACCATCAACCTGTGTTTCTCCAGCTCCCTTAATAGAAGCTACGCCCGCTTTTACTTCAGCATCATCTTTCTTACAACTGTAATCAAATAAATAGGTAGGAAGATTCTCCGTCTCAGGCAGCCCCTTGACAGTTTTTACGATCTTAAAGCTGCCGTTCTTAGGCTCGGTTTTCTTGGTGTACGTATTTACTGCCTCGACGACAACAGCGTCTTCATTTTTCTCACGAACCGGGAACTCGACTTTTCCATCTTCGACTTTATTTCCACTGACAGTCCAAGTGGTTTCCCTCTCGAACCCTTCAATGTCAGCGTCTTTTTCAGAAACCTTACAAATCAATCCTTTGTCAAGGTTCCCAACATGGAAGTTCTCAGAAGCCTTAAGAGTCGCTGTACCTTGTTTTTCCACCACGCTAGGATTGCTTACAGGAGAACATGACCATTCAAAAGTGAATTCTTTTGGTTCATCAAGACCATTAGCTGTCTTTTGAACTGCAAAACCACCTTTTTTACCTTCAGCCCAACCCCCAGCAGAAGGGATAAAAACCGTACCGGTAACGCTATTTCCATTTATCGTTGCATTATTTGTCACCGCACTTCCCGGTGAAGGTTTCTGTTCAGAATAAGTAAGCAGGTTGATCCGAGGTCCTGTTGTAGGATCCACACCGTAGGGGAACCGAACAGTAACTCTCTCAGGTGTACAAGTAATCTCATACCCGTATCCGAAAGGAACGTCCTCTGTAATCCCTGTTACGTCACTACGTCCACCTACTAAATTACCGCTGCCGTCGACAATATAATGTCGAACAGGATCTTCTCCTAAACTACGCACGGCGTCTAAATAAATAGGTGATCGACCAAAATCGTAATCTCCAGAACATGCAAATTTATGTCCAGCCGGTGGAGTGTCCGTTACAGTGAAATCACTTCGACTAGTGTTGCTACCAACAAAAATTGCCCAGCCAAAGGGATAGATGGTCTTGCCATTAACCTCCCTAGGGTTATCCTGAACACCGCTTTTTCCGTTTCTCTGGGTGACTCCAGAGGTACCATCCGGAGTATAAATTCCCTGTAATTTCCCGTTTCCACAGCCCTCAAAAATCAAATCGGCAGGAGCTCCTTCACTGCCAAATCCATTTGTAGTCAATCCGGACTGGTTGCGATCCCACTCCACAGTAAAAAAAGCACTGCCATTAACATTGAAATGGGTTGTCACGAACTCAGTTAGCGTGAAAACTACTTCTTTTTGCCCAGAGAGAATATTCGTAGTCGCAACGACAGCACCGTTAGAATCCTGTAAATCCAGAGTTCCAGTAAAAACAGTAGTCAGTTGCGGCGGTAGCGTAATTTTAAACTGTTCTCCAGGTTTTACAGATGAGCCAACAGACCATTTAAATTCAACCTGTGCTTGATCTGATTTTCCGTTATAAACATCTCCATTGACACCTCGACTTCCGTCTTTCCATTTAAGATCTGTATAGCTTCCACTGCATTGTTCCTGGGCAATAGCTTTTGGAGTCACCACCACGCACAGCGATGTCACCAAAACGAACACTGCAGCCACGCACAAAGTTTTAAAGGTATTAATGCGACTCAAGGTTTTAAACAGAGGCAAGGAAGCGGATAAAGGAACCTCTAAGTTCATTCTTTTCCAATCTAATTAAAAATTCTTCGATTTAGCCCGCATCCGAGTTCAGACCAGCTGCACTAAATATAGAAAAGAAAGAACGTCAGTCTATCCCGGAAATTACAAGTTCATCCACGGTATCGGTAGTTTAAAAATGCATACTTTGACCCCGCATACGAACATGATGGCTATATCAACAAAAATACCAATTTTTAAGAAATGGACATAATTTTCCCAGGTTTTGCATACCCTACCCCCAAGTAAACCCACCTATTTCCACCCCCATTGTATGCTCGGGGCCGGACGCACTGCGGTGCTCCACTTCCGAGGCTCGTGTGAAAACACGAGCCTTCGTGCATTCAAGAGGAAAAATGTACATCGGATATTTCGACGAATATAGACAGCCCTGCGGCCTGAACCTGCACCCCACCCACATGCCAAAATTCCCCCTTAGTTGGCATCTGCCTTCTCAGTCCAACTAAGGGGGAATTTTTATTTTGAGCTGGAGATGGGACTTGAACCCACAACCTACGGTTTACAAGACCGTTGCGCTACCAATTGCGCCACTCCAGCACACGCTTAAGGCTGACTCACAGAGATTAGTGAGCACCCTTTCGCACGATGATGAATCGTACAACACGAGTGGGCTTTCAGCCAAGCAGGGCTGTGAGCATGAGCTATCCCCTCCCCCACGCGAAAGCTAATGTTTGAGTAACCTCCTAAACTGTAGGATGCAAAGACAACCCAAGGATCAGGGGGCTCGCGGTGAGTTTGCTGGATAAGCTTCGGAGCTGGAATAGCAGTTCCGGCCGTCTGGCCACGATCGATACGGTCAAAGCTGCACCACCGCCTTCACCCCTTGCTCCAATTGACCTCACTGACCCCGCCCAGGTTGCCGCGGTCATGGATCTTGCTGCTCGAATCGGAGACATTCTGCTTTCTGCTGGCACATCCAATCGCGATACACGTGCGCAGGTTCACGCGGTAACCGCAGCTTATGGTTTGCTCTTCTGTCACGTTGACATCACGCTCAACACGATCACGGTGTTCACCACGATCGGCACTACAAAAAAGACTCCAGTCAGCGTGTTTCGCGTCGTCCGCTCTCTCACTACGGATTTTTCCAAGTTAACTGAGGTGGACCGCTTGATTCGTTCGATTCAGGCAGGCGCTACTCCACCGGACGTAGCGGAGAAAATCCTCAACGAGTTATCGCAGACGCGTGCTAAGTACCGTTTCCGTACCGCGGTTTTCGGCTGGGGTTTCCTGGGCGCTGCCGTGTCGATGCTGCTTGGTGGCACTTTTTTGGTCGCGGCGATCTCTTTCGTCGTGTCGCTAGTCATCATGGGCGGAAGCGTGTGGCTTGATCGCAATTCCTTGCCGTTATTCTTCCAATATATCTTTGGCGGTTTTATGGCTACGGTTCCCGCGGCTGTCGCTTATTCGGTGGCCAGCCATTATGGGATGCACGTATCGCCAAGCCATATTGTCGCAGCGGGAATTGTTGTCATGATGTCCAATCTTGCAATGGTCCAGTCGTTGCAGGATGGCATTACAGGTGCTCCGGTCACCGCCAGTGCCCGATTCTTTGAGACCCTGCTGCTCACTGGCGCGATTGTGGCAGGCGTAGGCGCGGGGATTCAGGTTGCGCAGTTAATGGGCATTACGCTTCCACCGCTAGAGGCTGCAGTCTCGTTGGCTGCTAAACCTTCCGTTTCTAAGGTAATTGCCGGTGCTATCGCTTCAGCAGCCTTTGCTGTGGGATGTTTTGCTGAGCTCTCTGCTGTTACAGTTTCTGGGCTTACTGCGGCAGCAGGTTCCTTTGTCTTCTATTACGTGCTTATCCCGTTGGGAATCGGCCCCGTAGTGTCTATTGCTATTGCCGCAACTTTCATTGGTCTCGCCGGCGGTTTGCTTGCCCGCAGGTTTTTGATCCCGCCGCTTATCACTGCTATTGCGGGCATCACGCCCATGCTCCCAGGCCTTTCCATCTATCGAGGCATGTACGCAGCCCTCAATGAGCAGGTTTTGTTGGGATTTACCAACGTAGCTCTGGCGCTTTCGATTTGTTGCGGTTTGGCAGCCGGAGTGGTGTTGGGTGAATGGGTTGCACGCCGAGTACGCCGGCCGCAGCGCTTCAATCCCTATAAAGCTTTTCGACGCACGCGCCGTTATTCCTTCCGCCAAGCTCAGGCCGCTGCGGAGAAGCGCGCAGAGCAGGAAGAGCAGGAAAAACTGGCGCTGCGTAGGCGCATGTCGAAAGGCCACACGCCTAAGTACACGGCGACCAAGCGACGCCGCGGTTTATAGAGTAGAATGTTGGTTTTGCACTGCTTTTCATGAGCCGCGCTTCCGTCATCTTCACTATTCTGAGGAGGATCCTTGCCACCCAAGGTCACTGACACCCGTACTAATTCGGCCGAGTCTCTCCACGCTGTCGAAGCAGAGACAGCCGCTGCCGCGCGCCGCATCGTAGCTGGTTACGCCAAAGATTTCTTTGATGGCGTGACCTTGATGTGCATGCTGGGTGTAGAGCCGGAGGGCTTGTCTTATCGCAAGGTTGCCGCCGAGCACGAGGAAGCTAACGCTCCAAAGAAGACTCGCGCTAAGAAGACCACCAAAAAAGCTGCCAAGAAAACCACCAAGAAGGCCGCGAAAAAGACAACTAAAAAGGCTACTAAGAAAGCCACCAAGAAGACGACAAAGAAAACCACTAAGAAAGCCTGAGGCTAACTGTGAGTGATGAGTTCGGCGACAACGACTTTGTCGTAGTAGCTAATCGCCTGCCTGTTGATTTAACCGTTAATCCTGATGGTACCTCCCAATGGGTAGCTAGCCCCGGCGGACTTGTCACAGCACTCAGCCCTATTCTGTCCCAGCACAGCGGTTGCTGGGTGGGGTGGCCTGGCACCACGGACGGGCATGCGCCCGAGCCTTTTAAGACTGACGACGGCATTCTTCTTCACCCTGTAGCCCTCACCGATTATGACTTTGAGGGCTTCTACGAGGGCTTTTCTAATGCCACCTTGTGGCCGCTTTATCACGACCTCATTGTCCACCCCATCTATAACCGAGACTGGTGGTCGGCTTACCGGGAAGTAAACCTCAAGTTTGCTAACGCGGTGGCAGAGGTGGCCGCAAAAGACGCCATAGTGTGGGTACAGGATTATCAGTTACAGCTGGTGCCTGGTATTTTGCGGCAAACACGCCCAGATTTAACTATTGGATTCTTCCTTCACATCCCGTTCCCCAGCCCGGATCTCTTCCGGCAACTCCCGTGGCGGGAGGAAGTGGTACGCGGGCTTCTGGGAGCAGACCTCATCGGCTTCCACTTGCCAGCTAGCGCAAACAACTTCCTGGAGTTAGCACGGCAAGTAACCGGAACTACGGGCTCTCATACTGGCCAGCCAGACACTTTAGTGGTTCAGGGAACCGCTGCTGTGCGCTCGGTGGAAGCCTCACTGAGGGCAAGCGATGGCAGAGACGTGGGCGTGGCAGCCTATCCCATTTCTATCGATGTCACTCAGCTGACGGATATGGAAACAGACGCCGAGGCCACCCGCGCCGAGTTTGGAGACCCCAAAACCATTATCTTGGGCGTCGATAGGCTTGATTACACCAAGGGAATCCTCCAGCGGCTGCTGGCCTTTGAAGAGCTACTGGAAAGCGGCGCTTTAGATGCTGATGACACAGTCCTGGTGCAGGTAGCTACCCCTTCTCGCGAACGCATCGAGCACTATAAGCAGACTCGCTCCGAGGTCGAGGAAGCCGTGGGCCGTATCAATGGCCGCTTTGGTTCTATCGGACATTCAGTAGTCCATTATCATCATCGCTCTTTGACCAAGACTGAACTTGCCTCACTCTATGCTGCGGCCGATATCATGCTGGTCACCCCCTTTAAAGATGGGATGAACCTGGTGGCCAAGGAGTATGTGGCGTGCCACGGCGATGGGACAGGAGCCTTAGTACTCAGCGAGTTCGCGGGTGCAGCCTACGAGCTTGAGCAGGCCTTCCTGTGCAACCCCTTTGATATGGAATCCATTAAGAAGCAGGTCGTTGCGGCGGTTACCTCATTAAAGTTCACGCCAGATGCTGCCAAGGAGCGGATGATGGCTCTGCACCGCCAGGTTGTGGAGCATGACGTGAACCTCTGGGCCGCGTCGTTCCTTGAGGATCTCCACCGACTTCATGAAAACGGAGTGGAAGAGTGAAAGCCAAGGTCACCGCAGTATTATGCCTGTTCGCTCTCGGATTGGCCGGGTGTGGGGAGAAGAAACAGCAGGTCGCAGGCTCACAATGGCAAGTGACCGACGTCTACACCACACCGGAGTTTCCTCATGAGGTTCCCGATGCCATAGCAGGGGCTGCGGTGATGAGCTTCGGCGGTTCTTCCATGACCGGCTTCACCGGTTGCGCCCCATTCCAGGGCAAGATTTCCTTTAGCGCACAGGAAAAGCAAAACGTTGCCCCTCAGGATGCTGATCGGCTTACTGTAAAGGCCGTAAAATTCCAGCCTATCGACGACGCAACCTGCGAAGGGCGCACGCGGTATATTCATGATTCTCTCGTCGACATCATTGTTGATGCTTCCTTTACCGTGCGGCACGACGGCGCCGGTGTGATAACGCTTCTGCGCAACGGAGACGCAATCGATTCGCCAGCAATACGGCTTGTAGTAAAGCAATAAGGTGGAAAAATGACCCCCGAGTTATCTCGTCTCGCTTGTGTACCGCGTCTGCTTATCGTCTCTGATTTTGACGGCACTCTCGCCGGTTTTAGCACTGATGCTCAAGCTGTCCCCATCGAGCACCGATCGTTGGACGCACTGCGTCGTCTAGCTGCACTCCCCCACACGGACGTAGCTGTTCTCTCTGGCCGCGGCCTTGAGGAGCTCCGTCAGGTCAGCGGGCTCACAGACCCCATCGCGCTCGTCGGTTCTCATGGAGCTGAGTCCTCCATCGGTGCCCCACAGCTCACGGAGGAACAACGCACTGCCCTGCTATCCGTCACGGCCGCCTACGAGGCCATCGCGCAGCGCGTTGAGGGGGCCTTTGTAGAACACAAGCCGTTCCATCGCGTGCTGCACGTTATCCGAGTAGCCGATCACGATCTCGCTCGCCGTCTTCTTGATGAGGCCCTCTCCCTGGATATACCTGGGGTAACGCTCAAAGAGGGCAAGTGGATCGCTGAAGCCAGCGTGATCGATACCAATAAGGGGACGTGGCTCGCTCACCAGCGCACGCGTGCCGACGCCACCATCTTCCTCGGCGACGACACCACAGATGAAGACGCCTTCCGAGTCCTAGGCCCTGCAGACCTCGGGGTGAAAGTCGGCCCCGGAGAAACCGCAGCTACGCATCGTGTGGAAGACCTCAAAGGTGTCGCAGACTTGCTCACGCAGCTTGCGGATCTCCGCGCCTAATCTCTAGGAGCCACCACAGTCTTTCCTGGGTGCAGGCTGGTCGTGAGAATCTCGCGCTCTGTCCCTGTCGTGTCTTGTTCAATGAGGCGGTACAGCATCCGTCCAGCGCACTCGCCTTTGAGCTTGTTAGGCTGCAGGACCGTTGTTAGCTCGCTATTCAGTGCCGGTGCGATGCCATCAAAACCGGTCACAGACATGTCCTCGGGAACAACCAACCCTACGCGCTTGGCATATTCGATAACGCCAAAAGCCATCGTATCCGTGGTGCACAGCACCGCGGTGAGGTCTGGGTGCTCCGTAAGTAGCTCGCGCGCTGCGTCGATATTGTTGGCGGGATCGTTGATATGCCGTTCCACAATCGGGACTGCACCTTGTGGAATCCCTGCAGCGTCGAAGACTTCTAAGGCCCCCTGGACCCGTGCTCTTTGCACATGATGCCGCGCCGAGCTAAGTCTTTCCGCCGTCACCGGCCCGTTGTTAGGAACCGAATCCAGGCGAATACACAGTATTCCAATGCGGCGATGTCCAGCGTCGATAAGGGCTTGCGCGGCCGGGGCAATCGCAGCATGGTCGTCTATCCCGACAAAGGACATGCGAGTGTCATCGGCTGGCTGGTCGCACACCACCGTAGGCAGACCGCGGGTGTGCACGGCTTCCAAGAACGGGTCACCTTGTGCCACCGAGTACACCACAAATCCGTCCACTACAGCGGAGTTCACCAACTGCCGCGCAGCAACCGGGTCCAAAGAGTGCGGCCCCACCGGCACCAACGTCATCGAGGTCTGCGAACCAGCCGAAGCCTCGGCCATTCCCGCCAAAAAATCTACGGAAGCTAAGTCTTCAAAGGCATAGCTCAAGTGATCAGTGAACAGTACCCCCACAGAACCCACGCGGCGAGTACGCAACGACCTCGCCGTTGGGTCTGGCCCCGGATAGCCCAGGCGCTCTGCAGTAGCCAGAATTTGTTCACGCAATTGCGTGGATAGCTGCTCCGGGTGATTGTAGGCGTTGGACACCGTGGTCCGGGAAACACCTAACTCCTGCGCCAAGGACGCCAAACTCGTTCGCTGCTTCTGACGGGAAACCATAGGCACCAACCTACCGCATGAGGTAAATATACTGGGCCATTATGAAGCACAAACTCGGTGAAAGAACTTATATTCGGATCGATCCGGCTGTTCCCAACGGCTCGCTTCTGATGTACCTGCATGGATCCAGGCAATCGGCAAGTGTGGCCCGAAACTTCACCGATAGGACTTTCGACCACTTCGCAGAACACGGCACCACGGTCATCTACCCGGAGGGCATCTCACATCATTGGAACGACGCACGCCGTGATTTCGCAGAACAGACCCGACTGCTAGGTACCGATGACGTCGCCTTTCTTACGGACCTCGCAGCCCCGTATTCCCAGGTTTTTGGCGTGGGATTCTCCAACGGCGCTCATATGCTGATCCGGTTGCTTCACGATTCACCCGGCACTCTCACCGGCGCAGCCCTCATCGCGGCAAACCAGCCCACCCCTTCTCACTTCCTCAGCACCCCAGAGCACTGGTGCCCGACCAAGGTTCTCACCATGCATGGCACGGAGGACCCCATTTCCCCTATCACGGGGGGCTTATCGACGCCGCCCGTGGGGAGGTCCTCCCTTTCCCCGACACCGCCGCCTATTACGCCCGGCTCAACGGCCTAGACCGCTCAACGGAGCGCACGACCCAGGGGTTTAGGGTCACATCGTGGCCTGGTGAGCACCCCGTCGAGGCATGGTCGCTCACAGGCATCGGCCACGTGGTTCCCACGCGGCATCCCGTGACATCCGCATTCCTGGGTCCCACGTCGACCAATTTTGTGGCGGCTACGGCAATCGCTAGGTTCTTTGACTTGCCGTACCCAGAAGCTACTGAGTCCTGCGCTGGCGAGCAAACTCGCTCAGCACCACGCCCGCAGCCACCGAGGCGTTGAGCGATTCCACCCATCGCGCCATCGGAATAGACATGATGGAGTCGCATGTCTCTCGCACCAGGCGAGAGATGCCCTTGCCTTCAGAACCAACAACGATAACGACAGGTCCCTTGCCGTCATATGTGTCTAACGTTGCGTCACCTCCGGCATCGAGGCCAACGACCTGGTAACCGTTTTGCTGGAACTCTTTGAGCGCACGCGTGATATTTGTTGCCTTGGCCACCGGGAGTCGCGCCGCAGTACCAGCCGAGGTACGCCAAGCCACAGCGGTCACTGAAGCAGAACGGCGCTCCGGGATCACCACGCCGTGTCCGCCAAAGGCAGCCACCGAGCGAATAACAGCGCCCAAGTTCCGTGGATCGGTGATGTTGTCCAGCACCACGATCATGCCGGGTTCACCGGAGTCCTTGGCCTGAGTAATCAGGTCATAGACCTCAACGTACTTGTATGGCGGGATCTGTAGGCCGATGCCTTGGTGCATACCGTTGCCCGTCATACGGTCAAGTTCGTGTCGCGCGACCTCAATCAGTGGGATGCCCCGGCTATGAGCCATCTGGACGGCTTCGCTGAGCCGGGCATCATTCTTTGTGCCTTCCGCGATGTAGAGGCTCGTGGCAGGAACCTTGGCATGCAGGCACTCCACTACTGGGTTACGTCCCACAACCAGCTCAGCCGTTTCCTCTTTCTTATGGCGGCCCTGATCACGACGCTGCTTTTCCAGCTTGCGCTTGTGCGCCGCATGGTACACGCGATCTTCGGCCTTTGGTGTAGGGCCTTTGCCTTTTAATCCGCGCCGTCGAACAGCACCGGATCCTTTGGTAGCGCCCTTTTTGTTGGTCTTGCGAACGCCGGGGCGATTGGTCTCTTTTCCTGACATTGACTGTCTTTCTTGGTCTATTTATTGATTGTCGTTGAGCGCCCAGGTGGGCCCATCGGCGGTGTCTGTGACTGTGATGCCGGCAGCAGCAAGCCGGTCGCGGACCTGATCTGCTGTTGCCCAGTCTTTGGCTTCTCGTGCTGCGGTGCGTCGTTCCAGCTCTGCGCGTACGAGGACGTCGAGAGCGGCCATCGCCTCTTCAGAGGTATCGGACTCAGTGTTCCACTGCTCTGACTGCGGATCGATTCCAAGAACTGAAGTCATAGCGCGTATCGACGACGCAATGCGCTGAACCTCTGCGATATCGCCCGAGGATAAAGCGGTATTACCAGCGCGAACTAGACCATGAATCTCCGCGAGAGCTTTGGGGACCGCGAGGTCATCGTCCAAAGCTGCCGCAAATTCCGGTGTCCAGGCGCCTATATCCACCGGTCCGACTTTTGCGAGGAATGCCTCAATACGACGATAACCAGCAGCGGCTTCTAAGAGAGCGTTATCGGAATACTCGAGCATAGAGCGGTAATGAGCTGAGCCAAGGTAGTAACGAAGCTCCACTGGACGTACTTTCTCCAAAATATTGGGAACGGAAAGAACATTGCCCAGCGATTTTGACATCTTCTCCCCGCTCATGGTCACCCAGTGATTGTGCATCCAATACTGAGCGAATCCATCACCTGCGGCATGCGATTGCGCGATTTCGTTCTCATGATGTGGGAATTGTAGGTCAAGGCCGCCGCAGTGAATGTCGAATTCACCGCCGAGGTACCACGTGGCCATCGCGGAGCACTCAAGATGCCAGCCGGGGCGCCCGTCTCCCCACGGTGTAGGCCACGATGGTTCACCCGGTTTGGCAGCCTTCCACAGCGCAAAATCGTGCACGCCACGCTTGCCGTGGTTTTCTGTTTCGCCTTGCTCCATCTCTTCGACTTTGTTGCCGGAGAGACTTCCGTAGTCTGATCCCTGCGCCGCAGTCCAGGCAGAAACATCAAAATAGACGGAGCCCTCAGCTTCATAGGCATAACCGTTATCTATGAGGCGCTGCATGTAGTCGATCATTTGAGTGACGTGACCGGTGGCACGAGGCTCAACGGAGGGCGGGAGAACCCCAAGCTGATCGTATGCCCACGTGAACTCTCGTTCATACGTGGATACCCATTCCCACCAGGGGCGACCATGTTCTTCCGCTTTGCGGAGAATCTTGTCATCAATATCCGTGACGTTACGAACAAACGCAACATCGAGGCCTTTGGCGAGCAGCCATCGGCGCAGGATATCAAAAGCGACTCCCGAGCGAACATGCCCAATATGTGGCTGTGCTTGAGGAGTTGCTCCACACAGGTAGATCGATGCGTGTCCTTCACGCAAGGGCGTGAAATCTCGAAGCGAACGTGTTCCTGTGTCAAAGATGCGTAGAGTCACAAAAACTAGTCTATCGGACGTGGGAGCTTTTGCTTCATTTGCTTAACCCACGCCCAATGGTTACTTCCAGACCACCGCCGTAGCCACGGCGGCCCGCCCTTCACTGCGCCCTGTAAAACCAAGATGGTCGGTCGTGGTAGCTGATACCGAAACGGGAGCGCCAAGGATCTCGCTCATCACACGTTCGGCTTCTTCCCGGCGCGGCCCCATTTTGGGACTTTGTCCTACCAGCTGCACGGCGCCGTTTCCAATGGTAAAACCATGTTCTTCCAGCAAAGCTCGACATTCCTGTAGCAAACGGGCACCGGAAACCCCGTCGTATTCTTTTCTTCCTACTCCCACAAAGGAACCTAGGTCGCCAAGGTTTGCTGCGGACAGGAGAGCGTCGACAAGCGAATGCGCGACCACATCTCCATCGGAGTGTCCCTCACAGCCGTCTTGGCCAGGAAAAAGTAGGCAGGCTATCCAGCAGGGTTTGCCAGCTTCGATTTGGTGGGCGTCGGTGGCAATCCCCACGCGCGGGATGATCGGGTTAGTCACTGGGTACCTCAAAGATCGTAGGTTCGGCTTCATCGGTCACTGCCTTGGCCAGCGCGTAATCCAATGGTGTGGTTACTTTGAAGGCCATGGGGTCGCCCTGCACACACTGAACGTTCACACCGAACCATTCCATAAGGCTGGCATCATCCGTAGCGATAAATTCAGGTTGTTGCTCAAAATAAGCAAGGTTCGCGGCACGCAATTGGGCCAGGTCGAAACCCTGCGGAGTTTGCACCGCGCGTAACGACGAGCGTACGGGGGTACGCAGCACTGTTGTGCCGTCGACCTCTTTGATCGTGTCTGCCACGGGCAGGACCGGAATGACGGCCTCTGCCCCCTCCAAAACCGCACGGGCGACTCGTGCAATCATCCCCGGCGGAGTCAGTGCACGAGCAGAATCATGGATCAACACTACCGCGTCTTTATCAGGTAGAGATTGCAATCCGCACCAGACTGAATCAGCTCTTTCCTCTCCACCGTGCACGAGCCGAACGGGAATTTCTGGGGATGGAAGCAGCCCCGCCTGGCCCAAAATGCGCTCAGCATAATCTTGCATCTCTGGGCTAATAATCACGATCACTTCATCAACAATGCCGGAGGTGAGCATCGCTTGGACAGATCTAACCAAGAGCGCTTTACCTCGAAGCGGCACATAGGCTTTAGGTAACTCAGCCCCCAGGCGTTTACCTTTTCCCGCTGCCGCAACGATAGCTACGACGCGCCTAGGCATGGCGGTTCTAGTCCTCGTCGTCAAAGCTGAGGTCATCCAGATCGATATCTGACTCCTCAACTTTGTTGACCTCAGGGAGGTCAATCCCAGCAGCGCGATGACGCTCTATGGTCGCATCGACCTCTGAAAGCAATTCATCTGCCTTTTTTTCATCGATATTTTCTGCCAGGGCTAGTTCTCCAACAAGTATCTGGCGAGCCTTGGCAAGCATTCGCTTTTCACCAGCAGACAAGCCTCGTCCCTGGTCACGACGCCACAGGTCACGAACCACCTCAGCGACCTTGTTCACGTCACCGGAAGCAAGACGTTCTTGATTTGCTTTAAAACGACGTGACCAGTTTCCGGCTTCCTCTACGTCGATCTCCCGCAAGAATCCAAAGACCTTTTGCAGACCTTCATCATCCACAACGTCACGTACGCCCACCAGCTCAGCGTTCTTAGAGGGAACACGAACCACGAGATCTGATTGGTTGATTTGGAGGACCAAGAATTCCAAGGTCTCACCGTTCATTTCACGCTGTTCGATCGCCTCGATGACTGCGGCACCATGATGCGGATAGACGACGGTATCGCCGACCTTGAATTCCATCTAAACTCCTTGAGCGTTCGCGTTTAACCGCCGTATTCTACCACGACTCCAACCAGCACTTTTAGCTGAGCGCACTATTCACATCCGAACCGGACAATAAATAATTTTCGCTTCAGAAAAATAGGCGGCAAGATATGCAAAATACTCGACTGATCCCCACCACAAGACAAAAAGTTCCCATGGTTCTAAAGTTTCCCCCCGTTTGGCTTCGAGGACGTACAAATAAGTGTGTGAACAGCAGCACTAGATACTAGAGTGAAGAACGAAAAATGTGACGAAACTCTGCTCACAGTCGTCACGCCCCTACAGTCTCACCCCTATGGAGGACGAACAAGTGAAGTCCATGAAGTCTGTCGCCCGCCGTGGCGCTTTGATCTCCGCCGCTGCAGTTTCCACAATTACCCTGGCAGCCTGCAGCGCAGGACAGATCACTCAGACCTCTTCACAGGTCGCAGCTGTGGACGGAACCCAGGCTGACACCGAAAACGGCACCATCGCACTCCGCGACGTAACTGTTCACCTTACGGACAAGGGTGAAGCAGGCGTAAAGTTCACTGCCGTCAACCAGGACAACAGCAATGCACGGCACACGCTCAAGTCCATCACCGTTGGCGGAGAGAAAGCAGTGATCACCGGGGAGACCACAATCAACTCAGATTGTTCACTCGTTGGCGATGTCCCTTCCGAGCTGACCAAGCTCACTAAGCCAAAAAATATCTGCATCGAGCACGTTTCCACCACGATTGCCAACACCGGCCTAGCCGTTGGCGGAAACAAGGACGTTGTGTTCACATTCGACTCCGGCACCATCACCACCACTGCAACGATCTCCACCCCGGTCGTTGAATCCGGTACACAGGACCGCGAGGTTGGTGCCCACAACGCCCACTAATCACTTAAGGCAAAACCAAAAGGCTTCTCCATCAATGTTGATGGAGAAGCCTTTAAGCTTTATCTACTTAACTTTGCGCAACACTGCGATGCCGCCAGCAATAGCTATGAACCCAATCGCGTTAAAAGCTAACGCCGTGGGAAGCATTCCTCCCATAAATTCCCCCTGCGCTTCACGCATGATGTGCATCTCACCAGGGAAAACCCACGGACCACCAGCCATGGGTCGAGGCTCGGCCATGGCGGTATGCTGCGGTTCTTTATCTACAACTTTGACCTCTTTAGTAGGCTTGCCGCTCTTATCCCTACCAGCATCCACTTGTACGCTAACGTCGCTATGACGTGGATGTGCTTCTGATGACGCACCCTCTTGCGGAGCAGGAATCATATGAGGCTCTCGGCCTGGGGCCTCTTGGCGCCCTCGCAACTCTGGATGCTGCGCACGGTCACCTTCTAGCTTCCGTCCTCCAGGCAGAATCGGTTCAAAGATACGGTGAGGACGCTCGGCACGTGTTTCCTTTGCGTCTTCTTCCCCCAGAAGATCAAGCAAAGACGCTAGCCCAGATACATCCGCATCAGAGTTTGTAAATTTTTCCTCCCCGCTAGCTTCAACAGATACTCGAGGCTCCTTTTTTTGTGGAGCCGTAGGGAGAGGTCTTCCGCCATCAGAGATGAGAGGCAAAGGAAGTCCGGGTTCAATAACCGCCATGGGAGGAGCGTCTGGATCTAGAACATCCAGCGGAGCATCCACAAAATCTCCCGGCTCTTCTTCGCCTTCCGGTTCATCTTCTGGATATTCCTCATCAGGTTCAGTCACATCTTTAAATGGGTCTTCTGAAAAAGTGTCCGCGGCGGGCATACGATCAGATTCCTCAGCGCTAGGGAACCAGTCGCCCTCCATATCTGAAGAGTATGACTTTTTGGTAGCTAAATCATTCATCTCCGGGGACTTAGGATCCACATGCACTAGTGCCTGACCAAAGCGCCCCAAATCGAGAATACTAGGACCGACCGAGCCCGACTGGAGCACGGGAGCATTCACAGTAAGGTGACCAGAAGAAGTTTGACCAGCTATTTCTTTGTTAAAGGTAATCCGTAAATAGTTGTTCGCATCAATAACACCTTGCGCAATCACCCTGTTTAACGCGCGATCAGGAATCTCAAAAGTAAGGGGACCACCAATATCTAGTTGCTTAGGCAATTGATATTGAATCGTGTCCCCCTCACGAATCCCCACCACGTCTTTCCACGCGATAGCTATGCCGACGAGATGACCTTCCTCGACATGAAATTCCCGGCTCCCCTGCTCCCCCTTTGGGAAAACCTTCACATCTGTAATTGATGCGCTTCTATCACTGGCCCGTCCAGGCTCTAATGCACGAAGAGGACCCGGCGTCGCCGAGGAAACGCTCACAATCTCTGGAGCGTTATGTGCCATAGCCGGGGCGGAAAATGCGACAGCA
The DNA here is from genome assembly GCF_900187135.1 of Corynebacterium ulcerans. Classification (NCBI taxonomy): domain Bacteria; kingdom Bacillati; phylum Actinomycetota; class Actinomycetes; order Mycobacteriales; family Corynebacteriaceae; genus Corynebacterium; species Corynebacterium ulcerans. The sequence goes on from NZ_LT906443.1 coordinate 1,050,686, forward strand.
ATGCAAGCAAGCGAGCCAACAAAACCTACCTTCGCCGCATCTCGCACTCTTCTCGCACCCATGTATACCTACCTAAATTCAGCTTCGCGGAACACCCATACCAAGCCGAATGGAATCTAAGCTTTTCCCTAAGCCTATTTTTAATTTACTCCTGTCATAGTAGTTGAATTTCCCAAACATCAACAACTCTTCCCACATTTTTCCGCAAACACACAACCCCCGCTCAGGATGCATAAAACCCGAAAAGCCTGCCAGCGATACAACCTTTAACCAATCAATACTTTAGCTAATTATAATAATCGCTTCAGGAAAATTCATACCTTTATTTTTTTAATATCTGCACTAGTGCAACTACCAGTAATTATGCATTTTTACCGATTATTTCAAGTCATTTTTATGTAGCATGCAGTATTCGAACATCCGAAGATCCCAATGTCATGACTGTGTCCTATGGTGTTCTCATGGCAAAGAAAGCGCGCAGCATTCACACATGCAAAGAATGCGGATACTCCTCCCCCAAATGGTTGGGACGCTGCCCCGAGTGCGGATCTTGGGGAACCATGGAGGAACAGCGTGTGAGCGCTCCATCAAGCACTCCAAGCGTCTCATCCAGACCCATGGGCCTCACCCCAACATCACCTGCTGTATCGATCACTAGCATTAACGCGAATACATCAGTGACGCGCTCAACCGGTATCAGTGAACTTGATCGAGTGCTGGGCACGGGTATTGTTCCAGGTTCAGTGGTCTTGTTAGCCGGTGAGCCAGGCGTAGGTAAATCCACGCTCTTGCTAGAAGTCGCGAGTAAGTGGGCGCAACAACCTGAAGGCGATTCCACTCGAATCGCTCTCTATGTCACTGCAGAGGAGTCTGCCGGGCAAGTGCGAATGCGTGCAGAACGCACTGGTGCGTTACAAGAAACCCTCTATCTCGCCGCGGAATCACACCTTGATATCGTCTTTGGCCATGTAGAGCAGTTGAAGCCAAGTCTGCTTATCGTGGATTCCGTACAAACCATGCAAGCCGCAGGCGTGGAAGGTGTCGCAGGCGGTGTAGCACAATCACGCGCGGTGACTGCCGCGTTAACGAGCCTTGCAAAGACCACCGGAATTCCCATCCTCTTGGTGGGACACGTGACCAAAGACGGAAATGTGGCGGGCCCCCGCGTCTTGGAGCATCTTGTGGACGTAGTCCTTAACTTTGAGGGCGATAGACATTCCAGCCTCCGAATGCTGCGTGGCATCAAAAACCGTTTCGGAGCTACCGATGAGGTCGGTTGCTTTGAACAACAGTCTGATGGCATCCACGAGGTCCCCGACCCCTCCGGGCTTTTCCTTTCCCACCACGGCTCCACTCCCGATGGCACAGCTGTCACTGTGGCTATGGATGGAGTACGCCCCATCGTTGCTGAGGTGCAGTCACTCGTGGTGCCCACTGAAGCTAAAAACCCGCGCCGCGCGGTCACCGGACTTGATCCCACGAGAGTCCCCATGGTTCTTGCAGTTCTCGCAGCCAGAGCTGGCAAAAGAACGCATAGTAGTGAGGTCTATGTGGCCACCGTGGGTGGCATGAAAGTAGGAGAACCTGCTACAGATCTTGCTATTGCCCTTGCCACCGCTAGCGCGCTGATGCGCACCCCCCTGCCCTCTAAAACAATTGTCTTAGGGGAAGTAGGACTTGCTGGGGAAATTAGGCGGGTGCCCAATATTGATCGTCGCCTTGCAGAGGCACAACGACTCGGATACACCGCCGCCATCATCCCGGATGGCATCACTAAGACAAAGGGGATTACCGTTAAAAAAGTACGCGACATCCAAGAAGCCCTGGATGCCGCGTTTTAAAGATCGACGCTACTGAAGGTTAAAGGTGTAGGCCGGCGAGGGGTTGCCACCAATAACAGTGTGGAGATAGTAGCTTCCGGCAGGTACTGGCTGGCGACCCGAACATTGCTTTGGTGCACTACCAGTCCTAGACCAGATGGCCTCAAAGTAGCGTTCTTCGCCAGCTTTGAAGACGGTCTTTCCTTTGGCTACTGCTTGATTACAGTCTATGTCTGACCAGATTCGTTGATTTGTAGCAAGGTTATAGACCTCAAATCGCAGCGGATTTTCGTCTGCGTTAATCTCGCAGTCCGCCTTGGTGGGGTTCTTCACCGTCATAAAGAACTTTGGCTGTGCTTTAGCGCCATAATTCGCCTGGTCGCTGGCTGCAGAAACCACGAGGTCTTCCACAGCACATGTCGTCTTCGCATCGGCGGCAGCACTGGAAGTCGGCTCGGCAGATGACTTTTGTGCCTCAGATGTCTTTTCAGACTCAGTGCTCTTTTGTGAACTACTTCCAGAAGTTTCAGAAGCCCGTGCAATGCTTGTCATCGTTTCTGTGGCCGGTGCCCCGGAGTCGGCTACGTTAGTGTTCTCGGCATCTCCCCCGCCGATGGTTGAAAGAACCCACACGATGAGGAGAACCACAACCACGAGCGCCACCACAGCAGCTGCTCGGCGCCGCTGATAGTAGACCTCAGGCAACCGCCGGTTCTCATGTTGTTCGCTTCGTCGATCCACGTACTCAGACTAAGTGTTTTCCGTGGTCGTCTGGGGGAACATCGTGGCGTGTCTTCACGAGTCTTTCTTAAAACCCGATCGTGTGAAGGGTTTCTACCTTTCCATCGGATAAGCGATACCGAGCGGAAACCAAGGCCGTGCGGTGTTCTTCCACCGCTTTGCAGATGGCCGGAGAAGTCTGCAGAATCCGCGTGACCGTAGCTGTAGCATGATGGCGTTCAAAGTCTGCATGATCACTACTACCTGCTGTTTTAGACTCTAAAATGCTGGGGGCAATCTGTTCAACCAGCGTGCGTTGGAAGCCAGCAGGCGCGCCATCGCCCTCAATAACTTTTGCGGTAGCAGCCACAGCACCGCATGATTCATGGCCCAAGACCACGACCACTTCGACCCCCAGGCCGGCAACGGCAAATTCGAGCGAGGCTAATACGCCGGTATCTATCACTTCGCCTGCTGTGCGGATAACGAAGATGTCGCCAAAGCCGGCGTCGAAAAGCATTTCCGCGGGGACACGCGAGTCACAGCACGTAAAAACGCACGTCCGCGGGGCCTGGCCCTTTTTTAATTCATCGCGACGCGCCACGTCCTGGTTGGGACGCTGGGGGTTCCCCGACGCAAACCGCGCATTGCCCTCAAGAAGCAGTGCCCACGCTTGTTCAGGATCACGAGGGGAATGAGGGTTATATCCGTACGACATGACATATATTCTTGCACCCCTCGCCTCATAAATGTGACATTGCACTCAGGCAGGGGGTTACACTGGGTACCCACAAATATGAATGCATCAGAGAAAAACAACATCATCACGGCCCTTTTACGCTGGTATCGCGCTAACGCCCGTGCAATCATTTGGCGTACCCCCGAAACCTCCCCGTGGGGAATCCTTCTCAGTGAAGTCATGAGCCAGCAGACTCCTGTAGCACGCGTTGAACCGATATGGACACAGTGGATGGAAAGATGGCCTACTCCTCGCGACTTTGCACAAGCACCCAAAGACGAGGTTCTTCGGGCCTGGGGAAGCCTCGGGTATCCGCGTCGTGCACTGCGACTGCACCAATGCGCCCAGCAGATAGTCGCACTCCATGATGGAGAAGTCCCAGCAGACGTGGAAAAACTCCTAGCTTTGCCGGGTATCGGCGATTACACCGCCCGTGCGGTAGCAGCATTTTCCTTTGGCCAGCGAGTAGCGGTGGTAGACACCAACGTCAGACGCGTGTACCACCGGCTTTATCTCGGCCGTTACCTCGCGGGAAACCCCTCTAAAAAGGAGATCGCGGAGGTGCAAGCTCTGTTGCCAGAACACGATGCACCTGAGTTTTCTGTGGCTCTTATGGAACTCGGTGCGCTTGTGTGCACCACCACACCATCCTGCGAGGCATGCCCGGTGCGCCGCCACTGTACCTGGATCGCGGCCGGCGCGCCCCGCCCCAGCGAGGAAGAACTAGAGGCTAAAAAGAAGCGCGTACAAAAGTTTGTGGGGACGGATCGGCAGGTTCGTGGCCTTATCATGGCGCTCTTGCGCTCGGCTGACGCCCCGGTCCCCCTCAGCAGTATCGACGTCTTGTGGCCGGACGCGTCGCAACGCTCCCGCGCACTTTTTTCTTTGCTTGATGACGGCCTCGCTGAGCAGAACGCAGACGGGCTCTTCCACCTCCCCAGGTAGGCGCTAGTCGTGCCCCAGCTTATCGAACTCGATGAGCTTGCCGTACGTCCATGATTTATCTGTGAGAAGCCGCGCCAGCACCAGCCCCGCCGAAATCGAGAACACCACCATCATCGCGGTGGCCGCGTTCACCAGAGCCTGATCCATATCTCCCCTATTGAGGTAATACACAGCCCGAAACATCGCGGTACCGGGCATCAAGATCACAGCCGCAGGCACGGTAGTTGTGATGCGGGGCAAGTTCACGCTTTTCGACGCCACCGCACCGAACAGCCCGATAATCAGTCCCCCAATGAACACTGCAAAATACCCAGTGGCGCCGTTCGCCTCCAAGAGCAGCCTTATCACGTTTGCTGTGGTCCCTACCGTAGCAGCCACCAAGGCCATGCGCCGTGAACTATTAAAGAGAAAAGCAAAGCCACCAATGCCCACGAAGCTGGCCAGAGCTGCCACCGCATACCAACTGCTGCCTGGTTCAACGATCACTGGTTCCGGGTTAAGGCCAGTGGCCCAGCTGATCATGGCCACTGAAAAAGTTGCCGTTAAAATGACTGTCACTGCGTAAACCAGACGGGAAACACCCGCATCAAAATCAAAGCGACCAAGATCAATCATCGCAGAGAACAGGGGGAATCCCGGGACTAAAAAGAGCACCGCGGCCACATAGCCGGCGGTAAAGTTCTGGGTTTCCCCCGCATCTATGCGGATGAGGATGTGGGCAAGAGCAAAAAATGTCAGGCACGCGACTGTCCCCGCCGCGACGACGCACCCAAGCTGATGCATGTGCTTGTGATGAAGATGTGTCCGAACCGCCTGTCCTAGACCCGCAGACACCGCCACGAGAGCGATCTCCACGATGGCAAAGTGATTCAAGACCGCGAAACTGGCACACGCCAGTGCAGCGGCAAGAGAGACCACCAACAAACTCCAGCGCTTACGCACGTTATCAACAATTTTGTCCAGCGCTGCATTGAGGTCTTCCGCAGTAATCTCATGGTGCAAGCTATGAGATAAGGACTCTAATGCCTCAATCCGCGAGGCATCCACAGCCGGACTCTGCGAACGCGCCACGATCGTTCGGAAGCTATCGCCCCGATGAAACGTCGACGTAATCTGCGTGACCCCCACCACCGCATCCATTCGATCAAATCCCAAGGCACGCGCAGCCCGCTTCATCGCTCGGATTACCCGATAGCCACTCGTCCCCGCTCCCATCAGTAGCATGCCTAAGCGGATGACAGCATCTGCCTCCACTCCCATCCGGTACTGATCGTGATTATCCACATAACGATAGTAGCGCCAGCCTGACAAGGCTGACGCTACATTTTCTATTTCCAGCGACCTCTGAAGCTAAGCCCGCCTGGCAGCTTCACGTACACGCCACCACGACTATTCAGCGTTACTGGACCGATCTTGGTGCTCGCTGATGTTCCCGAGCCTGAGAGATTCAGCCAGCTATTTTTACCGATCTTTTTGCGCTTGCGGTAAGTGATACCCATGATTACTGTTCCTTAGCTTCTTCTACGTCAAAATCAGCTTCGGGAACCGTCTCAGGATTATCCGCTGCATCGACCACGGCCTGCTGTGCCTCAACAACCTCGGGAGATTCCGTGGCAAAATCTGGCAGTGGCTTTGGACGTGGCGCGAAGGTGAATGTGGCCTTGTCCGTCTCCTTGGACTCGCCATCCCATCCCTCAACGTCTACCGTGACGATCTCGCCAGCGCCGACCTCACCAAAGAGAATCTTCTCGGAGAGTGCGTCCTCGATCTCACGCTGAATCGTACGACGCAATGGGCGTGCACCCAACACTGGATCGAATCCCCTGCGTGCCAAAAGACTCTTTGCCTTCTCGGTAAGCTCGATACCCATGTCTTTCTGAGCCAGGGCCTTTGACACACGACCAACCAGCAGGTCCACCATCTGAACGATCTGGTCCTGTGTGAGCTGGTGGAAGACCACGACCTCGTCGATGCGGTTAAGGAATTCAGGGCGGAAGTGCTTCTTCAGCTCGTCGTTAACCTTCTGCTTCATCCGGGTGTACTGGCCATCCGCGTCATGCTCGCCGACAGAGCTAAAGCCCATGCCCACGGCCTTGGAGATGTCCTGCGTGCCGAGGTTTGACGTGAAGATCAGAACGGTGTTCTTGAAGTCCACTACGCGGCCTTGGCCGTCGGTAAGCCGTCCGTCTTCCAACACCTGCAGCAGCGTGTTGTAGATCTCTTTGTGTGCTTTCTCGATTTCGTCGAAAAGCACAACACTGAAAGGCTTGCGACGTACCTTCTCCGTGAGCTGGCCGCCTTCCTCATAACCAACGTATCCGGGAGGAGCACCGAACAGGCGTGAAGCGGTGAAACGATCATGGAACTCGCCCATATCGATCTGGATCAGCGCGTCATCATCACCGAACAGGAAGTTAGCCAATGCCTTAGAAAGCTCGGTCTTACCCACACCGGATGGTCCAGCGAAGATGAAGGAACCGGAAGGACGGCGCGGGTCCTTTAGACCGGCGCGGGTACGGCGAATTGCACGGGATACAGCCTTGACTGCATCCTCTTGGCCGATGATGCGCTTGTGCAGCTCATCTTCCATGCGCAGCAGACGAGAGGACTCCTCTTCTGTCAGCTTGAATACTGGGATGCCCGTCCAGTTGCCCAGAACTTCCGCGATCTGTTCCTCGCCGACCTCAGCGATCTCTTCCAGATCGCCAGAACGCCATTGCTTTTCTTTCTCTGCGCGTTCCTCGTTCAGCTTCCGCTCGGTATCGCGCAAGCCAGCGGCTTTTTCAAAGTCCTGCGCATCAATCGCGGCTTCCTTTTCCCGGCGCACCTCTGCGATGCGGTCATCAACCTTACGGATCGACTCGGGGGCGGTCATGCGCTGAATACGCATGCGAGCTCCGGCTTCATCGATAAGGTCGACTGCCTTATCTGGTAAGAAGCGGTCGTTGATATAGCGATCCGACAGCTGTGCTGCGGCTGCTAGCGCGCCGTCCGTGATGGAAACGCGGTGGTGGGCCTCGTAGCGGTCACGCAGGCCCTTGAGAATCTCAATGGTCATCTCCACGCTTGGTTCCGGCACGTTGACTGGCTGGAAGCGGCGCTCAAGAGCGGCGTCCTTTTCAATGTGCTTACGGTACTCGTCGAGAGTCGTTGCGCCGATGGTCTGCAGCTCACCGCGGGCAAGCTTTGGCTTCAGCAGGCTGGCAGCATCGATAGCGCCTTCAGCTGCGCCGGCGCCTACCAGGGTATGGATCTCGTCGATGAACAAGATGATGTCGCCGCGCTGGTTAATCTCCTTGAGGACCTTCTTTAGGCGTTCCTCAAAGTCGCCGCGATAACGCGATCCTGCAACCAAGGAACCCAGATCTAGGGAGTACAGCTGCTTATCTTTAAGAGTCTCGGGCACCTTGCCGTTGACGATGTCTAGCGCCAAGCCTTCAACTACGGCGGTCTTACCCACGCCGGGCTCACCGATCAAGACAGGATTGTTCTTGGTGCGACGGGAAAGAACCTGCATGATGCGCTCGATTTCTTTCTCACGCCCCACAACGGGATCCAGCTTGCCGTCCTTAGCAGCCTGGGTCAGGTTTCGACCGAATTGATCCAGCACCAAGGAGTTGGAGCGATCGCCAGCGCCGCTGCCGCGACCTGCGCGTGCTGCACCTGTGCCCGCACCCACGGCTTCGCCGCCTGATTCATTATTCTCTGGGCTCTCTCCGCCTTCGTAGCCCGAAAGCAGCTGGATAACCTGCTGACGCACACGAGGAAGGTCTGCCCCGAGTTTGACCAGCACCTGAGCAGCAACGCCTTCACCTTCACGGATCAAGCCCAAAAGCAGGAACTCAGTACCGATGTACTTGTGTCCCATCTGTAGTCCCTCGCGGAGAGAAAGCTCAAGCACTTTCTTGGCGCGTGGGGTAAAAGGAATATGCCCAACTGGCGGCTCGGAGCCATGTCCGATGATTTCTTCTACTTCTTGGCGAACCGCTTCCAGGGAGATGCCCATAGATTCGAGGGCCTTTGCAGCAACACCCTCACCCTCATGGATAAGTCCGAGCAGAATATGCTCGGTGCCGATGTAATTGTGGTTAAGGCCGCGCGCTTCTTCCTGTGCCAGGACGATCACGCGACGTGCACGATCGGTAAACCGCTCGAACATGGTTGCACCTCTTTTTCACTAGTTTGCCCCGCTAATGTCACCCACTGTAACGCTGCGCTTTGACATTTCCTTGCACTATCCGGCAAAACAGCTCCTCATTTCTCCGCAATAACCTACATAAGCTGGCCTTTTATAGGTGTACGCCGGTAGCGAACAAACACCGCAACGTCATTTAACGCCTTGCCCAACGTGTTCACTTGAATTGGCTCTCACAACGCGTATAGTTTCGCCAGTGAATACACTTGGACGTCTTCTCGGTCTTGTTGGCCTTATCGGTATCGTTCTTGCGGCTTATCAGACCGCAACAGAGCCTTTTACCAGCTGGCCTGCTTTTGATACTCCAGCCAAAACCCTGCTCGCTGAGTTCTCCTTCTTCACAATGTGGTCCAACATCGTGGGCACCATCTATCTCTTGCGTGCAGGTCGTACTCCCCGCTGGTTCACTGTCGACGCAGTAGCCATGCTGGTGGTCACCGGAGTCGTGTACAACACGCTTCTTGGTGGCGAGCTCCACGGGCTCTGGACAATTAGCAGTCCTATCCAACACACCTTTATGCCTATAGCAGTTCCCCTCTATTGGCTATTGACTATCCGTGGCCGCCCCACATTCCGGCTCAGCTCCATCATCGGCGCACTGGGAATTCCGGTGGTTTGGTCAGTACTGACCTTCTATCGCGGCGCAACCACCGGCTGGTACCCATATTTCTTTATCAATGCCACAGATCTGGGGCTTCCCATCGCGCTGCGCAACATGGCCGGCGTTTATCTCGGATTCTTTATTCTCGCCATAGTCCTGGGCCTCATTGAGCGTTTGATTCTGTGGTTAAAGCGCAACTCTAAAACTGCTGCCACAATCGCAGCGTCCTCACTCTAGTGCGTTTTACGCCCTCTATTGCTGCATAAAAGTGTGCCCCAGCATCGCATGATGCTGGGGCACATAATGTTGTTAGACCTCGAGTTTTTTAGGCCTCGACGTGCTTCGGGATAAAGAAGCTCGTGGCCACGGACAAGCCAAGAATTATGGCTCCGACAATAAACGCCGTGGTGTATCCGGCTGTCGAATCCGATCCTGCAGGCGAACCAGCAACCATGAAGACCGGGAGTACTGCGAAGGAAATTCCGGCACCGAGGTTAAAGGCAGCAGAGTTCATGCCTGGGAGGAATCCCTCGTTGTCTGCAGGTGAGTTCACCACGCCTAAGTTGTTCAGCACGATATTGCCAATTCCGGCATACGTAATGCCGAGTAAGACTACCGAGGCAATAAGCACCACCTTGGATGTGCTTCCAGCCAGAGCCAGGACGAGAAGAAGCACTGCAGAAGACGCATTACCGATCCGAAGCAACCGGCTGTAGCCGATGCGCGGCGCCCAACGCCCAGCGAACGGCCCAACAAGCCAGCCGATGAGAGCGTAAGGGGTAAGCAGCATCAAGCTGGCGAGGTCAGCCGGAAGGCCGAAACCGGCATCAGGGTTCTGTGCGAGTGAAATAGCTACGCCGTTCACTGCAGCAAACACACCCGTCATGGTGAGCACGGTGGTTAGCAGCAAGCCCCAGGTTTGCCGACGCGCCAGATATTTGGGAGCAACCATGGGTTGGTCGTGCTTGTTTTCCCATTTCCAGAACCCTGCAAACACAGCAAGTCCGAAAACGATAAGACCGGCAACAAGTGCCCAGTTCGCGGCCGCAGCTTTACCTGCTTCATTGGCCGCCATAGTGATGCTGAAGACAGAAATCACCAGGATTGCTGCCCCCACCCAGTCCATCTTCACGTTGTCAGATGGCTTAGATTCTGGTGCCCAAAGCGCAACAACAAAGGTAGCAATAGCGCCGACAATGGCAATAAGCCAGAAGACCGAACGGAAGCCGAGGTGCTCTGCCATCCAGCCCGAGGCGATAACGTCGATACCTGCAATACCGCCGTTGACTGCCGCAATGATGCCCATGAGCGTTCCTAGCCGCACCTGGTCGCGTACTTGACTGCGCAAGATGATCAAGGTCATCGGGATGGTGGGGCCGGAAATACCTTGCAACGCACGAGCAATAGCCAGCACCGTGATATTGGGGGCGAATGCCGCCATGAAGCCACCGAGAGACATAACGGCAAGCATGATCACAAGAATTTTGCGGCGTCCAACGATATCCGACAGCCTAGGGAGGAAGAGACCGCACATAGCCCCGCCGGTAAAGAAGGCCGTTTGAGTGAGGCCAACAGTTGCCTCGTCAGTCCCCAATTCCCTTGCCATGGTGGCAAGCACTGGGGAAAGCATTGAGGCGTTGAGTTGGAAAGCGATTGCTGCGGTAAGCAGAACCGTCATAAGAAGGGCGATGCCGCCCTTGCGGGTGTCTACTGGGTCATGAAGAGTCATAAAGTTACCTGTGTAATAAGGAACGGATTAGTCCGCTTAATCCGCAAAATTCGTGTTTCCGATATTGGCAAGTGCCTGCGTCAGCATTGTCCAGAACAGATCACAGTCAGCGTCGACTGCAACGTGATGCTGTGGGTTTTCCTCAAAATCATCACGCTGGGCCAGCGTGGATGGGTCTGAGTTTGTCCATGTTCTACGCAGGTCCACAATGGTTTGTCCGCGGGCGTAGTCGCCTTGGGTTTCCACATAGATTGGGGCTGCCACAGTACGGATAACTGAGGGATTGGCCACCACGGCAACGGCAAGAGGGTCGTGCATCGGTGGGCCAGGGTAGCGACGCTCACGTTTGTAGGAGGCACCAAAGAAGTCGATCAGTTCCGCGACAAAGGCAGAGACGTCGGTATTGACGTCGACAAGCTGCTGCAACCGCTCGGGCACTGCCAGCACTTTGTGCGTAACGTCCAGGCCCACCATGGTTACTTTCCAGCCGGCTTCAAAAACAATCCGTGCTGCTTCTGGATCCGCAAGAATGTTGAATTCAGCTGCCGGAGTCATGTTTCCGGTGTGGTGTCCACCACCCATGAGGGTTACGCCAGCTACCCGCTCAACCAGCTCCGGATACATGCGAGCAAACAAGGCGATGTTGGTGAGTGCTCCAGTGGGAACCAGAGTGATACTGCCTGGCTCGTGTTCTTTGACAACGTCCGCGATCAGGTTCACAGCGTGGCGCGGGTCGAGTTCCACGCCGGGAGCTGGGAGCTGAGGCCCGTCGAGTCCTGAATCACCGTGGATTTCTTCAGGAATGAGCTGCGGGCCCAACAATGGCCTAGCTGCACCAGCAGCAAAAGGAACCCCCGTGATCCCCGCAACTCGCGCCATCGCACGAGCGTTTGTGGTTACCTTTTCGAGCGTTTGATTTCCAGCCACGGTAGTAACCGCAAGTAGGTCAATATCGGGACTTCCCCAAGCAAGCAGGATCGCAATGGCATCATCATGCCCTGGATCGCAGTCGAGGATGATCTTTTTCAAGGTGACTCCCTAGTACGTGATCTAGCAATGTTCGCTGCACCACACACTAGCGTGTCACTGGTTATATCCATAAGAGAACACCTGTGAAAGTTGCCACTCCACTACCCCCTTTAACGTGGAGAAAATCGTTTGCATTTTGATTGCATAAGCGAATGGAATGCGTCACCCCGCGCACCAAACTGCCATACTTTTACCTATGAACATCCACTATCAGCACACACCTCTCCCACCCCGGATGACTGTCCTGCTCACCCACGGATACGCGGAGCATTCCGGCAGATATCAACCGCTCATACAGGCTTTTCTCGACGCAGGATACGACGTCGCTTCCTACGACCTACCGCAGCACGGCACAGCCTACGACCCGACGCACCCCCAAGCATGCGTCGACGTTGCACAGCTTATCGACGACCACCTCACCGTCCGCACAACCGTCACTCAGAACATGCGCACTCGTAGCCTCGCGCTTTTCGGCCACTCCATGGGTGGGGTAATCACAGCAGGCTCCCTGCAGAAGAATCCCTCTGAGGTTTCTGCGGTCATGCTTTCCGCCCCGGCACTGCGCCAATTCCCCGCCATTCCCTTACCCTTGGCAAAAGCATTGCGTGTACTCGCCACAGCTATTCCTAACCTGCCCACGGTCAAGCTTTCTAGCGAGGATATCTCCCACGATCCCGCCGTTATCTCTGACTATGATTCCGACCCTCTTAATTATCGCGGGGCAGTCCCGCTACTGACCGCCGTCTCGATGACACTTGCAGGAGCACACGTACTTCACTCCCCCTGGCCCGCACACGTGCCACTTTTTATCGCGCATGGAACCGCAGACAAGCTCGCAGACATTCGCGGATCAGAAGCTTTAGCAGCCTTAGCCCGCACACGGCTCATCACAGTTGACGGCGCTTTCCATGAAATATTCAACGAACCCGAGGCACCAGAGCTTAGAACAACAATGATTAATTGGCTGGACCAGCAGGAAACTAAAGCGGCATAGCTTCAGGTTTGCATGCTGCAGATTTTATCAAAATAAAAGAACAACAATACAAAAACTCCCTCCCGAGAAATTCTGTTCATTAAACAGTTTCTCGAGAGGGAATTATTCTTTTAGAATTCCAGAATTAACCGAGCTTCAGCTTGGACAGGAAATCCTTGATGTTAGGCAGGAAGTGTGCAACCAGGCCACCCAATGCTAGAAGTGCAGCACCCACGGCAGCGGCGACACCAACCCACTTACCCCAGGAAGACTCCTTGGTATCTGTTTCCGCATCATCATCCGCGTCGTCGTTTTTACTATCGTCGCCCTTACCTTCAGCAGCAACGTTTTCCTCATCGGTGACGTCAGTAGTAACTTCTTGGCTTTCTACTGCTTCTTCCTTTGGAGCTTCTTCCTGCTGCTTAGCCTTTTCTAGCTCTTTCTTCACTTCTTCCAACTCAGCTTTTGCAGCTTCAGCTTCTTGCTTAGCAGCTTCAGTTTCTTGCTTGGCTGCGTCAAGCTGCTGCTTAGCAACTTCAGAGTCCTTCGCATGGTTAGCCTGCAACGCAGACAGTTCTGCTTTTACATTCTTAAGAGCATCAGCTGCGTCTTTTTCATAACCCATATACTCAACAATGCGCTCTTGCATACGGTCAACACGAGCAGCTTCATCTGCAGCCTCAGCCTTTGCCTCAGCTAGCTCCTTTTCAAGCTGTTGTGTTTTCTCAGCCTCAACAACGTCCGACTTTCGTGCTGCATCAAGTTCCGCCTGAAGCCTAGCTGCCTTTTCCTTTACAGCTTGAAACTTTGCCTCTTCCTCGCCAAACTGATCATTAATAGCCTTCAAGAGAAGACGGTTCTCTTCAGCATTTTTAACTGCTTTGTCATTCAGATCAGCAATCTGCTTCTGCAATTCAGCAATCTTCTGCTTGGATTCAGTCTCATCATCAGAGTACTGATCGTTAATATCCTTCAAGAGCTTGAGAGTATCTTCAGCATCTTTCTTAGCTTGCTCTTTCAACTTGGCAATTTCAGCTTCTAGTTCTTTAACCTTGACATCGTTGCTAGTTGCCTGAACTACCGGAGCAACTGCATCAACCGCAATTGCCTGAGGGACGGCAACAACGCTAGCAGCAATAGAAAGACCCGCAATTGCGGAAATGAAACGACGATTCATAGTCGCAGTTCTCCAAACCTAAAAAATGAGGGACAAAATATCTTTCCCAGACGCTAGCAAAACCGTTATGCAAATATGAACGTCAATATTTTTATACAGAAGAAATTACCCCCCCCCGCAGAATAATCCATCGTATTTCCAATTTTATTCACACCCCCTTAAATCATAAACTTTTAGCAAATAAACAAAAATAGATAAACGGTACTTTTAGCAAAATAGACACTCTATACATAGAATATAAATCAACAACATTTACGTGAACGTATTTAATTTTATAGTTTATTAATATTCAATCCAACTTAAACAACGGGAGACTAAAAACACATAACCGCAGTACAGGCACACTTTACAGCCCGCATACACTAATACTTATATTCAAAATTTGGCATAGTTTTCACCAAATTCACACAAGCAAAACCAGACAGAACAATTCGGTCATTACATTCCGAGAAATAAAACAACAGAACGGAAAGTGCCATCAACCTACGAGAAGGGGCAACTGTAGCTTCTTTAAGAAAATAATAAAAGGTGTATTTATATGGGCTGTTCTCTGAACAGTTAGACAGCTTTAGCACGAGACAGCCAAGACTCGGAACAAACCGAATCGCTGACCAACTCCATCGTGAATTCCCCTAGAGTCGAAATCATCGACGATGCGCTCCTTCACTCCCCAATGGCTGGTGTCTGATTTTCTAGTCCAACCAGTAGGGAGCAAACGCATAGGCTTAATCAAGAGTCACCTTCAGAAAATTAGGCTTAAGAAGCAGGATGATCTGGCCCCCAAAGATTTCTCCGTACCCGTAACTCCCGCATATTTCTCTTAAGCCAGAAAAAGGTACTAATACACGAAACTAACGCTGCTGCGATCCAAGGCGGGAGATCTTGAAAATTCACGATGTGTCCACGACCAAGAGAAAAGAAAAAAGTCATAATTACTGTCGAGACGATGAAGAAAATGGCGCTGCCGCCAATCACCCTAATCACATACGTTTTCTGCGACATTACGACCAACTCTGATGAATACTTTTCTCGACGTGACATCACTTTTGAAAGGTTCATAAGTTGACCTGGCCTCCGAAAGTTGGACTACTGTAATTCTAGGTGGCTAGGGCTCCAGCATCAGGTAAGAAACAGTCTCACAGATGCCAAACCCGGCGAGCTGAACGATTGAAAAGTTACTTCTATTCCGCCCACCCCCTTCAAACATAAATAAAACCGAACGGAAGCAATGAAGCCTTCCGTTCGGAAATAAAGTCACGCTTAGTTAAAAACCGACGATTCCTCTACGGGCCAACATCGGCTAAGCATTAATTAAAATGATCTACGGGGAAAAGCCGATCCCAAGAAGTTGCTCTCATTTCCTATCTGAGGAGAGGGCTGCTCATCTAAGCCTCCCTCGCTGTCATTCCCCAGGTTCGGATGAAGCTTTTCGTTTGAGGTAGTGGCAATCTTTTGCTTAATCCAGTCAGAGACACGTGTAACCGAGCCGAAATACCTCAGCGGTCCATGCGCCCCATTGCGCGACAGCACTCCCACCACAGTATTATCCACAAACAACGGTCCACCAGAATCTCCTCGAGCTGGGTAGGCCTCACCGAGATACTGAACAGACATTGACAAATCGTAGTACGGATCCTGAACGTACTTAGCTACGGCAACGTCTGCTTTCTTAAGACGATCTCCCGTTCCGAATCCCCAACCAAAAACGCGTCCACGTGTGCCAAAATCCACATCGGTTTCGCCGATTTCAGGATATTTATCAAGATGCATACGCTCCGGAACATAAGCGAGGGCTACATCCCCGTACGGCGCCCAATAAGCAGCTGTTACCTTGTACTTCTTCGCCTGAGGGTCTTTATCAAAAGGACGGTTGAGCCCGTGGTAAGCGGTTCGCTCAATGTCTTTCGCTTCGACACAATGTTTTGCCGTAAGCACCCAGTGCGGATCAATTATTGTTCCTGTACATGCATCAATTTGTACTACTGCCCGCGCTTGATCATCCGGAACACTCACTTCTGTTCCATTAACCATCGCCATAGCAGGGGCCTGCACAAACGCAGTAGAAAGACATGCGCCCACAATGGCCGCTATAACTTTTTTATTCACACATTCAACTGTATTTAAAGTTATGTAATTATTACAATTTTCACAGTTATGAAGCTTTTCACACAAAAGGCGCACCCAGACCGGATGCGCCTTTGACAAAATGAAGTGTGTTTAGCGTTCTGGCTTCACCATCGGGAAGAGAACGGTCTCGCGGATACCCAAACCAGTGAGCGCCATCAGGAGTCGGTCGATACCCATTCCGGTGCCGGACGTCGGAGGCATCCCCTGCTCCATTGCAGCGAGGAAGTCTTCATCCAAAACCATGGCCTCGTCGTCGCCACCAGCAGCCAGGCGTGCCTGATCTTCAAAACGCTCACGCTGAATAACCGGATCAACAAGCTCGGAGTAGCCGGTAGCCAACTCGAAGCCGCGAACGTAGAGGTCCCACTTTTCGGTCACTCCCTCTTTGGAGCGGTGATCACGGGTAAGCGGGGAGGTTTCCACGGGGAAGTCACGCACAAAGATCGGACCGGTTAGCTGGTCCTCGCACAGGAACTCCCAGATCTCTTCCACAAACTTTCCGTGACCCCAGCCCTTACCAGGTTCTACCCCAATGGCTTTGGCAATCGCCTTTAGCTCATCCACGGTGGAGTGGATGGTAACTTCTGGCTGCCCTGGGAACTTGCGCGCAAGCGCCTCGTTAAGGGATGGATACATCTCGATGGAGGGCCACTCCCCACCAAGGTCATACTCCGTGCCGTCTGCAAGTGTGACGGTGGTGGAACCGAATACATCTTTAGCGATGTACTGGATCATGTCTTGGTGCAGCTTTGCGCCATCGTCGTACGTTCCATACGCCTGGTAGGTCTCCAGCATGGAGAACTCCGGGCTGTGGGAGGAGTCCACACCCTCGTTACGGAAATTGCGGTTCACTTCAAAGACCCGCTCAATTCCGCCTACCACGCAGCGCTTGAGGTAAAGCTCAGGAGCAATGCGCAGGTAAAGGTCAATGTCCAGGGCATTGGAGTGAGTCTCAAATGGACGCGCTGCAGCACCGCCGTGCAGGGTCTGGAGCATCGGGGTCTCCACCTCCAGGAAGTCGCGCGATTCCAGGAAGTTGCGCAGGGAACGCATCACCTTAATACGAGTCAGCGCGTTGGTACGGGCCTGCTCTCGCATGATCAGATCGGTGTAGCGGTGACGGATACGAGTGTCTTCGCTCATATCAGCAAAAGCGACGGGCAGTGGCCTCAGCGATTTGGACGCCATCTGCCAGCTCTTGGCCATCACTGACAGCTCGCCGCGCTTAGAAGCGATAACGCGTCCGCGGATGGAGACGATGTCGCCTAGGTCTACGTCGCTCTTCCACGCAGCCAGCGCCTCGGCACCGACTTCAGCCAGAGAGAGCATTGCCTGAATGTGCTCGCCATTGCCCTCTTGCAAAGCCGCAAAGCACAACTTGCCGGTATTACGAACAAAAAGGACACGACCCGCAATAGCAACCTCATCGTGGGTTTCATCGCCGGCGGTGAGGTAGGTGACGCCCTCGTCCTCGCCAGTCTCGCCTTCCCCAAGGACCTGGTATTTCTTGCGCAGATCGGTGATTGAGGTGGTCCTATCAACAATCACCGGGTAGGCGTCCACGCCGGCGTCGATAAGCTTCTGGCGCTTATCGCGACGAATACGTAGCTGTTCTGGCACGTCTGGGGAATTTTTCTGCTCGCTCACGGGGTATAAGGGTAGTCCACGTGCAGTAACCTGACCAACCCTTCCTCCCCTTTGACAAAGTGATATCACATTATTTAATCTGATATCACTTTTCCCTCACTGAAAGGAAGTGGCATGACAACAGTCACCGATCGCCCCGTGGGTCATGAAGGCGCCCAAGTTGACGTCACAGAAAAAACCCCATGGATTGGAGGTAGCGGTCTTGCAGGCATCGCCGCCCTTGCGGTGATCATTGGGCTTCCTGGCGCGGCCGCGCTCGCCGCCTTTGGTGTCTACCTATTGGATAAAAACAGCGGCACCGGCGTACTGCCGCTTATATGCGGCATCGTGCTCTTCATCCTCTTCTCCATCCTCGCTGGAATGATCAAGGTCATCTCCCCCGGCCACACCCTGGTGGTGCAATTCTTTGGCCGCTACCTTGGCACAAACCGAACAACCGGCCTCTCCCTTAACCCACCACTGAGCAACTCCGTCAAAGTTTCGGTCCGTGTGCGCAACTTTGAGACCAACGAGATCAAGGTCAACGACCTCAACGGCAATCCAGTAAATATTGGCGCAATCATCGTGTGGCAGGTAGCCGATACCGCCAAAGCAACTTTTGCCGTGGAAGACATGGACGAGTTCATTCACTCCCAGGCCGAGTCCGCGTTGCGCCACGTAGCCACCACCCACCCCTACGATGGCGGAACTGCAAATCTCCCGTCGCTGTCCGGCTCCACCGAGCTCGTTTCCAAAGAGCTTGCCGACGAAGTCGCCGCACGGGTCGCCGTCGCCGGATTAGAGATCGTCGAAGCACGGATTTCCAACCTGTCCTATGCGCCGGAGATCGCCCAAGCCATGTTGCAACGCCAGCAGGCAAACGCAATTGTCGACGCCCGCGAGACCATCGTCGAAGGCGCCGTCTCCATGGTCGAAAGCGCGCTCGCTCAGCTAGAATCACGCGATATTGTAGAACTCGACCCGGAGCGTCGCGCAGCCATGGTTTCCAACCTGCTCGTAGTCCTCTGTTCTGACAACAACGCACAACCCATGATCAATACAGGCAGCTTGTACACCTAAATGCCCAGAAAAAGCATCCCCCTTCGCATTGACCCGGCGGTGGCCGAGGCTATCGCCCGCTGGGCTCACGACGAGGCGCGCAGCGTCAACGCTCAGATCGAGGTGATGCTGCGTGACCAGCTCCGCAAAGCAGGGCGATTGCCTAAAAACGTCGGAGAAATCCCCCGGCCTGGCAGGCCGCAAAAAATTAACCCCGATCTAACCCCAGACTGATCTGTACAGAATCGCGTCACAGCAGCGTAGAGGTCAATTCCTGGGGTTTTCCCTTTAGTTTTATAGACCAATCTGTCTTTTGGGAATAGACATTCCTGTACTAGCGTTGTGCCAGACGAAACAAACACAACCCAAAGGGGAATCATGAAGTGGAATAGCTTTGGAGCTCAGGTGATTTACGGCCTTATCGCCGGAGTTATCCTCGGCCTTATCGCCAACTCAATGCCAGACGGAAACTGGCTTACCACCGCGCTTACCACCGTGGGCAGCGATTATGTCACGCTCCTCAAGGTCTTAATCCCGCCTCTGGTTATGACAGCCGTTATTACCTCCATTGCCAACCTGCGCCAGGTTACTAATGCTGCACGACTGGCTGTAAAAACCCTTATCTGGTTTGCCATTACCGCATTCTTCTCAGTACTTGCGGGCATAGGTGTTGGCCTGCTCTTTAAGCCCGGCGAGACCTCGGGGCTGCAGGACACCTCGGCAGCGCCGTCGTCTGTTGGCTCGTGGTGGGCGTTCCTTGAAGGAATCGTCCCCACCAATCTCGTGGGTCTAGAAGCGCATACCAAGGTCGTCGATGGCGTAGCCTCCACCGGACTCAGCTTCAACGTGCTTCAGCTGCTGGTAGTGGCCATCGCCCTAGGAATCGCGGCGGTGAAAGTCGGCGAGAAAGCCGAACCTTTTATCAACTTCAACCGCTCACTACTGGAGATCATTCAGAAGGTGCTGTGGTGGATTATTAGACTTGCCCCCATCGGCACCGCCGCTCTTATCGGCAAGGCTGTGGCTACCTACGGCTTTGACGCCATGGGTGCCCTGGGCAAGTTTGTTCTTACCGTCTATGTCGGTCTAGCTATCGTCTTGCTCGTAATCTACCCCGTGACTTTGAAGCTGCATGGCCTTAATGTCACCCAGTTCTACCGCCGCGTCTGGCCTGTAACGTCCCTGGGCTTTGTCACCCGTTCCTCCATGGGCGTTATGCCCGTCACCGAGCAGACAGCTGAGGCAATCGGCGTTCCCAAGCACTACGCTTCCTTCGCCGTACCGCTGGGCGCAACCACCAAGATGGACGGCTGCGCTGCGGTCTACCCGGCAGTAGCTGCGATATTTGTGTCTCAGTTCTACGGCGTACCGCTCAACTTCACCGATTACGTTTTGATCGTTATCGTTTCCGTCCTCGGATCTGCAGCCACTGCCGGAACCACAGGGGCTACCGTGATGCTCACGCTCACGTTGTCCACCTTGGGACTCCCCTTGGAAGGCGTTGGCCTGCTACTCGCCATCGAGCCAATCATCGATATGGGCCGTACCGCAGTGAACGTGACGGGCCAGGTAGTTGTCCCGGCTATCGTCGCAAAGCAAGAAAAGCTTCTCGACGCCGTCCAGTTCAACGCAAAGCGCACCATCGCTGAGGAAAAAGTCTCCGTCTAACCGGCAAACCAGCCGGTGACACCCGGCGCGATGTTCTGATACACATGCTTGAGCTCTTGGTACTCGGCCAAGCCCGTAGGACCAAGCTCCCGACCATTTCCTGATTGTTTCATTCCACCCCACTCCGCTTGCGGCAGGTAGGGGTGGAAATCGTTTATCCAGATAGTCCCGTGACGCATCGCACGAGCCATGCGCTCCGCCTTACCAGCGTCGCGGGTCCACACGGCACCGGCCAAGCCATACGTTGTGTCGTTGGCTATTTCTACGGCTTCCTCTTCCGTCTGGAAGGTCTCCACGGTCACAGTGGGGCCGAATGCCTCATCGTGCACGCAGTCCATCTGGCGAGTGCAGCCGTCGATAACGGTAGGCAGATAAAACTCCCCTCCCATTTCTTCCGGAAGCCCACCGGTAAGCACCTGCGCACCCTGTTCCTTGGCACGTTCGACGTACGCGTGCACCTTGTCACGGTGTTCTGCAGAGATAAGCGGGCCAGTCTCTGCATTCTCATCCAGCGGCCCACCCAGACGAATCTTTTCTGCGCGCTTGACCAGCTCGGCAACAAATGCGTCGTGAATCGACTCTTCCACAACAAGCCGGGAGCCTGCGGAGCACACTTGCCCTGAGTGGACGAAGGCCGCGTTGAGAGCGTTATCCACTGCGGCATCAAAATCGGCGTCAGCAAAGATCACATTGGGATTCTTACCGCCAAGCTCCAACGCCACTCGTTTGACCGTCTCAGCGGCATTACGCGCGATAATTTTTCCGGTCTCAAGCCCGCCGGTAAAAGAAACCATATCCACGTCTGGGCTCACGGATAAGGGATTTCCGCAGCGCGCACCAGCGCCAGTAATCAGGTTGGCCACGCCCGCAGGAACACCCGCCTGGCTCAAAATAGTCATGAGCATCATGGCGGTATGTGGGGTGAGCTCGGCCTGTTTTAACACGAAAGTGTTACCGGCTGCCAGAGCAGGAGCAACCTTCCACGCCACTTGAAGCAGTGGATAGTTCCACGGGGTAATAAGACCGCATACCCCTATAGGCTCGGCGTCGATACGTGAGCGCACGTTGGGGTCTCCTGGATCAACCACTCGCCCCGCCGAATGCTGCGCCAGGGTGCCAAAGTACTCAAAGGCGTTTGCAATATCGTCCATGTCTAGCTCGGACTCAACAAGCCGCTTACCGGTGTCCGCGGACTCCGCGCGCGCAAGCTGGTCCTTGTTCTCCCGGATAGCGTCTGCCACTTTCAGCAGAATTTTTCCGCGCTCTACTGCCGGCGCCCACTCCCCAGCGTCAAAGGCCCGTCGCGCGGCTTTAATAGCCTTTTCTGTATCTGCCTCGGAGGCCTCAGAGACAGTGCCCACAACGCTGCGGTCGGCTGGATTGGTAATCACACGGGTCTCGCCATCGAGCGCAGGGACCCACTGTCCGTCGATAAACAGCGTCGCGGGACCATGAGCGCATGCGTCTGTGAGCAAGGGGGACGTGGTTGGATCAAAAAGCATAAATTCTCCTTAGTGGTCTTCGCGCCAGAAGCGTACCGGCTGAGCGCCGTCACTGAGATCAGAACTGCCTGGCAAGTCTTTTTGCATGTGGAGGAACTCCAGATGACGCTCATAGAGATCGAGCACATTATCAATGAGTTGTTCACCTGTGTACCCAAAAACGTCATATCCAAGAGAACCTGTGAGGTCGAAAACCTCAATGCGGTAGTAGTGCTCTTTTCCTGGGTTCTTGGTAAAGGATGGCACGGGATTAGATACCGCAAACAGCTGGTAGCGGAAGTTTTGCTCGTCTCCCAGATCAACCGTGAGGTCGAGGCTTCCCACCGGGGATTCCGGCACGTCGGTAGCAACAAGTGAGGCATCAAGGCCACGATCGCACAGCTCCTGAGCCACCTGCTTGAGCGCCGGGGTAGCTACTTCTTCCAGGAACCGTTGCGTCTTTGCAGCGCTAGGCCAGGTGTTAGCGCGGCTCAACCTACGACGCCACGTACTGCCATCCGAGCTACGCCCAGACATCGCCCCGTGCATGGAGATTGTCCGGGCATCCACTTGGGCACGTTCCAGCCTGAAGGACCTGACCAATCCCAGCATGATCAGATACATCACCACCGTGAATGGAAGCCCCATCACCACTGTCGCGGACTGCACAGTGGTCACGCCGTCGATCTGCAGCAACACCACGGTAAGCGCGCCCACCAGCACCGCCCAGAAGATGCGCGACCACACTGGGCCGTCCTGGCTTGAATGCGTTGTGGTAGAGGTGAAGTTGCTCATCACCAATGCACCCGAGTCCGCGGAGGTGATGTACAGCAGCAGACCAATCAAGGTGGCCAGGGCGATAATCGCAGTCGCCCCAGGATAGGTGGCCAGCAGATCATAGAATCCTCGCTGTGGTTCCTCAGCTGCGGCATGCCCAAACTCGTCATTGCCGCCTCGGACGATGTCCAGCGCGGAATTACCAAAGAAGCTCATCCACAGAAGGATGAAAAGGAAAGGCACGCTCAACGTCCCAAAGACAAACTGGCGCAAGGTGCGTCCTCGAGAGATGCGGGCAAGGAACAGACCAACAAAAGGCGCCCAGGCTACCCACCATGCCCAGAAGAACAGCGTCCAGGCCCCGAGCCAGGCTTTTGTATGCTCGGGATCGTCCGCGAAGGCGTAGGTGTCCATCGTCATTCCGGGCAGTGATGCTACGTAATCACCGATGTTCATCACGAGTCCGTCGAGAAGGAAGGCCGTCTTTCCTGCCACCACAACGTACACCATCAGTGCAATGGCCAGGACCACATTGATCTCACTGAGCATTTTGATGCCTTTATCCACACCGGATACCGCAGACAGCGTCGCGATAGCCACTGAGACAACCACCAGGATGATCTGCCATGTCGCACCCTCTTCCACGCCAAAGAGCACCTTGATGCCGTAATTCAGCTGCACCACGCCAATACCCAGCGATGCCGCAATACCGAACACAGTTCCCAGCATGGCTGCCACGTCAACAGAGTCTCCGATCGGACCATGGATACGCTTGCCGACGAGCGGATACAGCGCCGAGCGAATAGCAAGCGGCATATTCAACCGATATGCGTAATAGCCAAATGCCATTCCCATAAGCGAATACATGGCCCATCCGGTAAAACCATAGTGGAAGAGCGCCCACACGACTGCCTCTTCTGCAGCTTCACGGGTTTCCCCGCTTCCCACGGGTGGCCCGTAATACTGAGCCACCGGTTCTGCCACAGAGAAGAACATGAGGTCCACGCCGATACCAGCAGCAAAGAGCATCGCCGACCAGGAGAACAATTTGAACTGAGGGCGAGAGTGATCCGGGCCTAGTCGGATCTTCCCGGCACCCGAGAAAGCCACCCCCAAAATAAACACGATCACCACTGTGGCAGTCAGGATATAAAACCATCCAAAATTGGTGGCGATCCACGTGGTAACGCTTCCAAGTGCCTTTTCTGCGGATTCTCGTCCAATAAAAGCCCACAGCGTCACGGCGAGGATCCCCGCCGCCGAGGCGAGAAAGACGGGCCAATTAGTCCGGGCAGGAGGAACCCCGCTCGTTCCTACGTTGTAGGAACCAACAAGGACTTTACCCCCATTTACGGGTGGAGAGTCATGTCCACTCTCATCCCCTAATGCTGTGTTCGGCATTACTGGATAACTCCTCAATAATTTCTTCCGATCGACAGGAACTACACCGCATGACCTGCCGATATTCGATAGTTTCCCCACCCGAAATATTGCGGTGAACTGCATATTCTCCGAAGAGGGAACCTGACCCGAGAATACACAGAGCCGTGGCCGGGACACCGGGACGCTGGCAGACTGGACGGAAACGATTCAGAAAGGACATCCATTTGTTTTCGCACGACACGGCTGGAGAAACGGTTGAGGATCGACACCGCGATGTGGTGATCGTGGGTGGCGGCTCCGCAGGTTCTGTCTTGGCTAACCGCCTCAGCGAAGATGGCTCCTCGGTCATGGTGCTAGAAGCCGGGCGCTCCGATTCACTCTGGGATCTTTTCATTCACATGCCCGCGGCATTCTCGTTCCCGATTGGCAACAAGTACTACGACTGGGCCTACGAGTCCGAGCCAGAGCCGGAAATGAATGGGCGCCGCATCTACCACGCACGCGGCAAAGTGCTTGGCGGTTCCAGCTCCGTCAACGGCATGATCTTCCAACGCGGAAACCCCATGGATTATGAGAAATGGGGAAAGCTGCCGGGCATGCAGAACTGGGACTATGCCCATGTGCTGCCCTACTTCAACAAGATGGAAACTGCGCTAGCAGCCGACCCCGACGACCCACGTCGCGGCCATGATGGTCCTCTCAAGCTCACCCGCGGTCCTGCCACAAACCCGCTCTTCCAAGCATTTTTCCGCTCCGTGCAGGAAGCCGGCTACAAGCTGACTAACGACGTCAATGGATACCGCCAGGAGGGGTTCGCCCCCTTCGACCGCAACATCTTCAAGGGCAAGCGACTCTCCGCAGCCCGCGCGTATCTCCACCCAGTGAAATCCCGTAAGAACCTTGACGTGCGCACCCGCGCATTCACCACTCGTATCCTTTTCACCGGTGACAAAGCCACCGGCGTGGAATACGAATGGAAGGGGAAGACTCGTCGAGTCCACGCAGACAAGGTGATTCTCTGCGGCGGTGCGTTCAATACCCCACAGCTGCTACAGGTGAGCGGAATCGGCGACCGCGAGGTCTTGGAAAAGGCCGGCGTGGAAGTTCGTAAGCACCTCCCCGGTGTCGGCGCCAATCTTCAGGACCACCTCGAGGTCTATGTGCAGTACAACTGCACCCAACCGGTGAGCTCGCAGCCCTACTACAAGATGATCAATCGCCCCAAGATTGGTCTGCAATGGCTGCTCACCAAGAAGGGCCCCGTGGCGTCCTCCCACTTTGAGGCAGGCGGATTTGCTCGTTCCAACGACGACGAGGACTACCCCAACCTCATGTTCCACTTCCTTCCAATGGCGATCCGCTACGACGGCTCCCAGCCAGAAGGCGAACACGGCTTCCAATTCCACGTCGGCCCGATGTATTCCGATACCCTCGGCCACGTTCATATCACCTCGCCAGATCCCAAGGAAAAGCCAGAAATTATCTTCAACTACCTGGCTACCGACCAAGATCGACGCGAGTGGGTAGAAGCCGTCCGGACCTCCCGCAAGCTGCTAGACACCCCTGCGATGAAGGAGTTCACAGACGGAGAAATCTCCCCCGGCCCGCAAGTGCAGACTGATGAGGAGATTCTGGAATGGGTGCGTAACGACGCAGAAACGGCTCTGCACCCATCATGTACCGCAAAAATGGGTTCTGCTGACGACGAATACGCGGTGGTAGACCCCGACACGATGCAGGTTCATGGCGTTGAAGGGCTCTACGTCTGCGACGCTTCCGTCATGCCGATTATCACTAACGGAAACATCTACGCCCCCGTGGTCATGATGGCAGAAAAAGCTGCCGACCTGATCAAGGGCGTGGAACCTCTAGCCCCCATTCACGAGCCGTTCTACCAGGCAAAGAAGGACATGCCGCTCTACGTCGAGGAACCCCGCGACCACACGACTGTTATTCCTGGTTCAGATCACTAGCACTATCGATCAACTGGACTCCGCCGAAGGTAGCCGCCACATACACGCGGTTATCTTCACAGCGAACATAGTCCGGTTCTACCCCAGCTGCAACAAGCACCTGTTTCGCAGCGTCAACGCCTCTCAGCGCCCCCGCGGTAACCGCAGCAGAAAGAGCCAATGCTTTCTCTCGATCCTCCGCGGGGATCAGGGCGTTATGGGAGGAAATGGCTATTCCGTCTGGCATCCGCACCGTAGGCACCGAATGCACCTTGACCGGTATATGTAGGTCAGTAATCGCACGCTGCGTCTGCAGCAAGAATGCATAATCGTCCTCGCCGTAGATGACGTCTGTAGGGCCGACCAGGTTCAGCAGTGCTATCCGACGTGTCAGCCGAGGGGAGGCGTCGATAAGCGTGCGCTCTGGCTCGCTGTGATCAATGTAGACGGCATCGACTCGTTCTTCGGCGAATGCCGGCTGGTTCTCACGAGCTACCACGACAACCACGGCCCCCGGGATTCGCTTCGCCGTCCGGAGCAACGCTACGTGTCCCGCGTGCACTTGCGTGCCAATAGAGACCAACACAACGGGCTTGCCTTGTTTCCTAAAAGCACGACTTACCATCGCAATATCGTCAAAAACCTGCGCCTGGCCAAATTGAAACATAATTCCCTTACAACAATTCCTCAGTAATATCGCCCAGCATGGGTTGAAGCAGTACCCGCGCTGAATCACGCATCTGTTCTAGCTGTTGGACCTGTACTAGTCCAGCGAGCAGCTCTGGCCATTTATCTTGCGATACATGAATAGCATGCGCTCCGATCTCTGCGAGCAAGAGCTCAGCCACGGTCGCAGCGACGTCGTTTGTGGCGGTAACAGCGTAAATATCCGGCTTTAATTCTTTAAGGACAAAGGACATACCGGATAATCGCCCCACGAGACCGTCCCAAGCGGGCTCATCAAATGCTAATTCCGCGTGTTCCACAGCACGGCGGTGCCCCACAGCAATCAGCCGAGTAACAAGCTCATTGTTCCCGCTGATCGAAAGAACCGGCCTCACCGATTGCGCTTTAGCAAATCAGCGACGGAAACCGCGTCTGAGCGCTCTTCTCGTCGGCGCCGGCCATGCGGTTCAGGTTCGGTGGGGACCCAATCCACCTTGGCAAAGCTATTGGTCTCCGCAGCAACGGCATTTCTAAAGGCAGCAGCACGCAGCTCTTCTGCTTTTTCTTGATCGCTAGCCTGCTCGATTTCTGGGATCCGAGTGGCCTGTGCTTGGATCATCGTCGGCTCAACAAAAACCTGCCCCGTGAGGGTTTCCAGTTGAGTCCGCACTTGCGCCACTTGCTCTCTAATCTGCGCCAAGGTCTCTTGTTCCTCGACGCGTTGCTCTAGAGCTTCTGCCTGCGCACGGTAACGGCCCACCAGAAAGAATCCGAGCACGGCTGCCCAGAGCGCCGCAAGCAATGCAAGCTTGAGTACTCCCTGGTTACCAGTGAACAGCATGATTATGCTTGCCACCAAAGACAGCACGACAAGCGCAATGAGTAACTTCTGCCCGTTGTCCTTCATGCCATCCAAACTACCGCACTGCATCCACAGGCGGCACCGTACACGATTTTTCTAACCAATATCCTGCCGCAGACATCGCCACCCCACCGAGCGCAGAGGCAATCACGATAAGTAGATCTTGCGCAGAAATATGCGATGTGAGCACAAAGATTCCCAGGCTCACATAGCCCCCGCCGAAAATAGCTCCTGTCCATGCAGAGGCTTTGCCTATCACAAGGAACTGCGCGGCTGTCACCGGATTTAGTTGTGAGCGATCTTGTCCGATCTGGTCATCTTTAATACGTGTCCGCACCCGCACAGCTAAGAGCACGCACAACACCGTCATCCCCCACAGGCATATCGCCACCCCCAAAGGAACCGAGGGCAGCACGCCATAAAATCGCATCACCAAAATAAAGGACGCAAGAGCGCAGAAGAGGAAAACCCCTAACAGCCCGAGGACGGAGGTTTGTTTCATAAGGCCCCCACAATCGGGAAGGTTCCGGTGATCAGCTCCGATAATGGACGCCCGTTTAGGGTTGCGTGAGGGTCCGCCTCAAGCCACGGAACCAGTACGAAATTGCGCTCGTGTGCATAGGGATGCGGCAGTGTCAGTTCGGGATCATCTGATGTCACGCCCTCAATACACACAATATCTACGTCGAGGGTACGAGGGCCCCAATGCTGAATCCACTTGCGCTCCGCAGCTTGTTCTAAAGCCTGACCGCGTTTGAGCAGTTCCATCGGTGTCTCATCCACATCCACGATGAGCACCGCGTTAAGGAACTCATCCTGATCTTCCACGCCCCACGGCGGAGTGGCATAAATACTCGATGCAGCAACGAGGTCAGGTAAGAACTCCTCGTACGCCGACCTTAAGAGGGCATAGCGATCGTCCATGTTAGAACCGATGGATAAGACTGCTCTCATGTTATCGCCTTGCCACCACAGCTACGTCGGCAAATTCGAGCGGGATGGGCGCATGCGGTTTATGCACCGTCACTTCAATGCCCGAAAGCGGGAAAGTGCTCATGGCCGTATCGGCGATTTCCGATGCGACAGTCTCAATCAGATCGCGCGGCTCTCCAGTAAGGATTCCATATGCCAGCTGAGCCAGCTCGCCATAATGCACCGTCTGGGTCAGGTCATCCTGAGCGGGAAAGGTGAGCCAACAGGTGATATCCACAAGAAACTCCTGGCCCTCGCGCTTCTCGTGCTCAAAGACACCGTGATAGGCGTAGCCTTTAAGGCCTTTCAGTTCAATGCGATCCATGCTTCCTCCATTTCGCCGCAACATCCACAGCGGCACGGGATAGCGCCACGTTGTGCACCCGGACGCACCACACGCCTTGATGCGCTGCGATTGCTG
This sequence comes from Corynebacterium ulcerans, assembly GCF_900187135.1. Taxonomy (NCBI): domain Bacteria; kingdom Bacillati; phylum Actinomycetota; class Actinomycetes; order Mycobacteriales; family Corynebacteriaceae; genus Corynebacterium; species Corynebacterium ulcerans. The sequence continues at coordinate 1,079,608 of NZ_LT906443.1, forward strand.
TGACTGCGGCAGTCGCCGCGTCCACGTCTGAGCCTAGGCTAGCTAAAAAGCGCTTTCTCGACGCCCCCACGAGTACCGGATACTCTCTCATAAATTCTGGAAGAGCGTTCAATAAAGCCCAGTTGTCCTCTGCGGTTTTAGCAAACCCGAGGCCTGGGTCGATGACAATGGCTTTCGCGTCAATGCCAGCGGCAAGGGCGTTATCAACGAGTATGTCCAGGCCCTCATGAACTTCACGCACCACGTCGGTATGATGCGCGCCTGCGGCATCGCCAAAGGTCCCCGTTTTCCAGTGCATCAAGCACACGGGAAGCTGTGTATCAGCCATAACCGAGTACATGTTCTTATCTGCGAGGCCGCCGGAGACGTCGTTAAGCATGCTAACCCCGGCCTCGGCTGCTGCGGCAGCGACCGAGGCACGCATGGTATCTACTGACGTCCTGATTCCTTCAGCATGCAGGGCTTTAATCACAGGAACGACGCGGGCAAGCTCAACCTGCTCGCTCACGCGAGTGGCACCTGGGCGGGTGGACTCACCGCCTACGTCGATGATGTCCGCGCCCTCTGCCACGAGTTGCTTGGCATGCGCCACCGCGGAGTCGAGATCGAGATACTTTCCGCCATCAGAAAAGGAATCAGTAGTCACGTTGACGATTCCCATTACGTGCGTCATGTCAGCTCCGAATAAGGCTCAAAACCTCCGCACGGGAGGCCGCGTTGGTTTGGAAACCGCCTCGAACCGCAGATGTGGTGGTGGTGGCTCCTGGCTTACGGATGCCACGCATCGCCATGCACAGGTGCTCACATTCGATCACCACGATCACGGCCTGAGCTTCCAGTTTTTCTACCAGAGCATCGGCTACCTGAGAGGTTAATCGCTCCTGCACCTGGGGACGCTTGGCATACAGATCCACCAAACGCGCCAACTTAGACAGGCCCGTCACTTTCCCGGACTGTCCCGGAATGTATCCGATGTGCGCCGTGCCAAAGAAAGGCACCAGGTGATGCTCGCACGTTGAGTAGATCGGGATGTCTCGAACCAGTACTAGCTCACGGTGGTCCTCGCTAAAAGTCTTGTTCAAGACCTCCGTAGGGTCCGTGTGCAGGCCGGCAAAGACCTCTGCATATGCCTTTGCCACACGCGCCGGTGTTTCTTGGAGTCCTTCACGCTCCGGGTCCTCGCCCACCGCAATAAGGAGTTCCCGGACTGCTGCTTCCGCGCGATCGCGATCAAACACGATCTGCCCTTTCACTTTGACGACGCGCACGCTCCGCCTTGGAAGCGTCGAGAAGCGTGAACGGCTTCGGGGGTTCTTCGCCGCGCTCGATAGCCAACTCTGTGGGGGTCTTCACTGGCTCGCGTCCGGCTTGGCGTGGGAAACGGGCGTCTTCATCCGGGAAGACATCCCCCACCTCACGCGGAACGATGCCGTGGAAGAGCTCCTCCAGATCGGGGCGACGCAGAGTCTCCTTCTCCAAGAGCTTCTCTGCCAAGCGATCCAAATAATCGCGGTACTCGGCAAGGATCATGTACGCCTCGGTGTGCGCACGATCGAGCAAATACTGCATCTCGCGGTCAATCTGTGCCGCGACCTCTGGCGAGTACTCCAGTACTCCGCCGCTGCCACCACGGGCAAAAGGATCGCCTTGTTCTTCGCCGTATTTGACCATGCCTAGGGTCGGCGACATGCCGTACTCCGTAATCATGGCCTTGGCTATCTTGGTTGCCTGCTCAATATCTGCGGAGGCGCCGGTGGTGGGCTCACCAAACACCAGCTCCTCAGCCGCGCGTCCACCCATGGCAAAGACGAGGCGTGCGTACAGCTCATCGCGGTTGTACATGCCTTTGTCATCTTCTTGCGCAGTCATGGCATGTCCACCGGTACGTCCACGCGCCAAGATGGTGACCTTGTACACCCGCTCAATGTTTTTCAGCGCCCAGGCGGCCAACGTGTGTCCACCCTCGTGGTATGCGGTGACCTTCTTTTCCTTCTCGGAAATCACCTTGGAGCGGCGCGGACCGCCGACTACTCGATCTGTGGCCTCTTCCAAAGCATCAGCGGTAATCACGGTCTTGCCAATACGCGCCGTGAGCAACGCGGCCTCGTTGAGTACGTTGGCGAGGTCTGCACCGGACATGCCGGCAGTACGACGAGCCAGTGACTCTATGTCTGCGTCTGGAGCAAAGGGCTTGCCCTTGGCATGGACGCGGAGGATTTGTTCGCGCCCCTTGAGGTCGGGGTTGCTCACGGGGATCTGGCGGTCAAAACGGCCAGGACGCAGCAAAGCCGGATCCAGAATGTCTGGTCGGTTAGTAGCAGCCATGATGATCACGCCTTCGCGGTCACCAAAGCCGTCCATTTCCACCAGCATCTGGTTAAGCGTCTGCTCGCGCTCGTCGTGTCCGCCGCCCATACCGGAGCCACGCTGCCGGCCCACGGCGTCGATCTCGTCGATAAAGATGATGCAGGGACTGTTCTCGCGGGCTTGTTTGAAAAGGTCACGCACGCGGGAAGCACCCACGCCAACGAACATCTCTACGAAGTCAGAACCAGAGATTGAGTAGAACGGCACACCGGCTTCTCCGGCAACGGCCCTAGCCAAGAGGGTCTTACCCGTACCGGGAGGACCGTACAGCAAAACACCACGTGGGATCTTTGCGCCCAGCTGCTCATACCTGGATGGGTCTTCAAGGAAGTCCTTGATCTCATGCAACTCATCCACGGCCTCTTCTGCACCAGCCACGTCTGCAAACGTGTTGGTGGGCATGTCTTTGTTCAGTTCCTTAGCGCGGGAACCACCAAAGCCGAACATGCTGTTTCCCTGCATACGGGAGAACATCCACATAATGAGACCAAAAACGATCAGCATCGGCAGGATGTATCCGAGCATGGAAACGAGGAAGTTCTCCTTATTCACGTTGGTGGAGTACTTCTCTGCCTCGGACTTCTCTACCTTGCTAAAGATCTCCGGGGACGTACGCGCGGGATACCGAGCCAGGATCTCAGAAACCTCGCGACCCTCGTGGTCGATGGCGTTCTTGAGCTTGATGCGGATGCGCTGTTCGCGATCGTCGATTTGGACTTCTTTGACGTTTTTCTTGTCCAACTGAGCGATAGCAACAGATGTATCTACTTGCTTATAGCCACGGGCGTCATTGCCCAGCAAAGTAAAGACATAGATGGCCATCAAGACGATGGCGGCAATCACCGAATACTGCAGGATTTTTTTGTTCACTTGTAAACCTTAGGATGCAGCGAAGCGACAAACGGCAAGTCGCGGTACTTCTCTGCGAAGTCTAGACCGTAACCGATCACAAATTCATTGGGAATATCAAAACCGATGTCAAGGCAGTCTATATCCGTCTTCACTGCCTCAGGTTTACGCAGCAACGCGACGATCTCCAAGGACTTTGGCTTACGCCCATTGAGGTTACGAATCAGCCATTTAAGTGTGAGGCCGGAATCAATGATGTCCTCGATAATCACTACGTTGCAGCCCTGGATGTTGCGGTCCAAATCCTTCAGAATCCGCACCATGCCAGAAGACGTGGCGGAGTTACCGTAGGAACTCACCGCCATGAATTCCATCTGGCAGGGGATGTCGAGAGCCCGGGCAAAGTCGGTGAGGAAGAATACCGCACCCTTGAGCACACAGATCAAGACGAGATCGTCCTCTTCGTCGCGGTACTTCTCTGACACCAGCGCCGCCATCTCCTTGATGCGGGTCTGGAGTTCTTCTTCGCTCACGAGGACGGCCTCAACGTCAGCTCCGTAGGAGTTGACGGGCACTTGATAATCCTTCTTGTCGTGCATCTGTCACCTTTCTTTCGACAAAAGTTTGCCATCTTTGCGGATTACTTCCAACCTGTTGCCAACCGCTACGCCGCCTTGGCCATGCCAATCGGTGACCAGGCGTTCTACTGCGTCGATGTTAGCGCCTGTGACAGGTGCTTTGTTTTCCCGGAGGAAAGCAGCGAGATAGCGACGTCGAAAAGCTGGATGCGCTGCCCGCAACTCATCCAAAGTTACATCGCTGACCTGCAAGGCTTCATCGTCGTGCGCAATATTCATAGCAGCTCGCGCCAACGCGGGGACAGGGTCGCCGCCGATGATGTCAGAGAGCAGCGGAAGCACCTGTTGGCGGATAGCAACGCGCCGAAATTCTCTTTGGTCATTATGCGGATCGTGCCACGGCTCTAACCCCAATTCCGCACATGCACCCACGGTATCTGCACGGCGCACCGACAAGAAAGGCCGCCACACGGTTCCCTGAACCAGCATGCCGGCGGCCTTCCCTCGCAGCGCGCCCAACAACAATGTCTCGGCCTGATCGTCCGCGGTATGGCCCACCACTACCGGTTTTCCAAACCCTCGCAGAGCCTCGTAGCGAGCCCGGCGCGCGTTCGCTTCGAGGCTTCCACTTTTCTCCACGTCCACCTGGACCACAGTGGCTTCCGCGCCTAGCCCCCGCACGGTCTCCGCCGCACGTTCCGCCACACGCTCCGATCCCTGCTGCAGGCCATGATCCACGCACACAGCTAGCACCCGATATTTCTCGGCGACCAGGGCGGCGACGAGTGCCAGGGAATCCGGCCCACCCGAAAGTCCCACCACCACGTCACGGTCGGTTACCGCCCGAACTGCGACCCGGCAGGCCATAAAGCGTGGGCTTTTTCGTGGCCAGAACATCTAAGCCTCACGCACCGCATTCGCAATGGCGTCGAGGGCCTCGCGAGCCTGTCTAATCTCGGAGCCATTAGAGATCATGGCAAAGCTATACACGTGCCCGCTTTTCGACGGCACAGCTCCCGCCAACGCAGAGACCCCGGTCAGCGTGCCAGTTTTTGCGCGGACCCAACCAGCTCCAGGTGTGTTGTTAAAGCGGTTCTCCAGCGTTCCCGTGCCACCAGCTACCGGTAGCGCCAACACGGAAGCGGCAGCCACCTGGCTGAGTAGTTTCGGAGTGATCCGGTTATCCAAGCTCAGTCCAGAGTTATCCACGACCGTTGAACCATTGACGTCTACGCCATTTTTTCTCAGCACGTCGAGGGTTGCCTCCACGGGACGCTCCGCGGAGAGTTCCCGGCCAATGGCTTCCGCCATAACGTTATCTGAGTCTTCCATCATCATGGAGATGCGCTTTTGCAACGTTGGCGACTCGGTACGAGCAACCACGTCCCCCTCCGAGGAATCCGTGTATCCAACGGTCCCCGCGCCCAATCGCTTGGCCAGGGCTTCTGCTACATCAAAGGCCGGACGATGGCTCCTAGGAACATCGCCTGAGGTTGCCCCCAGCCGTCCCCCATAGAGCATCACAGGCTCCAAGGGAGCTACGAATCCGGCGTCCACATCAGCGGGGTCCCATCCGGGGAGGAGTTTGTCTTTCCATGCGGTGGCGTCGACAAGCACAGTGTCTACCCCTGTGCCGATCTGCGCAGCTAAGGAGTCAATTTGCTCGTGAGTCAGCCACACGTCTCCGGAGCCTTTGATTATTGCCGTCCGGTCTTTCTTCCGCACCTCTGTGACTATGCGGTCCTGCGGGCCGAGCTCATACAATGCGGCTGCGGCTGTGAGTAATTTTGTTGCTGAGGCTGGGGTCAATGCAGTCTCAGCATTGTGAGAAAGGACCACTTCACCTGTGGTGATATCAGTGATCATTGCTCCAAAGTTACCCAGCCGCCTATCTTGAGCCATTGCGCTCAAGGTGGCCTTCAGCCCAGTATTATCCACATCTTTCGCTTCAAGGGCCGTAATACCGCGTTCCGGCTTATCTACCTGCACCGGATCATGTACCAGCACATTAGCAACAGCGAACACCACCGTCGCTATGACCGCAGCCGTTACTACCACTGTTGACATCCACCACTTCTTCATTGCCGCTATCCTAGTACGGTAGTATTCCGATTCTATTAAGGAGCATCGCATGACCATGGAAGTCACCATCGAGATCCCCAAGGGTTCCCGTAACAAGTACGAGGTCGATCATGAAACCGGCAAGGTTTACCTCGACCGCTACCTGTTCACCCCCATGGCGTATCCGCTGGATTACGGCTTCATCGATCACACTCTTGGCGAGGACGGCGATCCCTTGGATGCTCTAGTCATCCTTCCTGAGCCAGTATTCCCCGGCGTGATCGTTAAGGCACGCCCCGTTGGTGTGTTCAAGATGACCGATGAAGCAGGCGGCGACGACAAGTTGCTCTGCGTCATCGACGACGTTCGCTGGGATCACATTCAGGATATCACCGATGTCTCTGAGTTCCTGCGCAACGAGATCGAGCACTTCTTTGTGCACTACAAGGATCTTGAGCCAAACAAGGAAGTCACCGGCTCCGGCTGGGGCGATAAGGCTGAAGCAGAAAAGATCCACGCCGAGGCTATCGAGCGATTCAAGGCTTAACATGGAAATATCGGTACGCGATATCCCACAAGGTGCTCAGCTTATCGACGTCCGCGAGGCCGACGAATACGCTGAGGTTCATGCTCTAGGCGCTATCAACATTCCGATGAGCGAATTCACTGTGCGCCTCAACGAAGTAGACACAGAGCAAGACGTCTATGTGATTTGTAAATCTGGTGGACGCAGCGCCCGCGTGGTGGAATACCTCGTGGCTCGTGATATCAAAGCCATCAACGTTGCCGGAGGCACCGATGGTTGGGTGGAAGCCGGACTTCCCACCGAATAAAAGCTAAAGGCTAGGCCCTAGGGCCTAGCCTTTTGTTTATTTCTGGTAACGCGTGAGGTCCACCTGCGGGGTGGGCTGCAGCGTCGCATGCGCCGGGTTAGTCACCGTGGGGTTACTAAAGTGCACGTCGCTATCGTCGGCAGATTCCACATAAGGAATCTTCCCATCGAGTACGTCATGTGCCCGTTGTACGTCAAGCGTGTTGGTCCAGCGTCCCACCAAAATCGTGGCCACGGCGTTGCCGCTGAAATTAGTCAAAGCGCGGGCCTCAGACATGAAGCGATCGATGCCCACGATGACGCCGACGCCGTCGAGAAGCTCTGGGCGATGCGAATGTAGTCCTGCGGCGAGCGTGGCAATGCCCGCTCCGGAGACTCCTGCTGCGCCTTTAGACGCGATAATCATAAAGACCAAGAGGCCAATCTGCTCCCCCAGAGTGAGCGGCTTGTTCATTGCATCCGAGATAAAGATGGCAGACATGGTGAGATAAATAGCCGTGCCGTCGAGGTTAAAGGAATAGCCAGTGGGAACCACGATTCCCACAGTCGATTTATCCACACCCACGTGTTCCATCTTGCGCATCAAGTTTGGCAGCGCGGACTCGGAAGAGGAGGTGGCAACGATAAGCAATAGTTCGCGACCCAAGTACTTCAAGAGTTTCCAGATATTAAAGCCTGCCCCGATGCGCAGAATGATTCCCAGCACCACAAAAATGAACAACACACACGTGATGTAGAAAGCCAGCATCAAAATCGCAAGCTGTTTAACGGCCTCAAATCCCGTTGCGCCCACCACGCCTGCGATAGCACCAAACGCGCCGATTGGCGCTACCCACAGAATCATGGTGAGCATCTTGAACACGAGCTTCTGCAGATGAGCAATACCGCGCAAGATGGGCTCGCCAGCTTTGCCCATTCCCTGGACAGCGAAGCCTGCAAGCAAGGCCACAAAGAGCGTTTGTAACACAGAACCTGAGGTCAAAGAAGAAAAAGCTGTCTCCGGGATGATCGACTGGATAAAACCGACCAGCCCCGTTCCATGCTCGGCTTTATCAGCAAAGGCGGCACCTTCGCCCGCGGTAGCCTCGATGTCTAAACCGCTGCCCGGCTCAATGAGGTTGCCCACCAAGAGACCCACGGCAAGAGCAAAAGTGGACATGATGATGAAGTACGTTAAAGCCAATCCGCCTGCTTTACCCACCGATGCGGCAGCACGAACGGAGCCAATGCCCAACACGATCGTGCAGAAGATCACCGGGGAGATCATCATCTTGATTAAGGACACGAACATCGTGCCAATAACTTTGAAGTTTTTGGCAAGGTCTGGAGCTATAAGGCCGAAAGCAATACCTGCGGCAACCGCAATAATCACTGCGATATAAAGCCAGTGCGTCCTGTCTTTGGGTGTCTTCGACTCAGCAATTTGTGGCTCCCTCGCTGGTAGGAGGGGGCTGTTTTCCCCTAAATGTGGTTCAGCCACGGTGTCCTCGATTCGAATGTTTGCGGTAGTAACGGAAATACGCAGTTCTACGAATTAAGCAACGTTGCCTATCGGTGCGATCCGTCTCACGTATCCCTATGGGCTAGAACATACGCCCGACAACCGAGATAAAAGAACATTGCCTTTCCATTCAATTAACCTAATACCCCCGAATGATCGACCTATCCCAACACTGTGCAGGTCATTCTCTCCGGTAAGACCACACCCTCACGCGCACCAAAATTTAGCGCGTGTCTCTCCAAACAAAGCCCTTGAGAGTCCCTAGGATTCAAAGATCCATTACTTTTCTTAGCAAAACTATCTAGAAGTGGTCGTGTATATGCTCTTTCCCCCTCACTTTAAAAGCTCGTTCCTCAAAGCTCTAGCAACAATCGTTATTGCCGCTTTGTATGCAGGGTTCACTCCGGCCACAGCTCAGGTCATCCCATATACCGACCCAGACGGGTTTTATTCATCTATCCCCTCTGCGACAAACACCGCACCGGGCACTGTCCTAAGCCAACGAGACGTCTCACCACCTGTCTTAGACGTGTTAGTAAAGATGAAACGCATCGCCTACACGTCTACGCACCCCAACGGCTTTTCCACCCCCGTAACCGGAGCCGTGCTCACACCCACCGCCCCATGGCACGGCCCCGGCCCACGCCCCGTAGCACTCCTCGCACCAGGAACCCAAGGAGCAGGTGATTCCTGTGCACCTTCAAAGCTACTCACACTAGGCGGAGAATATGAGATGTTTTCTGCCACCGCATTATTAAGCCGTGGCTGGACCGTAGCACTAACCGATTATCAAGGATTGGGCACTCCAGGTAACCACTCCTATATGAATAGGAAAGCCCAAGGTGCTGCACTGTTGGATTTGGGACGAGCCGTCACCACGCTGGGGTTACCGGAGGTTAACAACCACACGCCCCTTATTCCGTGGGGGTATTCCCAAGGCGGCGGGGCATCTGCAGCCGCAGCAGAAATGCATCGCTCGTACGCCCCTGATGTGAACATCGCCCTAGCCTATGCTGGCGGAGTTCCCGCTAATCTGCTTTCCGTCTCCAGTTCTTTGGAAGGTACTGCTCTTACCGGTGCACTGGGATATGTGATCACCGGGATGTATGAGATCTACCCAGAGGTCCGCGAGCCAATAAACACCTTGCTCAACACACGCGGCCAACAGTGGCTCGACCAATCAAGCCGCGATTGCCTCCCCGAGAGCCTTCTTACCATCCCGCTTCCAGACACCAGCATCCTCACCGTATCTGGGCAGCGCTTGACCAGTCTCATCTCCGCCGAGGTCTTTCAACGCGCCATTTCTGAACAAGAAATCGGGCTTATCGCTCCCGACGTTCCCGTGTTCGTGGCGCAGGGGCTGCATGATGGCATTATTCCCGCAGGCCAAGCCCGCGACATGGTTAATGGCTGGAGTGACCGCGGCGCTGACGTTACATATTGGGAGGATCCAGCGCCCGCACTGGATAAACTCTTAGGACACATACATGTACTGGGGTCATCCTTCCTCCCCGCAGTCGAGTGGGCTGAGCAACGTTTGGCCATGTTATCGCCACCAACTCCCTAAGAATGTGATAGACCTAACTATATGGTCGCCGATATTCCCGCTGCACTTCTTCAATCACCGTCCTTCCAACTAGAGCATCTGCGCCGCCGCACACGCGATTGTGTGGAGGAAGCACTGTCGCATGAAGGAATAACCCTGCGGGAATATTGGGTACTCACATGTCTTGTTTCTAGTGATGTCCCCACTCAAGCCACTCTGTGTGATGCCCTTGGGATAGACGCCTCCGACATGGTTCGACTTATCGATTCCCTAGAGGCCAAATCCTGGACCACGAGAGAGCGCGACCCTCAGGATCGTCGCCGTCAGATCGTCAAAGCTACCAAGGCTGGCAAGTCAGCACATCCGCATCTCGCAGAAGTGGTGACCAAAGCAGAGGATGCCGCGCTCGACGACTCGACGGCAAAACAGCTCAAGCACCTGCGCAAACTAGCGGCAGCAATCATCACTGCAAACGAGGATTAGTTGATCTCTTCTGACTACCTCCGCTCTAGCGAGGCGCCTTCTCCCCGAACGCTTTACGACGTCTTCACTCACACGGCGACCACATTCCCCGAGGCTGCAGCTATCGACGACGGCAGCATCATCACATATCGCGAACTCCTAGAACGCGTTCAAACAGGTGCCCAACAACTCCACGCTGCGGGGGTGGGACCCGGTAGCCGCATTGGTGTCCGAATGACATCAGGACACAGCGACCTCTACATCGCTATCTTGTCCATCCTCGCAGCCGGTGCAGCCTATGTGCCAGTGGATGCCGACGACCCCGATGAACGCGCAGAACTCGTTTTTAGCGAAGCCACCATCCAAGGCTGTTACAACGACGACGGCTTTCACTCCTACCAAGACAGCACCCCGATTACGCCAACTGTCCCTGCGCTAGAGGACACGGCATGGATCATCTTCACGTCTGGCTCTACCGGAAAGCCAAAGGGTGTGGCAGTCTCGCACCGCAGTGCCGCCGCCTTCGTTGACGCAGAATCTCAGCTCTTCTTACACGATGCACCTATCGGCCCCGACGACCGAGTGCTGGCGGGACTTTCTGTTGCCTTCGACGCCTCCTGCGAAGAGATGTGGTTGGCCTGGGCACACGGCGCTTGCTTGGTCCCGGCTCCACGTTCCTTAGTGCGTTCCGGAATGGATCTTGGCCCATGGCTTATTCGCCGAGACATCACCATAGTCTCTACCGTGCCCACGCTAGCGGGACTCTGGCCCACAGAAGCACTCGACAACATCAGGCTTCTCATCTTGGGAGGCGAGGCGTGTTCGGCGGAGCTCGTCGAGAAGCTATCCGCTCCGGAACGAGAAGTCTGGAATACTTACGGCCCCACCGAGACCACCGTGGTCGCTTGTGCAGCGCTGTTGCGGCCGAACCATCCGGTATCTATCGGATTTCCACTAGCCGGCTGGGACTTAGCCGTGGTGGATGCGCAGGGAAAGCCGGTAGGAATCGGCGGGGTCGGCGAGCTGGTTATCGGCGGGGTGGGGTTAGCGCGGTATCTGGATCCACAGAAAGACGCAGAAAAATACTCCCCGGAGTTAGGGTGGTCGCGCGCTTATCATTCCGGCGACCACGTCAAGCTCACGGAAGACGGCCTGCTTTTTGTTGGGCGTGTCGACGACCAGGTGAAGATCGGAGGACGTCGCATTGAGCTCGGCGAAGTCGATGCACATCTAGCCGCCCTCCCCAACGTGCGCCAATCCACGGTGGTTGTGCACAAGACCGGCGCAGGAGACAGCGTTTTGGTCGGATATCTCTCGCTCACCGATGAGTCCCTAGAATTCGATCACGCCCAGGCCCGCACCATCCTCAGCAACTCAATGCCGGCAGCCCTTGTTCCACGGCTCTGCGTGCTCCCAGAGCTCCCCACCACGACCTCTGGAAAAGTAGATAAACGCGCGCTGCCCTGGCCAATCCACTCGGATGTCACAGCAGCAGACCTCAGCGACACCGAACAGTGGTTGGCCGAGCTCTGGGTGGATGTGTTGGGGATGGACATTGCCGACGCAAACGCAGACTTTTTCTCCTTAGGTGGAACCTCCCTAGCCGCGGCCACGCTGATAGGACGCATCCGCGAACGGGTTCCCACCATCGCCGTGCGCGACCTTTATGACCACCCGCGCCTCGGCGCGCTTGCTGAGTATGTAGAGAGCATCCACGTCGCTCCCTCTACTCAGGAAGCCCCTGCGCAGCCGGTCTCCGCTCAAGCCCGCGCTATCCAAGGGTTAGTTCAATTAGTGGCAATGACGCTAAGTTCCCTGCAATGGGTGGCTGGCTTAGCCTTCATCAACAACATCGCAGCCAGCGCAGGCGTCAGCTGGGCACAACATATCCCGTGGTTAATAGTCATTGCCCTCCTCATCTTTGTTACTCCTCTTGGCAAACTGGCGATCGGCGGTTATGCCGCGCGAGTTCTCACTAAGGGAATCACACCAGGTTCTTATCCACGCGCCGGGCGAACGCACCTACGAGTCTGGGCAGCAGAGCGCATTGCCAACGCCTCCGGGTCCCGGTCTATCGCAGGTGCCACCTGGGTGAATTACTATGCGCGTGCGCTCGGCGCGCGAGTAGGCGACGGCGTGAATCTGCACACGATTCCACCGGTCACAGGGCTTCTCACCCTGGAAGACCACTGTTCAGTGGAACCGGAAGTAGATTTATCAGGTTATTGGGTAGACGCCCGGCATATTCATATCGGCGCAATCCATGTGGGAAAAAATGCCCGCATCGGCGCCCGTTCAGTGCTCATGCCGGGGACAATCATAGGCGATAACGCACACGTGGAAGCCGGTTCTACGGTCACGGGAAGCACACCTGTAAAAGCCAACGCCCGGTGGTCTGGGTCGCCGGCGCAAAAGGTGGGGCGCTCCAAGCACCGCTTCCCGGATACACCCCCGCCACGCCGCCCCCAATGGGTCCTCGCCTATGGCCTATCTTCTTTGTTCCTCGCGCTTCTTCCTTTGTGCGCAGTGGCTATCGGTGGTGCCACCATGATCGCTTTTGTGCACACCACCGGCGTTCACCCTTTTCTGGGCATGATAGGCGCCGCCCCCGCAGGGGCTCTCATAGCCTTTGTCTCTTATTCTTTCTACGTCTGGGGACTCATCCGGCTGCTGAGTCTGCGCCTTACCCCTGGTGTTGCTCCAGTACGCTCGGCCACGGGTTGGCGGGTGTGGTTTATCCAACGCCTCATGGACGATGCCCGCACATATCTTTTCCCGCTCTACGCCGCGCAGCTCACGCCTTTGTGGTTCCGTAGCCTTGGCGCAACGGTGGGCAAAGACGTAGAAATCTCCACCGCCGTGATGGTGCCTACATTTGTTGATATCCGCGACGGCTCTTTCCTCGCCGACGACACCCTTGTCGGCGGCTACGAGCTCGGCGGCGGCTGGATGCTCGCCGGGGCAACCAAGATTGGCAAGCGCTCTTTTGTGGGAAACTCCGGTATCGCTGGCCCACAGCGCAAACTGGCCAAAAACTCCCTCGTAGCGGTACTTTCCTCCACTCCAAAGAAGTCCAAGGCTGGATCTAATTGGTGGGGCTCGCCGCCAGAACGCATGCGCCGCGTCACCGTGACCACCGATGCGTCGGAAAGCAGCACATATAAGCCACGTCTCCAGATGAGGATTCTCCGAGGCGCTATAGAAACCCTCCGGCTGCTCGCCCCCATCACCAGTGGTGTTCTTGCCACAGCGGTGCTAGCTAGCCTGCAGTTGTTACTGATTAACCTAGGCATTGGAATGACAATCCTGCTCGGTGGCGTGGTTCTTGTAGCTGCCGGAGCCCTTGCGTTACTGATCACGGTCGCCATGAAGTGGCTATGCGTTGGCCGCCACCGCACAGGCGACCATCCCTTGTGGAGTTGGTTTGTATGGCTCAACGAACTTCAAGACACCTTTGTGGAAGTGGTCGCAGCCCCCTGGTTCTTTAACCACGCACTCGGCACAGGGTCCCTCAATATCGGGTTACGCCTCCTCGGCGCGCAGATAGGCAAAGGCGCGTGGATTGAGACGTACTGGTTGCCCGAGACCGATCTCTGCCAGATCGGTGCTGGGGCAACGATCGGCCCCGGCGTGGTGGTGCAGACCCACCTCTTCCAAGATCGCGTGATGAGCCTAGGCACCGTCACCATCGCACCGGGAGCGACCCTGGCGGCGCATTCCGTCGCGCTTCCCGCTTCCAAGCTTGCCGACGCCACCACTATCGGCCCCGGCTCACTCGTCATGCGCGGTGACCAAGTTCCAGCGCACACCCGCTGGCAAGGAAATCCGATTGAACCGTGGATCCCCAGCTAATCCCTGTTTTGTTCACACGTCACCAAATTTTTTGCAATTTTGCGTAACATCACCAGTAAATCCTCCGATACTCAAAATGTAAGGCCTAAGACGCCATATCCAGTGACGTTCTGAACGACTCAGGGGCACCCGCCCTTCAGTCATGCCTTCACCCAGCAGGGTAAATGTAATAACCCTCATTACAATTACCTTAAAAAGGGTGCAGAACCCACCCCCTTTTAGGTGGAAATTGCACCCCTGTTATTCGAGTCACTTTACTCCCTTTATGGTTGCTACCTGCGGAATTTTCGACTTATGATTAAAGTTTTTCCTAAACTTTTTCCGAAAAATTCCAAGAGTAGCGACCAACACCAAAAGGGCAGGTAAAGTGCATTAAACAGGGAAAGCTCATCACTTTCCCTTAATACCCTCAATCGAAAGGAATGTCCCATGTTCACCGCAATCCACAACTTTGTCCTCGATCTCCTCGACCTCGACTTCCTCTCCTCCCAGCCAAAGGATTACTTCCTCGGCGCCTGGGACTCTTTCCTTGACATCTTCGACGCCATCAAGGACGCCCTCTCCTCCTAGTAAGAATTAAACGCTAAGAGAATGTGGCCCGCAGGTTAACCTGCGGGCCACATTCTCCTTTTTGGAAGGCGCTGTTATTTATATCAGCACACACCCCACCCACAGCACCCAAACCACAAAAGAGTATGGGAAAATTATAAAAGACTGAATTTTTTATAAGCGTTAAGGCTTGGTATATTGGTTAAAAATAAGGGAACTGAAAGTTCCCTCCAGTCCGAAAGGGATACCCATGCCACATGTCTTCTATGAATTTTTTTCCGACCTACTAAACTTTGAAGCTCTCTCCTCCGCCCCTGGAGCCTACTTCCATAATATATGGATAGGAATCAAGGACATTTTCACCGTTTTTTCATCTTCCAGATAAGACCGCAATCCAAAAACAGATCTTGAACCTATAAGGCGCTCGCCAAAAGTCGAACCCATTAATTCAAGCCGGTCTCTTTTGGTAAGCATTTCCATTTCATCCACAGCATCTACACCACGAAAAATACATTAAGAATAGTCATAAAAAGCCTAAGGCTTTTCTTAACGCTTCAAGTGAGGAACACCCATGGCCAACGCCATTTATAATTTCTTCTTCAACCTACTCGACCACGAGGCGCTTTCTTCTGCTCCAAGCGCATACTTTAATAACGGATGGAACGCGATCAAGCAGCTCTTCAACGCTTTTTTCTCTTCGCGATAGAACTCCAAATCCAAGACCGGATCTTGCAGCGCATAAGGCCCTCTCTAAAAGTCACACTTATTAGTCAATGACTCACTCAGTCGAAAGGAATATTCATGTCTAGCGCTATTTACCATTCCTTCGACGATCTTTTCACTTTTGATTTCCTCTCCTCGAACCCAGAAGGATACTACTCAGATGCTTGGGCATCTTTTGAAAATATCTTTCTTCACGTAAAGCACCTCTTCCTTGACATCAAGGACAGCCTTTCTTCTTAATCTGCAAGGAAGAAAATATGGTGAAAGCGCGTTCCGGTAGTTTTAACTACCGGAACGCGCTTTCACCATTAAATATTGATATAGAACTAAACTGCACTAATCCCCAATTCGATCTCGCCCGCGCATCACGATATTCGAGTCCGGTATTCCTACAACGTCATGGTCTTTGTTTGTATATTCAAACTTGCTCAGGATGTACCTCATCGCATTGATACGAGCTCGCTTCTTATCGTTAGATCGGATCGTGATCCAAGGAGATTCATCCGTGTCCGTATAACGGAATTGCTCTTCCTTCGCCCGCGTATAGTCATCCCATTTATCCAAAGACGCGAGGTCCATCGGAGAAAGCTTCCACTGCCGCACAGGATCAACCTGCCTAATTGCGAACCGTGTCCTCTGCTCTTTCTGAGTCACCGAGAACCAAAATTTGGTAAGCGATATACCGGAACCCAAGATCATATTTTCCAGCATTGGCACTTCTCTAAGAAACTCTGCATGCTGCGATTCCGTGCAGAATCCCATCACACGCTCCACACCCGAACGGTTGTACCATGAGCGGTCAAAAAAGACGATCTCACCAGCACACGGGAAATGCTCAATATAGCGTTGGAAATACCATGAAGTGGATTCTCTCGGCGAAGGTTTCTCCAGCGCAACTGTCCGAGCACCACGAGGATTCAGATGCTCATTAAAACGCTTAATAGTGCCACCTTTACCGGCAGCATCGCGCCCCTCAAACAGAATGATATGACGCTGACCTGTATCCTTTGTCCAGTTCTGCCATTTCAGCAGTTCAATCTGCAAAGCACGCTTCGTGTGCTCATACTCTTCCCGCGACATACGCTCGGGATAAGGATAAGACTCTTTCCATGTGTCCACCGGAGTCCCGTCCGGGGCCAAGAGAATGGGATCATCCTCATCAGAGTCATCAACTATATAGCCCTCGATTGCTGCAAGGTCTATGGTTGGTAGCTCTTTCTCCGATGCACTCATACTCATAATGATAGCGCTCCTCCCCTTCAGAAACCCGACTATAGGGATAAATAATCATTCAGATTCTGAAACATTCATGCTTCTATCGCATGCAAAAATCCCACTGTTTAGATAAAACCAAACAGCGGGATTTGTACTTAAGCGTTACTTGCTAGAACCGGAGGAGAGGAAAGCGCTCGACAGATTGCCACCCCAGACATCGAGCTTGTCTGCGAAAGTACCGTCGAAGATGAACTTACCGAACTTCACAAGCGCATCGTAGCCCTTGAAGAAGTCACCGAGGCGCTCCAGGCCGAGAACAAGATCGTTAGCCATCTGAACAATATTCATTATTTAGCTCCTAATAGGATGAGACGAATTTGGTGTTTTAAGGATCGATTATTGCTTAGAAAACTTTGTCGACCGGGATCAGACGAGCCCACTCAAGAGCGGTCTCTACGACAGCGTGTACAGCTTTAGCGATCTTATCGAACTCAAAACCCTTGAAAGTGTCAAGAATGTTTGAAGAGAGAGAAATCAGTTCAGAAGACATATGTACTCCTAGAAGTAATCCCGGAGGGGTCCGGGGTGGAAAACTTTCCCACCGAGACTTGGCTGCAACACTAGCCTCCGATGGCTAGTTACGAACGATAACACCGAAGCATGACCGGCGCTAGCCAAAACAAAACCCACGTAGAGCGTTTTTAACAGCAGCTCAAGCATCAAATCTGCTTATGTAACGCTTCCGCCGGACGTACAAATATAGCGTTTCCCTAGGTGGAAGTATGCGAATCCCTATAACAACCCAACCTAGACAGAGTCAACCACCCCACAAATAGGGGCAGATTGAACCAAAGTAAAATTTTTCAAATTTTACCCCTATACGGGGTGAAATTTGGCAAAATGCCTAGATACAGAATTAAAAGTTAAGCACTTTCATGCACAAAAAGCCTATTCCCCCTCTAATTTTTGCGTGCGTTTTTCGCCTTTACCCGACAAGTATTGACTTTTAATCAGCTCATACTTTACGGATACAGAAAAGTGCTTTGCCCCAAAGCTAAATCTTTTCCCCTCACAATCCCCAGGAAACCCGCAACTATATTTACATAGATTAATCCCCGTTCGTCGGCACCCAGCGGCCCAACAAACGGGGATTAAATCATTCAGATATCAAGTATTATTTGAAAATCTTGATCATCGATGCAACGTTGCCACCAAGCTTGGCAAGCGACACCATGAAATCAAAGATCTCCTTAACAACGCCGGTGGTTGAAAGCTGAACCCAGTTTTCCATGTGCTCCATATTTTTCCTCTTTCAGATTTGTGTACGTGTTTCAAGCGTTAGGGAAGATACCCTTAGGCCGCAGGAGCCTCAGGAGTCTTGGTGAAGATCTCCTTAGTCTCTGTCATCGCGCTGGACATTCCACCTTCGATCCATTTAGCAACCTGCATCAGAAGCTTTGGAACACCCTGGAAAAGGCCGGAAATTGCTTCCATGCCATCCTTGAACTTGCCCAGGTGATCTGCCATAACTGTCATATCCATGAAGTATCTCCTCTGAGAGAGAGGTCGGTACGCGTACCGACAGGAATTAGTAAGTAACGTCATCAGACGTCTCGGATAGCAATTGTGTCACAAAGTTGCCCACATTCAAGCCGGGCCACTCACACCTCCCAAACCACACAATAGCGAGTCAACCAAACAGTCGATAGAACTGTGCAAAAAGTTAGAAAAAATGGCCCGTAGGTTCGTTAATTTCATTATTAAAAAAGGTTTCCGGCCAATATCCACCCACTCATGTGCGCTATGTGACAAATTAACTTTCGCCTTCAACACAAAAACTTGACCTACGCAACATTGTGAAAATTAGGAATTACGCCTTTTTTTACCCCAAAAATGGGGGAACCCGGCCCCTTATTCAGGGGCCGGGTTGAAGACATCCAGGCTTACATTAGAAGCCCATTCCACCCATCTCGTCAGCGCCAGGCATTGCAGGAGCAGCTGGCTCCGGCTTGTCGGCAACAACAGCCTCGGTGGTCAAGAACAGAGCTGCGATGGACGCAGCGTTCTGCAGAGCAGAGCGAGTGACCTTCACTGGGTCATTGATGCCAGCAGCCATCAGATCAACGTACTCTCCGGTAGCTGCGTTGAGGCCTTCGCCTGCAGGGAGGTTAGAAACGTTGTTAGCCACAACGCCGGGCTCTAGGCCAGCGTTGAGAGCGATCTGCTTCAGCGGTGCAGACAGTGCCTCGCGGACGATCTTCACACCGGTAGCCTCGTCACCGGTGAGGTCCAGGTCGCCGTCGAGAACGTGTGCAGCTTGCAGCAAAGCAACGCCACCGCCGGCAACGATGCCTTCCTCGACAGCTGCCTTAGCGTTGCGCACTGCGTCTTCAATGCGGTGCTTACGCTCGGTGAGCTCAACTTCGGTAGCCGCACCAACCTTGATCACAGCAACGCCACCGGCAAGCTTTGCCAGGCGCTCCTGCAGCTTCTCACGGTCGTACTCAGAATCCGAGTTTTCGATCTCAGCGCGGATCTGGTTTACGCGACCCTCGATCTGCTCAGGCGATCCTGCACCCTCGACGATGGTGGTCTCGTCCTTGGTCACTACAACCTTGCGTGCACGGCCCAGCAGCGGGATGTCAGCGGTCTCCAGGGAGAGGCCGACCTCTTCAGAGATAACCTGTCCACCGGTGAGGATCGCCATATCCTGCAGCTGCGCTTTACGACGATCACCAAAGCCCGGTGCCTTCACAGCAACAGATTTGAAGGTGCCGCGGATCTTGTTCACAACAAGAGTGGAGAGTGCTTCACCCTCAACGTCTTCAGCAATAATCAGCAGTGGCTTGCCAGCCTGCATGACCTTTTCCAGCAGCGGCAAAAGCTCCTTGATGTTGGAGATCTTGCCGGAAACTAGAAGGATGTATGGGTCTTCTAGAACAGCCTCAAGGCGCTCCATGTCAGTAGCAAAGTAGCCGGAGATGTAGCCCTTATCAAAGCGCATACCCTCGGTCACCTCAAGGTCAACGCCAAAGGTGTTGGATTCCTCAACGGTGATGACGGATTCCTTGTTCAGGGTTCCGTTGCCTACTGCATACATAGCCTTGGCGATCTGAGCGCCAATTGCTGGATCAGCAGCAGAAATACCAGCGGTCGCAGCGATCTGCTCCTCGGTCTCTACTTCTTTAGCGTTCTGCAGAAGGTTTTCGGTCACCTTAGCCACAGCCTGCTCAATGCCGCGCTTGATCCCCATTGGGTTAGAGCCCGCAGCGACGTTGCGCAGACCCTCGCGGACAAGTGCCTGAGCCAGAACAGTAGCGGTGGTGGTGCCGTCGCCGGCAACGTCGTCAGTCTTCTTAGCGACTTCCTTAACCAGCTCAGCGCCGATCTTCTCGTACGGGTCCTCGAGCTCAATTTCGCGAGCGATAGAGACACCGTCGTTGGTGATGGTCGGGGCGCCCCAGCTCTTTTCTAGAACAACGTTACGACCCTTAGGTCCGAGCGTGACCTTAACCGCATCAGCCAAGGTATTCAGGCCCTTTTCAAGGCCCCGGCGTGCTTCCTCATCAAAGGCAATGATCTTTGCCATGAAAGTTTGTGCTCCTTATATATAGGACGACACTCACGTCTCGACGTTCCAGCAGGCGCCCGCGACGGCACGGTGGGCCGAGTGTAAACCAACCTCACCCGCTGATATGTCTCGAAAGTTTCGTTTTATCTAGCACTCTAACGATCAAAGTGCTAACCACCGTTTTAGCAGTCTCCCCATGCGAGTGCAAGATCGTTCTACACTGGGCACCATGATTGCAGACATCGTTAATAAGGTACGTCCGCTCGTCGAGAAGCAAAGGGACGCCATATTCAAGGATCTCAGCGAGATCACGTCCTACAACTCTGTGCACTCCACTCCAGAATGCACCGACGACCATGCCGCCGCATGCGCATGGGTCGTGGATGCGCTGACCAAAGCAGGACTAGAGGTAACCGAATACCCCTACGACGGCGGAGCCACCACTGTACTGGGCACAAAGAAGGCCGTCGGGGACGCACCTACCGTACTGCTGTACTCGCACTATGACGTCGTACCCGCCGGTGATCCCGCCGACTGGATCAGCGACGCCTTTACGCTTACCGAACGCAACGGACGCTGGTACGCCCGCGGCGCCGCCGATTGCAAAGGCAACCTCGTGATGCACCTCGCCGTGCTGCGCGCGATACAGGAACTCGGCGGCACGGATCTAGGCATCACTTTCCTCGTCGAAGGATCCGAGGAACAAGGCGGCGCAGAACTTAGCTCGCTTATCCACACCCAGCCCGAGCTCTTCCAATCAGATGTCATCCTCATCGCAGATTCCGGCAACCAGGAAGTAGGCGTTCCGACGCTCACCACCACCCTTCGTGGCGGCGCACAAATCACGGTTACGCTCAAAACTCTGAATGCCGCAGTCCATTCCGGTAGTTTTGGCGGGGCCGCCCCCGACGCCGCTGCAGCGCTTATCCGACTGTTGGACTCACTCAAAGACGAGCACGGCCGCACCGTCATAGACGGCGTAGATTGCTCCGCGCGATGGCCAGGAGGAACTTATGATCGCGAAAGCTTCCGCGCCGATTCCACCATGCTTGACGGCACGCAGATCATGGGAGCCGACGAAGATAACCCTGCAGACATGGTCTGGGCACGTCCAGCTATTTCCATCACAGGTTTTACCTCCACCCCGGTAGACAAAGCAGTCAACGCAGTCCCACCCGTGGCCAGCGCACGACTCAACCTCCGCGTACCACCAGGACTCAAAGCCACCGACGTTGCAGAAGCTCTTATTGCACACCTCAAAGCCCATGTTCCGTGGGGAGCACATATTGAAGCCAGCTACGACGATGCAAATGAACCATTTGAAGCCAAAATCGACGGCCCGGCAATGTCTCACTTCAACGCTTGCCTAGCCAACGCCTATGGCAAAGAAGATACCGTACATATCGGCTCGGGTGGTTCCATCCCACTATGCTCTGAGCTCCTAGGAATCATGCCGCATGCAGAACTGGCACTTTTTGGCGTAGAAGAGCCACAATCCACGATTCACTCCCCCAACGAGTCCGTAGATCCCAATGAAATCCGCGATATTGCAGTCGCAGAAGCCTCTTTCCTACTGACATACGGAAAATAGCCTCAACCAGGAAACCCCGCAGGCGATATTGGTCGTTGCCTGCGGGGTTTCTGTGTGAGGAGCTACGCCTTCCGACTCTTTTGTTGTTTTTGAGAACGCTAGCGGACACGTGACGCACAAAACCCCAGGTTGTGTTTTTTAGCGTTCTCAAAAACGACACCACCCCCGAACTCAAAAACCCTTGCGGCTCAACCACATCCCCGTTAGCATCGCAGGTGTGATCCACATCATTGGTTTCTCTCAGCGTGCACAGCAAGTGCTCGTGGCCCCAGTAGCGGCCCGAGTGCTCAAGGCTGCTACAGCCATGTGCCCGTCTGTGGGATAGGAGGACTGACTCCCACATTCGGGAAGCAGCCGTTAAACCCACAACATCCAACGTCGGTCCATATCCTTTATCCGTTTTCACACAAGGACCGAAATCAATGTCTTCTTTCACCTCATCGCTTACTTTCCGTTCTCGCCGTTCGTTGCTGACAAAAACCTATACCCAACACTCCCCCATTCCCAGCACGACGCGAGTGTTTGCCGACGATCCTTTCCGAGCACGCTTCGGCCATAAGTTGCCCAAAGGTTTAAGAGAAGAAGCACATGGCATGCAATGGCGAACGTTCACCGCTATCTATGCGCCAGCTTCCACAATTCGCGTCCACATCACAGGGATACGCAAGCTACGCGGCAACCATAACTCCTATGACATTGAGCTTCATCGGAACACAACTGACGGAAGAATCACTGAAACCCACTCAATCGTGGCATCAGGCCCCATCGCTGCATGCACCCACATCTTGGCTAATGCAGGGCGTCGAGTAGAAATTCTTTCTTTCCACCAATTCGAGATATTCGAATCCACCGTGACGTTTGTGCTTGCTTCCCACAATCATCGCCAACACTGGGCAATGGGTTTCGGCGGCAGTCGTGAGCACTCTGCTGCAACTGCAATGAGCTCTGCATCTGAGCTGCTGTTTGGGTAGTCACACAACAAAACCCTGATCGCGATATAACTACGATCAGGGTTTTTGTTTTAGCTAGCTAGCAATAATAGGTCAGTTTTTCTTCTTTCCTCTGCGGATAACAAACACTCCAGCAGCAATGAGTAGAGTGCTTGCAAACGCCAGACCAATCACACTCGCACCGGTCTTGGCCAAAGGAGTCCGCTGTTTATTCACTTGCGCCTTATTCGGCTGTTGTGGTGCAGGAGCCTGCGGAGCAACCTGAGGTGGAACAGACGAGGTTGGCGGAATTATCGGCGTGATCACAAATGGCAGAAGTGGGATTAGCGGTAACAAAGGAATGAGTGGAACAAGCGGAGAGAACGGTGGCTTCTCATAACCATTCACTGCAGAGACGGTAACCGTGGGGTTTCCTCCAATAATGCTAATTTTTCCGTCGTTGGAATTAGTATGGTTCCAATTTGCTCCATCAATGTGCCCATCGCGCTCCGTTATCATGCATTCTGATCCATCAGCGATACCAGAAACCGGATCGGAAGAACCCTCGCCCTTGATGTTGAGCATCCCCCGAGCAGTTTCTTTATCCCTCTTTGTGCAGACGTAATCGAAGGTGAAAACTTTTTCTTTCGCCTTATCCGATGCGGCGCCCACCAACTGTTTACGAATAACAAAGCCACCCGTATGTGCTTTATACGTATTAGTAGCAGTGACGCTTACTACCTGGTTTTTCTCACCGATAACAAACCGCTGGTTCTCCCATGTAGTCGCAAGAGAAGCTCCAGGTATAGACGCATCCTTTTCAGAGACAACGCATTCTGTACCTATAGCTATTTCTTCAGATACGGCAACAGAACCGCGTCCATTCGCAACAGGAACGGTGGCCTCACCGCTAAGGTTGCCGCAGGTCCAATCAAAACCAAATTCTTTGGGGACCGTTAACCCGTCTTCGGCATTAACGATTTTGTCGATCTTAAAACTACCCTTTTGCTGGGTAAACGTATTGTGCGCTTTAACTAGAAGTACAGGATCGTCTTCCGATGGAACTGTGAACTTTGCAGTTCCACCGTTCACAGAAATACCCTCGCCGGAAAAATCAACCGACCAATCAGCCCCATCATGGTGAATCTCCGATTCAGTAACTTCACACTCAGAACCCACTGGTATTTTTTCGATATGCTTCGTTTGTCCGTTCATAACTGAAACGGAGCCATCAATTGCAGTTTCACCGGTAGGCGCCTTGCAGGAATACTTAAATTCAAAAGGAAGCTCCGTGAGCTTTGCAAGATCCTTAGCATCCCCGCCAACAGTCTTGCTAATCGCAAAACCACCATCAGCGTAATCGAAAGTATTTGTTGCAGTTACTGCGACGAGCTTGCCTTCTTCAATGGTGAACTCACCATTCTTGGTAATACTGCCAGTCCACGTAGTTCCACGTGGTACATCGAAAGAGGCCTCTGTGATCTTGCAGTGCGTTCCTACAGGAATGTCTTTAGGGCTTTCTACCAAAGCACCTGCTTTGGTAGAAAGCTCTCCCGTTTTTTCTCCACATACGTAATCGAAGGTGTACTCAAGATCTTTAGCTAACGCTGCTGCGGGACCTTCAACAGCCTTAGTTAACGTAAATCCACCAAGCTTTGGCTTATAAGTATTGGTGAACTTCACATCAATACTCTGCTTTTTATCTTTGCCGATTATAAACTTGCCGTTTTCTACAGACGACGTCCACTCATATCCGGAAATAGCAGCATTTGTATCCAGCTCTTTAACTTCGCACTCAGTGTTTTCCAGGAATTCCGGTGAGACAAAAGGCTTCTCCGCAGACACTTTAAACGGTGTCCATTCAGAGCTTCCGCACTTGTATTCCCCTGAAAATTCTTTGCTCTGGTACTGAGGATCAGCTGCTACCTTGGCGTCGCCTTCCAAAACCTTCTTAACAGTGAAGGTTCCCTTTGGCACAGGAGTATAGATATTAGTTGCGACAACTTTAGCGGTTTGTCCTTTCCCGATGGTTATGACGCCATCACCAGGAGTCAATGTGTGAGACCAAATTTGTTGCTCTACATCTGTTCCCTCTTCGAGCTCTTTAATCGTGCACGTAGTACCCACTGGATACTCTTTTCCGGAAATGAATGGCTTATTTGCAGAAGCCTTTACCTTCTGAAGATCTTCATCATTACAGGAATAAGTGAAATTAAATTCTTTGTCTTTCAATCCATCGACAATGGTCTGTTCGCCTACCAATTGCTTTTCGATAATGAAAGATCCAGTCTCTACTTTCGGATCTTCTGGATAGGTGTTTGTGGCAATGAGGTCTACCGAGTTTTCCTTAGGATCACGAATTGTAAAAGTAGCTGATGACGCCGGTTGACCATCGATAATCCACGACAATTGCGGTTTTGGTGAGCCTAGCTGATCATTTTTTTCTTTAACTTCACAACTCATACCCTTTTCTAAAGAAGTAAAGTGTCGGTAATCTGTTCCGTTGCCGCTAACCTTGAATTCTTCAGCTACGGTTTTAGAACCATCTGCTTGTTCACACTTATATTCAAAAGTAAACTCACTCGGGATATTCGGCCCAGTTCCGATAACTGCTTTCCGTACTGTAAATCCGCCTAATTTACCAGTGCCAAATCCGCCGGAACCGGGAATAGCAGCATATCCGGTGTAGTCTTTGCCATTTACATTTGCAGTATTAGTCTGCGTACTAAAAGCTTCTGGCTTAGTTTCTGTATAAGTAGTAAACCGAACTATTGGGCCAGTCTGTGGGGACAAACCATAGGGAAACTCAAATACTATCTCCTGTTCTGAGCAAGTAACAGTAAAGTTATGTCCAGTAAAAGTGTTTTGAATTCCTGTAAAACCGACATAACGCCCGCCATCAGCATAATTATTGGCATTAATGATATTGCCCAAGTAGAAAAAGCCATTTGACCATGTCCCGACGTTCACAGCCTCGCTAGGGGAAGTCATTGTGGAATCACACGCAAACTTATGCCCATCAGGCGCTCTATCTGTTACACGGAAGCCACCTTCTGCAGTTTCAGTCCCTTTAGTATTGCCGTTAATCCAAACAGTCCAGTCAGTCAGATAGATATCCGTTCCAGCTACAGTTTGCTTTCCTCGGTACTGACCAGCTTTTGCTGTTTCATGGGTATTTCCCCCTGGACCATCTTTCGGATAGACACCCGCCAGAGCACCTTGACCGCACCCAGAGAATTGAAGCAATCCATCAACCGAAGAGTCGTACCCGGTCTCGGTATTAATCTGAGATCTGTCCCATTGAAGTGATACTTTCACTTTTCCCTGAACGTCGAAATGCGTGCCGGCAAAATCAGAGAGCGTAACTATCAGATCCTTACTCGACCATTCAGCAGTTCCCACTTCACGATTAGAAGCATCGCGCAGTGTGAAACTCCGGTCAGCTCCCGTCGCCACCTGCAGCTGAGGCGGCAACGTAAAAGTTATTTTATCGCCAGCTTTAGCGGTATTTGGCACTTTCCAGTCAAATTCAGCAACAGCAGACTCCCCGACATTGGTATAGCTTCCTCCTTGAACTCCACCCCCTTCAACCCAGTGAAGGTTATCCCAGCTGCCAACACATGTTGACTGGGCAGAGGATTGAGGAACTTTACCGGCATATACCGATACCGACATTACGAGCAGAGCAGCTAGCAATAGCCCAAAGATGCTCCGAGGCAGGCTATTCACCTGCGCTTGTGAGGGACTTTTCATTTTCAGTTTTGCCTTAACTAAATTTATTTTACCTAAAAAGACACAGCAGATCTTCTACATATAGTTATTTCACAAAACCAGAAATAACTAAAGTTAATGCAATTAAATTCTCAGATTCGCCGTTTATTTTTCCCTCAAAAACACTACTTTTTATCAAAAGCCCTGCTAACACTTGCCTTCAATCTCACACTCCCCACACCTGCGCTAAGATAACAAGAGTGAGCTGCGCCGATGCATGACGCAAAACTACACTTCCTACACTCCGACGCGATTTTCAATCCCGCTGCGTTACTACATTGCACGCACTTTCACTTCGCCTTGTACGTCCACGACAGCCAAAGGATTATTTCGCCCTGTGCTCGTATTGCTGTTAGCTCTCGCGGCGACCGCCACGGTCGCCCCAATTGCAGTGAAAACTTGTGGAAGGCCAGCTTTCGGCCTTCTTTCCATTACGCCCTTCGCCGGGTTTGCGTGGATCCTTGGCAAGTTAATCAACGGTGACTTTTCTTCAGGCAAAGCCCTCACCGCTCATTACGGGTGGATGAGCAGCGCACATTTAGATCTGACTTTCCGGCTCGATTCGCTTTCCGCGCTGTTTAGCCTGATCATCTTGGGCATCGGCGGACTGGTCTTATTGTATTGCTGGAATTACTTTGATTCTGTGCCTCGCCGATTGCGACCTTTTGCGGGACAACTATCCGGCTTTGCGATGGCCATGTACGGACTCGTGATCTCCGATAACATGCTGCTGCTCTATGTTTTCTGGGAGATTACCTCGGTGCTCAGCTTCTTGTTGGTGGGCTACTACGGCGAGCGAGCGTCGTCACGCCATGCCGCGATGCAGGCGCTGATGATCACCACTTTGGGCGGATTATCTATGCTCGTAGGCATTATCTTGTTGGGTCGTCAGACGGGCATTTGGGAGTTGTCCGGCCTTGCCAACGCAAGTTTGGAGGGGACCCATCACATTTCTTATGCCGTGATTCTCATACTGGCGGGCGCGTTATCCAAGTCAGCCATCGCCCCAACGCACTTTTGGTTGCCCGGCGCGATGGCTGCACCGACTCCGGTGTCTGCTTATTTGCATTCTGCGGCGATGGTCAAAGCAGGGATTTACCTTGTTGCTCGGCTAGCTCCTGATCTTTCTTTCTCGCATGTCTGGTATTTGGTGGTGATCCCTCTAGGGATTTTCACCATGCTTTTGGGCGGCTGGATGTCCTTACGCCAAACAGATCTCAAGCTGATTTTGGCCTATGGCACTGTCAGCCAGCTGGGCTTTATCACTGTGCTCGTAGGAATTGGCTCGCATGCGGCCATGGTGGCGGGTCTTGCGTTAACGTTTGCGCATTCCATGTTTAAAGCGACGCTTTTTATGGTCGTAGGGGCGGTTGACCACACGACGGGAACCCGCGACATACGCAAGCTCTCCGGGTTGGGGCGCAAGCAACCGATCTTGATGGGCGTCGCCACGCTTGCTGCCGCGTCGATGGCAGGCATTCCCCCGTTGTTCGGTTTTGTAGCAAAAGAGGCGGCTCTTGAGGCGGTGCTGCATGAGCATGCGCTCGTGGGATTGCCAGGGCAGGTAACGCTCGTGGGGATAGTGGCAGGTTCGATTCTCACTATGGCGTACAGTCTGCGGTTCCTCTTCGGGGCGTTTGCCACCAAGGGCGGACACGTCTCCGAGCCGGTGCTCACGATGCATCCTATCGGCCCACTGTTATGGATTCCTCCAGCACTATTAATGGTGTTGACCGTGCTCACTGGGGCGATCCCACAGCTGTTAGGTATTCTTCTGAGCGCCCACACGACCTCGATTTTCGACGAAAAAACGCACCTGGCCCTGTGGCATGGGTTTACTATTCCGCTCGCGTTGAGCGCTGCAATCGTGGGAATCGGAGCGATTATGCACTGGCAGCGTGCAACAATCGCCAAGTTGCATTTCACCGAGCCGGCTCTGGGCAACGCTAGCGCTGCGTATGACCGCGTCGTGGATCTTCTTCGGACATCCTCGCTGCGTTTAACCGCCTCCACCCAGCGAGGTTCGCTGGTTATTAACTCGGGCTCTATCTTTGCGGTCTTTGTCTTTGTCCCGCTCATCGCGCTACTGAGCGGAGAGCGTAGCGACGTCCACATGGTCCTCTGGGATACGCCGCTGCAAGCAATCATCGCCGGCATCATAATCGTGATGGCTATTGGCGCAGCCGTCCAATCCAACCGACTCTCTGCTCTGATCATGGTGGGAATGACTGGCTATGGTGCAGCCATGATCTTTGCGCTGCACGGCGCCCCCGATCTTGCGCTCACTCAAATACTGGTGGAAACCATCACGGTGGTGGTATTCATGCTGGTTCTTCGCCGTTTCCCGGCGCGCACCCAGTGGCAGCCTTCCCATCGCGCTAACAGACTGCGCGCGTGGCTTGCCGCAGCTGTGGGTTTCACCGCCGTCATTCTCACTGTGTTTGCCATCAACGCTCGGACCGAAGCCCCGGTGAGCGCTGTTATCCCGGACCTGGCCAAGGACATAGGCCACGGGGCGAATGCCGTCAACGTGTTGCTGGTGGACATTCGCGCCTGGGATACCTTCGGCGAAAGTACTGTCCTTATCATCGCAGCGATTGGTGTTTCCTCCCTGATCTATCGCACCAAAAGCTTCCAACGAGATTCACGCCGTCCCACGTTGCATGATTCTGGCGGCTGGCTTTCCTCAGAAGCAGCGCGTAACCGCTCTTTGATGGTGGACGTGTCCACTCGACTGCTGTTCCCCATCATGATGGTGCTCTCCGCTTATTTCTTCTTCGCGGGTCATAATGCTCCTGGCGGCGGATTCGCGGGCGGGCTTGTCGCAGCTCTCGCCCTTGCGTTGCGTTATCTTGCGGGCGGCCGCGAAGAGCTGGAGCAGACCTTCCCCATCGACCCCTCCCGCGTCCTGGGAGTCGGCGTGCTGCTTACCGCTGCTGCCGTTATCTGGCCGGTTTTTATCGGCGCCCCGCCACTGACGTCCTATGCATGGGATCTGCATATTCCGATTATCGGGGACATCCATGTGGTCAGCGCTTTGCTTTTCGACGCCGGCGTCTACCTAATAGTCATCGGATTGGTGTTGCACATCCTCACGTCTTTGGGCAGCCAACTCGATCTGGATGAGGAATTGCGTAAACAGCGTGCACGGGAACGAGTGAAAAAACTCAAGGCTCGCGTAGGAAAGGAGAAATAAATGCTGGTCAACCTCTCATTACTCCTTGCCGCAGGCGTGCTTGTGTCAGCCGGTGCTTATCTGGTGCTGGACAGGGCTATGACCAAGATGATGATGGGGCTGTTGCTTATGGGCAATGGCGTTAACATCCTCGTGCTCATGGCTGGCGGCGCGCCGGGGTCGCCGCCGATCAAGGGGCGCGATTCTGCGCTTTATGGCGATACAGTTGCGGACCCGCTGGCTCAGGCCATGATTCTTACGGCAATCGTGATCTCCATGGCGCTTACTGCTTTTATCCTTACGCTTGCATATCGGCAGTACCGTTACCGTACCCAGGATGTGGTGGAAGACGATGTGGAGGATGCTGCAGTTGCAGCCCGTCCGCCGCTACCTTCAGCGGCACCCGATCATGATCTTTCCGACGACCCCACCACCGGGCGCATCACCAAGCTTGGCGACGAGTTCGGCCCCCGTTGTTTCGAAGCCCCATTGACAGATTCGCAGGAGGACCAGTGATTCCTTTTCAAAGCCTCCTTGACGCGATGCCAGTTCTTATCCCGCTTCCCATCGTGGTTCCTGCCGTGGGCGCAGGAATAGCATTAGCCGCTGCGAAGCATCTGCGTGTTCAACGCATAGTCGCAGCCCTCACACTCTTTGCCCTCATTTCCTTGGCCGTCACCATGCTGTTTGTGGTGTATCAGGAAGGGATTCAGACCATTCAGATCGGTGGTTGGGATGGTCCCGTGGGTATTACCCTCGTGGCGGATCGCCTTTCTACTCTGATGCTGATGGTTTCTTCCATCGTTTTGTTCTGCGTGATGTGGTACGCGATTGGTCAGGGAGTTCGCGACGGGGAGGAAGACGAGCCGGTGGCGGTCTTCTTGCCCACGTATCTTTTGCTCAGCATGGGCGTGAACATGTCGTTCCTCGCCGGCGACCTCTTTAACCTCTACGTCGGCTTTGAGGTCTTCCTTGTCGCGTCTTATGTGCTTCTGACTCTGGGAGCTTCTCCTGCACGCGTGCGCGCAGGAGTGGGTTATGTCATGGTCTCTATGCTGAGTTCGATTGTGTTCCTTATCGGACTCGCTTTGGTGTATGCGTCCGTCGGCACGCTTAATATGGCGCATATTTCGGAGCGCATGGAGTCCGTGCCTGGCGGCACCCAAACAGCGATCTTTGCGGTGCTCCTCATCGCCTTTGGCATTAAGGCCGCAGTGTTCCCACTTGATTCTTGGTTGCCGGATTCCTACCCCACCGCGCCGTCTTTGGTCACAGCCGTCTTCGCAGGTCTACTTACCAAGGTCGGTGTGTACTCGATCATCCGAATGCGTTCTGCGGTGTTCACGTCAGGATCTTTGGACACGTTATTGATGTGGGTAGGGCTGGCCACCATGTTGGTGGGGATCTTGGGCGCGATGGCACAGAATGACATCAAACGACTCCTCAGTTTCACCCTAGTCAGCCATATCGGTTACATGATCATGGGCGTAGGGTTAGGCACAGCGCAGGGGCTTTCTGGGGCGATCTTTTATGCTGTGCACCATATTTTGGTTCAGACCGCGCTTTTCTTGGTGGTTGGACTCATCGAGCGCCAAGCCGGTTCCTCCTCGTTGCGCCAGTTGGGCTCCCTAGCCAAAGCCACGCCGGCCCTTGCCGTGCTCTACATTATCCCGGCCCTCAACCTGGGCGGGATACCACCATTTTCTGGTTTCTTGGGCAAGGTCATCCTTGTGGAGGCAGGTGCTAACGAGGGCGGCCCGCTCCCCTGGCTGCTCATCGGCGGCGCGATTGTCACCAGTCTGCTTACCCTCTACACCATGGTTTTGGTGTGGTCTAAGGCATTCTGGCGCGACCGCAAAGACGCACCTGACGGGGGAACTGCCTACGCTCGACCGGCTTTGCTCTCTGATGTCACGGACAAGATCGATTTTTCTGAGCGAAACGACGTCGGCCGGATTCCGGCAGGAATGCTCATGTCCACTGCCACGTTGGTGTCTGTGTCGCTTGGCCTTAGCCTCGTCGCAGGCCCGGTGAGCAATGTGACGTCCCGTGCTGCTGAGTCTGCGCAAGATACCAGTATCTATCGCACAGCTGTGCTTGGTACCGCACGGAAAGAACCAGGCAGGACCCTGGAACAAGAGCGTCTCGACGAAGGCAAGGACACGAGAGGAGTACAGCAATGATCGCAGGCGTCCGCCGTCGATTCCGGCCCCTCTTTGTCGTGGTAGCCACAGTGATGTGGGTGATGCTCATGGGAGAGCTCTCCGTGGGAAATCTCGTCGCGGGTCTCCTCGTAGGTCTTATAGTGAGCATCGCGTTGCCGCTTCCTTCACTTCCCGCGGAGGGCCTCACCATCAACATTCTTCCCTTTCTCGGGCTGATTTCGCGCTGGACGTTGTACCTGTTTAGCGGTTCTATTCGCGTGGCGTGGCTTTCCATCAGAAAGGCCGAGCCGCCGCGTTCTGCGATTGTGACGGTTCCGATGCGCGTGGATAGTGAGCTCGTGCTCAGCCTTGCTACCACCTTGTATAACCTTCAGCCGGGAGGAACAGTCACGGATATTGATGTGGCAAACCGCCTGTGGACTGTTCACATCTTGGATGCGAGTTCTACGGATAAGGTCGATGCGGAAATTGCAGCCATCGAACAATATGAGCAGCGACTCAAGCGGGCATTTGAAAGGAACAACGCATGAACCCAGATGTCTACAACCTCGTGTTGTTCTTCGTAGCGTGTGTTTTCGCCTTATCGTTCATTCTTACGTCCTACAGGATCATTACCGGCCCCAACTCCATTGACCGCCTGTTGGGTCTCGACGGAGTGGTCGCCATGATGCAGTGCGCATTAGCGGCCTATATTTGCTGGAGCTTAGACACCACCGTGTCTAATGCGATGCTCGTGATCGCACTGTTGGGATTCATCTCCACGGTCGCTATCACCCGTTTTAGAAAGAAGGATGACTAATGAACTCCAACATCATCGCAGATGTCGCCTCTTTAGTTTTCCTTCTCACAGGCGCTTTCTTTGTCCTTTCCGCGTCCATTGGGCTTATCAGGTTCCGATCCCCCCTGGCGCGGGTACATGCGATTACTAAGCCACAGACTGTTGGGCTCATTCTAACCATTATTGGTGCGATTATCCGGGTGCTGGGAACGGATTCTCCCACCGGTGACCTCGGCGTTCTGGTGCTTCTGGTTCTCTTTGCCCTCATTACTTCCCCGGTCACCGGGCAACGAGTTGGCCGCATCGCACGCAGAGAAGGTCTTTACGACGACACCTGCACCGTACACCGTGATAAAGTTCGCGATGGAAAGTAGCCGCTGAGCAGGAGGACAGCATGAAGGCACACAACCTCAGAGGAGCCCCCACAATCCTTGTGATTTTGGCCTTCTTCATCCCCTGGGATCTGCTGCAAGAGGATTCAATCCTCAGCAAACACAAGCTCACCCAATGGATGCCCGTTGATCTGCACGTTTACACACTTGCGGGGAGGCACTTGCAGTCTGGCGGAAAGCTCTACAGCGACTCTTTTATCTGGGATCTTCCATTTACTTATCCGCCCTTTTCTGGTGCCCTTTTTAAATACCTCGCGCTCTTGAGCGACGACTGGCTCACCGTAATCTGGCAAGGCGCAAATTTCCTGGCGCTCATCGGGGTGATTCTGCTTATCTTGGCTCGCGGCGAGCGCCGCGTTACCGTGACCACCGCATTCGTGGCTGTGGGATTGGCCGTCGCGTCGCTGGGGTTAGAGGCCATCCGCGGAGGCTTCTTTTACGGACAGATCAACCTGATCCTGATGCTCCTGGTTGCTTTGGACTTCCTCCCCAATAACCGCCGCTTTGCCGGCATTGGGGTAGGACTAGCAGCAGGTTTAAAGCTTACTCCCGCGTTTTTCGGCTTTGTGTTTCTTCTGGAGCGCCGCTGGGGTGCTGCGTTTCTCTCCGCAGCGACTTTTGGAGCCACCGTACTCGTAGGCCAGATCGTAGTCCCGGATGCCACTAAATTCTGGACGTCTGCCATCTCTGATTCTTCCCGCGTTGGTGTCCATACCAATGCTGGTGCTCAATCGTTGCGCTCCATCATGGATCGTGTCCTTGGCATTCAGGGAGGGACACTATGGATACTGGCCGTTATCGTGGTGATTGCACTAGCTGCGTACTCGATCAGACTGGCGATTAAGCGCAATAATATGCCCATGGCGATGGCTATGGGCGGCATCACCGCATGTCTGGTGTCCCCCTTTAGCTGGTACCACCACTGGGTCTGGATGGTTCCGGTCGTAGTCTGCATCTACCTTGCTGTTGATGATGCAATCAATGAGTTCAACGCCAAACATTCCCTAGGGTGGGCCGGGTGGTTACTCAACCAAGTCGGCGCGATCGTGGCCACCGGCATCATCGTGGCGGTCACGGCTCCGCAGGTCAGCTCGATCATCTGGAGCGATATGGCCTTTTTCAAGCGCAACGAACATCCTCAAGACCTAGGCAACTTGCTTTTCTGTGGAGCTGGAATCCTCGTCATCGTGGGCTATGGGATCATAGCCTCCATCCTGCAGCGAGTAACTCAGAAAGAATCCAACTCTGCAATGGTGGAATCTACAACCGATTCCCAGGAACCAGTGGCCTCATAAACCGCACGTTGACGCTGATAACCTGCACCGCGATGGCAAACGCTTACAACACGGTGCAACTCTTTCTCGCACCCTAGCTCTTGAGCTAGGGGTGTAAGAACTTCCACCCATCGGCGCAGTTCATCGGTCACAAGCCGCTCTTCAGTGTCCCGCGACGTAATAATGATTGCATCCATGCCATAGCGGGCAGCGCGCCACTTATTCTCTGCAATATGCCAATCCTGCAAAGTCGGCAGCTCTTCTCCCCGATCCAACATCCGATCAAAATAGACCACCAAGCAATGGGTAAGCGCTACGGCAGCGGAAAGCTCGGTGAGGTTACTGGTGGCGTCGCAAATGCGCACTTCGATCGTGCCCCACTTGCCTGCCGGCCGGATATCAAAGTGCATCGAACCAGTGTGGTTGATTACTCCGGACTTGCCTTGGTCCTCCATATAGGATTCCCACTCTGCCCAGTCACGGAACTGATAAGGAAGCCCAGCGGTGGGAAGCTGCTGGTACAGCATCGTTCTATTAGAGGCATAGCCGGTATCCAATCCGTCCCACCCTGGCGAAGAAGCCGTTAACGCCAGCAAATGCGGATACATGGTGAGCATTGCATTGATGATCGGCCACACACGATCTTTGCTCGATATTCCCACGTGAACATGGATGCCCCAGATCAGCATCTGGTTTCCCCAGTATTGGGTACGCGCAATGATCTCGTTGTAGTGGCCTTTTTCGCTCACCGGCTGTTGGCGGAAGTCAGAAAAAGGATGTGAGCCAGAACCCCATATCTTAAGGCCCAATTCCTCGGTGACCTCACGTACGGCCGAAAGTGCCGTGCTCAATTCTTCCACCGCCTGCGGGGTGGTCTCACATACAGAGGTGACCAGTTCAATCGTGTTGGCCAAGAACTCCTTTTCCAAATGCACCTCAGGGTATCTGGAAACCACAAGATCAATCACTTCGGCAGCACGAGGAACCAGATCTCGCGTCTCTGGGTCGGCGAGAGCTACTTCCCATTCCACTCCCAGAGTCGGACGAGGTGAGGCATTGAAGTTTTCGGCCATGGCAGGCCACCTTTCAAAGCTAGTTGACTTCCTCGGCCAGCACGAGGACCACGGTATTAGGGTCCTCAGTCCCGCCAGGAAGATTATCTGCCCGCGGCACCGCTACTCCGCCGACGCGTTCTGCTAGTGTACGCGCGGCCTTCTCTGCGGCGGCGTTTTCTGGGGTGAAGTAGACAGTATTTTGAGGCACCGCACCATCTGGGAAATTACCTACTTCTCCTAATTCCCATCCTTCATGTTTCAGCTTATCCGCTACCCCAGCGGCAAGACCTTGAATCGTGGAGTTGTTAAGAACGTGAACCTTCTTCACTTCAGCATGCGTAGGAGGAGGCGGCACTGGGGCTGCCGTTGTCTGGGGTGGCTTTGCCACAGTGGTTGGCTGTTGTGGCCGAGACATCTGAGTCGTGGTGCTCTCAGCGGTGACGGTGGTGTCTGATGCTTTTTCACGAGTCATCGAGTACACGCCCCACGCCGCGAGGAGCAAAGCTACGGCGATCAGGATCATGGCCATGCCGCGCAGCGGAAGGCGTTGTTCATTGTTTGGGGAAGGTTCTGTAGTCACCTGAGCTATTCTATCGTTTTTGTGCTTGCGCCCGGCGATTGGCTCTTTGATCCCTGATCCTACGCAGACGCGCTGTGAGCACCGGATACTCAGACATCACTTCAGGAACGTCAATGGCCCGGTTGAGGGATTGAAAGTATCTCACGGGAGACATTCCCAGTTCCTCCCGAATTGCTTCTTCTTTTGCACCCAGACTGCGGGGTGCGCGATCTTCAAAAGCGAGCAATGCCAACTGTTTTTCCAGTCGAGTAAGGTTATTGGCATCAGACATGCCTACACTGTAGGACATGACAGTTCGACCCATCGTGATCCACGGCGATCCCGTTCTCCATAATCCCACGGCCGAGGTCACCGAGCCGATTGATTCTCCCGAGCTACAAGAGCTCATCGCAGACATGTACGAGACCATGGCTGTCGCCCATGGCGTCGGCTTAGCCGCAAACCAAATCGGTGTAGGCAAGCGTCTTTTTGTCTTCGATTGCCCCGACGATGAGGGGCATATGCATCGTGGGTGCGTAATCAATCCGGTTCTGGAAACCACGGAGATCCCTCAGACGATGCCTTCCGACGATGGCTCTGATGATGAAGGTTGTCTCTCTGTCCCTGGCGAGGGATTCCCGACAGGTCGCGCCACCTGGGCCAAAGTCACGGGGCTGGACGAGCACGGCAACCCTGTGTCCTATGAGGGAACAGGCTTCCTTGCTCGATGCTTCCAGCACGAGGTAGGCCACCTAGATGGTTTCCTTTATACGGATACCCTGGTCGGACGCTATAAGCGCCAGGCAAAAAAGGCCATTAAACGCAATGGTTGGACCGAAGCCGGTCTTACGTGGATGCCGGGTGAAGATGAAGATCCCTTCGGCTGGGACACCGAGGAATAAGCCGGAATGTCACGGATTTTCCGTTCTGACGCAGTGGCCCCAGGTGATCGCATCGTGGTGCGTCGTAAAGCTAACGACATTATTGGTCACGTGCTCAGCATCGACGAGGAAACCCTCGTGGTGCGGCCACAAAAAGTAGGCGGTTTTCCGTCTGAGGTTCCGGCGTTGTCCATCCCTCGCGTGGACATCATCATCATGAAAAAACTGAGCCCGCGCACCGTCCGCAACTCGGATATTCGTGCAATCGAAACCGCCACGGCCAAAGCCTTCCCCGGTATCGAGCACACCTGGTGCGGTCAATGGCTCATGCGCTCTGGCGACGGCATCACCGAGCGCTCTAACAGCGCTGCGCCACTGGGGCACACAGCTATGTTCACTCCCATCCCGCTGGAAGAAATCCATGCGTTTTATAGGCGGCATAATCTGCCCACGCGCGTTCTTATCCCTGAGCGTATCGGCGCAATGGCGGAAAAACTTGTGGCGCAGCCTGGGTGGACTTTAGGCCCCGAGATCATCGTGATGACGCGCGATCTGGATGATCTTCCGGCTACCACATCCGACTGGGAGTTTCGCATCGACGATCAACCGGACCACGATTGGTTGTCGCTCTATAACTTCCGTGGCGAGCCGCTCCCCGAGCATGCGCTCGATCTGCTCCGCGGGGAAATCGACGGGACAATGGGTTTTGGCCGGCTTCTTACCCCCGAAGGAGAAACCGTCGCTATCACCCGTGGCACCATCACCGATGATTATCTCGGATATTCAGCCGTTGAGGTGGCACAAGCTTATCGACGTCGCGGCCTAGGCACCGAGCTGGGCAAGCATATGCTGCACTGGGGCGCACGGGAAGGCGCTACACGGGCCTATCTTCAAGTGATCGCCGCCAACGCTGCTGGCATTGGGCTCTACGAAAAACTTGGTTTTGTTGAGCATCACCGGCATCGATACGCGGAAGCGGCTAATCTTTAATCCATGCGCATTGTCAACTGGAACGTGAATTCCGCTCGCACCCGTGTAGACCGGATGGTCGATTTTTTGCAGCGCCATAACGTGGATGTCCTCGCGGTTCAGGAGACCAAGTGCAAGGATGCACAATTCCCCTACGAGCGCTTCCATGACATTGGCTACCAAGTAGCTCACTTTGGGCTCAACCAGTGGAATGGTGTTGCCATTATTTCCCGAGTGGGTCTTGAGGATGTTCAGACCCACTTCCCGGGTCAGCCGGGCTTTCATAAAGACCCACAGAAAGACCAGGCGCTGGAGGCCCGCGCGATCGGCGCCCTCTGCGGGGGTGTCCGCGTGTGGAGCCTCTACGTTCCTAACGGCCGCGAGATTGCAGACCCGCATT
Source organism: Corynebacterium ulcerans (assembly GCF_900187135.1). NCBI lineage: Bacteria > Bacillati > Actinomycetota > Actinomycetes > Mycobacteriales > Corynebacteriaceae > Corynebacterium > Corynebacterium ulcerans. The sequence goes on from NZ_LT906443.1 coordinate 1,117,653, forward strand.
ATGACTACAAATTACGGTGGCTTTTTGCGTTACAGCTGCATGCGCAGGATGTCGCAGAACCCACGGTATTTCTAGGCGACTTCAATATTGCACCTCGCGACCAAGATGTCTGGGACATGTCCTTCTTTGAGGGAAAAACCCATGTCACTGAACCTGAGCGCCAAGCCTTTGAGGCTTTAACCGCTTCTGGCCTGCAGATCGCTTCCCCCCTCGAAGGCTTTAGCTATTGGGATTATCAGGCGGGAAGATTCCTCAAGAACCAGGGAATGCTTATCGACTTCCAGCTCGCTACGACGGATCTGAAAGTAGAGAAAAGCTTTATCGACGTCGACGAGCGTTCGGGGAAAGGGGCCTCCGATCACGCTCCGGTTATCGTGGATTATGTAGTATGAGCTGGCAAATCGACCTGAGCACATGGCAGACAGTAGGTCTGATTATTGATTACTCCATCAAGCTCATTGCCATTGGTTTTGTGCCAGAAGGTCGCCGCCCGAGCTCCTCTACCGCATGGCTCCTCGCCATTTTGTTGATTCCTTTCCTAGGTCTTCCTCTGTTCCTGACCATGGGCAGCCCCTACATCAACAAAAGGCGGCACGATCTGCAACGCAAGGCCAACAAGGACATTGAAAATGTTCAGGCAAAAGTCCCCGATTATCCAGAAGGTTCAGTAATCGGTGACGAGCTCGTCTCCATGATTAAGATGAACAGACGGCTTACATCGCTGCCCGCCACCACGGGGTATAACCTCGGCGTGCATTCCGATTATGAGGCATCTATTCAGGCCATGTCTGATGCTGTAGACCAAGCACAAAAATACGTTCACGTGCAGATCTATATCATGGCGTGGGACGACACCACCGATGTTTTCTTCCAGTCGCTTGCGCGTGCTGTACAACGCGGGGTGAAAGTGCGTCTCCTCTTTGACCAGGTAGGAAGCTGGAAGTACCCAGGGTATTTGAAGCTAGGAAAGCGTCTCTCAGAGATAGGCGTGCAATGGCGAATCATGCTGCCGCTACAGCCTTTCCGCTGGCGCTTCCGCCGACCGGACCTGCGCAATCACCGCAAGATGCTTATTATCGACGGCGAACATGGCTTTATCGGCTCACAAAACATGATCGAAGCGGGTTATCTTAACAAGAAAAACCTCTCCAGCGGGCGGCGCTGGGTGGACGTTATGGTCGAGCTTTCGGGCCCCGTCGTCGCGTCTATGAACATGGTTTTTGCTGTGGACTGGTTCCAAGAAGCCGACGATCTCCCTCCCATCGACGACCACATGGTGAACCCAGAAATCCCTGACCAAGATGAAACCGACGTTAACCTTCTGCAGTTAGTACCCTCTGGCCCCGGATACAGTACTGAGCCCAATCTGCGCCTGTTCAACCAGATCATTCATCATTCCAAGCATCGCCTGGTCATGTGCAGCCCCTACTTCATTCCCGATGAGTCCATGCTTGAGGCGGTGACGTCGGCATGCTATCGCGGAGTCAGAGTCGAACTGCTCGTTAGCGAGCAAGCTGACCAGTTTATGGTCGACCATGCGCAATCCAGTTACTATCAAGCGCTCTTGGAAGCCGGAGTGCATATCTATCGTTACCGCAAGCCGGCAGTACTGCATTCCAAGTTTTTGATTGCGGACCCCCAGCTCGATGACACCCTCTCTGTGGGCGTTATTGGCTCCTCCAACATGGATATGCGCAGCTTTGGTTTAAATTACGAAGTCTCTCTGATGATGGCTCGTGGAAACATGATTCGCCAGCTAGATCAGCTGGCGAATGACTATAAGAAAAATTCCGTAGAGCTCACACTTGAGGAATGGAACAAGCGCGGGTTAATCCGCAGATACATAGATAACATCATGCGTTTAACCTCAGCGCTGCAGTAATTACGTATTAGGCGTCACGCTTGTTCAGCACGATAATGCCCAATGCCAGGATCACAAAGGCCCACGCGGCAAAGTATGCGCCGCTTCCCTCATAGCCCCATGGAACATCTTTGATCGCTGTTTTCCCTAGGAAAGCGTTCATGTTGTTCATCGGGCCATACTTAACAATCCAGGTTCCAATCTTGGGAAGAAAACCAAGGAGCGTCTCAAGCGCGAGCACCCAGATCAGCATCAACGTGGTAGCACCAGCAGTCTGCCTAAGCAGATAAGCCACACCATGGGAGAACGTTACCAATAGCGCAGAAACGAGGGGGAAAACCCACATGATACGCAGAGCGTTCTCGTTCTCCCACACGTTGAACGTCTTGCTGGCCTCAGAGCCCGCGACCAATTTAGACGTGTAGAAGCACAATATGACCACTGCAAAGGTAAGAGCAGCGGCAACCACGGCATAGAGCAACCACTTGCTCATCGCGACTAGCGTGCGGTTCGGGGTAGCAAGGAACGTAACAGACTGATAATTGTGGCGGTATTCTGCGGTGACCACCATGATCGCCTGAATTGTCACGATAAGGAAACCTAGAGCTTGGACCGCAAGCACAGTGCTAGCAGGGCTAATAATAGGAATCCCCAGAGGGCCCGGTGCTATCTCACGGGAGTTAAGCGCCGCAAAGCCAACGCCAAAGAAAACAAACAGGGCTGTGGTCCACCAGAATGCCTTAGTCGTGCGCAGTTTGGTCCACTCAGCGCGGATTGAGTTGAGGAACATTTAGTGATTCTCCTTTATCTGCGCGTGGTACTGAACGGCATCGTTAGTCATTTCCATAAAGGCATCTTCCAGCGATGCGCGTTTGAGGGAAAGCTGCGACAACGGAACGCCACCAGAGTGGGCCATTGCTCCGATCTCATCGGTGCTGCGCCCAGCGATGCTGAGGTATTCACGGTCTTCTTCATCAGTGCCCCACTCAGGGACAATCTCGTATTCCCCAAGCAGCTCGGCTAGCTCTTTGAGATACGGCGACCGCACTATGACGCTGGACGCGGAGTTATCACGAATAAATTCGTAGGTGGACGTATCAGCCACGAGCTTTCCCTTGCCAATAACAACAAGGTGATCAGCGGTCTGAGACATCTCGGACAGCAGATGCGAGCTCACCAAGACAGTGCGGCCTTGGCTAGCCAACGAGCGCAAAAACTCACGAACCCATCGGATGCCCTCAGGATCGAGGCCGTTGACTGGCTCATCGAGGATAAGAATCTCGGGGTCGCCCAGCAAAGCACCGGCAAGGCCCAGACGCTGGCTCATACCTAGGGAGAAACCTCCGGCTTTTTTCGATGCCACGTTGCTGAGCCCAACGAGCCCCAGGACTTCGTCGACACGCTTAGTAGAGATGCCATTGGATTGAGCTACCCACTTGAGGTGATTTGCGGCAGACCTGTTGGGGTGTATGGCTTTAGCGTCAAGGAGCGCGCCTACTTTAGTCAGAGGTTTTTTTAGCTTGGTATAGGCCATACCATCGATGGTCGCGGTCCCCGAGGTAGGAGAATCAAGGCCGAGAATCATACGCATCGTCGTGGATTTACCGGCACCATTGGGGCCAAGGAATCCAGTAATGATGCCGGGCTTGACGGTGAAGGTCAGGTCATCGACCGCCCGCACCTGCCCGTATTGCTTAGTTAAGCCACGCACTTCAATCATGCGCTCTAGTCTGTCACATTTCTCTTAGCATCTTCTCAACACGAGGTTTGAGAGTCACCCACGCAGCGGCAAAAGCAGGTAATAAATCAAGCTCATCTACCTCAGATATGGGAACCCATCGCAGCTCTTCCGATTCTGCATTAGCCACCGTCTCCAGTTCTTCTTGCACCAAAGCCAGCACCGTCGTGTAGGTCCATCCCGAGTGATACGGGCCGGCAGTCACCATCGATTGAACAAAAACATAGTGGTCAAAAGCGATTCCAGTTTCCTCATATGCCTCGCGTGCAGCGGCTTCTTCCGCTGTTTCGATGAGATCACGCGCCCCGCCTGGTAAAGCCCACGTGCCACCATGATTAGTCCAAGGCGCTCTGTGCTGCATCAATACTGATTCAGTGCGTGCAGCAGTAAGAAGAAGTCCTGCGGCGCCGTATTTTCCCCACAGCTGCGTACCATTGGGTCCCTCGACCCAACCATCTCCGGATGTTGTAGGCATGTGCTCTACTCTAGCTGTCGGTATACTTCTAGGGTAGATTACAACTTCTGCAACATCTGTATCGTCTGTAACGGAGATGAGGTTTACCGTGGAGGACATCGCGCATACCTCACTGTCACCCGACGTGGAAGATTCCTGGCTCGACCGGATCAGCGAACGTCGCGAACGACAGCGCTCCCGTTTCCACGCCTTCTGGCACGAGTCAGTTACATACCCCGTCCTGTGGACCAAGAAACTACTGCAATTTCTCTCCACTACACCGGGACGCATGACCACGCTCGTGATCGTCCTCAGCGTTACCCTCTTATCCGCAGGCGTCTCCATGTCCCAGACAGCTGCTGACAGACGCGCCGATCTCAAAACGTTGATAGACAATACCGAACCTGTCTCCTACCTCGCACAGAATCTTTATTCTTCGCTGTCACTGGCCAACACCACGGCGTCGGTAAGCTTTGTGCGTGCCGGGGTGGATACCAGCGAAAACCGGCAGCGATATGAGCAAGCGATCCAGGATGCATCGCGGGCCGCTGCGCAGACAGCCGGAGGACTCGGCGATAATTCTGGGCGCCATCTAGAACTGCTCACGCATATTTCTCAGCAGATTCCCGTCTACACCGGCCTCGTAGAAACCGCGTGGGCTAACAATAGACAAGGCAATCCCGTGGGCGTGGCTTATATGTCTCAAGCCTCTACCCTCATGCGCGAAGAGATTCTGCCCGCCGCCGCAGAGCTTTATACGCTCACCAGTAATAACGTGAGCAGCGAGCAACAACAGCTCGCCCGCCCGCTCTGGGTTCCCCTCGGAGGCCTCTTCGTCGCCCTTATTATGTTGGTGCTCGGGCAGATCTGGCTCGCGCACGTTACTCGCCGCCGGCTCAATGGGTGGTTTGTGCTGGCCACGTTCTTAATGGTCATCGCCACGTCCTGGGTGTCTACCGCCAATTTCCTCACGTGGAGTGCCAGCTCTACTGCGTATCAAACAGCCTCAGCTCCGCTACAGTCGCTCACAGACGCTCGCATCCGTGCTCAACAAGCCCGAACCAGCGAGACGCTCGCCCTAGTGTGGCGTCAATCCCTGGAAAATTCCAACACCAACTTCAGCGCCACCATGAGTACCGTGGACAAGGCACTAGAGAACTATGAAAACTCTCGGCTGGTGGATAATTCCAACAACCGAGACCACCTTGACCAGGCCGTCAAAGCAGCAAAAGCGTGGAGAAGTTCCCACGAAAAACTCGCAAAAGCGCTCAACTCTGGCGACTATGAAGAAGCCCTAGCGCTAACGCTCTACAATGACGCGTCCGCCGCAACGCCTTCCGCTTTTAACGGTTTGGATTCTTCCTTAGCCAAGCTTATCGACGACGCCCGCCAAACCGCACGCGGCTATATCGCTCGCGGGGCTAACGCATCGGACCTGGTGAGCACCGTGATTCTCGCTCTCACTCTTGTATCCGTGCTCTCCCTGTGGCTAGGCATCCGCCCTCGACTCCAGGAGTACCTCTGATGTCGCGCCGCTTTCTTGCTTTACTCACTACTCTTTTGTTCTTCACCGCAGCATGTGCAAAACCCGAGGCTCCAGTCATTGCGCCTCCCAGCCGCACCCCGTCCTCGACGCCAAAGCCCCTCGTTGATTCCGCGTTACCCGATGTAGACACCAGCAATCTGTTGGGTTCGCTCCGCCCCAACAACAATCCCGAGGGCGTCCGAAGAATTCGCGAGCGTGGTCGCCTGGTCGTGGGCATCGATCAATCGCAAAACCTCCTTAGTTTCCGCAACACCGCTACCGGCGAGTTGCAGGGCTTTGAGGTTGACCTGGCTAAGGAAATATCTCGCGACATTTTCGGTGACCCTACCAAGATCGACTTCCGTTACGTCGATGCCGGCACATGGATCAAGGCGTTAGAAAACAACGATGTTGACCTAGCTATCCGGTCAATCTCGATTACCCGAGGTCGTCAAGATCAGGTCTTCTTTTCCACTCCCTATTTCTCTGGCAAGACAAAGCTTCTCACTCAAAAAAACTCCGGCATTAACTCCGTGGATGATCTCCCCGGAAAGACTGTGTGCGCCACCGCGGAATCTACCGGTGCTCAGAGAACTAGGTATGTCGCACCTCGCGCCGAACTGCTTGTAGTGAGTAGCTCTGCCGACTGTCTGCTTGCTCTGCAGCAGGGGGATACCGACGCCGTGATCTCGGACGATACGATTCTCTCTGGCATGCTCGCGCAGGATCCTTTCACGGAAATCGTGGGTAATGCGCTGGCTGAAGAAGACTATGGCATCGCTTTTGCCAAACCCGGCCCTCGACACGACTCTGAAGGGATCATCCGGCAGGTTAACGCTACTATCGAGCGTATTTTTAGAGACGGAACCTGGCAAAGGTCCTATGCCAAGTGGTTCGGTGCGTATCTTCCGCCTCAGAATCCCCCTGCGCTGAATTATCGTGAGGAGAAACCATGAATGACCCGCTGAGTCGTGGCACCGAGGCTGTCCCCTTTGATCCCTTCGCGGACGATGACGACGATGAGGATCTCACGGGACTTCTTAACGACCTGAACACTATCCAGCAAGACACAGATGCTGGTACGCGTTCCCGGGAGAAAGCAATTTCCACGTTTCGCTCCCGGCGTGGCACTAACCGCGATGACCGCACCGTAGCCAATGGCATGGTCGCATTGCCTTTCATCCGGGTCTCCACTGTGGAAGAAGTGCTCAAAGATGATGCGTACATTGAAAAGAAAGGGCTGGAAAAGCCGCTTCTCCAGCGCGGCGATATCCTGGCTAATCAATACGAGGTCCAGGGCGTAATCGCTCATGGTGGTATGGGCTGGATCTACTTGGCTAGTGACCGGAACGTTTCTGGGCGCGTCGTCGTACTCAAGGGCATGCGGGACAAGGCTAATCCGCATGACTACGGCGCCGCAGTGGCGGAACGCGAGTTCCTCGCTGACATTACGCATCCGGGGATCGTGAAGTCGTATAACTTCATTGACGACCCCCGCGTTGAGGGCGGTTTCATTGTCATGGAATACGTCCCAGGGCCGTCGTTAGCTGATCGACGTAAAGAGCAGCCCGGAGGGTTGTTCTCCATAGATATAGCCATCGCCTACATTCTGGAGATTCTTCCTGCGCTCGATTATCTGCACTCACGCGGTGTGGTCTACAACGACCTCAAACCCGATAACATCATTGTCGCCGAAGACCAGGTCAAGTTGATCGATCTGGGCGCGGTGTCCGGCATCGGGGCCTTTGGATATATCTACGGCACAAAGGGCTTCCAGGCACCTGAGGTAGCCACCGATGGCCCCTCGATAGCAAGCGACATTTACACAATTGGCCGGACCCTTGCCGCATTGACGGTGAATCTTCCCTCCGCTGATGGAGTCTATCTGCCCGGCATCCCCTCCCCTGACGAGGAAAATCTCTTTGCCCAGAATCTTTCCTTTTATCGCCTGCTGCGCCGTTGTATCAGTAGCGATCCGGCTAAGCGCTTTGCCTCTATACGCGAGCTAGAGACCCAGCTGTTTGGAATTCTGCGCGAGTACCTTGCGCTCACTGAAGGGCGCCAGTTTCCAGCTCAGCATTCGCTCTACTCGCCTCAGCGTTCCACTTTTGGCACTAAGCACATGGTGTTTCGCACGGATCAGCTTATCGACGGCATCGAGCGCAACGTGCGCATCACGTCCGAGGAAGTCAACGCTGCGCTGCCTGTCCCTCTTTTAGACCGCACCGATCCCGGATCTATTCTGATTTCTGGGGCCTCCTACGCCGAGCCTTCACAAACGCTGCAGACGCTACGCGACGCAATGGCTCAGAAGGAATTCGCCGATTCCAAGGAGATTCCCCTCGGAGTAGTGCGTACGCTCCTTGATCTAGGCTTTACCGATGAGGCTCGCTCATGGCTGGATACGTTGGATACCAAGCTAGGCGACGATTGGCGCCACCAGTGGTATTCCGGAGTGACTTCACTGTTCCTGGACGATTACGTGACTGCTCAGCGCCACTTCAACGAGGTCTACAGCATTCTTCCCGGTGAAGCTGCGCCAAAACTGGCGCGTGCTGCCGTCTGTGAAATGTTGCTCCAGGACATGGGAATGGATTCGGTGCAGCTCTTGACTCCTGATACCGCTGTCTCTGCTGCGGAACTCAAGGGCAACACCATTGGTATGTGGAGTGAATTGACTAAGGACCCTGAAACTCTACGCTTCAAGGCCCTGTATCTCTACGCTTTGGTATGGCAGACAAATCCCACCACAGTGTCCTCAGCGTTTGGGTTAGCTCGGCAATTGGTGGCCGAGAATCAGGTCGATCTAGCGGTCTCCACGTTGGATCAGGTCCCGCAGAATTCTACGCACAGGCGTATGGCTGAACTTACCGCCATTTTGCATCTGATCAATGGCGACCTTAGCGAGTCGCGCATCAGACGTGCCGCTCGCAGGCTCGAAGGCATACCTACTAATGAGCCGCGCTTCTTGCAGATCAAGATCGCAATCATGAACGCTGCTTTAACGTGGCTACGTCAAGCTAATCTAGAGGCGGCCGCAGCGGACAACGATCTCTTTGACTATCACTTCACGCAAGAGGGGCTGCGCACCGGCCTTTATGATTCTCTCCGGCTCTTAGCGCGCAGCGCCCCCAACGCCCACCACCGATATACGCTGGTGGACATGGCCAATCAGGTCCGACCTATGACCTGGTTCTAGATGGATTCCGCAATGGTCTTTGCGTAGCGAGCGATAGCTAGCTCCTCGTTGGTAGGAACCACGAAGACCTTCACTGTGGAATCAGGGGTGGAGATTTCGCGAGCGCCGTCGGCACGCACGGCGTTGATCTCCCGATCAATCTTGATGCCAAAGTTCTCAAGGTCTGCGAGAGCGTCGGCACGCACGGCGTCATCGTTTTCGCCTACGCCTGCAGTGAAGGTGATGGCGTCGATGTGTCCCAGAGCCACCATGTAGGAGCCGATGAAGCGGCGCAGCTGGTGGATGTAGACGTTGTAGGCAAGACGAGCGTCTTCATTGCCCTCGGCGATCAGCTGGTGCAGCTCGCGGAAGTCATTAACACCCGAGATGCCCTTCACACCGGAACGCTTATTGAGCAGATCATCGATCTCGTCGATGCTCATGCCTGCGGTGCGATGCAGGTGGAAGATGATACCTGGGTCGATATCGCCAGAGCGGGTACCCATTGCCAAACCAGCCAGCGGAGTCATGCCCATAGAGGTGTCAATCGGCTTACCGTGGCGGATTGCTGCGGCAGAAGCTCCGTTGCCCAGGTGCAGCGTGATCTGGTTAACGCTCTCAGGATCCTTGCCCAGGAGAGCAGGAACCTGCTGTGAGATGTACTCGTGGCTGGTGCCGTGGAAGCCGTACCGACGCACACCGTGTTTCGCAGCGGTCTCGCTTTCGATTGCGTACAGCGCCGCAGCCGGGGGCATTGCATGGAAGAAGCCGGTGTCAAACACAGCAACGTGTGGGATCTCAGGCAGCAGCTCGCGAGCGACCTCAATGCCGGAGATATTCGCTGGGTTGTGCAGAGGCGCCAGCGGAATGAGTCCGCGGATCCACTCCACGACCTCATCGGTGATCAGCTCAGGCTGGGAGAAGACCTGGCCGCCGTGTACGACGCGGTGGCCAACAGCTTCGAGTTCAACGTCCTTAGGGCCGCAGCCGTGCTCGCCCATGAGTTTGAAGGCCAGGTCGAGGCCTGCGGTGTGGTCGGCAATTGGGGCCTCCACGACGTACTTCTCGCCGCCGTGCTTCAGCGTGATTTTGCCGCTTGGCTCACCGATTTGCTCGACGAGACCAGAGGCAAAGGGTGCGTCAGTTGCGTGCTGAGTGGGATCGACAAGTTGGAACTTGATCGATGAAGAGCCCGAATTGAGAACTAGGACCAGCGCCATGTGCTATTTTCCTCCTGCTTGGATAGCGGTGATGGCAACGGTGTTCACAATATCGGCAACCGTCGCACCGCGAGACAAATCATTAACCGGCTTATTCAGGCCCTGTAGGATCGGGCCCACGGCCAGCGCGTGGCCGGTGCGCTGTGCAGTCTTGTATCCGATGTTTCCGGCCTCAAGGTCCGGGAAGATAAAGACATTTGCGTGGCCTGCGACCTCGGAGTTGGGCATCTTCTTAGCCGCAACGCCTGGGTCACAAGCAGCGTCGAACTGCAATGGGCCGTCGAGCTTGAGCTCGGGGTCGAGCTCATGAGCCTTGGCTACTGCTGCAACAGAACGGTCCACATCGGGGCCCGCTCCGGAGCTACCGGTGGAGTAAGACAACAGGGCGACGCGTGGATCAATACCAAACTGAGCTGCGGTACGAGCAGAAACCACTGCGATTTCTGCCAGCTGCTCAGCGGTGGGGTTGGGGTTCACGGCGCAGTCGCCGAATGCCCAGAGGCGGCCTCGCATCACCATCAGGAAGATCGACGAGACAACCGAGGTGCCCGGCGCGGTCTTGATGATCTGGAAGCTTGGCTTGATGGTGTGCGCGGTGGTGTGTGCAGCACCGGATACCATGCCGTCGGCAAGCCCCTCATGAATCATCATGGTGGCGTAGTAGGAGATATCCTTCATGGTCTCCCGTGCCTCTTCGATGGTCACGCCCTTCTTTTTGCGCAACTCAGCAAAGTCAGCAGCGAACTTCTCCGCGTTAGGGTCGGTGGCCGGATCCTGGAGGTGAGCCTTGGAGAGATCAAAACCCAGCTCCGCCGCACGAGCGGTGATGGTCTCCGGGTTACCCAGAATGGTCAGCTCACAGATGTCTTGAGCGAGCAGCTGGTGTGCTGCCTCTAGAATACGGTCATCGTCGCCTTCAGGCAGAACGATGTGGGATTGCTGTGCTTTAGCCTGATCGAGCAGCCATGATTCAAAGACAGGAGCGCTCATAACAACGGGCGCCTCAACATTCAGGCCCGCGCGAATCTTCTCTATGCCAGCTTCCGTCTCCGCTTCCTCAGCGGTGAATGTAGCAGCCACAACGGCACCCAGCTCGCCGCATTCCTCTGTAGCGAGGTCGATGTGCACGCCGGGGGCGTCGATAAGCAGAAGGAGGGGAATGCCCAAAGCGGAGGCTGCTCGGGCATCAAAGTTGACGTTTCCAGAGCCGACGAACAATCCGGGGCGGTTTTCTAGCGGTTTAGACGCCAGAATTGCCGCAAGGTCAGCGTGCTGTTCGACGAGCTGCTGAACCGGAAGTCCGAGGCGATCTGCAAAAGCGTCGACGGCAAACCCGTCAAAGTTTCGTCCTGCGCGGGTGAGCAGGACTGATGCGTGCTGAATTTCAGTCACTTACGCGATCCTTTCATGGCCAAAAGTAATGCGTTGACACCATGATTGAAGGGCTCAACGCATACTCGGTATGATTCGCAAGCGAGTTTACCGTGAAACTGCTCTCGTTTTATACAAACCTGAAGGTTGCTTACACTGCCAGCCCGCAGCGTAAACTAGAACAATCACCCCTAAATAGGCCCCCTAACCGGCTTGTTTTAAAATTTTTAACATTCAAAACTCTCGCTCAGTATAGGAATTGTGACATTAATGACTGAACCAATGCGTGTAGCCATCATAGGCGCGGGCCCAGCTGGGATTTACGCTTCAGACCTACTAGTAAAATCAGAGGTAGACGTAAAGATCGATCTCTTTGAGCGTATGCCCGCACCTTTCGGATTGATCCGTTACGGAGTAGCACCGGACCATCCGCGCATCAAGGGCATCATCAAATCCCTTCACAATGTCCTAGATAAACCTGAGATTCGTCTACTGGGCAACATTGACGTAGGCAAAGACATCACCATCGATGAGCTACGCCAGTATTACGACGCCATCATTTTCTCCACTGGCGCCGTAGCCGACCGCTACCTCGAGATCCCCGGCTCTGACCTCAAAGGTTCCTATGGCGCAGGTGAGTTCGTTGGTTTCTACGACGGCAACCCCGACTTTGAGCGCAGCTGGGATCTCTCCGCCAAGCAGGTCGCAGTTATCGGCGTGGGCAACGTGGGCCTCGACGTCTCACGCATCCTAGCCAAGACCGGCGACGAGCTCCTGGTCACTGAGATCCCCGACAATGTCTACGAAGCCCTAAAGAATAACCAGGCCGAGGAAGTCCACGTCTTTGGCCGCCGGGGCCCTGCACAGGTCAAGTTCTCCCCGATGGAACTGAAAGAGCTCGACCACTCCCCAACCATCGAGGTTGTGGTCAATCCCGAGGACATCGACTACGACGAGACTTCCATCGAGGCTCGCCACGCTTCCAAGTCCCAAGACCTGGTCTGCCAGACCCTGGAAAACTACGCGATGCGCGACCCCAAGGGAGCACCTCACAAGCTCTTCATCCACCTCTTTGAGTCCCCCGTCGAGATCCTCGGCGAGGACGGACAAGTAGTGGGATTGCGCACCGAGCGCACCGAATATGACGGCCAGGGCGGGGTTCGCAACACCGGCAAGTTCACCGATTGGCCGATTCAGGCCGTCTACCGCGCCGTGGGCTACCGTTCAGAAGCCATCAATGATGTTCCTTTCGACCCCACCAACCACGTCATCCCCAATGACGGCGGACACGTCCTCCACGAGGGCGCCATCGTCCCAGGCCTCTACACCACCGGCTGGATCAAGCGCGGCCCCGTGGGACTCATCGGCAACACCAAGTCCGACGCCAAAGAGACCACAGAAATGCTGGTCGCAGACTGGCAGGACGGAAAACTCACCGCAGCCGTAGAGCGTGACGACGCCGCCATCGTTGACTTCCTCAAGACCCGAGGAATCGCCGTAACCACGTGGGACGGCTGGCATATTCTCGACGCAGCAGAGCGCGCACTCGGCGAGGCCGAGGGCCGTGAACGCAAGAAGATCGTGGAATGGGATGAGATGGTCTCTCATGCAGCGCCCGAATGAGATGAACACGATCTTTGCGGTGTCCGCTCTGAAAGATCTTTCACCGCTTGAGGTTCACAAGATCTACAAGCTCCGAGTGGACGTCTTTGTCCATGAGCAGCGGGCACCCTACAAAGAGATCGACGAGATCGACGCCCAAGACACCACGTTGCACGTCCAAGCCTGGTCGCCGCAGCGAGAGATCCTGGGCGTAGCTCGAATTTTCCCCGAGGACCCCGTCGTTCGCTTGGGCAGGTTTGTGGTGGCAAAAGAACAGCGTGGGACCGGACTAGGACGCGAACTACTGTTCCAAACGCTACGACTCATCCATGAGCAGTACCCCGGACGAGATACCTTCATCCACGCACAATCAGCCTTGGAGGGCTACTACGCAGCCTACGGGTTCGTCCGTTCAGGCTCGCCGTTTGAGGAAGACGGAATACCTCACCTTCCCATGACCCTCAGCGCAGAAAAACTCGCCCGCTTATTCTAGATAAAACAGAAACCCGTAGCCCATAAGCTGCGGGTTTCTTTTTGCACTCTTTACGGATTAGAACGTTTGTGCTAGGATTGGTTTTACTATCAGGACTGCGGGGACCTTATAGGGGGAATCATGAAAGCTTGGGGAACGTATCGCGGATGCGACATGGGAGACCCTCTCTGCGTAAGCGAGAGGCTTGCGCTGCAATTTGAATACCACAGGTGGGCACAGCTCATCCCGAGTAAAGACACCGATATAGAGGAATACTGCGTTTCCATCGGGGAAAGAATCAACAAGGGAGCACGCTATGTGGAACTCCGCATTGATGCCATACAGACCCTCAAGGCCTTACCACTATTGCACCAGCTCGAGCTCAGCCTGTGGCATCTAGATTTCTCGCGGCTCATCGCTATTGCCCAATCTTTATATGGAGTCGAGCCCGACCTCTTTGACGTTATCGATCAGGCCCTAGCCCGTCACCTACATCCCAAACGCCCGAATCAGAAGGTGCCAGGAGCCCAGGCTATCCGGCGTTTCCTACACAAACTCTTGGAGTCTCTTCATGAGGTCATCGAAGAGCCCGAGCAGAAACTCGAACCCTGCGTTAGCTTCTTTGAAACCTCCCGAGGAAAAACGGTGATCGAGGCTGTGGTGGACAATGGCACAGCGCATGTATTGAAAGAACGCCTAGCTCAGCTTGCGCGGGAACATGAGTGCACCGATGTGGAGGCTCTTTTCTTCCTAGCCGCAGGACAAGCGCCGACAGTGCATCTTTATTCAGTAAAAGGAAGCGACGTAATCGAGACCATCGACGGCTCGTCTTTCGACGCATCCACCAGCGAGGCAATCGCGGCTGTTGCAACATGGCGAGACATTGACCCCTATAAAGACACCACACTCGCCCAATACAAATTTACTGGTGACCTACGCCGCTGGATCCAAGCTCGCGATGGAACCTGCCGGTTCCCTGGCTGCAATGTTGCCGCCTGGCACTGCGATATTGACCATATTCAGGAGTATGACCTCAACGGTGCAACCAAGGCAGACAATGCCCAATGTCTATGCCGCAAGCACCACAATCTCAAAACTGCTAAAGCCGTGGATTGCATTGCCGGAGAAGGCGGCGAGGTGACCTGGCTGCTAGATAATGATCTCCGCGTCACCACAGTGCCCGAAGGAATTATCAGCGGGCAGCGCATGTTTGGGCAGTCTTTTATCCAGCGGGCGGCCAAGCGGATTAAGAAGCGTCGTCAAAAGACTCGGGAGTATGTGGTTGATGCCCCGCCATTCTAGAGATGGCCAGCATTGCTCGGTCAACTGCTTCGACCGTGGTATCTGCCGTAGATAGTGCCACGGCCCCCCGCTGCGTAACTGCCACATGGATTTCCGGCATGTTCAGAGCTTGGACAACGGATGCTCGCGTAATCGGCCGGATGTCATTAGAAAAGGCGATTGCTCCTGGGGTGACCAGGGTTGCGTCGATGGGCAGACCCAGCACGGCGCGCGCATGGAGTGTGAATTGGTCAAAACGTTGTGTTGCGCACGTGACGGCACCGCTTCGGAAGGGATAGGGCGACAGCTCGGAGAAATAGACGTCCTCGCCGATCACAAAGAGCTTCACTCCGAAAATCCCGCGACCTCCTACGGCATTAGTGATGCGCGCTGCCACGCTGCGAGCGTTATCCAAGGCGATAGAGTTCAACTCGACTGGCTGCGCTGCGCCGATAAGAATCCCGTCTTGGCGTATGTGAACGATTGGCTCGCAGAACCACGTGGCTAGTTTCTCCGTCTCCGGATCGACTGAGCGCACAGCCAGCAGGGTGATTTCATAGTCGAATTCGATGTACCGCTCCACCACCATGCGGCTACCGTCCCACGCTGCCGCGCAATCCTCAGCGGAGGCCAGAAGGTGAATCGAGTTAGCCGATTTAGCTACACAGGGGTATCCGAGTTCATTGGCGGCGTCGAGAAGCTCATGTGCAGACGAAGCAAACCGAAATTTACTCATGGGCAAACCAAGCTGTTCGGTGGCGATCCGGCGGATTCCCTCGCGGTCATAAGCGCATGGCGAAGGCACGAGGCGGTCTCCGATACCGGCAGGAATGTTTTTGGTCACAGGGACCACATAGTCCGGCTGATGTTGTTCGATATCCTCGAGTGTCGCATCGGCTAGCACCGTGACCTCGGCTCCAAGGTCTGCAAAAGCCAAGGCGAGTCTCTTCCCCAGGTCGGTGTCGCCAAGAACCAGAACTCGGGTTGGGTCAGGTGAAACAATGTACTCGGGGATAAACATGTCATTTATGCTACAAGGCGGCTACCACGAAGAGCGCCTAACGCGCTAAAGTTCGCTTATGGCATACCACGCAGACTCAGCAGATCTTGAGAATAAAGAAGTCCTGACTTGGGATGGGTTCGGCAACGCGAATCGCGAACTCGCCCAGCAGATCGTCGATGACGGCTACGACCCAGAAATCATTGTGGCCGTCGCTCGCGGTGGGCTCGTCCCCGCCGGTGCACTGTCTTACTCCATGGGAGTAAAGCTTTCCGACGCCATCAACGTCGAGTTTTACACCGACGTCAACGAGACCCTGCCGGATCCCGTGTTGCTTGAGCCTCTCCTGGACACCAACTCGATCAAAGGCCGTAGGGTCCTCGTGGTGGATGATGTCGCCGATTCTGGACGCACTCTCCAGCTCGTACTCAAGCTCCTTGAGTCGCACGGCGCAGAAGTTCGCTCCGCAGTGATCTACGCTAAGAGCCGCTCGGTCGTCTCCCCCACATATGTATGGAAGCACACCGACGAGTGGATCGTCTTCCCTTGGTCAGCTGAGCCACCGGTAACCAAGCAGGCATAAGAAAAAGCGCCCCGAGGGGCGCTTTTTTCATGGGTCTTTAGGAAAGCTTGAGCTCGTGCACTACGTCACGGTCACCGTCGTGGGCGAGCACAAAGGCGCTCTTTCCTGCAACGGCGACGTCGCGGACGTCGTTAAGCTCTGGGAGGTTGCGAGTCTCCTTGACGCTGAAGTCTTTCATGTCGATGGTCAGCAAGCTGTTGTGTTCCTTGGAAAGGACATACAGGGTGCCATCGTGCAGGTCTGCGCCGACTGGGTAAACGCCCTCAGCGTCGAGCACGCCCTCGCGAACCAGCTTGTTGTCTTCCTTGGAGAACTCGGAAATGACAACCTGCTTGGAGCGCTTGTGAGGAACGCTGAGGGTAACAAAGGTATCGGACTTGCTTTCCGACGCCACGGTCAACGTGTAAGCCATGCGAGCGCGAATAGTACGCAGCTCAGGGCGTCCCTTGGAATCAAAGATCGGCATGATGTTGCCGGAGGTTTCGGTGAAATCCTTCCACGCAATCTTCTCATCGACCTCGTCCTGGATCACAGCACCATAGACGGTCTTGTTCTGAGCAATAGCTACCAGGCCGCCAGGCTTGAAGAAGGCCGCATCCACGGTGTTGTGGATATCGGAGCCGTTGGGGACGTCGACACGCGCGAAGGAGGAGTGCTCCTTGAAGTTCTTGTCGGTGTAGTAGAAACCGCCCTTAGTAGAAACCAGACCGAACTTCTGGTTCTCAGAATCGTAGGCGATGCCTGCAGCGCGGCCTTTTCCGCGGAAGCCCGTGACGTCAAAACCGATCTCATGGGTACCAGCAAGCTCAAGAGTCTTCTTGCCAGCTACCGGAGTGGTGTCAAACTCCACACCCTTGTAAGGGTCGGGAGCGTTGAACTTGTGCAGACGAATGTCGCTGAGGGACTCGTACTGGTGCTCTTTGTCCCAGTACTTTGCAGTCTGGGCGATGTTGAAGGTGAAGCGAGCTGGGTCGCCGGCACCTGCGTAAGGAGGGATGCCGTTACCGATAAGGAACTGGACGCAGTTAGCGCAGGTGATAACGATGGCAACGATCGCAACAAACTTGGTAGCAGGTGAGAATTTCTTCACTTCTAGCTCGGAAGAAATGAACTCCTGCTGGAGCATTTTGTCCTTGCCGATGAAGATCAAACCAACAGCGAGGACGCCAATAACAACCCAGTACACCAGGATGCCCCAGGTGTATGTGTGTACGCCGAGCACGGCGTCGCCAAAGCCCTGTCCTAGGTCAGCATTCGCGCGTCCACCCCAGTGGCGCACCGTTGTGTACAGGTAGTAAAAAGCGACCAAAAGGAGCATAACTATATAGCGCATGCGAGCGCCATAGCGCAGGATAAAGACACCCAAAGCGCCGATCAAAACCATGCCAAAACGCTCGTTACCACAGAGAATGCACGGAGATTCACCGTTGATAAAACCGAGGTAGATGTTGGCCACGCCCACGGGGAACGCCATGATGACAAAAACCGCTGCGGCCAGGATGAAACGGAAAACTTTTGCGTTAAACATTTAGAGGTTCACCGCCGGAACAATCGAAGTGGCGGAAGCCATGAAGAACATCAGCACAGAGAATGCGAATGATCCGACCAACAATCCAAACGCCAGCTTTTCTTTTTCTGGTTTGAGGAAGACCAGAATGAGTGCTGCTGCACACAAGCTGTAGAAAACAAACTCCACGAGAGAGCCTTTCCTAGTTGAGGGAAAACTATGACGTACAAATGATAAAACTAAATGTGTGGTGTACCGAATTCAGGCAATAGTTTGTTATAAACACCACATTTTTACATCACTTCCTCAGGCCGTAGATACCGCAGCCTTCTCATTCCGGCAGAGCCATCTAGCCACCACAATGAAGATAATTATGGAAATCACCAGTTTCACCAGCACAGCGACGGTCGCATCCAGGCCAAAGGTAAGAGGGGAATTCCATAAGCCATGCAGGCCTAACGACAACACAAGGAAACCTGCCGCGCGAAAAAATCGACCCCTCCCGGTTTCCCCTTGAGAAAAGCCAATCCCCAGTAAATAACAAAGCCCAATGGCCGCCACCCCGGTGTACGTCCAATGCGATACCACGCCAAGCAATACACGGAAGGTGGCTAACGTAACCCCTCCCGATAGATCACTGTTTATATCCTCAAAAGCAGCGCCTACGGCAAACCAAAAATCTTCAGTCAATTGGAACCCTAGGCCAACAAAAGCACCAACAAAAAAGCCATGCGTCGGCCGCACAATCCACTTTCGATAAAGCAGAATGATCGCCAGAACAATAACCAGCTTGATCCACTCCTCCGATAGTGGACCAAACACCGCCACGCCCCATTCTCTATAAAACTCCCGGCCAAAAATCAGCGGGAAAAATCTATCGATCTCACCATTTGTCTTCACCGCGACCACAGGCCCTATCAACCCGCCGAAGACAAAGGCACTGCCCCACATAATCCTGTTGTACTTCTCTTTTCGCAGGCGCGACCTGTCAACAAGAACAAGGACGCCAACAACAAGGATTCCCCCGGCTATGCAGATAAGAAAGATATATAAGGAGGGCAGCGGCATAGCCCTTAGTTCCCGTCCTAATGTTTTCAAAAGATACGCCAAGGACAGGGGGCTCGCGACGACCAAAAGCCACCACAAAGCAGACGTTCGCCTACGGCTCTTCATCTCTAACACTTCACGGTCATTCACTTCTGCTGCGCCCCATTATCTACATCAAATGCTCCGTCCTTAGCCATGCCTCCACGTACGGACTGCACTACATCGGCAGGATCAATTTCATTACCCGAGGAAACAACCGTAAGAACAAGCTTTCCCGCGCCGACAATGACGCATTTCTTCGGAATAGCTTGCTCAATCTCACAACTTCGCCCCACCAAGTCGTGCTTGCTTCCAGACTCTTCAATTGCTTGCGGAACTCGAACTTCATCACCCCGCCACTTTGCAGGTCCTTGCTTCCTGTTCAAAACCAACAAGGCGCGTTCAAGCGATTTTTCCTGATTCTCCGCACCAGTAGCCAGGTGAAAAGAAATACGCGCATCCCCTTTAACCAAGGACGCTCTAGCTTTTTGTGGAGAAATAACCTCACTAAAACCAGCCGGGGCTGCAACCTCCACCTGGGATTCCCCCGCCTCTAACGTAATTTTCCCTCCCTGAACTTGCCTCGTCGTTTGCTGCGATGCAATTTTCCCCACAGCAACAGGCACTGTCCACGCCACAGCAAGCAACACGATGATCGCAACAGACTGACGCAGGTCTCTAATTTTCACCGAAACCCACCCCTAAATCACACAACATTTCAGCCATTCCTCCGAATAGTAATTTCTTTAAAAATTCTAGACTGAGAATAAATTTTTCCCGTGTTATGCCTGGCTCAACTTCAGAAAAACGCCCTTAATGCTAAGAAAATGGGTTTTTGAGAATAAAAATGACCAAATATGTATCATTTTCGACCCAAAATCATATTAGTGAGATAGGGTGTTCACGCATCTCTGGAACATCTGTAGGAATTTGCACAGAAAGAGCAGGAAGGTCCCCCTCTTGGGTTCTATCGAATATTTATTGCAGCAAGCTGGCTGGTTTGAGCAAAACATTAAGCAACCTCTTGATTGGTTTAACCTTTTTGGGAAAAACTCCTTGGTTGATATCTTCACCGGCAAGACCGGCGGAGTCATTGGCACAGGTCGCGACCTCGCTATCGGTACCCATATCCCGAAGTTCTTCCAAGCGCTACTCAACCTCGATGGAGCTTCCGCTGAGGGACTCGGATCTTCTACCCCTGATTGGTCCTCATCCGGATCATCTGCCAGCACCCCAGCCAAGGAGGCAAACTAATGGGTTCTGTTGAAAGCTTTTTGACCAACGTTGGGGTCAGCCAGGCTGTTGTTGATTACTTCCATGGCCGTGAAGGTGGTCTCATGGGTGGCTTCTTGAAACTCATCACGCCTTCCTTCGGTGAGGGTTTTGAGTCTGTTAAGAAGTTCTTCGGGGCAATTCTCAACCTCGACTCCGCCTCCACCGAGGGCTTGGGATCTAGCGGAATTAACCTCTCCTCCGATAAAAGCCAAACCCCTCCAGCAAAAAACTAGTCTCTCAATAAGGAAGTAATTAATCATGCACGAGACCCTTCTCGCCGCCGCAGACGCTGCCACCCAGGACAAGGGCTTCTACAAGTTCTTCGAGATCATTTTCAAGAACGTCGCAACCATCAACGACTTCATTGCCCGCGGCATGGGCTCCTCCATGCCCGGCGACAAAGGTGTAGAAGAGGGCAAGGGCTTCAAGTCCATCTTCCACCTTTTCCATGAGTGGCTAACCACAGGCTCTTCCGCTCCTGCTGCTCCTGCAGACCCCAAGGCTGCTTAATCTTTAAGCGTCCACTAAAAAAGCACCTTGTCAGGGTGCTTTTTTAGTTCTCCAACGCTTTCTTTATGTCTTGACGACTAATCGTCCCCGCCTTGATCCACTTAACTTTGAATTGATCATCAATTACAACATGTGAGGGAACTGCGGAAACCCCATATGATGCAGAAATTGTCCCACGTGCGTCCGGTATTTGGCTGTACGTAAGACCAAGTTTTTCTGCATACTGGCGCACATGCGCGGAATCCTCGTTGAGGTAAATAGAAACCACCGCAATGGTGTCTTCTTTTGCCAGTTCTTGAATTTCCGGAATCTCTGCACGACAGTTTGAGCACCATGTGGCGTTAAAAACTAGCCATACGGGTTTTCCTTTAAGTGAGGAAAGTTCAAATGGATGCCCCTTAATATCTAGTGCTTTAAAATTAGGGGCTTCTTCTCCCAACCGGATTGTTTTTCCATCGGTTTTGTCTACTGTTACCGTATCTTCTTGCGGCTTCTGCACCACATAGACAGCCCCTAAAACTACGACAATGACTGCAAGCAGAATAATCACGCGTTTGTTAATCACCGTGTATGTCTCCTAAGCGTATGAGTGGAGGCCGCCAAAAAAGTGATTGCCAAAGTATGCGAACAGTACAGCAATGAAGCCGATTATGAGTAGCCAGGCAGACTTAGTTCCTCGCCAATTACGCACTACTCGAGCATGCAGGAAAGCTCCGTAGAAGAGCCACGTAACAAATGCGGCTGTTTCTTTAGGATCCCAACCCCAATAGCGTCCCCATGCAACATTTGCCCACACCGATCCTAGAATAATCATGATGGTGAGCAGCGGAAAGGTAAGAGCTGCAGCACGGTAGCCCACTTCGTCGCATAGCTCTGCGCTGGGGAAATATTTGCTCCGAATGTACGGGGATAGTAAATACAGCACGGCAGCGCCAAAAGACACGCACGCTGCACCATAAGCGACCACAGCAAATCCCACGTGGAACGTCAGCAATACGCTGTTCTGCAGTGCAGGAACCAATGGCTTGAGTTCGGTATCCAATTGGGTCGCGTAAATTAACATGACTGTGACCACGGGGAGAACGACCACAGATAAAATGTGGAATTTATAGCGCCAGGCAAAGAAGACTAAGGCCGTAAGAATGCCCGCACTAAAGGCCACAGAAAACTCATGCTGGTTGGCAAAAGGCCCGTGCCCGGTGTGAATCATGCGGACTACCAGGTAGAACAGTGTCAACACTAAAGTCACGAGGGTAAAGGCCGTCGTGTACCACGAATTTTCGCTCTGCTTGTTCCGTCTTCCTGTAATAAATAGGATTTCTGCGAGCAAGCCCAGAATTGCAAATGCTATAGCTCCATTAAGAGCGTATTGGGATATCTCAAGCATGAGTGCCTTCCTTATTTACGCTGGAGCTCTGGCTAATGTCCTGGACGAGCTGGCGAAATTCTCGGTCTAACAGTGTGTCTTGTTGTTCTACGGACGCAACATAAATAGTGTCATTGGTGACCCGCACCCATATGCGGCGATGTCTAAAACCAAAGGTCATCACCATTCCAATGATGAGCAGCACTGAGCCAACCCACATCCATAAAGTTCCAGGATCATTGCGCACCGTGATAGCAGTGAAACGTTGTTCCCTTTCAAAGGTGACTTTTACGGGCCCCACCTGTGCTTGAGTGCCCTGGTCAACGGTTGCAGCGCCTATTTTCTTGTCACTGCTCACCTGATAAACCTCAATGGTCGCAGTACCCACGTTGGCGGTTCGTTGTCCGGATGCAGGCGTTGCGACGATAATCTCTAACCCGCGATCCGGCAGATCTAACCTGCCCACGACGTTCATTCCATCACCAGACGTCCACTTTAACGGCACAGCTTTCTTTACGATTTCAGCACCTTTGTCATCGGTTACTGTGATCGCTGCTGCAACACCAAAAGAGGCTTGATGAAATCTAACCCCATCCACAACAATCGGAGTGTTGACTCGTACATCCTGTTCAGCGACTTTTTCTGAACCTTTTCGTACAATCAGGTGCGAAACATAATCGGTGGGGCGTCCTTGAGGGTCATATACGTCATCAAAAGAAACTGCTTCTACTGAAAGCTCTGTCCCATTGCCCACTTCGGCTTTCTCACCTATAGCAATATCAAGATTCGTTTCAAATCCGGTAAAAGCTGAAACCCCAAAGGCCGCAAGGATAACCACAAATGCTGCATGCGCAATAACCGTGCCAAACGGGCCATAACGGAACCTATCGGCATAAAGTCGCGAAGGATCTTGGTCGTCCACAACCAGGCGGAAACGTCGAGAGCATAGTGCATCCCGAACTAATTTCAAGGATTCTTCCGTTGCACGCTCAGTAGGAATAGCAGCACGGTACTGAGCATTGCTAAAAAACCTATCGGAAACGTGAATACGAGGATGTAGTGTCTTTTTGATCAGCTCCGGAAGCCGGTGCGTCGTGCACGCAATGATAGAAAGCGCGAGCAGTACCGTTACCCCTAGGAATAGCGGGGACGACCACATATTAAAAAATCCCAAGTAGTCAAAAATGGTCGCCCAACCACCCAGTTTTTCCTGTGCGTTGGGGAGCCAACGAGCATAACCTTCAGGGTCGGTTCGGTGAGACACAGGTGCCTGCATCACCAGTGTGCCAATGAGAGATAGCACTGCCATCGCCAGAATGATAAGAACACCCACCAGCTTGGAGTGCAGGATTCGGTAGACTCTTCTCAAAATTGCGCCTACCGTAACCTGGCCATATTGATTCTTTTCAGTCATGGAAGCTCCTTATTTCTGCTTCGGCGGAGCTTCAGTCGTAGGCTTCACAGCTCCCATGTGATTTTGAGCTGTCTTAGCTAACGGTGAACCAGGGTCGATCTCTATTACTTTGCTCCAGGCTCGGTGTGCCTTAGCCTCATCAATCGGCTCTTTAGCCACCGCGCAGAAACCAATGTTGTACCAAGCCTGCACATTATTCGGGTCTAGCTCAATGACCTTGTTCCACTGGGTTTCTGCGGCCTCAAAGTCACCAAAGTTAAAGAGCAACAATCCATATTCAAGATGCGCATCAATGTTCTTAGGCTCTTTCTCCGTTACTTCCTGAAGCTCGCGCATACGAGCTTGGATCGCAACAGGATCTTCCCCTCCCATGGACATGCCACCATGCGGATCGCTAGCGGGTTCAGGCTTACCCCAGGTATAGATACCCACTCCTGCCGCGGCTATGAGAACGGTAACTAAAACCAGTAACAATGTTTTAGAAACATGTTTCGTTTTCGATTCTTGCCGTTGTACGCGGTTTAGCGGAGTTGAGATGAAAAGATCAGAATTTTCACCCAACTCTGCGGTAGCTAACTCGGGATCTGGTTGATCACTTTTTATTTCCACCAAACCCACATAACGGTCTCTTCCATCACGGATAGCCTCTGCACGGGCCTCAGCCCATGCAGATACCTCCGCAGGAGCAGTCTCCAAGAAATCAAGGATCAGCTCCTCGCGTTTTACATCAGTGTCCACGAGATTGTGCAGCTTCCTTGTTCTTCTGGGTTACGCTCGAAGGCTCTAGCGTTTTCAGATCAACACCTTGGAGAACTAGCTGACCTTTCCTGGAGGCATCCAAGGAGTCGCTAATAATCCGCTGGATGTAGTCAGGCGCATGGAAACCATTGGAGTTCTCGGAATACACATAATCCAGATAGAAGCTAGCTTTATTCTGATATTCGCGCGCCAGTTTAAGCCGATCTTCGGGAGTCGCAGGATCATCCTTTGCTTTTTCCAAATCCTTAATCAGCGCTGTAAGCGAATCAAATGCCTGATCACGCGAATGAATAAAGCGGTCTTGGATTTGGACTACCCGCTGTTCCATCTCTTTATCCGAAGAATTATGGCAGGTCATACAGGAATTATTTATGTTAAGCAGCGGGCTTTGGAGATGGTGAGAGGAAACTTTCTTAGCCCCATGCCGTTCATAAGGCATATGACAATCAGAACAAGAGACGCCATTTTGGGCATGGATCGAGTTACTCCATACGTCAAACTCCGGATGCTGTGCTTTCACAATATCCGCGCCAGTTTTTGTGTTTACAAAGTCGACGTGCCCGTCTTCCTTGTAGTAATCCCAGATCTGGTCGATCTCAATGCCTTTAGCCCATGGGAAAGTAAGGGTCTTATCTTCACCTTTGAAGTAGTACTCCACGTGGCATTGTCCACAGACATAAGAACGCATTTCCTCGTGTGTTGCGTCTCGGTTTACGTCAAAATCTTTCACGCCTTGCGACGCCTTCAGGTCCCTAATTCCGTTAGCAAAAGCTGGTCGAGTGATTCGTAACTGCATAGTCTTAGGGTCGTGGCAATCAATGCACGCTACCGGATGTTCAACAAGTTGAGTGACTTCCTTATAACTCATCTTGTTCATCTTTTTAAAGCCTTCGTTCGCGTCCCCATCGCCCAGATCATTCATCAGCTTCACTGTAGAAGCATGACAATTTAAACAAGTACCTGGCTGTTTAAACTCAGTGACTCGCTTGGTCTTACGCTGATCATCCAGCATGTATTGATGTCCACGGGCTTCCCGATAGTCCACAGCAAACGCGTACCCTGACCACATTTCTTTCAGCCGTGGGTCTTCTTCAATCCGACTCTTGGCGACTTCGGTTCGCGGGTCTTTGCCATCCGGCTGGCGGCTCTCCTTCACCGATCCGCCATGAGTAGTTGCGCCCATCTCTGAAGTCTTCAGATAAGACTCGTACTGAAGGGGAAAGTTCTTTCCCCATTCCGCAGGGTCCACAACGTTCTCATCTATGCTGACCACGTTGGCAAAGTGATCTGTGACCTCTGATTTACGCTCCATAATATTGATGAGGAGCGCCGTAATGCTCATCGTTATCAGTGCGGTAACAATAATCGCACCGGTGAGGATGAGATATCGCCGTCTAGTTTTAGACGCGTGCGTGCTCATAATAAGTGACCTCATCTAGTCTTGTGTCCAACAGTTGCATGGCAATGTGTGCATTGGATTTGGGTTTCGCCATAGGTGCCGTGAATATCTGAAGTGAAGTCGCCGTGGCAGGTCAAACAAGCATCGTTGGTTACTTTTCGGCTCGCATCACGGATTTGGATGTTGTCTGGAAACCATCCTGTGGTGAATTTAAAACCATGGTTTACTCCGTGCTCAGCTTTGACTAAATACTTGTGCACAATATTGTCGTGAGGGACGTGGCAGTCATTACATGTCGCTACTGCCGAGTGGGATCCCGCTAGCCACGCGTTGTATTGCGGTTCCATAACGTGACAGTTCACGCACGCTTTTGGGTCGTTTCCTAAATAGGAATAGCCCTTGGCATAAATGAATGTGTACAAGCCCACCCCCACAAATGAACCAATCACAAAAATCGCAAGAATCTGCACGACAAGTGCCGAAGTGAGAACACGATGCTTCCGCATACCTGAACCCATAGCTACCCCTTCACATTCCAGATCACCGCGAATAAATGTCACATGGCGCTCATGAAAGATAATACGGACACAGTTAGAAAAAAATGTGATAAGAGATATAGGTAACTATATTTAAAGAACTTTCCACACCCACGCCACCCCACTGTAAAAAATCAATAGCTATCCCCTGATTGGGAATCAAGCAACTCGTCGGCCCTAACGGTAAAGGAATAGCTGTGGGGTCCCTTTGAAACTTTCTTGCTCAATGTTGGAGCAGACCGAGATCTCATCGATTTCTTCCAGGGCAAAGGTACTGGATTGCGCAGCCGCGCGATCAATCTGATAGCAAGTTTTTCGGCAAAGGAGTCACCTGTACCAGAGCATTCTTCCAAGCCTTATTCAGCTTAGATTCCGCGTCTACAGAGAGGCTCGGTTCAGGGCTCCACAGCCTTTCCACCAAGCAAACAGATACGAAACAATAAAGGGATTCTTTTTATAAGCAGCACGGCAACAGAAGCACAACAGGGGTTTTATAAGTTCTTTGAGATTGTCTTTTTTAAAAAACCTCGCGGTGGTTAATGAATTCATTGCTCATGGTTTGGAGTCTTCCAGTGCAAATGAAAAGAATTCTAAGGGCTTTTCCGAGCTTCCCACACCTGGCCACCACTGGTTCTTCTGCCCCAGAATCCAAGCCAAAGCCTTAAAAATGGGATGGGCTTCCACCGGAAACCCATCCCATATTTTTATGCCATTACGTCGTGGCAAATAATCGTCTGATCGCGCCCTGGCCCGACTCCGATGTAAGAGATACGGCAGCCAGATAGCTCTTCTAGTCGGCGCACATAGGCCTGTGCCTTTTCCGGTAGCTCCTCGAACGTGGTGCAGCCGGTAATGTCTTCATCCCACGCTGGCATGGTCTCATAGATGGGCACTGCGTGGTGGAACTTGGATTGAGTCATCGGCATTTCATCATGACGCTCCCCGTCCACGTCATAAGCAACGCAGATGGGAATCTCTCCAATGCCGGTCAGCACATCCAGCTTGGTCAAGAAGAGATCGGTGAAGCCATTTACACGAGACGCATAACGAGCAATCACGGAGTCGTACCAGCCACAACGACGCTT
This sequence comes from Corynebacterium ulcerans, assembly GCF_900187135.1. Lineage (NCBI taxonomy): Bacteria > Bacillati > Actinomycetota > Actinomycetes > Mycobacteriales > Corynebacteriaceae > Corynebacterium > Corynebacterium ulcerans. Next base: position 1,144,875 of record NZ_LT906443.1, read on the forward strand.
CCGACCGGTGTTCACTCCAACTTCGCCACCTGTGGTCTGCAGGAACTCGCCCCACTTATCAAACAGCTCTGTAGGGAATGGTCCGGCGCCCACACGCGTGGTGTACGCCTTGATGATGCCCAGGGAGCTGGTGATCTTGGTCGGACCGATGCCTGCGCCTACGCATGCGCCACCGGCGGTGGGGTTGGAGGAAGTAACAAACGGATACGTGCCGTGGTCCACGTCGAGCATGGTGGCCTGGCCGCCCTCCATGAGGACGTTCTTGCCGGCATCGAGAGCCTCGTTGAGCACGAGCTCAGACTCAATGACCATGGGGCGCAGTCTTTCCGCGTAACCCAGGAAGTACTGGACTATTTCTTCTGCGACGATGGCCTTGCGGTTGTACATCTTGACCAAGGTCTGGTTCTTTACATCGAGCGCAGACTCGATCTTCTGGCGCAGGATGGACTCATCAAAGACATCTTGCACGCGGATGCCTATGCGCGAGACTTTATCTGCATAGGCTGGCCCGATACCGCGACCAGTTGTGCCAATGGCACGCTTACCCAGGAATCGCTCCTGAACCCGGTCAAGAATCTGGTGGTAAGGGGCCACAAGGTGAGCATTGGCGGACACTTTGAGTCGCGATGCGTTGGCACCACGAGCCTCAAGCCCGTCGATTTCGTCGAAAAGCGCTTCAAGATTGATCACTACGCCGTTTCCCAAAATGGGGGTGGCGTTTTCCGAGAGAACACCAGCGGGCAGGAGCTTAAGCTCGTACTTTTCTCCACCGACTACCACTGTGTGACCTGCGTTGTTGCCGCCGTTGGGCTTGACCACGTAGTCAACCTGGCCGCCCAGGATGTCGGTTGCTTTGCCTTTGCCTTCGTCGCCCCATTGGGCACCGACGATCACGATTGCTGCCATGATTTACACGTCCTTGACTTTAGAATGCTCACAGACGTTTCATCATTGTACATACAAGCTCGTTTTCTTCCCTCCTCACCATGACAGATCACACACTTCCCAGAATTATTATCGCCTGCTGCGGTGCTCCGCCCCCGCTTGTTTCTGCCGACCGCATAGAACAGCTTTCTGCTATTCCTACCCGCAAAGATCTGCGCTTTCTTGATCAAGAAGCCGCCGCGATCCTGCCTGAAGACCCCACGCCCTCCCTCGCCGAGATCGCAGCTATGCCCGATGTCCCGCATTTGGGGTCCCCACAGTATGCACCGCAGCAGGTAGACCGACCGCTACGCGTGGTGGTGATCGGTTCCGATGCAGCCCTCTCCGCAGTCATCACCCGCCTGATGCGCGCCGACATCCTGTGGGTAGAGGTCGCCTTTGTACCCATCGAACACAACTCGCGCGTCGCGCATCTCTGGCAGCTCCCCTCCGATTCCCTAGCCTTCGCGCTCTCGGGCTCGGTTCGCCCCAAACCGCTCTTGCGTGACGACGCCGGTATCGCCGTCGCCGGTATCGCCACGGTCACCGCCTGGGACGCGGGAGAAATCACAGGCGAGGTGATCGTGGATGATCACGTGTTGATTCACCATCAAGGCAAGAGAAGAGCACCCCGTCGTGGCGTCTTTGGCGCACAGCTCACTTCCACGCTGGATGCCCCTGGCGTGCAAGGAAATGTGATTGTGACTCCGCTACGCGAGCCGGAGGTTAGTGGTTTCGTCGCAAAGCTAGGAAAGCGCGAGTTTGGGCTTATCAACCAGGATGCATGGCTGGGACGAGCATTGCAGGGAGGCGGCATTGATTTCCGGGTTGAAGTCGATGGGGTTTCGCGGAAGCGCCCGGTAGATCGGGTGACGTTTTATCGGCATCTGCGAGACCTGCAGTCGGTGCGCCCCTGATCATTCTTCCCACAGCTCGGGCGGATACGCCGGCGTGGTTGACGTTGGGGCGAGGATGGCAACCGCAGATTCGCGAGACAACCCACACACCTGCAGCAAATCCACAATGATAGAGCGCGATTGGGCAAGAATCACCTGGGCGGAAAGCACCCCGGAGTCGGCTATGTCGGGAGTACAACGGCCGCCGAGGTAGCGTAAACGTCGGACGAGTTCGGGAATCTCAGCCGGGTTGTCGTTGGAGCTAGCAATGCCCTCCACAATGTCCGCCAGTTCTTCGATAATCGCAAGCTGTTCTGCGGTTACGGTGTCGTGGTCTTCTACCAGGACCTGAGCACGGCGCGCGAGCACACGCGTATTACGGACGGCATTATCCACAGGTGCAAGGATGCGGACAAAAGACCTGACCCGATGGCGCGAGGCCCACAGCAGCGGAGACACTGTGCTCTCTTCTTGACCTGACTTGGCCGCTTCGAGCATGGCGTTGATGGAGGCTTGTGAACCTCTAGCACGTTCCAGCTCTTCCTGGATGATGTCAGGGTCAGCTGTCTTAAGTCCTACCGATACATGTTTGAGGACCGTACTGGCCAAGCGGAGCACCGCAGAGACTTCACGACGCCCCTCCGCGAGCGGAGAGTGCGGCAGCAACGCCATAACAACGATGCCCGTGATGCAGCCGAGGAAAGCATCAATCATGCGATCCGGACCCGCGGAGGTGCCTGGGGGCATGATCGTAGCGATCAAAATTGAGCCAATAGCCACCTGATTAATAAGGAGCTGGCTCTTGGAAAGGAAGGTTGCAACAAGCAGTGAGATAAAGATGGCAAGCGGCATCTGCCAATGTCCCACGCCTATTCCCATAATCAGGAGATCCCCAAGCCCCACCCCGATAGAGCAACCTATGGATAATTCTATCGCCTTTTTGATGCGATTTCCGCTGGTCAAGCCAAGGATAATGATAGCGGCCATTGGCGCAAAGAAGGGCTTGTCATGCCCAATCAGATTACGAGCAATCCAAAAAGCGATGCCGGCTGCAAGTGACATCTGAACAATAGATAGGAAGCTTCGCCTTAGCCTTAACCCTCGTTCCTTGATATCCAGCATGTTTGCCAGCCTAGTTGATTTCCCTTGCATAAGTATTTATTATTTTTCGCCCCCACCTGAGGGAAAAAACACAGCTACCTTCCACCCCGAAATAAATTCATAATGCATTTGCAATCAACCGGAAGGAAAACAATGCACCTCAAACGCAAATTAGCGGCGGTGCTTGCAGTCGCAGCCCTCTTGCCATTGCCGCTGGCAAGCGCCCAAGACGCTCCCTCAGTTCCCGCAGCTGTTGATCAAGGAGACCGGCTACTGATTCAAAGGACCGCCAACACACTTGGCGTGTGCACCGTGGGCTATGTAGACACCGAAAATAATCGTGTGTGGACTGACGCTCACTGCGGTGACAATGGTGCTGAGGTCTACGACGAATACCACCAGAGCATCGGCACCCTACGCCACGTCTACCCTCAGGAGTGGGCATCACTCAGCGACACGACAGAGATGCAGTGGAGTGTCAACAGCCGAGCATCCGACCTGGCTTACGTGGAGATTTCTGACTCTAATCTCCTCGGACAGAACTACTTCTCTCAGGATTCCGTAGCTGAGCCAGAGGTCGGCGATGTCCTCTGTGCATACGGCAGCCGTACTCAGCGCATTGCGTGCTCCCCCATCACCAATGTCAGTGGCCCGGTGGTACTCACTGGTGACATTGGATCCGACCACGGCGATTCCGGCGGACCTGCCTGGGTTGAAGGCAAGGGGTACATTGGTCAGCTTCTCGGAGCAGATCGCGTCTGGCGCTCGGATAAGGGTGAAGTATCCACCACCGTTTTCCGCAAAATTGGCACCGATGACTTGCGCAATCCCCTCAATCTGCGCGAGCCGCTGCCTTACCACGATCTCGACTTTGATCGCCTGCGCCACCCAGAGGTGACCACCACCAGCAATGGTGAGCAGATCCTCCGCGAGAAGGCAGAGCGTGACCGTGCCGAGCGTGAACGCGTCACACGTGCAATGGAAGGCGATCTGGATGCTCAGCTAGGCCGTGCTCGTGAAGACGAGCGTGCCCTTGAGCGCCGCGCTAACGAGCTAGAGAACGAAGTAAACGGCGAGTCTGACCGTGAGCGCCGCGAGGATCTGGAGCGCGATCTGGAGAACGCTAAGGCTACTCGTGACGTGGTGAAGGAGCAGAAGGAGACGCTAGAGCGTGCCGAGCAGCACCGCACCACCACTTCTCAGGGCTCTTCCGGTGGATTCCTCAAGTTCCTCTTCCGTCGCTAGAAGTACTGAATAATCATTCACCGTCGTTCCAAATTTTTCTTACAGTCGCTGGATGTTCCGAGGTAGGGGCGAGAACCTCTACCGCGGAGCGCCTAGACTGACCACATATTTGGAGTAGGTCCACGATCAATGATCGGGTCTGCGCCAACACGGCCTGAGCGGAGAGTACTCTCCCCTCGGCCACATCTAAGCCCGAGCGTGCGCCGGCATCCCTGAGGATGCCGACCAGCTTGGGCACTTCTGCGTTTTCAGAGACTTCCGTGTTGCCAAAGTACAGGTTTGAAAGCCGCTCAGACACACAGGCCAAGGTCTCTATCAGCTCAATCTGCTGCGCGGACACCTCGTCTTGGTCCTCACAAATCACCAATGCCCGGCGCGCGAGCACACGTGTATTACGCATTGCGTTGTCCACGGGGTTAAGAATCCGCATCATCGAACGAATCCGTCGGCGTTGTGCCCAGAGCAGTGGCGACGCCTGAATCGTCTCCTTACCCATATTGGCAGCAGCAATCATCTGATTGATGTGCCCTTGGGTACCTCGCGCCAGGACAAGGGCATCTGCAATGGCGTCAGCGTCGCCCGTGCGCAGCGCGTTGGCAACCTTGCGTTGGACAACAACCATCACGCCCAGAATATTTGCGATTTCCCGCCTTCCCGAGCGTAAAGGCGAGTCAGGAATGAGCGCTATGACCGCGATTCCCACGAGGCCGCCAACCAGAGCATCCAGCATGCGGTCAGTGCCTCCCGAGGTACCCGGCGGAAGAATCGTTGCAATCAGGACTGCCGCAAACGACGCCTGATTAGCCACAAGGACGCCTTTATCCGCCACAGTGCCCAGCACAATGGACAGGGCCACGACGACTGAGATCTGCCAGACCCCGGACCCCACAAGGGCGATGAGGACGTCGCCAAGCCCTACACCGATGCTCACACCCAGGACGAGCTCAAAGGAACGGCGGAATCGCTCGCCGCCTGTTGTGCTCAGCACAATCACCGTGGACATAGGGGCAAAAAAGGGCTGCTCATGGCCAAAAAGATGCAAACCTACCCAGTAGGATAGCCCCGCCGCAAGCCCCGCTTGGATCACATAAATCCAATTAGAGCGCAGACGCATCCACCCCTGTTGGAATCTGTTCATCCGTTGTGTCTCTGACCACGTAGGTGCCATAAGCTCCTCAATCTACTCTGTTACCTGAGTAAATCTTAGTCGCCTCGGATTTCTCTGCGGTCGTACAGCCGCATCGCTGCATAAAGAACCACACATGCAAGGGGGACGCTGGCCCATGCTGGCGGTGCAGACTCCCAGATTGCACCAAGCTGCATCAAGAGAAAAACTGCACATCCCACGCCTGCCGCAGCAACCATCCGCTGCCAGATCACAGCGGCGCCGGTAATCACTGCAAGCACAAACGTCATCTGCATAAACCATTCGCAGCTTCTCCGTACTAGCAATGCAGCTTCTCCAAAAACCACGTTGGTTGCGCCCCACACTATCAGCGTTCCTAGCGTTACGACGCCCACCGACAGCGCATAATAGCTGAATACTTTGGAGCTGATGTATGCACGACGCGACACATTTCTGCTCAGCACTAGGACGGCTTCCCCACCGCTAAGGCCTCCGCTTATTCCGTGAGCAGACACGATGATAATAGCGATGCTTATAACTTGGTGTAAGTTCTTCTCCCATTGCCCATATGAGTCTCGCCACGTGGGTTCAGGCATTGGCAAATTCTGAATTATATCGGGCATAAACCATGCGGTGAGTGGGGAGGCTACGGCAAGGAAGAGTCCTAGTCCCAGCACAATGTGGCTGCTAGGAGTTGACGCTATTCTTCGGAGTTCGTAGAACCACAGGACTTTATTGCTGTTCATGGCACACCGACTCATAGACATCTTGCAAAGTAGATGTTTCGATTGTCACGGGCACTCCCAATTGAGATTGCAAGGCAGCACGCAGGGCCTCGTCTCCGGGTAGGCGGAGGTATGTGTTGGCAGATCGGTGTGTTGCCAACACATCCTGTATCTCTCCCTCAAGCACAAGTTTTCCTTTATGCAGTAGGCCTACGTGGTCGCATACGCTTTGGACGTCGGCAAGCAAGTGCGAGGTAAAAAGGACTGTGGTCTGCCCGCGCAGTTGCTTGATGATCGCTAAAACATCAGCGCGCCCTAACGGGTCGAGAGCGCTCGTAGGCTCATCCAACACGAGCAATCGCGGTGCACCTATCAGGCTGGCTGCGATGCCCAGACGTTGCACCATTCCTCGTGAAAAGCCTCCCACGGTGCTTCTGGCCCCCGCCAGACCAACGAGGTCTAACAGGTCGTGTGCTCGATCAACCACCTGGTCTGAGTCCACTCCGGATACTCTGCCTAAATATATGAGCGCATCTATGGGTTTCATCCATGCAGCAAAACGGGGAACATCTGGCAAGTAGGCTATTTGGTTACTAGGCTCTGGCGGCAACGTCCCCCGAGGCAGCCCGAGCACCGTTGCACTCCCTGACGTAGCCGCAGCAAAACCCAGCAGAATCCTGATAGTTGTGGTCTTTCCCGCACCATTCGAGCCAATGAACCCGTATATAGAGCCTTCAGGAACGCTCATGGAAAGATTATCCACAACAACGACGTCGCCATAACACTTGCTTAGGTCCTGCGTTTGCACAGCAAGTACAGTCATAAAGCATCCCCATAAAGCTGTTCAATCGTTTTTGCCCCTTTGGTGGGCTGGGTTCGTTCCGGTTGATCGCGATGTTTCCGATCCCGGAAATACACGACCAAAAACACAATGCTGCCCACCGTTTGTCCCACCAAGATCGCTACGATCCATACCCATCGGGACTGTTCAGCTAATCGACGATCCCCGAGCTGTGCAGCATAAAAGAGCGCTGTGACTGTCAATACTCCTTGCAGTGTGATTAACCACCACAAAGGTGCAAGCTCACTCATTGCCCTTTGCCTTCAACGTTGCATCCAAGTTGAGCAGCGCAGATTTGACGGTACCCACTACCACGGCGGTGGTGACCACCGGAAAACTCAGAACCGCGATCGTGGACAGCGGACGAGAATCAGCCTTGACCGCGCATATGTCCAGGAACGCCATCGTTTGCACCCCAAGAGTTTGCGCTTTTACAGTCACGTCTTTATCGGCGCTCCACAAAGCCATTGCCCCACTAAGCGCGGTATAAGGCACAAGTTTCTGTTTACTGGCGATGCAAGCAGCCAGCGCTACCACACCGGTGCCAATAAAGGGCATGTACTTCAGGGCTTTAAGCGTTTGCGACGGCACGTACTCCTGCAAATCCGGTAGCGAGTCATCGGGGCGCACCAACCCTAGCTTTACGGCAAGCGCTCCCACATTAAGATCCCATCCGATACCCAACGATCGCGGAACAAAAAGAGCAGGGTTCTCAGGCTCGAAGATTTTAAATTGCGTCTGCGGAGAATGCACTGCGACGCCAAAAATCTTTATGGTTCCGTCTTGTTCTCGTTCATAAAAGCTGGTCATTTTCCAATCCCTTCCACATGTTCGTTGACAACTACAGACAGTGCGCGCCATTCCTGCACCAGCTCCGCTATGCGTTCGCTCCCCTTTTCTGTGACCGAGTAGATCTTGCGAGGAGGTCCCGAAGGCGACTCCTCCCAATGGCTACCGATCCACGCGTGCTTTTTCATTCGGGTCAGGAGTGGATAAAGAGTTCCCGGAGAAACCTCCATCCCCAGACGCTCAATGAGCGCACCACCGTAGGTGGGCTCCTTTTCCAAAGCCGCCAAAACGATCAGTTCTAGTACGCCTTTTCTTAATTGTGATTCCGCCATCTCACCTTCTATGTGTAGCCAACTACTATGCATTACATAGTAGGCAGATTGTGTAGACATGCACAAGGGCGGCACACCTCGCAATGAGATGTACCGCCCTTAGCCTTATGGATTATTACTTATTCTTACGACGTGCAACGAGCGCAACGCCTGCAAGGACAAGCACTAGTGCCGCTACGAGCAGCCCCACAACACTTGCACCGGTGGTAGCCAGCATCGGAGACTTCTTGGCTTCTGCCTTTGGCGTCACCTTTGTCGGTTCGACCTTCGGCTCCGTCTTCGGCTCAGCTGGTTTAGGCGCGGGGGTAGGAGCAGGCGCAGGAGAGTTGCTGCTGCCATTACTACTACCTTCGCTGCTTCCGCCTATCAAAGCAGCTATCAAACCAATACCGCCGATGATGCTACCTGCGATGATCAGGTTACGAATCAAATCGCTGTTACCTTCAGGAACCGGATACACGATGGTGACAGTTCCATCATTTGTTCCGGAGTTTCCGTACTCATCTTCGCCGTTGTACTTCACCGTATCCGGGCTTCCACCAAAGTCTGCCTCAGGCGTGAATGTGAAGTTGCCGTTCTCGTCGATAGTCCAGACACCCTGGCCAGGAACAGTCATCTTCTTACCGTCTTCCGAGATCTCAGCCCCCTTAGGCTGCCCCTCTTCAACAAACTTCACGGTTTCTGGCAACAGATCTGCAGGATAATCAGGGTGGTTGCCCTTACCTGGGGTAACGGTAACCGGCTCGCCGGTCTCTCCCTTATCCACAAAGTGCGGCAACGGGAACTCGCCATCGCCATCTTTTGGAATAACAATCGGCGTGTATTGAGAAACATGAGTCACTTCACCCTGGGTAGCCGTAACCATCACGGTATTTGCTACACCAACAAAATCAGGGTGAGGCTCAAAGGTAACCACACCATCGCTATCAATGGTGTATGTACCCCGACCTGGCACCTCTACCTTGTCGGTGGGGTTGCCGGAGGCGTCGACAAGCTTGTATTCAACCGGAAGGGTCGGATCGATCCCTGGGAACATTTCTGCAGGAGTGATGCCCGCGTCCGTGATGTTTCCAATCTTTTCCGAGTCATTGTCGGTTGACTTCTGGGGCTCGCCTTGGCGGGCCACGGTCACCGAGCTCCGGGTCTCTGGCTCAGAGATGTAGCCAGCGTCCAAGTTCGGGGTGTTCTCCCCTGCCTTGACCTCAGCGGTAGCAGTCTCACCCGTGGTCAGGTCAGCGTTGGAATCTTTTTCCTTGGTAACGTCTGTATCCGACGACTTCTTGGTCAGGTTCTCTGTGTCACCAAAGCGCACGGAATAACCGGTACCAGGAACAAGATTCTCAAACTTGTACGTGCCATCTTCACCGGTTTCCACGGGGTCAACGCCCTCGACAGGCTTGCCATCCTTAAGCAAGGTAACGGTCACACCAGCGCGAGGCTTCTCATTCTCGTCGCGGATACCATCCCTATCAGCATCAAACCAGGTCATACCGGACAGAGAACCCAGCTTGATAAAGCCAAAGTCCAAAGTCAGATCCTGAGCGCCGTCCTTGGCCAACACACCCGGGGCAGTCTGGGCGCTCTTGGTAGAAGAATCTTTGTCCTCATCGGTTGCGCCGGACTTAGCAGGAACAAAGCCCTCTGGGTTCTTGACAACCTCAACGGTGTAGGTTTGGCCGTCTTTCAGAACCGGAAGGTTCTCAAAGAGATACTTGCCGTTGTTATCGGTGACAACATTGGCGACCAGCTTGCCGTCAATGTCCTTAGCCGGGTTGCCTTCCGGATCGAGAATCTTCAGCTCAACACCGGGGATGCCGCTGTCATCTCCATCGTTTTGGATGCCGTCATTGTTCTTGTCATGCCAAACAAGATCGCCAACGGAAACTGCAGGAGTGATGTAGCCAGCATCAAGGTTCGGGGTATTCTCCCCGGCCTTAACCTCGGCGGCGGCAGTCTCACCGGTGGTCAGGTCAGCGTTGGAGTCCTTGTCTTTAGTGACATCGCCTTCCGTCTTCTTGGTCAGGTTCTCTGTATCACCGAAGCGAACAGAATAACCAGCGCCAGGAACAAGATTCTCAAACTTGTATGTACCGTCTTCTCCGGTTTTCACTGGGTCAACACCGTCAACAGGCTTGCCGTCCTTAAGCAACGTAACGGTCACGCCAGAACGAGGCTTCTCGTTATCGTCGCGGATGCCATCCTTGTTGGAATCGAACCAGGTCATACCCGACAGCGAACCCAGCTTGACAAAGCCAAAGTCCAAGCTCAGGTCCTTGGCCTTGTCTTCCTTCAAAGCGCCTGGTTTGGTTTTCGCACTGTTAGTGGAGGAATCCTTCTCCGAGTCATCGGTAGCACCGGACTTAGCAGGAACAAAGCCCTCTGGGTTCTTGACAACCTCAACCGTGTAGCTCTGACCGTCTTCCAACGCTGGAAGGTGATCAAAGAGGTAGTTGCCCTTCTCATCCGTGAAGGTATTAGGGACTTCCTGGCCTTTAATATCCTTAGCCGGCTTGCCTTCCGGATCAAGAATCCTTAGCTCAACACCCTTGATGCCACTGTCATCGCCATCGTTCTGGATGCCGTCGTTGTTCTTGTCATGCCAAACAAAATCACCAACGGAAACGCCCAGTTCAAAGGGAACAACAACTAGACCTGCGTCTACATCGCGACGATCCGACTGCAGATCAATGACGTCAGTGAGACCAACGCTGTTGATCTTGGAATCTAGGACGTCAGAATCTTTTTCAGTATTACCGTTTGGAGTGGCGCCAGGAACTGTAAACGCCGTGAACATTTTGCCCTCTGGAGTACGAGCAGCAGAGTAGTCGAACTGCACCTTGTACTTGCCCTTGGGCAGGTTTTCAAAGAGGTACTCACCGTTATCGCCGGTGGTTACTACATAAGGATTCTCTGTACCGGGTTGTTTAACAGGATTACCCTGCTCATCCAGTAACGAGACCTTGACGTCTTTAACGCCTGGCTCGCCATCTGTTTGTAGGCCATCGGAGTCCTTGTCAAACCAGACCTTGTCTCCCAAGGAGACCAGAGGTTCAGGCTTCTTTTCAACCGTGAACTTGAGGTCTTCCACCTCACCGCCCTGCACAACGCCGGTGGGCTGCTTCATATCATCGGCCTTGACACCCTCGCCGCCTACGCGGATGCGTGCGTAGTAGTCCTTACCGGGCTCAGGTTTCTTGTCAGCATTGCTCCAGTCGAAGGTAACGTTGCCGCCCTCAACTACGCCAACACGACGCTCAGACTCGTCGAATTTACCGTTGTTGTCCAGGTCCACCCATGCCACAACGTCGCTGTTTGTAGCGGTTACGGGGAAAGTGACCTTGCCGTTGTTCTGTTCAAAGCCATCTTTGAATACGCTGGGCTGGACGTCTTCTTCGGAGTCCTTCTTAGCGTCATCGCTCCAGTTCTGACCGCCATCACGGGTCGGCATCTCATTGCCGACCCGGTTCTTGGCTTCAAATGCAACGTCCGGGTTCTGCTTCGGCTGCCCCGTCACATTCCAGTTATCCAGGATGTGGCTGGCTTCCCCATAAGACTCCGGTGCGTCGCCCTGATCCGTAGGAATAAAGATACCTGCGACAACACCCTGGCGGGAACCAGTCTTGCCGCGTGGGTTGTTGTCTAGAGTGACGGAAACTTTCTCAGCTCCACGGCTGACGAGTAGGGGCTGGGACTGCGGGATATTTGCCCATGGACCGCCTGCTTCATTCAGCTCTGTGTCCACCCAGCCATAGGTCTTGTCGCCATTCTTTAACGACCACTCATCGCCAGGCTTTACATCAATTTGAGGGTAAGGGGCCTTACCTTCCGGCACTTGCGTGGGCACTTTAGGAGTGTTGTCTACGTAGTAGTAGCGCCCCTCTTTGCTAACGAGGTCCTGGATAACCTCCCAGCCACCATCAGCGTTAGTTGCTAAACCAAGGTTTTCCGGAACTCCACCCTTGGCCAGATTGCTGCCATAGGGGTTGTTGTGGTCCTCCACTTTAATACCGGTGGACTCACCATCAGATGCGATCACATCGAGAGAGATCGGCTTGCCGTTCAGGGTGCCTTTAATATCAAGGTCAAAAGTGTAGCCCTGGTTACCTACGTTATCTGCATTATTACCAAAGAGGGTTGGATCCAAGTACTGGCTGATCTGCCACTTTGCGCCGGGATCGCTAGGATATAGAACATCCCTATCAAACCACTTATCACGGTCCGAGTTACGGTCTGCAAGCGCATCAAAGTTGATTGGACGGAAGAAGTCATTCCACGTCACGTTACGCGCCCAGATACCACCGTTGTCCACAGTAAGAGGAGTTCCATCAGTACTCGTAGCATCGGAATACATAGCCTTGATGCTCTTGATGGTTACTGTGACTTCCATCCCCTTAGGCAGACCATCAGTGTCTTTATAGGTATAGCTGTCACCTTCTTTGATGCGCTTGCCACCAAAGCCGCCTTCATTATTTTCAGGATTCTTCGAATCCCACTTATTTTCAAGCTGCTCACCGCTGGCTACTTTGGAGAAATCAAAGAAGAAAATCTCATTAGCAAATTTCGCATCCGGATTGCTGGTGAATGCATTCGTTGTTCCGTCATCGACGGCCGCAAAGGCTGAGGGTGCCGCTACGGTTAAGCCTGAGATGGCAAGGGTTGCAGCTGTAGTGATTGCCACAATCCGAGGACCAGGTCTATTACCCACTGGGTCTCCTAGAGAAGGAATGATTAAGTTAACCATTCAAGCTAAGCAGCACATTTACAGCAGGTCAAAGAACTAAACGGTAATATATTTTGATTAAAAGTGAACCCGAAGTTTTTCATAAAAAACACCCAGCCAACGCTAATTGACTAGGTGTTGAAATATATACTGCTTTAAGTTTACTTGGTTACCGAGGTTCCCACCGAATGCAGATCATGGCAAGCCTCGATGATGCGCTCGGACATGCTCTGCTCAGCCTTCTTCATGTAAGAACGTGGATCGTAGACCTTCTTGTTTCCAACTTCGCCGTCAACCTTGAGTACGCCGTCGTAGTTAGAGAACATGTGAGCAGCAATCGGGCGAGAGAATGCGTACTGGGTGTCAGTGTCCACATTCATCTTGATTACGCCGTAGGTCAGTGCCTCCTCGATCTTCTCCTTCTCGGAGCCGGAGCCGCCATGGAAGACGAAGTCGAACGGCAAAGCGGAGTCGTCTAGACCGAGCAGCTTACGAGCAACCTTCTGGCCTTCAAGAAGAACCTCGGGGCGCAGCTTAACATTGCCTGGCTTGTACACGCCGTGGACGTTTCCGAAGGTTGCGGCCAGCAGGTAGCGGCCATTCTCGCCGGTACCGAGGGCGTTGATGGTCTTTTCAAAATCCTCTGGAGTGGTGTAGAGGTTAGCGCCGGCCTTAGCTTCTACGCCGTCTTCTTCGCCACCAACAACGCCAATCTCAGCCTCAAGGATAATGTGGGCGTTTCGCGCCTTCTGCAGGAGCTCTTGAGCAATCGCAAGGTTCTCATCAATCGGAACCGCAGACCCATCCCACATGTGCGACTGGAATAGCGGAAGCTCGCCGCGGTCTACTCGCTCCTGGGAAATAGCGATGAGGGGACGAACATACTCATCCAAAACTTCCTTCTGGCAGTGATCGGTATGCAGAGCAACGTTGATACCGTAGCTCTTTGCTGCCTCATGAGCGAATGCAGCGAGAGCCACAGCACCCTTGACCTTGTTCTTTACCGCAAGGCCGGAACCGAACTCCGCACCACCGGTAGAGAACTGAATAATGCCGTCGGACTCAGCTTCAGCGAAACCCTTCAGAGCTGCGTTGATGGTTTCAGAAGAGGTGCAGTTGATGGCTGGGAAGGCGAATCCGCCTGCCTTAGCCCGATCCAGCATCTCGTTATAGACCTCGGGAGTTGCGATAGGCATGAAAAATCCTCCAGTTGGATTAGCTTATTCGTTTCATCTGTGAGCACGATTGCTCGTAGCCTGTATCCCAGTATGCCAGCAACCCCAGCAGAATGCTCCCCTTCAATCCGAAAAATTAGGAGAGAAATCACACAGATTCGGACATAACCGAAACTATTCAGACTCGACTATATGTGCAGCGGCCTCCAGCAGCATCCATCCCGAAAGCTGCACGGACAAATCGCGTTCGTCGATACGCACTACATTCACGATGTCACTCAACGCCGAACCTCCCACGCCAAAGTTGTGAGGAAGCTTCGCATCATCTGTCCAGTCAGTGGCAAATACCGGAAGGCCATCGACCTCTAGGCGATGATTCCACACGCTTTCCGCAGAGGCCATAACCAGGCGCTTAGCAATATTGCGCGCAGAGCGATTAGCCTCGCCGTCTCCCGGAAGTCGCACCGCGGCATCAGCAAGGTAACGCGCCAAAATTCCTTTGAAGAGACCTCCGTCGCCGTCGCCTGTTACCCAGTCGATCACGCCCGATGACGTTGACATTTCCTTAGCCACCGCATGAATCACAGCACGCGCGTGAGCCAGATAAGTAATAGAGTCTTCATAGGTCGCTTCGTCGGCGCGCAACGCCTCGGCAATCTCCACGCACGCTCCGATGACCACGCCTTGGCAATAAGGATGCGTGTATTTAACCAGCTCGGGGCCCCGCATACTCATGCGCAGGCCATCCATCACCAGGCCTTTTTCATCAATAAGATTGTCAAAAATCCAGTCGATAATCTCGCGCGCTTTGGCAATGTCGCCATTGCGCGCAAGCATAATAGCTGCGGGTCCGTTGGTAGGAACGTTAAAAAAGTGCTCGCCTACACGCCACGGCAAAACGCCAACTACGGAATCCGCACCACCAACAATATTGACCTCCAAAGCCCGCAAATGTTTTCGTTTACCTCGACCCCGCATACGACGTTCCCGGTCCAAGGCAAGCGCCAGCCAAGACTTATCGTCGTAATAGTTATTTCGAGTTAGCTTGCCCAGGTTGCGGATCTGGATACCAGCGATGGTTTCCCGGATCCGCTGCTTGCGAGCCTTACTTGGGCGGCGAATGGCGGCGTCGACAAGGCAGTCCAAGTAGTGTGCCTGCCACCAGTAATGCCACCGATAAAAAAGCTTTTCTTTAATATTCGGTGGCCACGCTACGACGGCTAAATTTGTACGAGGTAAGCCCCACAACGAAGACGCATGCCTCTCGTTAATCGCAGACTCAGCGAGATCGGCACGATGCAGCCATATTTCGTTCAACGTGATACCTACTCTTCTCGTAGAAAAGCCCGCCACCAGCTGGTGCGGCCGAACGGAACATTTCCCCAATACTAGACAAAAGTTTTAGCCAGCTACCACGCTTTCCCCAGATCGGCGTGTTGCCTTATCCAAGCATGCATGGCTATACCAGCAGCAACGCCGGCGTTGATCGAACGTGTTGAGCCAAACTGCGCAATAGAACACGTCATCAATGCCCCTTCTTGCGCCGCTTGGGTCACCCCCGGCCCTTCCTGTCCAAAGAGCAGGAGACACTTTTCTGGCAGCTCGGCGGTCTCTAACGGAACGCACCCCGGCGTGTTGTCTATGGCCACGATTGTGAGGCCTTCCGCCAGCGCCCAGTCAACCAGGGTCTGGGTGTCTGGGTGATGCATAAGGTGCTGGTAGCGATCAGTAACCATTGCGCCACGACGGTTCCATCTACGCCGCCCCACAATGTGCACCGTGTCTACGGCAAACGCATTAGCGGTGCGTACGACGGTGCCAATGTTCGCGTCGTTTTCAAAGTTCTCAATCGCGATGTGCAGGGCGTGGCGCCGGGTGTCAATGTCCTTGATAATGGCAGGTCTTGACCAATAGCGGTAGGCGTCGACAACGTTGCGGCGATCCCCCGACTCCAGCAGCTCAGGATCGTAGTGGGGCTCGGCGGGCAGGGGTACGCCGGGGTGTTCTTCTGCCCACGGCCCAACCCCGTGGAGGCCCTCTCCCCACTCGGTAGGGCCCGGCGCGGAGGTGATGTTAGACAAGACCTAGATCCTCAAGCCCGATGAGGTAGCGGTATTCCAGGCCCTCGGCAGCAATAACGTCAGCTGCACCAGTGGCGCGATCGACGACCGTAGCCACGCCCACGACCTCGGCCCCCATTTCCCTCAGGGCGGCGACCGCAGTAAGCGGCGAGTTTCCGGTGGTTGTTGTGTCTTCCACCACCAGAACTTTCTTACCCACAACATCGGGTCCTTCAACACGACGCTGCATACCGTGCTTCTTAGCTTCCTTGCGCACAACAAAGGCATCGATTGCGCGCCCCTCAGCATGCATAACGGAGGTTGCCACAGGATCAGCGCCCAGGGTAAGCCCACCAACGGACACATAATCCCAATCGGCAGTAAGCTCACGCAGCAGTTCTCCGATCAGGCGTGAGGCGCGGTGGTGCAACGTGGCCCGACGCAGATCAACGTAATAGTCAGCCTCTTTGCCCGAAGATAGCGTGACTTTCCCATGAACAACGGCAAGTTCTTTGATCAGTTCCGCTAGTTCTTTTTTCTTTACTGCATTGATAGTCATAGGTGCGGGAGCTCTCCTTATTTTTCACTGCCGTCAGGCTTTAGCTACTTAGTTTAGAGGGTCTGTTCCGAGTTCTTCTGTGAGGTCCTCAAAAATCGTGGAGCCTTGGCTCAAGTCACGCAGAACACGAGTTCCGTTATAGCGTTGCGTCTTTGGCTTATCGCCCTTAGCTATGGCAGCGACCTCGTCGCCGCCAACAGGCCGAGGCTCAACGACTCCGCGTGCCTGCGCTGTGGCGCGAGTTGGTAGTTGGACGGGGTCTTCTTTGCGTGCCACCACTGGTAAAACCGGAACCGGATCTTCGGAGTCGTCCTCCTCTATCTCCGGGGCGTCCGGCATGGGCCTGGTGGGATCGCAGTCTGTAAAGTCCACGGGCTGGGTGGCGCCGCTTCGTGGTGGCAATACCCGCGCTGCATCAGCAAAGAGCGCGAGTGGCTGGATAAGGGCATCCCAGTCTTCGTGCGTGGAGCCGCGTTCAAGCTGGGCGAGCACCCAATCGGATTCTTCCCACACCACCGACACTGCGCTGGGCATACTGGCAAATGCTTTATCCACCCGCTCGTCCAGCATTCTTTCGATCGCGCCTTGGTCGTTCCCATACAGAATGAATCCCTCGATGCGGCTGACCTGCATTAAGTCTTCTGCATCTTCTTGCGCTTCTCGACGCGCCACTACAACCACGTCCGAGGTAGCAGCACGACGCAACGCCATCACGCTCACCCCGCCTAGTTCCACAAGGTGCATTTCATATCCACCAGCGATGCCACTTACGACGTCGCGGGCGACTGCTCCTTCTGCGGCTACTCCCCTGCTCCATTCGTCGGCAAGAAAAGCGTCTTCTTTGGTGTAATCAAATCCTTTAGATTCAGCCCACGCCTTCTTTTCCTTCCGGCTCCCCCGCGGTATGGCCGCGAGTTTCTTTGATGGACCGCCCTTCTCCTCCACGTCTGTGTTCTGCTTCGCTGTGGTTGCTCGATTACGTGAAAGGTCAAACAACCACAGCCCAGCCCCAAGGAGCCCCACAATTCCGGCGAAAAGAAATAGCATGGCTTAAAGCCTAGCGCGCATCTCCATGTTCAACAGGGTTCTTAGGATCTGCCGCCCATTGCGACCATCCGCCCACGTAATGCCGAGGCGTTCCTAGACCAGCAATATTCATAGCAATGATTGCTTGCGCCGAGTGGTTACCCGAACCCGAGTATGCAATCACATCATCTGCACTAGTGATTCCTACTGCAGCAAATGCCGCGCGGATTTCCTCGGGTGTTTTAAACAGACCCTCCTGGGTAAGCAAGTCTCGAGAAGGAACGTTAACTGCTCCGGGGATGTGTCCGGCTTTAAGATCTAGCCGCTCCTTGCGCCCAGCAAAGCGATTAGCCTCACGAGCATCCAGTAGGATCCCCGTGTGGTTTTTCACATCTTCAATCGTTGCAGTAGGCATGCTGCCCAGTTCCGGCTCAATGGTGGAATAGGTCCGTGGATTACCTGGACCGCCTAGAGTCTCATAGCCTGCGGCTTCCCAAGCCTTCTGTCCGCCATCCAAGATGACAACATCTGGGACTCCCGCCCACTTGAGCACCCACCAGGCGCGAGCAGCAAAAAGACCACGGTAATCGTCATACACCACAACTTGACGATCATCCGTCAGGCCCCAGCGGATAAACCAACGGGCTAGAGTGTCCTTGGTGGGAAGCGGATTACGCCCCAGCTTGGAACTTGGGGCAGAAGCCAACGCAAAAGCCGTGTCGCAGTAACGCGCGGTGGAAATGTGCTCCGAATTGAAGTGCGCATAGCCTCCACCTTCATGCGGCGACCATAGGCTGGCGAGAATGATGTTGTTACTGCCGGTGTTGATTCGCTGCGCAAGCTCCTCAACGCTAATTGTGATACCCATACCAAAAGTCTAAGGTCCATCGCAGTTTTTCGCTTGTTGGATACCCCAAAAGCGTTTCTGCAATCACCTATAACTCGCTCAAAAATACTTTCCTTATACCTATTTACACTTTTAGTATCTTTAGCTTAGTATTTACTTAGGGTTTGTAAGTGACCTCCGACACTTACAAACCGTCATACTTTCACCAGGACCCCCCTGCCCCAAGTACCCAGAAAAAGAAAAAGACCTGGCACTATGAAACAAGTTCCATAGTGCCAGGTACTGGGATAGTAGCCCACAGCAAGGACTACTATACCCTACTTCCGCAATTTAGCCCTCAATATCCAGATTTACGTTGGGTCGAGTTTGCGTCGCAGTGGTCATAATTGTGTTCGCTTCAACATCCGTTAATGCTTTTTCTGCAGCTAGTTCTGCGTTTACACGATTAACAAATCCCGAAATCTCTTCTTCCACGCGTGCATCATCCCACCCTAAATATGGGGCAATACGTCGCGCTACACCATCCACAGCACCCACACCTCGGTCTGCGTATTCCATTCCCACACGCAAACGACGCAACAATACGTCCTCCACATGCAAGGCCCCTTCATGGGTGACTGCATACAGAACCTCTGCCCAGCAATAGCCTTCAGCGCCCTCCACAGGAGTCAGCAGCTGCCGATCTTCCAGGCCCGGAGCCAATACCTGCTCACATAGCGAGCCATACCGCCCCAGCAGATGGGTTATTAACTGCTCATCTACCCCGTACTTAGTGGCCAACATCGACACCTGGTTAACTAACGCATGGTATCCATCAGCGCCCACAATAGGCGTACGCTCAGTCACCGATTCTGGAGCAGTAATCTTAGATTCCTTGAGAGCCACATCAACTGCGTCTTTGCCGATTACTCGATACGTGGTGTACTTTCCGCCAGCCACGGAAACCAGCCCTGGAGTCACCACAGCTACAGCATGGTTACGCGACAAATTCGTCGTAGCATCAGACTTACCGCTGAGCAATGGACGCAACCCAGAGAAGACCCCTACGATGTCTTCATACCCCAATTGCCTGCTCACACGCTGATTAACCTGCGATAACACATAATCGATATCGGCACGTGTGGGAGCAGGATCAGGCTTGGATAAATGCTTGTCCCAATCGGTGTCCGTGGTGCCAATAATCCAATAATTACCCCACGGAATCACAAACAACACCGACTTCTCCGTGACAAAGCACAGTGCTGCGTCAGCGTCGAGCTTATCCTTCTCCACCACGATGTGAATGCCCTTGGAGGCATGCACAGAGAACTTGCCTTGAGCGCCGGCAAGTTTTTCTACCTCGTCGTTCCACACACCCGTGGCGTTGATAAACACCTTGCCGCGGATCGTTGTCACAGCGCCGGTATCAGTATCGCGCACCTGCGCCGCCACTATCCGACCGGAAGCATCCTTATCAAAGCCCACTACCTGAGTTGATGGACGTACTACCGCACCGTAATGAGCTGCAGTACGCAGCACCATCATGGTATGGCGAGCATCATCAACAAGGGTGTCGTAGTAACGAACACCGCCCACAATGGCGTCGTTGCGCAAGCCCGGAGCAACTTTTAACACACCCCCACGAGTGAGGTGCTTTTGCATGGGCACGCTTTTCGCCCCACCCATGAGGTCATAAAGCGTGAATCCGCCGAACATCATCACGCGTTCCCAGAGACGATGAGTCAGCGGGAAAATGAATTTTAAGGGTTTGACCAAGTGCGGCGCCAAGACCGACATATTGAGTTCACGCTCATGGAGAGACTCTGCGACAAGTTTGAAATCCAACATTGCAAGGTAGCGCAAACCGCCGTGGAACATTTTCGACGATCGCGAGGAGGTTCCAGCAGCAAAGTCACGAGTCTCTACCACGGCGGTACGGAGTCCTCGCGTGGCCGCATCGAGCGCCGCGCCAGCACCCACAGAGCCGCCGCCGATAATGACAACGTCGAAGTCTTCTGATCCGAAACGATCCCAGGCCTGCTCAAAACCCTGAGGATTAAATGACATACTCATACCGATCAATGCTCCTTCTCTGGCTTGCTTTGAGAACAAACCACTAACGCACCACGATGGAAAGTAGCCCTTAACACACGCCGCGTTCCCCCGCTGGTGCTTGTAGTTAATGCCTTATGGTCCCCATACTAGGTCTGTCTTTTCCTCATGGTTCTGAAAATAACGTGATTGCGGCCACCAATTTTTTTCATAACGCCCCTACCAGCATTTATGCGGAAAATAAAATATACGCTAGCGTAGGTTTTTTGTTTCACATCACGCCCAATAGGGAAAAGCATGCCCGATTTCACCCACAGAAGGCCGAAAATAAAAAAATAGAAGGTAGTCAAATTGACTACCTTCTATCCCCTGCAGAGCAGATATGTACCAGTTGTTCCTACTACTTATGTGACCGCCAAGGCGCCCCTCGCGCCGACCCCTCTACTAGGTCTGACTTACCCTTACGAGTGCACATAGGAAACACTCATAAAGTAAGAGCAAGCCAAACCATAGGTCAGGCAGGTCACATAGGCCGTTAGGCTAGCACTATATATTCTGCCCAAAAAGAACTATAGCTACAGGGCGGGCCATACACAAGGTTCTTCCCAAAGTTTTATTAAAACTTTTCACCCATTGGTGAAATTATCCCCCTGAGCAGCCATTTTTGCACTACACCCACTCAGACCACTCACCCCCACATGGCCTTATCACCCACCCCCAGCGGTCAAGACAGAGCCAATGCGCCGAGCAGTAACATCCCCACAGAGAATAATCCGAGCAGTGCCGCGTGGATTTTCCAGTTAAACACCATAAAGGCCACAAATTCACGCAAAAAGGCCGTAGGAACATAGTACAGGGCCGTAGGCGCACCATAAGAGCTCCATGCCACACCCAAACGTTGAGCAAGAGCACCTGCCCGCATAGCGTGATAATTACTCGTCACTATCGCCACCTCTGCCGCCGCGCCAAGCTCACTGTCCACAACCGCTTTACTAAAACGAATATTTTCTTCTGTCGTCGTAGAGCGATCTTCTACATAAACCACAAATTCTCCAGAGGTCCGTTCTTCGACATAACGACGCATGGCTTCAGCCTCTGGAATTGGTTCATCCTCCCCCTGCCCGCCAGAACACACAAAAGCTTTCGCCCCTACATCACGCGCCAAACGGATCCCCCGGTCCAGCCGCGATGCCAACAGCGGCGTGACCTCCTCACCCCTAATCCCACTTCCCAACACAACCACTGCGTCATAGTGAGGAGCACGAGGCCATCTCCCGTAGATCAGTGCCTGAAGCGTATACGCCGTGAGATTAAAGCCCACATACCCCACAACACCGATGTACCACGCCGCCAACCAGAAGAACATCGACAGCGCAGATCCACTGCCAAACACTGGATTACCAGCAAAAACAAAGAAATACGCAAGTAAAGTTCCCAATCCCGCGATCAGCGGCAGGGAATGCGCTAATGAAATCCCCTCACGCTTCATCAAAAAGTAGCTATTTACCAACAGTGCAAGTGCTATGCCGAACACAAATCCGATGATCACCACAAGCACACCAAAGCCCGCTACGATCCCCCAGCCCGGATCCAGCTCAAAAATAAAGTTGGCCACAGCGATCCACGACAAAAAGATACTGACCAAAAGGATCAGTCCAGTGTGCTGTCGTCTCCGATCCTCCACCAACCGATATATCGCCCACCCAAGTAGCAATGCCCCCACGACAAGGTACGCGATATCTAAAACCATGATGCCTTTCCGCAAAGCTTCTCGACGCCATCTCAAACCCGTGCAGCAAAAACAACAGGATTTTGCCACTTTTACATAGCTGTTCCCAGAGTTTCCTACTAGCACAAAAGAAAAGTGCTGGTCAGTTTAAAAACTGACCAGCACTCTCCCAGCTAGCATATTGAGGGGGATGCTAGCTTCGTATCATTTGGATGCGATACCCCTGAAGCATAACTCACAATCCGACGGGACGCTACCCGGATCAAACCAGCTCCACACAAATAGGGTAATACTTACGCTAATTCAAAAATACTTATAACAAGTTTTCCATATTTTCCTCACACCCCAGCAGCGTAAATTTCCCCTCGACACCAGGTCAATCGCATTTCAGATGAAAAGCATATGGCTCGGCGGGACAAGAATTCATCACGCCGAGCCAAGCACTGCTAAGCAGCAGCAACTAACAATTTTCGGACTAGTATCGTCTTATTCTTCCGATTCCTAGGCCAACACCGACTATTGCCACACCCAGAAGAGCGACCATGCCAACTCCTATGCCACCGGTCTTAGGCAAAGTACCACTTTCTTTTACATCAGCGATTGGGATAGTGATAAGTCCTTTATCAACTTTGATGTTGCTCGTTAGTACAGGGAAAGCATTTACCTGCCTGGGGAACTTAACCACAGGATTACCAGCTGTATCCTTTTCAATCCTCATAAGCATGGGTTCCGGTAGAAGGCTATACCCCGACGGAGACCTAGTCTCAACCAAGAAATAGTACTTATCGGTCTTCACGTCGGCAGTACCTGAGGTGCCATCAGCATTGACCACAATCTCTGTTCCGGTTTGTGCAGGCACGTAATTGTCTACGCTGTCACCGACCGGATCTCGAAGTTCAAATTTAGCGTCGAGCGTCTTGGTGTGATTATCCGCATCGACTTTTTGAATCTGAATCTTCAAAGGAGTATCCGTACATTCCTCAGCGGTCGTCGTATTGTTCCCGGACATTGGATCCGTCTCATTACCGATGATGATCGCAGTATTCCGAGCACAACCATCAACCATCGTCTCTGGCTGCTTAGCAGATATTTCTACGCTCACGGAAGAGCTGGGAGGAACAGGGCCAAAAATAATTTGGATTGAATTACCACTAGTATGAACACTCGTCTGGGTAGCAGTGGTGCTCTCCATCTTAATGTCTGAATATCCCTGCTCAAACGTATCGTTAAGAACAAAGCCAGAGCTTCCGTTAAGCAGGCTCTTGTTGGCGACTTCAATCCTCCAATAAATCCGACCGTTCTCCTCTTTTATAAAGGTCTTAGTAGCTTCCAGATCCACCTCAGCGGGGACAAGACCGTTACTTGTACCGTCTGAGTTATAAGAGCGTGGTGCGGTGTCATCTATGGATACCAACTCAAAAGTAGGGTTTGCGGAGTCTGGGTTGGTCACTTTCAATTGCACAACGTCACTGGTTGCACCAGCACTGGCCGTACCAAATCCTAGATTTCCATTACCGTAGCTCCACGCTTTACCCCATTGGTGTCCCGTTGGGATTGCCTGACCGGCAAGAGTACGCAGATCCGTTATATCCCAAGTGGTAAGGGAACCATCGTTCATGTTCATACGCTCAAGCACGATGCGATTGTTCGCAGCCCAACCGTTTTTAATGCCCCACGCATAGTTACCTTTAGTCCCAGGAAGAGCAGTCCAGTCTTCGGCTCGGGAGCAGTAGTTTGCTTCATCATTGCCGCACCTAGCAGAAGCTGAACCAGTAGGAGTTGCAGTACGGTTGCTCAGATCGATTTTGTAGAAGTGTCCACTTCCAGACAAAGAAGAGTTGGTCACCCAATAGTTTCCGTTTAGGTCAACAAAGCCCGAGTTGACTCCACCCCACAGGTCGTTCGGCCACGGCTGATTGTACGAACCGCCGATACCATAGTTTTTCTGTGTAGCAGCATCAGTAATTCGTCCCAAGTTATACACTTTTCCGGTAACCGGATCGATTTGCAGTAAGTGCCCAGCGGGGAAACAGGGGTCTTCTAAAGGCACATACTGATAGCTTCTACCATCACTACTTTTAACAGTATGTCTGCCAACTCGTCCTTGAGATACCGCATACAGCCAATTGTCTGCGGGGTTATAGGCAAGGGCATTGACGACCCACCCCGTTTGATCACCTATTTTCTGGAATTGGGTGCCTGCCTGTGTCTGCAGATAAAGCTGAGACATATTTCTAGCCTGGCTATTGGGCGTACTTGCAGTGACATACACGGAAGTACCACGAGCTTTTTCTGCTGCGGTCAAGGTACGAGCTGGTTGGCGGGATGAAACTCTCCGTTCGTCTCCGCTCCACGGCATGGGCATGCCGGTGTCATCCACAGGACGGTCCGTAGGGCTACAGACAGTGGGCATTGGAGACGCGGTTCCTTCTCCCAACAATTGAATATTACAAGGGGTGTAAGCGCCGGACCTAAGCTTAGATGGAATATACAGAGCAAAAGGCTTACTTCTACCTACAGGTATCCCTGGATTAAACGTAGCACTCAAATATCTGCCATTAATCGTTATTGTAAAATCTGTAACGTTGGCGTACTTTTTCCCACCAGCCACCGCATAAATTTTGGAATCTGCTAAATCAGCTGGTATTTCGAGACCACTCGGGAGATACACGGACATCACATATACGCTAGCGACTTCCGTCACAGTTGTAGAAAATAAGAATTTACTTCCATCCGCACGACAGTTTTTAATGGGTGACGTCTTCAAATTGACGTAATTGTTTGACGGCGGTGCAGGAAGTTCTCCCCACAGCGTCATTGTCCCGGTTGTCCAGGTCGTACCAGTCCACGGACCAGTTGCCTCAAATGTGGTTTCCTCAGGGTAATCTTGAGGCTCCTTAAACGTGAAATACACGTCATCGCCATCCACACGAAGTTCATATTTACCAGGATCGACAACTGTATTCCCGACCTTAAGCGACCATCCTGCAGAACTTATAAAACCAGCTACCTCAGTATGGATATTTAGCTCTTTTACCTTTCCTGGACCTTGTTTCTGGGTACTGATAGTAAGGATCCCATTCTGCAGATTCGCAGCTGAATTACCGGATCCGAGTCGTTCTAAATCCGGAGTGCCAGCAACCGTGGGAACTGCAGCTCTTAATGCTTGTGGGCTAGGAGTTCCATACACCTGCAAACCAACTGGATTTCCTTTTTCACCAGTGGGGACGACATCGTTAAAGTTAGAACCACCGCTTATGGTCATCACGATCTTTTGCCCAGCGCTGATTTTATACGGTTGCCCAAAAGTAAGCTTCGCGTTCTCGGCGCCCGCTTGAAGGCCTTCGAATTGTTCTATCAATTTACGCGTTCCATCAGCGTCTTCTGCAAAAACTTCAATTTTATTGGCTGCTTCTTTAAGAGCTTCACCAAAAGACAGGCCAACGCCTGCAATAGAAGAGTTTTGTTTAACTACCGAGGAAAATTCGGCAGTAGCCCCACTACCAGTTTTCGCGTTTGGTGAGGAATCAACTGTAGATGGAGACACTGATTCCACAGCGGAACGAGGATCTAGTGGCTGCGGCGCAGCAGAAGTTGCTGAGGTTTCGGTTGAGGCGCCAGTTATTGTGCCGAAAACCCTCATTTTCCCCTCAGACCACTGAGCACTAACAGGTGTGTTTAGTGATACTTCGTCACCAGGAGAAGCTACAACTGGAGGAAAAGAAGCAACCCACACGCCACTTGCTAGATCCCACGTGATGCTGTTAAAAGGAACTTCGGTGTGACCAATTGTGACACCCCACGTGTCGTCAAATATAGGTGTATTCAAACCCTGCAGTGCATCATTTTCCAGACTAATGCGGTCAACGGTAGCAGCTGTATCAAGTGGAACACTGAACGTTTGCTTTTGTATTCCTGCTACAGCAGTGACTTGTTCCACAGCAATTTCTTGAGTTTGCGCGTTTGCGCGTGGCGCTGAGCCAACCGTTGCAATACTTATTGCAAGTGCGAGAATTCCGCTAAAGGCAACAAAAAAGTTGATAAATGCCTGCGCCCGAAATGCTACGCGCACAGAAGAGCGCGCCGAGATATTTCCTGGCTGAGATTCGTTGATCATATTCATGCTCACTTTTTGCTTTGTTCTCTGCGGCGGTTAACAGCTAGGAACACAAAACCTAGACTGATGAGGAAGGCTGCGCTGACAACCAGCCAAATAACAGCTGCTCCTGTCAAAGGAAGCCGCTCTACACGACGTTCAGGTGTTGAGGATGGCGGTACCGGAACCGTCGTACTGGGGGTGACGTTAGGTTTCGGCGGTGACGGTATCTGCGTTGAAGGAGGGACCCAAGGTGGCGGTGTTGGTTCAGGCTTAGGATCATTTTTGAACTTCATTACGACTGTAAAGCTGTAATCCCATTCGCCGTTTTCGCCTACGATCGGAACAATAAGAACTTCTTCTTGAGGCTCCCGATCTCCCGGTTTAGATGATTTCGCAGTAATAAGGTATGCACCCGGTATAAGCTCCGGAAAATTTGCTTCACCTTTAGCATTAGTCACCGCAGCATATCGCTCGAGGACATTAAGGGTTTTTGCTTGATTGACAGTAAGCTTCGCAGCTTTAGTGTATCCCTCTGAAGTATTGATCGGATCAGTTTCAAGCAAGGTAACTGTCACTTCATATCCAGGTAGACCAGCATCTGTACCACTTGAGCTATCTGGAATTTTGATAGTGATATTAGCTTTGCGATCTAGATCGATAGTCTCGAATGGAGGCGCTGGCTTAGGAAAACCAGTGACAGCAGCCAACGCAGATGGAAACGCTATGTTGCTCGTAGACGACCCTAGCAGTCCGCCTCCGATTATCAGTCCAGCTGTCAAAGCGATGGAGATGGCGAGTATTAGGTTACGTCGAACCCCGTTATATACGATTCTTTGCTTCTGCATCACAGTTCAGTTTTATTCTCGGTAGATTCGGAGTCAGGGACGATCAGGGAGTTCTCATGCCGTTTAGCGGCCCTACGTGATTGCTGTATTAACCACGCAATAAGGCAGACAAGCCCTGCAATAAATATTGCGGTGAGTACATACATCCACCATTGCCAAGAGATACCTTGTGCCTCGTCGAGCATGTTTTTCTCTTCTTCGGCTATCGGAACTTGATGTCCACGAACTAATAAACGATGTGTGTTAATCCCGTAGGGAGTACAGGTAACTAATGTGATTAAGTCTTTGCCAGCCTCAACTTTTAGATCTTCAGTCTCATTGGGAAGAACTACCTTGATCTGATCGACCTCATATTTAATTTTGTGTCCAGCGATATGTATAAAGAACGCATCGCCCTCTTTAACGCGATTTAAATTGTCAAAAAGTGTCGCTGTCGGTATTCCCGTGTGCCCTGTCAAAACCGAGTGGCTACTAGGTCCACCCACTGGAAAATCAGATCCAAAAAGATGACCAATTCCCTTTTGTAGTACGTCCTCACTCGAACCGTGATAGATAGGTAAATCCGCTTTTATGGACGGAACAATGATCCGCCCCATCGCATCCTGTCCATTCAAGATGCTTAGGTACTCTTGATACGCATAGTTATCCGGGACAAAGTGATTAACCCACGGATCGAAGATCGGACCTTGCGCGCGTTCCTCGTTATATTTGTGGGCCGCGTCCCACGCTTCTTCATGCACTATCTGTGGTGTTGAGTTATCGATTTTTGCGTACTCCACCGCTGCACGTTGTTGTTTCCAGTTGTTCCATTGCGTAGCTACCACTGGATAAACCATGACAATTAGCCCAATAATCACTACTAATGCAGCTAGCACATGGTTATTTTTCTTCTTTACATGTTTTAGCTTCAAACGATGAACGGGTCCACGCCGTTCAGTCTTTGCTACAGAGTCTGGCATTCATTGCTCCCGAAGAATCCTCAGAAGCACACCTTTTATGACAGACCACAATGTGCCAAGAGGAAATAAATAATCAAACGATGGATTAGCTCAGTTCGCTTTAGGACTAAGCCAAGGGTGGGAAGATGCGGTTTTCCGCTTCTTCCCACCTCATAATCATTAGTGACCAGCAGATATTGTTGGTTTGAGTCCAAATTCAACGCTGGGAACTAGTCACACCTGAAAATGTCGTACTAGTTTTTAGCGGAGTTACGACGTGCCAACCATGCGCCAGCACCGATGATTAAGGCACCAAGTGCTGCGAGAATGCCGATACCTGCGCCACCCGTCATCGGAAGATTCGGAGTTGTGTCTTTAAGGTTTTCAATCTTTCCATTTGTGCCGATCTTTTTTTATTAAAGATCCTTGTGCGTCAACGACTTCTTGCTTTTTAAGGTCAAATTTAATCGGCTCAGGCAAAAGCTCATAACCTTTAGGAGCTTCTGTCTCGACTAGGCAATAACTGGAGTATTTGTTAGTGACAAAAGACTCAACAGCATCGTCATCGGTCCCGTATTTTCCATCCGGTCCTGCTGAGTATTTCTCATTAGCAATATCATTGACGTGAAGACCCGTAATCGTTACCTGACCACTACCACCAGCAGATATCCATTCTTCTTTCCCTCCGGAACGAAGTTTCTGTGCGGGAGCTTTGACAGCATCCACGCATTCTTGGTCGCCTATTGCACCGTAAAGCGCAAACTTTGCTCCAGCAAGTTTTTCGTTGGTAGCACCGTCGATTTTGTCGAAAGTGACATCACCGAAATAAGTTTTGACTCGAGGAGTTTCGCTAGGCGTGCCCGTCTTATCTTGATCATCATTGGGATTGTTCTCAAACACTTGTGCTTGGTTTGGCAAGATACCCGTAGACGAGTCTTTGACGGTGGCAGGAATCTCCACGCTAACTTTCATAGCACTCGTAAGCTTAGCGAGTCCCTCATCTTTAAAGGTAACTGTAACAGTCTGGCCTGCCACAGTTACTTCATAGTCAACATCTTCAGTAAAGACTTTGTCTCCAGCATCCTCAATCGAAACCTTGACGGAATCCTTTTCAGGAGCAGCTAATTTTTCATCCAACGTATCTTGTATCTTAAAAACGGTGCGTTTTTGATCTACACCAATTCCTTGTGGGACAGCACTGACAGTATACGTGACCGTATCACCGCCATTCTTACCACTGTCTTCGACAATTTTATCGGTAACACCTTTTTTAAAGTTCTTGGGGTACGCATGAACATTGTAGTTCCACTCCACGCCGCCCTTTTCACCATCTTGACCGTTATTTTTTGTCATTGGAATAAACGCAATAAACGGAGAAGCAGGTGTATAACCTGGCTTGGGTCCTGTCTCTACGACTAGGTACGCACCTAATTCACCTTTTGCAAAGGAAAACTCAATCATCCCGTGTTCATCCGTGACGCCTTGTTTAACCTCGGTAACCTTTGTAAGGTCTGCTTGCCCGCCCGCTGTCAAGTACTGATTTGCAGGTTTTGGCTGATTCATTTTTTCAGCAGCGTTCTTAACGCCTGCATTGCTGTAAAGGTCTATATCGCGAATCTTGTAAAGGGTAAAACCAACACCTGGGAGATCTGTACCAGTGACTTGTGGATCAATTTCCCCCGTCGGCACATTTGAAGAAGATGGATCAGCCTTTTTATGCAGGATCAACTTTCCGGTTGCTTCTTTATCAATAAGGGATGCCGGAAGAGATGCAAGCTGCTCCTCAGCCACCGCAATCGGGGCTGATTGAATGCCAACAGCACCAGTCGTCAAAGCTAGACCGCACATTGCAGCGAAGGTCACAGAGCGCGTCGTACGCGAGAACTTATTCACGAATTTTTCCTTTTCAAAATACGATTGCGAGTTTTTTACTCGCGCCGAACTGCGATTACGTTCGTGCAAGGCCTACCGTCATATCCGTCAGCGCATTACAAAAAAACGCATTATGGGACATGAAATCCACATGCGTTAAACAGATAAATGTTAAAAGGGGAATGCGATCATTACCTCTGTATTGTCCACAAGACAGAGGATTTGATACCCACGAATCAAATCGCTGGGCTTGACTTTAACCCAGTCAACAATGAAAGCCCTATCGCGAAATTTCATAGAAAATAGGTCTCTAATATCAACTCGCCATAAATAGAAAAAATAAGTACTAAATTATAAAAAGAATGCAGGTAGGACAAGAAATTTACATTAATAAATTGTCCCTACTCTAAGCTTTTGTTGATATAACAACTACCTTTTTCGGGGGAGTCTTGAATCTTTACAATCAGACTTCCTCGGTATGAAAAACTGCAAACCTTGACCATATTGCAAAAAATCCCCCAATTCTAAAAAATACCTCAAGTAGATTGCACACAATTTAAATAAAAAATAAGAAAATTCAAGTTTTTAGATATTTCTTTCGCATACGGCCTTTAATTATATGTTGCTAATTTTTAGATTTTGCTCACAGTGCCTAGATTTGTTGCCTAGATGCTGAGCCTTAGCCAGCACATGGCGAACTTGAGGTAAATGTATGGTCAAGCACGCAGATGCTAAAGAAGAACTGGCCCACAAAAAGAAAAAGCAGAGCAAAGGCAACGCTTTCGTCGCACTTTTGATCATCCTTCTTGGTCTGTGCGTTTTGCTTTATCCCGTCATATCCACGCAGTGGAATAACTATGCCCAATTGAAAGCTGCCGATGAGTACTCCAAATTGGAAAAATCAACGCCTCCAGAAGTACTAGACACTGCATGGAATGAGGCACAGGCTTATAATGCAGAACGGCTGGTGAGCGACCGCGTTCTTGATGCATGGAACGACACTACTGATGAAAATTCCCCTGCCTATCAACGCTATCGCAGTTATCTCTCCCAACTCGCTGAAACCGATGCTATGGGACGCATTATCATCCCTTCCATTAAGTCGGATTTACCTATTTACCACGGAACTTCAGAGGACTCTTTGCAGCGTGGCGTCGGCCATCTGTACGGAACCGACTTACCAGTGGGAGGCGTCGATCGGCACTCTGTGCTTTCTGCGCATACCGGACTACAGAACGCTACGTTGTGGGACAACCTGAACAAGGTCAAAGAAGGCGATGCCTTCTATATTGCCGCGGCCGGACACAAACTTAAGTATCAAGTTGATCGCATAAGTGTGGTCCTGCCTGAGGAGACAGATGCGCTCCAAAGGGTTGAAGGGCAAGACCTCATCACTTTGGTCACGTGTACACCATACGGAATCAACACACATCGTCTTCTCGTGCAAGGCCATCAAGTCCCCATGGATCCGCAGGAAGAAAAAGTGTTTGAAGAAGGCTCGGGAATGAACATGCAGTGGTGGATGTGGGCAATTCTTGCGGCTGCCGTTCTCACTATTGTTTTGCTCATCGTTTGGTGGCGCAAAAACTTTAGTAAGTAAAGAGAAAGCATCGCCGAGGAAGTCTTCCTTGTCCTGGAACAACAAGAAATGACTTATCCTCGGCGATGCTTAAACTAGGCGCCTGCAATAGATCTGAGGCACACCTTAGGCCTCAGGCTAGATTTTAGCCCTTCGCCAGTTCCAAGGCCCCGCCACCATCGGCCACATCCACGTGCACGGTATCGCCGTCGCGGATCTCACCCGCCAGCAGCTTCTTAGCTAGCTGGTCGCCAATCGCCTGCTGGATCAGGCGGCGTAATGGTCGTGCACCATAAGCCGGCTCGTAACCGCGTTCAGCCAGCCATAGCTTGGCAGCATCCGAGACATTCAGAGTCAGGCGGCGCGCCGAAAGACGGTCTGCCAGCTGAGCGATCTGGATGTCCACGATGTGGGTCAGTTGCTCTTCTGAGAGTGGATCAAAAATCACTACGTCATCCAAGCGGTTAACAAATTCTGGTTTAAAGGCCCGCTTGACGGCATCCATCATCTGCTCGCGGGTGCCACCGGCTCCCAGGTTAGAGGTGAGGATGAGGACGGTGTTTCGGAAGTCGACGGTACGGCCTTGGCCGTCGGTAAGCCGGCCCTCGTCGAGCACCTGCAGCAGGATGTCAAAGACGTCGGAGTGAGCTTTCTCCACTTCGTCGAAAAGCACTACTGTGTAAGGACGCCGACGCACGGCCTCGGTGAGCTGGCCGCCCTGATCGTAACCAACATATCCGGGAGGGGCACCAACCAGCCGAGCCACGGAGTGCTTCTCCCCGTACTCAGACATATCAATGCGTACCATCGCACGTTCATCATCAAACATGAACTCAGCCAAGGCTTTGGCCAGCTCAGTCTTACCCACACCTGTAGGACCGAGGAAGAGGAACGAACCAGTCGGACGATTCGGATCAGCCACACCAGCGCGCGCACGACGCACCGCGTCAGATACCGCCTCCACGGCTTCTAGCTGGCCCACTACTCGGTTACCCAGCTCGGATTCCATGTGTAGAAGCTTCTCAGTCTCGCCCTGAAGCATCTTGCCTGCGGGAATACCAGTCCATGCAGAGACGACGTCCGCGATGGTATCCGGGGTGACTTCCTCCGAAAGCATCGTGGTGTCAGTGGTATGAGACTCAGCCTCAGCCACCTGCTTTTCCAGCTCCGGGATTCGGCCATAGCGCAGCTCAGCTACCTTGCCGTAATCGCCTTCGCGCTCAGCGATCTCGGACTCAGAACGCAGGTGTTCCAATTCCTCCTTGGCCTCGCGCACCTTATCTATTGCAGATTTCTCATTGTTCCAGCGGGCTTTGAGCTCACCGAGCTTCTCGCGTTCGTCGGCAAGCTCCTGGCGCAACTTCTCCAAGCGCTGCTGAGACGCCGCATCCGTCTCTTTGCCCAGCGCGACCTCTTCAATCTCCAAACGCCGCACGATGCGCTCCAGCTCGTCGATCTCCTGCGGGGAAGAATCGATCTCCATGCGCAGCCGGCTAGCGGCCTCATCGACCAGGTCAATCGCCTTATCTGGTAAGAAACGCGACGTGATATAACGATCCGAGAGAGTAGCCGCAGCTACCAATGCAGAATCCTGAATACGCACGCCATGATGCACCTCATAGCGCTCTTTGAGTCCGCGCAGGATACCGATGGCGTCCTCCACAGATGGCTCGCCGACAAAGACCTGCTGGAAACGGCGCTCCAAAGCAGCATCCTTCTCGATGTACTTGCGATACTCATCCAGGGTGGTGGCACCCACCAAGCGCAGCTCGCCACGAGCCAGCAGCGGCTTAATCATGTTGCCGGCATCCATAGCGGAATCCCCGGTAGCGCCCGCACCAACGATGGTGTGCAGCTCATCAATAAAGGTAATGACCTCACCTTCTGCTGCCTTGATCTCATCAAGCACAGCCTTGAGGCGCTCCTCAAACTCGCCACGGTACTTAGCACCAGCGACCATCGAGCCAAGGTCAAGGCTAATCAGGGTCTTCCCCTTCAGAGATTCCGGCACGTCGCCGGCGACGATCCGGCGAGCCAAACCTTCTACAATCGCGGTCTTACCCACACCCGGCTCACCAATAAGAACCGGATTATTCTTGGTGCGGCGACTCAACACCTGAACCACACGGCGGATCTCCGAGTCACGCCCAATAACAGGGTCGATCTTCCCCTCGCGTGCACGAGCCGTAAGGTCAGTGGAGTATTTCTCCAAAGCCTGGAACTGCCCCTCGGGGTCTTGGCTAGTCACCTTCTTGCTTCCTCTCACAGAGGGGAACACACCTTTAATAACGTCATAGGTAGCGCCTCGCTTAGTCAGTAATTCCGCAGCATCGGACTTTCCCCGAGCAATCGCAGCGAGCAGCACCTCGGTGGACACATACTCATCGCCTAATTCGCCAGCCAGCTCCTGCGCAGCGGTCAGCGCGTTCAAAGCCTCGCGGTTAAAGTTGGGATTTGCCATCCCAGAACCCTCAGCCTTGGGATACCCTGCCACAAGCGCGTTGGCCTCCTGCGCCACCACCTGCGGGTCCACGCCCGTAGCACGCAAGACCGGCACCGCAATGCCATCTTCCTGACCTAAGATCGCTGCAAGTAAATGAGCTGGGCGAATATCCGGATTGCCCAGCGACGAGGCCTGCTGCAGCGCAACCTGCAAAGCCTCTTGCGTTTTAGTTGTTGGATTGAATGAATTCATATTTTTCCTTTCATGGACCTTCTGTTCTGTAACCACCGCCTCTTGCCTGTATCAGAGCTCTGTCGGTGGGTTGTGAATCTCTAGTCATTTACTCCAACGCACACAAAGTTGAGTTTGTTCCACTCAAGTCAAAATTTTTTGAGTCGAGGCGACTCAACTTTCTACGAATGAAGGAAAGCGCATCTTCGAGCCGTGTTGATCCTGACTTTTCGCTGGTCACCCCACTACCCCATTGACGTTGTTGTTGGAAAAGCGGGATTGAGCCGAATTATCGCGTTTACACACGGGGAGAAGCATCCCCCCACCCCCACTCCTTCCCCACAAAACCTCAACTATCTTTGTCTTCATGACCTCTCACACGCCTCATCTCCCTCCACTCAACGACAACCCCACGAGCCAAGCCTTTGCCGTGCGCGGAATGTTTAAGCAATTCGGCCCCAAAGTCGCAGTCGATAACCTCAGCCTGGACGTTCCCTACGGCAGCATCTTTGGCCTGGTCGGCCCCAACGGCGCCGGCAAAACAACACTAATCTCCCTCGCTACAGGTCTCCTGCGCCCCGACGCCGGCCAAGCGTGGATAGCCGGTAGCGATATGTGGACCGATGACGTCGCAGCTAAGCAAAAGATGGGATTGCTTGCCGACGGCATCCCCGTCTTCGATCGACTCAGTGGCCCGGAGTACCTCGAGTTCCTTGGCGGCCTGCGCAACATGGCCCCTGACGTCATCAAAACTCGATCCACGGAATTGCTCCACACCCTAGGCCTGAAAGACGCCGGAAATACCCCCATCATGGATTATTCCGCCGGCATGACCAAGAAAATCCTGCTGGCAGGTGCACTACTCCACGCGCCAAAATTACTTATTTTGGACGAGCCGTTAGAAGCTGTAGACCCTGCTTCTGGACGCACAATCCAGCGAATCCTACGAAACTTTGCCGCCAACGGCGGAACCGTCATCTTGTCCTCACACGTGATGGAGCTTGTAGAAGGCCTCTGCGACCACCTAGCAATCATCGACCACGGCCGCGTCCTCACCATGGGCAGCGTCGACGAGGTGCGCCAAGGCACCAGCCTAGTGGATGCGTTCATCGATTTTGTGGGCGGGGATGCCGTATCGTCCGACTCACTCGACTGGCTCAAGGGCGAGGAGTAACCCCCATGACATCAACATTAGTGCGACTACACCGCACACTACGCTCACGCCTTTTTAAGAAAAACCCCACGGCCGTCATGATGCTCATCCTGGTCGGCTTCTACGCCCTCGGCGGATTGGCAGGCACGTCCCTCCTCCTGGCCGCCGCAGCCGAGACCCAAAGCTGGAGCGTTCTACCGCTCATCCTCGGAGTAGGGTGCCTCGGCTATCTCGTGGTCGAATCGGTCATCCCGAGCGGTGAAAACCAGATCGATGTGCGCACGCTAGCACCTCTCCCCATCGAGGCAAAGCAGATCCTGCCAGCGCTCGCCATCATCCCCCTGCTCACCTCCCGAGGTGTCCTCGCACTAATCTGTGCCGTGGTGACGGCGGTCGTCGGCACGCTTATGCTTCCGGGAGCGTGGGGCCTGCTATGGAGCGTCGCGACGCTCATCAATACCGCCACAGCCATCCTCCTAGCGGAACTGCTCAAGGCAGCAATTAGCGGATCCAGTCGCGCCAATAACGACAAGAAAAACATAATAGGCGTGGTTTTGGTATTCCTCATTATCCTGGGGTTCAACCAAATACGCTGGGACAATGTCTCGCCTGAAGCGCTAGCCCCTGCCGGAGAAGTACTTGGCTGGCTTCCCATCGCATCTGCCGGAGGCGTTGTTGCCTCACTCATTGCAGGAGCCGCATGGTGGGTCATCGCAGCAAAAATCCTGATCACTGTGGCAACGTTTGCGGTAGGAATACTGAGTTGGAAGGCACTGGTCTCCGGACATCTCAAGAACCCCAATGGCACCTCACAGGCGTCGGCACAACCCGCCAAGACCAAAAAAGATAAGGGGCGGCAGACTCTCCTCGTACCCGGCGCGCCCCACACCGCCGGAGGATATATCTATTCCCGAGCGATCCAGTACTACCGACGCGACAGCCGACTCTTAGGCTCGCTCATCATGCTTCCAGTCATGATCGCTTTCTTTATCTTCAAAGCCCTGACCGGACAGCCGGAAATGCTGTATATATCTATATTTATCCTCGCTTGGCTGTGCGGCATCTCCGCAGCCAATGATTTCGGTTACGACGGTCCCGGTATTTGGTCGATCATCGTTTCCGGGACTCCTGTCAAAACATGGCTACGCGCGCGTCACCTCGCGGCCATTACCCCACCAATAGTTTTCTATGTCTTCACTGCGGTTTTGACTTTTATTCTCTCCCCGAATACAACACTCGCACTATTTATTTTCATCGCCAGCCTGGGCGCATTCCTGAGCTCCGCAGCAATCGGACTGCTTTTCACCTCTTTCAACGCATTCCCCACAGCCCCTCCTGGCACCAACCCATGGACCGACAAATCCGGTTATTCCGGTGCCGCCATGCTTAGTAGCTTCGGCTCCCTAATAGGAGTGTGGTTCCCCCTAGCACCTGGCGCGATCCTGCTAGCTATCGGATACTTCAATTCCTCCCAGATGTTCTTAATTATCGGAGCAATTCTTGTCATTGCCGTCCCTGCAGCCGCCTACTATGCGGTTCAGGTGATGTGTATTAGGCGCATAGAGAAAAGCGTTCCAGAGCTGTTTAACAAAGTCGGACACTGGGTGAGCTAGACACCCCAACATCCCAAGGCTGTTACTCATTGCGAGTAGCAGCCTTTCTTCATGCTCGCACAAACATGAAATTGTCCTTTGTTCCACAAAGCTATATATTTACTCCGTTCACAGCGAACGCTAAGTTAACTATTCCCTATGAATACTCCATAGCGCTCGCATGATTTTTATTCACATCCCAAGATTTCCCGAAAGGTCCCTCGTGAAAAAACTCATCGCACCCATGCTGACCTGTGCAATCATCAGCTCCGTCTTTGTCACCCCCGTCGCGCAAGCACAGGAGGAAAGTCTGGATGAGATACTCATCTCCGGAGAAGATCTCAAGGACGAGAAAGAAGCCCTCCAGAAGGAAATTACCGACCTTCCTGAGGACGGCAACGCTTCCAAGGAGCTCCTCACTAAGCTTTCCGCACTTCTTGATAAGTACAAAAAATTCGGCGACGCTTATGAGACATATTCCGAGGGGCTAACAAAAGAAATTGATGAATTCCGCACCGAGGTAGAGGCAAAAGACAGCCAGCTCAGCGAATACCACCGGGTCATCCCCAGCTACGAAGCTGACTATAAAGAGCTTTCCGACGAGCGCGACCTAGCCCAGAAATCCGCCGACGAGCTCGCGACCGGCCTACTAGAGGCAGAAGAAAAACTCGAGGAAGCACAGGTTAAAAACCAAGCTCTACAGACTCAGCGTCAAGAAATTGCCGACCTCATCGACAAAGCCCAGAACCTAGGCACCCTACCCCAGGACGTCCTAGCTGAGATCAAAGCCAAGTTCCAAGAGACTAACCACCTCCAGGAAGGCTTTGCCAACAAACTAGAGAAACTCACAGAGGAAAAAGAACGTCTAGCCAAAGATGTCAAGCGACTCCAAGAGCGCACCAGCACCCTCACTTCCGAGAACGCTTCCCTCCGTGACAACTTGGGAATCTTCAAAGCACTCACAGGACTTTTCGGCGCACTTTCCGCCATCGCAGCAGTTATCGGCCTAGGAGCATTCCTTAAGCCATTCATCGAGCGTTTTATTCGATAAAAGATTTCGTTGAAGCCCGCTAGCCAAGAGCTAGCGGGCTTCGGTTGTTTTTATAAGGAAAATTTTTAAAGGATACGTATCAAAGAAATACTTAATTCCTATCTACCTTATCTAAGGTGCTAGCCCTCGCTTATCACAGGTAAAACTTAACAAAGTCCTCAAACTTTTGAATATAAGCGCACCACACAGCACTTTTGACACTTTAGAAACGTTAATTTAATGTTTACCAAGTATCCGCCAGGCACAGCATTTTCACATGCGCCCGTAAGGTCCTGGCGAAAAAATCCCCACTGAAAGGCTATGCCCTCATTATGAAGAAGCTGCTGTCTTCTGCCCTCACCTGCGCTATTGCAGGCTCCCTGCTCGTCGCTCCTGCCGCACATGCGGAGGACCAGACTGACGATTCCGAAGTACTCCTTCGAATTTCCGAGTCCACCAAAGGCAATTTCGATCCCAAAACAAACAAGTGGTCCTGCATAACTACAGGAGACTACGTCCCGCTCACCGGAACCGGTTCTCGAGTTACGCTTACCGCATCCGGCCCATGCACCCGCTCTGAATACGAGACACTCCTTGAAACCGTCCTCGATCATCTGAATGAAACAATAGATCAGGTCGGCGATCTTACGGACGAAGTCAATACTCTCGAAGGAAAGCTTCAAGCCAGCGAATACGAGGTCGGCCACCTCCACAAGAACCTAACAAACTCCCGCAACGAGCTTGACGCCACAAAGCGAGAAAACCGCAAGCTATCAAACGCGCTTGAGGCCAGCGAGCAGGAGGTCGACCATCTCCACAAGAACCTGAAGAACTCCCGAGATGAGTTGGATGCGACCAAGCAGAAAAACCGCGAGCTCAACGCAGAAATCGAAAAAGCCCAAAAAGAAATCGACGAGCTCGAAGCAAAGAACGCGCTCACCGAAGCCGATCTCAATAAGCTCAAAGCTGAGCTCGAGAAAACAAAAGCAAAGCTAGCCGAGGCAGAAGCTAAGGTAAAGGCCCTGTCTACTAGGGTCACCGAGCTTGAGGCAGAGGTAAAGGACCTCAAAGCCCGCAATGCCGAGCTTCAGAAGAAGAACGATGACCTTACCGCTGAGATCGATTCTCTCAACGACGAGAACGATTCCCTAAACAACGGTCTCAACACTTCCCTCGGATTGAACATCTTCTTCGGCGTTATTTCCGCCATCGCTGCAATCATCGGCATTGGCCACTTCCTCAAGCCAGTTTTTGAGAAGTTCTTCCACCGCCGCTAGATTCTCCACGATTCGCACATTTAAAGGGTGGTCCTCACGTGATTAACGTGAGGACCACCCTTTAGCTTTCTCCGCATAAAAGAAAAAAGAGGGTTAAGCAGCAAAAAGTGTGTCTCTCGGCGTGTCGTAGAGGACTGGACGCCCGGTTTCGTCATACGGCCCTGCACAACCAGGGCATCGTGGTCTGTTTGTTGTCATTGACTAAGCAAACAGCAGCCCCTACATCGCCTTGACGCGCAGTTCATTCCAAGGCATAGAGAAACCCCGGTCAGAGCCACTGAACGGGGTGATACTACGGTGAAGGGTGGCGTCGAAAAGCTAAGAACACCTAGTTCGCAGGCGCGGGGCTAGATTCCTTTGTGCGCTTAGGCAACCAGCCGGAAAATATCGGAATAGCAAGGATCGCTACGGCAAGCACCAAGGCGAATCCGCCCAAGCCAAACGCAAATCCCGAGAGGATCGCAATCGGCGCAAGGATGGTCATTCCGATCTCAAATGGGGCAAATCCTACATAAGCCACGCCGTATTCATTAAGCGTTCCCGACTTCAGGTCGGGGTCCACGATCTTGAGCAGCGCAATGCCGGTAGCCACAGCCGCCGTCGCCCAACCCCAGCTGAAAATACCGCGTTCAAGCCAGGAATCTCCGAAGAAGACCGGAGACATGACAAAGAAGAAGAAAACGCAGTAAATAATGCCAGCAATAAAGAGGATAATCAGCGGAACGATATAGCTTGCCACAGCTGATGGCACGATGGACGCAATACCGAAAGCGATCAGGAAGTCAGTTGCGCCACCGGAGACCGTCTTGACCGTCTGCTGATCCAGGTATCGCGGACGACGAATGACCTTAAGGAAGATCACGCCACAGATACCGGCAACAAAAGATAGGGCAAACAGCGGGATAGAAATGTTGGGGAAGAAGCTCTTAACACCCTGCTGAGCAAGGTAAGCAAAGAGCACCGTCACCGAGATAAAACCGATGTGCAGGGTAAGCGGCTCAATAGAGGAAGGGTTGGTTGTTGCACGTCCGATGGAGGGCTGCTTTTCCACATCCTCAATGTGCCCGCTGCGCAACTCCCACGGCAGCTCTTTAGGCAGCGTGTTGGTACGGCCAGTACGAATGCCCCAGTTTGCAAAGATAATTCCGCCGATAATCGCGGCAAGAGTACCCACCGTTGCAGAGGTGAAGCCTAACGACGCCGCAGCCTCCGCCCCGATGCTATCCAGAGAGCCACCCACGGCAGCAGCGGTACCAAAGCCACCGACGAAGCCGACCGGAAGCATCATGCCAAACCAGTCCTCAGTGCCAAAGAATGGTTTGAATACGAATAGACCAAGAAGAATGAACAGACCCCACTGCCCCAAGAACATACCGGTGGAATACGACCACATGTTGCGAGCTTTGGAAGCGTCGCGGGCATGGAAAGTCATCGAATATGGCATTGCCGCAAAAACGATGGCGATCAGCAAGGTGGAGTAATCGCCCAAGCGATCCGAAAACTTAAGTATGCCCAGAACCTCTGGGCCAAGGAGCAAACCAAGCAGACCAGCGGTGATGGGAGCCGGAATAAGAAGGTGACGGAACCACGCAAAGTGCCTTCGCATAAACGTGCCAACGATCATCAAGATCGAGATAAACCCGACGTCTATAAGCAAACTATATGGCGTGTAATCCATTGTTGTCCTTTTCTGTTTTTCCGCTTGTGATGCAGGCTTTTAGAGGGAGCCTCTCTTCGGCGCAGGTCATATACGTATTGAGTTCTCCAGTCCTTTGGCACGAAGCCCCACAAGAGGGCACACAGAACCTGCAAACTTGGCAGGCTTAACCATGGGGCCGCTACTCGACCATGCTCCATGCAAAGGGTGTGGCGATAATTTTACTTTCCACACTCTAGTAAGAAGGGTCACAAGAAGAAAAACGTGGACTTGAACACTATGTTTTCTTTCACACCAGGGAAGCCAGATATCGCACTAAGCCTCCTTCACTCCTTCTCCGGCCGACACTAAAAGCATGTACACAAGGCATATTTCCCCATATCTCTTACCGTGAAAACTCTAAGAAATATCTAGAGCCCTACCAATAGCAGGGGCACCCCCTCCCCTCGCTCACACGCCGCGAATCCCACATAAAACAAAATGTCACGCCGATTCCCTTTGATTGCAAAGATGCTCAAAACAAGCCATCACCACTGCCATAAAAGGCACCTAACATGACAGACTTCCGGCACAGTCTTGGCACGCTTTTGGCCAGATCACACGACTTTCATTGTTAAAAAACAACGCATACAGGAAAATTGCAGGGGTTAAAAACACCTCAGGAACTGCAATTTCTCTAAATGCAGCAAATTTTCAATATTTTGACAGGTAAAAAATCTCAAAAAGTTCTTGACCTGGGGAACTCTTATGTATATTTTTCTTTGATGTTATTTAGTCAACATTAGTAAGCGACTCAGCTTTTATATTTTCGACTGCACTCAATAGAGCGCAGTGCTAAGGAGAATCTCTAAGTTGAATATCGATTCAATATATTCGAATATTTCCCGCAGGATAGCTGCCCCAAGAATCCATCGTCTTGTCATCTCAGCCATCATCGGGGTCCTAAGCGGACTGATCATCCCGGAAGAAGCAACAGCCCAACCAACCATAGAGCACCCGTCGCAAAGCGATAGCATTAGCAGACTTAAAGACTCCTACCACTTGCCAAAGTTAACACGCCCGCCAGTTGCAGCAGAGCAACAGCTTCACAAGAAAGACCTTCAAGCAGCTACCTGGACAAAAATCCTGGTAGCTCCAGGAAAATCCAAAACCATCCCGATTAAGGAAGTCTTCTTTGACTCCCCGATCTGCACCATAATCAGAGATTCAGACGACATCGAACCAGTGTGGGTTACCCACGAGCCCAGCACCACAAGATTTTCTGAAATATTCCGGGTCCACGTTCCCACCACCGCTCATCTGGGCGATACACATCTCGTCCTCGTTTATAAATGCGACACAGAAACCCCAGATAACGCTTTCACTTTTGAGATTACAGTCGCCGATTTCGATCAAGATACAGCCGACCTTGCACACAACAAAGCAAGCTCAGTCTCCAACAGAGCAGAAGCTCCCACCTATTATGACAACAGCAACTTGCTCTGGCTGTTTTTCGCCGTTGTTCCCCTCATAGCCATCCTGTGCGCGATCGCATTCTGGTCACTTACCACGTCTTTTTAGTGTCTTCTCTTGAGACAAAAAGCGTGGAACGACAGATAAATACATGCGTGTATCCCAACAACTTTTTAGTTGATACATACCAAATAGCGTTCGCTTAGTTTAAGCTGGGTCCATGCTAGATCACAGATCTATCACGGAGCTTCTCCTTGACAACAAAGACGCGTTTCACACGCAGGTATTTGCCAACTTCTATCACAGCAACCCCTACGCGCGCGCCACAATTGCCCCTAGTGAGCAACTTACCCCTACGGTAATCTCGCTTATAGGTGGGCTAGAAAGCGACGGAAAAATATCCGACGCGGTAAAAGAGAAGTTCCTCGAGCACACGAAGCTACTCGACGCCCGAGGCTTCCATCACTACACTGCACTGGCCAGCGCGGTTCGGAGTGCATTGCAAACCATGTGCGCCGACCTTCCTTTAGATAAGGTCCTTGCAGCAGAACAAGCGATCACTTCACTCGCAGCCGACTTAAATAAGGCGAGCAATCCCCGCGAGCCAATCAGGGCCTCAGTGGTAGAAGTGGAACGTCGTAGTCGCAGGATCTCCGTGGTACGGCTTATCACGGAAGAGAACATCGACTATCGCCACGGTGATTTTCTTCAAGTCACTACAGAGCTGCTCAATGGACATTGGCGTTATCTGTACCCAGCCATTCCCGCTAACAAATCTGGTCACATCGAGTTTCATATACTGCGCGATGAGCTAACCACCCCCACCGGAGCACTTACCACGGCGCGAGAAGGCGACGAATGGCTCCTTGGGTTGGGAGAAGGCCATCTGTATATTCCACAAGACACTGACCTGCTTCTCATCGCACACAGCACTGGCCTAGCCAGTTTGCGCCCCATCATCTTGGATCTCATGGCGCAGTCCGATCCTCCACGAGTCCATCTCTTCTTCGGGGCAGATTATCCTGGAGAGCTCTACGAGCTTGCCGGCCTGTGGCAGCTAGCTGCCACAGCTCCTTGGCTCTCAGTGTCTCCTATTGTCAAAAACAACGCTGACGCATGGTGGGTCCAGCCCAGCAAATACTGCACAGCACCACGCGGGCTCCACATATTCCGTACCGGCCAAGCAGGCGAGGTTGCAGCTAGCTACGGAAACTGGCGCGATAGATCAATCATCATTTCCGGCCCCGAGGAGGATGTACAGACCAGCCGCACGGCGCTCATCCTAGCGGGAACCCCGTCTTACAATATTCAGACGCTGAGTTTTTCCCCCAAGCCTTGGTATCTCCCCTAAAGCAGGGATAAAGGGTGTGTGCATAGCCTAGTAAGCAATGTGCACACCCTTTGAGCAGCTCTTAGATGCCAAAGAGATAAAGTATGGCCAGGCCTACAACATCGCAAATCGCGTGAGCCAAGAAGAAGGGGTACAGGTTTTTGTCCTTGCTTCTGGTGTACAAGAAGTAGAAGGCAATTCCTAGGATCAAGCCGATGGCCAATGCCGAGCTAAGGCCCTGATACGTATGGAAAACTGTTCGTACTACGAGCGAGAAGATAAACGCTGCCACCCTGTACTTAGGCGCAACGCTAAGGCAAATTCCCAAGAAAAAGATCTCTTCATAAAAGCCATTCTGGAGAGAGAAAAGCACTAGAGACAGATCAAGTTTTGCGATCAAAGCTTCTAGATTGCTCTGCCCAATCACCTCAGATGCTTCTGCGGCTTCGATAGCAGACTCAAGCGGCTGAATAAATAGCGCGACTATCGAATGATAAGCGTCGAAAAGCAGCGCTACCCCAACAAAAATAACAATCGCAGCAAAGGTAGATTTCAGCGTTATACGAATAGTCCATTGCTTAAAATTGAACCTACGCAGAATCAGATAGACCGCTGCTATAACAAAGAAAAACAGCTGGTCAAAAAACGCCTCATAGTTATCGTTCGTGCTGAATTCTGCAGGAGTTAGGTCACCTAGAATAGGATCTTCAAGCGCAAGGAATCCCACCGTAGAGATGTAGGTGGAATAACCAAAAAAGATCACTGCCAGGATCACAAGATCCCACCACTTTAAATGATCTATCCGGTCTCCTCCCACGAGGAACTCTTTTATTTTTGTCTGCACTCGGAAGCACGCTCCTTGAAGTTCTCAGCATTAAGCTTTGCGGTGAAAAGAAGTTTATAGCAGTAGATTCGCTGAGAAAAATTTATGGTACAGCTAGTAGAAATCTCATCTTTCTATCGAACGCCGCTTCTCCAAGCAACGTCCTTATCAAGAAAGCCCCCTCAATACGAGAATCTACGCCCCCTCCACTAGTGCGATTACTTCTTATAAAGAAGATTGCGCAATCTTGTCTTTGAGTTAATAAATGGTTTGCAAGATACCATCTTGTCGCCTTGCTCCGCCTTCAGTTCCCCCCACCCACGGCTGAAGACTTCATACAAAGGCACCGTCACTGTCAAAGTGACAGCCCATTTAACTGGAGC
This sequence comes from Corynebacterium ulcerans, assembly GCF_900187135.1. NCBI lineage: Bacteria > Bacillati > Actinomycetota > Actinomycetes > Mycobacteriales > Corynebacteriaceae > Corynebacterium > Corynebacterium ulcerans. The sequence continues at coordinate 1,189,705 of NZ_LT906443.1, forward strand.
AATGGAAAAAGCTTCATCAAATAACTCGTCAAAACCGTCTTTTCCGTACACAGAAAAGCCAGTCGACACAAACAAAACCGATAGAAGTATGATCAGGCCAAGCAGAAATAACCGTTCAGGGGCAAATGCCTCACTAACAGGAACTATTGGATAACCCCCTCGATCCATATCCCTGACCCATTGGCCACGAGACACAAAAATCGAAAGATTTAATAATAGAATTATCTCTATAACTACGCTGCCTGCTGCATGAACGTTGTCATTCTCTTCCAAAGCAGCACTAATATCCCAAAGAAAAAAGACCATAGCGACGATAAGGGATAAATAGATAATGTAATATCTCCGCCGAAAACCCACTGTTTTATTTCTGCTATTTAACAAAATTTTCTCAATCTCAATTATTATTTAAATTCGGTTTTCGGCCCAACTTTTCTTATGCGCCAGGAACACTACCCGGAACCAAAAAATATTATTGTCAGTCGGTGCATACCAGTTTCTTGAGCATGAAGACTCCTAGCGCAGGCTAGCGGAGCCTCCGTCGCGCCCTTTACTGTACTATTTTTACGCCTTCGGAACTATTTCATAGGCGACAAAACGAGGCTAACGCCTGCTTTAACCAGGTAAAGCAGGCGTTAGATCGTACGGTTTTATAAACTAACTCTTTTTCGATAGCGGCTTAGAGATTCGAGAATATCCAGCGATAAGCAGCAGAAGGACTACTGCCACAGCTCCATACCAGTTGGCACGTCCACCGTGCTGCTTGGGAGTGATTCCTTCAGCGGGCTCAACGTATTCAGTTTGGAGCAATCCCTCACCGTTTCCTTGAATGACGTTTTCAATCCAGGACTTCTGAGGGCCGACCGTAGTATAGAAAGCTTGTGGTGCAGGTTTATTGACGTCTTCGCTTGCGCCTCCTGCAGTTGTGACACCAGCTACAGCACCGTCAATAAATAATGGACCACCGGAATCTCCGCCTTGGACGCCCTCTCCATTGCGAGTAGTGATATTCAAGAATGCACTTTGGGCGTTCTCCCCGTCCGCAAAAATATCAGTAACAGTCACATCTGCGAAAGGAAGCTTTCCAGACGTAGCAAGTTTAGAAGCATGGCTCCAGCCGTAAATTCGGCCTTGGTCATTTACCTTTACCGTTTTGTCCGATATTTTCGCGGTGGAAACCCCTTTCATAGGTTCCGCTACATACGCTAGGGCGATGTCCCCCACAGGCGCGAAAAGCCAACCGGAAATATCATATTCTGAGGTATTCGATCCTTGTCCGACGCGCACTTTTGAGCCGCTAGGATCCTCTAGCTCAAAACAGTGTCTTGCGGAAAGAATCCAATGCTCATTAAGCACCGTACCTGTGCAGTTACCATAGGCAGATGCCTTTCCTACCCTTAAAGCCGCTACTGATCGGCTCTCCGCGTTATCAGGCGCTGCTTGAGCATTTTCTAGCGCATAACCGGCCGGTGCAGTCGCTAGAGCAATGCTTACGCTTGCTGCGAAAAAAGCTGTAAAACGGTTGAGTCTTTTCATCTTTGATAGTCCTTCCTAAATCCCTTTATTTGGCAGCTGCCTGTTTTACTTCATCGGTAGTACTGGAAGCGGAAGCACTATCTGCCGGAAATTTCGAAGGTGATGGAACAATAAGCTGAATCAAGTACCTGACTATGCTTTCGATCGGTCCTCGTTTGAAGAGTTTCGCCCACACAACCGCAAAAACTATTCCAACGATGATAGAGATAAGAACAAACACGTTTGAGGTTTCAACGATGTGCTTAATCACGTATTCAGCGCTCGCAACATGAGCAACGTACATGGTGAGAGACATTGCGCCAAAGGTTGTGAGAGGCTTCAGTATTTTCGCGTTAACGTTTTCACCCAGGAAAAGGCACAACGCTACAAATGCAGTGCTTGACCCTACGCACAACAAGATATTTCCTAGGCCACCGGTATGGCCTACGGCGGAGAAGAACAGGGGCGTTTCCACGTTAAGCCTCACATACAAACCGATAGCAGCGACAATCGCGCCACCGATCCCCCAAATGAGCCTGTTTTTATTGTTGTGCAAAACTTGGAACAGAATCATGCCAGCGACCATGTAAGTAAGCCAGCCTAGCATTGAATAGGGCGAATAAATGTCCACCAAGCTATGCTCTGTAGCAGCTGCCAGCATTAATGCAATAAACAGCATTACTTGATACTGGAGACGAATCTTGGGCACCCAAAATAACAGCGCTATCGAGGCTCCCATGATTATCAAGATAATTTGGATCTTATGGGCAAAAGAGACTAAAGCTACGCCAATTAAAAGGACGAGCAAACCTCTAGTGATTAAACGCAAATAGGTCGTTTTTCCTGGTTTATCCGAGATAACCACCATCGTCATGCCTGCGACCACGGCGAACAAAGAAGAAGCGATTCCCACGCTTAGGGTTTTGCCGACCCAGGTTAATTCCGCTACATGTGTAATTATCATTCCGATGATAGCCACTGCGCGGGCTAAATCTAGACCTATTATTCTATTCTTCGTTTCCAAAGGTATTTATCCTTTTCCGAGATCTGATTTTTAAGCTAGGTCGGCTGTTCACTCTTCGACCAAACCACCGGTTTTTCATCCTAAAATCGAATTATGTGAAATCTGTGAACATTAGGTGGCAATACCATCGTAGAAAGTTTCAGATACCTGAAGAAAATTCACCCATGAAACATAATGCGAAGAGCACAGCTCCCTATAGCGATTATTCTGTTGTGCAGTAAATAGCAAAAACCGTGCCACACAATACTTGTGGCACGGTTTTTACGTAAAGTTCCGTTTTTGAAATGTTACTCGTAGCGTAACGCCTCAATCGGATTCAACTTAGCTGCTTTATTGGCAGGGTAATAACCGAAGAACAAACCAATAGCCAAGGAGAAACCTAAGGAAAGGAGAATTCCTCCGATGGGCGGGAACACAAGTTCTTTCAAGAGATGAGAACCAACCACGCCGATGGAACCGCCCAAGAGTACACCAATAGCTCCGCCGATAGTACAGATGATCATCGATTCAACGATGAACTGCAGCCTGATATCGCGGCGCCTAGCTCCTAGAGCTTTCCGGACACCAATCTCCCTCGTTCGCTCAGTAACGGTCACCAACATAATATTCATCACGCCAATACCGCCCACCACCAGGGAAATACCTGCAATAGCGGAAATCACTGCACTGATATTCTTCAGCGTAGAGTTGAAGGATTGAACTGTGGATTTATTATCTTGAAAAATCGCATGATACTCGCTGTTATCCGCATAATACGCATCCAAAACGCGTTGGAGCACCTGGCGTACTTGTGTTTCATCAGCGCCTTGCGCAATACGGACGGATACTGAGTCCCACGCAATAGGTTTATCATTAAAATTCGACTGGATGGTGTACGGAACGTACAGCTTAGACTGAGTACCAGTACTAAATAGTCCACCCGATTTTTCTTCGTGGAACACACCGACAACAACCAAAGAAGTAATGGTTCCATTAGGAAGGCTTACTTCAATTTCTGCGCCAAGGGCCTTCTGCGGGTCATTACCAAACAATTTCTCCAAAGTAGAAGGCGCGATAACAGCGACTGCACGCTCGCCGTTAGTGTCTTCTTCAGTAAAAACGCGCCCGTACTCTGCAGTTATCTTTTTTATCTTGAGGTAATCGTTATTCACCGATAGAACAGTTGACTGTTCTTCCCGTGTAGCGTATTCCAGGGTCACAGCCTGATGGCTAGTCTCACCCACACTAATACCATCAATACCTGTTCCTGCAGCGTTTTTTAGCTGGTTAATCAGATCCGGCGTCAATTTTGCAGACTCATCAATGAGTCCGCCGCCCTGGAAACCAGGTTCCGCGGGACCAGCCGATTTGCTGCGCTCCGACACCTGAATGGTGAGATCGTTAATTCCAGATTCAGCCAAGGATTTAGACGTCTGGGCTTGTAATGATTTACCCAACGTCAAAATCGCAATCACAGAAGCGATACCGACGATAATGCCTAGCAGGGTAAGCAGCGAACGCAGTTTGTTTACGCGGAGACTACTCAAAGCTAGGGAAATTGACTCACTAAAGGTCATTAGTGTCCCTCCCCTAAGGTGTTACCGTCAACAATCACACCGTCGGTCATAGTAACAACGCGAGTGGTCTCAGCAGCCAGCTCTGGGTTGTGGGTAATAAAGACGATTGTTTTGCCAAAGTCTTGATTAAGGCTATGGAAAAGGTCCATGACCAGGCGCCCGGTATGGGAGTCAAGGGCACCCGTTGGCTCGTCGGCAAGCAAAAGCGGAGGCTCATTCGCCAGCGCGCGGGCAATTGCTACACGCTGTTTCTGACCGCCGGAAAGCTCGGCAGGATTATGCTGCATACGCTCTTCCATGCCAACCATGGCTAGAAGTTCTTCAGCCCTTTCGAGCCGCTCTTTCTTAGGAACCCCGGCGTACATCATGGGCATCTCGACGTTCTTTAACGCCGAAATACGTCCAATAAGGTTGAAGCTTTGGAACACAAAGCCAATGTTCCGGCTACGGTGATGCGCAAGCTCATCCTCGTCGAGTGTTAGGACATCCGCGCCGTCGAAAAGGTACTCACCCGAGGTTGGTTGGTCCAGCAACCCAATGATGTTCATCAGGGTCGATTTACCAGAGCCAGAAGCACCGACGACGGAGACGAACTCATTGCGAAAGACATCAAAATTAACGCCAGGCAGGATCGTCAATTCACTTTCATGTCCAATATTGAAAGTTTTGACGATATTCCGCATCGAGATAAGCGAATCTTGATCATGCGAAGTTTCTGAAGCGGTAATGCTCATCACCTATTTGCCTTCAACAATTGCATCTTGCTGCATGCTGACAGAAGTACCGATCATGTCCTTGTACTTGGAGGCTTGGTTAAGAACCTTGTCGCCTGGTTTGAGTTCTCCACCTGTGATCTCTGCAATGATGTCAGTGGTATTGCCAACGGTCACGGTACGAGCCTCGATGACAGAAGAACCATCTTTCTCTGCAAGGACGAGCACCTTCTTGGTGTTGCCTTCTTGGTAAACAGCCTCAGCAGGAAGTTTGATGGTCTCACGATTCTTATCGATGTTTACCCGCGCCTTGACGCTACCGCCGATCAACAGACCATCGCGATTTCCGGTCAACTCAATCTCGACAGGATACAAAGGCTTTGCTTTGGTTGCATTCTCTGCACCCGCTGCTGGCAGCTTAGCCACATTGACGATCTTCTTGATACGTCCTTCAAAAGTCTTAGTTCCGCTAGACGTAGACGTCAGGGTCACTTTGTCGTTAACGCGAAGCTTAGCGACGTCCGCCTCTTTCACGTTTGCATTCACGATCAAGGAAGAATCATCACCGATAGTGACGATGCCTTCTCCTGCTGCTGGCTTACCCTGCTGTGCAGGAACTGCCATAACAACGCCAGAGAAAGGCGCACGCACGTCCGAGGAATTGATATCGAGCTGCAGTTTGTTCAGTGTCAGAGCCGAGGAGTCTTGAGCCGTGTTCGCACTGCGCCATGCTTGATTAATAGCCAATTCCTGCTGATCAAGCTGTTGTTGCGCAGCAAATTCAGCTGCTGCCGCATTAGTGGAAGCCTCTTTGTGTGCTTCAAAAGCATTTGCGACTCCACGCTGGGCATCGCTTAGTTCCCGGTCTACCGTGGCAAGGGTAGCGATATAGTTACGTTCTGCTTCCGCAAGCTGGCGCTGTGCGCCGTTGAGCTTAACCAGCGAGTCGGCACTACCGATAACCGACTCGACAACAGACTGCCCCGTGCCATCAGGAGACTGATTGCGGTTGCGCATCTGAGACTCAAGTGCCGCAATCTGGGAGTCTAGCTCGGCCTTCTTATCGTCTTGAGCCTGATCGCGCTCTGTTTTCAGCTCCGTCAAGCGGGTCCTATCCTGAGAAAGTCCCTCGTTCTCCTGAGAACTACGAGTGATGCCAAAGACTGTAGCGGCACCGCTTCTTGCAGCGTCAAGTGCAGCAGAGAACAGCTGGTCACGCGCCTGCTTCACCGCAGCATCTTGGGTGCGCAACTCTGGAGTATTCACATGCTGCCGGTCTTGAGCTTTACGCTCAAAGGCCTGCTGAGCTTTGATGTATTCTTCATTAGCCTGACGACGCTGAGCATTGGCACTATTGATCTCAGTGTTCAGTCCCTGATCAAGGCGGCTCTTCAAGTGGTCATACTGCTGTTGCGCAGTTTCCGCCTGTGCCATTGCCTGATTCAAGTTCTGGGCTGCCGTGGCTCGTTGATTATCCAACTCGGTTTTCGTGGAAGAGGTATCAATTTTTGCCAATAACTGGTCAGCCGATACCTTGTCTCCCACCTTGGTCGATATGGTTGCAACCGGGCCAGTGAGGTGCGTATACAAAGTTGCGGTACGAATTGGCTCAACAGTGCCTTCCACCAAAACGCGGTTAGCTACCTCCGCAGACTCCAACTGTGTGTATTCAGATACGGGAACAACTTGCCCTTGTTCCTCGGGAGCAATGAAATACGCGCCTACTCCGACCAATGCCAACACCGACAGAAGCGGTATAAAAACTTTTTTCTTCTTTAACGTCGTTAAAGCTCGAGACGCGACTGCGGGTGGCATACCTGTCCTTTCGGCCAACTCAAGCGCGAGTTGTTTTCAATTTCAATTACAAGCAACGGTTGAGAATATTAGTAGAAGACTTGCTTAAAGTGAAGCTCAGACTATAACTTTCACATCTTTCTTCCCCAACCGGTTAGTAGTCAATGCAATACCGGTCACAGGACGAACATGTGGCAGCAAAACCGCAGTAAAAGCAAGGATTGAAAGATAGACAAACAGGAAAATGTCTTATCTTGGCAATCTGACATTCTTCTCAACACAGAACGCCTTTAACCATACAGTGTTAGATTTTCCTGCGCATAAAATCAAATAAAACCAAATAATAAACTTAATTTTTGTTAGAAAAAGGAACATTCCTTTCCGTACTCATCTATGCCAGATAAAACAGGAACAGAGCGTCGAAGTTCAGAAAGGTTCTCCGTAGATATATCCGCAATTAACAGCTCGCGCCCACCCCCTGCTTCCGCTACGCACACCCCATCCGGACCAATAACCCTAGAAAATCCAATACCCGTCGGGCCTTGTACCCCTGAGTCCGCCTGATCCACTGCCACCACAAAACATGTTGAGTCCAGTGCCCGAGCAGAGGTAAGCAGCTGCCACTGCTCTTTTTTCCCATCACCACTAGCCCAGCTAGCTGGCACAAGGATGACCTGCGCCCCCTTGTGAGCAAGGGCCCGGAATTGGCCAGGAAATCTAACGTCATAACAGGTAGCAAGACCAAAAGTGATTCCGTCATAGAGAAAAGTAATGAGCTTTTCCCCAGGTTTAACCGTATGAGATTCTCGATACCCAAAGGCATCGTAGGTATGGATTTTGTTATAAAAAACAGGGCTGCCCATGCTAGGGAGGACAACAACCAACGTGTTATAAACCCTGCTGATCTCCTTCCCCTCGACCTCCACCGCGTCTGCCGGAGTAAACATCCCTACGACGATGCCTATATCGAGCTCATCGGACAATTCTTTGAGCTTCCCAACAAAAGCCCCTGATATATCTTCAGCGTTTATGTCCAGACGTCCGGTATCAAATGCTTGCATCGAAGCTTCTGGGAAGACTGCCATCCTTGCACCCTGCCCTGCCGCATGCCGCACCTGATCTTCAATTCGGCGTAGGTTTTCTTGTTTATCGCCCGTAGCAGAAATCTGTGCCAACGCAATTCGCATACCTTTATAGCCTAGGCCTCTTGTGGATAGTTTTCACTTAACTCACAATTTTTCTCCGCCTCAGCCCGCCCGCTTGCCCGTTTCTTCACACACGCGCACGCTACCCAGTATGACCTTCATGATCCAACCGACAGCCCTACCCCATTTCTTTCCGGGCCCTAGCACCCACATCCCTGTCTCACACTTAAATCCAAGCGCAACCGCCTCAGCGTTAGACAGCTTTCTGAGTTCCGCAGCACTCACTACAAATAGGTACGAGGATTGCATCACTGATCTACTCTCTCAGTTGCGTGATGCCATTACCCTCTCCATGGAGATAGACTCCGATACCTCACAATCACTCCAGGCGACATGATGTTCACATTGCAATCAGGGCAACTTCTAGCTTCCGCCCATGCACTTTCAGCGTTTTCCCGCTCTGGCAGCTCTATCGCCCAAGGTCTTCGTTCCACGTGGAACCAAGGATTAGAACAGCTTTATGGCAGGGCCTTTGAGATTGCAGCCGCTACTCTCACCCGTCGTTTAAGCTGTTGGCTCGACCCACATAGGGCAGCCAACTACCTCGCTCATATTCTCTCCATAACCGCCAGGCTCCAGGAAGAGTTGGAACACCATCATGAGTATTTACGTTTACTTCCACAACGCACCATCGATGAGTCTTTCCTTATCACCAAAGGCATCACGCATTTACAAGAACTAGGAAAGCTTCTCGACGCCACCTGCGCCCAGTCCATCACGCACCTTGCGGCTTTGTGCACCGATGACACTGACTATCCCCCAAGCACGCTCACTGCTACCCACATACATACCGATTTCCCTGATGCCGAGATACTTCATGCAGACGCCCATCATGCAGTGGTCGCTTTTGGCAACATATCCACCGCCAGTTCAATCACCACCCTAGTAGCCGGCGTTTCCTCCTCTGATCCCAACACGTGGCCAGACAATTTCCGGCATGCCCAACGCGTATCCCAAGCAACAGGCGGCGCAGCCATCGCCTGGCTGGGATACTCCGCACCTGCACATATTCCCGCTGCAGTCGCCACAGCCCCTGCGTCTCGCGGGGCACAGGCTTTAAAAGATTTTCAAGCCTCGCTACGCAGCAGGAACCCTCAGGCCAAGCTGCTAGTGCTAGGACACAGCTACGGATCCGTGGTTGCTGGCAAAGCAGCGGAAACCGGATTAGAGGCAGACACCCTTATTTTCGCCGGCAGCCCAGGGGTGCCTCCTGTGATCAAGCTCAACACCGACTCCCCTCGCGTCATCTCAGCCTTAGGGTCTTTAGACCCCATCGGATTAACGGGAACAAAGTACACAGCCGTACATGGCAAAGACCCCACTGCCCTTGGCTTTCCAGCCGAACAGTGGGGAATCCCCGGAGGACACTCGAGCTATATAACCAGTCCGCTTTTCCTTAAGCGCCTCACGGAAGAAGCACAGCGTTAGTACCTAATCGCCATGCGCCCATCGACTTTGCCCTGATGCATATCGGCAAAGACACTGTTGACGTCGTCAAGCTTGCATTCCGTAACAGTAGGCTTAATCATGCCGCGCGCATAGAAATCGAGAGCTTCTTCCAGATCCTGGCGTGTTCCCACCAGCGATCCGCGAATGGTTAGCCCCTTGAACACAATCTCAAAGATAGGTGCAGGGAACTCTCCTGGAGGAAGACCATTGAATACGATCGTTCCACCTTTTCGAGTCATACCAATGGCTTGACCGAACGCTTGCGGGTGAACGGCGGTGACCAGAACGCCATGCGCACCACCCTTAGTAAAAGCATTGATCGCTTCAACCGGGTCTTCCTTCAACGCATTTACTGCAAATTCAGCACCATGTTTCCGCGCAAGCTCTAATTTTTCGTCCGCGATATCCACTGCAATTACGCGCATACCCATAGCTACCGCATATTGCACAGCGATATGGCCCAGACCGCCGATACCAGAAATGACCATGTACTGGCCCGGCTTGCACTCAGTTTCTTTGAGGCCCTTATATACAGTCACACCAGCACACAAGATCGGTGCAACCTCGATGGGGTCAGATCCCTCTGGAATACGAGCACAGTAACGGGTATCTACCAGCATGTATTCACCGAAGGAGCCATCAACCGTGTAGCCACCATATTCCGCGTCATTGCAAAGAGTTTCGCGGCCGGTGCGGCAATACTCGCACTCCCCACACGCAGACCATAGCCATACGTTGCCCACCATATCTCCGAGCTGCACTCCGTGATGGCCAGGCCCTAATTTAACGACTTCGCCCACGCCTTCATGCCCAGGGACAAACGGTGGTTCCGGTTTCACTGGCCAGTCGCCTTCCGCTGCGTGAAGGTCTGTATGGCAAATGCCGGAAGCTACTAGTTTCACCAGCGCCTGGTTGGGTCCCGGCTCAGGCAAATCTACATCATGAATAGTGAGTTCAGGGCCAAAGTCGTCAACTACAGCAGCGGTGAAGGCCTCAGGGAAATCGTTTTTCACGTCGATTTTTCCTTTCTCGTAGGCATTTTCAATACCCACACCTTGTTGGGAACTATATTCATTAAGTCCCCTAAATGACTGAACCCCAACCGGCATAACGCCGGCTGGGGACAAAACCATATTCAATTAAAAGCAACTAAAATAAGCCCGTAGGGTTTTCGTCATAAGAAACGAGCAGGTTCTTGGTCTGCTGATAGTGATCCAGCATCATCAGGTGGTTTTCGCGCCCAATTCCCGATTCTTTATACCCGCCAAAGGCCGCATGAGCTGGGTAATTGTGATACTGATTCACCCACACACGACCCGCCTGGATAGCACGTCCAGCGCGATATGCGGTGTTTTGATGACGAGTCCATACACCGGCACCAAGGCCATAATTGGTGTCATTTGCAATCCGAATAGCCTCATCAAAGTCACTAAAGGTAGCAACCGAGAGCACTGGACCAAAGATTTCTTCCTGGAAGATACGCATATCATTAGTCCCTTTGAAGATGGTCGGCTCAATGTAATAGCCATTCTCCAAACCATCAATACGGTTGACATGACCACCAGTAAGTACCTCGGCACCTTCCTTCGGGCCAATGTCCAAGTACCCAGAAATCTTATCCATCTGCTCCATGGAGGCCTGGGCACCCATCATGGTCTCAGTATCCAAAGGATTACCGAGCTTGATCTTGCGCACTCGCTCCACACCTAACGCCAGGAATTCTTCTGCAATGGACTCGTGAACAAGCGCACGCGAAGGACAGGTACATACCTCCCCCTGATTCAGGGCAAACATTGCAAGTCCCTCGATACACTTGTCCCGGAAGGGGTCTTCGTAATCCATAACGTCACCAAAGAAAATCGATGGCGACTTTCCGCCCAGTTCCAGAGTGACTGGAATGATCTTGTCCGCGGCAGCCTTGTTGATTAACTTGCCCACCTGCGTCGAGCCAGTGAAGGCAATCTTGCCGATGCGAGTAGAGCTAGAAAGCGCAACGCCAGCTTCCTCCCCCAAACCGTTCACAATGTTAAGAACGCCATCTGGAATCAGATCTCCCACAATATCGATCCAATACAGAATCGAGGCTGGGGTCTGCTCGGCAGGCTTAAGAACGATCGCATTGCCAGCAGCTAAAGCAGGAGCAATCTTCCAGGCGGCCATCAACAATGGGAAGTTCCATGGAATGATTTGCCCCACCACTCCAATGGGCTCATGGAAGTGATAAGCAACCGTATTGTGATCAATCTGCGACGTTCGCGACTCCTGGGCCCGAATAGCACCCGCAAAATAGCGGAAGTGGTCAATAGCCAGGGGAATATCAGCCGCTAGCGTCTCACGTACAGCCTTGCCATTCTCCCAGGTCTCCGCAACGGCAATTTCTTCCAGATGTTCTTCCATACGGTCCGCAATCCGGTGCAATACCAGGGCACGCTCCGCCGGCGAGGTCTTACCCCACGCCTCCGCCGCAGCATGCGCAGCGTCGAGAGCCTTCTCAACATCTGCCGCTTTACCACGGGCAACCTGGCAGAATACCTCGCCAGTAACCGGAGTGACATTGTCTAGATATTCGCCGTCTACAGGCGGTACCCATTGACCGCCAATGTAGTTGTCGTAGCGCTTCTTATAGTTAGCGACTGCGCCTTCAGTACCCGGATTAGCATAAATCGTCATGATCAATCACTCCTTCATAAGCCTAGCCGACAGTGAGGTGGCCAACAAGAAATAGCAATGTGCGTCCCACATCACTTTGGAAACCTCTAACAGTCAACCTATAGCCTTTTAGGACGTTTGACACCCCCTATTTTGGCGATTAAAAGTTGCCAACCTTAGCCAATTCCCATAGACGCTCACAGAAGGTAGGTTTTGCAAATTTTGCAATTTTTACCCCCATTGAAAACTTAATAAAATCGCAACCTTTTTCAGGGGTAAGTAAATATAAATCTCAGTTAAAATTGAAGTAAGACCCTAAAAGAATTCCACTCTCATCACCACAAGGATCTACTACTTTTCACTATCCAAAAACAAGGTAACGAGGAGTTTCTCATGCGACATCTTCGAAAAATTAGCATCTACTCCGGAATCATCGCCACGTCTCTACTTGTCGGAGCGCTTCCCCACGCCGCCTACGCCACACCCGTGGCGGCGCCACTGCACTGCACGATAGACGCGGGAAGATACGGAAAGACCGTTCAAGATACTCAAACGACATTTGACGTTTCCATCCCGGAAAAAGTCGCCGTGGGAGAAACCTTTGTAGCAAAATTTAAGCTTTCCGACGTTCAAATCCGCAACGATGCATTAAAGAAAATCGGCAGCATCAGAATGGAGAAAAGCGCAGTCAATATACACGTTGGAGACAACGTCCAACTTGCAGAACCCCAGGACGGACTCACAATATCCAACGGAACCCTCACAATTTCCGATAAGTTGACAGCCTCCCTCCACCACGACACTCTTACAACCTCAGCACCGGAACTAAATATCAAACTCCGAGCCACGGGCGGCAACTCTGTTGTTTTTAAAACCGCCAAAGAGGTCACCACCGGCACAGTTCGGGCGCGCGTTTTCATCATCAGTGCAACAGCCCACTCCAGCTGCACCACCACACCCGACATACAGCTAGCCTCGGCGACTGTAACTCCAGGAAAGGCCGCCACCAACAGCGAGGTCATGCTCCCCGAGGAATAAGTTTCAACACATACCAACGATGAATGGAAGTGGGTGGCAGTTTCCCGCCCGCTTCCACCATCTCCACAACCCCTCCCACTACGGGCACTTATATTTTTTTAATATTTAACTTGCCTGAAGCTAATATTTCCCTTAATATGAAGCTCGCTTCTTAGCGATCTCTTATTGAAGGGTTACTATGCGAAACGTTCCTCAATCAGTCTCACGCTTTGCCACGGTAGGCATCACTTCTGCTATTTTTGCTGCAAGTTTGAGCACTGTAGCCTCGGCAGCTCCTGCCGCTTTGTCCAATGCTCCACTGGCTGCAAGCCCCGGACAAGCGGATAAAGTCGGGGCACAAGCAACGTGTGCCGCCAAACCCATCTTCTTCGGGTACTACCGGACGTGGCGCGATAAGGCTATTGAGCTTAACGACGGAGACAAGTGGAAGGACAACCTTCACACCAAGCTCACCGATATCCCGGAACAGGTAGATATGGTCTCCTTGTTCCATGTGCCAGACAATCACAAGAGTGACCAGAGGTTCTGGGAGACCTTTGATAAGGAGTACCATCCCACGCTCAAAGAACGTGGCACCAAGGTTGTTCGGACAATCGGCGCAAAGTTGCTCCTCAATAAGATTAAAGAAAAAGGTCTCTACGGGCAGTCCAGGGAAGACGATTCCAAGTACCGAGAGATAGCTCATGAGGTATATGAGGAGTACGTCGCAAAGCATAATCTCGACGGATTAGACGTAGATATGGAACTCCGCGAGGTAGAAAAGTATACAAACCTCAGATGGCAGCTCCGCAAGATTATGGGCGCATTCTCGGAGATCATGGGCCCAAAAGCACCTGGAAACGCTGGAAAGAAACCTGGCGATGACGGATATAAATATCTCATCTACGACACATTTGATAATGCTCAACTAGCGCAAGTCGCCCTCGTCGCAGACGTGGTGGATTATGTTCTCGCCCAGACCTACGACAAAGGCACAGCGGAAAGCATCACTCGAGTATGGAACGGATTCCGGGACAAGATTAACTCCTGCCAATTCTTGGCAGGGTACGCCCACCCTGAGGAAAATGACACCAATCGTTTCCTCACGGCAATCGGCGATGTCAATACTTCTGGCGCAATGAACGTTGCCGCTTGGAAGCCGGAGGGCGGCGAAAAGGGCGGAACTTTTGCCTACGCGCTCGATAGAGACGGACGCACCTACGACGGTGATGATCTCACAACTCTCAAGCCCACCGATTTTGCCTTTACCAAGCGTGCGATTGAGCTCACCAAAGGTATATCGCTCACAGACTTAGGAACTCATGGCTCCAGAACTCCAGGAGCGAACAGCTCCCGCACGGAAACCAGTAGTTTCTTCAACGATCCTTACTACCAAAAGCTTATGAAGGAGGCCGGTATAGCAGATAACACAAACTAATCTCGCGGGCGCATAACTTAAGGCCCACGACTCACACACGGTTATTGGGGATTCTGTGAGTCGTGGGCCTTTTGCTGCACCGATGCTGCGCTGAGAAAATTAGGAACGCTTCCCCCGGCGCGGCTCCCACATCACGACCGCTGTAGAACGAGGAACGTGTACGATCTCTCCCCGAGAGCGAATGCCGTTTTGCTTTAATTGCTCCAGCTCTTCACGTGCGGCCGCGAGTTCGTCGCGAAGCCTCTTGTTATCTTTTTTGAGCTCGATGATCGCTTTAATACCTGCAAGGTTCACGCCTTCTTCTTGGCTCAGGCGTTGAACGGTACGCAGTAGTTCCACATCAGAGCGGGAGTACCGGCGCCCACCGCCACGGGTGCGCTGGGGGGTGACCAGGCCGAGCCGGTCATAAGTCCGCAGCGTCTGAGCGTGCATTCCAGATAGTTCAGCGGCCACGGAGATGACAAAGACCTCGCCAAATTCAGAATTATTCCTGCTTGTCATCCTTTACACCTCCTCCGTGTTATTTTCCGTCCCAATCCGCGCGGGGATCGAATCCGGAATCCTTCTCTGCCTGAGCATAAGCCCTTAGAGCACTAGCTTGGGCAGCGTCAAGGGTTTTGGGAACCTGGACCTGAACTTTGACCAGCAAATCACCGGCACTTCCATCCCGTTTAGGCACACCTTTGCCACGAACGCGCAGGACGCGACCATCAGGAGTTCCTGAAGGGATACGAACCCGAACTGGCATGCCTAACGTGGGCACGGAAACCGTGTCACCCAGTGCGAGTTCTGCAAAGGACACCGGAACAGTCACTTCCAGATCGTCTCCGGAGCGCGTAAAGACTTTGTCATCACGCACATGCACGGTCACAAAAAGGTCGCCGGCAGGCGTTCCGTTGGGTCCCGCCTCGCCTTGTCCAGCGAGTCGGACTTTCTGTCCATCAATCACGCCCACAGGGATACGCACGGTGATGGACCGAGTCCGACGCACCGTACCAGTGCCGTTGCAGTCAGGACATGGATCCGTGATTTCCTTGCCCGTGCCTCCGCAGTGCTTGCACGGTGCGGAAAATCCAAAGGCTCCTCTATTCTCTGAGGTAAACCCTGTGCCGTTACAGTGGCTACACGTGGTGGGAGCACCACTCTTAGATCCTGAACCATGGCAGGTAGAGCATGGCGCATCACCGGTCAGCTGCACCGGGATTGTGGTTCCCTTTGCGGCTTCACGGAAATCCAGGGTTATTTGCGTTTCGACGTCCGCCCCCCGCGTCGGCCTAACTGTGCTGCGAGCACCACCGCCGCGGTTGAAAAGGCCACCGAAGATATCCCCAAGACCACCTTCTTGAGAGAAGCCTCCACCCGATCCAGATCGATTCCCGAAAATGTCTCCGAAGTCGAAGTTTTCTTGCGTCCGAAACCCGCCGGGGAATCCGGCGCCTCCGTTCTGTCCAAAACCACGCATACCGCCACTGGCGATCATGGCTTTAAACTCATCGTATTCCTTGCGTTTGGACTCATCGCCCACCACGTCATAGGCCTCTGCGACCTGTTTAAAGCGCTCTTCCGCGGCTTTGTCACCGGGGTGAGAATCAGGGTGGTTCTCACGCGCAAGCTTGCGATATGCCTTTTTAATCTCAGACTCTGTTGCCTTCGAAGAGACCCCTAGGTCAGCGTAATAGTCTTTTTCAGCCCATTCGTTTTTCACAGCCATTGGGCATCTCCTCCTTTCGGGAACATCGTCTGAGAATGCTCTCTTCCGAGTCCGTGGGTTTAGCAGATTTCTTTATCTCGTGCACAAAGGGCGCGGCAAGATTCTCGTGTAGAAAAGCCCCGCGCCCTTGTATGCACTTTCATCATTCTGCGGGTGTGATTACTCAGCAGACTCCGCAGGATCAGCAATGATCACCATCGCGGTGCGGAGCAGCCGATCGCCCATCTGATAGCCCCGGCGCAGAACCGTCCCTAGGACTTTCTCATCGCCAGATGAAAGGTCCTGAACAGCCTCGTGGCGCTCAGCGTCAAAGGCATCGCCTTCCTCACCAAACGGGGTGACCTTCAGGCCTTCAACCACACCGACGAACTTGTCGCGGAAAGCCTTCAGTGGGCCCTCTGCAAGGTCACCGTGCTTCTCAGCAAGGTCAAGGTCGTCAAGTATCGGAAGAAGCTGCGTCATAACCTGCGCTTTAGCAGCCTCTATCCCAACCTGGCGCTCACGCTCGGTACGGCGACGATAGTTCGCGTACTCTGCGCTCACGCGCTGTAGATCCTCAGTCCTTTCAGCAAGCTGATCTTCCAGCGTAGGCTCAGCAGCTTGCGCTGCTACCTCAGCGTCGATGTCAGCAAGGGCATCTTCGAGGTCAGCTTCCAACGTGGGGTCGATGTCTGACTCAAGGCTCCCCTGATCTGCGCGCTCTGCTTCCTCTGCAGCAGCCTCTGCACGCTCCGCAGAGGTTGCCTCTGGATCGGTGTGCTCGGGATCGCCCGGGTTATCAGGCATACCGTGGGATTGGGTCACTTCTTCTCTTCCTCCTCGTCAACAACTTCAGCGTCGACGACATTCGGATCAGCCTGGGAAGCAGCGTCAGCAGCACCTGCGTTAGCAGCTTCTGCCTCGTAGATTGCCTTGCCCATCTCCTGAGACTCGGTGGACAGCTTCTCCACGGCGGTCTTGATGGCCTCGATGTCGTCACCCTTAAGTGCCTCATCGACAGCATCAGCAGCTGCGATAACCTTGGTCTTCAGCTCCTCGGAGACCTTCTCGCCGTTCTCTTCCAAGAACTTGCGGGTCTGGTATGCCATGGTCTCAGCGGAGTTGCGAGTCTCTTGCTCCTCGCGACGCTTCTTGTCCTCTTCTGCGTGCTGCTCTGCATCCTTGACCATGCGGTCGATCTCTTCCTGAGACAGACCGGAACCATCCTGAATCTTGATGGTGTTTTCCTTGCCGGTTCCCTTGTCCTTAGCGGACACGGAGACGATACCGTTGGCGTCGATGTCAAAGGTGACCTCGATCTGCGGGATGCCACGCGGTGCTGGAGCAATGCCACCGAGTTCGAAGGAGCCAAGCAGCTTGTTATGAGCAGCGATCTCTCGCTCGCCCTGGAACACCTGAATCTGAACGGAAGGCTGGTTGTCTTCAGCCGTGGTAAAGGTCTCAGAACGCTTGGTTGGGATGGTGGTGTTGCGCTCGATCAGCTTGGTCATCACGCCGCCCTTGGTTTCAATGCCCAAGGAGAGTGGGGTGACGTCGAGAAGCAAAACGTCTTTGACCTCGCCGCGCAAAACGCCAGCCTGGAGTGCAGCACCTACGGCTACGACCTCGTCTGGGTTAACACCCTTGTTAGGCTCGCGGCCACCGGTAAGTTCCTTCACCAGCTCAGAAACGGCAGGCATACGCGTGGAACCACCGACCAGCACAACGTGGTCAATCTCGGAAACAGAAACACCTGCGTCCTTGATCACCTGGTTGAACGGTGCCTTGGTGCGATCAAGCAGATCCTGGGTGATGCGCTGGAACTCAGTGCGAGAAAGGGTCTCATCCAGGAACAGTGGGTTCTTATCTGCATCGACGGTGATGTACGGAAGGTTGATGGTCGCAGACTGGGAGGAAGACAGTTCGATCTTTGCCTTCTCAGCGGCCTCGCGAAGACGCTGCATAGCCATCTTGTCCTTGGACAGGTCCACGCCGTTGCTGCTCTTGAACTTGTCTACGAGCCATTCGACCACGCGGTTGTCCCAGTCGTCGCCGCCCAACTCGTTGTCACCAGCGGTTGCGCGAACTTCAACAACTCCATCGCCGATCTCCAGAAGGGAGACGTCGAAGGTTCCGCCGCCGAGGTCGAAGACGAGAATGGTCTGCTCTTTCTCGCCCTTTTCCAGGCCATAAGCCAAAGCGGCAGCAGTAGGCTCGTTGACAATACGCAGAACGTTCAGGCCTGCAATCTGGCCGGCCTCTTTGGTGGCCTGACGCTGAGCGTCGGAGAAGTATGCCGGAACCGTGATCACGGCATCGGTAACATCATCACCCAAGTAGGCCTCTGCATCCCTCTTGAGCTTCATCAACGTACGAGCAGAAATTTCCTGCGGGGTGTACTGCTTGTCGTCGATACCTACGGTCCAATCGGTACCGATGTGGCGCTTAACAGAACGGATAGTGCGATCAACGTTGGTCACAGCCTGGTTCTTGGCGGACTGTCCGACCAACACCTCACCGTTCTTAGCAAATGCAACCACCGAAGGGGTGGTGCGGGAGCCTTCAGAGTTAGCAATAACCTGAGCCTCGCCGCCTTCCAGTACGGAAACCACCGAGTTGGTGGTACCGAGGTCAATTCCTACTGCGCGTCCCATGTGATGTCCTCCTGAGTGTTTGGTTTTATCTTTAACGTTTTTACTTTTAAAGTTGACTGACCCTGACTCAATTTTACCGGACCGTCCAACTACAAGTAATGAACTTACCAGATACCTTGAGCGCCTGTCACTCAACCTGACACTATACATAACGGCACTACCCACAAAGTTGTTCCCACAAGACTCAACTTTTTTAAAAATTCTTCGTTCCCGCAGCTCACCCCTACCCCACAAGACGCACAAAGCCCGCGGCGAGCGCCTTATCCTACAAAGCACTCACCGCGGGCTGCGCTCAATGCGCTAGCTCATGCTATTCATTGCGACGTCGCCAAGCATAAATACCGCCGGCGATAAGCAGAAGAACAATCGGAATGATCGTAAAGAGCTTACGTCCTCCACGACCAGTCAGCGGCAGCTCTCCGGTCTTCACGTTGGCTACTTGAATAACCCACGCGCTCGTTGGATCGTTTTCGTCCTTACGGCTCACGCTGATTAGCCCTGAATCGGTGGCCTGCGGTTCAAGAGTAAACCGCAGATCACCTTCCTGATCTCCCGTGGGCACCACATTGAATCGCCAGGCCTGAGGGAGCAACTGGGCACCTTCGCCAGGAGTGGTCTCTACAAGGTAATAGCTACCAGGAGCAAGCGATAGAGGCCGCTGATCCTCAGGAACAATATCCGTGAAGAGAGGCTCACCTGCGGGGCGATCACCTTCCGCACGGAAAATCGAGAACTTCGATCCCTTCAGTGGAGCGCCCTTGGCATCCACTTTCTCAATCAAAATCGATCCTTCAGTGCGATACAGGCTGTTGATATAAATGATGTCTCCACCCTGCTCGGCGTTGAGCTCAACCTCTCCACCGGGACGAATAGGCGTGCGCTTTGCCTTGGCAATCTGTTCCTCAAGGGACTGATTGGCCTGCTCAGTAGGGGTAGCTTCAAACAACTGAGTTGTGCTTTGCTCCAGGCGCAGCCCCTTGCTAGCTAACAAAGCTCGTTGCTCCTCAGTCAACTGCTCCGAAATCCAACAACGCGTTCCCGTAGGAGCACCTGGCGCAACCCAGCTCTGGTTATGTCGAATATCAAAAGTTCCCTTGACTGTCTGGGATCCAGTAGGTGACGTTGCCCCTGCCCGGAAAGCTTCCGGAACAGGCTGCGTGGGAAGCAATGGCAGCTCACAGCGATAGTTAAACCGGAATTGGGGGTCTTCTCCCAGGGCGTCTTTAGGACCCTCAAGGTACTTCTGGACGGTAAAGACCATGGTGTCCATCCAATAACTATTTTCAAACACCACGTCTGTGACATTGCCTACTTGGAGGTCCACTGGCTTGATGGTGATCGACTCTGGTTTATCCAGGAAGATCTGGTCCTGACGGGACGCATAAACACGGTGCGTTGATTTCACCTTGTCTGCAAACTCGGCAGGAACCTTGTCAGAGGTATCCTCAGTAAGCTCGCACTCCACGGAGACCGGAAGTTGCTTGCCGTCTTTACCCAGAATTTCTATCAGCTTTCCGTCAGCGGGAACCCTGAGAGAACCTTCATGCACTTG
The DNA here is from genome assembly GCF_900187135.1 of Corynebacterium ulcerans. Classification (NCBI taxonomy): domain Bacteria; kingdom Bacillati; phylum Actinomycetota; class Actinomycetes; order Mycobacteriales; family Corynebacteriaceae; genus Corynebacterium; species Corynebacterium ulcerans. Next base: position 1,209,958 of record NZ_LT906443.1, read on the forward strand.
GCCCGTCAGTGGGTCTTCGCACCGCCAGGACACGCCAAAGGTCTCTTTGTTGGTGAGGTACTCGTTAACATTTCCCTGCTGGTTGCCCACATACTTCGTGGCCACGCGCAGCTGTGCACGCTTACGTGCATAGTCATTTATCACCGTCACGTTCTGAGTGGAATCAGGCACACCAGCGATCTTGAAAGCTGCAGTGGCTCCCGCCGTATCCGTGAGAGGAGTTTCTAGCGTTGCGCCGTCAAAGGACACCTTCACATCTGCGTCATAGCGGTTGATCTGATCCTCTTTAATAACGCACGACCAGCCCACCGGGATCTCCACGGCTTCTTGATCCGGTGCATTTGCGGTAGCAAACAGCCCGTTTCCGGCTCCCCGGATAGTGCGCTGTGCGGTAATTGTGCGCTCACTGCCTGGATCTTTGCACACTAGGCTAAACACAAAGTCCTCATCAGAGGCCAGGCTTGGCCCGTCTCCCGTGAGTTGTTTAGTCACCTGCACTTTGAGCTTGTCTGCGGTATAGGAGTTCCACAGAACAAGGGTGCCCTGGAAGTTAGGCTCTGCAGCGTTAGCATCCTCAGATTCGTGGATCTTTATCACCGCGGAGTTCTCCCCCTGAGCATTCTCGCAGTTTTCCGCCAAGGTGCACGAGGTCTCGGTCCCGTTGCCTTCTTGGTCTGCGGTCACCGCCCAGGTCAGCGCGAGCTTGTGATTAGCCAACTGCGCGGTGTCAAGGTTCTCCGATACGCTGCACTCGGTGCCGATAGGAAGGTTGTCTATCTTATGCTCGCTGCCTGACTCAAAGCGGGCGATATTCATAGTCCCTTCGCGTATCACCTGTCCGTTATAGGTACAGGTGTAGGACAAATCGAATCTCCGGTCTTTGCTAATCGCATTAATGCCGTCTCCGCCTACCTTTTTGCGTAGGTTGAAGCTACCGGTCTTGACCTTGTAGTTATTGGTCACGGTGCTAGTGGTCGCACCTGCGACGTTATCCACAACAAAGGCATCGGTCTTCTCGGCATCCATGTGCCCGTCGCCGTCAAGGCTGAGCGTAGGCCCTTCCAACCCATCGACTTCCACCGTGTTCTCGGTAAAGGCGCATGAGGCGTTAACAGGAACTTCTACCTCAATAGATTCTCCCATGCCGATCTGCGCAGTGCTTTGGAGCAGCTCCTTGCCACCGCGACTACAGGTGTACGTGAATTGGAACTTAGTATCTGCAAACAGCCCCTGGATGATGTTGTCTGGGACTTGCTGCCCATTGCCCTGATACGTCGCGTTGACCTTCTTGTTCAGGGTCAGCTTTGCCAGGGCAGGCTTGTACTCATTGCGAACGTCAACAGTAGCTGCTTGCCCAACTTCCGGCATGGTAAATGTCATTACTTTGCCGGTTACGCTCTTATCGACGCCCTCCATGGACGTTGTCTCACTAACCTCTTGCGAGTGCTGCGTAGCATTCTCCGTCAACGTGCACTCAGCGCCTACCTTGATACCGCTGATCACTTCTTCCGCCTCAGCGCCGAGGGAGAAGGTCTTATTAGTGCCATCGGTACAGGTCAACGCGAAACTAAAGGTCTTGGGCACGTAGTTGTCTAAGTCATCCACGTCTTCCTTCAACACAGCGACCTTCTTGGATACGGTGAGGTCACCGTTCGGGGTAGAAAATACGTTCTTGACGTCTACCGACGTTCCCGCTTTCGACTCCACTGTGGCCACGTTGGTGCTGAAACTCTTATCCAGCTCTACTCCGTCTGGCACATCATAGTCCTCCGTGAGGGAACATTGCGTTCCCACGGGGAAGGTGCCCAAGGTCTTCGTTTCCCCATCGGTCAGCATGACCTCAACGGAACGCGGAGTAGTTTCCGCTGGAACAACACACTGCGCTTTCACCGTGAAGGAAGCGCCTTGGAGCTCTGCGCGCTTTGCTTCGTCCAGCACTCCGCTTACATCGACGGATTTTTTCACCGTGATGGGACCTTGGTCCCTCACAAACTCATTAGTCATCAGCGCTTTACGCGGCGTTTCATTAGCCGGGCCAACCGTCACTTGTACATCGGCAGCCTTGTTCACCGTGGCATTTTCTACCGCAACGTCGCGCTCGCTCACGGTACAGGTGGAAGCCACCGGCACGCCGTCGATACGCAAAGCCTGTCCGCCCGCGACCTTGATGTTTTCTTTTTTGAAAACCTCTATGCCTTCCCGGCGACAGACCGCATCGAAGATGAACTCGCGTTCACGCCCCAAGTCAGCGTCTTTTCCGCTTAGTTTCTTCTCGATAATGATCGATCCAAGCTTCGGCTCGTATTTATTGACCGCTTTGGCTTGCGGATCAGTAGCATTATTGGGATCCAACCAGAAGTAGTTGCCCTGGCAATTCTTCAGAGAGGAAACGTCGTCTGCCTCGCTCACACACACGTTTGATTGCCACGATGGTTTGAGATCGTATCCCTCGATGGCAATCGGGTTCGCAGGGGTTCCTTCCTCAATGAAGGCACACTCGGTGCCCACGGGCAGCGGACCAATAGTGGCCTCGCCATCGAGTGGGATATTAACCTCACCGTTTGCCACGTATAAAGGCTGCGCATTACCACCGGTTTCCGGCCGCTGCGTGCGATCCGGGACATAGCGACACGTGTACTTCACCGGGTAGCTCTTGGGCAACAACGAGGCCGGGATCTTCTCGCGATTCACAACCTGCTTGGAAAGCTTGAACGTCCGCATGACCGGTTCGTAGGTGTTGGTAGCTACTGCTGAGACCCTGCCATTATCGTCATAGGCTTTCTTCCCCACAACGAATTCAATCTTGCGGCCGTCTGCGTTTGCCGATTCCACGTTATCGGTCGCCCACGTCGTCTTGAGCGTATAAAGCTTCTCATCGACCTGCGGCTGGGACTCTTCCACCACGCACTTTGTGCCGAGCGGCAGGTTACCGATCTGTCGACGATCACCGGAAAGCAGACCTTTTTCTTCTTTCTTTGCTACTACCTTGCCCTGATACGTACAGGTGTAGTTGAAATCAAATTTCCGTCCACTGACCGTGGGCGACAACACCGAATGAGGGGTGACTACGTCCTTGCCTATCTCCACCGGAACCTTGGGCACGTTGGAGAAGGTACAAGAGGTAATTTTCGCCGGATCGAGGGTCAATTCCACGCCATTAGTAACGGTAGACGTTTGTACCTTTTGCGGAGTGCCACCGGCTTGGAAAGCTTGGCAGGTAATAGCTTTATCGCCTTCTGTAAGCAACTGGAATTTTTCCTGCAGCTGCTCGACGACCTTTACCTTAGGATTACCCTGGCTGAAATCAGACACGGCAATAGCAGCCACGCCTCGGGCATTGGTGACAAGGTCTTTCTTGTCTGAAGATCCGCTTTCTAGAGCAAAATGCCAATTTGCTCCTGGTTCGATGCGTTTGCCATCACCATCCACAATTTCCTTGTTCACCAGCAGGCAACCGGTAACAAAATTCTTTTGCAGCTCAGAGGGAAGGGTCGCGTAATCGGGTGAGATAATCACCTTGCTGGGATCCGGAGCGATCATCCTCAGCATTTGTTGCGAGGTGTAATACCTATCAATATTCCAATATATGTATCCTCCCTCGTAATAATACGGAGCACGAATCTCCTGCCACGACTGATCCTGGATGGCGGATCCCACGCCAATGGGAATGAACTGCGTTTTACTCTTAACAAACCGCTCTTTTTGTTTTACGGCGTTGTCAATTTCTGAAAGCTCAGTGGTGTTTCCTTCATAGTTCTTACCGTTGCTATCAAAGGTCGGCTTTCCGTCGGTGATGAAGTACACGGTGTCATAACGAGTGCCAGCGTCAATGTCATCTGCCACTTGCTTCATGCCCTGTTCCCAGTTCGTGGCACCAAACTTGGTACCAGGTAGGAAGAGCGAGTCAATCCGATCCCTAAATTTCTTCACCTGTTCGGGATCGCGCAAGGACATTGACTTCAGGTTTTGATTGCCCTCACCATATGCGGGAGCTGAGGTAGCAAAGGTATAGAGGCTAAACGTGTAAGGCGCACCCTCCAAGGAGTTCACCATTTCCCGCAGCGTCTTCTTCTGGTTTTCCAGGTCTGTTGGACTCAGAGAGTTGGAAAGGTCTACAACAAAGGCGACAGAGGCGCCGCATTTATTAAGGTCAAGGTCAGGATTCTGAGGTTGCGCTGGCGCTGTCTGGGCTTGCGCCGGGGGCGTCACCTCAGTGAAGGGAAATCCCAGTGCAGCAACCATGATGACCAACACCGCTGCAACGGCCACCATGTGGCGCGTCGCTCGCTGGAGCTGTTTTTTTACAGTAACGATCATGATTACTCGTCATCCCCTCGGTTGTTTTTCTTATTCCACATCACTGCGCCAAATCCCAGGGCTGCTAAAAGAACGCCCAAGAGCACAACGCCTATGACTGATGCGCCTGTTCGCGCTAACGGTGAGTTCGTTGGATTTTTCTTGTCCGGTTTATCCGGCTGTGGGTTGGGCACCGATGGAGCACTAGTAGCCGGTTGCGGAGGCTGTGGTGTCTTTGGCGGAAGAGGAGGAAGCGTTGAATCCCACCATGGCTTCGTAGGGTCGTTATCCTCTTTGTGCTTAGGTTTGGGATGAACCACGAGATCGTAGTTCCACTCACCTGTCTGGGCAGAAGACGGCAACGGAACAATAAAAGGCTCAAAACCATGGTCAGAGCCCGCGACGGGTTGGACTTTATACAATCCAATGGGGAGGTTATCAAAGCGTACGCGCCCCGCATTGTCTGTCTTCGCCTGCCAGGACTGAGCTTCTGGCTGCTGAAGGGCCTCGGAAACAGACAGTTTGGATGCAGCCAGCCAGCCTTCTTGGGTGGTCAGATCGATGTTGCTGATGCGAGCAATACGCACGGGGATCCCGGATAGTGTTCCGCTGGCAGTCGGAGAATTTTTAAATTCAATGGTCAGGCTTGCGGTACGAGTGGGATCGATGGTCGATGCTTGAACAGAATCCGCAGATACTGCGGGACGGGCGGAAGCTACCGGTGAGGAGTACAAGATCGTCATCCCCATCACGGCAGCCATGGCCAGTCGTATAAGCACTAGTTTCTTTTGTTTCAGCATCAGCTTAAGCTCTCTCGTATCTCATTATTTTTAGACCGTCTGCGCAGGTAAATCGCTAAAACCACAGCCAGGATCGCAATCGAGGCCAGGATTCTCCATAGCATCCAGCTTTCCCATCCCCCGCTAGACTGCGGCAGATTTTCTTCCCCCGTCTCCACACGTTCCGCATGCACAAGTAACCGATGCGTGTTAATCGCGTACGGGGTGCATGTGATCAGGGTGAGCAAGTCTTTTCCGTTTTGTACCCTTAAACTCTCAATCTCATCAGGCAACACAACCTCTGTGTTGGTCACTTTGTAGGTGAGGACTTTGCCCACGGTGTCTACATAGATCATGTCTCCAACCTGCATTTTTTCCAGGTTGTCAAACATCGTGGCCTCTGCCAGCCCTGAGTGTCCGGTAATAACCGCATGGGTGTCGTCCCCTCCCACCGGCAACGATGATCCGTAGATATGCCCCAAGCCCTTATCTAAAACATCATCGTCGGTCCCATGAAACACCGGAAGCGTCGTATTGATTGAGGGAATAGAGACTACCGACATAACCGCGTCGTCCGTGCCCGGAGCGTTAAGCTGGGCCAAATACTCGCGATACAATCCACTATCTTTAGAAACCCGCGACAGCCACGGATCTAATATTGGGATATGCGCTAGTCGCTCGTTATAGCTTTGAGCTTGGGCAATCCATCGCTCTCTATCTGCGTCAGACATACCTTTTTGCGACTCGATATATTTTTGAGCCTCCCGCGCGTGGGATGCGTTATAGATATAGGCTGCAGCCACTGGATAAAGAAGCGTGATCACTCCTGCAATCACCAGAACCAGGGAAATCATGACAGATCTGCTGGACGTTCTGCTTAGGTTTTCCTTCATAGAAGGCACCTTCTCTCCTGCTTGCTTTGATCGTCACGCTCACAGCCCCACAAGCGGCGGCAATGCAAACCAAACATGTCCTTCATGAGGGGGTCAGGAACTGTCGTACACGTCACAAGTTCCGAGACTCGTAACAATGGCATGCTACTCTTTTTAATTAAATTTATTTATAATAAAAGCTTTTAATGAGTTAAATGCTTATCGACGTCGTGGCTAGACGGGTAATATTCACAACCTTTTATTCCCACCGTATCCCCCTATAAAGAGGAAAACTTTACTTGGGGGATGTATTTTTGTTCCAACGATTCTTAAATCTCCACAGCTGTGGCATCCTTATTTCTGATGGATACACATAAGAACCCCAGCTCCCCGACTGCTAATACGGCACAAGATCGTGACATCTCCGATCTTTTAAACTCTGCTGTCGAGGAATCAGAACCACTCACCATCCCAGCTAGCGAGACTCCTCGTAAAGACCGCGCGATCATTCTTGGCGCCGACGCACGGTGGGCTTCCGGCTGGGCGCTCCGTTTCATTATCGTGGTCATAGCCAGTGTTATGGCATGGCGCGGCCTAGCAACCGTATGGCAAGGCGTGCTGCCCGTCATCCTTGCGTTATTGCTGTGCACGGTTCTGTGGCCGCCGGTGAGGTGGCTGCGAGCTCGGAAGGTACCGCCAGCGGCCGCAGTCATCATCGTGGCTATCGGATTCTTTGGCGCCATCGGAGGCATCTTTGCGGCAATGGCCCCGAGCGTGAGTTCTCAGTCGAAAGATCTCGTCGATCGCGCCACCGAAGGCATTAATCGCGTGCTGCAATGGGCTGAACAGGGTCCACTCAACTTGGATACATCGAAGGTTGACGGCTATATCCAAAGCCTGACACAGACCCTCCAAGAGCACTCGCGCAACATCGCCAACGGTGTGTTCTCCGGGCTTACCACAGCATCATCGATCCTTATCACAATTATTCTGATGCTTATCCTGTCCTTCTTCTTCCTCAAGGACGGCACCCGCTTCCTACCTATGGTGCGTAGGCTCACCGGCCCTAACGTAGGATGGCATCTCACCGAGGTCCTCACTCGTATTTGGAATGCTCTCGCCGGTTTTATCAGGGCGCAGGCTATCGTCTCTTTGGTCGATGCAGTCCTCATCGGAATCGGTTTGCTCATCCTCAAGGTTCCGCTTGCGCTAGTCCTGGCAGTCCTGACCTTCTTTGGCGGTTTTATCCCTATCGTGGGAGCTTTCACCGCAGGAGCACTTGCTGTGGTCATCGCCTTGGTCAGCAATGGTGTTTCTAACGCTATCTTTGCGCTCATCCTCATCATCGCTGTGCAGCAGATCGAAGGCCACATTCTGCAACCCGTATTACAGTCCAGGGCTATGAATCTCCATGCGGCAGTGGTCTTGCTTTCTGTGACCATTGGTTCCGCACTGTTTAGCGTTGTGGGCGCTTTCTTGGCCGTCCCAGTAGCAGCTACCTTGGCTGTTCTTATCCGCTATCACTCTGAGCTAGTGGCGCTGCGTGCAGGAGAAATAACTCTCGACGAAATCGAGCTAGCCACGGCCGAAGAAGCAAGTCCTCCCATTAATGGCGAGCAGGCTTGGGGCAATCTCAAGGAACAACTCACCAAACTAAGTTTGAGAAAAACATCAAATGTGACCATTAAGAAGGAAGAAGCTCCTTCAAACCCCACAGACGACTAAAAAATGTGGCCCTGGGTTTTCCAGGGCCACATTTTTATTAGTTACGATTGTTTCAATTGATCCATCTCAAGCACGGTATCTGCACATGCTGCGAGTAAGCGATGATCGTGGGATATAAGCAGCACTCCCACTCCGCTATCAGCTTGTCGACGCAACAAGGACACCACAGCAGCCGTAGCTAGTGGGTCCAGCATTGACGTCGGTTCATCGCAAATAAGGAATCGAGGTGCCTGCGCCAATGCACGAGCAATGCAAGCACGCTGCAACTGGCCATCACTGACTTGATGAGGCAGCCTGTCCAGCAGCGTGGCGTCGACAAGCGCCTCATCAGCGCATTCGTTCACGCGTACTGCAATAGCATCTTCATCGAGTTTGCCAGCGATACGTAGTGGCTCTGCGATGATGTCTTTAATCTTCCACCGCGGAGAACACGCGTCTCGAGGTGACTGATTGATGGTGACAATATCCGGATTACGGTGGCCTCGCCGCGTAGAAACTTCTTGAGAATCCATGAGCACCTTCCCCAGGGTCGGGCTCATCTTTCCGGCTAGTAGCCGAGCCAGCGTTGTCTTGCCTGATCCAGAAAGCCCCACCAAACCGATCATCTGACCTGGGACAATCTCAATACTTACGTTCTCTAGAACGGGTGAGTTCTTAGTAAATTCAACAGTTACCGCGGATGCGCGAAGGTTCTGTGTGTTATCCACGTTCAAGTCCTTCCGTAACTTTTAATCCGCCGCTAGGCAGTGCCGCCAACAGCGCACGTGTGTACGCATGATCTGGTGTGTTCAGAACCTTACGGGCAGGGCCGGTTTCCATGATCTCGCCATTCCTCATCACGGAGACGGTATCGCAGATCTCGGATTCCCGTAGGTCTTCTATGTCGTGGCTGATCACCAAGATTCCTACGCCTTGAGAGTCCGCAATTTCTTTGAACAGAGCCAAAATATCGGAGGTAAGCTGCGGATCCAATGCGCTGGTCGGCTCATCGGCGATGAGGTAGGTAGGGTTGCCAGCCAAAGCGGCTGCAATGGCTGCTCGCTGCGCCATACCGCCAGAAAGCTGATGCGGGAAGAATTCCGCAGTCTCCTCCGGAAGATGAACAGTACGCAATAGCTCCGGAACAGTATTTTTCCCCTGGTGGCGATCGATAATCTCTTGCAGCTGAGTGCCCAATCGGCGCACTGGTGTGAAAGACTGCGCTGCGGATTGCGGAACAAAGCCAACTACTGTTCCTCGGATCTTAGAAAAGTCTTTCTCTCCCCATGCCAGCGGTTTCCCTGCGACACTCACGCGCCCTATCAACTTGGAATACTGCGGCGCAATTCCCACAATTGATTTACCCAAGGTGGTCTTGCCAGAGCCTGAGGCACCAATCAAACCATGGATAGAACCGGGTTCCACATGAAGCGACGCGTCTTTGAGAATACGCTGTTGCGAGGCGTCTTTTCCGTGTACCACAACGCTCACATTGTGAACTTCCATGCCCGTGCTCGGAGCCACCACGTCGGTCTCTATCTGTTCCTCGGCTTCAGTGACATCAAGGTCAGTGACAACCTCAGGAACCTTTCGTGCCAGCGACACGGCAGAAAGCGTCGTGGCCAGCAATACGGCTGCAGGGAACACTAATGCCCACCAAGCACCCCGCATAATGTCCTCGCGGGCTAGGTCCATAAGGGTGCCTAACGACGGCTCATCTGCTTGGATGCCCAATCCCAAGAATGACAGCGCAGACTCGTGCCACACAGCGTGGGGCATCAGCATGATCATGGCAACCACAGCCTGACCAGCAGCTGCAGGAGCTAGATGCTTAATAAGCACCCACTTGAAGGGACCGCCAGCGGCATACGACGCATCCACATAATCCGAGGTTCGTACTGCAAGCACAGAAGAACGAACAATGCGAGCAACCGGTGACCAGTGCGTTAGCGCAATAGAAAGCACAATTGCAATAAGTGAGCCACGGAACAAGGCAACGATAACCACTGAAAGAATCAAGTGCGGAATAGAGTTCACCGCATCATTGAGTCGCATGATTATCCGGTCTGTACGTCCGCCCACTGCAGCAGCAATCAATCCGACTATTACGCCGAGCGCTGTAGCTACTAGCGCAGACAGCGAACCAATGACAAGCGATACCCGCAAACTCTCCGCTGTACGAACAAAGAGGTCAAAACCAAAGTGGTCGGTGCCAAAAAAGTTAGTAGAGCTTGGAGGCTTCAGCGCTTTAGAAAAACTCGGGTTCCCGGCATCAAAAAAGACGGGGATCAGCAAGCCGTACAAGACCACTCCGATAAAGACGGAAATGCTGATTCGATGGTACTTAGCCCATTTTTGTACGTGCATTGCCACGGGAGATTTAGCTTGTTTAGACATCGCTCACCCTCGGGTCGATAATCATGTAAGAAACGTCGCTGGCCAGCGAACCTAGCATTACGACGACCGTGGTGGCAGCCGTGGTGAAGGCCAACAGAGGGAAATCAACTGCAATCGCAGATTCCACGGTCGCCTGAGCCAATCCCGGCCAAGAGAACACGGTCTCCACGATCACGGCGCCCACAACTAGCTCGCCCAAGCGCGCGCCAATCAATGTAATCAAGGGCATCAGCGACAACGGAAGCACGTGGCGCACAAGAATAGTTTTCTCACTTAGTCCCCGTAAGCGTGCATTGGCGACCGCTGGGGATTGCGATGCCTCAAGCGTGGACTGCTGCATGGTCAGCAACGGCCAGGACAGTTGCGAAACCGCTAACACTATAGCGGGCGCAATCAAGTACGGCCCCACTGTCAACAGCGACGGAACATCGCCAACGCGTGACGCTCCACCCACAGGAATGACGTGCAAAAACACTCCAAAAAAGAGAACAGCACCGAGCGCATAAATATATGACGGAGTAGCCGCCACGAAAACGCCGATCGCGTTAACAGAGCGGTCTACCGAGCCCCCAGGACGACGAGCAGCCCAAACACCCAGAATCGCAGCGATCACGAGCATGAGGAGCAGGCCAACTGAAGACAACACAATCGTCCACGGAAGCCGCTCCCAGATCACATCTGCGACCGACTTATTGTAAACACGCGACCAGCCAAGGTCGCCCCGCAGAACATCAGCCCACCATTGCAGCCACTGCTGCCACCAAGGCCTATCCACTCCCAACGACGCTGCAATTCGTGCACGCTCGTCATCGGTGTAATCGCCATATTCAGCGCCCAAATAATGAGCGAGCGGATCAAACGGCGACAATGCCGCCAAAGCAAACATAATGAACGTAACTACGACCGTAGTACATGCGATAACAAGCAGGCGCAGCCCCACCATCACACCTATACCGTCGAGGTTGTCTCTTCTTCCAGGCAACAACACTGAAAAAGATCCTTCCGTAGAGAATGCGTATAGCTCCGGTGCCAAACGCACGGAGCTATACGTCAAAGATGGGGCGGCTTACTTGGTCCACTCGGCGACACGCCACCATGGTCCCCAGGTGACACCATGAATGTGAGGCTCGAGTAGGTTTTCTGGCTTCTTCCACTCGTTACGCTTGCTTGCGTAAACGTGCTCAAGGTTGAGCAGGCAGAGAGCCGACGGATCGTCCATGTACATTGCCTGAGCTTTCTGCCACAGCTTGTTGCGCTTAGTGGTATCCACCTCGCTGCGGGCTTCGTCGAGAAGCTTGTTCAGCTCTTCAGAGCCGTAATCGCCGGGGTTAGCCCACTTGCTGGTAGAAGGTGTGCGGGTATGCAGGTACTCGTACGCCATGATGGTGACGTCATAAGGAGCCGAACCGCCGCCAAGCACTGCTGCTGCCTTGCCCAAAGCCGGTCCGATTTCGTCCCACGTTCCAGCCTTGGTCTCAAAATCCAAACCAAGCTTCTTCATCTGGGAAGCAAACTCAATAGCGATGTCGCGACGCGTGGTATCGCTAGATGCGTAGTAGAGAGTGATGTGGAAGGGCTTGCCGTCCTTCTCACGCATGCCTGCGGCATTCTTCTTCCAGCCGGCTTCGTCGAGAAGCTTCTCTGCTTTGGCTACGTCGTAGCCGAAAGTCTTCGATGAGTCGTGTGCGTCGCCGTACAGTGGCGAGATCAGAGTCTCCAGAGTTGTGCCGTAGCCGCCCAGCGGCCCATCCACGAATGCCTGACGATCCACGGCAAAGTTAAGGGCCTGGCGGACCTTGACGTCTTGCAGTTCCGGGACCTTAGGGAAGGAAATTCCACGCCAGTCAGCCGTCTTGGTAGAAACAACCTCAATGCCGTCTTTGCCCTTCACCGAGTTGACCTGTGCCGGCGGAATGGCAGCGCCGTCGACCTCTCCGGCCGCGACACGTTGTGCACGCGCTGCATCATCGGAAGCAGTGGTCACTACGATTTCTTTCACCTGAGGTGCCCCACCCCAGTAATCCTCATTAGCTTTGAATACGACCTCATCGCCACGGTTTTCTACCAGCTTATAAGCGCCGGTACCTACTGGCTTGGTATTCAGTTCTGCCTTGGTGATAGGCCCATCTTCCTTCAGCTTCTCCGAAGGAGCGATCGCGTACAGCAACCGAGAATTCATCTCAGCAAGTGGGTGATTCAGCTTGAACACCACGGTGTGAGGATCCTTGACCTCTACCTCTTTGATGACTTCATAGCGAGCAACAATCTGCGATCCCGCATCAATATTGCGGGCCATGTCGTAGGAGGCTTTCACGTCTTGAGCATCAAAGTCCGAGCCATCGCTGAACTTCACTCCCTCACGCAGCTTCACTGTCCACTCAGTTGCATCAGCGTTGTGCTCAGGCATTGCGGAGGCCAACGCTGGAACAAAGTTCGGGATTCGATCTGGACCAGCTGATTCTGGACGCAACAGGCCGTCATACACCGGGCTTACGCCAGTTTGACCATATCCAGTGGCCGGATGGAAGCCATCGCCGGCTTCACGATCAGCTAGCACAATCCGAGACGGGTACCCTTCCTCACCGCTCGCTTCTTTGTGGCTGGGGTCGCCGCAAGCAACAAGAACGCTTCCGGCAAGGGCCATGGACAATAGTGCTGCTCCACTGCGCTTGGAACACAGCGCAAGGAACGAGGGGGAACGTCGCATAGAAAGATCTTTCCTAAGAATGAAGGGTTAGGTATTACTTAGAAAGAACTATCAAGAAGACAATTGAATTTCAATATCATGAACTCAGTCTTGATGAACCTGAGCCCCATTATATGCCCCTACCACCAACTTTAGTTTTAGTGAAAAGAGACACAATGTGTTTTTCACCCCAGTTAGCTCACTCATTTTAGGGTTACACGCCCCCTAAATGATTCCGTTTTGCAAGTATTTCTGAGGCGATAAAGTTGACACCTATTCAAGCCGGTGCCGTTTTCATAAATCTAACTTAATGGAAAACTTACATTTTCCACCGCCACACCTAACACAGCTGTGATGGTACTGAACCCCAAGCTCCTCTCTAACCCCAAATAGCGTTCAAAGCAAGGACGGCCATACCCGAGACAAAAGCGGCTGCCGGGAGCGTAATGACCCACGCCATCGCAATGGGCTTCATCAATCGCCAGTTGGCAGCTTTGTTCACAATGCCAATACCTAGAATCGCACCGATCAAGATATGCGTAGAAGACACAGGAAGCCCAAGAACAGAGGAGCCCATCACAACTGCAGCCGCAGCAAGCTCAGCCGAAAAGCCAGAGGCTGGATGCATCTCTGTAAGCCCTGATCCCACCGTATGAATCACATAACGGCCAATGAACCATAGCCCTGCGATCAAAGCGATGCCACATGTAATCATCAGCGCAGTAGGGACTGCCGCTCTGCCATTAATGCTGTCGGTCCGTAAAACATCCAACACTGCAGAGAACGGGCCAATAGCATTCGCAATGTCATTGGAGCCGTGAGAGAAAGCAAACGCCGATGCCGTAAAGACTTGCATCCAGGAGAAGATGACAAACGTTGCCCGCGAGAGTTCTTGCTGTTTAAGGGTCCGAGAAAAGATCAACACTGCCATCCACACGACGGCAGAGATCATCCCGAGAATCAGGATGTTCCCCAAGGTGCTGATGTGCAAATTAAGGTTTTTCAATCCCTTAAAGAGCATCATCGCACCAATCAGAGCCGCTCCACCTGCAGCAAGCAAGGGAACCCAGTTTTCCAGGGCTTGATGAGTGTTGAGGTTATCGCGGCGGTGGTTAATACGATAGAGATCGCGATAATACTCGGATTCCAGTTCGCTAGGATCAAAATCGCGCTCCTGGATCAACGCAGCGTCGCGCGTCATGGCATTGGTATACGCGAGCTGCTGAATCTCATTCAAGCGTTCAAACGACGCCTTGAAAGACTTGTGCAGCTCAATGCGGTCAGACTTAATTTGCCGCAATTGCTCGTCCGCGTCTTCGTTATAGACCAAAATGTGCTTTTTAATGAACCCGAACAATAGCCACGCAGCCAACCCTCCCAACACGGGAGAGAGAACCCATGACAACGCGATCTGACCAATTTCTCCCCATTGCACCATTTCCCAGCCGCCGAGGCCCTGCGTAAAGCCCAGCACGAGGGAGGCTCCAACAATGCCACCAATGATCGAGTGGGTAGTAGACACCGGCCATCCCATGCGGGTAGCCAGCAGCAACCACACAGCCGCCCCCAGAAGAGATGCCATCATAATAAAAGCAAAATGGTGCGGGCTTAGATCAATGGCGTCAAGGTCCACGATCCCAGATTTCACCGTATCGGTAACCTCGCCACCCGCAAGAACCGCACCAGAAACCTCAAAAATGGCTGCAATAACCAGAGCTTGCTTCATGGTGAGGGTTCCCGCCCCCACAGAGGTGCCAAAGGAATTAGCTACGTCATTACCGCCAATGTTGAAGGCCATGAAAACACCAAACAATATCGTGGTGATCAAAATGCCTTTATTTGCAGTATCGCCCACGTAGCCGAATGACCACAGGGTGAAAACAATCAGCGTAATCGCCAAGAGTCCACCAAAAGTAAGGTGCCACCATCGATCTGAACCGGCACCCTCAGTGGATGGTGTGGTCAGCATAGTGCTGTCCGCCATTGTCGCTCTACTTTCTCGAGTCAGTCATTCCTCCGAGTAGCCAACATGATCAAGGTAAACAGAAAGTTAACCCCAACAGCGTTTACTGCGATAACCATCCCCCACGGCACACCTTCCCCTCCCCTTCTAGACAATCCGGTGTTAAAATTCAGTACCAACCTGTCTACATGTGTTCCATCCAAAGTAATGGCAGGTCGTTACGTCATAAGGCACAGCACGAGCAGAAAGGTAACCAGCAATGTCCTCCACATTCCGCATCGCCGTCGTCGGTGCTAACGCAACTGGTCTCTATGCCTCCGATCTGCTCCTGCAATGTCCACACGTAATCCACGTCGACCTTATTAACGACTCCCCCGTTCCCGCCGGGATCAGTCCCTTCATCCAAGCGCCACGGTCCCCTCACAGCTCAGGTTCTGGATCTTCTATCCGTGTTATCGGGAATATCCATCCTGATGTTCTAGCGGAGACCCGCTTGGAGGACTATTACGATTCGGTCATTATCGCCGATTTCGCCGATGCAGCTGATGTCCGCAATGCAGTCTTAGCAGCAATATCTTCACCCAGCGACTACTCTTACGTGAGAAAATCACTCGGCCGAAAAGATTTAGTTGAGGCTCTCCGGGAACGCGGAATCGTGTACACCCTGTGGGCTGATGCCTCCTCACTGTCCACGGGTCGCGACTTGGACGCTTGGCAGCGCGCAATCCATACGGCTCAAGGAGCACCCATCTGCTTCTGATTAACTAATGCAAGCCACCGCTTGCTAGTTATCGGCCTGCGCCAGCGATTACTTTAAGGTAGAGAGCAGTACTCATCCCGTTTTAGCTGTTTCCCTCTCAAGGATCGTGATTTACCGCATGCCGCTTGCAGCAGCCAGTGCAGTCACGCCCACCACTATCGTGCTGGGCGTTTTCGGCATCGTCTTATCGCTACCCGCGTGGTTCTTCTTCCTCCGCGCGGCATGGCGTCTCTATTCCTTCATTACTTCTGGGCAACCGTCCCCAGGCCGCATGAATAACCCCGTGCGCAGAGCTTGGCAAACATGCAAGGAAGTCTTCTTCCACACCGAACTCATGCGCAAACCAGTCGTAGCTATTGCACATTGGTTTGTCATGTTGGGGTTCCTCTTTGGCTCTATCGTCTGGTTCGAGGCATACATCCAAACCTTTAACCCAGCAGGCGGCTGGCCTTTCCTCTCACATTGGCGTGCTTACCATCTTGTAGAGGAAATCTTGGCCCTGGGCACTGTCTTTGGAATTCTTTTCCTCATCGTGATCCGTCTCAACGCAGGCATACGCAGCCGTTTTTCCCGTTTTTATGGCTCCAACGCCAAGGCGGCCTACTTTGTGGAGGCTGTTGTCTTTATCGAGGGCCTCGGCATGGTTCTGGTGAAAGCCGCCAAGATCGCCACGTTTGGAGACGGCTCCGCCTGGGCGGATTTTTCCACGATTTACCTAGCCAAGCTCCTCCCCAGCAGTCCAGTTCTGGTCAGCGCCTTTGCCCTGGTAAAGCTACTCAGCGGCATGGTGTGGCTTATCGTCGTTGCTCACAACCTGACATGGGGTGTGGCATGGCACAGATTCCTGGCATTCTTCAACATCTTCTTCCAACGTCATTCTGACGGTAGCCCGGCGTTAGGCAAACTGCAGCCGATGTATTCGGGAGCGAAACAGCTCACGATGGACAACGTGGAAGAAGAGGATAGCCTCGGCGTAGGCAGCCTTGTAGACGCACCCTGGAAGATGCTTCTCGACGCCACCACGTGCACCGAATGCGGCCGATGCCAAGAGCAGTGCCCCGCCTGGCACACCGAAAAGCCTCTCAGCCCGAAGCTCTTTGTCACTGATATTCGTGACGCAGCAGTCACCCATTCCTCCTATTTACAAGACCCCACCGCCTTTGCCACGGATGATTCACACGCTCACGTCGACGTGCTCAAGTTAGTGGGAGAATCACATGTGATTTCCCCCGATGTTTTGTGGTCCTGCACTAACTGCGGTGCATGCGTCGAGCAATGTCCCGTAGACATAGAACACATCGATCACGTAGCTAATCTTCGGCGCTTCCAGGTCCTCGCAGAGTCTGACTTCCCCTCTGAGCTGACGGGGATGTTTAAAAACCTTGAGACTAAAGGCAACCCGTGGGGAAGAAACTCCATCGAGCGGAAGACGTGGATTGACGAGGCCCGCCGCGACGGCATCGAGGTGCCCGTATTAGGCGAGGATGTTACAGACTTCTCCGACACTGAGTACCTCTTCTGGGTAGGCTGCGCAGGCGTCTTTGACGAGGACGGCAAGAAAACAACGCGCGCCGTCGTTGAGCTACTGCACGTCGCTGGGGTTAAATTCGCGGTGCTGTCCAAAGGTGAAACCTGTACCGGCGATCCCGCGCGCCGCGCCGGTAACGAGTTCCTCTTCCAGATGCTCGCCGTAGAGAACGTGGATACCCTCAATAATGTTTTTGATGGGGTTCCACAGGGCAGTCGCAAAATTATCACCACGTGCCCGCACTGCTTTAACACGCTGCGCAACGAGTACCCGGACTTTGACGGACACTTTGATGTCTTCCATCACACCCAACTACTCAACCGCCTGGTACGTGAAAAACTCCTCACTCCGGTTCCGCGCCGGCCTGAAGATCGCAAGCCCATCACATATCACGACCCATGCTTCCTGGGCCGTCACAATAAAATCTTCGACCCACCCCGTGAACTTCTTAGTGCAACGGGGATGGAACTCACGGAGATGGAGAGAACCAAAAACGAGGGATTCTGCTGCGGTGCCGGCGGCGCCCGGATGTTTATGGAAGAAAAGCTCGGCACCCGCATCAATGAAAACCGTGCGGCCGAGGCCATCAAGACTGGCGCTCAAGAAATCGCCGTGGGCTGCCCCTTCTGTAACTCCATGCTCAGTACTGGCGTTAAATCCGTTGCCGACGCACAAGAAGCACCCAAGGTCCACGACGTAGCACTGATGCTCCGCGATTCCGTGCTTATCGATGGCCAGCTCCCCGAACCCAAGGACCGGGTATTCCTGGATCCACCCGTCCGCCAACCAAAGAAGAAGCCTGCGGCCACGCCGGAGCCTCCCACAGCTCAACCCACCGCAGCGCCTCCGGCCGCGCCACAACCGCCGTCTATTCCGGCACCGACTATCTCCACCCCACCAGGTGGAACCCCGCCGATGCCACAACCCCCACAGGTGCCTACTCCGACTGTGCCGCCTATACCGATGCCGCCTAGCGCTGTTCCGCCGGTAGCTGTTCCGCCTGCCGCCACACCACCGGCACCAGTTCCTCCAGCAGCAGCTCCCCCAGCGGCGGTGCCGCCAGTTGCAGCACCGCCTATCCCTGTTCCACCAAGCGCTGTGCCCCCGGTAGCCGTGCCACCAGCACCACCCGCGGCTGCACCACCTGCAGCCACGCCTCCGGGAAAGCAATCAGCGTATCCTGAGAATAATTCCAAGGAGCAGTAGAGCATCCCCCGCAAAGATGGAACTTTTTAGCAGTGCTATACGTTTGTCTTATGTGGTCGGGGCAAGCGCTTCTGCTTCGACCGGGAGCATAGTCTACAAGCGCAGATAGGTGGCCTGAGTGCGATGACGAACCCATATCAACCCGATTACCGCATCGGCGATGCCGAGCGCTCACAAGCGATGGATGACCTTGGGGTGCACTTCTCTGCCGGTCGACTCTCGTTTGAAGAATATGATGAACGCCTTAAACAGGTCACTCAAGCAGTTACCCGATCTGATATTTCTTTGCTTTTCGACGATCTCCCCGCTGCACGCTCGCCTAAGGAGACCGCCTCTCCCGCTAACTTCCTACCAGCTACGAATGTGCAAGGAACCCATTTCCCCGACACATATTCGACTAACGAAATCGATAATGCTTACTCCACCGGACGCAATATCCGCGGTGGAATTCTCGGACTCACCGGGATCACCGCAGTCACGCTCACTGCGCTCACGGAAACTGGCGCGTGGATAATGCTGGTCCCAGCCATCTTCATCATGTTGTATGTGATGAAGCTCGGACCAGAATCCTGGCATGCGCCCAGCCGGATGAAGCTGGACCGCCAGCGGATGAAGCAAGCCCGGATGCTCCAGCAGCAACAAGTCTTTGCCATCGAGACGCATAATGCACAGCAACGAGCACTCGCCCGTGCAGAGCGTAAACGCAAGCAAGACGAGCTCAACAGCATTGCCACAGAACTCGCAACTGACGCGCTTAAGCGATTCCGGGGGAAGAAGAACGGCTAGTGCCGGTGTTTATCCTTGCCGTGACGCATTCCGATATCGTGAAGTACCCCGTGGATGCGTTCGTCGACAAGCGAATACCGCACCTCACGTCCAAAGCGTTCCCCCTTAATTGCGCCCATGTGTTCCATGGCGCGGAGCGCTCCTGACGCAGTAGGGACCCGCACTCCTGCGGCCTCAGCGATCTCGGTGACTGTGGTGGCCCTCGGCCCTGCATAGTGCAAAACTACAAGAATGCGTAGCCGGGTCCGATCCCCCATGAGTTTAAAATAACCAGACCAGTCATCGGCTTGTTCCAAAAGGTCATACATACGGTGTACCTCTTTATCTCGGGGCGGCCGCCAACAAGGCAGCGGCGCCTTCGGGAGAACGGAGAATCTCTGCTTCTACGTTGAAAAACTCAGCAATATTGCGTGACGATAAAACAGTGTCTACCGGCCCCTCTGCGACACAACGTCCAGAGTGCAGGATAAGGGCAGTATCAGCATATCGTGCCACCAGGCCCAAATCGTGCATAACCGCCACTACAGTCAGCCCTTCTTGAGTGACCAGGCGGTGCAGCACCTGCAGCAAAGTCAGCTGATGTTCGATGTCCAGGTGGTTAGTTGGCTCGTCGAGAAGCAGCACGCGTGCCCCCTGTGCGAGGCCGCGCGCGATAGAGACGCGCTGCTGCTGCCCACCCGATAGCTCGCTCCACTGGCGTTCAGCTAGGTATTCCAGCCCAAGTAGTTCCAAGGCATGAGAAACACGGTCATGATCCTGCTTAGTCCTACGATGGAAAATTCCTCGACCAGCAACAGCACCCAGTCCCACGAAATCGACCACCGTCATATCCCCGTTGAGCGTGGCTACTTGGGGAACATAAGCCACGGTCTCCACTCGTTGCCGAGCCGACATACGAGCGAGAGGCTTATCGTCAAAAACCACGTCACCAGTAAAAGGGACCACTCCCGCCACCGCGTTTAACAACGTGGACTTTCCGCTGCCATTAGGGCCAACCAATGCCGTGATCGTGCCTGGTTGCAGCGTCGCGGTGACACGATGCACTGCGGCGGTATCGTCGTAACTAATACTGACATTTCTGAGATGTATCAAGGCTATTTCTTTCCTTTCTTCCATAAGAGGAAGAAGATCGGAACACCAATGAGAGCAGTAATAATTCCTACAGGGAGTTCTTGGCCCTTAAACAAGGAACGAGCAATCGCATCTGCCACTACCAGTAGAATCGCCCCTACTAAGGCGCTTATAGGGATTACCCGCACGTGAGCGCTGCCTACCACCAGACGAACCGCATGGGGAACGATAAGGCCTACGAACCCGATGGCACCCACAGAGGCGACCGTAGCGGACGTCATAAGGGCAACGATGACCAGGACAGCTCCCCGCGTCAGCACTACGGGAACGCCCATAGTGTGCGCAGTGGCGTCGCCAAGCCTCAACGTATCTAAATGACGCGACAGCGCCCACAAAGCAGCGATCGCCGTCATGCACACAATGGCTGTAACCAATAGCCCGTCTTGACGCGAAGCACCCAACGCACCCATAAGCCATGCCATCACGGCCTGAATAGAATCAGCGTCACCCTTGCCCATCATGATCAGGAATGTCACGGCCTGAGCGAACTGCCCGACCAACACGCCTGCTAGAACCACCTGTTGGGATTGGAAGCCCGAGCCCCGCAGCAGCATCAACAGGACCACAAAGGATCCCAGCCCGCCCAGCGCAGCGCCAGCCGTAAGCCCCAACACACCTTGAGTTCCGATAACCAGAACAACAACTGCGCCCACAGACGCGCCACCGCTGATGCCTAGGAGATACGGTTCCGCTAGCGGATTATGCGTGACAGTTTGCAAACATGCGCCGGCGACGGCAAGACCCGCCCCCACCACTATCCCCATCAAGATGCGAGGAATACGCAGTTCAAAAAGGATCGATTGCCTTAACAAACTGGGAGTATCGTATCCGGCGAATCCGAACGCCCCCATCACTTCATTCCAGCTTAACGACGCCGTTCCCACGAACACCGAACCAATCGAAAGGGCGATGAGCAGTATTATTCCGCCCATAACCACCAACGGAAACGCCGGACGAAACCGGCGTTTCTGAGGTGCAGAATCGATTCCTGGCGCAACCGTTTGTGTGGTTAATCCCGAATCAAGATCCACGTCTGAAGTAGTAATGATTACTTCATTTCTGCCAGCTTTTTGCTGACGATCTCTAGAGGCTCAATCGACCTCGCACCTGGGCTCAAACCAGCGCCTGGGACCACAATGAACTTGTCACCCTGAACGGCCTTCATGTTGCGAGTAGCAGGGTTGGACTTGAGGGCTTCGATCTTCTCAGTAGCCAAGTCGCCGGGAGAACCGCGGCCAGGCAAGTCCACCAAAACGATCACATCTGGGTCTGCATCTGCGAAAGCCTCCCAAGAAATCTGGGGCCACGCCTCATCGATGCCAGCAAACACATTGGTGCTTCCCGTTGCCGCGCTGATAGCACTGGGAATGCCATAGTTGCCCGCTACATACGGCGCATTATCAAAGATCGAATACAAGTATCCAACAGACTTATGAGAGTTGCCATTGGCTTCCTTGGCAGCCTTGACAGCGGCACGCTGCTCTTCGATCAGCTCCTTGCCGCGAGCCTCTTTACCCAACAGGGTTCCAAGCTGCTCGTAGTCGCGCTCCAAGACCGTGTACGGATCCTCATCAGGCTTAGCGCACTCTACGTTCGTGGTGAATGTGCCCACGCCCAGCTTGGAGTATTCTTCGCGCGTTCCCGTACCCGACTCAGTCCACACGGATTCAAATGGAGAAAGAACCAGATCTGGGTCGACGCCACGAATAGCCTCAGCATTAGGAATGGAATCCGAAATCACGGGGAGGTTCTTTGCCCGATCCTCATAGCGCTTCCAGTAGTGATCTTTGGTGTGTCCAACGCCCACGATGTCCTTTTGCACATCGAAAGCCAACAGCGTTTCCGTGGTTCCTTGTTCCACACTGACCAAACGGTGGGCAGGCTCCGAAAGGCTTACCTTGACGCCACAGTTTTCCACACTGACAGCCTGGTTGGCTTTAGCTGAAGAATCCGTCTTGTTGTCGCTGGTGTTCGAGCAAGCAGAAAGGGTGAGGCCTGCTGCGACTACCACGCTGGTTGAAATCAATGCCCTGCGGTGGCAGGAGAAAAAGCTCATCATGAATTTTAGTCCTTGGTCAGGAAGAATCGACCCCCGCCGATTCTCATACAATCAATTGACTGTAACCATACCTTTTATTCACGAGCTCCACGTAGGCATTGAGAAAAAACACTTTTCTCCCGCGTTTTTCTCCGCAAAGAATCCTACATCCCGCTAAAAATACAGCTCAAGCAGGTATTTTTCACATTCACCCCTACCCACCCCCAGGTTCACCTAATAAACCCATACTTTAAACCTATAAAGCAAGGGCATGGCTACGCAGACCCAGCAGCCTTCCGGCAAGGGCAATTGATTGTATGCGCCTGACCAGGGCGGCCCTCACCAAAGAATGCCGGGCACGCATCCGCCACCACAACAGCAGCGAACGCGCCCGCCAAAACAAACCTTTTCGCCCAAAACCGCACTTTCCTTAGCGCAGGGAGAGTAAATGCGACCTTAATCACCCTTGAGACCAGTCAAGTTCCAGCATTGAGTATCAAATTTTGCGATAGCGTGACAGCCTCGGCTTACACCTCAGCCATCTGCGCCAAAGATTATCAATTAGTTGATTGACAGTGCAAGTTGAACAGTTCATACACATGAGTTTGGCGGGCGACATACATGTCACCCGCCAAACATCCTTTGCTTTTGAGTATCACAAACTCATGTGCAGCGTTTTCGCTCCACTCTCGCTCTTAATACTGGCGCAAGTTAATAGGCCCTTGCCCTCGCGTCCTATTACGGACAACATGCGCTACATCTAGGATGAGCTCCATCAATTCTTCGGTGCGATTGCCCAAGGCCCTAAGCACAAATCCAGGCTTATCGCACTCAGAAATTGCAGCAACCACATCCGAGTTTTCCGCAGCATGCGCAGAAACGCGCTCCCGCACCGCTTCAATGAACTCAGAATCAATGTTCGGATCAAAGCAAATAGCAGTCGCAACATGCGTTTTACCACCCATCATCAGGTCAGCATCTTGAGCAAACTCTGATTCCAATGGGTTAATCCGCAGGTTGTCCACCAAAACGACTTCGCCGTCCATCCGAACCACAGAGCGGATATGGGCCTGCTTATACAAGAAGTTCTCACCCTCGGGCGACCAACCAGGGGTAATTACATCAGAGATAAACAGCGAGCCTTCTGGGTGAACATCCGCAGTAATCTGCTGACGGAAATCTGCATCCCGATACAAAATTAACTGATCAGGGACATACTCCAGAACGCCACCAGCATCTACTTTTATCTCAATATTCTGGACTACAAAGTCACCAGGCGTGCGGTAAACCTTGGCAGCCGACTGATCAGTCAGCAGCATCGAAGCGCCGGATTCCACTCCAAGTTTGAGTCGATATGCATCGCCACCCACGTATCCGCCACCCGGGTTAACGATGATGTAATACACCTGTCCCGAATCATCAAGATAGTGAGGGCGAACGATCTTAAGTGCCCGAGTATGGTACTGGGTCTTCGCAATCGACTTTCCGCCGCTGAGTCCAACACCCAGCTCAAGCACACCCATGTCCTCATGAGGCGGATCGTGCTCAAAAATTCCTTTAGCTACGTCCCACATTTAATCCGCCAGGTCAAGCATTAACACATCATGACGGATCCAATCGATGACCTTGTCCAGGCCCTCATCCGTCTTAAGGTTTGTGAGCACAAAAGGCTTATTACCACGGAAGACCTTGGAATCATCTTCCATCACCTTCAGGTCTGCGCCCACGTGGGGAGCGAGATCCGTCTTGTTGATCACAAACAAATCAGACTTGATCATGCCCTGACCAGCCTTGCGCGGAATCTTCTCACCTTGAGCAACGTCAATGATGTAGATAGAGAAATCCACGAGCTCAGGGCTGAAGGTTGCAGACAGGTTATCTCCACCCGACTCCATGAAGACCAACTCAAGATCAGGATGACGCTTAACAAGCTCTTCAAAAGCCGCATCATTCATCGACGTATCTTCACGGATAGCCGTATGTGGGCAACCACCGGTTTCCACACCAATAATGCGATCCTCTGGCAGAAGGCCTTCACGCGCGAGGATCTTTGCGTCCTCGGTGGTGTAGATATCATTAGTAATGGCAGCCATGGAGATCTCGCCATCCAGTGCACGGGTGATTCGCTCAATTAATGCAGTTTTACCCGACCCGACTGGACCGCCAACACCAATTTTAATAACACTCATCGTAGAACTTTCCTTCAATCTTCTTTTTAAGACATAAACATGCGGCTACGCAGCATCTCATGCTGCATCTGCGCAACTTCTAGCCGTGGGGCGACTACACCCAAATCTGCTACTCCGTGAGACATGGTCATCTCTGCAGCCTGCACGACAGCGTCATAAGCGCTTACTAGCACCCGCTGTCCAGCATCCTGTCCTAGTGGAATCGCACGGATAGCATTCTGAGTCATGGAATTAGCCATCTGCATGAGATACGCCATGACAGCTCTCTCCGGAGAAACGCCCTCCGAACCAAGGACCAAACCAGCAGCGATAGCAGGGTTTCCGCGCATCTCTCCCGCAGCTACGGCACGGCAGTACTCAGCCACCATAGGTTGATCAGGAGAAATGGTAGCTGCGACCTTGGACATGCGCTTTCCCATGGAATTCATGGAAGTACGCACTTGTTTAGGGGTTTGGCAAGCGTGAACCAACTGATCCAGCTCTTTCAAAGAAGCCTGTGCCTCCGCAAACTCCAGTTCAGCCTGTACCAGTTCAACGGCGAAACGCACCGCTAGAGCCTCGGCAAAGCTGGCCTGCCGCAGATAACCATGCAACCAGTGCTTATAAGAATCCGGATCGTGGACTTCATCTGCTTGGATGAAAGTCTCTAGACCTGCAGAATGCGCGAATCCTCCAGTAGGTAAGGCCGAGTCAGTAAGATGCCAGATAACTAACTCGGTCCGGGCACTAGTGGCTATGCTCTGCATGACGGAATGCCTCAGGCATAACATGGTCGCCTCGCGTGTATTCCACGCCCACGTGCTCCAGATAGTGCTCTACCGTGTGGTCAAATCGCACTACCATAGCAGGCTTACCAAAGGCACTGTCCTGGTCAAAGAACTGAGCCTGCAGGTGCCGATTGCCCAGAGTATGAGCGACAGCCAAGGCCTCTCGAATATCGCGAGGGGTGATAACCAAGACATCGGTGGCAGCGATTCGAGCCACAATCACCTTGTTGTCTTCTTTGGCCAGGATATCGCCATCCTTGATCTCACGGAGTTCATTGCCCAAACGCAATGCATGCTCTGCGCCACTTTCCGTGGTCACACGCTGCACACGCTTTAGGCGTGACTCATTATCAAAGATGACTGCATCCAATTCCAATGCATCACGCTCTGCTGATTCCAGGTCATTGAGGTTGCCCTGTATCTCAGTAATAATCATTTTTAAATGCTTTCTGCGAAGTTCGTTAAAAAAGGCGGAACCAGTGTACTCACACCGGCTCCGCCTCATTTCCTAATCCCAGCGAATTGTCCACATACAGTAGGACATTCCGGTGACTATCCGGATCAATACTAGAACAGGAAGTAACGCTGAGTCATCGGCAGCTCTGTAGCAGCCTCAGAAGTGACTTTCTCGCCGTCAACCGTCAACTCGTAGGTCTCTGGATCAACCTTGATATCTGGGGTTGCATTGTTGTGCTTCAGATCAGCCTTGGAGATCTCGCGCATGTTCTTTGCTTCAACGAACTTACGATCAATACCAAGCTTCTCCGGTACGCCAGCCTCGAAAGCTGCCGTGGGGAGGAAGGTAACCGAGGTACGACCAGCAGCTGCACCGCGAGCACCATAGGAGTAACGCATAGTACGTGGCTGTGGGGTCGGGATCGAAGCGTTAGCGTCGCCCATGATGGAGCGAGCGATGATGCCGGACTTGATCACGATGCTTGGCTTCACACCGAAGTAAGCAGGATCCCAAACAACCAGGTCAGCTAGCTTGCCTTCTTCAACAGAACCAATGGTATCTGCAACACCGGAAGCAATAGCTGGGTTGATGGTGTACTTAGCAATGTAACGCTTGATGCGCTCGTTATCGTTGGTAGCGGTATCGCCCTCAAGCGGTCCACGCTGCTGCTTCATACGGTGAGCAACCTGCCAGGTACGCAGGACAACCTCGCCGACGCGGCCCATGGCCTGAGAGTCAGAAGAGGTGATTGCCAAAACGCCCATATCGTGCAGGACGTCTTCCGCCGCAATGGTTTCCTTACGGATACGTGAATCAGCGAATGCAATGTCCTCAGGGAGGTCAGAGTTGAGGTGGTGGCACACCATGATCATGTCAAGGTGCTCATCCATCGTGTTCACGGTGAACGGAAGAGTTGGGTTGGTGGATGCCGGAAGAACGTTAGGAAGACCAGCTACCTTCAGGATGTCCGGAGCGTGTCCGCCGCCAGCGCCTTCGGTGTGGAAGGTGTGGATAACGCGGTCTTTGAAAGCCGCAATGGTGTTATCAGCAAAGCCGCCCTCGTTCAGGGTATCGGTGTGGATAGCAACCTGAATGTCCATCTCATCAGCAACGGTCAGTGCGTTGTCGATGGTGTTAGCGGTAGCGCCCCAGTCCTCGTGGATCTTTAGACCGATAGCACCTGCACGAATCTGCTCACGCAGACGCTCGGTGTTGGAGGCGTGGCCCTTGCCCAAGAAACCGACGTTCACGGAGAAGTCGCGAGAAGCCTCGATCATCTTGGTGATGTTGCCAGCACCTGCGGTAACGGTCGTAGCATTGGTAGAGTCCACTGGACCTGTTCCGCCACCGATAAGGGTGGTCGTACCGTTATCTAGTGCTGCTTCCACCTGTTCTGGGGAAATGAAGTGGATGTGCGTATCAATAGCACCAGCGGTGACAATCTTGCCTTCGCCACCGATAACCTCAGTTCCAACACCGACGATGATGTCGATGTTGTCCATAATATCGGGGTTGCCGGCTTTACCGATCTTCATGATCCTGCCGTCTTTCACAGCAATATCAGCAGAGTAAATACCGGTGTAGTCCACGATAATGGTGTTCGTGATAACCAGGTCTGGGACCTGATCTGCCTCGACGCGCGAGTTTTGACCCATGCCATCGCGGATAACCTTTCCGCCGCCGAAGGAAACCTCGTCGCCGTACTGGGTAAGATCTTTCTCGACAACGGCGATGAGCTCTGTATCAGCCAAACGGATTCCGTCGCCAGTGGTCGGACCGTTCAGTTCTGCGTACTGGCGCCGACTCATTTCAAAAGACATTGTGCTTTGCTCCTCTAAACCTTAATGTGCGCTGTTTGTGGGGTTGTTTTTGAATGCCTGCGCAGGTTAGTCAAGTTTTCCGTTGACTTTGTTGTTAAACCCGTAGACTTCGCGCGTACCAGCGAAATCGATGAGGTTAACGGTGCGCGAGTCGCCCGGTTCGAGGCGCACGGCGGTACCAGCCGGGATGTCGAGGCGCTTGCCCATAGCTGCATCGCGGTCGAATTCCAGCTCGGAGTTCGCCTCAGCGAAGTGGAAGTGCGAACCAACCTGTACTGGACGGTCGCCCTTGTTAGTTACCACGATGGTGATGGCTTCGCGGCCTTCATTCATGATGATGGGGGCAGTATCAGAGATGAAGTACTCACCAGGGATCATGTTGTGTCTCCTTTAAAGCTTCAGCGCCATTAGCGAATCGGTTTGTGGACGGTAACCAGCTTGGTTCCATCGGGGAAGGTGGCTTCTACCTGAACATCGGAGATCATCTCCGGTACGCCTTCCATGACTTCATCGCGAGTCAAGATAGTCACGCCCTCGCACATAAGCTGGGCCACGGTTTTACCGTCGCGGGCCCCTTCCAAGAGCTCAGCAGTGATAAGCGCAACTGCTTCTGGGTGGTTGAGCTTAAGGCCGCGCTCTTTACGACGTCGAGCCACATCAGCAGCCACAACAATCATGAGCTTATCTTGTTCACGTTGGGTGAGGTGCATGAGAATCCTCCATAGGAAAGTTGGATTATGAAAAGTTCCTCTACTTTACAGCGATAATGGAACTTCTTCTTTTCGGGTGCTGCACGCTCGCGCAAAAACACCCTTATCTCAAGGGAAGCCGGCACGTGAGGCAACCTCATGTGCCGGCTCGAGGGTTTTAGTTAGGGGCGATCATCTGGCAGGGGTTTCGCATCATCAGGACTACGTCCTGGCGCTAACCCTTCTCTTACGAGTTGCTCTTCTATGTTGTCCCCTGGCGCCGCTGGCGCCGCTGTTTTCTTCTTATTCCCAAAGAACTTGTCAAACAGCCCATTCTGATACATCACTGTTCCCAGAATCATAAGGATACCGACGAACTGCAGGATGGATGGGATCTCACCGAACAAAGGCCATGCGATAACAACGGAGCTCACAGGGGAGAGCAGGAGGATACCTGCAGACAGGGTCGGATCCAACCACACGGTGCCCCACTGAACGAAGGTCCATGCGATAGCCTGGCCCAGGATTGCGAGAGAGATCAGGGAGATCCAGTTCATCATGGTAAGCGGATCGCCAACAGTGTTCTCAGGATCAACCATTGGGAGCTGTCCGTTGACCAAAACGCCGTGGGTGAAGTCCAGGCCGCCACGTGGGGAGCCGATGTGTGCCCAGGTGAACGGAGCAACCATCTGTGCTGCCATGGTGTACATCATTGGCTGAACGTAAAGGTCCTTACGAGGAGCCGTGGTTCCTGCTTTACGAGAGAAGTAAAGGTAGAAGGAGTAGCAGATACCGGAGGTAAGGCCGAGCATGGTGCCCAGAGTAGAGGTCTTAATGCCATAGATTGTGGCAGGACCCGTAGCTTCTGCAGACTCAAGAACACCACCGGTGAGCAAAACGCCCACAAACATGATGGGAACGAGAATGAGGAATACCGGTGGAATCTTGTACTTGTCAAAGATCGCGGTAAGCATCGGCACAACGATAACCTGAAGGTTCAGAAGAATCGCAGCGATACCAGCGCCAACGTAGAAGATGGAGTAGTTCCAAGCGGTGAAGTCCACACCGAGGAACAAACCAGCGGCGATAGACATCGCCACCCCCTTCTTAGGAAGGGCTTGCTTGTTTTTGATTTCCCACAGGCCGATCGGCAACAGAACGAGGAAGCCAATCAAAACGCGTAGGAATGCCTGAGTTGCCGGATCCATGTTCGAAGCCTTGACCCAGATCGGGGTAAAGGCTAGGCACGCGGTGCCCAGGGCAATAATCAGGACTGCTTTGCCGTGTCCAACTTTTTTGACCGGCAGGGTCTGATTTAGTGATTTGGTCGCATTCACGTTTCGGATGCTACCGATAAATTCACAGTTCGCACTAATCTCACTGAGATCTCAGAAACCACCCCCGCTATGCAACTAACGCAACGCCCCTTAACTGCAGAAATGAATTTAAACTGCATGAAAATAACCCCGTAAACCGCCCCCTTCAGGGGGTATTGCGTAGATAACAGAAAAAACGGACTATGAACTAAGTCACTCTATAAGCGCGAACGATTAGATTGACCCCGTATTAACCCATATCGGACTAATGGCAGCGAAAAAACAACCATTAGCTCCCCCCCTTCTTTCAGCCCCACGACAAACGCAAATTGAACCCACAACATGGAGATTTAAAAAATTCAAACACCTGTTCGCTTTTGGAAAAACTTCATCTCGGCTTTTTATCCATCAAACGGTTGATTTACTATTATTTTTTAATATTTCCTGTTGGCGAACGAACACAAAGATTTTCACTGTTACGTATCGCACAAAATTTTGGAGACTTGGACTAGTGTTCTTGACCACTTTTCAAGGAAAACCCGCCCATTAAACGCATAACGGACCTACGTTTTCCGTAATTCTCTATAAGAATTTAAAGAAACAAGGCAGCCAATCATCGTCTCCAATAACCGCATTGTGGGTTTAACGGCGCGACGGCTCACTTTGTTCCCAAGTCCCGCGAAAGATACGTTTTCCGCGTTCCGCCATACTTCTGTGCTCTAGCAGCACCGGTGTCTCCCATTGATGTGTCCTTAACATTAGGGAACCACCCCGCGCAGCACCAACGGCCTGTTAATTGCCTCAGAAAAGTGGCAACATTAGGCGGGTGACTAAAAAAGACACCGCTCCCGAATCGATACTTATGGGCTCCGCCAGCAATCCGACGCGACGTAAACGTCGCGTCTTTGACCAGTCGGATAAGCTCAAAAACGTTCTGTATGAAATCCGTGGACCGGTGACTGCATTAGCCGAAAAAATGGAGCTTGATGGACACACCATCTTGAAGCTCAACACGGGCAATCCAGCAATCTTTGGTTTTGAAGCCCCCGATGTCATTATGCGTGACATGATCGCGGCACTTTCAACGTCGCAAGGCTATTCCACGTCGAAAGGCATCATTCCCGCCCGGCGCGCCATCGTCACGCGCTATGAGGTCATACCTGGTTTCCCGGCATTCGACGTAGATGACGTATATCTAGGCAACGGCGTTTCCGAGCTCATCATGATGACCATGCAGGCTTTGCTGGATAACGGTGATGAGGTCCTCATCCCTATGCCAGATTATCCTCTGTGGACGGCCGCGACCTCGTTATCCGGCGGCACACCAGTGCATTATCTCTGCGACGAAGATGACGACTGGAACCCCTCCATCGAGGATATTCGCTCAAAGATCACCGAAAAGACCAAAGCCATCGTGGTCATCAATCCTAATAACCCCACGGGCGCTGTCTATTCTCCTGAGGTCCTCCGAAATATCGTCCAGGTGGCCAGGGAACATGATCTGCTCATTCTGGCCGATGAGATCTATGACCGAATCCTTTATGATGGCGCCGTCCATACCAGCATCGCTGCACTCGCCCCCGACCTGCTGTGCATCACGTATAACGGCTTGTCCAAGGCCTATCGCGTCGCCGGATACCGTGCTGGGTGGATGGTTATCACAGGCCCTAAACACTATGCACGCGGTTTTATCGAGGGAATAGACCTGCTCTCTGGAACTCGCCTGTGCTCCAACGTGCCGGCGCAGCATGCAATTCAGGTGGCGTTGGGCGGACGACAATCCATCTACGATCTCACTGCTGAAGGCGGTCGTTTGTTGGAGCAACGCAACGTCGCGTGGGAGAAACTCAATCAGATACCCGGCGTCAGCTGTGTAAAACCCATGGGTGCACTGTATGCATTCCCCAAAATTGATCTGGACTATTACGACATCCACGATGACGCGCAGCTCATGCTCGATCTGCTTCGCGCAGAAAAGATTCTCATGGTTCAAGGCACGGGCTTCAACTGGCCCAAACCCGACCATTTCCGTGTTGTCACACTCCCCTGGGCAGCTGACCTTGCCGTAGCGATGGATCGCTTAGGCAACTTCCTCTCTAGTTATAAGCAGTAAGGGATGAGCGACAGTGGGAAGACATAGCATGAGCCAAGGAACAAATCCTTCACGTTCACAGCGGACATCACCGCAGCGTCAAGGCGTACGACAAGGCGGACACTCCGCTCGCAGTACTCAGCCTGCGCCGCGTCGTCGTTCCCAGTCAAGCAGTCGTTCCCACATCAGCGACCGTCCTCAAGCACGTAAACGTCCCCCATCGGGAAACCGCTCCCACACAGTAGCCCGTCCCCCGTCGCATCATCATTCCCGTGCAAGTAGCCGCTCGCGTATCAGCATCGGCGCGATACCTAAGCTAGCAGCGCTCTATACAGGGTCTTCGCGCCTTGAGCTGTGGCGACGCCTTCTGCTTATCTTCCTTATTGTCTGGGCAATAGCTACCGTTATTGGAGTAGCCAAACTATGGCCGAGCGGTGAACCCAATATTGCCCCCGAGTTTTACAAGACGTTCAGTCTTGGACAGAACCAAGTAAATGGCGAGATTGTTGCGGAATCAAAAGGAAGTTGTACCGCCCCAGAATCTGGAACAGTATTTACTACGTCACCACGCATAGTGCCCGGTTCGGATACCTCGTGTACTTGGTATATCGCTGAGATAACTGAGGGCGATGACGCCGGAAAGCGAACTCTTATTATCAATTCAGGGCAACCTGGTGAAGCAACGCTAGCCACAGGTGATCAGATTCGCTTACTGCAAGCTCAATCCAACGATGGGTCCGTCCACTATTCTTTCAGCGATTATCAACGCGCGCTTCCGCTAACGCTATGGGGAATCCTTATTGCAGGAGCAATCATTCTTTTTGCGGCACTCCGTGGTTTGCGATCCCTAATTGGGTTAGTGATCACCATGGTGGTCGTGATCGCCTTTACTCTCCCTGCGCTCCTTTTGGGTACTTCTCCTACCGGGATAGCCATATTCAGCGGTGCTGTTATTTTGTTCCTCGTTGTGTTCCTGGTCCACGGGTTTAACTGGAAATCCGCATCTGCATTAGGCGGGACGCTCCTTGCACTACTGCTTGCAGCACTGCTAGCCAATGTAGCAATCGACAATAACCAGCTCCGCGGCTTGGGCGATGAAGGTAACCTACAAATTCTGTTGTATTTACCAGATGTATCTGTCACTGGTTTGATGCTCTGCGGCTTTATTATCGGCGCTCTAGGTGTGCTCAATGATGTCACCATTGCACAGTCTTCCACCGTCAACGAGCTAGCAGAGCTGGACAACGACGCGTCCTGGTGGAGGCTCTTCCTAGGCGCAATGAAGGTGGGGCGTGACCATATTTCATCTATGGTCTACACCTTGGTCTTGTCCTACACGGGAGCTTCCTTACCGTTGCTGCTTCTTTTGTTTGCAGCTCATCGTCCATTCCTACAGACCCTGACCAGCGATATCATGGCCACGGAGCTGCTGCGCTCTGGAATTGGTGCTTTGACGCTCACCCTCGCGGTGCCATTAACCACAGCTATAGCGGCCCTCACAGTCCCTGAGCACAAGGATCGCACGTAGCATTCATTTTCCCGAGTGCGGGTGGGCATTCCGCTCTATGTTGCATATTATCGATTGCATGCAGAAACGCTGGGAAACCCGAGTAATCCTCTTTACAACGCAGTTAGCCACGATCTGGCTACTCATTGGATTGGTACTGAAACATATAAACCATGATCTCACCATAAATCTTGGTTTTATTTTCTCGTTATTCGGTTTCCCTAGTGCACCTACTCTCTTCATTACCATTTTGATGGTATTGCTTACCTCAGGAATGCTGCGCGGGCATCGAGGGGCATTGCTGTTTTACCTCTTAGGCTTCCAAGTACCTGATTTACTGTCAGGCATCATTTTCTTCGCCTTCGGGTTCTTCAATGATCCCGAGATTACCGGCGATGCTCCTCAATACACGATTATCGCGTTTGCGGTTTCTACGCTTTTTTCTCTGTTCTATCTTGTCTGCGGTTACCGGGCAATCAAGGACTTCCCTGCCAGGGTTGTCGGCTCTTGGGCACGCGCACTCAGCACATTAATCGTTGGCTTGATCATCTCGTTTGCTGTGATGTGGGGTGTTCTAGTTCTGCAAGAGCACCAAAACAGTGGTGCGGCAGCAGCATGGTCCTTCTTTACGGCCATCGGGCTCAGTCCTACAGAACCACCTTTCCCAACAGACTTGCACAGCCCTCACTTTATTCGCGTTATCGGCGGCATTCTTTCCTCTGTGGCACTTTTTGCGGCTCTTGCCATTCTCTTTGGATCGCGCAAACACGATGCTGCGACTGCTGAGGAACAGCTCCTGGCGCGTAAGCTACTGCTCAATCCCCCATCTCAAGACTCGCTGGCGTATTTCTCCACTCGCTATGATCGCAGTTTGATCACGTCCCCGGATGAAAAAGCTGCCGTGTCCTTCCGCGTTATAGACGGCGTATGTCTTGCTGCCGGAGACCCTATCGGTGACCCAGAATCCTGGCCCGCTGCAGTGGAAGCGTGGCGCCAGCATAGCCGTAAGAATGGTTGGGTCCTAGGTGCTGCTTCTGTTTCGGAGGCCGGAGCAAAAGCATACTCAGCAGCAGGCATGAGCGTTATCGCCCTTGGCGATGAAGCAGTGGTGGACGCAGAGAATTTCCACCTCAAGAACATGCCGGAAGTACGCAAGGAAATCGCAGGACCGCGCAAGGCCGGATATACCGTCCGGGTACAGCGTCAATCGCAAATCCCAGCCGAAGAACTACAGCGTTTGTCTCAACTCGCTGAGACTTGGCGGCGTGGCAACGAACGCGGATTCACGATGGCTTCCGGCCGTATCGGTGACCCTCGGGACTCACGCACGGTGCTCGTCACGGCTCACGATGCCGAGGACAACGTCATGGGGTTGCTTTCCTTTGTCCCATGGGGACGCCGAGGTCTCTCCCTGGACGTTATGCGTCGAAACCCTGATGCGATCGGCGGCGTCACCGAGTTTATGGTGACGGGTCTCGCGCAGGAAGCTGGCAGCCTTGGAGTAACCAAGTTCTCGCTGAACTTTGTTACTTTCCGCGAGGCTCTTGACCGTGGCGCCTATGTGGCTGCTTCTTTGAGGGAGCGGTTGTTGCTCAAGCTACTTCTTCTTTCCTCGCGTTGGTGGCAGATTCAGTCGCTGTATCAGTCCAACATCAAATATCACCCCCAGTGGCAGTCACGTTTCCTGTGCATCGATAATGGCTTCCACACTGCCCGCGTCCTCATTGCCTTTGCTAGTGGTGAGGGATTCCTGCCGTGGATGAAGGAACATGGGGCTCCTGTGGGAGATCCCGAGGAAATCGTGGCTCTTGAAGCCGCAGCCCTCATGCCGGCCATCGAACCGCCAGCGCTGTCAACTCAGGAGCGCATGCGCAAGACAAAGCTGGAGGAGCTCGAGGCCCTCAACATGCAGCCTTATCCACCAGCAGTACCTCGGACTACGTCGATCAAAGAGCTGCTTGCATCAGGCGATTCGGAGGCCCCGATCTCGGTCACCGGTAGGGTCACGTTTATCCGCGATCATGGTGGAGTGCTCTTTGCAGATCTGGTTGAGGAACACACAAAGCTCCAGCTGGTGATTGAACGCACCACAGAGCAGACGCTGCGTTTGTTTAAACGCTTGGTCAGTCGTGGTGATCTGATTTCCGCGACAGGTCAGTTGGGAACGTCTCGCAATGGAACGCGCTCTCTGCTGGTTTCTTCCTGGGATATGGCAGCTAAGTCACTTACTCCGATGCCGCGCGTACCGCTCAGCAATCCTCACTTGCGGGCTAAATTCCGCCACATGGACTTTGCGCTTAATCAAAAAGCCACGGACATTTTCATGGCTCGTTCCAAGGCTGTGAGCGCAGTGCGTTCTGTACTGCAGGAACAGGGGTACATGGAAGCCGAAACACCTATTCTGCAGACGATCCACGGTGGAGCAAATGCCCGCCCCTTCAGAACTCATATCCGCGCATACGACCAAAATCTCACGCTGAGGATTGCGCCCGAGCTGTATCTCAAGCGTCTCGTGG
This sequence comes from Corynebacterium ulcerans, assembly GCF_900187135.1. Taxonomy (NCBI): domain Bacteria; kingdom Bacillati; phylum Actinomycetota; class Actinomycetes; order Mycobacteriales; family Corynebacteriaceae; genus Corynebacterium; species Corynebacterium ulcerans. The sequence goes on from NZ_LT906443.1 coordinate 1,245,457, forward strand.
TCGGCGGCATTCCTCGTGTCTTTGAGATAGGAAGAAACTTCCGCAACGAGGGCGTGGACGCCACCCACAATCCCGAGTTCACGTCGCTGGAGGCCTACCAGTCTTATGGAAACTGGGACACCATGCGGATTCTTACGGAAGACCTCATTCGTTCCGCAGCGATCGCAGTCTATGGAAAACCAGAAGTAACTACAGCGGACGGCCAGGTCCTTGATCTGAGCGGATCCTGGCCCGTCGTGCCTGTTTATGATGCGGTGTCCGAGGCCGTCGGCACGCATATTTCTCCGGACGCGGATGTCTCCGAATACGCAGACATCGCAGAAAAATATAACATCACCGCAGCCACCGTGGGCGATCTGGTCAACGAGCTTTACGACGAACTCATCGAGCCAAACACCGTCTTCCCCACCTTCTACGCGGGCTTCCCAGTAGAAACCTCTCCTCTCACCATGGCAGATCCAGATCAGCCGCGCATCGCCCAGCGTTGGGACCTCGTGGCCTGCGGAATGGAGCTAGGCACCGCCTACACAGAGCTCGCGGATCCGCTGGAGCAGCACGCTCGACTTTCCGACCAGTCCCTGCGCGCCGCCGGTGGCGATGCCGAAGCCATGGAGTTGGATGAGAACTTCCTCAAAGCCCTGCAGTTTGGCATGCCGCCCACTGGTGGTCTCGGAATCGGAATCGACCGCCTGGTCATGTTCCTCACCGGCCAAAACATCCGTGAGGTGCTCTCCTTCCCCTTTGTTAAACCAGATACGGACGGATCAGCTCGGGGCTGTTAACGGGGAACATATGATTCTCGCCGCGTAGGAACACAGTTTCTGCGCGGAGCTGTTCCCCTAGCTTTCGTTGCGACTCCAAAAAGCCACGCTGCCAACCCAGGCCCGCGCCCACCAGCAGCGTGGTTTTTGCCATCGGTGCAGGGTTCTTTCCCTCAAAGGCAGTAGCTAAACGACGCTGCCGTGCCTCCACTTTGAGGAATTCATCAAAGAGAAAACGTGCATTATCTTTCCCCCCAAAGCGACGATACAACTCCGAGAATCTGCCATTGGACTCACCGCTAGCCACTTGGGTGAGTTTATGCCCCAGGGGGAAGAGCTCGCCCAGGGCGGCACTCGTTCCTTCTTTAAGCCATTCTGGGACCAGCCTTCTGCGCACGTGCACAGGTTCGGAGGGGTCGGCAAGGACCAGCCGATCGACTTCCTTGGGATACAGCCAGGCCCACTCCATGGCGACCAAACCTCCGACAGAATGGCCAAAGATGTTGATCTTTTCGCCGGGCTGTAAATGCTCGCGCAGATCAGCGATGGAAGAGCTCAACGGTTTCTCCCAGCTGTCGAGGATTTTGGCGTCAAACCCCGAAACGAGCTCTTCGTAATTATCTGTTGGGCATGCCCACCCTGGCAGAACGATCCACATGCTTAAGCAGAATAATCGAAGATGTGATGATGAGTATGCAGGCAAAAATTGCTTGGCCTCGTTGCTCGTATCCCGTAGGCGCCTGGATTGCCGTCGCAAAAAGCAAAGCCACAGTTGAGGCTATAAAACCAACCCCGGCGACCGCAGGGATGAGGGCCCACTTCCTCGGAGAGGAAAGTTCCTTCCATACGAAAATGATTGCCGCTATGCCGATTGCCCCGTGTCCCGAAACCGCCAAGCTTGAGGCAAAAACATGGGCGTTAAGATGCGACTGTACGGGACAGGTGGGAAGCGACTCTGCGCAAGGAAGCGGAAACAAAACATCCAAGATTGTCGCCGCGCTAGCCACAAGCAGACCCCCCAAGATCGTCTTCTGGTGCCATGTCCACCGATCACGCAGCGCACCGACAGAAACAAAGCAAAGTACTCCGGCAGTGACGAGTACGGCAGAAAGCACATCACTACCGGCAAAAATCCAGCGCAAGGGGCTATCCGCTGCTGCATATTCTGAAAGGTACGCATATTTGGGGTTCAGAGGATAACCATAGATGGCTTCCGTAATAAAAGAGGCGTATGCCACCCCACCGAGAGCCAACAGTATCTTTCCGAGGTACACCATGCGCATTAAGAAATTCTAACGCACATGTGCTTCAGTCCACCCCCTGATACGCCCGAAGGCCTGCCATCCATCACGACGGCAGGCCTTCTTATTCTTCTCTTTACGCTTGTCAGGGATTGTTCGCGCCCGGTTTTTCAGCTGCAGATGTTGTTCCAGTCTCTCTGGACTCATCTTCCACATCCGCCTGTCGGGTTTCGCCATGATGCACCTCCTTCACGTGCACCTAGTGAGCTTAGACCCTCCGACCCCGCTGGTACAGCGTCCAGCCAGACCAGCGCAGCTTATCCACAACATTTCTGGCATCAAGGATGTTCTTCTTCCGAACCAGCCCCTCGGCAAAACGCGGATCCAGGGAGACAAACTCCGGCCATTCTGTGGCGAGGACGATCGCGTCGGCGTCGATAAGCGCCTGCGCAACAGATTCCACGTAGTCGAGTTCTGGCGCCACGCTGCGGGCAGTGCACATCGCCTGCGGATCGTAGACGCGCACACATGCGCCTTTATGCGCAAGCTGCTGCGCCAAAGCCAACGCCGGCGACTCCCTTACGTCATCCGACCCTGGTTTGAAAGCACAGCCCAAAAACGCTACCTGGGCATCACACAAATCCCCAAGCATGTGATTAAGCGCATCAGCATAAGCCCTGGGTAGCTGTCTATTGAGTTTCTCCACACCCCACAGCAGCTCAGCAGCCCCCGCGGCACCCATGTCGCTTGCCGTGGCAGCGAATCCTCTCACGTCCTTGGGCAGGCAACCCCCGCCAAACCCGAGGCCAGAACCCAAAAACTCCGCACCAATACGCGCATCACAACCCATCGTCTGCGCAACCGCAACCACGTCCCCGCCCTGCGCCTCACACACCTCTGCGATCGCGTTAATAAAACTCACCTTGGTAGCCAAAAAAGCATTAGCTGCCAACTTGGATAGCTCCGCCGACGCAAAATCCGTGACAATCAAAGGAGTGCCACCAGCCAACGCCTCCGCATACACGTCCCGCAGAATCGCAACAGCGCGCCCCTCGGGGCGAGATCCCAGCACGATACGGTCCGGCCTTAGCGTGTCCCCGACAGCATGACCTTCCCTCAGAAACTCGGGATTCCACGCGAGTTCCACGTCAGCATCCGGGTGGCTCAACTCCCTGCACAGCCGCTCCAGCCGTGCGGCCGTGCCCACCGGCACTGTCGATTTCCCCACGATGAGATGCGTTCCACGCAGTAACGGCACCAGAGACCGCAGCGCCGACTCAACAAACCCTGTATCAATGCTTGCCGACGCCAGCGATCCTGGCGTTCCCACCGTAATAAAATGCACGCTCGCACTCTGAGCGGCGTGAGAAATATCGGTCGTGAAATCCAGTCCACGCCCATTATGGCGCGCCAGTAGCTCGGCGAGGCCTGGCTCAAAAAAGGGCGGGTTTCCGGCACGCAACGCAGCTACTTTTGCCGCGTCGATATCAACCCCTACGACCTCATGGCCCAGTTCGGCCATACAGGCAGCATGAGTCGCACCAAGATAACCCGTCCCGATGACGGAAAGCTGCATCTGACTAGTTACGGAAGTTCAAATACGCCTTCGAGGGAGTAGGACCACGCTGCCCTTGGTACTTAGAGCCCAAAGCACCCGTGCCATAAGGCATTTCTGCTGGAGAAGTCATCTTAAACAACGCCAGCTGGCCCACCTTCATCCCCGGCCACAGGGTGATAGGAAGATTAGCCACATTGGACAGCTCCAACGTGATGTGCCCTGAGAATCCCGGATCAATAAAACCAGCAGTCGAGTGTGTTAACAGACCTAGGCGTCCCAGCGACGACTTCCCCTCCAAGCGACCCGCGATATGAGCAGGAAGCGTGAACTTTTCCAAGGTCGCACCCAGGACAAATTCCCCAGGGTGCAGAACAAACGGCTCCCCCTCCGGTACTTCCACCAGACTAGTCAACTCGTCCTGCTGCAGCATTGGATCAATGTGGGTGTACTTGGAATTGTTAAAGACCCGGAAGAAACGGTCCATGCGGACATCAATGGACGATGGTTGGATCAACTCTGGATCAAAAGGCTCAATGCTGAGCTCACCAGCGTCAATTGTGGCTCGAATATCGTGGTCTGAATAAAGCACGGAACTAGTCTACGTGCTTCGACGCCCCTTTTGGTAACACCCCCGACTATTCGTGCTAAACTAACTCTCGTTGCTTAAGCAGCATTGCCGATGTAGTTCAATGGTAGAACATCAGCTTCCCAAGCTGAATACGCGGGTTCGATTCCCGTCATCGGCTCCATTTTTTGAGCCGGAACATGATGCGCACCATGTTCCGGCTCCTTTTGTGTTTTGTCAGCATCCCCCACTTAACGCCTGCATTTCCATAGACAAAAGCCCCACATCAGACCACAAAAGGCCCCTTTGTCTATGGAAATGCAGGTTCGGGTTGTAAGGCCCCAAGGTTTTGTCGTTTTTGAGAACGCTAGCAAAACCAACCTGGTGTTTTATCGAGCACACCCCTCCTAGTGTTCTCAAAAACGACAATAAAAGCACAGAACTCCACGGGGTGGGAACACCGCTTTTAAATTCTGCACAAAAATACCGTAAGAAGCTCCCTCAATAAGCCTCTTACGGTATTTTCTATATCCAACCACTAAACTTTACATTTTAAAAATCGCCATCAATATCGGTGACCACCACCACTTTCTGATTCACAAATTCGTGCAAACCTAAATCAGTGAGTTCACGGCCAAAGCCGGAGCGTTTGGTTCCGCCAAAGGGGATATCTGCTTTCACTCCAGTGGGTTGATTGATGTAGACCATGCCAGTGTCTAGACGGCGCGCAACGGCATGAGCTTTATCTTTATCCTCTGTAAACACGGATCCGCCAAGTCCAAAGGGAGAAGAATTGGCAATCTCAACAGCATGATCTACATCCCGAGCGCGATAGATCTGCGACACCGGCCCAAAGAATTCAGCATGCGCGGTATCGGAATCAAGGGGAATATCGGTAAGAATCATCGGGGGGAAGAAAGAACCATGCTCGGGTATTACTACGCCTAGCTCCTCTACTGTTGCGCCTTCGCTTCGCGCCTTTTCTACTAGCTTTCCAAGGTCGTCGGCTGCCTGCTGAGAAGATAGAGGCGCCAGCTGAGTCTCGGGGTCCATGGGGTCCCCGGCTTTTAGTTCTGCAACTTTGGCTTTGTATTGGTTAAGGAAGGCGTCATAAAGCCCCTCTTCAACGATGATGCGCTTGGAGGAACAGCACACCTGCCCGGCATTCCAATGCCGACCAAAGACAGCCCACTCGACAGCTTTATCCAGCTGGGCATCATTGAGCACGATGAAAGCATCCGCACCGCCTAACTCCAGAGTGGACTTTTTCACATGCTTCGCAGCGATAGCGGAAACCGCTGCGCCTGCGGCTTCTGAGCCGGTGAGTGCTACTCCACGGACTCGGGGATCGGAAATGATCGTCTCTGTAGCGTCGTGACCTGCAAATACGTTTACCAAAAGCCCTTCAGGAGCACCTGCTTCACGGAAAAGCTCAACCATCTTCAACGCCGACTGAGGCACATTAGATGCATGCTTGAGGATGATAGTGTTACCCGCGGTGAACTGCGGAGCACCAATGCGAATAACCTGGTAGTAAGGGAAATTCCAAGGTTCCACAGCATAAAGAACACCCAAAGGCTCGTTCACTATCTGTACGTCTTGCGCACCAAACCCCTGCGCAGGCAAATAGCGCGGAGCTAGCTGTGCTTCACCGTTCTCCACGTAATAGCGCAGCATGTTTATGCAGATATCTACTTCTGCCTCGGCTTCTGCCAGAAGCTTGCCCATCTCCAATGTCAGGACTTCCGCGTACTCGCGCTTCTTGGACTCCAGAATCTCTGCGGCTTTGGCCAACACCTCCACCCGCTCCGAGACGGGCCTGAGACTCCACTCTTTAAAAGTTTCATCCGCACAAGCAATGCCGTGTTGAATGTCCTCTGGAGTGGCCGTAGGGAACTCTTTGAGCACTTCACCGGTATAGGGGTTTGTGGTCTTATAAGCCATATATTTCCTCCTAGGATCTCGCGTGAGCCTCGAACTTTGAGCCCACACTACGCCCGCGTAAGAACACATGCAGCGCTTCCTGACCGTGATGTTCGTCCCCTTTTATCTCGTGGGTAACCCTACGAATTTGTGAGATCTAAGCCTTTGCCTAAACCATCCAAAATAAAATGGATTTTTTTATCCATCCAGCCTCTTTCAATCCACGACGGCTCAGGTAAAAAGAACGCCCGCTCCTCTTCCACCTCTATCTCCTTGTAATGCCTGCGTACCGCCACTATTTGATAATGCGTGGATACCACCGTGTCAAATATAAAATCGATGGCAAATTCCATTCGCTTCTTGTCCCCTGGAAAACCAGCCCTGCGTAGTTGTCCCGTAAATTTTTCAAAGAATTCCTGGAAATATCGAGTAGCCGTCGGCATGGTGATAAGGGCGTGATCGAGCCCCGGATAACGTTCAAACAGTTCCCATAAAAGATCTACTTGTTTTAAAAAAAGCTGATCCCACATGCAATCTGAATCTTCTAAGAGAGATTCTTTGGCAATATATTTTAAACAATCAGCCACCAGATCATCCCGAGACGAGATAACGCGGTACAACGAAGAAGTACCCACCCCCAGCTTCTTTGCCACTTGAGCCAAAGTAAAAGTTTCCAGGCCAATAGATAATGCAGCGTTGATCGCATCCTGCTCATTAAAGCGTGGCTTCGGGCCGGTTTTTAAGCCTGGGGGTGTCATAAACCTAGCTTAGCGCCCAGCCTTTTGCAGCCTTACGACGCTCCCAAAAGCGGCGATACAATCCAGGTTCTGCGTAGAGTTGGGCATGCGTGCCTTTCTGGCAGATGCGACCCGACTCATCCAAAACGATTATTTGGTCCGCCGAGCGAATCGTATCTAATTTGTGTGCAATAACAATAAATGTGGAACGCTCACGTAATTTCTCTACGGAAATCAGAATATTTTCCTCATTTTCCTGGTCCAAGGCAGACGTGGCTTCGTCGAAAAGCACGATCGGAGCCTGTTTAAGCAATGCCCGTGCCACTGAGACTCTTTGGCGTTCGCCCCCGGAAAGCAAAGCACCGCCCTCCCCTACCGGTGTTTCCCAGCCCAAACGCTCAGCGATCGAGGTCACTCCGGCAAGTTCTGCGGCTTTGCGAATCTCCTCTTCCGATGCTTCAGGGCGACCAACCCGAATATTGGCTAATAAAGTGTCATCAAAAAGATAGACATCTTGGAACACCATGGAAAGCTTGGACATGAGCTGTGTGGTGCCCAAATCCCTGACGTCTACACCATCTATCAACACAGCACCACAGTTAACATCCCAGAACCGAGACGCTAAACGCACAAGAGTTGTTTTACCGGAACCCGATGGTCCCACTATTGCGGTAACAGTCCCTGGTTCTACAACAAAACTAATGTCGTTGACCACTGGTTTTTCCGTGTAGCCAAAGGTGACGTTATGAAATTCAACGCGTCCAGATCCATCCCCTGACACCGGAGAAACTGGTTCAGGTAATGCAGGAGACCCTACAATGGGCTCAGCTTCAGCCACTGCAACTCGACCAACATCTAGCCCAACAAAAGCAGTGCCCATTTGTTCTAAGCATCGAGTAAATCGCAAAGTAATTCCGATAATCGCAATAGCTTCTAAGCCGCTAAGAGATCCTTCAACAAATAAATGCGCGCTGACGCTGATGAGCGCTACTACAAAGAATTGGACCACTATTCCATTCAGCAGAAGTGCGCCCGTTGACTGCCATAGTTCACGAAATCGGACAGACCGATCACGTTCTAATGCCTGAGTTAGGGGCATGAAATTGTGTGATCTTCCAGTAGCTCGAAGCACAGGTTGATGCCGGACGTATTCAACAATCCTCGCTGAAAGTTCTCGCCCCGAAGGTAGGGCTTGCTGGGAGGCTTTTCCCCGAATTACGCTCGCCAGCTTCATCACGGCGAGGGCGCATGGTGCGATAATAACAAGTGCTAACCCTAAAAGGGGATCAAAAAACCAACTGCCCACGAGCAAGACGGCTAATGCCGCTGCTTCGCGGAAAAAAGTACCCAGCAGGTGTGCCAGGGTCTCTGTGGCAACCATGAATCGGTCGGAAACCAGTCGCGATATTCCTCCCGTTCGCGCTGGTGTAAACCATCCCAGGGGCAGCGTCGCAAGTTTATCGCCGATAATAGAATGCCCTGTCTTCAAAAAGTCCAATGCAGATTGATAGCCCACCATGGCCGAGAAATACCTCAACGCAAACGAAACGACGGAGATAGCGACCAAGATGCTGAGCCAGCTGCTGATCGACTCACCACGAGTAAGCGCCGTAATAACAGGTAGCAGGATGAGCACGGCAAAGCCGTCGAAAAGCCCGACAAAGGTCACGAGGATCAGATAATAAAGCCGGCGCTTTCTTCCATCCGCACTTTGTAGCTCCCCCAATCTCCGTAAAAGTAGTGGATCAAACATTGATGGCCTCCTGTGGGATCTCTGTAACCGGTGTCAGATGAATTATTTGATCGACTCCACGGATCGATTCTGGTTTGTGTGCAATAACAAGAACTGTTTTTCCGATGACCAAAGTGCTAAGCGCCGACTGGATCTCAGCCTCACAATCGGGATCAGTAGCCGCTGTTGCCTCGTCCAAAATCAAAATCGGGGCCTGCGAAAGTACTGCCCGAGCAATCGAAATTCGCTGCTGCTGGCCGCCGGATAAGGACGTATCTTCTCCCACGATGGTGTCCATCCCCTGAGGTAAGGCCCGGATATCGGCCGCTATGTGGGCTACTCGGGCCGCCTCCCAAATCTCTTCATCCGTGGCATCCGTCCTATACAAAGCAATATTGTCTCGTATGCTCATGCGCAGTATGTGGGGGTCCTGCAACACAAATGAAACCGTGGAATAAAGTGAACTGAAGCTAAGCTCGCGCAGATTTATGCCGTCAATCATGATGCGCCCAGCATCGGGATCTTGAAACCGCGCCAGCATAGTTGCCACAGTTGATTTTCCGGCACCGGACGGTCCAACCAGCGCTGTTATCGTTCCAGGCGCAAGCGTCGCACTAAAGTTTTTTATTACTGGAACTCCTGAGTAAGCAAAACTCACATGTTCAAATTCCACTGTGGGATTACGCTTCTCGACGCTCCGGTTCCCTTCCGACACCGCTTGCAAGGACATCACGGCATCGAGTCGAAGTGCCGCGTTACCAGCGAGTTGGTAGGACCACATCATCATTCCCATGGTTTGGATAGTCCCTGGGATAACAAACGCAACCAGGCTGCTTATCAGTACTTCTGCTACTGTGACCTCACCAACTGCCAAAAGTATTGAGCCACCACCAACGTTGATGAGTAACAGCAATGGAATCGCAATGACTGAATCGGATACAGCGCTGACCTTTAATAACGGCCTCACCCACGCGTAGTAAAAAGCAGAAAATCTATCCGCAGCTTCTTGATAACGCCGATGCGCTTTCCCCACGGTCCCAAAGGCTTTCACTACGGCGATCCCCTCTGCAAACTCAACTGCGGTAGCAGAAACATCACCTAAATACGTGTCCATTTCTGCCGTTTTGTCTCCCATGCCTTTCATCGAATACGCCTGTATGGCGAGGTAGACAGGTACCGTCGCAACAGCAAGGATCCCCAGACGCCAGTCAATGCTAAAAACATAAAGTAGGAGCGCCAGAGGGGTCGCAATCGCGGTGACCGTATCCACCGGAGCATGAGCGGTCAGCGAATGCAGAGTTATGGTGTCGTCTTCTATCGCCTTGCGTACTTTTCCAGAATTTGTTTGGCCACACCACGCTAGTGGTGCACGTCCAATCGCACGGATAATGCGTTGCCGGTTAAGGCTGACCAGTTTCGCATCTGCAAGATGCGAAATAAGAAGGGCTATGAAGTACAAAGAAAGTTGGCTTAAAAAAGCAACGATCAACCATTTCACAGTCTCTTTTATTAAGCCCACGTTGCCTTGTGCAAACGCATCTTCCAAAGCCACCAACGCTATATAAGGAGCTACAGACAATAGCGCAGAACAAAACGCAATAAATTGCGCACAATAGAGCTGGGCTCGAACAGGCTTGAGCAATTTTCGCAATGCCTTCTGCCCATTTTTAAGCTTATCTTTCGGCGAAACTTCTGCTACCGCATTAGTTGTCATTAGCCTTCACTTCTTCCCACGATGTATGAGTTATTTTGTTTATGTTCTCCATATTCACCAGTCGAGTTGCAGATTCTTCAATGAGTTCCGCATCGTGTGTGATCACTATGACTACGGCACCTTGTGCGGCGAGACTACGCAGGTGAAGAGCAATTTCTTTGAGATGACGCCATCCCACTCCAGAGGTGGGTTCGTCGAAAATGTAAACCTTGGACTTTTGCGCACGAGCGGTAGTAATCACTAACCGTTGTTGCTGTCCACCAGACAAAGCCTGCGGGTGGCACTTTTCGTATCCGCTTAAACCCGATTGCTTCAAGAGCAAAGGAATATCCACATAACTACGTGCCGTCGGAGAAAGTCCTAGGGTCACTTCTTCTTCCACTGTGGCAGCAAAAAGTTGGCGACCTACGTCTTGCATCACCAGATAACAAGTTCGTTGCCGTGCCACTGCAGACAATGAGCGACCGTTTAAAGAAATTCGGGCCCCTCGACCAGGTTTTTCTAAACCGCATATAACACGGGCAAGCGTAGTTTTCCCACTACCATTTGGGCCCACCACTACCGTCACTTCACCCGCAGCAAAACCCACATGATCAATGCTCAACACAGCATTATCGCCGTAGGAGAAGCGGATATTTTCCAGTCTGAGATCGTCTCTATCCGAGGAAGGAAAATCCGTTATCGGTACCGGTTCAAAGGACCTCAACCCCAAATGTTTTCTCTCAGTGTCATGTAGAGCATAGAAGTCTTCAGCCGAAAAGCTTTTCTGTATTCTCCCGTCTCTCAGATACAGAACTTCATCTACCAGGCCTTTCATGCACCCCACACGATGCTCTGCAATAACAAGCGTCATTCCCAGTGCACGAAGCCGGGTTATGCACGAACGCAATGTTTCTATTGCCTTCGGGGATAGATTTGACGTTGGCTCGTCGAAAAGCACGATGTCGCCGGGCGTTGTAAGGGCGCAAGCACATGCCAATTTTTGTAGTTGTCCGCCAGAAAGCTCTTGCAATCGGCGCCCCCGGAGGTCCGAAATTTCCATAAGCTCAACCGCACGATCTACGCGGCTGTGGATCGCATACGGAGAAACCCCTAAGTTCTCCAGACCAAACGCTAGTTCAGAATCTACATGTTCAGTAAAAAACTGTGTGCGAGGGTTCTGAAAAACACTCGCACTATATTCAATAGCTCGCGATAGCGGTTGTTCCGAAGGCACAAACTTTTCCGTCAAAGTGCTAAGTTGCAGGATTCCGTTCAGTTCGCCGGGATAAAAATGAGGAGCTAGACCACTGATGAGTCGCAGAAAAGTACTTTTCCCTGCCCCGGAGTCTCCCGTAAGCAACACAGTGGTTCCAGGTTTTATCTCATAGGTAATGTCATGCAGACAACCCCGGAGCGCATGCGGTCCCATAGCATATTCAAAGCTAAGGTTCTTTATCTCGATACCAGCGCGTTGGGTCATGCTGACCACCACAAGGAGCTAACAGTCACGAGAAGAAGCGATAATATCCCCGCATCAACCACTCGAAACCGCAATGTAGTGACAGTAGTCGGATATGATTCACCGCCCAGTCCTCGTATGAGCGCCGCAGCAGCCAGCTCATCTCCGACCCTCATTACTGCGCCAAGTAATGGAATCATAAACATCCCTGAGGATTGAACAGGTCGACGGATCCAGGACCATACTCCCGGCCTTAACCCTCGTAGCTGCATGGCGTCATAAATCGCCCGAGCCTCCGCGAGAATAACGGGCACAATCCGCAGGAATACTACAGGCGGGATGGTCAACCACTGCGGCAACTTTAAGCGTCGCAATGCCGAAGTAAGATTCGAAGGCGTCAGTGTAGCTAAGGCAAACAACCCTACTGATACGCTGACGGAGAAGCGGCTAAACCACATCAACGTTGCTGCTAGAAAAGCTATTGCAGTGTTTGCACTTGGCAGACTAAGGATTCCACGGTATGCCAAATAGAATCCTAGAAAAAATGCAACGGACCATAAACCATATCGGATCCGCACTAGAGAGAGCGCCAGCGCAGCGCATCCTGCGCATAGGAAAAGAGTCGCTGTGGAAGCAGAACTGAGCACCGACATATTGATCACAACAACAGCAACAATTACTGTGCGCGGATCGCATTGCTTGAGAATCACAACAAACCCGAGCTTTCAAAATACTTACGGTGCACTCGAATTCCTATAACGCCACCGATGTATCCGAGTACGAGCGCGGCAATACCCACTCCGACTATCGTCCAGGGTTGAAAAATACGTGCCATTGCTTCCGCATACTCAGGCCCCATCTGAGATGCGATATCCACGTAATAGGCGTCAGTGTTCAGGATCAACGGAACAAAAGGCATAACAATCCAGACCGAAAAAACTGCATAAGCAAAGGGATAGCTTGTGTCCAGCGGCATTGACGTTTTTTGAAGGAGAAGGTCCGCGAGAAATCCCAAAGCCACGCATCCTATGAACGACCACACATAGTGTCCGGTCATCATGAACATGAGGCCGTTTACCATTCCGACCAAGGCAAAAGCACCAAATTTTGGTGTTTTTGCCGCATAAAGAGCCAAGACGACGCCGCCCATAATTGTGCTGAGGGCAAAACCGAGCAGCATAAAAGCAGGACCTATAAAGCCCGTCATTCCGAAAAGAAATGTAGTGACAAAGTAAAGGGCGGAAAAGATACCTGCATTTATTAAATCTCGGGTACTGAGGTGGGTTTTATAAGACATAAGGAACTTTCAACAGGAAAAATTATGGCAAGGCCACCCTAACTCCGAACGTCGTTCGTAGTTATATACACTACCCCCACAAACTTATCAATTAGAGATAACATGCACTAAAAAAGCATTTTATTCAAAATGTAAAATATTGATACCTTTACCCCCTTAACGCCTATGCGCTACATATAGCGGTCACGCAGCCGACGCGTCTGGCCTTAAATCAACCAGATTTCCTCGCCGCTTTGAAAGCACTAGCTCCCCTAACCCCTCAGAGCCCCACCGCTTCTTCTAGAGGTCCCCATAGTGCCATTCCATGCAAAAAGCGCGCGACCTGCTGGCCGCGCGCTTTCATACCGCTTAAGAACAAGTCACGATCGGTGACGGATCGTAGACGGTGGTCGTGGTTTCCCGCGAAATTTGGTTACCGCTAAGATCGCGCACAATCCGGGTATCCGATGTGGTGAAACCTTGGGCACCGCCGGAAGGCGTGCAATCCGGACCAGAGAGTCGGATCGGCCTCGGCGGGGTGTAATTCCAGCGCCCTCCGTTGATGGATTCCACGTTGACGGTCTTTACTCCCGTGAGTTTAACGGTCACGTTGCCGCCACCTGCAGAGGTCACGATTCTGACGGGATATGGGGAGGTGTTCTTAAACTGCAGATCGATAGCACCTTCATAGACCGTGGCCTCGCGTCCCGCGGGATAGCGCGAGATGTAGAAGCTGTGATTGGTGTGTGCTACGTCTTGCATCCCGGCAAAGTAGGAGGCGTTGTACAAGGTAGTGGCAAACTGACTAATGCCACCGCCTACCGCCTTGTCTGCTCGTCCGTTGAGAATGACGCCGGATTCCACAAAACCTTGTGCGCGCCCGCGCGGCCCCGTGTATCCGTTCAAGGAGAATGTATCTCCCGGCGCGACAATTGCCCCGTTGACCATTTCTGCAACACGAGCAATGTTCACTCCCGAGGCTTGCGAGTAGCCGCCCGTGGTGAATTCGCCTACGACCTCGTCAAAAGTGGCCCGTTCCGCCTGTTCAGTGGTAAAGGTCGCGGGTTCATCAATGTAGACAGCGTCGAAGGTTCGTTTGTCTTTGGAAGTCACACGCTCATGGAAGTTTTCTAGGGTCTTCTCCCAGTCAATGGTGATGCCATCCACGCTAGGGGTGACAGTCTTGGTTCCACCGCGGAAGATGATGTTAGCGTTTTGCCTTTTCACCTCAGTCACCCCGAGGTTCTCCAGGAAAATTCCCTTAGCTGCTTCTACGTTAATGTCCGGTCGCAGCGAATCGTTGTCTGGAACAAAGGTGAGGACCTCAGCCAGCCGTTCCACGGGAATGAAGCCGTCGATGTTATCGCGCCCATGCAGCACCAAGGGGCCTTGAAGCGCAGCGTTGGCTGTCTCCTCTGCTTTCTTCAGCGCAGATTCGCCAATAGCCGGCTTGGTGGTGTTCACCTTCACATTCACACCGTCGGGTTTGAGCCAATCCGAGACGACTGCACTGTTGAGCTCCTGACGGCTCAGGCTCTGCCCATTCACAGATGCGTGTGAGTTGACCTTGCCACCGTGGATATCCAAGCTGGCGTCCTGAGGTGCGGGAGTTAGTTCTTTTTCTACTCGGTCCAACTGCGGGGTCAACTTAGCCTCATCGACAGTGGAGACAATGTTGATCTCATGAGTGGTAAAGAAGCTAGCCAAGCGGGTAAACGGGTTGGCAGATTGCGCGCCTGCCCCGTCGATTGTTTTCTCCCAGTCCACCCCAAGCCCTGAAGCTTCAGGCGAGAGACTGGAGTGTTGCTCTCCCGCAGTGATCTGCACTTGGGCGCTCAACGCCAAACCCTTTTTTAGTGTCGAGATGGCTTCATCTTTGTCCATCCCGCCGATGTTGATTCCGCCAACGCTTGTCCCCCGGGGGACAGATCCTTGGTTGATCACATAGTCCGTGCCGTACCCGACGCCGCCGAGCAAAGCGATGCCCAGAACCACGCCTGCGCCGAACTTAGCTGCCTTCTTTGAACTCACTCACACCAACTTAGTGGACACGGGGTGTTAGCGACTATTCCAAGAACCCTAAAGCTCCGCTGTGCAATTTTTTCGTACCGCCATTCTCGTGGCTACGAACCCCTTATAACCTTTACTGATCCTGTTTTTATGGATTTTCATCACACGATAATCGCACGATAATAATTTTTTACTTAACTCTTCCCAAAGAGATCAAAGAACACCAACCCGGCGTACAGAGGCTTCAAACTGGGCTCTGGGATATGCGCCCGTTTCCACGGCCGCAACGGTAGCGTCGATAGCCTCTTTGAGCCCAGCGGTGGTCACCCACAACGCTTGATCGGCACCTGCTTGCAACGACGCCACCACAGCCTGGGGAACAGGCATAATCCCTGTGATCGCACCCATGGCAAGATCGTCGGTATAGACCACACCATCGAAAGGATGCCCACCGCGATAAGAACCAGTGCGTAGCAGCTGATAAGCGGCTGGATTAAGGGTGGAGGGAAGACCATTCTTGGGTGAGCCTAGGTCGGGAACCACCATGTGCCCAAGCATCACGCCAGCACCGGGGACATTAATCCGGCTATAGGGCACCAAATCAATGTTCTCTAAGTCTCCCAATGGCGGGGTAAACACCTGGCCAGTGTGGGAGTCGCCACTGGCGCGTCCATGCCCAGGGAAATGCTTAAACACTGGCCGGACCCCTGCGTCTAGCATTCCTTGAGCAAAGGCTACCGCATACTCCGCATCAATATTGGGGTCCGCACTAAAGGCGCGATCGCCCACGACATCGAGTCCAGCGTCTATGTCCGCAACTGGCGCAAAGTTCACCGTCACCCCGTGTGCGAACAGTGAGTCGCCCATCGTTTTAGCCATGCCTCGAACCTGCTCAGGGTTCATGGTTTGCGCCATCACTTGAGGTGAGGGGAAGGTCCCTAGGATTCCTTGGTGTCGGAGAACCCGCCCGCCTTCAAAGTCGATGGAGACAGAGAAATCGCGCCCCACGGCCTTACGCAATGCCTCGATGTTTCTACCCAGCGCGGTAAGGAGGTTGGGATCTGTACCTGAGCCGATGAAGATGCCTCCAGCGCCTTGGTTTAAGGCAGAGAGGGCGTCGTCGTAATTACTTACTCCCACCATCATGAGGCTCGCGGCTTGAGCGCGGACGTCGTGAGGCTGCGTCTTTGCGCTTGGGGGCGCACTGGTTTCCTGCGTTGCGGACGCAGTGGTGGACGCAGTAGTGACCTCGGTGCTGGCGGGATCCGTATCGGTTCCGGCGTCACTGCATGCGGCGAGCGCACCGAGGAGGGCGGCGGCGAGAAGTCGTTTTATGTGCATTGCCCATCCAGTAAACCACGGTATTGTTATATGTATGGCTTTTGAATCCGATTCCCTTAACCGCCGCACCCTCGGCCCCACCATAGCCAGCGCCGTTATCGGTATCGCGGTGGGCATTGTGGCTGTAATCGGTGTGTCGCTCGTCGATTCTGGGCCAGCCAACGGTGCCGCGAACGCCGATTCTTCGGTCCTCGGTGACCCGGAGTATGGCTCACGTCAGTAGACCCGGCTTTGGCATCCTCTTCACACATAAAGGCGACAAAGGCTAGGAACATAGCCGACTTCCTCGTGGCGCGCGTGACGCTACTCTTGTTGTTCTTCGCTCGCCGGCCTCATCTTTCCGGCTGGATATGTGCTGCTCTGATTAGTTTTTCACAGCCGTGGGGGTTAACTGCTGCAGATACAAAACACGACCTCGTTGCAAACCCGGCGCATTTTCTTAGCGCAGCGCTTCATCCATGGACGGATATTTTCCCCATGGGGCAGCTGCAAAATCAGGCCTACGGTTACCTCTTCCCGCAGGGGGCCTTTTTTCTTCTTGCCTCCCCACTCCCGGATTGGATAGCCCAACGCCTGTGGTGGACCTTGCTTCTGGGCTTGGCTTTTTCGGGCTTTTTGCTACTTACCCGCAGATTAGGGGTCAGCTCCAGCGGCTCGCGTGCGTTAGCAGCCGCGTTGTATGCACTTTCTCCTCGAATTCTGACCACCTTGACCGCTATTTCCTCAGAGGCCTGGCCGGTGGCGCTGGCACCCTGGGTATTGTGGCCGCTGATCCCGGTGGTTGGCACGGTGGCTGGCACTCCCCACGCTAGCCGACGGCCTCCCGTACAGGGCTTCCCCGGTGTAGCAGCATCGTTACTGGCAGTGATAGGCATGGGGGCGGTGAATGCGACGGCCACGGTGGCCGCGTGTGTTCCCGCCGCGCTGTTATTGTTGTGGTTGCGACGCTGGCGGTTCTTTGCTGTCTGGTCTGTCGGTTGCGTTGCAGTGAGCGTGTGGTGGTTGGTGCCGCTGGCCGTCCTCGGTACGTATTCGACTCCTTTTACTGACTTTATCGAGAGCTCCTTTGTCACCACGCGCTGGCTCAACACAGCCGAAGCCTTACGCGGCACCACGTCGTGGACGCCTTTCGTAGAAACCGAGCGAGAAGCCGGCCATGCGCTTGCCACCAGCCCCTATTTTGTCGTGGTAACGCTGGCCATCGCAGCCATCGGGCTGATCGGCCTATGCCGCCCCGGCCTGAGGTTTCGTTCATTCTGGATTGCGTTGCTCTTTGTGGGCGTGATTGTTGTGTGCGGGGCGCATTTAGTACCTGAGTTTCTCGACGGCCCCGGCGCCGCACTGCGCAACGTGCATAAGTTTGACCCGCTTTTACGAATCCCACTGCTCATAGGCGTTGCCCACGCTATTCAGATTCGCTGTACTCGTGATGTTCCCCGCCCGCGCGTAGCGGTCTATGCCCTCGTCATGCTCGTTGCGGCGGCAGCAGTTTCTCCTGCGTGGTCGGGACGCTTACTTCCCTCGGGCGCGTATAGCCAGGTCCCCTCGTATTGGTCGGAGGCTGCTGATTTTCTCAATGAGAAAGCCTCGGGCACCCGCACCTTGATACTGCCCGCGGCCAGTTTTGCTCGCCAGGACTGGGGATGGACCAGGGATGAGCCGCTGCAGCCGTTGTTGTCTGTTCCGTGGCTTGTTCGCGATGCCGTGCCCCTTGTTCCTCCAGAGGCAATCCGCACGCTCGATGGGACGCTTGCGGCTATTGACGAAGGCGAGTTGAGCGAGCTACCAGCCCAGCTCGAACGTCTCGGCGTCGGCGCGCTGGTACTCCGACATGATCTTGACGACTCCGTCGTGGGCGCCACCGGGACAGCGCTCACCTTAAGCAAAGTCCAGCGGTTGTTCCCTGCTGCAGAGGTCCGCACCTTTGGCGAGGTCGATGTGGTCGTGTTTGCCCCCCAGCGCAACATGATGCTTGCCGACGCACAAACGGCCGCCCCTACCCCCACAAAGCTTGCAGGTGGCGGCGAGATCCTCCCGCTGCTACCCCGCGGCCTCTACGAACTCACTCATGAAGGCGCAGAGATAGTCACCGATACGCCCATGTTGACGGCTCGCAACTTTGGCACCATAGAGTCTGCGATCTCCGCCCCGCTCGCCTCCGCTGACGAAGCCCATGATGCTAAGGGCGCAGCGCTCGACTATCCGTCGCAAGGCTCTTATACGCGCGTCGTAGAGACCGGCGGCAGCGTAGCGGCATCCTCGTCTGCCTCGGATGCCACCGCCTTCGGCGGCGCACACCCCGAGCGTTCCCTGACCGCCGCCGTCGATGGCGACCCAGACACCGCATGGTTTCCCGCCCCAGGGACGCAAGAAGGGCAATGGCTAGAACTACGAGCGCACTCCGATAATCCGACACTGAGTCTCACCACCACTGGCGCTCCCACAGAGGTCACTATAAGCAGCGCGGGAGCCCACACAAAGGTCAAGCTCAAACCTGGAATTCCCACCACCATCAAAGTGCCCGGCGGCCCCACCGACGCCGTGCGCATCACCCTGGGGCCACAACGTCCAACCACAACGCAATCCGGAAAAGTAGGCATTGCCGAGGCCGCCATCGAAGACGCACCAATCCGGCGGATGGTCACGGTACCGGAAGCCCCCGCGAGCGTCCGAGAGTTTCTGTTCCAAAAGGTTGCGGTGGATACCGGCGTGATCATCAGGAGTTTTAGCCTCCCTAAAGACCTCACAGTTCGACTGTCCCAGTCCGACTGCCATCAACCCACGCATATCGACGACACCCCTTACACCTGCGGCGACGACATCGTGCTCACTGCTGGTCACCATGAGATCCGCACTCGCTCCAACTGGGTCCGCCTCAGCGAACCGGGCTACTCACCGAGGAGTAATCTGCGCGATATCGCCCGTGGAGAAAGTCTTCCTCCCGCCGACCACGACAGAATCCTCGTAACCACCCGCGCCGCCAACAAAGGACTCACGGCAACGTTGAGCGATGGCACGGAACTGCGTCCGGCGGAGTTTAACGCGGCGTCGCAAAGCTTTATCATTCCGGCAGGCGCCCACGGCACCGTAACGCTCAGCATGCGCGCCGACGCCACCTATCGTCGTGGGCTGCTCGGCGGCGGGGTGCTCGCGGTGGTGATCGCGGCCGGGTGCGTCCTAGCGATCATCCGTCGAAGACGCGGCACCGAGCCTCCTGTCAGGCCCTGGCCTGCGCTCATCCTTCCCCTTGTTGGTACGGCGGCGGTCTGCTGCATCGTGGGATGGTGGGGGCTGCTGATGCTTCCCAGCCTCTGGGCTATCCGGCGTTTTACCACCATCACACCCACCATCATCATCGGCGCAATGATGGCGATCACCGTGCTCTGGCTCGCGCGCACCCCCTGGCCCAGCGCCCACTACTTTGATCTTGTGCCTTTTACTGACGTTCTGTGTTGCCTGGCGTTACTATGCCCGTTGCTCAGCAAGGATTGTCGTTTTGGGGAACGCTAGCACTTGTGGCGCACATAAAACCCCAGGATGCATTTTCTAGCGTTCTCAAAAACGACACTATCGCGCCCAACGGGCATTCTTTTCCACCAACGTAAAACTCGCAGCTGCCACAATGACGCTTCCCACAAAGCAGACTGCGGTAACAAGAATGAAATGCCCAGAAAACGGCGCGATCCCCAGCAGCGGGAAGACCATCGACAACACCGGGAGGTGCCAAAGAAACAGCGAGTAGCTCCACCGTCCCAAAGTAAGCAGGGGCCGACTACTGAGAAGCGATGCCCGCGTGCTCCCTGTCCCCCAGACATAAGGCAGCAATATTAGCGCCCCAAAAAGCGCCCCTGCCAGGATTTTTCGCACAAATTCTCCGGGCGTGGGATGCGTCAAACCCTGCGGACCAAACCATGGTTGCCCCGCCACCCACGCCACGCCAAGAGCTAGCGCCCACCACAGCCACGTGAGATTAAAACCTTTCCACGCGGTTATTCGTGTCCCCTCCAGCTCAGCTGCGATAAGACCAACGACAAACCAAGGCGCATAGGAGGGCGGGAAAATCTGAAAGTTGATTCCGCCGGCTAGATCGAGGGGCCACGGCACCGCAGCCCACCCAATCCCCGCCGCAAACATCCCGAAGAAGCACAGTAAGCGCTTGCTTTTCGACACCCCCCGCAGCGCCCACACCAGCACCGGCAAGAAGAGGTAAAACGCTACTTCCACACTCAGCGACCAAAGGTGTGTCAAACCACCGGCAAGACTGTGGGCTGGATACACCTGGGTGAAAGTCAGGGTCGCTAAAATTGTGCGCCACCCCGTGCCAAAAGAATCTGGCAAGAACGCAAAAACAAGCAGGACGCACACCCAATAAGCTGGGAGAATGCGGAAGGCGCGGCGGCGGAAATACGAGAGTGGGGAGCCCGAATGATCGCCACGCCAGAGCAAGAATGCTGAAAGACCAAAAAATACTGCGACAAAGAAGTCAAAACGCGCAAGTATCGCCCCTGCGATTCCCGATTGGCTCATCCCTGTTTGAAAAGCCGTGTGTGTGAGGAGCACCCCGACGGCAGCCACACCTCGTAGCCCCTCGAGTTGGGGGAGGAAGTTTCGCGTGCGCGGTGGGTACGATGGAGACACTTTAAGGGATCCTAGCGGAAAGTAGAGAGTCGTCAGGGTGATGGACAGCAAAGACACCGGTGTGGATGCTGCTGGCATGGACACACGAAATACCCTATTTGTGCGTTCCCAAAAGCATGCACGGCGTGCCCCTATCATTGCCTTTGTGGCGGCAGCCGTTCTCTTTATCATTGCAGCAGCTGGGCCTGCACTTATGATCAGCAGAATCAAGCCTATTCCGGTCAACACCACCCGACAGATCACCACTACCCCTGCGGCCACCACTCTCTACGACCCTGAGGCCCCTTGCCCCGCCAACGCTCCACAAAGCTGCTTTGTGGTTAACACCACCACCCAATTGCATCGAGAGATCAAAACGGTCAAAACCGATGTCCGCGACGAAGTCGACCTCCACGTCACGGAAAACCTCATACGCACCGACACCAAAAAATCCATCATCGATATCGACGACAAACTGCGCCTTATCAGGCATTCCACCTATCCGGTCTTGGATTTTGCTTCGCATATGAAGGTCACCGCACCAAGCCTTAATTTGAGCTTTGATACCGGAGATTTTGCCCGCGACGGACTCCAATACTTTTACCCGTTCAATACAGAACGCCGCTCGTATCAATTCTTTGACCCCATCGCACAAAAACCCTGGCCACTGGATTATGTGGAGGAAGATAACGGGATCTACAGGTTTACTCAAGACATTCCCGCCACGGACTTGGTCAAAGCCGCGACACGATCTTTCACCCAGCCCGAGGACATCTCCGATGAGCCCTCGATGGAAGCCACCACGAGCGATCTCAGCCAGGAACAGCAAGACCAGATACGCAAGATGCAGATCACGGCCCCCGCATCCAAGTTCTATGGCGAGGGCCGTCCCGGCACGGTCAAGCTCACCCCTTATTACACCGTCAAGCGCACCCTGTGGGTAGAGCCCAAGAGCGGTGTAGTGGTTAATCAGAGCGAAGACGTGTTCATGTTCTACGCCACCGACCAGCAAGACGCAGACGCTACCGCGCAGCGGGGCCAGGATCCCATGCGCACAATTTTAAAGACCAAACTTCAGTGGGATGCCACGACTCAAGAACATGCCCACGATGAAGCTCAGCCGACAGTGGATACTTTGCATCGGCTGCGCATCGGCGGATTCGTTGCAAAAATGCTTGGTTTTGCGCTGCTTGCGGTAGGTCTTTGGCTTGCTGTACGACGCCCCCATGACGCTTCGTCAACGCCTTAGCATGTCTGCCCCCGGCGCGCGTTCTTCGTCGTATCTGCTCGTCGCATGGACTGCGATGCTGCTCACTCTGCTCATGTGGGCCTTGTGGCTGCCTTCCGGGTGGTCCGGAATGCTGGGGTTACGCGACATGGTGGTACTCAATCACCCGGCACTGACCGCAGGCGCCGTGGGTTTTGGTGACCTGCCGGCACGCAATGCGCCCCAAGACGGAGTGCTTGCGCTGTTGGGCCACGTGATTCCAGCTACATGGGTAGTGCGGCTGCTGTTGCTGGCTTCTGCTGTCGCCGGGGCTATCGGGGCGGCCCGGTTGGGCAGCACTGCATGGTCACGGGCTGCCGCGATAACGCTTACCCTGTGGAATCCGTTTGTGGTGGAGCGGTTATTACAAGGACAATGGTCTCTGGTGATCGCCGCATGGTTATTGCCGATGGTGATCACAGCCTCGACGCGGGGGCGGATTGCGGCGATGTGGCTGAGTTCTTTGACCCCCACAGGGGCGGTCGTGGCAACGATCACGGGGCTAGTTGCCGCTCGTTCTAAGCTCCCTGTCGTGTTGGCCGGTGCGGCTGCCAGTCTTCCGTGGCTCATTCCTAGCCTTGTCACTGTGCCAGCGTCTTCCACAACGGCGTTTCTCGCCCGCGCAGAAACCTGGACTGGCACACTAGGCGCTCTTATGGGGTTAGGCGGCATATGGAATGCTGAGGCGGTGCCGCCTTCACGGGCTGCAGGCTTTGCTGTGTTTGGGATAGCGCTAGGCGTGCTCACATTCTGGAAAGCTCCCCGGAGGTGGCAGCTGCTTGGTGCCGCAGCAGTGGTGGCCTGCCTCGTGCTGAATACTCCGGCTGGCGGGTGGTTGCTCACCCATGTACCCGGCGCAAGCCTTTTTCGCGATTCTCACAAACTCATCATGCTGCTTATCCCAGCGCTGGTGACGGGAGCGGGCAGGATGCGATACCGACCGCTTGCTCTTATCACTCTCTTTCTTGTGATTCTGCAGGTTCCTGATGCCCCGGTGGCTCTCAAACAGCTCGCCCCGGTAGCCGAGCGCCCCTGGCCAAGCTCCGAGGGGGACGTGCTCTTCCCGGATTCTCGGGGGCTGGTGACCTACCGCGGGCGAACCATGGTGGATCCGAGGATCAAAGCTCAGTCGAGTGTGGAAGCAGGAGGCCTGGTGGTAGATGGCACGCTGGTAGACGAGCTTTCCCCTCGGTATGTGGCTGCGGTGCAGGAATGGCGCCGCGGCTGTACCGAGTGTCTTAAGGAACGCGGTATTGGGGCGGTGGTGACGTCGACAAGCTCCGGCGCGGAAATCATCACGGAGATCGGCGGCACCACCCACCGCGGGCGTAATTACTGGGTGGGTGTATCGCTTGCCTCGTTGTGGCTGGCGGGAGGCGTGGGCGTTGCCGGGGCATGGGCGACGCGTTCCATGAGATCGAGGAAGCGGCGGCCAGTATCGTCCCAGGAGTAGCTCTGTGCCGCTTCATAAGCAAGCGCACCTAAAGCTTCTCGACGATCCGAGTCCGCCAACAACCGGCGGGTCTCCGCAACAAACTCTTCCCGATCCCCGACCAGCACGCCACCTTCCCGGACGGAGTCTACAAGCCCGCCCGAGGAGCGATAACCGATCGTTGGCACCCGATGCTGAGCCGCCTCAATCACCGCCAGCCCCCAACCCTCCTTGCGGGAAGGCATGAGGTGTATCGCTGCACGGTCCAACAGGGCGTGCTTGTATTCCTCGGAGACCTGTCCGTGGAACACAACCCGATCTGCAATATCCGCTGCTTTATCCCGTAATTGTTGTCCCCACCAACCAGAACCGATGATGTCTAACACTACGCCGTCAAGCGAGCGCACCACCTCGATGGCGTCTTCAATCTGTTTGTGAGGCACCAGGCGCGAAAGTGTGACCAGGTGCAGTAGGCCATCGTCTTCCAATCGCATATGCGTGGGTGGATGATCCACCCCATTACGAATGATGTCCACACGTTCGGGATGCACTCCGAGCCCGACGAGTTCATCCTTGCTGGGTTGAGAGACCGTGACATAGCGCAGCGACTGATGCAACCACGGCGATACTTGAGATTCCAAAAACCAGCCGATCTTGGCCAGGAGCTTTCCTGCCACCGGCCATTGCTCACGATGGCAATGGTGAGTGAGCAAGATGGTGGGCTTGCCAGAAAACAGTGCAGCAAAGAAGGGAATTCCGTTTTGGGTATCCACTACAACGTCAACTCCACGCATAGTGCCCAACCCCAAGCGTCCAGCAATCATCCCCAATGCGGCTTTAGGATACACCCCAAACTTGCCGCCGCTGCGAGAAAACCTCACGCCCTCGCGCATGCTGCGGCGGGGAGCATCTGTATACGAAGATGTACGGAAGATGACCTCGTGTCCGTGGCGTGCACAATATTCCGCAACCCGTTCGAGGTAACGTTCACTCCCGCCACCTTGCGGATGCGTCGTATCACGCCAACATAATAAGAGAATCTTCATATCACAACCCACCCTAGAGCATGAAAAGATAAACTCCATGGCGAAACCACCACAGCATACTGCAAAACTTGCCACCCTGCGTCGATCCCTCACCCTTCTGAGGAGTTTTCGTCATGAGCAAACCGCGCCTGATAAATTCTATGCCCCACTCGCAGCAGACACGGCGCATCTCATAACAAGTCTGTGCAGAGACACTCAATCGCCCATAGGCAGTGTCTTAGACGTTGGGGGTGGTCCCGGATATTTTGCTAACGAGTTTGAGAGTCGCGGGATTCATTACGTCAGCGTTGAACCCGACGCTGGGGAAATGTCAGCTGCAGGTATTAGCATCGCGAATGCTGTCCGCGCTAGCGGAACTGCCTTGCCTTTTAGTCCAGGTGCTTTTGACGTTGTGTATTCCTCTAACGTGGCTGAACACATCGCTGACCCTTGGCGCATGGGTGAAGAAATGCTGCGAGTAACACGGCCAGGTGGTCTAACAATCCTCAGTTATACCGTGTGGCTCGGGCCCTTTGGCGGGCACGAAACCGGCCTATGGCAACACTATATTGGCGGCGATTTCGCCCGGGATTATTACAGCCGCCGCCACGGGCATCTACCCAAAAATGTTTTTGGGACATCCTTATTTAACGTCTCGTGCGCCGCGGGATTGCGCTGGGCTCGTAGTGTATCCAACGCGCAGCTGGTTCTGGCTTTTCCGCGTTACCACCCGCGCTGGGCATGGTGGCTAGTACGGATCCCGATCCTCCGTGAATTTCTTGTGAGTAACCTCGTGGTAGTTCTGAAAAAGCCGGAGCTCCCTTAAAGGTAAAGGGGAACTCCGGCTTTAACAGAGCGTGTTATTCTGCGGCAGCCACGCGCTGCTTCAGAGCCTCAAACTGCTCAAGCACTTCTGCAGGCACTGCGGATCCCTTGGAGCCAAGGAACTCAAGGTACTGCTCGTTATCCTCAAGGTCGCCCTTCCATTGAGCGGCAGGGGCAGAGAGTGCCTCCTTGACGTCTTCAATCGGGGTGTCCAGACCAGTAAGGTCGAGGTCCTCTACGCGTGCGGTGTAGCCAGCGATGGTCTCATCGGCTTCTACGCGGCCTTCAATGCGGTCCACAATCCACTTGAGAACACGGCTGTTGTCTCCGAAGCCAGGCCACAGGAAGCGGCCATCGTCGCCACGGCGGAACCAGTTCACGAGGAAGACAGCCGGCATCTTGTCGCCGCCCTTCTTGCCCATGTCGACCCAGTGCTGCAAGTAATCAGCAGCGTTGTAGCCGATGAACGGCAGCATAGCCATGGGGTCGTGACGCAAAGCGCCCACGGTGCCCTCGGCAGCGGCCGTCTGGCCGGAGGATAGCAGCGCACCGATCATGGTGGCGTGGTTCCAATCGTGAGCCTGAGACACCAGCGGCACCGTGTCTGGGCGACGTCCACCGAAAAGGATCGCGGAGATCGGAACGCCTTCTGGGTTGTTGAACTCTGCGGCGGCAACGGGGCACTGCTCTAGTGGCACACAGTAACGAGAGTTCGGGTGGCTGGAAGGCTGATCGCTCTCCGGGGTCCAGTCGTTGCCCTTCCAGTCGATAAGGTGCTCCGGCTGGTTTTCCAGTTCCTCCCACCAGATGTCGCCGTCGTCGGTAAGCGCAACGTTGGTGAACAGGGTGTTGCCCGGCTCCATGGTCTTCATGGCGTTGGGGTTAGAGGAATAGTTGGTTCCCGGTGCCACACCAAAGAATCCGTTCTCCGGGTTGATGGCGTAAAGGCGTCCGTCCTCGCCAAAGCGCAGCCATGCGATATCATCGCCAACGACCTCGGCCTTCCATCCTTCGATGGTCGGCTGCAGCATCGCCAGGTTGGTCTTGCCACATGCCGATGGGAAGGCGGCGGCAATGTAATAGACCTTGTCTTCTGGAGAGGTGAGCTTGAGGATGAGCATGTGCTCAGCCATCCAGCCTTCTTCCTTAGCCATGACAGAAGCAATACGCAGTGCGTAGCACTTCTTGGCCAAGATGGCGTTTCCGCCGTAACCGGATCCAAAGGACCAGATCTCCTTGGTCTCCGGGAACTGCGTAATGTACTTGGTTTCATTGCAAGGCCACGCAACATCTTCCTGGCCCGGCTCTAATGGCGCGCCCACAGAGTGGAGACACGGAACGAAAGAACCGTTGTCGCCAATCTTGGCGAGTGCCTCAGCACCCATGCGGGTCATCACGCGCATGGAAAGCACCACATAGGCAGAATCCGTGAGCTGGACGCCAAGCTTGGGAGCGGGGTCGTCGATAGGCCCCATGCAGAACGGAACGACGTACATGGTGCGCCCCTTCATGGCACCACGGTATTGTTCCGTCATCTCGGCTTTCATCTCTACCGGATCGGCCCAGTTATTGGTTGGGCCGGCGCCCTCCGGAGTGGAGGTGCAGATAAAGGTACGAGACTCAACGCGTGCAACGTCCGCAGGGTTGGAACGTGCAAGGAAGCTATTTGGGCGCTTCTCATCGTTGAGGCGAATAAGCGTGCCTGATTCAACAAGCTCCGAGGTAAGTCGATCCCACTCTTCTTGAGAGCCGTCTGCAAAGACGACTTGCTCCGGCTGGAAAAGCTCTACATTCTCCGCAATCCAATTCAGCAATACTTCATTCTTTGTAGGGGCTTCACCCTTAAGGCCCTTAATGGACACGGTGGACATCGCTTCTCCTGACATAGTTGCGCGTGTCAATTGACTGTTCTTCCTCACCACACAGTAGCCATTAAGGCGCGAGGAAAGGAACACTAACCCAGAGATGCGCATCACAAAAAGCGCCCATTCGCAGCTCCACCCCCGATATTCGCACCAGACCGAGGGAAAATCTTTGAAAATTCCCCCTCACACACCCACCCCTTTCGGGGGCAAAAGTGTGCAAAATATTCATAGGGTGCTGCAAATAATCGCACGCGCTGCAGTTTTACCAACCAGTAATGTGCACAACGCCACATGCAAAACAGGGACCATCATCAAACTCTCAACGCCCGTCATGAGCCCGCGCTACACATCCACCTCCCCCGGAAAATCTCCACACCCCCGCACCCCAGGCAACACAAAGAGGTCTGACGTCTAGGCAACGCATAGGGGAATATCAGCTAAAAATCGCTCCCCCAGCAACCACTTTGGTCACATTTTTCACTTTAATTCACTATTTTTTACCCTGCGCTGGGGCTTACACATTGAACAAATTCCAGCGGAGGGGCAAAATAGCAGGGATGTCTAATTCTGATAATTCTCAAAATGCGCTCGGAGACCTCCCCTCCGGGCGTCCTTTGCAAACCGATTTCAATAACCAGTTCAACAACGACCTTGATTATCCCCGTCTCGGATCCGTCAGTTTCCGTCGCGGAACGCTCACCGATAATCAAGAGAGTATGTGGGAGGAATACTGGCCCAAGCTGGGCACAGTCCTGTCCGACGAGCGTATAAACGTCACGGAATGGTTCGGGCGTGACGATGCCCGCACGATCTTAGAAATCGGATCTGGAACCGGAACCTCTACCGCCGCGATGGCGCCGCTTGAGGCCGACACCAATGTTATTGCCGTCGAGCTCTATAAACCTGGTCTTGCCAAGCTCCTCGGCGCGATCGTCCGCAACGACATCAATAACATTCGCATGGTCCGGGGCGACGGGGTGGAAGTTCTCACCCGCATGTTCGGCGAATCCTCCCTCGACGGAGTCCGTATCTATTTCCCGGATCCCTGGCCCAAAGCGCGTCACCATAAACGTCGCATCATCCAGTCGGGCGTGCTTAACCTGATTGCCACCCGTCTTAAGCCTGGCGGTGTTCTCCATGTAGCCACCGATCACGCTGACTATGCCGAGTGGATTACCGAGCTTGTCCATGTAGAACCCATGCTGGAGTACATGGGCTGGCCGTGGCCTGAGTGTCCACAGCTCACAGATCGCCAGGTCATCACCAAATTTGAAGGTAAGGGCCTGGACAAGGATCACACCATCACGGAATTCCTGTGGAGGAAGAAATAAATGACTTCCTTTGATATCCCTCTCCACATCCCCGTAGCACCCGATAACGAGCTTCTTCTGGTGTGGGATGCCCCCAATCTAGACATGGGACTGGGCGCCATCCTTGGCGGACGCCCTAATGCGGCCCACCGTCCGCGTTTCGACGCCGTAGGTAAGTGGCTGCTAGCCAAAGCAGGCGAACTCAGCCATACCACCGGCATCAAGGTCGAGGCTGAGGCAACCGTCTTTGCCAACATCACCCCCGGTGGCGCAGATAATGTTCGCCCTTGGGTTGAAGCATTGCGCAACATCGGATTCGCGGTGTTTGCCAAGCCCAAGCTGTCCGAGGAAACCGACGTAGATCCGGACATGCTCGCCCATATTCGCCTACGTCACCAGGCCGGCAAGCTCAAAGGCTTAGTGGTAGCCAGCGCAGACGGACAGAATTTTAAAGACCTCCTCGATGAGCTAGCCGCCGAGGGAGTCGCCGTCACCGTCCTAGGATTCCACGAACACGCAGCTTGGGCAGTAGCCGATGAAGCATTGACGTTCGTAGACTTAGAGGAAGTGCCCGGAGTATTCCGTGACCCGCTACCTCGTGTCAGCCTGGACAAGCTTCCCGACGAAGGCGCATGGCTACAGCCATTCCGCCCACTTACTGCCTTATTGTCTAATCGCTAGGATCAATACACATGTTCTCACGCTGGGGAGACTTCGCTTACCGCCACCGTCGCGTGGTGCCCGTAGCAATCGTCGTGTTTATCGTGGCGATCTACGGTATCTTTGGCATCCGCCTTGCCGAACGCATGAGCCAAGAAGGCTGGGATGATCCCGGTTCTTCCTCGACTCAGGCTGCCAATATTGAGCAAGAAGTCTTTGGTCGCGACAACTCCGGCGACGTTGTGCTCCTCTTCTCTTCTGAAGACGGAATAGCTAAGAACAAGAACTTCGATGAGATCAAGCAGTATCTGGGCGACCTCAAAGCTTTGCATCCCGACCAGATCGCGGACGTCACATCGTACTTTGATAACCGCAATGCTCAGTTGCTATCCAAGGACGGGAAAACGGCCTTTGCCGCGGTCTCCCTCAAAGGTGACCACGAGCAAACCTTGAAAGATTTCCGAGCGATCAAAGGAAATCTGAAGCCGAAATTTGACGGTGTGACTGTCCAAGTAGCCGGAGCTACTGCGGTCGCTGATGCCTTGGATTCCGGTATGGCGGGCGATATCAAACGTGCGGAAGTGGTAGCACTTCCGCTCGTGGCTATTTTGCTGCTGTTTGTTTTCGGCTCAGTAGTAGCCGCCTTTATGCCTCTCATCGTGGGCATTCTCTCCATTTTGGGTTCCCTTGGCGTGCTGTCCATTCTCGCCGGTTTCGCTCAAGTGAATGTGTTCGCACAATCCGTGGTCACGCTGCTTGGTTTGGGCTTAGCCATTGACTACGGGCTTTTCATGGTGTCTCGCTTCCGTGAGGAGATGGACCAGGGCCGAGATATCCGTGACGCGGTGCGCATAACCACGTCTACCGCTGGAAAGACCGTGGTCTTCTCTGCAGCCATGGTGGCCGTGGCCCTTTCCGGACTGTTGGTCTTCCCGCAGGCCTTCCTTAAGTCGGTAGCCTACGGCGCCATCAGCGCCGTCGGTCTTGCTGCTTTACTGTCCATCACGGTACTGCCCTCGATCTTTGCGATGCTGGGGACAAAGATCGACAAGTGGACATTGCGCCGAACTAATCGCAGCGCTCGCACGCTTTCCGATACCTGGTGGTACAAGCTACCCGCCTGGGCCATGAAGCGTTCCAAAACCGTCGTTGTCTCTCTCGTCTTCCTTTTGATCGCGTTGACGGTTCCGCTCGCGGGAATCACGTTCGGCGGAATCAATGAGACATACCTGCCGCCTAACAGCGATGTCCGTAAGGCTCAGTCCACCTTTGACCAAGAGTTCCCTGCCTTCCGTACAGAACCCATCAAGCTGGTAGTTTCTAATGCCACTAACGATCAGCTGATCAAGGTATACCAACAGGCAAACGCGATCACGGGCCTCACCGATAGGTTTAAGCCGTCGACCGCTACTAAAGAAGGCACCACCGTTCTTTCTGCTGGCATCGCCGAGCGCAAAGACAACGAGTCAGTGGTAAAACAGCTCCGAGCAATCGAGGTTCCTGAAGGCGTCAGCGTGCACATCGGCGGCACCCCGGCAATGGAGGTTGAATCCATTGAGGCGCTCTTTGGCAAGCTGCCGTGGATGGCAATCTACATCGTGCTAGCCACATTCATTTTGATGTCTCTGGTGTTCGGCTCGATGATCCTGCCGGCAAAAGCCATCATCATGACGATCCTGGGCATGGGCGCCACCCTGGGCATTCTCACCGCAATGTTCGTCGACGGCATCGGCTCCAGCCTCTTTAACTTCTCCGCCGGCCCATTGATGAGTCCCGTCTTGGTTCTCATCATGGCGATTGTCTACGGCCTATCCACGGACTACGAGGTGTTCTTGGTCTCCCGCATGGTGGAGGCACGCGACAACGGTGAGTCCACCGACGAAGCCATCAAGTACGGCACTGCCCACACCGGCGGCATTATTACGGCTGCCGCGCTGATCATGATCGTGGTCTGTGGTGCGTTTGGGTTCTCCGAGATCGTGATGATGAAGTACATCGCGTTTGGCATGGTCGTAGCGTTGCTTTTCGACGCCACCATCATCCGCATGCTTCTAGTTCCCGCGGTCATGCACCTGCTGCGTGAAGACAACTGGTGGGCGCCCCGATGGGTCAAGCGAGCCTCCGAAGCCATGGGCCATAACTCTGCCCCTGAACCACTACCTGTTGCTTCTCCACTGGTGGAGAGCGTCGATACGCCTGTGAGGCGCGTCGAGCCCGTGCAACCTCGCGTCCCAGTATCCGCCTATATGGACGACACGAGCACCATGGCCCCAGTGAAGGAACACCCTTACCCACCTCGCCCTGCTCAGCAGCAGCCCGCTCCCCAGCAACCCACTTCCCCACGGCCTATACCTCCGCGACCTGCGCCTCCGCGCACTCCTCCGCACGCTGCAGCACCTGCTTTTAACCCAAAGCGCACATGGGGCAGCACTGCTGCTACAACGCACGATTCAGGAGCCGCCGATACAGTGGAGGGGCAAGGCTCACATACCCCGAAGCGCAAACTCCATCACTCGCGACGCGAAACCCTCGTGTCCGACACAACAGTGGTGGATCCCCGGACCGCAGGTCGATCCGGACGTATTGCCTCCGAGGATAACGAGCTCGTCCCCTTCTCTGAGCTGGTGAAGCGTCTGCGTGAAGAACATTAGAGCCCGATGGTGGCATAACAAGTGGGTGCGGTTTTTAGGACCGCTGGTGATCCTTGCGATCGCCGCCTTCTTGCTACGCGATAAAATGCCGTTCCTCGCCGAGGGATACCGCGAGGTGCTAGAGGCAAACAACACTGGGCTCGTTCTGTCCGTTGTCGCAGTTCTTATCTCTTTGATCGCGATGGCCGAAGTCATGCGGCAGCTCCTCCGAGCTGGCGGCTCCAAGGTCAGCCTGCTGCACACCACTCAGCTGGTGTTCATCGCTAACTCCTGGTCGGGCACGTTCCCAGGAGGCGCAGCGATTTCCACGGTGTATCAATTCAAAACCATGCGTAACTGGGGCGTGAGTATCCTCGTGAGCTCGTGGTTTATCGTAGTCTCCGGCGCTCTGTCCACGCTCTGGCTGGTGGCCTTGGGAATTGTCGGCGTCTTATTCATGGGGGCCCAGTTCAGCATATGGCCCCTGCTAGGAACCGCTAGCGTTATGATCGGCGTCTCCGTCTTGCTCTACGCAGCAACCAATAATCCACGCACGACCAGCCGCTACGCCACCGGCATCGTCCGCGCCTTTAACCGCCTCATGCGCAAGGACCCCGAACGCTGGATCCCCACCATCAAGGGGCAGATCTCCCAACTCGACGCCGTACGCCTCACTCCTAGTCGTTTTCGCGTGGTTTCATTACTCTCGCTCTCCAACTGGCTTTTCGACGTCGCCAGCCTCTGGCTGTGCATCTGGGCCGTTACGGGCAATCTCCCCGGGTTGGAACGCGTCGGCGAGATCCCCTCATTCCTGGGTGTGACTCTCGCCTTTGTCACCGCAAAAATCGTGGGCACTGCGCAGATCACCCCGGCAGGTGTGGGCCCCGTCGAGGCCGCCATGACAGCGAGCCTCGTGGCGGTGGGTATGACCGTGTCCACAGCCTTTGGCGCAGTCTTTGTCTACCGCATTGTGTCCTTTGCGCTCATCACAGCCATCGGCTGGATCATCTACTTCATCACCGTCGCCCGTGGCGGGATACGCGCAAGCTATGGTGATCAGGACAACGAACCTTATAAGGAGACCGCAACCTCATGAAGTACTTCTGGTACGACGTTATCGCCGTCCTCGCATTCGCCATCTTCGCCCGCGCTGCGCATGGCGGCCTGGGCATACTCCAAATCCTCGATACCTGGTGGCCATTCCTCATCGGCACAGCCTTGGGCTGGCTTCTCATACGCGCCCGCAACCCTCTGGCCCTCGGTAATGGCGCTATCGTTTGGGTCGCTACGGCAGCAGCCGGCCTCACTGTATGGGGTATCCGTCACGGTCAGGTTCCCCATTGGTCCTTCATGATCGTCGCTACAGTGATGAGCGGAATCTTGCTCTTAGGCTGGCGTGTTGTGGCTGGCAAGCTACACAGTACAAAGGTAAAGGGTTAACCAAATCCCCAGAAAATAAGTATTCCCTTAACGTATACTTTTTGTTATGTTAACTTCTGGAAGTAATCGCATACTTTAGGTTCCGCTACCAGGGCCCTGTGCGGCTTTGGAAATGAATCTTGATTCAACACAACATCCAGAACAACACAGCAAAGAGGTCTTCTATGTCTACGTCTTCACGCCGGATTTCCCTTATCGTCAGCGGCATCCTCGCCACAGCCATTATCGCCCCCGCCGCCCCTGCACTAGCAGCAGATGCTGGCCTTGTGAACGCGGTGACCGCCGCGCAAGACGCCGAAGAAGCCCCCAAGACCCACGAGGAAAAGCTCCAAGAGGCAACAGAGCTGCTCACCAAGATCACTTCCCAGGGCGGGGCCGTTGCTTATATCCAGCATGAGGGGAGGGAAGTACTCAACAACTACACCCCAGGTGAGGGTGAGATTGAGTCTTTCATCCAAAGCGCCGATAGAAAGCACTCCGAAGAGCAGCTTCGGGAAGCAATCGACGCCACTCGCGAAGACGCCACCATAGCTAAAAAGCACATCACGGATATGCTGGACACACTGACTGAGCAGTACTCCGACGCCCAAACATCCAAGGAAGAAGCCTTTATCCAGGCCGCCCAGAAGGTACAAAGCGCCATAAGCAATCTCAAGCTCTCCGCGGAATGGCTGGCCATTATGCAGAAGGTCGCAACGCACTTCAACGTGCCAACAGACGGTATTAAAGACGCTTTCACCCCAAACGCGTAGGTCTTCAATATCGCCTGGGGGTGGCATACATGATATTCGTATGCCACCCCCAGGGGCTTAAGGGGGAACTCATCACTCACACAGCTCTCTCTTGTCAGCGTATTCGACTAACCTAAACACAATGACAGTGGAGACTTTTCTTACGGGGCTTAGCCCAGTAATTGTGTATGCAATCGTAGGATTCGGAGTGTTGATTGAAAGCATCGGAATCCCCATCCCCGGTGAAACCGCAGTAATCGCCGCGTCTCTCCTATCCACCACTCACACCGCGAATATTCATCTGCAGTGGGTCTTTGCTGCAGCATGCATCGGGGCAGTGATCGGCGATAACATAGGTTATTCCCTAGGGCATCGCTACGGACATCACCTCACCTCTTGGTTAGAAAAGCGCTTCCCTCGCCATTTATCACCCAACAGAATGCGTTACGCGGAACACCTTATGCGTACTAAAGGAGTTCCTGTCGTCCTCGGCGGCCGTTTCATAGCGCTGCTTCGCATTCTCGCAGGACCACTCTCAGGCGTAACGCGTATGCCCTATAGTCACTTCTTTTTTGCCAACGTTGCGGGAGCTATAGCCTGGGCGGGAACTGTCACCCTTATGGTTGGACTTTTAGGCAAAGCTGCACATACCTGGATCAACGATATTTCCTGGGTGCTCGGCGGAGCTGTTCTGGCCATGGCGATCGCCGCCATTCTCTTTGGCAAGGTAACAGGACGCTGGCTGGATAAAAAGGCAGAAGAATACGCGCAGCGCAGTAGCTAATACGTGAAAATCCCCTGGTTCTAGAGCCAGGGGATTTTCACGTGCCATAGAGTGCCCAGTCGCACTACATAGGAGAAATGGTGTGCTTCTTAGGCAGATCGTGCAGATCTTTAGTTTCTAGCTGACGCAGTGCGCGTCGCAAAGCAATACGAGTCTCATGAGGCTGGATCATCGCGTCAATATAGCCACGTTCAGCAGCGACATAGGGGCTGGTCATGTTCTCGTCGTAGAAATCCATGAAGACCTTCTTCATGTACGTCCGCTGAGTCTCATCCTCGATCATGGCCAGCTGCTTGCCCTGGATCATCACGGACGCCGCCGCAGCGCCCATCACAGCGATCTGAGCGGTTGGCCATGCCAGGTTGATGTCACCAGTGAGGTTCTTGGACCCCATCACCGCATACGCTCCGCCATAAGCCTTGCGCACGATCAACGAGATCTTAGGAACCGTAGCTTCCACCAGAGCAAAGGCTAGTTTGGCACCACGGTGGATCAGTCCGGCTTTCTCCTGGTCCACGCCTGGTAGGTAGCCGGGGGTATCGACCACGAACAGAACAGGGATGTTGTAGGCGTCGCAAATGCGGATAAAACGAGCACCCTTGTCGGCCGCATCAGCGTCGATGCAGCCGGCAAACTCTAGTGGCTGGTTGGCCACCACACCCACAGATTTGCCATCGATACGCGCAAAACCCGTGATCAAGTTAGGCGCGAAGTTCGGCTGCACCTCAAGGAAATCATCGGAGTCAAAAAGACGCTTGAGCAGATCGTGCATGTCATAGCCGGCGTTGGTGTCATCCGGCATGAAGGTATCCAAGGCTTCGTCGCCGGTGAGATCCTCGTCCGCGGGGGCCCAATACTCAGGGTTGGGATCCTGACATGTCAACGGAAGGTGCTGCAAAAGATCATGGACATAATTGAATGCATCCTCCTCATCGGCAGCGACATAGGAGACGTTGCCGTTGAGTTCCTGCTGACGAGCCGAGCCCAGATCATGGGAGCTAATGTCCTCGCCAGTGACCTCCTTGATCACGGCAGGGCCAGTAACGTAGAGCTCTGCACGCCCATCGACAGCCACCACAAAGTCAGTGGTCACCGGAGCGTATACGGCACCGCCGGCGGACTTACCCATCATGATGGAGATCTGCGGGCTACGGCCAGACAGCGGAAGCTGCCTGCGGGAAATCTCCGAATACATGGCTAGCGAGGTCACGGCATCTTGGATACGAGCGCCGCCAGAATCCTGAATGCCGATCACCGGGCAACCAATTTTGATGGCCATGTCCATGACCTCACAGACCTTACGACCAAAGGTCACGCCCACGGAACCGCCATATACCGTCTTATCGTGTGCGTAAATGGCCACGGGACGGCCGTCGATACGCCCGTATCCGGTAACCACGCCGTCACCGTAAGGAGCATCTTTTTCGTCGGGGGTACGGCCAAGTGCGCCGATTTCTACGAAAGAGCCGTCATCAAGGAGTCGCTGAATACGCTGACGGGGGGTCGTAAAACCTGCCTCGTCGCGCTTCGCTCGGGCACGCTCGCTGCCCGGGTCTTGAGCCTTCTCAAGGCGCGCGCGTAGGTCAGCTAGCTTTTCCGCAGTTGTCTTCATGCTCACTTAGTCAGTCACCTGCTTGGGGATTATTTACTGTGCAGTTCTGCAATTCGCTTGGTCAGCTCAAGGCCCACCGTAGCGATTTCCGGCTCATCGACCACCGCAAGGTGATCACCGCGCAGTTGCACAATGTCCAACTGCTCCACGATAGCCGACCAACCACCATCCTGATTAATCTCAGCGTACGCCGGCTCAAGTTCAATCGCCCCATCGTGCATACGTTCTGCGCGGAACAGGATCACAGGAGCCTTCACACCAGCCCAACGCTGCATATCCATCTTGTCCAGAATTCGGTTATCCACAAAGGAGGCGCGCTGGTGTTCTAGCACACCAGCAGAAAGGCCGTGCTCAGAGGCATCTGTGTTGGCCAAGAACTCACTCATCATGGTCAGAAGAGCGTCTTCACCAGCGGTTTCCAAGAGCTCATAGGGAACCGGGAAGTCAAGGCCGTAGGTCTTCTTGGCAAACGCCGAGTACCGTTCCCACCGCTTCTTGGTCTCTTCCATTGTGTCTGGCGCGGGGTTCTTTGGCTGAACCGTATCCAGGAGAGCAATCGTGGCGATCTCTACGCCACTGCCTTGTAGCTGATGAGCAACCTCATAGGCCAGCGCTCCACCAAAGCTCCAACCACCCAAAATGACAGGAAGCCCATCTGAGTAGCGCTTAATCTCATCGAGGTATTGAGCAGCACGGTCCTCCAAAGCACCCTCAAGGCGCTCCACACCATAAACGGGTACCTCTGCCGGAAGTCGTCGCATCAGTGGTTGGTACACAACCGAAGATCCTCCGGCCGGGTGGAACATGAACACGGCCGGGGCGGTCGAGCCTTCCGGACGCGCGCGCAGCACGCGGATGTTGCCTTCCACGTCGGTTTCCAGTCCCTCGCGGACAATGTTGGCCAGCGGCTCTAGAGTCTCAGCTGCAAAAACCTGCTCTGTAGTCACTTCAATGCCACCGCGCTCGGTGAGGCGCTCAGCAATGTCCTTGGCCTGTTCCTCGGTGATTGATGGAAGCTCGCTGGTCACTCCCGCTGCAGCAGCACCTGTGATTCCCGCCCAGGTAGCAAAGACGAGGCGTTCCGACGCGTCACGCGGAGCCACTCCGACGCCTTTAGCACCGTCACGAGGTTCGCTCTTCTCTACAACAGTGGGTACCGGCGACGGCGTGCTCTCTGCGTCGGCGGTGACCGCGGACGCAGTACCGTCGCCAGCTGGTTTGGCCGCAACCAATCCTTCTACCAGGGTGACTACCTCGGCCGCGGAAGCGTCGCGAAGCGCCTGCACCTGCAACGGTGGAATCTGGAAGTCATACTCAATGCGGTTCTTGATGCGCATACCCATCAAGGAGTCCAGGCCCAAGTCAATAAGAGGAAGTTCAAGCGGAAGATCTTCCACGTCATACCCCATTGCCTCGGAGACGATAGCGCGCATCCGCTGCTCCACGGTTTCCCCGCTCGTGGGATCCCAGCGCAGGGACTCGCCCACAAAATCAGAAGGCTGTTCCGGCTGCTTTACCGGAATATCCTGAGTCAGCGGCGCAGGAGTCTCAAAAGAATCAGCTGCTAGTGCCACAGCGGTGGCAAAACCCTCTGCAACGGCAACGGTGGTGTCACCCATAACGCGGTGAATCTCGACGCTCACGCCACCGATATTGCGGGTGACCACAGTGGTCAGATCACCCGACGGCGGCAACGTGCCCGTCTCCTCGACGGCGATAAGCGTGGCGCCTGGAAGAACAGCCTCAACGGCGGCTTCCAGTAGTGCTGCTGCGGAAGGAACGAGGTCAGCCGTGGTGGAGAAAGCCACCGCCCCCTTGGGCAGAGTCACCTTTGTGCCAGGCAATGCTGCATGGTTGCCCGATGACGGGCGTGCAGCGGTCCAATACCGTTGGCGCTTCCACGGGATATGGGGAGCGTGAATAGTTTCGCCTTCCCCGTAGAGACGGCTGAAATCTATCGGGGCACCCTGGACATACATCTTGCCTAGGAGGTCCCGGATCGACTCGGCCTCGCTCACCTTGCGCTTGAGCGCGAACAGGAGTTGAGCGTCGCCTCTGCCTACACTAAACGCCGTGTTCATCATGCCCATCAAGGCAACCGGGTTTGGCGAAATTTCCACCAGCATCGTATGCCCTGCCGCAAATGCCTGCTCAGTGGCATCCTGGAACCATACAGCCTGACGGGTACAGCGCAGCCAATAGTCCGAGTCGTGCACCACAGATCCCACAGGGTATGTGACTCCCCGATCCACGGAGCTAAACAGCGGAATGGTGATCGGCAACGGAGTGATGTCTGAGGTCTCCGCGGCGAGTTCGCCAAGGAGCGGTTCGACGGCACTCGTATGACCAGCACCCTTAACGTTAAGAAGTCGAGCGAATTTCTCTTCCGACTCCAGCTTCTCCACAAGGCGCACCACTGCTTCTCGTGGGCCGCCCACTGTGGTCATGCCTGGTCCTGCATAAACGGCAGGCTCAATACCTGCGAAGTCTGGGTGGGTGGCAATAAACTCGTCGAGTGCCTCTACAGAGAACTCCACCACGGCCATCGCGCCGAGCTCGTCCTCAGGAAGAGACTTCTCGCCCTCACCCATGAGTCTGGAGCGGTGGCAAGCAATGCGCATAGCATCCTCAGCGCTAAGCCCGCCGGCTGCATAGGCCGCAGCGATCTCGCCCATAGACATGCCCATCACGGCGGCCGGACGCGCCCCGTAGGAAGCCAGAAGATCGGTCAGCGCGATCTGGATTGCGGTGATAGCCACCTGCGCGGTTTCCGTGTCATAGGTCTGTTCATCGTCAGCAACGATGTCCAGGATGGACCAGCCCGATTCAAAAGCTACCAGCTGATTAAGTTCTTCCAGTCGCGCCCGGAACTCGGAGGACATAGCCACCAGGTTCTTCACCATCTTGCGATGCTGGGAACCGAAACCGGAGTACACAAAAACGGGGCCAACGGTAGCCGGCGAATCTGCGGCGGCGATACCGGCACTGATCTTGCCTTCCGCAACCTGACGCAGACGCTTCACAGCATCAGCAGTGGTATCCGCGTGGACCACGGCACGAGAGCGCCCATGGTTACGCTTAGCCACGCTACGCGCAACTTTAATCAGGTCCTCATCTGCACGGCCTTCCAAGAAGTCTGCAAGCTGTGCAGCGACCTCCCTGCGTCGCGACGGCAACAGCCCCGATACCTCAAGGGTGACCGCATGCGGGTTCTCAGGATCTATAAGCTGCGGGGTGGGCTGGTGCTGAGTGGTGTATTCCTCAGGCTCGAAGGAGGACACAACCACGTGAGCGTTGGTGCCACCAAAGCCGAATCCGGACACGCCTGCGATCTTGTGACCTGAGTACTGTGGCCATTCGCGAGGATCTTCGATGACCTCAAGGTGCTCCGCATCAAAGTCAACATAGCGGTTCGGCGCCGTGTAGTTGAGCGACGGCGGCAGCACGTCGTTAGTCATAGAAAGCACGACCTTGATCAGACCTGCAGCGCCCGCAGCAGACTCGGTGTGCCCGAAGTTTGTCTTAGCTGAACCGAGCAACGTGGGCGTGGCAAAATCACGTCCGGGGCCCAAAACCTTGCCCAGAGAGGTGGCCTCAATGGGATCACCGAGGATCGTGCCGGTGCCGTGTGCCTCTACATAGTCCACAGTCGCGGGGTCCACGCCGGCATCATTATATGCGCGATGGAGGACATCTACCTGCGCGTCAGGGTTGGGTGCAGTTAGGCCATTGGAGTGCCCGTCAGAGTTGACTGCGGAACCCTTGATCACGGCGAGGATAGTGTCGCCGTCCGTAATGGCGTCCTGGACGCGCTTCAAAATGAGTACGCCGGCGCCGTCGGAACGCACAAAGCCGTCTGCGTCATCGGAGAAAGCATGGATCTTTCCGGTGGGGCTAAAAACGCCCAACTCGCCAAAGCCTGTGGACACAAAAGGCGCAGCGAGGATGTTCACACCGCCAGCCACAGCGACGGAGGCTTCTCCCTCACGCAGCGCACGAACAGCTTGGTGCACAGACACCAACGAGGAGGAACACGCAGTGTCCACGTTGACCGATGGGCCACGGAAGTCAAACGCATAGGAGATGCGGTTAGGAATAATCGAGCTGGCAGTTCCCGTGAGCGCATAAGGATGAGACTCGGAGGGATCGGCGCTGATCAGCATGCCGTAGTCGTTGCTGGAAGAACCAACGAACACGCCTACCGGCTCCCCGCGCAGGCTGGAGGGCGCAATGTGCGCGTGCTCCAATGCCTCCCACGTCAGCTCAAGCATGATGCGCTGCTGCGGGTCAATGTTCACGGTCTCTAACGGTGACAGCCCAAAAAACTCGGCGTCAAAGCTGGAAATATCGTCCAGGTAACCGCCCCGGAAATCGATGTCAGCCATCTTTTTGGTCGTAACCTCATCGGCTGCGTATTCCGACCAACGTCCGATGGGAAGATCGGTGATGCCGTCACGCCCCTCAACGAGCATGGACCACATCTCATCGATATTGTGCGCACCTGGGTAACGAGCCGCCATGCCCACGATCGCAATGTCGTGGTTACCTGGGGTGTTCGAGGTGCGAGTGAGCTTCTGCAAACGTGCAGATTGCTCGCGAGGAGCGCCCTCTACCAAGCGCTTAGACAACGCCGTGATAGTCGGATATTCATAGGCAATTGTTGCATCAAGCTGAACACCAAGGAGGTTCTCCAACTCGCCGGACAGCAGCACAACATCACGAGATGACAGACCGAAAGACTGCATCGGCTTGTCATCTGTGATCTCTTCGGCCGGTAGCCCAGTGGTAGCAATAACCCAGTCTCGCAACCACGCTCGCAGTTGCTCGGTGGTCATCGCATTTTTGGCACCCTGGCGAGAATCCATACGTATAAAACCTTCTCAGTGATCGGCGAAATATCGGCACCTCTAAGGGAGGGGTGCCGATAAGATTTACCTACGACAGTCGTTCTATTCTATATCGTCACTGAGGCACCAAGTGTTTCATCCGGTGCAATTCGACAAAGCTGCACTACAAAGCACAAGAGGGGCCGTCGAGCACTAAGCTTTTCGACGCCCCTCTCTTTCCACAAGCAACTACTGCTCTAGGTATGCCTTCTTGTTCACGCGGCGTGCGATCTTTCCGGAGGATGAACGAAGAATCTCACCAGGGGCAACCACACGAATGTCGGTAGGCACCACGCCATGAGACTCGGTCACTGCTGCACGGATTGCCTCTATAGCTTCAGCATCACCGGAAGCGTCGCGCTCAAGGTCACGCTCAGCCAGGATGATCAGCTTCTCTACGTCGTCGCCTTCAATAGCAAAAGCAGCGACGGCTGCCGGACGAATATGCTCAGAAGCGTGATCCACGGTGTACTCAATATCCTGCGGATAGTGGTTACGTCCAGCGATAATGACCAGGTCCTTGAGACGACCCGTAATAAACAGATCTCCATCAACCATCGTGCCAAGGTCGCCGGTAGCCATCCAGCGGTCGTCCTCAGGAGCACCCTCTGCACGAGAGTTCTCAGCCAAGCGGCCCGCCAACGTGTTGCGGAAGGTTTCCGCCGTGTCCGCATCGCGGTCTAGGTAACCAGCAGCCACGTTATCTCCATGAACCCAGATCTCACCGATGGAGCCGTCGGCAAGCTCCTGCTTGGTCTCGGGGTCTACGATCACAAGCTTCTGCGGAGCAACTGCCTGGCCACAGCCCATCATGGACACTGCTGCAGGAGAATCGGAATCAACGCGTACGGCCTTGTTTGCAGCGAGTTCATCACGATCAAAGTACGCAATGCTCGGGCGTTCTGGAGTCTGCGGCGTGGTCACCAGGAGGGAAGCCTCTGCCAGACCGTAGGAAGGACGGATTGCGGAACGATTAAGGCCA
Organism: Corynebacterium ulcerans; assembly: GCF_900187135.1. Lineage (NCBI taxonomy): Bacteria > Bacillati > Actinomycetota > Actinomycetes > Mycobacteriales > Corynebacteriaceae > Corynebacterium > Corynebacterium ulcerans. The sequence goes on from NZ_LT906443.1 coordinate 1,287,822, forward strand.
AAGGGGCCAAATGCTTCCACAAAGGCGTTCACTGCCTTTTCTGTGACAGGCTCGGAGCCTACGATCAGACCATCAACCTTTGAGAAATCCGCATCCGAGCCGGCCTCAGGAGCAGCATAACGAGCAGCCAACTCCAGTGCGAAGTTAGGAACGACGGTGTACACCGCATTGTCGCCTTCTCGGCGCTTAAGCTGGTTTACCCAGCGTGACGGCTGCTGGATGAAGTCGCGTGGAGCCATCAGCTCAAACTCCAGGCCTAGCAAGGTCACAAACGCGGCCAAGATGATGCCCATGTCATGGTGCAGTGGAAGCCAAGAAACAAGACGCAGTGGTGTCTTAAGCTGAATGGCCGTAAAAATCTGCAAGACGTTGGTCAAGATGGAACGGTTAGTCAGCATAACGCCCGCGGGAGTGCGTGTGGATCCCGAGGTGTACTGCAAGAATGCAGGAAGATCGACCGGCGCCGTCTTCAATGCTGCAGCGAAAGCCTGCCCCTCCTCGGTGAGCAACGGATTAACAAAGCTCTGCGCGCCGGAATCAGGCAAGGAGTCAATAGAAATGATGCGTGGGCGTTCTGCGCCTGGGATCTCCGCAAAGAAACGACGAACAGCCGTAGCGGACGTGTTATTGGTCAACACGATGGTCGGCTTGGCGTCTCCCATGACTGCAGTGAGGTGGTCTGCGTGCCCCGGCTCTGTGGGGTCATACAGCGGAACTGGAACCATACCGGCGTAGAGCGAGCCAAGGAAGCCAAAGAGGTACTCCGGGCTGTTGTTAGCCAAAATTGCCACGCGGTCGCCGATGCTGCCTACTTGCTGAAGACGTGCTGCGACAACTTTAATTCGGGTGTTAACCTCAGTTCGGTTAAAGTCGCGGGCCTCGCCTTCCCGAGAGGAAGAGAAATCCCAGAAGCGGATGCAGTGGCGGTCAGCTCCACCCATTGCAGCATCAGCTTGGAAGAGAACCTCGCCAAGGCCAGCGAGGGTCAGCTCGGGCCGAAGGTTAATCTCGCCCTTCTCGTCAAAGAACTGGCGCATAGCCTGATTCAGATCCATAAGTCTCCTTGAGGGGTTCCTGGCGCGGGGCCATTGCAGAGCCGTCCGTCCGCACCGAAAGTGCTTAATGTTCCATCTACTCTATTAGTTTTGATTGCGAAAGTGTTACACAATAATCAAAAAAGTAGATATCTAGGGGAAATCTTCAGGTATAGGCTACCAATCCTCGTGCCATGCAGCACGACGACGCACTCAGTAGGCACCAAAGCTCACCGCCCCTTACTCCTCAAAAGCAAAAGCTGGAAACCCCTGTAAAGTTTCCAGCTTTTTTCATAATTCTCGTTTAGCCGATCAGGCCTTTTGCCCATTCTACTGTCCATTGGTTGGCAGTAGTTCCAGGGATCACGTGGGGATTGGTGGCATAAAGCGCATGAACGCCGTTTGCCTCCACCAGTGCTTGAGCCCGCGCCAATGCGTTTCCAACATCCGCTGGAGCATCGCAAATCGTGTCGTCTGGTGCACAGATCTCAAAAGTCTTTGCATCCAGCTCACCGAAGCCATTCGCACGTGGACCACGCATGGTAGCTCCCGGAACAATGGGCTGAACTACAAGATTGAGTGGCTGGAGGGCAACTTCTGCACCAACTCCGCCTACCGGATTTCCTACAGCCTGGCCCACACCTGGCTGCCTTCTACCATCGGCGATGAGGGCGACACCCCTCACACGCTCGGCAGGAATAACTCCCTGCCCGGTACCAATCTTGTTAGCAATGTCTCCAGCAATCACTGCCCCCTGGGAGAAACCAGCGAGGATGAAGTCTGTCAGCGGACACTCCTGGTGGGTACGAATCAACTCACCCTCAAGAGTGGACGTTCCTTCTTGCCTTGACGCGTCGTAGCTCAACTCATGCTGAGCATTAATGTTCCTAAACTGTGCCGTATACGGCAGAGTCCAGACTTTGACATGATCAGCAGAATACTGTTCTTGCAACGGTCGAGAAATCGACAACATAAACGATGCGGGATTGGCCATTGGATTGATGGGATCATCATCCTTAGCCGACTCCCACGTACCTGGTGCAGCAATAAACTCCACAGCTGGGCAATGATCGGGCTGAACAGGCTCGGATGTCTCTCCCGGTTTGGGTGCAGCACCCTTATCACCGGGATCGAGAGGGTTGTTATCCGTATTGTTCATCCACCGAACGATGCCCATAAGAATCAGCATCAACACCACGATGGTCGCTATGACCGTGAGCAGTTTTTTCATAAGCTCTAGCAGTACGCGGATCGGGCCGAAGAATCAATGAGCTTGGTCAGCTCGTCAAAGGAAAGCTTTGATCGTTGCTGCTCTAAAAGCTGCCCTGCAACTGCCTGAACAGTGGCAGGACTCAACGATTGGCTATTTCCTTGGCATACAACTCCGGCAGCGCCGATCATCTGGTTTTCTACCCCAGCAATGTTCACGCCGCTCTTGGTTAAGGAATCCAAAAATGCTTTTTCTTTTGCAGAGAAGGATTCTCCTGGAGTCGGTTTAGCGGTAATTTCCTGGCCCGCGCCATCCTTGAAGGGCTCGTCGACGCGCCCGCCACCATTCGGGGCAGAGCCCGAATCTTGCGCAGACGTTGTCTCAGAAGCCGAGCTCTTAGCCGACGTAGACTCAGAGGATTTAGCCTCCCGCGTCAGCGGGGCGATACTCGTGTTCGTGCCAGAATCCTCAACGGTAGCTCCCCCGCCACAGGCGGCAAGAGTTACGCCGACGGAAGCCAGAAGAGCTCCAACAAGGAGGCGGTTGCTACGCATTATCGACGGTCCTCCACTACGCGTCCGTTTATTTCACTGATCTTGCCGTGTTGGAAGGAAATTTCTTCGCCGCCAGCGGGGATCGATGTCTGGTCAGAGGTCGGCCAACCATATTCTCCCTGTTCCCACTTCTTAGCACCCCAAGCGTCAAAGATCGCACCCTTGTAGATCACGTGCGCACCAGTTGTTGCGGACCAGTAGATGTTACCGTGCTCAAACTGCTGGAAAGCACCACCTGGGATGAGGTATTCGTCGGAGGTCGGGAAGCCCAGCTTGGACTTCGCGGTGTCCATTTCGCCATACTTCTTGGCGATCTCGCCACGGACCCAGTGGTTCTTATGGTCTTTATCGCGGGTAACGTAGCCGCCCTGGAACTTCTGAACCAGGCCGCCATTGATTTCCTTCGCATCCTCTACCGGATATCCCAGAGATCCGTTCTCCCATTTCAGCTCGCCCCACTTATCCACGAGGTCCTTAGGAACCTCAAAAGCGCCGCGTTCTGGAGACCAATAGATGTTTCCTCGCTCAAAAAGTGCAACTACGACGTTGTCCTTGATCTTAAAGTCACTGGAAACCGGGAAGCCCAACCAAGAGTTAGGGCCACCAATCTCAGAATAACGAGCCCCGACGCGGCCACTGAGTGCATGCGCCCCAGTTGCTGGCGACCAGTAAGCGCGGCCATCGACAAAATCTTCAGCCTTGCCACCAGCGATGTCGTACTCGTTATTTACGCAGGCTCCCACCTGTCCGCCCTTGGTTGCCTCAGCAATGGCACCGATAGCTGCACAGGATGCGCCGCGGTCTTCAGAAGAAAGCCCAAGTGCATCAGCCATGTACGGCCATGCCTGGGTCATTTCAAACTGCCAGTAAGGCCAATCATGGACGCCGGAAGGACGGAAGTGCGATACTACGTCCACTCCTGCGCGCTTGGCATAATCCACAAAGGTCTGGGTAGTCATGCGGGAGATAACTTCAAGGCCAATGCCGGCATAGGTTCCCTGGTTCTTAGCAACCGAACCGGGCTGACCATAGTCATCGCGTCCAGAGCCAGCAGAGACATAGGTCTTAATGCCTTTGAGGGCCTCGATGCCCAGCTTAGGATCGTGGTCAATCCAGTCTTGAGAGCCGTCCGGTCCCCACATCGCAGTGGTGTCATATCCGCCAGCATCCTGCTGTGCTGCTCGGATCGCCGTAGGCATACCGATAGAGGTGGTGTCTAGGTAACCCGAGAAGGATCCAACAAACTTGAACAGGTCAGGGCGACGCTCAGCCAAGTTAACTGCGGCGGTTCCACCCATGGAAAGGCCGACAACAGCGCGGGAGTCATTGGTGCGGTAGCCATGAGACAACACAGGCACGAGTTCCTGAGTAAGGAAGGTCTCCCACTTGTAGTGCTTACCGTTGTTCTCTCGTTGCCAATCTGAGTAGAAGGAGGACTCGCCGCCAACTGGCATGACTACGTTGACGTTCTTGTCTGCGTAGAACTGCTCAATATTGGTGTTGATAGTCCAGCCGCTCTCGTTTTCCACAGCGCGCAGGCCGTCAAGCGCCCACACAGACGGGAAGGTACGGTTGGGATCCTGATGCCAGTCGCGGGCTAGAAGAACCTGAACCTGGATGGGGTTGCCGGGCATCGCAGCCGACTTGATAAACAGCGCTATGCGGCGGTTGGTGATCCACTCGACACGGTCGATAGACACGCCCTCTGGCAGGCCTTCGATCTTCGGGTGGTCGGTACGAATCGGAGTCCGGCGAACTCCCTCGTTTTTGAGATAGCCAGTTTGGTCGTCGATAAGCCCACCAATGTGGGAGCTCTGAGCCGTCGTCGTGGCTGGAACGATAACTGCAGCGCCTACTGCCAAAGCAGCAGGTACAGCAGCCGCAGCGATCCAGAGGGAACCACGTTTACTGAGACGGGATGCGGTGTCGCGCATAGAGTCTTTGTCCTTCTAGTAGTTACGGTTGATTGTGTTTCAGCGCCAACCACGACATGCCAAAGGCAAGCATGATGCAGACGGGGCATCTCCGGAGGTTCCCCGCCTCCGGAAATTCCCTAATACTATCTGCGCTTACCCCGATCGCCGTTACAGACGCCTCGATGCAACCGAGTTATTGACTTGTTCTCGCCGCAGTGACTCTGGCGTATCGTGTGTGGGCACGAAGACAATAGAGCCACAAGGTCGTTTCTCAAGTTTAAGTTCAACTTGAGACTTTGGCCAGTGACACACCGGCACTTTCTGCTCTTCTTTAGCTCTAATACGCTATTTTCACACCAATATCAGGGTGCCCAAGCCGTTGCTTATCCGCGCCCACCCGTCGTTTCCACCACCGCTTCCACCAGAGAACTCCACCGAATTTTCCTGTCAGCGCGAATCTCCGGACGCGCCCCCAGCCCAATCCCAGCCAACGCAATCATCGGGAGAATCAGCGACAGAAAGCCCGCCCACATGAGGGAATTAGGCGTTCTTTCCACAGAAACGAATGCCTCTCCGAACGGTGGGAATAGTAAGACAGCAGGAAGAACTCCTAGTACTGGCCACCAGGAGGACCTATCAGACAGTGCCACTAATCCCGTCACAACCAAAAATGCCACCATCGTATAGTGAGTCCATACGATTCCCGATAATGCTGTGACGCCGACAAATGCGATAACCGCACAAATCTCAAACCGAAAATCCTTCAGTTTGATCAGGCTCACCAGGAAAAAGGCAACAGTAACCAGCACTATCCCCATGCTCCACCACATCACGGCTGCGGGAGCCTCGTCGATAACGGCAACGATGCTCCCCTCTGGCTGTTGACCCCACGCCAAGAGCGATGCCAACGACTGATTGATCGCAGAAACCAACGTCTTTGACCCCAGCCACCCCAAAGCCTGCCACCATGCGCTAATAACAGACCATGGTGCCACCGCTAGCGTAAGCGCACCCCAAAGCAGACTTAGACCCGCAGCCCACGCACCGGCACGCCTGCGCCCCGCAAAGCTCAGCATTATCACCACAATGAGCACAGGCGTGAGTTTAATCAGAACAGCAATCGATAAAAGCAGTCCCGATAACCACGGTCGGCGCACGCTCATAGAAAGGCCTACAGCAATTAGCATCATAATGATCGGGGTGGTCTGCCCGATCCAAAAGCTGAGTTGTGTCGCCGCAGACACCCACACTGCCACCGACAAAACAACAAGAGGGACTATCTGAGGAGTCCGCCGCGTCCATAAATTAATGCAACCGGCACTGAATAAGACCACCGATACACCGCTCAGCACTAACAGCACCGAAGCACTCGTGGCAAAGCTCATCAGATGCGTTGCCGGCGCCAGCGCATAGGCTACCAGCGGGTTGTGAACAAAGGGATGCACAAAAGGAGCAAGGTCACTCACTTGCTCCGCATACGCTGCCCACACCGGCCCTATAGGATTGCCAAAATCTGTGGGATCAATGGAATAAAGGCTATCCACATGCCCATCCGCAACAATCTGTCCACCGACCCACAAGCTTCCCCAGTCATCAGGTTGAGAATTGCGCGAACCTTGCCACCACGCAGCCCACCCTGCAAAGAGCGCCAGCAACCACCCAAGTGGAGTCAAGAATGGCTGAGACTTCTCAGACATAGGGCACATGCGATCACCTTGGAAGCAGAAAACAGTAATGAACAATGAGGACAGTCGTAGACCAATGTAATGGCCAGGCGCAGCAAGAGCATAAAAATCCCCAGAGGTACAAAGCCCTCTGGGGATGCACAACACAGTGCGCGAAGTTTACCAGGCGTTCATCACGTTCAGGATGCGTTCCTTGGTGATAGCCAACTGGTAGTTCCACTGCAACCAGTTGTGGATACCAACAGCTGGGTAGTCCGCAGTGTAGTTCAAGCCAAAGCCCTTTGCCTTAGCTTCCCAAATCTTGGTGGAAAGGCGGGATGCGACCTCAAGGATAGAGCCATTGACACGGTCCTTGAAAGAATAATTTTCGATGTCCGGACCACCCCATGCGCCGCTAGCAGCAGAAACATAGACGTCCTTACCATCAAGGCCACGCATGTTAAACAGAGGATCGAGCTGAACACGACGCGGGCTGAAGAAGCTGCCGTACATGGAGTTAATGCTCAGTCCACCAACTTCAAGGAGAGCCAGACCCAGCAGGCTGTACATGCCAGGAGCGGTCATCGCGAGGTAACCGGAGTAGCTCAGCACCTGACGGAACTGCTCTGGGTGCAAAGCAGCAAGGTTCATTGCGGCAGTAGCACCCATGGAGAGGCCGCCAATGGAGTTGTTATTGCGAGCAACACCAAAATGCGCTTCGAGGTACGCAGGAAGCTCTTGAGTAAGGAAGGTCTCCCATTTGAAGACTTGTCCAACAGAACCGATTCCGGACGGCGCTGCCCAGTCAGTGTAGAAGCTGCCGGCACCACCGACAGGCATGACCAAGGTAATGTTGTTATCCACGAACATGGTCTGTGCGGAAGCATCAAAAGTCCAAGCGTTAGCCGCATCGGAAGCACGTGCACCATCGAGCAGATAGAGCGCAGCGTTGCCGCCACGACCTGCAGGCTGAATCTGCACTGTAACGTTATGCCCCATAGCCGGGGAGGCAACGTCGCAACGCTGTACCCAGTAGTTTGCAGCATCCCACTCACAGTGGCCGGTCGCATCTGGTCGCAGCCAGTCGCGAGGGCCTGCGGAGGCAACGCCTGTGCCTACAACGGTCAGGGCTGCTGCCGTAGCCACAGCCGTAAGTGTGGCGGTGGCTTTCTTGCCCACCTTTTTCAATCGGGACGCGATCGTCATAAATCTCCTCGAACTAAGTATGCGGCGTCGCAGTTATTATGTGCACGCAAACGCCCCGTCTCATTCCTGCTTACGTATCGCGCAGGACGTCCGGGCCGTTACAGAACCGATATAATCCAAGCTAGATTAACTCGCTTATGCTCTTTTTCATAGTTGGAACTTAGTTTTTAGAAAGTTCCCTGCCTTACCAGCACTCTTTACTACCCACTTTTGCGGGGGATATATGCAATCAAGGCAAAGCGTGACTAGTCAGTACGGGCACTAACCGGCCACGAAATACGAGCCGCTGGGTCTACGGTAGCCCCATAGTGGGCAGGATCTGGGTTAAGTTCCAGCGAACGTCCTTGGCCTAGTGCAAAAGCAATATTTTTAAAGAATCGCGAGACGCTCATCGGTTCCCGATAAGTGGCAATGAACTCGGCCACCTCTTCTGTGTACAGGATCTTCCGCACACTCATCGCCTCAGGGCTATCAACCCACACAGGCAGGTCGTCGAGCTTGGCCGCGGAATCCGCAGCCTGCCAGGACAAAGGAAGATGCTTATTGTGACCGACCCGCGAGCCCTCAATACGTGGCTGGCGTGCACCTAACGGGTTGGATAGGCCCACCGAGTCCACAACGCGTACGTCCAAAGGAGCATTCATTGAGGTCATGCCCAGATTAATGCGAGTAATGGTAAGCGGAATGTCTTTTTCCTTGGCGGAGTTATCCCGAGGGATTGGCTGCCAATCATAGAGCTCTTGTTTGTCATCAATCACAAAGTCGAGCATGAGCGCGTCATTGTTTGCCTGAGCCTGCGCCAGACGTTCCTTGAATGTTCGCATCACTGGCACCTCAAGGAAGTCCTCTGCTGTCTTTGGTGCGTTATTAGGCTCACGTCCCATCGACTGCGTCCAATACGCCCGCTCATCCACGATGCCGATTTCCTTCTGGGCATCCCCACTTCCGGGACGTTCATAGCTATGACCGCCAGCCACCACTAAGAAGGACCAGGTCACCGCACCACAGAAAATCCCAAAGCTAGCCAGCTCGTGAAGCTTCCCCTCACTCGTGGCTCGAATCGGAATAACAATAACAGGCAGTAACAGTACAAATAGTGGAAGCAGCAGCATCCTGCCATGCATAAAGTCGCCGCCAACGCGAGTCACATAAAGAACATGCAAAAAGGCACAACCCAACAACACCACGACTATCACGCGCGCTGTCCGCAGCTCTGAGCGCATGGCGGCAAACTTCTGAGTCAATGCAGCGTCAGACTGCGCACTGATCCCCCACGGACCCTGGAAAAATCCACCATGAACAAACACCGTGTACCCCACGGCGAGCACAAGCAACGCAGCGATGATCATTCCATAAGGGTCATTAAAGTCCCTCAAATACATCCAACCACTTGCCCAATCACTGAGCTTTGCGGACTTGGCCACAGCGGTTTGTGGAACAATCAGGCCGTAGTAACCCATCCGGAAGATCTCGTATCCCAATGGGAACGGAAGAGCGACCAAGAGAATAAGTCCGCGCCGACGCCACGTCTCAGCATTAATAAAAATAACCAGCCCGACCACGCCACCATAAAGCGCCATCTCTGGGCGTATGAGCCAGCTCAGGCCACACCAGAAAGCTAAGAAGAGCGTTGCTTGGAATGCCCGATCTACTCGCTGGCCGGCGCGCGCTTCTGTTGCCGGCAGGCGAACAACATTGACCCAAGCAACAACAAACCACCACAGCAGCGCAAGCCAGAAAAGCGACAGCCCCCACTCCAGCCCAGATGTAGCAAAGTCTCGCGCGGGAGGCAGCGCGATATAGATGAGAGCACCAAAGGGAAGAATCAGTGCATTGCGCTCCATATGGAGGCGCGCAGTTGCAAGCGCAGCTATAGCAAGCGCAGCTGTGGTCAGGAGCAGAGCAAGCCACAATGCGATAATGGCAAGGTCTCCACCCGTTACTTTGGCAACCGCAAAAATGAGGTACTGCCACAGAGTGGAGGTGTTGGCTTCTACTCGCTCACCGGCGTTGAACACTGGCCCGTTACCAGCAAGAAGATTGCGAACGGTCCGCAAAACGATCAGACCATCATCGCTAATCCACCGGCGTCGCCAGCCTCCTACAAATGCAATCACCGCGATAGCCGTGGTAGACACAAACGCAGTGGTCACTGACAACGACCGAGCCTTATTCATGATTGCTCATGCTAACACTGAAGACGGGGCTATTGTGAATCCGAGTGATGCATGGTGCACCATTAGTCTTTGTTCTCACAATTTTCCCGTTCACCATTAAAACCACCACTGAACAGCTCTAGAAAACTGTCCTGTGGTGGTTTGCACGTAGGTCGAATAAACCTACAACGCCGGGACTATGTACACCGCAATGCCGATGCACACTACCCAGGCAATAGCAAGAACCTGCAAAGCGCGATCTGACAGCGCAAGTTCATCAGGCGCGCCACCATCACCACGGTCAACGTCCGCTGCGTAGCGCAAGATAGCAACGGTAAACGGAACCATCGATACCTGGTACCACACTGAAGCAGTTCCGGAAGACAACGCAGCCATTTCAAAGCCCCACAGCGAATACGCAATCACCACAGCGGTCGCAGAAAGCGTCCATACAAAGCGAAGATACGTGGGTGTGTATCCCTCAAGTGACTTGCGGATCTTCGCACCCGACTTCTGGGCCAGCAGAATTTCCGCATAACGCTTACCTGATGCCATGAACAACGAACCAAACGCCGCAACCAGCAAGAACCACTGCGAAAGGTTGATACCGGCTGCTACGCCTCCAGCCATGGCCCGCAACATAAAGCCCGAGGAAACCAGGGCAATATCGATCACCGGTTGGTGCTTCCAACCAAAGCAATAACCCAACTGCAGCGCGATATAGACCACTACCACAATGACAAGCCCATGGCCTGAGGAAGCAAAATAGCTGATGAACACAGCCGCAAACATCAGGAATACCGCCATGGCATAAGCCAGGTTGATGGGCAAGACACCAGCAGCAATCGGCCTAAAACGCTTGGTCGGATGCTGCCTGTCTGCCTCAACATCGCGGGCATCATTAATTAGATAAATCGCAGATGCCGACATACAAAAAGCAACAAAAGCGATAAGAATGTCCACGAGGGTACGAGGCGCGAAGAGCGCTTCCGTTCCAGCCGCAGCAGGTGCTGCAAGAACCAGAACATTCTTCACCCATTGCTTAGGACGCAGCGCTTTGATCATCGCGTCAGGGAGGTTCTTCGGCGGACGACGCTTCTTATTGTCCTCCACGCCACGTGTGTGGGGCTCAGGCTCAAGGAAGCTCTTGTTTTGCTCGGTCACTTACTTTTCCTTCTTATCCATTCGCGATACTGCTTGCGCGGTAGCTGCGCCGAGAAGCGCGCCGACGGTCACGTCGGTTGGGTAATGCACTCCGAGCACCATACGCGATGTCATCATCACAGGGATACCGAGCAGCGGGAGAGGACTGCGCGTGAGCTTAGCAAGACTCACCAAAGCAGCGCTTGTCGACGTCGCATGTGAACTAGGAAAGCTCAGCTTAGAGGGCGTTCCCACCCCAATAGTGATCCGCTCATCATGAGGGCGCTTCCGCCGCACAATGCGCTTGATCACAACGCTAGCAGCATGGCTTACAAAGGCAGACACACCAACATGTATCCACTGCCGGCGCCTTCCCTTATCCACGCAAGCCCCCAGGGCGGCCAATCCCATCCACCCCAGAGCGTGCTCACCGAAATGGCTAAGCGCGCGTGCGGTGGGCAGAACGCCGCGTCGAGAAGCTAAAAGCGATTGAATTCCAACGAGAACGTCTGATTCCACTTTACTCATCCACACCACCTGCAAAAATCTCGGACCATGCCTCGCGGCTGGTCAGGCGCGTGTGGGCGGCGCGGTATTCGCTACGCAGTCGATCAAAGTTCTCTGCAACTTCCTTTTGCAGACGACGCGACTCCTTAAGCAGTTCCTTTGCCTGTTCCAGGTCACGCTTGCGGTACACCACTCCGCGACCATCAGCAGTGGTCACCGTGGCACCGTCAAGACGAGAGAGGCTAAACCAGCGCGCCTCGATGGGAGAAAGATTTGCCTGCGGAACCTCGTGATGATCTTTGTTTTCCTTGGACAGCGAGTGCTTGAGTCCCTTAGCCAGCCACACGGCCTTCTTGATCGGCGCCAAACGGCCTCCGATATCTCGGATTGGAACACCGGGGATACCAGTGGGCTTAGGCAGGTCCGCAGCGGTGGGCAACACAACAGCATCCGAGTAGGTCTTACGAATCGCCGCGATACGGGGCAACGAAGACTCTAGGATGTCAAAGAGCTGATCCGGGCCAGCGAGGAAGTCCTTCATGGCTTCGTTTTGGATAGCCACGGTCGAGTACTCCAGGCACATCAGGTGCTTAATCGTGGCCTTTTGCATCGACTTGATGATGCCCTCGACAGGGCCGTCGTGATAGTTAGCAGCCACGACGAGGCGATTGCGCAGGTGGAAATAAGCCTGCCAGTCAATCGCATCGTCCTTGTCAGACCATGCCATGTGCCAGATCGCGATGCCTGGCCAGGTGGCCGTCGGATAGCCATGACGCCCGGCGCGAAGGCCGAATTCAGCGTCATCCCACTTGATAAACAGCGGCAGTGGCTGTCCGATTTCTTCTGCGACAACGCGCGGAATCATGCACATCCACCAGCCGTTGAACTCTGCGTCAATACGACGGTGCAGGTCAACGGAGTTGGGCATATCTGGCTTGTCGCCTGGTTTTCCGCGATCTGAAAGCGGATGCTTGGCAAAGTCATGGTCGTAGTGCACGTGGGGCGCGGAGGTCCACATAAAGTCGTGGCGCCCGATGACCTCGCCCATCGTGTGCAGGTGGCTACGCTCCTGAAGGTTAAGCATCTGGCCGCCAACCAGCATCGGAGACTTAGCATAACGAGCCACCTGAAGAGCACGCAGCACTGAATCGGGCTCAATGGCGATGTCATCATCCATGTACAGGATGTAAGGGCTCTTCTTGGCGCCAGCCTCACCGGTTCCGTCCACGCCACCGAGCGCCTCATACATGATGCGGGAATAGCCACCCGAGCCGCCGAGGTTGCCCTGGCGGAACTCAAAGAAACGCTCTCCGAAGTGCTCAGTTGCTGCTTTGTAACCTGGTTCATCAGCAGGGTGCTTGGTGCCTTGATCCGGCATGATCATCGTATCGATGACCGCATCCACCTCTGGGTCAGAGGCCAGGGCTTCTAGCGCCGCCACTGCGTCTGCTGGACGGTTAAAGGTGGGGATACCCACGGTCACGCGCGGCTCGAAAGGTCCCACCTGGGTTCCGTCGGGAAGCGTCTGGGGGCCCGGCGCCTGCGCTGCGTACCAACCAGCTTCTAGAACGGTGGTGTCGGTCTCTGCGGTGAGGTCGAACCACAGCCAGCCGCCGTCCTCGAAAGGCTGCAAAGAAAGCTCAAATTCAGCGGTTCCGTCAGTGACCACTTGGCCTTCCACAGCGATGCGGGCGCCGTCGATCTTGGAGCGGTACACGTCTACGCGTGCGGTGCCGGCGACCTCAACCTTGAGGATCACAGAATCCAGCTGAGACCAGCGGCGCCAATAGCTTGCGGGGAATGCGTTGAAATACGTCAAGAAGCTCAGCTCGTTGCCGGCAGCAAGCGAGACCGAACCGCGGTCCTCCCACGTCGCACGCGCAGTGTTGTGTTCTGCCTCGATGAGGTACAACATCCGCACGTCATAAGGCTCGCCTGCTCGCGGTAGCAGGAATCGCTGCAGCTTTTCCACTGCCTTAGTAGCCGTGCTCTTATCAGCGCTCATTGACGCCAAACCTTTCTAAAAGTTTTGATGTTGCCCCGCTCTCGAAGGGCACAGTTCACCCGGTCTAGCATAATGCTACTGAGTACGCCCTTCTTTAAATAACGCGCGCACCATCCGGATTTCTCAGTCGGTTCCTTCTCACGTTTGTGAACCCGTTGTACTGTAGTCTCCTTATGCTTCTCGGGGTAACTCCATGACCTAACAAGCACGCAAAAAGGCTTTATACTCGGCAGTATCGTCATCAACGTTTGCTGAAAGGTGCGCGTATGCGTGTTGTCATGAAGTTTTCGAGCTTGATTACGGCAGTAGTATTGTCGCTGCTCTTGCTGCCTTCCGGAGTGCTAGCAACCGCGCGTGCCGACGCTCCCCTGAACGTGACGATTTATGATCAAGACAACGTCTTATCCCCCGAGGAAGAAGCCGAGCTTACCGAGAAAACCCGGGCCTTGAATTTCCCTACCCAAGTTCCCAACGTCGACTACGTCATCAGTGCTACCGCCACCACGCCTTATGACGATTGGGTGAAGGACTTTGGTCTACACCAGCACAGAGAACTCATTAATCAAGAAGGAAACAAATGGGCTGACGGACACGTGTTGTTCACCGTGGATGTTAATCTCCGAAAAATGGGCACCTACGTGGGTGAAGATCTCAAGGGACCTCTCGGATACACCAAGCATTCCACGCGTTATTCCGATTCTATGCAGAAGTCCTTTAAAAACGGCGACTGGGTAGGTGGTTTGCTCACAGGTGCCACGACTGTGGCTAAGTATGATCCGAACGCTACCGACAACAGCAGCAAGATATTCGGCGGCCTCTTCGCCGCTGCTGGCGCAGTTTTTGCTGCGATAGTGGGGTTTTTCTCCTTCTATTACCGCAAACGGAACCGGAAGCGTGCAATGGAGGATTACCAAACGGTAGCCACCAACTACACGCATCTTGCTAACAACTTAGACAGCATCGATATTCGTGCACATTCCCTTACCTCCCCCATCGCTGATGCCACTCTGCGCCGCGAGTGGGATGACATTAAGAATGGTTTCCTGGCTCAGCACGACGCCATGATGCAGCTTCCGGAAAACGCCGATGCGAAAGCTATTTATGCGCGGCGCAAAGAACTAGCTACAGCCGCCGCTAGCGTCACCCAGCTCCGCAACGCTGAGAACAACATCGACACTCTCTTCCGAATGGAAAAAGGCAACACCGATGTGCGATTAAAGGAGCTCACAGCCTTACACGAAGATATAGTCAAAGCCCAGGTTGAGGCTAACGACGCCGCCATCCAAGCGCGCATCGGCGAGCTCAGCACCCGTTGCCAGGCACTCATCACTAATCCTTCTGCAGCGAACTTTATGGATGAATACGCGCTCATCATCTCCGAATACGGGGCAGTGACTCAAGCGTTGGCCCAGAAGCAATTCTCCCAAGCCGACCTTGAGAACAATCACACCCCAAGTCTCGGCGCTAGCGATTGGCACCCTGGCTACGGCAACTACGTGCCGTTCGTTCTCATGAGCTCCTGGCATAACGACGCAGTCAGCGCCGCCAATGCCTCTAGTTCCTCGTCCACCGCCACATACTCCGGCGGCTTCTCCGGCGCGGGCTCGTCGGGAAGCTTCTAGCGTGCTCTCTTCGCCGCCACTTTCCGCATCACTGCGAAGGTGGCGGCTACAACCATAGAGCCCAGTAGCGCGCCTGCCAGCACGTCGCTAGGCCAATGCACGCCCACATACAGCCTGCTCAGACCCACTGCTGCCGCCACGATCCATGCGGTGAGCACCCACCATCGACGACACAGAAGCGTGAAGACCATAGCCGCAGCGAAGGCTGCCGTCGCATGGCCCGAGGGGAATGACGGGTTGTACTCATAAAGAAGCTGTAGCTCCCTACCTGGGCGTTCTCGGCCGCACACATACTTCAACGCACTGCTGCTCACCCACGCAAGCCCCATCGCCACCGCGGGAAACAACGGCATTGCGCGGTGTCTAAGAACAAGCATTGCCGACGCTACCAGCGCCGCAACCATAACAAACGCCGGTCGCGTCGCCGTGGTCAATGCCACCACCCACGGCGTCACAGCCTCATTGCGCTGCTGAATTACAAAATCTAAAAGGTACGCGTCCACCCCAGCGAGCCTACGGCACCATAAAGGAAAGCAAGGGCGCGGACTTGTCGGCCTTCAGCTGATTTGTCGTTTTTGAGAACGCTAGCAAAGGTTCTCCCAATAGACCCCCAGGTCGCGATTTCTAGCGTTCTCAAAAACGACAAAAGCGACAATAATCACTCACCCAACACATAAAAATAAGGCGTGCTCCGACTTGGAGCACGCCTTCAAATAACCTCTCACCTATTTCGCTGGATACTTCGCTGGAAGATCGAGTTTCATTTCTTCTGCGAGTTCACGCAAGGTGGTGGGATAGTCAGTGATGATGCCGTCGATACCGGCTTCAATCTGGGATTTCATCGTAGCTTTGTCATTGACTGTCCATGGAACCACTTTGAGCCCCAGATCATGGGCCTTCTTCACATACTCAGGAGTGGTTACGGGCTTGTAGTCTGCATCTGCGACAGTCTTGCCGTATGGGACTGCATAACCAGGACTTACGATGTCTGCGCCGAGTTTCTTTACTGCTTCGAGCGCGTCGCCATTGACGGACTTGTAGTCGATGTCGCCGAGCCATGGGGAGCCCTCAAGCCATGTGGTTTCATCGTAAAGCGCTACGGTACGGATCTTGGGATTGTGTTTCTTTGCCAACGGAAGTGAGCGCCAATCAAAGCTTTGGAGCATTACTTTGTCTGTCACGCCAGCTTTATCTGAGGCGTTGAGGATGGCGTCGACAAATTCTTGTGGGCTGGCCGACTTCTCCGGATGGTCCGCCTCAATTTTGGTTTCGATGTTGTACATCACATCTGCGCCACGCTCTTGAGTGAGCTGGAAGACCCTTTCCAACCGGATCATCTGATTATCTTTAGCCGGTTCCGCGTTGGGGAATTTATCCAACTTTTTGTCGCAGCGCAGAGTGCTCAGCTGATCCCAGGTGAGGTCATGGAGCAACTTGCCCACATACGGAAACTGCGGGTCATTGGGGGTGGCAGGCTCAGTGTCGCGGCATTTCTCTTCCTGAACATCCGGGTCATGCCAGACCACGGGAACCCCATCTTTGGACATCACAATGTCAAATTCCAGAGTACTTACGCCAAGCGAAAGCGCATGTTCAAAAGCAGTGAGCGACTCCTCAGTATGCTCCCCGCGCCCGCCCCGATGTGCTTGCATATCTAGGTGCTTAACCACTGGGTTTACCACGGCTGATTCCTTTGTCGCCGCAGCAGAGCTACTCGACGCCCCCTTATCAGATTCCTGCGACGTACCACATGCTGTGAGAACTAGAGCTCCTGAAAGCACAAGCGCACTTGCAGACTTTGTGTATTTTCCAACTAAACGCATTATTACGGTTCCTCCAAATAAATAGCGGCAGATGGGTAGTGAAAAAGCGGGCCCGGCAGGACCCGCTTTAGTGGTTAAGCACGCGACTGTGCTTTTTCATTGTGGCTGCGCATAAGCTCACGCTCATCGCGTCCGACCACGGCGAAGAGAATCACGGTAACAACGGAGAACGCTACGAACACGATGAAGGTAACGTCCCAACCGTAGTGCTGTACGAGGAAGCCCACGCCACTTGATGCCAGGGTGGCTCCCAGCAAGTAGCCGAACAAACCGGTGAAACCTGCAGCTGTGCCAGCAACGTTGTGCGGGGAGAGGTCAATGGCCTGCAGGCCAATCAACATCACCGGACCGTAGATTAAGCCGCCAATAAGGCCAACCAGCAGAATCAGCATCCACATCGGCGCCCCCACAGGAAGCTGCCAGTACACGAATATGCACACGGCTACGAGAACTGTAAACAGCATGCCAACGCCCGAACGATACCCCTTGAAGATCTTGTCGGACATCCAGCCACAGAGGATTGTTCCCAGGATGCCGGCGAGCTCAAAGGCTGCAAAGCCGGTAAGTCCTGCACCAATTTCTGCATGATGCTTCTCGTGCAGGAACACGGTGATCCAGTTGAGAACGCCATAACGAAGCGCATAGACAAAGACGTTTGCCACGGCGAGCATCACGATGGTGCGGTTGGTCAACACATGCTTGCGGATGCGTTGGAAAGTGGTCAAGCCGTCTTGAAGGTCAACTTCCACTTTCGCTGGATCATCGCGGTATTCCTCGATAGGTGGCAGGCCCTGCGACTGCGGCGTATCCCGAATCAGGATAAAGCCAAGAGCCGCAACGAGCAGTGCTACCAGCGCCGGAAGCCAAAACGCTACTTGCCAAGAATTGCTCATGTGCGCCAAACCGATACCAACGAGGAACGGCAATGCGGCACCGCCAACATTGTGCGCCGTATTCCACAACGAGGTCTTCCAGCCGCGCTCATTGGTGGAGTACCAATAAACGAGCACGCGACCTGCCGGTGGCCACCCCATGCCCTGCACCCAGCCATTGATAAACATTGCGATGGCAAACACCCCAACCGAAGCCGAGAGCCACGGCACAAAAGCAATGCCCAGGTTGACCAGCGCAGACAACGCAAGACCCAAGGGCATAAAGTACCGGGCATTGGATTGATCCGAGATCATCGCAGAGAAGAACTTGGACAGGCCGTAGGCAAAAAGAACGGCATTAGCGATAAGACCAATGCCTACTTTGTCAATGCCAGTGTCGCTGATCAGCAGCGGCGCGATAAGCGAGATGTTGTTGCGGATCAGATAAAAACCCGCGTATCCGATGAAAATACCCATAAATACCTGCAACCGCAGGCGTGGGTAAAGCCGCGCAACCTCCTCCTCGCTACGACGAGGTGCCGCAGGAGGCGCAGCTAGCCATCCAAGGTTCATTTCTGTTCCTTTCATGCGAGGTTGGTAGCGCATGACAATGCTTGAGCTACTCGACGCCCGCCAGTACATGAGGGAATACAAAGCATAGGATTACCATCCATATTAGCTAGCGGCGGGGGTGCTTTTCTCAAAAAATCCCACAACACCAACAAGCGTATTGCCTAGTTAGTGAAGTTTTCCCAGGCCTACAATCATTTCCTACTGCACCGTAGGTAGCTGCATTCAGTGAGAATGTGAAAAATTTCTCATCTCAACCGAAGCGCTTTATGACAAGCTCCCCACAGTTGTGTACCCCCAAGGTCTTCTCGGTTCCCCCCTAAGCACATGGCACACACGCGTATGTTGAGCGTGTTTGTGGGTTGTGCACGTCGAAAAGCATAAAAGAGCCGTAAGGCGCACAATTTAGTACACCTTACGGCTCCAATTTTTATGGTCGTCTAGTGTCCGCGCTCTTGTTCAAGCGGCTGTCCCTCATTGAAGTAAGGGACGAGTTTGTTATCAAACATGCTCAGAGCAGCACCGATGGCCATGTGCATATCCAGGTACTGGTAGGTTCCTAGGCGCCCACCAAACAGGACCTTGTTATCCCGTGCTTCCGCTGCAGCTAGTTTGCGATATGCCTCAAGCTTTGCCCGGTCCTCAGGAGTGTTGATCGGGTAATAAGGCTCGTCGCCTTCCTCTGCAAAGCGAGAGAATTCCTTCATAATCACGGTTTTGTCTGAAGGATACTGTTTAGCACGCTCTGGGTGGAAGTGACGGAACTCGTGGATGCGGGTGTAAGGGAACTCAGCATCGTTGTAGTTCATCACCGGTGTGCCTTGGAAATCACCAGTTTCTAGAACTTCGGTCTCAAAATCGAGGGTGCGCCAGCCCAGATCGCCTTCCGCGAAATCAAAGTAGCGATCCAGTGGCCCCGTGTAAACCACGGGCGCATCGGGGCTTGCAGCACGAATCTCATCGCGGACTTCAAACCAATCCGTGTCCAAAAGGATCTCGATGTTCTCGCTGTCTGCCATGCGCTCCAACCATGCGGCATAACCGTCGACAGGCAGACCCTCGTAATCATCGTTGAAGTAGCGGTTGTCAAAGGTATAGCGGACAGGCAAACGAGTGATGTTTCCGGCAGGAAGTTCCTTGGGATCCGTCTGCCACTGTTTAGCCGTGTAATCGCGGATAAACGCCTCATAGAGCGGACGACCGATGAGGGAAATCGCCTTCTCTTCCAGGTTCGCTGCTTTATCGGAATCGATCTCAGAAGCCTGCTCGGCAATCAACGCGCGAGCTTCGTCTGGCGAGTAGTACTTGCCAAAGAACTGGTTGATCAAACCCAAACCCATGGGGAACTGGTATGCGGTGCCCTTGTGCATGGCAAACACGCGGTGCTGGTAGCCGGTGAAATCCGTGAATTGATTGACGTACTCCCACACGCGCTTGTTAGAAGTGTGGAAGAGATGTGCACCGTATTTGTGGATCTCGATGCCAGTCTCAGGTTCTGCTTCAGAATAGGCGTTTCCACCCATGTGACTGCGGCGTTCAACAATGAGCACCTTTTTGTTGAGCTGGCTGGCGGCGCGCTCTGCAATGGTGAGGCCAAAGAGACCTGAGCCTACGACAATGAGATCAAATTCCTTCATGATGCAAAAGCCTATCGGAGTTTTGCACATTATGAACATCCGGGTTACTTGTTTAAGCGCACATGAATCTCATAACAGCTAACTTCAAATATAAAGCCGCAGCTTAGGGCGATTCTTCCAGACGAAAGCATGGTCTTCGCGGAATCACGGCCGGCGTCCCGCCAATAGAGGTCACGTCTACAGTGGCCTCATAGATATTTTCTATAGTTTCTTCGGTCAGCACTTCCGCTGGTGTTCCGTGCGCGACTATTCGACCTTGATCCAGCAACGCCACCTCGTCGCTGTACTCCGCTGCCAACGTCAGATCATGCATGGCTGCAACGACGGTAAGCCGTCGGGTGATGCGGAGCGCGTCGACAAGCTCAAGCACTTCTTGAGCATGTCCAATGTCCAGGGCTGACGTGGGTTCGTCGAGAAGCAAGACGTCAGGCTCTTGCACTAAAGCACGCGCTAAGGCCACCCGCTGCAGCTCCCCTCCCGATAACTCAGTCACACGCGAAGTCACAAAGGACTCCAGATCGAGGTCACGAATAGTGCGCTCTATCAGCTCATTGTTGCTGGTGCGATGAGGATAACGACCAAGCTTGATGTAGTCGATCACGCCCATCCCCTCAGGGAGCGTGGGGTGTTGTGGCATAAGAGCTACCGTGCGTGCCCATTCTTTCCGGTTCCGGCCTCGCACAGACGCACCATCCACGTACACGTCACCCGATGCTTGCCGACGCACCCCCGCGATCACGCTCAGCAACGTAGATTTTCCGCACCCGTTAGGCCCAACGAGGGACAGCCATCGTCCTCTAGAACACGACACACTCACGTGTTCCAAGGCCGCCCGCTGCACCCTGGCATAAGAAACACTGAGGTTGCGTACGTCAAGCATGCTACGACCTTCCGCGACGATGGCGGTGGAGTACGACAAGGAAGAAAGGCGCTCCGACGAAAGCCGTGACCACGCCCACTGGCAGTTCTGCCGGGGCCATCGCGGTTCTCCCCGCGGTATCAGCGGCAAGAAGAAAAATACCTCCCCAGATCACACTGACCGGGATAAGACGCCGGTGGGCAGGCCCCACCACCAAGCGAACCGCATGCGGAACAATAATTCCCACAAACCCGATGAGACCGGATACTGCGACAACCACAGAGGTTCCCAGCGTGGCCACTCCTACCAGCATTAACCGTGCGCGTTGCGGGTGCACGCCCAATGCTGCTGCTTCCTCATCGCCCAAAGTCATCACGTCGAGCAGACGAACACTCAAGCACAGCAGTACCACGCATGCCGCCACTGGCAGTATCACCAATCCCACCGTTGACCAGCCAGCTGTATTAAGGCTTCCCAGCATCCACGCGTAGATACGTTGAATGGTGTCTATGTTGCGCTGCTGCACAAAAGTCTGCGCCGCAGACGCACATGCCGCCACTGCTACTCCTGCGAGAACAACGGTCGTAGCGTCGCTCGACGTTGCCTGGCCGCCCACCACGCCAGCGCAAACGCACGTCACAGCAACCGCAGCTACGCCACCCATAAAAGCCGCACCAATGATTCCCGCGCCACCAAGACTAAAGCCTATGGTGGCCCCAAAGACCACTGCCAGAGTGACTCCAAGGCCCGCACCAGCGCTTACTCCCAAAAGATAGGGATCTGCGAGGGGATTATGAAACACCGCCTGGTATGCAGCACCCGCTATAGAAAGCATGGCTCCCACAATCACGGCCAGCACGATCCTGGGCAACCGAACGTTGAGCACTATCGCACGATGACGTTCGCTCAACACGTGTCCGCCAAGAAGCTCACGGAGAACATCGTCAGGCCCGATGCCGACCGCGCCCACAAGAGCCGCGGCGATAACCACGCATCCCAGCACGATCATGCTCAACACTATGATCGCTGAAAATAGCGTTACGTTTCGCTCTCTCATGGGCTAGGACGCTAGTGGACCGTCGACGATGCAGGCTCATGGGCACGTGCTTCCTGCGGAAGCGCCACGAGTTGTTCTGCAATCTGCTTGACCAGCAGCGGCAACCGAGTGCCCCAACGAGCAGCCAGATCCTGGTCGAGCTGCACTATCGCGTCGTGTTTTATAGCCTTGATTGTGTTCCAACCAGGCCGAGCAGCCAGATCCTGCGGAGTGATCTTTTCCGATCCTTGGTTGGCTTGGAAGATAACGTCCGGGTTGGCGTCGATAACAGCCTCGTTTGTGAGCTGCGGGTAGTCTTTTGTGCCCGACGCGATGGACTTCATACCAAAAAGTGCATAGACCTGACCGATAAACGAGCTATCGGCCGCAGCATAGAGCTTGCTGCTGATCTCGTGATAATAAGAGAGACGGGCACTCGTAATGGACTCTGGCACGGTTTTCACCGCTGCCTCAATATCGGACTGCATCTCCGAAACCCGCAGGGTAGCGTCTGCAATATGGCCAGTAGCTGCCCCTAGCCTTTCAATCTGTGAGTACGCATCGTCGATTTTCTTTGCAGCAGGCAGCACCAACACGGGGATCTCTGCCGCGTTTAGCCCAGCCACAAAGGTGTCGTCTTCCCGCGAGACCACCACAAGATCCGGGTCGTGGGATACTACTGCCTCAAGGTTGGGCTTAAATCCTGATAGCCCTTCCACGATAGGGGTTCCCGCTGGATAAGTGGAGTGTTTATCTACCGCAACCACACGCTCTCCAGCGCCGATCGCATAGAGAACTTCAGTGGCCGTCGGCGACAAACTCACGATCCTTGTGGGTTCTTGTTCCAAGGTGACGCTCTCGCCTTCGCCGGAAACTCCTGATTTCACAGTGACGGGAAAATTCTGCGATGCATCCGCATTGTGTATGTTGTTCGATGTGGTTCCGCCGTCGTTAGAACTGCAGCCAACTAATGCTGCTGCAGCGATAGCAATCCCACAAAGGGCGCTTCCTATAGTGCGAGCTAACGAGTTCTTGTGCGACATCATTATGGACGTGCTGCCTTCTTTTTTTCTTTTGGGGTACGTGAAGCTATCTCCGTACCCGAGGGACTTCCTTTTATGAGATAGGGACGTGACTACCGTGCCCTATCTAGAAGACCCAGCGCCGGCAATGTGCTGGGGTTCACGATACGGTCCACACACGAAAGAAAAATCATTTTTACCCGCCACTAGCTGCTGTTTTATCGCTTTAGTTAAGAGCTATTTTTTTGAGTTCCCGTGAAGTTTTCCACAATGAAAGCTTCGGAATACGGCGCATTTCATTCGGGTTTTGTCTAGCCATTTGTTCAGTCCAGGCAGCGCATATGACTCTCTTTTTGCACAATTCCTTGATAAAAATTCCGCCACACCTATCACAAGTGTTCCAACTTTCACATAAGTGCACTAGAGTGAACAGGGATTTTGCATTTTCTCAACAGTTCGCAACATTCCCAGACGCACCTCATTAGGGAGTTCACTATCGTGCAGCAACGACGTCGCCTAGTCCCCACACCGACTCGGCCAGTCACTGCCATCGTCTCTGCAGTGGCACTTTTGGCCTCCGCAGTCGTTGGCATTGGCGCCAACCAGATCTTGCATACCGATAACACCGGTATCGACCCCATCGAAGCCAGCGTGAGCACAGACAGCCTCGCCTCTGGCCAGAGCGTCACCGTTAACGACGCAGCCATTTCCGCCCAAGGCGAGACAGGTGCCCGCACCGTCAAGCAGTTCCACCGCGACCAGCCATTCTCCCAGTTTGCGATCACATGGAACGGCGAAAAGGACATCGCAGCTTTCGTCCGCGCTCAGCGTGCCGACGGAACCTGGTCCGAGTGGTACGACACCGAGCCGCTCGATTACGGCGCAGGCGACACAGAAAAACGCGGCACCGACCTGATCTACATCGAGCCAACCAATACGATCCAAGTCTCTATGTCCGGTGTGGATATCACCGGCGGCGCTCCAGCAACACCACCAAATGCTGAGGCAGCACCTCAGCCGGCAGCCGAGCAACCAGCAGCAGATGCCCAGCCAGCGGCTCCCGTTGAGAACCCAGAAGTGCATGGCATGGCACCTTTGCCCTCCAACTTTGGTGACATCAAACCCGTAGCAGAGACAACAAATATCACGGCTACCAACGATGTCTCAGAATTCGATGTCGTCTTTATCGAGGGCGGCGAATCTCAGCTGCCAGAAAACGGCATCCAAATGACCGCCGATTCCGATGGCATGCCCCGCGTTATTTCCCGCAAGGGCTGGGGCGCTAATGAGTCCATCCGATGCCAGCAGCCAAGCTACTTTGACGGCGTCAAAGGCATTACGATTCACCACACCGCGGGCTCCAACAACTACACCGAGTCGCAAGCACCCGGAATTGTCCGAGGCATCTACCAGTACCACGCTCAGACCTTGGGATGGTGCGACGTGGGATACCAGTCACTAGCGGACAAGTACGGCAACCTGTATGAGGGACGCTACGGTGGACTTAACCGCAACGTATGGGGTGCTCACGCTGGCGGATTCAACGAAAATACCTGGGCTATCTCCATGCTGGGTAACTACGACACCGCTCCTACGACACCGGCAATGATCAAATCTGTCGGAGAGCTCGCAGGTTGGCGCTCAGCCGTCGCAGGCATCGACCCCACCGGCTCCGGAACGCATTACTCCGAGGGAACCAGCTACACCCCTTACCCCAAGGGCCAAGCTGTAAATCTGCCGAATATCTTCGCTCACCGCGACGTTGGTAACACCGCATGCCCAGGCCAGCACGCCTACGCTCAAATGGGCAACATCCGAACAACCGCCAAGCAGAAGTACGATTCCATCAAAAGAGGCACCGCTCAATCTGGCGGAATACAAAACACCCCACCACGTGGGGATGCACCGGCGCCTCATCATCCAGCACCTGCTCAGCCGAATGCTCAAATCGCAAACATCGCCGAGCTAGTAAACAAATTAGCTGGATCGTCGATGCCTAAGGATCTTAATTCTGCTGTGGCCGCAGGCGGTTCCTTGTTGCTCCTCGCTGCAACCATTGCCTCCACCCAAGGACTCATCCCTGGAAACCTGGGCACCATAGGCAATGTACCGGTGATCAACGGACTGAAGCTTTCACAAATCCCGCCGATCATCACTCGCGTGGTTGACCTGCTCAGCAACTCTCAGATCACGCGTGCATGGAATGACATTAAAACTGTCTTTGGCCCGGTATTAGGCAATCCCCGCTCCGGCGTAGCAACCTATGCCTCCAAGACCGGAGAAGAGGTTGAATACGCCCTCTTTGACAACGGCATCATTGTCTCCACCCCGTCTACCGGCACAAACGCCCTGTGGGGTGCGATCGGCGATGCGTGGGCTCAACAGGGCTTCGACGCCGGCCCTCTGGGTCTTCCCACCGGAACGCAGTACCAGTCTGGCGAGGAATACCGCGTAGATTTCCAGCACGGCTACATCACGTTCAACCCAGCTACCGGAGCAGTAAATATTCACACAAACTAGTGCTCCAGGTGCGTCTTAAAGAAAATGCTTAACGACGGGGACAAGCTACTCACGGCTTGTCCCCGTCGTTTTCTTCTAGAACCAACGTTGAAGGATCCTCGCCACACCGGCATCATTGTTGCTCGTGGTTATCTCATCTGCGACCTGCTTAAGCGCCTCGTGAGCGTTGCCCATAGCCACACCGTGCCCCGCCCACTGCAACATTTCCACGTCATTAGGCATATCACCAAAGGCCACTGCATCCGCGGGGTCCACACCCAGCAGCTCAGCCAGGTCCTGCAGTCCCGCCGCTTTGTTCACGCCTGGCGCAGAAACTTCTAAAAGCCCATGGTCAATAGAAAAGGTGACATGCGCTAGCTCTTCGGGGATAGCTGGCGCAGCCAGCGCGTACATTTCGTTGGCGGTGAGGGCGTCGTTACGCAAAAGAAGCTTCATAGCAGGGCGCGACAAGAGTTCATTCTCTGTCTCCATCCCGTGCTCATCGCTCTCCCACGCATGGACATAGCCCGGTGTCACCGCGAACAGTTCCGCAGGGTGGTCAAAGGCAGAAGCCCCCGAACGTTCAACGGCAATTCCACAATCAAGATTTTCCCTCACTGCGCTGACCACAGTACGCAGAACCTCGGGGCTGAGCGTATGCGCGCGCAGAACACGATCGCTCGCCGAATCATAAAGAACAGCGCCATTGGCACACACGCAAATAGGCCGAACGCTCAGCTGATCCAACACATGGTAAATCCACCGTGGAGGACGCCCAGTAGCCAAAGCAAAGAAGACTCCCTGAGCCCCGGCGCGCTCAACAACCTCGCGTAGCTCCAGCGACACTCGCTCCCGAGAATCGAGGAACGTTCCGTCTACGTCGCTCACGATGAGCTTGGGTTCCCACGTCACAATGCGGTCCTCCGGTTCCAGGGGAAAGTGAATACGTCACCTATCATTGTCCCGTCCTGACGTGACAAATGTCTAGGGCAGAGACGCCTACGGGGGCAGCATAAAGATGACGCCCACGACGGTAGCGTCGATAAGCTACTGCCATGGGCGTCAAGCGCTAAAAATCTCTTATTTCTGTTTCTTAGCCTTTTTCTCAGCGCGAATACGCCGCTGTTCTGCGTCGATACGTTCAGCTTCTTCCACGGTAGGCGCAGAACCTCCCATGGACGCAGGACGCCATGACTCACCGCCAGCAAAGGGCCCATAGGCCTTTTCATATTCCGTGCGTACTCCGTCGAGTAGCTCGATCATCGCTTCGCGGAGGCGTTGCGTAGCTTCTTCTACGGTGCCTTCGAGCGACACTGGTTCACCGATCCGAATCCACACGGGAATGTGGCTGCGCCCGATGTCACGCTTCAGCCCCTTAGTCCATACGCGTTGACTACCCCAGACCGCGACGGGAATGAGGGGGGCGTCCGCTTGCTGAGCGATACGCACGGCACCGCTCTTTAGCTCTTTGACCTCAAAACTCCGAGAGATCGTGGCCTCTGGGAAAATGCCCACAAGTTGCCCTTGTTGAAGATGCTTAATTGCCTCATCAAGAGCCCCTGCACCTGCAGCACGGTTAACCGGAATGTGCTTCATCATCCGCACCAGTGTGCCCACTACAGGTACATCGAAGATTTCCTTCTTAGCCATGAATCGGGTCAGTCGCCCACCACGAAGATTGGCCGCAGCGCCGCTAAAGATGAAGTCGTAATAGCCTGTGTGATTGATCGCCAACAGCGCCGATCCCTGAGCTGGAACATGTTCCGAGCCCTCTACCGTGAGTTCGATAGCTTGGGCGCGGAGAAGGCCTTTTACGAGCTTTGCCACGATTCGGCCGTAAAACCACTCTCGGCTCTCTGGATGCCTCGGGACTTTATGCAAGCCCTTTGGCACCCAGCAAATGCCCTGCTTTTCCCATCCGGTGTTCATGGTTTACCCAAATACCTCTTACTTGATTGGCTCCAAAACGTCCTTACCCACGAATGGGCGCAGAGCTTCAGGAACGATAACTGAGCCATCTGCTTGCTGGTTGTTCTCAAGGATTGCAACCAACCAACGCGTGGTGGCAAGAGTTCCGTTAAGGGTGGCACACGTCTGAGCTTTTCCGGACTCATCACGGTAGCGAGTCTGTAGGCGCCGTGCCTGGAACGTGGTGCAGTTTGAGGTAGATGTCAGCTCACGGTAGGTGTTCTGGGTAGGGATCCATGCCTCAGTATCAAACTTACGAGCTGCAGAGGAGCCTAGGTCGCCTCCGGCGACGTCGATAACGCGGTATGGAACCTCCACGGCTGCGAGCATGTCGCGTTCCATCTTAAGGAGCGCTTGGTGTTGCTCGACAGCGTCTTCTGGCTTGCAGAAAACGAACATCTCAAGCTTGTCAAACTGGTGAACGCGCAGGATACCGCGGGTATCTTTGCCATAGGAGCCGGCCTCACGACGGAAGCAGGAAGACCAACCAGCGTACTTAATCGGACCTTTGTTGAGGTCAATGATTTCATCCTTGTGGTAGCCAGCCAAGGCCACCTCAGAGGTTCCTACTAGGTAAAGATCATCGCGCTCAAGATAGTAGATCTCATCGGAGTGAGCACCCAGGAAGCCGGTTCCCTGCATGATCTCGGGTCGTACCAACACTGGTGGAATCATCAGCTGGAAGCCGTTGTCGCGGGCCTTCTGAGCAGCAAGGTTGAGCATCCCCAGCTGCAAGAATGCGCCATCGCCGGTGAGGTAGTAGAAACGGGCGCCGCCTACCTTCGTGCCACGCTTGGTATCGATCAGCCCCAGGGACTCACCAAGCTCAAGGTGGTCTTTGGGTTCAAAGTCAAAGGTGCGCGGCTCACCAACATGTTCCAAAACAATGAAGTCATCTTCTCCACCAGCAGGGGCGTCGGTGACCACATTGCTAAAGAGCATTTGGAGCTCGTCTACCTTTGACTCTGAGGCAGACTGCGCTTCCTCAGCTTCTTTTACCTTTGCCTTCAACTCATTTGAGCCTTCAAGCAGGGCGGCGCGCTCTTCCGGAGCGGCCTGGCCAATCTTCTTGCCAAAAGCCTTGTGCTCGGAACGCAGCTCATCTGCAACCTGGATTGCAGCACGTCGTTCTTCATCGGCAACCAGAAGCTTGTCTACCAATTCAGGGTCTTCGCCGCGGATACGCTGGGATTCGCGGACAATATCGGGGTTCTCGCGGAGGAATTTCAGATCAATCACACATCCGACCTTACCGCCTTCCATTAACTAGTAGGTCACAACATGACCAAAATCATGGCTGGTTATGACCAGCACGGCTACACTGATACCTATGGTCGACACTCGATTGGGGTTGCCCGCCAGAACCCTAACTGACGGAACCAGCACGCCAAAGCATCAACAGCTCAGGGAAATACTTGAAGAACTCTGCCGCACCGAGCTCAAACCTGGCGACATGCTGCCTGGTGAGCGCGTTTTAGAAGAGGCCTATGGGGTCAGCAGGATCACCGTAAGACGTGCCATCGGCGACCTCGTAGCCACCGGCCAGCTCCGCCGTAGCCGAGGCAAAGGCACCTTTGTGGCGCAATCTCCTATGGTCACTCGCCTACAACTCGCTTCTTTTACAGATGAGATGTCTGCGCGGCGTATTGAGCCTTCCAGCAAGATTTTGGCGTCCGCTTGGTCCGCACCCAATTCTGTGGTCCAAGAGTTCTTCCGTACAGACGCCACTACGCCGCATACCCACCTCGTGCGTCTCCGCCTAGGAAACGGCAAACCTTTCTGTCTCAACGACGCATGGTACAACTCAAACTTCGCGCCAGATTTACTAGAAAACGACGTGTATAAGTCCGTTTATCAGATTCTGGAAAATTCTTACAACATTTCCATTACCGGCGCGGAACAAATCACCACAGCGGTCGCCGCGACAGCTGAAACAGCCCGAATTCTCGACGTTGAAGTGGGAGAACCTCTTCTCAAAGTTGAGCGTCATGCCAGTGCAGGCAACCATCCCATCGAGTGGTGTTCCTCCCTTTATCGCACAGATAGATTTGCGTTGCGGACCTTTATTTCAAAGTAAGTAAGTAGACTGAGGTCACTATGACTCAATCTTGGCGCAGTGCTACAGCAGTTCGTATCCTGCTTGTCGGAGCTTTGGTCTCCACAGCAGGCGTCGGCGCGTACTCTTTTTCTTCCCAGAATGAGGGCTCGTCCAAGCAGTCTCAGTCACGTCCTTCCTCTGACAGCAAAGCGTCTGCGGCGTCTTTTACCACTGCTGACTCGGGGTCATGCCTCACATGGAAAGACGGCGCGGGAAAGATCACTAACTTTGAGCAGGCCGACTGCGCAGGCGAGCACCGCTTTGAGGTCTCTTCTCGCGAAGACCTCCGGGCTTACCCGGCATCTGAGTTTGGCGACGAAGCCCCCATGCCAGATCTCACCCGCCAAGCTCAGCTGCGTGAGGAGTTATGTCTTAACCCCACGATCCAATATTTGAAAGGCACCTTCGACCAGATGGGCAAGTATTCGGTTGCCTCGATCTTGCCACCGCAAGATGCCTGGTCAAAGGGCGATAGGACCTTGCTCTGCGGTATTCAGGCAACTGATGACAAAGGCGCTCTCATCCCGACATCTGGCCGCGCCGCTGAGCAAGACCAATCCCGCATATTCCGCCCCAATGAATGTGTGCTTGTCGACGCCGCCAGCGCCACCCGAGTCGTCGATTGTGGTGCCGAGCACCAGCTGGAAATCACCTCCATCGTAGATTTGCAGCCGGTCTTCCCAGAGGGAACCCCCTCCCTTGAGCAACAAGACAAACATCTCCAGCAAGTGTGTACTCAAGCAGCCCAAGACTACTTGGGAGGTGACGACCCTCTCTACTTCTCCACGCTGCAACCCTTCTGGACAACTCTCCCCGAAAACTCGTGGGCGGGCGGCTCCCGCAGTGTTAACTGCGCGCTGGTCTTTGGGCAGGATCGTAAATTTGCCACACTCGCCGGCAGCGCTAAAACCGGTTTCACTATTAACGGTCAACCCCCGGCTTCCCGTCCGGTACGCGCACCTATCGTGAATCCAGAGGCTCTCATTGGCCCTCACCCAGAACCGGCACGCTAATGATTCAGATCAGCGATGAGCACTTTGAAGAACTCGTAGACCAAGCGTTATCTGCTATCCCCGAGTCCATCACTGAACACATCACCAACCTTGCCATCCTCATCGAAGATTATGCCGAGGACTCCCCCTATATCCTCGGCCTCTACCACGGTGTGGCACTCACCGAGCGCAGTTTTGATCACGCCGGGTTCCTCCCCGACACCATCACTATTTATAGAGAAGCCCTCAAAAAGTACTGTTCCTCCGAGGAAGAACTTGTAGAACAGGTTCGTATCACCGTTATGCACGAGATCGGCCACTATTTTGGGCTCGAAGAAGAAGATCTGCATCGATTGGGCTATGCCTAGACCGGTCTAGCCGGGCCTAGCCTGCATTTCCATAGACATAAGCATGATGTGGAGACCTCTGAGCGGCTAATGTCTATGGAAATGCAGGCTCATCCTTATTTCATGGCTGATCCAGAAGCGTGCTGCCCCACATCTCGCAATGCCATTGACCAAATTCTCCTCGAGGTTCAATGACCATAAGAGAGGTATTCCCCACGTAGGTATTCTGAGCCACGCTTTCAGGCACGTCGGAAGAATATCGAGTGGCAATACGGATCGCAGCCCCGTGGCTCACAGCGAGATAGTCTTTTCCTGTCTCCCGGCATAACGCCGCAAGGCTTTCTAAGGGCGGACGCATCCGGGTAATCACCTCATGCGCAGTTTCCCCTTCCGGCATTGCGGCGTGAAGGTCCCCGCTCATCCAGGCGTCGAGAGCACGGACATATGCCTCATGCGCCTCAGGGGCTGAGCTTCCTTCTAAAGCCCCTGAAAAGACTTCCCGCAGGTGAGGATCCACGTCGATGGGGTAGGTATCCGCCGGAAGCCCCAAGGTTTCCTCATACGCCTTGACCACGGCAACAGCTGTCTGCTGAGTGCGGATTGCGACAGAAGACACCACCCCGCCAAGATTCTGGGTGATCTGGGCCAAATGCACGCCCGCTTCTGCGGCTTGGAGCCGGCCCAGAACAGTCAGTTCCGCCCCTGGTGGCCGCGTATCAAATATGCGAGCAGCGTTAGCAAAAGTGCGCGCATGGCGCATCAGAATAATTCGGCCCATGGTTCCCATCCTCTAGAGACGCCCTTCCTTAATGCTGATTACCCACTGAGCAGCTTGATCGATGAGTTCAGTATCAGCGGAGAGGGCGGCTTCCCTCGGATTGGCTTGGTGCGCAGGCCAGGATCCTAGGAACTGGAGTACGGAACAACGCAGGTAGAGGGCGCGCAGTGCTTCTGCGACGGGGGCGTCGTCGATATGTCCGTTAACGTCCACGTGGAAACGGTAATAGCCAAGACCGCTTTCAATGGGACGAGATTCAATGCGCGATAGGTCGACTCCTCGCAAAGCAAATTCGGAGAGCGCTGCTACCAAGCTCCCTGGCTCGTTTTTCAGGATAAACATGATCGCCGTGCGGTCTGTGCCGGTTCGTGGCGTTGATCGCGCAGGTTGACCAATCAGAACAAACCGGGTGCGAGCACCGGCCACATCAGCAACGTTGTCGCTGATCACGGAAAGACCATAAACCTCGGCTGCGCGTAACGGAGCGGCGGCAAGATCTGCTTTTCCTTCGGATACCAGCTGTGCCGCGGCAGCGTTGGAGGTGGCAGCTACAAATTCTGCGTGCGGGGCATGCCGCGCAAGCCAACCTTTGACTTGCTGGTAGGCCACCGGATGCGTGGCTATGGTCTTTACCGTGGAGAGGTCTATGTCTGCGAGTCCCATGATGGCAAAGGCGATGGGAAGGTCGATTTCTTCAAAAATCTGCACGTCGTCGGCCACTGCGAGCGCGTCAAAGGTGGGGGTCACAGCACCGTCGACGGAATTTTCTATGGCTACGCATGCGTATTCTGCTTCACCGGCACGAACCGCATCCACAGCCTCGCGCGGACTGCGCATAGGAATCGCCCGAACATCCACAAAATCCTGCCGCTCTGCGAGTTTCCATAGTGCGGCCTCGGTGAATGTGCCCTCAGGGCCTAAATAGGCGATCTTCATGAGCGCTAGTTTATCTGCCTAGTAGTGTGTTCGTCATGGCAATTCATGAGCGAATCGACGCACTCGCAACGCAGGTAGCCGGCTTATCCGCGCAAGAGCATGGCTTCGCTCATTTCGATGCTGATGCGGCACATCGTCAGGCAGACATGCGCGCGCCCCTACCACCGCAGCGGCTCTCCGGGTGGATCATCCCGGCCAAGGATCTCTCCGATGTGGCAGGCATGCCTACCAGTTATGGCTCGATCCATCGCAGAGTTATGGCGGCGGAAACCGATCCCTTTATAGCCAGATATATGGCGCAGGGTGCGATAGTCCCTGGTAAATCGCTGGTTCCAGAGCTGGGACTCACTGCGTACACAGAACCTGTGGGATTAGCTGCCCCAGTTTTTCATGGTCATACGCCCGGTGGTTCTTCAGGAGGCGCCGCGGTAATGGTCGCTCGTGGATTGGTGCGAGCCGCTCATGCTTCTGATGGTGGTGGTTCGATCCGCGTTCCGGCGGCGTGCACCGGGATCGTGGGCTTCAAGCCACCCCACGATGCGTCGCGAGCCAACCCGGTGACGCAGGGATTCCTCACCCGTACGCTTGCCGACGCCGCCTACCTCCATAACATCCGTCCACTACAACGCCCGTTGCGCATTGGTGTGCTCACGCAACCTGTCCATGCAGAGGTAGATGTTGCACCCCATATTCTTGCCGCAGTAGAGGATGCAGCCGCGCGGCTGTCCGCTGCTGGCCATACGGTAAGCGCAGTGAGCAGGCCTTATGGCGACGAGCCGTTTGCGGCTTTTCATGACATTCTGGCGCTAAAATCTACAAAAATTCATGGGCCGGCGTCTCCGATCGTGGAGTGGCTACGCGATTGCGGGCGCCGTGTGTCTCTATCCCGGAAGGCGGAGGCTATGCGGACTTTCGTGGGCGTCGACAAGCTTCTGCTCGATGCTTGGGACATCGACGTCGTACTCACCCCCACCCTGGCGTTTGATCCACCACCCGTGGGGCATTTCTCCGCGATGACGCCGGAGGAAGATTTTGCAGCGCAGACCCGTTGGACCCCGTGGGGAACCATGTTCAACATGTCTGGTGGCGCCGCGCTCTCGGTGCCGCACCGTGGGGTGGGAATTCAGCTCGGCGCCATCCGCGCGACCGTGTCAGAGCTTTTTGGCGTGGCGGAGGCATTATGAGTCGCCGCATTCACGTAGAGATCTGGTTGGTTCTTGCTATCACGTTCGGCATGTCCGGATTGCGTTCGCTTTTAAGGCTTATCGACGCCACCCTCTCCCCCATAGCCCTCAACGAGCAGAGCACCACTCTTAATTCTTCCCGGGCAGATTCCCCCTGGCTCGACCTCGCGCTGCAGCTGTGTGGCGCAGGAACTCTCATCGCGTGGGGGTTACTCTCCTTATTCCTCCTGGCTGCCAATGCCCCCGAGCGCCGCATTCCTGGCCCGCTGCTTCGACTCACATCTGCAAAGACATGGCTCACAGAGGTCGGATGGGGAGCTGTGCTTGCGCTTGCTATCGGAGTACCTGGCCTTGCCTTCTACGTCACGGCGGTACACCTGGGATTATCCAAGCAGGTTATTCCGAGTTCGCTCGACATCTGGTGGGCGATTCCCATTTTGCTGCTTTATTCGTTTGCCAACGCCTTTGCAGAGGAAATCGTAGTGGTCGGATGGCTGAGCACGCGACTGCAACAACTCGGTAAATCGACCGGCTTTATCCTCCTGACGTCCTCCTTATTGCGCGGCTCTTATCATCTCTACCAGGGCTTTTCCGCAGGAGTCGGCAATATGATTATGGGGTTCCTCTTCACGTGGTTCTACCTCAGATGGCGCCCACGACACGTCTGGCCGCTCATCGTCGGGCACTTCCTTATTGACGCCGTCGCCTTTGTCGGTTACTCCCTCATCGGTGGAAATCTGCAGTTCTTGGGCCTTTAAATCTGCGATGAGTTAGCCGCAATCGGCTTTGGCTTACTACGCTTATTCTCATGAACCCACAGGAGCCACAGGCAGGACACGGATCGCGTGACGAGTTCATGCGCGACTCCCAAGGAAATCCCCTGCTCGATCGCTACGGGCGCCCCGTACGCCGCCGAGGTAGGAGCGCACCGCAACGACGGCCGCGTCGTAACGCTCAGGCTCCCCAGCCGGAGGCAACGCGTTTCGACGCCCCCGCGCAACCGCAGCGCCCCCAACAATATTTCCCGTCGGAACACGAACAACAGCAGCTGCGGCAGCAACAACTATCCCAGGGCTACGCCGACCCCCGTGGGCACCAATCCCAGAATTTCCAACCCAACCGCCACTTTGAACGCCACCAGGCCGCTATCCAGCAGCCCAAAGCACCCCGACGTCGCCGGCGGATTCTGCGCCCACGTGGTTGTTTGTCCAGCTTAACGTGGCTAGTAGTTATCGTTATGGTCCTCAGTGTCGCCGGCACGCTCTGGATGGATACCAAGCTCAACCGCACCGATGCCCGCCCCGCGAATCGCGTCGCTAACACTGCTGGAACAAACTGGCTACTCGTCGGCTCAGATTCCCGCACAGGACTCAGCGAAGCCGACGCCCAACGACTAGGCACCGGCGGCGACCTCGGCTCCATGCGAACCGACACCATCATGCTGCTCCACATACCCACCAGCGGCAAAGCAACTCTGCTGTCCCTCCCCCGCGACTCCTACGTCAGTATTCCTGGGTATGGAATGGATAAAATCAATGCGGCTTTCACCTATGGTGGCGCACCGCTGCTCACCCAAACTGTCGAAGGAGCCACCGGACTGCGCGTGGACCACTACGCAGAAATCGGCATGGGCGGATTAGCCAACGTTGTCGATGCGGTTGGCGGCATCGAAGTCTGCCCGGCAGAACCCATCACAGACCCCCTAGCGGCACTTTCCATTAATGCTGGATGCCAGAAAGTCAACGGTCCAACAGCCCTCGGATATGTCCGCACGCGTGCTACTCCCCTAGGCGATCTTGATCGCGTACAACGCCAACGAGAATTTTTCGCCGCACTGGTTAATAAACTCACGTCCACCAGCACCTTTGCCAATCCATTCCGGTTCTTCCCCACCATAACCAGCGTGGCAGGAAGCTTCACCGTAGGCAGTAATGACCACGTCTGGCATCTTTTCCGCGTCGCCCTAGCGATGCGTGAAGGAGTAGACACCGTCACTGTCCCTTACTCAGGATTTGCCAACTACGACGTAGGAAGCGTGGTCCTGTGGGACGAAGCAGCAGCTGAACAGCTATTCAGCTCTTTGCGATAATCATCGCCCTACGCATAATGCCGTTGTGACTGTTCTAATCACAACGGCATTGCTGCATTTACAGCATCCTAGTGAACCTTTGGCTCAGGTTTTGGGGTGCCTTTAACGAGGCAAGAACGGCAACAGTATATGCACCAAACCAGCAAGCAAGCCCACGCCACCCAAAGACACAATCGCCTTCAACCATGCAGGCCACGTGGTGGGAGACCAAGAAATCTGCGGTGACTTAGCAGGCGGAACCTTATCCTTATCCTGATCCTTCGTCTCAGGAGCCTTATTCTCTGTATCTACCTTGGGCTTATCCGATTCTGCTTTAGGCTTCTCTGCGTCTGCTTTAGGCTTCTCGGGAGCCGGCTTCGCATCTTCTTTGGGCGTCTCTGGCTTTTCTTGAGGCTTTGGTTCTGCCTCTGCTAAAGGGCCGTTGAGCGCAACTAACTTTGCCTTATTCTCCTGAGCTACCTTGAGAATTTCGTCTTTTTTAATGTCTTCAGGCTTGTCAAGCTTAGAAGCAACGAGCTGATCCTCTGCTTCTCCCATATGATGCCCTGATTTAATATTTTCAATAAAACGATCTTGGACATTCCAATTCAAGATGGAATATGCATCAAACTCGTACGTTTCTTTCTGAGCTTTTAGCTTTTTGATCACTCGCTCAAGACCATCTACACCATTCGTTGCAATCTTATGAGTATTGCTGATCTTGGATTTATCTGGGTTTGTCGATTCAGCAAACAGAGCATCTTTCCGGTACTTCTCTTCCATTTTCTTGAGAACAGGAAGAGCTTTCTCAGATTCTTGCAGCTCAATGCCTACACGAGTTAAATCCAGAGCTCTAGCTTCTGTATTGCCCTCTACTTTAAGTATCGCTAGTGCCACCCGTGCTTTTGCCAGATAGCAGGCATTCTCAGATTCTTCGTGAGCCCTTCTCATTTCATCGGTAGCATTTTTATAATCCTCAAATTTTTGGTCCCCCGATGCTGCGTGATACAAATGGCGAACCTTTGCCACGGAAACCAGAGAATTTAACTCGGGAAGGTACTGAGAACCGTCCTCAGCTTTATTAATCATGTAGTTCCCAGGCATCGCATCGTGCGTCTGTGCACTAGCCACCGCAGTGACTAATGGCGACGTCGCTGCCAGCGAAGATGCAGTGAACACAGAAGCTGTAGCCAAAGCGCTGATGGTGAGAGAAAGTATGCGGTTGTTTTTCATGTTTATATCCTTTAGAGACCCAAGAAGCTACGAATATGGTTTTGGAAGAAGAAAGAAAGAACGGAAAGTCCACCCAAGACTCCCAGGACAATGCCGATGATCTTTCCTATTTGCTCAGCTTTCCCGCTGGTTGAAGGCTTTGTTTTGTCTGACTCAAGCCGCTCGATTTCTTTAAGGCGGTTTTCATTGTCAGGCTTAGCCGCAGGCGGTTTGGACATGTCTGTCATACGAGTGAGCACGTAATATTCCTTGAGATCGCCAGTCGATTCATCCAAGGTCTGCACATAAACGTCACCGTTTTTGTTGATTAAAAAGTCACCGTGTCGCCGGTTGGACGTCTCTCTGCCATTAGTGATGGGAAGCGACTTTTCTACTTTCAAATCTGCGGGATCGAGCCAGTTCAGATTGCCGTTCTTGCCGTCTAACTGAACAATTTTTCCGTCATGGAAAACTGAACCTGCCCAAAGCTCTCCTCCAGAAAGCTGTATGGATTCTGTCACTACAGAAACATCCCGGTTGGCGTACTTCAACATTTGTGCGCCACCTCGGCCAAAGTGGGTAGATCGCAGGATAGTTTCGCCATCAGTAGACACCCCAAAAAGAGCCGTACGCTCTAGGTACTGAGACCCCTTCATGTACTTGAAAGCTTCTTCATCGGAGGCATTCAGATCAATAGAGAAGAGGAAGCCCTTGGTAGCAACGCTGTCTTCTTCGTTCAGAACTATGGCAGCACCTGGATGGAAGATAAAG
This sequence comes from Corynebacterium ulcerans, assembly GCF_900187135.1. Taxonomy (NCBI): domain Bacteria; kingdom Bacillati; phylum Actinomycetota; class Actinomycetes; order Mycobacteriales; family Corynebacteriaceae; genus Corynebacterium; species Corynebacterium ulcerans. The sequence goes on from NZ_LT906443.1 coordinate 1,325,511, forward strand.
GTTCCATCGTTCATCTTCGCAACTTCGGCAAAGTCATCAATATTAAAGATCTTGGCGTACACCGACTCGCCATCGACAACCTTCGCCCCAAGAATTTTTTCCGTCTTCGGAAGAGCTATCGAGCGCTGTTTCTCAGACTTATCAAAAATGGTGAGATGACCACCATTGTCCCTGGCTGAGTCGTCGCCTGCTTCAGCACTAATTGCAAAGAACTTGCCGGAATCTGGATCCACGCCGATTCCCCGAATAGGCTCAGAAACGGTTCCCACGCTGATAGGCTCACCAATCGCGTCTCCAGAGACAGCGACTTTCATGAGTGTCTTCGCATCAGAGGCACCCTCCGATGCTGCGTAGAAGAGCTCGCCCGTCGCGTCATTAAAAGCGACCGTGGCCAGCTTATCTATGGGTAGTTCTTTTGTAGCTATGGGTCGCAGTTCTGCGTCGAGAAGCGTCACTCCGTATTCAGCAGTCACAACCACGATCTTCTCGCCGTAGAGGAATGGGCGGGAGATGTGATCGTAGTCCTTTGGTGCTGTCCATTTTTGGGCCGCGGTTCGCAGACCACCTTGATCACCGGCCGGGCGCACACCCTTGCCTTTGTAAGTGAAACCAAGAGGGTCTAGGCCTTCATTCTCGTTATAAAAATCAGAGAACATTTTCACACCGTCGGGAGTCAGCGCAGTAGCGATATCAGACCAGCTGATTTTGCCCTCGCTATCCGTAAATTGCGCTCCCGACGTATACAGGTTTGCAATTCGGACAGGCCCTTCAGGGGAGAAGTACTGGCCCGTGGTGTATTGCTTCGAGCGCACAGTGGCTTCCATGTAGGACCCCTCTGGAGCAATGACCACCTTAGGGTTCTTCATGGAGAGGTCGAGCGAGCACTCATCATCAACAGGGTCTTTTTTCCCTGTATTTTTGCAGTACTTCTTGTACAGGACCTCACCTTTGAATTGGGCCTCAAGCTTTGAGGTGGACTCATTAAAAGTCTGGGAGACCAAAGGGAAGGTAAAGGATTTATCGGAACGGGCGGCGCCGTCGGAAAGCTTTGTAGCGCCACCAGTGTAATTGTTAAAGCTAGAACGTATTCCCCAAGACAGGGAGCCTTCAGCTGAGGCATCCTGCGAATATGCAACTGGTGTGAGGGAAACGAGGGAGGATGCCATAACCGTTGCCACAATAGTGGCCGTATGGCGTCGCATTCGGTTCAACGCAGTTCCTTTCGAGTTATGCAATTCACCCGGCACTAGCCGAGCGCACATAACCCTATACCCGTTTTATTAGGCGTGCCTAACCTTAGTTAAAGACGGGGGTAAGCGAGCCGCCCTCAGCTTTCTTTGCACATCCAATAAGCTCGGCAAATTGGTCTCCCAGGAAAAACTTCTTATTTTGCACAACACAATGGTTGACCCTGCTACCCAGCCCATAAAAAGAAAACGGGCACCCGCAGTGGAGTGCCCGTTAAAGATTAATTTTTAGGGTTCATAGGGTGCGTCGCCAAGGCGAGGATCGATATGAGCACCGCGCTCAGCCCCAACCGCTTCACGACGCTTCTTGCGCTCGACCCAGAAATCAGCATTCTTAATACCCACGGCATCTGGATCAAAGTCCGGTTCCAGTCCAGCCTTCTTCTGCCGATAATAATCACGCAAGCATTTAAGGGCAGGTACCTGCAGAATAAGTATTCCGATCACGTTAAGCCAGGCAGTAGTGCCCACTCCAATATCACCCAGCGTCCACGCCGCGCCAGGAGTGGACGTCGCGCCAATAATCACCGACACAATCATGAGCGACCTAAGCGCCCAGATAATAACTCTACGCAGTCCCTTGCTGTGGACCCAGCGATTCAGATACGCAAAATTGGTCTCCGACAAGTAGTAATAAGCAACCACCGTGGTAAAGGCAAAGAACATAATGGCGACCGCGATAAACGACGGTCCTAATCCCGAAGCAACTGAATCCAAACCCGACTGCACAAATCCCGGCCCCACTGGAACGCCATCCGGCAGCGAGCCTTGGTAGACCACAGCCCCCTCTTCGCTCTCACCGGAAAAGACCTTGTACATATCGGTCGAGATGATGATGAACGCCGTTGCAGAACACACAAAAAGCGTATCGACGTACACGGCAAACGCTTGCGCAAAACCTTGCTTTGCCGGGTGCGAGACCTCCGCAGCAGCTGCAGCCTGCGGGCCAGTGCCCTGACCAGCCTCATTGGAATAAATACCACGACGAACACCCCACATGATCGCGGATCCAAACAGCCCCGAGAAAGTGGCCTCAGCATTAAACGCAGACTTAAAAATCAAACCAAAGACGTGAGGAATCTGATCAAAGTTCATAAACAAGATGACAACGGCAACCGCGATATAAATAGCAGCCATGGCCGGCACCACCATCGTGGCAAAGTTTGCGATGCGCTTCACCCCGCCGATAATGATCAGAGCAAGCACCACAGCAAGCACCACAGCGGTAATCTTTACATCCACCCCCCATGCATTATTGACCGCCGCGGCCACACCGTTCGCTTGGATTCCCGGGAGAAAGTAGCTGGTGGAAAGAATCATCGCGACGGCAAAGACAATGCCATAGACCAGCATAAATGGGGCAGCCTTGGTGTGGCGATACGCCTTTTCCAGATAAAACGCCGGCCCGCCACGGTACTCGCCGGTATCGCGATCCTGTTCTTTATAAATCTGAGCGAGGGTACATTCCACAAATGATGTTGAGGCACCCAAAAAGGCAACCATCCACATCCAAAACACTGCACCGGGGCCACCGAATGCGATAGCCGTAGCCACACCAGCAATGTTGCCCACGCCCACACGACCGGCAAGGGACATCATCAACGATTGGAAAGAGGAGACACCGTTTTCCGATTTTTCACCACGCCGCAGCTGCCGGAGCATATCCGGAAGACCTCGCAGCTGCACAAACCGGGTAGCCACAGTGAAGTAGATGCCTGCAGCCAAGCACAAAAACACAAGCGCTGGAGACCAGATTACTGAGTTCAGAGTACTAAGTGCATCAGCCATATAAACTCCCTAGATGTGATTGGCATCTCTTTTTGAAGATTTATACATCATGCACCACAATGGCGTGGAATGCACTGATTCCTAGAAAACCGCCACCATGTGGGGGCACGGACACTCTGAAAACGTGCCCCCGTCATCGCTACCTAACGTTGCCTAACGTGGTCTAGCGAATAGTCACCTGACGAGACTTGATGTTCTCCAGTTGACGACGCTCATCAGGATTCAACTGAGAGTCATTGCCCAGCTCAGCCTCAATCTTCTCATTCAAGGACACAAGATCAGCGGCATAGTCCTCGTGAGAGCGCTCAGGATCCAGATCCCACACCGGGACGGCGAGTCCGTGGGTGCGGAAGACGCCGGCAAACTTGGTTTCGTCGCCAAGCTTTAGCTCTCCGCGGGCAGCAATGCGGGCAAGGGCGCGCAACAACGTGTCTTCTTCCTCGCCGCGTACCCACCGAATGTGAGCCTTCTGACCTGGGTTAATCCACCATACGGTTCCTGGAACTTCTGCCTCTACGCGATGCGAAGGCAAAACGGAGTCATTAGCCGCCTGGATTGCCTGAGCATGCATGGGGCTCACGGCAGTGCCTTCCGGAATCCACCAGTTGAAATCGCCGAACTCGGTGATCTCGATCTCCTGGTCAGCGCCAAGTAGCTCGTTCAACTTTGGCTCGGTGCCATCTGCCACAGCGCGATCCAAGGTCTCTCCCGGCTTAGCGCTCTTCGCCCAGTTCAGGGCATAGGCCAGATCGCGATTCGGATTATTGGAACGGGCCTGGGTCTGCAGAGCGACGAGGATATCTCCCCCTACTGACTCTTCGCGCACCAATGCCGCGCTACCACCTGGCAAAACCGTGCACAACGACACCTCGCCAAGCCCCTCAACCGTGACCTTAGCCACCGCAGACGGCACGAATTCCTGCATAGCCACCAGATCCGTCTCAAAAGCGAATCCACCATACGGCCGCGGGTCGCGCTCAAATGCCGCGCGTTCTGCAGCGCGAGCAGCAAGCTTAGCCTGACGACGACTCATGCCCTCAGGAAGCTGTTCCTTCTTTTTGTTCTTCTTAGCCATGCCACACAACTTACCGGTAGTCAGGCCTCAACACAGCCTCAGGGTTTCTTCACCTTGAGCCTCTTACCCTCCACGCACTACCTCGAGGGCCCTATCGGGATAATCGGTAGCGATCATATCGGCACCATGGTCAAGCGCCCAGCGCATATCCTCACGCTCATTCACAGTCCATATGTACGTTCTCTTACCTTTGTGCCCGACCAGACTAGGACGGAGCTTCGCATGAGCAATAGAGAGCCCCCGGGCTGTCGGGCGCGATGGTACAACGTCCAAGGGGTTGTAGCGAGCCTCCCATTCCCTTCTCAGATAAATCGTGTCGATTCCGGGAGCCAAACGACGCATCCTGCTAATCGACGCATGCGAGAAGGAAATAATGTGAATCCGAGGATCCGCGAGCAGCCCCCGGTAGCGCAAGCGCATGGCGATGCTTTCCTCTAACATTGCGCCGTAGCGCAGCGGGTGTTTAGTCTCCACATAAAGGTGCTTGTCTGGGTAAGCAAGCACTATATCGAGGAGCTCGTCAAGAGTAAGAATGTGCTGCGGGTTATCGCTAGTACCGATGTTGGCATGACGCAACTGTTGAAGAGTCGCCGTAGATATTCGCGTCTTCTCACCGGCAGTGCGCAATAAGGTTCGATCATGGTGACAGACCACATGTCCGTCGCACGTTAAACGGACATCGCATTCAACTCCATGGATGGGAAGCTCCAATGCCTTTTCAAAGGCCTGGGCACTCATCTCAGGATACGCCGATCTAAAGCCTCGATGTGCGATAATCTGCACGTCACGCCCCTATTCCCACACGTTGCTCCGCAGTACTTTCTTCTCTCCTTAGACTACCTTGCACAAAGCCGGGCCCCTCTTAAGAAGAGACCCGGCTCACGTGCCTACTCAAACCCACAGCACCTTATTTACATAGCGACCACACCAACAATTGCCGCGTTGAGCATGTTGGTAGCAAAACCAGTGATGAGGGCTATCGGAGCAAGCTTGGCGACTTCACCACGACGCTCCGGCACGAGGCCTCCGAGCGCACCGATCTGGATTGCAATAGAGCTGATATTGGCAAAGCCTGCGAGAGCAAAAGTACTAATCATGATGGACTTCGGCGACAGGTTCTCAAGGTTGGCACCAAAGCTGGTGTATCCCACGAACTCATTAATAATGGTCTTCTCGCCGATGAAGGATCCCACAAGATGGGCTTCGTTCCACGGAACACCAATAAGCCATGCAACAGGAGAGAACAGCAGGCCAAAGAGCCCTTCCAAAGACCATCCTTCTTGCCCAAAGAGGCTACCAATGCCACCAAGGATCGCAGAGAGCATGGAGATCATAGCAATGAAGGCAATGAGCAAGCAGCCCACAGCAACGGCGATCTGGCCGCCGCTCATGGCACCCCGACCGATGGCGTCCACAACGTTTTTACTCTCCGTGTCGCGGACATTCCGAACATTCGCGTCAAGAGTTGATTTCTCTGTCTCTGGCATAAAGGCCTTAGCCACAAGAATAGAGCCCGCGCGTTCATCACGCTGGCGGCGAGAAGATATTCCAGCGGGGCACCCAACAAGGAATAACCAATGAGGGTCGAACCTGCAACAGAAGCGAAACCGCCTGTCATACAGGTGAAGAGCTCGGAACGAGTGAGCTTTTTCAAATACGACTGGATCACCAAAGGGGCCTCGGATTGTCCCAAGAAAATCACAGTCGACGCCCACACTGACTCCACTTTGGACGTCCCCAGCAGCCACTTCAACGCGCCGCCGACAATATCTACGAAGAATTGGATCACCCGGAAGTAATACAAAGCGCCAATGATCGCACCAAGGAAGATGATCACTGGCAGCACATTAAGGGCAAAAACAAAGGAGTTCTCGGTTCCAAAGAGCGACCCGAAGACAAATGATGTGCCCTCGTTAGTGAAGTCGGTGAGCTTTTGGAGCCCTTTGGATACCGACTTCATTGCGTTAAAGCCCACACTCCACTTGAGAACGAGCAGCGAAAGCAGAACTTGTAATGCCAGGCCTACCCCGAGGGTCCGCCAGTTAATTTGTTTGCGTGCGCGGGAAAAGAGAATGAGCAATCCTAGGATCGCTACGATTCCTAAAAGTCCCTGAAGCCTTTCCATTATGTGTCCCCTTATAGAGATTCTGGGCCGAAGGAATGCGGAAGAATTGTGGCAAAGTCAACGCTGAGGGAAGTGTCACCGTCTTCCACGATGACGCGTTGACAATTGAATTCGCGGAGAACCTGACGGCACGCTCCACAGGGCCAACATGGTTCCCCGGATTTACCGACGATGGCCACCGCCTCGATGCGGAATGGAAGCTCATCGCCCGAGCGTGGCTCTCCCCCTACAATTGCGCCGCCAATTCCGTTACGCTCAGCACAAATGGTTAAACCGTAGGATGCGTTTTCAAAATTGCATCCGTGGATGAGGCGTCCGTCGTCAAGCAAAAGTGCCGCGCCGACCGGGAAATGCGAGTATGGCGAGTAGGAACGTTGGGCAGCAATTCGAGCTTCCGCAAGGAGCTCGTCGTCGGTCCACGTTGTACTGGCTCCCGAGGCCGCGCGGGCGGGCTGACCAGTGATTGTAGCCCCGGAGGTCATGTCACCACACCCTTTTACATTTGTGCTTTTAACCCTTGACATTCGTGCTACCAGTGATGATAATCAAGAATGTCAAATCGCACAATAGGTTAAGAGAAGTGTTCCACAACACAATTCAGTCACTCTGTGGGTACTCTGGCCGAATTGCCATCCAACACTTCCCAAGCCTCAACAGCCCTCATGGAAGGTGATTACCGTGGCCGAGAAGTTCGACGCCGTAGACGTCATCCGCACAAAGCGGGATAAAGGAAAGCTGAGCAAGGGGCAAATCGACTGGATCATCGATGCCTACACTCGCGGTGTCGTCGGCGACGACCAAATGGCCGCCCTCAACATGGCAATCTTCCTCAATGGCATGGATCGAGAAGAAATCGTCCAGTGGACCCAGGCCATGATCGACTCCGGCGAGACCATGAGCTTTGCCAGCCTCTCCCGCCCCACCACAGACAAGCACTCCACCGGCGGCGTTGGCGATAAAATCACCCTCCCTCTCGCACCGCTCGTTGCCAGCTATGGCGTTGCCGTGCCACAGCTCTCCGGAAGAGGACTAGGGCACACCGGCGGAACCCTGGACAAACTAGAAGCCATCCCCGGCTGGGAAGCCGACATAGATAACGCCCGCATGATGAAGATCCTGGAAGACCCAGGCTGCGTAGTATGCGCCGCGGGAGCCGGACTGGCACCAGCAGACAAGAAGATCTATGCGCTGCGCGACATCACCGCTACCGTCGACTGCATCCCTTTGATCGCCAGCTCCATCATGAGTAAAAAGATCGCCGAAGGAACCGCGAACCTGGTCCTCGACGTCAAGGTCGGCTCTGGCGCCTTTATGAAGGAGCTTGATCAGGCACGCGAGCTTGCCCGCACCATGGTTGACCTTGGCCGCGACGCCGGAACCAACATGGTCGCACTCCTCACAGACATGTCCGTACCTCTAGGTCGCACCATCGGCAACGCCCTGGAAGTTCGCGAGTCCATAGAAGTACTCGCAGGTGGCGGGCCTTCCGACGTCATAGAGCTCACCTGCGCTCTTGCAACAGAAATGCTTGAACTCGCCGGCGTCCACGATCCTGACGTGCATGAAGCGCTTGCCGACGGCCGCGCAATGGATTCCTGGAAGAAGATGATCCGTGCACAGGGCGGCGACCCCGACGCTGCACTCCCCACCGCACGCCACACCCACGAGATCACTGCCGACCGCGACGGCTACCTCACAGAAATGGATGCCCTCGCACTAGGCGTAGCCAGCTGGCGACTTGGCGCAGGACGTGCCCGCAAGGAAGACCCAGTCCAGCTTGGCGCTGGCATCGAGATTCATGCAGGACTCGGCGAGAAGGTAACAAAAGGCCAGAAGCTCTTCACCCTCCACACCGACGATGAAGACCGTTTTGACCGCGCCCTAGAGTCTCTCGAACCCGGCGTAAAGATTGGCGACGAGGCCCCGGCCCCACGCACTTCGGTCATCCTCGACCGCATCAGCTAGCTTGTTTGGCGCAGCGAGAGCTGCGTCGAACCCAGACAAATACGCATTAAACCTGCATTTCCATGGACATTACGTCCACAATCATGCTCACACCGCACGATTGTCTATGGAAATGCAGGTTTTTACGCTCCCAACGCCGATCTAAGCCGGGAAGAACTGCTCCTGAATGCCACGCAAGGTGTCTGCGGAGTGCGTGAAGCGCTCCATCTCGTGGTCAGTGAGCTCAAGCTCAACCACTCGGTTAATTCCACCACGGTTAATCACAGCTGGTGTGCCAATATAGATGTCCTCTTGCCCGTATTCGCCCTGCAGGAGAGCCGACACCGGCAACGCAACCTCCTGATTATGAATTACTGCGCGCGTAATACGGGCGAGCCCCATGCCAATGCCATAAGAGGTGGAACCTTTGGCGTCGATAATGGCGTAAGCGGCATCGCGGGTTTCCTCGAAGATCTTCTCTAGCTCGGCGTCTAGACCTGGGTTTTTCTCCAGCTGACGGCGCATGGACACACCCGCAACGGTGGCCGAAGAAAGAACCGGAAGCTCTGTATCGCCATGCTCGCCGATGATATACGCGTGGATCGAGCTGGGCGCGACTTCATAGCGCTCACCAAGCATGTAGCGGAAGCGCGCGGAGTCGAGGACCGTGCCCGAGCCGATCACGCGACGCCAATCCAGCCCCGAGTACTTCCATGCAGCGTAAGCCAGGATATCCACAGGATTAGAAGCCACAAGAAGGATGCCATCGAAGTTATTGGCCATGATCTCGTCGACGATGGACTTCATGATCTTCATATTCTTGTCCACCAGCTGCAAGCGGGTCTCACCGGGCTTTTGTGCAGCTCCCGCGCAGATCACAACCATGGCAGCATCTTCACAGTCCGCATAGGTGCCCTTGGTAACCCTGGTGCGGGAGGAAGCCCACACAACGCCATGGTTGAGGTCCATGACGTTACCTTCGAGCTTCTTCTCATCAATATCGATGATGGCGAGGTGATCTACCGTACCCTGGTTGACCAGTGCGTATGCGTAGGCGACTCCCACGTCGCCCGCTCCAATGAGAACGACCTTGTTTCCGACGATGTTCTTCATGGCCACCTTCCTTAGCGCCCCCACCAGAGGCGAATCGTGTGAGTTTCTCTAGCCTTCCACTGCCAATTATGCCCGATATTGTGAGATCATGCCCGGTATGATACTTATTTCACACTATTGAGTTCCGTTCGAGTTCCGTTTTCACCCATTTTCATCGAGCTTGCAGCCCCACCCTAACAAGCTTCTCGACGCCCCTCCAGACCCAACACCTCCATAGCAAAAGCCACCCCGACATCATTTTCTATCGGGGTGGCAACAAGGCGAAACTCAGGATTTATGCCTGCGGAATCCCACAGGCAACACCCGTGGAATGATGCGGACAATAACCTGCCGGGTTTTTGTATAGGTACTGCTGATGCTCATCCTCAGCCCTGTAATATGTGCCGGCAGGAGTGTCCGCAAGTGGGAGGATCTCTGTGGTGATACGTCCGAGGCCGGCGTCGGCAAGCTTGCGGGCGTAGTGTTCTGCGATCTCCCGGGCGCGCGCGGCCTGCGCGACAGCGTTGGGCCCGGCCGTATAGATGGCAGAACGATACTGCGTTCCCACGTCATTCCCCTGGCGATAACCCTGCGTAGGATCGTGGGCCTCCATTGCCTTAACCACAAGCTCGTCAAAGCTCACCACGGCCGGATCATAAACAATTTCCACAATCTCGGTGTGGTTGGTGCGCCCGCTACACACCTCGCGATAGGTGGGATTCGGGGTAATGCCGCCGGCAAAGCCTACAGACGTGGACTCAACCCCTGGGGTCTCCCAGAACATTTTCTCCGCGCCCCAGTAGCAGCCAATGCCCACATAAACTACTTCTTGCCCCTCTTTCCATGGGCCAGTGATGGGGGTGCGTAATACCGCATGTGGGCGCGGACGCGACAGCACAGGCTGCGATCCACCCTTGAGAGCCTCGTTATCAGCAACCATCTTCGGTGCGGAACCAAACAACCAACCCATCTTCTTCTCCGTTTCTTTCTGTATGTACACCGTTACATGCACACCGCACAGACCACGTCGCCTTCGACGACATTCTTCCCGACTGCACGGTTATTTATTTATACGGTGCACAACCCCGAGTTGGATTGTTTTATTTCCTACCAGGAAGTTTTTAGCCGGAATTCCACGCCTTCTAGCCACACCCCTCTCGCGCTTATCAACACACCCGCAGCGTTCACCCGTGGCAAACTTATTGGAATTTCAATAGATTAACGTTGCGATAATCCAGGTTTGTCCTATCATGGGGTCAAGTCGTCTCACGCACATGACCAAGTTTCTTTGGTCCGATCACACCTCGAAGTGCGCGTGGCGCTCACCTCAACGAAAGGACCACGGCAATGGCTAAATATGAACTGCCCGAACTTGATTACGCTTACGATGCTCTCGAGCCTCACATCGCTGCCGAGATCATGGAGCTACATCACTCCAAGCACCACGCTAACTACGTAAACGGTGCTAACGCAGCCCTGGAGAAGCTTGCCGACGCCCGCGAGAACGGCTACATCGGCGTCGCCGTTACCGCTCTTACCAAGGACCTCGCTTTCAACCTCGGTGGCCACACCAACCACTCCATCTTCTGGAAGAACCTCTCCCCGAATGGCGGCGGCGAGCCAACCGGCGCACTCGCAGAGGCGATCAGCGCTGAATTCGGCTCCTTTGACAAGTTCAAGGAGCACTTCTCCGCAGCAGCTCTCGGCCTGCAGGGCTCTGGCTGGGCAGTGCTTGGCTACGACCACGTTGGCGAGCGCCTAGTCATCGAGCAGCTTACCGACCAGCAGGGCAACATCTCCGCCAACCTCACCCCGCTGCTCATGCTTGACATGTGGGAGCACGCTTTCTACCTGCAGTACAAGAACGTCAAGGCTGACTACGTTAAGGCAGTATGGAACGTCTTCAACTGGGAGGACGTTGCAGCACGTTACGAGGCCGCAACCAAGTAATCCACTCGCGCAGCAGTGCACAGACTACCGTCTTCACGCTTCTGCCAGTACAAAAACGTGAAGACGGTATACAACATCGCCGTCGCGATGCCGCGCCCCTAGGCATGAGCCACACCGCTCGCCTAGGGGCTTCGCATATCTCAACTAAGGAATAGACCAGACAACTTTGAGCGCTACGAGCCTCCTCATCTGCTTGGCAAAACATGAAAAGAGTGGAAAGAACTAAGTCAATGGAACACTATTGTTCAATGGCTTGAACTTGAAGATACTACGCGCATAGACTCGCTGCAAGTATTATTTCTAGTTTTTCTATTCGGGAGGTTTTGTACCACCATGTCCACTGCATCAACCAAGGTCAGCGTCCTCGTCGGCAGCCTCCGCGAAGGCTCTTTTGCCCGCAAGATCGCACTCAATGCCATCGAGATGCTCCCCGGCGATTGGGATGCCAGCATCCTAGAAATCCGCGATCTACCGCTCTATGACGCCGATTACGACGACCCAGCCATGACCTCCAAGCCACTGCCAGAGGCCTACACGACCTTCCGTGAAGAGCTTAAAGCCTCGGATGCTGTCCTCTTTGTCACCGCAGAGAACAACCGCACGATCCCCGCCTGCCTCAAAAACGCCATCGACGTCGGCTCTAAACCCAATAGCGACGTTGCGTGGACGGGCCTACCAGGTGGAATCATCAGCCATTCGGTCGGACGCATGGGCGGTTACAGCTCTCACAAGAACCTCCGCCTCGCGCTTTCATACTTTGCGATGCCACTCACCGGCCAGCCAGAGGCATTCATCGGCCAGTCCAATACGCTTATCGACGACAACGGCGCCATCTCCAACGAAGACACCCGCGCATTCATCCAGCGCTACCTTGACACCTTTGTGGAACTAGTTAAGACAAACCCGCGTAAGCGCTAGTCACAAGCACAGGACTGCGGTCGAGAACAAACGTGCGGAATTGCTCGACCGCAGGCGCTGGCTGCGATTCTTTCCGCCACACCATGCCGAGTTCCCGCTTGGCCACCGGAGTAAGGGGACGTAACACCACATTCTTGGGCACCAGGTAGGGGTCATCTAGGGGCACCAGACCAACTCCCAATCCCGCCCCAACCAGGCCTATCACCGTAGTAAGCTCCATAGACTCAAAAACTAACTGTGGCGTAAAACCGGCACGGTGGGCAAGGTCGTCGAGAAGCATACGAGTGCCAAACCCCGGCAGCATTCCCACAAAGGGAACATCGTGAGCTTCCTCTATCCTGATGGGTGAGTTCTTCCTTGCGAGTGGATGGTCGAGCGGGATTGCGAGAGCCAAGCGCTGCGAAAAGAGAGGTGCCCAACCAGAGGGGGCGTCGAGAAGCTTAGGGCGTGGGGCTATGAGGGCAAGATCAGATTCTCCGGAAAGTACACGACTCGTAAGGTCCTGCGCTGCACCTTGGTGCAGCTGAAAGTCCACGTGCGGGTGTTCCGCTCGGTAGGCGCGAAGAAAATCTGGCACCATCCAAGTACCCAAGGAATGCATGAAATCGAGGCGCACCGTGCCATGCTCCGGATCCAGCAACCTCTGCACCTCTTTGCGCGCATTCACAAGTTCTTGATCCGCCCGGCACGCATGCAACAAAACCACGTGGCCGCGCATATTGAGTTCAATACCCCTGCCATTGCGTTCAAAAAGCGTGCCACCAAAAGCTCGTTCTACGCGGGCGATCCTGCGTGAAAGGGTAGGTTGCGACACTCCAAGCACATCAGCCGCTGCGCTCACATGCCCCATATCCGCAACGGCAATAAAACTGCGAAGATCCTCACTATTTATATTCACAGAGGCCCCATCATTCAGATCATGTAAATAATGCATGGATTCAGGTTATTTTTGTCATTTTACACATATACAGAGGTGAGTAACCATAGATGTATGTCTTTGCCAGAGCCATCGCATACGTCCGGATCGGAAGGGCTACGTCAAGGCAGCACTGATTACCGGCGCGCTGTAGTCGCCTCCCTAGCTGCAGGCCTTGCTACCTTCAATGCTTTGTATTGCACACAAGCTATCCTCCCCAGGCTTGTGACAAGCTTTGACGTCAGTCCCACAACAGCAGCACTCACCATCTCTGCAACAACAGGGGCCCTAGCGATCTGTATAGTTCCTGCTTCCATACTCTCGGAACGGTTCGGGCGCGGCCGGGTCCTGGTCATCTCCGCACTTTTAGCCACCACGCTGGGCTTGTGTCTTCCACTAGCGTCTTCTGTGTGGGTTCTTATTGTTCTCCGCGCGCTCCAGGGCGTTTTCATTGCCGGAGTCCCAGCAGTGGCAATGACTTGGCTCAGCGAAGAGATTCATCCCGAAGACCTGGCCAAGGCCATGGGAATTTATATCGCAGGCAACACAGTAGGAGGCCTCTCAGGCAGGCTAATCCCCGCACTTTTCCTTGAAATCACCACATGGCGATGGGCCTTGTTTGTTACGACCCTATGCGCTTTCACCATGGCGATAACCATGGCAGTTATGCTGCCCAAACAGCGCCGATTCCAACCGCGAACGTTGAGCATTAAAAACGAAAGCTCAGCGATGCTCGCCCACTGGACCACACCCTCCCTGGTGCTATTATTCGCCACTGCTTTTATCAGCCTCGGCGTTTCCGTGTCGGTGTATAACTACATCGGATTCCGTATGATCCATACATTCAGGCTTTCCGAGGCCTTGGTGGGCATTGTATTCCTCATGTATCTGGCGGGGACGTGGAGTTCCGCTCGCGCAGGCGCATGGACTGGACGTATAGGACGCGGTCAGGGAATGATGTACGGTACCCTTGCCATGCTTTTGGGCCTGATCCTCATGCTCTGGGAGTCCCTCGCGCTCACACTTATAGGACTGTTCGTCTTCACAGCAGCGTTCTTCCTCATCCATTCCATCGCATCCGGCTGGGTGGGATTAATAGCCACATCGCACCGAGCCGCGGGTGCAAGCATGTATCTACTCAGTTATTACGTTGGATCTTCCGTCGTGGGATGGATGTCTGGATACGCTTTTGATTCACTGAGTTGGCATGGGTTTATCGGTTGGCTCAGCCTGTGGACTTTAGCGCTTTTAGGTATAGCAGTTGCTTTACGACGCTTCGCGGCATCCACTCACTAAAAAGGATACGACGTAAAAAGCACGTACGCGCTCACCACAGCCCATCCCACAGCCATCGCATATGTGACGTTTCCTAGCGCTTTTCCGGCGGTCATTCCCCATGGCTTGATAAACCAAACGCTCATAGTCACGAGCACAAGGACCGCCATAAGCACGTAGGAGTCACCGAATAGGTGTTGGGCCAGGTTCCAGCGCATAGGTGCGCCGTCGTAACGCGGCAGCAGCCAGTGCCCACTGCAGACGGTGATAACAACAGCCCAAACACTGCCAGCCATCAATGGGTAAGCAGCGGCAGACGCTCCCCAGCTGCGGGCGGCCACCACAATAGCCACGGCAACAGCTACAACAACCCACACCCAGTGATGCGACCATGATACTGGGGAGCACAGAAGCGCCAACAAGGAATTGACGCAGAGCGCTGCGGCTGTATGGTCGCGGCGCAGCAAGGCCCACATCAACCATGCGAGTACCGCAAAAACGAGGAGGCTTGCTACCGCCCACAAGCCGGTATGCGATTCCTGCCCAAAGAAGCGGGCGATCACGCCTCGGAAGGATTGGTTACTTGGCCAGGTCAGGTCTCCGATGCGCCCTGGGTCGCTCAGAGTCTCAAGCCAATAGGTTGTGGAGGTCTGCGGCGCAATCAGCCAGGTGAGGAGGGTGACACCGATACCAGAGGCAACGCTCCAAGCGGCGGCTTTGTAGTCCTTTTTCACCAGGAAGTACAAGCCAAAGACCGCAGGTGTCAGTTTGATAGCAGCTGCGATTCCTACCAGGCTGCCGCGTGGGAGTACCGTGCGACGGGCAAGAACATCGATGATAACAAGCAACATCAGAAGCACATTGACCTGTGCAAACCCCATGGTGTCCCTGACGGGTTCCATGAGAAGCGCGATGCTCAGAATCACTGCGGCAAAGCCGTACACTGATGCTTTGCCCCACTCAGGCATAACGCTGCGCGTTGCCAGAACCACGCACCACCACAGCGCAAGTGCAGACGTTAAGCATAAAATCGTGGCACCAAAGTTGACGCTGAGCAGCGTAAAGGGCACGAATACGAGTGCTGCAAAGGGCGGATATGTGAATGGTAGGGAGACGCCACCAACTGAGTAACCGCGGGTGTAGAGGTTATCGCCAGCAAGGAAGGCCTTGGCACCTTCGCGATAGACGTCGAAGTCGATGTGGTACCGGAAGTACGCATCAAAGTTTTGAGGGATGGCTCGGAAAAACAGGATGTCTTTACTGATCAGCCACAGGCCTAGGATAATAACGCTAAGCACTATCGACGTCGCCCAGGTCGAGCGCCGCGCCGACACTCTGGCGAGGGTTGCCGCTAATTGTGGGCCGGAACTGGGCGTTTGTTTACTCACAGCAGCAACAGTATTCAGGGCACCAAATTCAAGGCAAATTCTTTAGAAATCTTCCAATGCAGGAACACCCGGTGCGCCCTCAGCCAACCAGTGACGTACGGCGGCTGTGGCACGGCAATCGTCGCCGTTATAGCTCAGGAGGGTAGCCTGCGCGGCCTCAAGATCGGCCCCGGCAACGTCTCCCGTGGCTTCCCTATAAAGATGCACGCTTGTCTCGCCGTCGACGTCGTCGGCATCCCAGTGGAACCCCGCCGCCGGAGCAACCACTTTGAGACCTAGCCCTTTGGGGCCAGCCAACTGCTTCTTGACCGCGACAAAAACATCCTGCCATTCGCCGGAAGCAATAAACGCAGAGACCTCGGCTTCACTAGGAACTCCCTCATAGCGCCCGTGGAAGCGACGCGCGGAGAACCTGAGCCAGTGATTTTCCCCGTGAGCGGAATAGCAAAACACGCCTACGGTTTTACCGGCTGCAAGTGCGGCTTCACGACGCTGCTTGAGCCACGCCCACATCCGTGCGAAGGCCTGCGCCTCAGCCTCGCCGCCAAGCCCTTCCCACGTAACAAAGGGGCGATACTCTTCCCCATCGTATGTACCCCACAGGTAGGCCCCCTGGTCCAGGTACGCCTCCACGTCAATGTCGATCTCTACATCAAAACGCGGGAAGGTTACCTCGGGCGACTTCCGCACTATGTCCACTCCATCACGCCATGCCCGCGCGAGCTGCGAGGGTGCCCCTAGGTTGGCGTCGATAAGCCCATTCACAGTAGTAATTCCGCGTTCCCGATAGGGTTCACCGCGATCGCCAGAAAGGAAAAGGCTGAGGTCATCGGAAGCTTTGAGCTCTTGCTCGCAGAACTCCCAATACCTACAGCTCGCGCATTCTTTCACGCGACGAGCATGATCCGGGTTCGGAACAGCAAGAGCAACATCAAGGCCCTGCTGGAAGAAGTCCGTATTCAAAAGGAAAACTAGCTCACGATCCTGCCCAATCAGCCCGGCGCGACTACTCCCTACCCCGAGGCGATCAAGCGCGCGTGCCGCCAAACCCAAAGCGTAAGAATCTGAGGCATGGTGTTTGAGCTTGAAGTGGGCAGAGTAGGGGGTTCCCAGGCCCAGACGCGCCGTGGCCATGACCTTGATTGTTTTCTGGGGATGCGGTCTGGCCACCCGGTGGTTAGAGATAAGAACAGGCATATAGGTTCCCTCGGGCCTACGCACGAGCGCATCCAGGCGCACTCGCCACGCCCGCCCGTTGTCTTCCCCCAGGAGAACGGGATTGGTAATGATGGTGGCCTGCGCAGCAAGAGCCTCCAATGTGGCAAACCACGGTGCATCTGGATCCGCGTCAGTAGCGTCCGCGTCGTCCCTCCCTTGCGGGGGGATATCAATGCGCAGGAAATTCCGGGAATCTCCCAGGCTCGGAGCTGTGGGGAAAAAGGCGCGCGCCTCTTCCTTCGCTTGTACGCGACGCTCATACCTGAGCTGGGAATTGTGCGTTGGTGATACACCTGGGTGCCGGCTAGCTTGCACGAGCCGGTAGCGGCAGCCCACCAAGTCAGAAGGCTGCAGGCATATATCGGTGTTCACAAGTACACCAGCCTATTGCACGAGTACGGGTACTGTGGAATTTGACTGGGTTCTGGTGCGGATCACCGGACATGCCGCTACGTAAGCGAGGTATCGTTTCCCGCCTCCCACCGATCCCCTTAAAATCGAGAGACGAGCATACGCACGAGTGAAGGAAACAACCATGGGATTGTTTGAATCTATCCGTAAGGCACGCGCCAAGACCAAGGCAGAGATCAAAGCTGCTAAGGTTCGCGCCCGCCAGGAGGCCAAGGAAGCTGCCAAACTCGAATACAAACGCGATAAGTTCCTTGCCCGGCAGGAAAAGAAGCTGCTGAAGGAAGAGAAGAAAGGCCTCAAGGCCAAGCGTAAGCACGACGAGAAAATGGCCAAGAATACTCTCGAGCAGCTCAAAGCCGGCAAGTTTAACAAGAACAACGTGCTGCGCTATGCGGGAGCAGCCCGAGCAGTCATCCCGGTTGCACTTCCCCTCATTTACCGAGGCATCACAATGGCAAAGGAAGAGGCAGCCAAGCGTCGTGCGATGAAGCTGGGAGTCAGCGCAGACGATCTGGGGCGCTTCAGTGGGCACGGTGCAGAAATCAAGGCCCGCATTGCTGGAATGCGTAGCTCCGTTAAGCTCTCTTCCCTCCCCAAGGGCTTTGTTACCGACGTTGAACAACGCCTTCAGGACCTCGACTTTGCCGTAGATAACGCAGAGTTCATGACCCCAGAGCTGCGTCAGCGGAGTCATCGCAGCATCCATAAGGATCTGGACCAACTCGGACGCCAAATTCAAAACAAGATTGAGGGCTAAAGCACCTCGTTAGCGTCTCGCTATCTCTTCGCTTAAAACAACTCGGGGAGCCCAATGAGCCAAATTAGTGATTTGGCTCATTTTTTTATTGGCATATCGTTCATATCTCAGCCACAGAAGCTGAATTCCATAATTTTTATATTGCTTCTTTCCGCTACTTAAAGTAAGTAAATCGAAACTCTTACTTTGGAATATTTTAGCCATCATAAGAATCCCTATAAAAGTTGCCACATTCAAATACACCCAACCTCGCATTAATAACGAAAATGGCCACCACAATATTGAAGGAATAAATAAATAGAAATCAAACCCAACTAGGAAGATCTGCCGAAAGTAAGATTCTATTAGAAAGATACAGATAGTAATTACACCTTTTGAGGGATAATATACTGAATTAGTTCATTCCAAAGTACATTCTTTGTTACTCGTATGCCTTTGAGTTTGAATTTAGCAATGATGGCAACTGTCTCTTTGTTACAACAAACGCTTACCTGCAGATGGTTAAGCACATTGAGCGATTAATAGTAAAGGGGCACTAACGTGGCACGCCGAGAAATCACCCAATTTTTTGACGATCTAGATAACAGTCCACTCGAGGAGTCCGAGGTTCACGTTATCTCTTTCAGCTTTGATGGAGAAGACTTCATCATCGATCTCTCAGAGGAAAATGCAGAAAAGTTCCGTGAGGCTATCCGCCCATACATGGACAAGGCCACAAAAACTGTCAGCCAACGCACCCCTGTGGGACACGACCCTAAGGACGTGCGCCAATGGGCTAAGTCTAAAAAATTAGACGTTGCAGCACGCGGCAAAATCCCACAAGAGATCATCGACGCATTCATTCAGGCACACAAGCGATAGACAAACCACAACACGCGCCTTCTCTTCAACAAGAGAGGCGCGTGTTGTCTTTTACGCTATAAAACGCCCTGTTCACGAGCAATAGCGACAGCCGAAGTCCGCGAACGAACACCCAACTTGTCATAAATATGCACAAGGTGGCTCTTCACCGTTGCCTCAGAAAGCAACAGAACACGCCCAATATCCCGATTGGAAGAGCCCCCAGCAACCAATTTCAATACCTCCAACTCGCGCGGGGTCAGTGAGGTGCGAGGAGTCCGCACACGAGTCATAAGCCGGTTGGCTACCGTGGGGGACAGCGTGGAGTCCCCTTCTGCCGCAGAGCGAACAGCAGCAAGCAATTCTTCCGGCGGAGCATCCTTGAGTAGATATCCAAGCGCCCCTGCTTCAATAGCCCCCAAGATATCTGCGTCGGTGTCATAGTTGGTCACAACCAACACATGAGGTGATTTTTCCATGGTGCGCTTTATTTCAGCGGTAGCATCGGCACCATTGGTCAACCGTGTGCCTTCCACTCCTGGCCCAAAACGTAGGTCCATGAGGATCACATCGATTCCACCTGCTTGGGCTGCTGCTATAGCGCCTTCTGCGGTGGCTACCTCCCCGATAACCTCGATATCGTCCGCGCTTTCCAGGACTGCGCGCAGGCCAAGTCGAACGATCTCGTGGTCGTCGGCAAGCAAAACTCGAATCATGTGATGATCACGCCTTTCTTTTTCCTGCTACGCCACGCGCTGGCGGGGCAGACACACAACTAACTTAGCCCACCCTTGTAACTAATTCTATATCGTGTCACCTGCCGCTTTACCCCATCCATAAGCAAGGCCACATTATGACTCTGTGCGTATGGGAAGCGCCACCGATACAGCAGTTCCATCGCCCGGCGCAGATTCCACCTCCAGCGTTCCTCCTTGTTCCTCTGCGCGCTGTCTCATCGCATTAATCCCAATGTGTCCTAAACCTGCCGGACGATTAGCCACCTGTTCAGGGTCAAATCCTTGCCCGTTGTCCACAACATCCAGACGTACTTCATCATCCGCATATGTGAGCGTTACTTGGCATCTCTCCGCCTGCGAATGCTTTGCGACGTTACCCAGCGCCCCCTGACCAATACGCAGCAATGCGGCCTCTGTTCGCATGGGCAGCTGTCGCTCTACCCCCTCGACCAAGATAGAAATCTCTGGCGAAACAATCTGTTCTGCAACACGATGCAAAGCCCCCTCCAACGAGGTCTTACTCAACGCCGCTGGCTGCAATGCAGCGATCATCGCGCGTGCCTCACTCAGATTATCTGCCGCAGTAGTGCGGGCCAGCTCCATCCGTTTTAGAGGAACAGCTTGTTCTTCTTCACTCATGCTGGAGTTTTTAATATCTTGTTCTGATACCCGGAGCAACATCTGGATACTCGATAATCCTTGTGCCAACGTATCGTGAATTTCATGGGCAATGCGCTGCCGCTCGGCTGCTACTCCTGCTGCTCGTTCGGTCTCTGCCAATTGCGAACGCGTAGAAATAAGCTCCTGTATCAATAAATCGCGTTCCCGCGCACCTTTCCAGATTGCCTCAAAGGCAAAGTGAATTGCGATCACCACAAGAGCAGACACAAGCGGCCCCATGACTGCGCCTAAAGTTAGATCAGGCATCTGGCTAAAGATCGCTATGATGGTTGCGCCTACAACCGCGATGATCCCTCGTATGTCTGGCAATACGCGTAAATACAAGAAAAACAGTGGGAACACCATGTACACGGACACCGGAACAATGGGAAGCATGAGCACCCACACCAGAGTCAACGCTCCAAGGAAAAGTAAGATCTGCCATAGCCTGGTGTATTGACCAAGCACGATGAGCGAGTAGATAAGAGCAAAAAAGGCGCTAAGTACTACCGCGATCATCGCTGACCGGGTATCTAATCTCACAACCCCGCCCACGGAAACGATCAACAAAACCATGGTCAAAATGTTCATGGCACGGTAATAAAGCGCCGCACCAGGTTGTCCCACGTGATCTTCTAGATGAACGTCCATGAGATCTCCGCCTGTGACGTCGAAAAGCCCCGATAGTGTGTCCCCTGCAAAATTTTCATCGCCATGCTGCCCTCTCTCGCGGGGGAAACGTACACTATTAGGGTCTTGAGGATCTAGGCTTAGTCGCATGAGACGTACCTTACTGCCTATAGCTCTTATTGCAGTGACACTGACGGCAGCTGGATGTGGAAGCAACACAACTTCGTCATCTAGCGCCGCTTCCACCGCCGCAACCGGGGGCGCTAACGAGGCTCCCCTTCCCGATTCGGGACTCCCCGCAGAAGCCCTCCCGGAAGTCCCCGAGGGGAAAAATGGTTGGACAGAATGCCCTTATCTCGACTCAAACTGGGTTGCAGACACCAACGGGCAGCGCATGGTCGGCCAAGGCATAGATTCTCGCTTTGACACCCCTGCCTGTGTTTTCTGGTCTTATCCGGAAGACCCCCAGGCCACTGTGATGGTACGGCACATGGCCACGGAACAAGACGCCATCAAGGTCGTCGACTGGGCCGCCCCTATTGACACCACCGAGCCTGCCGAAGAACCTGCAGGTTGGTCAGGCGGGCGCATCGGCAACGAGAAGGGCGCCACCTACGCGGTACAAAAGGGCAACGTAGCGGTAGTGGTTTTTAGTAATCAGCCGCAATCACTCAAAGCAGAGCTGATTGCTAAAGAGACCATCTCCCGGTTGGCGCTATAAGAGCATCATCAGAGAAGAAAAGAGGCTACCGGTTAGCTCGGTAGCCTCTCGCGCTATTCTGCATGCAACTCACATGCTTAGACTGCCACGTCGTTATAGGGCATAAGAGTAGATACCCAGGGGAACACAACCTCCATGAGGAGGAAGAAAACCGCTACTGCAACAACGAGGGCAAGAAGAACTTTTATCGGCCAAGGCCCCGGTAAACAGCGCCACAATAATCCATACATTTACTTTTCCTCCAATGCGGCGGGTTTCTCCCCTGAGCCATTCTTAGGGATCGTCTCAGTAAGCATTGCATGGACGATCATACGTTCTGCGTTAGAGAACTGCGGATGACATGTGGTCATCGTCATCACGCTCTCCATGTCTTCTCCAGCTGTGGTGATATCTGTTCCAGGAAGGGAACTAATCGTATTCACGTCGCCAGGGGTGGTGATGTATCGACCGCTAATGTTCGAATAGTCGCCGTGAGCAACACGCTCGATCTGTTCTGGCGTTAGGCAGCGCTCGGCCTCAGCACGACGCTGTTCTCCAAAGGAATCGATGGGGAGAACCCGATACACATTCCATGCGTTTTGGGTTTCCACCACGACTGCATCGCAAGTGCGTAAGTTGCCCAAATCATTAAAGGGAGCGCCTTTACCCACCCGGTGGCCCGCGACAGCAAAGTTGCCTTTTTCTCCCGGCAACTGAGTGTCTTGATAATGTCCAGGACCTGCCTCTAGATCTGTGTCCGATGTTCCCTCAACGATCGCAAACTGAAAGTCGGATCCAAAGGCCGGTATGTACATTCGAGCAAAAGCTGCACCAAGCTCAGGGGTAATCTTCTTGCGCGGGTTCACTCGCTCGTTGTCCCACTGGTTTTGTAGCTGGTTATTAGCCTCATTCTGAGCCTTCCCAGATGCAATATTGGTCCAATAAGACTCGTAGAATGCAAAGAGGAAGAAAAGGATGCCAGCGGTCAACAGGACCTCACCCAAGATTTGGGTAAAGGTCACGCGTGGGCGCTTCTTATGGCTTCCGGTTTTCGACTCAGACGCGCTGTGTCGACCGACTCCATGTCTGTGTTTCGGCTCTCCCCCAGAGGGAGCACCTGGGGCTGTAGAACTGGTCATTGCTTCCTTAACTTCTGTAATCCAGGTAGGTAGAAGTAGTGTAGCCCGCTTTTTCACGTCGTCCACTACTACGCGTACTCTTTTTATTGTTCTTTTATTACGCTGAACTTGTGACCAGAGCTGCCGCACCGGTGTATTCATAGCTCGTCGATGCGCATATGCGCACGCAGGTTGGAATGGAGACAGTACCGCTCGTGATAGAGATATTTATCTACCCAGTGTCTGGGGTGATGAAGCTTTGGCACCTCTTCTTGGCCAACATGCTCGGTATGCCAGCTTCGCTTGCATGGGCTTTATCCCTGTTTGCCCTCGTTATTACGGTACGCGGCATCGTAGCACCGTTTACGTGGATGCAACTCAAATCCGGTCGCGCAAGTATTCTCATGCGCCCTAAGCTCAAGCGGTTGCAAGAAGAATACGAGGAAAAGACTGATAAGGAATCAATCCTTGAGTATCAGCAGAAGCAAAAGGATCTGCGCAAAGAGTACGGCTACAGCGTACAAGCTGGTTGTGTCCCTGCTCTGATCCAGATTCCGGTCTTCCTCGGCCTTTATCAAGTGTTGCTGCGCATGGCACGGCCTGTTGAGGGGTTGGACGCAAACGAACACGCTCCTATTGGGTTGCTCTCGTCGGATGACGTCAGCGCTTTCCTCAATTCCCGAGTCTCCGACGTGCCGCTTCCAGCGTATAACGCTATGTCTCCCGAGCAGCTCGCTCGACTTAACACCACATACGATGCCGTCCATGCTTTTGTGACCCCGCTCATCATCGCGGCGTGCGTTTTTACCGTGATCAACCTGATCATTTCTGTAGTACGCAATAACTATGCGGTGGATCATGACTCGGGCCTGGCAGTACAACTCAACCGCTTTTTGATCATCATGATCTTTTTCACCCCGCTGACGCTGATCGGCTTGGGTCTAAGATCTCCTATTCCCGCAGCTATTTGCATGTATTGGGTGGCTAACAACCTGTGGACGTTGATACAAAATGCACTGATGTACCTTGTACTTCGCATCAAGTATCCGTTCGACGAGGAGCACCAAGCCTTTCAAGCCCATCGACGCCACCAGCGTCGCCAACGCGTCCAGGAGAAAAAAGCTCGCACCCGCGCTTTACGACGCAAGCGTCTTGCCGCGATCATCATGCCCTGGCATTTCTCCCGCTATCGAGCAGAGATAGCGGAGATCAAAGAGGAGCGTCGTAAAGCTAAAGCAGAAGAAAAAGCCCGCAAAAAAGCCCTCGCCCAAGAACGGAAAGCAGCTCGCGATGAGATAGACAAGGAGCGAGCTGAGGAGCGAAAGCAAGCAGCAGAGAAAAAGCGCGCTGAACGGGCTGCCGCACGCGCCAAGAAATCAGCTGAAAAATCTGCTGAGGAAACTACCTAGATCGAGTAATCGGCGGGGGGCGCGGACAAAAGCTGTACGGCTAACTCTCGGGCGGTTTTGAGTGATTCCAGCGAATGATTCAGTCGCCCGCCTGCGAGACCTCCGTCAAGGAAGATCATCAGCTGCTGCGCCTGGGTGGTTCCGGGATAACCGTTCTTCTCTGTCAGTAGGTCGGTGAGGGTTGTCAGACACCAGTCGCGATGCTCTTTTACCGCTAATACAATGCCCTTTTCCATATCCGTTTCTGGGCGAGGGTACTCATTAGCAGCGTTTTGGAAGTGAGATCCCCTGTAATGCTTCTGAGGTTCTTCTTCAATGCATTGGTCAAAAAAAGCCAGAATTTTATCTTCGGGCTGCACCATATTTTTTGTGCGCTCGTAATAAGATGCACGCCACTGCTCATCAAGGTTTTCTATATAAGCGATGACCAGGGCATCTTTGGAGCCGAAAAGTGAGTACAGACTGGCTTTTGCTACATCCGCTTCCCTCAGGATTCTATCGATACCGATGACACGAATGCCCTCGGTAGTAAAAAGGCGTGTAGCGCTTTCTAGGAGGCGTTGTCTTGGACTCGGACGGTTACGACGCCGCCCCGCAGTTTTCGCACTCTTCGCCTCGGCCAAAAGAGCCACTTCCTTCCTATGGGAGCTAGTAACAACGAATGTAAAGGGTACTACGTGCAACTACTGTCAGCCCATTCCAGTAGACATGCACAGACTAGTCTACTCACTTCGTTCAGGGAAACTGACCCCATAGGTAGCCAGCTATAATTTCTCCCCTCTGTTATGGCACGATACGATCCATGACTATTTCAGATCCCTTCAACTCTGGACAGGGCGCAGCCGATGATTCCGCTGCGTCCGTCACTACCTCAGACTCTTCTAAACCGGCGCGCTTCATCGCCGTGCAACGTAGTTATTATCCGTTGCTGCTCACGTTATTCGTGGCTATCTTCCTCATCTCTAATATCAACGCCACCAAAGGCGTAGCCCTCGGCCCTATCATCAGCGACGGCGCATTCTTCCTGTTCCCCGCCGCCTATGTCATCGGCGATGTCCTTTCCGAATGCTACGGTTTCCGCGCTACTCGACGCGCCATCTGGACCGGATTCATTGTCATGCTCGTGGCCGTGATCTCCTTCTATGTGGCGATCTGGCTACCCTCTGCAGACTTTTACACTGGACAAGAAGCCTTCGTTGCCACTCTAGGATTAGTGCCACGCATCGTCTTAGCTTCGCTTGCGGGTTACCTCGTTGGACAGCTTCTCAACTCATACGTACTCGTGGCTATCAAAAAGCGCACTGGAGAACGTTCTCTGTGGGTCCGGCTCATAGGTTCAACCATCGTCGGAGAATTCGGCGATACGCTCATTTTCTGTATCATCGCGGCCCCGGTCATTGGCATCACTACTTTTGCTGACACCGCAAACTACACTCTCGTCGGATTCTTCTGGAAAACAGCAGTGGAAATCCTTGTTCTTCCCATCACCTATGCGGCTATCGCTTGGGTAAAAAAGAAAGAAAACTACTAATTTCATAGAAAGAAGGGCGGACGAGGAATCTCGTCCGCCCTTCTTTCTATGACTCGCTACTTGCGAACCATCTGAACAATACTGAGCAAAATCACCGCGCCGAGCAAGCAGGTAAGGAAGCTAAAGATAAGGCCGCCACCAGCAACATCTACGCCAAAGAGTTTCAGGAGCCAGCCACCCAAAAGGCCGCCGACAACACCGACGAGAATATTGAGGCCAATACCTTGCTGAGCATCAGTGCCTTTGATCTTGGAGGCAATCCAGCCAGCAAGACCACCAATAATGATCCAACCGATAATTCCTAGACCTAGCATGTTGACTCCTTAAATGATGTCTATTCGAGCTCCGTCTTCGGACCCTACGTCCTGAAAGTCCAACGCTCACTTGCTATCTCCTACGCTAGGCCGAAAACTACGTGTGCGTGGCTCTCCCCTCTCCAAAAGCCTTGCGCACACCCATAGTTTGCCGATTTGTAACCCAAAGACTGCCACACCGATCCGCATATATTCATTAAAAATAACAATTGAACAAAGAATAACTAATCTGTGGAGTTTTCCAGGGTTTTTCGCTGATTAGCCTCAACGAAGGTCGTTTTTCGGTGAACCAGAACACAAAAAGCCAGCCTTCCTCATTGAAGAAGGCTGGCTATGCACGTGAGAACCTATTTAGGTGTTATCAGTCGGGCGTACTACCACCATCGGGCACGGAGCCGACTGGAGGAGTGCACGAGAAGTGGATCCCAACAACATACCGCGGAAGCCACCGCGTCCGTGAGAACCAACGACCAACAACTGTGCATCCTTCGCAGAATCTTCCAATGCACGAATCGGACGGTCCCTAGTAATCACCATGTCTACGTCTACGTCTGGGAAGCGCTCCAACAACGGCTGAATGCGATCGTGGAGAAGCTGTGTCTGTTCATCCTCAATCACATTCCATTCCTGCTGTGCTGCCGCCAAACCTGCCAGGGAAGCCTGAACCTGCATGTCCATCCACGTGTGGATAGCCACTAGCTTTGCACCACGAGCCTGAGCCTCTTCAAAAGCGAACTCTGTTGCCCGCTGAGAAACTTCCAAGCCATCCACGCCGACCACGACGGGGCCGTACTTGTTAGTGTCAGTTACCTGGTTGTCCTCACGAACCACCACTACTGGGCACTTGGCGTGGCTCACCACAGCGGCAGAAACGGATCCCATAACCATGCCAGACAGGCCTCCCAAACCACGAGATCCCATCACGATCATGGTGACATCACTAGACATCTCCAGGAGCATGTCGATGGGGCTTCCCTCTGCAATGGTGTAGCCAATCTTGATGTCCGGTGCCACCTCGTGCGCGATGGTTCGAGCGGCCTCGACGGTTTCCATGGTCTCCGTCTGGAGCTCGTCGAAAAGCTCCTGCGGCGGGACCATTCCCTCGGCGTAGAGGAACTGGGGCATGGTGTAGCTGGCGGCCAAGCGCAGTGGAACACCACGCTTGTTTGCGGTGTTTGCCGCCCAGCGAACCGCATTATTTGATGCTTCAGAGCCGTCAACTGCGACGACGACGATGTTCTCGGCAGTCATTTTCCTGAGCCTTTCTTCACGGGGCGACACGGAATCTCCGCATCCACTGTGGCCTCACAACCAAGGCCGATTCAACCACCATAGGTGGCCAATCACACTTTCCATGTTAGCGCTCGACGGCGCCACATACTACTGGTTGTAACCAGTCTGAGGGTAGCTGCGGACTAATCCAATAGAAAACGGCACTCACTAGCGATTGGTCGCTATGGAATAACTACTTCGCTTCAGGAAGCGTCGCTGCCGGGGCGTTCGCAGGGTAGAAGAAAGAATAGATCGCCTGAAGAATATTCGCAATAACTCGGCCAATACCTTGGCTAAAGAAGTCCATGACCGGAAGCAAGATAGCATTAATGTCCATGGAAGATAGGGTAGTACACGTTCCCCGTGGCCAAGCACCTTTACCGGTAAAAGATGGCCTCAACCCCACCAGAGTGAGGGTACCCGAAGAATGCGCTGGGATGAGTGCCTACGAGTTTGCATGGGACCTTATAGCGTCGCAACGCCGCCGGCATCCCGATGACACTCCTGAGGCACTCCTTACGCGCTTTCGACAGGATCAGGTAATCATCGGTCCTAGGTTCCGCATCGCCAGCCCAGATACGCCACTCAAAGCCAACGAGGATATCTGGTTCTATCGCACCCCCGCCCCGGAAACGCCGGTGCCCTACAGCTGCGAAACCCTCTACGAGGACGACAACCTCCTTGTGGTGAATAAACCCCCCTTCCTGGCCACCATGCCGCGGGGGAAGCACATCACGCAAACCGCCACCGTGCAGATGCGTCGCGCCACTGGCAACGGCGAGCTCTCGCCCGCGCACCGTCTCGACCGGCTCACCTCTGGCATTTTGGTTTTCACTAAAAATCGTAAAGTTCGCGGCGCCTATCAAAGTCTCTTTGCCGAGCGAAAAGTAACCAAAACCTACCACGCAATCGCACGTTTCAGAGATGATCTAACCGGCAACACCCTCTGGCGCGACCACATGATAAAAACACCAGGCGACATACAAGGGCACATCGTCCCAGGCCCCCCAAACGCCGAGACTTTGCTTGTCGACGTCACCGAGCTCAGCGCACAAGAAACAGCACAGTTACAACAGCTTCACGACGTCACCATGCCCCTGGCACGCTACACGCTTCAACCACACACAGGACGCACCCATCAGCTACGGCTCCACATGTGGGCAGCTGGTGTTCCCATCCTCGGTGACCCTGCCTACCCCACTATCCTCCCAGAAGAGGAGGAAGACTTCCGTGTTCCTATGCACCTCACGGCTTATCAGTTAACCTTCTGCGACCCGATCAGTAATACCCCCCGGTGCTTTACTGTGGAATAACACCACCATAGTCCACCTCTTTGAGAGGGTGGTTTATGGGTGCACAAAAAGAAGGAGAGTCTAAGCACCACACCCACCCCACAGGGTAAGGCATCACACCTAGACTCTCCATAATCTTTTTTTGTTTGTATCAAATTTTTTGGTTGGCGGCGACCTACTCTCCCACACCCTCCCAGGTGCAGTACCATCAGCGCAATCGGGCTTAGCTTCCGGGTTCGGAAAGGGACCGGGCGTACCCCCGACGCTATAACCACCAACACATCCTATATAACACAACACACAACACGTGTCATGTCAGACACTGCACAGTGAACACAAGCAACAAAACTCTTCTTCTTTTTCAAACGCTCCAGGCACAACAATTATTTAACACACCACAAAAGGTGGTTGTTTATCGGTAAATTAGTACCAGTCACCTCCAAGTGTTACCACTCTTCCAGATCTGGCCTATCAACCCCCTCGTCTAGAGGGAACCTCAAAAGAAACCTCATCTTAAAACAGGCTTCCCGCTTAGATGCTTTCAGCGGTTATCCCTTCCGTACGTAGCCAACCAGCCCTGCCACGGGCGTGACAACTGGCACACTAGAGGTACGTCCGTCCCGGTCCTCTCGTACTAGGGACAGCCTTCTTCAAGTTTCAACGCGCACGGCGGATAGAGACCGAACTGTCTCACGACGTTCTAAACCCAGCTCGCGTGCCGCTTTAATGGGCGAACAGCCCAACCCTTGGGACCTACTCCAGCCCCAGGATGCGACGAGCCGACATCGAGGTGCCAAACCATCCCGTCGATATGGACTCTTGGGGAAGATCAGCCTGTTATCCCCGGGGTACCTTTTATCCGTTGAGCGACACCACTTCCACAAGTAGGTGCCGGATCACTAGTCCCGACTTTCGTCCCTGCTCGACCTGTCAGTCTCACAGTCAAGCTCCCTTGTGCACTTACACTCACCACCTGATTGCCAACCAGGCTGAGGGAACCTTTGGGCGCCTCCGTTACATTTTAGGAGGCAACCGCCCCAGTTAAACTACCCACCAGGCACTGTCCCCAACCCAGATCATGGGCCAAGGTTAAGGTGCTCAATCCGATCAGAGTGGTATTTCAACTTGCGACTCCACCACACCTAGCGGCGCAGTATCACAGTCTCCCACCTATCCTACACAAACCGAACCAAACACCAATACCAAGCTATAGTGAAGGTCCCGGGGTCTTTTCGTCCTGCCGCGCGTAACGAGCATCTTTACTCGTACTGCAATTTCACCGGGCCTGTGGTTGAGACAGCAGGGAAGTCGTTACGCCATTCGTGCAGGTCGGAACTTACCCGACAAGGAATTTCGCTACCTTAGGATGGTTATAGTTACCACCGCCGTTTACTGGGGCTTAAATTCTCCGCTTCGACCCCCAAAAGAGATCTAACAGGTCCTCTTAACCTTCCAGCACCGGGCAGGCGTCAGTCCGTATACATCAACTTCCACGTTTTCGCACGGACCTGTGTTTTTAATAAACAGTCGCTTCCCTCTATTCTCTGCGACCACCATCAGCTCCATCAGTCTGTCACCAACAATGGTCCCCCTTCTCCCGAAGTTACGGGGGCATTTTGCCGAGTTCCTTAACCACAGTTCACCCGATCGCCTTAGTATTCTCTACCTGACTACCTGTGTCGGTTTAGGGTACGGGCCATAATGACACTCGCTAGAGGCTTTTCTCGACAGTACAGGATCACCAACATCAACCAAAAAGGTCTACGCATCACGCCTCACCCTTATATGCAGCACGGATTTACCTATGCCACGGGCCACACGCTTACACCACAATCCAATAAGTGGCTCGGCTACCTCACTGCGTCACCCCATCACTTGGCTACTACCAACGAAGGTCCCACGCACAACCACACACACCCACACAAAGTATGAACACATGCAATTAATGGGCGGTTAGTACCACTGATTCACCACTTGTCGCATCACCACGGGTACCAGAATATCAACTGGTTATCCATCGACTACGCCTGTCGGCCTCGCCTTAGGTCCCGACTCACCCTGGGAAGATTAGCTTAACCCAGGAACCCTTAGTCATCCGGCGGAAAAGTTTTCCACTTTTCATTCGTTACTCATGCCTGCATTCTCACTCGCACACACTCCACACCCGGTCACCCAAATGCTTCACCACATGCACGACGCTCCCCTACCCAACCAACAAAAATGTTGACTGCCGCGGCTTCGGCGGTGTACTTGAGCCCCACTACATTGTCGGCGCAGAACCACTCGACCAGTGAGCTATTACGCACTCTTTCAAGGATGGCTGCTTCTAAGCCAACCTCCTGGCTGTCTTCGCGATCCCACATCCTTTTCCACTTAGTACACGCTTAGGGGCCTTAACCGGCGATCTGGGCTGTTTCCCTCTCGACCAACGGAGCTTATCCCCCGCAGTCTCACTGCCACGCTATAACATTACCGGCATTCGGAGTTTGGCTGACATTGCTAAGATTGTAGTCCCGCTCAACCAACCAGTAGCTCTACCTCCAGCAAGAAACACGCAACGCTGCACCTAAATGCATTTCGGGGAGAACCAGCTATCACGGAGTTTGATTGGCCTTTCACCCCTACCCACAGCTCATCCCCTCAGTTTTCAACCTAAGTGGGTTCGCGCCTCCACAAAGTCTTACCTCTGCTTCACACTGGCCATGGGTAGATCACCCCGCTTCGGGTCCAGGACATGCCACTAACAACACCCTCGTTAGGATTCGCTTTCGCTACGGCTACCCACCAAAAGGTTAACCTCGCGACATGCCGCTGACTCGCAGGCTCATTCTTCAAAAGGCACGCCATCACCCCACAAGGAGGCTCTGACGGATTGTAAGCACACGGTTTCAGGTACTATTTCACTCCCCTCCCGGGGTACTTTTCACCATTCCCTCACGGTACTAATCCGCTATCGGTCATTACAAGTATTTAGGCTTACCGGGTGGTCCCGGCAGATTCACAGCAGATTCCACGAGCCCGCTGCTACTCGGGGACATGCACAACCAGCGCACACATGCTTTCACGTACAGGACTCTCACCTTCTACGGCAGGCGTTCCCACACCACTTCCGCTAACACATGCACAAACCAGCAAAAAGATGGCAGCCTTTTTCACGCACACACCCCACAACACCACACACGCAACCCCTGCCAGGTATCACACGCACATGGTTTAGCCTCATCCACGTTCGTTCGCCACTACTAACGGAATCACAATTGTTTTCTTCTCCTACGGGTACTGAGATGTTTCACTTCCCCGCGTAAACCCCCACAACAGCTATGAATTCACTGAAGGGTAACCACACATAACTGTGGCCAGGTTTCCCCATTCGGACACCCTCGGATCAACGCTCTATTGGCAACTCCCCGAGGCCTATCGCGGCCTTACACGTCCTTCATCGGCTCATAATGCCAAGGCATCCACCGTGTGCCCTTAAAAAACAACACACACACAATATGCAAACAAAAAATACCAAGAACTAAAAAGAATAAAGATTATTACTCGCGTCCACTATACAGTTCTCACACAACACAACCACCCCACACCAACAACAACCCACAAAGGCCATCACCAGCACAAAAGCAGCCACAAGAATCAACACAACAGTGCATCATCCCAGACACCCAACAGCATGCCAACACAACAAACAAACAATCCTACAACCAACACAACACAACAACACACCATCACACAACCATGCACAGCCACCATCTGATTAGCAGCACACAATCACACACAACTTTGCTCCACCCGGATTTACAAATAAACAACAACAAACACCAACCAGTGAATGCTGGAAAAATAAAACTCCTTAGAAAGGAGGTGATCCAGCCGCACCTTCCGGTACGGCTACCTTGTTACGACTTCGTCCCAATCGCCGATCCCACCTTCGACCACTCCCCCCAGAAAACTGGTTGGGCCATGGGCTTCGGGTGTTACCAACTTTCATGACGTGACGGGCGGTGTGTACAAGGCCCGGGAACGTATTCACCGCAGCGTTGCTGATCTGCGATTACTAGCGACTCCGACTTCATGGGGTCGAGTTGCAGACCCCAATCCGAACTGAGGCCGGCTTTCAGCGATTCGCTCACCCTCACAGGCTCGCAACGCGTTGTACCGACCATTGTAGCATGTGTGAAGCCCTGGACATAAGGGGCATGATGATTTGACGTCATCCCCACCTTCCTCCGAGTTAACCCCGGCAGTCTCTCATGAGTCCCCACCATAACGTGCTGGCAACATAAGACAAGGGTTGCGCTCGTTGCGGGACTTAACCCAACATCTCACGACACGAGCTGACGACAACCATGCACCACCTGTATACAAACCACAAGGGAAAACGTATCTCTACGCCGATCTTGTATATGTCAAGCCCAGGTAAGGTTCTTCGCGTTGCATCGAATTAATCCACATGCTCCGCCGCTTGTGCGGGCCCCCGTCAATTCCTTTGAGTTTTAGCCTTGCGGCCGTACTCCCCAGGCGGGGCGCTTAATGCGTTAGCTACGGCACGAAAGTCGTGGAAGACCCTCACACCTAGCGCCCACCGTTTACGGCATGGACTACCAGGGTATCTAATCCTGTTCGCTCCCCATGCTTTCGCTCCTCAGCGTCAGTTACTGCCCAGAGACCTGCCTTCGCCATCGGTGTTCCTCCTGATATCTGCGCATTCCACCGCTACACCAGGAATTCCAGTCTCCCCTACAGCACTCAAGTTATGCCCGTATCGCCTGCACGCCCGGAGTTAAGCCCCGGAATTTCACAGACGACGCGACAAACCACCTACGAGCTCTTTACGCCCAGTAATTCCGGACAACGCTCGCACCCTACGTATTACCGCGGCTGCTGGCACGTAGTTAGCCGGTGCTTCTTATACAGGTACCGTCACAAAAGCTTCGTCCCTGTCGAAAGAGGTTTACAACCCGAAGGCCGTCATCCCTCACGCGGCGTCGCTGCATCAGGCTTGCGCCCATTGTGCAATATTCCCCACTGCTGCCTCCCGTAGGAGTCTGGGCCGTATCTCAGTCCCAATGTGGCCGTCCACCCTCTCAGGCCGGCTACCCGTCGACGCCTTGGTAGGCCATTACCCCACCAACAAGCTGATAGGCCGCGGGCTCATCTCGTACCGAAAAAACTTTCCACCACACACACTAAAGTGTGGTCCTATCCAGTATTAGACCCAGTTTCCCAGGCTTATCCCAGAGTACGAGGCAGATCACCCACGTGTTACTCACCCGTTCGCCACTCGAGTACCCCCGAAGGGGCCTTTCCGTTCGACTTGCATGTGTTAAGCACGCCGCCAGCGTTCGTCCTGAGCCAGGATCAAACTCTCCACAAAAAATCAGTCAAAAAAGACCAACCAGGCTTCGTGAAAAGCCCAACCAAAACTGGCAAAAAAACAAACAACCAACAAAAAATAATCCTATTGATCATTCATCAAAAAAATAATGAAAAAAGTAAAGCAAAAAACAGTGATCATCGATGCCTTGACGAGACAACACAACAACCACCCAACACCCACACACACAACATGCGTGTGAATATTGTTTGTTCACATGGAATCCCACACCACAACCCACACAAGAGTCATGGACATGAAACACACACCATGTTTCGCATAAACAACTTATTTCCTCGGCACAACATTTTTACAAGCAAGCCACACTTGCCGGCCAAAACTGTGTATACCGTGATCATCACATAAAACATCATGCAACAACGCATCATTGTTTAACTACAAAACGTAGCTATCACCATGTCAACCATAAAATAAATTTATAAGTACATTGGCACACTATTGAGTTCTCAAACAACACACCCACACCCCACACACCAACGATATTGGCGTGTACTGAATGTAAGAATACTTTTTGTTTATCGCCTGCTTGTTTTCCTCTCGCCTTACACTCACTGATTCACAACCACCTTCGTGGTGTTTGCCTCTGTGAGGGGCGCTGTCGGTCGCGGCGACTCACATAAAGTTACACACCACGTGCGGAACACACAACTTGCCAGGTCAGAACATGTTTTTTTAGACAAAGAGTTAACTACTTAATCCGAGAAAGCGTTCCACCGCACCTTGTTGCGGCTCCGCACAACGCATCCATTTATCCACGGCAGTGATTCTCTAATGCGTTCCGCAATGCTTGAGCGTCTTTCTTGAGAACACGCCCGAGCCGCTCAAGAGACTCAAGGGCATAAACCAGCGTTGACAACACATCGAATACGGGGGGACGATTTCTAACTCCTTTGGTTTCGTCTCTGCGCTCATAAGAAAATAGAAACCATGGCTACTTTCGATGAGGTCCTCGATCAACTGCGCGACAATCAACCACAAGGCAAGTATGGAATTGCCTTTGAGAAGTTGATGGTTAATTTCTTCAGGACTGACCCCACCCTGGCGAATGAGTTTGATGAGGTTCATCGTTGGGTTGACTGGAAATGCAACGGTGGAAAAGCAGACACCGGCATTGACCTTGTCGCGCGCCGCAAAGAGGACTCTCGTTGGGTAGCGATCCAAGCAAAGTTTTATCTCCCAACAACAAGTATCCAGAAGCGGAACCTAGATTCTTTCTTTGAAGCCTCTGGCCATTCTTTTGAGACTGAGAACGGTAAAGAACATTTCGCCCACCGCATTGTCATCTCCACAACGGACAAGTGGGGTAAGAATGCAGAAGAAGCATTAGAGAACCAGCAAATTCCTGCAAGTCGTATTGGCCATTCCGACATTGCACGCTCCCCTATCAACTGGGAGATAGTGTTCCCAGGATCTGAAATTAACGTGCATCTGACTCGTCGAGAAGCGTTCGCGCCGCGCAAGCACCAGCAGCAAGCTATCGACAAAGTCATTAAAGGCTTTGAGACGCACGATCGCGGCAAACTCATCATGGCATGCGGTACGGGTAAGACGTTCACCTCGCTGCGACTAGCCGAACAGATCGCAACCAACAATGGCGGCAAAGCTCGCGTACTTTTCCTCGTCCCATCGATCGCTTTGTTGTCGCAGACCCTGCGCGAGTGGACTGCCCAGACAACAATGGACCTCAAGACTTTTGCAGTGTGCTCGGATAGCAAAGCTGGCAAGCAGGCCGAAGACATCGCAATCCATGATCTTGAGGTTCCCGTCTCCACCACGGGCGCCGATATCGCTGCGCGTTTCCAGCACGGCAAGCGCGCAGCAGGGCTGAATGTAGTGTTCTCCACCTACCAGTCAATCCAGGCTGTCCACGAAGCTCAGCAAGCAGGACTGGAAGAATTCGACCTCGTTATCTGCGACGAAGCACACCGCACCACCGGCGTCACCTTGGCAAATCAAGACGCCTCCAACTTCGTACGTGTGCATGATGCTCACTACATCAAGGCCGCCAAGCGTTTGTACATGACTGCAACCCCACGTCTATACGACGACGCGACCAAGGGCAAAGCAAAAGATCACTCCGCAGAGGTCGTCTCCATGGACGATGAAGCAATCTACGGTCCAGAATTGCATCGTCTAGGATTCGGTGAAGCAGTCGACAAAGGCCTGCTCACTGACTACCGCGTCCTGGTCATGACCGTGGATGAAGACGTCGCTGCCGAAGCAATGGCACGCCACACCCAAGAAGGTATGAACCTCACAACCGCATCCGCAATGATCGGTGCTTGGAATGGCCTGGCCAAACACAGTGGCAAACTCCAAGGCAACAAGGGAGGCTTTGAGAAAAACGCAGCGCCAATGAAGCGCACTGTTGCGTTTGCAAAAGACATTAAAACCTCGAAGCTCATCTCGGAGTCCTTCCCAGCGCTCATCGCCAGTCATCAGGACACATTGCGCTCACACGCTGCCGTCAACGATGTCTCCCTACACAATGTTGATGTCGGCGTTGCTGCAGAGCACGTAGACGGCGGCATGAATGCCATGGTGCGAGGCAAAAAGATCTCGTGGCTGGAAGCTGATATCGACGATGATGAGACTCGTATCCTAACTAATGCCCGCTGCTTGTCTGAGGGCGTGGACGTTCCAGGCTTAGACGCTGTTATCTTTTTTAATCCACGAAACTCCATGGTGGATGTTGTCCAGTCCGTGGGGCGTGTGATGCGCAAGAAGGAAGGTAAGGACTACGGCTACATCATTTTGCCGGTTGCCGTTCCTCCTGGAAAATCTCCATCGGAAGCACTCAATGACAACACCCGCTTCAAGGTTGTGTGGCAGATTCTCAATGCGCTTCGCGCGCACGACGATCGTTTCAATGCAAAGGTCAATTCCATTGGCCTCAACGATGGGCAAGCACAGGAACTTCCCATCGATATTGATCACGTTGAGGCCCACAAGGAAAAGCTGGACAAGAAAGACACTGAAGCTTATAAGGCTGACTCTGAGGTCACTGAAGTCCTTACTCTGTTTTCCTTAGAACAGTGGCAGGAGGCAATGTACACCAAGCTTGTGGACAAAGTAGGCACCCGCACCTACTGGGAGGACTGGGCTGAGGATGTTGCTGTTATAGCGGAGAACCAGATCACCCGTATCAAAGCGATTCTTGATAACGCCGATAAAAAGATGTCTGCGGAATTCGAGGCGTTCGTCGAGGGGCTGCGCAACAACCTCAACAACGGCATCACCCCTGATGATGCGATCTCGATGCTGTCTCAGCACCTGATTACCGCACCGGTGTTTAACGCGCTGTTTGATAACTACAACTTCACCCAGCACAACCCTGTCGCCCAGGTCATGCAACGCATGGTCACAGCACTTGAGAAGTACAACCTTAACGACGAGGCTGAAGGCCTGGAGAAGTTCTACGAGTCTGTGCGCGTACGCGCGTCTGAGGTTGCCACTGCGTCCGGCAAGCAGCAAGTGATTAAGGATCTCTACGAACGTTTCTTCCGTAAAGCATTCAAAAAGCAGGCCGAGTCCCTGGGCATCGTCTACACTCCCGTCGAAATCGTGGACTTCATCTTGCGTGCCGCAAATGATATTTCTCTCAAGCACTTTGGTAAGGGGCTAACCAATGAGGGCGTGTGTATCCTCGACCCATTCGCAGGTACCTCCACGTTCATGGTTCGTTTACTGCAATCTGGCTTGATCAAGCCAGAAGACCTCGCACGCAAGTACGCGAACGAACTCTTTGCCACCGAGATCATGTTGCTGGCGTATTACGTTTCTGCCGTAAACATCGAGACCACATATAACGCGCTACGTGAAGAAGAAGCACTCCGTAATGGCCAAGAACCACCGGAGTATCAGCCTTTCATGGGCATTGCCTTAGCTGACACGTTCCAGATTCATGAAGACGGCGACATTCCCGACCTCGAGATCTTTGCTGACAATAATGCAACCATCGAGCGTCAAAAAGAAGCGCCGATCAACGTTATCGTCGGCAACCCTCCATACTCTGCCGGGCAATCTAGCGCCAATGACCTCAACGCGAACCTCAAGTACCCATCCTTGGACACGCGCATTGCAGAAACCTATGCTGCAAATTCCACTTCCACCAACAAGAACTCCCTTTACGACTCCTATCTCCGTGCCTTCCGTTGGGCTACTGATCGGATTGGACACCAAGGAGTCGTAGCTTTTGTCACAAA
This sequence comes from Corynebacterium ulcerans, assembly GCF_900187135.1. Taxonomy (NCBI): domain Bacteria; kingdom Bacillati; phylum Actinomycetota; class Actinomycetes; order Mycobacteriales; family Corynebacteriaceae; genus Corynebacterium; species Corynebacterium ulcerans. Next base: position 1,363,721 of record NZ_LT906443.1, read on the forward strand.
CAATGGCTGGATCGATGGGAATACTGGCGCCGGCGTACGTTTATCGATGGCTGAGGACTTTACCGACGTCTACGTGATTAACCTGCGAGGCAATTCCCGAACTTCAGGTGAAACTGCAAAGAAAGAAGGCGGAAACGTCTTTGACATTCGCGTTGGTGTCAGCGTGTTTGTTGGTGTGAAAGATCCAGCGCGTTCGCAGTTCACAATTCACTATTACAGCGCTGGAGACTACGAAACCAAAGGCGACAAACTAGCGTTTGCCAACACAGCACGACTTGAATCCCTTCCCTGGTCTCACATCGCTCCCAATGATGCAGGTGACTGGATTAATCAACGTAGCGAAGAATTCAGCGGCTGGTTGGCTATTGGTGAAAAGAAGAGCGACAGCGCCACATTTTTTAAAACTTTTTCTCGTGGCGTCGAAACCGGAAGAGACGCATGGGTCTATTCTTCTAGCCGTGAAACTTTGAAGGAATACGTCCAGGAAACCCTTAACTTTTTCAACTCAGCTATTTGCCAAATAAACCCAAAAGAAAAACCTAAAGATTTTCTGAAAAGAAATCCTCAGTTTGCCGACAAGGAAAAAATCAGTTGGACTTCAACCTTGGAACAACGTTTGTCAAAGCAAGAAAAGCTGGAGTTTGAAGAAGATAAGATCGTACAGTCTACATATCGCCCTTTCACAAAGATGAACTTATTCTACGAGAAAGGGCTAATCCACCGGGTCGGAAAGACTCCATCAATATTCCCGACACCGGTGCATAAGAATGTTGGCTTCGAAGTGATGGCGCCACGTGATGCTGCAGATTTTGCGGTTCTAGCGGTTGATAAGTTACCAGACCTTTCATATTTCACTTATACAGCTCAATACTTCCCTCGCTTCACCTGGGAGCCAGTCTCCACTGATGACGGTGGTTTGTTCGGCGCTGTGGACGTGGACAAGCAAGGCGAAACATCGATGTATGGGCAAGTTGGTGAAGTTGTTGACGGGTACGTACGCGTGGACAACATCACAGGCGAGATACGGAAGCTGTATCGAGATGCTCTGGGAGCTGACCTCACAAGCGATGACATTTTCCATTTTGTGTACGGCAAGCTACATGATCCCGCTTACCGATCCGCTTACGCGGCGGACTTGAAGAAAATGCTGCCTCATATCCAGACTCCAGCGTCACGCTCAGAGTTTGACAAGTTCGTGACAGCAGGCAAGAAACTCATGTCGCTGCACGTCGGATATGAAGATCTCGAGCCATACCCATTAGATATTCGCGTCAAAGGCGATGAACACGATCGTGAGACTTGGCGGGTGATCAAGCCTAAGTGGGCTAAGAAGAAAGATCCCGAAACCGGCAAGAGCGTCAACGATACAACCACCATGATCTACAACAGCAAGGTCACTATCGCCGGTATTCCTGAGGTTGCCGAGGAATACGTGCTGGGGTCACGCTCGGCGTTGGCGTGGATTATCGACCGTTACCAGGTGAAGAAAGATACCAATTCTGGCATTGTCAACGATCCAAACGATTGGGCCGATGAAGTGGGCAATCCTCGCTACATCGTCGATCTTATTGGCAAGGTGACAACCGTTGCGGTTGAGAGCATGAAGATCGTAAGCAAACTTTAATAACAGCGTCTTGATAAGTCATGCGTAGAGTCCTCGGCTTTCAGCCACTCGGTCGATCAAGTTGTGCAATTCAGCTCTGGGAATATCGAGTTTGACAGCCTCATCCACCAACGGGGCAAGAAAGGCCGCCGCAAATTCATCCCGCCTTCGCGCCCGGATAAGGTCGGCCGCTCCTTCCGTGACAAACATCCCCAGGCCGCGGCGCTTCTCCAGAACACCTTCTTCCACCAGAATCGTGAGCCCCTTGCGGGCAGTCGCGGGGTTAATGGAGTGAAACGCAGCAAGCTCGTTGGTGGATGGTGCACGCTCACCCGCAGCAAGAGAGCCATCCACAATCGAATCTTGAATGAGCACGGCTATCTGCTTAAACAACGGTGCCGTTGTCTCGTCCATCCAACCCCCTCCTCCCCAGTTAGTTGATTACCCATGTAACTAACCATAGAACGAACCACCGGCCGCCACAACCCATACACGTTTAAAAGCAACGACAGCGTAAAGCGACATCGAGCGAAAAAATCCCACACCACACTGCGATAACCTTGGCTTTTGCAAATTTGTATCGACTAATGAGGTCGGCATGATGCACACTAGAAGCACAAGACTTTTAAATTTTTAGAATAATGAAACGGATAAAACAGGAGCCATGCTTGAACGCACACAGGTCTTCGTCGATACCTCTTATCTACTCGCGAGCTTTTATAACTCGTGGGAAATCGGCGCTAGAGCCCAATTAGAAATCGATCTCCCCGAGGTAGTGGCAACCCTTGGCAATATGATCCAAAGCCAGTTAGGACAACCCGTACATCGCCAACTGTGGTACGACGGCATTCCCGATTCCGGCCCGCATCGTTACCAGCGGGCATTACGAACATGCGATGGCGTCCAGTTACGTGCTGGCCAGCTTATTGAGTGGGGTGAGCGTCGTACGCAAAAAGGCGTGGATACTCGCCTTGTAGCAGACATGGTGCTTGCAGGGGCGCGTCGTGAGTTCACCGACATAGTTCTCGTCTCTGGCGACGCCGACATGATTCCAGGCGTACAAGAAGCCGTGAATGCCGGTGTTCGCGTCCACCTCTACGGATTTGGCTGGGATTCCATGTCTTCGGCGTTGCGCCATTGCTGCGACTCCACGACTATTCTCGACCCCCGCGAAGACTTCACCGACTGCATGCAGTTGGAAATCCTCGAAGGCCCCCTGCCACCTGTTGTTCGCGCCCAGAACGATGAATTGCTGGATGAAAACGACGAACACGCGGATGTCATGGCCGCTCGCGACGATAGCGCAGACCCGGTTTTCTCAGAGAAAACTCCCGAGTCCAACGACCTCACAGACACCGCAACGCCACCGCCGTTCCCCACAGGCTCCGCACTCCCGCACCGTCCGGGCGAGCCAGTATTGTCCGTCGAAGATTGCCTTGCAGAGACCCCAGAGAATCACGGCCAGTCCGCAGATCGTACCAGCTATACGCCCACCAAAGACCTCGATAACGACACCCCTGCAGACAAGGTTATCGACAAACCAGGAGTCATAAACGCCACGTCAACAGAGCCGCCAAAACCCGGCGCGCACCTTGTCGGCGATAATACTTCCGTCACAATAACCTCCACCGTGGAGGAATCCGTAGAGGTTACGCTCGAGCGCACGTCCACGGAGTCCGAGGAGAAAGGGTCCTCTCCCCGGCCGACTCCCAGCCCATCTATGATGGCACCGCGACGCAAGCTCCGCTCCCGATACGTCCCCCTCCCCAACGAGGTATGGTCTTCTGCCGGCTACCAGACCCCCTACGACGTGGGACGTCAGTACGCCATATGGTGGTATGACAATGCCGCGACACCTGAACAACGCGATTCCGCCCACCTATTGTCCGGAGGCGGGCTCCCCCCAGAGATCGACCGGCCTCTTCTGCAATTCGCATGCGAAACGCTCCACGAGTACACGCTCACAGAAGCTCAACGTGTGGGCCTACGCGATGGATTCCACTCCGGTATACGGGGGCTTCTGATTAACAACCAGAAGGAAAGCTAACGGGATAAAAAGAACAAGGGGCTCATACTCCTGCAGTGAAATTCTGTCAGAGTATGAGCCCCTTGATTGTGCTGAGGAGAGTTACCAGTGAACTCGACGAGGATTACTCAGCGGATTTTTCTTCCTTCTCACTTTTTTCGTCTTTTTCACCCGTGGGAGCTGCGGGAGCCGCATCATCCTGGGGAGCCTCGTCCTTAGCCGACTTCTCTGCTTCACCCTCACCGGATTTCAGCTCTTTTGCCGGCTGCTCTGCTGCGTCGAGCTGTCCACGCATTTGCGCACGGATCTCCTCTAGTCTGGCAGAAGCGCGCATGTCCGCTCCAACAGCATCAATCTCCTGGATACGGTCTCCCATGGTGTTGTGCATGAGCTCTTGAGCACCAAGTGCGTCAGCGTAGCGTCGTTCGATCTTCTCCCGAACTTGATCCAATGATGGAACATCGCGATCCGGATCGAGCGCCGTGATCTGATCCATCGCCTTGGTTGATGCTTCCTGCATCTTGGTCTGCTTGACCTGGCTCGAGAGCTGATCAATCTGCCCAAGCTGCTCGTGGAGGCGTGCCTCAGATTCCTTGACCTGCCTGGTCGCTTGCTCAGAGGCAGATACTGCCTGGGAGTGTAGCGCTTTAGTTTCTTCTATCTGCTGCTCAACGCTTACCAGCTGAGTTGCATAGATCTCTGCGACATTGAGTGATTCTTGCTTCTTTACCGGATCGGCTTCATTATCGCTTACCTCAATAGCGTTGCGAGCCTTCTGCTGGAGATCTTTTTGATCCGCAAGCAGACGGTTAAGCTTCATTTCCAGCTGGTTTTTATTGCCTATGACAGCAGCAGCTTGCTCACTAATCTTCTGATGCTGATCTTTAGCAGCATCAGTAGCCTGCTTAATTTGCACCATTGGATCAGCATTTTCATCGATCTTCTGGTCCAAGGATGCAGTCAAGTACTTCCAACCTTTAGCGAATGGGTTTGCCATGGAATGCTCCTAGTCTGTTCCTCGAGTAAAAGAATCGCTTGTGAAAATGTGTACGCCTTCAGCGAAGGCACAGATCATGTAGACCTTATGCTTATCGACGTCCGCCAGCCGTACGTTACGGCCAGCTCGTCCCCGTCCCGTAGGTTGGGTACACCCCACAATTCTAGGTAATTCTCAGCGCAGCCGCTGGTAATTCGATAAGAGAAACCATCCGTATATCCCCCAATAAAAGGCATCTTTTCGGATAAGTCCCCAAAGGTAGCAGGCCTTCTCTGGCAACTACCTTCCCAATCTGGGTTTTAGGTTAAAAACACCAACAGCCCTAAAGCCATAGCTTTTCATCGTTTCAAGGCTCTCCCCCTCTTTTAAAAAAGAAATATTTCTATAACAAATAAAGGCGATTTAAATTAAAATTTATAATTCCGTAAGTTTGGTGCCATTTCACAAACAACAAGTGACATTCGCCTCTACACCAGCCAAAGTTGGGTCCTGGAATCTAAGGCAGCCACGCAGCAAAAACAAAAGGGTCTGATTCCAGTGCACTACTGAAATCAGGCCCTTAATTTCCCTGCCATAACACGGAGAGATGCACGCGCTTATAGATGCGCGCCCTTTCGCTTAAGCGTTATTATTCTGCTCAGCGATCTGACGCTTCACGTCCTCCATGTCAAGACCCTTGACCTGGCCAATAAGGTCTTCCAATGCAGCGGCCGGAAGTGCGCCAGCTTCGCGGTACACCAAGATTCCCTCGCGGAAAATCATGAGCGTAGGAATCGACTGAATCTGCAAAGCGGCCGCCAGCCCCTGGTTCGCCTCAGTGTCAAGCTTGGCAAAGACAACGTCAGTGTGGTTCTCGGAAGCTTTTTCAAAGGTCGGTGCGAATGCGCGGCAGGGGCCGCACCATGATGCCCATGCGTCGACGATAACGATTCCGTCCGTGGTAACTGTCTGCTCGAATGTGTCTTCCGTTACATCAATCGTTGCCATTGCAATAACTCCTCACGGTTATTTGTCGTGTTCTAATGAAAGTCAACGAGTATCAATTCAACAATATTCCCTTGGGGTCTTGTTGGAGCAAAGCGCAGTAATGGCAACACAGTTACTAGCTCAGAACTCACGGCACTACTTCTTGGGTAGCGTAGAAAGAGTGGCGCAACCTCTGAAGCAGACCACTAAAAATGCGTTTTATTAAAAGATAAGGGTGAATATTCAATGACTAAGAACTATTTTGTTGAAGGCATGACCTGCGCACACTGTGTTGCCTCTGTCACCGAGGAGGTCAATGAGGTTCCAGGCACTCAGGGAGTGGATGTTGATCTTGAGACCGGCCGCCTTATTGTCACTGGCCAAGATTTCACCGACGCTGAGATAGCAGCAGCAGTCAAAGAAGCTGGTTTCTCCATCAAAGAGCAGTAATTCTGCGATACCCCCGGCGATGTAGCACTCACCACCCGCTACGTCGCCGGTTTTACTGTTTATAGGAATAGGCCAGCCTCCCCAATCGTTGGATAAAAGCATTAGGGCGCAGAAGCGAGGTTAAGCATCCGGAAATGACTAACACCACTCCCATTTCACCCGTCACCATCGAGCTTGGTGTCACCGGTATGACGTGTACGTCCTGTTCAGGACGAGTGCAACGCAAGCTCAATAAGTTGGACGGCGTGGAAGCCAGCGTGAATTTTGCCACGGAGACAGCCCAGGTGAGCTTCGACCCCGCTGGCGTGACGTCGACACAGCTTATCGACGTCATCCGCGGCGCCGGATACGACGCTTTTATACTCGCCGACGAGGCACAGGGTGGCGCCGATAATACCCCCGAGACTGCCGTAGACGCTACGGAAGCAGCCCGCGACCACCACGCTGAAGAGCTCAAGAACCGGCTCGTCTACTCCGCTGTGTTAGCCATCCCTGTGTTCGCAATGTCCATGATCCCCGCTCTGCAGTTTGATAACTGGCAGTGGCTTTCCTTCGCGCTTGCGTCTCCAGTTTTCTTCTGGGGTGGGGCTCCCTTCCACAAAGCCACGTTGGCGAACCTCAAACACGGCTCTTTTACCATGGACACGCTCATTACCCTCGGGACGAGCGCAGCGTACGCATGGTCTGTGTGGGCCCTCTTTATAGGCAACGCTGGCGAGCCTGGAATGCGGATGTACATGAGCTTCTCGGCCCATGCTCACGGGGGCATGGATGAAATTTACCTGGAATCCGTTGCGGTTGTGATCGTGTTCTTATTGCTAGGACGCTGGTTTGAAACACGCGCAAAGGGCCAGAGCAGCGCGGCTTTGCGTGAGCTGCTTTCCATGGGAGCAAAAGATGCAGCTGTGCTTCGCGACGGACGCGAGATACGCGTACCCATCGGGGAACTCGCAGTCAACGATGTCTTTGTGGTGCGGCCTGGGGAGAAAATCTCCACGGACGGCGTAGTCATAGAGGGGCACTCTGCCGTTGATGAGTCGATGCTCACCGGCGAACCCGTACCCGTGGAGGTCACCCCAGGGGCAGCGGTGACGGGGGCTACCCTCAATACCTCGGGCAGACTGTTGGTTCGTGCAACTCGTGTTGGCTCGGAGACCACTCTGGCTCAGATGGGACGGCTCGTTTCCGACGCTCAGGCCCGCAAAGCCCCTGTCCAAAAACTCGTAGACCGTATCTCCCAGGTTTTTGTCCCCGTCATCGTCGTCATAGCCTTGATCACCTTGGGAGTTCATCTGTGGCTAGGAAACCCCACGGCGGATTCTTTCGGCGCAGCGGTCGCGGTCCTCATTATCGCCTGCCCTTGCGCACTAGGGCTAGCCACGCCTACCGCCTTGCTAGTAGGCACCGGCCGGGGTGCACAACTCGGCTTGCTCATTAAAGGGCCAGAAGTCTTAGAGTCCACACGCAAGGTGGACACAATCGTTCTGGATAAGACCGGAACACTGACGCAAGGAACAATGACGGTCACTCAGGTCTCTCCGGTAGAACACTGGACATCTGCTGAGGTTCTGCGGTTTGCTGGCGCTGTAGAACATGCTTCAGAGCATCCCATCGCCCGAGCAATTACAGCCGCTGCCCGTCAATCCGCTACAACAGCTCTCCCCTCCGTTTCTGATTTCACCAGTACGCCCGGCGCGGGAGTCCACGGAGTGGTCCTCGACGAGGAAGGGATCAAACGTGAGGTGAGCGTGGGCCGACGTAACAACGTAGCCCCCCAAAGCCCCCAAAAGATCATCGATCTCGTGGCGGCGACGGAATCCACTGGCGGCACTGCCGTGGTGGTTACTGTGGATGGAAAACCCAGTGGAGTTATTACCGTCCAGGACGAGATCAAAGAAAGCGCAGCGGAGGCCGTCGAAAAGCTACGGGGATTGGGCCTTACCCCCGTGCTCTTGACGGGAGACAACCAGGGAGCAGCCAGCGCAGTCGCAGATCAGCTCGGCATTCAGACGGTTATCGCTGGGGTGCTTCCCGAGGGCAAAGTGACGACGGTTCGCACGCTGCAGGAGCAAGGCAAGGTCGTGGCCATGGTAGGTGACGGCATTAACGACGCCGCCGCCCTCGCACAGGCCGACCTGGGCCTTGCCATGGGCACCGGCACCGACGTAGCCATTGAAGCTGCCGACATCACCCTTATGAATGGCGATCCCCGCACTATTGTCGACGCAATCCTGCTATCCCGTAAAACGCTTACCACCATCAAAGGCAACCTGTTCTGGGCGTTCGCCTACAACGTGGTATTGGTTCCAGTTGCCGCGTTGGGGCTCCTCAACCCGCTGTTCGCAGGAATAGCGATGGCATTTAGCTCAGTGTTTGTGGTGAGTAACTCGCTACGATTGCGTTCCTTCCGAGGCAGCGTGCACTGACTCCTGACCTAGTTAAGCCCTGTGTGAGATACATCCTGATCTGTATTTCACACAGGGTTTTGTCTTACAAGAGGTCCGTCCTGGCGTTTTCACCCATGCAATCGTTACCAAAAACAGGCCGTTCTTATTTTAATATTAAGTAAAATCTTTACTATTGCATTACTTTTGCTCATGTATTTATTATGTTAAGGAACTTTTATCGTTTTCGTTGACAGGAATCGTGATGCACTTGAAGAAAATCCAATCAATAGCACTCGCCGTTGCCGTAGCCGCAAGCAGCTCCGTGGTACATGCAGGGGCCGCACAAGCCACCGAAAAAGAACTTCTCAACAGCAACTGCATTCCCGTAGCCCAAGGTGTTAGTGCCCAGTCCGCAGCAGCTGCAGATACGTTTTGCAATCTGCCCAGAGACATTCGGGTTGCCCATGAAAGCAACTCCTCGTCCTATGTACTCGAAAAAGGAAAAGACGCCAATGGGAAGTACTACTACCTCATTGAAGTAATTCTCAAGGACAAAGACGGGCTCCCCGTTACCCGCGAGTGGCTAGACGAAGGGAATCGGCTCATCGACTATGTCGAGCTAGAAAAGCACAATGTAGGGCAAAAATTTACATTTGAACGTGCACGATCAGTCATAAATGGAGAAGGCCTCGTCTTCAAAGCGTCCTTTGACAAGCTCAATGAAGACGGTACAAAACCAGTCAAACTTAAGTACCGCGCTGCACAGGCAAACACCGTGGTAGTTCCCGGCACCGAAGGTCCCTTTGAATCAAGGTTCCCTCACGGATCCTCCTCACACGGACACGGCTTCCTCTCATGGCTCCTCGGCGCCGGCGCAGGAATCCTGGCACTGACCGGCCTAGGCTGGCTCTTCACCCATAAGATCTTCCATAGATAAACCCACGTTTCGGCTTTTGCCCTGTTAGAAAGCGGATTTCACCAAAAATCCCCTCCCAGACAACAGGGCAAAAGCCGCTACTTTTAGTAACGTTTACATATTTATCTATGTGAAAGGAACAATAAATTTTAGGGAAAGTGGTAAAAATCTCCGGTCTGTTTTTCTTATAAAACTTGTATCGCTCCTCACACTGTGGTGTTGTTGGGAAATAAAGCGACCGCTGCATACTTACTGGATGCAGCGATCATCCTTTTTTAACAAAAGTGGATACCCCTCTTTTCTTCGCGCTCCTGGAGAACACACTTATGCCCAGTTCAGCTTCCGTCTCTGCAGATCGTCTGACTAGGAACGACAGACTTGATCGGCTCCCGTTCACTCCAAAACACCGCCGGTTGCTATGGGGATCTGGCATTGGTTGGGCCCTTGATGCGATGGATGTGGGCCTCATCTCGTTTATTATGGCGGCTCTCGTCGCACACTGGGGGCTGAGCCATACTCAAACATCATGGTTAGCATCGGCGGGGTTCATCGGAATGGCGATCGGCGCTACCTTGGGCGGTCTTCTAGCAGACCGCTTTGGACGTCGACATATTTTTGCGATCACTTTGTTGATCTATGGACTTGCTACTGGCGCTTCAGCTCTATCCATGAGCCTCGGTGTTCTGATCATCTTCCGATTTATCGTAGGACTGGGGCTTGGTGCAGAGCTACCTGTCGCATCCACGTTGGTTTCTGAGTTCTCCCCACGAGTTATTCGGGGCCGCATGGTGGTAGCTCTTGAAGCTTTCTGGGCCCTTGGTTGGATTGCCGCCGCATGTATCGGCGCCTTTGTTATTAGCGGTTCCTCCAACGGCTGGCGATGGGCACTAGCCTTGGGTTGCATCCCTGCGCTTTACTCTCTTTATGTCCGCCTAGGACTGCCGGAATCGGTTCGCTTCCTCGAAGCTAAGGGACGCCACCAGGAAGCCGAGCAGGTTGTGCGTTCTTTTGAACAAAGCGCCGAAGCTGATGGCTGTGACGTATCCAAGCTCATAACGCTCTCTCCCACCGAGAGAGAAGACGACGCGGGAGAAAACCAAGGAATCTTTTCCGGTATGTATCGGAAGCGCACCATTGCATTGTGGGTTATTTGGTTCTGTATCAATCTCTCCTACTACGGCGCCTTTATCTGGATCCCGTCGCTGCTTGTCTCTAGCGGTTTTCCGCTGGTTAAATCCTTTGAGTTCACGCTGATCATCACACTGGCTCAGCTACCGGGTTATGCGGTGTCCGCATGGTTGATCGAAAAATGGGGCCGTCGCTCTACGCTGGTGTTCTTCCTCATTGGTTCTGCGTGTGCCGCAGGGTTCTATAGCGTATCCAGCACAGAGACCATGATCATCATGGCAGGATGCTGCTTGTCCTTCTTCAACCTTGGCGCTTGGGGTGCTCTCTATGCCATCGGGCCCGAGCTGTACCCGTCTCGTATGAGAGGCGCTGGTACCGGGGCTGCTGCTGGCTTTGGCCGCATCGCGTCTATCATCGCGCCGCTCATCGTTCCACCCGTCGTAGCTATCGGTGGAACTATGGCCCTCTTTGGTCTTTTCGGCGCGGCTTTTGCCATCGCAGCTGCCGCCACCCTTTTGCTACCGGAGCAAAAGGGTAAGGCACTTACTTAAGCGTGGACTAACCGCGAGCCATATCCACAAACCGCGAGTAATGCAGCTGGTGGGCCACCTGCACGGTATCAATCGGCCCGCCACGATGCTTGGCCAGGATAATGTCGGCTTCCCCGGCGCGCTCATTTTCCTTGTCCTGTGAGTCTGGGCGATAGAGAAGCATAACCATGTCGGCGTCCTGCTCCAGAGAGCCCGATTCACGGAGGTCCGCGAGCTGGGGGCGTTTGTCGGTACGCGACTCAGGGCCACGGTTGAGCTGGGAGATAGCGATCAGGGGAACATCGAGTTCCTTAGCCAATAGCTTTAATTGACGGGAGAACTCCGAGACCTCTTGCTGACGCGACTCCACCCGACGGCCGGAGCTCATGAGCTGAAGGTAATCCACCACGATCATCTGCAGATCGTATTTCTGCTTCAGCTTTCGCGCCTTCGAGCGAATCTCCATCATGGTGAGGTTGGCAGAGTCGTCGATAAAGATAGGAGCCTGCTCAATCTGGCCGACGCGGATTGCCAATTTAGACCAGGCGGCGTCGTCAAGCTTGCCCGAACGCATGTCAGAGAGCCGAACCTCGGCTTCCGCCGAGATCAAACGCATAGCGATCTCAGACTTTGACATTTCTAGGGAAAAAATCACTGCGGCTTTTTCGTTCTTAATCGCGCAAGAACGCACGAAGTCCAACGCCAGCGTGGATTTACCCACACCAGGTCGAGCCGCAACAATGATCATCTGACCGCCATGCAGACCGTTGGTAAGGTTATCCAGATCGATGAATCCGGTGGGAACGCCCATGGCCAAACCACCGTGGGCTGAAATATCATCCAGCTCTTCCATCGTGGGCCCAATGATGTCCCCCAGCACCGCGTAATCCTCAGCGCTGCCTTTCTTATTGACCTTGAAGACCTCTTGTTGCGCAAGATCAATCACGGATTCAATCTCAGCACCCTCAGTACCTTCATAGCCCAGCTGTACAACACGCGTTCCGGCGTCGACAAGCTGGCGTAATAAGGCTTTTTCCGCGACGATTTCCGCGTAATAGCGGGCGTTAGCGGCGGTAGGGACAGAAGAGATCAGCGTGTGCAGATATGGTGCTCCGCCTACGCGCTCCAGATCATTGTTGCGGTCAAGACGCGCGGCAACGATAACCGGGTCGATCTCCTTGTTGTCGGAGAACAAATCGATCATCGCAGAGTAAATCAGCTGATGCGCCGGGCGATAAAAATCTTCTGGAGTTAAAACCTCCACGATTTCTATCACCGTCTGGGGGCTCAACAGCATAGCCCCCAGCACGCCTTGCTCAGCCTCCACGTCATGTGGGGGCTGGCGGAATTCACTCGTAGGAGCAGCTTCTCGACGCCGAGGGGAATAGGATCGCCCCTCTCCATCCGGCATACGCGGCGCATAGACCTCTACGTCGTTTGGGGCGTCCTCATCACTAGGAGGAACGTAGGCATCATCATCAAAACTTGGCGAGATTCCCGAGGTCATGGAGTCATATCACCTATTTCCCTGCTCGTTTTTACCATCGCGCGCGTAGACACGACGCTCACCTACTCTACCCCCCAAGTACGTCAGCGCTCGTCACCCCTGCCCTTCTTATGCCGCTCTATGGCATCAACAGCCCGGATAAGCCCAAGATGGGAAAAAGCTTGCGGGAAGTTTCCGGCCAGTCTCTGTGCCTGCGGATCATATTCCTCACTGAGCAACCCTAGATCATTGGCATATGCAGCCACGCTATCCAAACGTTCCTGAGCTTCCTCTATCCGGCCAGACATGGCGTACTGCTCAATCAGCCAGAACGTGCAAATAAGAAACGGATACTCATGGCCAGAAAGACCATCAATCCCGTCGTCGGTGCGATAGCGATACACCAGACCGTTGGAGTCAACCAGCTGCTTCTCAATCTGGGCAACCGTGCCCAGCATGCGCGGATCATCTGCGGCCAAGAAACCAGTGTGCGGGATCTGCAGCAAAGACGCATCCACGTGCGTGTTTTCGTAGGCCTGCGTAAAAGATCCCAGCTCCTCGTTATATCCACGCAGCAATAACTCATCCCGCAGGCTGTCGCGGTGATAACGCCACACGTCTGCATCACCGTCTAGCCCGTATTCTTCTACTGCCCGAACCCCTTCATTAAAGGCAGCCCACATCATGACCCGACCATGCGTGAAGTAGTGCAGGTCTCCGCGCATCTCCCAGATGCCGTGGTCTTTCTGGTGAATATTGGTGATCGTATAATCCAGTAGTTTCTTTTGCAGCCCCCAAGAAAACTCATCCTCGGAGTAGCCGGCATCGCGTAGCTTAGCGAGCGCAAGCATTACTTCGCCCACCACGTCGGCCTGATATTGTCCTGCTGCCCCATTACCGATGCGTACCGGACGCGAGTTCTCATAGCCCGCTAGGTGGTCGAGTTCACGTTCCTCTAATTCGCGTTCTCCGCCTAGGCCATACATAATTTGTAGATTTTCCACATCGCCCGCGACCGCTCTCAGAAGCCAATCTCGCCAATTCATCGCGCCTTCTACAAATCCATGCTCGACCATCACTTCGACTGTGAGCGCAGCATCGCGCAACCAGGTATAGCGGTAATCCCAGTTACGCTCCCCACCAAAGTCCTCGGGTAACGATGCAGTAGGGGCCGCCACGATGCCACCAGTATCTGAGTGAGTGAGCGCTCGCAAAACTAAAAGCGAACGCCGCACGAGTTCGCTACGTGTATCGCCTACATCAAGATTCCCAATCCAGTGCTGCCAGAATTCTTTGGTCACATCAAAAGCGGTATCTGTTTTGACTGGCACTGGTGTTTCCTGCCATGAGGGAAACCAGGTCATAGACCAATCAAGTTTTTCTCCAGCTTTCAGGGAAAAGTCTCCGACCAGACGAGGCGCCACAGAACCTTGTCCAGAATGATCGTGGTCCTCATCCGGTTCAGTGGTGTCATAAAGCAGAGGTCCAGCGATAAGAAGTCCATCGGGGCCCGCAACGCAGAGCAAAGCAGGATCCTCGGTTTCAGGGATAGTTATTTGCCTAAACCAGGGCAAGGCACGGGCATAACTAAAACGCACGCGGAGATCATGGGAAACCGTTACTTCGCCTTCCAAGCATTCCACGCTGCGGATGAGATCTGCTTGCACTGTCGACGGCGGCAAGTAGTCGAGTACGCGCGCTTTCCCTGTTGGAGTCTCCCACAGTGTTTCCAGGATAAAGGTATCTGGGATATAGGAACGTGATGTGACTACACCATGGCGCATAAACAACTTCCAACGGCCATCATCTGGGGTTCCCAACAACGCCGCAAAAACTGAAGGGGAGTCAAATCTCGGTAAACACAGCCAGTCCACACTTCCATCGCAAGAAACCAGCGGGCCAGTCTGCAGATCGGAAAGCAACGCGTAGTCCTCAAGAGGTGTGGAACGGTGTCTATTTCCGCTTACCGTATGGTGCTCCTCCGCAAGATGTGGCGTAGCTTTCAACGCCTTCAACGCTTTATCGTTTGAAAAATCGTGCGTGTCTGAATCGTTGTTGTCTTCCTTAGCAATTCCCATGTTTCCTTTTTACCTATACCTTTTCTCCTCTGTTGGGCCCTTGACTTGTCTCATAGAAAATTTCTCTCAGGTTTCACTTCTCGCTCTATTCCCACTACCCCCGCTCATGGTGACGTACACGGCATCACTACCAAGTTATCCACAGGGTTATACACAGCCTCTGTGACTAGAGAAAAAAATCACTGCTCAGTTATCCACAGGCCTTGTGAACAAGTTGTGGATAACCTCGCATACACCCTGAAGGTTTTTCAAAAAACACCAGTTCAAAGCACCTTTTTGAGTCTGTTAATGTTTTACATACCAAAAATAAATCCGGTGTATAACTCACTTAACCTGCACGTTTGACATGGGTTATCCACAGCATATAAAGCGCCTTCATGGCGCTGAGCTGGCAATTTGCTGTGAATGTTTTTCACAACCATCAACAGACCAGATGAGCGGGGGTAATTTCACGCACCGTGCAAGCTCAATGAGTCATCTTTCAGGCGAATAAATATCCATAAAGGCCACCAACGGCAGCACATATGCTACCTGTGAAATCTAAAAAGCCTGCGGGCCCCGTCCCATCCGTATGGATGAAGCGGGGCCCGCAGGTTGCTGTTGTCGTTGGGCTAGTCAAAGCTAGCCGTCGTCAGGCGCGCTTGTTAGGCGGCGACGACCTCGAAGTTAACCGTTGCTGCGATGTCGGAGTGCAGCTTGACGTTCACAGAGAACTTGCCGATGGACTTAACCAGTCGCTTCGACAACTCGATGGAACGCTTGTCCAGGTTCGGACCGCCAGCCTTTTTAACGGCAGCGGCAATATCCTCGGCGGAAACAGAGCCGAAGAGCTTACCCTTCTCAGAGGTCTTCACTGCTACGGTGACACCCTCAAGTGCCTCGAGCTGTGCTTTGACCTCACGTGCATGGTCCAGATCGCGAATAGCGCGAGCTTCCTGGGCACGCTTGATGCCCTCAATCTGCTTCTCTGCGCCGCGGGTGGCTACGATCGCCAGGCCGCGAGGAAGCAGAAGGTTACGTCCGTAGCCGTCCTTAACCTCAACGATGTCACCAGGGACACCGAGGTTTTCAACGGCAGCGGTGAGGATCAGCTTCATGATCCCTGCCTTTCGTGGTACTAACCGAGACCCGATCTCAAGAGACCGAAGCGGCTCGGTGAAGTGTGGTTAAAGTTGATATGTGGTGTTGAACTGGCCGTTAGAATGGCGGCTCAGCGTCAGCACCGCCGAATCCACCTGCTGGCGGGGCACTGCTCCACGGGTCATTAGCCGGTGCGGAGTTTTGGCCGCTCTGCTGACCGCCGAATCCACCCTGGGATCCGCCGTTGCCACCAAAGCCACCGCCTGAGTTTCCACCGAAGTTTCCGCCACCATAATTTCCGCCGTTACCGCCCTCACGAGGGTTACGGTTAATGCTTGCCGACGCGTACCGCAAGGATGGGCCGACCTCATCGACCTCAAGCTCCATAACGGTGCGCTTTTCACCCTCACGAGTCTCGTAAGAGCGCTGGCGCAAGCGCCCGGTAACAATTACGCGCATACCCTTAGTAAGGGACTCTGCGACGTTTTCTGCAGCCTGGCGCCACACGTTGCATTGCAGGAACAAGGCCTCACCATCTACCCACTGGTTTGACTGAGAGTCATACCGACGCGGAGTCGAGGCGATACGGAAATTGGCAACCGCTGCACCAGCTGGGGTGAAGCGAAGTTCCGGGTCAGCAACTAAGTTGCCAACGACCGTAATGTTGACGTCTCCTTGAGCCATTGTCAGCCTTTCTTTACAACGTCAGCGTCATAAAATTATGTGTGACGTTTTTGGTGTTCTTCTGTGGAAAGCGGGATTCGCTTGCGCTAGATGAAACTTTCTGCGCGAAAAATAATCTGCTCAGCGGCTAGCTAGCCACCAACCGGATTACTTATCGCCACGCAGAACCTTGGTGCGGAGAACGCCATCGTTCAGGTTCAACACGCGGTCGAGCTCCAGAACGGTTGCAGACTCGCAGTTGAGGTTGAGAACAGCGTAGATGCCCTCTTCCTTCTTGGCGATCGGGTAGGCCAGACGGCGCTTACCCCAGATATCAACCTTTTCCACGGTGCCGTTTTCTTTGCGGACGATCTCGAGGAACTTGTCCAGGGACGGGGCAACAGTGCGTTCATCCTGGGAAGGATCCAGAATGATCATGACTTCGTAGTGACGCACGGACCTCATCACCTCCTATGGTCTTGTATTTTTAAGTTCGGCCACACCCCGGTTGGATGTAGCAGGAGGGTCGTTGCGTCAGCAACCGTTCAAAGATACCCCACCGACTATCAAAAGTCGATTCTTTTCAGCATATTTGTGGCCGAGGCCATCGCTAAAAGGGAAACGTGAACAGAAAATGATTGCTGGGCACAACGAGCCTGTCGTTAGCAAGCACTTCTCAGTGCTTAAGCCAACCGTCACAGCGTAGCCTCTCTGGAGGCTTTACGCAGAACTCACCACAGCTGCAGTCGTTGTACCCGTGACTTACACAGCAACAGAAATAGCAAGAATCACGGGAATAACAGTGATAAAGAGGACCGCGATCGCAAAAAGCGACCAGGTCAATCTTCCGGGTTTTCCATAGGAATAACTGGCAAAAGCGCCGGTAAAGAACGCAAAGCCGAGGAACACACTCGACATGGTGGCAATCATGATTGCAGTAGACATCAGCTCTTCATCGCCTCTCGCTCACTTGTATTGTCCAGTTGGGAGCGCTTTGAGCTCAATGTCCATCTGTCGTAGCAGTCAAACGGCCCCGCGAGCGGATCGCACCCACCATGATCGCGGCTCACCTTATCCACTGTCTTTCCAAGCATCTGGCGAATCACCATGACCGCGATAATAAGAATCAAACCATCTCGACCAAGAATAAAAAGATCAAGCAGCCCCGCCGGCGCCCCCTTGTTCTCAGCGCCCAGAAGATGCCACATGAGGATAGGCCAGGTGGCGGCGTCGATAAGCCCCCAGGCAAAAATCAGCCGCCAACGAGGCAGAGCAAGAACCGCAAGCGGGACCAGCCACAACGAATACTGCGGACTCCACACCTTATTAATTAAGAGGAATGCTGCGACTATAAGGAAAACAAGCTCTGCGACTCTGGGCCTTCTACGCACGCACAGCCCTAAAACAGCAATGCCCACACATGCTGCAACAAATAACAGCAAGGTCAGTATGTTGAGATTCACCGGGGCCTTCCCCGCAGGATCTAAACCAGACCATCCACATTCCCGCGAAAGCACAGCATAGATAGTGGTCCATTCCCACCCGCGCTGAGAGTTAAGCCGCAGGAATTCACCCCAGGCGTTGGGATAAGCAAGCATCACCGGAACGTTAATAATCAACCAAGTGACTAATGTCCCCGCTGCTAAGACAAACCAAGCCCGTAATTTTTTGCTCCGCAACGCCACGATAAGCAGTGCACCGAGGAGGAACGCCGGCCACAGTTTGAAGGAGGTGCCCACTCCGATCAATACGCCCGTGATGACCAAGTGGTGGCGTCGAAAAGCTACGAGCGCCCCTATAGCAGCAGCGATTGCGAGAATATCCCAGTTGGTAAAAGCATGAACAACAACAAGTGGTGACGCGGCAACCAGCACCACATCCCACACGCGATTTCCCGCCAACTCCGCAAGCATCGCCACCACCGCTCCCCACACCAATGCCATGGTCAGCGCAGTAATGGTGAAGTAGAAAGAAACTTCAGGAACACTGGGGAACATCGCATGAATGGCCGGATATCCCAAGCGAGTGATAGCTGCCATGATCCACTGGAAGATTCCCGTCAACACGGGATATTCCATGTACCTAGTAACGCCACCCTCTTGCCAGGAATACGCATAGGGAAAGCCCGGTTGGTCTAATCCACGCCCGCTATAGAGCGGAATGATATCGGTATAGCAGGCGGAAACATACTGTTTGTTGCCAGACCAATCCAGTTGGGCTGTACCGGCGACCTCGTTTCCGTGGAGGCAGTTGGCCTTTGTCATGTACGCGAGACTGAGAAAGCTCAGGGCAACGGTCACGAGCAGGCGCAGAGGCGTCCACCATCGTTGTGTCCCTACCTGAGAGAATCTCCCCAAAGGTCCACCCAGAAACTCTGTAAAACTACGCGCTATGGGTTCAGTGCGGCTGGGGGAAATCCGATAGCGTGGGTCGCCAAGCTTAATGCCGCCTTGTCTAGGCCTAGCGTGTTTTCGCTCCTTAGTCATCGCTGGTATGGATTCCCTTCGGAAAGAGTGTTCTGCACACAACGCGGCCTATGCCACGCATATCTATATAAATAATCGTGATTATCCCACCAACGGTAGTGCATTTTCGACGTACACCGGCATGCGTATAAGAGCTACCTACATAAAATAACTCTCCACCGCAGATCTGCACGCGTTGTGCGAACCTTTGCGATGGAGAGCTGATCCTATGCATTACTCAGGACTTAACCGCCGAGCAGTGGAAGCAGGAGATCAGGGAGAAGACCTCCGCCGCCGCCTGGTGCCGCCGGAGCTTGCCCGTCAGGGGTTCCTGGCACTGCCGGGGCCCCAGGAGCTTGTCCGTCAGGAGTCGGGGCTTCTTCTGGCGTAGGCTCGTTGCGGCGAGTAGTGGCCACAGGCGGCGGCGCATAGGTGTACTTGCCACTAGCCCAACCGATGGATTCTGCAGCCTTGAACTTCTCCACGCTCTTGCCTTGGAGAGCATTATCCTCAATGTCTTTCCACAGCTCCGCCGGAAGGTTCGAGCCATACATCAGACCGCCCCACGAGTTAAGCAGCGGGGAGTTGTCAGAGGTTCCAGCCCACACTGCCGTAGCTAGTTGTGGAGTGGCGCCGAGCATCCATGCGTCTTTGTTGGAGCCGGTGTCCCCGAGCTGCGTGGTACCCGTCTTGGATGCAGAAGGACGTCCCCCTGCGAGGTTATTGCCGTTGGACCACGCTGCAATCGGCGCCATGGCGTCAAGGACGTTGGTCGCCACTTTTTCGGAGACGCGGCGCTCGCCCTCAGACTTTTCGTGCTGATACAAGACTTTGCCGTCGACGGTCTCGATTTTCTCCACAAAATATTCTTTGTGCCAGACACCGTAGTTAGCCAAGGTGGCCATCGCGTGAGCCATGTCCAGAGGACGCGACTGATACTGGCCCAGAATGACGCCCTCGTAGGGCTGGTTTCCGTTCTCAGTCAGAGTCTTTTCAATCCCCGGTAGCGAACGCGCCACGCCCAACGCATGGGCCATATCGGCAGTGTCCTGGCTACCGTTTTTCAGATCTGCCTGCAGACGAAGGAAGCTAGTGTTGTAGGACTTCTTCAGGGCTTCCTTGATAGTGCAACTACCGCAGCCCTGGTCAACGTTTTTCACAGTGATGCCACCGGGCAGAGTGAAGGGATCTGAGCTGTAATAAGCCGACGTTGGGATGCCTTGCTGCAGCGCTGCTGCGAGGCCAAAGATCTTAAAGGTCGAGCCGGTTTGCAGCGGAGCGTTGGCGTAGTCATATCCACCGGCGTCTTCTCCACCGTAGTAGGCACGCACTGCACCAGTGCCTGGCTCAATGCTCACGGTAGCCACGCGAGTCTTTGCCTGCTCATCTGCCAAGTTCTTCTTGACTGCATCGACGGTGGCCTCCTGGGCCTTTTGGTCAATGGTGGTGGTGATGCGTAAGCCCAGCGTTTGGACCTCATCTTCCGTGATTCCCAGGCTTGTCAATTCCGCCATAACTTGGTTCTTGATCAAACCGTTTGTCCCGTCAGCCTCGGTATATGCCTGGTTGAGGGCAGGATCAATGGTGTCCGGGTAGATCAGCCCGGCGCGCTCATGAGGGTCAAGCCAACCGGAGCTCACCATGCCATCGAGAACGTAGTTCCAACGTAGTTCAGATTCTTCGCGGTTGGTCCAAGGGTCCAGTTGGCTCGGGCGCTGAATAGCCGCGGCGAGAACTGCAGATTGCGCAACGTTGAGATCGGAAGCAGGGATCCCAAAGTAAGCGCGTGCCGCAGAGTCGATGCCATAAGCGTTACGTCCAAAGTAAATGGTGTTGAGGTATGCGCTTAGGACTTCGTCTTTGCTCCATTCATTAGCCATTTTGACGGAATAGACAAGTTCCTTCACTTTGCGCATATAGGAATAATCGTTACCCACCACCATGTTCTTCACGTATTGCTGGGTAATCGTGGAACCGCCACCGGCTGATGGGTTTCCGGTGAGTTGGCCGATAATAGCGCGCCCAAAACCAGTAAAGGAGAAACCTGAGTTGGTATAGAACTCACGGTCTTCTGCTGCTAGGACAGCATGGCGTGTTACTTCTGGCACCTGCTCAATAGGCACTTGGGTGCGGTTGCCGTCTGGTGGGACGATTTTTGCAAGCTGAGTTTCACCGTCAGAGGCAAAGATCTGAGAAACCTGTTTGGTTACCAGCTCACTTGGCTCTGGCACGTCGGTAACTATGTAGGCTGCCGCGAAAGCCACGAACGGTGCGATGACGAGCGCCGCGATGGTGGTGAGGATCGTGGGCTTCACCCATTTGGGACGAGCTTGCGGCTTGGATTTTTTAGGTCGGGTACGCGCACCAGCAGCCTTGCTCGCAGGGCGTCCAGGCTTCTTTTTTTGTGGCTGGCCAGAGCGGCCTGCGGGGCGCTTGGCTTTAGCGTTTCCCTTGTTAGCATCTGATGAGCCGTTGTTCGGCTTTCTCGATGCCTTGTCCTTATCTGAATCTGCCAACTGACTTGTGCTTCCTTGTCATTTATCTTTGTGCAGTGAAACTGTTAGTCACGTTATTCAAACTTTACTGCCCATTCCCCACTATCACTAGGTCCCACGCGTGCAGAGTCCCAGAGGCTTCACCTGGCGGGTTAGTGGACGAGCGTATCGACGCCCACCAAGCTTTGTTACACATCCACAACTAAGGAGCAGGTCACCGGCTTTTATTCATATCGTCGCCGTTGTCTACAGCAGTCACAGAGCGCAATAGATGGTTCCATTTACACACAGCACAAACTTCCACAGTATGCACCGTGAATTCTTTCCCTTGCGCAGCAAATTCACCTATTTCCTCAAGGCTTCGTGCACTACCGGAGGCGCGCCCAAGTTCATCACCATAAACCCAGTAGACAGTCCTCAGGTCTGCGTCTTCACAAATCGGGCACGGGCGATGTGCCGGTTCTCCGTGAAATCGTGCAGCGGCAACGAGAAGGAAGTCGGCGTCGCAGAGCGAATCTGTGGTGATCGCGCCCTGTTTCCACAGACCGAGGCTATGCCGACGATCCCATTGATGCGATACTTCGTTTTTGAAGACGAGCATCGCGCAATTCTAGCGCAGTTTTCTCACCCTTCACGGGCATCCTTCTCTTAGCCCTGCACTTCTACCTCTGAACATGGGAATAAAGCCACGTACGTGCGTCGATAAGCACCATAGTTAACGTGCCTCCCTGACACTAGGCCACCTAGCGGGTGTGAGCTAGTGCATTTGTTGCACAAAGTATTGGGTGCTTATTACCACCAAACTATTTTCTAGTAATTAGAATACTTTTTATGACGTCGCAGACTCCTTACGAACTTGCAGAAAAGATCCGTCCGGCTCTTACCCAGCTTTATGTGTTGTACTTCCGGGTCGCAGAACAGTCTGACCTGACGCAGCCTCAGCTCACTATCATGACGCGCCTAGCGACCTCGGGCCCTGCCCGCATTAGCCACATTGCACAGGCTGAAGGCATCCGTATGCCCACTGCCTCTAATGCCCTTCATCACTTGGAAAAGCGCGGTATCGTCGAGCGCATTCGTGATGAGTCAGACCGCCGCGGCGTTAAGGTACAACTCACAGATTTCGGTCAGGCTGAGCTTCTGCGCGTGGGAGAGGAACGCACTAAACACCTGGCAGACATGCTCGCTACCCTCCCGCCCGAGGAATACGCCCAGATGGACAAGGTAGCTGACGTCATCAACAAGCTCTCCACGACGTATACGTCATCCATGCTAGAAAGCGAGCAGGACTAACCCCAACGCCTTAGGCATAGGAAGATTCGCTTTCCTGCTCATATGCTCAGCGAATCTCTCATGCTGCGGTAAAGTTTTGAGCCAATGGCAAAGAAGTCAGATAGTTCTAAGAAGTCGTCCGCCACAGGCTTCGCGCACGACCCAGTCCGTGTCCTTGTTGCATGGACTCCTAATTCCACAGGATCAGCAGCCCTTGATTGTGCCGCGTGGCTTTCTCGAACCACTAACGTGGAAGTCCGCTGTGTAACCACTTTCCTCCGACCCTGGCCCTCCCGCACGGGCAAGAAAATCGGAACAAAATACAAAAAGTGGTTCAAAAAAGAAGCTGCTGCCTGCGAAGAAGCTGTGAAACGGGACCTTACCCGCGCAGATATCGCTAAAGAGCGCTGGAACTCAACAGTCTCAGTTTTCTGTGATGGAACCAATGAAGCAGCACTTCTCTCAGACGCTGCCGCTGACTTTCGGGCAGACATAGTCATACTGGGTTCTGATGCTGCAGCACCCAAGGGCCGTTTCCTTGCAGGATCAACCGCGGACGCTTTGTTGCACTCCTCCCCTAAACCGCTTGCACTCACGCCACGGAAACCTAACCTTTCCAAACGAGGCGTCACCAGGGTCAACTTTGCATACACTGGCGACGATACCGATAGCCAAGCGCTCATCCGCGCCGCGACTCTTGCCGCGGCCTGGAACGTACCATTGCGTGTTCTCGCACTTTCTCCTAGCGGTTTTGGAGTCCTCCCCATTTCAGACTCCGTGGAGTTGCCTCGCGATATCGCCCTTGAATGGCGGGAAAATACTCTTGCAGTACTAGATCGGGCTCGAGACACTGTGCACAAGGAGCAACCCGAAGTCAACGTAGAAACACATATTGGTTCGGGGGCCGGTTGGCAGGGTGCAATAGACGCAGTGAAGTGGAAAAAGGGCGATCTCCTTTGCTTTGGCTCCACCCCTCTTGGCGCTTTTGAGAGAGTCTTTATCGGATCTCAAGCAACAGAGATTCTCCCCTACGTTAGTGTGCCTGTTTTGATGATTCCGGCAACAAGCAAGTCATCAAAGTAACCTCGGGTCTACAGCACTAGCAATAGGCAAGGAAGTGTTACCTCATGAGTCGCTGCGCAATCGTTACAGGAGCTAGCCAGGGAGTGGGCTTAAGCGTTGCCCAATTGCTCCTCGAGCACGGTTGGACCGTCTACGCCCATTATCGAACCGCCCCCGCCTCCATCAGTCACCCCAATATTCACTGGTGGCAGGCCGATTTTGCGCAAGACCTCCCCGCAAATGTCGTATCAGAGCTGACCCAGATCGGCCCTATCGACGCCCTCATCCACTGCGCCGGTATCGCTTCTCTGGGAAGGGTCTCCACTGTTGAGCGCTCCAGCTGGGAACTACACATGTCTGTTAATCTCCACGCCCCGGTAGAACTCACCGCTGCTCTGCTGCCACAACTACGATCTGCTTCTGGACAGCTTGTGTATATCAACTCAGGAGCCGGAATGCGGACGAACCCAGAGTGGGGGGCCTATTCCGCAAGTAAATTCGCTGCACGCGCCTGGTGTGACGCACTTCGCCACGAAGAGCCTATGATTCGTGTTACATCCGTGTTTCCTGGAAGAATCGACACAGGGATGCAACGAAGCATCGTCGAACAAGAGGGTGGCGTCTATGACGGATCTGCATTCATCGCCCCTGCTTCTGTAGCAAAACTTGTGCTCACCTCCCTAGAAACCACCCCGGATGCCCACATACCCGAGATCATTATCCGGCCGCGTTAATGCGTAGTGCCGGAAGGACAAAGAGTTCTTTATGGCCAAGCACCTCGAACACCCAGAAAACGACCTCCAGTCCGACGCAGACTATGCTAACCGGCACCGTCCGGAGCCTACGAGCTTTGATGAGCTTGCCGACGCTCCTGATCCCCTCCACCAAGCAAAGCTCAACCAGCGTTCTACAAAACAGGCCGTGGCGTGGGCAATCGGCACTCCGATTGTCACCGGAATTGTCGCATTCATTCTGGCGGTTGTCTCTCGCACCCTTGGTGGACCACTCTGCGATTCCGGTCACGCTACCTGGATCTGTAGTCGTTCCGCTGAAATCTGGTGGCCACTACTAACCAGCCTTGTCCCCCTTGCCGGCACTTTAGGTTGCGGCATCATCTTGTGGCGTAAATACATCACGTACACCCGGTGGCGCCCATGGATGGGCACCTTCTGGGTTCTTGTCCCTTGGATGATGCTGTGGATGGTCACCGTGTTCCAGATGACCATCGTGGGGCATTAAATCTCGTGCTTAAGCGAGCGCTGCTTCCTGAGCAACCTCCACACAGTGATCCCGGCCGCAGTTCCTGGTAGCAGGGTTCTCATAGCATTCTGGGCACATCAGTACTAGATCGCGACACTCATCTTCATTGATGCAGTGTTCGAACTTATTGGTGGCTTTCCCGCACTGAATGCAGTGTCCTAGCTGGATAAATCCTGGGTCTTGTACGCCGTTGCCAAACTCCATGTGCATGCGTTTGTCAAAGACATACAAGGAACCTTCCCATAGGCCGTCGTTGCCATATTTTTCGCCATAACGCACGATGCCACCGTCGATCTGATACACCTCTTTGAACCCACGGTTCTTCATCAACGAGGAAAGGATCTCGCAGCGGATGCCGCCAGTGCAGTAGGAGACGACCGGCTTGTCTTTCATCCAATCGTACTTGCCGCTCTCCAGCTCACGAATAAAATCGTGCGTGGTGTTTACATCTGGCACCACGGCATTTTTAAACTTACCGATCTGGGCTTCCATCGCATTACGTCCATCGAAGAAGACGACATCGTCGCCACGCTCTTCAACGAGCTTATTGACTTCCTCCGGCTTCAAGTGAACGCCGCCGCCGATCACACCGCGCTTGTCCACTTTGAGCTCACCAGGCGCGCCAAAAGCCACAATCTCATCGCGCACTTTCACGCTGAGCTTAGGGAAATCTTCTGCCCCACCATCAGACCACTTGAATTCTGTTCCGCGGAAACCAGGATATTCACGGAACTTCCTGATGTAACGCTTGCAGGCTTCCATGTCACCGCCCACAGTTCCATTGATTCCATGCTCAGAAATGAGAATGCGGCCTTTAAGGCCAAGCAACTCACACATATCGCGCTGCCACAGCATCAATGCCTTGGGGTCAGCGATGGGGGTGAACTTGTAGTATAGGAGGATTTTGCTTTGGGACACAAAGGTCATCGTACTCTGTAGAACAGAAGGAGAAAAAGCGAAAATAGGGCTTCATGAGGCGTGATATGCCATACAGGCCGCTAAGAAGCCTTGACTAGCAGCCAAGAGGATCGATTTTCACGATTATTCCACAGGATATTCCCATGGCTTTACCTGACAAAGAGGGCTAGAGTTTCCAAGGCTGCTTGTTTTGATGACATCTCAGCAATCTCAACTATCTTTCTTTAGTCACCGAGAGGCTCGTCGTGACCGAATTTCTACACATGCTCCAAGATACCCAGGGGCTTCTTACCAGCGTTGGCCTGATTGGTCTAGCACTGATCGTCTTCGCAGAAACCGGCATCTTGCTGGGATTCTTCCTTCCTGGAGACTCGCTCTTATTTGCAGCTGGAATGCTCGCCAACGGCGACAAACCTCTCGCCCCCCTATGGGTAGTGTGCCTCACCGTAGGCATCGCCGCGTTCGTAGGCAACGAAGTCGGTTACTTTGTGGGAAAGAAAGTCGGACCGGCCGTCATGAATAGCTGGGCAGGCCGAAAGATTGGAATAGAGCGATTGCACTCCGCCGAAGAATTCTTTGTGCGCCGTGGATCCGCAGCTGTCTTCTTGGGTCGATTCATCCCCATCGTGAGAACCCTTGTCCCCGTACTAGCGGGCATGAACAAGATGAACTACAAAAAGTTCTCCTTGATCAACTTAGCCGGCGCCATCGTATGGGGCATGGGGGTTCCTGTCCTCGGCTATTTACTCGGCGGCATTCCTTTTGTGCGCAACAATATTGAAATCCTGCTCCTCGCCGTGATTTTTGTTTCAGTCATTCCAGTGTTTATTGAGTTCCTGCGAGGCCGCAAAAATCGGGTGAAGACCATCGCTTCAACCGAACCCGTGGAGCGTACTCAGGCATAAGCTCACCTTTCCCAACGACTTCTCAACCCGCTTCATGCG
Source organism: Corynebacterium ulcerans (assembly GCF_900187135.1). NCBI lineage: Bacteria > Bacillati > Actinomycetota > Actinomycetes > Mycobacteriales > Corynebacteriaceae > Corynebacterium > Corynebacterium ulcerans. Next base: position 1,390,447 of record NZ_LT906443.1, read on the forward strand.
GGTTTTTTCGTCTTTCTACAGCCTGTAAACCTTGCATTTTTGGGGGTCAACCATTAGTCGCATCACCAACTAAGTAGCACCTAACTTAGATAAACCTTACCCCCACCAGAATAAAGGTTAGGCATCCCTTCCCTGGTTGATTATATTTAGACCCCGACATAACAAGTTTTCCCTCATGCGCAGGAAAGAAACCCGTGAAGAATAAATATTTCTACCGCTCGCTCATTGCGACAACTACCCTCGCCGCACTACTTCCCGTAACCGGAATACAGGCGGTTGCAGAAGAAACCGCCCCCAGCAGTGCCGTAACCGCACCCAACACTGCAGAAGAAAACACATCCGCATCAGAGACTGCTGAATCTGATGTAGATAGCACCTCTGACGACTCCAAAGAATCCACCGCACCGGATTCAAGTAACGATAAAGAGAGCACCAACAAGGCCACAAAACCAGATGCTGCCCCCTCCCCAAGCAGCAACAATAAGCCAGTAACAACGGAAGCAAAGGAATCCGTAGCAGAGCTAGCAGCGGGCATCGAAAACACCGGGTCACTAACGTGGGGAATTCGGACCTCTTTCAACAACTACACCGGTGGGCCCACGTCGGTTTTTGGTGGTGCAAAAGAAAACGAGAGTAAAAATGAGTTTACTTTTGAACTGGAAAAGACAAGCTATGACCCAAAGACCGAACGCTTTGAAGCCCAGTTTAAAGGTGGCATCCACTATAAGAAGTACTGCAATGGAACCGATACTTGCGACTTAGATCTAAAATTGGAGAATCCACGCATTGTAATAGCAAAAGAAGGTTCTTTTGTCTATGGAAATGTATCATCTAAGCAATATAAGAAATCAGAAACTTATACCAATAACGGTGACGTTCCTATCGCAGAACTTTACACCGCGGGTGCAGATTTTAATCACACAGATACTACTGCCTCTTGGAAAAACATCCCTTCCACTTTGACTCAAGCTGGCAACAAAATGTTTTCCGAATTTTACAGTGTTGGAAGCGGATTAGCACCAGTCTCTTTCACTTTTGATACCTCAAAGCACCCAGATATCAAACGGCCAACTTTTGACAACGCAAAGTTCCGAGTAGCAAGCGCTAATTTCAACAACAAGGCGCCGTACGAACTTCATAGAAATATGTTTAGTTTCAATGGAGAAATACTGCTTGCCACCTCCGGATACAGATTTACTCAACACCAGGGATCAGGTTTAGCCCTGTTAGATCGTGATTTAAATCAAAAGCATTTCACAGATATTAAAATCAACGAGTATGGGGCAGTAACATTTGACCCAGAAAAAGGGGACTTCTACTACGTATCCAAAAAAGAAGAAAGTACCCGAACTAAAAAAATATACACTGACGACAAAACAACTTTATTTAAAGTACACGTCGATTCAGAAAAAGGATTCGGAACACCTGAAAAAGTTCACACTTTCGAACAAGGGATTACGGCTCTCGGATATCATCCAGGAACAAAAACCGTCGCAATAGTAACTCCCACTCAATTGGGAATTGTAAAACAGGGAGCTTTTACGACTCAATCTTTGCCCAGTAGTGCAGATCTGCTGAAACAAGAAGGTTTTGAAGAGTACTCGAGTAGTCACGTATACGGGTCTCCTAGCAATATTAATGACCCCTTCGAATTATTGCCGATGGATGACGGAACTTTTGTCCTAAATGCAAATGGTGAAGGTAAAAAAGATGGGCAAAAGCTCTATGGTCTTATGGTTTCGATAGATCCCGATAAAACGCATGGAGAATTTGCCAAGCTGTTGGCAAATTCCGGCACTTCCGTTGTCAATCTCGCCAGTTCAGCAGCACATAGCAACGGGTCCACCATAGTCAGAGTAAACAAAAACTCGTATTCGACTCTTTCCTACGCTCAGAGTTTTACATACAGTGACGGAAACCTTTCATTAGCACATGAGCCAGTTCAGACTACTGATGTTGCAGGATGGGGAAACCTCTTCATAAATAAAGAGGGACAAGTTATTACCCTAAATGGTGGTACTGGAAAACTTGAATGGCGCGATTCCCAAACCTTCAAGCCGCTCGATGGTATAGATCCTGTCGCTATCCCTAACGGAGATAAAACTTACGAACATATTCATGGCCCAATCCTTCAACTTGATGAGGGAACCTTCTATGTGCCGTCTTATGATGCCTCTGAAGGCGAAGGAAACGAGACTTATTCGCTTCGGAAAGTCTATGATCCGAAATTCGTTCCTTCCGTTAAAGACACAAATAAGCAGGAAGACCTCTTAAAAGAAGACCTCGAAGATTCCAAACCATCCACACCGATCTGGCAAATCGTGCTTAGTGTCCTTGGCGGTCTTGGATTAGTCGGCGCCTTAGTAGGGTTCCTCTTCCAGACTTTTATTGCTCGTTAGCTTTTAGTTCACTCGCGGAGTCAGATTCTATATATCTGCGTTATGAACAAAGCTAAGGGGGTTTCCCACCTATTTTTACGGTGGGAAACCCCCTTAAAAAATTTTCTTTACAAGTTCCCGTTGTCGTCAACGATGTGCTCGCGCACGAACCATTGGAACTTCTCTAGTTCAGCCGCTTGGCCGATGTACATATCTTCAGTCACTGGATCGAGATCGCCGGCGCTAGCCATGGATTCGCGAACTCCCTCCAGAACCTTGGTGTATACATTGTTCAGTTCCGTGAGGTGGTCGTGAGTGCTTGCGCTGTTGATTGTGTATTCCAGTGGCTTGCGGTTTTCCACATGGCCGGCTGGTGTACCGATGGGGGATCCGCCCAGGGTGGCGATTCGTTCTGCTATTTCATCGGCATAGCCGCGCACGATGTCGACCTGGGGGTCGATCATCTCGTGGACCGCGATGAAGTTTTGTCCGTGGACATTCCAATGGGCGTGCTTGAGGATGAGATGAAGATCGTTATAGTCGGTGAGCCGCTCCTGCAGGTGATCGATAAGCTGCTTGGCGTCTGCTTCATTGATTCCTGGAACAGTGAAATTCTTCATGAGCCCTATAATACACTCTACTTTTTAATAAGCAAGGTTTGTTAGGGTTTCCGTATTTATCTATGATGGATGGTATGCCAGAAGGCCACGTCATTCATAGGCTCGCCCACGAGCTCAATAAGCATTTCCAGGGGAAAGCGCCACGTGTCACGTCTCCCCAAGGGAGATTCGCCGCAGAAGCTGCCCTTATCCACACCACGCCACTTCATCAGGCTCATGCATGGGGTAAACACCTTTTCCTTGAATTCGATGCACCCACGCCAGAACACATTGTGCACATTCATTTAGGGCTTATCGGAAGCCTGCATTTTGACCCGATTGACGAGCTCAAGGGGCAGATCCGGCTGCGGATAGAGAACGATGGGGTAGCGGCAAACCTACGGGGACCGCAGTGGTGCCGCCTCATTACGACGGAAGAGATGGAGGTGGCCGTCGGCAAGCTTGGGTCAGACCCGCTGCGTCCAGACTCAAATCTCAGCGTCGTACGGCAGCGTGTCGCGCGTTCACGGAAATCAATTGGATCGTTGCTCATGGACCAGCATCTTTTTGCTGGGGTGGGGAATATCTACCGTGCAGAATCGCTCTTTCGACTAGGGATAAGCCCCTTCTTACCCGGCCGCGAGGTGGAAAATCTTGACGCCATCTGGGAAGACTTGGTGTATCTCATGCAGGAAGGAGTGCGGGTAGGGCGTATCGACACCGTCCGACCTGAACACACACCTCAAGCCATGGGCCGAGCACCCCGTAAAGACGATCATGGTGGGGAAGTGTACGTGTATCGCCGCTTGGGTCAGCCCTGTTATGTATGCGGCACGCCGATCAGCGGGCAGGTGATGGAAGGGCGAAACCTCTTCTGGTGTCCCACCTGCCAGCCCCAGCCATAGTCCCACCCACAATGGCGCCGAAATCGCCACAGACCCTATAGCGCACGGGTTATCCTATGGAGCATGCATGCTTATTCCGTCGCAGACATTCGTGCAGCCGAGAATCCCCTTATCCAAGCCGCCAAACCTGATGCACTGATGAGACAAGCAGCACAGGCGGTCGCCGAGGCAGCCCTGTGTATGATTCCTCATACACCAGCAAAAATACTGGTCATGGCGGGTAGCGGCGGCAATGGAGGCGATGGACTTTACGCTGGCGCACTACTCGCGCAGCTCGGACACACGGTCCACGCGGTCTTAACGTCCTCTTCGGCTCACGCACCAGCGCTTGCGGCCTTTGAACAAGCAGGCGGAGTACTAGCACCACTCATGGATGCAGACCTGGTGATCGACGCAATCATCGGACTGGGAGGAACCGCTGGACTGCGAAACAAAGCCTGGGATATCTGGCAGGAAGCAGTGGCACAGGGGCCTGCGATACTCGCCGTCGACGTCCCTTCCGGCGTAGATTCCGATACCGGATCAGTCGGCCCCAACGCCGCCTGCGTGACTGCAGACGTAACCATAACCTTTGGAGCCGCCCGCATTGCACATGCTGTCTCTCCGCGTTGCGGCGAGGTTCTCGTTGTCGATATAGACGCTGGACAGTCACTTACACAGGCTCTTTCCACAAAGAACCCCGCGGTCGAGTTCTTCCAAACACTCCAGCGGAGTCGTTTCTCTTGGCCAGGTCGTTTTCTGCGCCCTGAGCCTCTGCACATCACGGAGCCCTTGGAGCCAGCGGCTGACCACAATAAATACAGCGGGGGAGTAGTTGGTGTTATTGCTGGCTCGGAGACGTACCCCGGCGCGGCTGTTCTCACCGCTACGGCGGCGGTGCACGCCACGCCTTCGATGGTGCGCTTCGTCGGTTCGTGCGCGCGGGATGTGGTTCGTGCGCGTCCCGAGGTAGCGGCTACGGAAATGCTTATCGACGCCGGCCGCGTCCAAGCCTGGGCCTATGGCCCCGGCGCGGGCGACACGGATTGGTTATCTGACCTGCTCCAGCGACCAGAACCACTCATCATCGATGCCGACGGCATCACCCACTTAGCCCAAGAATCCGAGCTACGTAACCTCCTGGCTCGTCGTAGCGCTCATGGGTGGCAGACCTTGCTTACTCCACACGAGGGAGAGTTCGTGCGACTAGCCGCACGGTATACCGCCATCCGAGATGTTCATGAGGATCGGATAGGCGCAGTCCAGGATCTGGCAGAGGCGTTAGGGTGTCAGGTGCTCTTGAAAGGTCGGGTCACGATCATCGGATCAGCCGATTCCGTGGTGTGTATCAATGCCGGACACTCCTGGGCTGCGACCCCCGGCAGCGGTGACGTGCTCACTGGTCTCATAGGCGCCTGGGTCGCCCATTCTGGCATGGGTGTTGTTCCTCTTTGTGTGTCCATCCATGCCATGGCTGCGTGGTTGTCTGCACAAACGGACTATGGCCCAGCTCCCACGTGGGCGGCAAAAATCGCTGATTTTATTCCGCAGGCAACGGCCGCTTTACTGAGCCAGCACAGCAGTTAAAAGACAACGGAGAGCACCATTTCTGCAAGGACGCACAGGGCACCCACCAGGAAAAGTGTGACCACAAAACCGCGTCCACGGTACCCCAGGATCCGGGCAAAGCATGCACCCAAAAAGGCTCCGACCGTATTGCATACAACATCATCTACGTCCGTGTATCCGATAGCGTAGACGTATTGAGCAACCTCTATTCCCACGCTCACAAGGAACCCGAGCAGCGTAGAAAAGACTATGGGTATCCGCCAGCGCCCAGCGACGATGGTGACTAGGAGGAAACCAAAGGGGATAAAGAGCGCCACGTTTCCCACCGCATCTAACCAGGGCGCGTACCACAGCGTGGGGTTGCTCCAGGCGTCGAAAAGCTGGAGATCAATAGAACGATTCCGGTGCGCCTCGGTGCTCCAGAAACCGCCAAACGAATAGGTTCCTTTCATCAAAGTCAGCGCAAATACCACGGCTAGCGCCGCCACAAGCGTCGCCGACGCTACCTTCACAGAGCCCATTCGTTGCAAAACCATGCTGGCCACCCTAGGTAGGGAGTCTGGCAATAGACTGGCCGTTTCCTTGCTACAACCTTGGTGCTCTACCTTTACAGCTTCAACTCCACCCCATGCCTTATGCAAACGTTTCTAGCTCAACGTTCCTAGCTCTCTGAAACGCAAAAGCTGGCAGAGCCTATGCCCTGCCAGCTTTTTAAAGTCCCACCTGCATTAGACCAACACAGGTTCTTGGGTCTCAGCAGAGGAGTCGTTGCCGTGTTCCTCGCGCAGCTTCTTCACTCGCGCAGCCCGAACCACAAGGGTAATGGCTAGCGGAATGAGGGTGAAGGCGAGAAGAACCAGAACGGCTACTACATAGGAACCGTTGAGTTCTCCCTGCGATGCCTGAACAAAGGCGTTGCGCGCATAGGTCATCGGGGTGATCGGGTGGAACACCTGGAAGAAGGACGGAACCGTAGCCAGCGGCCACACGCCGCCGAAGGAGAACATCCCAAAGGCAAAGGCCGCGAGGATCGCTATGCCACCAGTAAAGCGACCGAGCAAAGCCCGCAGCATCTGGTTTGTTGCGGCAGCCGCGGTGGCTGTGAGCAAGAATCCTAGGGCGATACCCGCAGCAGAAGCCGGTTTCCAGCCCACGAGAGATGCTCCTGCAGCGAGCACTGCAAGGGTAATCACACCGATTCCAGCAAGACCAGCGAAGGACTTCAGCGTCGGGCCGACAAAAGCGGAACGACGATCAGTGCCAAAAACGTGGGGGATAAGGATCGCAGCCATAGCCATGAGGAGGAAGCCGAAGACCATCACGATCAGCATCGAGGCGCCACCGGAGAGAGACTTGACCGTAGGGTCATGAGAGTCCACCACGGTTTGCACCGGGTTAGAGTTGTTCTCTTTATAAACGATGGGCACGGAAACCTGCTTTGCGGATGCTTCCACATTCTTGGCGCTTGGCGCGGTGGAAGCGCCTTCGCCGAGCTTGCCAGCCAACTGCGAGGTTCCGTCTTTCAACTTCATGGATCCGTCGTGGAGTTGCTGGGTGCCGTCGGCAAGCTTGGTGGTGCCGTCGGCAAGCTTGCCTGCACCCTCATTGAGTTTGACAGCACCGGTGTTGAGCCGTTCGATGCCATCTTTGAGTTTGAGAACGCCACCATAGTACTCGGAGTTAGGGTCGCTGAGCATAGTCGCTAGGGTAGCGGTGCCGTTTTTCAGTTTGTGCAGCTGAGCTACCTGGTTATCAGGATTATTGGCATCAAACTTAGTGGCCAATTCCTGCACCTTGTTGGCTTGCTCCACAGCTCCGATTGCACGGAGTGCGTCTGCCGCCTGTTGCAATTGTGGTGCCGCGTTCTGTGCAGTGGTCAGTACGGGGATGAGGGTATCTGTAAGCTTGCCGACGCCCGCATCAATCTGCTGTGCACCATCACCCAGGCGAGCGGTGCCCTGTGCTAGGCGACCAGCACCAGCAGCAAGTTGGGAGCTACCGTCTACGAGTTGGGAGGTGCCGTCGGAAAGCTGATGAGCGCCACCGTTAAGTTGCTGCGCACCAGACATACCCTTAGCCAAACCCGCCTGTAGTTTGCCGGCACCCTCATCAAGCTTTGCGGATCCATCAGCGGCGCGGGTCAGACCGCCACCGAGGTTATTCACACCGTTGAGGAGCTTCTTGGCATAAGACTCCGAGATTGAGGCAGACACAGCTTGCTGAATCTTAGGCACAAGTCCACCGGTGAGCACCGAACCATTGGTGCCGTTGAAGTCGTTATAAGAGATCGTGATCTCTGGGTTGGTAGGCTTTTCCGCCAACAAAGTGTTGACGTTAGCGGAGAAAGACTCCGGAATGGTCACCGTGAACAGGTATTTACCGCTGTCCAGGCCCTTCTTAGCCTCGTTGGCATCAACTTCACGGAAAGCCAGATAGTCGCGAGCCAACAGCCCCTTGACCACCTTGTCGCCATAGCGCTCAAATTCACCGTTACGAGTCGCACCAGCATCCTCATTAACCACAGCGAGGTCCACCGAACGCAGATTTTTAGTGGGATCCCACATGGCCCACATATAAACAACTGAAGCAACCACGGGGAGAAGCAGGAATACCACGGCGCACAGCCGCTTCCAGCTGAAGTGCCTCGTGGCCTGAGACGTAAGTTGAGACATGAGGGAATCCTCCGGTTTTAGAATTAAATACCGGACAATTATTGCCTATGCGGTTTTGTATCTAAAACCAAAACAGTGTGGCGCAGTCAAAAAAGCACCCCCGACACACCCCTACATCACATAAAACTAGCAGGCCTGTCAGCTTTTAAAATTCAAGAAAACATGCCTTAACCTGCTGAATCATTATCAGGGAATTGTCCTCGCCACACTGATACAAGCCCCTGTCTATGCGCCTACCGCCACCCCCTACGCGTGACAGTAATTACACCCTACAAAGCCCGCAAAACTAGCTCAACAATAAAATCGGCCACCATCTTGGAAACACATCAGGATTCTTCCCAGCTCATGTACCTAGCTGGACCCAGCGTTGCACACCTGCCGTCATTGTTCAGCTGAGAAAAGTCCTTCTCAGCCTCCTACCACATGGGATACTAGAAGGACGGAAAATTTAGGAGCCCTGCCACATTGCAGTCACTACGACACGCTGCAACAACTTTGAGGACTACAACATGGTGACCAAACCAGAATTCTTCTTTGATCAATTCCTATGGTCAACCTTCATTCTCGTCTTACTTCCCACTGCAATAGCACTATCATCTATCTGCGCGCGGGAATCACGACACCATCGATCGAATCTGAAATCGATCTTTTTCGTCGGCTTTTTCATAGGCTTCCTCACTGCTACACTATGGCTGTCATGGAGCCCCAGCACTCCGATAAGCAGGGTCTTCACCTATGGCGCACCTGTAGATTTTTCCGCATGGCAGGTTATGGGATGTGGCATAACGCTCATAGTTCTCAATGCGCTGTTTCTTAGCCGCACCGTGCGAACGCCCTACAGCCCCCTAAGTTTCTCCGTCTGCACCGCTGCCGGATTTGCCACTGCCTTTTCGCTAGATGTTTCTTTCGGGGTATCCACCCAAGAAGGCGTCGGCATCCTTTTGTCATATGTTGGCGTAGGAATACTTTTATTAATCACCAATTCGATCTCCAGGATGGTCCTCTCCCGGATCCAGTAATCAATCCTGCATAGCCAAAAACAAGGCCGGGCTCTTTTACCGAGCCCGGCCAGTTGCATGTCTGCGCTACTTAATCACGAGATTGACCATACGTCCCGGAACAACAATCTGCTTGAACAGATTCTTGCCCTCAAGGTGGCTTTGCACAGTAGGTTCCGCAAGTGCGATCTCTACAATCTGATCCTGGGTGGCGTCGGTAGGCACCATAATGCGGGCGCGCACCTTGCCGTTGATCTGAACGGGAAGCTCTACCTCATCGTCTTTAAGCCATTTTTCCTCGTAGGAAGGGAACTGCTCAAAGGTGATGGTCTCCTCGTGGCCGAGGCGCTTCCATAGTTCTTCTGCGATGTGTGGCGCAACAGGCGCAACCATAATCGCCAGCGGCTCCACAGCCTCCCGAGGTGCACCCTTGGAGTAGGTCTTGGTCAGGTAGTTAACGTATTCAATAGCCTTAGCCACTACCGTGTTAATCCGCAGACCCTGGTAATCATCGCGAATACCTGCAATAGTGCGGTTGAGTGCCTTGAGGTCATCATTGGTGAGCGAGGCATCGGTGACCGAAAGCTCACCGGTCTCCTCGTTGACAACCAAGCGCCACAACCGCTGCAAGAAGCGATGCGCACCGATAACGTCCTTGGTAGCCCATGGACGAGACGTATCCAAAGGACCCATCGCCATCTCATAGACGCGGAGAGTATCTGCACCAAAATCAGAGCAGATCTCATCCGGCGCCACGGCGTTCTTCAGGGACTTGCCCATCTTGCCGTATTCCTGGTTCACCTCTTCACCGTTGTAGAAGAATTTTCCATCCTTTTCTTCTACCTCAGCAGCAGGAACATACACCCCACGGCTATCGGTGTAAGCAAAGGCCTGGATATAGCCCTGGTTGAACAGGCGGCGGTAAGGCTCGCCAGACGTGACATAGCCAAGATCAAAGAGAACCTTGTGCCAGAAACGCGAGTAGAGCAAGTGCAGCACCGCGTGTTCTACGCCACCAACGTAAAGGTCCACGCCACCGAGATCGTTCTCTCCACGCGGGCCAGTCCAATAGCGCTCATTTTCTATGTCACAGAACTGCTCGCTGTTGGTGGGGTCGATATAGCGCAGCTGGTACCAAGAGGAGCCAGCCCACTGCGGCATAACGTTCGTATCGCGGGTGTAGGTCTTTGGGCCATCGCCTAGGTCGAGTTCCACGGTGGTCCACTCCGTGGCTTTAGCTAGCGGTGGCTGCGGCTCAGAATCGGCATCGTCTGGATCAAAAGACACAGGCTTGTAGTCTTCAACCTCAGGCAGTTCCACTGGCAGCATGGACTCGGGCAGTGCATGAGCGACACCATCCTCGTCATAGACCACGGGGAACGGCTCACCCCAATAACGCTGACGGGCAAAGAGCCAATCCCGCAACTTGTACTGGATCTTTTCCACTCCAGCACCCTGTGCTTCCAGCCATTCAATAACCCGAGCTATAGCCTCCGCTTTGTCCAGGCCGTTGATATCCAGGCCACGGTCATTGGCGGAGTTAATCGCAGTGCCAGGCTCTACATAAGGCCCAACGTTCACGTCACCACCTGCTACAACCTCGCGGATGGGCAGGCCAAACTCGGTGGCAAACTCGTAGTCACGCGCATCGTGTGCTGGGACAGACATGATTGCGCCCGTGCCATAACCGGTCAAAACATAATCTCCGATAAATACCGGGATCTGTTCACCATTCACGGGGTTCGTGGCATATACACCCAAGAAAACGCCGGTCTTTTCCTTGTTCTCCTGGCGCTCAAGGTCACTCTTTGCTGCGATCGAGGCGCGATACGCAGCCACAGCCGAAGCCGGATCAGCTTCGCCGAAGGTCCACCGGGCGTCAATCCCCTCATAGGAACCGGTACCGGCAGCAACGAGGGCGTCGACAAGCTCATGCTCCGGAGCAAGCACCATGTAGGACGCGCCAAACAGAGTATCGGGGCGGGTAGTAAAGACGGTGATGGTCTTGCCGGCTGCCTCAAAGTCAACCTCTGCACCGCGGGAACGACCGATCCAGTTGCGCTGCATGCTCTTGACCTTCTCCGGCCAATCGAGCACCTCAAGATCATCGATCAATCGGTCAGAGTACGCAGTAATGCGCATCATCCACTGGGAAAGGTTCTTGCGGAATACCGGGAAGTTACCGCGCTCCGAGCGACCGTCGGCGGTGACTTCCTCATTGGCCAGAACCGTACCCAGGCCAGGACACCAGTTCACCGTGGAGTTGGAGCGATAAACAAGGCGGAAAGTGTCCACGACCTTGCGTTGCGCCACAGAATCCAGCTCGTTATACGGCGCGCCGAACTCTGAGGGTGTTTCAACCTCGCCAGACTCAAGCAGCGGAATAAGCTCAGAGATCGGGCGGGCTTTGTTGAGATCCTTGTCAAACCAGGCGTTAAAAATCTTCAGGAAGATCCATTGCGTCCACTTGTAAAATTCAGGATCCGTGGTGGCCACGCTACGGCGCGTATCATGACCTAGCCCCAAAGCCCCAAGCTGGCGCCGCATGTTCTCAATGTTGGCCATGGTGGTAGTCCGAGGATGCGTTCCTGTCTGGATCGCATATTGCTCAGCCGGCAAACCAAAGGCGTCATAACCCAAGGTGTGCAGAACATTTTTGCCCAGCATTCGGTTAAACCGTGCATATACATCCGTAGCGATGTACCCCAAGGGATGGCCCACGTGCAGACCAGCGCCAGAAGGGTAGGGGAACATGTCTTGAACGAAGAGTTTGTTTTCCGGAAGTTTCTGTCCCGTGACGGCTAGATCGCCGACAGGGTTAGGCGCATTAAACGTGCCATTGTCGATCCAGAATTTCTGCCACGTACGCTCAATATCGCCGGCTAACTGCGCGGTATACCGGAACGCAGGACCAGTAGTGCTCTCGCTCGGATTAGTCATGGAAAACAGTGTAATAGCACCTCGCAGCGCTTCCCCCATCAGAGCCATCACTGAGTGCTTAACGACGCCCCTGGGTTCCCTCCTTACGCACAATCCAGAGAGCCTCGACGCATTCTGCCCCCGTCTGGTCGACCACTACACCCTGTTGACCCCATTCGCCCCTTTAGCCTTACCTAATATATTCCCTGCTCATCTGCCACAAGCAAACAAAGCGGTAAAAAAATTTTTATTCTTAGCCACAATCTCTCGCGAACTTACCCAACCCTTGCTACTTTATAAGTACTTCTTGTCACTTCTACTGATTGGATTTATCTATGTCGACCGAGCTTCTGTCTAGCGTATCTAGCCTGCCTAGCCTGTCCAGCGCCTTCCAGATTTTCAAGCCAATCCTCACGGTTATAAAGCTCATCCTCAAGTTCAAGGGCCTCTTCTCTTCCTAAGCCCAAACTTTATGGTGCTTTTTTCTCATCGCACATAATAGAAAATCCCACTACAGTCCGTGTTTCCTGTAGTGGGCTTTTTTAGTCTCCCATGTAGCAACAGACCCTAGCCTGCCAAGCCGGAGCCCGTCGAGAGCCGAGAACATGTTAATCCGCTAAGGCGGCGGACCGGAGAACCCCATTGGCTCCGGTTTAGAACACTCAAATTCCCGCCACCCATCAGAACCCCATCCAGGCAAGCAGCACTCTTGGCTAACCTTAATGTTTCTCATGAGCATGGGCCTTCTTTTTGCATTTCCCTAATAAGTTTAGGCATTTTTGACGCCCCTGCTCCACATGCGGAGCTAGTTGCAGCGGACCGTCAAACTTCTCAACTTTGCGGGAAAAGTTTTCACTTTATCTACTAGGAGCAGTCGGAACTACCCCGCATCTACCAACAGGAATTCCCTGTTGCTGGACTTTTATACGCGATAGCCGACTCCTTTCACTGATCTCCGTCTAGATCCAACAGCCCCTCGCTGCCGATAATTCGAAGCTAACCCCACACGCAGTTTCAAACAAGCGCGCAAGCGTCGCAAAAGTCACCTTTTTCACAATGATATGAATTTACTGAGAAATCATATGCCCAAAAGAAGCAGGTCAACCTTGCGATATGATCACTATAGCAATAAAAACGCTTTAATGTAAGTAAATGCTGTGAATAATCTCAAGATTTCATATTTCCAGGTTATTTTGCAGCGTTCCATCCCTTGCAGTCTGCTCTGGATCTCTGCATGCGTATCGCGTCAGCCAAGCGAAAACCCCGCGAGTGAGAGGCTCACTCGCGGGGTAATTATGGTTTACGTGATATTGAGGTGCTTACTCTTTACGGGCGCCGTCGATAAGCTCCACGACGGCATCAGCGTAGGAGAGCTGGCTCAGATCGTGGGTCACCATCACTGTGGCCACGTCAAACTCTTTAGTGATCTCAGAAAGCAAAGTCACGATCTCCACGCTCATGCGACGATCTAGTGCGGAGGTGGGTTCGTCGGCAAGCAATAGTGAGGGGTTTCCCATGAGTGCACGCGCAATGTTCACGCGCTGGCGCTGACCACCAGAAAGTTGCGCAATTCGACGGGTCTCCTTGCCTTCAAGGCCCACACGCGCCAGCAACTCATCCGCACGATCATAACGAGCTCGCAGCTCTGCACCTCGTATACCGCGAACGTGATCCGTTACCAGAAGCTGTTCCCGGGCGTTCAACGAGCCCAGAAGGTTCGCCTGCTGGAAAACAAAACCGATCTCCTCACGACGCAACTTCGCACGACCCTCATCATCTAGATCGCGGACGTCTTGACCTGCGATCGTCACTGTGCCGGACGTCGGAGTTTGAAGCGCACCCGCTACAGAGAGCAACGTGGACTTACCGGAACCAGACTCGCCCACTAGCGCGAGCAGCTCACCAGAGTGAACTTCTAGGTCAACGGCATCCAAAGCCGTAACCGTAGACGAGCCATCGGGATAGACAACACTGGCTTTTTTAAGAGAAAGAACGGGAATCATGCTGCAGCTCCTAGCGCAATATGTGGATCAACCTTAGTAACATTTCGGACCGCAACAAACGATCCCACTAACCCAAGCAGCCAGATCCCAACCGCCGGACCAAGAACACTCAACACGGACACTTCAAACGGTACGGCCTGAGAAACAATCAGCCCCAGGATCGCGCCAACAGCAGCACCAGCAGTAACGCCTATCGCAAGGACGATCGCAGCTTGGCCAATCGCGTCTTTAAGCAAGTAGCGCTTAGATGCACCCAAAGCCGTCAAGACTGCAATGTCACGGGTGCGCTGCAGCGTCCATACGGTAAGGAAGGAAACAGTAACCAGAGCGGAAATTGCGTAGAGGAATCCCTGCATACTCTTCAGAGATGACTGCTCAGATTTGTAAGAAGCAAGGGCAGCAAACGCTCCCTTGAGGTCAGTGACCTTTTCATTCTTCAGGTCCTGTGGCTGGGCATCGCCGCGCACCAGAAGCACCGTGGCAATTCCAGGGCTGTGGCTTTCTTTCTTCCACACCTCAGAATTTACCCACACAACAGAGGAGTGGCTGTAATAGGTATCGTCCACCACGCCATCCACCTTTACGGCAACACCACCGATATTGAGCGTGTCTCCTGCATTGATCTCGATCTTGTCAGCGACGGACTTAGGAACAAGAGCGCCCTCACCTATCGTCGCGGTTGATCCCTCTACCTGGGTCCCCACCGGCAAACCCATCACAGCGGCCGCGTCAGCCCTATCGTTTGATTCAATTCGCGTCTGGTTCACGCCTAGTGGCGTCACATTCTCTGCACCAGCTGTGTCTTTCCACTTATCCAGAATCTCCTGACTGATCTCCGAAGAGCTAAACGAGGCCTCTCCCGTAGGTGCCGTAAAAACAAACTTGGCGCCGTCTTTGCCCAAGGATTCCAACGCCGCAGTGTTGCGCGCCCCTAGCCCCTGCGTCAAACCAGTGAGCATCACGATCAAAAGGGTGATCAAGCCCACCACAGAGGAAATCAAAGCGAAGCGACCGCCCGCCGAACGAATATCACGTAAACCGAGAAACATTTTTTCTCCTTTCTGCTATTAATTCTCGGCGTTCCGGAGACATTTTCCATCGGTGGCTCAGGCGAAACTCGAATCAACCATGTGGTTGATCGCAGATCCATGAGTTGCTTGCTGGGTTGCCTGCATTTCCATAGAGATTGCACCGTCCTCAGAAGATTTTTTCGAGCTTTGTCTATGGAAATGCAGGATGCTAGTGAGCTTCTCGACGCAACCTCGCCCACCCCAGCACGGCAAAACCAAGACCAAACGCGAGCATGGCAATAGGCACAACCCACTCGGCATCTGCACCTGTCTGTGCCAGGAATTTCTTTGCAGGATTCTTGGAGTCCGAGCGTTTCAGTGCCTCAGATGTGGAGGATGCATGCACAGCATTAGACCGACGTGGAGAGTCGCTCAAACTACGTGCAAGATTCTTAAGCTTTACCGGCTCATTCGTGCGGCTCGTCCTCTTAGCCGGTGCCTTAGACAGCGTGGGGACCTTCGCGTCTTTGCCCACAAGGAAGGTCAACGGCTGGGCCTCAGTCAGAATCTTTTCTTTCCCGTCCTTACCCGTACCTACAGCTTGAAGATACAACCGATACGTGCCTGGCTTGGTAAACGACCAAGACCCATGCAGGTGCATATGCTTAGTAGCCTTCATCTCCTGATGCTCAGAATCATCAGTATCAAAGTAGCGAGTAGGCGACCCGCCGATATCTCCCGTAAAAAACACGGCACGCCCACCCTCAGGGATCTCTGACTTCACCAGCTTGAAAGAAACGCCCTTGGCATACTCCGGCTTCTTATAATCAAGGTCTTCCGTGCTAAAACCTGGCCACGGCTTTTGCGGTGCCTCAACCTGCGGCAAAAGATAGAACTCCTCTCCCATCTTTCCCAAGAAATCCAGCTCAGTATCCTTGAGCTTCTGAGTACGCGTCATCTTGGCGTTTTCACCCACCCGAATAGCCGTCTTTTGGATAGGGCGCACAACCGAGGGGCTGGGTTTATCTGCTTTGAGAGCAACAAACGGTTCTCCCACATCGTCTGCCAGACGAATATCCATATGCCCTTCAGAGAGCTCAACGACTTCCGAACCAACATCAGGACGCTTAATCAGACCAGCATCCGAGTTCGACTCGCCGCGCGACGGGGGAGGTGTGGAAGGAGATTCATCCTTTTTCCAATCGTCTTCCTCATCCTCTTCATCCCCAGGCCTTTCGGTTTCAGGATCCTCGTGCCCTTCATCCTGATAGGAGTCTTGAGGGTAAGGATTCTTGTCTTCGTCGCCCGGTTTATAGCCGTTGAATTCTTCGACGGTTGGCAGCTTTTCTTTATCCTCAGTGATAGAAACTTTAAACTGCAGTTCAGAGCCCTTTGTCAGATCAACCTCTTTGACCTCATCCAATGGTTCCGCGTTTACCAGCGGGTGCGGAGTGATGCGCAGTCTTAGAACTTTGTCGTCTTTGCATACGGAAAGGTCGACTTCTTTCTCGTATTTCCCTTCTGCATCAAATGCACCCTCGACGCTGCAATCGGCATATCCTGTTGCTTTGTCTTTGCTGCTGTATAAACCGACGACAAAGTCTCCTCGCATGTTTTCGTCTTTGGCTTCAATGGTTAGCTTTGTCATGGAAGAATCCGTTGGCTCAGCTTTCAGAGTGATCCCACCGTCACTCAAAGACACCGGATCAGAAGAGGAAAAGTTCTTGGGATCATCCGGCCCAACCAAGGATTCGGACTCTTCACTGACGGTAACGGTCTCGCCGCCGGTCTGATACTCGATTTCTTCAGAGAGCCATGGGGCCGCATTATCCGACTCATCGGGGATAACAATAGCCTGGTAGGTGGAACTATCAGAGGCTAGATACGTTTTAGTGGTTGCTTTACCGTCTTTCACTTCCAATTCATCAAGGAAGTGCCCTTGGTTGGTCAAAACAAGACGCCCGTTGCCTTTACCGGTAAACGTGATGTTGGTAAAGACCCCGTCGGGCTTAAAAGTTATCGATGCCTCTTGTGATCCCTCGTTTTTCTCCTTGGCTGCTTCATAGCTCTTGGCAAAGTCCAGAATTTTTCCACTCTTTGGATCTTGTCCACCCACTTGCCATGCCACTTTCATGGGCATGGTCGGAATGGGAGTCCCGTCTTCTTTGTATCCCACTGCTTGATAGGTAAAGACGTATCGCCCAGGTTTAGAGAAAGTGGTGTGGAAGTGCGAGTGGCGCGGCTGAATAAAAGAGCGCAAAGAGGTATCAGTACTTGAATAAACCCTTCGCACGCCCGTAACAGTTTTTGTAAATACCTCCACGTCACCGGGACCTTCTACACCGAGTAAGTCCAGGGAATAGTTCCCATCTTTGAGCATGTCAGTATGAGATTTGAGCGAGCTATCTGTGTTGTATCCGAAATAGAGAGGAAGCTGGCTCGTGTCAACATCTTGGGGCGCCTGCCACACACCCTTATCGTGTTTGCCAAGAAACTGTGTGTCATCGGTCGGGTAGAAGTAGTAGTTTCCACCCATCGGGACCCACATGACGGTGGCTTGCGCTGGGATTGCTTTGGAGCCTGTTCCGGTCACCACACCCAAGCTGTGAATATCGTCCCCTTCAACGCTCGCTGCTGGTGATAAGTCTACGTGCGTCCCGTAGACGAGTTTCTTATTTTGGTCCGGTCCCGCTAGCGCGGGGCCTGCACCAGTCGCAGCGATAACAAAACAAGTTGCAGCAATGCCAAGGATTCTGCGGGAGGGGAGACGCATGGAAGTAACTTCCTTGTTGATATTGGGTTTTATTTTCATAAGGTAAGCCCAAATATCCCTTTTAGCAAACTCTCAGTTCACTATGACGTAGAGCACTCCCACAATGCACTGAACTTTTTTAGAAATCCCGAACAAATCACCATGTCAAACCGATTTTTAACACCCGAGGGGAGACTTCGGGGGTGGCAATGTTGACGCCTCGTATTAGATTCAAAAGCATGAAACCCCATGTGATTCAAATCCTTACGTTGCTCCGCGTCAGCCTGCACCTCATGTTCGCCGCGCTGCTTGGTTTTGGAATCATCCGCTTCGCCCTTAACCCAGAGTCCGACTCACCGTGGAAACCGTCAATCATCGCCCTAGCACTAGTACTGGGCGCCTTTTACATGTTTGGGACCGCCTGGGAAAACCGTTTTGCCCGTGGCGATAACATCAAAGACCCCATGCCCCTGAGTGGTTGGTGGATGCTCGCAATCACATTGATATGGGCGCTTTTGATGGGGGCGTCGGGCAGCTTCACATGGCTAATGTTTCCGCTGATGTTTATTGCACTCAACCTGCTACCCGGAATCCGTGGTGTGCTAGGAGTGCTAACACTGCTGGGGATTGCCACCGTTATTCCCTGGATAGCCCGGCCAGAAGACTGGACACTAGGGCAGTTATTCGGCCCCATAATCGGAGCTTGTTTTAGCGTCGCGGTCTATTACGGTTACTACGTTTTAAACCAAGATGCCATGCACTATCGGCAAGTGGCTGCCGAATTACTCGCCGCACAACGAGATCTTGCAGCCTCAGAACATCAGTCAGGGCGTCTTGAGGAACGCGAACGATTATCGCGGGAAATCCACGACACCGTAGCCCAAGGGCTTAGCTCTATCGTTCTTTTATCCCGCGCCGCCCACGGACATCTAGAGCGTGGAGAGCTAGAGAATGTTCACCAGCAGCTCACTGTCATTGAGAAGCAAGCAGGGGAGAGCCTCGCTGAGGCACGACGATTTGTTCGCGATCTCGCGGCTCCATCATTGGGCGACTCACTTTCTACAGCTCTTCGAGGTGTTATCAACGGCATCCGCGAGAAGCAAGCAGCACTTGGCTGTCCCATCGACGCTCACCTTGAGCTCGTAGGCGATGCAGAGACAAGCCTCCCCGAACCAGTTACTCGCACTGCACTGCGAGTAGCCCAAGAAGGGCTCAACAACGTTGTTAAACATGCCCAGGCCAGTAAAGCAGTGGTCACGCTTGGGATATGGGAGGATGAAGTCAGCATTGATGTTGTAGACAATGGATTAGGATTCGACACCACACGCCTTGACGCCTCCGGAGAACAAACCGAAGGGGGTTTTGGGCTCGAGGGTCTTAAAAAACGCATATCCACCGTTGGCGGCACTCTCGTGATTGAATCAGATGAGTACGGCACTGCATTGGCTTGCCGTATCCCGCTCACCAGCCGTAGGGAGACCCAATGATCCGCGTCATGCTTATCGATGACCACCCCGTCGTCCGAGCCGGATTACGCACAATACTCGATAGCTTTGAAGACATCTCCGTTGTCGCAGAAGCCAGCAATGGCGCCAACATAGATACCGAGGGAATCGACGTCGTTGTCACAGATATCCAAATGCCGGGAACCGATGGCATCAGCCTTACCCGCGCGCTTGCCGCTGCCGGAGGACCTCCTGTGCTCATCCTGACTACCTATGACACAGAAGCAGATATTCTCGCAGCGGTTGAGGCCGGCGCCATGGGCTACCTCCTCAAAGATGCACCTGAGGCGGCACTGCATGATGCAGTGGTGGCAACATTTGAAGGCCGACGCACGTTGGCTCCAGAAGTAGCCAACGCGCTCATGCAACGCGTGAGCAAACCGCGACAGGCTCTATCCACCCGAGAAATCGAGATTCTTCAGAACCTAGAGCAAGGTCTATCCAACCGACAACTGGCGGCAAAACTCTTTATTTCTGAAGCAACGGTGAAGACGCATCTCGTGCATATCTACGCCAAACTAGGCGTAGATAACCGAACAGCAGCCATCACCGCGGCTCGACAGCAACGACTTATCTAGCTCAGTGCTATCTTTCCAATAGCAATCGGACCAGCAAAGACGTCCTGCACGCCATGAATACCGTGAACAATCCCCACCTCCCGGCGCTGCATGATGTCTTTGCCCACGTTGGCAGACGTCGATACATCAAGGGTGAGGGCCCATGTCCCATTACCCCGCGGCTCTAACCATGGGTTTGCTGCCGCTATCTCTACCACGTTATATTTCGCGGTCGCCGTTATAGTTCCACGGAAGCGAATAATACCGTCGTTGCCCTGTGCCTCATTTTTGCTAAAAGCCACGTCGTTACCGGCGAACAGTGCGCCGTCGGCAAGCGCTACGCCTCCACCCGCCGCGGTTGTGACTTTCTTGAGGAGATCAGCAGAAAAACGCAGATCAGGGGTAGGTGCCGCCGGGGTATTCGGCCCAGGTTCCGGCGAGTAGGGAATCGGAACGTAAAATTCCTCCGCCGGATTGACCGATCCCGCGGCAGCATACACATACACTCCCCAGTTGTTGCCGGGAACAGTCTCGGGAGGATCCACAACCAGACGAGCATGGAAACTCCCATCCGGGTTCATCCGTTGGGATTCCCTTGCGATGGAACGACGAAAATCAAAAGGAATAGTCGGTATAGCGTCAAGCGTCCCATCGGGCATAACCCAAGCCATCCGGTTATGAGGATGTTTACGCGCGCTACTGGGAGCCCCCTCGCTTGGCTTCCACGCGTCGGGAAAAGCGCTGTACAAAGCATAGACACCATTAGGAACACCGGGAGGTATGGGAATTGGGAAGCCTCCACGGTTAGCGTGCGGGCTGAAACCAGTACCGTGCACAACGATGACGTCACCCCGATGAACAGGACCGCGGAGTGGTTTTCCTGCTTCATCGGTCACAGTAATGCGCGGTGACTCTACAACTGGCTCAGAGGAAAAGAGCGAAGGATTGTCCGGAATTGTAGGCATCGCTACAGCAATCCCATGGGAAGAAAAACAGAGACATGTTGCCACGCCCACAAGGAGGGCTTTTCGACGACTATAGGAGGGGATCATATTTTTAGGATAGCCAAACCTATAGGATATGAAGTTATGGGATTGGCAACACCTACGCCTTGCCAACGCCTCAATCCCCTATGTATTTTTTACAATCTTGTCCGGATCACCCAAACGCTCTCCCAACCCCCACCAGCACTGCAAAAACTAGACCTAAGAGGATCGCTAGCCAGACCCACAAACGGAAAAATCTTGGACCCAACATCTTGGCAAATAGCGCCCCTACAAAAGCCCCCAGGGTATTCATCAGCAGGTCGTCAATATCTGAGTAGCCAAGCGAAAACAGAAACTGGCTCACCTCAATAGCAAGGCTAACTAGAAATCCTGTAAGCGTAGACCACAGCACCATACGTGTACCAGCACCGCGCGACTGGTGGAACCACACATAGGCCAGCATTCCAAAGGGTACAAAGAAAGCAATGTTTCCCCCGTAGCCAAATACCGGAATAAACCAATTGGAATTACTCATAACCTCGTTAAACGGCACCAATTCCACAGACCTATTGCGATGTGCTGCGGGATCCCACAAGTAACCAATGCGATAGAAAGCCTTCAACATGGTCAATGAGACCATGACCGCCGAATAAACAATCAGCGCAACAAGAGCGAGTTTTCCCGGACCATGAGGTTGCGCAACATCATGTCCAGAAAATTTTTCACGTAGAGGCATGCTTTTAAAGGTACGCAACCTACAAAAAAGGGGAGCGCTGTGAAACACACAGCACCCCCACGCAAGTCCGAGAACTGACTCCGAATATCTGCTTGAAGCGAGTAAGCAGCTCAATCGGTTAGCTGCAATAGAAGTAAAACCTTCAATATGCTCGAAAATTGAGGTATTCCCGATTAAGGAACCTAGTGCAGCACAGAGCATAGTGGCCCGGCACCCAATAAACACCATGCAACTCTGGGATATTTGGCCCATTCCTGTGACAAATATCTAGTTCAAGACATTCACAACAACCGAGGAACACGTAAAAGAACAGAAGAAAGGAAAGACATGGACGCGGTAAGAGAAGAAAGACGTTCGCTTTGGGCTAAATCGGCCTCAATCTTGCTCTCAATATTTACTATTGCGTTTCCCTATATCTTTCCTTCCATTTTCCCAGAAGGAACGATGCCGTATTACATCATCACTATGCCTCTAGGGATCGTCGCTGGAATCTTTGCTTATCGTATTCGCTCATGGTGGCTTATAGTCCTGGCCATCGTTGCAGGATTATCCCCTCTATTGTTTGCTTGGATGCTCTGGTTCAGCATCAACCTCATCAACCTAATAACAGACGTGCATCTAAGCAGTTAGCTCCTAAAACTGGCCTGCCTTCATACTCCCGCTGTTCTAGTGATATGGCACCTAAATAACTTTCTCCTGTCTGTTAATTCGTTCGAGTTTATCCTCGGAAATACGGCGCTGACGATGCTTATGGCTGTGAACTAAGGAAGTTATACGTACTGGCGAACAGGAAAGCGCATGCCCGGGGCTGCCGTTTGGATCTCATATAGGCTCTGCGACCAAGCGCAAAGGCCGATGAGTGAAAACTCACCGGCCTTCTAGTCATATTTTTGAAGTACGTCAGGTTTTTCGTTTTCAAAGATCAAACTACTCGTGACAAAACACCTGAGCACCCCCACCAACTCATATTTTAGAGTTCTTCTGCGCCTTTCATCCGGCGGTAGCCAATCGCCGCGAATCCTACGCCGACAAAAAGCATCGCCAATGCAAGTGCTATCTCAGGAGAAGCACCCGTGTTTGCCAGCAAGCTCTTTACACCCTTTTTAGGAGCGTTGTCGTTTTTGGCTAGAGCAGCTGTTTTAGAACCCTGGGTTCCTTTAGACGATGAGGAAGTGCCCTGTGCGCCTGTGGAGCTACTGCCGGACGTAGCCCGAATGGCCCCTTCACCGCCTACCTCAAAGACAATCGTCTCCCAGTTAGTCGCAGTTTCTCCGCTTGCAACCAAGCCAATGTTGATTGCCTTGCCATCAGAAGTCATGGCTTGCGTAGAGGTGCCCGACCCATTGGACACTGCACGCATCTTGATTTTGTACGTGCCAGGCTTGGTAAAGAACCAGTCAGCATGCTCATGGAATGGTTCTTCACGATCAATCACTGCTTTGCCACTAGAATCCGCAAGCTTAATCAGATCATTGGACAGGCTCGGAAGATGCCCAGCCCACCACTGTGCACCGTCTGGCATCGACTCTGGCTCAATCTCAATGTTCATTCCCTTGGGGAACGCATTGCGCACCTTGTTGGTGTCAAAGCCCGGCCACACCGCGTTGTGATCTTGAGTGTTGGGCAAGTAATAAACGTGGTCGCCCTTCTTTCCTAGGAATGCGGTGTCATCGTTCTCAGGGATGCCACGGTTACCCTTTTCACCGATGGTAAATCGGCGATTTTCTCCGACAATCAGCGCAACCTTATCCGGATGGTCAAGGTTATGCCCACCATCAGAGGTGGCGTCGTGTTCCCGCTTTACATCGTCGCCAATGTAGAAGCCCAGTTTTCCGTCAACAAACGCCGGGCCGAAGTCTAGGTGGCCGTCGACAAGCTCACGACGTCCATCGCTTCGGTCTTTCTTAGCGACGGGCTTAGAGGTAGGACGCGCCGAGGAATCTTGCTTGGGGGAGGTGGTGTTCGAGTCACCGGTCGTACCCCTATCCGGCTTACCCGGTTTCTGAGCCTCAGACCCTGGGGTGTTGCCAGCAGAGGCGTTAGAATCGCGCACGTCAAAGGTGAGAGTTACCGGCTTGCTCACCTCGTCCCAATCGTCTTTGACCACCACGTCCATCGTGTACTTACCTGGCTTGGTAAACACCCAGTTGAGGTGACGATGAGTTGACCCCTCCGCCTTGTACGCACGCTTCCCTGTGTAGTCTCCGATCCGGTTCTCGGACGAGTGAGCATCGCCGCTGTATGCGACCCATTTTCCGCCTTGAGGCGTGGACTTCGGTGTTATCGTGAACTCGTAATCGCCCTCAGTCTCAGCGTAGATCTCCTCGGTGCTAAAGCCCGGCCATACAAGACCGGTTTTTTGAACCTCCGGCAAAACATACACCCGCTCGCCCTTCTTGGCGATGTCTTTTATGTCTTCTTTCAGCGCAGTTTTTGCCGATTGCGGCACCACAAACGTCACCGAATTAGGATCGCGCAGAATGGCTTTGGAACTGTGCTGACCGCTTTCGTCTTTAACCACCACGGCCAAGGTGCCGTCGATCTCCTTGGGTGAAATATCCACGTGTCCTTTGGAAATTTCGACCTTTTTCTCGCTCAGAGTTCCCGATGAAGCCTCAGACTCTTCATCATTTTCAGGCTTCTTGGGGTTCGGCTTAGACGGCTGCTCCGTCTTTGGCTCTTCAGAACTTTCATCGTTCTCATCGAGGTCTTCATCTTCCGCCGAATCCTCAGAATCCTCCGTGGTTTTTCCACTACCAAACTTAACGGTAGTCTCCTCGAGCGGCCGATACTTCCCCTTGTAGGAATCGATGAGAGTTGCTTTGCCTGGAGCTTCAGTGCGCGAGCTTGGGACAATATCTAATAGCAGCTGGTAGTTATCGCCCTCACATCCATCAACATCCTGCCAACTGGTTCGATTACCGGGAGCGCTAGTAAACGTGATGGGACATTCAGCGGCGCGATCCTTAGGTACGCTCGTGAATTCTTTCCCAGACTCCTTCTCATAGTATCCACCCACCGCATTGACAGTCAGGGTGTCATCTTGAGGCTCTACCGTGAGGTCCATGCTTACAGTGTCTTTGTGAAGCTCGCTCGTTGAGACTGCAACATCCAGGCTTGTCGGTGTGATGTCCTCTAGATCGAACTTCTCAAGCTCCTCGTCTTTCTGAGGCTCGGGGAACTCGCCTTTTTCTTCCGTTGAGTGTGATTCTTCACCGGTCGCATGCTCGAGCTCTTCGGATACCCACGCAGGACTCTGAGAACCTTCACCTGGGATATAAACAACTTGGAACTTGGATTTCAGCCCGCCGATCATCTCCGACCACGTAGCCTTGCCCTCTTTCACGGGAACCTCGGCCAAGTAGTAGCCGTCGATATAGAAAACGGCATGTCCGGAGTCTTTGGTGTTTCCAGTTGTAAAGTCCAGCTTGGTTAACAGGTCTTTATCTGTTCCACCGGATTTACCGGTATCGGGAGACATGGTGAACTCGGGCTTGAAGCTCTCCGACGCATCGTCGTTCGCAGAGCCCGAAGCCTCATAGGCTTCTTTTACATCCCCCAACTGCGCATCAGCCGGATTTGAGCCGCCCACCTGCCAAATAAGTTTCTGCGGTTCAGAGGCTATAAATTCTCCATCTGTTCCCCGTGCAGAAGCTCGGTAGCTAATCTCATATCTACCAGGCCGGGTAAAAGTGGTGGCATTGTGCGTATGCGTTCCTTTTTCTACCCATGTGGAACGGTACCCAGCATCATGCGAGGACCATAAGCGTTGAACTGGAACATCCTCGCCGCTGTACATGAAGAGTTCCATCTTGCCTGGGCCATTAAAATCTACGATGTCCAGGTTGAAGGACTCATCACGGAACTTCTCAGTAGGAAGCTCGATCGAGGCTCCAAAGCCCGCCCAAATGGGCATGCCGTCAGAAGGGGAGCCGTGCGCGGGACCCCCGTAGTACATGAGCTGGCCTTCTTCCCCTAAGAATTTTAGGCGCTCGTCATCTGGAACATTCCATGCATAGAGTCCGCGATCAACTTTTCCTTTACTGACCCAGTTGATTGTTTTCTCTATCGGAATCATTCCGCTGCTCTTTGA
Source organism: Corynebacterium ulcerans (assembly GCF_900187135.1). Lineage (NCBI taxonomy): Bacteria > Bacillati > Actinomycetota > Actinomycetes > Mycobacteriales > Corynebacteriaceae > Corynebacterium > Corynebacterium ulcerans. The sequence continues at coordinate 1,416,108 of NZ_LT906443.1, forward strand.
GACCAGAGAAAAATTGTTGTCTTGCCACACCGCATGCGGTGAATCAACATGCACTTGGGTACGAACGGTGAGGGAATCGTTCGAGTCTGCGTTCGCGGAGGGAACGGGGATGACGCTTGAAGCGATAAGCCCACCGACGGCTAAAAAGCCCAGGCAGGCTGCCGATATTCTTCTAGGCACGGGGGATCCTTTGTTAAGTTATTGAAAACAACACCCTTTAAGCTAATGAGAATCATTTTCTACGTCAACATCCTCCCCATAAGAGGGAGAGATCACCTGAAACATCAGCTCTCGCTGCCCCTCACAAGACAGCTCCGCACGTGAAGCCATCTCATTCCACCCCTTGTAAAACACCAATAATTGACAACACAACAACCCCACTGCCCGCCCCTACATCTCACATAACCTAAGCGTGCCGACGTACCCGTCCTCACTACTGCCGCACTTCCTCCATGCCCGCCGTTACCGCCTCCTTATATAGAGGCGGCTTCTACAGATAAACGAAGAAAACGGTTCTAGGTTCTCGCGCCAACTAAGCCAACTAAACCAACTCAGCCAAGCAGATACGGCTTAAAACTTCTGCCATTCTGGCTTATTGGCCAATGCATAGTTGTAGTACTCAGTGTTTTCGAGCTTGCTAGCAGCTGCTTCATCCAAAAGCACGGTTACATGCTTATGCATTTGCAGGGCCGAAGCAGGGACCATTGCACTGACGGGTCCCTCCACCATCGCCTTGACTGCGTCGGCCTTGTTCTCACCAAAGGCCAACATGACAAGATGTCCAGCTTCACAGATTGTGCCGATACCCTGAGTCATCACATGATGCGGCACTTGAGATTCATCGTTATCAAAGAACCGTGAATTGTCTCGTACGGTGTCCGGGTGCAAGGTCTTAATGCGGGTACGGCTTACCAAAGATGATGTCGGCTCATTGAACGCAATGTGACCGTCGGTTCCGATACCCAGCACCTGGACATCTACACCGCCTGCATCGCGTATCGACTGATCGTAAGCATCAGCGGCAGCACTTGGGTTTTCCGCTGTGCCATCGGGGCTATGAACGGCAGCATCGTCGATATCCACATGAGACGTGATCTCCCGACGAATAGTCTGGTAATACGTCTGCTCGTGGTCGCGAGGCAAACCCACATACTCATCCAAAAGGAATGCCTGGCATTGAGCAAAGGATAATCCTTCCTCCCGGTGCCTGCGCGCCAGCTCAGCATAGGTGCTGCCCGGCGTTGAACCAGTAGCCAGTCCTAGGGTCTTTCCCTGCCTGATATATCCCTCAAAAATGTCCGCAGCGATAATTGCCGCTTCTTTGTGGGTGGGAGTAATGACGATTTCCATGGTTACTGTCTCCTAAAAGTCGAGCTTTTGCCCGTTTTCATAAACCGCAACCACATCAAAGTCGTTGCGGCACACAACAAAGTTTGCTTTCTTACCCACGGCAATATCACCGCGATCATTGAGCCCCAAAAGGCGATGTCCGCTGGTAGAAGCCCGAACCACATCAACCACGCTATGGCCCGCGGCTACTTGTCGCCGTACCTGATCGATTACTCGTGACGTTCCTCCCGCGATAGCGCCCTGCGAGCCATCCTCCGTGCTTAAGCGCGCGACGCCATCAATAACCGTGACAGCGAGTGCTCCGAGAATGTAGTCTCCATCCGCTTTACCTGCGGCACCCATCGCATCGGAGACAAAGGTGACATTCTCCGACCCCACAGAATCCAGAACCATGCTCACGGTATGGTCATTCAGGTGCACCCCGTCCGCAATCAGCTCAACATGAGCCAAGGAACGCGCAGCAGCACTAATAAATGCGGCCGCAGGTCCCGGCGCGCGGTGATGAATAGGCGGCATGGCATTGAACAGATGCGTTGCAGTAACTACAGCCCCACGTTGTTCGGCATAGCGGATCATGTCCATGGTGAGCTCAAAGTCGGCATCTGTATGCCCCAGCGACACGACCACGTTGTGTTCCGCGCACATATCAACGAGCTTCCGCGCATGAGGGGTTTCCGGCGCAAAGGTCATCGAGCGTAAGAAACCGCGTGAGGCTTTGATCATCTTTGCAAATAGTTCTGGGTCACCCCCAATAATCGCGGCGGGATCTTGCGCACCACAGCGACAACTATTAACAAACGGTCCCTCCGCATGGATACCTGTTATCTCTCCATCGCTAGCCAGCTCAGAAAGCAGACTCAGCTGCGGTAACAACACCTCCTCTCTCATGGAGACGGTGGATGCGAGCAGCGTGGTAGACCCATGTGCACGGTGATGCCGAGCAGCCGTCACGCAACCCTCGATTCCTGAGGTAGGAAATGATTCTCCAGCTCCTCCGTGGTTGTGAATGTCGGCGAGCCCCGGAAGGATGATCAGCTCGTCGTCTAGCTTTCCATCCGGCGCTGGGACAATCGCGGTGATTACTCCCGTTGCGTCATAGTCGATGCGATGCCCTTCTAGCACGCCGTCAGCCGTGACTACGGTTCCTATGATGGATGCGGTCATGAGTTCTTGCTCCTACTGAGCTGCCGCGGCAAACTGCGTAGTGATCCACGCAGTATCGGTGATCGCGGTGCCTACAATCAAGGCGTCGGCTCCAGCTTTCCGTCCCTGCTTCACATGCTCGGGGGAGTGGAATCGGCCTTCGCCGATGAGGAATACGTCTGGACCTAACTTCGCACGGATTTCCCGAATCAGCTCCAGATCTGGCCCTTCCGTTTTCTCGCGATGCTCCGTATATCCGGCCAACGTTGTAGAGATAATGTCAGCGCCTGCTTCATGAGCTGCCACTGCTTCCTCAGCAGTCGCAATGTCCGCCATCGCCAGTCCACCCAACGCATGAACTGCAGCCACTTGATCAGCAAAGGTAGATCCGTCTTGACGTGGTCGGAAGGTGGCGTCGATAGCTGCAACCGTCGCGCCCGCTTTAATCACATCTTCCGCAGACTTCACCGATGGAGTGATATAGACGCCCGTATCACCTTCTTTGGTGAGGCCAATAACGGGAACGGACACAGTATCCACAATCGCCCGGATATCTTCGAGTCCACCGTAACCACCACAGCGTATCGCTGCAGAACCTCCTTGCTCAGCAGCTTTAGCAAGAAACGCCATCGTACGGGTGTCCCGTAGTGGGTGACCGGTAGGCGCCTGAGCAGAAACGATAAGTTTGTTGTTGACCTGTTGGATGAAGCTCTTAAGGTCCATCATGAAAAATTCCTTACTTATGTAGATATTTTGTTGATTCAGCCCTGGGTCTTACCCAGGTATGCGGCGCCCACGATGGGAGCATGAGTACCTAATTGCGCCTGGATAACCGGCACCTCATTGATCGGCGGAATAGCGCCGTCTCTGACCCCACGGGCAAAGGGATTGATGATGGCATCGCCAATAGTGCCCACGCCGCCGCCAACGATCACCGCATCCACATCAATGGCGCTGATAAACCCGCCTATCGCAACCCCGCAGGCAAAGAGGTGTTCCTCAATCACATCCCGTGCGTATTCCTCGCCGGCATGGTACCGAGACATGATCTCGTGGAGGTCTACAGCTGGGTTCTCCGCATGTGCGTTATAACAGGATGCAAGTCCAGGTCCGGAAGCAAAAGACTCTAATAGGGCTGCGGAACCATCCGGGAGCCGACCCCACAGGCAGCGCAGCTCTCCGGCGGTAAAATGCGGCGAGGCAACAAGCTCGCCATCACGCACGAGCGCCCCTCCGACACCAGTACCCAAGCTGACAAACAAAACGTTGTCAAAGTCGTGACCAGCACCGTAGACGGATTCACCCAACCCCATAACGCGGACGTCGTTATGCACCGCAATGGGAAGCGGGAATTGTCCCCTCAAAGTATCTGCGATCTTAGTCCCCGCCCAACCCTGCATGGTCGGTCCCGAGGACACCACCTCACCCGCTATGGGATCAATGACCCCTGGCGCACCGATCCCTATGGTGGACACTGCGACGGGGGAGGCGTCGATAAGCTCTTGAATAATGCCTGCGACCTCGTCTATCACGTTTGTTGTAGGGGTAGGTCGGCGGCGGTACTCAATAACGGTAGTGGGGTCCGAATCTGCAACAATGCCAGCCGCTATCTTGGTCCCGCCGATGTCCACGCCGATACGCACGGCCGCTTGCGTTTCACCGCTTTTGTCAATCATGATGCTTGTTCCTTATGAGCGTCGTCGGAACCGGTGGCGTTACCACGTCGAGCGAGATCTTGCTGCTCCCTTTTCTTCCTAATCACACGGAGCAATGGACCGTAATGTTCACAGATCAGAGCGCAATAACCGTCTGCGTCACCGCTATGAAGCGCTTGAATCATTTTCGAGTGCGCCTCCACGGTGTCTTCCATGTCCTCCGGATCACCGAGGCCAAGGACTGGAACCACTTTGGTGTGTATCTCCCAGAGAGCCATCGACATTTCCCGCATCAAAGGGTTGGAGAGTTTTTCAGAAATCACCTTGTGGAACTGCCAGTCTTCTTCCACAAAAGACTCCTGGCGCAAATACTTTTCCCGCATTGCTTCCACGATCCGGTCTAATACCTCAGTGGACTGTCCCTTGTAGGAATTGACCAGTTCATCGGCATTGGCAAGGTCCAGTGCGATGCGCATGTCTACAACATACGAGAGGTTTTCCAAGGCAAGTTCCTCGTTCAAGGTCAGCCGTAGCACCATTCCATTAATCAGAGGGGCCAGCGACATATTCCCTACAAAAGTTCCGTGCCCATGACGGATCTCAACAACATCAAGAGAAGCGAGCGTTCGCATAGCCTCGCGGACGGAAGAACGTGATACTGACAGGCGTTCACAAAGCGCCGCTTCCGAGGGGAGGAGGTCCCCCGGAGAGAGATTATTATCACGAATGTAATCTTCAATTGCCGCCGCGGTAGGGCTCTTTCCCACCGCCGGACTCACGTGTGAATTCATCTTTTCTCCTGTTCGTCTGCGACCAACCGAACGTACTGATAGGCCGATAAACACGCCTCTTGACTACCAAAAATAGCTCGTATCTGCAGTTATTCAGCGTGAGAGAATATTTGAGTGCTGGTTTCTGTGTGCTGCGGTTTTCCTAGCAGCAGAGGATCCGCATCCTCCCACACATGGGGTATACAACGGGGGAGAAACAGGCATGATCACAGTGCTGTTTGGCAACTTCTGTTGAAATCCTAACACAAAACCTAGCGGACGTCAGACGTCTGATGTATTCTTTGGAATGACCCGCAACACGGCAATTGCCACCTATCCAAGCTGGTCGCCGCAGCAAGACATCTTGTACGCACACTTGGGGAAAGGAATAACCCATGAGCAATGCTTCAGAAAAAAAGTACACTCGCCGTGATTTCTTTAAGATCACTTCCGCTTTCGGCGCAGCGGCTGGTTTTGCAGCCACCCTCTCCGCTTGTGCTCCTAAGGGGAATGACACCTCGAGCCCCTCAACAGGCGCGAGTGCCGGTTCGCTGAACAAGGATGGCACCATCACGGCAGCCATCTCTTACGAGCTCGGAACCAATGGCTACGACCCTATGTCCACCACTGCAGCACTCACCGTTGCAGCAAACTGGCACACCATGGAGGGCCTCACAGAGCTCAACCCAACCAATGGCGAACCCTACGCAGCATTGGCAAAGGAACTACCTAAGAGCGAAGGTAAGTCGATCGACGTTATGCTTCGCGACGGCGCAAAGTTCCACGACGGAACCCCCGTCACCGCCGACGACGTTGTCTTCTCCTTCGAACGTGTCCTCGATAAAGCAAATAAGAGCCTGTACGCATCCTTTATTCCTTTCATCGAGAAGGTTACAAAGAAAGACGACAAGACTGTTACCTTCACCCTTAGCGAGGAGACCGGTGTCTTTGCTAGCCGTCTCGCAGTAGTCAAGATCGTCCCCAAGGCCGCAGTCCAAGCAAACCTGGACAAGTTCGCTGCTAACCCCATCGGGTCCGGCGCCTACAAGATGACCGACAACGGCGGCACCTCCAAGACCATCAAGTTCGAGCGCTTCGAGGACTACAACGGTCCAAAGCCAGCACTTGCTAAGAACATGGTCTGGCAGATCATCCCGGATGCGTCCACCCGTACCAATGCCATCCAGTCCAAGACAGTTCAGGCTATCGACTCCATCCCTTACCTCTCCATTGAGCAGCTGAAGTCTAGCTCCTCCGTGGAATCTGTTCAGGGCTTTGGTTTGTTGTTTGCAATGTTCAACAACGATAAGTCGAATCCTTTCAGCGATGTAAAGAACCGCCAAGCATTCCTCTATGGCGTGAATATTAACCAGATCATCGAGACCGCTCTCTTGGGTCAAGCAAGTCCGGTCACCTCGTTCCTACACAAGGAGCACCCGCAGTATCACGAGGCCAAAGTTCAGTACGCTTATGACGCAGAGAAGGCAAAGAAGCTCTTCGCTGAGACCGGGCTCAAAGAACTACGCATGCTGTGCACCGACCACGACTGGGTAAAGAAGTGCACCCCGCTGATCCAAGAATCGCTCTCTGCAATCGGCATCAAGGTTGACTTCACCGAGAAGAAGTCCTCCGATGTTTACAACACCATCGACGGCAAGCCAGAAGCATACGATGTGGTCATCGCCCCTGGCGACCCCAGCGTCTTCGGCCTCGATCCCGACTTGCTCATGCGCTGGTGGTACGCCGGAGACACATGGACTGAGTCTCGCATGCACTGGAAGGGAACTCCTGAGTACACCAAGCTGCAGGAAATCCTCGACGCAGGTCTCAAGTCCACAAATGCCACTGAGCAGAAAAACAAGTGGAACGAAGCCCTCGACCTCATTTCTGAGAACGTCCCGCTCTACCCGCTGTTCCACCGCAAGGTGCCAACCGCATGGGATGCTTCCTCACTCGTCGATTTCAAGCCAATCTCTCTGACTGGCCTGAACTTTGTCGGCGTTGGTTCCACCAAGTAAAAGCACCTTCTTCCTGTCCCAGCCAGCTGCACTCAATCCATAGATTTCCCTATAGAAAGCGCGCTGGTTGGGAGGGGAGAACTCCCACGTTGCCTAATACATTTGACGGCAGCCGTACCTTGTACGCTCTGCTCAACATCTCATTAGGCGCACAATAACTACATAGCATTCCTCATGTTGAGCCCACTGCTCACAGGGCACAACACGCAAGGCCTCATACTCGAATCCCACGGGCTGAGATCTTATGTGACCCACCCTTAGGCCACTATCGGCCGCAAAGAACAACGGCGCTACCTATAAAGACTCTCTCCGAGCACCTACCTTTCCCGCGCCACCCCCTGTAAAGATGAGGCTCCCTCCTACCCGGTTGAGCCTTTGTACACGTACATCGCACGAAAGTCAGGACATTTACTATGTCTAACCTGCTACGACTGATCGGTCGGCGTTTGATCGCGCTGCCCATCATGATCCTTGGCGTGACCTTCTTGGTGTTCTTCATCATGTCCTTCAGCCCTGCCGACCCCGCTCGTCTGGCGCTAGGAGAGACAGCTTCTTTGGAAGCACTTGAAGAATACCGTGAGTCCCACGGCCTCAATGACCCCCTGTTGGTGCGGTACTACCACTTCCTTATGGACATGCTCCACGGTGATCTTGGTACCACGACTGGTAGCGCCCCCGTTACAGACGTCGTCGCAAAGGCATTCCCGATTACGCTGCAGCTCACCTTCTTAGGTTTGATTATCGCTGCCGTATTCTCTCTCGTCTTTGGCGTCATCGCAGCCCTTTATCGCGACAAGTGGCCCGATCAGCTCATCCGCATTGTCTCTATCGCAGCACTGGCCACCCCGTCTTTCTGGCTGGCTATCCTGCTCATCCAGTGGTTGGGAACGATCCCTGGCGCCTGGGGATTCTTCCCCGCGTTGATCACCTCATGGGTAAAGTTCACTGAGGATCCCGGCGTCTACTTTAATAATCTGTTCCTCCCAGCTGTGGCCTTGGCTGTCCCCGTTGCCGGCTCGCTTACTCGCGTGGTGCGCACCGCTATGGTGGAGGAGCTCGACAAGGATTATGTGCGTACTGCCATCGGCTCCGGTATCCCTAAGGCTGAAGTCATCTCGCGCAATGTTCTCCGTAATGCGCTCATTACCCCTATCACGGTTCTGGGCCTCCGCGTTGGTTACCTCATGGGTGGTGCGGTGATCATCGAGATCATCTTCAACATCCAGGCTATGGGTCAGCTCATCCTCGACGGCGTTACCCGCAACGATGTTTACCTCGTTCAGGGTGTTACCCTCACCGTCGCTATCACGTTCATCATCATCAACATCATCGTTGACATGCTTTATGTGCTCGTCAACCCACGCATCAGGAGCATCTAATGCGACGCAACCTGACTGAAAAACTCGAAAATCGCGCAGGACAGCGGTTCGCCGGAATTCGTTCTTTGCCTGTTACTTCCAAGGTAGCGCTGACGTTCCTTACGTTGGTCGCGCTCATGGCCATCTTTGCACCACTCATCACTGCATATGATCCGTTGGCTTCTTCCACTCCAGTTCAGCCGCCAAGCAGTGAACACTGGTTTGGTACCGATGCCATCGGTCGTGACATCTTCGCCCGCGTGGCCTACGGTGCCCGCGCATCTCTGATTATCGGTCTGTGTGCCACTGGCGCAGCGCTCGTCGTGGCTGCGGTCATTGGCTCTATAGCAGCGACTGCTGGCAAGGTTGTCTCTGAAGTTCTGATGCGCATCTTGGACATCATCATGTCCTTCCCCGGCATCGCTCTTGCAGCTGTGTTCGTTGCCGTCTTTGGCACGTCCATCCCGGTCTTGGTCTTTGCTATCGGATTCCTCTATGTTCCACAGCTTTCCCGTATCGTGCGAGCTAATGTGCTCAGCGAATTCGGCGAGGATTATGTCTCTGCAGCCAAGGTTATGGGTGCTCAGATCCCTCACATCTTGATCAAGCATGTTGCTCGCAACACGATCGCCCCGATTGCCGTTTTTGCCACAGTGCTGGTTGCAGACGCCATCGTGTTCGAGGCTTCCTTGTCCTTTATTAACGCTGGTGTGAAGCCGCCTTCACCATCATGGGGCAACATCCTCGCTGATGGTAAGCAGCTCCTCCTTACCGGTTCCTGGTGGCCTACATTCTTCCCTGGCCTCATGATCCTTGTGACGGTGCTTGCGCTGAACATTCTCTCCGAAGGCCTTACCGACGCCATGGCGTCCCCGCGTATCAAGCTCACCGCGAAGGTCTCCGACAACGACCCCAGCATCGATACCCGCAATACCCTCGGCCAGTCCACAGAAAAGGAAGCAGCTCACTCGCTCAATACTTCTCTCGCGGCTCTCCGAGATGCGGAAATGAGCGAAGATCGCCGGCTGGTTTATACCCGCGGCGAGGCACCACTGATTGAGGTCAAGGATCTCTCCATTGCCTTCCCTGCAGCGCACGGCGACGTGAGCATTGTGGATAAAGTGAACTTCACTGTGTCACCGGGTCAGACGATGGGACTCGTGGGCGAGTCCGGCTGTGGCAAGTCCCTGGTCTCTATGGCCATCATGGGTCTGCTTCCTCCCACCGCCAAGATCACTGGTGAAATCCTCTTTGATGGCAAGAATCTTCTCGATCTCAAGCCAGAAGAGCACAATGCCCTCCGCGGACATGACATGGCCATGATCTATCAAGACGCCCTGAGCTCTTTGAACCCGTCGATGTTGATTCGCACGCAGCTGCAGCAGCTGATCCGCCGTGGCGGAAAGCGCACTGCAGAAGAGCTGATGGAGCTCGTTGGTCTTGATCCGGTTCGTACCCTCAAGTCTTATCCGCATGAGCTTTCCGGTGGTCAGCGCCAACGTGTGCTCATCGCCATGGCTCTTACACGCAACCCGCGCCTGCTTATCGCCGACGAGCCAACAACGGCTCTCGACGTGACCGTGCAGCACCAGGTCGTCGATTTGCTCAACGACCTGCGCGAAAAGCTCGGCTTCTCCATGGTCTTTGTCAGCCACGACCTCGCCTTGGTGGCCAAGCTAGCCCACAAGATCACAGTTATGTACGCAGGTCAGGTCGTCGAGCAAGGCAATACCCGCGAGCTTCTTTCCAATCCTCAGCACGAGTACACCCGGGGCCTCCTGGGTGCGGTGCTGTCCATCGAGGCTGGCGCGGATCGTCTCTACCAGGTACCGGGAACCGTGCCAAGCCCCCGCGAATTTGTTATCGGCGACCGCTTTGCGCCACGGTCCAGTCACCCAACCATTGGTTTGGATCAACGTCCACTTCTCCGACTTGTTGATGGTTCAGAGACCCACTGCTTCGCCGCCACAGACGCATTACTTGCACTGCGCCGCGAGGAAGCAATCGCTAGCAGCAACCTCGATATTGAAGGTTTGGAAGGTGAAATCCGATGAGTAATCCCCAGATGCAGCAGCGCAACAATCTCACGGGTCGCGACAGCGATGCTCCCATCATTGAGCTTCGCGACGTCAACGTGATCCACAAAACACGCACAGGAAAGCTCTTCCGCCCCGAAACCCTTCACGCAAACAAGGACATCAACTTCCACGTTGATCGTGGCCAGGTTGTTGGCATCGTTGGTGAGTCCGGCTGTGGTAAATCCACGCTAGCCCGAGTCATGGTCGGTCTGCAGAAGCCCACCAGCGGCGAGGTTTACTTCCGTGGGGAGAAAATGACAGGACGCGGTCACCAGCGCAAAGAGTTGGGTCGTGCCATCTCCGTCGTTTTCCAGGATCCAGCCACTGCGCTGAATCCCCGTATGACGGTCAAAGACCAGCTCCTCGATCCCATGCGCGTGCATAAGATCGACGACGAAGCCGGCCGACTCAAGCGCGTCCGCGTTCTCCTGAGCCTCGTGGGCCTCCCACAATCCGCTCTTGATGTTCTGCCCCGTCAGATCTCTGGTGGACAGCGCCAACGCGTGGCTATTGCCCGTGCGCTTGCGTTGGAACCGGATGTGATCATCGCTGATGAGCCTACTTCTGCACTTGACGTCTCGGTGCGCGCACAGGTTCTCAACCTACTCACCGACCTACGCAATGAATTGGGACTCGGCCTCGTGTTCATTTCGCACGATATCAACACCGTGCGTTATGTCTCCGACCGCATGTGCGTGATGTACAAGGGCGAGATTATTGAGGAACAACCCACCGAACTTCTCTTCTCTCAGCCTCAGCAGGAATACACAAAGACGCTACTTGCAGCAACGCCGTCCCTCCTCTAAATACGTTTTAAGAATCGAGTTTTACCATGTCTTCCATTGTTTCCGGTATCGTCCCACCAGTTCTCACGCCGCTGCATGCGGATCGCAGCCTTGACCTGGAATCGCTAGCACGTCTTGTTGAGCACCTCATTGGTGCTGGTGTTGACGGCTTGTTCGCACTGGGTTCCTCCGGCGAAGTCGCATTCCTTAGCGATGAAGATCGCGGCATCGTGATCAACGAGATCGTGAAGCTGGCTAAGGGTCGCGTACCCGTGTACGCCGGTGTCATTGATACCCAGGCCAACCGTGTAATCAAGCATGTACGCCAGGCAGAGACAGCTGGCGTGGACGCTGTGGTCGTCACGGCCCCCTTCTACGCCATCTGTGGTCCCAACGAGATCGAAGCACACTTCCGCGCTATCGCCGAGGCCACCGATCTCCCCATTATCGCCTACGACATCCCCGTCTGCGTGCATTCCAAGCTGTCTTCAGAAATGCTGATCAAGCTCGGCAAGGACGGCGTTCTTGCAGGTGTCAAGGATTCCTCTGGTGACGATGTTTCCTTCCGCCGCTTGGTGATGCTCAACAAGGCAGCCGGATCACCGCTGACCCTGTTGACTGGCCACGAGGCAGTCGTTGATGGCTCTTTCATTGCTGGTGCCGACGGTTGCGTTCCCGGCCTGGGCAACGTCGATCCCGCTGGCTACGTCCGCATGTGGAAGGCTGCTCAGTCCGGCGATTGGGAGACTGTACGCACTGAACAGGATCGTCTCGCCGCACTCTTTGAGATCGTCTTCCAGCCACGCGGCAAGGTCGGACCAGCTGCCGGCGTCGGCTCGTTCAAGACCGCCCTTGAGCTCATGGGCGTGTTCTCTTCAAACTTGATGTCCGCACCACTCGCGCCTATCGACGACGCCGAGTCCCGCGATGACATCGCAGCAATCCTGCGCACTGCAGGTCTGCTGGGCTAATAAGCTCCGCCCTTACCAGGCGGAAACCGGAAAACAAGCTCACCGCCTCCTTTCCTGAAGATTCCACACAAATATCAGGCAGGGAGGCGGTGAGCCTTTTATATTCTCAAATTTTATTTCACGGTCGCGTTTCGAGCTACGGTGAAATCGTCATTAGCAACTACATAAACCACAATCTGTCCTGGTTTGACCACTTGCCCTGAGGGAAGTGTCAGAGTCTGCGTTCCCAGCTCAGTTTCTCCGGTAGGGGAGAATGGGGAACCTTTAACCCAGGCATTAATTGCATCTGCAGACTTCTGGGTTCCGTAGAACTTATAGCCATAGCTAAAAATGTGGCGATCTTCCGCAGGACCAACATCGCCTAGAAAGTCTGGCTTAGCATGCCGGATTTGTGCCCTAGCCTGATCGTCAAGGGTAGCGATAGTGGTGATGGGCGCACCGGTGAACTCAGCTGCCATAGCGGTGGCGGGGACTCCGAATGCAATACCTAGTGCAAGAGCGGCAGGTACGATTCTGGTGAGCTTTTTCATAAAAACCTTTCTGGTAAAAATTCAGGGCCAGTCTTTTACACGTGGCCCTCATGGAGAATCATGTTGTGTAAGAACTCTTTGCGAGTGACAACACTGTAACCAGAGGTTTTGCCTTACGTACAGCCTTAAAACCTGTGCGTTTTCCTGTGAGAGACCCTAAAGCTAAGCCAAAAAATAATAGGTTTCTATATAAACGAGAATTGCAGACAATCAGAATAAGCTATTTATTGAATACAATCGTTTGCCCAACCATAGGAAACTGTATTTTTACTGGAAGAAGTCTGGCAGAAGGTTGGAAAAATATATCATTTTTCTTCCTGAGCCCTACAGATAACTAGCAGGAAAAAATTTCCTTGGAGGATCACACTATATCGACATAATCATGCAGCTCAAAGCAGTTTTTTATGGAATTTTGTCCAAGGAAAAATTTTGACCTCATCCCGTCAGATTCCCACTAAAGACCACAAGGAATAGGCAAACGCGGCACAATAAACCACCACAATGGCCAACTGAATCAACGGGTAAGCCTGCCACGTAACCTGCCATTCAGGGTTACGATTACCGTTTTTCCTAGCAGCTCGGAGTAGCAAAACCGGGATGATAGACATGATTGCACCAGCAAAGCCACCTGCATATGTCAAGGCAGCCACAAACCCTGTAAAGCCGGCAAAGAAGATCACAAGCGGCGGAATCACGGTAAGAAGCAAAGCCGCAATTCTCTGCCAACCTGTTTCCCTCCAGTGGAAGATATTCAAGACATTGCGCATCGTCGTAAAGCCAATCGCCAGAAACGATGTCAGCATGGCGCACAAGGCAAAGATATTAGCCAGGTAAAAAGCCACAGTGCCCAGGGAGTCACCCCAAGCAATGGTGATCACTTCCGTGACATCGGTACCCAGCAAACCGAGCGCAGCGAAGGGGACAAGCGCCAAGGTAAAACCTGTGATTCCCATCCCGGCTACAACGGCGTGCGGTATGGCGTTCGGATTATGATCGCGTAATCCGCGAGCGAGTTCCGGCACCACATATTGAGCGAGAAACGTGAAAACCGCGAGATTCATAATGGGAATGATGAATGCAGGATTCAGCACCACCACATTGGCGATGGTGATACCCGGACCGATAAACGTCCATCCGCACAAAACGATGGTGATCAGCGCCATCGCTGTCGTGATAGCACCTTCCGCGATACCTGTAGCATGCAACCCAATCCACATCACCGCTGCACCCACAATGAAAAAGATGACTGTTCCCAGAGTCGGCGAGACCCCAAGAAGGTTATGCAGGAGTGACCCCGACCCCGAGGCATAGGCAATCAGAGCCCCGATCCCGTTCACCATAATGGCCACGAACACAAGCCATCGACCGGCCTGACCGAGATACTTTTCTGCGAGACCCGAAAGCTGGAAGTCCTCTTGAGTTCGCAGTGCCACCTCCGCCACATAGAGCATAGAAAAGGTGGTCAACGTGCCCGCAATAATGAGTGCGATGACGAGTGATAGAAAACCACCATCACGGGAGGCATAGGGGATACTCAAAATACCCGCGCCGATATTTGTACCAAAAATCAATGCAATGCCCTGGGCCAGGGTAATCCTGTGATTATGGTGTTCTGGATGATGCCCGCCATGATTTGTGCGAGCTTTCCCAGTGCTGGGGGCCGATAACGTCAGGCCTTGCTTATTGAGGGGCATACAACTCCTTGTTTTCTCGCTATTGCCACGCCACGTAGCGGATATCTAAGTACTCAAAAATTCCTTCGACTCCGCCTTCTCGGCCAAAACCAGATTCTTTTACTCCTCCGAAAGGAGCGGCGGGGTCCGAAATAGCACCCCGATTGATGCCAACCATACCGGCATTGAGCTCGGCGGCAAGTCTTTGAGCAGTATGGACGTTCTCACTGAATCCATAAGCTGCCAGGCCAAACTGTGTCTGATTAGCCAGAGAAATCGCCTCTGCAAGATCAGAGAAGACCGTTATCGTGGCCACTGGGCCAAAAATTTCCTCGTGCATGATGCGCGAATCCGGATCCACCTGGGTCAGGACAGTCGCAGGATAAAAATAGCCAGGGCCATCGGGAACCATGCCACCGCACTGAATGTGTGCCCCGTCTGAGACAGCATCGGCGACCAACTCAGCGATCCGGTCACGCTGCTGCTCAGTGATCATTGGTCCCAGCGTGGTCGACTGCTCTAGACCATGCCCAAGCACAAAGCCTTCCATCAGTGCGACTAGCCTGTGGGTGAATTCTTCTGCAATATCCTCGTGCACCAAGAAGCGGTTAGCCGCGATGCAGGCCTCTCCACCGTTGCGCATTTTTGCCTGTAACGCGCAGCTCACAACGAGATCGAGATCAGCATCTTTGTACACCACAAAAGGCGCATTTCCCCCCAACTCCATCGACGTCCTTTGCAAGGTGTCTGCCGATTGCCGGACCAGAGTTTTCCCCACGGGAGTCGATCCCGTAAACGTGACTTTACGCAGCCGCGCGTCTGCCATAAGTTCCTGCGATAAAGCAGCAGCACGAGTGGTTGGGATAACAGAAAACACCCCGTCAGGAGCATCATGGCGTTCTAATACCTCGGAGATCACCGCGCCGAGGAAAAGCAGCGTCAGGGGAGTCTCAGCAGCAGGTTTCACTATGACCGGGCACCCCGCAGCAAGAGCTGGAGCGATCTTGCGAGTAGCCATCGCTAGGGGAAAATTCCACGGCGTAATAGCCAATACGGGCCCTACCGGCGTGTGCGTTGTCAGGATGTGCCCGTTGCCACCAGGACCAGGGGAGAAGCGACCCTGCACGCGCACAGATTCCTCCGCAAACCACCGAAAGTACTCATTTCCATAGCTCACTTCGCCTTGGGCTTCTGCACAGGGCTTTCCCATCTCCAAGGTCATTGTCCGAGCAAAATCGTCACGACGCTCCTCTATCGCATGAAAAATCTCGTAGAGAACCTGTGATCGTTTTCTTGTAGACCACGCGGACCACTCAGCAAACGCTTTATCAGCCAGATCAAGAGCATGCATCCATTCCTTCGATCCTGCATCACTGACACGAGCGAGTTCTTTCTCCGTGGCGGGATCGACAACAGAAAAGGTCTCCGTCAGGTCCTGAACGTGAGTGCCGATACGCACCCCGGTGGGAATTTCAGGCAAAAGGACACTGTTCATGGCATTTCTCCTATCGCCCGGACTCTTCACATAGGGAGTCACGGAGAATTCCCAAGCCCTCACGCAGCAAGCTTTCGCTTATAACCACGGGTGGAAGCAACCGGATCACATTCCCGTCAATTCCACATGTCAGGATCAATATCCCCTGCTTCTTACACGCCGCCGCTACTCGCGCTGTGAGATCAGGATTAGGTTTTCCGTGGGCGTCGACAAGCTCTAGGGCTACCATTGCTCCGCGACCGCGAACCTCGGCGACCGTGTCCAGCTCCTTTGCCAAAGGATCGAGCACCTCACGCACGATGTCCTCAATGTCTCGTGCCCGCTGGCACAGATCCCAACGTTTCATCTCTGCAACAGCCGCTAACGACGCCGCACAGGCAATGGGGTTTCCGCCATAGGTCCCGCCCAGGCCGCCCACTACTGGAGCGTCCATCATCTCCGCACGTCCAGTGACTGCAGACAGGGGAAGCCCGCCCGCAATGCCTTTTGCCGTGGTGATCAGGTCCGGGACTACGCCTTCATGATCGCAAGCAAACCATTCACCCGTGCGGCAGAATCCGGCCTGAATCTCATCGGCGACAAAAACTACGTTATTTTCCGTGCACCACTGGGAAAGAGCAAGCAAAAAGCCCTGAGCCGGGACAATGAAGCCACCCTCGCCTTGAATGGGTTCGATCACCAGACAAGCAATATTTTCCGCACCGATCTGCGTCTCAATCATGTGAATCGCATCTGCTGCGGCTTCGGCACCGCTTTTGTTGTCGCGCAATGGGTAAGACATCGGCGCCCGGAATACGTCTCCTGCCAGGGGTCCGAACCCGGTCTTGTAGGGTTTGTTCTTTGCTGTCATTGCCATCGTAAGGTTGGTACGCCCGTGATAGGCATTATCAAAGACGATCACCGCTTGTTTGCCGGTATATGCGCGGGCAATCTTGATGGCGTTTTCTACAGCTTCCGCGCCAGAGTTTAAAAGAACGGACTTTTTTGCGTGATCTCCTGGGGTGAGCTCTGCAAGCATCTCGGCAACTGCCACATAAGACTCGTAGGGGGAGACCATGAAGCTGGTGTGAGTGAAGCGTCGTACTGCATCGGATACTGCATCCGCGACAGCCGGGTTGGAACCTCCGACGGTGGTTACGGCGATGCCGGAGGCGAAATCGATCCACGAGTTACCGTCGGCGTCGACAAGCACGCCTCCGTCGACATCCACAACGTAACCGGGCAATCCCGGGTTGAGCGCGCGTGCGACAGCCTTTTGTCTGCGTGTATCTAGTTCGGCACTATGTGGCCCGGGGGCCTCTGCCACCTTGCGAACCTGCGGGAGACGGTAAGTGAGATCTTTCATCATTCTCCAATCACGTTTGTGATCACGGACACTCTATCTGTGATGTGCACCAGTGTAAAAAGAAATACGTGATGCAGTACATATACAAAGTGGATAATTTTGCAAAGATTTATCGACATAAGGTCTAATCACAGCTAGAGTTTTCCTATGCCATC
The DNA here is from genome assembly GCF_900187135.1 of Corynebacterium ulcerans. NCBI lineage: Bacteria > Bacillati > Actinomycetota > Actinomycetes > Mycobacteriales > Corynebacteriaceae > Corynebacterium > Corynebacterium ulcerans. The sequence continues at coordinate 1,433,434 of NZ_LT906443.1, forward strand.
GGAGCAACGTCACACCACACCACTAGGGCAAGAATCCCTAACTCTCACCTGGCTTTATCAGCAAAGGTCTCTCAAACTCACTGAAATTATTGCCACTGACGTAGAGTTTTGCTCCGTCCACCCCACAGAGATGCCGGACCCCACCGAATTCCTCACACCCGGCGCGATCGTACTCACCACAGGAATTGCCTGGGCCACCGAGGCCGATGCCACCGACTATGTCTCACGACTAGCTTCCTGCGGTGTTGTCGCGATCGGTTTTGGCAGCGGGGTCATTTACCTACACCCACCTCAATCGCTCATTACGGCATGCACAGCACACAATATTGGGCTTTTCGACGTCCCCCGCGCAATCCCTTTCGTCTCCATCCAAGCGCGGGTACACCAGGAAATCCTGCGACGCCGAACCGTCGTCCAAGAATCACTGCATACAGCACAGGAAGCGCTCAATTCCGCAGCACTGCGCGGGGGAATAACCCAGCTCTTGCATGAGCTTGCGTCAAGCATTACTGCGGACGCAGCCTTAAGCGATGCAGCGGGAACCCTCATATTCTCCCCAGACAATGACCGCTATGACGTTGCGCAGCGCGCACGCAGGCTTATCCAGGAGGAAAACATCAGGACTGCTGTCTTGAACAGCGGAGATGTGGTCACAATGACCCAACGTTTGAGTACTGGCGATAGTTTTTTACTGCTGGTTCTTGCTTCCGCCACAGGGTTTGACGCACGCGCGCGCAGTTTGATCAAACACGCCTCAGGACTCATAGAAATCCTTGCACACAATCATGGGAACGACTCCCATGAGGCAGAAAAACTAGCATTAGGCATCCTCGCCCAGCATCCACTCCTTACAGAAACTGCACAACATGTTTTATCCACACTAAGCAGTCTCGATAATGCCCTGCAGCTTGCCTATATCCATGCCGATTCCCCTTTAGCCATCACCAAGGCACTCAACCACCTAGCCAAATCGACCTCATCAACAACTGTCCCACACACAGTGGCTATTACCCTGGGCAATACCAGCGCCATCGCAGTGCATGCCGGCGCATCAGAGTCGTTGTTTATGCAGACTATAGGGCCGCACAATCAGCTACGCATCGCTTTTAGCGACCCCCTGACCCCCTCCGACATCACCCCAGAGCTGGTGGAGCGCCTAAGCGTCCAGGCACACAATCTGATGCTCGGCACCTCTAGCACAAGCACACACCACGATTCTTGGTTTAACCATCCCGAGTTCCTCCGACTCACAGCTACGCATAGATTGCGCACAATCGACACCTTGGACGAGCACGATTGCGCACACAATAGCGCCTACCGGGCAACGCTTGAGGCGTTTTTACGGCACAACGGCAACGCTGCTGCCGCAGCTCAACAGCTCGGCATCCACAGACACACCATGCGTAATCATCTCCACCACATCGAGGATCTCTGCTCTCTTAACCTTAACGATCCCGTAACCAGGGCCGAGCTTCTTCTCCTACTCATGAGCCATGGCGCTCATATAAAAGGGGATCGGCGACAGCACCCGACCCCCTAAGCACTACGTGCATGCTAGTCCTGCACGTAGTACAGCTGTTTGTTCACAAACTCATCCATGCCCAATGGCCCCAGCTCGCGACCAAAACCGGAACGCTTCACTCCACCGAAGGGCAGTTCAGCTCCTTCTCCCGCCGGAGTGTTCACATTTGCCATACCCACCTCTAGTCGCCTGGCAACCTGAGCTGCCCGCTCCGCATCTTGGGAGAACACCGCTCCACCGAGGCCAAAGAGACAATCGTTGGCCAGCGCCAACGCTTCGTCGTCACTTTCCACCTTGTACACCACGGCCACCGGGCCGAATAGCTCCTCGTAGTATTCGTCGCTTCCCCGGGGGACGTCGACAAGCACGGCGGGGGAGTAGTACGCGCCTTCTTCCGCCAGCTTCCCTCCAACAAGAAGTTTCGCACCTGCGGCAACGGCGGCTTTCACCTGTTTATCCAGGTTCTCCGCGGCTTCCCTCGACGACAGGGGGCAATACGTGTTCTCACCAGCCGTATCGGGTGTGGAACGCACCGACTGCTGTGCAAGAGAAACGAGCTCGTCGACGAACTCATCATATATATCGGCCATCACGATCATGCGTTTGTTGGAATTGCACGCCTGCCCGGTGTTATACATTCGGGTCTCCCACGCAGTGCGCGCGGCTGCCTTCACGTCTGCAGTATCCAACACAATATAAGGATCTGAGCCACCAAGCTCCAGTACCGCCTTTTTAAGGCTGGCTCCCGCTTTGGCACCCACGATTGCCCCGGCACGTTCGGAACCGGTGAGGGATACTCCCTGGATACGCGGGTCTTCGATGATCCGTGAAATCTGATCATGCGTGGCAAAGAGATTGGTGTACACACCTTCGGGTACCCCAGCATCATCCATAATCTGCTGCACAGCCAGCGCAGAACGGGGACAAATCTCAGCATGCTTCAAAATGATCGTGTTTCCCAGCATGAGGTTAGGGCCTACAAAACGCGCAATCTGATAAAAGGGGAAATTCCATGGCATGATGCCCACGAGCGGTCCTATTGGCAAGCGGCGCACCTTGGCAGTGCCCTCACCAGTGGGAATGCTCTGATCCTTGGCAAAGCTTTCGCCGTTATCCACGTAATACTGGATTATGTCCCCTGAGAACTCCGCTTCTTCGATTCCCTCTGAAAGCGGCTTACCCATCTCAGAAGCAGCAATATCAGCCAGCTCTTCCTTGCGCTCATGGAACAAATCAGCCACCCGACCAACGATCTGCGCGCGCTCCGCGAAGGACCGCGTTCCCCAATCGCGATAGGCAACAGCCGCGCTCTCTAGTGCTTTGTCCACGTCGAGATCCGTGGCGTTATCAAACTTCTCTACGATCTGATTGTTCACAGGGTTTTGGACTCGATACATCGTTGTGCTCCTTTATGTAGTGATCAAAGTGAGGTTTTCATCGGCGCGGGAGGTGTTGCGTTTTAAGGTCCTTCCTAAAAAGAAATCGGGGTGTGCAACGCGAGTAAAAATCATCAGAACAATGCCCATGACCAGGATGCCCATCCCCAACACAAAAACAGTTCCCATTCCCATCAGGGACGAGCCCGAACCATAGTTCGGGGACATCGAGTCAAACGCGGTGATAAAGAACATCACCAGGAGGAATCCTCCACCTAAAGCGGGGAAAAGGAATTTAAAAATGATGTTGTGCGCTGAGGTGAAGAGTTCCGTGCGGAAATACCAAATGCATGCCACCGCAGTAACCCCATAGTAGAAGCAAATCATCAGTCCGAGGGCAGAGATCGTATCCCACAGTGCATTCTCGGAAATGATACGAGTGATGGTGTAAAAAACTCCTGCGGCCACAGCGGAAGCAATTGTGGCCACGCTGGGGGTTCTAAACCGCGGGCTCACTCGACCAAAAGCTGGTGGCAGCGCACGATAATATCCCATAGCCAAAAGTGTTCGTGCAGGCCCCACCATCGTGGATTGCAACGAGGCAAAAGAGCTGGACAGGACTGCAATATAAATCAAGACTGCATAGTTTCCGAGAACGGGAAAGGACAAAGCTGCAAAGATAGAGGACTGATTCTCCGGGTTACCCGCTCCAAATCCCTGATCACCCGTTCCGGCCCACGTGACCACGGCTACAGCGGTAAGCAAATAGAGGAGAATAATCGTGACTACCGTAATGGTAGCGGCTCTACCAGGCGTTTTCTCCGGGTTCTTTGTTTCCTCATTCATGGTCAGCGTTACATCCCAGCCCCAAAACATGAAGATGGACAGCGATATGCCAGCAGCGACGAGGGAAAAATTGCCAATGTCTAGTGGATTGAACCACTGCATGGTGAACGGCGTGAAATCAAAACCACCATGATGATAGGCCCGGAAAATTGCCACAATATCAAAAACCACCACCGCAATGATTTGCACTGCTACCAGTACATATTGCAGCTTTTGTGTAGACTCCAGACCGCGATAAGAGACATAACCGGCAATCGCGATAAACGCGAGCGTCGTGGGAATATTGATCCACAGATTCCGTGTCCACTCACCAATCGCGGGGTTGCCCAGTATCTGAGCTAGCAAGAGATAAAAGAAGTCCACCGCTACGGCGGCTAGGTTGGAAAGAACCAGAATCGTTGCTGTGATGAGCCCCCATCCACCCATCCAACCAACCCAGGGTCCAAAAGCCTTTGTTGCCCATGTAAAGGATGTGCCGGAATCCGGGACTCGGTTGTTGAGCTCTCGATATGCAAACGCAACCAGCAGCATAGGGATAAAGCCCAACAACAGGATCGAAGGAACGTATTTACCCACCGCTGAAATGGTGGGACCCAAGCCCGACGTCAGCGTGTAGGTGGGAGCAATGCAACTGATACCAATAATCACCGCGCCGATGAGTCCCACACGGTTTTTTGCCAGTCCTTTTTCGGATTCAATAATGATCTCAGCCATCTGTCTCACCTCCCCTCATATAGCCATTGGGGATGACAACCATGGGCACAGGTATCGAGCGCAACATCCGGGAAGCCGTCGTTCCAATAAACAAACGCCCAGGAACAGCCAACCGCGAGGAGCCAGCAATAACGATCTCCCCGGGATCCCACGCAAGGTCTGATACCGCTTCTTCCACGGAATTCCCGCTGGCTACTACGGTGCTCGCTTTTCCTTCGTCAAGCATGTGCTGGGCTATATCACCCAGAACGCGGTCGGCATACTGCCGAATAGCGTTGGGGACATCGTTGCCTAGGCCTTGCAAGTCCGATTCTCCATGAATGACCAGAGACACTAGTCTCAGTTCCACGCCTCGTTTGCTAGCGCGATCAATGGCGTTACTTATCACATCCACGCTTCCCGAGCGAGGACCAAACATACAGGTAAGACGAGAAATCGGCCCTGGATATGCATACCCTTTAGGCGCCAAAGCAATGGGAACCGTTGCGGAATGCAACAGGGCGTTGACCGCGGCTCCCATGTGGAACCGGCTGAGTATCCCACCTTTACGTGCACCTACCACGATCATGTCGCAGTTCAGCTCCACTGCAGTGTCGTTCAGGGCTTTTGCCTCTGAGTCTCCCAACACGATTCGAGCTGTCGCATCAATGTCTTTAGGGATGCTTGCAAGGGCCTCTTCTAACCACGTTGCAATGTGCTCTTCCAGAATCGAGGAATAGCCTCGGTCATGCGGATATACTCCAGAAAAGGAATTGCTGAGGGGCGCGATCATCACGATGTCCAGACTTACGTCCCGTTCTTTAGCCAGAGCTATCCCGAGGTTGAGAGCATCTTTGCCGTAATCGGTGGCAACATAAGCGACCAATATCCGCCCTGAGGCGCGTCGATGGGGAAAGTCCATGGTTAGCCCCTCGCCGCAATCGCATGCGCGACGTGTTCGCCCATGCGTATCGCCCCGTCCACGTGCTGGTACCCCTCAGCAGCGATGTCTGAACACGAATAATAGATCGGGCCGGTTGGTTCGTTTTGCAGATGCCCCCAACGAGAAAGTCCACCGAGGTCATAGCTGGTGGCATAGGCGCCTCGCGTCCACTCTTCCGCAGCCATATCGGAAAGATAAAAAGCTATCGGTTCCATGGTCTTGGGCCCCAAGTACATAGACATCGCCTCAAGGATGCGTTTTTTGCGTTCCGACGCAGAAAGGTGCCACATGTCATCGGCGTAGACATCGGAGACAAAGCCTACGAGGGTGCCGTATGGGTCTTCCTTGTGAGGTTCTCCCGAGGCGCAATTCTCGCCATAGTTAGTGTTGTCATAGATCTCTTGAACTAGGTGACCGCCACCAAAACCGGTTCCTGATAGTCCTTCTTCACGCCAGAAGGGCGTCGGGTAGACCGCATGAACTTTGATGACCAGCCCCATGGAGATGTGTTGATGCACGATCTGTTGGTCGCGGGGGAGTGGCGGAACATAATCGATCCTGTTGTACAGATTTGGAGGGGTGGCAAGCACCGCGTACCGGGCACTCACTATTGCCTTGTCCGAGTATGCAGTCACGTTTCCCGGAGCCCCATTGTTGGGAACCCCGTTGCGGACGTCGGCAAGCACTCCATTGAGCGGATCTGCAGTATCAGGATCGGGAGTGGCCCACTCTAAGCGGCGTACGGGCGAGTCAAGGATCACGGCGTCGCCAAGTTCCTGCGCCATGGCCAGCGATACTGACTGCATTCCGCCGACAACACGCTTATCCAAGATGAAGTCTTCATCTACGAGGTTGCTAAAAGAGCCTGCTGACGCCGCCATGAGCGCCGCCTGCAATACCGAAAAGGTATGTGCCGGCTTTGTGAGCATGCCCGAGGCAACGTAGATGGATACGTTGTCGATCGCCTCGGTATCGCTAGAAAGCTGCTCTAACCAGCTGCGAAAAGAAATCGAGTCCAGTTCTTTGGCCCTCGGATGTGCCCATGGCGATGCCGGGTCGATCTCCGAGGTCAACTGATCGAGTTCCCGGATAAGCCGATCCATTTCCTCCGCCGTAGTGGGGCTGACCGGGAATTCTTCCTGGTACACATGTCGCGTGCCATCGGGGGACACGTACACCGATTTTCCCTCGCGATAGCGGGGGAACGTGTCCAATCCCAGCTCTGAGACCAGCTCTATAAGCCGCGTTTGGTCTGGGGAAATCCACTGTCCGCCTAGCTCAATAAAGTGTTCTACGCCGTCAGCGTCTTTTACTTTTCCGTTCCAGGTCCGACCACCCACGCGAGCACGAGCCTCAAGCACGCACACGTTCAGTCCTTGCGCTTTGAGGGTGCGGGCTGCCATAAGTCCTGACGGTCCAGCCCCAATAACTACTACGTCGCTTTCTATCTTTTGTGGACTCGTCATCACTACCAACTCCTTTACTCCGCACGATCTACTGGAGGATTTGTGAGAAAATCAACCCGTCGAGAAGGGCTACAGCACATTAATGAATGCCATTCATTTTGTGTTGCGGGTCACTGTACAGTACATATGAGAGTTGAAACAAGGGGTATATGGCAATGAATTCTCCGCGCGGTCGCGGCCGACCTTCAAAAGCAGTGGTCACACGGACAGCAATCGCCCAGGCCGGACTTTCCATCGCTAGTACCCGAGGGTATGAAGCCCTGACTATGGCAGCACTAGCCCGCCACCTAGGCGTAGCCCCCAGCGCCCTTTACAATCACGTGAGAAATAAAGCCGATCTCCTCATCGTGATACAAGACGAGGTGATGACCTCCGTGGACACGTCCCCCCTCGACGCAGCAATCGCAGGCACCCTATCCCCAAAGAAGGCTTTGGCCGCCTGGGCGCGTTCCTATCGCGACGTCTTCTCCCAGCACCTCCCGCTAGTCCAAATCATCGCAACTTTTCCCATCATTGGGGCGCCAGAAACCGTAAAAATATACAACAAAGCCGCCCACGTTTTGCAGCTCACAGCCCTAGAGCCGCATCTCATCCTCCCGAGACTCATCGCCCTAGAATCCTTTATCTACGGCTCAGCATTTGACGTGCATGCTCCGGAAAATATTTTTGACACCACCGGAATGACCCCGGACCCCACCTTCCTCCATGACGCAGTTGTAAAATTTCATAATTCCATCTGTCCCCCCGACCAGACGGACTCGCAAAATATCTACGCCGAAACCCCCTTCACAGTGGGGCTCAACGCCTTGCTCGCAGACCTCTAGTCCCTCCCCACAATCCACACACTTCACTCGGGAGCCGCTTCAACCTGGACGGTCATACCAATATGAACCCAGTCCCACGGTGCCACCGACACACCCTCAGAGTCTTCTCCCAAGAGAGCAGGCTCAACGCAGACAAAATTCCGCCATTCTCCGGTACCCATGTCAGACATCTCATTCGCCAGTTTTTCACCAGGATTCCACACAATAAAGTGGTCAGTTCCTTGCCCTTTGACCGTGATGCGTCGCTGGCCATCGTCGATAAGCAAAGGTGCGGGAGCTGAAAGGCGGAATTCCTCCAACAGGCCACCGTCCGAGGTAAAGGTCTCCTGGGGTGCTGTCACGGTAGTGTTCAGTACATCAGCGACATAAAAGTATGGATGAAAAGCCAGCTGAAGATTCCGGCGAACACTAGAAGCATTCCTACACTTCAACATCATGGCAAAGCCGTGGGATGTCGACTGAACAGCCAGGCGTAAATCCCAGTCATCGTGATTCATCCGAGCGTCGAGCCCACCCGAGGTCTCCAACACCTCCCATTCCTTTCGGCGCGCCCACCCATGTTGAAGTTCATCGTGCCCCATAAGCTTGCCAAACCACGGGGCAATAATAGGCACGCCGCCACGAATGGAACCACCTAATGCCATATCCGGAATACTCGACATAAAGAGAATTTCTCCACAGTCAGAGGTAGTGGCGGAGATAAGATGGCCGCGGTCTTCAGGCATGTTAAGAGTCGTTGTCATGGTTTCTCAGCCTACCGCTGGACACCGAGCAAAAACAGCCCACGTTTCACGTGAAACTATGAATTTCCACTAGCGCCGCCCGGAAGGTTTCCGAACATGGCAGACTAGAAAGCATGAATATTGCCGTAGTCACCGGCCGTGTACTCGCCCCTCAATCCCTCCCTGGGCTCCGCTTTAGCCGAGCTTTTGCCCCCTCCACCGATTATCGCGCCGCACGAGTTGCACTTCTCACCGGGCAATATCCCCAACGGCATCCCCTCACGCGCTTTGCATCGCTTATCGACGACGTGGCCGACGACTTCTCCCATTCCGGCATCCCCATCATTGAACGCGCAACTATCGACGACACCCTCATCGCAGAAGCCCTGGCCTCCAAACGCGCTGTCTTTTTTGTCGGACACCCCGAGGGACAAGAACAGATTGCTATGTCACTCCACTGGCCAGGGGTTACCGATTCCAATCTGCCCCACACCAAGATTTCCACCACCTCATGGGAATGCTCTGAACTTGTATCCAGCCTAGACGTTGCACCAACCCTTGCAGCTATTGCCGGATACGACGTGCGCCCCAACGCTAGGCTCTCCTTTGATGGTATGAACCTAACGCCAGTTATTCGCTACGGAGCCACTGGACATGGGGGACTTTTCTTCGATGACGGCACCATCATCACCCCCACAGAGACCCGACAAGACACATCCGATCCGGAATGGCAGATGTGGAAGTCAATCATGGAGATGGGACCCCTCCAATAATCATTACCCCGGATTGCATTGCACACAATTATTGTGCGCAATTACTTTTATGTGGAAATAGCAGAAAGGCCCAACCGAAGTTGGGCCTAGGGGCGCTCATCAAAAGACTAGCGCTTTTGGTACAATTTATTCTTTTGGAACTTGGGATCCGAAGTAACCAAGACACCAAGGTTGCGGAAGATTCCCTCATCCACAGAACCCAGGATCGTGGTGGTGTGCACGTCGCAGCCTCGCAAGTTCTTCAGCTGGTCAAGAGCCTTCTGTGCATTCTGATCCGTAGCTGCAGAAACAGAGAGGGCAATCAAGACCTCATCCGTATGCAGACGGGGATTAGTACTGCCCAAATGATGTGTCTTCAACGTCTGAATCGGCTCAATAGCATCGGGGGAGAGGAGATGGACTTCATCATCAATCCCGGCCAATACTTTCAACGCGTTCAGCAACATGGAGGAGGAGCATCCCAGTAAATCTGACGTTGCCCCAGTGACTATCTGACCACTAGGAAGCTCAATGGCACATCCCGGAAGTGAAGTGCGCTCGGCAACGGCACGAGCAGGCTGCACCACAACACGCGCGTCAGACTTGATGCCAGCTTTAGCCATAACAACTGCAGCACGATCCGACTGTATGGAATCTGACCCCATGCGAGCTTCATCCACGAGTGCCTTGAAATAGCGTCGAATGATTTCCTGCTCAGAGGCTTCTCGGCATGCGTCATCATCAGAAATGCACTTACCCGCCATATTGACACCCATATCCGTGGGTGACTCATAGGGGCTCTTGCCTAGTAGCCGTTCCAACAGCGTCTTAAGCAGAGGGAAAGCTTCCACATCACGGTTGTAGTTGACGGTTTGCTCGCCGTAGGCGGCAAGGTGGAAAGGATCAATGATGTTGGCATCGTTGAGATCTACCGTGGCGGCCTCGTAGGCCAGGTTAACGGGGTGTTCCAGAGGGAGGTTCCAAATTGGGAAAGTTTCAAATTTGGCATAGCCAGCCTGAACGCCACGCTTATGCTCGTGATACACCTGCGAAAGGCACGTCGCAAGCTTTCCCGATCCAGGCCCCGGCGCGGTAACAACAACCAAGTCCCGTGTGGTGTCCGCATACTCGTTGAGTCCGAATCCTTCTTCGGAGACGATGCGGTCCGTGTCCATCGGATAGCCGGGAATAACCCGGTGCTTGGATACCTTGATTCCCAAACGCTCCAGACGCTCAATAAAGGCTAGGGCGAGACGGTTTCCGTCTTCTAATTGAGTGAGTACCACATGCTCAGCCAAGAAGCCACGGTCCCGGAAAACGTCTACGAGCCGCAGGACATCTTCCTCGTAGGAAATACCGAGATCGGCACGAATTTTGTGGCGTTCCAGGTCTTTGGCATTGATACAGACAAGGATCTCTACTTCATCTTTGATGCGGTCAAGCATCGCGATCTTGTTGTCTGGAGTGAATCCCGGAAGGACACGGGAGGCGTGCATGTCGTCGAAAAGCTTGCCGCCCATCTCCAGATAGAGCTTCCCGCCGAGAGCTTCCCGCCGCTCCCTGATGTGCTGGGACTGCATCTCGATGTATTTTTCGCGGTCGAAGCCGATCCTATTAACCATGGAACCTCATCGTAGCAAGCCCATAAACTCTGCCGCGATTCCGGCAGGTCATTCGAGTTATCCTCACGTTTTAATTCACACGCTAAAGGTCTTGTCGTGGCCCGATATCTCACACGACCTCACGCGAGACCTTCAACGCTTTCTGTGACTGTGTTCCACCGGGATTTCCCAGTATGGAACTGGTGCGGCAAAACTAGGTCAGATCTTTCAGTTTTGCCCCTGCGGCGGCACGCTGTACGGCTTCCGTCCCTTTAATGGCACTTGCTTTAGATTCGTACGCCTCGCCGCTAGCAACGATCTCGCCGTTTCCTGCCTTCAAGCGAAAGCGGAATTTACCGGCTCTGTCTTCATAAACTTCGAATGTTCCAGCCATGGGGGTCATCCTTTCAGTATGCGCAAGGTGCGAATAACTGAATTGTCCCACGTTAGACCCTATAAAAAACCCTTCTCAGCAAAAGACTATCTTTCATTTATCCTTTATAAAACCAGGTAGCCCCCGATATAAGAAAATAATCTCTTCCCCACATCTCAACGTTAGCTCAAGCGATTGGAACGCTCGACCAATTCATCCCACGATGCATAGGGGAGGGTGAGCCAGGTAAAGGCCAAAGCCCGCATACGCACTGTTGCCACTTGGGATTCTCCTAAAATTTCGCCCTTGACATCGTCACCACCCGCCAAGGCCTCGCGTTGCGTCAGCGCAAGCCGATCCAAGGTGCTGATGTATTCATGCGCCGTACAGATCTCTTCCAGAGTTCGGTAGCTAGCCGACCGATACAGCTCCTCGAGAGAACGAGCGAGGAGCCGCTTAGGGACAAACAAAGCCTTAGGATTCACCAGATTAACGGGGTGTGCATGAGCAGTGCCGATACGATCCTTGGGAATATCTTCATCACCAAGCAACCCCACGCACCACGCCAGAGTTTCCACCACGATCGCCTGATCCAGGACCTCTGCCACCGCCATCATTCCCGAGTGTCGCTGCTCTCTATCAAGCGGAGCAATACGAGAAAAGAGCTCAAAAAGACGTTGTTCAGAATCGGTGAGCGTGACCAAAGCCAAATCATAGCGGTCCGCCATTGCCTGTATGTCGGGATTCTTTCCTCGCCAGAGTTCCCTCGCGATATCTACGAGCACAGCAAGACACACAATGCGATCAACAACATCACTAGCCGCCGGCAGTAGCATTTCTGCCACATCCGGAACCGGAATCGCAGAAAAATCCACCAAGAACCCCTGCTTAGACAGAGTATTTCTAATAGATTGTGCACGATCTAATGCACGGGCGTTAAGGATTGCCGCAGGGGCCTCTCCGGCGAGAATGTTGCGGCGGCGGACGTCGTAAAGCTCTCCCTGCTCATCCAAGAACAAGACGCTTGCTCCGGCCGCCCACGATTCGGCATTGTCGGGGAAATCCTCAAAATCATAACGAGTAAGGCTCCGCCCCAACTGGCTCATATAGCGTCGCATGGCAAAAGGATCGATAGCCGGGTCGTCCGCAATGCGTTGATTGAGATTGCCCGCCGCGCTAAGAAACTCCTCACGCAATGCCCGCGACTCCGGAGTTCCTGCATACAGCGGACGCGGTTCAGGCCCACCAGACAGGGGAGTGTTCTGCGCAGAATAAGCAATGAATTTCATAAGTTCCTCAGAAGCGGGGCGATAACGCACGGGGACAGTGGCAACATAAGGATTCTAGCCACTGTCCACTGCTTGCCGCTGCCACGAGGAGCGAACCACTATAGCCCCATAGTCGCTTTTGTTCGCTCCAGAATATCCAGACGCTCAGAGACACTGCTGGTTGGTGGAACTTGTACCTTGACTCCGTAGTAGGAAGCATGGCCCCGCGCAGCTTCCACACATTCGACGACCCTCTCAGGAGTCAGCCAGGAGATCGGCTCGGTCTCCGCTAGTGGCAGGTGAGTATCTGCCCAGCCGGGCCCATAAACGCTATCTTCCCCGCCAGCACCTGAGATCATCACGCCCCCAAGTACTCCAGCGGCAACAAGCTTTTCGACGTGCTCACGTGGCCGTCCAGCATCTCGACTTTCAATGACGCTACGTCCCCAGTTCACGGTTACCTTGAGTCCCAGCTCCTGAGCAACGCGAGCCTCTGCCTCAATATCCAAGAAACGCTTCTCTCCGGGATACTCCGGCACATACGCGTCACAGTGCTCGATCACCAGCTCCAGTCCCAACCCGCGATCTGTGAGTTCCCTCAGCGACTGGGCAAACATGTCCTCTTGAGCAGTCACAGAAGGTGCAGAATGTACATGAAGCGTGGATATGGTTCGTTGACCAGTGAGATCATTGAGCTGATGTGCTTTCTCCACGGCTAGCAGTACATGGTCAATAGCCGCTTGCCTTCCTGCAGGATCAGAAGAGCCAAGTCCAAAAGTGGGGGAGGAACCTAGACTCTGCATGGTTCCTGGAATCAACGTGAGAACTGAATCCTCAAACCTATGGGCAAAATGTTCCGCCTGCCATTCAATGGGATCAAAGAGGTCCTCACGGAACGGGATTTCCAGAGCATCTGCGATTCCGCGCTCCGCCAGCCCTGCGTAAAACTGCTCTTGTTCCTGTCTCGCGGAGGGCACTGCTGCATAGGCGCCGACTAAGAAGCGACGCATGGTTTCCTCGATTGCCATACCCGCATTTTAGTTCACAAACCCTAGACGTAGGACGTCTGATGTTAACTTTTTTAGAGATGATTACCACGCTCAGAGGCCGCATCGCAGCCACGAAATGAGGGACTGCACCAACCACACACGGTCGGCACAGCCCCTCATTTAGCAGAAGAGATTGTGTTTAATTCTTCTTAGTTGAATCCACTCCGGAAGCAGACACAGATACATTGTTATCTGCAGTCTCTTCCGATTCTTTTGCGTCGATGCCTGCAATAGCTGCAGCAAGACCAAGGTCATCAGCATCATCCAGATCGTGGCGAGAAATGGATCCCTTTGCAAACTTATCCACCACCATCGCAATAGCGCCATCGCCCGTGACGTTACAGGCGGTACCAAAGGAATCGATAGCGATATAAGCAGCGATCATGAGTGCCACCTGATCGTCGTTAAAGCCAAGGCTTGAGGACAAGAGGCCGACAGCAGCCATGATTGCGCCGCCGGGAACGCCTGGCGCGGCAACCATCGTAACGCCCAACATCAAAATGAATCCGAGTGCGGTTGCCAAAGGAATATCCATGCCATCCATGAACATGATGGCAAACGCAAACAAGGTAATTTTCATCATCGAACCGGACAGGTGGATCGTTGCGCACAACGGAATCACAAAGCCGGCTACAGACTTGCTCACGCCATTTTTCAGAGCAGACTCATAGGTCACGGGGATTGTTGCAGCAGACGACGACGTCCCTAGGGCCGTAAAATAAGCCGGCATCATGTTCTTAAGGGAGGCCAGTGGATTCTTGCCAGCGACAGCTCCCGCAAAGAGGAACTGCAGAACAAGAAGCACAAAGCTCATAAAGATCGCCAGAACCAAGACTTTGGCAAAAGCAGTAAGGACATCGGCAAGGTTTCCGTTCATTCCCAAGGAGAGGAACATGCCAAAGATATAAATGGGCAACAGTGGAACGATAAAGGAGGAGATAACCTTCATCACCACCCGGCGCAGATCTGCAACACCGGAATAAAGCGTGTCAGACTTAACCGTTGTCATGGCCACACCCACCACAAAGGCGAGAATCAAGGCGGTCATCACAGCCATCGGGGCAGGCATTTCCACACTGATATAAGGAGCTAGCGCACCTTCTTCAATATCAGCCGCGTGAACATTTTGCTGCCCAGCCAAAAGCTTTGGATAAATCGAGTTGGCCACACCCCAGGAAATTAGACCAGAGATCAGTGCAGAACAATAAGCAATGCCGGTTGTAATCGCTAGCCACTTACCAGCACCTCGACCAAGGCCGGCAATGGCGGGAGTAATGAGCGAGAAGATCAAAACCGGGATAAAGAATCCCAGGAAGTTTCCGAAGAGACCATTGAAGGTTACAAAGATCCGGGCTAACCCATCAGGAAAGAAAAAGCTGCACACAATGCCCAGGATGATCGCCACGATGATCCTGAACAGCAGCGAGGAAGAAAGACGCTTTATGTTCATTAGTTTGCCTACACTATGGAAGGAGGTACGAGGGACATACTGTTCCCTGCGCGACTGGCATGCCGCCTGGGTTGTGAACTAACTTACGCGGTTACCAGCGGAATTCATATTTTCCATAGATCTCATATATCGGAATTTTTTGTCGGTGTTCCAGCGGAAAAGTATATATAGGCCCACGACCTGCCCCTTTTGTGCAATACTTTTTAAAATCCCGTAGCGTATCGACTATTATTTTCCAGCCTTCAATTATGTTTCACGTGAAACACGGTCTCCTGCCGCCCCCTAGAAGAGGGAAGAGGTAAGGGCCGAGAAAAACTCTCACAGTTGCCACCGCAGTCGCAATGCACGCACTACAGTCAATACATTAATGTGCGCCAGCTGCAACCAACGCCCTTAACCACCATCATGTACCGAATACGCGTACCGGGGTTCACATGCGAGACAAGAAAGCGCTATATCTTTTAATAAGACACCAGAGCAGAGAACCAAAGTTAGCGTTTCACAGGAAGGAGCCGTGTATGCCCCGTTGGCCCCTCCCAAAAAACCATCACCGTTTAAAGGTAGAAGCTTCCGCATCTCGCCGCCCGCAAGGCTCGGCTATAAAAACGGCTTTAGAGGCATTGGCAACTCTGACAAAGCTCCGAGGAGAGACCTCGGGGGAGAAAAAGGCGTCTCGTAACTCCACCCATAAAGCCCCCAATAAAACCTTAAGCAAGGAAACGACAGCTACCGCTTCGCTTGAAAACTTCGATCGCATGTCGATCAAAGCCGCCGAAAAAGTCATTACGTCTTATTCCACCAGTTTCTCATTTGCCACCCACGTCCTTGAGCCAGAACTACGCACCGATATCCGAAATCTCTACGCCATGGTGCGCACTGCAGATGAGATAGTCGACGGCACCGCTCACGCAGCCGGGCTCACCTCCGCACAAACCGCAAAGCTTCTCGCAGACTACGAACGTGAGGTGCTCCTAGCCCCCACGCAGCGACTGCACGTAGATCCAGTCATGCATGCCTACGCCATCTCGGCCCGTCGGTGCCATTTCAAAGAAGAACATGTGCGTGCTTTTTTCGCTTCCATGCGCAGAGACGTCACCAGCCTTACATACGATGCCGACAAAGACTACCGCGACTACATCTATGGCTCCGCTGAGGTCATTGGCCTTATGTGTTTATCCGCTTTCCTGGTAAAACGTCCCAGCTCACCCTATCCGGAAGAGGCCCAAGCCACGCACCCTTACTCCCAGAAAGACCTCGACACAATGAGCGAAGGGGCACGCGCTTTAGGTGCAGCGTTTCAAAAGGTAAATTTTCTCCGCGATTGGCAGGAGGATGCGGCGCATTTGGGACGGCATTATTTTCCCGGCGCCCCTCACTACCTCACCGACTCCTTCAAACACACAGTCATTGTAGATATTCGCGCCGATCTAGCAGCAGCTCTCCGAGCCATACCGCTCTTGCCGGGCTCCGCCACAGTGGGAGTAGCAGCAGCTGCAGAATTATTCACCGAATTGACCAATATCCTTGATGCCATGAGCGCAGCTGAGATCATGGAACGTCGCGCGAGCGTTCCTACCACCACAAAAGCAAGAATCATGGCTCGTGCGCTTATCAAAGCCAGAAAGTTTCATCCGCTGGCGTATGACCGCTAATACATGTGTGCTTTTGCCTCGGAAGAGGATCCCACCGTCTGATTGGAAAAAGACAATGATGCCGAGTACATCCCCTAAGAAAGCCGTTGTTATCGGAGCGGGCGCCGCGGGTTTAGCCACCGCCGCTTTATTGTCCTGCGAAGGCTACGAGGTAACAGTGGTGGAGAAAAACGAGGGGATCGGTGGGCGTGCTGGGGATCTCTGTGACAAAGGTTTCCGGTGGGACACCGGCCCGTCGTGGTACCTCATGCCCGATGCTTTTGAACATTTCTTCGCGCTGCTCGGCAGTACGGTTGAGCAGGAGTATGGGCTCGAAGATATGCAGCCAGCGTATCGACTTTTTGCAGAAACGCACCCCACCCAAGCCGCCGAGCGTATCGACGTCCCCAGCGACCCCATCACTCTAGCCAACTATTTTGAATCGATAGAACCCGGCGCGGGAGAGATACTTAAGAAGTATCTTGCCAGCGCTAGCACTGTCTATCGCATCGCTGTGGAACGGTTTCTTTATACCAACTTCACATCTCTTGGCCCGTTGTTACACCGAGATGTTCTTGGCCGTCTCTCCATGTTGGCTAAACTACTCACGCAGTCTCTCCACGCGATGGTGAACGAGCGTTTTCAGGATCATCGACTAAGGCAAATTTTGTCTTATCCAGCCGTCTTCCTGTCTTCTCGACCAGAGGAAACACCGTCGATGTATCACCTCATGAGTCATACCGACATAATCCAGGGAGTACGGTATCCGACTAAGGGTTTCACTGGTGTCATGGAGGCGATATATCGCCACGCGCTCATAAGAAATGCGCGTTTCCTTTTTAACACTGCCGTTTTAGAGATCACTACCAGCAACGTGCGCCGCCGCCTGCTACAACGGAAAAAGCTCGCCCGTACCACTGGAGTGTTAATTCGACACAGCGATGGTTCGAAAGAGCACCTTCGCGCAGACATTGTGGTGTCTTGTGCCGACCTGCATCACACTGAGACACAGCTGTTACCGCAACATCTTCGCAGTTATGATTCCGACTATTTTTCTCGCCGCAATCCCGGCGTGGGCACGGTGGTGGTGTTAGCAGGAGTCACAGGGTCTTTGCCTCAGCTTAAGCATCACAATCTGTTTTTTAGTCGAAACTGGACAACCGATTTTGATGCTGTTTTCCGCACCGACACCTCAGATGTGGCCTCGGAATCTATCTATGTATCCATGCCTTCCCACACAGACCCACACGTTGCACCACCGGGTCACGAGAATCTTTTTATTTTGATTCCTGTCTCCGCACAACTAGATATTGGGCATGGCAACACCTATGGGCATACTGAGTCCGAGTCCGTACGCGCTATTGCCGAGCATGCTATCGAATCTATTGCACACAAGGCTGGCATACCCGATTTATCCTCGCGAATCATTGTGCACAAAACAATTGGTCCTGCCGATTTTGCTGATCGTTACCATGCATGGCTTGGCGGTTCCATCGGTCCGGCACATACACTCAGGCAGTCTGCGTTCTTCCGAGGGCGCAATGTCTCTCAAAAGGTAAAAAATCTGTACTATGCGGGCGCGACTACCGTCCCTGGGGTTGGTATCCCGATGTGTCTTATATCGGCAGAAAACGTTATCAAGCGACTGCGGGGCGATACCAGCGCAGGGCCTCTGCCGGAGCCACTCAATCCACACCGTGCTTCGATATAAAATCCACCTAGTTATTTAGTTGATAAGCAAACCCGGACTACAGTGATCGGCATGACTGTCGTCGGCACGCTTTTGGCTATCGTAGCTATTGCTCTTATCATCATCGGCGCCTTGGCATGGGCTCGCCGCCTCCCCGGAAACTCTTATGTGGGAATCCGGGTACCTGAGGTGCGTAAATCTCAAGAGCTGTGGACCACCGCGCATCACGTCGCTGGCCCCTTGTGGGTCGTCGGTGGCATTGCTGTTGGTATCGCTGCATCACTGTGTTTTGCCCCCTCCGGGTGGTTACATCTGATGTCCATCGTCGCGGTGCTCGCGGGCATAATGTTTGTGAGTATTGGAGCTAATGTGGGCGCGCGCGCTGCATCGCTTCTCGACGCCCAAGCGGACGTCACAGCGGCTTCAGAATCCACGTGCTGTAGTGCCGGGGGAGCTGAGGAGGCAGACGATGAGGGGCAGGCGTCGACAAGCTTTACCCCCGATCTGGAAGCATTACGACGTGCAGCGCAGGCATCCGATAACTGATTGCCCTTGCGCTCATGCACGCTCATGCGTATGGTTCATTTTTATGAAGAACATGAATGCACAGTGGTGGTGGCTCGCATAGCAGCGAGCTACTAAATTGTGCATCCCACAGCTCGCTTGAAGACTCCCAAGCGGGCTTTTTTGTATCTATAAGTTTTCAGCCACAAAGCCCGCAGCGGGAAAATCCCGACAAACGCAAAGGCACTATGGCTACTACACAAACCACTTTTTACGTTGAAAGACGCTCAGTCCGCTACCACGAGGACGCCGCCGCACTTTTTGCGGCGCTGGGAGGGACAACTGCTTCCGATTCCGTGCTGTTGGAATCTGCGGACGTGGAGTCCAAGAAGAACACGATGTGCATCGCCACTCTCACCGGCGCGGTACGTGTTACATGCGTCGGACAAACGGTCACCGCCACTCCTCTGACGCCCACAGGAAGGAGCATTATTGATCGCCTATGCAGCCAGCTTGCAGAATATCTAGCAGAAAGACACACCACCGGGGAAGCAACCTTTGCTTTCACCAGGGCTCAGGAACTTAACGAACGCGAGCGGTTAACTGCCGTAAGCAATGCAGAAGTGCTCCGCGCACTCCAGCGTGCGGCCGGCTACAGCGGAAAAGAATTGCCGCTCCTTTCCGGTGGCTTTGCCTTTGACTATTTAGAAACCTTTGAGGTGCTCCCAGAGGTTGGATCGGGGGAGAATACCTATCCGGATTATCAATTCCTGGTGGCAGAAACTCTGCTTGTTATCGACCACCTGAACCGTGAAGCATTTATCGAGGCTGTGGGTATTAATGCAGAAGAGCTAACCAGCAGACTTGACCACCTTGTGGAGAAAATTTCTTCTGACATACCCGAGCTAGGGATAGCCGCAACGCCATCGGATACGCCGTCAGAGGTCCTGCACGTGCAGACCTCTATGAGCGATCCCCAATTTTGCACGCATGTAGAAGAACTCAAAAAGAGTATTCATAGCGGCGATGTCTACCAGGTAGTACCGGCACGATCCTTCTCTACTGCATGCGATAATGCCTACGCGGCGTATCTTCAGCTTCGTGCATCCAACCCAAGCCCGTATATGTTCTACGTGCGAGGACAGACAGCATTAAACAATATTGCGCACAATAATAATGAAGCCTCTTGTGAGACTTATGAAATCATCGGAGCCTCACCCGAATCCAATTTAAAGTTCGACGCAGCAACACGCAACGTTCAGCTATACCCTATCGCAGGCACCAGACCGCGGGGCCTTAATCCCGACGGCAGCGTCAATCACGAGCTGGACGTCCGCGCCGAACTGGACATGCGCACCAATGCCAAAGAAATCGCCGAGCACACTATGCTCGTTGATCTTGCGCGCAATGATCTCGCTCGAGTAGCAGTACCAGCCACAAGAAAAGTGTCCGACCTCCTAAGTGTGGATAGATATTCCCGGGTAATGCACCTTGCGAGCAGGGTGAGTGCCACACTACACTCCGATTTTGATGCTATCGACGCCTACCGCGCCTGCATGAATATGGGAACACTCAGCGGGGCACCTAAATTGCGCGCAATGGAATTACTTCGCGGTACCGAAGGTACCCGAAGAGGATCCTATGGTGGAGCGATTGGCTATCTGCGTGGCGATGGAACAATGGACACCTGCATTGTTATCCGATCCGCTTTTATCCACAACGGTACCGCCGTCGTGCAGGCGGGAGCTGGAGTAGTGCGAGATTCCATACCCCAGGCGGAAGCCGATGAAACCCTGCATAAAGCATACGCAGTGCTCAACGCCCTTGCGATGGCACAGAACGCAACCCTAAAGGTAAACGCTCATGAATCCCACCAACACCCATGTAGTACTCCTTGATAACCACGATTCCTTTGTATACAACCTGGTCGACGCTTTTGCTGTTGCAGGCTATCGTTGCACCGTCTTCCGCAACTCCGTTGAGGTAAAGGAGATTCTGGCAGCCAAGCCGGACATCATTTGCCTTTCTCCCGGGCCCGGCCATCCTCGGGACGCGGGCTGCATGATGGAACTCATCGATCATGTATTGGGTCGCATCCCGGTCCTTGGCATTTGCCTAGGATTCCAAGCCCTCCTAGAGCACTTTGGGGGAGAAGTGCGCGAGTGTGGCCCAGTCCATGGAATTACAGATCTTATGCAGCTCAACGAACGCGGCCTGCATAGTTCGCTATTTCACGGCCTGACCGTTGACGCCGGTCCAGGATCGCAGGAAGGCAAACACGTCCCCGTGGCCCGGTACCACTCTCTTGGGTGCACGGAAGCGCCAAAGGAATTGAGGACACTAGGAACCTGCCCTTCGAACATCGGGCCAGTGATAATGGCGGCCGAGGCGCGCGAGCATGCTGCGGTGGGGCTGCAATTTCATCCAGAGTCGATCCTAAGCCCTTCCGGCCCGATCATTTTGCAACGCTGTATCACCCATCTATCTCAACTAACCAAAGCCTACAGTTAACGTCACGTGACGTTATTCTTAGGTACAAAAACCTTAGGACAATTATGACCAGTGAAAGCACAAAGAAAAAACTTATCGCTTATCTCGATAATCCACACCCAACGGTAGAAGAAGCTATAGAGGTTTTTACTCCTCTCACAATTGGCGACTACGACGATGTGCACATCGCAGCACTCCTAGCCACCATACGTACACGCGGGGAAACCTACGCAGACATCGCAGGCGCCGCACATGCTTTCCTCGCAGCAGGGCGTCCTTTCCCCATCACAGGTTCCGGTTTAATGGATACCGCAGGTACCGGCGGCGATGGCGCAAATACCATCAACGTAACCACGGCAGCCTCACTTGTGGCAGCCTCTGGGGGAGTGCAGATGATTAAATGCGGCAACAGATCGGTCTCTTCTCAATCGGGATCGGCCGATGTTCTGGAAGCTCTCAATATCCCATTAGACCTAGACCCCGACCGCGCTGTTCGACAATTCAAAGCTTCCAATTTCACGTTTCTTTTCGCACCGGCCTATAACCCGGCAGTCGCCCACGTACAGCCCGTCCGAAAAGCCCTCAGAGTCCCTACTCTTTTTAATGTGTTGGGCCCATTACTTTCCCCGGCGCGTCCCGAATTTCAGCTTATGGGCATTGCTAATCCAGCGCTTGGCCCCGTCATTGCTAAGGTATTCCGCGATCTAGGCCGCACTCATGCATTAGTGGTTCATGGATCCGGCATCGACGAAGTCGCCGTACATGGCCCCACCACCATATGGGAACTCAACCACGGCACGATCACCAGTTATGAGGTCACCCCTGAAGAACTAGGAATCCAGCGCCATAGCCTCGCTGACCTAGCAGGCGGCGACGGTACGGAAAATGCTGCACTGATGCGCGCCACTTTTGCCGGGGAAGGTGCTCCTGCCCATCGAGATGCTGTCGCAGCTACCGCCGGCGCAATTTTTTATACTGCAAATCTGGTGGACTCTCTGCGTGAAGGAACAGACAAAGCAAAAAAACTCATCGAAGACGGCCACGTTCAACAGTGGCTCGCAACCCACGAGGAGGCCAACTATGCACAATAATGCAGCGTCCATGCCTACAGTCTTAGAAGAAATTGTTCACGCCCGCCGATCACATCTTCAAGAGATTCGTGCCCGCATTGCACATGTAGATCCTCTCCGGTTGCCGCGGTCCACAAAATCTCTTTTCCAGGCGCTTGGTGGCTCTGTGAGCGGGGGAGTGGCGCCGCGTCGTCAAGCACATTCTGACACCTCTACAAGGGCGCCGCACTTCATTATGGAGTGCAAATCCGCATCACCGTCATTAGGGGACATCCGAGCCGATTATTCCCCAGGAGACATTGCACGGATTTACTCTCGCTACGCTTCCGCGATTTCCGTTCTTTGCGAGCCCGACAAATTTAACGGCGATTACGATCACCTGGCCACCGTTGCAGCTTCCACGCATCTGCCGGTTCTATGCAAGGACTTCATCATCGATCCCGTGCAGGTGCACGCTGCACGCTACTTTGGCGCGGATGCGATCCTACTCATGCTTAGCGTGCTTGACGACGCCACCTACATCTCACTTTCCCATGAAGCCGAACGCCTCGGCCTAGACGTCCTCACCGAAGTAATCAACGAGGAGGAGGTAAAGAGAGCCATTCGCCTTGGCGCAAAGATTTTTGGTGTCAATCACCGCAACCTACACGACCTCAGTATCGACCTTTCCCGTTCCTCACAACTAGAAGCCCTCGTCCCGGCCACCGCTATACTCGTGTCAGAATCCGGCATCCAAACAAACGAGACTGTCCGCCAGCTGGCAGGCCATTCCGACGCCTTCCTTGTCGGCTCACAACTCACCGGCTGCATCGACGTTGACTCCGCCGCACGTTCACTCGTTTTCGGGACGAACAAGGTGTGTGGACTCACCACCGCTTCCGGCGCCCAAACTGCACGCGCAGTCGGCGCAACGCATGGGGGATTGATATTTGAAGAATCCAGCCCTCGCAATGTTTCACGTGAAACTGCCCAAAAAATCATTGCGGCAGAGCCACATCTACACTACGTTGCGGTGAGTAGACGCACTCAAGACTGGACGGAAATACTCCTTCCGGGTATTAAAACCCTCCAGATCCACACCCCATATCAAGGGTCCATCGCGGGAGAGAGAGAGCTTCTCAACAAAGCCCGCGCAGAACTCCGCAAAGCGGGAAGAGAAGACATTGCCATCTGGCGAGCCGTATCCATGACAGCGCCGGAAGGTCCTGATATT
Source organism: Corynebacterium ulcerans (assembly GCF_900187135.1). Lineage (NCBI taxonomy): Bacteria > Bacillati > Actinomycetota > Actinomycetes > Mycobacteriales > Corynebacteriaceae > Corynebacterium > Corynebacterium ulcerans. The sequence continues at coordinate 1,456,917 of NZ_LT906443.1, forward strand.
GCTGTGGCACTCATGGATGACGTAGATATGATCCTTCTCGACACCGGCGCCGGCGGCACCGGAACACCCTTTCCTTGGGAAAAGATCCCTCAGGGAGTGACACCAAAGGCAATCCTGGCCGGGGGTCTTAATCCTGACAATCTTCCCGAAGCATTAGTAAGGGGGTGCGCCGGTCTAGACCTTAATTCCGGCGTCGAATACCCAGCCACCGCCGGGATCTGGGCGGGATTAAAAGATTCAGGGGCACTACGCCAAGCTTTCTCCACCATCCGAGAGTTTCATTATTAACCTGACTTTCCCACACCGGCCACACCCAACACAGAAAACATACCCCCACCCCTTGCGCTCATCACCCAAGACGTTTAAGTTGTTGCCTATGAGATATGCACTAAACATTTGGTGGTGGCGCGCTTACTAAGCGGGCCATTGAGTGCTATCTATTTCTCCGGCTCGCATCGCGCGGGCCGTTTCTTTTTTGGGTGAATCCTAGGCCACGAGCTCGCGATCAATCACATATCTATCGCGCAAAGGCACCAACCATGTTCTCTCTTTGTTACCCCTACACCGCCCACACCACAGCAGGCGCACACCAAGACATCCCACCGCAACCACGAGTCATCATGACGTCGGCACGCGAAAAACGATGGCATGGTTTCACGTGAAACATTGACCTACGAAAAACACCCCTAAAACTCGCAACCTAAGGATGCATGATGACGCTCTCCCAGAACTCCACCGATCAGCACACACTCCTTCCCGCATATTTCGGGGAATTCGGCGGACAATTCGTTCCCGAGTCACTCCTGCCAGCCCTCGACCAACTCGAAAAAGCGTTTGTTGAGGCACAAGAAGATCCACAATTCCGAGAGGAGCTCGCGGGCTATCTCAAGGATTATTTGGGGAGGCCCACCCCCTTAACCGAATGTTCCAAGCTACCTCTGGCTGGAAAGGGTAGGGGACACGCGCGCATCTTCCTCAAACGCGAAGACCTAGTCCATGGCGGAGCACATAAGACAAACCAAGTGATCGGCCAGGCTCTCCTGGCTAAGCGGATGGGCAAAAAGCGCATCATTGCAGAAACCGGTGCAGGACAGCACGGAACCGCAACCGCCCTTGCGTGCGCCCTCTTAGACCTTGAATGCGTCATCTACATGGGAGCAAAAGATGTAGAACGCCAACAACCCAACGTGTATCGCATGGAACTCATGGGTGCCACAGTGGTACCCGTAGACTCAGGATCAGGGACGCTCAAAGACGCGGTCAATGAGGCGCTTCGGGATTGGACTGCAACCTTCCACGAATCTCATTACCTACTCGGCACAGCAGCGGGCCCCCACCCATTCCCGACGATCGTTCGAGAATTCCACCGTGTGATTTCCGAAGAGACAAAAGCCCAAATGATTGAACGCACGGGAGGCCTCCCCGACGTTGTGGTTGCTTGTGTGGGCGGAGGTTCCAATGCAATTGGCATGTTTGCAGATTTCATTGACGATCCTTCCGTAGAGCTCGTCGGAGCGGAACCCGGCGGTGAAGGCCTATCATCCGGCAAGCACGGAGCAACCATCAACAACGGACAAGTCGGTATCCTGCACGGCACTAAAAGCTATTTGATGCGAAACTCTGATGGCCAAGTGGAAGAGTCCTATTCCATTTCCGCCGGACTAGATTACCCCGGGGTCGGGCCACAACATGCACACCTATCAAAGTCTGGACGAGCCACCTATGTAGCCATCACGGACGCCGAGGCTCTTGAAGCCTTCCAATTACTCTCCCGTGAAGAGGGAATCATCCCAGCACTGGAATCAAGCCATGCGCTTGCGTATGCACTGAAGCGAGCCAGCCTCGCAGAAGAAGAAGGAAAAAATATCACCATAGTGGTCTCCCTTTCAGGACGTGGTGATAAAGACATCGATCACATTCGTAAAACTCTCGCCGCCAACCCCGCGCTTGCCCTCAAGGACTAATCATGAACCGTTACCACAACCTTTTCACCCGACTAGAGCAATCCAATGAAGGAGCCTTTGTTCCTTTCATCATGCTCGGCGACCCTTCTCCCGAAGCATCACTTGCAATCATTCGTACCGCTGTCAAAGCCGGCGCAGATGCACTTGAGATTGGCGTTCCCTTCTCAGACCCGGTGGCCGACGGCCCAACCATCCAACGATCTCATCTCCGCGCCTTGGATAATGGAGCAACCGTTGATTCCTCTTTATCGCTCATTGCTCAGATTCGTTCAGAATTTCCAGACCTGCCCATCGGACTCCTGATCTACGGCAACGTCCCCTTCACCCGCGGACTAGATACCTTCTATCAAGAATTCGCCACAGCCGGCGCCGATTCTATTTTGCTTCCCGACGTCCCAGTACGGGAGGGGGCACCTTTCATCACAGCAGCACAACAAGCAGGGATCGCACCTATTTTCATTGCACCCGCACAGGCATCGGAAGATACCCTCCGAGACGTGGCAGCACATTCTGAAGGCTACATCTACGCAATTTCTCGCGATGGGGTCACCGGCACAGAACGGGAATCATCCACTAGCGGACTCAGTGACGTAGTAGCAAACATCACGGCATTCGGCGGTGCCCCTACGCTTCTCGGGTTCGGAATTTCCACTCCCCAGCACGTTCGCGACGCGATGGCGGCCGGGGCAAGGGGAGTAATCACCGGATCCGCCATCACAGCAATCATTGAACGCCACTGTGTTGGTACACACCCTCAGCCCGCAACAATCAATGACATGCCCGCGTTGCAATCGGAAATTTCCGCTTTTATCGCTGAGATGAAAGAAGCAACTCGCAAGTAAGCTCTTCACGCTGCACAACCCGCACGACACAGGAAGGCCTTCGCTAACGCCCGGTGGCGTGTCGATAAGCATATAGTCGCCGTATCCATCGGGCAGTGAATGTTTCACGTGAAACTTCAGCCGCGCTGCCTTTTGTCACTGTGATGTTTAGTGACTGATCCACAGTTTCGGTGTAATACTGGTTTTATGACTACCCATGACTCCACATCTTCAGCAAACCACAGCCCCAGGTGCACAAGGCGCATGTTCCTACTCGGCACAGCAACCACTTTTGCGGGAGCCGTGCTCGCAGCCTGCGGCGGCGATAAAACCAAAGCCAAAGAAATAGCACTTTCCGATGTCCCCGTGGGGAGCGCAACCATCGTTGATGATTTCATCATCGCCCAACCGGTTGCGGGGGAGTACAAAGCATATTCAACTGACTGCCCCCATCAGCACGCAAAAATCACGATCGTCCAAGGCGACACAGTGAAGTGCCCAAAACATGGTTCGATATTTAACATCAAAGACGGCTCCGTCACCCAGGGCCCATCGCGAGATCCGCTCATGACAAAGTCTCTTGAGGTATCAGGGGATAAAGCGAAGATCTCCTGACACCTATTGTGCGATAACAACCACACTGTGAGCATTCCGATCTAGACTCAAAGAATGCTCGCCAAAATCAAGAACCTTGACCCCCTCATCGTCCTCATAGTGCTGGCGGTCATCATTGCAATTTTCTTCCCAGCCAGCGGTGGTTTTGCCGATGTCTTTTCCACCGCAACCAAAATTGCAATCGCTTTACTCTTTTTCCTCTACGGTGCTCGGCTCTCCACTAAAGAAGCCCTCGACGGCCTGAAAAACTGGAAGCTGCATCTAACAATTCTCGCTTTTACTTTTGTGGTGTTCCCTGCGATAGGTCTAGCACTCAAGCCCCTCGATATGGTTATTTCCAGCGGAATATCTATGGGGATCCTGTATCTCACGCTAGTTCCTTCTACTGTCCAATCGTCGGTCGCTTTCACTTCGATCGCACGGGGGAACGTCGCAGGGGCCATCGTCAGCGCCTCAGCTTCCAACCTCATCGGAGTTTTTGCCACCCCGCTGTTAGTGATGGCGCTCATGACTACGGAGGGGGGAATGCACATTGACACCGGAGTTTTTCTGGACATTGCTGTCCAGCTGCTTCTACCTTTTGTCATTGGACAACTTCTGCGACGGTGGGTCAAAGACTTTGCTGCGAATAAAGCAACAAAAGCCGTGGATCGCGGATCCATTGCAATGGTGGTTTATTCCGCATTTTCCGCAGGAATCGTCGCCGGAATTTGGTCATCCGTCAAAGCCTGGGAAGTACTTTTCCTCGTTATTTTCTCCATCGTCCTAGTCGCTTTTATGTTGTGGTTGACCAAATTTAGTGCACAAAAACTCGGTTTTAACCGGGGGGATGTTATCGCCATAGAATTTTGCGGAACAAAGAAATCTCTCGCTTCCGGGCTTCCCATGGCAGCCGTGATATTCGGCGGGACAAACCTAGGTCTGCTCATTCTTCCGCTGATGATTTTCCATCAGATACAACTCATGATGTGTTCCTGGCTTGCCGCCCGCTATGCTCGAAATTTGCCAGACAATCTCAACTAAACCCACTGCGTTCAGGAGAGCCCCATGACTTCCTATCTTTATGTAAGAACAATAATGTCCATCCCCGGCGTGGGAACCAGCAATCATATTGCAGAGCTAGAGCCCACCAATGCCACCGAATGTCGTTTGCACCGACTCCTTGAAGTGGATCCCACCAACAGTGTCTGCGGGGCAGCCCGCGACGGGGTAGTAGTGGGAATGGCAGCACCACCACAGCCTACGGTCCCTCATCCAGAGAGCTATGCAGACTTCCCAGACATCGAAACCGCATACTTATCACTAGAAGAATTTGAAGCACTGTGGTTTGAGGCGATAGAAAAATTTCCTGAACTACGCTGATTTGCTCCGAAACAAAGGCCGGCTTTCCAACCTACAGTTTAGAGGTTGGAAAGCCGGCCTTTGCGTATCCGGGAAGGCACAATCACCACACAAGATTGACCAGAACCATATAAAAAACTGTTCCGCTGATAATGGATAGACCACAGTCTCTCCGCCACCAATGCACCAGCAGCGTAACAGCCGTGGCGATAAGCGCAGGCACGAGACCTCCCGTGGCACTCCGCGCAGCCGAAAGTGTGTACATAACGAGCACCACCATCACGCCCACAGGCATAGTTATCGCAAGCATGGACATCAAGGCACTACCTTTAAGTAACTTAACTGCAGAAAAGGGGAGCCACCGCAACATAAAAGTGACCACAGCAACTGGCAGAAGCACGAGGATAACAGAGGAAAGCGTGACACCTTCGGGCAGTCCCAACTGAGCAAACGTCATTTCTTCACCTTCCATGTCAGTGCAGCATCCAAGCGTGGTTGCACGCTACGCACGAACAGCAAGAGAAAGTAAGCAACGAGCGCAATGATGAGCATCTTCTGGGTGGAGATCAGGGCCGCAATGACAGATAAGACAATGGCAAAAAACGGCAATGACCAATCTTGATTATTACGAAACGCTTCCCACGCCAGCACCACAAAAAGCGCAGTAAGAGCAAACTCCATTCCCTGAATGCCTGAAGGTAGGGCCACGCCAGCTAACGCTCCTACAACACCTGACAAAACCCATAGAGCATGACAAAAAACCTGGACCGTCAACAACCTCACACTAGAAATATTTCCAGCCTCCGGTCGAGCTGAAACGATCGCATAGGCTTCATCGGTAAGCGAATACGTGGAATACGCTCTACCGATAATTGATGTAATTCGATGGCGCGGATATGTTAAGCCATAAAAAATATGGCGGAAATTTACCATAAAAGCTGTGATTGCTGCAGATACGGGACCCGCCCCACCGGTAATAAGCGTAAGTGCAAGAAATTCCATTGAACCGGCATAAATCACGATGGAAAAAATTGGCGCCCACCACCAGGCGAATCCCGATTGCGTCACCAATAAGCCAAAAGCAAGACCTAGCGGAATGAGGCCTAGCGCGACCGCCCAGGATTCTTTAATTCCTGCCCGAATTTCAGACGATGTTTCACGTGAAACCATCACAACCTCTTTTGTTGATTTTCCTCCAGAAAAGGTGAACACCAAGGAGATACGAATAAAAGAAACCGGGCACCTAGCCCTACATAGAGCACAGTACCCATAAGAAGCCTCAAGAAAGGGGCATGTATCACCTTAAGTGAAAACTTAGTTTTCGGATACGTCTATAGGATACGTTGAATACAAGGGGAGCGGCATAGGCTGACGCCTCATTACATCGCCCCAAACATCAACGCTTCCAGCAGCAATCACATCGGAAGACAATGCGGGCGCCACGTACCATTCCCCCTTTTCAATCTCTTCATTCAATTGGCCGGGTTCCCATTCCACATAGCCAGCAAAAAGACGCAGCCCCGAAAGATCAGCCGCTATACCTTCTGGCTGGGCTCGCAGATCCACGTGTACCAACCGATTAGCTAAGCGATTGAAATGCGGATGCGCAGCAATATCCACCCCTGGGGCTGTAACTCCTAGTCCTACCACTCCCTGCTGATTAAGTGGGCCGCCGATATAAAGAGCCTGGGGCTTGGATACTAACGGGGCCCATTCTGGCATCACGTTAAACACGGCGACGTCACTCCGCGAAGCAAGGTTCACACCGAACGTCGTAACTTCATTGTGCTCAAGAAGCAGAATGACATTCCGTGCAAACACAGAACTTTCCATAGAAGGCGCCGCTATGAGTAGCATTCCCGGAGCAGGTTCATTTCGCTCCATAGCATTAAATAACCGATCTGCATACATATCGCACGCCTCCCTTATTTTCCTTCTACTTTTCCAACTCAGACATGTCGGCGGCATTATGGTTTTGCGACCACCATGCTTTGAGTTCCGCAATGGCCTCTTCGCGCTCCAAAGGACCGCGTTCCAACCGTAGTTCTTTCAGGAAAGACCATGCTTTACCCACGTCAGGACCGGGCTTAAGGTCAAGTAGTGTCATAATCTCATTTCCATCGAGATCAGGACGCACCCGCTGAAGATCTTCCCGCTCAGCAATGTCCGCGATGCGTTCTTCTAGGTGATCATATGTCCGCTGAAGTCGGGCTGCCTTCTTTTTGTTACGCGTTGTGCAATCTGCACGGACAAGCTTATGCAGCTTGGAAAGCAAGGGACCCGCATCCGTTACATAACGGCGTACAGCAGAATCCGTCCATTCCCCCTCACTAAACCCGTGGAACCGCATATGTAGCCGGATAAGGTCACTGACGTCATTCACCATCTGCTTAGAGTATTTAAGCGTGCGCATGCGTGCTCGCATGATCCGAGCACCTACGATTTCGTGGTGATGAAAACTCACTTTTCCATCATCGTTAAAAGCCCGGGTGTCCGGCTTGCCGCAATCATGCATGAGGGAGGCCCATCTCAGTACTACGTCGGGGCCATCCTCCTCCTGCTCCATCGCCTGGCGCAGGACTGTAAGCGAATGCAGATACACATCCTTATGCTGCCGGTGCTCGTCTTGTGTAAGTCGTAGCGCGGGGATTTCCGGAATAATACGCTCAGCAAGCCCGGTATCCACCATGAGGTCAATGCCATCCCATGGCGCCCGACCGCAGAGTAGTTTATCCAGCTCCACTTGCACTCGCTCAACAGTGATGCGATCGATCTGATCCGCCATCTGTGTCATTGCGTTGCAGACGCGATCGGCGACAGAAAATTCTAATTGTGAAACAAACCTGGCAGCACGAAGCATACGCAATGGATCGTCGTTAAAGCTTTGCTCAGGGGCAGAAGGCGTATCTAAGACACTTTCTACTAAGTCATCCATTCCGTTGACAGGATCATGGAACGTCATTTCACCAGTGGGATGTATTTCTACGGCCATGGCATTGACACGGAAGTCTCTACGGATAAGGTCGCCCTCTAGTGTGTCACCAAATTGCACTTCCGGGTTTCTCGTTTTCCCGTCGTACACGTCTGAACGAAACGTGGTGATCTCTATTTGTTGCCCGTCTTTTTCTGCGGATACCGTTCCAAAATCGATTCCAGTATCCCACACCACAGGTGTGTAGTCATTGAGAATCTCCATCACGATCTCTGGACGAGCATCGGTAGTGAAGTCCAAGTCATTGCCCAGCTCATCGAGAAGAGCATCACGCACGGAACCTCCTACGAGGTAAAGGCGGTGTCCGCGATCTTGAAAAAGCTGAGCGAGGGGGGCCAACAGAGGAGCAAGATCTGCCAATGTGCGCTGCGCACGGGCAAGAAGCTCAATGCGGTTCGGTGAATCGCTTGCCGAGACGTTCTCGGTAGTGTTGGCATCAATAGGGGCAACAGAGGACGCGGCGGAGGATGAGTTCATTATCCCTACGGTGTACGAACCATCATTGGTAATGGTTGTGTGCTGCTTACTCTGTGAATTCACGCGCATGAGTTTACCTGGTTAATTCCATTACCATTATTTCTCTATACTGCGCCCCGGCTAGACGACGCCACTCACGTATCTTCCTCTTGCATTACCAAGATACTGCCGGCAAGTTCATCAGCCATTTTCCCACCACCAGGGAAATATAACTGAATCTTCTTACTCAAATCACGGTATCCAAATGCGTAATCACTCACTTATAGTTGTTAAAGTTATGGTGATCACGTCCACATTTTTTCACCTCATTTACTAGATCTTTCCCACCTTTTCGGGTCAAGAAGTCCATTTTCTACGTCATCTGCCACCTAGATGTATGGCTAAATACGCCACACACGTTGTTCACGATTACTCTTTTCTTTTAAAGAAGCGGTTCATAGGTACCTTCTCAAGGTTGAAAAGGATACGATCAGCGAGATGAGCGAAAACGAACAATCGCGCCCAAATGCGGTGAATTCTACGGAATCCACCGCACCACGGCGCAGAAGACGCACGCGGTCACGCCGTTTTAGCAGTGATCAGACGGGGCGCTCTTCGCAGTCGCATCGAACTGCCGAAGGGGGCCGTACTTCTGCAACCCAACAGGCAGGGGCAAAGCGCAACACTAATGCACAAGCTTCTGGTGAGGGGCGCGCTTCAAAACGCAAAAATAGTCCGTCTCAAGAAAACGCTAACGGTAGTTCTTCCCGCGGGCGAAAAAATAACGAGACCCGCAAATCCAACAAGTCTCGTGCAACAGGTTCTCGCTCCACTACGACACGAAACACGGTAAAGCGCAAGGACAACCAAGAAACAACGCCACCGCAAGGTAACGAGTCAAGCGATAATGAATCTCGCGCTACTCGACGTAAACGACGCACACGGACGGGACAGCGCACCGCTCAGCGCTCTACCTCCGCACCGGAAAATAAGCGTCGCCGGCGTCGACCGCAAACCTCTCATCGCTCTAGAAATAGTCGCGCTAGCCTCCGGAACCAGTATCAGACATCCAAGATCAACACTCGCGATGAAACTTCCGCGGGCGGTTTGGTGATCTCTGGACTGGCTGAGGCAGTTGACAACAACAATAACGTTGATCTTTCCCGTATTTATGTAGCGCTCATTGGACGACTCGATAGGAGAGGCCGCCTTTTGTGGTCCATGCCTAAAGGTCACGTCGAACCAGGTGAAGACAAAGGGAAAACCGCCGAACGCGAGGTATGGGAAGAGACTGGAATACACGGCGAAGTTTTCGCGGATCTCGGCACGATTGATTATTGGTTTGTATCGGAGGGAGTGCGTATTCACAAGACAGTTCATCACCATTTACTGCGATACGTCGATGGTGATCTCAACGATGAGGATCCAGAGGTTACTGAGGTCTCCTGGATCCCAGCCAATGAGCTTATTGAACATTTTGCTTATGCCGACGAGCGTAAACTAGCCCGCATCGCGCACGATTTAATCCCAGAATATGCCATCAAAGAGAAGGCAGAGGGAAGGAAAACCCCGCGGTGAGCACTATCAATCTCACCTCCATCAAGTTACTCAGCGAACATATGCGATTAAGCACCGCTGAGCTTTTGGCGACGGTTCCATCGGATTCGCCCAAGAACCGTTCGACGGCTCGCACTCGACGGCCTTTCGCCCTAGGAATATTTCCTTTATCCCTGTTGTCTCGCACTGGGACAGCGCTACTGACGCTTGCCTTATGCAGTGCCACGCTCGCACATGCGCCACAGGCTGCCGCAGATGCCCTTCCGTTGTCACCGATGGGGCCGACTTCTCATCGTTGGATCAACCCTGATGTACGTTCAATCGACGTCAATGCCAAGGTCAAAATACAAATCCTTAAAGTCGATTCGCATATCCAGCTCGGCGAAAAGATACATCTTTCTCTCCGCATCATCAATAATTCCGATTCTCCGATCGACCAGAGCTCTGCGAAGATTGTGGCTCGTCATGCAGACGCAGAACCGACCGTCGCCGGTGCCCGTACCGTGCTCGCGGCTGCACCTTCTTCCTACCCGTATCTTGCAAGCCCAATTCCAATTCAGTCAAAGATCGCGCCTGGTAGTTCCAAAGATATAGACATCAGCATAGACACGGGGGCGACAGAGCCCGGAGGACTACAGCTGCGTTCTGCTGGCTCTTACCCCATACTGATTGGGCTGCACGATGCCTCTGACAGTATTTACAGCACACAGAGATTCCTTCTCTCTGCATCCGCACCGCATAAGCCCGAGGGCGCAGCGCAGGACCCTAAGCATCTCAGCATGGTCCTGCCTATCACAGCGGAAGTCGATATCGTTGGTGGTGAAACCGGCGAGGCCCCCGAACGCGCGCCTCTTATCATGCGTTCGGAAGCTCTGACCGAAGAGATTGCGCATGGCGGCCGCCTAGATCAGCTTCTCGACGCCTACCTCGCTGCACGCGCTTCAACACCAGAGATCAGCGCAGCGAGCTGCTTAGCTATTGATCCGCAATTTCTTGATGTCACCCGGCGTATGTCTGAGGGATATAGCGTGGCACCACAGCGGCCTAGCTCGGTGTCGGAGAACAGACGTCTCCGCGATTCCTGGAATATTGAGGATGAAACAGAAAAGCATGTCCCTGGCAGGGGACAAAAAGCCGCTGCTGAGTGGTTAGAAAAGTTAGGAAAAGCCACTGAAGATACCTGCACTGTGGCTATGCCGTGGGCTAATGCTGATCTCAACGCGGTGGCTAAAACCAACAACCCATGGTTGATGCGTGAGGCCCTACAGCGCGGCTCTGGAATCATTAAAGATGTGCTGGGGGTTACCCCGGAATCCAATATCGTGATCCCCGGCACGGGTTACATCACTGCACAAGCTGCAGCTTCTTTGGGATGGGCTGACCAAAAGGAAAGCGCGGATGGTACACAACCTCCAACCACGAGCGATATCAGTGCAGCGTGGGAGGCTGCTAAGGCTAAGGAAGCTAAATCCCAGCCGGATGAAGATTCGCTTAAGGAATCGCCAGCTAAAGATTCTGAGGCATCGTTGGATAGTGTTCGTGATTCCGCTGTCCCAACCACTGCACCTACGGCTCAGGTACCGGTTTCTGTCCTCGTCGCTGACAATACGGTGTGGCAGGCCCCCAAAGTAGATCGTTTTGGCCAGCTAGCAGCTGGTGTGCGTTCTGTAGCATATCAAGGGTCGCTGTCCGCCACACTTGCCCAGGCATCTCCAAAGCCAGTGACAGCGGGATACGGCAATTATGACATTCGCTTTGACTATTCGCTCGATTCTGAGGCCGCTCGGATGGCTACTGGTGCAGCAGCTATCGATGCTGCTGTCGCGGAGAACACACAGCCGACGCTGTTGATGATGCCTACATCGATACGGAACCCCAATTCCTGGTTCGAGGCAATCTCTACGTTGTTACGGGAGCATTCCGCATTGCCTATGACCCTGCGCGACTACGTCACTATGTCGCAGCAGCAGGAAGGGGAACTTGCTGCACAAGCTGCGGCTGCGGCTGCGACGTCGGCAAGCGGCGATGGATCGCCGAGCAGTATCTCTAGCAGCGGCCTGGTAGAAGGCAGATATGGCGCACCTTATGACGATCCCACAGTAGTCTCGGACACAGAAATCTTGCGGGCACGCCAGCAATCGGATTATACCGACGATCTCACGGGTCTCATGATTAATGACGCCGCCATCGCATTGTCTCCCTATAACTTCACCGCGCCATTGCGGCAGGATTTACTCCGCGCGCTCAGCGTCAACGGACGACGTTCCATTAATAGTTTTGACCAGAAGATTGCCCGAGCCACCGCTTTATCCAATGAAAATCGCGATGCGCTCACGGAATTGCGCAGCTCCGTCACATTGTTGTCGCCGGGCAACGTGTACACCAGACTTTCCCCGTCCTCACCGCTACTTATCGCGGCAAAGAACGGGCTGCCGCTGCCCGTTGATGCGCGCATTCGTTTTAACGGGCCTGAAGGCGCTTCAATTAAGGTGAAAAACAGCCTGGTTATTCCGGCAAAAGGTTCCATCACCGCACAGATGATCGCTCAGCTTCCCGACGACGATGACCAAACCAATCTCAAGCTATGGCTAGCCACGCCAACAGGTGCGGCAATCTCCAACCCTGTGACTATCGCTGTACAAACACGATCTGGTTTTGTGGGACAATCTGGCATCGCCCTCACTGTAGTTCTGGGACTCTTTGCCTTGCTCTTCTTGCGTTTCTTTGTCAAACGCAAACGCCGTACTCATGGCGAACCACAAGTAACAACGCGTTCTCTTTCTCCTGTATCAACCACGCGGCTTCCACCCGTACGCAGGCCGCGTCGTCGCAGTGAAGGCTCAGTTCGTGATGGCGACCGTACCAGTGGTGATGCCAGCTCGGATGATTCTGGAACAGGTCTTCAATCTCCGCGTCCATAGCGGAGAGATAAAGACACCCCCTTTCAACAGTTCTCGAGGCTACAACCAGCACTACACTGATTGCCCCCGATCTTTCCCCTTGACGCCACACAGGTTTTCGTCCCTCCGACTCGCACGAAAACCGTGGCGGCGACCATAGAAAAGAAGCAGGATTCCAGGTGAACTCATCTGAGAGCACACCCTCTAAAAAGGGAACCAGGTACCGTATCGTGCCTCCCGCGGCACCCGCACCAGTCCCTGAGGCTCGTCCCCGTCACACCAGTTCCTCGGTGCACCCCAGTGAGGATCGCTCCAAGCTGGATAAGGACCCCGCCCGTCACTCGGTTGCTGATACTTCCAGCGACAACAGCGCTGTGTCTGCCGGCCTGAGCACCCCCTCTGAAGGTGCTCAGCCAGCCGGGGGAAAGACGTCGGAAAGCTATGAACAAGAGTCACAGACAGCCTCAGTGGTTACCGTGGATAGGGACGCACAATCCGCCCGCACCACAGCAGCCGGCGCCACGAATGATTCTGCGCCTCAGGCAGACGAGGACTCGCAAAGCACCGCCTCTACCAGTGATAATGATGTTGTTCGTTCCACTGGTTCCATGGCCATAGCCACTCTTTTCTCACGTGTTACGGGCTTCCTGCGCACCGTTTTGATCTCCACCAGCCTAGGCGGCGCCATCGCCTCGGCTTTTAACACCGCAAATACTCTGCCCAACCTCATTACAGAGATTGTTCTGGGCGCAGTGCTCACGTCTTTGGTGGTTCCCGTTCTTATTCGGGCGGAAAAGGAAGACCCTGATAGGGGAGCCGCATTCATCCGGCGGCTCTTTACCCTCGCGGCGGCTCTACTCGGATTGGTCACGATCGGGGCGATTATCGCTGCGCCTTTACTGAGTCAGCTCATGCTAGGCGCAGATGGCAAGGTCAACATCGTCCAAACCACTAGTTTTGCGTATATTTTGCTTCCGCAGATTTTCTTCTACGGAATGTTTTCGCTGCTCATGGCGGTGCTCAATACCAAGCAGATCTTCAAACCCGGAGCGTGGGCGCCAGTAGCAAACAACATGATCACCATTGCCGTGCTTGTGTTGTACATGCTGCTTCCTGGCGAGCTTGATCCCACAGCGCCTTCTACGATCACTGACCCGCACGTGCTGCTTCTGGGTCTAGGAACCACGCTGGGCGTTGTTGTCCAGGCATTGATTATGATTCCCCCAATCCGCCGTGCTGGCATATCTCTTAAACCGCTGTGGGGCATTGATGCGCGTTTGAAGCAATTCGGGGGAATGGCCACGGCAATCATTGTGTATGTGGCGATTTCTCAAATCGGTTACATGATCACAACCCGTATTGCTTCCTTTGCAGATGAGGGCGCACCCAATATTTACCAACAGCATTGGCTGTTGTTGCAGGTTCCTTACGGCATTATCGGTGTCACGTTGCTCACCGCCATCATGCCGCGTCTTTCCCGCAATGCCGCCGATGGTGATGACAAAGCAGTGGTCCGCGACCTCATTATCGGCTCAAAGCTCACCTATATCGCGTTAATCCCTATCGTCGTCTTTTTCACGGCTTATGGCGAGCGCATCGGCCTCGGGCTTTTTGCTTATCGACGCTTCGACGCCGAGTCTGCAACCATCCTTGGCTGGACGCTCAGCTTTGCTGCGTTTACCCTGCTGCCGTATGCACTCGTGCTGCTGCATCTGCGTGTGTTCTATGCGCGAGAAGAAGCCTGGACACCTACGTTTATCATCGCTGGTATTACCGTCACCAAGGTAGTTCTCTCTGTTATCGCTCCAATGGCTGCCACGGATCCCAGCCGAGTAGTGATCCTTCTTGGTGCTGCCAACGGCTTTGGATTCGTTGCCGGTGCGATCATCGGCGCAATGCTCTTGCGCCGCAAGCTTGGAAATCTCGGCGGACGCGAAGTGCTAAAAACGAGCACCTGGGCCTTTATCGCCTCTGGCGCAGGTATCCTCGCCGCTCTCGCTCTGAGCTATGTCCTCGACCAGTTTATGGGCGGCCTTTTTAGTGCCTTGGGCAGCGTCGGAATGCTTGTGCACCTCGCTATTGTCGGTGTGGTCTTCCTTCTATGCACTGGTCTCGTGCTTTCACGCTCGGGCCTGGAAGAAGTTATCAACCTTGGTTATGCACTGCAACGCATCCCAGGTATGCGTCGCATCATCCATATGCGTGCCCCGCAAACCGACACTATGGTGCCAACGCGCCAGGCTATAGCCAACGAGGCCCTCGCTTTCGACGACACGTTCAACGCCACGCCAATCCCGGCACCGATGTCCGCCGGTATCGTTCGTGGTCCACGCCTGGTCCCCGGCGCGCAGGTTTCCGATGGTCGATTCCGCTTGTTGGCAGACCACGGTTCTGTCTCCACTGCGCGTTTCTGGCAGGCTAGAGAAAAGACCACGGGTAGGGAAGTAGCCCTCATCTTCGTGGATACGTCCGGGAAAGCTCCGCAGGCCCCCGCAAGCCCTGCGGCCGCCGCGGGCGAGGCAGCAGAGGTATCGCGTCGTACTCGTGCGCTGGCTAATCTCAATCACCCAGCAATCGCACCAAATATTGAGGTTTTGTCGTATCGCAACGGCTGCCTTGTTGTGGCCGATTGGGTCGCTGGTTCCTCGTTGGCTTCTGTGGCCAGCGAACCGGTTAATCCCTATGCTGCCGCCTACGCTTTTGAGCCTCTCAGCCAGGCCGCACAGTTTGCTCAAAGCGCTCACACCCCCTTAGGCATTGATAATCACGCGCGTATCCGTATCAATACAGATGGCATGGCGATCCTTGCGTTCCCCGCTGTCTTGTCTGATTCCTCCTACGAACGCGATATGCGCAGTATTCGTACCGCTCTGGGCACTCTTATTCAGGTGGACACTGCTCCGCAAGAAATCACTGCGCTTCTGCATGTCGACGCCACCGAGCTTCCGCATGCCATCGCAGATCTTCCAGATGCTCCCTCTGTTGCCGAGGACCACCTCGTTGTTGAGGAAGAAGCTACTCCTAGGCCTCGAAACACACCAGGCTTTGGTAGCGCTGGGTTTAGCAATATCGCCCGTGCGATTATCGCCATGGCGGTTGCAGTGGTCGTTGTTTCCATCGCTGTGATTACCGGTTACATCACGAGCCTCTTTGGCAGTGACCAAGGACAGGTACCTTTGAACAGCGATTCGATTGTGAACTCTAAGCCCTCTGATGCGCTAGATCTGCCTAGCATCGTGGCTCCCATTAAGAACGCTTCCGCGTGGTCTCCTAGTGGCACAACACCACATCGCGAGTCCTCATCTACTGCACAGTTGGCCATTGATCCAGATAAATCTAGTGCATGGTCTACAGGACCAATAGAAAAAGGGCAGGGGGCAGGCATCTTGCTTACTCTTGCTCAACCGCATCGGGCTAGCTCTGTGGTGGTGGAAAGCGATGGTACACCGGCAAAGATCTCTGTCTATCGGGTGGAAGACGATAATGTTTCTTCGCTAGACTCCGCTCAGCTGTTGGGAGAACGCAAAGTTTCTTCCATGCAGACTCGGATCTCGTTGGGTAAAGAACCGTTGGTCACCTCCATTCTGGTGTGGGTAACGGGGGTCCCCGACAACGCATCCGTGAAGATACACAACATCACAGTAGTAGCTAGTTCTTAAGCGCACTGTGTAGGACTGTGGTGGGAAAGAATCGTCGATTCTTTCCCACCACAGTTTTCTTTTTCTTGTTATAAATCCTCGGTTATCACCTTTGCGCAGAACCTTGCCACAAATCACCTCGCGCGATCCTTGGCGTCCCCATAGTTATTTTTGCAGGTTGCTCAAAAAGCCCCAACCAAAACCATAAAACCATATTTATGCAGGTCAAGGCATTAAAATTCTTTCTTATATAGCTCTGCAACATCCAACCTATTGTGCAAGCAGAATATCTTGCCGGCGATCTTTCTTAGTCAAGATTAAAAGCAAATCATCGTGTCGCTGGAGGGAGGCGACATCCAAACACTATGGGGGGAAATAGTGAGCTGTGCAGTCACGGCCACCGCAATCGAACATGATGCAGCCACATCCAAAACGGTCACCAACGCCATGCGCCACAAAGTTGGTGACCGACATGAGCTCTCCGTGAAAAACATCGAGAGACAAGCACAACAACACATAACAAAGATCCATGACACCGATCTTGTTATCCAGTTCCTCGAAGGAGACAACCAGGCATTTGATGAAATAGCCAAAAGGCATTATCACAGCTTGTGGTGGCTTGCTCGACGCCACAGCTACTGCGATTCCGACGCCGACGACATCATGCAGGAAGCGATGCTCAAGGCTGCACGTAACCTAGGACGATACCGTGGCGATTCCTCACTGAGCACCTGGCTTTATCGTCTTGTCTTTAACACCGCCTACGACCACATTCATCGCTGCACACATCGAGACAATCTCCCGTTAGAACCATTCCTAGGAGCACACGCTCAGCTAGATTGTGCACTCAGCCATGATCCGCTCAGAGATCACGCTATGTCCATGTCAATAGCCCAAGCGGTAGACGTGTTACCACCCGAACAAAGAAATGCCATCCTCTTGGTGGATTTCGCTGGCTACGACGTTGACGTCGCTGCACAGATAGAGAAAGTTCGACCTGGAACAATCAAATCGCGCCGGGCTCGAGCACGAAAAACCCTGAGAGATCTCCTTATTCCCGTTATCGAAGAGCTGTAGCACATAGAAGCAACCTGAACGTTGTCCTTATCACGTTGGGAATGTAAGCATGCCCTCACTTGTTAGGAAGAAAAAGAAAGTAACCTATGAGAATGCTGAGGCGCTACGGCTAACGGCTACACTGAGCCAGAATCACGAAAGCACCTACGGAGATCTCAACAAGGGCTTTCTCCACATATCTGGCCCCGCTAGATTCAGTTACAACAGCTAGGAAGGCAACCTCATGTCCGAAGCACCCAACGTGCCTAACGCGACCACAGTGCACGACGTAGCCATCATCGGATCCGGCCCAGCCGGTTACACCGCAGCTCTCTATGCGGCTCGCGCTGAGCTCAAGCCCATTGTTTTCGAGGGAATCGAATTCGGCGGCTCTCTCATGACCACCACAGAGGTAGAAAACTTCCCCGGCTTCCCAGAGGGCATCATGGGGCCAGATCTTATGGACAACATGCGTTCTCAGGCCGAGCGCTTTGGGGCGGATCTCCGTATGGAGCTGGTAACCAAGGTGGAACTTGAAGGCGAGATCAAAAAGATCTGGGTCGACGACCAAGAGTTCCATGCCCGTTCCGTCATCTTGGCCACGGGCTCTGCACCACGCTATATCGGCGCGGAAGGCGAGCAGACGCTCCTGGGTCGGGGAGTCTCTGCTTGTGCCACATGTGACGGCTTCTTCTTCCGCGATCATGATATCGCTGTGGTCGGCGGCGGCGACTCCGCCATGGAAGAAGCGACCTTCCTTACCAAGTTTGCTAAGTCTGTGACTATCGTGCACCGCCGCGAGGAGTTCCGTGCTTCCGCCATCATGCTGGAACGGGCAAAGAACAACGACAAGATCCGGTTCCTCACCAATAAGACCGTATCCAAAGTGCTGGGGGAGAATACGGTGAGCGGATTGGAACTCACGGACACTGTCACCGGAGAGACTTCTGTTCTCGACGTCACGGCTATGTTCGTAGCAATCGGCCATGATCCTCGTTCTGACTTATTCCGTGACGTAGTAGACACCAATGATGCAGGCTATGTCCGGGTAGCAGAGCCTTCCACGCGCACCAACGTTCCTGGTGTCTTCGCCGTGGGAGATCTTGTCGACGACCACTACCAGCAGGCAATCACCGCTGCCGGTTCCGGTTGCCGTGGTGCTATCGACGCCGAGAATTATCTCGCATCACTCAACGCCTAACCCACCACCTACGTATAAGGAGAAACTCTCATGAATGCACCTATCGCTTTGACCGAGGCAACTTTTAAGACAACCGTCATTGACTCTGATAAACCAGTTCTCGTCGATTTCTGGGCAGAATGGTGCGGCCCGTGCAAAAAGCTGGGCCCGATCATCGATGAGATCGCCGCTGAGATGGGCGACGACGTCGTCGTAGGCAAAGTCGACGTGGATGCCGAGCGCAACCTAGGCGCAATGTTCCAAATTATGTCGATTCCCACCGTTCTTATTTTCAAGGATGGCCAGAAGGTCGCCGAATTTGTTGGGGTTCGTCCAAAATCAGAAATCGTGGCAAAACTGCGTTCACACCAGTAACTGGTATCCTTTGACGAGGATTACAAAGCCATCACTGTGCCATTAACCGGCATTTTGGCTTGACCACCCGTTATTGGAAAGGAGCAGTGTGTCTGACATCTTGCGAGTAGGTGACCGCAGCCCGCGCGTCGCTGAAGTCAGAACAGCACTGACGCGCCTTGGTCTTGTGCCGGACTCTGATAAAGAAATCAAGCAGTCCAAGGGGCAAACGTTCACTGACCCCGAAACATACTTCGACGAAGAACTCGCCGAAGTCATCAAGGGTATGCAACAGGCTCGGGGCATCATCGCTAGCGGTGAGATCAACGAGGTCACCCTCCGTGCCCTCCGAGAGGCCTCATATAAGCTCGGCGCCCGAGTTCTTAGCTTTGAGCCAAATAATATCTTCGTTGGCGACGACGTCCTGCAGCTGCAAACGCAGCTGCAGGAACTCGGTTTTTATACCGATCGTGTCGATGGCCGATTCGGAGATAATACATACAAGGCGCTGCTCAGTTATCAGATCAACTATGGGTTGAAGAGCGACGGCATCTGCGGTCCCGAAACAATCCGTGCGTTCGGGCGCCTTGGCCGCAGGATCACCGGCGGTTCTCCACAGGCTCTTCGCGAGCGCGAGCGCGTCCGCGATGCTGGCCCTATGCTTGCCGGTAAGCGCGTCGTCATCGACCCTTCTTTGGGTGGAAACTCGCGTGGACAAGTAGTGCAGGGCCCTTACGGAGAGATCACCGAAGAGGAAATCCTCTGGGACCTTGCTACCCGGGTAGAGGGACGCATGATCGCTGCAGGGATGGAGACCATTATCTCTAGACCGCGGCAGGATAATCCTTCACAGTTGGAGCGCGCGGAGATAGCCAACGCTTTTGACGCCGACGTGATGATTTGTTTGCAATGCGATCAGTACCAGAACGACAAAGCAAATGGCGTTGCCACTTTTTACTTCGGCTCTGAGGCCGGGACTAGCTCTCTTACTGGAGAAATGCTGAGTGGTTTCATCCAACGCGAGATCAGCGCTCGTACTGACCTGGTCAACTGTGGTAACCATGGCAGGACCTGGGACCTGCTCCGCATCACGGCGATGCCGACCATCGAGGTGGTGTTGGGCTATCTGACCAACCCACACGATGTCACAATCTTGACTGATCCCAAGCACCGAGATGCGATTGCAGAAGCAATTGTGGTGGCCGTCAAGCGTTTATATCTCCTTGACGACGATGACCAGCCCACAGGCACCTACAAGTTCGCAGAGATGTTAGAACAGGGCATGCTTTAAGCTGTTCGATGGTGGCTTTCCTCGAGGAAAGCCACCATTTTTATTTCCTCTTATACCGGAACTTTGGCAAACAAAGGTTCCGCGGCTTCCGCAGTGAGCAAAGAGTGCGCTGGCGGCAGCTGAAGCCGTAGCAGGGGCAGCACTGGATGATGCCGAATGATCTCAAATCCAGCGGATTCTAATAACGCTACCGTCATCAATCCGATATCCTCCGCAGATGCGAGTATGCGCTGAATGTTTTCCGGCTGTGGGTTAAACGGGTCGTCACAAAAGGATTCGTCCCACGCAAAGGCCTCAAGGGCTTTTATTCCTTGCCCGGCAAGGTGAACGATGGCTGCGTCGAGAAGCATTGTTTCTATACCGCTGCCCATCACGGCCGGGTCTCTGTGGAGAGAGGTCAACACGTAGGCATCGCTGGTCACAGGGGCGGTAGGCAATTGGGCACACCCCGGGGCTTCAGCAGCTGGGCAATAGAGAAGTGTTGCACAGGCCCGAGAGCCGTGTAGAGCGGCATTGTGGATACTCGTGATGTTGAAGCCGCAACTGCCGTATGCAGACAGCACAGCGGCCAGCCATGCTTCTTTTTCCAGGGTTGGGGTCCCGGCAGCAGAGGCACGCAGTGCCGCTGATTCTTCCAACTCCCAAAACACGCTTCTCGACGCCCCCAGATGGATCCGAGGGATACCTTCTAAGTTCAGGGCTTCGATTCGAGTGTTCATGCCATCAAGCGCCTTTCATAAGAAGCTGCTACCGCAAACTACTACTCCTCGCTATTTCCTCCGAGAAGGCCCATGATGCGGTCGAAATCTTCACGACCACCGAATTCCACAACAATTTTTCCTTTGCGCTTACCCATACTCACAGACACTTTGGTGTCCAGCCCATCAGCAAGGCGGTTTGCAGCATGGGTGAGGAACTCAGGGGTCGGTATCTTCTCCCGCTTCTTTGGTGCTGTTTTTTCACCGCGGTTCATCAGCGTGACGGCTTCTTCTGTTGCACGAACAGAAAGACCCTCTGCAACAATACGATCGGCTAGAGCAATCTGGTGATCCTCGCCCCCTTTAACGCCTAGAAGTGCTCGGGCATGTCCAGCTGAAAGCACACCAGCCGCTACTTTGCGCTGTACTGATACAGGAAGAGCAAGCAAGCGGATCATATTGGTGATCACAGGGCGAGAGCGTCCGAGTTTATCCGCCAACTCATTCTGAGTAACGCCGAATTCCTGCAGCAGCTGTTGGTAAGCAGCTGCTTCCTCTAAAGGATTAAGTTGAACTCGGTGAATATTCTCCAAAAGGGCATCGCGCAGCATCTCCGAATCATCGGTCTTGCGAACGATTGCGGGAATAGTTTTCACACCGGCTTTAGACGATGCACGCCAGCGGCGCTCGCCCATGATGATCTCGTAGTGTTCATCGGCAGTCTCACGGACCACGATGGGCTGAAGTAGACCAAACTCACGGATTGAGTGAACCAGCTCAGCAAGGTCTTCCTCGTCGAAAACGCTACGGGGATTTTTATTGTTGGGGATAATGAGCCCAATCGGAATTTCCCGATAGGTGGCACCAAATTCTTCGAGTTGCTGATCAGCACCCCGTGACTCTGCGGATTGCTTTTCTACCACCTGCGCAAGGATGGGACTGATGCGCGCAGATTTGGTATCGCGTTGAGAGCGCGATTGGGTCTTCTTCTCGGCAGCGCCACCGAAAACCACGTCTGCTGCAGAATCGCCGATCCGTTGCCCTGGTGTTGGGCTCCCGGTTATCAGTGCGCCGATTCCTCTGCCGAGACCACCTTTACGAGTTTCCTGTGCCATTTTTCTTACTCCTTCGAGGTCTCATCCGCGTGATCGGCATTGCCTTCACTCTGGCTTTGCCTTTGTTGTTCACGTAATGCTTCTGGCGACATGCCGATCGGTCCTGAGCTTTCCGACGGCATGTAGTCGCCGCGGGTGGCCAACTCTCGCGCCGCGTCGAGGTAGGCAAGCGCACCCCGGGAACCGGGATCATAGGCAAGAACGGTTTGCCCGTAGCCTGGTGCTTCTGACACCTTCACGGAACGCGGGATCTTGGTTCCTAAAACTACGTCACCAAAATGCCCACGCACTTCATCCATGACCTGCTCTGCGAGCTTTGTCCTGCCGTCATACATGGTCAAAAGAATCGAGGAAATGTGCAGGTTGGGGTTGAGGTATTGCCTAATCATCGTGATGTTGTTCAACAACTGTCCTACGCCTTCGAGGGCATAGTATTCACATTGAATAGGGATAAGCACCTCATCAACAGCGGTCATCGCGTTAATGGTGAGCAAACCAAGCGATGGGGGACAATCGATAAAGATGTAATCGAAGTCCGCCTGCTGCATATACTCCGTGTTGAGGGCGTCGCTAAGCCGGTATTCTCGCCGAACTAGGTTAACCAACTCAATTTCAGCACCCGCCAGATCAATGGTCGCAGGAACACAGAAGAGATTCTTGGATGCAGTTGTTTCCTGTAGTGCATCCTCTACCGTGCACTCGCCGATGAGTAATTCATAACTCGACAAGGTTCCAGCACGGTGATCAACCCCTAGGGCAGTAGAAGCGTTTCCCTGAGGATCAAGATCAATAACAAGAACTTTTAGTCCATTAAGGGCAAGGCCGGCTGCAAGATTAACTGAAGAAGTGGTCTTTCCCACGCCACCCTTTTGGTTAGCTACAGTCATCCTGCGAGAGCTATCTGGACGGGGCAGGTGCAGGCTATTCGGTGTCAACACCTGGGCCGCACGACGTGCCGCAGCGGCGATCGGTGTATCTTCCCAGTTTTGGTCGTCCATGCGTCCCTTCTCGTCTATGAATCGAGGGCCCTATCCTGCCCAAAGTGTACGTTTCTACTTTAATGCCTAAAAGGCAGGCGGTTCCACACCACCCCGATGCTGTTTTTAGCGAACTTTTCGGATGGAAATCAGTGTAGTTGGATCTTCAAGCTGATCACCCACAGTAAAAATCTTGATTTTTCCACCGCCAGCTTTAAAAATCATTTTTTCATCACGATCAAGCTCTTCCCTTACGGAAGAACCTTTCATGGCGATCATTTTTCCACCAAGACGAACTAGCGGAAGAGACCACCCCGCAAGTTTCCCTAGAGGTGCAACCGCACGCGATGTCACGACGTCGACAAGGCCCAGCTCGTTTCGGACTTCTTTTTCTTCAGCGCGCCCCCGGATCACGGTCACGTTATCTAGGTTCAGGGAGTCTTTCACTTCGCTCAAGAAAACAGAGCGTTTGAGCAGTGGTTCAATGAGTGTTATCTCCAGGTCAGGACGGGCAAGCGCAAGAGGAATGCCCGGCAAACCGGCGCCTGAGCCAATATCTGCAACGCGAGCATGAAGATCCATTGCTTCACCGATGACTGCGCAGTTAAGTATGTGACGGTCCCACAGTTTTGGAACTTCACGAGGGCCGATAAATCCGCGTGTGGATCCGTCGGTAGCCAATAAACGGTGATATTCCACCGCTTTGTCCAGCAAAGATCCGAAGATTTCTGCGGCTATCGCTGGGGGAGAGGTCAGCTCAAGCTCACGCTCAGCACCGTTGTTTTCCTCATGTTTCACGTGGAACCATCCTTAATACTTCTACCGGCAGCACAAACAACTCCGGCACCTTCACAACGCTATCACGCTGGCCTAACATCGCTGCCCCCAAACGGGAAAATGAATACATCAAGCACATAATCACCAGGCGGAATAACAAAAACTGCCGCCACCATGCGGGGTGACGGCAGTAAATGGAAGAAAATTATTTCTTCTTACCCTTCTTAGGGTTATTCGGGCGCTGGCCGGGTTTCGGAGCTGTTGCTCGCTTCGCAGCTTTCTTGGCTTCAATTTCTTCGGCTTCTTCTGCGTCAATCTTGTTAAAGATCCAACGCTGCTGGAAGAAGGTCCAAATGTTGTTAGCCACCATGTAGAACAGCAGGCCGAGGTGCCACAGAACACCGGTAAACAGAATGGTCAACGGCATGAACCACAACATCATCTTGTTCATCATGTCCATCTGCATCTGCATCTGGCCGCTAGTAGGCGCAGCTTGCAGACCAGACTCACGCCGTGCTTTTTGGCGATTAACAGACAAACGTCCGTTCATATGCGTTGCTACCACGATGATCAGAATCAATGGGGCTGCAACAGCAATGATGTTGGCGCGGGTGAAATCTACAGGCTGGAAAGCCTTGTACATGACACCAGGCATCGAGATGTATGCGGAGAGCGGAACACCAAAGATACGAGCGTCAAGGAAGGACTGAACGTCTTCGGGCGAGAAGATGTAGTTAGGGGTCTGTCGGTTGACCTCAACGGAAAGTCCCAGCTGACTGTGTCCGGTACCGGTACGGTTGAAAGAACGCAGCACGTGGAACAGACCGATGAACACAGGCATCTGCACAAGAGCCGGAAGGCATCCAGCGATGGGATTTACTCCCACTTCTTTTTGCACTTTCCGTGTCTCTGCCATCATCTTCTGCTGGTCTTTTCCGTATTTCTTACGGATTTCCTGCATCAGCGGCTGAAGTTCCTGCATCTTGCGAGCAGAGCGCATCTGATTAAGCATTGGCTTCACAAGGAATGCACGAATCGTGAACGTCAGCAGCATAATAGCCAACACCCACGAGATGCCGGAGCCTGGGTCAAACACAAAGCTCACTACTTTGTGCCAGAACCACAGGATGGCCGAGATCGGCCAATAAATGAAGTTGAGCACTGTGAGTCAGAACTCCTTGGTGGTCGAAGTTTTAAGATGTGGCATTCCCTGCATATCGAAGCTGATCATCGAGGATCCTCCAAAGAATCTCCGATGCATAATCAACGCCGAGGCACTGGGTCGTAACCGCCTGGATGCCAGGGGCCACATTTGGCTAGCCGTGCGATCGTCAACGCCGTGCCTACAACAGCACCACGCCGAGACACAGCCTCAAGCGCATACGCGCTACAGGTCGGATCGAAGCGGCAGGTAGACCCCATCTTAAGGGGAGAAATATATTTTTGGTAGAAACGCACCGCGTCATATAGCAGCCCGCTGAGAATCCCAGCAGGTCGCACAGGCCTAGAATTATCATTCTCATTGCCTAGTTGATGATGGGAATAACACATGAGAGCCGCTCCTTATCAACGTAAAAGCAGCTTTTCGACGCCCGAACGGACATCCGCTTCCAGCTCTTTAGACGTCGCCGTTGCAGCCGGGGGTAATGCACGAACAACAACATACGCGTCGTGAGGGATCTGGTCTTTAATGCCCATAAGAATATGCCGAAGTTTGCGAGATACTGAATGACGGGTCACCGCATTGCCTACGGCTTTGGAGACCACAAGGCCAAAGCGTGGTCCGCCTACTGCCGCTATGTCGTCAGCAGTAGCATGGGTGCGTAAATGAATAACGACGGTGCTTCTTCCAGCACGCTTGCCTTTCCGAATAGTTCCACGGAACTCGTCGGAATTGCTGAGCTTGTGCCTAGAAGGAAGCACCGTCGTTTAATTCTTGTAAGAAGAGACTAAGCAGTCAGCTTCTCACGGCCCTTACGACGACGTGCAGCCACGATTGCGCGACCCGCACGGGTACGCATACGAATACGGAAGCCGTGCTTACGTGCGCGACGACGGTTGTTCGGCTGGAACGTCCGCTTGCCCTTAGCCACGGTGAACACTCCTCAAGTTGTGTGTAGGTGTCCGCACAAAGATCCCCGACCCACAATGGGGCCAAGCACCCTCTTACTTCCTAGCGTTGCTAGGAAGAGCGGTCACCCTAAATTGGATGATTTTCAAGTGAGGTACGCGCACCACGCTAACCACAATCACGTTAGCGCCGAATTTCCGGAACCCTGTCGGCGTCACGCATCTCTTCTGATGCGAGGCGTTCCGAAAGCTCTGTCGTTCATAGCGGCGTTCTCAAACAAAGCACTTGCGATTGACGTATTAAAAACACGCCCGTTGCAGTGACAGACCTCAACAGACTACGTGAGTTTTCCTAGCTAGAACAAATCGACACGCCGTTCCCCCAACCCCACCCCTGTAATGACATTTTTGTAATTAACAGCTGCTCATCCACTATTTGGCCGGTCAGAGTCTCTCGACAGTTGCAATATAGCCATAAAAATGCCTCTGTTCGAGTGCCCCAGACCGAAAACATACAACATCCAAAACTAATTTTTGGACAGCCCTACGTCACACCGAGTAACAATATTTGTAAGGAAAAATCACACACTGTGAATAACCAGACCTGTGGATAACTCTCAAGTTTATGTCGAAACTTTCCACATAGAATTGAATTTACGCAGGTTAAAAGCAAAATTCTTCACAGTGAGCGTTATCCACAAGGTTGTGAAATAACTGTGGATAACTTTTCACACACCCCAGTGTGGGAAGTTATCCACAGTTGTGGAAAACTCTGTGGAATACGCGGTCACAGCCCCAAAGCGTTGTGAACAACTCGGTGAAATCCCCGTGGACAGTGAAATAACATTTTTCACTGCCGGATGGGGAAATCTCGTTGCGTTGGACATTATTTTTGGGGCTAGTGAGCGCTGCTGATAGGGCACTGACCCGCGAATGCACTGCCATATCAGCATGAAAATTAGTTGTTGTTCATTCGCACGAGGTAAAGGAAATACGAAGTGTCGGAGACTCCATCGACATGGAACGAGCGGTGGCAGGAAGTTACTAACGAGCTGCTGTCACAGTCTCAGGACCCAGATAGTGGTATTTCCATTACTCGCCAGCAAAGTGCATACCTGCGATTGGTAAAGCCAGTCGCGTTTGTAGAGGGTATTGCAGTTTTAAGCGTCCCTCACGCCCGAGCGAAAAAAGAGATTGAAACTACGCTGGGCCCTGTCATCACTGAGGTGTTGTCTCGTAGATTAGGGAGACAATATAGCCTTGCAGTGAGCGTTCATGCTTCAGAAGAAGAACCAGAAGACTCCTCGATTAGTTCTGATAGCGCGTCTGCGTACCAGGAACGATCTGCTGTTTCGGGACATTACGGTGCAGGTTCCGCTAATGCGGCATTCCAGAATCAGCAAAGCGCGGCATACCGACAGTCACAGGACGCACAGCATCCTGTGACTTTTGGTTCTTCTTCGTACGGAAATGAAAAGTATCCAGAAAACACCCCGGAACAGGGATTTTCCACTCCTCGTTATGGATTTAACGAACAAAATTTTAATGAGGTTCAACACACCTCATCGGGGACTTCTCATACTGCCCCCCAAAGTGGGTCTGCATTACTGCATGATCCACTCCAAACGCGTAGCGCTGAAGCACCGCTGAACCAGGATTATCCGGGAAATACTGGAGGATGGCGTACTGACCATATCCAGGAATCTACTCAGGCAGAGCAGATTCCTTCGGGCACACCGCGTACTCGTGAGCAACCATCGTTTAACCCGGATCGTGCTTTAGCCCTTAATCCTCACTACACATTTGATTCTTATGTGGTCAGTGATTCCAACAAATTGCCGTGCTCAGCAGCAATCGCTGTGGCGGAAAAGCCTGCTCGCGCCTACAATCCGCTCTTTATTTGGGGAGACTCCGGCTTAGGTAAAACCCACCTCATGCATGCGGTGGGTAACTATGCTCAATACTTAAATCCGCGTCTCCGTATTAAGTATGTTTCTAGTGAGGAATTCACTAATGAATACATCAATTCGGTGAGAGATGACCGTCAGGAAGCTTTTAAGCGTAAATATCGTGAACTAGATATTTTGATGGTTGATGATATTCAGTTCCTCCAGGGCAAAGAGGGTACGCAGGAAGAGTTCTTCCATACATTTAATGCTTTGTACCAAGCTAATAAGCAGATTGTTTTGTCCTCAGATAGGCCACCAAAACAGCTGACTACCTTGGAAGATCGACTACGTACACGATTCCAGGCGGGTCTTATTGCAGACATTTATCCGCCGGATTTAGAGACTCGTATCGCGATTTTGATGAAGAAGGCGGCGTCGGAACGCATCGTCGCAGATCGTGAAGCTATCGAGTTGATTGCGAGCCGTTTTAATACGTCGATCCGCGAACTAGAAGGCGCTTTTATCCGTGTTTCTGCGTATGCCTCACTGATGTCTCCAGATAAGGGAAAGCACCGTATTGACCTGCGGATAGCCGAAAAAGCTCTTGAAGATATGATGCCGGAGCAGGCCAATCAAGAGATTACGGCGACAACCATTCTCGCAGCTACTGCTGAGTATTTTGAGATGGATGTCAACGCCCTCAAAGGTAGTGGCAAGACGCGCGCGGTGGCGCATGCGCGTCAGCTGGCAATGTATCTTTGCCGCGAGCTAACCGATTTGTCACTTCCAAAAATCGGCGAGCAATTTGGCGGTAAAGACCACACCACGGTGATGTACGCGGATCGAAAAATCCGTAAAGAGATCACCGAGAAGAAAGAAACGTACGACGAAATCCAACTGCTCACTCAGCAGATCAAGAGTTCTTCTCGCGGATAAGACCATCACCGGCTTCCCATAAAAGGTTGCCTCCCAGTGATTCTGGGAGGCAACCTTTTATTTTTGTGGGTTCATCCAGGTCACAAAGGTTTTAAAAGTAGTCCACAGAGTTATGCACAGCTGTGTAATTACAAGCTTGTAATTTGGTGATACTCGACACATTTTTGAGGTTTTCGATACGGTTTAAGGCCTGTGGATAACACTGACTTTTATGTGTAAGAACTCCCTCTGAACTGGGGATAGAATGTGGACAACCCACCAACCCCAAAAGTTATCCACAGACCCCGCATGTTATCCACCGAGATTCCACAACCGCATTCACACCCGAAAAATCCGCTACGACCGTAGCGTTCACCCCTCATTTCACAGAATGCACAGGACTTACTGTTACTACCAACGATTTACTCTTAATGAAACTAAGTAGAAAGAGGGGCTGGGGAATAACAACTTTTGCGGCTCGGCCTGCGGTCTCATCGGATTCTTGAAATTACAAAAATCTGGGGCTGCGGAGTTTTGCAGTCGCGTCAACCCGGGTACGGTTAGGTCTTGTAATTCCAAGATTCACTCAAGCGAGGAGCCCTCATACGCATGGACGCACAAGCTGTCTCATTCCGGGTCGAGAAGGAAGACCTTTCAGGTGCAGTGAGCTGGGTTGCGCGTAACCTGCCAACAAAGCCCACTCAACCCGTACTGCGAGCCGTGGTCATCACAGCTGATGATGAAGGGCTGGAGTTTGCAGGCTTTGACTATGAGATATCTACAAAAGTGCGTATTTCCGCTGATGTAAGCCAACCAGGACGGATCGCTGTTGCTGGAAAGCTGCTTTCAGACATCATCGGCACTTTGCCCGCAAAGCCAGTAGAAATTTTTGTAGAAGGCAGTCAGGCACTCGTTGTCTGTGGTTCCTCTCGCTTTGAGCTTCCACTTATCCCCTTGGACGAGTATCCGATTTTGCCTAAGCTTCCTGCAGCAACAGGTGCCATCGATCCTAAACTTTTCGCAGACGCAGTACTCCAAGTTGCCGCAGCAGCCGGCAAAGATGACACACTGCCTATGCTCACCGGTATCCACATGGAAATCGATGGGGAAGACGTCACGTTGACTGCCACAGATAGGTTCCGTTTGGCTTTGCGACGCTTCCAATGGACACCCGCTGTCGCCGATGCTAAAGCGGATCTTTTGATCCCCGCGAAGAATCTCTCAGATAACGCACGCAGCCTTGATCTCAACTCAACCGACCCAGTGGAAATCGCTGTAGGTGCTGGTGAAAGCATTGGATCCGAAGGACTCTTTGGTATCCACATCGACAACCGACAGACCACAACGCGCATGCTAGACGCGGATTTCCCTAACGTGAATCCGTTGCTGCCTAAGGTTCATAAGTCGATGGCGAGCGTCGAGATCTCTGCGTTAGCAGATGCGATTCGTCGTGTGGCTTTGGTCGCTGAAAGAAACGCACAGATTAGGCTCCAATTTTCCAAGAACGAGGTGATTTTGTCTGCTGGTGGCTCGGATGCCGGACATGCAGAAGAATCAGTTCCTTGCGCATACACCGGGGAAGATGATTTCTTGATCGCCTTTAACTCGGGTTACTTGCGTGATGGCCTAGGCGTAATCAAGACAAACCGTGTGGTCTTTGGCTTTACCGAGCCGTCTCGCCCTGCGATCATGATTCCTGAGCCGGAAGAGCTTCCGGAAGCTGATGCCGATGGCACGTTCCCCACACCCGACACTGACTTCACATACCTTTTGATGCCAGTTCGACTTCCAGGCTAAAAGCGAAAACTGCTGGTGAGAATCCCTTTTTCTCGCCAAAAGAAAGCAACCAGAGGTAACTACCGTGTACATTCGTGAGCTATCGCTCCGAGATTTTCGTTCGTGGGCAGACTGCCACGTGGATCTTGAACCGGGTGTCACGGTTTTTGTCGGACGTAATGGTTTTGGAAAGACCAACATCGTTGAGGCCATCGGATATATTGCGCATTTAGGGTCTCATCGAGTCTCCCAAGATTCTCCGCTGGTCCGCCAGGGAAAGGCATCGGCTCGGGTATCTGTTACTGCCGTTAACCAGGGACGTGAGCTTACGGCCCATATGCTGATTAAGCATAAGGGCGCCAACCAGGCTCAGATTAATCGGACCCGGCTGAAGTCTCCCAGAGAGCTTTTAGGAGTGGTTCGGACTGTCTTGTTTTCTCCAGAAGACCTAAGCTTGGTCCGTGGGGAACCCGGGGAGCGCCGGCGCTATCTAGACCATATCGTCGCTACGAGAAAACCTAGGTTAGCAGGGGTAAAGGCTGATTATGACAAGGTCCTAAAGCAACGAAATTCGCTGTTGAAAACAGCTAGTGCATCGCTGCGTCGGGGCTATGGCGCAGATGATGGGACTCTGAGCACTCTGGATGTTTGGGATACCCAGCTTGCTCGACTTGGCAGCGAGCTTATCCATACTCGACTGAACCTCGTTGCCGAGCTTGCTCCGCTCGTCCATTCCGCGTATGCCCGCATTGCTCCGGAATCACGGCCCGCTCGAATTAGCTACGAATCTACTGTTCCCGTGCCAGCCGCTGGCGTTGATACCGAGGCGGCGTCGATAAGCATCCCTGACGTGGAAGTTCTGGAAGCAGCCATGCTTTCTCAGCTGGGGGTTCAGCGGAAAAAGGAGATTGATCGGGGTCTATCTTTGGTCGGGCCGCATCGCGACGATCTCACCGTTTTGTTGGGGGATTATCCGGCTAAAGGATATGCGAGCCATGGGGAAACCTGGTCGATGGCGCTAGCCCTGCGACTAGCGGAATTCCGCCTGCTCAGCTCAGATGGGACGGAACCCATTTTGATCCTTGACGATGTGTTCGCGGAACTTGATTCCAAACGCAGACAAAAACTCGTGGGGATCACGGCAGAAGCAGAACAAGTACTCATCACGGCGGCTGTCGGCGATGATCTACCAGATAACCTGGCAGAATCGGTGGTACACCGGCACATGGTGACCATGACGGATACCCCAGAGGGCCGTATTTCTGAGCTGGATAAGGACAAAGACACGGAAGGAACGAGCGATGAGCACTCAGCCTGCTGATACTGGATCAGAGGATCCCGTAGCAGAGGCATTTGCTGCTATTCGCGCTGAAGCGCAGCGACGTACTGGGCGGATTCCAGATCTGTCTGCCCAGAACCCGCGTCCGGGATTCAAGCTTAACGACGCCCCCGCCACCCCTCGCAGACCAAAAGCCCCGGGAAAACCGACTGGTCCGGACGGCCGCAGACTACGGCGTTCTTATGACGTCGAGCCTGTCGGGTCTGTGCTGAGCAAAGAGATCCAACGCCGGGGATGGCGTCACGGGATTGCTGGTGGTTGGGTGCATTCGCATTGGGATGAATTGGTAGGAGAAAAAATCGCTGCACATACCAAAGTGGAAATGCTTAAAGAGAAATCTCTCTTTATATCGTGTAATTCCACTGCGTGGGCCACAAATCTACGCATGATGCAGCGCACGATTTTGCAGGCTATTGCGGAAAAAGTAGGCCCTGATGTAGTAGCAGAGCTCAAGATTTTTGGGCCTAAGACGCCCAGCTGGCGCCATGGCCCCTTGCACGTAAAAGGTCGCGGCCCGCGCGATACATACGGATAGGGTAGGGAGGACTACCTCAAAATCGTCTAATTCACCCCTATTTTGCCGTTATAAGCGTGTGAATGCATTCCTTGTAGGGAGGTAGGCAGTGTAAGATGGAACGGTCTAAGCGTATTTAATAACAAGGAGTGCTCGTTCCGTGGCAACCGCTGAACATGAATATGGCGCCTCATCCATTACGATCCTCGAGGGTCTAGAGGCTGTACGTAAGCGCCCCGGTATGTACATCGGCTCGACCGGTGAACGCGGCCTACACCATTTGGTGTGGGAGGTCGTGGATAACTCCGTCGATGAGGCGATGGCTGGTCACGCCACGCATGTCGACGTCACACTGCTGGAAGACGGCGGCGTTGAGGTCGTGGATAACGGCCGTGGCATCCCCGTCGATATGCACGCGTCCGGCGCACCGACGGTGCAGGTCGTTATGACGCAGCTGCACGCGGGCGGTAAGTTCGACTCTGATTCCTATGCTGTCTCCGGTGGTCTTCACGGCGTGGGCATCTCTGTGGTGAACGCGCTGTCCACTCGCGTCGAAGCCGATATTAAACTTCATGGCAAGCACTGGTATCAGAACTTCTCTCACGCGGTTCCTGACGAGCTGATCCAGGGTGGAAATGCACGGGGAACAGGAACCACCATTCGGTTCTGGCCGGATGCTGAGATCTTTGAAACCACCACGTTTAAATTCGATATCATTGCACGCCGCTTGCAAGAAATGGCGTTCCTGAACAAGGGACTCACCCTTTCGCTGACAGATAAGCGTGTGAGCGATGAGGAACTTGAGCTGGAAGCAATCGCCGATGAGGGCGATACCGCAGAGAATGTCTCGCTGGAAAAAATAGATTCCGATGCTGATGGCAACATCGAGGCTCCTGCTGCTCCGAAGAAACGCGAGAAGAAAAAGGTCTTTTACTACCCCGAGGGGCTCAAAGACTATGTTGCGCATCTGAATAAGTCCAAGCAGGTCATTCACCCAACCATCGTCGCTTTTGAAGCCAAAGGCGACGACCACGAGGTTGAGGTGGCTATGCAATGGAACAACGGCTATGCGCAAAGCGTGCATACTTTTGCTAACACCATCAACACCATTGAGGGCGGTACCCATGAAGAGGGCTTCCGCGCTGCACTCACAACGTTGATGAACCGCTATGCCCGTGAACACCGGCTGCTCAAAGAAAAAGAATCTAACCTTACCGGTGACGATTGCCGTGAGGGACTGTCTGCAGTTATTTCCGTTCGTGTGGGCGATCCTCAATTCGAGGGACAGACTAAGACAAAACTCGGTAACACCGAGGTCAAGGGCTTTGTCCAGCGCATGGTCAACGAACACGTGGCGGATTGGCTTGATGCGAATCCCGCAGAAGCAAAGACCATCATTAATAAAGCTGTGTCGTCTGCCCATGCACGTATGGCAGCACGCAAGGCCCGTGACCTGGTGCGTCGTAAGTCTGCAACGGATCTTGGCGGCTTGCCAGGCAAGCTAGCAGATTGCCGTTCTAAAGATCCCGTGAAGTCTGAACTTTATGTGGTGGAGGGCGATTCCGCAGGCGGTTCGGCTAAAGCAGGCCGAGACTCCCTTTACCAGGCAATTCTTCCTCTGCGTGGAAAAATCCTGAATGTGGAAAAAGCTCGACTGGATAAGGTGCTCAAGAACGCCGAGGTTCAGGCGATCATCACTGCTTTGGGCACCGGCATTCACGACGAGTTCGATATCAATAAACTGCGCTACCACAAGATTGTTCTTATGGCCGACGCTGACGTGGACGGCTCCCACATTGCTACGCTGCTGCTTACTCTCTTGTTCCGCTTCATGCCTCAGCTCATCGAGGAAGGCCACGTGTATCTGGCCCAACCACCTCTGTACAAGCTTAAGTGGGGTAAAGGTGACCCGGGCTTTGCGTACTCGGATGCCGAGCGCGACTCACTCTTGGAAGAGGGCTTAGCTCAGGGACGTAAGATCAACAAGGATGATGGAATCCAGCGTTACAAGGGTCTGGGCGAGATGAACGCCAGTGAGCTGTGGGAAACCACGCTTGATCCAGAGTTCCGTGTATTGCGTCGTGTGGACATCAATGACGCACAGCGTGCTGATGAAATTTTCTCTATCTTGATGGGTGATGACGTTGCTGCGCGTCGTAGCTTTATCACTCGTAGGGCAAAGGACGTTCGTTTCCTTGATATCTAGGCTCTTAACCTAAGACTCAGGCCGCCACCGAAAAGTTTCTCGGTGGCGGCCTGAGTCTTTATACAAGGCGTATCTGCCGGCTACTACATGTGGTTTTGCATGATGCGGCCGAGGCCTTCGACGTTAGGCTCGATGAAGCCTGCAGCCTTGCCACGAAGCGAGCTGTAGGCCTTTTTGAGAGCCGGAACATCAATTTTTTCTGCGTTACGGTCTGCCATAACGAGCAATTCGCTGGAGACTTCTTCCTTGCGTTCTGCTAGGAAGACGCCGAAATCAGCGTTTCCTGATTCTTCAAACTGAGTCCAATAAGGATCGAGAACCTCGACGACCTCGGGGAGGAGCCGGTTGGCAGCTTTGGTGACGATGTCGCCGTTGACCGTTTTAGCGGCTCCGATGGCGCCTTTCAAAGCCATACCAGAGATACCTTTTTGCTCAGCAACGGTTGTTTCGATGAAAGCGGAGAGTTCTGCCCCCACGGTGGCGTGCTTGGTTTCGAGGAGGGACTTCAGACTCGACATATATGTATTTGACCTTTCGCAATGATGGCATAGCCGGAAACATTTAGGTTATCGCTTGATTATATATAAAGCGACCTCCATTGTTGGCTACACCAGGTGTTGATGTGTCCAACGACAGAGGTCGCTTGTGTTGTCATTCTTCCGCCACAGGAAAAGCATGTTTTTGAACGTCTAAAACGTTCACTGCTGTTTACTGTAATCACAACAGTCACAAATGTTACCTGATTTGGCTCTCCCGCGGCAATAAGAATGACACAACAATGGTGTAGACCTTGGTGCCGGAAACTGTTTTTCTGTACTGATCTGAAGCATGTGCGTAGCGGAATATCGCGTGAGCTTGAAGGTTAAGAGTTCAGATCTTTTAGTACTCGGGAAAGAAATATGCCAAAGGCGTCGTTCAGTCTGGTGAGCGGAGATACTCGAGGAACAAACGATCGAAGATATTCCGACTGCTGTGTGGGCGAAGAAAAGGGCGACGTACCTTCAAAAGAGGCTGTTGTTACTGCTGCTATTGCTGCTAGTGCGGCAAAGTCGTTGATTGTGGTGTTACAGGCGCTACAGAAGTCGTCGGCAAGCATAAGTACCTGCTCTGAGGAAAAGCCTCGCATTATCGGTTTCCCCGTATGCGGCGCTCGGTAGCAGTGAAAGTGGGGAGGTGAGTGCGGGCTAGCTCGCGCACCTCAGAATCCGCGACTGTACGAACTGCCGTGTTTACGATTGCGCGCACGGCCGCCTCGTGTTTGCTGGATCCCTGAATTTCTGCAAGAAGTGTGAGCGCTCGATCCTGTTCAGGAGTTAGTCGTAGAGTCATTGCCATGAGTAAATGGTATCAATCTGGTAGCAAAAATATGGTGAGATGTGCCGTAATTGCGTCTCAGTGGGGCGCTGAGCGGTTTTAGCGGATAGACTCGAAGAGTTAAGTTCTCAGCGACATATTCGAACTGCTTGTGTAAGCCGTTCGGACAACCCTAGAAAAGGTGACATATGAGCGACGATCTCTTAGGTGGCGAGGGATTCGACCGGATTCATCCGATTGACCTCAACGAGGAGATGGAGACCAGCTACATCGATTACGCGATGTCGGTCATCGTCGGACGTGCTTTGCCGGAGGTCCGTGACGGACTTAAGCCGGTGCACCGCCGCATCCTTTACGCGATGTATGACTCGGGCTACCGCCCAGAACGCGGGTACGTAAAATCTGCCCGCCCGGTCTCAGACACCATGGGTCAATTCCACCCGCACGGCGATTCGGCTATTTATGACACGCTGGTTCGCCTTGCCCAGGACTGGAACATGCGCTATCCGCTTGTCGACGGCCAAGGTAACTTCGGCTCCCGAGGCAACGACGGTCCTGCCGCCATGCGTTACACGGAGTGTCGTCTCACTCCGTTGGCCATGGAGATGGTCCGAGATATTCGCGAAAATACCGTCGATTTCTCCCCGAACTACGACGGTAAGACCCAAGAGCCAGATGTTCTTCCGTCCCGTGTTCCTAACCTTTTGATGAACGGCTCAAACGGCATCGCCGTGGGCATGGCAACCAACATCCCTCCTCACAACCTCAACGAGCTTGCCGACGCCATCTTCTGGCTCCTGGAAAACCCGGATGCAGACGAGGCTGCTGCCCTTGAGGCGTGCATGTCCTATGTGAAGGGCCCGGATTTCCCCACAGCAGGTCAAATCGTTGGTTCCCAAGGCATCAACGACGCCTACACGACTGGCCGCGGTTCTATCCGTATGCGGGGCGTGACCTCCATCGAGGAAGAAGGAAGCCGACAGATCATTGTGATCACGGAACTTCCGTACCAGGTGAACCCGGACAACATGATTTCTAACATCGCGGAGCAGGTGCGCGATGGAAAACTTGCCGGTATCTCCAAGATCGAGGATGAGTCCTCGGATCGCGTGGGTATGCGCATCGTGGTCACGCTGAAACGCGATGCCGTGCCGCGCGTTGTGCTCAACAACCTGTACAAGCATTCCCAGCTGCAGACTAACTTTGGTGCGAACATGCTCTCCATCGTCGATGGGGTACCGCGCACCTTACGTCTGGATCAGATGCTGCGCTACTACGTTACGCATCAGATTGAAGTCATCGTTCGTCGTACACAGCACCGCCTTGAGGAAGCCGAGAAGCGTGCTCATATCCTGCGTGGTTTGGTTAAAGCCCTGGATATGCTCGACGAGGTTATCGCTTTGATTCGCCGGTCTGCCACGGTGGACGTCGCTCGCAGCGGCTTGATTGATCTGCTCACCATCGACGAGATTCAAGCCGACGCTATTTTGGCTATGCAATTGCGTCGCCTGGCAGCTCTGGAACGTCAGAAGATCATTGATGAGCTGGCAGAAATCGAAATCGAAATTGCCGATTACAAGGACATCCTTGCTAACCCGGAACGCCAGCGCGCCATTGTTCGCGATGAGCTTAAAGAGATCGTGACCAAGTACGGCGATGAGCGTCGTACGCAAATCATTGCAGCCACCGGAGACGTCACAGAGGAAGACCTTATCGCGCGGGAAAACGTGGTCGTGACCATCACTTCTACCGGTTACGCTAAGCGCACCAAGGTTGATGCTTATAAGTCTCAGCGACGCGGTGGCAAGGGTGTGCGTGGTGCGGAACTCAAGCAAGACGACGTGGTCCGCCACTTCTTTGTCTGCTCCACCCACGACTGGATCTTGTTCTTTACTAACTTTGGCCGGGTCTACCGGCTCAAAGCCTACGAGCTGCCAGAGGCATCCCGTACGGCCCGCGGCCAGCATGTGGCTAACCTGCTGGAGTTCCAGCCTGAGGAGCGTATTGCTCAGGTCATCCAGCTGCAGTCTTATGAAGATGCGCCGTATCTGGTGCTCGCCACTGCCCAGGGACGCGTGAAGAAGTCGCGTTTGTCCGACTATGAGTCCAACCGCTCCGGCGGCCTGATCGCCATCAACCTGGCGGAAGACGACAAGCTCATTGGCGCTGCTCTATGCTCCAACGACGACGAGCTGCTTTTGGTGTCGGAGGAAGGCCAGTCGATTAGGTTCAGTGCTGACGACGATCAACTGCGTCCTATGGGACGTGCGACAGCCGGTGTGAAGGGCATGCGCTTCCGCGGCGACGATCAGCTGCTCGCTATGACCGTGGTGCGTTCGGACGCTTGCCTCCTCGTTGCAACGTCGGGTGGCTATGGAAAGCGCACCTCGTTGGAGGAATACTCCCAGCAGGGTCGTGGAGGTCTTGGCGTGGTTACCTTCAAGTACACACCAAAGCGCGGCAAGCTCATTGCAGCCGTGGTTGTTGATGAAGATGATCAGATCTTTGCCATCACATCCGCGGGCGGGGTTATCCGCACCGAGGTCAACCAGATTCGCCCAAGTTCGCGAGCAACCATGGGTGTACGCTTGGTCAATCTGGAAGATGGTGTGGAACTGCTTGCTATCGACCGCAACGTTGAAGGCGAAGGCGAAGAAACCGCTGAAGCAGTTGCTACGGGAGCCATCGATGGTCCCGCCGATCGTGGCCGCCAGACCCAAGTGACCATTGAGCCTGAAGGAGAAGACCA
Source organism: Corynebacterium ulcerans (assembly GCF_900187135.1). Taxonomy (NCBI): domain Bacteria; kingdom Bacillati; phylum Actinomycetota; class Actinomycetes; order Mycobacteriales; family Corynebacteriaceae; genus Corynebacterium; species Corynebacterium ulcerans. The sequence continues at coordinate 1,495,421 of NZ_LT906443.1, forward strand.
GTAATGGCAACACGTCATGTTGTTATAACTCGCATTTCACCTGTATCGGCGTTTAAAACCGCCTTGTCCTTGTCCCTCATTGGTCTGGCCGCATGGGTCATTTGCGTGGCTCTGTTATACCTTGGCATGCAGGTCGTAGGGGTCTGGGATAACGTCAACGAGGTTATTGGTGGCGTCGGTGGTAGCCAAATAGTTACGTTTGGTCTAGTTCTTAGCGTGGCGGCATTGATGGGTGCTATTACCTCCATCATCGTTACTATCCTGGCGCCTCTCGGTGCGATCATCTACAACTCGATCGTGGATCTTTTTGGTGGTCTTGCCATCACATACCGTGAAGAAAACGATTAGTTAGCTGCTGTGACGTGAAAGAGGCCTCTTGCTGGGATTCTGTGAGAACACAGGATTTTTAGCAAGAGGCTGATTTATTGGCATCAGAGCGTGTAAAAACTCCTAAAAATAGGTTGTAAGCAGGCGATTTGCTAACTTTCATGGTTTCTAGGTAAAGTTCTATCTCGTTCCCAGGGCCTATAGCTCAGTCGGTTAGAGCGCATCGCTGATAACGATGAGGTCGCAAGTTCGATTCTTGCTAGGCCCACCAGGAACAACGGGGCATTAGCTCAATTGGTAGAGCACCTGCTTTGCAAGCAGGAGGTCAGGAGTTCGATTCTCCTATGCTCCACAAACAAAGGATCCAAGCTTAAGGCTTGGGTCCTTTTTTGTTGTAATGATCCTGGACACAACCTGTTAATGCATCTTTGTGTTGTTATTAGGATGGGCTAAATGACTAGAGTTTCGGCCCCTCGGAAGCCTCGTCGCTCACCGGGATGGGTTCCTAATCAGCATGGGGCATGGTTTATGGTGACTGTCCCGGCCCTTATCGGAGTAGCCTTTGCCCCTGCGTGGATTGATATTCCGCTTTTGATGCTGTGGTGGTGCGGATACTTTGCGTTTTTTGCGGGAAGCGTATGGATGCGGGGGAGATATAGAAAGCGCCACCTACCGCCACTTGCCGTTTATGGCGCCATTACTGCGCTTGCGGGCCTCGTAGTCTTGTTCTGCAATTGGCGGCTAGTGGTGTGGATTCCCGCTTTTCTTCCCCTTGTAGGGATCGCCGTCTATGAAACATGGCGGCGCAGACCGCGTTCACTTCTTTCTGGGCTATCCACCGTATGTGCGGCCTGCCTTATATTGCCTGTTATCGCTTGGGCCGGTGACGGCCTCACCACTCGTGTGTGGGCTGCGTGTGGGGTTTTGCTGCTGTATTTTGCTGGCAGTATCCCGTACGTAAAAACGCTTATCCGGGAACGCGGCTCTCGCCCTTGGCTTATCGGCTCTGTGACGTTCCATCTAGTCTTCCTGATTGCTGCATGTGTGGCCGTTGGGTACCACCTGGTTCACGGTGCGGTGGCAGTGATCTCTGGGATTCTTCTGCTACGCGCATGGCTCATGCCCGTTACCGGTGCGCGCCGGGAACGCCCGTGGACACCGAAGCAGGTAGGGCTTCTCGACGCGCTCCTAGGGGTAGTGGTCGTTCTGGCCGCAGTACTTCCACCTCATTGATACGAAAAGACCTGACGTCTCAAAAGGATATTTTTGCTGCTAAAGGGTGATTTTTTCATATCTGTACCGCTGTGCGCTGGGGATTTTCTGATCGTGTGTGAGTACTCCGTATTTGGTGTGTGGCATAGAACTCACTTTTTGAAAACGGGTGGTGATAGGGGTGATTTTTTGTCGAATCGTGCCCGAAATGAGATCGCCTATTGATAGAAAAATGATTATCCGTAAGGTGGGGCTCGTCCCAAACACGGGACGACAGGATTGAGCACTCGATCATGCCAACAACAGGCATCATCCTGAACCTTCAATGTGGATTAAGGAGAATTGTTTGTCTTCTAACAAGAACGTTGCTCTCCGCAACCTAGCAGTAGCTGCTGGTGCCACCGCCCTGGGTCTTGGTGCGGTATTTGGAACTGCTGGAGCAGCCATGGCTGCCGATGAGCCAGCAGCACCACCGGCAGTTAACGCAGAAAAGCCGGCCCCCACCATCGAGCAGGACATTCCTGTTGATGTGGAGGAACCAGACGTTCTGGATCTTGACGACGCTTCCGATGTGGAAACACCAGACGCTGATGATCTAGACGACGTGCTGAAGTACGAGCCGACGACCGTGGCTGCAGGCCACACCGCCTACGCGGACATCAAGGGAGATGTTGATGATGACACCATCTTTGGTTACTCGCAGAAAGACATTCCAGAAGGCTGGTTTGTCTCTGTAGATGAGAAAACCGGAAAAGTCAGTGTCAGCGCTAGCCCTGATGCGAAACCCGGTGACACATACACAGTAAAAGTCAAGATCATCGATCTTGACGGGAAGGTAACGTGGGCAGAAGCGCCCTTCACCGTGGGTGAGTAACGATGCGTACGCGACGATGCTAACCGCATGACTGAACTTATGTAGTAAAAGCAGTGAGGTTTTCCTCGTGAGAGCCTCACTGCTCTTTTTCTGTTGGTAAGTGTTGCGTTTATAGCCAAGCTAGTAGAGAGGGCCTTAAGTCAAAAATAATCTTGTTTACGCTGTATAAGGCCGTATTAGACGTAGCGGGGATCTAATTGCTACACTGATACCGCACCGGGGCATTAGCTCAATTGGTAGAGCACCTGCTTTGCAAGCAGGAGGTCAGGAGTTCGATTCTCCTATGCTCCACGGTATGAAGAAGACCACCTCTAATTTTAGAGGTGGTCTTCTTGCATGAATGGGGTGTTTTGGTGTGAGGTGGGCGTCGATACGCTTAAACGTAGAGGCTAAGGATCGTTGTTTCTATCTGACTGCTCGCAGTACCGTGCGCGCTTAAGAGGAACGATTACCTCACAAAGGCTGCAGATTTTGAGGCGAGGTCGCACATCTCACATGAACGGGCATAAGGGCATGCCCCCGATTGAGGGGTGATGCTTGTGCAGCTCAACGCCTCTGAATCGATAAACTAGCTGGTCAGTACAGTAGTGCCGGGCTTGACCCCCGGTCACATAGTGCGACACTATGCATAGGTGAAAAATCTCCGGTTCCCCCTACGTGCGGCGGTCGTTACGCTCGCCGCGTCCGTCGTGCTCAGCGCTTGCTCTGCAACAGGCGGTGCCCCGCGTTCCTCGAATACTTCGGGCGGGCAGGCAGGTGGAGTAGACACGCCTCGTTATGTCGTCGCGATGGTGACGCATGGCGCCCCTGGCGACACCTTCTGGGATTTGGTGCGTAAGGGCGCAGAAGACGCAGCTAAAAAGAACAACATGGAGCTGCGCTACTCATCGGATCCCGAAGCGCCGAATCAATCTAATCTGATTCAAAACGCTATCGACTCCAAAGTCGACGGAATCGCGGTGACTATGCCCAACGCAGAGGCAATTGGACCAGCCGCAAAGAAAGCGGTGACTGCCAAGATCCCGACGGTGGCGCTCAACGCCGGAATGGATGCGTACCAAAAATATGACATCTCTGCGTTCTTTGGTCAGGAAGAAAAAGTAGCCGGGACCTTAGCCGGCAAACGTCTTGCCCAAGATGGCGCCAAACATGCGCTCTGCGTTATTCACGAGCAAGGCAACTCCTCACAGGAGGCTCGTTGTGCAGGCCTTAAAGAGGGGCTTGCCGGCGCTGACATGGAAGTCCTTTATGTCAACGGTAAGGATATGACGAGCGTTCAATCCACTGTGCAAGCAAAACTCGCACAGGACAAGAGCATCGACTGGGTGATGGGGCTTGTGGCCCCTGTGGCGCTCACCAGCGTTGATGCCGTAAAAAACTCTGGAAGCTCAGCCAAAATCTCAACCTTTGATACCAACGCGCAGCTCGTGACCGCCATCAAGGAAGGTACCGTGCAGTGGGCTGTGGATCAGCAGCCGTATCTCCAGGGCTACATGGCCATTGATGCGTTGTGGCTTGCACAGCGCAACGGATCCACCGTCGGAGGGAATCGACCGGTCTACACCGGACCGAGCTTTGTCGACGCCACCAACGTAGACAAGATCGCAGATTCCGCAAAGGCAGGCCTACGTTGATCACTCCTCCTACCTCAGAATCCGCAACAGCAGGTACCGCAGACATTGGAACTGCCACACAAGGCGACGATAGACTGCGCCGGCGAACGGGTTTGTCCGCATTAATTCGGCGCCCAGAGTTTGCCAGCCTGCTAGGTGCGGTCGCCATATTCGTTCTGTTTTTGAGCGTGGCACCGTCGTTTCGCTCCATTGATGCGCTGACTACGGTCCTTTATGCGAGTTCTACTTTAGGAATCGTCGCGGTGGCCGTGGGGCTGCTCATGATCGGTAATGAATTTGATTTGTCCTCGGGCGTGGCAGTTACTACAGCGGCGTTAGCTGCGACGATGCTGAATTACAATCTGCATCTCAATAGCTGGGTCGGCGCATGTATGTCTTTGTTCATTGCATTAGCAATCGGCGCACTGAACGGGTATCTGGTGACTAAGACCGGAATTGACAGCTTCCTGATCACACTAGCGGCGTTCCTCATGCTGCAAGGACTTAACCTGGCCATCACTAAACTGGTGACCAGCCAAGTAGCGACCCCCAGCATCGCCGACATGGAAGGTTTCCCTTCGGCTCAAAAGGTCTTTGCAGGGACCGTACACATCGGTAGTGTCTCTGTGCGCGCAACCGTTTTTTGGTGGATATTCTTTGTAGCAGCGGGCTCATGGTTGCTATTTAAGACGCGATTTGGCAACTGGATTTTTGCAGTCGGTGGGGATGCCGATGCCGCCCGCGCTTCTGGTGTGCCCGTGGCACGCGTCAAAATCATCTTGTTCATGTTCGTTGGTTTTGCCGCCTGGTTTGTGGGCATGCATAACCTCTTCACCTTCGACTCCATTCAAGCTGGTCAAGGCGTGGGTAACGAGTTCTTGTACATCATCGCTGCGGTGATTGGTGGCTGCGCAATGACCGGCGGACGCGGCACGATCATAGGCACCGCTATTGGCGCCCTCATCTTTGGAATGACAAACCAGGGAATCGTCTATGCAGGATGGAACCCCGACTGGTTTAAGTTCTTCCTCGGAGCCATGTTGCTTTTTGCAGTGCTCACCAACACTTCCTTTGCCACGCTTACCAAGGGGAGGAAATAAATGGATACGTCCACAACTCCGATCATTGAACTACGCGACATCACAAAAAGCTATGGCGCATTCGACGCCCTACGCGGCGTGAACCTAAGCGTCGCGCCGGGTGAGGTGACGTGCGTCCTAGGCGATAACGGCGCAGGAAAATCCACGCTCATCAAGATATTATCGGGCTTGCATAAGCAGACTTCGGGAGAGCTGCTTATCGACGACCAGCCAGTAACCTTTAACAGCCCCCGCGAGGCGTTAGACCATGGGATTGCCACTGTTCACCAAAACTTAGCGGTGGTTGGACAGATGTCGGTGTGGCGGAATTTTTTCCTAGGACAAGAGCTCACAGGTTTTTTGGGGCGTCTCCGTGAAGAGGAAATGCATTCGATTGCTCAAGAACAGTTGAAGGCTATGGGGATCGATCTGCCCGACATAGATGTGGACGTGGAGTCCTTGTCGGGCGGACAGCGCCAAGTGGTAGCCATTGCCCGTGCTGTGTATTTCGGTGCTCGCGTCATCATCCTTGATGAGCCCACTGCGGCTCTCGGCGTGAAGCAATCTGGCATGGTGCTGCGCTTTGTAGCAGCCGCACGAGACAAGGGGATTGGTGTGGTTCTTATTACCCACAATCCTCACCATGCATACCTGGTGGGCGACCGCTTTACCATCCTCAACCTAGGCAATCAGATATTGAACGCGTCGAGGGATCAGGTAACTCTGGAGCAATTAACGCAGCAGATGGCTGGCGGTGGGGAACTAGAGGCGTTAAGCCACGAGCTATCCCGTTAGGGAGAAGATTGCGGGGTAAGGGAGGGCGTCGATACGCAAAAAAATACCGCCTCATCCGGGTCTAGCGGAGAGGCGGTATTGTTTTTACTTGTCTTCCTGAGAATCCGTATGCTGCTTGAGCTGGTTTTCTAGGGAACCGAGAAGTTCCTCGTCGCGTTCCGTGGCTCCTTCCTCCGGAGAAGCCACATGTTCTTCCTCGCCGTCAACAGGCGTGTGAGTGGAGTACACAAGGCGGGATTCTTGGGTGTTCACAGAGTCTGCGCCGAAATCCTCTACGCGTGGTGGCTCAGTAGAGACGACGTCACGCTTGCTTAGGAAGTAATAGACGACGGCACCCACGGCAGCAAGAAGCGTGGTGAAGAGCGAGAAATTGAACAGGCGCTTACCAAAGCTGGGCTGCTTCTTGGGGGTTGCGCTCTTCTTAGCGGATTGTGCAGCTTTCCGCGCAGCCTTCTGAGCCTTTTTAGACTGCTTGCTCAAAGACTTAGATGCTTTGGAGGCTTTCTTATTGACTGTTTTCACCGTGTCATCCTTGGCGGCTGCGGCGTCGGCGATCGCGGAATCAAGGCGCTTGCGGGCCTGCGCGGTGAGGCTGCTGACGCGCTCTTGCGACTGATCGTAGAGATCTGTGACGTTGGACTTTACCTCTTTGCGGACGTCATCATAAGAATCGGCAGCATTGAGTAGCGCATCGTATGCCTCACGAGTCTTACGATCGCGGTAGCTTGCGTACTTGTCGTATGCCGCCTTGGTGACCAAAACGGCGCCGCGAATAGTGCTGCTGTTCATAGGATGCTCCCATCAGAAACTGACAAAATGAGTTCGTTGTTACTTCCAGCGTAGCGAGGTTGACGCATTCGCGCTTATGATGGTGCGTATGACTTTGAAAACCGCTACCGCGATTTTGCACACCAACCGTGGTGATGTTGCAATCGAACTCTTTGGCAACCATGCTCCAAAGACTGTCGAAAACTTTGTCACCTTGGCAGATGGCTCTGCAGACTACAAGACTGAGAACGCCTCCGGAACCGCTGAAGGACCGTTCTATGATGGTGCCGTTTTCCACCGCGTCATCGATGGCTTCATGATCCAAGGCGGTGACCCCACCGGCACCGGTCGTGGCGGCCCAGGCTACATGTTTGCAGATGAGTTCCACCCGGAGCTTCAGTTCGACCGTCCGTTCCTGCTCGCTATGGCCAATGCAGGCCCAGGCACCAACGGTTCCCAGTTCTTTATCACCGTGGTGCCCACCCCGCACCTCAACAACCACCACACCATTTTCGGTGAGGTCACTGACCCTGCATCGCAGAAGGTCGTTATGGACATTGCTCAGACTGCTACCGACCGCATGGATCGCCCTGTCGAGCCAGTTGTGATCGAGTCTGTAGAGATCACGGAGTAAAACGCTCCATATAGCCCCAAGTACCGCGGCCACCGTGCTTCGGATACTTGGGGTTTTCTTCTACTTTCAACGAAAATGGGGGAATGTCCGCCCAACGAACAGTCCGTGCAGCGTATAACCAGGCTCCCGCCACAGTGATACTTAGCTTATCGACGCTCATCATTTTCCTCATCACCGCTGTCCAATCGCGGTCGATAACCGATAACCTCTACGACTCGTGGCTCGGCGATCACTGGATTCTCTACACTCCACAGATGCATGATCCACTAGGAATGTTGCGCGCAATCGGTTCAATGTTCCTGCATATTGGCCCTGCCCACCTTGCTATCAACCTCTTTTTACTTTTCTTTTTAGGCCGTGAGGTTGAGCAATTTACGGGGTCTGCTTTCTTTAGCGCCGCGTATTTTATTAGCGGATTAGGCGCATCGCTAACAATCATGATTCTGGATCCTCTTTCGCCGACTGCGGGAGCTTCCGGTGCTATCTACGGGTTGATGGCGATCATGGTGGCCATAGCGATAACGCGCAAAACTGATATTCGTGCACCTCTCATTCTCGTTGCCGTGAACGTGGGATACTCATTGATCACCGACAACGTTTCCCTCTGGGGACACATCGGGGGCCTTATCGCTGGCGCGATAGTCGCACTTCCTCTTATGGCTGCACACCGCAGTCACTCTGCTTCCGGAGGATTTTTAGCCTATGCAGCGCCGAGAACCCATCGACATTCTCTACGGAGACAATTAATCACATGGCTTATAGTGGCCGCGATTGCTGCGTGTGAAGTCATCGGAATCTGGGTCGCTGGCACCAGATTGTTGTAGCTCACAACTCAGGGGCAGTGCTGTGGAATCGTTGGTGCGGTTTCACAGCACTATTTTTATGCCTTGAGTTTCCTTTCTGAGGACTGCGAGTGCCTGAATATGTCTGATTGTATTTGTATCTGTTTGCTTATCCATTGGACGTTGAGACTCTCAAGCTTGTTTAAATCACAATCATGGGATTTAACGCCATATCTATGGAGTTATCCACTGAAATTTCACAGATTTTTGGAATAATTCGTTGTTCTCACAAGGGTGTGAATTATCCACAAGAGTTATCCACACTGTGGATAATTACACGAGTGTTGTTCAACGCCTCTTTCTCTAATTTCTGAATTTTTGCAGGGAACAACCTGGGCTTTTGCGGAAGCCTTCGAACAAAGCCCCAGGTGGGGAAGAAGTGCACAACTTTATCCACAGGGTGTGAAGAAACTCTGGGGATAATCCCATAGGTGGGTTTTGCACATTTTTATACACAGCCTGTGGATAACTTTGTGCACAGTTGTACACATGGGAGTGGAAAGAGGGTTGGCACCTCTTTGTGATTGGTGCTTGATGTGAATATGTGGTCCCGTTGCGGAGAATAAAAAATCGAATCGCCGATTGTGCCTGATTGGCCAGAGGATAATGTTTCCTTGTGAATAAAAAGGCTGGATGAAAGCCGGTACGGGCTTATAGCTCAAGATTGAGCGGGTTGTGCCGGTGGGACCGTGGGGGCCTAAAACGGTAGCGTGACGTCACATCCGCGGATGGGATTGGTCACTTATCGGGGAGTTGTTCGCAGTGGAAATATGCTGCGAAAAAACCTTATTAGTGCCATAACCTTATCTTTTGTGTCTAAAAGCTTTTTAGGAGACGCAGGCCACACCTTAACAACCTTCCGTTTAAAGGTTTTTTAAATGTTTAATTTTGCGTATTTTAAGGAATGTGGAGCGGTTATCGCTTGATGTGTTGGCGTTTATGCAGGTGTAATCCCTGTTGGAAAATTGGGCATCAATCCGGGTTTGCCGATCCTGAGATTTATATAAATTTTATCCAGGAAGTGAAGAACTATGGAAAATATGTCTTTCCCTGCGCGTTCTCAACGAGCAGGGAAGCTTCTATGCGTTGTAGCATGTGCGATCGCACTCGTCTCATCACTGATGATGTTTGCCACCGGGCAGCCTCTAGCGCGCGCTGAAGCCGTGTGCAGTGGTGGGGATTGGTCTGACCTTACATGGAAAGACGAGCATTCAAACCCTAGCCTGAGGGATAACACCTATCATGGGCCGGGTTCCCACGCTGAGGTGCAGTTTGAGTGGAAGGCAAAAGCTGACGCTAAGCAGGGCGACAAGATCACTTTTACGCTTCCTCCACAACTACAAGGCGTGGACACTGGATCAATTTTGCTGCAGGACAGCAAGAACGAACTTGTAGCGCGGGGAAGTTGGGACAGCGGGCGTAAATCTTTTGTGATTACGCTTGAACAGTTTGCCAATACCCACTTTAACGTGCAGGGGACAGCCTTTGTCTCGGCGAAATGGAACCGCGACGGGATTGATGGAGACCCTAAGAAATTTGAGGGGGCGCTGAACTTTAACGGATGCGGTAGTGGATCTCTTAATGGAAAATACGAGGAAGGCTCGGAAGGTGATTCCCACGAGACCTCCAAGATCGGTGAATATCGGGGATATGATTCCGTGAATAAGGTGCATAAAGTCCAGTGGACAGTAGGGCTAAGTGGAAAAACGGGAAACGGGCAGCGAGTCTTGGTCACCGATAATGCTCCCGCTGGATGGAACTTTGCATGCGACGGAAAATACAACGACGGATATGCTCCGGTGTATGTATCAAGCTTTACTAAAGGGGATCCTTCGGGGGAAAGAAGGCATCAGATTTTCAATGCGCAAAATTCTGATACGGGAGGGATGCGATATGGATTCGGAGACAGCATCAAAAACGATGATGGTTTTTTAGCTGGGTATAGTTACAAACTCAACTGCACGCCGCAACAAGTGTCTGTTGAACTTCCCTACGGAATTTCCCCTGAGTCCAGCCCGCTCATCTCGTTGCTTACTATCTCAACCGAGAAGCCCGCTTTGGGCTCTACCATCTACAACACTGCAGAAGTAAACGGTAAAAACATTAGCGGTAGCGTTACGTTCCCTAGCGCCGGCGGCCAGGGGAGAGGAAGCAAAGGTGGGTTTACAATTGAAAAAATTGTTTCCGGTGAGCACACCTCGAAGCAATTTTCTTTTGAGTGGTCGTGCACGTCGCAAAGCAAAGAAACAAAGAGCGGCACTATTAAGCTCGCAAACGGGGACGTGCATCATGAAAAACAGCTGGATAAAGGCGCATCGTGCGTGATTAAAGAGGAAGACGCTGATGCAGCGTCTGAGAAGAAGCATTCTTTGAAGTGGTCTGTAGACGGTGAGGATAAAGAAGGCGAGTCCGTAGCCATATCCATCAGGCAGCCTGAAGAACAGGCAGTTCAAGTAGTCGCAACAAATATCTATTATCAGGAAGAACCGGAGATCCCTCCTGTGCCTCCCACGACTACCTCGTCCTCTTCGCCGTCGACAACAGCGTCAACGGAAACGACCACGAAGACCACAACGACAACCACAACTGCAACGAAGACGACCGAGCCTTCTGCAACGACAACCACGTCGGCGCCGCCGTCAGCGCCAAGAACTACAGAACCCACGCGGACACCACGTAATCCTTTATTACCGATACCTATTCCCATCCCCATACCGCTTCCGCCGGCACCGCCAGTGACCACAACGGTGACGCCGCATGCTCCTGCGCCTGTGCCGCCGCCCGCCACGCCGTCGATAGCTTCCAGCAAACCTGTGGATGCTGCGCCTCAACCGCCCGCGAAGCGCCTTCTAGCTCGTACCGGCGCTTCCGTCGCAGGTCTTGTTATTCCTGCACTGTTCTTGATGATCGGTGGCATGGGATTGCTCATGATTATTCGCAGAAAACGAAACTCGGAATAATCCACCGAAAATAAAGGAAATCTGGCCCCTTGTTCTTCTCTCAAGGGGTTAGCTTTTCGACGCACACTCGCCGGTTACGTTGTAGCGAGTTTTTGTGCCCTTTGGAAGCTGACCCCCAGCAATGTGCCGATGTCCCTATAAGATAAGCCTTTTTTGGATAGTTCTGCGGCGGCTTGTCGCATGAGCTGGGAGGCTTCCTCTTGGGCTTGTTTTGCCGCTTGATTAGCCTGTACCGCTTGGTTGGCTATATCCGCTATGGATTCTCCTTCACGGAATTCGATGTTCACGATGTCTTTGTAAGGGTCATCGGTAAGCTCTGGGAAAAGCTCCAATGCATCGCGGACCATATCTGGAATTTGATCCAGGCGCCGGGTTTGGGTGAGTAAGCCTGGATCTTCTTTAAGCTGGATTACCCACCAGCCCTCCCCTCGTTCCGTGAGGGCTGTAAAAGTGTTGGTCATTTTTATTTCTATCTACTTGTAAAATGTAGTTGTTTTTTACTGCTTCTCTGGAAACTTTTTAGGCAGTTGCCAAATGCGCGCACCTCTTTTCGTGATTCGCACACTGGGCTTCATCTTGATGATGAGGTTCCCGTCTTCTGGAGACCTCGGTACGTACATAAACCCGCCTGTATTCGACAAACCTTTTACAGGTGGGTAGGACTCGTTGTAGTCGATAACTTGATTGAATCGAACAAGTTTTCGATACATGCTAAGTAGTTTAACACAGCTCGAACCGCGCAAACCTTCTTGTCCCCGTTCCATATAACGGGCGTGAATCCTCAAACCTGAAAGTATTGTGTTATTAAAATGCTTGTCAGGGACATTTGCCCACGGTAAATCATCTTTAATGTACTCTTGTTCAGAGGCCTGATGCCCTCCCCTCTTAGCGAGAGTAAAGATGTATTGACGAGTAACCCCATATTCCCTAGCAATCTGGGATTGGGTCATACCTTTACCCATTAGATGCATAACTTCTTCAGGTGTAATAACCATTATTCGTCTCCATTGTTGACATGTGAACAATAACTACCTTTTATTTATGTAGATGGTGATGGTGAATACAAATAAGGTGTTTGCGATAGACGTTACATATAAAAAATATATTTCTTAACTATGGTGAATTTCCTGCTCAATATCTATAAATTTGTCAGTGGCTAATATTTGTAAGGTCAGTTTTTTTGGGGGGTATTGATGACCATTCTGGTAACTCAGGAATGGTAAGCAGATTGTTAGAGATGGACTGTCTTTGTGCATGGTTTGAAAACTAAAAGTAATTGAGATAATAAAATTGGAACTACCTCCGCATACGCGGAGAAAAGATGGGGCCGGTTCCCTCCACCGTGACTGATTCGGAACTACCTCCGCATACGCGGAGAAAAGCGTGGAATCCCACAACCGCTGAAGGTGCAGGTGGAACTACCTCCGCATACGCGGAGAAAAGTGCTGAGTCAAAGCTTCAAACGTCACAACACCGGAACTACCTCCGCATACGCGGAGAAAAGCGTGTCTGGCGCACCGATGGTGACGATGAGGCGGAACTACCTCCGCATACGCGGAGAAAAGATCTAGAAACACTGATTGACCAGCTAATTACCGGAACTACCTCCGCATACGCGGAGAAAAGTCGGGGCTGAAGGTCCCCACGCGGGGGCCGAGGGAACTACCTCCGCATACGCGGAGAAAAGTGGTGGACGGGGGCTACTGGCCAGACGATGATGGAACTACCTCCGCATACGCGGAGAAAAGCTCATCGGTATATCCCCACTCGTATTCGTCGAGGAACTACCTCCGCATACGCGGAGAAAAGGATCATCACCAACATGACCGACAGCGGCGACTGGAACTACCTCCGCATACGCGGAGAAAAGAAGCTCATAAACGGTACGATCAGCGTATTCACGGAACTACCTCCGCATACGCGGAGAAAAGCGGCCATAGCCTCGCGCCATTCCTCCACCGGTGGAACTACCTCCGCATACGCGGAGAAAAGACTTTGCGCAGGATCAGCTGGACGGCAGTGCCGGAACTACCTCCGCATACGCGGAGAAAAGAATATCTTTGTGATTCGCCGGCGACAACGGCAGGAACTACCTCCGCATACGCGGAGAAAAGACGTGTGGGGCGAAAAGAATCATCAGCTGGTGGGAACTACCTCCGCATACGCGGAGAAAAGGAGCAATTCCGCGCGGGCCTTAGCCCCTGAGCGGAACTACCTCCGCATACGCGGAGAAAAGACTAAATAACCTGCGCGTTTACTCACTCTCCGGGCAAAAATCCTCCAAAACTTCGTCTGGAATAATTGCATCGGCTTCATCCAAGGGGTCAGCAAAACGCACGTCTTCTATTAGACCACGAGCAGAGAGGAAAAGGCCATCAAAATCAACGACGGGGCGCCGTTGTTTTCCTGTTGTGCGGATTCTGAACCCTTGCTCAGCATCATATTGTGGGTGAATCAGAGTAAGAGATCCTGCTAGGTCTACGGATTGGCATTTTTCCCAAAGGTTTTCCATGACGGTTCTGGATAGAACTCCTACATAAAGACCTGCGTCTACTTCGGAAAGGAAGCGACTGAGGTAGCCGTTGAGGTGGTTCGGAAGGTTATGCCCTTGGATGACCGCAAACATTTATTTACCACCATATTGTGTGTGCCCTGGGACTTCGTGGTTTCTTCCGCCGATGAGGCGGTCGTCGGTACGCTCGGGGAGATGTGGAGTGAGGATCTCCATCATAATGTGGATCATGTTTTTGAGGCGGTCCTGATTCACGATTTCGCTTCGCACGAGTCTTCTAAACTCGGAACCATCGTCGTCGTTATTAGCGCATTTGAAAGCAGCGGGGATTGTGAGTGTTGGTTTATAGAGGTCGGCGAGGTCAAAGAGGAGGGATCGGATATCTCCGCGGTGAATGATCCCTAGAGCTGGGTTAATTCCTAGCGCTGCGCATGCCGAGGCGGCACATCCGTAAAGGATGGAATTTCCCAGGTTAAGGTTGGTGTTCACAGGATCAGTGGCGTTAGTATCGCGCTTAAAATTTTTGATCTTATGTTGAGCACTGAGCCTTTTGTATAGGTTTCTGATGGTCCGGCCTTCAATGCCACGCATAACTGCGATGGAGTCTGCTTCTATTTCTTCTATGCCTAGTTGTCGTTTGTATAGGATTCGGGCAGCTGTCCGTTGTTTGGCTTCATTTGATGCAAGACGTGCTTGCGCGATGGCCCATCGTGCAGAGGACGTAAGTGGGGTGGACAAACTATATGCTTGAACACCACCGCCACCAGTAAATAAGACGGAGACACCTGCTCGCGCACAGGAGGTAGCGGCAGGCTGACTTATGCTAGTTCCTGGACCCAACATGAGCACCGCAAGCCCTCCTACAGGAAGTTGGATCCGAGCTTTGATCGGGAGATCTTTCAACTCGGCAGGGGCTTTTTCGTCGCCACGGCTTACAGCGATAACCCCTGTTCTGTCTTGTCTGATTAGGCAGTATTCGAGATACAGAAAAGATACTCTGTCTTCGAGCCTGATTTGTTCAGAAGCTGGGATAGTGGAAAAGGCGAGGGCTTCATTGGAATAACTCACTTTTGTGGGCCTTTCAAACCGCTCTGGAGGTCATATTCGTCAGGCTGGATATGTACGGCTGAATAGCCGGAGAGCAGGGTTTTTGCCTCTGATAGCGGGATCTCCCTGCTGGTGATCGGGAGAAATTTCTTTGATTGGGGTATCGAGATAGACGCACGGAGTGCCCTACGGAGAGACTCTCTATCTTCAGCTGGAATTGCTATAAGCTTTTCGACGCTATCTGTCCACGCGCCAGGAATCGTCCCCGTAGGATCGCAAAGAATCGCCGAGATGCTCGAACAATCGATGAGTCGAGTAGCGCTTTCTTCCAGATCGTTTGCAGAAGTGATCTGAAGAAAATCCTCTACTACGCAATCAGAGGCTAAAACCTGTCGTGGTTTCCCATGCTTTGCAAAATCAATACGTGACGTACCTGCTTGGCGCTGTTTGGTGACCCAAGAGGCAACCTCGTTGAGATAATCATCGGCGAGAGTTTCGCGTTCTTCAGCAGAGCCACAATCTTCCGGTAATGACACTTTTTGGAAGAGTTCTTGCAACCCAGGCGTAGTCGCATCAATGAAATCCTGAATATCAGCAGGGAACTCAATCCGGTCTCTTTGTTTGAGCCATGATTCCACCCTGTACAACTGCGAGCGTAGATAGGGGAGAGTCTGTCCTGTACTAGGTGAATCCACTACTGCAATGGTGAGCTTTTTCCCCACCATCCCTGGGACACGTACCTCCCTTTGTGGATCGAGACGTCGCCACAATCTTCCTGCGCGTTGAATAAGAGAGGGAGCCGGGCATAGCTCGGTTCGGAGCAGATCGAGGTCAATATCAAGAGATGCCTCGATTGCTTGTGTACCAATAACAAGGGTGGCGGTTGCTGTTCCTTTTTTGCCGATTGCTTGTTCTAACTTTGTTGCTGCTTCTTTGCGATGCCCCGCGGTCATACGAGAATGCAAGACAATCGGTGACTCATGGGCTAGAGCTTCTGCAATGGATTGCGCGCGACCAACCGTATTGCAGATAATGCCAATCCGTGCTTGTGGAAAAAGTTTCCTCTGCTTGATAGCCCACTGCACGTGAGAATCCACAATCTCATTGTGTGCAATTTTGTCTATGTGGATTGGGATGGTGAAAGCCTCAATGGGGATGTTTTCCTGGCTGGTTTCTGTGTTCTTACTAGGTGTCGACCAGCCTTCTAGAGAAGGAAAGACTCCCTTAAAGTGTGGTTCTTTTCCGGTGTAAGAGAGATGGAATTTTTCTCTTTGCCATGCAGGCATTGTTGCGGTGAGGAGGGTGACCGGAGTATCGGTAGCAGACCACCATTCTAAAAGACCAGACATAAGTTCTGACTGATACTGATCCATCGTATGAACTTCATCGACCACCACATGGGCGTTGGCGAGGGCTAATAAACGGAGGTGGTTAAACTTTGACGGAAGGGCGCCCATCAATGCTTGGTCGATGGTTCCAACGCAGACAGGGGCTAGGAGCCGAGGTGTGCCAGCGGAGCGCACAAACTCTGTGGGGTAGAGTCCGCCGTTATCTTTGTAATTAGCGTCGTCTGAAGAACCTTGTACTGGGACGATGGGATGGGCATAAAAATCTTCGGTGACGGCGAGTCCGTGAGCAAGCGAAGCGACGTTAGGCGTGCCGTCGAAAATTTTCCCAATACGCTCCATGATCGCGTTGGTTGTGGCTTGCGTGGGGAGGAAGAATAACAGCCTTTCTTTACGTTTAACATGGCGCAATAAGGCGGTTTCCGTTTTTCCTGCTCCCGTAGTCTCCATGACGTTGAAGAGACCATCACCGGCGTTGAGTGCTGCTTTCTGTGTAAAGCGTGGTTCATAATCGCCAAGAACTGCGCGTATTCCAGCTGCTTCTGATTCCCAAGGGTGATATGTTCCCACCGTGTTTTCTATGATCTCGCGACAGAATGCCTTTCTGTTAGCGATCCACTTTTCCGGTTGGTGGAAAAATAGCTCTTCCTTTTGTAGCGCTTGCAGACCATCAGATGCCATCTCTGATTGCGATGCGATTCGGTCCGCCAAAACTACTAAGCCACTGATCAGAATCGCAGAAGCTGGGCTAATGTGCTTAATCTCGGGCTGTTTTTCCAGTCCGACAGCTTGGAGCAAGGAAGACACCAAGAGCTCATGCGTTGGGCTCCAGCCGTTGTCGTCGAAGATATCCTCTATATCTTCTAAGTCATCCTCATCGCTGAGGAACCCCGGAGCTGAAAAATTGCCGTGGTGTCCGATAATGGCAAGCTGGGGCCATACATCTTTGACTTGTAAGAACTTAGTGATTTCCCAGCCCAGAATGGAAAGCGTTATGTTCTCATGCCGACGTTTTTCTTTAGTTTCTTCAAAAAGAGCAGAGGTACCGTTGCTGAGAGGAAAACCTGCTTTTTGAATAGCGTCGCGCAGCGTTATCCATTCCTCTTTTTTATTTCTTCTTTGGGCCTGAAAGTAGGGATTAGCTTTTCCTAGATCATGGATTCCTGCCACAAAACCAAGGATTTTTTCCGCATCGGGCCCGAGTTCTGTAGAAAGTCGGTCCCGTAGTCCTTTCCGCAGCCAATGATTGAAAAGGCACGTGGCTGCGGTAGCGGTATCCAGAAGGTGTGCGAGAAGCGGATAAGGCTCCGACACATTATCAAACTTAGCCCACAAGACATGGTGGTTGGCGACTGCGTTGGTCATTGTTTGCTCTGATCGCTTTTCTATATCGGACGGAAAGTGAGCATCCCACAGCCATAAGACTTTGCACGACCTATGCCGTGAATGAGTATCTTTTGCAGTTCCGCCGGATCTTTTACATGGGCGAATCCATCAATCGTGTCCACCTGAACTGTTCTGTTACTAGTCTTCTCGCCGTTCCGGTTTGCCCCTAAGACCTGCCGGCCATGGCGAACGATGTCGATATTTTCTAAAGCGGGAGAGAGCTTTTCTTTCACCCACTGTCCGGCTGCCGTTTCAGTTGGGTCTGAGTCGAGTGCCTTTAATGACAAACACGTGGTTTTTATTTTTCTCTTTGTGTTTTCTGTGGCGTCGATGGTTTTGCGCCGTACTGCGTTAATGGAGAGTCTGAACTCTATGGGAGTTCCGGCTTCTGGAGACACCAGGTCAACCTGGCGAATTTTAATATGGTTATCAAGATTGCGATTAGAAGGTTCAATTGACGACTGCACGAAAAAATATGGCTCTTGTCCTGGGAGAATCTCCAACCGGAAGAGGATATTGGAATCAGTTCGAGCGTTGTCCGATTGATGTTTCGGGAAAAGTGCCATGACCGCTCTGTGTCGGAAGACTGGGTCGTCTACGTCCCAGCGAGGCTTGTTTTTTGAATCTTGTGCAGCGGAATCGCCCAAAACGAGTGATTTGTTGAGGGCGATATGTGCTGGGAAATGCGTCCAATAAATAGTGTTTGGCATGGTAGACCTCTTTCTGTATAGCATCGATGAGGGAAGAAGCGCCTTGGCCAATGATTCCTCGCGTTCTGCGGGGGTAGTTCCTGTTATATTTTCGGGTTTGGCTTTTCCTCGCGTTTTGCGGGGGTAGGGTGCTTCTTCTCTCTTGTTTCAACTTTATCAGACTGTTAAATTTTAGGTATCAAGTTTTAAGAAATTAAAGTTGAAGGAAGGGGACCATGAAAAGCAATGTTTTTAAAGACTTTCCATTCGTAAAAACTAATAAGGGACCCATGACTGTAGAAGAGTTTTTTCATTCCAGTCATGAAGAATCTCTCCATTTAGATCTTTCCATTCCTGGATATGAATATGGGGCGATTTGGCGATTACTTGCCTCACTCACTGCGGTGATAGTGCAACGCGATCCTTCACTTCTAGAGGAGGTGGAAAGTGGCTCTGAACTGAGTCTTGATCCAGAATTTATATCTCAAATACTTGATGATTTAGGATCAAAAATAAGTTTGACTGAGGGGAAAAATCTTTTTTTCCAACGCCCTCTTTTGGAGGGGGAAAACCCGAAGGATACCGCTCGGTATGTGGGACCGGGGAAAGATCCTGCTTGGAAATTATCGCCAACTGCCCCCAGTGAAAAATCCCAGATTTATTGGAACTTAGAGAAATTAAAGCCCGAATCCCTGGAAGCTGTAGACGCGATTGTTGCGTTGATGGTTTTCTCCATGTATTCGTTTACCGGAAACTCGAAATACGATGGCGCAAAGTGTCTCAACGGATCACCAGGTATCAGGTTCCTTGGCGGTGGAAACACGGCCACGGAATTCATCATTGAATCTAAAACGCCACTGCTATCTTTACTGAAGTCCATTCCACTGGAATGGTGCGAACCAGGCGGATTGCCTGCTTGGCTAGATCGAACAGGCGCTGAATCTCGAAAACCCAATGGGGAAATGCATCCTTTATGGCGTGCAACGTGGAGTTCTAATACTGCAGCATGTTGTTGGGACGGAGAAACTCTAATCGGGGTGGGCATAGGCGGAATTCCTCCAGAATGGTATGCCCTTGAGATGGGAAGCAAGCCCGAGGCTAGGAAAGAATGGTGGGATCAAAGAAATACCGAGGATCCTTTCTACTTCTATCAACCTGATAAGGGCGGAGCTTTAAAAGCAAAGCGCCTTGATTTAAGCCGTGACCTCACAGAACTAGCTGTGGAGTGGGTTGCAGAAGACTTGTCCACCGCATTAGATGAGAGAGTGCGCGGTCGCGCATTAAGAGTCGATTTTAAAAAAGAAGACTCATTATTGTTTATCAGGCACCAGATAGGTGGCAATGCTTCCTCTGCGATGATCCGTGAGTCGGTGGTTTCTCAAGCTCGAAAGCAGCAGTGGGTCTTTGACCCCACCGGAGCTCTGCAGAAACAAGTGCGGGGCAAAGCAGACTTTATGCTCTCACTGAGAAATATCGTGTTGAGTCCGTTTAGACGAGAGAACAAGAGCGACCGCGATAGAGGGCGAAGAGTATTAGATAATCTGGCCAGCGAGCGGCCAAAGATGAACGAGACTTTTTGGCGGGAAATCGCACCGATATACGAGGAATTCATCCTCTATTTCACAGAACAAGTGTCTGGAGATGAGACAAGGAAAGAAGTTCGCGCTCAAGCGAAAAAGACTCTCAAGGAATTGGAA
Organism: Corynebacterium ulcerans; assembly: GCF_900187135.1. Lineage (NCBI taxonomy): Bacteria > Bacillati > Actinomycetota > Actinomycetes > Mycobacteriales > Corynebacteriaceae > Corynebacterium > Corynebacterium ulcerans. The sequence continues at coordinate 1,515,202 of NZ_LT906443.1, forward strand.
AAAGACGCCGTTAGGACTGCTCAAAAAGCATTCGATATGGTCCTTGAACCCTATCTGCTACAGAATCCCAGCCAGGCCTATGAAGTGCGTCGACGCATCCATTCTTATTTGGCAAGCACGATTGCAGAGGCAAATGAAGGTGATCAGAAGTGACAACTAATAGACCTAAGCAACCATGGACGCCTTTGGTGGCCGAGTTTGCACAGAGAAAGAAGGATAAGGAGTTTCGAGCCAAGCGATCGGCACTTCGTGCCGGATCTGGAATCTATACGGAGTTCCGTGCTTACTCGTATGTTCTGCCGTTTCTAGGGGAAAAAGCCTCAGAAGCGCAAAGGACCGCTTTGCTGCGTTGCATGGCAGCGTTGGCTGAGTATCCGGATATTGTTTCCAGCGGTGAAAAAGCTACAGCTTCATCGGTAAGTCAATGGGTGAACCGTGTTGCCTTTGACGGTAAACAAGGGCAGTCAGAACCCGACTCTATGGTGGCGTCTCGAATCAAATACCTGCATACGCAGGATCTGGAAGAAGCAATTTCTTCTTTGCGTCGCATTATGGCATTTGCCGATAGAAAAAACATGGCTATCAAGTTGAATCCCTACCAATTTGTCGAGCTTTTCTGGTACTGGGGAAATGGGTTTACAGACGCGTCGACAAAGCATCGGCTCAGCGTCTTGCGCGATTTTTACAGCACCAAGCAAAAAGAAAACACTGATCCACAAAGCTCTTCCGAAGGAGAAAAGTAATGTCTCGTCATCTCACTATTCATGTTGTTGCTTCTGTTCCTTACTCCAACCTCAACCGTGACGATTCTGGTACACCGAAGAATGTTCGTCGAGGCGGAGTGACATGTGCACTATTAAGCTCCCAGTCCATTAAAAAGGGAATTCGCACTAAGTACGAGGATGCGTCTTTGGACACCTCGGTGCGTTCAGGTCGTATCGCGGACGATGTGCTTGAAAGGGCGAAAGTACTTGCTCCGGAGGCAGACACTAAAGCGCTAGAAAAAGCAGTGAAGAAGATCATTGGTACCTTGACAAAGGTTGCCGAGGCTAATGAATCTGAAGGTGAATCGGATCGTTCGATTTGGCTCAGCGCTGAGGAACTAGAAGCCGCCGCTGTGAGCGTGGTTGAACAAGCAGAGAAGAAAGACTTTATCGAGGACGGCCGGACAGGTTCGCTGGCTATCGCTGCCTTTGGCCGCATGTTCGCGGCTGCTCCGCAGAAGGGGACCGAGGCTGCTCTGAGCGTTTCACCTGCGGTAACTACCCACGGCGTGACGATTGCTACGGATTATTTCTCTACGGTCGATGATATTCGTGAACGAAACCGCGATACGGGAGCAACCTATCTTGGCGTGTCACAGTACACCACCGGTGTTTTCTATCGGACAGTGACAATTGATAAAGAACAATTGCGCGAAAGCTGGACTGGTTTGGATCGCGAAGACGCAAAAGAAAACCTTGCTGCGTTAGTAAACGCGATCATTTACGGACTTCCGCGCGGAAAACAACACTCAACGGCGCCTTTTGTCCAACCTGCTCTGATCTTGGCGGAAGAACAATCCTATCGCTGTGCTTATGATTTTGAGTCACCGGTACAAGCGGATACTCGTGAAGGCGGCTACCTCAAGCCGACCTTGGAAGAGCTGAAACGCCAGTATGACTCTGCCAGGGCTTTCGACGCAGATAACTTTGGGGAAACCCAGGTAGTTTCCGGAACCTACCCTGAGGTATCTGAATTCTTTGCTGGTGCTAAGTATGCTGACAAGAATGGTTTTATCGACGAAGTTGTTGCCTGGATTCAGCGTTAACTGGTGATCGTATGACAACTACCTCGGTATATCTACGATTAGCTGGACCGTTGCAGTCATGGGCAGGGCCCGCTGTAACGGGAAACTTTGTACGAACGGGGCCGATCCCCACGCATTCTGCATTAGTTGGTCTCATCGCGGGTGCTTGTGGCTATCGACGTGACGAGTGGCCCGATTGGCTTAATCGTCTTAACTTTCGGGTTCGTGTGGATCATCCTGGAAAGTTCGTGGATGATTTTCAAACGGTGTCAGCCCATGAAGAGGAGATGCTGTTCCGTGAGCGTCTGATCTTGGCGACGGGAAAACGACCCAGCGCTAAGACAACTCGTTTAACTCCTGATGGGCGCGGAATGACAAGTATTATCCAGCGGACCTACCTGGCAGAAGCTGAATTTATCGTTGAAGTCGCATCGGATACGCATGGTGAGCTACTGCGTGATGCGTTACGCGCGCCGAAGTTCAGCACCTATTTAGGACGTAAGGCTTTCGCGCCGGCGTTCCCGTTCTATTTAGGAGCTACTACGGACGTCGATGTGCTTCATCGCATCCCTGCGTGCGATCTTTCTGGCGCTAAACGCGATACTGCGCGTGTTCAGATCCATCACTGCAGCGCTGAGCTGCACACCTCGGCGGAGCATATTAACGTACCTGCGGTGCAAGAGCGCTCGGATTGGTTAGAAAAGACCAAAGTGCTGTTTGCATAAGGTTCCTAAGACGTGGTCTCTCACACTTCTGTGAAGAGGCCACGTCTCTGTATGTGCTGACAGGGCGAAATATCGATCATTCCCAGTGGTCGTGTTTGATAATGCGCTCGGGTATAAAAGGAGACTCAGTTTTACTATTCAGATACCACTCCACCATGCGTCGGGCATGTTCGTGGTTGATGCCGCGATGGGTGTGGAAGAGTTTTTTAATGTCCGCGCTGAGGTCGTCTCCCAGAAGCGAAGTTTGGCAGGGCAAAGCTGTATCACTGAGAGGAATAGCGGGTGCTGTGAACTGAAAGAAGAGCTCTTCTTTTTTGATCAAAGTCCTATACATTAAGCGGATCGACCGCAATTCTTTATATGTCCACTGCCAGCCACAACTGTTTTCATTGTGATTAGTGTTGGGAGAATCGGTGCGATGTTTCAGCAGTTCTTTCCAGGTAGTTTCCCACGTGTTATAGCGATCAAGCCACAGTTGTGCCTGCTCGGAGGTGTAAACGTAACTAAGGGAATCAGTCAGGTTTTTGATCTCTATCGCAGGCTGTGTATGAGATGTGTGTGAAATCTTCTGATTAACGCTTTCTTTGATACTGGATAAGCACCGGCGCATTGGTATCCCCGGCCATAGAGATTGAATCGCCTGAGCCGTGGATTCATCTCCACTGATAACCGCAGCACTTGGTCGCGGAAAATAGGTATATACCTGCACACAAGTGGTTTTATCGTCTTTGCTTACCCACTGCCATCCCAGTACATGAGTGCTGTTATAGGCCACGACGAGACACCATGACTGAAAAAACGTGCCTTCATTCATCACTAAAATGCACGCTTTGTCTTCCATATACGGCTGTGGAACGGGAACTTGCCAGCACCACGACATTAAACGGCGTTGGGTTCGTGAAACATCGCTTTTATCACGTGGTTTGCCCCCTAAGATCCACGATATAAACGCTTTCATCTGTCTTTGATGCAGCGTTCCGGACCGCGTTGCTGTCGACGACGCTCCGCATCCTGTACATCGGTACCGGGTTTTCCCTGCGGATGTCTTGCCGTTCTTTTTGACATCACTGCCGCATATATCGCAGTGATGTCCATATGGATGTGAGGCCATAATTTATAATTAGCAGCTTTAAATCTGCTACACATAGCCTAAAAACGGCAATATTGGACACACTTTTTGGCCTTTAAGGCTACATCTTTGGTCAGTTTGACCCATTTTTACGCGTTTCTTGTCTGCGCATAGTGCCTGATTGATAGCACTAACCTTTTGTCGCGCGTCCTGACTTCTGTTAGTAGAAGTCCATTCTCTCCCACTTTCTGTCAATTTACTAAAAATTATATGAGCCATAGTTACAGGCAATAACCATTGATTTTATTTTGGCTTAAGTTTCACAATGGGGGTATGGAGCAAGTTGTTCATACTGGTCAGAGAATATTTTTGAACATCTCTCCGTGAAAAATCTATCCGCAAACGATGGTGCGATGTCCTCTTGGTTGTCACGCACCGAATGTAGAGGGATGAACGATGAAGAAAAAAGTTGTTTTATTCTTATCTATAATTATGGGAATCTTACTTCCTGTAGGAAATGCGGTAGCAACGCCTGTTTCACATGACGCAGCTTCCACAGGAAACCGACCCGTTTATGCGATTGCTCACCGGGTCCTCACTACCCAAGGCGTAGACGATGCAGTCGCAATTGGCGCGAATGCACTCGAAATTGACTTCACGGCATGGCGTGGGGGCTGGTGGGCGGACCATGATGGTATCCCCACCAGCGCGGGAGCTACCGCAGAGGCAATTTTTAAACATATCGCCGAAAAGCGGAAGCAGGGAGCAAATATCACTTTTACCTGGCTCGATATTAAGAATCCTGACTACTGCACAGACCCTGATAGCGTGTGTTCCATTAACGCGCTGCGCGACTTAGCACGCAAATACCTGGAACCGGCAGGTGTTCGAGTGCTGTATGGGTTCTATAAGACGGTTGGTGGACCAGGGTGGAAGACAATCACTTCTGACCTGCGCGATAAAGAGGCGGTAGCGCTCAGTGGTCCGACGCGCGACGTGCTGAATGATTTTGCAAAAGCGGGAGATAAGATCCTGACCAAACAAAAAATCGCCGACTATGGGTATTACGACATCAACCAAGGGTTTGGTAATTGCTACGGCGACGGAAACAAGACATGTGATCAACTGCGTAAATCCAGTGAAGCTCGCGACCAAGGACAACTCGGTAAAACTTTTGGGTGGACAATCACTACAGGTCAGGATGATCGCGTCAATGACCTCCTAGGGAAAGCCCACGTAGACGGAATGATCTTTGGTTTTAAAGTGACCCACTTCTATCGCCACGCAGACACTGAAAACTCTTTCAAGGCCATCAAGACGTGGGTAGATAAACACTCCGATACCCATCACTTGGCCACTGCCGCAGATAATCCGTGGTGAGTTTAGACACCACCAAGTCGGCATCGCATTCTAGGGTCTCCCGTAGCGTGAGGGAGGCCCTAGTCCTGCATCATTGCGACGTTTGGCGCTGGCAATTCGGTTGGGATGACGATGAGTTGGTCGTCGATAAGCGTGGTACGAACGGTGATGTTAAAGACCTCGGATATGAGCTCTGCGCTGATCACGTCTTTGGGGGATCCTGTGGCTACGACGCTTCCATTTTTCATAACAATCAGATGGTCGGCGTAGCGGACGGCTTGCTGGAGATCGTGGAGTACCGCGACGACAGTGCGATTGAGCTGGGTTGTCAGGGAACGCGCTAGCTCAAGGAGCTGGTACTGGTGGGCGATGTCTAGGAAGGTGGTGGGTTCGTCGAGAAGCACGGTGGGGGTGTTCTGGGCGAGAACCATGGCAAGCCACACGCGCTGGCGCTGACCGCCAGATAAATCAGTGACGCGCTTGTGCGTGAGTTCTTTCACGCTGGCGGCACTGAGCGCGGCATCGACGGCCCGAGTGTCTTCCTTGGTCCACTGATGCAACCAATTGTGGTGGGGGAATCGCCCGCGGCGGACGAGCTCTTCTACGGTGATGTCGGCGGGGGTGATGGTGCTCTGGGGGAGAAGCGCGAGTTGCTTGGCTATCTCCTTGGTGTGCAGGTGGGTGAGGTCGTGCCCGTGGAGATACATAGAGCCGGTATCCGGGGCGAGAATGCGGGCGCAGCTTTTAAGCAATGTTGATTTTCCGCATCCGTTAGGGCCGATGATTGCCGTGAACTTTCCGGCGGGGATATCGACGCTCAGGTCGGTGCTCACCACGTGCTTATCCCAGCTGAGGGTGACATTTTCTGTGCGAAGCGCGGAGCTAGCGGCTGTGGAGGAGCTGTTGGGTGTATGCATGGGAATCCTTAGGCGCGTCGAGAAGCTGAGGCGATGAGCGTGAGTAGATAAATGCCGCCGATAACCACGGTGACTAGTCCCACGGGAAGTTGAACGGGGGAGAATGCCCGCTGGGCGATGATGTCTGCAACAAGGAGCAACGTCGCTCCGGTGAGTGCAGAGACTAATAAAGGAGTGCGGGGGCTGGCAGTAATGCGTTGTGCGATATGTGGAGCGGCCAGCGCGATAAAAGAAATAGGCCCGGCGATGGCGGTTGTGATCGCGACGAGGAGGACTCCGACGACCAACAACACGAGCTTGCTGCGGTTGACCGGCAGCCCCAGTGCCGTGGCGGTATCGTCGCCGAGATTGAGGATGTCAATGCGCGATCCTAGGAGTAGGGCAAGCGCCACGATAACGGCCAGCGCTATGACAGCAGGGGTGGCTGCGGACCAACGGATTCCGTTGAGAGTTCCGGAGCCCCAACTGGCGGCGGACATTGCGGTGTTGAGGTCGCCACGGGTGATAAGCCAGCGGTTGAACGCCGAGAGCATTGCAGAAATGCCAAGGCCGACCAGGATGATGCGGAGGCCGTCGATACGCACGCGGACGGAGAACGCCATGACCGCGAGGGCCGTGGCTAAGCCGCCGACGAGAGCGCCGAAAGCGACGGAAGCGAAACCGGTCATGCCCGCCATCATGGTGAGAATGACCCCGGTATAGGCGCCGGTATTAAAGCCAATAATGTCGGGAGAACCCAGCGGGTTTCGGGTTAAAGCCTGGAAGAGTGATCCTGCGATGCCTAAAGCGGCGCCGACAAGGAGGGCTGTGACGATTCGCGGGGCTCGCCAAGAAAAGACGATGGTATGAGCAAGGCCAGATTCATTGCCTTGGAAAACAGACCAGACTTTGGCGGTGGTGATGCCCGCGCCAGGCAGAGAAACAGCCACTGCTGCAGAGAGAACCAGCAGCAACGCCAGAATGAGCACGGTATAGAGGGAACGGCGGTGGATCATCACATTTCCCCCTTCCTGCTTTGGGCATATGCAATGAGGAACGGTGCACCAATAAAGGACACAACCACTCCCGCGGGAAACTCACCGGGAACGATCAGGCGACCAACAATATCCGCTACAACAAGAACAAGCGGCCCGAGAAGAAGGGACGTGGTGAGCACCCGGGGGAGGTCTGGTCCCACGATCCATCGCGCAACGTGGGGAACCATAAGTCCAAGGAAGATAATGACTCCGGCTGCGGCAGTAGCGCTGGCCGCGAGGATGACTACAGCGATAAAGGAAATAAAACGGATGCGCGCGGTGGATGCGCCGATGGATGTAGCCATGGCGTCGCCCAAAGCCAGCGCATTAAGCCCATGAGCGCACGTGATCGTGAGAACAACGCCGCACGCAAGACCAGCGCCAGCGATGCCTAGAGGCGTAAGCGTGCCGACGTCCACGCTTCCCACCATCCAGCTCTTTAACCGGTCAAAGGCCTGGGGGTTAACCAGAGAGAGTCCCTCGCCGATTCCGGAAAGAATCGCACTCAGGGCCACACCGGCTAGAACCAACCGGACCGGGTCTGCCGTTGCTGAGCGATGAGTGCCCACCGAGTACACCACCGCCGCGGCGGCACACGCTCCCGCGAGAGCTAGCGCTAAGAACACCCACGAGGAAGACGCGCCAAACAGAGCGATGCCTACCACGATGGCAAAAGCAGCACCCGAGTTAATGCCCAATGCTCCGGTGTCTGCCAGTGGATTGCGTGTGAGTGCTTGCGAGAGCGTTCCAGCCAGGCCAAGAGACATGCCGGCGACAATAGCAAGGAGGGTGCGGGGGATTCTCCTATCCCACACAATCGTGGAAGACACATTAGTGGGATCCGGGTGGAGGATGGCGTTGATGATCTCGGGGAGAGGGATAAGCCTCGCGCCGACCATGACGCTTACGACGCTTACCGCTACGAGTAATACTGCAAGTAGCACTACTACGGCGATTAACGGTCGGCGCGTTCGTTGTGTGTTGCGTGGATGCTTCACAAAGAAACTGCGGTGCGGGTTAGAACTGGATGTGGCGGTCGAAACCATTGTTCTATGTTAACTACAACAATTAGTTTAGGCTAAACTGCTCATTGTGAAAGATACTCAATCTCTGAACCTATGGAGCCGTCGCATCGCTGTGATGCTGGCTCTTCTTGTCTCTATTTCCTTCGTTTTTGCACTGGCAGCCTGCTCGTCTGAGGAAAAACAATCCAAGGACAGTGGGCAAGGCAGCTCTGATGTGGCCACTGGTGGCGCACATTTTTCCACGGCTGACGCGGAAACGGCAAAGCTTGGTAGCGACGCAGCCCCAGGTGAGTTCCCCCGCACCGTTAAGCACGCGTTGGGCGAGACCGAGATCAAGGAACAACCCAAACGCGTGGTCGTTCTAGACACTGGTGAGCTAGATAGCGTTCTTTCCTTGGGAATCACTCCTGTGGGAATGGTGACCACGAAGGGCGCAAACCCCGTCCCAAGCTATCTTGCGGACAAAGTAAAAGACGTGAAGAGCGTGGGAACGATCAATGAGATCAACGTAGAAGAGATCGCTGCTTTGCAGCCTGATCTGATCGTGGGCAGCAAGCTGCGCGCAGAGAAAATCTACTCCCAGCTTTCCGAGGTTGCACCGACAGTCTTCTCTATCCGTCCTGGCTTCCCATGGAAAGAAAACTTCCTCCTCGTCGGCGAAGCTCTAGGCAAAGAAAAAGAAGCAGAAGCAAAGCTGAACGAGTACGCCACAAAGGTTGAGGGCATCAAGAACTCCGTGCCAGCGGATACTACGGTCTCCCTTGTTCGTTTCATGCCTAAGCGCATCCGCCTCTACGCCAACAAGTCTCTTATCGGCGTGATTCTCAAAGACGCAGGACTTGCCCGTCCAGAGAACCAGAACGTTGACGAGCTAGCTACTGAAATTTCCCCTGAGACCATTGACCAGGCAGAAGGCAGCGTGATCTTCTACAGCAGCTACGGCAAGACTGATGCGACTGGTCAAGACGCCATCGTTAACGGTGCTGCGTGGAAGAACCTCAGCGCAGTAAAGAACGGCCAGGCACACGAGGTCAACGATGACGTATGGTTCCTAGGCCTTGGGCCCACTGGTGCTATGCAGATCGTGGAAGATCTCAAAGAGCTGCTTCCCAAGAAGTAGAATTTCTGGGTACTAATACCTGATCAATGAGAGCCACAGAGAAAAACTCTGTGGCTCTTCTCTTTTTCACCCATTATTGTGCCGCCGATTCAACGAGGTGTGAAAGAGGGCCGTGAAAAAGAGAAAAGGCATATCGCGTAATCGGTCACGCGATATGCCTAAAGACTAAGCGGGGAGACTAGCGCCAGCCCATAGTCATGAGCAGTCCCACGATAAACAGGCCAAAGCCGATGCCGTAGTTCCATGCGCCAAGAGACATCATGAAGGCAATGTCTTCACCTGCGAGGTAGTTGACAATAAGCCACAGCAGACCGGCCAAGATAAGGCCGAACATGATGGTTTTGTACCACACGGGGGTTCCAGTGGAGTTGATCTTCACCGGGGTGCGGTTGGCAGTAGAGCTCGACGCAAAAGGAGCGGAGCTCTGGGTGATCTTTGACTTTGGCATAATGCACCTTTGTATGTCTGTATATCGTTGGTGTGGCCCACAGGCCACGTAATGGAACTAATCTATCAGCTTTGGGTGGACTTACCAGTCCTGCGCGTAGGTATCAGAGATACTAGCGCGGGTTGGTAAGAGCCGAGAGGCTGAATTCATAGAGATGAATTTCTATCGGGGCGTCTTTGCGTAGCGGTGTGCCGGTAGTCGGCACCTGGGACGCGATCAAATTCTGATCAGACAAAGACACCGTAGGCACTCGTTCACCTTGCGTGAGTTTAGATGCAGTTCCTGTCCATCCTGCAGCGTTGAGTGCTCTCACAGCATCAGCGACGGTGAGCCGGGTGATGTTGGGGACATTAAACATCTGGCCGTTGGACACCTTGACTGTGACCGTTGATCCTTTAGGTATCTCAGTGCCTTCGTCTGAGACACCAACAACGGTACCGGCTGGCTCGGGAGCGTCGACCGTGCGTACATCAGGGACAAATCCCAAGGATGTGAGGTTGCCTTCTGCCTGATCCCACTTCATACCCGTCACTACTGGGACGCGGACGTTTTGCACTCCGGTAGACACAGTGATGACCACTTTTGAGCCTCGGGAAACCTGTGAGCCCGCACTTGGTGTCTGCTCTATGATTTCCCCGTTGGGAACACTATCTGAGCTTTCCTCGCGTACCGTCGAATCCAGCTGAAGGCCGGCTTCTTCAAGAATCTTCGCGGCATCCGCGGTGTTCTTGCGTGCAAGATCAGGGACTTCCGTGACTTCCTTACCAGAAGAGACGACTACCGTGACAGTGGTGTTCTTTTGTACTGAGGATCCGCTGGTGGGGTTTGTCCTAATGACTTTTCCTCGCGGAACATCTGGGTTCGCCTCTTCGATCACATTGACCTGTAGGCCAAGCTGTTCTAGCTGGTTCACAGCATCTTGTTGAGAAGACTTTTCCAGCTTAGGAATGTTCACAAGAGATCTATTCTTACTGCTATTGCTCACAAAATCATAGGCAAAAGCGCCACCTACACCAAGAACTAGCACCGCAAGAACCGCGAGAACGGCCTTCATCGCCTTGCTCATGCCGGAACGCTCTTCTCCCGCAGCATGAGCCGGGCCAGCAAAAGCAGAGTGCTCGTATCCGTCGACCTCTGCGTGAGGCGCTGCTGATGCGGGACCCGGCTGATCAAGCTGGGTAATCGGGACGATGGTGGTGGGATTAGGCTCCTGGCTGATCAGACTCGCTGGAGAAACATAGTGGCGGGCAGCTTCTGTTACTGCATGGCGAGCTAAGCGCTCGAGATCCGCACCCATGTCCATAGCCGTTTGATAACGATCACCGGGGTGTTTTGCCATCGCAGTAAGAACGACAGCATCCACGTTGACTGCAGCAGTGGGGGTGAGATCAGAAACAAACTCGCTGGGTTTTGCCGGATCCTCTTGGACGTGCTGATATGCGACGGCGAAAGGCGTTTCCCCTTCAAAAGGAGGACGTCCCGTAAGCGTCTCATAAAGCACGCAGCCCAGTGCGTAGACATCGGAGCGAGCGTCGGCAAGCTTGCCACGGGCTTGTTCTGGGGACAGATACTGGGCGGTGCCGATCACTGCGGAGGTCTGGGTCATGGCGCTGGTGGCGTCGTCAAGCGCACGGGCGATGCCGAAGTCCATGATTTTTACAGTGCCGGTATTGGTGATCATCACGTTCGCGGGCTTAATGTCGCGGTGGATAATCCCAGCGTCATGGCTAAATTGCAGCGCCTGGCATACCGGAAGCAAGGTTTGTGCGGCTTCCGTCGGAGAAAGCGGCCCGTCTTCCCTCACGATGTCGCGGAGGGTCCGGCCGTGCACGCGTTCCATCACAATATAAGGCGTGCTGATGCCAGCGCGTTCGGTCTCACCAGTGTCATACACCGCAACGATCGCGGGGTGATTCAACTTGCCGGAGTTTTGGGCTTCTCGACGGAACCGCTCGCGGAAGTTTACATCGCGCGCAAGGTCCGCGCGCAGCATCTTTATCGCGACTTCGCGGCCAAGGAGGGTATCGGTGGCAGAGTACACCTCTGACATTCCACCCGTGCCGATGACCTCACCAAGCTCATAGCGGCCAGCAATCACATCGTTCATGGGGCACCTCCTTGTTCTGGGGCATTAAGACTGTTCAGTAGATCGGTGATGGGGTCGGAACCGTTTCCGCGCGTTGGAGTGGGAGCCGGATTGCGATGAGTAGAAGGGATCTGGGATCCCTCGTTGAGGTCTACAGTCGGCGCCGTCCGAGGGTTATCCGTAGACGGAAGCGGAACAACAGACTCCGAGGCATCAGGAAACTCCGATGGCTCGCTGGTCGGCGTAGGAGTCTCCTGCGGGCGCTGGATTGGCCGCGGTTCTTCCCGAATCGTAGGCGTTTCCGTTACCGTTGCGGTAATCGTCTCAGGGTTAACCGAACTACTGGGTTGGTCGCTTCCACCCATCACATCACCAAAAAGACCCTGGCTAGTAGCCCATATGCCAGCGCCAAACAATGCTGCGAGGAGAACCCCCACAGCAAGGCCAGTGCCTACCCCGCTGGAACTCTTTTTATTTTCTTCCGGTGGGATCGTGGCAGGAGCCGCATTATAACCAGTGCGCGGTCCCGCTACCTGGCCGGCGGCAACAGTCTGTGGAACCTCCCCGGTCGCTGGGATGACAGTGGTGGGCTGTGCCGTTTGACCTAACGCGTGCGTTGACGCGGTAGGCGTGGGCTCGGGTGCTATCTGCTGAAGCTGTGCTGACTGTGGTTGTGGCGGCCGTTGCCCCATGCGGGTTGCAGATACTGCCAGTGCAAGCTCATTGCCATCGGCATATCGGTGCGCTGGGTCTTTACGCAAAGCGATACCGATGAGTTCGCGCGCCGGGGCTGAAACCGTAGTAGGCAGAGCCGGCGGTGCCTGATTGATGTGGGCGATAGCCACTGAGACAGAAGAATCACCAGTGAAAGGACGCGCGCCAGCGAGCATCTCATACCCGACAACACCCAGGGAATATACATCAGAGGCTTCGGTGACGTCTTTGCCTTGGGCCTGTTCCGGCGAGACGTACTGCGCAGTTCCCACCACCATGCCCGTGCGGGTCAGTGGGACAGCCGCCGCGGCCTTAGCTATACCAAAATCGGTGATTTTTACTTGGCCATTCTGAGTAATCAGGAGGTTTCCGGGCTTAATATCCCGGTGAACCATGCCCATCCTATGGATGATGGACAAGCCATGAGCTGCTTGTTCAAGGACGTCGAGGGCAAGGTGCTCGTCGAGGCTGCCTTTGCGCGCCAGCATGTCTGCGAGGGATTCACCACGCACATACTCCATGACGATGAAGCACAGCGTCCGGCCAGAGGGGTCGGTGAGTTCGCGGTAATCAAAAGTTTGTACAACGTTTTCTGAGAGGATGTTCTCGCTGGCTAGCGCCTCATTACGAAAGCGGGAGAGAAACTCGTTGTTGTCAGAAAACTCGGGGCGCAGAACTTTGACAGCCACCTCGCGCTGGTTACGGGTGTCGTCGGCAAGCCATACCGTAGACATGCCGCCGGTACCCACGACCCACTGGAGACGATAATCGTCGCCGATGAGGGCCTGGAGCGCGGGATCTGGAGAATTGTAATCTGTGCTCATGTCCGTCCTATCTCTGCGCACCATGTGCTGCTTGAGCCGCTGCGATCACTGCCCGGCCAATCGGGGCAGCCACTGAGCCACCAGTTGCTGCTTGACCAGCCGAACCACCATTTTTTACCACCACGGCCACGGCAACATCGGCGTTAACAGAGGGGCCAAAAGCGATATACCAGGCGTGTGGGTTGGAGTTTCGGGAATCCTCACCGTGTTCGGCAGTACCCGTCTTGGAGGCGATGTCCGCTCCTGTGTATCCCGCTGTATGACGCTCTGAAAGCCTCATGAGTTCGGTGAGCGTTGTGCTTACTTGAGGCGTTATCGCTTGATTGAGCTCGCGGGGTTTGGTCTCAGAAATCGTCTTCAAATCGTGGCCGACGATCTTGGATACCAGGTGTGGCTCCATCCGCTTGCCCCCATTGGCCACTGTCGCAGCAACGACTGCATTTTGCAGAACAGACATCGCTACGTCTTTTTGTCCGATCGCGGACTGTCCACGAGCTGCGGCGGAGGAAATATCTCCAATCGTTCCGCGTGCCATACCGATGCCGAGGTCGTAGGAATCCCCGACGCCAAAAGCGTTGGCTGCTTCCTGCAGCTTCTCAGCTCCTGTATCGATGCCCATCTGAACAAAGGCCGTGTTACAGGACAGCTGGAAGGCCGTAGCCAGGGTGACTTCATTGGAACCGGCGCACGTTTGACCAGCGTAGTTCTCCAATGTTGCCGTGGTTCCCGGAAGCGTGATTTGAGACTGGCCAGTGAGCTTGGAGTCTGGGCCATATCCGGCGTTGAGACCCGCAGCGGCCGTGATCACTTTGAATGTGGAGCCAGGTGGCAGGATCTCCTGGGTCGCATGGTTGAGAAGCGGGTTTCCCGGATCGGCATTGAGCGCTGCCCATGTAGATTCTGCAGTCGCGGGATCGACGATTGCCTCAGAGTTGAAACTTGGGGTAGACGCCATGGCTAGGACCTCGCCAGTAGAGGGGCGCAGCGCTACTACGGCGCCCTCATAGCCAGCGTTAGCCAACTGGCTGTATGCCACCTCTTGCACACTAGGAATCAGCGTGAGCTCTACGTTAGCGCCTTTATGCTCTTTGCCTAGGATATCGTCCCACCAACGCGAGAATCCCAGAGAATCATCCGTTCCGTTGAGGATCCCGTTGTAGCTCGACTCCAAGCCCGCAGCTCCATAGATATCGGATAGATATCCCTGCACAGGGCCGTAAGCGATGGGATTGGTGACGTAACGGCGCTGGTAGTAGCCATTTTCATCTTTATAGGACTCAGCTAGTACTTGACCTCCGGCGGAAATTTGGCCGCGGGCCTGCGACTTTGCCTCGATGAAGGCACGCCGGTTGTAAGGACTCTGCGCATACTTTTCTTGGCTAAAGCCTTGGATCCTGGTCAGATTCACCAGGAGAACCAGAATGAGAAGAAGAGCGAAGACGCTGGTAAAATGGATTGATCGGTTCATCGTTGAGCCTCCTCGCTAACAACTGACCTACGTCCAGCGGAAGACCCATCCTGAGTAGCAGCTCCCACAGCACCAGACTGTGCGGAGTGCGCCGAATGAGAGATCCGCAGGATCAGCCCAAGGAGGATGTAGTTAGCCATGAGGCTGGAACCGCCTTGGGACATAAACGGTGTGGTCAAACCGGTCATCGGCATCAGAGCTGTGATACCGGCGGTCACCACGAATACCTGAATAGCGATGGTGAGGGAGAGTCCAGAGGCAACGAGTTTTCCGTAAGAATCGCGGGCACGCAATGCCGTGCGGAAACCACGGGTAACAAAGATTGCAAAGAGAACCAGAATGGCTGCCAGCCCTACGAGCCCGATCTCCTCGCCAATAGCGGCAAGGATGAAGTCAGACTCTGCGACTGGGATGAGATTTGGATGGCCTTGTCCAAGACCTGAACCGGCGACCCCGCCGGAGGAAAGCCCGAACAAAGACTGCGAGAGCTGATATCCCGTGCCATTGAAGTTGGCCAGGGGGTCCCTAAAGTTGGTGACGCGGGATTGGATCTTGGAAGAGATCTGGTACAGCGCGGTTCCACCGATACCCACGAGCATGGCGCCGATCAGGAGCCATGAGACGCGGTTGGTGGCCAGGTAGAGCATGCCTAATACTGTGCTGAACAGCAGGAGTGCTGGGCCAAAGTCATTTTCTCCGGCCATCACCAGGATGGCAAAGAACCATACTGCCAAGATAGGTCCGAGGTCGCGTAGTCGAGGGAACTCGAGACCAAAGAGCCGGTAGCCTGCCACATTGAACAGTGCTCGTTTGTTCACTAATAGTTGTGCGAAGAAGAGCAGCAGCAGAATCTTGGAAAACTCGCCAGGCTGGACGGAGAAAGGCCCGATAGAGATCCAGATATTCGCGTCGGCGTTCATCTTGGTGGGCCATACGAGCGGCAGTGCAAGAAGCACAAGTCCAAGAAGCCCCAGGATGTAGGAATAACGGGAGAGTATTCGATGATCGCGAATCACGACGAGCACCACGATCATCAAAATGATGGCCACGAGTGTCCATATAACCTGCCGGCTAGCCAATGATTTTCCGCTGGCTAGGTCCAGCCTATAAACGGTGACGAGCCCGAGTCCATTAAGCACACTGGCCACGGGGAGCATGAGCTGGTCTGCATGGGGAGCCGTGAAACAAATGGCGAGGTGCGCAATGGTGAAGACCCCGATGAATCCACCGATCACCCACAACGTTTCCGTGGTTACTTTGAGGCCTTGCGCCATGTTCAGATTGATCAGGGTGACCCCGATCAGGACGGTGGCTAGGACAAGCAGCCCGAACTCGATGCGTCGTGAGGCAAGACGTTGAGCAAAAGACATCTACTTCACCTCTCTACAGGTCACTCCGGGAGTGGAGAGATCGCCCGGCTCTGGCATTGTGCTTGGCACTGCCCCCTGTTGCTCCTGGGGAGCAGCAGGATTGGCCTCCGCGTTCGGAGGCGTGCCATCAGGGACCTGGTCTTCGGGTTTTTTCTCCTCCGGTTTAACTACTGCCTCGCGGGTGATGCACACAGGCAACAGCTGTTTTGCTAGCTGTTGCACTTGTTGTTGCACATCGTTGTAGTTACCCTCCGGCAGGCTAGCGACGGAACTGCGCGCGGACTCGGTGAGATCTTTGAGCCGGAAGCGCTGGCAGGCGTCATGAGAATCTGCGGGGATGAGGGTGAGATCGCCGCTGGAATTGAGACAGGCGTATTGGTAGGTGGAATGTAATGGTTTGCCAAAGAGATCAAGATTGACGCCTCGTTCAATCACGATGGCGTTTTCTAGACCCTCTTCATTAGCCGTGGTCACGTAATAGTTGTTATCTATCGTGGTCTTTGCCCACCAGCCACCGGCTATAACTGCGCCAATCACAAGAAGTGCGATGATAGCGGCCCAAAATTTACCGCGCCCGCTTTTCTTTTCGCCATTGGTGGGCGCCTCGTTAGGGGCTGCGGCATCGGTCTGATGCGCGGTAGGCGCGTGTGCATCGCGCGCCGGGATGGTTTGAGGTTGGCGTGCCGCGATTGCCATGGCAGCCCGCCCCGCGGACGTATCCGGTCGGGGGTCTTCTGGCTGTTCTCCATTCAAAGCCCCTGCCGTCATAGGAACCACGGGAAGGTCTTGGTCGTCGCTGGGACCTTCCACAATGTCTGCAACCACCACGGTGACGTTATCCGGGCCGCCGGAACGCAGCGCTAGGTCCACGAGCTTGCGTGCGACTTCAGCGGGTGTTCCCTGGGTAATGGCGGTTTCTATGGTCGAGTGAGTGACCGGATCGGAGAGGCCGTCGGAGCACAGCAAGAGGCGGTCGCCGGCGCGCGCCTCCAGCATGGTGAGCGTGGGTTCGACGGGACGGCCCGTGTAGGCCTTGAGGATCATGGAACGCTGTGGGTGCGTGGAGACGTCCTCGGGGGAGAGTTCGCCTTTGTCCACGAGAGACTGCACATACGTGTCATCCACAGTGATCTGCTCAAGCTTGCCGTCGCGATAGCGGTAGCCGCGCGAGTCGCCGACGTGGCACATTGCCAGGTCGGTCCCGTTGAACATGATCGCGGTGAGCGTGGTGCCCATGCCGTTGGTGGCCGGTTCATCCCGCACACCTTGTGCGATCGCCCGGTTAGCGTCGTCGGCGCCCGATGCAAGCAGCGCGAGCATATCGTTGTCGTCGGGGCTGGCGTCGAGTGGCATGAGGTGCTTGATCATCAGCTGCGATGCCACCTCGCCGGCTGCGTGGCCGCCCATGCCGTCGGCAAGCGCAATGAGGTGAGGACCCGCATACGCCGAGTCCTCGTTGTTACCTCGTACGAGGCCTCGGTCGGAGGCCACCGCATAATTAAGTCTGAGCATTAAGCAACCAACCTCACCGTTGTACGCCCGATTTTAATGTCACTACCAGTGCTAATCTTCTCCGGTTGGTCAATGCGATAACCGCCCACAAATGTGCCGTTGCGGGAATCCAAGTCCTCCGCAAACCACTCGTTGCCGCGCTTGATCAAACGGGCATGGCGTGCCGACGCATAATCGTCGCCCACAACAAACGTGCACTCCTTGGCCCGGCCCAACGTAATTTCATCCAGCGAACCCAAATCCAGGCGCGAGCCCATCAGCGGTCCCTCAACGATCACGATCTGTCGCGGCGTGCCACCTCGCTTTGTAGGCTTGCCGACGCTCACCGCGCCAGGAATAGCGGGCGCAGCTACGGGGGCACCACTCGACTGCGAGGCCACCTTGGCGTCTTTACGTTGGATCCACAGCGCAAGCAGGATCAGCAGCCATAAGAGCACCAGTAGAGCGATGCGCAAGCTGAAAACAATAACGGATTCCACGAGGAGCTCCTTATAAACCTAGCTTTTGTCCTGTGAGCAATGCGCCGGCCGCCGGAAACGACCGGAGTGGGGGAGGTTAATAGTACGTGGGATGAACAATACGGACTTCAATGTGGGAATGTCCTACGGTGATCACGTCGCCGTCTTCCAACAACCAATTGTCAATGGGAGTGTCGTTGACAGTCGTGCCGTTTGTGGACTGTAGATCCGTAAGGATGGCATCGTGCCCATTCCACGTAATCTCTGCGTGCTGTCGGGAGACACCGGTATCAGGAAGACGGAAATCAGCGTCGTTGCTACGGCCAATAATGTTGGACCCCTCATGGACTAAGTAGGTCCGAGAGGAACCATCCTGCAACAACAAGCTCACCGTTGGAGTAGCCGGTGCTGCCGGAGGAACTGGAACCTCCGTATGGATAGCCTCGGGGGCCTGCGCCGTAAGGTACTCGGTGCGGGGCTCCTGGGGGAACTGCGGCGACTGATAGTGCTGCACGACGTCCTCGCTTTCATCGTCCGGGTAAGAATAGGAATCCCACTGCGATTCCTCGGAGTCCGTATTATCTGCTTCCTCTATATCGTCTGCATCAACGGAATCGGGCGCGGCATAAGAATCAACTCCTTGGAAGCCGCTATAACCCGTGGGAGTTGGATCAACACTTGAAAAGGCACGTAATTGGCCTGTCCGTAAACCTGACTCAACGGCAATGGTTACCACAACAGGGCCCACGCACGTCCAGCCTTTATTACGGGTGTAACGGCTCATCTGATCTGCGAAATCATCAGCCAGCGAAGGATAACGCTGCGAAAGATTAGCCAGATCCTTGGGGCTTACACCAATGTGAAAAACATTGGGCGCCTCGACGTCACCCTCATACGTACGGACTAGATTGTCCTCGGCCTCCTGCTTGAGCAGCTCCTCGATCTCCGCAGGAACCACCTTGCCGCCAAAGACGAAGGCGAAGCCATTGTCCAAGCCACGCTGCATAGCGCTATCCAGCCTGGCCACCTTGTCCATCAAAGACATTGAGTCATCGCCTCCTTAAAAATGCATAGTCCTTACGTACTTACTCGCTACCCGTGATTTCACCATCCACATTGCCTTAGCTCCAGGACTAGAGCCTGGGGTGCAGTTGCCGTACTGACGACAGAAGAGATGACTTCTGAGCGTAGCCTTGGCATTTGCATGTGAAAAGCTGAGATCACGTGCCCACGGGCACACGATGCAACCAAGTATAGGGGGCAAAGGGGTGCTTACCCTAGCCGTGTGCCAAGGAAATGCCCATGTGTGACACACAAAATGCGCTAAAGACGTGCTTGTTTGCTACTGACGGGTAATTTTGTGATATGTTTGACCGGTCGCAATTATTGCTTCACCACCTGCCCAGGTGGCGGAATTGGCAGACGCGCTGGCTTCAGGTGCCAGTGTTCGCAAGGACGTGGGGGTTCAAGTCCCCCCCTGGGCACAAAGAGCGGTTTTTAACCGCTGAGACCGGAGGTCACACACTCTTGTGGGGTGTGGGGGCTCCGGTTTTTGGTTTTCACCATCAAGAAGCAACTTCTAAATGACTCTTTTTAACTTGAGTTATGGCAGAATTGATCTAGTTGTCTTTGAGGAGTAAAGGGAGGTGCCTCAGTGTCTGGAAAACAGATAGCAGCAATGGTGAGAAGCCATGCGCAAAATGATGGTACCCGTCTTTACAACCTAGCTCTCCAAGCTGCTGCGCGAGAAGCAAAACAGGGGCATACTCGCATTGCACAAGAGATTAAAGACGCTGTTGAAATCGCTAAGCAGAGCAATGTTCAAAATGTAGTCAGGCTGCCGAATGCGTTAGATGATTTTTATGACATCGTTGACACTCGACAGCCTGACAATAAACTAAGTCAGATGGTTCTTTCTTCGGCAATTCGCGACGGATTGGCTCGCGTGTTATCCGAGCAGAGGCAACGCGATTTACTTGAAGCACATGGATTGAAACCTGCACACAAGCTCTTGTTCGTAGGTCCTCCAGGTACCGGAAAAACCCTTACTGCAGCGACTATTGCTGGTGAACTTCGAATTCCCCTTTTTAACGTCAGAATCGATGGGTTGTTGGGCAAGCATCTAGGTGACACTTCAAACAATCTTCGTACTGTGTTTGATGCGATGGCAGTAGTTCGGGGAGTGTATTTTTTTGATGAATTTGATGCTTTGGCTGCTGACAGGGCAGGAAATGATATCGGAGAGGCCCGACGAATTCTTAATAGTCTGTTGACTATGGTTGAGGAAGCTCCCTCGTCAGCGATCGTCGTTGCGGCAACCAATCATGAGCAGTTACTAGACCAGGCGGTGTCTCGTCGTTTTGATTCAGTGATCCACTACGAAATTCCTGATCGAGAGCAGGTTATTGAGGTAATCTACAATCGATTATTTGGAAGAATCAACAAAGAGGACCTGTACGCCTTACTTTCGGAGCTTGAGGGGAAAAGCCAGGCCGAAATAGTGCGCATTGCGGAACATGCAGCTAAGACTGCAGTCCTCGCCGGAAAACAGGCAGTCACAGAAAGTGACATGAGGGATGCTATTCAAGCCTTACACGGAAGGACCTAGCTGTAGTGTCGAAGATTCCGAGGCTTCCTCACTTTGACGTACAGGGAATTAGTAAAATCCACCCTAAACATGTCAATTCTGCGAGGACAAAGACTCGGCCTGAAGGCGAGCGGACAAGGCCTGATGTTCTTAAAGCTCAGCTTATGGCGTTATCTACAGAGTTTGAACAACGTAGGTTGAGCTACTCACCAATAGATAATGAGTCGGTTGCTGGTGCAGGTAGAATAGTTGTTTTGGTAAACAAGTCTGCTTCTCAATGTCCGCTACCGGTAGAAAAATTCCGAACGGTAAATCGGAGAAAATCGTCTGGGGAAGTAAGCATATTACGAGAGGTTGTTTCGCAAACCCTTGACCGTGAGACAGACACTGAACAGATTGTGCTTTGGATTGCTGAATCTGGATTTGATGAATTCACAAAACATTTTGGCCAGTATATCGAGTCGTGGGAACAACACCTTTCTTTAACTGACGCCTTGGACCAGAAGGTTAAGCTTCAGGCGCATTACAGTTCAGTAGATACTATACGGGCAGCTAATCTCGAAGATCTCTGGACTGGAGGGGATCTACCAAGACTGAAATCTCGTGTGTGGCTTGAAATGTGGTTTTTGGTTGCAGCTCCAGAGGATTTGCCGAAAGTAGAGACTCAAATGCGGAATTTGTGCCAACGCTTTAGCATTGAACTCCGGGACCGGATGATTCATTTTAGACATCGTTTGGTCGCATGGGTGCACACGTCGATTGAAGATTTGCAGCCCTTACTTCACTTCGGACTTCCCTTTGCTGAAATCCGGAGAGCACGTTTCTTTGAATCAAGCGCCGATTTAAATCCTGCTGAGCAAGGAGAGTACATTAACGACGCTCGAGAACGACTAATTGAAGCTGCCCCTGAAGCGCCCGTAGTAACGCTTTTGGATTCGGGCGTAAATCGCGGTCATGAATTATTGCGTGATTCGTTGGACAATGATTCGATCTATACGATTTATGAATCTGGTACAAAAGAAGATATTTATGAAAATGAAGGTCACGGAACTTTAATAGCTGGATTAGTACTTTTTGGAGACAAGTTTGAAGAATTTCTAGAATCCACGCGGACGATTGCATTGAGCCACAGATTAGAGTCAGTTCGAATGCTTCCAACTGAGTGCGAGGCAAGAGACTCAATGCGGGACTATGGAACCGCGCAGACCGATGCAGTAGCTTTGCCGGAGATTGATTTTCCGAACCGTCAACGGGTATTTTGCCTTACTCTGACCGATCTGGATGAAGAAAAAACACTTGGACAACCCAGTCTGTGGTCGACGACGTTAGATGCGCTAGCTTTTGGGTCTGATGTGTCGACTGGTGAAGATGATTCGGTCAGTCTTCTGACTAGTCCTGAGGAAGCGACTCCCCGTCTATTCATAGTTGCAGCGGGTAATGTCCGAGGGCAACAACTGAGTTCGCGTACCAACTATGATGAATCAATATTCACTATTCAAGATCCGGGTCAAACCTGGAACGGACTTACAGTTGGTGCGTTTACGGACTTAGATTCGCAACCACTGGATCCAGATTTCGAGGATTGGCAAGTAATTGCTGATGCTGGTGAAATTTCTCCCTTTAGTCGAACTTCTGTTCAATTTGAAGGGCAGTGGCCTATAAAACCAGATATCTGCATGGAGGGAGGAAATGTTCTTGTAAGCCCAAGTGGTACCGATTTTCATGACAAGTACTCTGGCTTAAGTCTTTGTTCCACTTCAAAGACAGGAAGAATAGGACTTGCTAACGCAACTAGTGCCGCTACCGGTCAAGCATCACGACTGGCAGCGATGATCGCAGCCCAATATCCGCAATATTGGCCGGAGACAATCCGTGGTTTGCTTGTTCATCGTGCAGAGTGGACTGGTGCAATGAACGCTGAACTGCGCCAAGGTAGTTTGTCTAAGGAACAAAAGGTTCGCCTTCTGCGTAAATTTGGCTGGGGTTGCCCTACTGAAGAACGAGTGCTCTACGACGATTTGTCTAATCCGTTGATGATAATTCAGGGTGCGATGTTTCCTTACGACGGAGACAGCAAAAAAGCATGAAACATCTCGTCAATCACGAACTGCCATGGCCGAGTGAAGTCCTTGAACAATTAGGGGAGACTGAGGTTCGTCTTCGTGTAACACTCTCATACTTCATTGAGCCGAATGGTGCCCATTTTTCGAAAAAAGACAGGTTTATGTATGCTTCGCACGCACTACGGTTTGACCTTCAAAACTCTACGGAGAGTCAAGAGGAGTTTCTTCAGCGTTGCGCAACTTCGGCGAAAGTAAACGGTGGTAACTGGTTAATTGGCCCACAGAAGCGAGTCCGCGGATCCCTCATACAAGATGAGTGGGTGGGCACTGGAGCGGAGCTAGCAGCCTGCAACAATATCGTTGTCTCGCCTGCCGCTGGATGGTGGAAATACAGCAAGGATCCTATATATGTGCATCCTCAAGTGCGATATTCACTGTTAGTCTCACTTAGCGTTGATGCAGAAGTTGACTTATATACGCCGATCAAGGCTCAGCTATCTACACCCATTACAGTCGAAGCTAATTGAGGATTTCTGTAAGCGGTTAGTCTACGTTTATTTAAGATATTTTCGTCAGCAAGAGCCTAAATTCGACTTAAGTGGCTCATGATTTCTAACTGCAGGGGTCTTTAAAGTGTGCTTTCTATCTAGGAGCGTTGAATAAGTTCATCGAACGAACTGACCTTGGCAATATCGGACTCGTAAGCGATGAGATAGGCCCATGATTGACCGTCGAAGCGATCATGCACACTGCCTTTTCAGCCGCTTCCTGTTTTAACTGGACGGTCTCGTCGGTGCGTTCGCGTTCG
The DNA here is from genome assembly GCF_900187135.1 of Corynebacterium ulcerans. Classification (NCBI taxonomy): domain Bacteria; kingdom Bacillati; phylum Actinomycetota; class Actinomycetes; order Mycobacteriales; family Corynebacteriaceae; genus Corynebacterium; species Corynebacterium ulcerans. The sequence continues at coordinate 1,538,560 of NZ_LT906443.1, forward strand.
CTCTTGCCCTCGATTATCCAGTAGGTACCCTCGAGGACTACGAAGTCCGGGACATATGGGTTGCGTGGCGTGTAGGCAACGCTGGCCTCATCACTGCCATAAATTAAATTCGTTTCCACCACACGACCTTGGAGAGTCGGGGTTGAAGAGTTCAGCTAGGTGGTACTCGGCCGAGAAAGCAACTGTGAACAGAGACTTTCTCCAATCACCGTAGTATTCGTCACGCTGGAATCCAGTGGATTGTGTAGTCGAATTAGCATCTGTCTCTAAACGGTCGAGGACCTGTTTGTTTGGCTGCAGGGCGTACTCATCTCGGATGGGCAAGGTGGCTGGGTGACATAAGTCCGCCTCACGATTGTGGACTCAACTCGAGCCTTCTCAGCACGCACCAACCCCAAGATCTCCTCTGCAGCAGATGCCTTGGACTTCTCCACCCATTTGCTCAATCCCGGCGTACTTCATGAATTTCGGCACATGCTTGCGGTCAACTGCCTTTGATATTGGTTTACAATCGGCATTGCTTTGGATTGGGTTGCTACAAGGCAATCAGGTGAGGTTTGAGATTTTTCTACTTGGGGTTTGGGTGTGTGAAAATTCGGGCCTTTTATTTTAGCCTTTGGGTGCGCTCTTGTAGTCCTGCTAGTTGGCCTGGTTTCGTGGACGCCTCACAAAGAGCAGTTTTGAACCACTGAGACCGGAGGTCACACACTCTTGTGGGGTGTGTGGGCTCCGTTTTGGTTTTCCGGGGAAAGCCTAGTGTCACGGAGTCCCTATCTGATTGTCGTTTTTGAGAACGCTAGCCTGCACATGTCTGATAAAACTGCAGGTTGTAATTTTTAGTGTTCTCAAAAATGACAATGCTAAGACGCATTGGTTGATTTGTAGCGCTGTCACATAGATTATGCGTGCGAGTTTTCAGGGTGCATAACAGCAGTGAGATCGCGTAGAAAACTCCCCACAAGACAACCGCGAATCGCTATCCCGCTCTGACTCACACGCTTAGCGCAATGATCGTCACCAGGGCATTGTTGGCTGCGTGGATGATAAACGGTGCCCACATCGTAGAAAACCACAGTCTGGCGAGCACCAGCGAGATCCCTAAGAAGACTACGTACACCATGATCGCTGGTGAGATGTGGATCAGAGTGAATGCCAGCACTACGAGAAGGGACGCAAGCTGTATCGGAATTTTAGTGGTTAGCCAGTCGAGGAGGATGCGTCGGAAGATTACTTCTTCAAAGAAGGGGACAATGAGGATGGTTCCTGCGAGTAAGACGATGGCGGCAATGGGGCCAAGGTGGAACCCCGTTGCGGTGCCGCCAGCTTCTTTGGGTGATAGTCCTAGTGACGTTCCGATGATCGCTGCGTTGATGCCGCCGATCATGACGGTCAAAGGGAACCACCACGTAAGATGCCAGAGCGATCTGGTCGGAGGTATAAATCCGAGTTCTCGTCGTCCCCAGTTGCATCGTCGAATGAAGCCTAGGTAGAAGATCGCAATCCCTAGCAACAATGCCCCGAGCATGCCGCCGACAACAATAAAGTCGGCTACCGGCGCCTGGATGCGCTTAGCCGCAAAACCGGCGGAAAATCCTCCGGCTGCAGCACCTGCCACGATGCCGATTAGCAGGGCTATTGCCCATAACGCATGCACTGCGTGAGGAGCTGGCGAGATTCCTGCGTATCGGGTTTGGGCTTGGCTCATGTGAGTTTCCCTTCCATTCATAAGGTTTTACGCTGTTACGGGCAGGTCGCCGGGGCGTCCCCATTCGCTCCATGAGCCGTCGTATACTGCGAGTTCCTCGTATCCGGCGAGCGTGGCGGCGAGGGTGATGACGCAAGCGGTGACGCCTGATCCGCAGGACGTGATGATTCTTTGTTTGTTGCCCAAGGCTTCGGAGAAGACCTCGCGAAGCTGCTGTGGGGGAAGCATCAGGTTGTTGTTTTGGACAGTCGTAAAAGGGATGTTGATGGCGCCGGGCATGTGTCCGGGGCGGAGCCCTTTGCGCGGTTCGGGTGCAAGCCCGAGGAATCGTTCGTGGGAGCGTGCGTCGATGACGGCGGTGGGGGCGTCGTCAAGCAAGGAAAGCACGTGTTGTGCCGTGACAAAGTAGTCCGGTTGAAAGCGCGTGGTCACTGTTCCGGGTTCGGCCGGGGCACTGGGGTGCGCCTCTGTGGGGAATCCGTGTGCTTGCCAGGTGGGGAGTCCGTGTGCTTGCCAGGTGGGGAGTCCGCCGTCGAGTACTGCGACATTGGGCAGCCCCATGGACTTCAGCATCCACCAGCCGCGGGGTGCGGAATAGATGCCTTGGTTGTCGTAGATGATGACGATGGAATCATCGTTGACCCCCAGCGCCCGCAGCTGCCGTTCGCACTCCGCTTCTGAAATCATGGTGTGCGGCACACCGCTGGTGAGGTCGGAAAATGCGCCGTCGATGTCCATAATCTTTGCCCCGGGTATGTACTCGGAGTGGGAGACGGGAGTAGGGGCGAGGCTGATGCTGGCATCGAGGATCACTACATCTGTGCGTCCTAGATGCTGGTTGAGCCATTCTGCGGTGACAAGGGGGTACATGTGTTCTCCTGCCGAGGGGGTGCCGTTCGCTTGCATGACACTGACTAAGATACGCCCCGCTCGGCTTGACCACGCTTGTCGACGCCGCCCGCCTCAAGCAAACGACTGCGGTGTGGGGAGCCTGAATCGGTGCCAGCAGAAACCCAGAAGCGGCATCACGGTGTACACCACAGGGACGAGCGTTGCCGCCATTATCAGGGGATTAGCCCAGGAGGGTAGCTGCACGTGCGTGATGAGGAAAACGGCGGCAATAAAGACTGCCAGGGTTAGTGCGCTGTAGCGGGAGAAAATCTTTATTTGACGGGTGAGTTCCTCGTGCTTGGATTCGAGGCTGGTGTGGGCCGGGGTGGTGCCAGGTGGCGCCTTGAAAATATGAATGTCACTTGCGCTGAGGACGTGCGTCCAGCCGGCCGCGGTGAAAATATCGTAGAAATCTTTGTGGGGATTGCGCTCGTAGACGAGGTCAAAAGTGGCCTGCTCGGGTTCTCCGTCGGTGAAGGTCCATCCGTGTCCAGCAAGCCCAACTCCGGCGAGGTGCTTTCCTTTCGCCGCCATGCGGGTGAACATTTCTAGATCTTTGTTGGGGGAGAAGGCGAGTCCGCTTCCTAGTCGGGTGGTGTTCATGATGTCTCCAAAATTGAGTCGGCCATAGCGATGAGTTGGCGGCGACGTTCGAGATTGGCGGTGAGAACTTCGTGTCCGTGGGGGGTGATGTGGTAGATGCGGCGGTTCTCTTCGGTGTCTACTTCGGTGATAAGGCTGGCTGCGGTGAGTTTTTTCAGCGTGGTGTACAGGGAAGCGGGGCCGATGTCGATGTGGCCGTGGCTTGCGTCGTGAAGAAACTGCATTACCGCGTAACCATGGCGGGGCTTTGTGAGGGCTAAGAGGATGTGAACGGCGGCGTCGCTGAGGTTGCCGCTATCAAACCCGGAGCTGCGGGCCACGATGTCTCCTTTCATTGCATCGAATATATCGTTAAATAATATATATCATTAAATGATAGTGCTGTCTATGGAAAAGCTCCCCGAGGAGTTCGAGGGAGCTGACGTGCCCCCGGAAAATTGTCGTTTTTGAGAACGGTAGAAAACGTGTCCTGGGGGTTTAGGGATCCGATAGGCGCTAGCGTTCTCAAAAACGACACAGTAGGGGGTTATTGTGCGTGATGGCCTATTTAAACGCGCCGGGGTAGAGCTGGCTGGCGATGTGCTTCACAGCTTTAACGTTTCCTTGTGTTCCGGGGAACATATCGGACGTGGACACTGAGATGATGCGGTTGTCGCGGACTGCAGGCATGTCCGGGAACGTCTTGGTCAGGTAGTCGCGCGTAGATTTTTCATGGTCTGCGTCATAAGCCGCAAAGACGATGGCCTCGGGGTTCTCGGCCGCAAGTGCCTCGGGGGTTAACGTTGAGGCAAAGAAATCGGAAAAGTTCTTCTGGTCTGGAGTGAAGACGTTGTCTGCTCCGGCGCGCTTGAGGATGTCATATTCAATGCCAGCGCCGATGGCTTGGAGAGTGTCGCCTTCCATGTAGATCTGCGCGACGCGTAGTTTCTTTTGGTCTTTCAGCGCTTTTTCTACGCCTTCGAGCTCGGCTTTGTCTTTATCAATCATCTTCTGAGCCTCTTCTTGCACCCCAAAAATGGTTCCCAGGTTGGTGAGGTCAGTGAAGAGGTCAGAAACCTCGCCTGTCATGCGTCGGTCCTCGCAGCCGCCAGTGGCAACATAGGCGGCGGCGCCAGCTTCTTTGAGCTGCTCTATGCTGGCAAACCCCTGTTTAGCGGAGAACTCATAGGTGGTGGGTGAGTAAACAAAGTCCGGTTTAACCGCAAGGAGTTCTTCGCGACTTGGGGGCATTACGCCGCCGATGGTGGGGATGTTTTTTGCCTTATCCACGACATCATCGGGCAAGGCCTGCGCTTTCGCCTGAGCTTGTCCAACGATCTTTTCCGTCAGTCCTAGGCGGATCAGCAGCTCTGTCTGCGCTGGATGCATACCCACGAGGGCCTCGGGTGCTTTATCAAAGCTCAGTTCCCGACCGCAGTTGGATATGGTCACGGCTTTGGCTGCTGAGCTGGTGGACGTTTCTGGCGCTGTTACGGAAGAACCACAAGCCGTGAGCAGCAGCGCTGTGGAGGTTACAACGATGAGGGAGCGAGAGATACGCATTAAATATCCTTAAAGGCTGGAGGAAAGGGGAGTAAACGCGAGAACGGGATCTACTGGCCCTGGGAGTAGGTGGGCGTTGATGGCAAAGGTCTCGCGGATGAGTTCTGGTGTGAGAACGTGTGAAGGGGTGCCCATGGCCACCACTGATCCCTGTTTGAGGAGGAGTATCCGGTCGCAATACTGCATTGCAAGATTCAGGTCGTGCAGTGCTGCAATGACTGTGCCACCACGAGAAGCCACGGTGGACATGAGCTCATGTTGGTGGCTGATGTCGAGGTGGTTGCTGGGTTCGTCGAGAAGCAAAGCCGGGGTGCGCTGGGCAAGCGCGCGGGCGAGGAGCACCCGTTGTCGCTGGCCGCCGGACAGCGTGGAGACCATGCGGTCCGCGAGCTTTACGACGTCGGTGGCGTGCATCGCCTCCTCCACGATGTGGACGTCCTCGCCGGTATCTCGGCCCAGAATCGAATGATGCGGGGCGCGCCCCAACATCACTGTCTCTTCAACGGTTAAATCGAAATCGGTGGGAGAATCCTGCAACATGACCGCCACGCGCCGGGCAACCTCGCGATGGGAAAGCGTGCGAACATCCTCACCTCCTAGTCGTACGGTTCCTGATGCGGGGTTAAGGCTGCGGTATACGGTGCGAAGAAGCGTGGACTTGCCTGAACCGTTTGGCCCCACCAGCCCGAGGATCTGGCCAGATTCCGCGGAAGCGCTGACTTGATCAACGACAGTTCGGCCGGATAATTCCACGCTCACGCAATCAAATTGGATGTTCATCGGCCATACCCCGCCTTCTCTGCGCCGCCTTGTCGCATAAGCCACAGGAAGAAGGGCGCACCCACAAAAGCGGTGAGGATGCCCAGCGGAACCTCTGTGGGGTGCGCGATTGTGCGAGCTAGTAGATCTGCTGCCATAAGAAATGCCATGCCGCCCAGTACTGTTACGGGAATCATTCGGCGGTGATCCGCGCCCACCGCGATGCGCGCGATATGAGGAACAACAAGGCCAACAAATCCGATGCCGCCGGCAACGGCCACCACTGTCCCCGTGAGGACCGATGCTATGACCAAAAGAAGTGCGCGAAGTTTCGTCGCATTCACGCCTAAGGACATGGCAGATTCGTCGCCGGTCATAAGTACATTGAGATGCCTTGCCAACACGTAGGTCACTACGAGTGAAACAAGAAGCGCGACCAACGGTGCCACCACGCTGCTTAACGACGCCGCCGACACCGATCCCAACAGGAAGAACATCACGCTCACCACATTCTGCGCGCTGGTGGAAATGGTGAGATAGCTTGTTATGGCACTCAATAGTGTGCCTAAAGCGACGCCTGCCAGAATCATGCGCGTGGGGGAAAGTGAGCCATCTTTCCTCGCCAGGAGCGAGACTGCGATGCATGCGCATAGCGCACCTAGGAAGGCGGCGATGTGTAAGGGGAGGCCGCCAAGAGCTGCTGAACCAAAAACGATCACCAGCACGGCCCCCACGCTTGCGCCGGAGGAGACACCGAGGATATAGGGCTCTGCAAGGGGATTACGCACGGTAACCTGCATCAATGCTCCCGCTAGAGCTAGGCCGGCACCCGCAACCCCTGCCAGCAAGGTGCGAGGCAAACGGAATTGCCATACCGCCTGATCTTGCAGGGTGCTAAGGCTGCCATCGCTCATCCACGGCATGTTGGGAACGAGGTGTCCTGTCACTATTTGTGCGGCCTCTAAAAAGCTGACCTTAACGGTCCCGGTTGCTCCGGAAAGGATGAGGAGAATGAGGATTGCACACGTCAGGGCAGCGCAGAGGGCTCGTGTTTTAGCTGCTTGACGTTGGCGGGTGGTTCGTTGATCGCTGGTACCCGCCGGTCTGTTGTTGAGGTGCTTAATCGTGTTTTGGTGGGGCACCTGGACAATATTAAACAGAAATGAATGTCATTTCTAATACTTTTTGGTGTGCCGTACTGATGATCGTGCTGGTGATTGTGGGGTTAGCCTCCCAGAATGACAAGTCGGGCGACGGTGAAATAGATGACAAGTCCTGTGCCGTCGACGATTGTGGAAATCATGGGACCGGATACCACTGCGGGGTCTGCGCCAAGCTTTTTAAGTATGAGCGGAAGGATGGATGCGATCAGCGATGACCACAAGCAAATGCACACCAGGGCAATGGCAACTGTGAAGATGACCGGTTGGATTACGCCTAGGCTCCAAGCGCGAAGCGCCCCTAATGCGCCCATGGCTAGTCCCAGCAGCAGGCCTGTTCCCAATTCTTTAGTCAGCACTCGGCCGATGTCGTGGAGTTGCACATTCTCGGTGCTCATTGCTCGAATGAGAGTGGTGGTGATTTGGGTACCGATGTTCCCGCCGGTGCCAATCAGTAAGGGAATGAAAAACGCCAGAGCGACCACTGCTTCTAACTCATCTTGGAAATAGCGCAGGACGGTTCCCGTATACATCTCGGCCAAGAACAATAGCGCCAGCCAGACTATCCGGACCCGCCAAAGCTCTTTTACTGAAGCCTGCCGGTAGGAGACGTCGAGAGGCGAAGCACCGCCCTGGAGAGCGTTGTCCTCCCGCAATTCCGACTCGCGAATGCGCGTGATGGAGTGTCGGGTGATCACCCCAAGGACATGGTCGGCATCTAGAACGGGGACTGAACCAGTGGGAGAGCGCCGGGCCACTTTTACCGCCTGTTCCTGGTCGCTGAGCGGACCGACTGACCAGGTCCTTAGTGTGGCAGCATCGATCATGACGTCCTCAACAGGCGTCTCGTCCGGAGATGTGATGAGCGTTGCCGGGGCAAGCCATCCCACCACGTGCATGTCGGAATCCACGATAAAGATGCCTTCATCTAACGCTGCAGGGGCTTGTCGACACGCCTCCGCAGCTGCCCCCACATCTGAGTGCACGGGAACGTGGATTGCTTCCGGGCGCATCCAGGCACCCGCACATTCCGTGGGCCAGGCAAGTACTTGCGAGAGCACCGCCGAGGTGGACACTGGCAAGGCTGATAGGAGGTCGTCGACAAGCTCGTCGGAACTAATGCCTAGCTGCCGTAGCGTTTGTGCGGCGACATCGGTATCGAGCGTAACGACGAGCTCCGCACACTCCCGTGGTGGTAAAGCTTGCAGGATGCGGGCGGCTGCCTCGGGGCCAAGGGTCGTGAGTAAAACTCTGGCATTCTCTGGGGTTAGGGCTGTGGCCAGCAGGTATAGGTCATCTGTGGAAAGTTCTGCGATAAGCGTGGTTACCGTGCTGTGCGGCATGGCCGCAAACCACTGGGCGGCAGCTTCCGGTGTGTGGGAACGCAGAATGTCCACCATTGAGGAATCTGCTGGTGGTGTAGTTGGTGAAAGATTGACCTGATGCATCGTGATCTCCCTTGTGTGGGTAGAGCAGATTCATCGATGGCGTAAAGCGCGGGTTTATTCCTGCGTGCAAGGCGAATCGATGGACGTATGGGATTGTCCAGGTGTCGTCTGTTGCGCAGGAAGAGGACTCGCACTGGTGTCCATCGATGTCACCTCCTCGGGTAGCTGATGACTTAAATTAAGATCTTTAAAGACCTTTTAATAAAAATAAATATTTCTCAGCCTGTCAATGTTCGATGCATTACATTCAGCAGGTTGTTGTGGGGGTCTACCAAGGCAATGCCTTGCTGTCTTGGTGCACCGTGTGGTTGGTCCTCGCGCCAGGAAAGGCACGAGGACTGAGGCCATGATTAGCCTGAACTGCAACTATGTCCCGCACTGACATGCCCCTGCACCGCGTATATTTTTTACGCCAATTCCACCACTGCTCCCGAGGAAGGCCCTAAGTGCACGGTATTCCCCTCCACTCGGGCGTCGCCGGAACTCACGATGATGGTCGCCGGAGATTCCAGAGTGATGCTATCTGCGGTGTCGCCAGCGTTAAGTGCCACTGCGCAGCGGTTTCCGCCTGAGGATTCTCTGCGATATGCGAGGATTCGGGAGTTATCGTGTGCCCACAGGAAAGAGAAGTCGCTGTCTGCGTGCAGCTCGGGGTGTTCCGATCGCAGCCCGATGAGCTTTTGCACGAAGGGGCGTAACGCCGCGGGGTCCAACATTTGCGAGGCTGCATCCGGGGCATCAGGAGCTGTGTCTTGTGGAAGATACAGCTCTTCTGTTGGTGCGCTGGAGAAACCGCAGTTTTTCTTTGTCGCATCCCACTGCATTGGTGTGCGGGTACCAGTACGTTGGTATCCGCCCTCTTTGGTCGGAATATCGAGGTAGCGCATGCCAATTTCATCGCCGTAGTAGATGAAGGGGACGCCGGGCATGGTCAGCAGAAATATGAAGAAAAGGCGACGCTCGGCATCGGTGAGTCGAGGCGCAAGACGGGGGGTGTCATGATTACAAGAGATCAGGCTGAAGTATCCAAGATCGCGGATCTGCTCATATTGTGGCCAGTATTGGTCGATGAACTCCTGCGGCGAGGTTCCGGATGACTGCTTGAAAAAGCTGAGGTCTTCGCTGCGCCCTAGCGGATCGTCTGTGTTGCGAGCCAAGACGTTATAGCCGTTGTTGCGCCAATCTAGGTAGAAGTCCATGTCAAAGCCGGCCTTAAGTGCTTGAATAGGTTTACCCCATTCTGAAACAAATGCCGCCTCTGGGTAGTCATTGCGGAATCTCGCAAAGATTTTCTGCCACACCTTGATGGTCTCTTGTTTATCTTCACCATCAAATTTGACCAAGGAATCGGCCATGTCTACTCGGAAACCGTCCGCGCCTTTGTCCAACCAGTAGCGCATGATGTTGGCCATCTCTTCTTGGTTAGCTACCGGACCAGGGGCATCAACGCTTTGCTGCCAGGGGCGTGTTTTCTTGTTAAAGCCATAGTTGAGTGCCGGCTGGCTCTTGAAAAAGTTGAGGATATAGGTGCCATTGCGAGGCGCCTCGCCTCCGATGAAGGGGAGGCCGTCGCCGTTATCAAAGGCGTGAGATGTCCAGATGTAGCGATCCGAATACTGGTTGGGCTCCGCTTTGCAGGAATACTGGAACCAGTCGTTCTGCTCACTGGTGTGCCCGGGGACAAGGTCGAGTAGAACCTTAATCCCTCTGGTGTGGGCTTCAGTGAACAGCTTTTCTAGGTCAGCATTGGTGCCGTAGCGAGGTGCGACTGTGTAGTAATCGCGGACGTCGTATCCTGCGTCTTTAAAGGGGGAATCGAAGCAAGGGTTGATCCATAACGCGTTTGCGCCAAGGTCAGCTATGTAATCAAGCTTATCGACGATCCCCTGCACGTCGCCGATTCCATCACCGTTAGAGTCGTAGAAAGTTTGCGGATAGATCTCATAAAAGATCGCCGTTTCAAGCCATGCGGGAGGAGCTGGGAGTCCGTTTCGAGGGTTAAACATGCTTCTCCATTCTACCGACGGTTGTGCTTATAGAAATGGGCAATGGGCTAAATATGGTGCTTTTTGCTTGCGCTGTGAAAGGCCCACCAGGAGCAGCCGCAGAGCAGCACGCTCAGTATAAAAGCCGTGGTAAAGCGCATGGGATCCGCTGAAGCAAGTAATGGCCAGCCGGCTATTCCGATCACCCAGAGTTTGGTGTGCGCAAGAACATCTCCGCCGATTGTGATGGAAAAAACGCACACGATGAGGCTAAGTACTATAGGGGCTGCATTCCCAAACCTCATTACAGCTGCACAGCAACCTGTGGCCAGTGCGCTGCCGATTAAGAGCAACAGCACAATACTGGGGAAAGGAGCCCTCGTGATAGCGGCCACCACGAGCGTAATCACAGACACGATGGCGGTATGCGTAAGAGCGAAGCCGGTATGAGCACGGGGATTGTCCAGTGCGTGTTGGGAATAGACAGGGCGCGTGGCGTACCAGCTCAGTACAGATAGAAATCCGGTGCCCAGTGGCACAAGGAAATAAGAATAGAGCTGCAGAGCTGTGATCTCTGAGTAGATGAAGGCTGTCAGGGTAATAAGCATCACCGTGAGAATGGATAAGGGGTAGACGCCAGTCCGGTGCAAGGAGCGAGCAAAAGCGCCGATTGCTCTGAGGTAGCCGACTGGTTTCCGGTCTGTTCCTTGAGCTATATGTGCAAGGTCGAATGCAGTGTGGTCTTCATCGGTTGTAGTGCGGGTTCGGTCCTGATATTGCCGGTGCTGCGTGAAAAGGCAACGGTGTTTTTCCGCTGTTGGAGAAGCAGGGGAAACCGAGTATGTAAGAACACCGGCTAACACGGCCAAAAGTAGACAGAGCATAAGGCCGAGGGTGGGGGACTCTGTACGCAGGGGAGAGTCTGGTTCCAAGGGAACAGCGTTGATGTGGATATTCATGGGGCGCAGCATGATGCGCAGCGCCCACGCTGGTGGGGAAAAGTACCAGAATTCCTTTTCCGTAGAAATAACCCCTACGATCTGCCATAGCACTGCTATTAGCAAGGTGGGGATAAGCCCTATGACTCTACCGAGAGCACTAAAAAGCCCGAGGGGTCCGAGAGATCCGATCCACGCAAAGAGGATGGCGAGGAATGCTGCGATCGGCGGTGACCCAACCGGAATCATGGGGACAAAAAGCAAGAGCTGTAAAGCTAACGAGGAGATGCATACGAGGAGGAAGCGAGCCAGGCGTAACCGTTGCATCGAGACTGCATGGGTAGGAATTCTGCCTTCCTGAGCAAGTACCTCTCGTCGCTCTGGCAGGGTGGCAATAAGAGCCAGAATGGGCGCCGAAATACCGGTGATATAGAGCGATTGCCAAGCGAACGGTGTGCTTTGAAACCCTTGTCCGCTGGCTAACTGCGAAAGGGTGATATTCATCAGTGCAAGGAAGAGACCGACAAAAGGAAGATAAACCAAAGATGTTCGTCGGGCCTTGATCGCTTCCGCTTTTATATATGCGTTCCACGGTAGCTGCATCAGTGTTCTCCCTTTTCCCCGGTGAGCTGGAAGAATGCTTTCTCAAGATCGCCGTGGTTAGCAAGCGTTGCCGCAGGTCCAGAGAAGAGGGTTGTTCCATGTTTGATCACTGTGATGTCGTGTGCCAGGCGCGCGATCTCCCCGAGTTGGTGAGAGCTGACTATGACGGTGTTTCCCTCAGCAGCCCATCGTTGTAAAAAGGTACGCAGATCTGCGATGCCTTGTGGGTCGAGGCCGTTCTGGGGCTCGTCGAGAAGCAAAATGCGGGGGTTGCCAAGTAGCGCAATAGCCAGCGCCAGACGGGCCTTCATTCCGGTAGAGAAGGTGCGGGTTTTCTTCCTTCCAGTATCCGATAATCCGACTATGGAGAGCACTCGATCTATTTCTGAAGAGGGTAGGCCAAGCAAAGAGCTGTGAACCTGAAGATTTTCACGGGCAGTGAGATGGCTATAAAGTGCTGGCCCGTTGATACTGGCTCCGATGCTGGCCAGGTGTTCCTTACGCAAAGGCTCCCCGAAGATGCGGACGCTACCAGTGCTTATTGGGATAAGACCTAAAAGTGCTTTAAATGTGGTGGATTTTCCGGCACCATTGGGGCCCAGGACGGCGTGAACACGTCCAGGGCTGGCGCTAAAACTTACTGATGAGAGGATGCGAGTACCACGTATATCTACTGCAACGTCTGAGAGCTCCACCGAAGATTCCATACTGTTTATCGTCGGTTATCAACGAGCGTAAAGCGCCCTCCTGTGGAACCAAATGCGTCTCCTACTGCAGTAGGAGACGTGTACGCATGGCGTGGTTCGGCGAGCTGCTATTCCTGGACTGTTTGAGCAGCGGCATTAGCCTTTATCGAAGCAACTATGAGCAGGAGCAGCTGGACAATGAAAAACGTGATGGGAAGTGCATATACAGCATTGTGCGAGATGGTGCCGTCACGGGTAACAAGGTACAGCGCTACGAGCGAAACCACGGCTCCCAGGATGCCGACATACGCGCTGTATCGGACATACGGCATGGCTGCTTTATGGCCGGTAATCCATGCGGCATCGGAGGATAGCGTGGCGTATGTTCTGATTCCGATGAGATTGTTGCGAACAAGAGATCCGGACGCGGTTGCTTTGTTGAGCCCATAATTCAGCCCAGCAATAAGTAAGAGACTTACCACGAGAATAAAATATGAAACCACGGACATCTCTCCTAAACAATGAAGGGGGGACAAGCGTGCTCGCAGGGTTTTACTGGGAGTCTTTTTACATTCTACCTGCAAGTACAACCAAGCCCACCCGATCGCGGCAGTGCAGCTTGGCAAGGAGCGAAGAAACGTGACTTTTAATTGTTGTCTCTGAGACCACAAGAGCACTGGCTATCTCTGAGTTGTTCATCCCCTGCGCTACCAGCTGAAAGACTTCACGTTCTCTGAGAGTGAGAAGGCTCAGTCCTTGCTTTTGTTCGGCTGGGATGGCCGGCGAAAGACCGTTGAGCTGGGATCGCCACATGTCGAGCACATGGCCTGTGACGCCGGCGCTGAGAATGGATTCTCCACGCGCGACGGTGCGGATTGCCCTGATCAGTTCGTCGGGTTCGGCATCCTTTAAAAGGAACCCATGGGCGCCGGCAAATAAAGCTCGGTCTACGTAATCTCCAACGTTAAAGGTTGTCAGCATGATGACGCGCGCCTCAGGGGCAACCTGGCGGATCTGTGTAAGAGCCTCGATTCCGTCCATGACCGGCATGCGAATATCCATGATGACGATGTCTATGGTGGGGTCTGAATGTAGCGTCGTCACAGCTTGAGCCCCATCGCTGCAGGTGGCTACCACGCAAAAATCTTCTTGTGCGTCGATGATTGTTTGAAGAGCGCTGAGGAGGAGAGGTTGGTCGTCGGCAAGCACAATGCGTGTGGTCATGGTTGTTCCTTGGGGAACCATGCGGTTATCGTCGCATGCTTGTGGGCAAAGTTGTGTGTGAGTGTGCCCCCGAGGGCTGCACAGCGTTCGCTCAGTCCGACGAGTCTAAAGCCTCCGTGAGCAGACGTGGATGCGGAGTCGCCGTGGGTGGTGCACGTGATGCTGATGCCGCGCGGTTCGGTGTTCGCGGTGATATCGGCGCTGATAGGGGGACGTTGATGTTTGAGTGCATTGGTGAGCGACTCTGTGATAATTCGATAAGCAGCAAGCTGGGTGATCGGAGAGGTGGTGGAGAGATCGGCAACAGATGCCGTGATCTCTAGGCCCTGTTCCCGAAACCGCTGGAAAAGATCGTCGAGGTTGGCGGATTCCGGGGCGGAGATGCCGTTATTGCCGAGCGCGTGGATGATGGAACGAACCTCAGCGATGCCCTCGCCAGCTACGGAATGGATCGTGGTGAGTGCGTCGTTAGCAGTGCTGGGAACGGCCATACCTGCAGCGGCTTGCATGCGGATGAGCGTGAGCGAGTGGGCGAGAACATCGTGAATCTCGGCAGCGATAAGGGTTCGCTCCCGTTCTCGTTCTCGCATAACCTGCGCAAGCTGGGCTTCTTTACGGCTTTTGACTGCCTGCCCAAGAAGCAACGCGGTGAGAGCAATAAGCCAATGAACAAGCAGCATCAGTGGCGCATCTATCAGGCCTCGATATTCGACCCTGCCGATATCTGCGACTTTCCACATGGCGGGTGACAGCAGTGATCCTGCCAAGCACGCAATGAATATATTGCGAACTACAAGAGAAGACTCGGTGCGAGCTGCGGAAAATATCACCCAAGGAGCAACAATCAGCTGAGGTGGAACCCCGAGATTGGCGGGGAAAGCTATGAGACACACCAGTGCCCACACACCTAGGATTCCGAGGTTGAGCGCTGCCATCCAGGGGACATTGCGGTGCAAAAAGAGCAGGGCTGGGATAAATGCTAGGGCACAGGCCATAAGAACAGCGGAGAGTGGTGTTGGCGTTGTAATGAAATCCACCACATACACGCTGCTCAGTAGCGCGGCGAGGGCTGCAGCTAGCTTGTCGACGTTCCCAATCTTCTGGTGCACAACTCACCAGTGTAGGTGCGGTGGTGCTTGTTGAACAGGAAAAAGGGGTGCTGGCACCTAATGGCTAAGCGATACCATTTCCATTAATGAAACGTGTTGAAAATCTTTGAGATCGGTGTTATTTTCAGTTTGTAGATCTTGTTGAAAATAACGGAGCGGGGCTGAAACGCCAACAGTTTCGGGTGCCGCTTGTTGGAGAAAAGGAGTTCACCATGTCCTGTGCAACCCACGCAGAGCACACCCACGCTCACGGTCCTGAGTGCGGACACGTAGCTGTTCCTCACGGCGACCACGTTGATTACGTCCATGACGGCCACCTCCACCGCGAGCACGAGGGTCACTGGGATGAGTGCGAGACCACCGAGCACCATGTTCACGAGAACCACGATCACCAGCATGGCCCAGAATGTGGTCACGTAGCTGTTCCTCACGGCGACCATGTGGACTACATTCACGATGGACACCGCCACGCCCTTCACGAGGGCCACTGGGACGATCACTAAATAGGTCGTATCCTCACTAAATCCCCCTGCTAGTTGGACTGAGAAATCAGGAACCAACTGGCAGGGGGATTTTTGTGGGCTGGTGACGAGATGGTTTGAAAACTATTAATGATTGCCATGGTCTGTTTGCTACATGGGGTTACGTTAACTACGGGGCACCCGAGTTTCTTGGTAATTATGGAAGGGGTGCTAGGTTTATATCTTAAAATGGTGAAATTATGACCATCTTAGGATAGTTTCAATTCTATAAAATTATCTGTTGGGAAAATGATTTAAGTAATAATTAATTGAAAATATCCTAGGAGTGAAAGTTTGATCACTTCAGCTCTATTTACAATTTTTACCTTCTCCTTGTTGAGTGTTTTTACATTCTTTATTGCAAAAGAATCCCCGAAGGGAAGCTATAAGCGTTGGGAATATACGTCTTTGCCTGGGGTTCTTACTCCTAATGTGCTGAAATCGAAGGAGACGTGGATCGTGGCACACGAAGCTATGTCCCCATACTTTACCCTTCTGGCAATTTATTTCAGTTTGGCCGGTGTTTTTAATGTGGTTCTAATTTTTATGGGAAACGAAAAGGTTGAGATCATTTTGACAGTTAGTTTCTTATTGGGGATTGTGGCTTTTTCGATAATAGTATTTGCGGGAGATCGAATTGTGTCCAAGCAGGAGGGATAGAGAACTATAAAATGAACATTCTTTTTTAGTGTGTTCGTATCAGGGGTTATTTTCGAAGCCGCTTATTGTACTTATTCTGCTCGAGGTAGGTTGCGGCTCTTACTTTGTTTGTGAAGGAGACAGTGTCTCTTTATCTAAGGTGAGGAAGTAACCGTTTTCCCGCGAGTAGCGATGCGCAGCGCTCGCCACGTTGGCGGTAGCACTGTGAAAAGCATCGTGCCGAGTCCTGCAACAACAAGTGCCAAGCTGGGGCCGATGCTAGCGACGACCGGGGCGCCAACGATATAGCCAACGAGCATTGCTGAGTTATTAACCGTGCCCATTGTTGATAGTGCTTTGGGTTTGATCGCTGGTCGTACACTGTGGACAATGACCATCCTGAGCGCGGCAACCTGGAGAGCATTACAGACTCCGGCCAGCGCAAAGAATGGGATACATACAAGAAGTGACGGCACGAACCCTGGAATGGCGATGCACAAACCCATGGCAGCGCCAGCCTTAATTAGGGTGGGCAGAGCGTTGGCCTCGGTGAGGCGTGTGGACATGCGTGCGCCAAAAATGCGCCCTACGATGAAGCATTGGGCCACGATTGCGTAAA
Organism: Corynebacterium ulcerans; assembly: GCF_900187135.1. Lineage (NCBI taxonomy): Bacteria > Bacillati > Actinomycetota > Actinomycetes > Mycobacteriales > Corynebacteriaceae > Corynebacterium > Corynebacterium ulcerans. The sequence continues at coordinate 1,554,992 of NZ_LT906443.1, forward strand.
TAAGTCCACTCGCCTGGAGCGTCTCCGTGGCGTAGAAGACGAGAGCCACGTTGTAGATGGACGTAAAAATGATAGCGGCCCAGATGCTTGTCAGTGCTTGGCGCGTGTGAGGTTGAGTAAGGAGCAACGTGGGAGCCTCAAGGATGCTGCGGAAGATTTTAAGTGGTTTCCGGCCGGTATTGACGCTATTAATCTGTGCAGAGTTTTTGCGGAGGCGAAAACCTAGTATGCATAACACAAGGAATGAGCCTGCAACAGCTGCAGCTTCGTAGGCCAGTGCAGTGCTCAGGGTTCCAAAGTCTAAAAGAAGGCCACCCAGCGCAGGGCCTACGAAGCTTCCGCTGAGCCGTGCAGTGTCAAGGAAGGAAAATACGCGCGCCTGATTGTGTGATGGTGCACATTCTTCCGCGATCACACAATAGGCGGGGATAGACAAGCCACTTAATGTAGCCACCACAACGTTTCCGGCAATGAGGAACGCTGGTTCGGGGAAGAGAAACAAAAGTACCAGAGCGACACATTCTATGAATGCGGCAGTCTGTGCGACGGTAAGTGGGCTAATCCTGTCAAAAAAAGGCGTGAGGAGCGGTGATAAAAATACCTGTGCACAAGCCCCTGAGATGAGAACTGCGGCCACCAGTGTTTCGCCACTTTCGCGCGAAGCAAAGTGAAGTGAAATAGCAAGCGACGTCATTGCCCCGCAGGTGGCCACGAAAAAGTAGGTAACAGCAAGGGCATAGACGGAACCTAGTTCCTTGCCGTCGCCTGGAAAAATCGTGGGCACGTTATGCAGTCCCTGGCTGATGGCGTACCGAAACGTTTCTTTCAGCTACGGCTTCGCGGACTTGGATGCGCGAAGGCGTGAATTCCCCTAGAGCTTTGATTGTTGGGGATTGTTTGAAAGTGAACATTGCGTTCCTTTTAATGTGAGTCAGGACACGATTAAAAGTAAGTGTTGCAAATCATATCTGTCAATGAGGTGAGGGGCTAACCGGCACTACTGCACCAGTTAGCCCCTCACACTGCACACGGCAGTCACTTACACATCGACTACGGCAAGGACTGTGCCCTGTGGTCGAGAGCTGCCCTTGAGGGGTTCCTCGGTAATCATCACCTTTGAGGTTTCCCCAGGTAAAGGCATCCATACTCCATCGTGATCTTCGGGCCCGATAACACCGGCAGATTTTGTGGAGCCGTCTGCCATTACTGCCCATACCTGTGCGCCCATGCCTTCGCCAAGTTTGGGTGCACCATCAACAAGAGCGCCGCCCTCATTCATTGACGAGGACACAACAATATCCAGGGATGCACCCATGGCATGAGTGCTGGCCTGACGCACGTCGGAAGCTGCGAGGATACTGTGCATTTCTGCATGCGGATCTACTTGTGGCCAGAATGCAAAGCCACCAGCTATTACGGCTATCGACGCTGCCACGGCAAGAAACCCGCGCGTCAACTTATGGCGCGAAGATAGCTGAATAACATCCGCAATAGGCTCAGCTGTGGCACGGACCTGCGGTGTATGCGTTGCCTCTGGTTCCTCTTGAGGAGTAGCGGCAATGGCATCGAGGATGTTGTCTCGTAACTGGGCCGAGGGGGTTAGCGGTGCAGGTGCCTGCGCCAACAGGTCTTCGACATCGTGTGGGAAGTCGTCGAAAGGCTCGTTGTGACCTGTGGGGGTCATTGTGCACCTCCTTGCATGAGGCTCATCGCTGAGCGAAGTTTTTTAAGTCCATCTCTGACCCGGGTTTTGGCGGTCCCAAGGGGAACGCCGGTGGCCTGGGCGATCTCGGGGTGAGTGAGACCGGAGAAATAAGCCAGCATGACGGCGGTGCGGTGTGGTTCGCCGATGGCGTCGACAAGCTTGCGAACTCGCTGTGATTCCAGCGATTCCACTGCTTCTTCCTCAGCTGCGTGCCACGTTGTGGTCTGCTCTAGGAAGTCTTTGTTGTCGCGCTGTTTGGTGGCTACGTCGGTACGCAAGCGATCGATTGCGCGCAAGCGCGTGAGTCGTAGCGCCCAGGAACGGGCACCGCCTTTGGCTGGGTCGTAACTTTTAGCGCTGCGCCACAGCTCAATGAATACCTCTTGGATGACTTCCTCTGCCTGTGCGCGGTCATGAATGATCTGCGCGGCTAAACCCAACATTTGTGGGGCCAGTAGGTCATACAGGGCGGCGAATGCCCGCTGGTCGCCGTGGGCGCTGGCAACAAGCAGGTTATCGGGGTCCATGACCGGTAACTCTACAACGGAAAGGGTGGAAATCATGAACTATTAGTGAGGTGTTAAGGCTGTGGTCGCAAGGTAAGCATAAGAAAAGGCAGGATTTAGTGCTTCATAGCGCCACTGGGCTCCGTATGTTCCATGCGGTCCATATGGTCTTTACCGTCCATTCCTTCTTTATGTTCCATGCGATCCATGTGGTCTTTGCCATCCATTCCCTCTTTGTGTTCCATGCGGTCCATCGCATCCTTGGTCATGGCATCCTTAGTCATCGCGTCCTTAGACATTGCGTCGGAGGGCTGAGAAGACTCGCTCGTGGACGTCTGGCTGGTTGGGGCTGGTTCGTCATCTCCGCAGGCTGTGAGACCGAGGGCAGCTACAGAGAATGCGCCGACGATAAGTGCTTTGCGAAGTGCGGTGTTCTTCATGGGACAGTGCTCCTTATATAAGACTGAGTTCCGATGTGGTGCGCGGCTTATCTCCCGCGCTTATTGAATACTTCGGAGCCGCTGCGTGCGATGGATTGGAAAAAATAAAAATAACTGTGAGTCGCATTGGGGCGGTGGCGTTTTTAGTGTCCCTACCTGCACAATTACTTTTATCCAATCTGAAAGTTTCTTATGTTCCGTACTTCTTAATGACGGCTCGCGCACCGCGCCATCGTTGTTGCGTCGTGAGTGTGCAGGGAGCCGCCGCGCATGGTTGCATCCAGAAAGCGCCGTGCTCCCACAAGATTGTTAAAGCTGAAACATAAAAGCACATAAAAGGAACGCACATGCTTGAACTTATTTTGATCGGGCTTATCGGTGGCATTGTCACCGGTATATCTCCGTGTATTCTCCCGGTTCTTCCGGTCGTTTTGGCGGTTTCCGTAGACCGTAAACCCACCCATGTGATCTCAGGCCTTGCGCTTAGCTTTGCCACTATTACATTGGTGGGCACTTTGATCCTTGGTGCGCTGGGACTACCTAAGGACGTGCTGCGATGGGGCGGTATCGCATTGCTGGTCCTGGTGGGCGTGGGCATGATTGTGCCTAAGCTTGGCGAGTGGATTGAAGCGCCATTTAATCGCATCCCGCGCCCGACATCACTGCAGGTCAAAGCGCGTAATAAAGGTGGCTTTGCCATCGGCCTAGCGTTGGGAGCCGTATACGTTCCGTGCGCGGGACCGATCCTTGCCGCTATTACGGTTGCTGGCGCAACTGGTGACATCGGACTTTCTACGGTGATCCTGACCGTCGCGTTTGCCATCGGCGCGAGCCTTCCGCTGCTCGTCTTCGCCCTTGCTGGTAACAAGATGGGCGAGCGTATCGACGCCGTCCGGAAGCATCGCGGCATCGTCGGCGCGATTATCTTGGCGTTGGCCTTGGCACTGGCCTTGAACGTTCCCGAGAAGCTGCAGCGCAGCCTTCCTGACTGGACTGCCGGTGTGCAGGAACGGCTAAGCGATAATGAGGCTGTTCAGAACGCTCTTAGTAGCGGAAATGGCAACCTAGATTCCTGCCGTAGGGCTGATAAAGGCACTCTGCATGATTGTGGCTCGGCACCGGAATTTGAGGGGCTGACCGGGTGGTTTAATACGGACAAGCCGGTGGGAACGCACGAAGGTAAAGTGACGTTGGTCGATTTCTGGGCCTATGCCTGCATTAACTGCCAACGCGCTGGTGAGCACATCACCAAGCTGTACGACGCATATAAGGATGCGGGACTACAGGTAGTAGGTGTGCACGCACCCGAGTACGGCTTTGAGCATGAGGCCGCCAATGTGCGCGCAGCGGCAAAGCGCGAGGGAATCAACTATCCAGTGGCACAGGACAATGACTTTGTTACCTGGAAGAAGTTCAACAACCGCTACTGGCCAGCGCGGTATTTGATTGATACTGAGGGCAATGTACGCCATATCCATGAGGGAGAAGGCGCTTATGCGGAGACCGAGCAGCTTGTGCGTCAGCTACTCAAGAAGGCCAATCCCAATGTTCAGCTACCTGACCCGATTGAAACTGGTGGCGGAACCGATTCTAAGCTCACGGAGCAGCGCAATCCGGAGACCTATCTGGGTGCTGAGCGGGCTCGTTTCTTTAACAACAACAATTACGGCCTAGGAGAACGTGACTTTACGTATAAAGATCCTAAGACGGGGCAATATTCGCTCAGCGGTAAGTGGGATGTGAAAAGCGATCACATCGTTCCTGTGAAGGATGCAAAGCTGTCTATCAATGTGCATGCGGCTAAGGTCCAGCTCGTGGTATCGGGGCAAGGAAAAGTGAAAGCTACTTTCCCTGATGGCAGCAGTAAAACTTTCGACGTATCCGATGGCACGATAGACATCTATGACGCTGATAAGCCTCTCGACGGCATCATCACCCTGGAACTTGAACCGAGCGTGACGGCGTACTCGCTCACTTTCGGGTAACGCCGAGATCTATAACCGGGAGAGCATGTTCATACTTATGGACGTGTGCTCTCCCGGTTTGTTCATACCCGTGTGCGTTTTCTGTGTGTGGTGAGTTTTACCCACCAAAGGGGTAAAAAGAGCCGAAACTTTTTCTTAAGTAGCACATTTTCTACCTTTTTTGACGTGTTTGTGGGAGAGTCAAAAAGAACTAAAGGAGTGGAAAGCGTTATGGAGTTTCTGCCTTACGAGGCGTTCGAGGGAGAAGTGGCGTCCGTCGTGTCTGGCAGTGATGAGGACATCATTGCTGGTGTGAAAGCGATCATCAACGTTGAGGGGCCGGTATTGGGTTCTCGACTGTTTGTAGCGTACTGCCGTGCCTCGAACCAAAAACTAGGTCGACGAATCCGTGAACGCCTGATGCTCGCAGTAGAACAAGCACTCAACTCTGGTGAAGTAGTAGCTGATAGGCCCTTTACTCGCGTAAATACTGAAGCGATGGTGCTTCGTCCACGCGATAAGGCTGAGGTAGTGGTGCGCTCACTAGGACCCCGTACTCTCGAACAAATCCCGTTGGTAGAACTCCAGACCGTTATGTGCGGCATTGAGTCAGAAAACCCGGATATAGGAAAAGGGGATTTGTACAAACAAACCCTGATTTTCTATGACCGCTGGGGAAAACTGAGCAATAAAGTACGCCTGCTTTTAGACCCAGCTTATGACGCTGGTGGTCTTGGTGGCGAGGGATCACGCCCCGCCGTTAGCCGTAAATACTCTTCCGGTCAGGTGCCAGGGCGCCCTGTGCAACGACGGGGCACATACCGGACTACGGTTCGACGAGCCATGCGCGATTGGTAACTTATGACGTCGCGCTGTGCACCCCAGTATTTCGCTGAACGGTGGAGAGTATTTGGTCAAGAATCAGGGCCAATACGATAACCAAAACGGAACCGGCAAGCATTTCTATGTAATCGCGCGCTTTGAGTCCGTGGAAGATGAATCGTCCGAGCCCTATGTCTGACGTATAAGCCGCGAGAGTGGCTGTGGCTGTGACCTGCAAGGTTGCTGATCGTATGCCGCCCACGAGCACGGAAGCACCTAACGGGAGTTCCACGTTTTTAATGATCTGCCACTCGGTATACCCCATGGCTCGGGCGGCATCCACAGTGTCGCGGTCTACGCTGGCCACTCCCGCATAGGCCCCGGCCAGCAATGAAGGGATAGCGAGTATCACGAGAGCTATGAGCGGTGCACTTAGCCCGATGCCCAAGGCAAGGCCAAAGATCGTGAGCAGGCCAAGAGTGGGCAGCGCGCGCGCAGCGCCGCTGATTGCACCGATAACCGCAGAACCGCGTCCGGTATGGCCGATAGCTACGCCGGCTGGGATAGCAAAAGCAGCGGCAATGGCTACGGCAGCCAGGCTGATACCCACGTGCTCGCCAATTCGGATGAGATAGCCGGTGGGGCCCCACCACCGGGAAGCGGTAGTGAGCAGGGCGAAGAGATCGGAAAACCAACTCATTTCTTTATCACCGACCAAGGTGCGAGTACGCGTTGAAGGAGGAGGCAGAGGACGTCGAAAAGCACAGCCAGGATGACTACTGCACCGATGCCCGTGAGTACCTCAGCGGTGATGTTGCGTTGAAAGCCGTCGGTAAACAGCGTTCCTAGGCTTGATACGCCTATCAATGCGCCGATGGTTACGAGGCCAATAGTGGAGACGCCAAGCACACGGATTCCAGAAATTAATACCGGAATAGCAAGTGGCAGATCCACTTTTACGGCGATTTGAGGTGCGCTCATTCCCTGGGCTGATGCGGACATGCGCACGTCCTCAGGGATGGAACGGAAGGCATCTGTTGCAGTACGCGCAAGGAGTGCCACCCCATAAATGCATAGCGCGATAATGACGTTGGTATCTGACCGCAGCGGAACTCCCACGATGAAAGGAACCAAGATCAGCATGGGAAGAGCCGGGATTGTATAGGCCAAGGATGCTGCGGATACCACTAGGTTGCCTACGCGCGGGCTGCGGGCAGCGAACATGCCGATAGGGATGGAGACCGCAATGCTAATCAGGATTGCCGGAATACTGAGCAGGAGATGGGCGGCCGCCATATCCAGCACATATGGCCACGCGTGACGTAGCCACATCATGAGTCCTCACCTAAACGACCGACTGGGCGACCTTGCTTATCCACCACAACCCGGGAACCGCCGATAACCGCGGTGTGCAAGTCTCTATCTGCTCGATTTGTGCCCATGAACTGGGCGACAAAGTCATTGGCTGGCTGTGCGAAAATTTCCGTAGGCGTGCCAGCTTGGGCAATTTTTCCGCCTTTTTCCAGCACCACAATGTTATCGCCTAGGAGAAAGGCTTCATCGACGTCATGGGTCACCACCACCACGGTTTTATGCAGACGGGCCTGCAACTCAATGAGCTGTTGCTGTAGCGCACGACGCACGATCGGGTCGACCGCGCCAAAAGGCTCGTCCATCAACAAAATGTCCGGGTCTGCGGCAAGCGCGCGGGCAACACCAACGCGCTGTTGCTGTCCGCCGGAGAGCTCACCTGGATAGCGATTTTCAAAGCTGGGGTCGAGCTCTACCGTTTCCAAGGCCAGCCGGGCGCGTCGAATAGCTTCTTCTTTTGGCTCACGGTTAAGCAAAGGAACCGTTGTCACATTATCCAGCACCTTGCGGTGGGGGAGGAGTCCACCGCTTTGAATGACGTATCCGATGGATCTGCGAAGTTCCACGGGATTGACATCGGCCACGTTACGGCCGCGCACGCGAACCTCACCGGACGTGGGTTCAACCATGCGGTTAATCATCCTCAGGAGAGTGGTCTTTCCGCAGCCGGAGGAGCCAACAAAAACGGTGGTTTGATTTTCTGGAATGACAAGGTTGAAGTTGTTCACAGCATTTTCTGTTGGTGCTTGTTTTTCAGATGCTGTGTTTACTTGTGTCTTATTTTTCTTGTCACCTTTTTCTTTGCGGGGGTTAGCGTAGCTCTTGCTGACGTCGATAAATTCGATCATAGTTGCTGCTTCCGTTGGCACTCTGCCGCTTGGGTGACGTGAAATGGGTAATGTCGGCTTAAGGATTATATAAGCATTTGCTGTGTTATATGCTAATTTCCTGTTCCTGCTATTAAAAAGTGGACTGTGGAGTTTTGCTGTTTGGCTATAAGTGCGACCTATAGCGGACTCTATGGGCCATCATACTGATTTAGCTTCGAACAGTCCGGGAGTAACCGAACTTTAGTTGGCTAAGTGCTTAGATGTGCTCGGTGATTTTTACGCGTAACGACGGCTCTACCACCTATAACCTTCCATAGGGAATGGCAGTTATGTTGTTGTGGTTTTGTCTATGTATTGGTGTCGCTTCTTTCGCGCAACATGGAATAGACGGTCGGGCCATGAGGTATTTGTGTTAGGGAGGTCACGTTAAAATCATAACGAGAATAGAGGGTGACATTCCGGGAGTCTGATGTTTCCAAAGAAACCTTTGCTTGGATTGCATCTAAACGCTGTAGTCCATCTGCAAGGAGGGCTGAAGCTATGCCTTGTCCCCAGTTATCGGGATGGACCCCGATGGTGGCGAGATTCCAAGAGTCCTTAGGATGTTGAGGGATTTTTGTATTTAGCATGGCTTGAATACGAAGCGTCCTGGGTTTAGTTTCGCGTTGGTTGTTTAAGCGCGGGTGAGCGCTTGGGTTTGATTGTAAGCGGTTTCTACTTCGATGGGGGTCCGGTGGCCTAGCGCCTCGTTGAGGCGTTGGTTGTTCCACCAGGACACCCAGCCCATGGTGGCGATCTCCACGGTCTTGACATCCGGCCACCGGCGCGCATAGATCAGCTCAGTTTTATAGAGACCGTTGACTGTTTTGGCCAACGCGTTGTCGTAGGAATCTGCGGTGGTACCCACGGACGCTTCAACGACTGCGGTGATGAGCGCATCGGTATAAAACGGCGAACGCGACAGATGGTGCGCGAACGCAACGTCACCGCAGAGTAGTTCGGCCATGATCGTCATTGTCACGCTCAGAAGACAAACGTTTGAAGCATCTCCTCCCCCTCGGCGTAGAGTGGATCGATCAGCCAGATCAGCTGGCACTTGCCGTTGGTGGGGTTGATTCCGATCCATGAAGGGCCGGCGTTACCGGCGGCAAGTACGGCAAGCTTTTGACTCACAGTCTCGTTGAGGCATTCGATCATTCCGCCGGCCAAGCCCCAACGGTCAATGTCAACGACGATCACTGTGGAGCGTTGTTTGTGGGTCAGGGTGACGTGCTGGCATCGTCCAAGGGCTGGGACTTGAATGCGATAGAGCTTCGGGACGATGCTGCCGTCTTTGTCCTTGCGCCAGGCGGCTTTGAAGTTGCGGGTGGGGCTTCCTGGAGGGTTTTGCGCCCCAAGTGGGCAATGAGTCGTAGTCGATCCTCGTGGGCAACATCGAAGTTGCCCAGAGAGGTCGGCGTAGCGCCCAGTGTTTGGGCCAGCAGCTTTGCTGCGTCCCAGTGGGACTTTTTTTTGGGGGGGGGGACACGCTGGCGATCTAACAGTGAATTTTCCGTATTGGGTAGACTCATTGTCAGGCTTTTCCTCAGATGGGTGCTGGGGCGTAAAACGAGCATGATCTGGACGGACATCCGGATCATGCTCTTTTCATTTTTAGCTGTTAACCAGTGTAAATCACGACAGTGTTATTTAGTTGAACATTCCTGGCCGTGTCCCCGTGTCGTAGTCATCCAAGAGTCGTGCAACCACCATGCGGAATCGGTGATTGAATTCTTTTTGCAGATCGCTATCTGGGCAGTTTTCCCATTGGCCAACTTCGAAGTGTGATAGATATTCCTCAATCGCTTTTCTGAGGTGGCGTGCTCGTGAACGCTGTGTGCGAGCGGGAGCCGGCTCCCGCTGTTCACCGAATCACACCTTCCTTTTGGACGTTCTCACCGTGGTTTCCTGAGATTACGTACTGCTATTTTCCAACCTAGTCCCCGTACATCAGAATCTCACTTTAAGTGAACGGTAGCCTTAAGTTCATGATTGTTCAGCGTCTACCGGTCACGTTGATCCTGGCTGCTCTAGCACTCATCTTCAGCGGTGCGAGCATCCTTGATGAAGATCCCACCACACCACTGATCACCGCCCTGATCATCATCCAAGCACTCAGCCTGATCGCAGCACCCCACCACCCACGCATCAGCACCGGCATCTACCTCACAGCATTCCTCAGCGCACTACTTGCCGGCTATTCCACAGGCCTCGAACTCTTCCTCGGCGTCTTCTTAACCACCACCATCGCCGCCACCGGACACCACCTCCTGGCCGCACTGATCACCGCCATCATCACACTCGGTGGCTTCTACACACCGGACGAAGCACATTTCACTTTCGACCCCATCGCCCTGATGATCTTTTGCACCATCATCGGCTTTGCCTACCTGCTAGGCATCTGGATCCACCGCAACCACCAACAACACCTCCACGCCCAACGCACCCAACAAACTCGCCACCAACAACTCACCAGTCTGCTCCACGACACCATCGCCGCCGACCTGACCTCCGTCATCGTCCAACTCGAAACACTCGCCATCATCACCCCACAACGCCACGACGAACTAACACACACCGCACACACCGCCCGCACCGCCCTCGACCGCATCCGACAACTATTAACAACCCTCAACACTCACCCCAACACCGAATCCACAACCAGCCTACCCATCGCCCTGGGCAACACCACCAAGCGACTCCGCAACCACGGCTTTACCGTCACAACCACCACCCAAACGCACACGCCCGTGACCCTACCCCTGCACAACACCGTCCTGGAGCGCTTCTTAAGCGAAACAGCGACCAACATCATCAAACACGCCACAGCTCACAGCCCCGTAACGATCAACTCAACTTCCAACGAAAAAGGCGTGACCATCACCATCACTAACCACCACAACCTCACCACCACACCTGTCAAGGATTCAACCCACCTCGGACTCACCAGCATGTCCCACACACTGCACACACTCGGCGGCACCCTGACAACGCATTCCGACGATCACCAATGGATTACAACTTCCTACCTGCCTTTGTCGAGGAAATAGCCATAGACTACAACTATGTACATGCCCAAAGTCATCACATATGCAGCCCTTGGCGTATTGCTGCCACTGACACCCGTAATAGCTATCACCCCAGCAAATGAGGCCAACATTTCAGCAATCTTCGGTTTTACCGACTGGTTAAGTTGTTCCAAGAACCCACAATTGCCCTGGTGTAAAAAATGACCACACGCATTTTGCTTGTCGATGACGACCGCGACATCCGTGGCGCTTTTCCTGTGTACTTCTCCACCACCGACGATCTGAAGGTCGTGGACGCAGCCACCACAGGACGGCAAGCCCTGCACTGGCTGGACACCAACGAATGTGATCTTGTCTTATCCGATATTCACATGCCGGACATCAACGGCATTGAACTGCTCCAACACATCCAGAATCTTAAGCATCCACCCCTGTTCGTCGGCATGACCGCCTTCGACACTGATGACACGATGCTCAAGTGCTTAAGCTTGGGTGCAGTGGGTTACATCATCAAAGGACAAGCCCCAAAATCAATCATCCACTCCCTCCGCGACGCAACACACGGGGGAACAGCACTGTCACCAGACTGCCTCAGCCGCCTCATTGGCATCAAAGCCTCAAACGGAAACCAATACGCACTTTACGCACCGAAGATTAACGACCGTGAACAAGCTATCTTGTCCCTAATATGCGAGGGAAAAACAAACAGAGAAATCGGCAAATCGATGAACTTGGCCGAGGTCACGGTTAGAAAAGCAACTTCGACACTATTTCATCGCTTCTCTGCCAAAAATCGCGTAGATCTTGCCGTCAAGTACCAAGCAGTCAAAGACATGTATCAGCGCTAGCCTGTGCTCCGTCGTGCGATTATCCCCAGATAATCCATCAGCCCTCAGAAAACTCACCTACCACTTACCCTTTGAGGGGTATCGCATCCGATACGAAAGAAGCGCAGCCATTCCGAATATAGAGACCGCCTTTTAGATTTAAAAATGTTCATCATGAACCTCATAATTTCACAAATCAAAGAAGCGAAAGCTTCTATCTGAAAGGCTGAACCCTATGAAGACCAAGCGCCAGAGCATTGTCGCAGCAATGCTAGCCCTGACCATGTCTTTTTCCGCAACTGCTGCCGCTACACCATTGGACACAGACGACAGCGTTGACAATATTCAGGCCACATCCGAAGATCTCCAGCTACCCACCGAATCCGAGATTCAAGAGCTGCGAGGCAACATGGAAGCACGAGGCATCAACGCTGAGACTCAGGATGCGTTGATTGAAAAAATCCTCAATGGACAGCTTCCCGATTCGGATAATCTTAATGTCGATCCCATTGACATATCCGAATCTCCAAATGACGAGAACACTCAAGTGCTGACTTTCCCCGATGGATCAGTCGCGTACACTTCCATCGGAAAAGCGAACTCAGACCAGATTCAGCTTAGGAGTGTTCGGAGCAGCGAATGTAATCGCTACTGGTACAACAGCGGTTGGGAAAGATGGGATAATTGCCGGATCGAATACAGTGGCATCGCATTCCGCTACGGATTCCTCGCACACTTATCTCTCCCGCATGATTCTAACGGCAGAGGGATTATCCGACACGTATGGCAGCCAACAGTATGGAAGTCCTGGGGGCACACAGTACAGAGCAGTCAGGTATCGATCATTCAGGGTTGGGAGGATAAAAAAACTAACTACCCAGCGAAAGCTCAAATGACCGCAACCCTACAGGTGGCCAAGATTTTCTCGACAAAGACTATTGGACTTACCTTGGAAATCAGAGGTCGCAGCGTTTCAATTACCCCACAAATGTAGAGTGATAAGCAATCCATCAAACAAGGTACTAGGGGTGAGGCATAAAATATGGAAATAAACTCGCCAATCATCACTCTCTATGATGCAGCCACAGCGGCGATCGTCCTAATCGGATTCGCGCTCCTATGTGTCAGCTTGTTTTTCCTCTTTAAGGAACGACTTGCTCCATCAGTCGCCATTGTATGGTTCTTCGTGACAGTGTTCCTACCTATAGTTGGACCATTAGCTTTCCTGCTTTACTTGAGTCAGAGTCACCGAAATCGCCAAAAAGAGTAGACGCATCTCTTTTGCAAAACAGATAGCTTAGCCGCAAGATCCTCTAAAACAATCTTGCGGCTAAGCTATCTGTTCTTTAAAGATGAACATGACGCCGTGTGCCCAATATCCAAACAGCGAGCTACTTCCACCCTTGGGAACGCCTTCGTTTGATGTGATTCTGCGATAACCGTGGCGAGTTGGCCTCTTAGAAATAGATAGCCACGAACGTTATATGAACGCAGTTTATTTTCCCTAAGGGAACAATTGATCGCTACATATTAGGTGATAACTGTCGAGGCTTAGCGGGACACACGCACCCTCAACTCTCTGAGAATGTCTAGGCTGATGCTAACTTTTGGTTAATTAGCGCATTGAACGAGATGCCCTCTGATTTAGCGACGATAACCAGCCGACGATGCAGCGATGAGGATGTTCGGACATTGAATTTTCCGGAGTAGCTGCGGCTACGTAGCGGCTCAGGGACGATTTCACCGTTGGCTTCCATATCGCCAACGACCTCAGAAACAGGGTCAAGCAAGCCACACTCAGCCTGCTGCCGATCTGCATCCAACCACGACAATGAAGGAAACTCAACTACCGTCGCGACATACTCACCGTCTCCTTCCGACCATGACACTTGGTAGGTGTAGGCCAAAGAAACATATTGGGTGCCGCGGTCTGAGTGATGGAACAGACCTTCACAGGTTTTCGCTGCGTTGGTCGTCAGTAGGGCTTGCTCCAGGGCCTGCATCGGTAGGTCCTGGGTGCGCAGACTGGAAACTACCGACCAGCCCACGATCCTTCGTGAATACACATCCGTGATGAACGCGGTGTAAGCGAAGCCTGTAGCGATACGGACATACGTGATGTCCGCTACCCACACCCGGTGCGGAGCATCGGCACGGAAGTTCCGCTGCACCAAATCAGGACGATGATCCGGCACCGCGGCTGGTGTTGTCGTAACCACTTTCCGGCCTCGCCGTACACCTTGAAGCCCGGCTGCACGCATCAAGCGGGCTACCTGGTCACGGCCGATATTCCATCCGGCACGAGCCATGGCATGCCACATTTTCCGGATCCCATACACGGAATAGTTCTCTTTATGGATCCGTGAGAGCTCACCGATAATGATTGCCGTCATTCTTGCAGTCCAAGCAACAATCACTGCATATAAAAATGGAGTTTCAAAAGCTACGCTAGCTCGTGAAATAGCTATGGCATTGCCAGCAGTTTTTTCTGCAACAGCCATAGTTGCGATCGCTGCGGTGCTGGGAATAATTATTGGTCATTATGTCAAAACAATTTTTGTGCTTCCTGTTGCAGGAATTGGGGTAGCTGCTCTATTTATTGCTTATTTTCCCGGTTTTAATGCTGACATAGAAAGCGATTATGCCAAGTCGTATGGATACACGCATTGCACTACTGGCACCACCCCAACAGTGTGTACTACTGAGCCCAATGTTCCGTACCTAAAATCAGCGGCCAATGCGGCCCATCAACTTTATGAGCAGGCCCCTAATCCAGATGTACTCCCCGACACAATTAATTTGATTAATAATAGCTTTTGGCCGTTGCCCAAACCGATGGCTGCAATCGGGCTGAGTAAAGATCGTACGTGGAACGCAGATACTGCCATTAATAATGCGCGTCAAAGCCTTGCTCAAACGATTTTCATGTCTTGCCCGGGGCTGTCATTGCCAGCATTCATCAGGCTGTTGGTATAGAAACAGGATTAACCGAGGATACTATAGATCCAACAGAGATTCGCGATTGTCTAAGCAGTTTTGAGAATGAGCGATAATGCTACGGATTATTAAGAGCTCGGGATGCATCTCGAGAGTACGAAGTTGCGTTATACGGCTCACCCTCATGCCAGCGTAAAAGTAACCCCCCTGCCGAGCCGCGTAGTTTCGCAGGCGGGGCAGGGGGGAAGAAATTACTTTTCGTCCAATTTCTTCTTGACGGCCTCTTGGACCTGGTCGACTTTGTCTGCAAACTTGCCGTCGGTTTTCTCGTCGACAAGATCACCAACTTTTTCTACTGCGTCCTTTACCTTGTCGGCGTTTTGATCCAGCAGTTCTTTGGCCTTGTTGAGGATGTCCATGAGATTCTCCTTATGTTGAGGGGCAGTTATCACATTTAAGGGTAATACAACCTGCGGATTTGGGGGTGGGATCGGCTCGGGGTCAGGGGTGCTCTAGGAAGCGGGTTACGAGTCGCTGATAGCCGGCAACCGTGAGTTCCAGATCCTCTAAGTAAAGAAACTCGTCATGGGAATGAAGTTGTGCATGTGCGTGTCCTAATGTGCGCTGTTTGGCGTGCACAGCAAAGCCGTAGCCGACCCCATCTGCGCGCCGGGCAAAGCGCAGGTCAGAGCCTCCGGGTGCGATCATGGGGACCACGGTGGACTCGGGGAAGAACTCCAGCAGCGTATCGCTCATGGCGTTATAGAGGGGAGAGTCGGTGGGGGAGACGGTGGCCTCCTCGCTGATGAGGCGTTCGATGGTGACCTCGGGTGCTACATCGGCTAAAGCTTGGTTCAGTAGTTGGTCAACGTAGTCGTCCGACTGTCCTGGGAGGGTTCGGATGTCCATTTCTAGCCATGCGTGGCTGGGTAGGACGTTGATGGCTTGGCCGGCGCGGAGGACTGTTTGAGCGATGGTGAGATGGGAGATGGCATCGCCAAAGGCTGCGAGTTCGCCGAGGGATTCGTAGGAATCGGGGTGGCCGTCGAGAAGCTTGCGCTCCGTGGCGGGGTCAAAGCGGAACGCGCGTACAAAGCCGTGCCACGTGTCATCGCTGTGTACTGATGGTCGGATGCTAGCTATACGACGCGCCACCTCGCCGATCTTTGCAATGGCGCTGTCCTTGCGGAACGGCGCCGAACCGTGGCCGGCGTCGCCGTGGACATGGAGCCGGCGTTGAGCAGCGCCTTTTTCGCCGACGTAGATGATCACGGAGTCGGAACCGTCTGCGCCGGGAAGATGGGAGCCGCCGGTCTCCGACACGCAGTTTTTCCAGCTGAACGCGTCTGGGTGGTGTTCGCGGAGCCACTGGGCGCCTAACCCGCCACGAGCCTCTTCATCTGCGATTCCTACAAAGTACAGGGTGCCTCGATTGGATTTTTTCCGCGCTACTTCGCGGGTCACGGCTGCCATTGTGGCGGTAATAAAGAGCATGTCTACGGTGCCGCGGCCGTATATTTTCCCATCTTCTATGAGCGCTTCAAAGGGAGGCTTGGTCCATTTCTTCTCATCCACGGGTACCACGTCTGTGTGGCCGAGCAGGGTGAGCGGCTCAGCGGTGGGGTCGCTGCCGGGGACCGTGACCACAATGGTTACACGGCCTGGATGAGGCTCGTAGCGGTCGATGGTGACGGCCTCGCCGGCAAAGAATTCCTCTAGAGCGTCGGCATTTCGCACTTCTTGGCCTGAATCGGGGGTGAGGTCGTTGACGCAGGCGTTCTGCACCATGCGGGTAAGCAATGAAAGCGTGTCCGAGTAGAGCGTCATGCGCCCCAGCATAGGATGATTCGGGGGGTGAAAGGGGTGAATTAGAGGTCTCGTGGGTGAAATGTGCGTGGAAATTTAAACAGTGTTCAGTAGATGCGGCTAGGATTCTTGAACATTGATCAAGTGATGTGTGCTGGCCTTGTGCCACCACATCTCGCACGACGATGAATGCACGCACACAGCGCTCGCGGGTGCTGACGCCGAGGAGGAAACCCCATGACTGACATTCTGGAACTTGCCCGGACCAAGGTTCTTGAGGAAGGCAAAGGCCTGAATAAGGAGGAGGTCCTCCAAGTACTCACGCTGGAAGAAGACAGAATCCCCGAGCTTCTTGCCCTCGCGCACGAGGTACGCCTCAAGTGGTGTGGGGAAGAGGTTGAGGTAGAAGGCATTATCTCTCTCAAGACGGGCGGCTGCCCTGAAGATTGCCACTTCTGCTCCCAGTCTGGTCTTTTTGAGTCCCCCGTTCGTTCCGCCTGGCTCGACATTGCGGGACTGGTGGAAGCCGCAAAGCAAACACAAAAGTCCGGCGCTACCGAATTCTGCATTGTTGCTGCGGTAAAAGGTCCCGACGAGCGCCTCATGAGCCAGCTGGAAGAGGCCGTAGCTGCCATTAAATCTGAGGTGGATATCGAGGTGGCGGCGTCGATAGGCATCCTTACCCAGGAGCAGGTCGACCGGCTCAAAGCAGCGGGCGTGCACCGCTACAACCACAATCTAGAAACTGCGCGCTCGTACTTTCCCAACGTTGTCACCACTCATTCATGGGAATCGCGCCGTGAAACCCTGCGCATGATCGGGGAGGCCGGCATGGAAGTCTGCTCCGGCGGCATCATCGGTATGGGTGAGACGCTAGAACAGCGCGCAGAATTCGCCTGCGACCTGGCCGAGCTCAATCCCACGGAAGTTCCCATGAACTTCCTCGATCCACGCCCGGGGACTCCCTTTGCAGACCTAGACGTTATGGAAACCCCAGATGCATTGCTTGCAATTGGTGCATTCCGCCTTGCGCTGCCCAAGACCATTCTTCGCTTCGCCGGTGGACGCGAACTCACCCTGGGAGACCTGGGCACTGAACAAGGCTTGCTCGGCGGAATCAATGCGGTGATCGTGGGCAACTACCTGACCACGCTGGGCCGTCCGATGGAAGAAGACCTGGATATGCTGGGCAAATTGCGCCTTCCCATCAAAGCCCTGAATGCGAGCGTCTAGCTGGTATGAAAACCACATCAACCGAGCTCATCCAGGTAATGCTTGCCGACGAGCCCCCGCTCTTTCACCCCAACACCGGACAAGAAATCGCTGCGGGAGAAACAATTAGACTTTATCCCTCGGCGCGCGCCGGGTTGGAGGCACCGCGCTTCTGCCAGATCTGCGGGCGTCGCATGGTGGTGCAAGTGCGTCCCGACGGCTGGGAAGCAACCTGCTCGCGGCATGGCACGGTGGATTCTGTGTATCTGGGGCGGCGCTGAAAAGATACGCCTGGCGATAGGGGGCGCTCAGTAGAAGCTGAACGCGGGTGCTTGGGCGCGCTGTGTGGCGGCGGCCTGAGGATTGAGACCAGTGCACCAGCTTGGGTATACCCGAAAACCGCGTTTTCCTGCGGCGCTTCCCGATGTAATGCCTAAGCGTTCAAGGTGTGGAGCAGTGAACGTGAAGACTCCTCGGTGTTCATCTTGCTCTACAAACACCAGCAAACCTCCCCGTACGTTGTGCGGGCTAAAAGGCACGGTCTCTCCGGCGTCATTCCGGGTCCAAAAGGCTACAAAAGCACCTTTCTTGGTTGGCGTGGTGCGTGCCGTCCGTATGTGCCAGGTGGCCTCCGAAATTTCTACGATTCCAGATTGGTAGTCACTATTTTGTTCCTCGGGAGCGACGTGGCAGTTCAGATCTTTTGCTGCTGCGTACTGTTCAAAGCTTCTGAACCTCATGTATGCCTTCCCTTTTTTGTGGACTGGTCTTTCTGGCTGCTCCCTTTTCTACGCCCTGCATCTGGAGACTGGCGCGGCTACTCTAGACACAAAGAATCCTTAGGAAAAATCTAGAAAGTAGGATGCAATGACAATGAAAAAAAGGTGTGGGCGCGGACGTAGTACAACAGCTGGAGGACATCTACGCGGCGTCGATAAGCCTTGCCAAGGAGATTCTAGAGACTGGTGAATACGAGCGTTACTGCGATGTAGTTTATCCCAAGCTCATCGTGAAGATCGTTAGCTGGCACCCCGTTGATCGCACCGAGCCATTTGGCTATGTCGACGCTGCAGGATGCTACTCGGCGGTGCTCTCCAAGCCGGAGTTGATTCACGATTACCTCTGTGAACAGCTAGAACGCCTCTGTGCAAACTACGAGTGCGTGATCACGGTGGAGCCTTCTACCGTGCGCATCCCGCCGGAGTATATCGACGGCATAGAAGGCGTGACCGAGGCCCGTCGCGCAGGCGATGTTGCCGCAGAAATCCCGCGCCCCACCTTGGATGACGTTGACGATGCCATTATCGACGGCGAATGGGATGCCTTCCACGGCGAGGAAAAGCCGCTTTTCCATTTCACTCCGCAGCGCTTTGATATTGCTTGTGCTCGCATCCAGCACTACACGGGCATTTCCCCAGCTAGCGTGCAAAAATACATCCTATTTACAAACTACGCCATGCACGCCCGGGAATTTGTGAACTTTGGGCTATGCGAGCTGTCGCGGGAAGGCTCGCGCTACAGCGCATTGTTGCTTCCCGACGGTCACAAGATCACGCGCGACCAAGCAGAAAACATCGATCGTGAAAGCCTGAGCCTAGAATCTCGGTTCCAGATGCCGCGCTATGACCTAGTAGCGGAAGACGGAATGGGCATCACCATGATCAATATTGGTGTGGGGCCGTCCAACGCCAAGACGATTACTGACTGCCTCGCTGTCCTCCGGCCGGAAGCATGGGTGATGATCGGACATTGCGCTGGGCTCGACGGGCGCATGAGGCTCGGCGACCTCATCCTGGGAAACGCCTACCAGCGTGACGACCACCTCCTCGATGACCATATTCCGCTCGACCTGCCCATTCCTGCAGTTCCTGAGGTGCAGCGTGCCCTAGAGACGAGTGTTCGTGACGTATATGGCGAGGATCTTTCCATGATGCGTACCGGCACGGTCCTCTCCACCGACGACCGCAACTGGGAATGGCACACCCCACAAAAACTATGGAAGCTGCTCCGGGGTTCCACCGCTGCTGCCTGCGACATGGAATCGGCGACGCTTGCGGCGAACGGGTACCGCTACCGCATTCCTTATGGCACCTTGCTTTCCGTCTCCGATCTTCCGCTCCACGCCGTGCCTAAGTTGCCGGCTGCAGCACAAACCTTCTATGCAAATTCCAAACAGGCGCACGTGATGTGCGCGGTGCACGCCGTGGAACTTCTTGCTCTTACCCCAGAAAAACTGCGGACGAGGAAGTTACGCCGTACCATCGGAGAGGTGCCATTTAGATAACCTATTGAGTCGATAGGAATAGAGATGGCCTGACGTAATTTGGCTCTGCAATCTGGCTCGAAGGAGCGTGTGATTCTTGCGAAAGCTAACAATGGCCATACTTTGCAGTACTGCATTGGCTCTGGGCGCATGCGGAAGCACGGGGAAAGCGGGCGCCCCGAGCAATGCGCTGTCCATAGAACAAACAACGCAGATAGACAGTGCAGACGGGATTGATGCCTCCAAGCTACTCTTTTCCTCTTCCGCATCCGTTGTTATCGCCGGTGGTTCTGTGGGGCAGAAATGGGAGGGCGCAAAAGAGGCGGTGAAGCGGGGCGCGCCGCTGCTGGTGCGCACTGCCGATAACGCGTCGGCCATTGATGCGGAGATAAAGCGCCTCGGGGCTCAAGACGTTATCACGATCGACGAGCCCCAGACCCTGGACCCAGAAATTTCTGAAGCCAACATCGCCGACAAAATCTCGCAGCTCACGCCCGAATCACCGCTTTTCGACGGCGGCGCGTCCATCCTGGTCTCCGGGCACACCACGGCCGCTGATGTAGCTACCGCACGCGCGTCGGGAGCCAAGGTGGAATACCTGTCTTCGGGCGACGCGCGTGAAAGCTCCACGCTATCCGCTGATCCCGACGCTCATGTGGTTGCCCTGGGCCCAAGCTTTGCCAACAAAGAGCGCTTTAATCGCCAGGTAGAGATGATTAATTATGGTGAGGTCCCCGGTGGCGGGCACCTCATTTTCCCCTCGCATCGCGTGGTAGCTCTTTACGGTCATCCTTCCGGTGGGGCGCTGGGAGTGCTTGGCGAGCAACCTGCTGAGGAAGCCGTGAACAGGGTGAATGACCTGGTAGGTAAGTATCAGGCCATTGACCCGGAAGAAAGCGTGATCCCCGCCTTTGAGATCATTGCTACCGTGGCGAGCTCGTCGGCAGGGCCGGATGGCAATTATTCTAATGAGGGGAACGTCGATGAGCTGCGCCCGTGGGTCAAAGCGATCGGTGATGCTGGCGGCATAGCGATTCTTGACCTGCAACCTGGCAGCGCGAGCTTCCTTGAGCAGGCGCAACAATTTGAGGAGCTGCTCAAGCTACCGCACGTCGGACTAGCGATAGATCCCGAGTGGCGGCTGAAGCCGGGGGAGAAACCCATGGAACGGGTCGGCAGTGTTGGGGCAGGGGAAGTGAACCAGACTGCGGCGTGGCTGCGGGACCTGGTAAAGGATAATGAGCTCCCGCAAAAAGTCTTTGTTGTGCACCAATTCCAGCATCAGATGGTGCAGGACAGGGAAACGTTGGACACTACGGCACCGGAGCTTTCGTGGGTTCTTCACGCAGACGGTCACGGAACCGCGGGCGATAAGTTTGCCACGTGGGATATGGTGCGAAAGAATCTGCAGCCCGAGTTCTACCTTGCGTGGAAGAACTTTATCGATGAGGATCAACCGATGTTCACTCCCGAACAGACGTTTAAGATCGAGCCTCGGCCTTGGTTTGTGTCCTATCAATAAAGACACATGCTTGATGAGAAAGACCCCTAGTGATGAATGAACTAGCTCCCGAGAATTTGCCCCATAAGAACAGGCGAAGATGATTCGTGCATGGCAAGTGACCTACTTGGTTCAACCTTTAGTAACGATAGGGTAACCAGTAAGCTATAACATTGATAATATTTTTGAATAGCGTGAATTAGCTTTGGCTCTGTTTTGTTAGCTATCGGAAGGGGTTTTATAAGTGTCAAACTTTTATAAGTCTCAAACGATTGTCCGGTCTATGGCGGCAGTCATCGCCGGGTGCTGGGCTTACTGCTTGGTTGTAGCACCACTCCTTTCCGGAACGGAGCTACGGCGAAGTTGTGGCAGAAAAGTCCAAAGATATAGGTCTAGGATTTACTCTTGCTGTGTTATTGATCGGAGTGATGTGGCTCTTTGTTGCTAGGCGAAAATCGGCCGAATGACCTTCATTTTGAACTACTCCCCAGTGATTGGACTGAGAAATCGGGCACCGATCGCTGGGGAGTAGCTTATTCGGGCTAGGGGTCTTTCTCTGGTGTGGTGAGAATCGCGGAGATTACTGAAACTAATTTTAAAAAATTTACGTTTCAAACCAGCAAAGAATGTTAGCCTACCTATAACGGTGACTGCTGGCACAAATAATCAAAAATTATATGCCAGTCACACTTTGTAAAAGAATGCTCGTGTTTTATTCCCTCATCACTGAAGTAAGGCTTTCAAAGACGTGAAAACTTATCGTTGTCATGCGCGAAGAATATTTACCGCGCTCACCACACTTACGCTCATCACTGCTGGTGGTGCTCTATCCAGGCCCCCAGCCCAGGCTGCCGACCCGAGTTCTGTTGTGATCGCGGCGGATTTCCAAACCAAAGCTGGCTGTACAAAGGACTGGGATCCTGCATGCTCTCAGACCCAGATGGAGAAGCAGGGCAAGTTCTACAGCAAGAAGGTTAAGGTCCCCAAAGGCGATTGGAATTTTAAGGTCGTTCTGGATGGCGACTGGAAAACGAGTTACGGCGCTCCCGGAAAGGGTTACACGGACGACAATGTCCCGCTGAAGCTGGCGGCAGACGCAGAACTTGAGTTCATATTCGATCCGGAGAGCCACCATATTGGGCTCAGGCCCACCCAGATCACTACCGGTGATCATGAGGTCAAGCCGGAGGATCGGGAGTTGATCAAGGCTCCATACCGCCAGAACGCTGCGCAGAATAACTTCTATTTTGTGCTCACAGATCGCTTTAATAACGGCGATACTCAGAATGACCGAGGGGACGCATCGGCTGAGCAGGGGGATAGGGCTCAGCACGGATTCGATCCAACGTCGAAAGCCTTCTATCACGGCGGTGACATCAAAGGCATCATCCAGAAACTGGATTACATCCAGGGCCTGGGCACCACTGCAATCTGGTTGACACCCTCCTTTAAAAATAAAGCAGTGCAGGGAGCGGGTAATGATGCCTCGGCTGGCTATCACGGGTATTGGATCACGGACTTCACTCAGATCGACCCGCACCTGGGCACCAACCAGGACATGAAGGA
The DNA here is from genome assembly GCF_900187135.1 of Corynebacterium ulcerans. Lineage (NCBI taxonomy): Bacteria > Bacillati > Actinomycetota > Actinomycetes > Mycobacteriales > Corynebacteriaceae > Corynebacterium > Corynebacterium ulcerans. The sequence continues at coordinate 1,577,810 of NZ_LT906443.1, forward strand.
CCTGATCAAGGCTGCGCATGAGAAGGGAATGAAGGTCTACTTTGACATCGTGACCAACCATACGGCCGACCTGATTCAGCTGGCCGGCGGCAACGGCTCCAATGGCAGCACGTATGTCTCGCAGCAGGAAAAGCCCTACAAGGATGTCAACGGAAAAGAATTCCGGCTAGAAGACTACGCGGGCAAGGACGCGAGCGAGTTTCCTAAGCTCAACGAGAAATCGTTCCCTTATACCCCTCAGCGTACGAATCCGGCTGAAAAAATGACCCCTGATTGGCTTAACGACGTCACCCTCTACCACAACCGTGGTAACAGCATGTTCGACGATGGGGGCGAATCTGTGATCATGGGTGACTTCTTTGGTCTTGACGACCTCATGACAGAACACCCAACCGTTGTCGACGGCATGACCAAGATCTACAACGAGTGGGTTGACTACGGGTTGGATGGCTTCCGCATCGACACCGTTAAGCATGTTGACCTTGCTTTTTGGAAGCAATGGACGGAGAGAGTGCACCAGCATGCCGTGGAAAAGGGCATGGGCGACTTCTTCATGTTCGGTGAGGCCTACAACTTTAGCCCGGAGGCTCTGAGCCCCTTTGTTCGCGAGACGCATATGGATGCTGTTCTCGATTTTGCGTTCCAGAATAACGCCGTTGACTTTGCTAAAGGCGGGGACACCAACAAGCTGAAGTCCCTGTTCTATGGCGATGACTGGTACACCACAACGCGTTCCGACGCCGCCGTGCTGTCGACCTTCCTGGGAAACCATGACATGGGTCGTATCGGAAGCCTGCTACAGAATAGTGGTGACGGTGCCGAGCGACTCCGACGTGATCAGCTCGCGCACGCCCTGTTGTACCTCACTCGCGGTCAGCCAGTTGTTTACTATGGCGATGAGCAGGGATTTGCCGGGAGTGGATCCGATAAAGATGCACGGCAGGATATGTTTGCCACGAAGGTCACGGATGTGCACAACGAGCAGCTGGTCAATGGCGATCAGTTTGGAACGGGCGACCACTTTAAGCCTGATGCTCCGGTGGCAAAGACGATTACCGAGTTGGCAAAACTGCGCAAAGAGAATAAAGCCCTGGTAGAGGGTGCGCAGATTGAGCGCTATGCAACGTCAGGTGCGGGTATCTATGCATTTTCTCGTGTGAATCGTGAGGAAAAGCAGGAGTACTTGGTGGCCTTGAATAACGCCACCACCACGCGCGAGGTGGACCTGAACGCTTTGACTCCTAACGCTGAATTCGAGCGGGTCTATATAAGCAGTATCTACGGCAATGAAGCTCCTACATCTCTGACCACTGACAACGAGGCAAAAACCCATGTCACCGTTCCGGGCTTAACCGCTGTGGTGTACAAGGTGAAAAACGGAAAGCAGGTCACAGGGTCTGTGTCCGGCGGTCTGAACATTGTGGGCCAAGAGCTTAAGGGTGATGCGCCGATCATGACGACAGTCGGCGGAAACGCTTGGTCAGAAACCAACTTTGGATGGCGCAAGCTTGGCGAAAAAGAGTGGAACTACCTTGGGACCGACACCGGCCAAGACGCTCGTATTTTCCATAATGTGCGTGACCTTGAGCCGGGTACCGTGGTGGAGTATCGGACCGTCACCGTCGACGGCGACAATAAAGAAACAGCCTCCCATGGTTGGGGTGTTGTTGGCGTGGACTTGGCTGTTGATTCCCGGGCCTTAAGTGTTTCTGCGACCACGGCTTCCGCCACTGTTCCCGCTGCCGTTGTGGCGGGGAACTTTACCAAAGACCTCGGATGTACGGGAGGTCAAGAAGGTAATTGGGACCCTACGTGTGCGGCTGCTGAACTGCGCGATGATTCTTCCGGATGGAAGACCGCAGAGCTGACCCTTAAGCCAGGCGAGTACGAATACAAGATTGCTACTGGCGGTTCTTGGGATCAGAGCTATGGGGCGCTAAGCGAGGGAACGCGTGAGAGTGACGAGGGTATTCCAGATGGTAAAAACGTGAAGTTCCAGGTGACCCAGGACAAGCAAAAAGTAACGTTCTTCTATCACCCGGAAACTCATGAGTTCTTTAATACCGCAGAGCATCGCGTGATCACGCTGCCGGGGACGATGGGCGGTGCGTTGGAGTGCCCGGCGAACGTCGAGAAGAGCGATGCATATGGCAACTGGGGACCGGCATGTCTAGCAACCATGCTGACGCGCACGGGTGCGCACACCTATGGAACGCGTCTTCCTAAGGTGCCGACGCCGGGTGACTATCAGCTCAAGGTTGCGTATGACCGTGATTGGCAGGAAAGTTATGGGCCTGATGGAAGAGGTGACAGCAACTATCTTGTCACTGTCGCCGAGAGCGGAAAGGTTCTCAGCTATAAGTGGGATGAACAAACCAAGAAGCTCACGTGGACTACTTCTGATCAGGGTGCATCACTGGTAGAGGATGCGGCTATGCCAACAGAACTGGAAGAGAGCGTGGCGCTGGAGAATTAGGCGCACGAGCGCGTTATCCGCAGATCGCCGGCAGATGCTTATGGCAGGTATGCCGCGATCTGCGGATGCGGGTGGGGTAATAGGGGAGGTAAAGCGCTAAAAAATTTTTGGGGCCCTAACCGGCCCCTTTACTTGTTCAAAGGGTTGGAAATATGTGTTCTGTGCAGCGATTTTCCAACTTGGTTTAAAATTTTTTAGTGTTCTAAGATGTGAGAAAGCAATAATTGTTACGAATGTTACTTATGTGACTAGTGGGATTATTGGTAGGGTGGCGATCATGATGAAAACCCGTCGTCTGAAGACTGCCCTTTGTACAGTTCTTGCCTCGTCCACGTTTGCCGTCGCCTCGGTCCAAGCAATTCCGCTTCCCTTCCCGATCGGCGCGTCCTCAGGCATAGACGTTTCGGGTCACCAACACCCCAACGGCAGCAGCATCAATTGGCAGGACGTCAAGTCCCACGGCCAGTCCTTCGCTTTTGTTAAAGCGACAGAGGGACTGGGCTGGACCAACGACTTTTACGCTAGCGACATCACCCAAGCCGCGGCTCAGGGGCTCAAAGTCGGGTCGTATCACTACGCCCGTCCGGGCGCTGACGCACGACAGCAGGCGCGTCACTACGCCAAGGTCATCTCTCATACGCCGAATCATTCCTTGCCGCCTGTCCTGGACCTTGAGGTAGCTGAGGGGAAAACCCCGCAGGAGCTGGTCAACTGGACACGAGACTTTGTTCAAGAGCTGGAAAAGCAGACTGGTCGCGTCCCCATGATCTACACCTACCGGTACTTCTGGATTGAGCAGATGGCTAACACCACTGAGTTCTCGCAGTACCCACTCTGGCTTGCGGCATATCAGGCACAGGTGCCCGGGACCGTGGGCGGCTGGGATCAAATTGATTTCTGGCAGCGCTCCAGCTCCGGACGCATTAACGGCATTGTCGGCGACGTAGATATGAACCTGTTTAACGGTGACGACGGCGAACTTGCCGCTTTTGCTGCAGGTAATCTCCACGCTGCGGGCAATAAATTCGCCTCGATCAACCTCCCCGAGCTGGCTGACCTGGGTAAGAGCGCAGGTGGGGTAGTGGCGGTCATTCTGGCTTTGAGCGCCGGGGCAGCTGCCGCGCCACAACTGATTCAAGCCGCCGAAGCCGCAGGCCTGAGCTCCGAAGGTGCGCAGGACCTCACCGCGGTGGTGCAGGCTTTGGCTAAGGCTGGCAAGCTCCCGGTCGATCAACTGAACAAGATGGCTAGCGGTAACTACACCGTTGGCGACCTGGTCATCCTGCTGGATAACGCCGCCCACCTCGCAGGCATAGACGCAGGTCAAAGCTCTCAAGCTGTAATGCGTGCAGATGGGCTCAACATCGACGCCAACCAGGTCGCGCGGGTGATCCGCGGCCTCGCCGCCCGCTAATCGACGGCAACAAATAAGCCCCCTGAGATGCCTCATTCTCAGGGGGGCAGTTGCGTTTTAGCTAGGGTCGCCGGCAATAAATGATTCCAGTTCCGCGCGGGCGTGTTCGTCGCGAAGCTGCTGGGGCGGGGACTTCATCAAATACGAGGACGCTGCGAATACTGGGCCGCCGAGTCGACGATCTTTAGCGATCTTGGCGGCACGGATAGCGTCGATGATGATGCCGGCAGAATTAGGCGAATCCCATACTTCCAGCTTGTACTCAAGATTAAGCGGTACATCCCCAAACGCGGTCCCCTCCAGGCGAACATAAGCCCACTTGCGATCATCCAGCCAGCCGACGTAATCCGATGGGCCAATATGGACGTCGTGTGCCTCGATGTGTTGATCCAAGTTAGAGGTGACTGCCTGCGTCTTGGAGATTTTCTTGGACTCTAGACGCTCGCGTTCAAGCATATTTTTAAAGTCCATATTGCCGCCGACGTTCAGCTGCATCGTGCGATCAAGATGCACGCCGCGCTCCTCAAATAATTTTGCGAGCACGCGGTGAGTGATCGTGGCCCCTACCTGCGATTTGATGTCATCGCCCACGATGGGAACCCCGGCTTTTTCAAATTTTTCCGCCCACTCTGGATCGGAGGCGATGAACACGGGAAGGGCGTTGACAAAGGCCACATTGGCGTCGATAGCGCACTGCGCGTAGAACTTATCCGCTTCCTCGGAACCGACTGGAAGATAGGAAACCAGGACATCCGCGCGGACGTCTTTGAGCGTGCCGACAACGTCGACGGGTTCAGCATCGGATTCTGTGATGGTTTGGCGGTAATACTTCCCCAGCCCATCCAGCGTGGGGCCCCGTTGAATGGTGACCCCTTGTTCGGGGACGTCACAGATTTTGATCGTGCAATTTTCTGAGGCATTGATGGCCTGAGAGAGATCTAGGCCAACTTTTTCTTTGTCCACATCAAAGGCGGCAACGAACTCGATGTCGCCCACGTGGTAGTCGCCAAACTGCACATGCATGAGACCGGGGACATTGGTGGCGGGGTCAGCGTCTTTGTAGTACTCCACGCCCTGGATAAGCGAAGAAGCGCAGTTGCCAACCCCGGCAATGGCCACGCGGATAGTTCTGTTGTTACTCATGCAGATTCCTCTTTACTCGCAAGCGACGACGGGAAGGAGGCTGCAAAAACGCAACCCCCGTCCCTATGGATGCACGCCACTATATCGACGCTTTTATGCAGGTGAGGGTGGTAATTGCGTTTGTGTATCGGTTAAGTGAATCGGTTCACTGGCATTGACCAGCAGGGAGGAAAAATGAAAATTTCCGATTTTTGTAGGGGATGGAAGGGCAAAAAGCCCTCAAGAGGGGGTATTAGACGACTCCGCCGAAAAGCGCGCCGGCCACATAGGTGAGCGCCAATCCGATGGTGCCGCCAAGCACCAGGCGTAGAACGGAACGCATCCGCGATGTGCCAGCGATGGCTGCAGAGAGATAGCCGGTAACCGCGAGCGCGATGATGGTGATCGAGCTGACCGCGATGACTCCTACCGTGCTGTTGCCCTGAGGCGCGATGACCACCATGAGCAGGGGAAGGATAGCTCCCAGGGTGAAGGCGGCTGCGGAAGAAAAGGCAGCGTGCCAGGGGCTGGTCAGGTCTTGGGCGTCGATGCCATATTCGATGCGTAAGTGTGCAGGGAACGGGTCGTTGTGCCCAATTTCGGTGGCGGCGCGCAAGGCGGTTTCCTCTGACATTCCATAGTCCGAGAGGATCTTTGCGATCTCGTGTCGTTCCTCTTCAGGGGTATGAAGCAGCTCAAGACGCTCGCGCTCCATGACCATCCGCTCCGAGTCGCGTTGCGCGGAGACCGAGACAAACTCACCCAACGCCATGGAGATAGCACCAGCCACCGTAGCTGCAATACCGGCTGCCAAGATGGCGCCGTGGCCCACGCCAGTGGCTATCACACCAAGGATGAGTGCGGATACGGAAACGATTCCGTCGTTGGCTCCGAGCACGCCAGCCCTCAGCCAGTTGAGGCGGGAGTTAAGTCGATTCGACGATTCTTTGTGAGTCTCCGGCTGTGCGTGGGTTTCCGGCTGCGCGGCGGTGTAGTCGGGGAACGTCATGATTATCCTGCCTAGGGTAGAAAGCGGCGCTACTCAATAAGTGAGTGTTCTGCCGATTGTGGCCTATGAAGTGGTGGATGGCAAGGATTAGAAACCTACCCTTAGCAGGGAAAACCTACCCTTATGAATGGTCGTGTGGATGCCCCGGTTGAATGCGTGCTTATTGTGGCTTGCCGACGATCCCCAGCGCACCTTGCACGCATAGCGCGGTCACTTCTTGCACGTCATGTCCGCGTTCCAGTGCGCTGAAGCCTGTGCTGAGCAGTCCCTGAATGAGTGCGGCTGCGAGTGTCGGATTGTCCAGGTCAAACGGTATAAGTAGGTTGCTTAGGGATTTGATCAGCTGGCGGTGAATGTGGGCGATGTTCGCTTCAGCCTCCCCGCCGACACCTTGTGCCAATTCCATGAGCCAGCCGTGATTTTCCACTGCCACGATCTGCACGTTTGTTGTGATATAGGCGCACAGGGCTTCCGTGGGGGTGGTCGCCTCATGGATGGCTTGGTTGATGGCATCTACGTAGTCGGGAAAGTGTCGTAAGATGACGCGTCCGCGCAGTTCATCCATGGATCCCACGTAGCGATAGAGCGAGTTACGGGCTAGACCAACGCGCTGTGCGACGGCTCCCGCCGTAAGAGCTTCCACTCCGCCTTCGCGGAGCAGGGCCTCGGCTGCGTCGAGTATTGCTGCCTGCGTTTTTTCCCGATTTTCTTCCCGGCTACCCATGTTTTCCATTAAAGCACTTGCGCGAAGCGTCTCCGAATGTGCTTTAATGGACCCATAGCGCGACACCCTGTCGCAGTTTTGAAAGTGGTTTGAGAGAGGTTCCACCATGACCAAGACATCCAACCGCTGGGCAGTGCTGACGATCCTGATGATCGGCGTATCGCTCATTGTTCTCGACTCAACAATCGTTTCTGTTTCACTTCCCGTGATCATCACGTCGCTCGATTTGAGCCTCACTGATGCGCAATGGGTCTCTTCTCTGTATTCCGTGGTCTTTGCCGCATTGCTGCTGTTCACGGGAACACTGGGGGATAAATTCGGTCGTGTCCTTATCTTCCGCATCGGCCTTATCGTCTTTGCGCTTGCCTCGCTGCTGGCCGCGGTATCCGGCTCTGCAGCTCTCTTGATCCTGGCCAGGGGGCTGCAAGGCGTTGGCGGTGCGATGATCCTGCCATCCACCTTGGCCACTATCAATACTGTTTTCCGTGACCAGGAACGAGCACGGGCGTTTGGAATTTGGGGCGCCACAATGGCATCGATGGCGGCCATTGGCCCGTTGCTCGGTGGCTGGCTCACGCAGTCGTTTTCGTGGCACTGGATCTTTTTGATCAACATTCCTATCGTCATTGCGCTGCTCATCGCCGGCCACTTTGTCTTCGGGCCGGACCATAAGGGAGCCATTGTTGGTTTTGATGTCCCCGGCACCCTGCTTTCTGCCCTGGCTCTCGGGTTGACGGTCTTCGGGCTCATTGAGGGGACGTCGTTAGGCTGGTGGAATTCCCCAGTGCCGTTTGCGATTGCCTTTGGACTTATCGCTACTGTGCTTTTTATCGTCCTGGAACGCGCGCGTCAGCGAGCCGGCAAGCCGGTGCTTCTCGACGTCCGCCTCTTCCGCATCGGATCCTTTAGCAACGGCAATATCACCGCGCTGACCGTGGCACTAGGTGAATTCTCCGCATTGTTCGTTCTGCCGCTGTACCTTATTTCGGTACTGCACCTAGGCGCTATTCACGCAGGTTGGGTGCTTGCTACTTTGGCGCTTGGCTCGATCCTGTCCGGTGCGGCTGCTCGCCATCTGGCAGCCACATTTGGACCTGCGGTCACCGTGATTATTGGGCTCGTGCTAGAGGTGGTCGGTATTGCGGGAGCGGGCCTGCTGATCGGTCCTGCGACGTCGGCGCCGCTTATTGCCCTGGTCCTGGCGATCTACGGCGCGGGCGTAGGGCTTGCCTCGGCGCAGCTGGCTTCTGTTGTGCTTGCCGACGTCCCCGTCGAATCCTCCGGCATGGGATCGGCCACGCAGTCGACCTCCCGCCAGCTCGGCTCCGCGCTCGGTGTGGCAATCGCGGGAACTGTCCTAGCAATCGACGTAGTGCGCCGGGTAACAGAAGGCCTCACGAACCTCGGAATGACAGGGCCGCAAGCTGAGCAGTTGGCGCACGCTACCGCCGATTCCGCTGGCGCCGCAATCCCTGCTCTGGCAGAAAAGATGAGGCCTGACGTGGGAAGTGTTCTCAGCACAGCCTTTGCCGACGCCACCTCTTCGGTGCTGTACGTATCAGCCGGAGTGCTGTTGCTAGGGCTCATTTCTGCCGTGCGGTTGGCAAAGCGGTAGGGGCGGTTGCTGTTAGACCCATACAGTCCAATGGCCTGTGATTCGGAGGGTTTTGTGGAGGTGGTGCTGGTCAGTGCGTATCGGCCACTCCTGGCTTTAACACTGAAACTGACAATGCATGTTTAATCGCTTTCCGTGCCCGAAAGTGCTTGACATGATTGTTTAGCAATTATCCAAACATTGAACGGGTGGATGGGTGATAGAAAATCACTAAACAAATCTCATCCACATCAACGTGACCTGGGGATTGTGAGAATAGGGGGGGCTAATCTCACAATGAATCGTGTAATTGCGGAAACCTTGGTGGAATAGCGGGGAAGCGGGGCGCTGTGCCCAGTTCAGATAGTTAATGCTGAGGGAGCTCTGGCACTCCACGTCCCAGGGGTGGGGAGAGTCTGGTGTCAAAGCGACTGCTAGCGAGCTGTCGATCTGCGAGCGTAATGAGCTCAAGAATGTCGTCCGCATAATAACCGGCGGTTCCGCGCACTCCAATAACTTTGACCCGTAGGACTCCCGCTTGCTCTAAGTCCTCTAATGCTCGGCGGGCATTGGATGCCGTAACGCCATACAAGCGTTCTAAGGTTTTGGCAGTAACTATAGGATGAGCTGCCAAGCCGGTAAGTAGCTTGAAGTCAATGGAGTCCTCACGCAATGCACGGGTTTTACCTTGAGTCTTGCGATAGTCATCCACCATGCTGCGCCATTGCTCTTGAATGGCTTGTAGATCGGTAGCGATCAGCTCGGCTTGATGGACAGCTTGCTGCGTTGCATCGAGGAACGTTTTCAGCCAAACATTCAGATCGCCGCGTCGATAAGCGGTCAGTCCAGCGACATAAGCATCAGACCATGTGCCTAGGACAAGGCTGATGGGAAGCATGGTCTGGCGCGTTAGACCGCGACGTAGCAGAACGCCATGAATGAGAGCCCTGCCGACGCGACCATTGCCATCTGCGAATGGATGAATCGTCTCAAACTGCGCATGGAGAATGGCAGCCTGAATTAAAGCGCCGTGAGCTGCACCGTTGGCATACTCACACAAATCTGTGACAAGAGCAGGCACCTCTTCGGGTGGCGGTGGGATGAATTCGGCGCCGATGGGTGTGCGTCCTGATCCGCCGATCCAGTTTTGTATTGTGCGAATCCCGACCGGAACTGTTGGGCGGGGGCCAAGAAGTTCGGTCTGGAGTCTGCTGAGGTACCCCGGTGTAATCACCGGTTCTGTTGCGAAGGATTCTTCAATAGTGCGCAGAACCTGGAGGTTTCGGGCCACAGCTTCGGCACTTTCCTTGAAACCTCGTACTTGTTCGGACTGGGCGAGCTCTGCGAGGACGACTTTGTCCACATTGGGTGCGATACCCTCGATGCGTGAGGAGGAAATCGCCTCAGATCGCATCAACAATCGGGCGATACTCTCTAAATGTCCGGAACCCTTATGGCTTCCCAATGCAATAATCGAACGTTCAATCTCCGCAGATTTTTGGGCCAGCTCTGGGTCGATCACCAGGGATGTATCGGAGAGGGTATCTGGAACATAGGCCTCATAGGCGCCACCGATTTTGTCACGGCGTGGCAGACCAGTTCCATCTGCTGGCAACCAAAAACGTGGTTCATATCGAGGCATATATAACTCTTTTCCACACCTCAAACGGACTGAGATGATTGTTTAAGAGTTATTCAAACATATGGAAGAGGGGTGGGGCAATGGATAAACATTGGTTAGTTGTGCGTGACCAGGGGATTGTGAGAATAAAGGGGGGTCTAATCTCACAATGAATCGTGTAATCGCGGAAACCTTGGTGGAATAGTGGACTGCTATTCCGCCAAGCGGTAGCGCCTGTGTGTGCTGGAACTGGGTTCCTTCCGCTAAGCGCAAAGATCCGACTCCAAGAAGAACATTTTGGATTTTTCTATGAGACTGTAGACGAAACTTTTAAGAGCCTTACCGAAGGTGGCTACGGATTTGTCCGTGGAGAAGCAATCTGTGGGCCAACTACTTCTGGTCATGATTACCGAATTTCTGGAGAGATTTTTGCAGGATCGCATCATGGCTTTGGCATCTCTAGAGAAGTCCATCTTCCGTGCAATGTGAACTAGTTAGTGCGCATGAGCCAGGCTTTTAGTTCTTTTTCTGCGCGCTCACAACCACCTGGGTAGTTTTTGTTTAGCTCTTCAGCTACAGAATCGAAAACTTTTTTAGCGAGAGCTTCGGCGTGGTCAGGCTGAAGCTGCCCTTTTAACTCGTTTAAGGGGACGGAGAGGGAGGCATAAGGACTAGGTCGAAAAGAATAAGACCGCATGTCATCAGCGTATATTCGGATGGTTGTCCCCAAAATCTGAGATTCAAGGATAACGTTTCCGAATACTAAGGACGATAGTTTTTTCTCTTTCATGTTGGGCAGTCTACGGAAATAAAGCAGTACTAGCTGCTGGCTCTAGACGATGGACTGGATATCGTTCTGTGGCGTTGAACAACGCAAATGCGAGTCGTGTATCCGAAGTGCGTACATGCTCCGTAGGGGTGTGTGGTGACATTTGAAAAATGAATGAGCGCCAGGCAGTTCCAACTACCTGACGCTCGCTTATCACTCAGTACCAGCTGGGGAGAAAGCACGGCTATGAGCTTAGCAACAGCCCGCTCCATTGCGCAGATCTCGAGCACCAGCGCGTCCGATGAGGACCGCGCAGCCCTACAGCGTCACCTCAATGAAAGGCTGCGACCGAAGCCGCAGCGACCCACGCGCATTAAAAAGCGCGCATCTTCACGAATGAAACCTCAATGAAAGGCTGCGACCGAAGCCGCAGCGACGGTGTCACCGGAAAAGCTTGCTCATCCCCACCGAAACCTCAATGAAAGGCTGCGACCGAAGCCGCAGCGACCAGCTGCTCAGTCGTCCACGTTTTCATCTCCTGAACACCTCAATGAAAGGCTGCGACCGAAGCCGCAGCGACTACCGCGATGTAGACCTCCACCAGCGCGAAGTCCGCCTACCTCAATGAAAGGCTGCGACCGAAGCCGCAGCGACCTGCGATGAGGGTTTTTCGGGTTACTGCTCTGACGTAGTCGGTGTCTTCTGCTCCTAGACCTCAATGAAAGGCTGCGACCGAAGCCGCAGCGACTTTCCCCCACTAAATCAGTAAGTGTTCTGTGGGCTACCTCAATGAAAGGCTGCGACCGAAGCCGCAGCGACAGAAGTCCCAGTCCAAGAGAAATCATCGGGGTCATTGACACCTCAATGAAAGGCTGCGACCGAAGCCGCAGCGACCACACAGCGGTCGTACGCAACCGCGATTAGGTTACAAACCTCAATGAAAGGCTGCGACCGAAGCCGCAGCGACAGCCCCCTCATTTTAACTGACTTAGCCTCGGTATTTGCCCTTTTATTGCGAAGTTCTCGACTTTTATGAAGTTATTTTCCAAAGGGGTGATCGTTGTTGCTCTATGAAAACCACAATGACAAGGGAAAACGTGACCGCGAAGACCTCCCGGGATTTTTAAAGTCCGCAGGGTCTTCGCGGTAGTTTCTTGCGGCTAGATAATCAGAAATTCATTGTCAGTGATCTCTTGTTTTCTGCCTTCGTAAGTAAATGTGGTGTCTACTTTCGACAGCAGTCCAAGATCGCAATATAAAACGGAATCTTCCTCAGCATTAATACTGAGTTTTATTTCATCCTTTAGCCGAAGCAGCTTTGCAGGGCTGCAATCGACAACAAAAACGCTGTATTGGATCCTGTCGCCATATTTTTGCAAGATCTTAGCTAGCTTATTTCGACGTCTATCGTGGGCAATATCGTAGGCGATAATCGTACGACGAACATCATCCCGCCTCATCGTATTTTCACTCCTTTGTATCGAAGCTGGGTTCCGTCTAATACTCCGAGCATCATCCTGGCTTGAACTTCAATTGCGCGCCGCCAGGAAACGCTGTACCCAAATGTGGGATGTTTGAACTGGGTTTGGATCCTTCGCTCAAAGGCTTTGACTATTTTCTTTCTTCCGTCTGTGGTGAGCGCTTGCCCTTTGTCGCGGATAAAGAAGTCTCGGGAAGCAATCTCGCGTCGGTTGATCAGCGTTAGAACAACCGAATCAGCTACCACTGGTCGGAACTCCTCCATCAGGTCGAGAGCAGCTGCTGGTTTGTTTCGATTACTACTGTGCAGAAAACCGGCATGAGGATCTAACCCACAAGCAATGAGCGCTCGTACGCATTCCGCAGTGAGCATTCCGTACGCGTAGTTGAGCAGTACATTGATGTGATCTTGTGCCCCTCGACCTTTTCTTCCTAGCCACTGGGCTCCCAGGCTATGAAGAGCGGCGTCGTTAAGCATTGATCCAAAAGATTCAAAATATTTGCTAGCAGCCTCGCCCTCAACCCCAAACAAAGACGGGATGTCGTTTACTGTTCGTGCAGTTTCCTGGAGCCTGCGCAGCGATGCAACTGCTTCTTTAGCCGAGCCGTGTCTGCGTAGCATCGTTGCTTGGTTATAGATTTTGGAACTAATAATCTCACTGGCAATAGGAATGAAACCAGTTTCAGCCAGTACATGTTGCCGGACACGTGCTAGTCCATTTGGCCCATCGCCGGGTAGCATCCAGCCATATAGCCGGCCAGTACTTGAGCACCACACCACTGGCCGATGCTGCCACGCCAGCTCCCTGATAAGAGCGCTTGAGAGATCAATGTTGCCGTGGAGCACTACTGCCTGAACGCGCTCAATCGGCACGGAACCGAGAAGTTCTGATTTTCTGTGGACTTCGATTCTTCCGTTTTTCTTTGAAGCACGTGACCCTTGCTCTGTAAGGTGCAGTACTTGGCTGTCAGGGTTTTGAGCCAGGACACGTCGCTGTGGTTGTCTTTGGAAGAGCTCATCGGGAAGACATACAGATAAGTGGGAGCACCACGTGCACTGCGGATCTTCATCCAACGGGATAGGAGAAGTACTCGCTTGTGCTATTTCATGAGTTCGTAGCGCTTGATTTTTCGCATGCTCAAAATCGGCAGAATTCAACTCCACTTCGATTGTTTTTCGATGATCCGTGAAGTACACAGCATATTCGAGCTTTTTATACCCCATTTCTCTGAGACATATCCCTTGCAAAGCCAGTTGTAGCCTGTTGGCATCAGTGACTATTGGTGCCTTACGGACAGGAGTTGCTTTGAATTCGACTACTCGTATGGTTCCGTCTGGCAAAGTCTCGAGACTATCGCAGATGCCTAGGATTCCGAGTTCATCTGACCAGACTTTTACAGATACTTGTCGGTGGGGCGTGGAAGTTTTGAGGTTATCAACATGGACGTGTGAGCTCTTTCCAGCTTGCATCTGATACGTATCGGTCTGCTCACCGTTGAGCTCAAGCCAGGTTCTGCGCTCGCAGTATTCGGTGTGCACAACCAAGCTGATTGGGACCGGGTCGATGAGTGCCTGCATTGTCTTAACCCAACGGAAGCACGGAACCTGGTTGGACTTGCCGTTCCGGTGCGCTCGAACTGCCGGCCTTTTTTATGTCAAACAGTGCTACGGCATTAATCCCATGTTCTAGCAGCCATTTGCTTGCTGACACCACCGCAGTAGTGCCGATATCACCTGTCCGGACAATCTCTCCTCCGATGCACGCAATAGCCTCTGACCTAAGGACAGAGCGTGCTCGGCCTAAGGAGATTGGGGTGGAAGACATGGGAAGAACCATCAACACTGGGTGGAGTGCTTGAGGTGGGAATGCACCCGGTGTTACCGATTTTTCCTTGACTTGTGGCGCGAGCTGGAAAGATGCAATGCCCAGTAGACCTACAAATGCAAGAGCTACGTCGGTGGGGCCGGGTGGTGTTAATCCTGTCGAAGTCCTTGAATCGGGAGAATTCTTTCCTAATGGATCATGGACTTGTTTTCCTTGAATTCCTGCAAGTATGTCCTCGTTTGTCCAGGAGGAAAGTTCGTCCACCATCAAGCTGAGCCGGTGTTGAACAAACTCTTCTCCTCGATTACGGGTTTTCATTTCCCACCGAGATGCCCCATGATCTGGCCGAGGGGCTTTTTTCTCATTATGCCAATAGGAAGGTTCTCCTAAAGCTGAGATGAAAGAGAGATCCAGCCAGCGCTTATCCGCAAGAAGCTGATCGACGTGCGACGTGCGAATGTGGTGATGTTCTTCCCAATCGTGTGGGGATTTTTCTGCATCAATCGCCTTGATCCGCGGAGAAAAAGGAGCGAATTGTTTCCCGGCGTAGTCTTTTCGAGCCTTGACCCAAGAAGAATCCTCCGACCACCGAGTTGCTAATTCCCGAATGCGCTGAGCAATGAGGAGGGGATCGTAGATACTTCTTAATTGAGCCTTGGGTTCAGAGTCTAAAGACCACATCAACCTAACAGAATTATCTCCCATCTCTTCTGCCACAGCTGCTAAGCCCAACAAAGCGAAGTGACTGAGTGCGCTTGAAGCATCGCCTGCGATATTGATCGTAAACACAGAGCTACCTTCCTTCCGATGAAACGTGAGCGTCAGCTGCCCGCTGCAAAGCCTCTAAGTAAGCCATGGCATAAGGGCCGATTGTCCTGTTTGTTCGCTCGATGATGCTGTCCCATTCGCCCTCGGAGAAGAGGTGACGTGCCACTGCCTGTTCTTGATCAGTGGCGAGCGGGGAAATCATTTCCCAGGAGGAATACGGGAAAGTGGATCTTCCGTGGCCGTGACTGCATCCCACTATCCGCAGGATCAGTTCCGTTTCTGGAGTGTCATACCCGAGCTGAACTGCAACTTTGAGGGCGGAAAGCTGCTCATGGCGCCATTTTGGTGGCACACCAGAGATGTTCTTTGCGCGGCGAATCTCTTGTCGATTCCTCTGCGCACTTTTGGCCCAGGGTTCCTGATCATCCGATGTTTTTCCACCACGCAACCACGTCTGGAATCGTGGCTCTATTTTTCCGTCATCGTGATGCGCTGCTGCTTGGACGACGATCTGGTGGAAGTCATGGTGTAATCCCACACTGGTACACAGGTTGTCTGCTTGTTCAGCAACATCAGCTTGATGCTGTTGAAGCGTTACCGTCTTGGACGTCGGTGACCATTCCTGGAGAGCCTCTTCTTCTGCTCGGATAGCATCGTCGGTTTCAGTGATGTACCACGGCACTACTGCATCAAACCCATGGTGGTGATCGGTTTCAAGCACCATTGTGGAGCACTGAAAGCCCTTTGACCGTTGACTCTCTGTAGGAGTTTCTTCTGGATCTTCGCTTAGTTCGGCTGCAATCTGTTTAAAGCTTTCGGCCTCTGCTTTGTCCATCGCGGAGTCAAATACATGAACGTCAATTCCAGGAAGTGGAGCTGGGTCGATGAGTTCGGAGTCTTCGGGCGTCGCCGAGGCGACACCTTCCGTGGTAAAAGGCGTGCCGGGTTCGATAATGAGGATATCGGTAGGACGAAGCGGTTTGTCGTGATCGAGTAAAACTACCTCACTGTCTCGATATAAGAATGCGCGGTGTCTAACTGCTGAAGCTTTTTGTTTGAAAGATTCGTCAGTAGGGGCCAATACATCTTTGAGTCTGTTCAACACCGCGATGTTGGCGGGGAAAGTTTCAAAATCCTGGGGTTTTGTGGCATTGAGTAGTTCTACTGCCGCGTTGAAATCTTCCGGCAATGGGGACCGGACAACTACGCCGCCAAGAGCAGGGTCTTTTTCCAACGAGTCTCTTAACCACAGATCCAGGTCTGGTTCGGCAAACAGGGGATCGGTTGTTCTACATAAATTATGGAGGTCTGCCCATTCCAGGCGCTGCAATAATACCCGACCAGGTGATTCTTCAGGAGCAGGAAGCTCAAGCAATCTTCTCGGATTTACTGTTCCGGCCTCTGCTAATTGCTCTAGCCATGCGAGAGAATTGAGGAGATCCTTGCTGGTATAAGGAGGTACATCTGTCTTGATCGCGTCTGCAGTTGACGGGATGAGTACAGAAACCTCGCTCCTTACGCGGTGCCCGAGTCGATTGACCCGGCCAAAGCGCTGTGTCAGAGATGATCCTGGTGCGAGTTCAGTGACTAAGTGGGCAAAATCGACGTCAACGCCAACCTCCATGGTTTGAGTAGCCACCAGCACGTCTACTTCTTGAGAGCCTTGAATGGTGAAAAGCCCTGGTCGCCGAGCCTTCATCTGTGCAACATCATGCGGCCGCATCCTGCCCACTAAGATTTCGCTGCGTAGACCCTTTTTCTTGAGTATCCGGTGGATTTTTGTGGCCGTTTCCACGTGGTTTACGATGCAGCCCACAGTGCTGTCTGCATCGGCGCATAATCTGAGGACCTCTTCCACTGCGGTGGCGATGATCTCAGAGTTCTTGGGTCGCCCATTCCATTTTTTGAGCTTTAAGAGCGAAAGATGCTTGGACGAATCGATGCGCTGAGCAATGACTGGATCACGCTCACAATCTTCCTCGAATACACCGATGCTCTGGGCAAGACCTAGGGTTTCAGTAGATGTTGCTGTTGCAGCGACAACTTGCAATCGCGGCACGTGAAGATCTACTTCCAACTCCTGCAATGCAGCTATACGACGCGCAGTCGTCAGGAGCTGACGATTCAAATGTGACTCGTCGAGAAGCACAACGGCATCCATCGTAAAAAGCGCGGTTTCTCTAGGCCGAGCTAGCCTTCCGGAACCATAACCTCGGAACAAAGCACGTGATCCCCACATGTCCGGTGTAGCTGCGATGATGGCGCAAGCTTCAAGGCTATTTACCGGCAGAGTCTTATTTGTGAGCGCGCCTCGTAATCGACTGACGATAAACGGGTCTTGATGTGCATCAGACCTTAAGCTCGTTAGTGCTTGAGATAGTGTTGCCAATACCGAGCCGGCTTTAGCCTCTTGCATTGTGCGCAAGATTGTTTCTGCACGATCAATGTGGCTATCTACTAATGCTCGGCGGTTAACCACAACGCTAAGACGCCTGGGAACTCGGGGGCATTCTCCCAGGGCATATAAGGCGTTGAGATAGAGGTGTACATCGACAACAGACGACTTGCCAGTTCCGGTGGGAGCCACGATCTGTGCCGGCCAGGTGCCTGTTTTCATTACGGCATCGACTAGACGTTGTTGCCACGCGAAAGGACGGTGGCCGTCGTTAAGCTCAGCAAAGAATGCATCGAAAGTAATGCTAGGCATGAGTCATCTCGCTTGTCATCGTTTCGAATTCACTTCTGGGAATATCCACAGGGATTAACAGACCTCCGCCCAAATGGCGTGATTGCCCCAGCGCAATGATCGCTCTATCCTGCTGGAGGCTCCCCAAGTGCACGAGACCTCGCCAAGGTTGGATGGTTAAACTCCTGTTGGTCCTGTGGACAAAGCGACGGGTATTTCTGCTTACGGGGTGATCATGAAAAATCCGTACATCTGCGTTATAGGCCGCGTCGCGTAGTTCGACATAGCGTGCAGGGCCAGTTTCCTTGGTCGGGAAGTTGTCGCGCCAGACGAAGGCCACTGAGAGTAAGCCTGCATCCGCCAGGCGCCACAGCACACCTTGTTGCTTATTGTGGGGTCGCGATTCTGGGATAAAGACGTTTAATGGCTCCCACATACGGATAGTTCCTGGTTGAGGAGCTGGCCAAAATGCATCGCCTCTGAATACGTGACCGTTGTACTTAAGCTGGCACAAGAGTTTCCCACCGCTTCTGAGCGGAAAAGGTCCGGTGAGTGCTTGGTTGAGCTGCTCGTACACAGTGGAATCAGCATCTTGGGGGACAAGAAGCGCGAACGCTGAGGTTTTCAATCCAAGCGCTTCTAAGTGATGATGCGGTATGTATTGGATGGCTAAATTATTTGCTGGTCTTTGTGCCCCAGCTGCATAACGCCCAGTGATAACTGGCGAGACATCCGTTCTAATTCTGGCAATAAGGGCTCGATGAAGGGCAACGGCTGCGCGAACCTGTTCTTCCGGCCCCAGCTGTTTACCGTGTACCTCCAACAAAATGACTTTTGTCCAGGGCGTTGCGCATTCCTTATCCGCAGCGTTGACGCGTAGATAGCGAGCCGTACCTAAGTGGTCTTTGGGGATCGGAGGATCATGGATCGGGTCATCCTTTAAGAACTTGTCCGCTTTTTTGGAAGGAGGCTTCTTTCCATACCTCGCATGGAACACTTCTCTGAGGTGCTGAGTACGTCCAGGCAGTGCTATTCGGACTTGAACGCGTTCGGTTGAAAAAGCGGTCGCTTGAGGATCAAGAGTAAGCGTGGCTTCGATTTCTTGCTGTTCAAGTACTACGAGAGAAGAAGCTTCTCCTAGGCATGCGACATCGGGAAGCAATGCGGTAATGGCTTCTGCTATATCCACGGGCATCTCGTCCCAGATATACCCATAAGCTCCATTGACGGATACGCCATCGGAGACAGCGCGGTTCTCAAAATTAAGTCTTACGCCAGTTTTGTCGATCTTCACTGAGCCTACGTTTCGGTACATCATTCGTGATATATCCGGGGAGAGCCATTGCTGCTCAGGCATCGCTAAACCGGTGGGGGGATGTGCTTCTAACCATTGCAGTGCTTGTAGCGATTGTTGGTTGGGTCTGAGTTGACGTTCGTTGGGATCTTCTTCTGCATGAACACCTTGAGCTGCCGCATTCATAAGCGCCGCGTGCAACCGAGCCGGATCGGGATATGCGTCTCGGTTAGCGTCGCCGGTATGCCCCAGGTAGACCCCCAGCGGGAATCTTGCAGTGAGACAATATTTTGGCATTTGTTACTCTGCCTCTGCGTCGTCTTCAGTGGCTCCGCGCAGTACAACTGGATTGCCTGTGACGTGGAGTATTTGCCCTTCCCAGTCCGAGACTCCGCATGCGCTGGCCTTGGCAATTGCTTCCTTGAGCAGCTCGTCCGCTGCTTCCACGGAAATAGGTTCTAGTTCACGCTTTTCTCCGTAGCGTAGGTCAAGCGTGACGACCGGCTTTCCCTGTTCTACAAGGTCGCAGTTTGCCCGAATGTTTAACTCTGATTCGGCGCGTGCCATAGCTGCTAGCCCCAGTGCCGCGAGCAGGGCGCGAGCTGCGATGTCTTGCTCTGCGGTGCCGCCGAAGCGCAGCTGGCGAAGCGCAGCAAAGCTCAATGCCCAGGAACGAATGATTCTTTGGCACGCCACTCCACCCAATGACTCAAGCGACGGGGGAATTGCACCAAGTCCAAGAGGGGAGGCGGAAACGGTCTCGCCCTTCTTGGCTTTTTTCACCTGATTATCCAGTTTTGAACGAGTTTTCTGACTTAGCTCATGGCTTTGAACTAAGGCGGTTTCTTTAAGATCAGTTCCGGTCATTTTTACACTGGCGGCCACCGGGTCTACTCGCGCGCCACCGCGCCGTGAATACGATTCCGCACGGTTCTGGTTGGCTAACACTCCGATGATTTCTCCGACTAAAGCGCTGCGCAGCTTCACTTGGTCGCTTTTACGGCTAGCATCCCAGCCGCCAAAAATGAGTGCGGACGGAGCCAAATTGAGTAGCGGTTTCATGTTGCGTGGTGTGGAATTCCGGGCGGAAATATAGAGATCATTCTCGGTTGTTGGTTTACCGTCGATTGACCCTGCGCGGATATGCCCGTCTGTAAAGCGGTGCGGTAATTCCAAATCGGAGAAGACTTTGCTGTCGTTGTAAGAAACTTCGATTCTGGGGATTCGGTTGAGAGTTTCATTCCCCTCGTTGATGGCCTGCATCAGTGCTGCTTCTGCGCGATTGAGCTGAGACTGTTTGGAATCGATAAGGACAGTTCGCTTGGACTCACCATCTATAAAGCGGTCCTCGAAAGCAAAGACAGGTTCTGAACGATTGACAAACTTTGCAGGTGCGACTGATCCATGCTGGCCGACTGCGGCCTCGAGTTCCGTTATGGAGGTGAGGACTGAAGATCCTCCTGCGCTGCAGGCCTTAACCAAGTCTGTATAAGAAAGCGTTCCCATTGCTTGTGATCCTTTGCCTTATTGGTGGAGACCGCCTCACTCCATATTTTCTGTGATTCGGCCACTTTAGTGACGATTCTAGAAAGATAAAGCAGTAGAGTCAATGGAAATATAACATCCGTAATGTTATATCTCATGTAGATTTTGCTATTTTAAGGAGGAGCAAACGCAGTAACTTTTACTGTTGGACATCCGTCCTTGGATAGCTCATCCCTAAATGAAAGACCGCGCTTGCTCACGACTAAGCATACTGAAATAGCGCGGAAGGAGGCTGTAGGCATGGTGAAAACATTGATGATCGGGAGTGATGTTTTGATGGACGACTCGTCATTGTCGCTGGAGTTAGTTCGCTCGCTGTTCGCTCTGCAGTGTGGGAGGTGATGGCATATGGAAACAAACAGCGTTGGCGCTTCTGAGGAAGCTTATTCAATGCTTTCCTTTGCAGAAACCGTTTATGGCTCAGGTCGCATCCTGCGCACAGCAAGTCTGGTTGATCTATGTTCTAGGGTTGTTGAAATCGGTGAGATAGTGCGGGTTCGCCTTTCTCGGGCGATGCCCAGGCTTTCTCTGCGGATGCTGCGACAACGATCTGGGCGAAGCCTTCTTCTTCGTCTTGTATTAAGTATGCAGCGCCAGTAGTGTCATGCTGTTTATGCAGGTCAGAATGGAAAAACTGGCAACATAACACTTAACTTCCCACTTAACATAACACCGTGGGAAGTTAAGTGTTATGTTCGGTGCGCACGTGCTTTTTAGCGGTAAGACGTTCCACTCGTTCTAGTTCGCTGAGTACGATGCGTCGTACGCGGCGATCATGGGGAACGTCTTCATGGAGAACTATTGCGCGCTTTGACACTGCTTGTACGTATATATTGCGGACGAGGGGGCCGGTGAGAAAACAGGATTCCACTGGCTGAATGATGGTGTCTGATTTTGTGGTGATGCAGGAGTAATAGATGCCGGGCAGTGTATCGCCGTTGGCGTTGAGCTCTTGGATGAGGTCGCTTTCGGCAAGCATCTCAAATCCCGAGGCCCCAAAGAAGTTTGTGATGATGGAATCCACCACGACTGTGCCGCGGGCAGTGCGGGTAAGAGGACTGATAACACCGCCGTGGGAGGTGCCATGATTGGGAACTGCGAGACAGATGAGGTGCGTGACGTAGCGGGCTCCATCTAAGTGATGCATCCAATACCTGGCGAGTATTCCGCCCTGGGAATGCCCGACAAGGATCACTCGCTCGGCGCCGGTGACTTTGAGCACGGCATGGATATATGCGCCGACCTGGTCTGCTGATTCGGCCACCGCGGCGGTTGATCGCATCCCAAAGTCGGGTG
This sequence comes from Corynebacterium ulcerans, assembly GCF_900187135.1. Lineage (NCBI taxonomy): Bacteria > Bacillati > Actinomycetota > Actinomycetes > Mycobacteriales > Corynebacteriaceae > Corynebacterium > Corynebacterium ulcerans. Next base: position 1,599,433 of record NZ_LT906443.1, read on the forward strand.
CGAAAACCGCGTAGCCTTTCTTACGCAGGTCTGTGCCCAGTTCCATCCAGTCGCCTTTGGTCACCCCGGTGCCATGGATCAAAATCACTGGGTAGGGGTGTCGCGAGGTAGGGCGGGCGCGCCAGTCGTCTTCAAAAAGCCCTCGTGCCGGAAGCCGCGCGGAGAGCGGCAGTGGAGCGTCGATAATTGCCATGCGGGAGCGCGACCTCCTTTGCGATTGTTTCCTGCTGGGGATACTTTCGTACCATACCTAAGAAATTCAGTGAGCGTTTTTAAGGAGTTTCCCGTGTCCCTTACTGTTGCTGAGGCAATTGCGAACCGCCGTGCCACTCGTCAATACACCGAGCAGGAGGTGAGCGACGCGGTGCTTGACGTCGTCGTTTCGCAAGCTCTTCAGGCGCCGAGTGCGTTTAATGCGCAGCGTGCGGATCTCGTAGTGATTCGGGATCAGGCGATCAAGGACAAGATTTTTGCGGCTTCCGGGCAGAAGCAGCTTCGCGACGCCCCGGTGGTCCTGGTCACGGTTGCGCGTGCCGACGTCCCCGAGGATCTTGACGAGGTCCTTGGTGCAGAACGCGCGGCATTTGTGCGCAATGTTTTAGCTAAAGCCGATGCTGCGCGTCTGAGGGAGACCGCGCTCAAAGATGCCATGCTGGTGGCGGGGTTTGCGTTGATCGCTGCCCAAGGCGAGGGACTTGCCACGTCGCCTACCACGGGGTGGGATGAAGCGAAGGTTCTTGAGGCTATAGGGTTAGCAGGCCGCAGCGATCGTGCGGTGGGGCTGGTTATTGGTATGGGATACCCTGCGGAATTCCCAGCGCATCCCGGTCGGGCAGAGAGCCGTCGGGTTAACGATGGCTATGCGCGCGACTGAGTGCGTGTGTGGCCACCCCCGTAGAGTAAGCGGATATATGCCCTCTTTTGTTCGACAGCATACATTAAAGGAGAATCTGTGAATTCTGGCCCGATTATTTTGCCGTTCAATGGGAAAACTCCGCGAGTTCACGAGACCGCTTTTATCGCCCCGAACGCCACCTTGATCGGCGATGTAGAGATAGCGGCGCATGCCTCTGTGTTCTATGGCTGCGTTTTACGAGCAGACATCAACATGATTCGTGTGGGCGCGCGAACCAACGTCCAGGACAACTCAGTGCTGCATGTCGACGGCGATGCGCCGTGCATCCTCGGCGAGGACGTTACGGTGGGTCACATGGCTTTGGTGCATGGCTCAACCGTGGGCAACGGGACTCTGGTAGGCATGCACTCTGCGTTGCTTTCGCGCTCGGTTATTGGTGCGGGCAGCCTGATCGCTGCGGGAGCTGTTGTGCTTGAAGGGCAAGAAATACCCGCCGGGTCTCTCGCTGCTGGGGTTCCAGCTCAAGTTCGGCGGGTGCTTTCTTCCGAACAATCGGCAGGCTTCATCCCGCATGCTGGCAAGTATGTGAATGTTGCCAGCATGCACAGGGAACTCGGGATGAGCCTGAGCCTTGATCAGGTGCGCTTTAGCTAGAGCTATCTGCGTCGAGTGACCAGTCGCTTGGCAAGGCCTAATGGATCTTCTATTAGTCGATCCATTGCAATGGCCCGAGCGGCAGCACGAGCATTATCAAGGTGGGTGGGGATCACTCGGATCTCCAACTTATCTTTTGTTCCATGGGGCGACTTGCGTAGCTCCTGGCCCACAGCGAGGGCATCTTCTGAGTTCTCAAATGCCGAGCCGGCAAGGACTATGACCTTTGGGCGCGTCTGTTCTACTAGGGCTACGGCTGAAGCTCCCAGGGAAGAGGACCCATGAATGTTCTCATCGAGAGGCAATATCACTACCTCTTGGGGATTTTGAAGCGCTGCGCCGATGGAATCGTCCGCATAAAAGATGAGTGAATTGGCGGGCGCATCGGGATTTTGTGCCTGTTGCTCAGCACCTGCAATAGCTGTAATGGCACTAGCGACGGTCACGGGAGCAGAGATGCGGTTATAGATTCGACCAGCAAGATCTACGCCTTCCCAGCCAAGGTTTTTCGCAGTGACAAGGCCAAGGGAATTGACGTGACCCGATGTTGCAATGCCTACGTTGGCAAGGGGGAGCTCACTAAGCTCTGCGATTTCTCGGATGGCTATGGCTAGTGTTTCTGCATATTGGTCGGCGCTCATCTGAGCAGGAACAATATCGAGGATTTTTTCCTGTATCACCACTCCACGCGTGCTGTATGCACCTACGTATGTGGTTTTGGTTCCTACTGCTACGCCGATCTGCGCCCAGGGGGATACGGAAAGTTCGATAGGGATGGTTGGGCGTCCCGGCCCGTTGGGAATAGAAAGATCTGGTCTTTCCCGAACGAGCTTTGCCTCCATGAGCGCGGCGACGGCGCGGGTCACGGTGGGCTGGGATTTTCCGGATCCGGTGACGAGTTTAGAACGTGTTACCGGCTGGAAGTGCCTGATGAGGTGCAGGCACGATGCAGCCGGTACTGACGGCTGAGTAAAAGAAGGGGTATTCCTCAAGTGGCTGCGCGTGTGCATAATAAAATTCTATAGCGATAGACCGCGCAGTCTAAATTATTCACCCCCTCATTGGTCGGGTTTGATAACCTGTGAGCAGCTTAAATATAGATATGAAGAGTTTAAATAGACCGACCAGTATATTTTTAGCAGAATATTTGGGCCGGAGAAAAAGTGTCGCTGAGCGGTGTATTTTCAAAAACGATTTGCAAAAAAGTTTTGAGCTAAATGTTGGCATTTAGGTCCTGGTCTTTTCTGTGGGGGCTATGAACGCTGATAGGTAAAAGGAGAAGGTTGACCGCGAATTGGGGGATGGATACCCCCGGCTGCATCTCTCAATTGCGAGGGGCTGGGGGAAATAAGTGCAAGCATTTTTATGGCGCTGGGTGATGTATTTCTCCATGTCATGTGACGTAGGTGACATGGCATCAAACTTCGATGGGTTGAAAAAAATTTAATAAAGGTTTGAACTTTGGGAACTCTTGTCGGCTTTCACGCGACAACTACTAACGTCGCGCGGGTGCATCTCTGAGCTCGCTGGAAACGCCTCTCGTCTGTGCTCGCACTGAGATCGTTTCTTTGTAGATGCGCCCATCGCGGAGTGGAACGGATCCCCTCGCGGTACGACTGTGGCCACAGTCTGTGCGTAATCCAACTCGTGTACGAAAGCGGTATAGGAATACATGGTCACCACCGATCAAGCCCTCTCGGCAGGAAGCGCAGCAAAAGCTGCAAAACCTGGGAGTGGACGTGCCAGTGAAAACGGCGGGAAATCCCGTCATCTGCCGCGCCACCTACGCCGACTTCATTTCTTTGCGGGAATCATCTGTGCACCGCTTATCTTTGTAGCTTCTCTTACCGGCCTCGCTTATGCCTTTGCGCCGACCCTGGAGAAGGCGGTGTACTCCAGCAACATCACTGTTGAGGTCCCTGCTGATGGGAAGCAGCTCCCGATGGAAAAGATCGTGGATATTGCGACGCAGCGGCACCCTGATCAGCCTATGACCGGTATTCGGGTTGGTGAGAAAGACCAAGCAGTACGAGTACTGTTTAAGCATCCCACCAAGAGTGCAAGCTTTAGCGATGCCGTATTTGTGAACCCGTACAACGGTGAGATCACGGGAGATATGGTCCAATATGGCAACTCTGGCGCGTTGCCTTTGCGAGATTGGTTATCTCATGGGCACCGCGATCTGTGGTTGGGAGATACGGGACGCTTCTATTCGGAGTTTGCAGCTTCGTGGCTTGGGGTCTTGGCGGTGAGCGGTGTGTATCTCTGGTGGAAGCGCCAGCGGAATGGTGCCGGCCGAATCGCCTCTATGCTGAAGGTATCCGGCCGTGGACGCACGAGAAACCTGCGCTGGCACGGCGCACTGGGTACCGCCCTTGCTCTAGGCATGATCTTTTTCACCTTCACTGGCTTGACCTGGTCTTCAGTGGCTGGAACCAATATTGGCAAGGTGCGTACTGAACTGAATTGGGCCACTCCCAAAGTGACTACTTCTCTCGACGGTGCAGCTGCCCCTGCGGTGAAAGATCCGCATGCCGGCCACGATCATGCTGGTCATGACCACAGCGGGCATTCCGCGACGGCAGCACCCTCAAAGCTGAGCCTTGCTGCACAATCCACAAAAGTCGCGGCTACTGCTGCCACTGAATTGCGTAGTGGAGTCACCTTGCGCCCGCCAAGCGAGGCGGGTCAGGCGTGGAGTGTTATGGAGAACCGTCAGGCATATCGCAAGGACAACAACTCCATTGCGGTTAACGGCGATACTGGTGAAGTAACCGCACGCTTGGCATTTGTGGATTGGCCTTTTGCTGCTCAGGCCACTGCATGGATGATCCAGCTACACATGGGCACGATGCTGGGGCTTCCTAACCAGATCGTGCTGGGGTTGCTTGCGGTAGGCATCATTATTGTGGTCGTTCGTGGTTATATGTTGTGGTTCCAGCGTCGTCCGCAAGGTCAGCTCGTGGCTGATGCGCCGGGACGTGCTCGCGGTGCTGAACGTCGTTTTGGCGTAGCTGGGATCCTTGCGGTGGTGGGAATGATTGCCTACGGAGTCTTCGCCCCGGTATTCGGAATTACATGCCTGGCTTTCATCGTGGGCAGTGTGATCTGGGATATGGTGCGGTCGCGTCGTCGTAAAGCAAGCTAAGCTTATCGACGCCACGCGTCGGCCACCGCTGTGAGCACCGGACATGCGCCATAAGCATATGCATTCATAGTTTTGTGGGGGAGTCACACTAGACTGATTCCCCATGAGCTTTTCCCCTCAGGATCCACTGATTTCCGGCCTGACTGTTCGTGCCATGAGTGCGGACGATACAGATGCACGTAAGACCGCACTGCTAAAAAATCTGAATCGTTTTGAGCAACGCTTTGGTGAACAGGATTGTGCGTCCGAACCTTTGCGCAATTACCTCAGTTTTGATCCTGCTCGTGGCGATATAGGTCTTCTGCTTGCTAATGACGCGGGGGAAACCGTCGGCATGATGTGGGTTGCCTTTATTAAGGGATTTGGTTTTATCAATGCCAGCGTGCCGGAACTGACGCTCTACCTTGCGGAGGAGTGGCATGGCAAGGGAGTGGGCCAATGGATGTTGGACCAGGCTGAAGAGCATGGTCGGGTTCATGGTTGGCCAGGAATTGCAGTGAACGTGGAGAAGGAAAGCCCCGCTCGACGCCTTTATGCGCGCTGTGATTACGTCACCCAGGATGGTGGATCTGAGGCAGGCAGCGTGATGCTGAAAACCCTCAGCCCGAAAATTCGGAGCGTGGCTGTGTACTGCGGTTCTGCGCATGGGGCACGTCCGGAATACACTGCTGCGGCGCGTGCACTTGGTACTGCGCTCGCGGAGCGAGGCATCACCATGGTCTATGGCGGCGGCAAACTCGGCCTGATGGGAGAGACCGCGGACGCGGCCATCGCTGCAGGCGGAGAAGTCCATGGCGTTATGCCGCAGAACCTTGTTGATTTAGAACAGGCGCACCCACGGCTCACTCGATTGGACATCACAGAATCCATCGCTGAGCGTAAAACTCGGATGGAAGATCTGGCAGATGCCTTTGTAGTTTTGCCCGGTGGGATGGGCACCATGGAAGAGATGTTTGAGGTGCTGGTCTGCCAGCAGCTTGGCCCTTATTGTGGCCCCGTGGCGCTTTTTAACGTAGAAGAGTATTGGGAGCCACTGGTCAAGGCCTTCCAGGCGATGAGCGAAGAAGGATTTATTGCGCAGCGATACATTGACGCTCTGGTTGTTGCAGGTAATACGGATGAGCTTTTCGAGGGCTTTGCCAGCTGGGTCAACCCCGGCCTGAAATGGAACTAGCCGGCACGCTAAGGGCGGAGATTTTCCGCGGGTCCTTCCTTGATAAAGACGAAAATAAAATGTGTCTTGTTGCTTGGAAGGATTCGAGCTTCTAGCTAAACTAGCCAATCATGACTCACGGAAATGCGGACGTGCGGACTCCCTCGCTCCTTGATGCTTCCTGCGAAGCATTTGTTCATGATCTTGCTGCGCTATCGCCGACGGAGGCGACGGTATGGGGCATCGCGGGGCACGACGGGGAACTACAAGATTTTTCCCCGGCATACTGGGAGGCCGTGGCGGACCGTAACCGTGAGATGCTCGCGGATGTTGATGCTCTCGACGACGGCACTGATGACTGCGATGACGAGGATGATTTTGATGAGGTTGATATCGTCACCGCTGCCGTGCTGAGAGACCGGGTGTGCCTAGATTTATCGCTGCATCATAATGACGAGTTTTTAGGCCAGCTCAATAATATTGCGTCTCCGATCCAGACCATCAGGGATACTTTCCTGCTGATGCCGCAGGACACTGAAGAACAGCGGGAGGCCATTGCGTCTCGTTTGTCTCAGGTGGGAAAGGCTCTTGCGGGATACCGTGAATCTTTGACTGTGGCGGCCTCTCATGGAAAAGTGGCGGCGATTCGTCAGATTGAGACCGTCATTGGGCAGTGTCGTGAGCTCACCCAACCAGGTTCCATGCTCGATCAACTGGGCGTGGATCCGCATTCTGCCGCCGTAGTGTCTGCAAAGAAGTCCTTTGGATCTATGGCGGAGTGGCTGAGTGACCAGCTAGCTCCACATGCGCCTCACAACGATGCGGTGGGCCGGGAACGGTACGAACGCTTTAGCCACTTGTTTGTAGGTGATGTAGTAGATCTTGACGACGCTTATGAGTGGGGCCTTGATCGACTACAAGAGATAGTGGCCGAACAACAAAGTATCTCCGAGGAACTCTATGGGGCGGGGACTTCCGTTGCTGCTGCCATGAAGAAACTTGATGCTGAACCGCGCTACACCATCACGGGTACGGACGCGTTGAGAGAATGGATGCAGGAGCAATCGGATAAAACTATCGCTCACCTCAACGGCGTTCACTTTGACATTCCGCAACCAGTACAGACCCTGGAAGCTTGCATTGATCCTGCAGGTGCCGGTGGCATTTTTTACACCCCGCCGTCGGATGATTTTTCTCGTCCAGGCCGCATGTGGTGGTCTGTTCCAGCGGGCCAAAATATTTTTCACACGTGGCAAGAGCTGACCACCGTCTTTCACGAGTCTGTGCCAGGGCATCATCTTCAGTGCGGCCAGGCGGTTTGTGAGCGTGAGAACCTCAATCTTTGGCGCAGGATAGCCTGTTGGTGTTCAGGGCATGGCGAGGGTTGGGCGCTTTACGCTGAGCAGCTGATGGCAGACTTGGGCTATCACGATGATCTAGGTACGCGGATGGGGATGCTGGATGCACAACGCCTCCGTGCAGCCCGCGTTGTCTTAGACATTGGAATTCATCTGGGAAAGCGGACCCCAGAGGGAACGAGCGTCTGGGATGCGTCGTACGCAAAATTCTTCTTACGAGAGAACACTGCCATGGACGAACCCAATCTTGCCTTTGAGCTGGACCGTTATCTGGGTTGGCCTGGTCAGGCACCTTCGTATGCTTTGGGGCAGCGCTTGTGGCAACAGCTGCGTGACAGCGCACTAAGCCAAGGCCAGACGCTTAAACAATTCCATACTCGTGCATTGTCGTATGGATCAATCCCCATGTCTATCCTGGGGACGCAAGTCCTGAAAGGCTAGTATAGAGTCCTCTGCTGCGGATCTATTGCGGAGGGCTCAAAATAATTAAGCTTGGCGTAATTTAATTGCGCACAATATAGTTAATGCATGGCCAAAGATCACGCACTTGATGAGCTCATCTGCTTTCAGCTGTACACGGCATCCCGCCTGATGCAGCGTATATATCGCCCTTATTTTGATGACTGGGGCATTACCTACCCGCAGTACTTGGTTCTCGTTTGTCTGTGGGAGCGAGATGGTAGGTCGATTGGCCAGCTTGCAGATCCGTTGAACCTGGATAGCGGAACTCTATCTCCTCTGTTGCAGCGCATGGAAGATAATGGCTTTGTTCGGCGCCAGCATGAAAAGGAGGACTACCGACGACTACGCATTTTCCTCACTGCTAAGGGCAAACGGCTCAAACCGCTTGCTGATGAGATGCAAGAGGAACTTATGGAGATGCTCAGACTCGATCATCAGGATCTTGCTGCTGTACATGATCTCATGAGCAAAATTAATCCTTAGGAAGCGATCATGGAAAAAGAGCAACCAAAGAAGAGTTCGCGCAAGCCTTGGAGCTACGGAATGATCGTGGCTTTTTTGCTCATGATTATTCTGCTACCGCCGCTGCTTCATCTTTTTGCCGGTGGCGGCGTCATACTAGTTGCATTACTACTCATGGCCTTGGTTTTTGGTTTTCTTGACGCAAAAATCTTTCGTTTTACCGCTAGCTTTCCGTTACTGGTAGGAGCGGCGTATTTCATTGCTATGCAGATGTACTTTAATGCGGGAACGTGGATCTATCTTCCGATCATGGTGATCCTCGCGTTTGTGGGCGGTGCCCTTGGAGATCCTCAGGGTATGCGCTCCTTGGGGGAGGAAGACTGATGGAGATATGGTCTTTTGAACATCCTGAACTGGGGCTTATCAGTGTGGAACGCGGTTATGATGCGGAGTTTCGGGCAGCCGATCCGGATTGGCCCGAGGAACCTTCTGAGAAAGAGATCCGCCATGTTGGCCCCAACGCTGGGTTCAAAGAACGCATAGAAGCGCTTATTCATAATCCCCCGGTCCGGTTGCAAATTAAGGTGAACGGTGAGGTACGACGACGGCTTAACGACGTCCCCTCGGGCCGAATAGCTTTGAACAAATCCGTAGACAATTCTTTAGCCATGCCGGCTATGGCAAAAGTAAACCGGAAAAAGCCGCACCTTTATGTGCATTCCACTATATTCAACGAGATTCTGGGTATTGAGTATCGTGAAGGAAGCCAGGTCATAGAGTTCACTCCACCCGTGGGGACTCGGGGGCATAAGCGCCACCAGGCGATGGAAGAAAGCAGCATAAAGCGGATCCTTTTCCCTATGATGGCAGGTCTGGGAAAGAGCGGTTGGGCAATTGCCGTGATCGTTCTGGGGCCAATAGTCAGCAGGATTGTGAAGAAACTGTTGGAGCTGTTGCCCGACTGGGACTTCTTTGATCTTCCCGAATTTCCCTCGATTGAGCTTCCTGTTCCACGGTTTCCGCAGATCACGCTTCCCGTGGTGCAGTTTCCTGATTGGGAATTACCTCATTTTGATGCCCCGTGGTGGGTTATGTTTCTTCTTGAATATAAAAAAGTGTGGATCCCTTTGGTGATCGCTATCTTTGTGGGCATCATGGCGATCCGGAATCACAAGAAGTCTGAAGAGCAGAAGAGGCAGTGGGAGTCTGAACAGCCTGATGATCGCGATACGAGCTCCTAGGATTTTTTCCGTTGCAGTAGCTTGATAAGCGCGGGTATCCATCCGGCTAGTGCAAGAACACTCACGATTCGGATAACCTGAGTAGCCACCACGACCGAACCCGCACCGCCTTCGCTGGAGAGCGCAAGTACGGTTTCTAAGGCGCCCGGGCTGGTGGCTAAATACGCCTCGAAATAGGAAACATGCAGCACAGACATGAGAGGCCACGCGGTCAGTGCGCAGCCTGCGATCAACACAACAACAAAGAGAATGGTGGAAGGAAGCTGAGCTGCGAATGCTTTGAGTGCGGCTAAAGAGAGTGAACCTCCACAGATCCATCCGATGGAGAGAAAAGCGAAATAGCGCACAGGCTCAGGGGGAGCGAAACTCACTTCATAGGGGATAAGCAGTCCGACTATGACCACCAGGAGCATCGGCCCCAGAATCGATGCTGCCGGCAGCCTTAAAAATTTACCCACCCGATGACCAACCAAAGCGATAACAACCACGATGACCAGTGCCCACCACGGCTGTGATTGCGCTGCTGCAGACACAGCATTGCTGGCGGGTGTATGCGGGAAGAGATGCGTTATCAAAGGAAGGGACACAGAGACTGCGAGGAGTCGCAGGTACTGGCTGAGCGTGACATAGCGATAGTCGGCGCCTAGGTCCTTAGCCAAGATCGGCATAATAGAGGCTCCGCCGGCCAACATGGAGAGCACCCCAGTTTCCTGGCTAATCTCAGGTTCTTTGTGGGCTAGTAATAACCCACCACCAATGCCAATCGCCAACGTCACAATGGTCACCGCGATGCTGGGTAAGACAAAGTGGGCGAGTTGGCTCAATTGCGTAGATAACAGGGGAAGAGCTGCGAGGATACCGATAAATCCGCGAGCAAAATTAAACAAGTGGCGGTTCATCGGCAACTCTTTGCCCGTCATCAGAGCCGAGGCGCCAGAGACCACAATAGCTGCGAGAATCCATGCGGCAGGAACATGGAGAAAAGCGAAGAGGAAGCCAAGCGCAACGGACACAGGCGCCACCACAGACCAGCGGAAAACCAGATCCTTATCTGTCATGAATCGCCTCATGTGTCGAGTGCTCCTCTCTTAGAATGCACTCGACTTTAATCCCATCCTGTGGCCTGTGGCACTACCTTGAAGCTGAGACTTTTTCAAAAGAATCGCGGGTAATCCGGACTCCCGGGCCTTGATGTTCACGTATCGTCACGCTGCCGGGTGCCGTCAGATCGATGATGACTGCGTCGGCGGAGTACTTCTTGCCGGCGTCGAGACGCTTAAACGCGCTGCCGTCGACAGCGGCACCATCGCCAGTAGCGCTCAGCGTCAACGGTGAAAATGTGGCTTTGATCCTATTGGCCTGTGGATGATTTCCGCTCGTAGCTTTCCACGTAATCGCATATGTGGTGGGGGAGCAATCGGCAATGACACCTGCCGGATAATCAACTACGCAAGCAAGAGTGACTTCTTTATCCAGCGGCAGAAGATAGCCCCCAGCTGGGATCGGAGTAGCCGCCGGGTCTACTACTTTTTGCATGGCAGAGCTTGTCGACGGCGGGCTCGACGCAGGCTTGGGCTGCTGGGTTGTTGGTGGTTGAGTTGTTGGCTGTTGGGTCGTCTGGGGGACTGTGGTTGCAGACATGCTTGAGGCATCGGCGGCTGTAGGCGTGGGCTGTGGCGGTTTACTATGTGCACATGCGCTCACGCTAAAGAGAACTATTGCGGATAATGCTACGGTGAAGTGCTTCTTCATGGACATTCCTCCGGTTCACAAGGACCTCTGAAATAGATCACTTTTGACTATTACCGAGCGTAATATCTTCTGATGAAATTGGCAGCCATCAATAATCGGAGGCAACGGTGGAGATTACTGTAAGTGGCTGGGGGATTTTGATCGCTGGTGCCGGAATAGCTGGGTGGGTTGATGCCATGATCGGTGGCGGAGGGCTAGTTCTTATTCCACTTATCATGGCCGTCGCGCCGGGACTTGCCCCAGTTGCCGCTATCGCTACTAATAAATTGGTGGCTGTCAGTGGAACCGCCTCAGCCGCAGTGACGATGACGCGAAAAGTAGGTGTTGATCGCTCGCTAGTGTTAAAACTCGTGCCTATCGCCGCCCTATGTTCGGGGGGTGGTGCTTTGCTGGCGGCGTCGATAAGCAAAGACGTGATGCGACCGATCGTGATCGTACTCATGCTGGTAGCCGGGATTTTTGTTGCCCTCAAACCAGAATTTGGGCAGGATGGTTCCACAAAACCTGCGAGCGCTAGGCGGCGTGGCCTTGCTGTTGTAGCGACCGGTGCTATTGCGCTTTACGACGGCATCTTTGGGCCTGGTACCGGCATGTTTTTGATCATGGCCTTTACCGCGCTGCTCTCTCAAGATTTTCTGCGGTCGGCGGCCCTGACCAAAGTGGTGAATACTGCTACCAACCTAGGGGCTCTCATCGTATTTATTGCGTCGGGTCATGTCTTGTGGTCCCTAGGAATTGTGCTGGCTGTGGCGAATATCGCTGGCGCACAACTCGGGGCCAAAACCGTGTTGGGCGGCGGGACCAAGATTCTGCGCATAGCACTTTTGACCCTGGTAATCGTGATGAGCATCTACCTGACGGTGCAGCAGGTGCGGGGCGTGTAGGACTTGCGGTGGTGGGCTTGCAGGTTGTGAAGATTGTGCCGATTGCGACGAATGCGCAAAAGCGTGAAATTGGCAACTGACGACGCCGGGCGTAAATGCTATACATTGTCCCATCAGGTTTCTAGTGTGCACTTCTGCTGTCGCATGTGAGTGCTGAACTCCTTAGGATGTCACGATGTCAATGCTCAACGAGCTGCTTGCAGATGAATCAATAGAACTGCACGGGGAGGCGGAAACCTGGCGTGATGCCATTGCCAGCGCCGGCGCCCTTTTGGAAAGAACCGGCGCGATAACGGGCGAGTATACCGAGGCAATGATCGGCAACGTGGACGCCAACGGTCCGTACATCGTCGTGGCACCAGGTTTTGCCTTTGCCCATGCTCGCCCGTCCTCTGCAGTGAAGCAGACTGCGATGTCCTGGCTGCGTTTGAAGCAGCCAGTTTCCTTTGGTCATCCAAAAAATGACCCCGTTGACCTGGTGGTTGCGCTTGCTGCGCAAGCTGACACCGCACATACTGCCGCGATGAAAGATTTGGCGCAGTTGTTGGGTGACAAGCAGCGCAGGGAGGCACTTGATCGGGTGAAGACTGTGGCGGAATTGCGGGAGGTTTTGGGTTCCGTCGCTGGTTTGGGGGATGGCTTGAGCACTGGCTTGAATGTTGCGTCTACGCCTGCGGTAACGGTTACAGCTGCTCCTTCCAGTACGCAGACGACAGCGCCCAAAGGAAAAATACTCACGGTGTGCGGGAACGGTCTGGGGACCTCTTTGTTCTTGAAAAACACGGTGGAACAGGTGCTCGATTATTGGAAGTGGTCCCCCTACTTTTCGGTCGAAGCAACCGACACGATTTCCGCAAAGGGGCGTGCTCATGAGGCGGATTTCATACTGACTTCAGGGGAGATTGCAGCGACTCTCGGTGACCTAGGTGTGCCAGTCTATATTATCCAAAACTTCACTTCACCAGCAGAAATTGATTCAGCCCTACGTCAGCTTTTCGACGTCTAACGGAGGCACACATGAACGTCCTACTTTCGATTGCGGAATTTCTTGTCAACGAGATCCTTGCAGTCCCGGCATTTCTCATCGGCATCATCACGGCTGTTGGTCTCGGCGCAATGGGGCGAGGCGCTGGCAAGGTTCTTGGCGGTGCGCTGAAAGCAACGCTGGGTTTTCTTCTCATCGGCGCAGGCGCGGGCCTCGTTTCGGCTTCCTTGGCACCACTAGGAGTGATGATCCAGGGTGCCACCGGGGCGCATGGTGTGGTACCTACCAACGAGGCGATCGTGGGAATTGCTCAGGAACACTACGGCAGCCAGGTCGCGTGGCTTATGATCCTGGGATACGCCGTATCCCTGGTGCTGGCGCGTTTCACACCACTACGCTATGTTTTCCTCACTGGTCACCATGTTCTTTTTATGGCGACGTTGTTGACCATAGTGATGGCCACTGCTGGTTTTGACCCATGGGTGGTTATCATCCTCGGCGCTATCCTCCTTGGCATTTTGATGGTTTCCCTCCCGGCCATCGCACATCCATGGACCCGCCGGATCACGGGCGACGACTCGGTAGCGATTGGCCACTTTGGTACCGCCGGTTATGTAGCCGCAGGCGCCGTGGGCACGCTGGTGGGAAGCAAAGGAAAGAAAGCCAGCCCTTCTACTGAGGAAATGAAACTACCTGAAGGGCTCAGATTCCTACGCGATTCCATGGTTGCTACTGCACTATCGATGGCGCTGATGTATGTAGTCCTAGCAGTGCTTTTTATCCTTAGGGCTGGTCAAACTGAGGCTTTCGCTGCATTTACTGAGGGGGCTACAGGCGTCGGAAATTACCTAATGCAGTCGGTAACCCAAGGCCTGCAATTCGGCGTAGCAGTAGCCGTGATCCTCTTTGGTGTACGTACCATCCTGGGAGAGCTAGTTCCTGCTTTTCAAGGCATCGCAGAAAAAGTTGTTCCTGGAGCAATTCCTGCATTGGATTGTCCTATCGTCTTTCCGTACGCACAAAATGCTGTGCTCATAGGTTTTATCTCTTCCTTTGTTGGAGGTCTTGTCGGCTTAGCAGTGCTTTCCGTATGGCTGAACCCAGTATTCGGGGTAGCTCTGATTCTTCCCGGCCTCGTTCCACATTTTTTCACTGGTGGCGCGGCGGGCGTTTATGGCAATGCCACCGGTGGGCGCAGAGGGGCGCTATGCGGTGCTTTTACTAACGGGCTGCTCATCACTTTCCTTCCTGCGTTTCTCCTCGGAGTCCTTGGCACTTTCGGGGAAGCAAACACCACTTTTGGTGATGCAGACTTCGGATGGTTTGGAATACTTATCGGTGGGGCGGCCCACAGGGGACAGACCGTGGGACTTATCCTGATTGTTCTTATCGGTATCGCAATCCTTGGGCTTGGTCTGTGGTCACAGAAAAAGCTTGTAGAGGGGCGCTGGGACCCTGCTTCGCATCGGCCAGGTGGACTCGGGTCGGCGGATACAAGTAGTCAAAACATTGATGCTTATCCCCGTATAGCCCCGCCACAAGGTGCACCCGCTCCGCCGCCACCATTGGGGTAAGTCTGCCGAAGCCTAGTTTATGAGAGCGCTTTTTTAGTCTTTCCGGTGGCTAACGCTGTTGTAGGATCTTCTGGCCAGGGATGCTTGGGATAACGTCCTCGCATCTCTGAGCGGACGTGGCCGTAGGGGCCAGCCCAGAAACTGCGCAAGTCATCGGTGACGGCCAGTGGTCTACCCGCCGGAGATAAAAGATGGAATTGCAGTGGTTGTCCGCAGATAATAGGGGAGTCGTGCAGTCCAAAGCATTCTTGTAGTTTGACGCTGATCTTAGGCCGTTCGTCGGAGTAATCAATGCTGACGCTGCGGCCGCTGGGCACGCGCAGGGCACTAGGTGCTAATTCCTCTAACTGCGTGGCCTCGGGCCATGGAAGCAGCCGTTGGAGCGCTGGATATATATCGATTTTGGCGATGGGCGTCCCCGATACAAGAAGATCGATCTCTGGAGTGAGCCATTCTTGTACAGCAATGGAATCGACGTCGGGCCAAGGGGCGCCGTAACAATCGAATACGTGGCGGAGTCGATTTTTCAGGGACGAAGCTTTCTCTGAAAAATTAAAGAGGGTCAATCCGTGAGATCGCATTACCTCCGCAAGCGCTTTCCGTGCGGATTCTCCTTCCAAAGCGCAAGGCGTTGAGTTGAGTACGATGGCGCCTGCTCGCGTCACGCGACTTCCTCGTAGCTTTCCTTCAACGAACGTGGCTGTGACCTCTTCGGACGTGCCAATGATCTCTAACGCAGTGTCCTGATCGATAGCAGCCGCCGTATGAATAACCGCATGGTTCTGAACCCCTTGTGGCAAAGCGACTTCTGCGATAGCCAGCCATGGCGCGCCCGATAACGATGGAATGTTGCGGAGAACCGCTCTTGTACCTTTGGCCAATAAATATGATTCGCCCTCTGCCCGAGCAATGTTTTCTGGGAAAGCACGCCCAATGGCTTCTCCAGGAGAAACCATGGGGGCGGACTTTTCCTGGTAGGCGTGGCGCTCGGGAGAAGAAACACCACCTTTGTGTGAAAGGAGTCTTTCTAATCTAGTTTTCTCTGACTCATAGTGGCGCTGCCCAGTAAGGTTTCGGATTTCTTTGGAAACATCGCCTCGAATATGCGCGCCTAAGGCGGCGACAGTGGGGATTGCTGAAACACCGCACTCCAGGAGGGACCGTCCGAGCCGTGGGTCTGTAGGGAGCGTTGTTAGTGTACGACCAAGTTCTGTGCAATGCCCTGAAGCATCCAGGGCTCCTAATCGAGTAAGCGTATCTAGTGCTTGCGCCATTGCTGCTGTTGGTGGGGCGGTAAGCAGCGGGAATCCTTTACCTTCTGGGGCACCCCAGCTAGCTAAGAATAAGGCTGCTTGAGTGAGATCGGCGGAAGATATTTCTGGTGAGATATGGGGGCTAAAGTGAGAGAACTCTTGGGCTGAATAACACCGCAGTACGCTACCTGGTCCCTCACGTCCAGCTCGGCCAGCTCTCTGATCTGCAGAAGATTGACTAGTGCTTACCGTGATCAGACCGTTCATTCCTCTTCCCGCATCCCGTTTAGGGACACGAGAAAGTCCTGCGTCAACGACGATTCTCACGCCAGGGACGGTAAGAGAGCTTTCCGCGATAGAAGTGGATACGACTATTCGTTGTTCATCGGGGCGAAGCGCAGCTTCTTGCTCGGTGTTGTTCAGTTGCCCATGCAGTGGAAGAACCTTGATGTGTGTAGCAGACTCTAGCGCAGCGCAGACGGCGGAAACCTCACGGACACCGGGGACAAAGATGAGCGCAGAATTCTCTGACTGGGATACAGCCTGTGCGGTCACTGAGGCTAGATGATGGATGTAGTCCCGACTGAACTCCGAGCGCCCTGGTGCAGGAAGATAATCTATGTTCACGGGGTGCGTAATTGCATCTACTGCCACAATGGGAGCTGCGCCGACAAGACGTGAAAAGTTGTACGCATCTACAGTTGCAGACATAACTGCGAGGAGTAAGTCGGGACGCAACTCTCGGAGTTCGATGAGCATACCGAGAACCAAGTCGGTATCTAGTTGTCGCTCGTGAACCTCGTCCACGATGACTGCTGAAACTCCAGGCAATTCTGGGTCTGAGATAAGGCGCCGCAGAAGCACTCCTGGAGTAACAAACTCTACGAGCTTGCCGTGCTGAGACTCTCCTCGCATACTGAAGCCCACGCGCGCGTCCTTTTTATGTGAGCCATCGAGGAACATGAGTCGATGAGCAGCTGCGCGGACAGCGACACGACGAGGCACCACCACAAGTACTTTTCCCTGATTTTGAGGCCTGCTTTTACGCAGAATATTGGCAATCAGTGGCGGAACGACTGTAGTTTTTCCTGTACCTGGTGGAGCTTGGACTATCACGACACCAGAAGAGAACAAAGCCGATTCTATTGCGGAAATCGAACCCATAACTGGAAGCCCGCTGCCAATGGAATCGAGATCAAAGAAAGTCATAGTGGGATATATGCTACTGCGTGACATCATCAGTTCTCACTGCCGATTTGAGGCCTTGAATCGGAAGCCCTGCAGCTAACTCTGATCGTTCATAACTAGCTTCTGAAGGCATTCTGACGACGCGCGCGGGTTGTCCCATAGCAATGGCATAATCAGGAATGTCTTTAGAAACGATGCTGCCAGCCCCGATAACCGCGTGTTGTCCGATTGAAACACCTGGTAACACAATTACTCCTGCACCCAACCAAGTATGATCGCCTATGGCAATGGGATGGGCTATCTCCCAGCCACCTGCTCGCATCTCCGCATCATCAACGGGATGTGTGACCGTGACGAGCTGGCAATTGGGCCCGATCATGGCATGGGCGCCAATGGTTACTTCAGCAGTATCAAGGATCGTCACATTGTAATTAATAAAGGCATCTTTGCCCACGGTGGTATTGCACCCGTACTCAATGGTCATCGGTTGTTTAATTGTGCAATCCTCAGATTGAGGGCTCAATATGTGCATGAGTAGCTGCTTTAGTCGCTTTGAATCCGATGGTCGTGTGTGGTTGTAGTCATACACCAACTCTGCGGTCCGCTCGGTTTGTTCTCTAATCTCAGCAGATACTGGAAGGTGCCATTTTTGTCTGCGAAGATCGTTCAAAGTGCTGTGGTTTAGAGGATCAAAGTTCATGTGCACGATTCTAAAAACTGCGTTTGACATTGCTACTACATTTGGGTGAGTGCCTACGCTTTTCGATTCTTATCCCGTACCTAGATCTCCGCAGGTAGTCAGGCCTGGGATCGTGCATCTCCCTGGTTTTCTCTCGCTCGCAGAACAGCGCGCAATGGTGGGGAAAGCGCGTGCAGTTGCGCGTCGATTAGCTCATACGCTTTTGGCAATGCACCAGCAGCAGTGGAAAACAGGGACGATGAGTGCGCATCTTATGTCGTTGGGAAAGCACTGGGAATATAGATCTCATCAGTATGTATCCGAATGGCAGGGGCAGAAAGTTCCTGCCATCCCAGACAGATTTTTGGTTCAAGCATATGAAGCCATGCGGCAGGCAGCCTGTCTCGATTCCTCCTTGGCCCCGTGGACTTCTGATTACCGTATCGATGCTGCACTCGTGAACTACTATCCGCCAGGCTCAGGGATGGGGCTACATCAAGATGCTTTCGAGGAGTCCTCGGCCCCGGTTGTTTCACTATCCATAGGGGCCACGGCGGTGTTTAGAGCAGGAAACTCGGAAAATCGGAATAAGCCCTGGCAAGACGTACTGTTATTAAGTGGCGATGCACTTGTATTTGGCGGTCCTTCGAGGAAGATATTTCACGGTATTAAGCGTATCGACGCCGCCACTGTCCCGGACAACTGCGGGCTTGAAAAGGGGCGAATCAATATGACTTTTAGGCAGGTAGAGCTGTAGTTTTTCGCCTTGTTAGCTGGCTGAAGGGGTGGGGAGGGGGTATGAGCGTCATAGCGAGTTTATAGAGTGGCCACATGAATACCAGCAATGCACTGAAACCATTGAACACAAGCGCCGTACTTACAAAGGGGCTTGTTGTAGGTGAAGACGGACGAGTACGCCCTGAATGGGCCGCAAAAGACCCGTTGCTCAAAGAATATTACGACTATGAATGGGGAAAACCTGTTCACACAGAATCAGGCTTATTAGAGCGCTTGTCGTTAGAGGCATTCCAATCTGGTCTCAGCTGGGCAACCGTGTTGCGCAAACGCGATGCTTTTCGCACAGAATTTTATGATTTTGATGCGGATACAGTTGCTCGTTTTACGGAGGGCGACGTCGTTCGTTTATTAGGATGCTCTGGAATTATCAGAAATCGTCGCAAGATTGAAGCCGTAATAACTAATGCGCGTGCGACGATTGCTTTGCGTGAAACTGGGGGATTAGATGCTTTTATTTGGGGATTTGCGCCTAAAGACCATCAACCGCCAGCTACGCTATCAGATACTCCCACGGTTTCTAATGACTCAAAAGCCTTAGCAAAAGCGCTGAAGAAAGCCGGTTTTACCTTTATCGGCCCAACGACGTGCTACGCGCTAAGCCAGGCTATTGGAATGATCGATGATAGGCCTGTGGGAGCATCGAAATTACTCGACGATGATCTGCATAAAGGAGTAGCGGCATGCCAAAGACCGCAATTGTAACTGGGGGCTCTTCTGGAATCGGGGAAGCCACAGCTAGGGCGTTGGCTTCCGATGGCTGGCATGTCATTGTGGCAGCACGCCGGATGGACAGATTAAACCGCATTGCATCAGAGATTGGTGGTGAGGCTATACAACTAGATGTGACTAGTGATGAGTCAGTTGCTCATTTTGCTTCCTGTATTCAACAGTGTCACCTTCTTGTCAATAATGCTGGGGGTGCGCTTGGTTTAGACCCCATAGCGGAGGCATCGGTTGCAGACTGGCAATGGATGTACGAAACTAACGTACTTGGCACACTCCGAGTGACCCGCTCTCTTCTCGATGTACTCAACGGCGGCGCACAGATCATAAATATTAGTTCCATTGCTGGTATCGCTCCCTATGCAGGTGGTGCGGGCTATAACGCAGCAAAGTTTGGTGTTACCGCTATCAATAAAGTGATGCGCATTGAGTTTGCTCAGCGTAATCTACGGGTAACGGAAATTAATCCAGGACGAGTGAAAACGGACTTTTCGCTCATCCGTTTTCACGGTGATCAAGCTAAAGCCGATGCAGTTTATGCAGACAAGCTCAACCTCACTGCAGAAGATATTGCCGAGTCCATCAGATGGGTAGCTTCAGTTCCCGAGCATATGAACATTGATCGGATGGTCATTACTCCGCGCGATCAGATCGTTTAAGAGGAGAAAACGTGACGCTAGGGGAACTTGGTGCGCTTTTTGTTGTATGGGTATGCGTGTTAATTTTGCCGGGCCCAGATTTGCTTCAGGTCATTCGGGTGGGGACAAAAGACCGTCGCGCTGGCGTCTGGTGTGCCATAGGAATCATGATGGGAAGCACCATATGGATTGTTGCTTCCCTTATGGGTTTATCCACGATCTTCATGGCACAGCCCGTCCTCATGCGTCTCGTACAGATCATCGGGGGTTGCTATATTGCTTGGATTGGATTCACCTCTTTGAAATCCGGCTTTCAAGGGATACGGGACCTGAAACACGGCCCTTCACCGGACATGATTGTGAACAGTCTGCAGCAAGACAATGAAACTTTGAGGCTGTTTCATGCACTAAAAACTGGAATGGCAACCAACCTATCCAATCCCAAGGCATTAGTGTTTTTTGCATCAGTATTTGCACAGTTCCTTCATCCGGATATGAGCGTTGCTTGGACTATTTTTATTGCCGTTTTTCTCATCACGATTGGCCTGTGCTGGTTTATTAGTTTTGCGGTGATGGTGCGGGTACTGGCAGAAAGATTGCTAAGAAATGGTCTCTGGCTGGACATGATTGCTGGCGCATTATTCGTGATTATCTCTGTAGTTATGGTTTTTGAGGGGATTACGGGGATTGTGCGATAAAAGTAGACTAAGAGTGCTTTTTCGTTTCAGTATGACAAGTTGGGAGACATTATGATTGTTACTACGACCAGTGTTGTTTCTGGCCGGGAAATTTCTGAGTACGTCCGGGTGGTGGCGGGAGAAACCATCGTCGGTATCAACGTGTTCAAAGATATTACTGCTGGTTTTAGAAACCTGGTGGGTGGCAGAAGCCAGGCTTATGAAGGTGAAGTGAAAAACGCGCGCGAACAAGCTTTAGCGGAGATGGTGCAGCGTGCCATCGAGCTCGGCGCTGAAGGCGTAGTTGGCGTGGACATTGACTATCAAACTCTCGGCTCAGATAACGGAATGATGATGGTTTCTGCGACCGGTACAGCAGTGCGTTTTGCCTAAAATTACTAGGTGGCGGGCTGCACGATAGACTAGGCATCATGCAAGCGCAGGATGTCACCATTCGTGACCAAGAGATCAAGCTAGGTCAATTTATTAAGCTCGCCAGTCTTGTAGAGACCGGTGGAATCGCAAAAGAAGTCATTGCGAACGGTGAGGTCACGGTTAATGGTGCCGTGGACACTCGCCGTGGTAAGAAGCTTCGCGACGGAGACGTGGTCTGTATAGGCGCACTCTGCGCCCGCGTTAAAACCGTGGCTGAAGAAGATGACTACTTTGACGAGAAGACAGCCGATGACGACTTCGACCCGGAAGTATGGAGGAACATCTAATGCCAGCTTTCCAAGCTGCATCGGGAATGCCATACTGGATTGATCTGACCTCCAGTGACCTGCGTAAATCAACGTATTTCTATGCGCAGGTATTGGGATGGGAAATCGAAGAATTTGGTCAGGATTACTATCTAGCCCGCGTGCAAGGACTCCCAGTCGCAGGATTTATTAAAAGACCAGAGGATCAGCAGCAAGCTGATACCTGGGTGACCTACTTTCTGACTGATGACATTCACGCTGATTGTGAGAGCGTCGAAAAGCTAGGTGGGCGTGTGCTTGCGGCGCCGATGGAAGTGCGACTCGGTCTTATGTCCATTGTCGTGGATAATTCGGGTGCCCTTTTTGGATTAATCCAGCCGGCTGGAGAAGATGCTTTTATTGCAGCCGGTGAACCAGGGACGCCTGTTTGGCATGAGCTAACGTGTACAACTAATTATGCCAAAGCAGTGGAATTCTACCCCTCCCTATTCAACTGGACCACGGCGACGATGGACTCGGATCATAATTTTGAGTACACCACAGCAGAGACCGATGGGGGTGCTTTCGCTGGGATTTTCAATGCAGAAGGGCAGTTTCCTCCCCAGGTGCCCAGTTTTTGGCAGACCTATCTTGGCGTCTCCAATATGGATGAAGCAGTGCGGAAGGCAAAGGAATACGGCGGAGAAGTAATTCGTGAGCCATTTGCTTCAGAATTTGGTTTGATGAGCATCATTTCCGATTCAACAGGTGCCACGGTGACAATATGTGAAGTGGAAGAAGCCGTGGAAGAAGGACGTGAGTCCGACCCTCTGGAGGGGATCGATCTCAGCCAATTCGGTCTTTAAACACATGTATGAGCTTGATGATCTCAGTTCGAGAGTTCTTGACGTGGTCGACGGTATACCCGCTGGCCACGTGCTTTCTTATGGGGATATTGCAGAAATTGTAGGTACCGGTCCGCGACAAGTCGGGAAGATTATGGCTACGGTGGGACACTTGACTGCTTGGTGGAGGGTAGTGAGAGCGGATGGGAGTAGCCACGTGGCTGATCGTGCAGTTAGGTACTGGGATTTAGAAAATATTGCGCACAATGGAAAAAGTGTTTCTATGAAAAAATCTCGATGGGGTGGGGGTTGCACATTTTAGAAAGTTTGTTCTATACTGAAGGGGATTAGACACAGGGGGTGGGTCATGCAAGAGATATCTGAAGCTATTGATCGAATTGCAGATGATATTGCTTCTTTGCGTGAGCTGTTGACCGAACCGGAAAAGATTAACTTTTCTGAAGTGGTCGATTCCTTTGTAAAATTAGAGCAAGCCTTCTCCTTTAAAGGCTATAGTGATGCTTTCGTGGCCTACTGTGCGCATATTAATAATGCAGGCACACTCGTAGGGAGTAAAAAGTCCGTTGATTTTCTTGTTAACGGTCTAGACCTTTCTTTATCGGAAGCCAGAGACAGGCTTGCCAGGGGCATTAATCTTTTTTCTTCTCCACTAGTGGTTGCAGAAGAATGTAACAATCTTCGAGAGAATGCAGCGAAAACAAAAGTTGAGAAATTAAAGATCATTGATCGAGAGTTGCGGAGTCTCAAGGAGAATACTGAGATAGGGACCCATCGCCTACGGGCAGAATTTATCTCGAAAGCGCAAGACATGGGTGCGGAAGCTCTTGGGCAATACATGAGAAATCGCGTGAAAGAGATTAACTGTAAGTCTGACCCGGATCCGTATGCTGCGCTTAAAAGAAGAAAACTCACCGTAAGCAAACCAGATAAAGACGGCGGGGTATACGTGAGCGGTTATTTGCCGCCGGCCACTGGTGCTTTGCTTAAATCGTTGCTCACACCTGCGAGGCGAAAAGGTGCTGCATCACCGGTTG
Organism: Corynebacterium ulcerans; assembly: GCF_900187135.1. Taxonomy (NCBI): domain Bacteria; kingdom Bacillati; phylum Actinomycetota; class Actinomycetes; order Mycobacteriales; family Corynebacteriaceae; genus Corynebacterium; species Corynebacterium ulcerans. The sequence goes on from NZ_LT906443.1 coordinate 1,622,498, forward strand.
CTCCGGAAAAAGATAAGCGAACCTGGGCACAGCGGAGAGTAGATGTTTTCCACCAATGCTTAGCTCAAAATTCTTCCATGATTGCAAAACAACATGGCGGCGTAGGGACTGTGATTGTGTCTGCGACCATGGAAGAACTTGAAAAAGCTAACTTTTCCACTCGGTTTTATACAAACACAGATGTTGAGCTCTCGCCTCTAGACCTGCTGATGTTAGGCCTGAGAGATGATCTCTTTGCTTGTCTCATGAACAAACAAGGGATTCCACTGCAGCTGGGGCGGAGTAAGCGTACAGCTAGTGTCTATCAACGTTTAGCGCTGGTGGCTAGGGAGGCCGTGTGCTCGCACCCTCATTGCGAACAACCCGCTTCTCATTGCGACGTTCACCACTTGGTAGCGTGGTTTGAGGGTGGGCGCACGGACCTTGAAAATTTAACCCTATTATGCAGACACCACCACACCAGCAACAACGATAGAAGAGATTTTCGTTTTGGCGTGGGGCACTATGGGGAGGAAGCGGGGGTCGTAAAATTTTATAGACCGGGTGCTCCTCCAGAAGAGAATGAATCTCCAGCTAGGCGCAAGTCTGCGGGTTATCGGATAAGACTGGCGGATACACCTACCCGCCAGAGTGCCTAGACCTCGTCTACGTTTTCTTCCCAGTTCAGGGAACGCTTCACTGCGCGCTTCCAATCGTGGTAGAGCTCGTCGACCTTTTCCTGCTCCATCTTGGGCTTCCAGACGTGCAAATCGCCTTTTTGTTGGGTGAGGAACTCAAGATTCTCCCAATAACCCACAGAATAACCGGCGGCGAAAGCTGCTCCAGTAGCTGTAGTTTCCACATTTTTAGGGCGGGTAACTGGAACACCGAGAATGTCTGCCTGGAACTGCATCAGGAGTTCGTTGTAGGTCATGCCGCCATCGACACGAAGCTCAGTGAGCTCCACACCAGAGTCTGCGACCATGGCGTCTGCAACATCGCGGGTCTGGTACGCCGTAGCTTCCAAAACAGCGCGGGCTAGGTGATTGCGGTTAACAAAGCGGGTAAGTCCGACGATGACTCCGCGGGCGTCTTGTCGCCAGTATGGGGCGAAAAGTCCGGAGAAGGCTGGGACGATATAAACGCCGCCATTGTCTTCAACGCTGCGTGCCATGTTTTCGATCATGGGAGAGTTGGGGACAAGCATGAGGTTGTCGCGCAGCCACTGGACTAGCGATCCTCCGACTGCGACCGAACCTTCCAGTGCGTAGACTGGTTTTTGGCCTTCGATTTGGAAACAAACCGTGGTGAGCAGGCCGTTTTCTGACCACTTGGGATTGGTTCCTGTGTTGAGGAGTAAGAAGAGGCCTGTTCCGTAAGTGTTTTTTGCTTCGCCCGGGCGGAAGCAACCTTGGCCGAACATGGCGGCTTGCTGGTCGCCAAGCATCGAACGGATGGGAACCCCGGAGAGAGATCCGCGTTCACGGACCTGATGGAAATCGCCGACCGAGGGGCGTATTTCAGGGAGCATGTCCATGGGGATGCCCATGGCGTCGCAGAGGTCTTTGTCCCACTCAAGTTTTTCGATGTCCATGAGGAGGGTGCGGGAAGCATTGGTGACGTCGGTTGCGTGCAATGCTGGCGTTCCGTCATCGCCGTCAGCTCCACCGGTGAGATTCCACAGGAGCCATGTGTCGATGGTGCCAAAGAGCAGTTCGCCTGCTTCTGCGCGTTCGCGGGCGCCGTCGACGTTATCTAGGATCCATTTGATTTTGGGTCCGGCGGGATAGGAATTGATGAGGAGGCCGGTCTTGCGGTACCAGCGGTCGGCGCCTTCGTCGCCAGCGAGCTCTTTGCAGATTGTAGTGGTGCGCGTGTCCTGCCACACGATGGCGTTGTATACGGGCTCGCCGGTCTTTTTGTCCCAAACTACTGTGGTTTCGCGCTGGTTGGTAATGCCTAAGGCGGCTATGTCCTTGGCGGAGAGATCACTGTCGGCCAGGGCGGTGCCTACTGCACGGCGGGTATTGTCCCAGATTTCGATGGCATCGTGCTCCACCCAGCCTTTTTGTGGGAAGATTTGCTCATGTTCGTATTGACCGACGGAGACTTGGTTGCCGTCGTGGTCAAAAATGATGCAGCGGGTTGAAGTAGTGCCTTGATCGATGGCTGCTATGTACATGATTACTCCTTACAGTAGGCCTGCGGCAACGGCAGCAAGCATAGGTGCGACGATCGGAACCCATGCATAAGACCAGTTTGCGCTGCCTTTGTCTTTGATTGGAAGGATGAATGCGTACGCTATGCGTGGTCCGAGATCACGTGCCGGGTTGATCGCATATGCGGTGGGGGAGCCTAGGGAAAGGCCGATGGAAATCACGATGAACGCAACGGCGAAGTATTTGAGTGGTCCAACGTCTCCAGAGGGGCCGAAAGCGATGAAGGCCAGAAGCACGAAGGTTGCGATGAACTCAGTGACTGCGTTCCAGAAATTATTCGGATGCGCTGGGTTGGTAAAGAAGATGCCGCCAGTGGTTTTGTTGCCACCCGGGTTTCCGTCTTCGTCGTAGTTGTTGGCGTCGAAAAGCTGCTTAAACGCTGCCCAGCAAAGGAATGCGCCGAAGATACCGCCGAGCAGTTGGCCTGCAAAGTACCAGGGGACCAGATTCCATGCGACGCTGCCTTTGATGGCGAGCATGAGTGTTACTGCAGGGTTTAGATGTCCGCCAGATGGGTCAGCGATGCTGGCGCCGGCAAAGACGGCCAAACCCCAGCCAAAGGCTATGGCGAGCCAGCCTGCATTGCGTCCCGCCGATGTGCGGAGGGTGACCAATGCGCAGATGCCATTACCCATCAAAAGCAGGATGGTTGTTCCAAAAAACTCCCAATATAGATATTCAACTCCAGTCATTTTTGTCCTTTGGTAGTAGGTGACTAAAGATCGTACAGAATAAGACAAGGAAAAATTTATGTGTTTTTAATCACTGTAGGAAATCTGCTACGTCTTTTACTCGTTCGCGCATGACTTCCGGAGTGGCTACCCGGTGTTCGGAAACATACTCCTTGACAGAAGCCTGAGCCTCCGCCCACGGGTAGCGATCAGCGACAGAATCCTGTGTGGCCACCTGCAAGAAAGTGGGCGGGAAAGTCTGTGGGAATTCTGCGTCGCGTAAGTGAGCGGGGAGGTGATCAAGCGTGAGGTGCGGAAACGTGAGGGCTTGTGCATCCCACAGATCGCTGGTGAGAGCGGCTAATGCGGCACCCGAGGAATATCCCCAGGCAACAAGGCGCGGCGGGTTCATGTCGCGTATCCATTGGGCAGCCTGACGGACCACGGCGGTCACCTCAGAGAGTGAATGTTCTGGTAGAAGCGGGTAGTCAAGATCGAGGAACGTGATGCCGGAGAGGTTGGCCACGGCTGCGACCTCTGGGCGCCAGGAGTTTTCCAAGGCGACTCCCGAGCCTTTCCACCAACCGCCAGGGTGGAGTGAAATGCCCCATACCCCGGTTGGGCGTGCGGGGCGGATGATCTGAGCGTTGGGCATGTCTTCGGTGGTTACACCGTCGCTAAAAGCGACGCCCGGCGTGGTGTGATCCAGCGCGGAACCAAGCATCAGCATGGAAGCGTGGGTGATGCGGTCGGCGAGGCGGGCGTCGTAAGTGTCCAGCACATGGGGGTCAGAGGGGGAGACCGACCAGGGGGGATTCATTGCAGGGCGTTCATAATGGGCCGCTATGTATGTGGAAAGCTGTTCCAATTGTTGTTCGGGTGTCAGTTTCCGATCTTTGCCGCCGACTTCAAATTCATCCATGCGGCCCATGGTACGCCGGGGTTACCAGATCGCGACGCGTTTTTCTGGTGCGATCCACATAGGGGAATCTTCTGGCACGTCAAAGGCCTGATAAAACTCAGCGATGTTGCCTGCGATGACGTTACAGCGGAACTCTGCTGGTGAATGTGGGTCTATGGCTAGATATTGTTCTGCTAGCTCGGGGCGAATCGCCGTGCGCCAGATGCGAGCCCAGGATAAGAAGAAGCGTTGGAGATCGGCTTCTTCCCCTTGATCTGCGGCGTAGCGCTGATAAGCAACCACGGCAATGCCTAGGCCGCCGAGGTCCCCGATGTTTTCTCCGAGCGTGAATTTGCCGTTAACGCCGACGGATTCCTTGAGGACGGAGGGGACGAGTCCGTGGAATTGCTCGACAAGCTGCGAGGTAAGGTGTGTGAACGCTTCGCGGTCCTCCTCTGTCCACCAGGAGTGGAGATTGCCGTCGCCGTCGTACTGGCTGCCTTGGTCGTCAAAGCCGTGACCAATCTCATGGCCGATGACTGCGCCGATCGCTCCAAAGTTTTCTGCGGTGTTTGCTTCGGAGTAGAACGGTGCTCGCAAGATGGCGGCAGGGAAGGTGATGTCGTTGACCACCGGATTATAAAAAGCGTTGACGGTTTGTGGCGTGGTGACCCACTCGGAGCGATCTGCGGGTTTGCCCAGCTTGGAGAGCTCGTAGTCATGGACAAAAGCGGAACCAGTGCGGACGTTGCGCAGCAAGTCTTGGCCAGATTCGGAGAAATCTAGATCGCCGTAGTTACGCCAGGTGTCGGGATAGCCGATCTTAGCGTTGAATTTCTCTAGCTTTTCCAGCGCGCGCTTGCGGGTTACCGGGGTCATCCACTCAAGATTCTGAATGCGTTCCCGGTATGCAGCGATGAGGTAGTCCACTAAAACGACCATGTCTTTTTTGGAGGACGCCGGGAAGTGTTTTTGAACAAAGAGCTGACCAATTTCTTCACCAACAAAGCTTTCTGCAAGGCCCACGGCGCGCTTCCAGCGGTCGCGCTGCTCAGTGGCGCCAGAAAGAGTAGTACCAAAGAAAGCGAAGTCTGCGCGCGAGATTTCGGGGGTGAGAACGCCTGCGCGAGCGTGGAGGATATGCCAGGTAGTAAGCAGCTTCCAATCGTCGATACGCTGGGACAATAGAGCGTCTATGTGCTCCAAGTAGGAGGGCATCATCACGATCACGCGGGATTCGGGAAGCTTGGCCGCGCGCAGGAGCGTTGCGACGTTCTCCGGAAGCTCAGAAAACTCAGTTGGGTTAAAGGTTTTTAGCGCATCGCGAGTGCTCACCACATCCCAGTGCCCCTGAGCGATGTCCTTTTCTAAAGCAACGATGCGGTCTGCTGCCTCCTCGGCGGATAAACCACCGAGCCGCTGAGGATCGAGGAAACCCAGCATTGTGGCAACGTGGGATGTGTATGCCTTGAGGATCTCTGGGTGCTCCCGATAATAAGCCTCATCAGGGAGACCAAGCCCCGACTGCACAATGTAGGCCACGGCATCGCTACCAGCGGAATCCTTGGATACCCAGAAGCTTACGGGGCCGCCGACACCGAGGCGGTCTAGTTTGCCTAATGCAGTAGTCAGATCGTTTGTTTCTAGGAGATCGAGGTCCTCATCAATAGCGGATATTCCGGCGGATTCAATTCCGGGGACATCCATGAAAGAAGCATAAAGCTTTCCGGCCCGTGAGTCTGAAGATTTAACTAGCTCGTGGACGTCGCTCTCTGCCTGATCGCGCAAGCCATGGAAAGTTCCGTCCACGCCTCGGTCGTCGGGGATAACGTGAGTATCTAGCCATTCACCATTAACAAAACGATACAAATCTTTCATTACAAGTTGCTGAGAAGTCATGGTCCCCAGGATATATCGAATGTTCGATGAAGAAGGTAGTTTGAACAGTATGTCTTACTTCCAGTTCCGGCCTGCGATGTCGGCAAAATCCTGGTGGCTCATCGCTGCGTTAGTCACTCTGCTTCTTGCCCTCCCCGCCGTGCTCAATGCCGTTGTTCCCAGCATTGATCTCAAACTGAAAAACGTGACCTTAGGAGAAGCGGATAGCATTGAGCTTCCGGTGCTGCTCGACGATGGTGCACGATTGCAATGCAAAGAAGAAATGTCCGATTTGTTTCAGCCTCAATGGAATTGTGAAGGTACAAAAATTAACTCCATGGTGGTAAAAGGCAGCACGGATCAAGACCACACGCTGAGAAGGATGATGCGTTTTAATGCCTTGAGCCCGCTGCCGGAAAATGCAGAGATATTCCGTGAAGGGAATATCAGAATAGTCGAAGGCGCTGATGACCAAATTGGACTAAGCCTGGCCGTACAGGGAGACGACGGTGAGCAAAACACCTTGTTTGTTCTTGTCGAAGGTCCGGATGCGGGCAATGCCGTGCAACTCATTGTGAACAATTTTCAAAGCTATAGGGGAGTCACCGCGTGAGTACTTTGGTAGGTCCTGTAAAGCCAGCTGCCCATCCAACGTCTATTTCTTGGGTGATGTGGGCGATCATCGCCATCTCCACTCCGGTGTCTCTCTTCTTTTTGGGAGTTTATATATTGCTCTCCCCCAGTGGAGCGGCTGTAGGTCTGCTGTGCGGAGCTGCATACTTGATCGTGGGAACCTTGATATTTCGGGTGTCGCCCATGTGGCCTAAAGCGGGGTGGAAGTGGTACTTGACCTCCCTCGGGTGGGGCGCGTGCTCTTCTTTCGCCTTGGTTATGGCCTCGGCACAGCCCATTATTGATTTGACGGACAAGCTGGGCTGGAAGGTCGTGAGTGCTTCCTTTGGGGGAGCATATCCTGAGGAGATCTCCAAAGCGCTTGGTGTTCTCCTTATCCTGTTTACTTTCTCCAAGATCAGCCGCCCTTGGCATGGTTTTGTTACCGGTGGCATGGTCGGCTTGGGGTTCGAAGTCTTTGAAAACCTGATGTATGGGGTTATCGGAGGGATGACGGACGCAAACTCCGATGCACCTGGAGCACTATTTTCTTGGGGATTACGGAGTATTGCCGGCCCTGGACTTCATGTCTTTTTCACAGCAATAGCTGGGTATGGAATCGGCCTAGCCGTGTTTACGTATGGTTGGGATCGAGTCCGTCGTTTTCAAGTAGCGGGCGTTGCTTTGCTAGTAGCCTTTGTTTTTCATTTCTGCTGGAATCTCACGTGGGAAGGAAACCTTGCGGCTATCATCAACGTGATCGCGGTATCGGTGTTCCTCTATCCTCTCGTTATTTATCTGTGGATTAGATGTCACAGAGATGCTGCGGCTGACCTCGGCGTGATTCGCATGACCTCGCCATTAACGTTAGTAAGCCAAGTGAGGAACGATGAATAAACGCATTGCAATACTGGGAGTCGCGATGTGCCTAACGGCTTGTGGCTCTCTCGAATCTATCGACGGCGGCCGGGATTCTGACGGGATCGTTGTCGGATCTCAGGCGTATTATTCCAACGAAGTCATCGCTGAGATCTATGCGCAAGCGCTGGAAAAAGCTGGGCATAAAGTGGACCGTCAGTTCCAGATCGGGCAGCGGGAAGTTTATATGGCTGAGGTAGAAAACGGATCCATAGATGTATTCCCTGAATACTCAGGTCCGTTGTTGCAGTATTGGAAACCAGATACCGCAGCCCGGCTGCCAGAAGACGTCTATGCGGAATTACAATCCGCTCTTCCAGACAAGTTGCAGGTGTTAAACCAGGCAGAAGCCTCCGACCAAGATTCCTATGTTGTTACTAAGGAATATTCGGAGGAACATGGGGTGACGTCTATTCAGGATCTTAGAAAGGTCCAGAACATAACCTTGGGAGCTAACTCTGAGGCAGAGGATCGCCCTAACGGTCCCAAAGGCCTCAAGAGCGTGTATGGAGTGGATGCCGCCTTTACTCCTATCGAGGATTCCGGCGGTCCACTAACAGTCAAAGCACTCAAAGATGGCGATATTCAACTGGCGATCATCTACAGCGCAGACCCATCCATCGCCGCGAATAACCTGGTGAGTCTCAAGGACCCCAAAGGACAGTTTCTTTCCTCACGCGTAGTGCCACTAGCCAGCAAGAAATTAGATGCAGATGCCGTGGCAGTACTTAATGAAGTGAACGCAAAACTAACCACCCAGGATTTGATCCAGCTCAATACGCGTTCTGTGACAGAACAGCTGCCTAGTGCGCTGATTGCCAAAGAATGGCTAAAAGCGCACTAGTGGTCAGTGTTGATATTCATCGGTCCGGGGTACCAGAGGCCTGATCGCGTCACTACTTCTGTGGTGACGGTAGCCAGATCAGGTTCCTTGCCCTGCGAGTTGGGGCGAGGGTGGTAAACCTCGATGGATCCCCAATCGCGCTGCCAGTCGTTCTTGGAATAACTCGGAAGCTGGTAGTTATAGTTCACTGCTTCCGCGATTCCGGTCACGCCACCACCAAAGTAGTCCTGGAAGGAAGCACCAGAAGCGCGGCCTTCTGCGTCGGCGGAGATACGGAACTGAGGAATCTCTGCCACGCCTGCGTAGTGGTTAAAGGTGCGCTGGCAGGGGAACTGCAGCGGTACTGCCCAGTCGAGCAATCCGGGGGTGTCTGCGGTGTAGACGTCGTTAAGCGTCTCAAGCGTGGGCACGCGGGGTGGCGTAAACGCTAGCCACTCGTCGGGGCTGAGGTTGCCGTCCGTGGCATGGATGCGAATAACGTTGGCCTCCGCAGGAAGCTCTGCAAGCGGAAGTCGCAGGTTGCGCCATTTGAGATCGGGGCCGATGTCAATCATCTGCTTTTCTCCGAGCATCGTGACCTTGCCATCTGAGGCGGTGCCGTACTCAATGAGCAGTTTCTGTCCTTCTTTTTTGACTCCGTCCAGATCGAGATGCTCGATACTTCCGGCGGCAGAAACCGCGATGATAGGAGCAGACTCGCTGCGCTCTGGCAGTTTGTACCAATCCGAGACGGCCTCAGCATAGTGTTGATCGCCGCTGGTCCACGAGCCAAGAACTGGTACGCGCGTGTAATCCAAATTAAAGGGGAGCTGCGCGGTAGAACCGTTTACACCCACAGCTGCGCGGTGCTCTTTGCCTTCAGTGTTAGTTTCGGCAGTATCCGTGCTGTTTGCGGTTCCAGCAGTGCTAGAGGAGGACTTGTTTTCTTCTGTGTAGGCCTCGGACGAAATGTGGTTGGGATCGAATGCTCGATTCTTACCAAAGGTGAGCGATTCGCCCAGCGTGCTGTGTAGCGGCTGGAGGAAGGACTCGTTGGTGTTTGACTCCACGAGGACGTCGTTAGCGAGGTTGCAGGTATTGCCCGCAGCCGCGCGCAGGTTACCTAAGCCGACAGAATAGGCCGGGTACTGCGAAATAAATCCTTTACCCAGGGAGGCCATAGAGAACGCTACGGCGAGGACGCTGAGTATTGCAATTGGAGCAGCAGCCAGGCCTTCAAAGCGCTGTTTGCGGAAAGCCGCAGGAGCCTCGCCGCGTTCTTCCGCCACGTCCTTTTTAAAGGACTGCAAAACGCCGATGGCTAACACGATGAGCGAAATGAGCAGCATCACGGTAGAGGCTTCGATCTCATGGATCTGAATCGTCTTATCCCACCACGGCACGCTGTAGCTAGACGTGTACCACCAGCCGTTTGTACCGGAGAGAGCGAAGGCGAAGACGAAGAGTATTCCACCTGTGAGAAGAGTGCGCGATCGAGGAGAACGCAACGCCATGTGCGAGAGTGCTACCGCGCCAACGCCAGCGAGAGCCGCTGCGATACCAGCCCATACACCGAAGTGGTGAGTCCACTTGGTAGGCGTGAACATCATGAAGAACAGCGTTCCGACCATGACGAGCAGCAGGCGGAAGACCGGTCCCTTGTTGCTGCCAGGAACCTTTCCGTTTCGTAGGATCGAGGTGACCACGAGAGCAACAGAGACGAAGGTGAAGAAAACGCCGACCCTTCTGGCAAAAGAACCGTCCACGGTCTGTTGCATAAGAACCTGATAACGAGCGAACTCGTTGTACCAGCTTAACGACGGTCCCGTCTCCGAGCGGACATGAATGGATTCGAAGACGTTCATCAGGGTTTGGTCACCGAAAACAGCTACCAACACTGCGGTTCCAGCGGCGGCAAAAGGCGCGACCATGGCCGCGATGCTGAAGGCAGGTTTGCCTCCTAAGAGCGGGATCCTGCGGTAGATGATGCGGATCAGGTAGGACAGACCGGCAAGTAAGCAGGCAACAGCCATGAGACCCGTAGGGCCGCATGCGAGGGTGAATGCAGCTAGAAGAGTTCCCACGGCAGCTGGGAGGAGGCGCTCAGTCTTGATGGCGACCTCGAAGGAAAGCCAGGTAAGCAGAGTGCCAGCAGCGATGATCGGTTCTGGACGCAGACCGTTGTTATACGCCAGCCAGAAGGCAAGGAATACGAAGGCCATGGTCCATTGAGAGACGCGTCGTCCAGCAATTTTTTCTCCCAGACGCGGAAGAACCTCGCGGGAAAGTGCGAACCACACGATAAGACCGGAGATCAGGGAAGGAAGTCGCATCCAGATAGAAGATGTGGAGACATGCGACATGAGGCCCAGGAGATCGTAGTATGGTGCGCCGAAAGGAGATTCTGGAACACCAAACCAACGGTAATAATTGGCCATGTAGTCAGCGTGTGCTGCGATTCGGCCCATGGTGAGGATAAAGCCGTCATCGGAGGTGTTGGCGCCGATGAAATACCAGAAGCCTAGGATCGCAACGACAATGGCATCAAGTCCACGAGGACGCCAAGCGCCTGGCTGGAGGAAACGCACTTTTTTGTTGTCTTGCAGATCCAGTAGCCCCAAGCAGACAAGAGCAATCACGGTCATGATCCCGCCCAGCCACATAGTTGCGTACTTTGCTGTGGTAGGGGAGGTAGTGAAGCGGGAGTTAATCTCTACGTTGGCTTTAAGCCCTGCGCTGCTGAGAGCGCTCGCTGCCTGGGATTCGAGTTCAGAGTACAGACCCGTGAGCTGTGGACGCTTGTCTTCATCTATAGAGCCGCTGTGCTCACCGACGGAAGCGGTGGTTGCGTCCTTGGTGGAAGAGACGGCGATTGTAGCGTCGGCAGGCAGTTTCTTGAGTTCATCTGCGGTGAGTTCAAAGACCAGCTCGCCACGGGACGTGATCTGAATTCCGCCGTCGGAAGAGCGTACAAAGAGGCCACGAGCTGCAGCATCTTCGCTGTCCTCAGGTAGGGTTCCCACGATGAGGCTCTGCCCCGGGCGGAGTTTTTCAGAAGCGCTAATCGGAATAGTCGCGTTAAATTCTTGAGGGGAGTAGCTCATCAACGGCGCATTAACGCTATTGAGAGTTCCGTTTTGCGGCCAGGACAGAGATGACTGCACTTGATTGACTGGCATAAACGGCGTCAAGAGGAAGAACAAAAAGCCAAGAACGCCTGATAAAACCGCCAAAAGCTTGAGCGTTCTCACTGGATTCTGCGAAACTGAACTAGACACGGAATTCGAGTCTACGGCATGCTTATCCACGGGTCACCACCACAAATGGTCCTACCTGATTGACCTTCCACGGGGTGTCTTTACCAGTGAAGACCTCGGGATTGATTTTTACTCCGCGGAAACGGACGTTGGGGTTATTGGGGTAGATGTCCTCAGCAAGGTCGAAGTTCCAACCACTTGATTTTTCTGCCGTGGCATCGGCGCGGAAAATAAACGCCTCTGGTGCCTTCCACGGAGTAGAGTGCAGCGCGTCGTCGAAGGCTTGCGGGTCCTTGAGCTGTTGCCAGCTATCCATTGCCCACTGCTCTATTTTCTTATTTCGCTCGTTGAACTCGCCGAGAGGATTTGCATAATGCGAGGTAAAGGCCTGGAAGCCGCGGTAGGGGTAGTAGGCCATGAAGTTCATTTCATCTGTGAGGACCACAGTCTCACGGGGAATTGAGCCTTTTTCCCTCAGAATTGCGTCGATACTTGCATAGTATTGCGTGGCATCTGCAGGGTAGCGGTCAGCACGCTCGCCGTTTCCATCTGTGCTGGAATAAGCGTGGTCGATGGAGTGGGAGTTTTTAGCTGGAATATCCTGCGCATATTTGATGCCGCCAAGAGCGACGACGATAGCAATGACCATCGTGATCTGGCGTGAAGTGCTAGGAGAGAACTGGACAGGGTAGAGGCGATGGATTCCCACGAGGCGGAAATCCGCTATAGCCAGTACACCTGCGGTTGCCAGGATGATCGTAATAACCGGATCCAGGCGGAAACCGAGGAGTGTCGAGCCCGTGAGTGTGACAGCCATGGATGCGATGACCCAGATATAAGAAACCACAACGGCAACGCCTAGTGAGTTGATATCCGGATCCGCAGCCCGCGCCAGTAGGTAGATCAGGCCTAGCATACAGAGGACTCCTATGATGCTGGCTGCAAACATAGGCAGTGGAATTTCCGTGCCTTCAACGGGAAGGAAGTGGGAAGCGGTGGCACCTGAGGTGTGTTTACCGCTCAATAGGAACGTAAAGTACGGGCCCCAGGCGATAGCAGCGATGGCCATGGAGGAAACACCGATGAGGACGATGCGTCCGATGGGTTTCCACGAGCGCAGGATCAACGCCGAAATGACACCGCTGATGGCGATCAAACTCAATGCGATAATCGCTGTGTAAAGGGTATACATGGACGCGGAAATGCCCAAGTAAAAAATGATAGCCAGGATAGCGCTTTTGCGTCCCGACAAGGCGCGACGGCCAATAATAACTGCGGCGGGTATGCCCATGGCAATAACACATGCGTAGGGCTCTTCTGCACACATAACGAGCGCAACGGTGGTGGTCACTAAGGCAATGCCAGTGGCCACGGGCAAGCTGCCGACAATACGCTGCCACACCGGTACGAGGAGACAGCCAGCCATGCTGAGAGAAATAAGCGAATACGGCTGGAACACTTCCCAACCGGGCAAGCCAAGGAGCGCACCCAGTCGACCACCGAACCAGAACCACGCGCCGGGGTAGTAAGCCGGAAGGTCGATGTAGTTCATATCGGTGAGATGCCAGGAGTCTGTCAGCCGCGTCATGTATTGGGTGCGGAAAACCTGGTCGACGGTCAGTCCGTCGAGGTAGAGCTTGGTCGGGGACAGCGGTATCCCGAGGGAAGCCACTATGAGGCCAGCTGGTGACAGATAAGTGACGGCATAGGTGAGCCATGTAAACCAGCGAGGACGCTTTTGGTTTGTCTTCTCATAATGAACCCACCAGATCATGAGTGCTGTGACCGCAAGGACTACAAGGAGCGTGCAGACAGTGGCCAGTGCGCGCGTTACTAAAGAAGGCCCGAATGCTGGGAGATTGACCTGCTTAAGTATGAACCAAGAGATGAGCGTGAAGAGGCCACCTCCCAGGATCGCGGCGGCTATTCCGAACAGCGTATGTGGAGCATCCTGGATATCGGGGGTGTAGTCAAAGTCGTAACTCTTATCCCGTGGATTGGCCTTATCCGGGTGCTTGAGCATCACCGGAAAAGGATCGCTGGCTGCAGCGGAGGTGTGCGGCGCTTCCGAGTCGTCTTTCGGCGGTTGGGAATCTGCGTTGCGGGCACGATTGATCATAGAGAACAGTGTGTCACATGCTCTTAAGACCTTTAAGAAGTACCGTTGATATTCTTGCCGGTGACAGCGACTTTAGTGACGATCATCACTGATTTTGTTGTTAAAGTGCACCGAAACGTAAAAGCCGCCGTGCGGAGCACGGCGGCTAGAAGGTTAGAACGGTAGCTTTCGGAAGATCGTCTGTGGGATGAACTTGAAAGCAAGCGAGACATATTCGAACAACGGGTGAACGAAGATGGAGCTCTTGCCGGACAACACTGCCTGGACAGTGGCCTTGGCCACGTCCTCGCGATCCACTGTCAGCGGAGCCTCTCCTGCATCGGCAGACATCTTGGTGCGTACCTGGCCGGGGCGCACGACAAGGACGTTAACGCCGTGGTCGCGAAGAGCCTCGCCGAGGTTGACGTAGAAGCCGTCCATACCAGCCTTCGATGCGCCATAAACGAAGTTAGAACGGCGAACACGCTGGCCTGCAACAGAGGACAGAGCGACGATAGTGCCGTGTCCTTGAGCCTTGAATTTCTCTGCGAGAAGCACACCAACGGACACCGGTGCGGTGTAGTTGGTCTCAGCGCTTGCCACAGCCTTGGCCTGGTCTTGCCAGAGTTCTTCCTGATCACCGAGGGTGCCGAAGGCGACGATAGCTACGTCGACATCTCCCACAAGGAATGCCTGGTCGATGACATCAGCGTGAGTATCAAAAGCGGTTGCGTCGAAGTCGATGACCTCAACAGCGGATGCGCCAGCGGACTCGATAGCCTTCACGGCGGCGTCGATACGCGGGGAGTCCTTGCGCGCGGCAAGGGTAACGTGCGCAGGACCGTGAGTAAGGAACTCGTTCACGATGGCGAGGCCGATCTCGGACGTGCCACCGAGAAGGAGAATGTTTTGGGCTTTGCCCACTGCGTTCAGCATAGGAATCTTTCTTTCGGCGGATTAGTGCAGCTCGAGGCGGCGGGACATATCGGAAGCGAAAACGCCGGTGGGGTCGATCGCATTACGTGTCTTGAGCCAGCCTTCCATGCCCGGGTACATCGAGTGGAAATTCTCGGCGCTGGTACGGGACTCTTTGGCCAGGTAGAGGCGTCCACCGAACTCCATGACGCGGCGGTCGAGGTCGTCGAGGAACTTGCCCAGGCCTGGCTTAATTGGGAAGTCTACACAGACGTTCCAGCCTGGCATCGGGTAACTCAACGGCGCACGGTTGCCCTCTCCGAAGAGCTTGAACACGTTGAGCGCGGAGTAATGACCGGAACGCTGGATGTCACGGACGATATCCTTGAACGGTTCGACAGCCTCACGCGGAACGACGAACTGGTACTGCAGGAAGCCCTTAGAACCGTAACCACGGTTCCACTCGCCGATGAGGTCGAGCGGCTGGTAGAACTGGGTAAGGTTTTGCACCTTATTCTTGTAAGTACCGGACTTGAGCCACCACAGTTCACCGATCGCCATCATTGACAGCTTGTTCATGGTGAAGGACGGGAAAATGTCCGGCACTGTTACCAGCTGCGGAGCATTGAACTTCAGCGGGTCCTTAGCCAGCTTGGGGGCGAGCTCTTCTAGTTGAGCAAGGGTTGCCAGCGAACCACGCGAAATAGCGGCACGGCCGAGCTTGGGCTCTGGGCTGATGGCATCGAACCATGCAGAAGAATAGGTGAAGTTGGATTCAGATCCGTCGGAGTGGAATTCCACGGTTTCATCGAGGTTAGCGGTGAGGTCACCGTCTGCAATGAAGTACGCAGTCTCGGTCTTGGTCATGCGGATCTTCGCACGGACAATGATGCCGGTGAGGCCCATGCCGCCAACGGTCGCCCAGAAGATAGAGCCATCTGGGTCATCTGCAGAGCCTTCTGGCTCAAGGTGCAGGATACGGCCATCGGCAACTAGTAGCTCCATGGAGGTGACGTGATCGCCAAAAGAGCCAGCTGAGTGGTGGTTCTTTCCGTGGATGTCTGGACCAATAGCGCCGCCAATGGTGACCTGGCGAGTACCAGGAAGAACAGGAACCCACAGCCCGTAAGGGAGAGCTGCCTTCATCAACTGGTCAAGGGTAACGCCACCGTCGACATCGACGATAGCGGTCTCTGGATCAATAGAGTGGATCTTGTTCAAAGGCTGCATATCAATGACAAGACCGCCAGCATTTTGTGCAGGGTCGCCGTAGGAACGTCCCATGCCGCGAGGAATGACACCACGGCGGAGATAGTCTGGCTTGGAGTCATTTTGCTCGGCGACTTGGCGCACGGCCTTGACGATGGTCTCCAAATCTGGAGTTGCGAGGACCTCTGCGGTCGTGGGGGCAGTGCGTCCCCAGCCGGTGAGTTTCATGGCTTCTGTGTGTAAGGCTCCGGAGACACCGCTCGAAGCTGCGGTGCTGGACGTGCCCTTGGCGCTCGTCATCGTCTAACCACCGTACCCGTTTACTTCCGAATGTGACCACGTCTAAGCGTGCTGGAAAGGGTGGTTTTCCTCACTAAAACGCGTTTAAGGTGTTTAGAGGTCCATCATGTCTCGGATTTCCTGAGGGAGCTCTTCCTGCGATGTGATCTGAGGGCCGTCGTATTCTTCAAGAATTTGGTAGACCCGCACTCGGGAAGCACTATCCAGCATAGGGATTTCTTCAGCCATGAGCAGCGTCATGCGCGAATCCAGGGGAGTATTTGTCTGCTCCGCAGCGATATGCGTTTCGACGGCCTTCTTTTTCTTGAGGAATCCAAACATAGAAGTCACTGTACCTCCTGTGGGTTTCGCTACTCTGGAGTATATGAAGGACACCACTACTGAGCAGCGTGCCAGAAACGCAAACCCTTTAGATGACACCATGACAGGCCGTATCTCCCAGGCCATGGCGGTAGGACTAGTCACAGCCTTGCCGGATTATGTGCACTCTAAGGCATATCGATGGGTTATTAACACTGTTATTCTCGGTTCCTTATTAAGCGTTGCATTGTACGCAAACACACAAGATGAAGATCCGGACAATGACCCCGACGTGATTGCTGCACGTGTGCGCGAAAAGCTGGAGGGCGATGAGGCTAAAGAATTTGGTCCGGTTGCTACGTGGACTGCTTTTGCGTTGCTACTGCTGGTGTTCATCGGGATCAATAAAATAGACCGAACGATAAACAAAAAGGTCGTTGCATTTTTGCGTCGCCGCGGTGTTTCCAAGCCTCATACGCTCCTCGGGGTTCTCGGGGCAGCGCTGGTTTTCGTTTCTTCCGGAGATTCGCAGTGATTAGCATTATCGACGTCCTCGGGGAGGCGCCGGATCACACCGTCGTGCTCTGGCACGTGCACACGGACCCCAACTATCCCACCAGCCTTATGTCCGGGGCATGGATGCTTGGGGCGGGGGAAGCTACGCCCGTCGATAGGCTTCCGGACCTGCTTGCAGGAACAATGGCTCTTCCCCTGAACGATAAAGCTCGCGCATTAGTAGACGTCGAATGTATCGATCTTGACGACGTTGCAGGAGCAGTTCAGGCAGGGCTCGATGCCATCAAGAAGGAAGCTGCACGAGCAAAAGCGGAGAACGAGAAACTCGTCATCCCGCGCTTTGAGGCCCTCGCGGACATCTCTCCGGAGGATTTCCGTGACGCATACCGGGGAGAGTCTCAGGCGCGGGATGCCTGGATGATGGCCAGCGCAGTAGCTGGCTGGATGCAGCAATGGCTCGACATAGAATCTGTGCGCAGAAGCCGTGCGTATCTCAAGGAAGCGTTTGGTTCTGACCCTCGGCCGTTACCGCTCTGATAAAAATCGCTACGCTGGGCAATGTGATACGGCGTAACGGAGTGATCTCGATAAACGAGGCACGTCTGCGCCGTGTACGGACTGTTGCTCGACGCAGACGAGCCCGGGTAATACTTTTACAGCTTAAGGTTATCGATGCAGCCGGGGGACTGCATCGAGTTATCGGTGTGAGGGACACGCTGAAGCTTGCGGGGGTCGCTGAGGTTATCAAGACGTGTTTTGGTTTTGATTCCGCCTCACCACAATCCTTTTATCGCTGTGGCGAGCAGGTATCGATGAACGACTGCCTTCACGCGCACGTTGCTGCGATTCGCGCCGGGCAGCTCGAATACGACTGGGGACTGTGGCGAGTACGCCTTTCAATCCTGGGGACATCATCCCGTGAATCTTCCACGCCAGAGGCCTTGTGTCTGGGAGGAAGCGGGAACCTCTATGAACCGGATGCACCAGTGGACACGGCCCGGATCAATATGGCTATCGGAGGGCTGTCTCACGCGAATGAGGAAGTCGTCGCCATTATTCAACGTACCCAGGAAACTGGGCTGATTCCGCTCCTTCAGGCGCTAGGGCTTGAAGACGAACCGCACCACGCGATGCCAGGTCTGCATGCTCTGCCTGTGGAGCAATCGCGTCAGGCGCGGGATGCGTGGTGGTCATGTGTGATCGGGATGGCGTGCTTGGGCGGTGAAGACTTGGGATTGCGGGTGGCCAGACAGCTTATGCGGAAGCTGGGTTGGGGAGAAAACCTGACGGACGAGCGGATTCGTGAGTTATGTGGGGCGTCGATAAGCAAGCTAGAAGAGCTCGGTGGCTGTGGTGTTCACGCACTATCCGCTGTGGAAAGAATTGATATCTACCGGGAATTGCTCCGAAAGAGGTAAAATCGCGCCTCGTGGCTAATTCCAACACCGGCGCGAATGACGCTCCCAACGTGACTATCCGTCCCTCCTCGGAGAGCGTGGCATCTCAAGGCATTAAGTTCATCATCTCCGGAGGAATCTCCGCAGTCGTGGACCTCGGATTGACTTATCTATGCCAGATTGTCTTTGGGTTCTCGGCTGCAGGTGGACGCACCATTGGCTTTATTTTTGGCACGATTACTGCTTACCTGATCAACCGGCGTTGGACCTTCCAGGCTGAGGCATCGACCAAGCGATTCTTACAGGTGGCTGCGCTGTATACGATTACTTACTTTGTTAACGTGGGCGGGCATGCGCTGCTCTTCTCGTTTATGACTCATTACGGATTGAGCGAGCGGATTGCCCTCGTTATTGCTTTCGTGATCTCGCAGGGGACAGCTACCGTGATTAACTTCTTTGTTCAGCGCATCTTTATCTTTAAGTAGCTAAGGCCGTTCAAAGCGCTCCGATCGGCCCATGCGGTGGAGTTTGAGCCATTGCACAAATCCTTGAGGATCTTTGCGCTGTATAAGGAAGAACCATCCAAAGCGCGCATATTCCTGGGGGAGAAGCCGGCGCATGCCGGGCTGGTTCATGAGGTACCCGCGGTTGCGGTAGGTGAAGAACCGTTTTCCCTCGTTATCGGGGTACTGCGTGTGCATACGGCCGCCAAGAATTGGTTTGAACTCATCCGAGCCGTCCGGGTGGAGATAGGCGGCCGTGAGACAGGTGCCAAACTTGAGTCCGGAGCGCACCAGGCGGCGATGGTATTCGACTTCATCGCCTCGGATAAACAGACGCAGATCGGGGACACCGATGCGCTGCATGGCATCGGCAGAGATCAAAGCGCCGTTGAAGAGCGAGGCGATGCCTGCCAAGAAGTCCTCGCTGCCGAGCTCACTACGGAACCTACGCCAGGTGGTGCCACGACGTAGCGGGAAGGCTAGCTGGTCGGGTTTTTCTGCGTTGCAGACGACGGGGGAGACCTCATCAAGCTGGTACTTTTCCGCTACGTGTAAGAGCGTTGCCAGAACGTTTTCGTCTTCCGGCTGGCCGTCGTCGTCGGCGCACCAGACTGCGTCGGCTCCTAATCGCAGTGCTGTGAGAAAGCCAAGAGCAAACCCGCCAGCTCCGCCTAGATTATGTTTGCTTCCTAGATAGACGGCGCGCTCTCCGGCGATATCGGTGACTAAGCTTTCGACGGCGGGGTCGTCACCATTATCTACAACGATGATGTGATCCACGGGATGCGTCTGTTGCGCAACGATCTTCAAGGAATTCTGCAACAGTTCGACGCGGTTGTGGGTGACAATGACAGCCGCGATGCGACCAGTAGAAGCGATAGGCATGGGATTTATTGTGGCATAGTCTGCGCGGGGCGAGGAGACTGTGTCTAGTGCTGTGATGGAATTGCCCAATTTTGGTTGTGATATGCACCTCTAGGCTATTGGTGGTGGATTGAAAAACGGCATGGTGAGGTGGTTATTTTCAGTTTTTAATGAGGCGTTTTATAAGGGTTGGAAAAACTAAGTAAGGGTAAGCAAAGAAAAAGCTATCCGGCAGCGCAGAACGGTAATAGGATCCGTACTCATGACTAAGGAATTCTCTCGCTATGGCCGGCGCGGTTTTCTCCGTGCTGCGGTCTCCACACTCACGGCACTGACGTTAATAGGCGGGCTCAGCGCGTGCTCCAGCGAAAAGACTAACGAAGCAAAAACCGGCGCCCTTTCCGTCTTTGCTACCACTGGTTATATCGGCGATGCCGTGAAAAATATTGCCCCCGACGCTGACGTCACCGTGATGGTGGGGCCTGGCGGCGACCCACATACCTATCAGCCCACCACGCAGGATATTTCCAAGATTAAGACTTCCAACGTTGTCCTCTGGTCAGGATTGCACATGGAGGCCAAAATGCTGGACGAGCTGGCTACGCAGGGAGATCGACAAGCAGCGGTGGCGGAAGCGATACCGGAATCTGAGCGTCTTGAATGGCCTGAGCTCGGCGATAACGGTGAAAAGCTCTGGGACCCGCACGTATGGAACTCCACGGGAAATTGGAAGTACGTTGTTGATGCGATCGTGAAGAAGCTCTCCGAGGTAGACAAAGAAAACGCGGAGACCTACAAAAAGAACGCTGAAACGTATAAAAAGCAGATCGATGAGACCGCGGCCTATGTTAAGGAGCAAATCGACGCCATCCCCGCGGAAAAGCGCATCTTGATTACTGGGCACGATGCCTTCAATTATTTTGGTAAGCAGTTTGGCATAGAGATTCACGCCACGGATTTTGTTACCTCGGAGTCGGAGATGTCTCCTACTGAGTTGGCAGAACTGGGTACGTTCATCGCAGAAAAGAAAATACCGACGATCTTCCAGGACAATTTGGCCAACCCTCAAGCTATTAACTCGTTGAAAGAGACAGTGAAAGCAAAAGGCTGGAACGTTGAGGTCTCGGATAAAGAGCTTTATGCGGATTCCCTCGGAGAATCGGCTCCCACCGATACTTATCTGGGTGTTTTAAAGTACAACGCTGATGCTATTAAGGCGGCTCTGACCAAGTAGTCGGAGACAGTAAAGTAGCAGTCGGTAGTGATTTTCACTCGCATGTGGTGATTGAGGATAGAGGGGCAACGTGACCAATCTAGTGGGACCGGCACTGACAATGACGGGTATCAGCGTGAGCTATGGGCCGACGGTGGCCTTGGAAAACGCAAGCATTGAGGTTCCCGCCGGTGCTGTGATGGGTTTTATTGGGCCCAACGGGGCAGGGAAATCCACGCTTATCAAATCTGCGATCGATCTCGTAGATCATGATGGTGAGGTCTCCTTCTTTGGTCAACCTCTTTCTCACGTGCGCGATCGCGTTGCGTATATGCCCCAATCTGCTGACGTGGACTGGGACTATCCCATCACGGTGGAGCAGGTGGTGGGGATGGGTCTCTATTCTCGCGTGGGGTGGTTCAAGCGTCTCACCGGCGTGCATCGGGAGGAGGTTCGGCACGCCCTTGAGCGGGTGGGCATCGCTGATCTGGCTAAACGCCATATCTCCGAGCTGTCTGGTGGCCAGCGCCGCCGGGTCTTTGTGGCAAGGATTCTGGTGCAAAATCCCGATATCTTCCTGTTGGATGAGCCTTTCGCCGGTGTCGACGCAGCCAGCGAACGCGTGATCCGCGAGGTCTTGCATGGTTTATGTGAGGCGGGGAAATCGGTGGTTATCGTCCATCATGATCTGTCTACCGTGGCAGAGCTTTGCGATCACGTGACCGTTATCAATCGGCGAATCGTGGCAACCGGAACTGTAGAAGAAGCGTTTACCAGGGAGACCGTGAACGCTGCCTTTGGCCTGGGGCTGCTATGAGCATTCTTGATTTTCTTGCCGAGTTCTCCTACCGGCGAGTGGTGTGGGGAACGCTGCTCATTGGGCTGTGCTCAGGGGCAATGGGAACGTTTTTGTATCTGCGCAGGCAGTCCATGATGAGTGACGTGATCGGTCATTCTGCGACTCCCGGTGTAATGGGTGCTTTTCTTTTCTTTGCCACCACGCCGTGGCTAAGCGAGTCACAGCTGCTCGCTGACTGGGGCATCGATGCCCGCTCGATGCCCGTGATCACCATCGGAGCAATGATCACGGGGTTGGCTTCGGCGGTGTTGGCTAATGCGGTCGCTGAGAGCACTCGTATTGGCATTGACTCAACGATGGCGGTCATGCTCTCCCTGTTCCTGGGCGGTGGCCTGATAGTGCTTCAGGTGATCCAACGTGGTCATATTCGAGGCAAGGGCGGAATTGAAGAGCTGATGTTTGGCAACGCAGCCACATTGACCAACTTGGATGTAAAGACCCTGCTTGTGGTGGCCATAGCGATTCTGCTGCTGATGGTCATTCTGTGGCGGCCTTTTACGCTGGTCACTTTTGACCCAGTGCTGGCGCAGGTTTCAGGCATGCCGCGATGGATATCGCATGTGCTTTTCTTATTGGTCGTGGTTGCGATCGTGATTGGGGTCAAAGCGGTCGGCCTGATTTTGATGATCGCCTTTGCTGTCTTCCCGCCAGCAGCTGCGCGTCAGTGGACTCGGACGGTAGGACAGATGGTCGTGGTGTCTGGCTTGATCGGCGCGGTGTCTGCAATTGTGGGCTCATACATCTCTATTTCTGCAGGTAAAGTTCCCACGGGTCCAGTGATCGTCTTGGTGCTTGCGGCCTTTGTGATTGTGGCCCTTGTGGCTTCCCCTCGTCGCGTGGCGGTGGTCCGATGAGTTTTGCAGCATCTGTCTCTGTGTTGGCGCTCGTCGTGTCTTTGACCGCGGCGATCCCCGGTATCGTGCTGGTGTTACGTCGGCAAGCTATGCTTTCCGACGCCCTCTCTCACGCCGTTCTGCCCGGCATCGCGGTGGCGGCGCTCTGGACCGCGTCCCCGGACGACCCGCTCTTGCTGGTGGGCGCGACATTAAGCGGCGTTGCGGTGATCGCTCTCACCGAGTGGATTCGTGATCGGAAGAAGGTCACGGAAGACAGCGCGACTGGCCTGGTGTTCCCGGCATTCTTTGCCATTGGTGTCATCCTCATCTCTACGCGCTTTAATACCTCGACGATCTCGGAACACACCGTGCTGGTCGGAGACCTCAACATTGCAGCGCTGAATCACTGGGTGGCGTGGGGAATCGACTTTGGCCCGAAGAGTGCATGGACGATAGGCATAGTGGGGCTCGTTGCATTGGCCGTTGTCGTGCTGGCGCGTAGGCCCCTGATGATTTCTACTTTTGATCCCACCTTTGCCGTAACGGTGGGGATTCGGACTCGCCTGTTGAATTACCTGGTCATGGTGTTGGTATCTCTGACCATTGTGGTGGTTTTTGATGCTGCTGGCGCGGTTTTGGCCGTGGCGTTGATGATTGTCCCAGCTGCAGCAGCGCTGATGGTCACCCGCTCACAGACGGCAATGGTGGTGGTGACATTGGTGATCGCCGCGGCCAGCTCGCAGGTTGGTTTTTGGGTGGCGTATCGGATCGATGCCGCAACGTCTCCGACGATGGCTTTTGTGGATGGTCTCATTTTTCTTGCCCTCTGGGTTGGTGTTCGTGTGCTGCGCAAACGCAAAGAGGCTCGCATCCGCGCGGACGTTGTTTAGCCTGCCCATTCACACACATGAGGGAGACTTATTGAAAAATAAAACTGATTATGTCCAGCTCGCTGAAGATAGGTATTTTCATTTAGCAGGGTAAAAATTTCTGTTCCTATAGTGGCTGTATGAATCGCTCATTTTTCCGAAACGCAGGTGCCGTTATTGCAGTAGTGGGCTTGCTCGCCACTTCTGCATGCGCTGCCGAAAACAAAGAAGCAGCACCGGCGAAGGATAGCTCTTCCCTGAAGATCTTTGCCACCACTGGATACATCGGAGATGCTGTTAAAAATGTGGCTCCCGACGCGAACCTTACCGTGATGGTGGGACCTGGCGGCGACCCTCATACCTACCAGCCCTCCACCTCGGATGTGAAGGCTATGCAGGAAGCAGACGTGGTGTTCTGGTCCGGCTTGGGCATGGAAGCCAACATGATTGACCAGCTTAAAGGCCTGGGAGACAAGCAAATCGCGCTGGCTGAGCAGATTCCAGAAAATATGCTGTTGCCGTGGGATGAAGATGGTGACCATGAACATGACGACGAACACGATCATGAGGGACATGACCACGAGGGCCACGATCATGGAGCTTGGGATCCGCATGTATGGAATTCCACAGATAACTGGAAGCTCGTCGTTGATCAGATAGTAAAGAAGATGTCTGCGGCAGATCCCGATAAAGCCGATACCTACAAGTCCAACGGCGCAGACTACAACAAGAAGATCGACGAGACTCAAGCTTATGTGCAGGAAAAGATCAACACGATTCCTGCTGAACAGCGCACATTAGTTTCTGGCCACGATGCCTTCCGTTACTTTGGCAAGCAGTTTGGCTTAGAAATTAAGGCGACTGACTTTGTGACTTCGGATGCGCAAAGGTCTGCTTCTGAGCTGAACGACCTGGCAGAGTTCATTGTGGAGCACAAAGTTCCAGTCATTTTCCAAGACGCTTCCGCGAACCCGCAGGCAGTAAAATCTCTGGAAGAAAACGTGGCAGCTAAGGGCGGAAAAGTTACTGTCAGTAGCGCAGAACTCTACAGTGACTCACTCGGCGCCACAGCGCCTGCGGATACCTACACCGGCGCGCTGCGCTACAACGCGGATACGATTGCCGCTGCGTACAAGGGCTAATCCGAAAACTTCCCGGCGTTTTGCTGGGAAGTTGTGCTATTTGGCCACGGTTTTCCCATAGTGTTTGGAGGAAACGCACAGAAGCGGGGAGTACATCTCTTGGAGTGGAAAAAACAATGGCAGCGGAAACTCACGTAGTACCGCCCTCCCGCCCGTGGGGCGAAGCAATAAGCGCGCAGCGATGGTGGACTGCGATCATCGGAGTTCTAGCCGTGGTGATCATGGGCTTTATAATTAAGCCGATAACCAGCGATCTTTTTATCACCCAAGCCATGAACAACCAACGAAAAGGCGCTGTTGGGACCCTCGTGGATGCTCTTTACTATGGCCTGGAGCCCGCCTATGCGCTGGTACTCACGCTGGTTGTTTCTGCGTTCGTAGGCCTTGCGTGCAAACAAGTCCGGATAGGGCTGCAATGCGCAGTGGCCATTGCGGTCACATGGGTGCCCGTAGTCTTTGTCAAGATGCTTATCGAGCGCCCTCGACCCAGCTCAGAGATGCTTTCCAATCCCATCCCCGTGACTCCGGGAGATTGGTCGTTCCCCAGCGGACACACGACGTACGTGACGGCTTTAGCAATGATGCTGATGCTTACCGTAGGGGCGCGGCTGCCGTTGGTTCTACGGGCCCTTTTCGTGCTCTGTGCTGCCCTAGGTATCGCAGGTGTGGTGCTGACCATGGGAGTGCATTACCCCACGGATGTGATAGCTGCGGTTATCTGGAGTACTACGGTAGCGCCCCTCGTGTGGAACCTGCTCGATAACGTGGGGCGCCGGGTTAGTCGTTGTGAGAACGCTAGTGGTCGCATCGCTGAGAAAACCCCAGGACAGATTTTCTAGCGTTCTCAAAAACGACAAGAAACCTACTTGCTGGACTCTTCGCGGATGCGTTTTTGCAGGCGCCGCACGTGGTCTGCGGCACCTTTGCCCTCATAGGCCTCGACGATGTCGTCGACGGCGCCTGCCTGCCTGACTGTCCCGTGGTCGATCCAGAGGGCGGAGTCGCAGAGCTGCACGAGGAAGTCGTTAGAGTGCGATGCGAAGACGAGGATGCCGGATCGTTGTACGAGGTCGGAGAGACGCTCGCGGGCTTTCGCCATGAAGGCGGCGTCGACGGCGCCGATGCCTTCATCGAGAAGCAAAATTTCGGGCTCAATCGAGGTGACTACCCCGAGGGCAAGACGAATACGCATGCCGGTGGAGTATGTGCGTAGCGGCATGGCCAGGTAATCGCCTAGTTCGGTGAACTCGGCGATTTCATCCATTTTTTGCTTCATCTGCTTGCGCGTCTGCCCCAGGAACAGGCCGCGGATCACGATGTTTTCAAACCCCGAGATCTCCGGGTCCATGCCAACGCCGAGGTCAAAGACAGGGGCGACGCGTCCGCGAACATGAGCTGAGCCGCGTGTGGGCTCATAAATGCCAGAGAGTAGCCGGAGCAGTGTGGATTTACCGGCGCCGTTGTGGCCTACGAGGCCGATGCGGTCGCCTTCTTTGAGATGCAGGTTGACGTCGCGAAGCGCCTCCACGACCACGGTGTTGTCTTTGTTGCGCCCGATGGCACCGCCGGCAGCGCCGAGGAAGGCTTTCTTCATGGAACGCGACTTGGCGTCGAAAATGGGGAAGTCGACGCAGGCGTTATAGGTATCAATGGAAACCATGGTGTTGTACTCCTTCTATACCCAGTAGCTCACACGGAAGCGCCACTGCTTCATTGCAAGCATGGCGAGGAAAGTGCCCACGACGGTGCATCCGATGACAACGTACCAGTTCAATGGGTTGATGGGGGCGCCGATCAAGGGAGCGCGAACAACCTCCATGTAGTGATAAAGGGGGTTGAGCATAGCTAGTTTGGCGCGTTCGGAAACAGCTCCGCCTTGTGCGTAGAGGGTCTGCGTGGTCCACACAATGGGGGTGACGTAGAACAGGAGCTGCGTGAGGGCCTCAAGAAGAGGGGAGAAGTCACGGTAGCGGGTAGCGATAATGCCAAAGAACATGGACACCCACACGCCGTTAACCACGAGCAACGCGATGGCCGGGATTCCTAGGAGGATGTCCCAGCCCAAAGGACGCGGGAACACGAGCATCAGGATGAGCCAAATCACCATGTTGTGGAAGAGGAAGAGCGTTTGCTTCCATACCAGCCGGTACACGTGTACTGAAAGGGCAGAGGGGAGTTGTTTGATCAGCCCCTCATTGGTGATAAAGACTTCGGAGCCTTCTTTGATGCATCCGGAGATGAAGTTCCACATGATAAGACCCACGGTGACGTGGGGGAGGAACTCGGCGACAGGGATCTTGAACAGCACAGAGTAAAGCAACCCGAGGGCAAGGGCCATGACACCAGTGGCGATGGTGATCCATAATGGGCCTAGGACGCTTCGGCGGTAGCGTTGCTTAATGTCTTGCCATCCGAGCTGTAGCCAGAGCTCGTGTTGCTTGAATCCGCGGACGAGATCAGACCATGCGGCTGCCAAGGTTTTGGACCGCGATGGCTTGGGGTCAACGTCGTCCACATGCGTGATACGAGCGATCATCGACTCGAGACTCTCGGGATTATTTACTTTGGTCTGTTCCTGCACGAATACCTACCCTAGCTGGGTTGGTGCGCGGAATGAATCCGGCAGGCATAATAAGTGAGTTCGTTGGGATGAAATTAGCAGTTGTTTCCGTTGCGGTGGTGTTGCTTTGCGTATTTTTTAAGCGATGCTCTGGAACTTTCAGGGAGTGAGAGATGGCGTTTGATGTAGCTCGTGTGCGAGGTGCTTACACCTCCGTGAGCGGTACGTGGACTTATCTCAATGCACAGGAGCAACCGCAAATCCCGGAACGGGTGTCGTCTGCGGTTTCCCGAGGTTTTCGCAGTGCGCCACTGGCAGCAGAAATAGAGCGGGGTGGGGGATCGCATGCTCTATTACAGCGTGCGGGGCGTTTTATTGCCGACGATCACCTGTATTCCGCCCGGATGGCAATTGCGGATATGACGGGAACGTCACCGGAAGCTGTGCTTCTTGGCCCGAGCCGTGATGTGCTTTTTGCCCGGTTGTCGCGCGCGTTGCGGCCGTTGCTGCGGCGTGGATCTTCCGCTGTGTTTTCGCGCACAGATTCCTGCGGCCTTGACCTTGATGCGGAAATACGTTGGGCGGAGCCAGATCTGGGCACAGGTGAGGTGCCTGCGTGGCAGTTTGCCAAGCTTGTCGACGGCAGCACCCGCGTCGTTGCGCTCTCCGCCGCTAGCCGCCAAGTAGGAACGATTAACCCCGTTCTAGAGATCGCGGAGCATGTGCATGATTCCTCCCGCGCGTGGGTGCTTGTCGACGCCACCCCACTCGCCGGACATCGCCCCATCACTTTGGAAGCCCTAGGTGCGGACATCATAAGCGTGGACTGCGTTGCCTTTGGTGGACCCCAAGTTGCCGCCCTGGCATTCCGCGACACCATGATGTTCCCCCGCATAGACATGGAAGCTTTTGATACGCCTGTTGCCGCTGGTCTTGCCGCTGGTGTGCCCGCAGCCGTAGACCACCTTGCAGACCTTGACGAAGACGCACGCGGAACCCGCCGCTATCGCCTGGCGCAGGGCGTGGAGTCTGCAGCAAACTATCTGGGGTGGCTGGGGACCTACCTTGTGGATTCCATTGAGTCGCTCCCCAACACCCACGTCTTCGGCGTGACCGGTGAAGCCGCCGCGGGCTCAGACGTGGACCGGATCCCGCACGCGACTTTCTGCATCAACGGTGTTCCAGCCGACATGATCCAGCAACGGCTGATAAACAATGGGCTGGTGACCACGGTAGCCGAGCCAGACCCCCTCCTGACAGCAATGGGAATTGGTGACACCAAGGGGGCCATCTCCGTGGGACTAGGGCCCTACAACACGGTCGCGGATGTGGATCAGCTTATTCGTGTTGTGGCGAGCTTGGCCTAGCTGGTGGCGTCGGCAAGCAATACAAGCGTGCCGGACACCTCGCCGGAATCCAGCAGCTCATGGGCTTTCTGAGCCTCCGACAGCGGCATCATGGCATGAATGCGGTGAACGATTCTGCCCGATTCCAGCAACGGCCAGATATTCTTCACCGTGTCAGCGACTATCCGAGCCTTATCCGAGCGGTCGCGCGCACGCAAAGCGGTGGCCGAGATCGTCCCGCGTTTGCTCAGCAACCGGCCGACATTCAGTTCGCCCTTCACCCCGCCCTGCATTCCGATGGTGACCTGATGTCCATCCATGGCTAGCGCACGGACATTCTGGTCAAGATACTTGGCTCCCATGATGTCCAAGATGCGGTCGCACTTGTTCTTGAGAATCTCCGCGAAATCTTGCTCACGATAATTGATCAGGATGTCCGCGCCGAGCTCGCGACACACCTCAAGTTTTTCCGCGGAACCCGCCGTGACCGCCACCGTGGCGCCGATATGTTTAGCCATCTGAATAGCAAACGTGCCGATCCCGCCGGCACCGCCATGAATGAGGATTGTGTGCTCCGGCTTGAGACCAGTCAGCATGCCGATATTCGACCACACGGTACACGCGACCTCAACGATCGCCGCGGCCTCGGCAAAGGAATAACCAGCAGGAATCGGCATGAGCTGTCCCTCAGGAACCACAGCGAGCTCCGCATAGCCGCCACCAGCCAAAAGACAGGCAACCTTGTCACCCTTCTTCCACGAAGTATCGCCTGGATCCTCCACAACGCCAGCGCACTCAAGTCCCAGAATTTCCGACTCTCCGGGTGGCGGCGGGTAATGTCCCGCAGCCTGCAGTAGGTCTGCACGGTTAACCCCGCTGGCCTTAACCCGAATCAGGGCACAACCAGATTCTAGCTGCGGATCGGCGACGTCTTGATACGATAATTGCTTGTTCTCATCGATGATGATTGCCTTCATATCCACCCACTTTAAAGAAATTCGCCTACTTCGGGTAGACTCCTTAACTTGTTGGCACGCTTTAAGCGCGCGAACGCGATGGAGATGTGGCAGAGCGGCCGAATGCACTGGTCTTGAAAACCAGCGATGGGAAACCATCCCAGGGTTCAAATCCCTGCGTCTCCGCCGGTAGCGAAACCGCAGGTTGTGAGTGACCTGCGGTTTCTTCTTTTTGTCTGGATATGTGGGGGTCAGGGGCAAAAATGTATGTCGGGTCGGCGTGTCGTAAAGAGCTGGTTGCTCTGTTTGCTGGTCGTTTTTCAATCAGTGGGGGTGAAGGCGTTCTTTGGTGATTCGAAGGAAGGGCGCAACCATTTCCCTTTCGAACGAGGTGTTCTTGGCTTTTTGTAGGGGCGAGTGTGAGTTAGGGGTAGCAGGGGCGAGACTCAGTCAACAATGAGAATCTTCTTTCTTCATTAAAGATAAAACAGTGGACACTGTGTCCACTTGCATACTTCCGTCTAGGACGGAAACAAAAGCCCCACGATAATTCTCTAGATCTAGGACAATCGCCGACCCAAATCCGTTGGCATAACCGTTATGCCACGCCAGCTCACCAGTGGAACCAGTGGCCTCCTGAATAAACCACCCGGCTCCGATGGAATGCGATAGGCCGTCAGAGCTTTCAAAATCTGTACGGCTTAATGGTGTGAAAGCGCTTGTCCAGCCCGGCAGTGGATGGTTGAGTATGGCGTCCAGAATGATCACCATATCGCCTGCTGACGCTCGAACCCCACCAGCTGGAGCGTAGCCTTCTCCCGTCCACGGTTCCTGTGAGGTGTTGAATATGCTCAATCCGGGAACGTCGCTAGACAGTTCTAGATCGCCAGGTCCCGGCACATACAGGTTCGGGCAGCCCAGCGGTTTTGCTATGCGATTGGCAATGAGATCCGGATAGGAGACTCCATCAGCGGCGGCCAGGGCGTGCCCAAGCGCAGAACCCCCAAGATTGGAATAGTGAAATCCTTCGGGGTGGACAGGGGCTTTTCTTAAATGGGAGACAAACTCCTCGAGAGTTTCCGGTTGGGGATCTTTCTTCCGCAACAGACGCCAACGAGACTGGAACGAAGCGCGTCGTCCGCCACCAATGGTTGGCAATCCGGAAGTGTGAGTCACGAGAGATTCCAGGGTTACTAAACCGGCGGCCACACCAGTCAATGGAAGGAATTTATCCAAGGTGTCTTCTCCTGACACAGTGCCTTCAGCGACCATTGAGGAGTAGATCAACCCATTAAGGGCTTTGCCTATCGAACCCATGTGGAACGTACGCTCTGGAGCAACCCCCACTCCCGCAGTAAGTGATCCGCTTGGGAGTCCAGGGCTAACGAACGCTACGCACGCTCCGAGATGATCCGTTCCGTCCAGCTCGCGTTGAAGTTTCGCCGATAACAAGTGATCACCGTAAAGGTGCGTGAGTTTATCCTTCATGCTGCACCTATTTCCAAAGTTGCAGTACTTCCATGATCGCTTCTCCAAAAGCAGACTTCCACAATAGTCCTACTCTCCTGATGCGATAATGCAGGCCATTAATGGAATCACTCGGGCCGCAGGAATCTCGTAATAGCCGCGAGTAACTGCCTGTAGCCAGCCGGCATCCACAAGTTATCGTAAGTGATGATGTAGCTGGCCTGTAGTCCCCAAAATATCCAGAACAGCCAAATCGACCGTCTTATGAGTTCCATTCATGATGCACCTCAATAACTCCAGACGTACAGGGTGGCCAAGAGCAGCTAAAGCTGCAGCGCTGCCATCCCATTCTCTGTTGAGTAGATTCTCGGAAAGTCGCTCTTGTTGCCACTCAACAGGCCCCTCCTCCAGCTGAACTTTTCCGGCAAAGATAACAGAATCTCGGTCCGGACGCCTCAGCGGACGGAACCAAGCCCGCTGAGGCTGGGGTTTCATGCTGCGACTTGTTCTACACCGCTGCTATGAGAAGCTTGCATCCCAGGCAGCAAGAAGGCGATCAGTTTCCTCGCTATTGGTCACGGTGATTCGGACTCCCTCAGGGAATGCGCGGACGACCACGTCATGGTTGCGGAGCTGCTCCGCTATTTCCATGGGGGACTCTGGGCGGGAATCGGCGGGGATCCATACGAAGTTAGCTTGAGAGTGGCCTGCACCAACGTGGTCAGCTACGCGGTCGCGATTGGTCACTACCTCTTCAGTGCGTTCCATGAGCTCGTCGAGGTTTTCTAATGAGGCGATTGCGCCCGCCTGAGCAACGGCGTTCACACCGAAGGGGAGAGCGACTTTATTGAGCGCTTCAATGAGGCTAGGGGAGCCGAAAGCGTAACCGATTCGGATGCCTGCCAAACCAAAAGCCTTAGAGAAGGTTCGGAGGCCTACGAGGTTGGGGTAGGCGTCGATAAGCTCTGTAGCAAGAGGCGTATCCTCTGCGCGGACGTACTCGATATAGGCCTCATCAAGCGCGACAAGCACATTGCTTGGGACCTTGTTCATGAACGCTAGGAACGCGTCTTGAGAGATGAGAGTGCCCGTTGGATTATTGGGGTTGCACACGAAAATGAGTCGAGTATTTTCCGTGATGGCTGCGGCCATGGCATCAAGATCGTTGAAGCCCTCTTTAAGTGGTACGGCTACCGGCGTAGCGCCAGTCACATGCACAAAGATGGGGTAGGCCTCAAAGCTGCGCCAAGGGAAAATCACCTCATCGCCTGGCCCTGCGGAGATCTGAACTAATTGCTGGCAGAGAGCGGAAGAACCGCAGCCCACTGCCACTTGTTGGATACCTAAACCGAGATGCTCAGCCAGACGTTTTCTAATCTCCTCAGCGCCCATGTCGGGGTAACGATTAACGGTGGTAGCGGCTTTTGCCATTGCCTCCGCTGCACCAGGAAGCGGGCCGAAAGCGACCTCGTTGCTAGAAAGCTTTAGCGTATGGTCTGCATGGTGCCCCGGAACATAAGTGGGAATTTGTGCTAAGTCTTCTCGGATCATGGCGTTAGTTTATCCCTTGGCTAGGAATTTCGTTCACTGGCCTTGCGTTTTGTCTAAAACGCCGTTCGCGATTAGTATTGGGCGAGATTCTTTAAACGGAATCGCTGGAGACGTGCCAGAGCGGCCGAATGGGGCTCCCTGCTAAGGAGTTGACTTGTTTGCGCAGGTCCGGAGGTTCAAATCCTCTCGTCTCCGCTCACTCTCACTTCGGTGGGAGCGTTTCACCGGGCCTGGTGGAACTTGCGCCCGTAGCTCAACGGATAGAGCATCTGACTACGGATCAGAAGGTTGGGGGTTCGAATCCCTCCGGGCGCACGATTAAAACCCCAGCTCACAGTATGTGTGGGCTGGGGTTTCTTTGTATGTTTGGGGTTGCCTGGGTGCCTGCCTTGTCCTCTTCTTCTTACCCGTTTGTCGTTTTTGAGAACGCAGCACGTCCTCGTCTTGGCGTTTTGCTAGCTGGACAACCCCTAGCGTTCTCAAAAACGACACAAAGTCTAGCCACAGGCTCTAGCCGCGGTCCCTAACCCTGTGCATGTGGCAAGCGCCCACCATAACGTTCATTTGGGGTTATCCTTCCTGCCTGTTTTTCCCACAGAAAACCTTTACTTATGTGTTATCTAGCGATCGTTCCCCATTATGGGGGAGGGGCGGGTCTATGCACGCTTGGCATTTGTGCAGGTGAAGCGATTTTTGCGGATTTGTCTTGGAATTTTTGGGAAAGACTTCCCTTATAGGGGGTAAAGATTGTGACTTGTCACTGTAGATTACTGAGTGTCTTTCTTCACATCACCGTGATAATCATGCACCCAGATGGTGGAGAAGCTGATCATTTTGCACTGAATGTGCGCGAACTAGCTGGAAAGTGAGTCCGTGAGTACCCCCATTACACATGAGTCTTCAGAACACGCGTTGGCTGAAGACGCAGAAGTCCGCGATCAAAGTGAACGCCGTCGCCAGATTATTGGCCTTTTTGTTGGTCTGGCGCTGGCAGCGTTGGTGTATCTGATTTTCCCTGAGTCTTCTGTAGACGTGGTGAGCTCTGCCGATTCCAAGGGTTCCTATACTCACGGTGCATTGAGGATTACAGCCGCTATTGCGGTTTTGATGGGGGCTTGGTGGATGACTGAAGCCATTCCTCTGGCGGCTACGGCCCTGGTTCCGCTGGTTGCGTTCCCTTTGTTGCAGGTCATTGAGTTTTCTAAGATCTCGGCACCGTATGCCTCGCCAACGATTTTCTTGTTCATGGGTGGGTTTATCTTGGCGCTCGGGATGCAGCGTTGGAATCTGCACCGTCGTCTGGCTTTGAGCGTAGTGCTGCTGGTTGGTACTAAGCCCAAGCAGCTTGTCGCTGGCTTTATGCTGGCGACTGGGTTTTTATCCATGTGGGTGTCTAACACCGCAACGGCCGTAGTGATGCTTCCCATTGGCGTTTCTGTTCTTCAGCTCACTGCGGAATCCGTTGGTGGAATGCGTGCGCAGAAGAAGTTTGCCACGGGCCTGATGCTGGCTATCGCCTATTCTGCTTCGATCGGCTCATTGGGAACGATCATTGGTACACCTCCGAATGCGCTGCTGGTGGCGTACATGGCGGAGAACCATGATGTTCACATTGGTTTTGGTACGTGGATGCTCGTAGGTGTGCCACTTGCCCTGGTGTATATGGTCATCGCATGGTTCGTCTTGGTGACTGTATTTAAGCCGGAAGTGGACACGATTCCTGGCGGTCGAGAGATGATCAAGGAAGAGCTGCACAAGATGGGCGGGATGAAGTTCGGTGAAGCCGCCACGGCTGTTATCTTCGCGGGCGCAGCCCTTGCATGGGTTTTTGTTCCGCTGGTTATTAAGTGGATGGGATGGAAGGTCTCCATTGCAGATGCTGTGATCGGTTTGGTTGCCTCGATGCTGTTGTTCCTGATCCCTGCGGATCGTAAGACGGGTATCCGTTTGATGGATTGGAAGACCGCTAATGAGCTTCCTTGGGATGTGCTGTTGTTGTTCGGTGGCGGCTTGGCATTGTCCAAGATGTTCTCGGAGTCGGGATTGTCTCTGTGGATTGGTGAGACAGCTAAGGGTCTGGGAGTCTTGCCGTTGATCTTGCTCATCGGCGCTATTGCTGCGCTGGTGCTCATCCTCACGGAATTTACGTCCAATACTGCAACTGCGGCGACCTTCCTGCCGATTATGGCCGGTGTGGCAGTGGGCATTGGGCTGAATGCGAATGGTGATCAGAATATTCTTCTGCTCACTATCCCGGTTGCGCTCTCGGCGACCTGTGCGTTCATGCTTCCAGTGGCAACCCCACCCAACGCAATCGCGTATAGCTCTGGCTTTGTAAAGATCGGCGACATGGTTAAGGGTGGCGTGTGGCTGAACTTGATCGGAATCATTCTGGTTACTTTGGTGACCTACTTCTTGGCGATCCCGGTCTTTGACATAGTTCTTTAACCGACTAAACACCCAGTACGGCACCGAATGTCTTGTGATGTTCGGTGCTTTTGCGTGACTGAACTTTGCCCCCAATAAGGGTCGAAAATCCTGTAAAACAGCAGTCGTCTGACGTTAAAATCACTAAATCATTCCCAAGGGTTTGGGTGGCGGGTTATTGTAATAGTGAGCTTCCCTCTGGGTGTTACTGAGCCGGTCAGAGTGCACTTTTGTTGGTGTTGTGCATTGCCGGTGTCCTCAGGCATGACCGGATGATCCCCCCGCTAAGTCCACCGTGGCCTACATCTTGTTGGCCATATGAGCCTTGAGGAGCAGCCGTTATGCCTGAGCTAATTATTCGCCGCGTGCTAAGCAATAATGCTGTGCTCGCTGCGGAGAGCTGCTCAGAGGCGGGGGAGCGGATTCTGGTGGGGAAGGGCATAGGGTTTTCCAAAAAACCGGGGGACTATGTCGAGCACGGCGGTGGTAGCCGTGAGTATGTGGAGATTAGTGAGCAGCATCGTGCGCTTCTTGAGGGGCTGAGCAGCATTGATGAGGCCACCTTTCACGTTATTTCAGCGAGCATTGACATTGCTGCCGATGTTTTGGGCACGCTTCATCCGAGCGTCTATGTGATCCTCGCGGAGCATCTGTCCTTTGCTGTGCAGCGAGTCGGGCGGGGTGAAACTATCCGCAACTCCCTCGTCGCGGAGATCAAAGCGGTGGTTCCGGAGGAGTTTTCGGCCGCCGAACTGGTGGTCAACTATCTGAACACACACCTTGATTCGATTGTGCTGCCTATCGACGAAGCCGCGTTCATCGCCCTCCACCTCCACGCGGCCCGCACCGGCGGCACGGTGAAACAACCGCTCGCGGTGGCAAACAGGATCGGGAGGGTGACCGCAAAAGCTCGCAAGCTACTCGACGCCCCCACGGAAGCCGGGAATGACGCACTATCCATGGAGCTGGCCTTGGCTTATCGACGCCTCCAGCGCAAGCAGTTGCGCCATAACGTGCTGCTGGCGAGCGTCGAAAAGCTTTTACCGCGTGAGTATTCGGTCGCGGCGGCTTTGCTTGCTGACTTATCTGGCGAGCCGCAGCTCCCGCCGTCCGTGCGCGGGGAGGCTGCGTTCCTCGCGGTGTTTTTGCACGGTTGGACGCAAGAAAACAACTAAATATCTCTCAATCTAAGAGAAGGGATAGATGATGGGTTCTGTTATGAATGCCCTGCAGCGCCTGGGAAAGGCCCTGATGGGGGCGGTTGCGGTGCTACCGGTTGCGGCCATTTTGATGGGTATTGGTTATTGGATCGATCCTGTCGGCTGGGGAGCGGACAACACAGTTGCGGCAATCTTTATTCAATCGGGCTTAGCGATTCTGGATAATCTCGGTTGGATTTTTGCCATCGCTCTTGCCTTTGGACTGGCCAAAGACTCCAATGGCGCTGCGGCTCTGTCAGGTTTTGTGGGTTTTGCCACGATTACCCAGTTGATAGGGCCAAAAGCGGTAGCCAGCTACAAAGGGATCGGTGATCCAACCAAACTGGAAGGCGATGCTGCCCTGGAATGGGCATCGCAGGGGTGGAGCGCCATCGGCGGCAAGAATGTGCTCTTTGGCATTCTGGTCGGTGTGCTCGCGGCGTGGGTGTATGACAAGTTCCACGCGACAAAGTTGCCGGACTTCTTGGCTTTCTTCTCCGGTCGGCGACTTGTTCCGATTCTGACTTCGTTCTTCTCAATAATCCTTTCCGGGATTATGTACTTTGTCTGGCCGATCATTTACAACGTGCTGTTTAACTTCGGTGAGTGGATTCAGGGCATGGGGCCTGCCGGCGCGGGCATCTATGGTTTTATTAACCGACTCCTGATCCCCACTGGTCTACACCACGCAGTCAACTCGATCTTCTGGTTCGACGTGATCGGTATTAATGACATCGGTAAATTCCTTGGCGGCGGCAAGACCATTGAGGCTGCCCAAGCAGCCACGGACGCCGCATCCTGTCCCGGCAACTGGATCGATGGGTCGTGCCAGGTTGTGGGTGTTATCGGCCAGTATCAGGCGGGATTCTTCCCAGTGATGATGTTTGGTCTGCCCGGTGCTGCACTGGCTATATATCTACGCGCGGAAGCTAAGCGTAAGAAGGTCGTTGGCTCCTTGATGCTTGCTGGTGCATTGGCTGCGTTCTTCACTGGCGTGACGGAGCCATTGGAGTTTTCCTTCATGTTCCTAGCTCCAGTTTTGTATGTTGTCCATGCGCTTCTTACTGGTCTGTCGCTCTTTATCGCTTCCGTCTTCCACTGGACGGCAGGGTTCGGATTCTCCGCGGGCTTTATTGACATGTTCCTTTCCGCGCAGAACCCGCTGGCACACCAGTGGTGGATGTTGCTGGTCCTGGGAGTGGTCTACTTTGCGCTGTATTTTGGCATCTTCTACACTCTCATCGGCGTCCTACACCTCAAGACCCCAGGGCGGGAAGATGAGGAGGAATCGGAGTCGGAAAGCACGGCAGATGCCTCCACGTCTGGGATGTCGGCACAGATTATTGACGGTCTAGGCGGGCCGAGCAACATCGACGTTGTGGATTATTGCGCTACTCGTTTGCGCGTGACTGTTCGAGATTCTGATCGCGTTGATGAACCTGCGATCAAACGAGCAGGCGTGATCGGCGTGATGCGCCCCGGCGCTAAAAACGTGCAGGTAGTGATCGGTCCTCAGGTGCAATTTGTCTACGATGAAGTCGCCGCACAGCTGGCCGGAAAAGTGTCGCTGAAAGGTGAACAGGGCGAATAATGTTTGGGTTTGCCAAGAAGAAAGTCGTTGTTATTCCGCCTATCGACGCCCCCTTGCTACCGCTTAGCTCCGTCAGCGACGAAGTATTCTCCTCAGGGATGATGGGACAAGGATTCGCCGTTGAGCCTGCACAAGAAACGGGAAGCGCAGGTTCCGTGGATATTGTGGCGCCAGTATCGGGAACACTGGTCACGGTGTTCAAAACCGGGCATGCTTTTGCTATCAAGACTCCCGATGGTCTTGAAGTGCTTGTTCATATCGGTCTTGACACCGTTGCGATGGCAGGACGCGGTTTTGTTGCCCACAAAACATCCGGACAGGACGTAGCTCAAGGGGAAACGGTGATCACCGTAGATTTTGATGCAGTACGAGCAGCCGGATACGATCCCGTCACCCTTGTGGTTTTTACCAATAAGAAATGCGTGGATCGTGTGGAAACAGGTGCAGAAAAAGCGACGGTGTTTCTGAATTAACCCCACCTGCTAAAAAGAATTTTAATCCCCTGTATAACCGCATTGCGGCTCATTGCAGGGGATTAATTCTATCTAGCAGATTTTGTTGTGCAGCTTTTCTTGTCCTATGCGCGTAGAGTCGGCCTAACACATTTACGAGGCCGCTTTTTAGGAGGCGCAATGTCCCCCATCCTGCACGGTGATCCTACGTGGATCGATCTTTCCACCCACGATCTTGAAGGATCACGAACCTTCTACAAGGAACTTTTCGGTTGGGAGTTCAACAGCCAGGGCGAAGAATATGGTGGCTACAACATCATCCTGTCGGAAGGTGAACCAGTCGGCGGCGCCATGGATTCCCACATGGGCCCTGAAGGCCGCTCCGAGACCCCGATGGCTCCCACCGCATGGACCATATACCTCAAGGTTGATGACATGGACGTCGCTCTCGCCGCTGCGCTGGAAACTGGCGGACAGATCCTCCTCCCGTCTATGCAGGTAGGGACCTTGGGCTTCATGGCCATCGTGTCCGACCCCGCGGGCGGCGTGGTAGGTCTGTGGCAGGCTCTGGACTTCCCGGGCATCACGCGCGAAGCAGTCAACGGGCAACCTGCTTGGTTTGAAGTTATGACCAAGGACTTCGATGCAGCGGCACCGTTCTATGAAAAGGTCACCGGCTGGAAGCTGAGCTACATCGGTGAAGATGGACAGCCTGCCGACGAGCCAGGCGACGGAGTTCGCTACGCCGCCAACGCGCCGGGCGAGGCAGCTACGGCTGGCATGTGCGAGGCAAATTCCTTCCTTCCGGAAGAGATCCCCAGCCATTGGCGTACGTACTTTACGGTTGCTGACGTTGACGCGACCGT
Organism: Corynebacterium ulcerans; assembly: GCF_900187135.1. Classification (NCBI taxonomy): domain Bacteria; kingdom Bacillati; phylum Actinomycetota; class Actinomycetes; order Mycobacteriales; family Corynebacteriaceae; genus Corynebacterium; species Corynebacterium ulcerans. Next base: position 1,661,192 of record NZ_LT906443.1, read on the forward strand.
GAGCAAGCTTCAGGAGTTGGGCGGCCAGCTTCTCGACGGCCCCGTCGACACTCCTTTCGGCAGGATCGCCACAGTTGCAGACCCGCAGGGCGCAACGTTCCAGCTATCTAACCGTTAACCAGAATTAAGCGACTAATACTCGCTTTAAGCAGGTGTTTTGTTCGATGTATGCCAGTGGAGTATAGTTTAAATCCGTTGCACGGCATCGCGTCGAGCAATCCACCTAAGCGCCCGTAGCTCAACGGATAGAGCATCTGACTACGGATCAGAAGGTTGGGGGTTCGAATCCCTCCGGGCGCACGGTTAAAACCCCAGTTCACAGTATGTGTGGGCTGGGGTTTCTTTGTGTCTGAGGTTGATGAGCCATTGGGATGTGGTGTTTGTTCTGACTCGACCGATGAAGTGGAGACGTAGCATGCTCAATATGTTTTTCCGAAAGCTCCCTGAAGCCATATTTTTCTCGTTGATCTCAGTGATCGTTTTGAACTGGCCTCCGAAAGAAATATTTTCTAGCGGGGATCGGATGTTAGCTGTAGCCGCGGTATTTGTGGCAACCACGATTGTGCTGGCAGTGTTGTTTGCGGCTGTGGAGACACTACTGAAGAAAAATAAGCAGACCCCATAGCCTTTGTTTGGCGACTGGGGTCTGAATTATTTATATGATTTTAAAGGCTCGCAAAATTGGCGACAGTAAGTTGGTCAGACTGTCAAAAATCGCTCCGGGGAATGATCCTGAAAGCCAGGAGGGAAGGGTTCTTTCTACGCGGATTTTAGGACCATCGGGAGAAGTGAGCACGGTGTTACTGTCACTATTGCTGAGCTGAAGCCTGGTGGAAGGATCTCCGGTTGTTCGTACACCTACGGTGTAGGAGTACTCCAGTGTGGTATCGAGTGTGATCGATTTAGGCTTCCCGTCATTTGTTCTAAAAATCACGCGATCTGCCTGGGAAGTCGCATTCCAGCCTGCGGTTGATAACGCATGAGGGCCATTGCCGCCCTCTTTGAACGTAATTGATTCTGTGTGGAGTCGTCCTACGGAAGGAACAAATTCCGTAAGTTCGCTGAATTCCGTTCTTCCGCCTTGTGATTCAATTTTGACTGAAATGGTGTCGCCTGGCCGTACAATTATGGAATTGCTGCCAGGATCTGTACGGGCTGTTCCTTTGGTGCTACTTACGGTAAAAGTCTTTGTGATTTTTGCCTGTGTGGGAAGCATTGTCGTGCTGGTAAGGGTATTGCTCTGCTGCTCGGAAGCTGCCGCGGGGTGTAGTGACGCGATTGCTAGGACAGTGGCGGCGGCTGTGGCCGCGTAAAAACGGGATGCTGTGGTACTAAAGTGCATAAAAACCTTGCCTGTATATCGTGTTTAATAAAGCTTAAATTTAACTAAATTTAAGCTTAGATTAGATATATCTAAAATAGCTTCGCTTTGCAAAACCATGCGGGCTTGCATCTCTATCGCGTGGGGTGCTGACTGGGAACCTTCATCCAATATCCAGATGAAGGTGAAGGTCTTACGCTGGGGAGATTGCTGAACCTCCTCGTCTACGCCACAACTGCAGCCAGTACATCGAGGGCTTTTATCAGGGTCTGATCGTCATGGGACCCGAAGCCAAAGACGATGCCATTGTCGCCGGGTGCAGAGTTTTCACCGGCGCCTCCCCAATAGCTGGAGAGTCCAACGATATGAATGCCACGGTCGGCGCAATCCGCTATAACTTCTGCTTCGGGGCGCTGACAGGAGAGGACCGCGTGGAGGCCGCCATCAATGGGGCGTAATTCTGCGGAGTTGAGGTGGCCAAGTTTTGCGGACACCATTTCGCGTCGGCGCCGGTAGATGCGTCTAAGTCGTTGGGTGCGGCGTCGTAACGCTCCTGTGGCAAGGTAGCGAGCAATCGCATCCTGGGAAATTGCGCTCACTGGCTGGCCGAGCGTGGCGCGTAAGTCGCGCAAGGTATTCGCGATATGAGGTGGAGCGACCAGATACCCGGTGGCTACCTGCGGGGCGATGACCGAGGAGAACGTGCCCAAAAGGACAGCGCGCTCGGGGTTGATAGCGGTGAGGGCTGGCAGAGGCATGCCGACGTATCGAAGCTCGGAATCAAAATCGTCTTCGATGATAAGGGAATCTGTGTCGCTGGCCCACGCAGAGAGTGCTGTGCGTCGTGCGGCAGAGAGCGAGCCGCCATGCGGGTACTGGTGGCTCGGGGTAACCAGCACCGCGTCGAGGCCATCATGGAGGGAATCGGGGTTGAGTCCCTCGGCGTCGGTGGGAAGGTTGCTTGTGCGATGTCCCAGCGCATGAGGTATACGCCGGAGGCTGGGATATCCGGGCGATTCCACACCGATAGTCAGGCGGTGCTGGGAAGGCGTGAGCAGGAGACTGAGCCCCTCGCGAGCCCCGGCCGTGACCACAATCTGCTCGGGATCTGCGATGAGGCCGCGCATATGGCGCAGATGTTCGGCGATTTCCATGCGGAGTTGGGGAAGCCCAAGAGGATCGGATACTGCCGGCGGAGTTGAGCATGCGGCACGCCAGGCGGCGCGCCAGGAGGAATCGGCAAGCGTGGCAGTGTCGGGGATGCCGGGTTCCAGATTGAGAAGCGGAGGAGGGGAGGGGTGTCTGGGGGTGTGACTGATTGGGGGTGGTGGGGATTGTAAGGCCGCGAGCTGAGGGTTAATCGTGGTTCCTGATCCATGTGATGCAAGGAGATACCCCTCAGCGGTGAGTTGTTCATAGGCGGCCACGACTGTTCCCCGGGAGACCCCTAGCTGGGTGGCGAGCGTGCGTGAGCTGGGAATATGGTCGCCGGGTGCGATGATTCTTTGGGATACCAAAGAGCGGATATGCGAGGTGATTTGAACTGGGAGCGGTTGCGATGACGACGGGTCCACGGCGATAGAGAGCTGGGTGACTAGTTCGGATCGCATGTGCTTATTTTCTTTCGAAAAGTGGTCTAGTGCAACATGCATTATTTGGATCTGGTAGTAGACCACTTTTGTGGGCTTGGATGGAACCCATGACTGAAACACCAACTTCTACAGCCACCACCCGCGTCAAACGCGGTCTCGCAGATATGCTCAAAGGCGGCGTCATCATGGACGTGGTCACACCCGAGCAAGCCCGCATCGCAGAGGACGCTGGGGCGTCGGCAGTGATGGCGCTCGAACGCGTTCCAGCGGATATCCGGTCGCAAGGTGGAGTTGCCCGGATGAGCGACCCCGATTTGATCGAGGGGATCGTCAACGCAGTCTCCATCCCGGTCATGGCGAAAGCCCGTATCGGACATTTTGTAGAGGCTCAGATTCTTGAGTCCCTGGGAGTCGATTTCATCGATGAATCCGAGGTCCTTAGCCCCGCCGACTACACCAACCACATAGACAAATGGAATTTCACAGTGCCGTTTGTGTGCGGCGCTACCAACCTTGGGGAGGCACTGCGCCGAGTCACCGAGGGTGCTGCGATGATTCGATCCAAAGGCGAGGCCGGTACCGGTGACGTTTCCGAGGCCGTCAAACACCTGCGGACCATTCGCGGCGATATTAATCGTTTACGCAGCATGGATGCCGATGAACTCTATGTGGCAGCTAAGGAGCTTCAGGCACCTTATGATCTGGTCAAGGAAGTCGCCGAAACGGGCAAGCTTCCCGTCGTCATGTTCGTGGCCGGGGGCGTGGCAACGCCTGCCGACGCCGCACTCGTCATGCAGATGGGCGCCGAAGGCGTGTTCGTGGGATCCGGAATCTTCAAATCCGGCAATCCCGCCGCGCGCGCCGCAGCCATCGTTAAAGCCACCACGCTATACGACGACCCCGCGGCCCTCGCTGAAGTCTCGCGTGGATTGGGCGAAGCCATGGTAGGCATCAACGTAGCGGACGTTCCCGCACCCCACCGGCTTGCAGAACGCGGATGGTAATCGGAGTTCTGGCGCTTCAGGGCGGTTTTGCTGAGCACATCGAGGTTTTATCCCAACTCGGAGTAGAGACGCGTCGCGTGCGCGTTCCCCAAGACCTCGAAGGGATTGAAGGGCTAGTGATACCCGGTGGTGAGTCCTCCGTGATAGACAAACTAGCTCGCTCCTTGGGCTTGGCGGTACCGCTTTCCCAAGTCATAGAGGAAGGACTGCCAGTTTTTGCTACCTGTGCGGGACTGATCTATCTAGGGCAAGTGGACAATCCTGCCCCTGGTCAGCGCAGTCTTGGATGCTTGGATGCGGTTGTACGAAGAAATGCTTTTGGCCGGCAGACCGACTCCTTTGACACCCGAGTACGCGTATTTGATCAGATAGAAGCCGATGTGTCCTTTATCCGGGCGCCGGAGATTATCTCGTGGGGACCAGCCGTCGAGGTGACTGCGCAGGTGGCAGAGCGCGTGGTGGGAGTGAAGCAGGGATTGATACACGCATATGCTTTTCACCCGGAGTCGGCAGGCGAAACTCGGTTGCATGAGGCGTGGCTGGGTGAGATAAGAGGTGGGCAGGAGTAGTTCCAACCAAAATTCCTGCCGGAATTGTCGTTTTTGAGAACGCTAGAGCTTGTAGTGGGAGTGAATCCACAGGAGGCGCTTTCTACCGTTCTCAAAAACGACAACCCAGGCTATGCTCGTGCCTTATGGGGGTTTATCGGGGGAATGAATCTGCTCGTGTTCTTCAATACCGAGTATCAAAAAATAAGCTATATAAAATCGGAGCTGGAATTTACTGGGAGGGCGTGCCTGACCCAGCCGAGTTGCTGAGAGAACTCACGTGGCAAGGCATGATGATTACTGGCCCAACACAATTGCAAGTGTATAAAGAGCAATCCGTTACGTTTCCACTGCATGTAGCCACTACGAGAGGTGTGAAAAGTACCAGGTTTATTAGGTTTCATCGGGTAAGAAACACCGACAGCTGTGGCTATCTGGGGTTGCGTTTGCACTCGGCAGTTTTCGCAGTCGCGTATATGGACGATGAAGCAGCGATCGAATTATTGGAAGAAGCCTACAAGGGAAAAGATGGTCTTGAGAGGCTTGAAAGTACTACGCGGAAACTTCCCAATCGAACAAGAAAACTCATTGCTCAAGCGGCGATAGGCACTGATTCTCCAGCTGAAAAGAACCTCATCTATGCGCTGCGTGACGCAGGATTACAGTGCACCAATAATGTGCTGATCGGGGATTATCGGTGGGACATCAAAGTAGGAAATGTACTTATCGAGGTTGACGGCTATGCACACCATGGCCTTATGGCGGAAAACCGTACGCAATTCCGAATCGATCGTTGGAAAGCTAACGATGCTGCGCTAAGGGGATTTATCGTACTTCGGTACTCGGCTCGATGCGTGTTTGATCATGAACGAATCATCGTTGAGCAGATTAAAACCGCAGTGGAGTGTGCTCCGGAAAGCCTGCCGAAAACCCTGCCAGAAATTAATGAAGAGCCGATGTGGCGCCGTGGTTTCTGGAAATGGGGGTCATACTGGGATCTGGATTAAGCCGATAGCATAGCGTCTTTGTCGTTTTTGAGAACGCTAGAAAACGCGACCTGGTAGTTTGTGCACGGGACACCCGCTAGCGTTCTCAAAAACGACATTTTCTCTTTCGCGTTCGCGCCTAAAACACTTCGATCCGCGCTCCTAAGCCCTCTGCCTGGATCAGCTGACTGATCCAATCGCGAGCACCTGGTTGTAGTCGGAACACGGGGCGGTGAGAAATTCTGGTCGGCCCGGCGCTTTCTGGTGCGTTCGCGCCTGAGCGGGCTTCAAAGCGAATGCGTGAGCGGTAGCCTGTGTCCACGAGTTCTTCGAGGCTGGGGCGCTTTTCTGCGAGATGCGCGCGGGCATCGTTAAGCAGCACGAGGGCCTCATCGAGCGCAGTCAACAAGGCCTCCGAATTGGTTTCGCACATGGCTCGCACCAGCGAGGGGGCAGAACCTGCTACTCGTGTGGAATCGCGGAAGCTTCCCGCTGCCAGGGATAATGCGAGGGCACCGCCGTTGTCGCCGACGATTGCGAGGGCTTCCGCAAAGACATGCGGCAGGTGCGAGATGCGCGCGACCGCTGCATCGTGACTGCTCACACGCGATGGAATAACCTCAGCTCCTACGCTGGACGCCATATTGACCACGTCAGTCCACAATTGAATCCACTCCGGATCTGCGCCGTCACATGCATGATCAAAAGTAACAACCCACGGTGCGCGGCGGAACAGCTCAGGGTAGGAGGCTTCCCAACCGCTATTGGCAGTTCCTGCCATGGGATGCCCACCCACATATTTGTGGGCGAGCCCGCGTGCGCATACCAGCTCGTAGACCTCGCCTTTGACGCTCACTACGTCAGTGAACCCACAGCTAGGAGCGTGCTCTTGCATGACCTCCAGAAGGGAATCAATTGCCGGCATGGGGGTGGCAAGGACGATCAACGCGTTTTCGCGTTCTGCGCGCTGGAGAGTTTCTACGAGATCGGAGTGGACGTCGAAGCCCTCTTTCTCGGCGGCACGGGCGGCGGAGGGGGATCGGTTGAAACCGAAGGCTGGCAGGCCAGTGTCTTTAAGCGCGCGAAGTAAAGAGCCTCCGATAAGTCCGAGGCCTAGGATGCAGACGGGGCGAGAAACTTCATTGATGGTCACCTGACAAGTGTGGCATACCCGACTACGGTTATGCGGTATGAAGTCAGATTTCGCTGTGACGGTTGCGCGCGTAGACGCCGCCTGGCAGGTCCGCGTCTTTAAGGACGATTTTTCTTCCCTGCAGACCTCCATTAACGCTGTGCGTTCTTTACGCGCGGAGGGGGCTGCGTTTGCCATGCTCAGCGTGGATGATGATTATTTTGTGCTGGTACGTCCCACCCCTCAGGGCGTACGTTTGTTGATCTCTGATGCGACTGCCGCCGTGGAGGATGATTTCGCGTCGGAGATCTTGGATGAGCTGGATGCAGATCTCCCGGATGCGGACGATGCCCCCTATGCTGAGGGTGATTTTGATATTCTTGCGGACCTTGGCGTGGGTGAACAGATTATGTCTGTGATTACAGATGAGACGGATTGGTGGGCTTCGGAGCAGCTTCAGCGAATCGCGGAGGAGTTGGGCTGCGACGAGGAACTCGACGACGCGCTGTGAGTTTGCCCGCGCACCGCATGCTCATCGACGCCCAATCACTCATGCGCCAAGCCATCAACCAGGCGCAGGCCACGCCCCCGGGAGATATTCCTGTTGGCGCCGTGATCTTTGGTCCTGATGGTGAGGTGCTGGGACGGGGAGTGAACCGGCGGGAAGCAGACAAGGATCCATTGGGTCATGCTGAGATCATGGCGATTCGCGAGGCAGTCGCCAATCACGGTGATGGCTGGCGACTCACCGATTGCACCCTTGCCGTCACGTTGGAACCGTGCACTATGTGCGCGGGTGCATTGGTAGGGGCGCGCATTGGTCGAATTTTCTTTGGTGCCTATGAGCCCAAAACTGGTGCTTGTGGGTCAGCCTTTGACGTGGTCAGAGACCCTGCTGCGCTGCATGTGCCGGAGGTGCGTGGTGGAATTCTTCAGGATGAATGCGCCGCCTTAATGACCCATTTTTTTGAGGGTTTGCGTTAGAGCTAAGCGGTTGGCTACTGTAAATCGCGGTAGCGTGTCCGAGCGGCCGAAGGTGCTCGCCTCGAAAGCGAGTGTTGGGTAACCCCCAACCGCGGGTTCAAATCCCGCCGCTACCGCCAAAACCCCAGTTCACTGAACTGGGGTTTTTCTTTTTGCTACTCAGCCCACAATTGTCGTTTTTGAGAACGCTAGAAAACGCGACCTGGTAGTTTGCGCGCCGAACACCCGCTAGCGTTCTCAAAAACGACACATAGCGCGCATAGAGATCCGTTGAGCCCTAGGAAAATCCGTTTCTGTGTTCGGAAAAGACGCATGCTTATGCTCTGAGCGGCGAAAGCACCGGTACAGTTGAGTGATAAAGAAGCTTTCACGGGGGTCGATTCGTGTGGGCGTGTGCTGGTTAGGAGTTCGTCGGTGGCAAAACTGCTCTATCGAATTGGCAAGTGGTCGTTTCGGGCTAAGTGGTTGGTTATTTCAGTCTGGCTCGTCTTGCTTGCTGCCGTGGGTGGTTCAGCGGTGGCGTTTCAAGCGGGATTTAATGACCTGTTTACAATCAACAACACGCCAGCCAAAAAGGCGACGGAGCTTTATCTTAAGAATTTTCCCGAGTCAAAAAATCCCCTGCAGGGCACTGGCGTAAACATCGTGTTTAAGGCGCCGGAAGGTGAGCGCCTTGAGGATCCTCAGAATAAGAAAGCCATTGATGATGTGCTGGCACATCTCAATGAGAATCTTCAGGGGATTGTGGATACGCAACGGTACGGCAACCCCGTGACTCTGAATCCTCTGCTGCAGCAGGGCGTGATCGACCAAATGGTGGCTAATGGAGTCCCTGAGGAGACTGCTCGTAAAGATGCAGAGAACTTAAGTCTGATCTCCGCGGATGGGGCAGTGGGATATACGACCTTCTCATTGGATGTTCCACTGCCGGCAAACGTGACTAAGGAACAACGTGCTGCGATCAATGCGGCGCTTGACGTGGGGCGTTCGGAGGGACTCACGGTAGAGGCCGGTGGGGCAGGATTTGGCGACCCGATCGTTATCAGTTCCACCTCGGAGGTCGTCGGTGTGGCTGTAGCTGCCATTATTCTGATGGTCACTTTCGGCGCTCTTGTAGCTGCGGGTTTGCCGCTTCTTACCGCCATTATTGGTGTGGGTATTGGATCTTTGTCCATTACGTTGGCCACCGCGTGGGTGTCGCTTAACAATGTGACGCCGGTCTTGGCCGTGATGATTGGCCTAGCTGTGGGAATCGATTATTCCCTGTTTATTATCTTCCGTTATCGGCGTGAGCTACTGACCCGAACGCGTGAGGAAGCCGCAGGGATGGCGGTGGGAACAGCCGGATCAGCCGTGGTCTTCGCCGGCCTCACTGTGATCATTGCGCTAGTGGCTTTGGCCGTGGCTAATATTCCATTCCTTGCTTATATGGGATTTGCTGCAGCGTTTACTGTGTTTATCTCTGTCCTCATTGCTCTCACCCTCGTACCAGCATTGTTAGGCGTGCTAGGTGACAAGGTGTTTAAGGGCAGAATTCGCTGGCGTAAAAAAACGCGCGTCGCCCCACAACGGACTATGGGCCGACGCTGGGTGGAGTTTGTGCACAAAGTGCCTGGCGTGGTGATCGCCGTGACCGTGATTGGTTTAGGTGCATTGACGTTGCCCGCTCTTCAGCTGCATTTGTCCTTGCCTTCGGATACCCAGTCTGAGTTTGATACCACTCAGCGTAAGCAAGCCGACATTATGGCGGAGGCATTTGGTCCGGGCATTAACTCGCCATTCCTCGTGGTGGTGGATGCGCATCAGGCAAATCCGGAGTCGGTGGCGTTGGATCCACTGATCCGGGCGCAGAATCCTACGGATGAGGAGTCTCGTCGTAAAGCAGCAGCAAACGCTAGTTACCAGTACATAGTGCAGAAGTACTCGGTCAATGCGAACGTAAAGCATGTTCAGATTGTGGGGCTATCGCAGGACGGTTTGGCCGCTCAGCTGCTTCTTACGCCTAAGACCTCGCCGGAAGATAATGCCACTAAAGAGCTCATAAACTCGCTGCTTATCCAGCAAAAGGAGGTTGAGTCGGCGACGGGTGTCGAGTCGGGCATCACGGGTCTAGTCCCTGTCCAGCAGGATGTGACTAACAGGCTCTCCGGCGTGATGCCGCTGTATCTAGCCATTGTGGTGGGCTTGGCGATTGTCCTTCTCATGGTGATTTTCCGTAGCTTCTGGGTGCCTATGGTCGCGGGGCTGGGATTCCTGTTGTCTGTGGGCGCGGCGTTTGGTGTCACGGTTCTGTTTTGGCAGCAAGGACTATGGGGATTTGTCTCTACGCCGGGACCGATCATCGCGTTTATGCCGATCTTCCTCATCGGCGTGTGTTTTGGTCTAGCCATGGATTATCAGGTGTTCCTTGTCTCCGCGATGCGTGAGCACTACACCCATAGCGGAGGAACAGCCAGCTCACAGAGCAGATATAACGCGGTGGAAGAGTCGATCGTGGAGGGGTTTGCCTCTAGCGCTCGGGTGGTCACGGCCGCGGCGCTCATCATGATTGCTGTTTTTGCTGCTTTTATTGGCCAACCTCTGCCGTTTATTAAAATTTTCGGGTTCGCGTTGGGCGCAGGAGTGCTTTTCGACGCCTTCCTCATCCGCATGGCCTTTGTCCCAGCGGCTATGTTCATCATGGGCCGCAGCACATGGCATATCCCTCGGTGGTTGGACAAGGTACTGCCACGCCTTGATGTTGAGGGCGCAGCTTTGGAGCGGGAGCATTCCGCACGGCAGACAGCTGCCAAGGGCGCATAGAAGGCGCGAGTCTCAGTTTGCGCGGTGGGTTAGCTAAACTAGCAGGCTATGGACACAACCTTTGAGCTGAAAACTGAACTGTATGATGAGCCGGGCCGGCATGGCCGCACTGGTGTTATCCATACACCGCACGGTGATATTGCTACGCCCGCGTTCATCCCAGTGGCTACAAAGGCAACGGTCAAGACACTGACGCCGCCGCAAATTCGTTCGACCGGCGCCCAGGCGATCCTGTCCAACGCGTATCACCTGTATTTGCAGCCAGGGCATGATGTGGTGGATGAGGCCGGCGGCGTCGCTGCGTTTGAAAACTGGAATGGTCCCACCTATACCGACTCGGGTGGATTCCAGGTGATGAGCTTGGGTGTGGGCTTTAAAAAGGTCTTAGCCATGGACATTAAGGGCTATGAAGAAGCCGACATCCGGGCGAAGAAGCGCGAGCGCATGGCCAAGGTGGACGAGGACGGTGTGGACTTCCGCAGCGTGCTCAACGGGTCTCGTCATCGTTTTACCCCTGAAGTTTCCATGCAGATTCAGCATGGACTCGGGGCAGACATCATGTTTGCTTTTGACGAGCTCACGACCTTGATTGATACGCGCGACTACCAGGTAAGTTCGGTCGCACGCACACACCGGTGGGCAGAACGCTGCTTGGTCGAGCATGATCGCCTGACCAACGAGCGCGTGGGCAAGCCGTTGCAGTCGCTCTGGGGCGTAGTCCAGGGGGCTCAGTATGAGGATTTGCGCAGGCAGGCTATTCGCGGGTTGCTGGAATTGAGCGATAAGGCTGAGTCTGAGGGGCGTCGCGGATTTGGCGGATTTGGCATCGGTGGTGCGCTGGAGAAGGAAAACCTAGGCACCATTGTCGGCTGGGTCTGCGATGAGATTCCTAAGGAAAAGCCTCGCCACCTCCTCGGGATCAGTGAACCGGACGACCTGTTTACCGCTATTGAGGCCGGGGCGGACACCTTCGACTGCGTGGCACCCACGCGCTTGGGGCGTCGTGGTGGCGTGTACACCTTGGATGGGCGCATGAATTTGACCAACGCTAAGTTCAAGCGCGACTTCACTCCTATTGATGCAGAGTTCGGTGGTCCTACCGTGGAATACACTCGCGCATACATCAACCATCTGCTGAAAGCGAAGGAATTCCTCGCAGGAACGCTGTGCACGATGCACAACGTGGCCTTTATGGTGCAGCTTGTGGATAATATTCGCGCATCCATTGATAACGGCACCTACGAGGAGTACAAAGCGGAGTTCATGGGTCGCTACTATGCCCGCGGGTAGGTATGCCCCGAGTCCCAGCGGTGATCTGCACTTTGGTAATCTGCGCACCGCTGTGTTGGCGTGGCTTTTCGCGCGTTCCACGGGCAGGCGATTCCTGATTCGTGTCGAGGACGTGGACACCCAACGCTCCTCATTGGAATCTGCTCAGCGGCAGCTTGAGGATCTTGCGGCTCTTGGCCTCGACTGGGATGAAGAACCCACCTACCAGCACGATCATTATGATCGCTACCTCGCGGCGCTGGAGCGGCTTCCTCATTATGAGTGCTACTGCTCGCGCAAGGATATTCAAGAAGCTTCCCGTGCACCGCATAGCATCCCCGGCCAGTACCCCGGTACCTGCCGAAATCTCGCGCCTGAAGCGCGGGAGCGGCGTCGACAAGAGCTTGCGGCGCAGAGCCGTGTGCCTGCATTGCGTTTGCGTGCCGACACCACCACCTGGCGCATCCACGACTATTATGCCGGCGAGATCGTAGGGGATGTGGATGACATGATCTTGCGCCGCGGCGGCCAGCAACCGGATTGGGCTTATAACCTTGCGGTGGTCGTCGATGATGCTGCGCAGGGCGTTGATCAGGTAGTGCGTGGAAACGACCTTCTCTCTTCTGCGCCTCGTCAGGCGTATCTGGGTCATCTGCTCGGACACCCGAGCCCCGAATACATCCATGTTCCGCTTGTGCTCAATGAGGAAGGCAAGCGTCTGGCCAAGCGGGATGGGGCGGTGACATTCCGTGAGATGACCGACGTGCTGCCGCGCATCGCGCACTCCCTGGGCCTTAAGGGGCAGACTCTCACGGAGCTCTTAGGGCACTTTGATCCCAAAGCATTACCCAGCGAGCCCTACATTTTTAGGTGAGCGTGAGGGAACACCCCCATTTTTTGTTGCATAATCTAACCTCAAGCCTGCATTTCCATAGACAAAATGCCTCTGTGCGTGCGATATGAGGGTCTATGTCTATGGAAATGCAGGCTTGAAGAGTCGGGGGTGGCTAAGAAACAAAAGTCTGTACTCTTGTACCCCTTTTGTTCGAAATAGCGCGGAGGGCATACATTTAGGTGGTCTTTTTACCTTCCCTCAAGGAGAAAACCAATGGAAGATTGGGTTCCTACACTGAGCGCTGGCCCTTTGTTGGGGATTGCGGCTGCCGCAATTGCGCTCATCTTGATCCTGGTCATTGTGTTTAAACTGCATGCGTTTCTCACGCTGATCGTTGTATCCGCCCTTACCGCGCTTGTTGCGGGTATCCCGTTGGACGGCATCGTGTCCACGATGACTAAGGGGTTTGGAAGTACGCTGGCGTCTGTCGCGCTGCTTGTCGGTTTGGGAGCGATGCTTGGGCGGCTCGTTGAGACCTCGGGCGGTGCAAAGAGCCTGGCAGAGACGCTGGTTGCTCGTTTTGGTGAGCAGCGCGCCCCCTTTGCGCTGGGCGTGGCCTCGTTGGTGATGGGCTTCCCCATTTTCTTCGATGCCGGCTTGATCGTGATGCTTCCGGTCATCTTTGCAGTGGCTCGTCGCCTGAATGGCCCCGTGCTGGCTTATGGTATTCCTGCAGCTGGTGCGTTCTCGGTGATGCATATTTACCTGCCCCCGCACCCGGGTCCCATCTCCGCGGCTGAGTTCTATAGTGCGGACATTGGGCTTGTGATGCTGCTTGGCCTGCTGGTGGCTATCCCCACGTGGCTGGTTTCTGGTCTGTGGTGGGGCAAGAAAATGGGTGCTAAGTACCCATTGCCGGTACCGGATATTCTGGCGGGCGGCCCGCAGGCTGCTGATCCTAAGAACCCGGCATCGCCCAAGTTAGTGGTGGTGTTGCTGCTCCTGCCGATGCTGCTGATTTTTGGCAACACCGGGATGAGCATGGCGGTTTCTGCAGGTTGGGTGGAGAAAACCTCGGCAGTAGTGCGTACGCTGCAGTTCTTGGGCAATACGCCGATTGCCTTGCTGATTTCCACGCTGATCGCGCTGTACTTCTTGGGTATTCGTCGCGGTGAGCCGAAAGAGCAGCTTGAGAAGCTTCTCGACGGCGCCCTCGGCCCCATCTGCTCCGTCGTGTTGATTACTGGCGCAGGCGGAATGTTCGGTGGGGTGCTGCGCACCTCCGGAATCGGCAGCGCATTGGCTGATTCGATGTCTGACCTGGGGCTGCCGGTGATCGTGGGATGCTGGTTGGTCGCCGCTATTCTGCGTTTGGCGCAGGGCTCGGCAACCGTCGCGTTGACTACTGCGGCAGCCCTGATGGCCCCCGCAGTAGCAGCTGGTGGATTCAATGAGTTCCAGATTGCCCTGATGGTGTTGGCCTCGGCCGCAGGCTCAGTCTTTGCCGGTCACGTTAATGACTCAGGCTTCTGGCTAGTGGGACGCCTCATGGGTATGGACGTCTCCACGACCTTGCGAACCTGGACGATGAACCAGGCGCTAGTGGGCGCCGTTGGCTTTGCCATCGTTCTGGGATTCTACGGAGTTAGCCTCGCGTTTTAATCCATTCGCTTGCACTATCAGCAATCTGATCTGGGGAGTCGGTCACGTCAAAGACGCGGCCGACTTCGTCGTTTTCTAAAGGCTCAAGGGTGGCAAACTGGGAATCCAAGAGAGAAGCGGGCATGAAGTGCCCTTGTCGATGATTCATGCGGGCAAGCAGCACCTCGCGGGATCCGTGTACATGCACAAAAACGGCAGTGGGGCAGTGTTCGCGAAGCAGATCGCGATAACTGCGCTTAAGTGCGCTGCACCCGATGACCCCGCCTTCGGGCTGGTGGGCGAGCCATTCCCCGACTTGTGCTAGCCAGGGCCAGCGGTCGGCGTCGTTAAGCGGAATGCCTTGCGCCATCTTGTCGATATTTTCTTGAGGGTGGAGGTCGTCACCATCAAAATAGGGGACTCCTAGTTTTTGGGCCAGTAGCGTGCCCACCGTGGTTTTTCCGGAGCCGGAAACACCCATCACTATGATCCTCATGAAACCTTCACCACAACCTTTCCAGAGACCTGCGAGTCGGCGGCGACATGAAACGCCGTGACCACATCTGCGAGGGGGAACTCGTGCGTAATCACGCTGTCAAACATAGGGTCTTTGAGCATTTCAACTGCCTGGTCTACCTCGTCAAGGAAACGGAAAGTGCCTCGTAGGAGCACTTCTTTAGACACCAACGGGGCCATATTTATGCCAACCGGCTGATTAGGCAACATACCTACCTGGACTACAACCCCTCGGCGTCGCACCACTCGAAGCGCATCAGTGGTAGCTGCCGGAACGCCGGCGCATTCCAAAACTACATCAAAAGACTCATCGCTCAACGTTGTGTGCGTAGTATTCACACGCGTCAAAGACTTGTGAGCGCGCTCGAGCGGACCATCCACCACATCCGAAATTGTGACCGCCGCAGCGCCTTTGCTCACTGCTGCCAGGGCAGTTAACTGACCGATCGGTCCGGCACCGGAAACCAGAACATGCTTACCCTCCACTCCTCCTGCCACGGTGATGGCGTGGAGGCCCACGCTGAGAGGCTCGGCAAGCGACGCCCGCTTCAGCGGGACGCCCTCAGGCAAACGACGAATCTGATCCTCCCGCACCAGCAACTGTTCCTGCATCGCGCCTTGAGTATGCGGCCATGTAGAGGCACTGCCTAAATACGCGCCATGAGGCCACAAATGCGGGTGGTCCTCTATGCCTTCCACGCACGTACCAAAAGTGGCAGGATGGATAGTGACTGGAGTTCCGTCTGGCAGAGTGCCCGACATTTCATGCCCCGGAACCAGCGGCTGCTTAACCTCAAAAGCTCCTACCGCACCATCCTGGTAATAATGCAGATCAGAGCCGCAAATTCCCACATAAGCGACCGTGACTAGGATCTCGCCGGGTGCGGGAGAGGGGCAGGGGAGAGCCGTGACTTCTAACTGGTGAGCGCCGCTGATAACGGCTGCTTGCATACGTTCTTGTGTCATCGCTAGACCACCGCCGTCATTCCGCCGTCGACGGCAAGATTCTGCCCAGTGACAAAGGAGGAAGCGTCGCTAGCCAGGAACAACAAGGGGCCGACCAACTCTTGGGGGTCGCCCCAACGCCCTGCAGGGGTGCGCTTACAGACCCAGTCAGTGAACTCTGAATCGGCGACTAACGCTGCATTCATGTCAGTATCAAAGTACCCAGGAGAGAGCGTATTTACCTGAATATTGTGGGGAGAAAGCTCTGCGGCTAGCCCTTGAGCGAACATTGCTACGCCGCCCTTGGTGGCACAATAAGGCGCGATGGTAGCGCGTCCCAGACGGGATTGGACAGAACCAATCATGATGATTTTGCCGTGACCAACGGACTTCATCGCTGCAGCAATTGGCTTGGTCACGTGGAAAACCCCTGAAAGATTCACGCCGATGATGTCATCCCAATCAGAGTCCTCGAACTGCTCGATAGGGTTACGACGCTGAATTCCGGCATTATTCACCAAAATATCCGGGGTTCCGTACTCTTGCAGCATTTCTGAGATCGCGGGATTGGTAGCTTGAGTGTCTGTCAGAGGGCAACCGATTGCGCCATAAGCTCCTAATTCCTCGGCCACCGCGGCGGCGCGCTGCTTGTCGGAGCCATGCACAATGACATGTGCGCCCGCGCTGATGAGGCCCGCAGCGAGTGTACGGCCGAGACCGCGTGTTGAGCCTGTGACCAGCGCTAATTTTCCTGTGACATCGAATGTGGTCATTGACTGAGTATAAAACGGACTAGTCGCTTGAGGTGGCAGTGGTGTGGCTGACTGTGAAAGCAGCGAGCGTTGCATGTATCACCTATAACGATCCGTTTTATGTTGAGGGTTTGTGCCTGTCTCGGATCTTAGAAATGGCCCCCGATTGCCATGCCTATTCAAAAGCAAAACCCCAGTTCAATGAACTGGGGTTTATGGCGGAGGATGTGGGATTTGAACCCACGAGGGTCGTGAAACCCGCACGCGTTCCAGGCGTGTGACATAGGCCGCTAGTCGAATCCTCCAGCGTATGCACGGTTAATCCGTGTTACTCCGGAAATGATACACAGTGCAGTGAAGAACTAACAAATCGCATGATAAAACCATATGTGTGCTTGCCAATCTTGCCGAGTAGGGGTTTCTTTGCGCGGTGGTCTACGTATGGGCTACGCTATGTGGCAGGACTTCGCATGGCGTTTATCCCGTGAACTCCCCCAGGGCAGGAATGCAGCAAGGGTCAGCGGGCTCTGGCGGGTGTGCGGAGTCCCCTTTTTGTATCTCCAGCCTTTGCCACTCAAACAACATCTTTTGGATGAAAGCTCGCGCTGCAAAAGTGCGTGCACTGCAGAGGCAAAGCGTGCACGTCGCATTGAAAGCGCCCCAAACAAGTTCCCTGGCATATGCAGAAAGTAGGGGGGAGCGTGGGAGGTAAAAGTTCGCGTCACAAAAGGATGCCCAAATGCGTGGGGATGTCTATTCTTTTAAACAGTGCGGGATAGCCAATTGGTGGTCGGTTCCTGCACCCTAAATGTTGTGCTCCTAGCTCCCACCGAGGAAAGGGAAATCCATGTCTTTGCTTGATTTCGATGCTGAACGCCTTGCACAGTTCCATGAGGATATTAGCGCTAAGTACGAGGCCCTGAAGGCAGAGAATCTGAAGCTGGACCTCACTCGTGGAAAGCCTTCTTCGGAACAACTGGACTTCTCCAATGCGTTGTTGTCGCTTCCGGGCGAGAACTTCCGTGCTCAAGACGGCACTGATTGCCGTAACTATGGTGGCTCAAAGGGAATCTCAGATATCCGGGAGCTCTGGGCTGAGGTTCTGGGCCTTCCTGCTGAGAATCTCATTGCAGGTGATGGGTCCAGCCTGAACATCATGTTCGATCTGATTTCTTATGCCTATGCCTTTGGCACCAATGATTCGGAGCGTCCGTGGAAGGACGAGGAGACCGTTAAATGGCTGTGTCCTGTGCCCGGCTATGACCGTCATTTCACTATCACCGAGCATTTTGGTTGTGACATGATCAGCGTACCCATGACGGACCAAGGGCCAGATCTTGATGTGGTGCGCGAGCTGGTTAAAGATCCGCAGGTTAAGGGCATGTGGACAGTACCTGTTTTTGCTAACCCCACGGGAATCACATTTAGCGAGGAGACCTGCCGTGCATTGGCGGAGCTGGAGACGGCAGCACCTGATTTCCGCATTGTCTGGGACAATGCTTACGCAGTGCACACGTTGACTGATGAATTCCCTGTAGTGCATAACGTGCTGGAGTTCGCTGAGCGTGCTGGCAACCCGAATCGTTTCTGGTTTATGAGCTCTACCTCAAAGATCACTCATGCGGGTTCTGGCGTAGCGTTTTTCGCTTCTTCCAAGGAGAATCTGGACTGGTATGGTGCGCATGCGGATGTGCGGGGCATTGGCCCGAACAAGGTTAATCAGCTGGCCCACGCCCAATTTTTTGGGGACGCCGAGGGCGTGCGTGCTCATATGCGCAAGCATGCGGGTTCGCTTGCTCCGAAATTCGCGCGAGTCCTAGAGATCCTCGATTCACGCCTGGCGGAATATCAGGTTGCCGAGTGGACTAAGCCGGTAGGCGGCTATTTTATTTCTGTCGATGTGGTTGACGGGACTGCTTCTCGGGTGGTGGACCTGGCTAAACAGGCTGGTATTGCTTTGACGGGTGCCGGGTCTTCCTTCCCATTGCACCGCGATCCGCAGAACCGAAATATTCGTTTGGCACCATCGCTTCCTCCGGTCGCTGAACTGGAAGTGGCTATGGATGGCTTTGCTACCTGCGTTTTGCTCGCAGCCGTGGAGAAGGTCTTAGCGGAGCGCGCCTAGGGATGTATCCTCACATAGGGGTAGGAGAGATTCCTACCCCCGTGTTGTGGATGACAAAACCCGAGGGGATGTGGGCTAGGCAGTGATCTTGGAAGAGACGGCTGTGTGGATTGACGGGATAATCCCCGGTGAAATGACGATCCATCTGCCGGAAACCTCTTATGGTGAGGCTTTTCATATAGGAACTGTGGACCTGGGAGACCAGCAGGTTTTGGCCACCACGCTCGACTTTAACGGGGTGGATACTGGTCTTACCTTGGGGGATGGCAGCGACCAGGTAGATGTGCGTAGCGAGATCTTTACTGTCGGGCAGTTCCCAACAGAGGTGGGGGTTCAGGTGCTGCGTCGATTAGCTGTCTTTTTGGATAACGTGGGCGGCTCTATACCTGCGCAGCCGGGCCAGCTTGTGCCGGCTTTGGGGAGCATGACGGACGCTCTAGATAGGTGCACGGTTAAGCACGGTTTATTCGTGGCTCCGTATGTGTGGGGAGGACAGGTGCCGCAGTATTCGGAGCCATCGCAGCTAACAGCGTTGCTGCAGCTTATTATGCTCACACAGAATGAATTCGATTACGCTACAACCTACGGGATCCATGAGTTGCAGAAAGCGCTAGGCAACGAGGGCGTGGATCTATCGGACTGGACACGGTAGGTAGGCTAGGACAGTGGCTTTATATCGCAAGTATCGCCCCGCTTCATTCGCTGAGGTAGTGGGGCAGGAGCAGGTAACTCAGCCGTTGTCTGTGGCTTTGGACAGTGGACGTATCAATCACGCCTACTTGTTCTCTGGCCCGCGCGGTTGCGGCAAGACCTCCTCGGCGCGCATTATGGCGCGTTCGTTGAATTGCGTTGAAGGTCCTACCTCAACTCCGTGCGGCAAGTGCAACTCGTGCATTTCTTTGGCGCCCAATGGCCCAGGAAACCTTGACGTCACTGAGCTTGATGCCGCGAGTAACAACAGCGTCGATGATATGAGGGAGCTACGCGACCGGGCCATGTATGCGCCGGCGGAGTCGCGGTACCGGATCTTCATCATCGACGAGGCTCATATGGTGACCACCCAGGGTGCTAACGCCCTGCTCAAAATCGTGGAGGAGCCACCAGAGCACCTGATCTTTATCTTTGCCACTACGGAGCCTGAGAAGGTTATTGGCACGATCCGTTCGCGGACGCACCATTATCCGTTCCGGCTGCTCACCCCGCAGTCGATGCGGGGTTTGCTGGAAACCACGGTGGCCAGCGAAGGCGCGCTAGTCGAGGATTCTGTGTATCCCATGGTGATCCGCGCTGGTGGCGGCTCCCCTCGCGATACCCTGTCTGTCCTGGATCAGCTGCTCGCGGGAACCGGACTACAGGGGCTGAGCTATGAAACCGCGCGGTTGCTGCTGGGCGCCACCGATGATGCGCTTATCGACGCCGCCATCACGGCACTGAGCTCACAAGATAAAGCCGCACTGTTTACCACCATTGACTCTGCCGTCGAGGCCGGGCTTGATCCACGACGCTTTGCCACAGACCTCCTTGACCGTCTGCGCGACCTCATGGTTCTGCAGGCCGTTCCGGACGCTTTTGAGCTAGGGCTTGTCGACGCCCCCACTGACCGCGCGGACGTGATGCGCGCCCAAGCCGCAGATTTTCATCAGGGCGAAGTCGCTCACCTGGCCGCATTGGTCAATGATGGGCTACGTGGTTTGAAAGGAGCGACATCTCCGCGCCTGCTACTGGAGATTCTCTGTGCAAAGATGCTGCTGCCTAGCGCTCCAGCCAGCGCGGCTCTCACACCCCCTCCCGGTAATGCGCAGCCTGCCGGTCTTCCGGCGGGTGGACAGCCTTCAGGGGCTCCTGCTGCCATTCCGGCTAAGTATGAGCGCAAGTCTGTCCGTATGGCTCGTGAGGCTGCCCAACGGAAAGCTGCGCAGGAAGAAGCAGCTCAGCGGGAGGTTACTCAGCGTGAGGCTGTGCAGCAGGAGACGCCTCAGCCGGTAGTACAGGCGGAGAAGCAGGCCTCGGCTCCGGAACCAGAGCCGCGGAAAGAACACGCGGCGGAGAAGCCTGAGACGCCTAGTGCGGAAAAAGCTACGCCAGCGCCTGAGTTGCAGACACCTACGGTAGCGCCCTCGGATGACGGGGAAACGGCTGCGGAGGGGGCGTCGATAAGCAATGACGATGCCTTTGTCGCAGACGTGCGCGCGCGATGGTCAACGTTGCGGAAGATGGTGCACAAGAAGAGCGCTGTCGCAGGTATCTTGCTCGCTGAATCGTGCGTTCTGGGAATGCGCGAGGGAACGCTGGTGCTGGGGCATAACACCGGGCCGCTCGCGCAGGGGCTGAATCTTGCTAAAAACAATGACGTTATCGTGGAGGTTATTCGCGCTGAACTAGGGCGGGACGTCACTGTCGACTGCATCGTGGGAACAGATCCTGTTGCGGCGGGTTTTAGCGAGCCTCCAGCAGAGAAGGCTTGGACTCCGGAACCGGCTGCGTCTGATCCAGAGGCTCCCGCGTCCGCTGCTGTTCCCGAGCCTGCTGCCACGCCCGCTGTCACGGAAAGCAGTGCTGCTGAGCAGGAGAAACAACCAGACGCGGCGCAGCCGGTCCCGCAGTCACCTGTTGCTGAGCAACCCTCTGCACCGGCTGAGTCTACTGCTTCTACGTGGGGAGAACCCGCGCCGATTGGTGGAGATACCCGGCGCGCACCACGAACAGAACCCCCGAGGCAGGTGGCTCAAACCACGGGGTGGGGAGAACCTGCGCCACTCGGCGGCCAGCCTGACGTGGTGAATGATTCACCGGCTAAGTCGGAGCAATCGGTACAGGGTGCGTCACAGCAGCCTGCACGCAAGGTTGAGCAGCGAGACGCTGTTCCCGCTGCGCCTAAGCCCGTGCCTGCAACACCGCCAATCCAAACACCGCCGGTCCAGGCGCCGTCAGCTCAGAAACCGCCGGCCCAGGCGCCGCCAGCTCAGAAACCGCCGGCCCAGAAACCAAAGTCGCGGTGGCAGGAGGCCGTGGCGCGTAGTGCTCAAGCCGCAGAAGAGCGGGCAACGCGCCCAGAGTTTTCCGATGGTGTGCCACTGCCACCAGAACCGGATGATTGTGGCGCACCCGACTCGGAAGACTGGACCCCGCCGGAGGAGCCGTATGGATACGCTGCCGACGAAGGCTTTCCAGAACCCGCGGGGGGAGCACCTCAGCCCTCGCAGGAGGGATCAAAGTATCAAAGGCACCGTTCCTCGGAACCAACACCTGCGGTAGAAACGTCTAATGTTCCAGATCATGACGAGGAAGAGGAGATGGTGCGCGAGGCTGCGAGTGGCTCGGTGACCCGTGATCACCGCGATGCTTTAACCGTTGCGATGGATCTACTCGCAGAGCAGTTGGGCGCGCGCCAGCTTTAGGCTTCCCCGTATGAGCTTCACAGAAGTGAAGTAGGTACACTGGCCCATTGACCGATCGCCTTCCGTTATGGGAGGCGGCAAACAAACGCGAAAGGCAGTTTTCATGACTCAGCCGGACATGTCCCAGCTCTTGGCACAGGCGCAGCAGATGCAAGCTCAGTTGCAGGAGGCGCAGCGCGAGATCCTCGCTAGCACCGTTACTGGTACTGCAGGCAACGGCCTTGTTTCCGTTGATATTCAGGGCAACGGAATGGTGAGCCGTGTCACCATTGATCCTAAGGTTGTGGATCCGGAAGACGTGGATACCCTTCAGGATCTGATTGTTGGTGCGTTTGCTGAGGCTCATCAGAAGCTTGGCGAGCTTGCCGATCAGAAGATGGGGCCGCTGTCCCAGGGCTTTGACGGCCTTGGCGGCATGTTCTAAGCGAATTGGCTTTTTCAGTACCAGCTCGTCCGAGTTTCGTTGGCCGGGCTGGTCTTCTTTGTGTGCCATAGTTTTATGGTTAAACAACCGGAACGACAAAAGGTAGGCAGCTGTTGTTCGAAGGACCGCTTCAGGACCTTATTGATGAGCTTTCACGGCTCCCCGGCGTGGGTCCTAAATCTGCGCAACGCATCGCTTTTCACTTGCTCCACGTGGAGCCCGCTGACATTGCGAGGCTTCAGGACGCTCTCGGGGCCGTCCGAGACGGCGTAACCTTTTGTCGTATTTGCTGCAATATCTCGCGTGAATCGGTGTGCCGTATCTGCGCGGATTCTGGCCGTGACCGCGGAATGATCTGTGTGGTGGAGGAACCCAAAGATATTCAGGTCATTGAGCGGACAGGTGAATATAATGGCCGCTACCATGTGCTAGGCGGTGCACTAGATCCACTGGCCAATATTGGCCCCCGTGAACTGAACATTTCCACGTTGTTGCAGCGCATCGGAGGTGTGCTTCCGGATCGGGAGCTGGCCGATTCTACGCCTGAGGCACCGCTTTACGACGCCACCCCAACGGTGACAGAGGTAATTCTTGCCACCGACCCCAATACTGAGGGTGAGGCGACGGCATCGTATCTTGCGCGTCTGCTCCGCGATTTCCCTGACTTGGTGGTTTCTCGTCTTGCTTCTGGTATGCCTTTGGGCGGGGACCTGGAGTTTGTCGATGAACTGACGTTGTCCCGCGCCCTCAGCGGTCGATTGACGATTTAAACAAGTACTACACCACTGCGTACACCAGTGCGGTGAGGATGAATCCGGCAACGCCAAAGGCTGTGGACAGCAACGTCCAGGTACGCAGACCTTGTTTCACAGATAGCCCTAAATATTTGGTGACTATCCAGAAGCCGGAGTCGTTGATGTGGGACACGCACATGGCGCCGAAACCGATGGCGATCATGATGAGCGTTGTTTGTATGCTGCTCAGCCCGGCTTCTGCTAACGGCTGCGCCAGGAGCCCCGCTGTTGTAAGCATAGCGACGGTCGCCGACCCCTGGGATGCTCTTAAGGCTAAGGACAACAGGAATGCCATGAGTATCAGGGGCATATGAGCTGCCACAAGCATGTCCGATAGCACTTTGCCGATACCGGATTCCACGAGCACATTGGCAAAACCACCACCGGCACCGGTGACAAAGATGATGATAGCTACGGCAGGAAGAGCAGAATCCAAGACACCTGCGGAGTGCTCGCGATTCCAGCTTTGTTGTTTGCCAATGCTCAACCACGCAACGACCACTGCTATCAGGAGTGCTACAGGAGAGGACCCGATGAAGCTGACAAAGGAATGAATCGCAGTGCCTTTTTCGGTATACATCGCACAGGTGGTGCCCACCATGATGAGGATGATGGGGAGCAAGATAAGGCCAAGGACCGCGAAGGGGGAAGGGGCCTGGTGGTTAGGGGAGGCGTCGGAAAGCTCCACGGGGGAGGGGCCGCGTTCCACTGACTCTAGGTTGAGTACCTTGGCGGCATAATAGCCGATCACGCAGGTCACGGCAGCGATGGGTAGGCCCAAGGTGAGCATGAGTCCGGGATCGGAGCCGAAGATTCCGGCCACGGCAACAGGTCCTGGGTGCGGTGGCAACGTGACGTGCACGGTGAGTATCGCACCTGCCACAGGAAGCCCGATTTTTAATGGGTTGATCTTGGCTACGGCGGCAAAGCCGAACACGATGGGTGCCAGGATGATAAATCCCACGTCAAAGAACACCGGAATGCCGAGGATAAAGGCTGCGATGGTCACGGCGGCCGTGATGCGGTGTCTGCCGAGTTTGTCGGTGAAGTAGCGCGCGACTGCCTCGGCGCCCCCGGATACCTCGATAATCCGCCCCAGCATCGCGCCCAAACCGACCACAACGGCCACGGAACCTAGGGTTTTGCCCACGCCGTTGGTCACGGTGCTAACGGAATCTGCAAGCGGGATACCAGCGGCAATAGCGGTGGCTATGGACACACCGATCAATGCCACAAAAGCAGGAACCTTAGCCCATATCACCAGGGCAAGGAGGACAGCTACGGCGACTATGCCGAGTATCAGCAAAGAAAGACCAGTCATTATTGTTTACTCCTCGTCTCATGCGCCTGGGTAGGAGCGACAACCTGGATAATCGTGGAATCGTCGTGCGCGCCTTTCCCGCGTGCCAGGCCAGCTAGGTATTGCTGCTCGGCTGCTGCGGCTAGCGGCACGCCAATACCTGCAGATTTTGCCGCGGCGGTGACAATGCCCATGTCTTTGACAAAGATGTCGAGGCGGCTGCGGACTTCGGGCCCCTCCTCCGAATAGGCTTCCAGCATGCGGGGGCCGCGGTCGCCAAGCATAAAGGAGGCTGCGGCACCGCCCATGAGGGCATCGAGGGCGGCCTTGGGGTCGAGTCCTAGCCGGTCGGCCAGCGCTAATGCCTCGCCTGCGGCTGCAATATGGACTCCGCATAAAAGCTGATTGACGGTTTTGAGTGCTTGTCCTTTTCCTGGACGATCGCCAACAATCACCAAGTGGGAGGACATGGCTTCGAGCACCGGCCTGATGCGGGCAACCACCTCAGGCTTGGCACCTACCGTGACAAGCAGCTCCCCACTTCCTGCGCGTATGGGTCCGCCGGAGATGGGGGCGTCGACAACGTCGATTCCTAGCGATTCAAGCCGGTCGGCAGCTTTTTCAACGGCCGTGATGCCCACGGTGGAGGTTAGAAGTACGACCGCGCCGGGTTTGAGTGCTGCGGCGATGTTGCCGTGGCCGAAGAGGGCGTCGATAAGCTGCTCCTCATTGCGAACAGCAAGCAAAACCACATCAGACCCTGCGGCTGCCTGATGCGCCGACTGGAAGGTATCCAATCCGGCGGCTTTACCTAGCTCGATGCGGGGTTGTGCAACGTCGACGCCTCGGACAGTGAAATCATGGGCGAGGTTGGTGGCCATGGGGAGTCCCATAGCGCCCAAGCCGACAACGGTAATGATGAGAGACATGCGGTTCCTTTTGTAGTGTTTGTGAGGGTTTAGTCTTGAGAGAGGGTAGAAACTACATCGGCTAGTGAGGAGTCTGTGCCCACATTGCCGGCAAAGACGATGTAGGGCACGCCTGCCGCAGGACCTTCTGCTGTGGACCACAGCGAGATGATTCCCGGCTGCATCGGGCCAATGACCATTGCTTTGGTCATTTCTAGTCCTTGCGAGGCGACATCTGAGGACGTAATGCCGCCTTTAGCAACCACAAACCGAGGCGTCACCTCATGAACTATGCGATTGACCGCAGAGACAAGTGCTTGAGAGACTTTGCGCGCAATGGAGAGAGATTCCTCGCCGGTTGCTCCGGTCACCAGTTCGCGCGAGGTGTGGAAGACAACGTTATCTTTCCTTATTGCCTGAAGTAGCTGGGTGTGAAGGTGATCAAGATAGCGTTCGGAATCGTCTGCCAGCACTGAGCGGACGTCTAACTCGATGACGGCGGGGGAAGAAGCCTGCAGCAGGTGGTTAAGTTGTCGCGTGGTGGTGGGCACATGTGATCCGACCACGATGAGCCCGCCTGGTACGGTGGCGGGGACATGACGCGAGGCCGCGATTGTTTCTGCACTGAGTACCTCGGGAATGTCCTGCCCGATGCGAGCCCGGACAAAGGGTGGTCCCACGCGGTAGATGAATCGCTTCCCCATGCGTTCTGCCTGCAGGATTCCTAAAGATAGTGCGCGGAGATCATGTTCATCGACGATGTCAGCCACGATGGGTTGGCGATGAGTTGCCTGGAGAAGTTTCTCTGCGATGGCGTTGGCATCGGATCTTATTGTGTGCAATGTAATGCGAAGAACGTCGGATGCTGGGACGGCGCCTGTGGTTTTCTCCTCAACCCATTCAGGTAAACGGGAGGCGGAATAACCAAAGGTGGCATCGCGGGCGAACTCAGTTTCTCCCACGGGCTGAAAACCTGTGGCAGCGTTTCCGGCGTAGTGGACAGAATCGACGGTAATGCGTCCCGCGTCGCCGAATGCTGGAACAATAATGTAGCCGTCTACCGGTCCTTCATGCTTTTCGACGACTCCGGCAAGCGTGTCCGGTTCCAAAGGAAAATGGCCTCGGAGAGTGGAGTCACTACGAGAGACAAAGATGGGGCGTTTCCCCGCAGCTTCGGCGGCGGCATAGGCTGCCTCTGCGACGGAGACATTGATGGCTGCTGCTTGATCTGGGTTGAATGACCGTGAATTGGTCATGACGTAGATAGCCGGGGTGTCCTGGGCGAGTGCCCATGCGAAGTCTTCTTGTTCCCAGCGAGTGAGTACAGGTAGATGCGCTACTGACTGGGTGCCAGTGGGGTCATCATCGAGAACGACAAGCACGTTGTGTGCTGCTATTGCTTGTTTGACTGTGCTGGCATGGATGTTGAGCGGTGCGGGGCACCCTTCGGTGAGTTCCGAAAGCTGGTAGAGGGTCATCCCAACTCCTTGGAGATACTTAGTTCTTAGACCTCTGAGGTCTTGTGTGTCTCAGACTAGGGTCTAGCTCACGTGGTGACAAGCTTTTACAAGGAAATATAGGAAAAATTTGGTTTATGCCCGACTGGGCATCGGCTCTGTGTTAGCCCATCGATCCTGGTAAGAACGTAGAAATGTCGTCGAAGGTTTGAGTCATATGCGCGCGCATGGCGTCTTTGGCAGCTTGCTCATCTCTTGCAATAACGGCATCTAAGATCGCATGGTGATGTCTGCTCGCGCGCTTACGGACCTCATCCACGGCATTGGTCTTGCGTCGCGATTCCGCTAAGGCACCCGCCAGCGGGATCATGAGCGCTGAGACGAAGGGGTTTCCCGTGGACTCAAGTAGCGCGGTATGAAAAGCAACGTCTGCGTCGGTGGTGGCTGCGACGTCGCCACGTTCGGTGGCAGCATCGTAATCAGCAAGCGCCTGCTTCATCTTTTCAATATCCGCCTCGGTGGCGCGGGCCGCGGCCAGTCCCGATGAACCGACTTCGATCATGCGTCGGACTTCCGTGAGGTAAATTCCGATGGTTTTGGGGTCTAAGCTGCGCGAAATCACGTCCATGCGGGAGCGCACATAATTCCACTGGTTGATGGGGGTGACAAAGGTGCCGCGTCCATGGACTACCTCCACGACTCCGCGGTCTGCCAGGGTTCGCACCACCTCGCGCATCGTGGGACGTGAAACGTCCAGGTAGGCGGCTAGGTTTGTTTCCGGCGGAAGGGCGTCGCCAGGGCGGAACGTGCCATCTGCGATGGCGTCCATTATTTTCTCGATGCCTTGAGTGACCAGATCGGTGCGCACGGTTTTTCCTTCCAAATACTTCCTACTGGGAAATGTACCGTACCTGATGCCATCGACTGGGGCGCCTGCGCGTATTAGCGTGGAATAAACGATCCCAAAGGAGCAAACATTATGCGTCTTGCAACCATAAGAACCCAAGAAACAACGACCGCTGCACGCATTGAAGACGAGAATCTCGCCGTAACTATCCCGGGCTTTGCTGACGTCGGTGAGCTGCTCCGTAACCCCAACTGGCGGGAGTTGGCGGAATCGGCTGAAGGAACGACTGTGAAGTTTTCCCTGCAGGATCTGCACGCGGTTATTCCGTCTCCCACAAAGATCATCTGCGTGGGGCTGAACTATGTCAATCACATCAAGGAAATGGGGCGCACGCTGCCGGAAGTCCCGACTTTATTTATTAAATTTTCCGATGCACTTACCGGGCCTTTCGACGACATCCTGGTTCCTCCGTGGGCTAATGGTGCCCTCGACTGGGAGGGTGAGCTAGCCGTGGTGATCTCACAGCGTGCCCGCAGGGTGAAAGCCTCAGAGGCAGAGAACTATATCGCTGGGTATGCGGTGATGAACGACTACAGTGCCCGTGATTATCAATACGCAACGCTTCAATGGCACCAAGGGAAATCCTTGGAAAAGACGGCAGGGTTTGGCCCCTGGCTAACCACGAGAGACTCCTTTGATCTTGGTGGGGAGTTGACCACGTATCTGAATGAAGAAAAGATGCAAAGCGCTGCTACCAGCGATCTTGTGTTTAAACCGGCCGATCTTATTCAGTACATCACGCATCTGTATCCATTGGATCCGGGGGATGTGATTGTAACTGGAACTCCTGGCGGGGTTGGGCATGCCCGTGATCCCCGGAGATACATAAGTGATGGCGATGTGGTGACAGTGGGCATTGAGGGGTTAGGGCACATTGCCAACAAGACCATTTTTGAGGGTGGCAAAAATCTTAGCTAGTTTACAATTGCCTTAGGGTTTAGTAAGTAATATTAAGGGAAAGGTTTTCATTTACTTACTAAAGTGTAAAGGGTTTCTCGGTGGTTTTAAGAAGATTGTGCACAATTGTAGCTATGGGTGTTCTTGTTGCTACAGGAGCTCCCAGCGGGCATGCGCTCCCCTCCGACGGGTATTTTGACACTGCGAATGTGCCAGGGGAAATAAAAGTAAACCAAGGCGATCAGATTCATCCGGAAAACTCTCGATATGGGCATTCCTATTGCACTGCTGGCTACGTAGACGTTGAAAACGGTCGGGTATGGCTAGCTGGACATTGTGGAGCAGACGGCGCCAAGGTATATGACAAGCATAAACGAGAAATAGGGACGCTTAAGCAGCGATACGACAAAGAGCTGACAGAAGGGCAATGGCCACGCGGGCATCATAATTTCCGAGCGAATGATCTTGCGTACGTGCAGCTTGCCGATAAGAATTTTGCGGGAAAGAATGTCTTTTCTGGAAACCAGATATATCAGCCGCAAAAGGGTGACACAGTGTGCTACTACGGTGCCGCCTCAAAGAAGACTTCATGCTCGGAAGTGCTGAATACGGACTCGTATCTTACGGTGACCGGCCAGCTCGGCACGATAAGCGGTGACTCTGGAGGGCCTAACTGGGTTCCCGGGAAAGGGTACGTAGGGCAAACACTAGGGTCGTTGTCCTGGGAAAACACAGGCGCGAGTGTTTCTATAATCCGTAACCAAGATGTCGATATGACTTCTCTAGCGATCCCTTGGCAGCAAGATTATGAATTTTCTTTCCCCACGCCGGAAGAAGCCAAACAGGTACAAAAAGCTGAAGTTCTTCTACCGATGATCTACCAGGAGACCCGGCAGCGCGAGGAAAACAACGCGTGGAAGTTTGATAAATACCTATCGGATTTAGGTTACGCAGAGGAGGAAGCCGCGCTGCGTGAGGCTGTGCAGCAGCACAAGGCTGCTTTAGTCAATGTCTTAGAAAGCAACCCTTGGGATGGCGATAATGCAGGGAGAGTTTCTTTTCTTACTGCCGTTACCAAAGTGACAGCGCTGGGCGAAGAGATTAACCAGCTCATAGAAGAAAAGAGCACGACCTAAGACTACAAAAGGTGGTCACCGGCTGGATTGTCGGTGGCCACCTTTTCTCTGAGAACTCTTAGGGGGCTAGAGGGCTTCCTCCATCGCACCGTTTACATTATGTATTTTGAAGCTGCTTGCTTTACCTTCCAGCAGCGCGGTTTCCATATCCTCGTACATGCGTGCATCTTCATTCACATCATTGGTGTTACTCATAAAAGAGAAGTCCTCCTGATTGGTTAGATACTTACGAACTCGGGATGAGTGGACGCCAGTGTAACTACGTCATCCCACCGATTACAGGGAGTCTGGTGGCTCGTGCGTGTGCAATAAAGGCGGTAATGTTAGCTTCTTGACACTGATTCTTTTTTAGCGCAGAGAATCCAAGCTTTGTGTGCAGGGAGGTTATCGCCAGTGGCGACCAGTCTGAGGGAAACAAGCATGCCCCTCAAGCAGCGTGAGATATATGTAACACATGGCAGGTGCGGCCTGTGTGAAGGTACGAAGCACTCGTTTTAGGCTGTGTTGATTGTCGTATTGTCGTTTTTGAGAACACTAGAAATCGCGGCCAGTGGTTTTGCAGGGCGCCGGGGCTCTAGCGTTCTCAAAAACAACAATTTCCTTGTCACGAGGCAGAAAACTACTACGCCCCTGAGCTGGAAGCTAAACATTCCAGCTCAGGGGCGGGGATTACAGTGGCGAAAACTACGCTAGACGTTCCTTGCGTAGCTGATCAACCACAGGCAGCTCGAGAGGAGCAAGCTCGCTGAGGGCTATACCCATAGCCTTGGCTAGCAGGAGATCAGCTAGTTGGGGGTTACGGGCAAGCGCGGGTCCGTGCATGTATGTGCAGATAACGTTTCCTTGCACCGCACCTTCCGCAGTTATCTGCTCAGAGTTCGCCGACGCCTGAGAGATACCATGCTCATCTGTGTTGCCCACACCGCGAGTGACCTTTCCCAATGGCTGTGCATCAGGGCCAAGGATCGTGGCGCCCATGTGGTTTTCAAATCCGGTGAGGGGCTCTGTTAGCTCGGCAGTAATGCCGTTGCTGGTGGGGCTGGTGTGGAGCTCTCCGATAGTGCGTTTGGCTAGGGAAGAGGTGGTGGCGTCGATAAGTCCTACACCATCAACCATCCTGCCGCTTGCGCGGAAAGAACGACCGAGTACTTGAAGCCCGGCGCAAATACCTAAGACTGGGCGCCCGGCGTTTGCTGCGCGAGTAAGGCCGCCATCTGCGATGAGGTGCTCAGCGGCAAGGATCTGGGCTGTGTCTTCACCACCGCCTAGGCAATAAATATCCAAGGATTCCGGTACCGCTTGGCCCAGTTTCACCGTATGAATTTCTGCGGTGAAACCTCGCATGCGGGCGCGTTGCCGCAACACCAAAGCGTTGCCGTCGTCGCCGTATGTGCTCAGGACATCGGGAAGGATGAGTCCAATAGAAAGATCAGTCATTAGGACTCCTTTGCGGCCGCAATGGCCTTTTTCAAATCGCGGAATGCAGTGTAATTGGCAAGGACCTCAACGCGACCAGCTGGGCAAGCCTTGATGGCGTGCAAAGGATTCTTCATGAGCTCATGCTCTACCGAGGCATACGTCAGTCGCACGGACAGATCAGTGCCGCGTTCGCCAGAGGCTTTTACGGATAGCTCATCGAGCTCCTCAAACTTAACGTCCCAGAGCCAAGAGAGATCTTCACCATCGGCGACCTGTCCATTAACCGCAATCACGAGGCCTTCTGCGGTGCGGTCGACCATGGATAGCGCTTCTTGCCAGCCTGCTGGGTTTTTGGCCAAAAGCAGATGAATTTGGTGTTGCCCAAGAGTGATGGTGGAGTAGCGCCCCGCCACATCGTCGACAGCTTCTACCGCGCGAATCGCCTGGGGAAGCGGAACATGGAAACACTCTACGGCTGCAGCTACCGCTTGGGTGGCGTTGCCGCGATTAGCGTTGCCGGGAAGCGCCAGATCCAGAGCGGATACCTGCGTGGCAGGGGCGTCTGTGCGAGCCGGGGAGGTTATACCTTCAGCGGAGATGCTCCACTGCGGGGTCGGCCGGCGGAATTGTTCACCGTTGGGCAGCGGTTTGACTGCGTACCAGTCGGTGCCGTCGTGGACCACGTGTCCGCCGGTGCGTGGGCAGGAAACGGAATCTCCTTGCCAGCCAGCGCCTGCGGATACCCATACAACGTTTTTGGCATCGTAGGCGATGGAGCTAACAAGTACGTCGTCGCAGTTGGCGATCACAGTCATCTCGGGGTGCTTCATCACGCACTCACGGAGCGCACGCTCAATCTTGTTGATTTCTCCCACCCTGTCCAGTTGATCGCGGGTGAGGTTGAGGAGGATTAAGCATGATGGCTTGAGACGATCTGCTACGGCTGGAACGTGGAGTTCGTCTACCTCAAGGATCACATGGCTAGCCTCCTGACCTGCCATGAGTGCGGAGATGATGCCGGCGTCCATATTGTCGCCGCCCTCGTTAGTTGCCACAGTATGTTGTGCACGCACCGCAGATGCGAGCATACGAGTGGTTGTAGATTTACCGTTGGTGCCAGTGACAAGGGCAACGGGACGGTCGTCGCCTAGCGACGCCATGATGTTCGGGTCGATTTTCTCGGCTATAAGGCCGCCAATCATTCCGCCCGACCCACGACCGGTGGCACGCGAAGCGGTTGTGGCCAAGCGTGCAGCGCCGATGGCAAGGCGGGTGCGCAGATTCAAACTCATGGGACCAGAGTTTAGTCGTCTTCGCGCGCCTTGCCTGGTTTGACGTCTACGACAGCCCGAAGGAATTCCTTATCTGTTATCAAAGGAATTCCTTTTCGGTGCCCATGCATGGCTTTTCCAACAAGGTCTTCTTTTTTATTGCACACCACAACGCTGGACTTGCGTGTGAGTTTTTCGTTATAAGCCAACCCGGTACGCAGGACTGCCTCGATGATGGTGTCTGGATCTTCCGTGATTTCTGGGGCGATCACTACCTCCATGCCTTGTACAAAGCCATTAGAAGGGGAGTAAACGCCTGGATTTTCGTACTCGCGAGGAACCTCCATGGCGTCTACTCGAATGTCTGAGCGCTGCAACCCAAACTTGTCTGCCCGCAGTTGATCAGGAGTATAAGAAGAGATGACTCCACACGCTTTTTCCACAAAGTGCATGCGTGCGATGAGCAGGGTTTCCTCGCGGGATACATGCTGCTCAGGACGCGCAGCGCGCTCAAGCGAAGCAACCGGAGAAGGGGAATCGAGGCCTAGCGCATGAGCGACAGCGCGGATACGGATGTCTTCAAAAGCAACGCCTTGACGGCGCGCCGTTGCTAGCGTATCGACGATCAAACGCGGGCGCGGAATATGCCCTACTCGTTGTCGACGGTGGTTGCGGTGCCTGTGGCGAGCGCGGTTTGCCCGTGCGGCGTTACTCATGGCTCGACGAGACTCGGACACGAGGAAACCCCATGTATAAGGCGTGTTGTGGAGGATAAGGGTGCGGTCGTC
Source organism: Corynebacterium ulcerans (assembly GCF_900187135.1). NCBI lineage: Bacteria > Bacillati > Actinomycetota > Actinomycetes > Mycobacteriales > Corynebacteriaceae > Corynebacterium > Corynebacterium ulcerans. The sequence goes on from NZ_LT906443.1 coordinate 1,694,343, forward strand.
GATAAGCTTGCCCAGCGGTTTTAGTATGTGACTAAATTTTTTACCTTGCGTGATTTCTTCTCGGCTGAGTCCGTGGAGATGGAAAGGGCCGGGGTTATCACCAGGGTTGATGACGGCATGAAAATGGTCGACTTCTTCCCCGTCTTCGGTGAAAGTGACTGCATCGACAGTAATGAGGCGAGAAGTAGACGGGTGGATACCGCTTGTTTGTATCGATAACGCTACGTAAGGAGCATGCTCGATCTCGGCAGCTCGCTCTGCGTTGGGGGCGTCTACTTGCTTATTGGTCATAGGGACAGTGTAGTCGGCGTATTTGACGGGTAAGCGTGACGCGGATTTGCGGGGTTAGCGGAAAAGAAAGGGGGAGGAAGGACGCATTTACATAGGTAACATTATTATAACAATATAAGCTATCGGTAGCCTGGTGGATTTTTGTGTGGTTAGCTAAAAAATTCACATACATACACAAGGGGCGGGGTGAAAAGGTGGCCATTTTGATAAAAGTGTGAGCTCAGTGCGGTTGGTGAAGGGTGCTGTGTGGCGAATTTCCGAATGTGAAAGATTTCATTTTTGGACATCCGGGGCTACTGTGGGGAGATTTAAGGCGGGGGTACGGTTTTACCGAATAAGAAACCTTAACTTGAAATAAGTGTATGCCATACATTACTTTGACATTGCTATTAAGTAGCCTTAAGGAAACCTGCCCCTGGATGTTATTTGCATGGGGATCTGGCACGTCAAAGATCGTGGAGGATCTGAAAGTATGAAGAAGCTTGTCTCAACAGTGGTAAGTTGCGCGATCGCAGGATCGATATTGACTGCGCCGGTGGCTGGTGCTCAGGAGACTCGGATTGATGAGCTGCTGATAATGCGTCACTCAAATGGAAGTCCGTCTGTCACCGTATCTTGTAGTGCTGATAGCAAGAAAAGTTCTGAAGAACGGATAAGGCAGTGCAAAGATGCATCGATAAAACTACTGGCTGATGCACTTCTTAACGCAGACAAGCTAGCTCGTGAACAAGAGGAAAAGCTAGAGGAACAGGCGGAAAGATTTTTTGAGCTTGCTGGAATTCTGGAAAACGAACAAGCCTATAATAAATTTTTGATTCAGGTAATCTATCAAAAAATAGCTGAAATTAATAGACTGAAGCAGGATAATCAGCGACAAAAACTAAAAATAGCGGAACTGAAGAAAAAAGTATCAGAGCTTGACGCTGAAGTAGAAAATGTACATAAACTGCTCGGTAAACTTAACGCAGACAATGAGAAGCTGAATGAATTCCTGCTAGAAAGTCTCAAAATTACGGAAGAGCAAGATCGTATAATCAAAGAGCAACAGAAAAATCTTCAGGATCTAAATAATCAGATCGAGGACCTGCAAGATGATAACGACGCATTAGGCGAAGAAAACGATGCTCTGCGCGAGGATTACAAAAAAGCACTAGACGCCTTGAAGAAGTCTCTAGAGGAAAGCAAAGAACTCGCAGAGAAGAATCATGCGTTGAAGAATCAGCTTGCTAATGCGCAATCAAAGATTGAAGAGCTGGAGAAGAAGTACGCCGAAGCTCAGCGCGATATCTTGGGTTTGAAGAACGACAATAAGCGTCTGGAAGATTTGAACAAGAAGAACTTGGACAAGCTTGGCGAGACCGAAGGCAAGCTCAACACTGCTTCTATACTGGCCACAGTCTTTGGTGTGATTTCGGCTATCGCAGCGATCATCGGAATTGGTGGCTTCCTCAAGCCAATCATTGACCGCTTCTTCCACCACCGTTAAATATAAGAAAACCGGGTGTATAGGCCTGGAATCTTAAGGCGCTGCCCGAACACGGGCAGCGCCTTTTGCGCTCTAAAGATCAAAGCCTTGGGAACGAGCAATCTCAAAGGTAAGGTCGCGGTTGTCTTTGATCGGTGGATTCTTTTGGAGAGTTTGGATGGTGAAGCTGTCCACTCGCTGGTTAGCATTGCGGAGGTCGTAATAGGTGGTCATGGTGGAGTCATAAGAAGTCATAGACTCTGACCAATCCTCTGGCTCGTGATAGCCATTTTCCATGATTCGGAGGCTCTTGGGCATGCGTGGTTTGAGCTGGGGCGACTGATTTGGCCAGCCCAAAGTCATGCCAACAACGGGGAAGGTGAGTTCCGGAAGTGCGAGCACGTCAATTACGGCGGCAGCGTCGTTGTGAACGTTGCCGAGGAAATTAACACCCAGACCGAGGGACTCTGCCGCGATGCATACGTTTTGGGCCATGAGGCAGGCGTCGGTAAAGCCTTGGACGAAATTGCGTGGGTATCCGGCGGGTTCGGTCGGGGCGTCGTTATGGGCAAGGATGCGTTTGGTTCGATGTAAATCGACGATAAAAAGAAGGTAGATGGGTGCTCGACCCACATATTCTTGAGTTCCGATTTCGGTCAGCTGTTCGCGGAGCTTGGGATCGGTGACGCGGATAATGCTCGCGGTCTGCATGCCAAGGGAGGTGGGGGTATGCAATGCTACTTGGAAGATCTGGTCAAGCATTTCTTCCGTGACTGGTTCAGATGTGAACTCGCGAATCGTGCGGTGGTTGAGCTGCGTGCGGATTGTCTCGTTCATGAGTCTCAACTGTAGCGGGGTCGCATGCAGCGCGGGCGCAGGAAACCCCACCAAAACTATGCTTTGGTGGGGCAAAGTAGGGGATGTCTAGCTCAGGGCACGATTGACCGCTGAGGTAATGGCCTTGAGGGAAGCGTAAGTAATTGATCCTGCGATACCTACGCCCCAGAAGCGCTGTCCATTAATGTCGGCCAGAATGTAGGCTGCAGATTCTGCGTCGTCGCCTGCAGTGCGGGCGTGCTGCTCGTATTCCTGCACTTCCACGTCGATGCCCAGGGATTCGAGCGCATTGGCATAGGCAGCGATGGGGCCGTTGCCGTGGCCTTCGATGGTGGTTTCCTTGCCTTGGAATTCTAGTGTTGCAGCAATGTGGGCTTCGTCTGTTTCATTCTGGGCGGCGTCGACACGCATAGTGATCTGCTCGATCGGCGCGGTGCGATCCAAATATTCCTGGGCAAAGATGTCCCACATGTTCTTGGACTCTACTTCGCCACCCTCGGCATCGGTGACACGCTGGACGATAGAGGAGAACTCGACCTGCATAGGGCGGGGAAGCGCAATGCCGTGGTCAGTTTTCATGATGTACGCGACGCCGCCCTTGCCGGACTGCGAGTTGACGCGGATGACTGCCTCGTAGTTGCGGCCCACATCTTTGGGGTCGATGGGCAGATAGGGGACTTCCCAGGCCTCTTCGCGGAGATCTTCCCACGAGACATCGGTGTGAGTCGCGCCGGGTCGAACGCGCGATGCCATGGCGTCCAGGCCTTTGTTGACGGCATCTTGGTGGGAACCGGAGAAAGCCGTAAACACCAGGTCGCCGCCGTACGGGTGACGCTCGGGAACGCGCAGCTGGTTGCAGTATTCGACGGTTCGGCGGATCTGCTCAATATCGGAGAAATCGATCTGTGGGTCTACTCCTTGGGTGAGTATGTTCAGCCCCAGGGTGACCAGACAGACATTTCCGGTGCGTTCGCCATTGCCAAAGAGGCAGCCTTCGATGCGGTCGGCGCCTGCCATGTATCCGAGTTCGGCGGCGGCAACACCGGTGCCACGGTCATTATGTGGGTGCAGAGACAGAATGATGGAATCGCGACGATTCAGGTTTCGGTGCATCCATTCCACGGAGTCTGCGTAGACGTTGGGGGTGGTCATTTCCACGGTGGAAGGCAGATTGATGATGATGGGATGTGCCGGGCTGGGGTTCATGACCTCGACTACTGCATCGATCACCTCTTTTGCGTAAGAGAGCTCGGTGCCGGTGAAGGACTCGGGGGAGTATTCCCATCGCCAGTTGGTGTCTGGGTAATCGGCAGCAATAGTCTTAATCAGTTCTGCCGCGTCTGTGGCCAGCTTTTTTATTGCCTTTTTATCTTTTCTGAACACAACGTCGCGCTGCAGAATAGACGTGGAATTGTAGAAGTGAACGATAACGTTTTTGGCTCCCTCGCAGGCCTCAAAGGTGCGGCGAATGAGGTGCTCTCGCGCTTGAACCAGGACTTGGATGGTGACGTCATCGGGGATCATATTTTTCTCGATGATCTCACGGACAAAATCAAAGTCGGTTTGTGAGGCAGAGGGAAATCCCACTTCAATCTCTTTGTATCCCATGGTGACCAGCAGGTTAAACATGCGGCGCTTGCGTTCGGGGCTCATGGGATCGATAAGCGCTTGGTTGCCATCGCGCAGATCCACGGCGCACCACTGTGGGGCAGAATCGATGATGGTGCTGGGCCATGTTCTATCTGGCAGGTCGATCTTTTCCACTTCGGCAGCAAAGGGGCGATAGCGGTGAACCGGGAGATCGGATGAGCGCTGTTTGTTCCACGCTGCTTGTCCAGCGGCAAAGTTGCCGGCAGGGGTGTGAATGTCTGCCGGTGCGGAGATGAAAGCGTCAGAGGAGGCCATGATGAATATCCTTGAATGTAATCATTGGGAGAAGGACAGTAATCTGGGTGCTGTCCCACGGCCGGCTACACCAAATCTCCGCGACGGGGTGCCGGCCGTGTTTTCTAGGCCTGTGACCCGCCGCGGCATAGAAGAAGTAGGTTCATGCCTGACATGTGGCATAGCATACATATGATGTGAAATGTTTCCAGTGAAATTAGACTTTTGGGGGTGAAGTAAGGGGCATCATGATTGACGCACGAGATGCACAAGCCATAGACGCGGCGAAGCTGTATTACGCGTCCGGTCTTGGGCAAGCAGAGGTTGCACAGCGTTTGGGTATTTCGCGCCCTACGGTTTCTAAGCTGCTTAGTTATGCGCGGGAAAAGGGCTTTGTCACCATTACGCTCAATGATCCGCGTGAGCAGGGCGATGAGATTGCACAACGTCTCAAAGAGCGCTTTTTGCTTGACGACGTCCGCGTGGTGCGCCCCGTCAGCCCCGACAAGGAAGAGCTGTTGCGTGAGTTGGGCAACGCCGGTGCTTCTTTATTGGAGGACTTGGTATGTGATGGGATGTCGGTAGGCATCTCTTGGGGGAACACCCTTAACAATGTGTCGGAGCATTTGCGTTCGCTTCCCCGTCACGATGTGAGTGTGGTGCAGCTCAAGGGAGGGCACTCGTTGAGTGAACGTAGCACGAATGACCTGAGTACGTTAACGCGTTTCGCACGTGCTTTTAACGCGGAGATGAAGCTCCTTCCTTTGCCGGTGATTCTGGATAGTCGTGAAGCTAAAGACTTGGTCGTACGTGATCGCCACATTTCCTGCATGCTCAGCGCTGGTGCGCATGCCGACGTCGTGGTGTTCACTGTGGGGTCTGTCCAGCGAGAAAGTCTGCTGCTCAACCTGGGGTATCTCTCAGAGGAAGAGATTGATCGGCTGCTTACGCATGCAGTCGGAGATATTTGTTCGCGGTTCTACACTGCTACGGGTGAGATCGCTGACCCTGCTATTGATGCACGTACCGTGGGTATTTCCATTGAAGACTTAAGCTCGCGACCAACGCGTGTGCTTATCGCTGGTGGAGTGGATAAAGCCAAGGCGATTCGTGTTGCTCTTGAGATGGGGACCACCACGCATCTGGTGACGGATTTTGGCGCTGCCCAGGCTGTGCTGGGGGAGTAACTCAGAGAATAACTAATGACCGAGGGACGCTGGGCCCTCGGTTTTTTGGTTTTTCCAGGTGAGGAGAGGAGGTCGGAAGGAAAGGGGAGGCCCCAGAAGGGTGGAACGAAAGTAAAATGAGGTATTGACATATGTTCCGTCGCGGACTTACCCTGTGGTTGTAGCACACCACGTGCTGTGCACCGATGCCTCGGAGCATGAGTAGGGGCACGGTCTCTTAACGCTTCTATCGTGAGGAGTAACTGAAATGGCTGAAAAGTCCACGCCCCATATCAATCCACGCGGTGTTGATATCGCAGATACGGTTCTGCTTCCTGGTGACCCACGCCGCGCGAAATTCATTGCAGAGACGTACCTCGATGACGTTGTTCAATTCAACGAGGTACGCAACATGCTGGGATACACCGGAACGTATAAAGGCACCCCGGTTTCTGTGATGGGCTCGGGAATGGGAATGCCTTCCATTGGCATCTACTCGTGGGAACTCATCAATATCTTTGGTGCGCGCAACGTTATCCGAGTGGGGTCGATTGGCTCTTTGCAGGAAGACATCAACCTTTATGACATCATCGTGGCGTCATCAGCCTCCACGGATTCCAACTTCCTAGAGCAGTACAACTTGCCCGGAACATATGCTCCTACTGCGTCCTGGAAACTACTGAAAGCTGTGGTTGACGAGGCAGACAAGGCTGGTCAGAAGGTGCACGTGGGCAATATCTTGTCTTCAGACATCTTCTACAACGCCGATGAGACTGCAAATGCTCGCTGGGCACGCATGGGCGTTATGGGTGTGGAGATGGAGTCTGCAGCATTGTATTCCATTGCCGCGTATGCCGGTGCTCATGCGCTCGGTTTGTTCACGGTGTCGGACAACATACCTAAGGGAGAAAGCACCACATCTGAGGAACGTGAAAAAGCGTTTACCTCGATGATGGAAATCGCCCTTCCGCTCGCGGGAATCTAGTAAAGGGTTGCCATGTCTCATACAAACGTCGATGCACGTAACGGCACAAACCACGCGAGCATAGTTAATCCTAAAGCTGCAGTGCCTGTACTCTTGTTTTCCTTTGTCTTTTGCTTAATTGTGGACAATGGATTTAAAACAATGACTGGCCCGATGGCCGCAGGTTTGGGTATTGACCCCAACACCGCGAGCCTTCAGGCTTCTCTGGCCGGTGTGATTATCGGTATCGGTGCTGTGGTGTATGCAGCGCTTGCCGATACGATCTCCATCCGCAAATTGATGCTCGTAGGCATTGGGTTGATTGCGGTTGGCTCGATCATGGGCTTTGTGTTTTCCGGTTCGTGGCCGATGGTTCTGTTTGGTCGTATTGTCCAGACAGCTGGTCTTGCTGCTGCGGAAACGCTGTACGTGATCTATGTGACCAAGCACCTTTCTGAAGATGACCAGAAGACCTACCTGGGCTTTTCCACCGCCGCTTTCCAAGGCGGACTGCTGATCGGAGCCTTGACCTCAGGTTTCATCTCCACATACGTTTCATGGACCGCCATGTTCCTGGTCCCGCTGATCTTGATTCTTGTGGCTCCTTTCATCCAGAAGATGGTTCCGGAGGACGAGGCTGTTGAGGGAACATTTGATGCTCTAGGACTTTTCCTGGTGTCTGTGTTTGCAGCATCTTTGACCATGTACATGCAAAAGTTCAATCCGTTGTGGCTGATTCCTACGGTGCTCGGAATTGTCGGTTTTGTGGTTCATGTAAAGAAGAACAAGAAAGCACTCGTATCGCCGGAGTTCTTTACTAATGGTCGGTATGTGTGGGCGATTGTCTTGGTATTCGTGATTTATTCCACGCAGCTAGGGTTTATCTTCTTACTCCCATTCGCCGCGTCTGACGTTCACGGGCTTTCGCAGGATAAAGCTGCATTACTCATGGTCCCGGGTTATATCTGCGCGATTTTAGTGGGCGTCTTCTCCGGCGCGATCGGTAAGGTTTTGAGCTCTCGGCAGACTATTTACGCAGCTCTCACCATGATCTTCCTGTCATTGGTCATCGCGGCGCTTGGTTTGAACCTCCATATTGCAGTACTGATATGTGCAATTATCCTTTTTGCCTCTGGTTTTGCCCTTATGTACGCACCATTGGTGAATACCGCACTGATAAATATCACCGCTGCAAAGTCGGGCATCGCTATCGGTTTTTATAACCTGACCATCAACATCACAATTCCGCTTGGTATTGCCTATACCGCAAAGCTCATGGACCTGAACTTTGGCTACTCGACGATCCTCTGGGTGCTGGCCGGGATTGCTTTGGTTGGTGCAGTCATCTACGTCCTTGCAGATCGACGTATGTCTAGTACTGAACGCGCACGTGGTGTGTATGTGGCATAGCAGCTAACCAGCCTTCAGCATTATTTTTACTTTTCTTCAAATACTAAGGAGATTTTCCATGTCGTCTCAACTCACCCGCTCTCAGGTCGCCGTAATGATCGACCACACCCTGCTCAAGCCGGAAGCTACTGAAGCGGACGTGAAGAAATTGGTCAAAGAGGCTGCACAACTCGGCACGTATTCTATTTGCATCTCACCTTCGTTGCTGCCAGTGGAGGTCCCGGAAGGCGTACATATTGCTACCGTGGTGGGGTTCCCCTCGGGCGCAGTCAAGCCCGAAATTAAGGCCAATGAGGCATCTCGTGCAGTTCACGATGGCGCTGAAGAAGTAGATATGGTAATTAATCTGGCTTTGGTCAAAGAGGGACGCTTTGAGGACCTTCAAGCGGAAATCGCCGCAGTGCGCGCAGCAGTGCCAGCTCCAAACGTCCTCAAAGTGATCCTTGAGACCGCAGCGCTTGACGACGATCAGATCGCTCGTGCCTGCGAAGTTTCAGAGAAAGCTGGCGCAGACTTTGTTAAGACTTCCACCGGATTCCATCCGGCAGGTGGTGCCAGCGTGCATGCCGTGGAGATCATGAACCGCACTGTTGGCGGTCGCCTCGGCATCAAAGCATCAGGTGGCATCCGTGATGCAGAGACTGCAAAGGCCATGATTGCTGCAGGAGCAACCCGATTGGGATTGTCCGCTTCCGCAGCTGTTCTGGACGGCTTCGACGAGTAGCGGAAAGTGGTGCAGCGGAAATGACAAACACATTGATTGAACGTGCGCGTGTTTGGGCAGAACACGATCCGAATCGGGAAAGCCGTGAGCAGATTGAGGCATGGATTGATGCGAATGATGAGTCTTCGCTCGCGCGTACTTTCGCTGGTCCTCTTCACTTTGGCACCGCAGGTTTGCGTGCACAAGTGGGGCCGGGTGAGTCGCAACTCAATGAAGCAACGATTCTGCGCACCACGGCTGGACTCATGGCGTGGCTGCTGGAGAACTTGGGCCACGACTCAGTACCTCGCGTGGTGATTGGCTGTGATGCTCGGCATGGGTCGTCAGAATTTTATGATGCTGCAGCAGAGGTTGTTTCCGCAGCCGGCGGCGAAGCGTTAGTTCTGCCTAAACAAAACCCGACTCCTCTCACGGCGTACACGGTGAAAAAGCTGGGAGCGGATGCAGGAATTATGGTTACAGCATCCCATAATCCACCGGCTGATAATGGGTACAAAGTGTATCTGGGCGGCAGAATAGCCACTGGCGACGCTGAAGGCGTGCAGCTGATCGCACCCGCCGATGCAGAAATCGCTGAAGCTATCGCAGCGGCTCCGTTCGCAGATCAAATTGCGCGCAATCGTGACAATATTCTTGAGGTTGATACTCGCGAGCACTATATCGAGCGGACTGCAGGGCTTGTTGGTGCAGACGTTAGTAAGGAATCACGAGCTAATGTGCGTATCGCGTTGACGGCTATGCATGGCGTAGGCGCTGCGCTGGGTAAAGAGATTTTGGAAAAAGCGGGATTTGAGGTTTCCCTTGTTCCGGAACAAGCAGAACCTGATGCAGATTTCCCCACTGTATCTTTCCCCAACCCTGAAGAAAAAGGGGCGCTGGACCTAGCCAAAGCCCATGCACATGCCATTGACGCCGACGTCATTATTGCCTATGACCCCGATGCTGACCGATGCGCTGTAGCTACTAAAGACGCTGACGCTGAGGGCGGATGGCGCCAACTGACTGGCGATGAAACAGGTGCGCTTCTGGGTGAATACCTTGGAACTACGGTTAAGGGATCCTATGCTAACTCGGTAGTTTCTGGTCGACTCCTATCGCAGGTGGCTAAAGCACATGGGTTGGACCATGCGCAGACGCTTACCGGGTTTAAGTGGATTGCTCGTACTCCCAACCTTGCTTTTGGTTATGAGGAAGCCATTGGATATTGCTGCGATCCAGAGGCAGTAGCAGACAAAGATGGAATTTCTGCGTCGGTGGTTGTGGCAAGTCTCGTCGCAAAGCTTAAAGCAGCTGGACGGACGCTTGATTGCGCTCTCGACGACCTCGCCAAAGCGCACGGTCTCTATATGACAGCACCGTTGACATTCCGCGTGGAGGATCTGTCCATCATTGCTGAGGGAATGAAGACTTTGCGTACGACGCCGCCGACGGAGCTTGCCGGTTCGAAGATTACTGAAGTGATTGACCTGGCGGAGGGAACACTAGGTTTTGGTGCCACGGACGGAATGATGTTCCTGACGGAAGATAATGATCGGGTGATCTGCCGTCCTTCCGGAACTGAGCCGAAGCTTAAATGCTATTTAGAGGTCGTCCGGCCGGTGGGCGAGGATGGCGTGGACCGTCAAGGGGCACAAGATCGACTCGCCGCGATCGCCGAAGACTTGCACAGGGTTTTAGGCATGTAACTGTGAATATTAGCTAGTCCTCGCTATTTTTAGCGGGGATTTAGCTATGTTCGGGGGTGCAAAAAGAAAGATTGCTTTGCGGTAACAAAGTAGCTACTTGCAGGGCTTATTGAATAGTAGATTTGATATGCATACGTATGCGTAGCGTGTGGCGGGGGTGGGTTGGTGGGAGGTTTAATGCAACCTTTGCACAGTCTTGAATCAGTGGTCAATTTTCGGACGGGGGTTAAATTAGTGTTTGTTTTGTCTTTCTAATGTATGGAGTCGGGGGGTGGTGTTGGGGGAGGGTAGTGGGTCGAGCAGCGGCTTTTGTGTGGGAAATTAGGGGATGTGTACGCAATCCTGAAGGGTGAGATTTGGAAAACCTGAGAGAAATATCATTATAGATGTTATAGGTATTTTTCTATTTTAGATATCTTTCATACAAGGCTTACGCTGCTGTTCATTAAAAAGCTGGAAACACGAGGTTATGAGAAATCCACGAACAGGGCTTTTTGATTTTCCCTCCCCATAAACTTTGAGGTCTTCTGGCGGTGAGCGCAGTGTTTACCGTCATAGAGGACCTGGTACTAGGAAAAAATGAGAAGTAAGCCCTTTAAAAAAGTAGTTGCTTTGATTACTGGTATTGCTGTTGCATTCAGTGTTAACACCAGTGTTCAAGCTCAGGAAGCTGGCCCAGCTTACCTTGGTTATCTTGATGAGACCGCGGCTGTACAGGAGCCCTTTGGTAATGATGGTTACCAAAATTATTCTTCCGTTCCACCGCTGGTAGTCAAGGCGGAAGGTAGTGAAACTGAAGAGCTGGCTTATTGCTTCAACATAACAAAGCCATATCCTGTTCTTAAGGATTCTTTGACGTCCAATACGAGTGACGTATTCAATAAGGGAATTAGCCTTCGTTACAAGAGTAACTACGGCGTTTCTCTTCAAAACTTTGCCACCAGGTGGCGTGGATCAGAAGCTGATGCTGGCGTACTTCGGGCTATTTATAATGGACATAGCCATAATGCAGCAGGTCTGAAAGAATCACTTGGACTTACGGATGCAGAATTCCGATACGCTACTCAGCTTGCCGTGTGGTACTGGACGGATAGTGATCCTGGCAGCAAATACCTCACAGGTGCTGGTACGAGCGCGAACAAGATCGAACAAGCTGCAAGGATCCTTTCTGGACTGGAGGTAGCGTCTGTTGACCTTAAAGAGGTCGATCCAAAGCTGGTAACGCTGAAGATTTACAGCCCTTACAGCTTGGAAGGTCAGTCTGCTAATTACCAGAATCTTTTGAGCATTAAGTTCGTAAGTCCGGAGACTGGCGATTCTGTCGATCCTGAAGAGCCAACCAAGACCGCGCCTAAAGAGCCTGAGGCTCCGAAGACTGAGTCCGAGAAGCCTAAGGAACCTGAAGCTCCCAAGACTGAACCTCAAACGCCGCAAGAGCCACAAGAGCCGAAGCCGGAAGAGGTTAAGCCAACGCTGAAGACATCTGCAACTGATCAGGCTGATGATGACAAGCTGATTTCTGCAACTGGTGGAAAAGTCGTGGACAAGGTTACCTACACTGGCCTTACTGAGGGCGAGAAGTACCTTGTTGAAGGCGAACTTATGGACAAAGGGACCGGTAAAACTACCGGAATTAAAGCAGAAACTGAGTTCACCGCTTCAGGTGCTAACGGTACGGTGGATGTAACTTTCGATGTCGATGCTGATCAGGCTGGCAAGACTCTTGTGGCATTTGAAAAGCTTTATAAGGCAGATGACAAGACCACTGTTGTTGCTAGCCATGAAGATATCGATGATGCTGCACAGACGGTCTCTGTTGAAGAAGATGTTGTTCCTGGCGACGGCGATGATGAGCTTGTTCCAGCGAATCCGGATGATTCGTCTTTCAACTGGAAGTATCTGATTCCGCTTGCTTTGATTCCTGTGGTGGGTGCTTTGGTATGGGGATCCTCGCAGGGAAGTAGCTCCGCGGCAGCTCCGACGAATCCGGCATACGCTGCTCCAGGTGCTCCGGCACCAGCTGCTGCTACCACTACGGCGGCGCCGGCTCCTGTGGCTACGTCTGCAGCGTCTGCGAAGAAGCAACTAGCGGCTACTGGTGCGAGCGTTCTCTATACCCTACTGGCAGCGCTGCTGTTGGTTGTTGCTGGTGTGTTCCTTGTGTGGGTGCGTCGTAACGATTAGTCCCGATTGCTGGGAAGCTAGTTTTTAATAAAGGCACCACTCCTGATATTAAAGGAGTGGTGCCTTTTGCTTGCTATGAATCAATAGGGGCGTTCTGGGAAGCGAAATGTTGGTTTAATGATGTGCAAGTGATGGTTCTGTCGTACTTTCCGTAATGAGACACCATTGCAAAAATGGGGTGGTACGGGGGTGTTCTTATGCAATGTTTACACATGAATATATAGGCTGATAATTTACTGACATTTGTGAGAATTAATATTCTCGCTGGTCATGTTTATTTTTCCGATCTTAAATATAGGGAAAATTAAAGGTCTTTTGAGATTATTGAACTTTATTCTTTTCTATATGAGAAAATATCTCACTTTCTTAGGTAAAGGGCATTTTATTTTTTTATATTTTTCGAGGTAGATAGGCTGAGTTACTCAAAGAGGACAGGCCCTCACAGTGAGCAAGAATATCTGCGAGCTGGACTCTTTTGACTAGTGAAAAATACTAAGCTCGCCCCACCCCTCACTTATGTCTTGAGCTTGATGGACTTAAAGCCATTTAGGTGAAGGGTCGAAGATTCCCTGCTAAGCGTCAGTTGCGGGTGCAGCTTAGTCCAGTTAAGCGAGGATGGACTCTTACTTGAATGAAGTAAGCCCTTTTAACCAGCCTGCCACTAAACGTCTTGGACGCACTGTTGCTGCAGTTGTTACAGCAACAAGCGTGAGCTTTAGTGGTTTTCTTGTACCTACTGCTTCTGCTGCGGCTGCTAGCGCATATTCCGATAACATCGGCCGCAATGAGATTGGAACAGAGCTTTTAGAGAAACTAAAGCCTGAAATCGTCGGTGGTAGCCAATCTGTATCTGTAGGGGACTCAGTTACTTACAAATACACTGTAAAGACCGGCTTCCCACAAGATCCCAACAATGTGACTGCCCAGCGGTGGGTTCGCATGGTGATCACGCAGGACCCGAAGGTGCCTTTCACGGAGGCTCCAGCTGCAGGAAAGTTCGGTATTCCTGCGGATGCTGTAGTGACCCAAACGGGTCCTAATGAGTGGTCTGTTGTGCTGGGTGCGGAGTACGAAGCTTGGCAGTGGGGAAATACCGAAGCTGCAAATGCCCATAATGATGGGTTATTCAAAGTAAACAACACTGCGCACCCAATGTGGTCTACCGCTGAGGATTTCAGGGCTACACCTTGGACACCACCCACTGATCTCACAATTGAGATTCCTGCACAAGTAATGAATGCTGATGGAGCAGCTTCCACAGGGTCCCTCACGGTTACATCAGGCCGGCTTGCTGATGTTAGCTTGGAAGACAAGCTAAGCAAGGCAGTATTTGTTTCTAATGACGGCAACGGTACATGTACTTGGGATGCTACCTATGAAACCAAGCTAGTTAAGCAAGATGTTGGTTATTGGGTGCAGAACATTCGGATTGCTTCAAATCCTGAAGAAGTGAAGGAATACGCTTCGCTCCCGACGCAATACCAAGATATGCGGAGATACCGTCCGAGGCTGATCTCCGGTGAAGCTTTTGTTGGCGATAAAAAAATTGGGAATTTACAGCCCATGTATAACGGCGAGGATCCTCAAATTGGGCGTCTAATCGGCGATCTAAATATTACTGAGGACGTACCGCCGTTTACGTCTTCTGAATGGCTCGCGCCTACAGTACCTGTAAAGGTTACGTACTCTTATACGAATCCTTGTGGAACAAAGGTCGATGAGCAGTATGTGAAAGATAATCCGCAGTTTGTTGACCCCTCACCAAATGTTTATTCACCATATCCGACTCTGCAACGTGAATACACCTACGTCGAAGCCTCTGGCGTCTACGTTGGACTCGTCCGTCCTCCGGAGGATGCTTCTGCGACTGCACAGTTTGTGTTCAACCAGGGCCTGGTTTCCCTCGGAGATTACGTATGGTTCGATCGCAACGGTGACGGCAAGCAAGGGGATAAAACAACCGAACCCGGTGTCGGTGGCGTAAAAGTTTCCCTACTTGATGGTGACGGTAAACCCGTGAACAAGCCAGGCACGAGCGAGCCTTATGTGCTTACCACGGATGATTCTGGCAAGTACCTCTTTGAAAAGCTGCCTAAGGGCAAGTACAAGGTGCAGTTCGATGCGTCGACGGTGCCAGCAGATAAGCTTCCAGAAGGAATCTCAAGCTTCTCTGATTTCACCTCAAAGGGTGCGGATCCGGACCAAAACGATGACACCGATTCTGATGTCACTCCTGGGGGTCTAACGTCTACGACGGACGTTGTGGATCTGCAGCAGGATCGCACGGATATTGACGCTGGTTTGATCGCAAAGGCTCGTTTCTCTGTATCCAAGGTTCTCGACGGAACTGATGCTGGCAAACAGGTTGGTACAACAGCGCGTGAACTTGCGGACGGAAAGCTCGTTGTTGAGCACAAGATCACGGTCAAGAATGAGACTCCTGGTATTCCAGGAAAGGCTCCTCAGGTGCTTGACGAGCCTCTGAGCGTTCCCGGCTTTGAAATTGAATCTCTTACTGTCAACGGAAATCCAGTTGAGAAAACCGGCAAGGATTATCTGATCGCAGCAGAGAAAGACTTCAAAGCAAGTGAAGAGAAGCAAGAGTACCTGGTAAAGGTCACCTACAAGCGTGCTGCCGATAATAAAGCCACCGGCGAACTAACCAAGGCTGAGGCAGATGCTATTGGAGAGTGCTCGGATCAAAGCGGCACAGGTACAACCAAGGGAATCGTTAACAAGGTCTACCTTGGAGATGAAAACAATGAGGCTGACGCTGACGCAGAAAAAGACAAGAACAACTGGGATTGTGTCCCGGTAAAGGGAGTTGATGAGCCCGTAGGTTCTGTCTCTGTCGGTGACTTCGTGTGGATTGATTCCAATCGCGACGGTATTCAGGATGCTGATGAAAAGGGCCTGGCCGGTGTAGAGCTTCAGATCGTTGATTCTGAGGGGAACCCAGTCAAGGACATCAACGGTGAAGAAGTAAAGAACGTGACCACCGGTGCCGATGGCAAGTATTCCTTTGACAACCTCCCAACGCTGGAGGATGGCAAGCACTACACAGTGAAGGTAGTTAAAGTTCCCGCTGGTTACGAGCCGACTAAGACCGGCCAAGGCACGCAGGATAATGACTCCTCTAAGGATTCGGCCAAGACGTACAAGGATCTGTCTCAAGACGGCGCCAAGGACGACTCTCTTGACTTTGGTTTTGTTGAGCCTGAGCCTGACGTTCCGGGTTCTGTCTCCGTCGGTGATTTTGTCTGGGTTGATGCTAACGGTAACGGCATCCAGGATGAAGGTGAAGAGGGACTCTCAGATGTAGTTTTGGAGCTCGTTGGCACAGACGGCAAGCCAGTGACAGACGTCAACGGCAAGCTAGTCGAGAATGCCACCACGCGTGCAGACGGCAAGTACACCTTCAGCGATCTTCCAGTATTGGAAGAAGGCCAGAAGTACACGGTGAAGGTCGTAGAGGTTCCTGAAGGCTATGAGCCAACCAAAACGGGTGAGGGAACAACAGATACAGATTCCTCCACGGATCAAGCCGAGACTACCGCGGACCTGACCAAGCCGGATGCAGAAGATAACTCCCTCGACTTTGGCTTTATTAAAGTCGAAGATCCAGAGAACCCTGATTTCCCGGATGATGAAGATCCAGAAGGACCATCCTTTAACTGGAAGTATCTGATTCCTTTCGCTCTGATTCCTGTTATTGGTGCTTTGGTATGGGGTTCTTCGCAGGGAAGTAGCTCCCCTGGAACTCCTGCTCCGACTGCTCCTAAGACACCAGGGTCCACCACGACCCCAGCTACAGCGGCACCTCAGACTCCGGAATCTGCTGCACCAAAGGCTCCTATGAAGCGGCAGTTGGCTGCTACTGGTGCGAGCGTTCTGTACACGCTATTGGCAGCATTGCTGCTGGTTATTGCTGGTGTATTCCTTGTGAGGTTGCGTCGTCAAGACTAGTTCTTGGCTACTAGATAACTAGCATTAAATAAGGCGCTATCCACGTTGTTGGGTAGCGCCTTGTTTGTGGTGTCGTCGAGAAGCAAATGCAGATACAATGCGGTGTGCATCCGCCATAAGTAGGCATACGAGACGAAAGACGGACATTTATGCGCAGGGACACAGTCCGCACAACCTCGGGAGATGGGGTGCTGAGGCAGCGATATCGGTCTTTTGTCACGTGGTTGGATTTTCCTAGTGTCAGGCCGCGCCGCATGGTGGTTTGGCAGGATTGGCTGGCTGCCGCGGTTCTCTTTGTGGCTACGGCTTTGGTACGGCTCGCCTTTTTGCTGTGGATGCGTGGCGACGCGAGCCTTGAGGCTTTGGTGTCTAAGTGGGACGGCCGGATTTATTTAGCCATTGCTCAATACGGGTATTTTAGTGAGGCCGGGGGCGTACCAGATCCCGAGATATATCAGACGCGGCTCGCATTTTTCCCGGGATATCCAGGTCTGATAGCCGCTGTGCACGCAGTGACCCGGCTGAATTATCTCACCAGTGCACTTTTGATCTCGTATGTCGCAGGGGTCGTGATGACCGCCGGCGTGATGGCGATGGCCGCACGGATGGGGGCCGACAAACGGTTGCGATTGGCTGCCGCGATGCTGGTGCTAGGTGCACCTATGAGCACCACATTCACAATGGTCTATACCGAAGCAATCTTTTTGGCCTGTGCTGTGTGGGCTTTGGTCGCCATGGTGGATAAGCGCTGGTTACTGGCGGGAGTATGTACTTTTTGTGCGGGCTTTTTCCGACTGACCGCAATTGATCTTGTGGCGGCTTTTGCTGTGGTAGTTGCAATCTATGCGGCCCGCAATTGGCGAGCGTGGGGTGCCGTCGCAGTATCTACGGTCCCGTTGGTGAGCTACTTGATGTACGCATCGCATTACACGCGTGACATTGGCGGTTACTTTGGGATGCAGACCAAAGGCTGGCACTCTACCTTTGACTTTGGTCGCGCTACTGCGATCTGGGTGAGCACTCAGCTGCGTGAAGGCAACAACGTGGGCTATCTGCTGTCCATCGTGTCCATTGTGGGAGCATTAGGCGCGGTCATCCTGTCTTTTCGACGGCTTCCACTGGCATATTGGCTGTTTGGCGCAGCGATTACGGCTAACGTTGTGCTTTCCGACGGCATCATGCACTCACGTCCCCGACTTCTACTCCCAGCAGTGGTGCTTTTACTTCCCGTTATTTTCCAGCTCCCCAGGGGGCGTTACGCATTACCCGCAGCCGCGATGTGCTGGTTGCTCGTGGGCGCATGGTTTTCCGCATATATGATCGCGGTGTTCCAGTGGGCGATCTAGCAGGTATTTTCTTCTGCCAGCTATGAACTGCCCACGCCACGTCGTGATAGCGCAAAAGTGGACACAATCATGGCGATCAAAGCCAGAGCCATCCACAACCAGTTAGCTCCCGATACTTGGAACTGCTCGCCCAGGACGGCATACCCCAAAGCAAAAGCAACGATGGGTTCTGTAACCGTCATGGCTGGTAGCGAGTTTTTTAAAGCTCCGGCGTTAAAAGCATATTGTTGTACGACCGTACCTAGAATCGCCCCGGCCGCAAGGGAATAGCCCTGCCATGTGGTGGCAAGGGCAAAGAAGCCTCCGTGGGTGAGTACGTCTACGGTGGCCTTAGAAAGAACGGCTACATAGCCATAAATGCCACCGGTGACTATGCCTAAGAGCAGGGCTTTTTCGTTCCTGATCTGTTTTTGAGCGAATCGTTCTAAGACAAAGAGGACGAGAAAACCTATGGCCAGTGCGGGAAGCCAGCGTCCCAGCGGGGGCTGCGGGTCGCCTGCGGAAGGATTTCCCAAAAGCACGAGCACAGCGACGGCCACCGTGAGCAGCCCCGCCCACGTTATTTCGTCGATTGCCATGCGGCGGCCGTCGTAACGCGCGGAAAGCGGAAGCGTAAACATCAGGGACAACACGAGGATTGGTTGCACCACTAATAACGTGCCAAAACCCAGGGCGATAATTTGCAGCCCGTAGCCCGATAAAGCGGTGAAGCTACCTAACCACCAGGCGGGGCGTCGAATAGCTTGCAAGAAAGGGGAGCCCTCGGCGGGTGCCTCTTCTGCAATACGATGGCGCACCACTGTGCCCCAGGCGATAGTGAGCGCCGAGGCCAGGGCGAACCCCATAGCAAGAAGAGTGCTGTACATCGACTTCTAGCCTATACGGGTTGTTGCTAGACGACGTAGCACGTGCGGAAGATAGTGCCCCCACTGTGCATGTGCTGCGAACAGGGGTGGCGGAAGCTGAATGAAAGCCCCCAGTGTTGAATCGCGGTGCTACCGTAAAAATATCCAAGGTCAGCTCCACAGCAGGGGAGAAGAAAATGGCAGCGCACAAGGGTATTTCTGCACAGAAAAACAGCGAAGATGTTATCCGTGTCCGGAATCTAGACAAGAGCTTCGGGTCTTTTAAAGCACTCGATCAACTCGACCTGACCGTTGCCCGTGGGGAAGTGCACGGCTTTTTGGGTCCTAATGGGGCAGGGAAGTCCACAGCGATTCGCGTACTGTTGGGGCTGCTCAAGGCCGATGCAGGCGAGGTAGAACTGCTGGGTGGTGATCCGTGGAAAGACGTTGTTGCACTACACCGCAGGCTCGCATATGTGCCAGGCGACGTTTCCCTATGGCCTGGAATGAGTGGTGGGGAAGCTATCGACCTTTTAGGTTCTCTCCGGGGCGGACTGAACGCACAGCGCAGGGCGGAGCTCATAGAGCGCTTTGAGCTCGACCCGACGAAGAAGGGGAGGCAATACTCTAAAGGCAACCGCCAAAAGGTTGCGCTTGTTGCTGCCTTAGCTTCTGACGCGGAACTGCTGATCTTAGACGAGCCCACCAGTGGTCTTGACCCTCTTATGGAAAGTGTATTTCAGGACGTTGTGCGTGAAGCTAAAGAGCGAGGAGCGACGGTGTTTCTTAGCAGCCACATCCTCGCGGAAGTAGAGGCACTAGCGGACAGAATGAGCATTATTAAAGCAGGTCGCATCGTTCGAACCGCCACGCTAGAAGAACTACAACAAACTGCGGCAACCACCATTACTGCGGTGTTACACCGCGCGCCTGATGCCAAAGACTGCCCTGAACAAGCGCAAGTTAACGGGAACACTCTCACTGTTAGCGTCCCACAAAAGCAGGTCGGAGCGATACTGGAACGAGTGCTTCCGCTGGGCATTGATAAGTTGACGGTGGAGCCGCCGTCCCTGGAAAGCCTGTTCAAAGACCTGTACGGGGAAGAATCAGAGCCAGGTGAGGAGCAATGATCGGGACAACACGCCCCCTGGTAGGCACAGGTGTGCTGCTCAAAGCCACGCTGCGCCACGAGCTGAAAAGGTTTATTCCGTGGATCGCAATAGTGACCATGCTGTCCACCTCTTCAATTCTTGCCTATGCGTGGATGTTTCCGCATCGAGAAGACCGGGCTGTATTAGATGCCACCATTGGCGGAAACCCGGCCTTAGGACTCATCTTCGGTCCCGCGAGAAACCTCTATACCAACGAGGGGTTCAATACCTGGCGGGCTTTTGCTTTAGGCGGCTTTCTTACCGGTATCGCTGCCATCTTTGCCGTGACCAAAGCAACCAGAGGCCAAGAGGATTCTGGACAAGCAGAGTTACTTGCCTCCGGGGCTATGGGACGCGGCGCTCGATTGGCTGTGGCCGTGTTGCTGGGGATCATAGGCTCAACGCTGGTCGGAGTGGTGACGGCACTATGCACACTCCTCTGCGGGGCGGAAGCAGATGCGACGTTGCTACTGGCAGCAACGTTTACTGCTACCGGGTGGATGATGAGCGCTGTAGCCGCAGTCGCCGCACAACTTGGATCTACCGCCCGAGCCGCTAACACCCTGGCAGTGAGCACATTATCCGTGCTTTTTATCCTTCGAGGATTCCTATTATCACTGGAAGCACCCGCGTGGACTAACTGGGCAAATCCGCTCGGTTGGTTGGATGAAACCCGCCCTGCCACGGACAACCACTGGTGGCCGCTCTTATACGCATTGGTGTTTACCCTCATCGTGACGGCTGTGGCCTTTGGCTTGTCATCTGGCCGCGACTTTGGGCAGGGCATCATCCCGTCGCAACCTGGCTCCGCGCATGGTTCGCTGAGAGGAGTAGAAGGCCTCATCTGGCGACTCAATAAAGCACCCGCGTTTACCTGGGTCATCGCCTTTGTGGCTTTAGGCGTGATCTTTGGATACTTCATCGGGTCTGTCAAAGACCTACTAGCTTCAAGTCCCGCGATGGCAGCCATGATGGCGGGCGGCGCTGTGGATCCAGCGCAATTGGTCAACAACTTTGCGGTAACCATGCTCAGCATGTTGGGGATCATTGCGGCTATACCAGGAGTTCAAGTGGTGCTGCGAATAGTCTCGGAAGAGAATAGTCAAAGGATTGAGCCGATTCTCACTGGTGGAATTAGCCGACTCCGGTATTGTGCGGTAACACTGGCCGCTGCAGCTGCAACAAGCACCATGTGTCTTCTCACCGCTGGTGTCCTGGTGGCGTGGCTGAGCAGCCGTGCTGATATTGGGCTTAGTTTCTTGGATGTGTTTATCCAGGCTGCAGTGACCTCGGTAGCAACATGGCCCATCATAGGAATCGCTGCGGTGGTAGTAGGTGTGCGCCCGAGGTTTGCGATTGCAGCATGGGTTGGAGTGCTTGAGTCATTCTCCATCACCATCTTTGGTCCCACATTTAAAGCCCCCGACTGGACAATGGCTTTTAGCCCCTTCCATCACATACCGCATGTGATGGAATCCGATGCTCACGGGTGGGGAGTGCTAGGGCTTCTGGTTGTATCTGCTCTTCTCTGTGTTATCGGGTGTAGTGCCTTTAACCGCAGGGACATTGGAGTGGAATAAAAGTGGAGCATGAGAAGAACAGCATGCTGAAAGTAATGCGGACGACAGTAATTTTCTCTTTATGTCGCGCCGGGAGGGTGTAAAAATATAGGTGGTTTTTAAAAAACTTTGTTTTGACCACTTACATGAGCCGCCTCTTTACTGCGGCGTGAAAAATAGACTGTATGATAGTTATTCGCAATCGTATGGTCTTGATCTAGGGGCACATCCAGTACAGATGGCTCCGGGAAGGGCGTTGCCCGTGGCACTTGTCGTCCAGAAATATGGCGGTTCTTCGCTGGAAAGCGCGGAAAGAATTCGTCGCGTTGCCGAGCGAATCGTGGCCACTAAAAAACAAGGCAACGATGTTGTTGTGGTGTGCTCCGCAATGGGAGACACCACTGATGAGCTTCTCGACCTCGCCTCCCAGGTTAATCCGGTACCACCTGCGCGTGAGATGGACATGCTGCTTACAGCAGGAGAGCGCATTTCCAACGCACTTGTGGCCATGGCGATCGAATCATTTGGTGCGAAAGCCCAATCTTTTACTGGTTCACAAGCAGGCGTGATTACTACCGAACGCCATGGCAATGCCCGCATCGTGGACGTTACTCCAGGGCGTGTGCGCGAAGCACTGGATGGCGGAAAAATCTGTCTTGTTGCCGGATTTCAGGGAGTTAACCGCGAGTCTAAAGATGTGACCACGCTGGGACGTGGCGGCTCGGACACCACGGCAGTTGCCCTTGCCGCGGCGCTCAATGCTGACGTATGTGAGATCTATTCAGACGTAGACGGCGTGTATACGGCCGACCCTCGCATCGTGAGCAACGCGCGCAAGCTAGATCAACTCTGTTTTGAAGAGATGCTGGAACTTGCAGCGAGTGGCTCAAAAATTCTTGTTCTGCGCAGCGTCGAATATGCTCGTGCATTCGGCGTTCCCCTGCGCGTTCGTTCGTCGTATAGCAATGACCCCGGAACCCTAGTTGCCGGATCAATGGAGGATATTCCTGTGGAAGAAGCAGTACTTTCTGGCGTAGCAACTGATAACTCCGAGGCCAAGATCACGGTCCTGGGCATCCCTGATTCACCCGGTGCTGCTTCTGTGGTCTTCCGTGCGCTTGCCGACGCCGAAATCAACATCGACACAGTCCTGCAAAACATCTCCTCCCTGGAAGACAATCGCACGGACATCACATTCACCTGCCCGCGTGCCGATGGCCCCCACGCCATGGAGCTCCTACGCAACCTGCAGCCGCAGAACGACTGGCAGAACGTGCTTTACGACGATCAGATCGGCAAGGTTTCCCTTGTCGGAGCCGGTATGAAATCGCACCCAGGCGTTACCGCAGAATTCTGCGAAGCACTCCGCGACCAGGGGATTAACATTGAACTGATCACCACTTCCGAGATCCGCATCTCCGTGCTGATCCGTGAAACCGACTTGCCTGCAGCAGCGAGGGCTCTCCACGAAAAGTTCGAGCTTGGTGGAGACGAAGAAGCTAAGGTTTACGCTGGGACGGGGCGGTAAGCCGGGAGTGGCTTAAGAAAACCGTGTTATAAAAGACCTCTTGTACATAGTATGCAAGAGGTCTTTTTGGTGTGATTGTTTAATTTTGCATGGGGCTCACCCTAAAGGGTGGGGTAAAGATAAGTGTAAGAAAAATCTATGCAAAAGTCTCTAAAACGTTAATAAACCTTATTATTATTTCTGCTATTCTTACTCTTTGGTGACCGTGAGGATACAGTGTCCGATCGGTCAATCTGGTGTTACATATCGAGATGATTATGCGATATGAACCTTGAGACTTGGCCTGGTCATGTGACGCTCTTTTTGATTGGGAAAATCCTCAGGTGCCTTGTGAAAAATAAGATAGAGAGTAAAGATGGTCGATTCGCGTTTTTATGAACGCTCCCCAATGCGCAGGCTGATCACCCTGATGATGGTGGTCGTTGTTTGCGTAGGTCTAGTGGTTTCCCCTCGTGTTCCTTCTGCTGGTGCAGCAGAGTGTAAAGGCACAGTTAGCAATATCCAGTGGAAGAACAATACAAATATCAAAGATGGAGTATTTGTTGGTAGTTATGGGCAGGGGGCAGACGTTCAATTCAACTGGAAAGTTGACACCAACGCTAACCCTGGTGATCAATTCACTCTGAAACTTCCAGACCAGCTCACTCGCTTGGGTAACAAAGATCTAACGCTTACTGCCCCCGATGGACAAGAAGTAGCTAAGGGAGTTTGGGACGGAAGTAACAAAACCTGGACCTTTACCCTTACCGAATATGCAAATGGGCACGGTGATATTTCTGGTACAGCATTTTTCACTGTTCAATGGGATAGGTCTACTACGCAATCAAATACACCGTACCCATTGACTTTTTCAGGATGTCAAGGAAGCGGAACTCTTAACGGAAAAACACCTGAAGAAGGTGTAGGGGGTACTACTCAAGCAACATCAAAGACCGGAGTCTATGATTCTAGGACTGATTCTGCGCGCTGGAACATTTATGTCGAAACAGCGGATACTGATATCTATACCCCCGTTGTTGTCAAAGATATTGGAAATACCCAGCTGCTGTTTAGATGTTCTGATGTCAAGGTTTTTGATCGCACCCCTTACCCTCATACTGAGATCCGCGATACACCCATTGATCCAAATCGATGGAAGTGCGAGGAAAAAGATGGCGGAATAATTGTCAGCATGGTGCCAGATGAGCACGGAAGGTATCTGACAGCTGGACAATCGCTGACCATCGGGCTTGAGACACCTATCAATGATGATACTTCTCGCTTTATTACGAATAAGGCGATTGTTGAAATCGGTCCTAATAAAATCGAAAATGTAGAATACCAGGTAGACCGCGGCGACGCTGGGGGGGTGGGCCAAGGTTTCCAAGGCAAGATCAAGATTCAAAAGGAAGTAGTCGGGGAAACTGCACCTGTACAGGGAAACAAATTTGATTTCGAGTATAAATGTGGTGACACAACGCAGAATATTTCCGTTGCTGCCGGACAAACCTCAGATATCTTTACCCAACGCTCTTCTTCTACATGCTCTATTACCGAAAAGAACGTTGCTGAAGGCGTTACAGTCGACTTTGAAGTAGTAGATGAAGAAACGGGTAAACCAGCCTACGTTGTTCCGATCGACAATGGCGTAACGGTAAAGTTCAACAAGAACAGCTCCACCACCCTAAATGTCAAGGTCACAAACACCTACCCCAATAAGCCAGAAGCTAAGAAGGGCAAGTTTGTTATCAAGAAGACGGTTAATGGCCTTGATGCTGGCCAGAAAGATAAAGTCTTCAAGTTCAATTACACCTGTAAAGCACCAGATGGTGATGCCGATACAGAGCCGCAACCAGCAGAAGTAACTGCAGGCAAGCCCTGGCAATCGGGAGACTATCCTGAGGGAACAATCTGTACGATAGAGGAGGACCTTGAGAGTGCAAAGGTTCCTGGTTATTCACTGACTTCTGAACAGCCCAAGGGCAATGTCACTATCAAAGCTGATGGTGAGCAAGGCTCCCCGGTAGAGTTCGCTGCAACCAACTCTTATACCAAGGATCTTGGTAGCTTCTCCGTCCAGAAGAAGATCGATGCATCAGCTGAGGCAATGCCGCTGCTCAAAGATCAAGAATTTGGCTTCAAGTACACCTGTGGCGCTGACAACGGTGAGTTTAAGCTCAAAGACGGTGAAACAAAGAAGGTTGAAGGCATTGCCGCTGGCACAAAGTGCACCGTCGAGGAGTCGGATGCTAAGGTGCCAAACGGCTTTACGTGGAGTGGAAAGATTGAAGGTCCTGAGGAAGCTACCAGCTTTGAAATCGAAAAGGATAAAGCCCTAGCCTTTACTGCCACAAACACCTATAAGCAGCAGAACGGTGGTTTCACACTGTCCAAGAACGTGACCGGTGACGCAACCAACCTGGAAGAGTTGCAGAAGCGTTCTTACACGTTCAACTACACCTGCACCGCACCAACCGGCGCTGTCATCGATGGCACTGCAGAGGTCACTGAGGGAACCCCGAAGGCAATCGACAACATTCCTGCAGCATCTACCTGTAAGGTTACGGAAGTCGAGGCCCCTGCTAAAGACACTGACTGGACCGTTGACTTAAATGTCAATGGAACGTCGGTAGGAGAGACCGCTGAGTTTACGGTTCCTGCTGAAGGCGAGCCGTCGATAAGCATTCTTGCAAAGAACAACTACCGCCAGCACAAGGGAAGCTTCACGATTGAAAAGATTGTGGATGCATCGGAAGGCATCGTCACGCCGAAGGAATTTACGTTCACGTGGCAGTGCGGCGAGGCTGAAGGCTCTGAGGTTGTCCGGGTTACCAACGGCAAGGGTCGTGTAGGAATTGACCGCGCATTCCCAGTGGGCACCAAGTGTTCAGTGAAAGAGCTGGAGGCTGAAGCGGAAGACGCAAGGCTCATTACAAGCTGGGAAAACCAGGAATTCACGATCGACAAAGATAAGCAAGACGTGATTGTTTCTGCGACGAATACCTACAGGTACGCAGAAAGCAAGGTCAAGATTGTGAAGAAGCTTGAAGGTCCGGCAAAGGATAAGGCAAAAGACAAGACCTTTACTTTCGATTACAGCTGCGTTCTTAATAACGAGGCTATTGAAGGTTCTGTGAACATCACTGGTGAGGGTGCAACCGAGATTCCTGAGTCTTTCCCTGCAGGTACCAAGTGCACCATTACTGAGCGGGACGCAAGTATCTCTGGAACCACGTGGACACATCGGATTGCAGAGGATGGTCAGATCACCATTCAGAGTCCGGCTAAGGTGTATGAAGTCGGTGTAACCAATGCTTACTCCAAGCCTGGTTTCCCTTGGTTCATCCCGCTGATTCCACTTGTGATCATTCCGTTGCTGCCGTTGTTCCCGCACCCGACTCCTGCACCGCAGCCAGCTCCACAGCCGGCACCGCAGAAGCCGTCGGAACAGCAGCCTTCCCCCAAGGCTCCTGAAAAGAAGCCACAGAAGGAGAAGAAGGTTCTGGCACGCACTGGCGCTAACGTATGGATGTTTATTGTTATCGCTGCACTCCTTGTGCTGTTGGGAGCATTCCTCCGCAGGCGCGGTAACAACTCATAGGAGTGTTTAGCTTGTAAATAAGTGACCTTCCTATTCATAAGGAGGCGAGAGGGAAACCTTTCGCCTCCTTTGGTATTCTCTAGCATCCCTTAACCCGCCCTGGCGGAATGGCGCATGAAATTATGAGCAGAAAGAGGGGCTAAAACGCAACGGCTATTGTGGCGCTGCGAGGATCCACTATCGCGTTATAAGGGGGGGCAATCATGGGGTTATGGTGGGGCTATGGAGGGTTGTCTTTTATGTGTAGGCTCGGTATTTAGTGGTGGGTGTTGCACAATGACACGCAACGCCCCCGGAGCAAAAGAAAGGGAACTTTGACTATGACTACTGTCGCCGTCGTGGGTGCAACAGGCCAGGTTGGCCGAGTAATGCGTTCGATCCTCGAGGAGCGAAAGTTCCCTGCAGATAAGGTGCGTTTTTTTGCCTCTGCGCGTTCTGCTGGAACTACGTTGCAGTTCAACGGTGGAGACATTGAAGTGGAAGACCTCGCGGTTCAGACCGAGGACTCACTCAAGGACATTGATATTGCATTGTTCTCCGCTGGTGGCAGCACTTCTCGGCAGTACGCTCCCTTGTTCGCCGCTGCCGGTGCCACCGTGGTGGATAACTCCTCTGCATGGCGCAAAGACCCCGACGTGCCGTTGATCGTTTCCGAGGTTAACCCGGAGGATAAAGACAACCTGGTCAAGGGGATCATCGCTAACCCGAACTGCACCACGATGGCGATCATGCCAGTGCTCAAGGCGCTGCATAACGTTGCATCGGTGACCAAGATGCATGTTGCCTCCTACCAGGCGGTTTCCGGTTCAGGTCTCGCCGGTGTGGAGACGCTGGCCAAGCAGACCGCTGAGATCGGTGATCGTTGTGTGGAATTAGTTCACGATGGTTCCGTGGAGGCCCCGGAGGAGCTCGGCCCTTATGTCGCTCCGATTGCGTACAATGCGCTTCCTTTTGCAGGCAGCTTGGTTGATGACGGCCTGAATGAGACCGACGAAGAGCAGAAGTTGCGCAATGAGTCGCGCAAGATTCTGGGACTTCCTGAGCTCAAAGTAGCTGGTACATGTGTACGCATCCCGGTGTTCACCGGGCACACAATGGTGGTGCATGCGGAATTTAAAAAAGCTATTACTCCTGATGAGGCGCGGGCAGTGCTTATCGACGCCCCCGGCGTAGAAGTAGTAGACGTACCTACTCCGCTTGCTGCTGCAGGTCGTGACGATTCTCTGGTTGGTCGCATCCGTCAAGATCAAACGGTTGATGACAATAAAGGCCTGGTGTTCGTGGTTTCCGGCGATAACCTACGCAAAGGCGCAGCACTGAATGCTATTCAGATTGCAGAGTTGCTTGTGTAAGTGAAGCGTAATTGCTGTAGGCGCGGTACTTCCTCATATCCGAGGAGGTGCCGCGCTTATTCGTATTTAGGCGCTAGCAGCGTTGGGGCGTCCGGCTGCAGCGACTACGTCGGCACGGGCGCGAGCTACGCGGGAACGAATCGTACCGATGCGGACGTTGGCGATTTTCGCTGCTTCCTCGTAGGAATAGCCGAGCACCTGCGTCAAAATGAGGGCTTCACGACGTTCGGCGGGGAGGGCGTCGATAAGCAAACGCACGTCGATCCAGTCGGACCAGGTGTTTTCGCCATTGGTGGAGAGTACGGCGGGGTCGAGGTCTTCTACTTCCGCGGAAGACTTTCGGGGACGGGCCATGTCATGGCGAATATTGTCCACCCACACGCGGCGTGCGAGTGAGAGCAGCCATGTTCGTGCTGACGAGCGCGCAGCGAATCGGGGGAGTGCGCTCATGACGCGGAGGTACGTCTCCTGTGTGAGGTCGTCGGCGATTTCGCTGCCACCTAGGTGGGCGAGCAGGCGCCAGACGTCATTTTGGGTCTCACGGATGAACTCGGTAAGTGCGGTTTTGTCGCCGCGGCCGGCAGCGAGTGCCAGTTGGGTGACGCGATCGTCGCGTTCCGAGTTCTTCATAACTAAGGACTTTACCACCTAAACAAAAGTTGTAAGGTGAACCTCTCAATAAAAATCTGTTGCAAGGTTTTAGTTTTCAATGTAAGGTTATTTTTAACTTAAGACTCATTCCAAGACCCAAACCAGCCCTTGAAGGAGGGAATTTCCATGAACTCACCAGTCGATCCCATCATCAGCGCCGGAGAGCGTACAGAGTCTGTTGCTCACACAACGCGCGAAGGCGGACAGCCAGTTCCTAGTGAGAACATTTCCATCACTGCCGGACCACAGGGCCCTAACGTTCTCAACGATCTTCACCTGATTGAGAAGCTCGCCCACTTCAACCGCGAGCGCGTTCCGGAGCGTAACCCTCACGCTAAAGGCCACGGCGCTTTCGGTGAGCTACACATCACCGAAGATGTGTCGGAATACACCAAGGCCAAGCTGTTCCAAAAGGGCACAGTTACCCCGATGGCTATCCGTTTCTCCACGGTGGCTGGCGAGCAAGGTTCCCCAGATACCTGGCGTGACGTGCACGGATTCGCGCTGCGTTTCTGGACCCAGGACGGCAATTACGACATCGTGGGTAACAACACCCCTACCTTCTTCCTACGCGATGCCATTAAGTTCCCGGATTTTATCCATTCCCAGAAGCGCCTAGGCCGTAACGGCCTCCGCGATGCGGACATGCAGTGGGATTTCTGGACCCGCACCCCTGAATCTGCTCACCAGGTGACATACCTGATGGGTGATCGTGGCACTCCTAAGACTTCCCGCCACCAGGATGGTTTTGGTTCCCATACCTTCCAGTGGATCAACGAAGAGGGCAAGCCAGTATGGGTGAAGTACCACTTCAAGTCTCGCTTGGGCTGGGACACCTTCACCGACGCTGAGGCTCAGGAGATGGCGGGCAAGAATGCTGATCATCATCGCGAGGATCTCTACAACGCTATCGCGCACGGCGACTTCCCCATCTGGGACGTCAAGGTCCAAATCATGCCTTTTGAGGACGCAGAAAACTACCGTTGGAACCCCTTTGATCTGACCAAGACCTGGTCGCAGAAGGATTACCCGCTGGTCGACGTTGGATACTTTGTTCTCAACCGCAACCCCAAGAACTTCTTCACGCAGATCGAGCAGTTGGCGCTCGATCCGTCGAACTTGGTTCCAGGTGTAGGTCTGTCGCCTGACCGCATGTTGATGGCTCGTGCGTTTGCGTATGCAGATGCTCAGCGCACGCGTATTGGTGCAAACTACCGCCAGCTGCCGATTAACCAGCCGGTGGTTCCGGTGAACACCTATGAGCATGAGGGTCCGATGGCGTATCAGTTCAATCCGGCAGATGCGCCGGTGTATTCGCCAAACCGCTATGACAAGGGTGCTGGTTACCTCGACGATGGTGAGACGTCTTCTTCGGGTGTTACCTATGGTCAGGCCAGTGATCTTTTTGTTAATCCTGATCCTCACGGCACGGATCTCACCCGTGCGGCTTATGTAAAGCATGCTGAGGATGATGACTTTATCCAGGCAGGCATTCTCTACCGTGAGGTTTTTGACGACGGAGAGAAGGAGCGCTTTGTAGACAACGTTACCAACGCTATGGCAGGTATTTCTCCAGAGGTTGAGGAGCGAGTTTACTGGTATTGGACCCAGGTCGACGAGAACCTTGGCGCAGAAATTAAGCGAGTTTTTGCCACCAAGAAGTAACAACTAAGCATTTAAGCTTTACGACGCCTATCCCTACGAGCTTCCCCGCGAAGTTCGAGGGGATAGGTGTTTTTTGGGCTTGGGTGGCTTGGTCGGGACACTTTTGGGTGAAGTTTTTCAAAACCGACATATTTGCCACCTGAACATGTTAGCTTCCCCTTTAACGATTGAGCTTTATGTCTACAGAAGTACTCAAATCCAGAAGCGGTGGTTACTCCATATGAATGGGGAGGTGTAATGGAATTTAAAGAAGATATTTTCCCTGAGCATAAGGATAAAATTGGTGGCCTTGTTCAGTTTGTGAATCTTCCGTATGAGAGCGCTGTTGAGTATGCATGGGATCAACTACGAGTGACCCAAAAGGGTGTCAATTTTCCAATTAGAACTGATTATGCTGTTTCCTCCGGGGAATTTATTGAGAAAATTTCTGTTGGACAAGATTCTTTTTTGGCAGTAGAGACCATCAATCCGCGTTGGATTGCTGTAATGGGTACAGGAAAATTTGCGGTGGCCAATAGATTTTTCCTTCCAAGCAATACCGCATTTTGGGGCGATAGCTATCCAATTTCTAAGGGGGTAGAGACTGTTTCTGTTCGGCAAGATAATGAAGTCCCTAAATGTGCATTGAAATATAAACGGATGAAGTACTGGCAAGTCGATCAACAATTTAGGTGGCGCGCTGAGCACTTAAGCATCTTTTGTGAGAACGTAGACGGGTGGTACTTTGAGCGTGAATCTTGGTCCTTTGAGGGTGGCACAGACGCTCCTCTTGAATTTGAGGAAGCTAGTAATTATTCAAACCGCCTCAAGAAAGACCGTTTTAATCCTAATATTATGCTTTCTTATCTTGGATTTTTGGGCATTAACTTACAAGATTTGAATTTTTATCAAGGGCGAATGACTGTATTGGTGGGGCAGTAGTGGATATTTTAAAAACTAAAATGTTCCAGCCGTTGGATTCATGTATATATTACGTCAATATTCCTTTTGATTCATTTGTTGAATACTTGACTCGGTATATCGAATCCTGTCAAAGATCCCCTTCTGATTGTCTGCGTGAATCGGGTATTGGTACGTATTCTCGATGGAAAGAACTTCTGATCAGTTGGCAACATCAGAATGTTGTTATTCAGGAAACAGCTAACGCTGAATGGGTGGCTATAGTTGATCCGTACATCGATACCTCTATGGCCTACTTCCCTCAGAATAATTCGGATGAACCTTACGAGATTTTTATAGGAAGTTCTCCAGAGATGTGCGATTATATTCTTCAGGAGAATTTGCTTGAGAAACAGGAGCTGGCACAGCAGTTTTCTATCAAAGCTTGCACAGTGGAATTAGAGGATCCACGTTTTCCCTCTTTTGGTGGGGCAAGGCCAACATACTTAGCGTGTAGCTGGGGCTCTTCTGCCATTTTAGGAGAACAAAGTCCTGAAAATAGATATTATTCACACCACTTTCGTAGGAGCCTGTGGGCTGCTAGCACTCTTGGGTCTCAGGGGCTGACTCGTTTTTCAGTTAATTCATGGCCAGGTGAGATTGAAGAGGGACGGAAGAAGAATCCTAACTTCATGGAGCTTGATTGGTCAGAGTGGGGTCCCGACCCCACTTTTCGTCCTGACCCTGATCGCCCTGTTTATGAGTGGTTTAATCATAAAGTTGTTGATAGGTGGGGGAAAAATTTAGGACTTGATGTCTTTAACCCAGATTTTTATATGGGGAGACAGATAGTTTTTAAAGCACGGGACCCTAGGCAGATGGTTCCTAGTAATGAAGATTTTCGCCCGTTTGCAGAACGGCAGAAAATGATGGGCTTTAGCCCTGACCATATGCAATGGTTGGTTGATCAGGGATTGTACTGAGAGAGCAGGAGAACATGGCTAAGTGGAATAACGGTTCTATCGGAATTGATGTCTGCGCGGATCAAGAGCTTTTTACTCCCACCGCAGCATCATTATCCTTTGCACCTGGGCATGTGGCTATTTCAGACTCCGCAGCAGAATCTTTAGAAGATCAGATCGTTGAAGGCGATATGGCTGAGATTGTTGAGGCCATTGACTCTTTTGCAGCTTGCTCGGTAGCGGAGGCCTCCCAATCGTTTGATTTGCCGGAGTCGGGATACCTTGAGGCAATTAAGCCGGGTTCTCATGTCACGTATCCCGTTGCTGAAGAAACAGATAGCGAACTCGCCGACCTTGCGGGGATCCCCGTAGAAATTGGGGATTTCTCCTGGAGTGCAGTGCTGTTTACTCGGTGGGAGGGCTGCGTGAATGTTGCCCTGGAGTGGGAACTTGCTCGGATGCTCTACTTCTGGAACAAGAGGTGGGGGATGGAGTTGGTGGCACTTTCAGAAGACACTGAAGCCACAATGCTGGTTCGCGTGGGCGATCCGGGAGGAAACCGTGAGGAGATCGTCGCAACGCTTGCCGCAGCGGGCGACGAACTTGTTGTTATTCCGGGGCCAGACGGCTCCCTGATACTGAAAGTGTGGTGGGACTAGTGGGATTCTTTGGGTTTGGAAAGAAAAAACAGCAGCAACCGCAGACTCCGGTGATCCGGATGGCGCTTATGGCGCTGGGATACTCCCCAGATATTGCTCCCGACGGCAACGGCGGAGAAGTGAACGTGGTGACGCTAGGAGACCTGACGGTTTACTTTTGGAACGATCCCAGCCTGTATCACGCTCAAATCGAATGGCCGTTAACCTTCAGCCAAGAAGACACTATGCATGCGGTGGTGGGCGCACACATGCTGAACGTGAATTCCTCTATCGGTGTCTTCCGCGTGGACACTTCCAAAGGACACACAGCAGTTGTGTGTCGCACGTGGCTACGCGCCGAGGACGGAGCAACGTTTGATCAGTATCTCCGCTTTGTTCAAGCGGCGCTTCAAGACGTGCTGCCCGAGGCTTCAGCTCTGTATGACGACATGTTTGGGACAAACTTTGAGGTTCCAGAGCCACCTGAGCAGCACCCACTCTTCGCAGAAATTCCAGCTCACCTAGACACTCCGGAATTTGAAACACCTGAGGTGACAGCGGATCGGGTTGCGGCGCTGTACTCCGGGGAGGTGTCTGAAAAAACTGTGCATATGACCGTGAAGGGGCGAGAATTTGTTGCAGAGGTTCATCCAGCGGAGACCCCAACAGGGCCCGCCCGCATCCTGGAGATCTCTAGCTTTAAGGATCTACCCGCCAGCGGCCCCAATGATATTGCAGCGCTGATAAACGCGACGGCGCAGTTCAACGACTCCATGGATCTTATCTGTGCTGTTCTCGATGAAGACGGGCAAAAAGCAGCTTCGGAGAATCTGGGACAGCCCGCAGCGCGGATGGTTATTCGCGCGCGTTGCGACGCCACCGTGGGGCTTTCAGATCCCCAACTCAAGGGCTATGTCGATGAGGCGATGCACACCATCGCAGGCCTACTCAAAGCCATTAGCTAGAGTTATCCCCGGCTTAGTGCACTTCTAAGAGGAAGGACTACGCCGGGGATTTTTTTAGTCTTGTTGTTCTTTAGCTATCCCGTAGAGGGAACGGCCCATGAGGAAGCTGCCCACGGCTAGGACGATGAGCAAACCAGCGATCGTGATGATGACACGAACCAGGTTTCCCCACCAGAAAGTGCCATTGCCGATGTTATTGATAAGGGAAGCAATCAGGATAAGAGGCAGCGCGATGCTTGTCGCAGTACCCATAAGATTTGCTCGGGTAAGAGCATCCGGGGCGCGGAGCAAAGCGATGAGTGTGGTGATGATCAAAAACGACGCTATGAGAATCAACGCGCTTGCTGCAAAGTCATAAAACATTAGCGACGTCCCTTCGAGATGATGCGCGCTGCCGACATCGTGGGCAAGATGCCACCAACCAACGCAGCGAGCAAGGCGATCTCATAATTGATCTGTGTGTGGTTGACCATGCACCAGATCATGTAGAAGCCGATCATGGAGTAAAACACCATGTCTGAGATCACGGCTCGGGTGAGCTGATCTTTGGTACGGATCATCAGAATAATCGTGGCAATAATGCCTAGTGTGGTGGCAGCCATGCCAATAGAGGAGGCGATGAGAAACATTAGTTGTCCTCCTTAAACACTGGTTTAGGCGAGGGATATTCCCAAGTCGCCTGGTCAAGAACTGCAGCAAAGTCAGGATGTAGACCCTTCACATGAGGCGCAAGAGTCTCTTCCATGTGAGCAAGATCTGCAAGCACAGAACGCGGGTCAGCGCCGGCAACCGCGTGAACAAGAAGATAGCGCTGGCCAGAGGATTCGGCGGAGTCGTCTTCCTCCAACGTGATCGACATGGTTCCCGGAGTGGCCGTGATCGACGCCGCAAAAACCGTAATCTGCCAATCTTTTGTTACTCGCAAGGGATAGCGGACCACACAAGGATCTAAGTTCTTGCTGCCCGTGAGAGTGTCCTTAGTCAGGACCCAACCTGCTATGAGAACTTGGCCAATAAGCCAAAATGTGTACTTGATGGCATGTAGCATTAGCGGCCTCCCTGCAGCGTGGTGTTAGTGGCAACACCTACCGGCGCGTCCTCGCCTTGGTGGAGGACTGCGGTGGAATAGGAGTTGACGTCGAGAAGCGACTCCGATGCGTCGTTTGTAGCAGACACGAGCGGGCCTGCGAACAGGAACATCCCGAAAGAAACAACGATGAGGAAAGCGCCGGGGGCCAAGCGCAACCACGGTACCCGCAGACTTTCGGGGATGCGTTGCGGATTCATCGGAGCGCCCCAATAGACTTCGCGCCAGAGACGCAGCATGGAGAGAAACGCCCCGAAACTAGCCAGGATAATGATCGCGATGACCAGCCATGCCTGCCATGATGCAGAATCTGCGATTCCCAAGATCAGGAAGACCTTGCCCCAGAGCCCAGAAAACGGCGGGAAACCAACAACGGAGAACGCGCCGGCAGCAAAGACCGCAGCCACCCACGGATCCCGATGGGCGATTCCAGAGAGCTTAGACATTTTGTCCGTGCCATAGGTTTCCTCGACCGAGCCAGACGTGAGAATCAGAGAGCCCACAGTGATCATGTGGTGCAAAGCATAGAGAATGCCTGCTGCAATCACGGTCTTGGCGTTGTGAGAGGCAAAGGCAAGGACAACAAGAATCATCGGCATGCCGTTGACCATCTGATACGCCAAAACCCTGCGCATGGCGCTTTCGCCCAAGCCTGAGAAAGCACCCACGATCATGGACAAGATGCAGATCGTGATAATCAGCCAGATCCAGCGGGTATCCAGATCAAAAATCACCACGTAGATGCGCATCAGCATGTACACAGCAACCTTGGTGTGCATGCTAGAGAACAACCCCATCACGCTGGAGGAAGTTGCAGGGTAAGAACGTGGCAGCCATGTATGAACCGGGAAAATGCCCGCTTTGACCACCATGGCCACGACGACGATACCCATGGCTACCGTCACAGGGCCGTTGCCAGCGGCGGCTCCCGCTAGTGCTGCAATGTTTACTGCACCGACAACACCGTAAACAATGGCGACACCGATAAGCAGCAACGTAGAAGTAGCCAGGTTGACCAGTACAAACGTGCGGCCAGCGCTGAGACGTGCCCAGGTGCCGGTCATTGCCATCAGGCCATAGCTCGGAAGCAGCATGACCTCAATGAACACAAAGAAGTTAAAGAGATCGGCGGTGAGCAAAGCGCCCATCACGCCGGTGAGCAGCATGAGCGATAGAGAGGAATAAAAACGCGAGCGAGTCTCACCGACAACAATGGCAAACCAGTTGGATGCAAAGGCCACGACAGAACACGTGATGATCATGATCGCTGAGAAATGATCACCAACAAAGGGGATAGCTACGCCGCCGACGTACTTACCCACAGAGTGCGCGATGGTTCCGTGCTCGGATACGTAGGCAAACAACCACACACCTGCGGCTCCGGTTCCTATCGGCGTGATAAGAGCGAGGGCATCGCGGAGCACGCGCCATGGAGCGATTGCCGCGACCGCGACCAACGCAAGCGGGATACCAACAAACAATGGAAGCACGTAATCCATTAGTGAGCCTCCTTATTATCTGTGTGATCATCCGCGGAGTTCTGTCGCGCGCGGCGGGCGCGTTCGCGTACGAGGTGCGCCTCGTCTTCCGCGAGCTCAGCGTTGGTGGTGGATCGCCCTAGAGTCTGCAATGGCGAATCTTCGTCGGCAACTTCTTCCGGCTCGGTATCGTCGGAGCGGCCTAGGCCAGACAACGTAAGCATGTACGTGGTGGTTGCCATGGCAATAACAATGGCTGTGAGGACAAAGGCCTGAGGGACAGGATCAGCAGCCACGCTGAGATCGGTGATGCTGGGGAAAGGCTCGCCGCGCCACGCTGGTACTCCGATAGCCACAATAATGAGGTTTGCGGCATGGCTAATCAGCGTCATACCGATGACGATGCGCAGCATGCCGCGCTGGAGCACCAGGTACACACCACCGGCGGCAAGGATGGCGATTGTGAGTGCGAGAATCACTTACTTCTCCTCCTTTGCGGTGAATGATGCGGCGTCGAGATGTCGGTCGTTATCTTCTCGGAGAGCCTTGGACGCGAGCTCGGCCTTCTTGGCCAAACGAGCGCGCTCTGGTTCAGAAGGCGGCAGGTGAGGCTCAGCCCCAAAGTCATCCAGGTGGCCCACCTTGGGCAGGGGAGTCAAAGGCGAATCCTCCCGGTTGTAGTTCAGGTTCTCGTAATCCAGACCAGGGCGAAGATAACCGCCCAAAGCGTTGATGGCCATGCTGACCATGCCTAACACAGCAAGGTACACACCGACGTCAAAGATCATGGAGGTGGTCCAGTGCTGCCCGGCCCAGTGCCCGTGAATCGCGTAGAGGAAGGAACCGTGAGTCAGGCCGAGGAAACCTGCAAAGATGGCGGTCAAAATTCCTATGCCCGTGAGATAAATGGGAGTACGTACTGGGAAGATGTGCTTGTCACGAGGGAACGAGAGATAGCTCAGCATCATCGCGGTGCTTGCCACAAGGGCTGCGATGAAACCGCCACCTGGTGCATTATGGCCACGCCAGAAGATCATGACGGACAGCACCACGAGCACAGGTACCAGCGCTTTAAGCAGGACGCGAAGCGGAATCGCGTTGAGATTCGCGCCGCCAAAAGGCGCCGGGTGGGTGTCTTTGGCAAAGGGGTAGCGAGGCATAGACGTAATCACTGCGGCGATTACGATAGCTGCCATACCCAGAACCGAGAGCTCACCCAAGGTATCAAACCCACGGAACTCAACCAGGATGGTGTTCACCACGTTATCGCCACCAGAAATCTTGGGGGCCTCGTTGAGGTACCACATGGCTAGCTCGCTGCGCTCGTGGCGCGACAACAGTACCCAGACCGAGAGGAAAGCGAACAGGCCTACTCCGGTTCCCATCGCAATACCGAGAGCTTTCTGGCTCTTGCGAGGCTTATGGAAGTGACTTGGCTGCTGGCGCACCACCATCATCATGATGACTACGGTCAGTGCCTCAACCATGAACTGCGTCATTGCGACGTCGGGAGCACCGAGCATGAAGACCTGCAGCGTTACACCTGCGCCGACCACGCCGACCAGAACCACACCGCTCAGGCGTTTTTTGGTGCGCACCAGAGCGATCACTCCGAGCAAGACCATGACCAAAGGTATGGCGTCATACCAGCGATCCGTAGAGATGCGGGCAGGCACCGGGATGCCATCCACTCCGCCGCTCACGAGGCCCGGCAGAACGTAGAATGCGCCGAAGATAATAATGGCCAGGAACATATACGCCAGATGACGGGTAGGAGCGATGGAGTCTGCCATCTTGCCCATCGAGCGACCCAGGCGGGAAGAACCTTCATTCATGATCCGGAGTACGTCATTGCCGCTGGCTGGGAATAGCGGACGGCTGCCCAAAGCTGCCCAAATCTGCTTGCGGAAAATAACTCCCACGATTCCCAACACAAACACCACCATGGAGATGATGAACGCAACCGATAGGCCGTGCCACAAGGCAAGATGCGTGTGGGGATCCTCTGCGACTACGTCGACAGCTTCAGAGATAGGGGCATCAAGATAACCCAGGGCAAAAGCTAACGGTAGGGAGAGCGCGCCGGGGAGTGCTGCGGGAAGCCAGAGTGAGACAGGGGCTTCTTTGACGTGCGTCATATCGCGGTCGCCGTCGATAAAGCCATCGGCAACGATGCGCACGGAGTACGTAAAGGTAAAGAGCGCGCCGACGCCTGCCGTGAGCAGGAGGGCTACGATTCCGGCTTTGCCTAGGGGAGCCTCGCTCAAGGCTGCGAGCAGGCCCTCTTTAGACACGAATCCCAGCATCGGAGGCACCGCGGCCATCGAGGCTGCCGCCAGGATGACGGATCCGAAGGTAAACGGTAGCTGCCGCCAGGAAGAGCCCAAACGGGATGCGTCTCGTGTTCCGGTTTGGTGGTCGATGACACCGATGAGCATAAAGAGCGACGACTTAAACAGCGCGTGCGCGAGCGTGTGCACTAGTGCTGCGGCCAAAGCGAAAGGCGTGCCTACGCCGATGGTGGCCACGATCCAACCAAGGTGGGAAACAGTGGAGTATGCGGTGAGCTTTTTCAGATCTGTTTTTTGGATAGCAAAGAATGCCGCCATGACAGCGGTAAGCATGCCTACCGTTATCAGTAGGAGATTCCACGTGTGATTGTTATGGAACACAGCGCTGAAGCGCATTAGCACATAGATGCCGGCCTTCACCACGGCTGCGGCGTGAAGGAACGCAGAAACCGGGGTAGCGGCAGCCATTGCCTCCGGCAACCAGAAGTGGAAGGGGAACTGCGCGGATTTAGTAAACGCGGAGATCGCAACGAGCACGCCGAGCACCGTGGTGAGCACCGGCTTTTCTGACCAGAAGTCAGACACCAGAATCTCATGGATATTAGTGGTTCCCGCTTGGGTGGCGGCGATTGCCATAGACACCAGCAGGGTAAGGCCACCGATAAACGTCAATATCAGTGTGCGTTGCGAGCCTAATTCTCCACCGCTGCCGCCAGACCTGGCGATGAGCATGAAGGAAGCAAGAGAAACGAGCTCCCATGCGATGAAGAGGGTGAAGACGTCGTCGGCAAGCACCAGCATAAGGATGGCAGCCATGAAAGCAGTCATCAGAGTGTAGAAGCTGGTATTCCCCGTTTTTTTGGGGAGATAGGACGCAGAATAGATAAAGACGATGGAGCCGATAACAAGGGCGAGGAGCGCAAAGAAAACGCTGAGGGCATCGGCACGCAAAGCTAACTGTATGTCGATGCCGTGGCCGAGGGCGTCGGGTATCCACGTGTATGTCCAGATGAGAGGACTCTCATCGAGGATGGTAGGGAGTTCTTTACAAAGGAGTCCGGCCGCGATGAGCAGCAGGGCAGCTAAGGGCCACCCCGCCTTTCTATCGCAGGCCCGGACGGCTACAGGCGCGCAGGATACCGTAAAGGCAGCCAGCACGAGAACTAACAATAAGGTCACAGATCACTCACACCCACAGATTCGGGGAATTTTTAGATTTTGGTCAACTTTTTTCACGTTACCAGTGTTTGTTGTGTTTACTATGGTCAGGTGGGGCTTACAGCATAGAAGTTTTGCATGCATATTGGGGCGTTTCGGTGGGTCGTTAACCGAAAAATCAGCTGGCTAAGTACATTTTTATAGTATGAGTCGATTTGCCGTTCGCCACTTCAGCGCAGCTATTCTTCTGGCCGCTCCACTGATCGCCGGCACTGTGTATGCAGTGAGCACTGATTACGATCTTGCCAGTTCCTGGTCTACGGGGGAAGAATCAGCCGGGGCCCCCGCCGTGCATGACGACGCAGCGCTTGTCGACGCCCGCCGCGCCGCTGGTGAAGCAGGCGCCCAAGCAGGATTACTCAAAGGCGGCACCAAACAGCTTGCGGACGGCACCCACAAGCTTGCCGACGGCTCCAAGCAACTCGGCGCAGGAACAACCGCAGCCCGCGACGGCGCCGCCAAGCTTGCCGACGGCATGAATCAACTTCAGGCGGCCACCGGCCAGCTGGGGGACGGTGCGACGGAGATCGCAAACGGCGTAGACCAAGCAGTGGGGCAGCTCTTTGCCCTGGAAGCCGTTCGTGGGCAAATTCTCGGTGCGCTTGATCGAACCATCGGAGACATCGCCAAGAGCAAAGACCCCAAGGCCGCGGAGTTCAAGCCACAACTGGAAGATTTCCGCAGCCAGGTAGACACCTTCCAGGTGGACAAAAACATCACCGACCAGCTGACCAAACTCCGCGATGGCTCCCGAGAGCTTGCCAACCAGCTGCACGTGCCGGGCTATGGCTTCCACGACGGCATCTACTCGGCCACCAAAGGGTCCAAAGAGCTTTCCGCAGGACTTAATGAGCTCGCTGCCGGTGTAGACGAGGCCCTCAAAGGCGTAGAGCAGCTAGATCAGGGTGCTCAAAAAGTCGACGGGATGGCAAAAACAAACCAAGATCGTGTGGGAGCGGTATCCCGAGCTCTGCCTGTTATCCAGGCTGGCACCCCCGAGGCAGAAGAAGCAGGAATAACCAAAACCCTTGCCCCGATGTACGCCTTCCTCATCGCCGCAGGAGTCATGCTTGCTGCCGGTACCTACGGGCGTGGCCGATCATGGGTAGTGAGCCTTGTTGGAGGCATAGCGCTTGCTGCTCTAGGAGGCGCACTCGTAGCGATCCTGGGTGCCGAGCTCGGCGCGGCGGAGGCTGCCGCAGCCGCTGGCATATGTGCCTTGCTTGTCTTAGCATCTGGGCTTGGCACAGCAGTCCTGATCCGTGCGTTTGGTGCTACATGGGGCTATCTTGCCGCACTCGTGGGGATTATCGCACAGGTAGGCATCGTGGGATGGGTGTGGAATTCTGCAGCGACAGCGCAGATCGGCACAACCGCCCAGGCACTGGTGAACCTTATGCCGTTGAACTATCCCACGCTGGCGCTAAGCTCGCTCGGCAACGGGACAAACTCCCCAGCGCTCTGGGTCGCCGTCCTGGTCACTGCTGGTTTAGCAGCCGCCGGGGCAGTATCGCTGAAGCTGCTGGGCAGGCGCGAGTCCTCAGGTGCTCATGCAGCACCCGAGGACATCACCTACTAGTTTTTCTCTGAATCATGCGCGCCGGTAAGGGGTAACACCTCTACCGGCGCGACGCTTTCTAGGATCTCTTGCTCTGGTGTCGCGGCCTTGCCCGGATCCACTGGCGTTACCTCAGAGACCTCGATAACGCTTTGATCTGCCGTGCCTTCGGGGGAAGCGGTGACTGCTTGCGGCGTTGGTTGGGTGTCGGCAAGCTTAGGCGTGACGTTGA
This sequence comes from Corynebacterium ulcerans, assembly GCF_900187135.1. Taxonomy (NCBI): domain Bacteria; kingdom Bacillati; phylum Actinomycetota; class Actinomycetes; order Mycobacteriales; family Corynebacteriaceae; genus Corynebacterium; species Corynebacterium ulcerans. Next base: position 1,735,904 of record NZ_LT906443.1, read on the forward strand.
AGAACTTATCCAAGCCCTTGACGTTAAACTGCGTGGAGTTATAACGGCTGTTATTTGAGGTATTCCACTGTGACACCACGATATTCATGTCGGCGAGAGTGGAAAAAGGCGTGATATAGCCGCCGTAGAGCTGGGTGAAGTTGTTTTCACTTTGCTTAGCTCCCCAGCCGCCGGTGCCAGCGACCACCACGTGAGCCGGCTTAATATCATCCCAGCTCTGGTCGATTTTTTCGGAGATGCGTACCTCGATGGCCCAGGTCTCTTCATTGAACATGCTGAGTACCCAGTGCCCCTCGATTCGACGCAGGGACATCTCGCCGGCTTTCACCGAGTTGCTGAGGATCGGTGTGAGGGGTGCACCATCGACATGCGTGGACCAGGTGCTTGTAGTGGGGTTATAGTGCTCCCACTGCTGCTCATTGCTGATGTCAGCAGGGCGGAAGCGGGTGAGATAGACGCTGTGTGCGCGGCCAAACTTGGAGGAGACCATGTACACGTATCCGTCGTCGCCGTTTTCCCAGGAGAGAAGGCTGCCGAACTCGTTCATATAACTAGCGGGTATCTCGTTGACGCTAGACCAGGTCTTTCCCTGATCGGTGGACTTCCAGATCTGAGTTTTTATGACGTTGCCCAAACCCTTATGCCACATGGCCTGCATGTAGATTGTTCCGTCGATGTTAATGACGTCCGAGGGGAGGAGCGTCAGGCGGTCTTTGTGCTCGTACTTAATAAGCTGCTCGGCTTTTTCGCCCTCGTTGAGCGGGCGAAGGATCTGTATTTTCCCGTCTTCTCCCAGCTTGGCTACCAATCCGATCGGGCTTTTCCACTCGCCTTGCAGGCCCTCGCCAGTGAAAGAATCCCCGAAGATGATGGCAAATTCTTTACCATCCTTGGCCAGCCGGACCATTTCCCCTAGGTCGCCGGAAAGGATGCCGAACTTATCGGATTTACCGCGTCCAAAGAGATCGTCGAGCATGGTGACCGTGAGCCCCTCGGAGATCCGGTTTGGACGCTGCGGGGCGGGCTTAGCGTCGGGGATCGAGGAGCCGGAAGAGCCGGAGGAACCAGAGGATCCTGAGAATAAAGCGGAAGGCAGTCTCGTGATTGTCCCAAAATCGATGGCGTGTCCGGTGCTTACACCGGTGAACGAGCTAACAGTGATGAGGGCGGCAACCGTCAACGTTTTTCGACGGGTCATTCTCATTGCATGCCTTTCTATATACTTCACGCGAATCAAATGAGCATATCAGTAATAAAGGCTGATATTTTTGTGTGACGGGGAGGGGGTTGTCGTTTTTGAGAACGCTAGCGGGGGTGTGCGGGGTAAAAGCCCAGGTCGATTTTTCTAGCGTTCTCAAAAACGACAAAACCTTGGGGTGCTGAGTTGGGCTGCCTGCATTTCCATAGACAAAGGGGTAGCGTGTGGCCTGATTTTGGGCTTTTGTCTATGGAAATGCAGGGTCTGTCGGTGATAAGGATGGCAGTGTCGGCAGGGCGGTGCGATAGCGCACAGAAAAACAGGCCAGCAATCCATAAGTGGATCACTAGCCTGTTCTTAGTGATCGGGATAACAGGATTTGAGTTAGCTCCAAGCTGGCACTTTTGGCGCTGCTCCACTGTGGTGGTGATAGGTGACAAGTTAGTTGGAATACACCGAGGGATTCGCCAATTATTCTGCGCTACATAGTTCTACTTCAGAATATTTTTCTTAAAAGTAAGAGCACCCAGGAAGAAGAGAAAAGCTGATAATACCAGCAGTAAAATCCAAGAAATTACGACCACCCAGTTGGGTTCCCCAATATAGATTTCCCTAACCGGAGTAGCCACCATGGACAGTGGTGGAATCCAAGAAACTGCTGGAAGCCAACCACTTTCAAAAGAGCCAATTTTGATCAACGGCAAAAACGGGACAAATAGTGTGACAAAAAAGAGGATAAGGATCGGAAGTTGTGCAGCTAAGTAGTCTTCATTTCTTGAAACAATAGCACCTGCTATGCCAAATAAAGCAGTAAAAACAAGGTAGCCAGGAAACATAAACAAGAGCACTATGAATGTTCTTGACCATGGAAAACTCGCAAAATCCGACAATCCAAATAAAATAGAAGAAACTGCTGTAATTCCCCAGAGGGCAGTTAGTTGAAATAGTCCGATAATAACGTGGCCAAATACCTTTCCTAGGTATAGCTCATCGGCACGGATCGAAGAAAGCAGAATCTCAACAACTTTGTTGTCTTTCTCGTCAACCATGGAAGCGCCTAGTAGGGGTGAGCTCATCATGATGGACATTGACAATGCAACCAGCATAAATAACCCCACGACAACACTTACATCGTGTGGATTGAAATCTTTGCCGGAATTAACAACTTGTTTCGAAGAAAAGCCGACTAAGGCAATCGCGCCCAAGGCAACCACAGCAAAAACTATCGAGACTGATTTACTTCTAACGCTAAGAAGTGCCTCTCTTTGGGCCACCAGAAATACAAGAGAATATCGAAAAGAATCGTTTGCAATTATCATTGATCAGGTGTCCTTGCCATAAATGCTTGATAGGGTGTCAAGAAGCGAATTTTTCTCGTATCTCATTTCGCGTATTTCTTCGGGTTTTAATCCACATTGCATTAACTCGCCAACAGAAATCTCCCCGGATTTCAAGATCAATTTCACGCCATCAGTAACAGCCTGAGCCGATTCTATTTTCTCGTTATTCTCAAAAGTGATATCCTCAATTTTTCTATCTTTACTAAGATTCAGCGATATATGGACCAATACTTTATCCTCGGGCGAGGAAATGCCTGATGTGTCTCCGTCATATGAAACTATCCCGTCCTTCATAATGACTACACGATCGGATATTTTCTCTACGATTTCGATCTGATGCGAGCTGAATAATATTGCGGCACCGCTGTCAGCGTATTCCCGTAGAAGATGTTGAAAACGATCAACAGCTAAAGGGTCAAGGCCTGAAAAGGGTTCGTCCAAAACCAACAACTCTGGCGAATGAATTAAAGCAGAAGCAATCTGAATCCGTTGCTTGTTTCCTAGCGACAGTTCCTTAACCTTTGAGTCAGCGAATTGGGATACTTCCAGCTTCTCCAGGAGTTCTTTAATTCGAGGTTTTATCTTCTCTTTTGGAATTCGGTGTAGCCGCGCAAAGTAGTGGAGCTGGTTGACCACAGTCTCATCAGAGTAAAGTCCACGTTCTTCAGGCATATATCCGACGCCTCGAACTGAATCGGGAGCGATTTTCTGCCCCGCAACTAAAACCTGACCCATGTCTGGTTTCATGAGCCCGAGTGCGATTCTCATCGAGGTAGTCTTGCCCCCACCGTTTGAAGCAAGCAGGCCAACTATTTCTCCGCGATCCACGGAAAAATTTACGCCTTTGAGCACCTGTTTTGAGCCGAAACTCTTCTGTACGTTATCGAATTTAAGCAAGCTATGTCCTTGTTTTTGGCTGATTATCGTACGAAAGTAGGGGCCACTGTAGCACGGTAACGATATTCTTTAGACGGTTTTTCGGATCTAGGTATTGGAATGGCCCATACTGGGGTTAAGCGCTGATCATCATTACCGGGGCTGCCGCAATAATCAGTAACAGAGATACGCAAGAAACCATCGCGAAGTGTGAGTTAGTCCAAGCACAACGGTATTTCCCCTAATGAGCTACGCTCACAGCCGAAACGTAGAACATTGGCCTCACAGGAAAGTTAGTGTTGAGTATCGTGAGGGCGTTTTCCGGCTAAGAGTAGAAAAAGGAATAAGCCGGGACATGGTGTGCACCATGTCCCGGCTTATCTCAGTGGTCGGGATAACAGGATTTGAACCTGCGACCTCTTCGTCCCGAACGAAGCGCGCTACCAAGCTGCGCCATATCCCGTCGATACTGGACATACTTTAGTTGATCGACGTGGGAAACAGCAAAACTGCAGATGGTGCGCGAAATGCATTTGCACCGAGTGCACCGTAAGGTGCCAGCAGCTAGCCTTAACGCTTTTCCGTGACGCGGATCAGCGTGGCAGAAGGGCGGCAGAAAAGCCGGATAGGGGCGAATTTAGAAGTGCCCAGACCATTGGAAACGTGCATCCACATGTTTCCAAAAGTGTGCAGTCCCTGCACTCGCTGTGCATCGATCCCACAGTTGGTAACAAGGGCACGGGAGCCAGGCAAACAGACTTGGCCTCCGTGGGTGTGACCGGAGAGGGACAACATGTAGCCGTCGCGCTCAAAGCGCTCTAGTACGCGTGGCTCGGGGGCATGCAGCAGCGCAATGCTGAGGTCTGCGTCCGGGTTCGGTGGGCCGGCTATTTCTTCATAGTCGTCGAGGTCGTGGTGGGGGTCGTCGACACCTGCAACGGCGATGCGCACATGGTTGATTTGGAACTCGTGTCGAGCCTGATTTGCGTCGCGCCACCCGTGCTCTATGAAGGCGGCACGCATTCCTTTCCATGGCAGTGCTACCTCGCTAGGCTTGCGCTTTTTGCCAAAGAGATAGAGGAAGGGGTTGACCATGCTGGGGGCAAAATAGTCGTTGGTACCAAAAACAAAGAGTCCTGGGCGTCGGAGTAGCGGGCCGAGTGCGCGCAGCACTCCGGGCACGCCTTTGGGATCGCTGAGGTTATCTCCCGTGTTCACAACCAGATCTGGGGCCAGCTTGTCCAGCTGTGCTACCCATTCTTGCTTCTTAATCTGGTTGGGGATCATGTGGAGATCGCTGAGGTGCAGGATCCTAAATTCGTCTTCGTCTCTTAAGACTCCAGGTTCTAGGATGGGCAGTTCCACGATTTTGAGCTCAAAGTTAGAGCATTCGCGATATGCCCATGCAAGGGTGAAAAGTCCGGTGAGTCCCAGCACGCCGGTTGCCGTGAGAAGAGTCTTTTTCAATGAAGCCACTCGTACAGCGTACCTGCGAGTAGGCTTAACAACCATGAGTGAACTCAAGATGAAGATCCGTGCAGATTTGACCACCGCTATGAAAGCCCGGGAAAAGGAGCGTACGGGCACGTTGCGTATGCTTTTAGCCGCGATCCAGACAGAGGAGACGAGCGGAACAAAGCACGAGTTGACTGATGAGGATGTGCTCAAGGTCATTGCTCGTGAGATTAAAAAGCGCCGCGAGTCCGCAGAGGTGTACGCCGGAGCGGGCCGACAAGAGCTAGCCGACGCAGAAACTCAGGAGGCAGATATTCTTGCGGAATATCAGCCCGCCCAGCTAGACGACGCTCAACTCGCCGCACTCGTTGCTCAAGCAGTGGAAGAAGTCGCCGCGGAGCATGGCGACGTCACCATGAAGCACATGGGCCAGGTTATGAAGATCGCTACAGCTAAAGCAGCAGGCCAGGCTGATGGCAAGCGCCTGTCCACGGCAGTTCGTGCGGCGCTAGCCTAAGCCCTTTCCAGGGTGGTGACTACCTGCCAAGTAGCTGTTCCAGCAGGTTGGCTAGGTCGTTGCCTCCCTGATTGCGGTTGTCATCGGCGGGGGCTTCGTCTCGTGGTATCAAGGGGCTGGTGGTTCGGCGGGGGGCGGTGCCGTCGGAAAGCACAAGCTTGATGGTGGAGTCGGACTTGAGGGGGACAGGAACCTCGGTGCGGACTACATGGTCCTTGGGGAGGCCATTGCCTGCGGTGTATTCGGTGACAACTTTGTATCCCTTGCCTGTGAGCTCGCGCTTTACGTCGTCGCCGTTGCGGCCGATGTAGGAGCTGCCGAGGTCTTCTGAGGATCCGCGATTGTACTTTGTGTCATAAGCAGGCAGGGTGCCGGTTGCGGCGCGGCCGGCTGCCGTCGCAGCTGAGAACCAGGTGCGGGCGGGTTCGTCGCCGCCGAAGAGAGTGCCTTTTCCACACTGGGAGACCGGTGAGGTACACAGCGGGGACACGGTTGTTCCGTCGTTGTAAATGTAGGCCGCAGACGCAAAGTTGGAGTTAAAGCCGAGGAAAGCGGCCGACTGGTGTGACTCCGTGGTACCTGTCTTGGCGGCTGTTGGGGCACGGAATCCCGCGGCCTTTGCCGCAGCCGCGCCGGTTCCCTTGATGGTGTCCTGGCTCAGGCCGTTGGCCAGCGCATTGGCAATTTCTTTGCTGACAGCTTGCTCACACGCAGGACGCTCTAGGTACACCTCGTTGCCGTTGTGGTCGGTTACTGACTCGATAGGGCTTGGCTCGCACCACATGCCATCGGAAGCCAGGGAAGCCGCAACATTAGAGAGCTCAAGGGCATTGACGGCTGTGGGGCCTAAGGTATAGGAACCCAGATTGTGCTCTTTGAAGTAGTCCGCGATGGAGTTATTTTGGTCAAAAGAACCCTTCTCGGAGTAACTACGCAAGCCCAATGCTACGGAAATATCAACCACATCGCGCACGCCAACCGATTCGATGAGCTGGACAAAGGGGGTATTGGGCGAATACGCCAGAGCATCGCGCAGAGACATCTGTGGAGCGTAGGAACCAGAGTTTTCTACGCAGTAAGTCCCGGGTGCACAGCCTGAGGCGCCGCCGTCGCCAAGCCCCTTGGCCTCATAGCGGCGAGGAACCTGTAGGACAGTGTCCAAACCATAGCCCTGCTTGAGTGCAGCCGCGGCCGTGAAAATCTTGAAGACTGAGCCGGCGCCGGCACCCACCAGCGAGGACGTTTGTGGGAGAACCGTCTGACCTGCGTTGAGATCCAAACCATAATCACGGGAGGACGTCATCGCCAGGATCTTGCGCGAATTAGTGCCGGGTTCAATGATGTTCATAACATCTGCGACTCCCGGGGATTGTGCATTGACCTGGCTGGTGACAGCGTTGTGAGCGGCCGTCTGAGTTTGAGGGTCAAGCGTGGTTTTAATCGTGTAAGAGCCCTTAGTGATCTGCTCGGTGCTGAGGCCTTTTTTGTTGAGGTAATTAAGGACGTGGTCGCAGAAGAACCCGCTATCGCCAGCGGCGATGCAACCATTTGCCAACCCCTGAGGTGCGTCTAGCACACCGAGTGGTTCTGCTTTGGCCACGTCGGCTTCTTCCTGGTTGATGTAGCCGTTCATCACCATGGAATCCAAAACGGTATTGCGGCGCTCAAGAACCGCATCCGCATTGGTAAAGGGGTTGAGGAAGGAGGATGACTGCACCATGCCGGCAAACATCGCAGACTGAGCTAAGGAGAGCTCAGAGGCGGATTTACCAAAGTGAGTCCGTGCTGCCGCCTCGATGCCAAAGGAATTATTTCCAAAGGGCACCAGGTTGAGGTAGCGGGTCAGGATTTCATCTTTGGAGAGCATCTTGTCGATGGTCGAGGCCATCCGCATCTCGCGTAATTTACGTGGGATGGATGTTTCCGTGGCTGCTGCTTGCTCGTCTGCATTGTTCGACGTGACAAGAAGCAGGTAGTTCTTCACGTACTGCTGGTCCAGAGTGGATGCACCCTGTTCAACGCCTCCGGCAAAAAGATTGGCGGCGATTGCGCGCAGATTGCCTTGTAGATCTACGCCTTTATGCTCATAAAAGCGGCGGTCTTCGATAGAGACGATCGCGTCTTTTACCGTCTGTGGGATTGCTTCAGACGGCACAGAATACCTGCGTTGGGTGTATAACCAGGCGATCGGTGAGCCTTGGTTATCTAAAATGGTGGAGACTCCCGGGGCAGACCCATCGGTCAAATCTTGGAGATTGGACTGCATTGTTGCACTAGTGCGTGCAGCTGCAACGCCTGTGATGGCAGCTACGGGGGAGAGCGCTAGGGCGCTGGCAGCCCCTGCTGCTACAGCAGCGGCGACGATCCTGGTGAGTGAATTCCACTTTGACACCCCTTTACCCTAGCTAAGCAACCGTTGTAGGGGGAAGTAGGAAATATCCCCACAAAGTGTGATGCATTCGACTTATGCAACTTTCTGTGAATAGACTTACATGAGTTCACGTTGGGCGCCTGTAAAAGGGTGCAGAGACTTGGCTTTTTTGAGTCTCTAGTTCGTTCCAAGATTTATGTCAGGAGGAGTTCATCATGACAACTTCGTTGATGAACGTACGTAAGATCAGCCCCCTAGAGGAAGATGCGCTGGGGTCACTTCGGGCATTGGAGCGTGGAGACTGGGTAATGTATGCCCACTGTCGTAATGAAGACCCGGATGCCCTTTTTGTCCGTGGCGCGGCGCAGCGACGGGCGGCAGCGATTTGTAGTGAGTGCCCCGTGATGATGCGCTGTCGTGCTGATGCTCTTGATAATCGTGTGGAGTTTGGAGTGTGGGGAGGCCTTACAGAGCGGCAACGACGTTCCATTCTGCGCAACAATCCCGACATTGAGAGCTGGCGAGATTTCTTTGCACGTGGCGGCGAGCTCGCCGGAATATAACTGGAATATAGCGAGGAGGCCCTAGTGCCACCGCTAAGGTGGAAACCTGTGCGCTGCGCCCACGAGCGCGACGGGCAGGCTGGCACGCGCGTACTGGGCGTGCGGGATTGCTGCATGGTGGGCGTCGTAACGCTCCTGCATCCCTTAAGCCTTTAAAGCGAGGTTGTGGCAGGTACAGTTATAGGCATGACTAAATGGGAATATGTCACTGTACCTTTGCTCACTCACGCGACTAAGCAGATTCTGGATACTTGGGGCGAGGACGGCTGGGAGCTCGTCAGCGTTGTGCCGGGGCCAAACCCGGAGAATGTTGTCGCTTACATGAAGCGTGAGGTTGAGTGATGACGGCAAGCGAAAACCTTAAAAACCTGGGAATAGAGCTGCCGGATGTTGCAGCGCCCGTGGCTGTCTACATTCCGGCCACCAAGGTAGGAAACCAGGTGTGGACCTCTGGTCAGCTACCTTTTATCGACGGCGCACTGCCGGCAGTGGGCAAGGTCGGGGCGGATGTATCCGCGGAACAGGCTGAATCCTATGCTCGCGTGGCCGCGTTGAATGCTCTGGCCGCCATCGATGCTGTGGTGGGCATTGATAATGTGACCCGAGTTCTGAAAATCGTGGGCTTTGTTGCCTCTGCTCAGGATTTCGGCGGGCAGCCTGGCGTGGTCAACGGTGCTTCGCAACTCATGGGGGAAGTCTTTGGCGAGGCCGGGGCGCATGTGCGTAGCGCCGTAGGAGTGGCGGAACTGCCGCTGAATTCTCCAGTGGAGATCGAAGTTGTTGTTGAGGTTGCTGAGTAGGAAAGAGTTGGCAGTCTTCTATGCAAACGGACCCCGCAAAACTAACGATGGGGTTCCGTTTAAGTAGTTTGGCATGGCAATAATCGCTAAGCTGATGAGCATGGAGCATCCTGCTTACAGTCAGCTACGGCCGGTTAGTCCGTCCGTTTCGGTGGTACTTTGTCCCAATCCGGGGTACGCCGCTCTCGAAGGAACTAATTCGTGGGTCGTGCGTGCGGAGGGGGACTCGCGCAGCATAGTTATTGACCCTGGTCCTGAGGACGAGGGTCACCTTAATGTGCTCAATAGCAAGGCCAATGAGGTTGGTCTGATACTGCTCACGCATAGGCATCACGATCATGCTGACGGAGCGCCGCGCTTCTATCAGCTCACAGAGGGCGCTCCTGTTCGGGCGCAGGACCCGGCTTATTGCAAAGGCGGAACGCCGCTTATCGACGGCGAGTTAATCACCGTGGACGGCGTTACCCCCCAAGTAGAGGTTGTTTTTACGCCGGGACACACCGCCGACTCTGTATGTTTCTTTGTATGGAGCGGGGAACCGCACGCATCGGAGCTAGAGGGGATTATCACTGGCGATACCATTGCGGGACGCCATACCACGATGATTTCCGAGACCGATGGTGATCTAGGGGATTATCTCAATACTCTCGCACTCCTGGAGGAGCGTGGCAAAGACGTGTGCCTTATGCCGGGGCACGGGCCGGAAGGTCATGACGTTGCAAGCTTTGCTCATTGGTACACCCAGCGTCGTCGTCAGCGCTTAGATCAAATCCGCGCAGCGCGCGCCGAGCTCGGCGAAGATGCATCTATCAAACAGCTTATCGACGCCGTCTATGATGACGTAGACCCAGTTCTGCGAGGTGCCGCAGAACAATCAACCCGCGTGGCACTGCGCTATCTGGCGGAACAAGAATAACTGCATCTACAAAAGGCCTGGTGGCTCGGCTGTTCCCATGTGGGAGCCGGGCCACCAGGCCTTTTGTAGGGAGTGAAGACTCAACTCCCTACATGTGAGCGCTGGAAAGCGTTAGCGTGCGCGCTTTGCCAGGTGCTCGGTGTCTACGATCAGAACCGACTTGCCTTCGAGGCGGATCCAACCGCGGTGAGCGAATGTGGCTAGAGCCTTGTTCACAGTCTCACGGCTTGCGCCCACGAGCTGAGCGATCTCTTCCTGGGTGAGGTCGTGATTCACGCGGAGGGCACCGCCCTCTTGGGTGCCAAAGCGGTTTGCCAGCTGCAGAAGCGTCTTAGCAACACGGCCGGGGACGTCGGTGAAGATCAAATCTGCGAGGGATGCATTCGTACGGCGCAAGCGGCGAGCCAGGACACGAAGCAGTTGCTCGGAGATCTCTGGGTGATCGCTGATCCACTGGCGCAGCATCTCCGAATTCATGGTGGCAGCATGAACTTCGGTGACGCAGACGGCGGAAGACGTACGTGGGCCTGGGTCGAAGATGGACAGTTCGCCGAACATGTCGGAAGGACCCATGACTGTCAAGAGGTTTTCGCGACCGTCGAGTGAGTGGCGGGCCAGCTTCACTTTTCCGGAAGTGATGATGTACAAACGGTCGCCAGGCTCACCCTCTTCAAAGATTGTTGCCCCGCGCGGGAATCGGACGCTTTCAAGCTCCTGAATCAGATTGCCGACCGCAACTGGATCTACACCCTGAAAAATTCCGGCGCGGGAGAGAATATCCTGCACACCATCCACGTCAATACTCCTCTAGTAGGCCGCGCTAGGAATCTCTCCAAGCCTGGGCTATAGCTAGTGCGGCGTTATAACCGGATCGTGGCACGATTGTGGAGAGCACTTTCGCATTGCTTCGACCGGTTTAGTTAATGTTTCCTAGATCACCATACTATGTACTGCGTCACTTTTGCACCCTCAAAATAGATTGGTCACAAAGTGAGGGGTTTGGGTGCTGAATGGGGGTGAAATTTTTGAATTATCACGAGTAAATTACTTTGCCGTGGGGTTCGGGGTCCGCAGCGGGGGTGCCAAAAAGGTGGGGTTATTTTTCTTCGCTAGATAAAAAATTCTTAGCATCGCCCGTGGGGTCTGGCGTCTCTGCGTCTGCGCTGGTGAGTGGGAGATCAGTGATCTCGGCTGCGGCGTTGTTTTCCTCGGGGGATCCATGGGGATGGAGGACCTTGATCTCTAGGCGATCCATCCATAAAAGGAACAGTGCGAGAGCAAAGGGGACAAAAAATACCAACAGGAAGCTCATGCTGCCACTGTAGCCTTGCATCAGGCGGCGTGCAGCGCAGTTTCGGACCAATGTCATGGGCCTGGAATAAGGTAGGTGCCATGTCGAGTCAGTATCCATTAGAGTTGCCAACCTCTCCGCCGGTTGCCCGGGTCAAAGTGGGGGCGCATAAGGCTGCGCGTGGGCAAGAGACTCCCCTAGGGAAGAAACGTCGGGCGCGGAGGATTAACAGGCTTCTGAGCGTGGGATACCCAGAGGCCCATTGTGAGTTGGATTTTAAAAATCCGTTAGAACTCACAGTGGCCACAGTACTGAGCGCGCAATGCACTGATGTTCGTGTTAATCAGGTGACTCCTCGTCTTTTCTCCATGTATCCAACTGCATGGGATTATGCCAATGCGAATGAATCTGAGCTGCAAGAAATCATCCGGCCTACCGGATTTTATAAAGCAAAGGCCTCGCACCTCATCGGGTTGGGGCAGAAGCTGGTGGCTGACTTTGACGGCGAAATCCCGCAGAGCATAGAGGACCTGATCAGCCTGCCTGGCGTGGGAAGGAAAACTGCCAACGTAGTTCGCGGAAATGCCTTTGATATCCCAGGCCTGACCGTGGATACGCATTTTGGCCGGCTGGTGCGCCGCATGGGCTTGAGTTCACACACTGACCCTTTGAAAGTGGAGGCCGAACTCGCAGAACTCATAGAGAAGAAAGAATGGACGATGTTTTCCCACCGCATCATCTTCCATGGTCGTCGTGTATGCCATTCGCGTAAAGCTGCCTGTGGGGCTTGTTTTCTGGCTGCGGAATGCCCGAGCTTTGGCGCTGAGGGGCCTATAGATCCCGAGCTGGCATCTGCGTTGGTGGTAGGGGATAATCGTGAAGCATTATTGGAGTTGGCAGGAGCTTAAGTATGAAAAAGACAATCGCTGCTTCCTTTGGCGTTTTTGTCGTGATGCTTGTGCTTCTTATCGCGGTCGTTCCGCATCTCCTGCGTGGCGGCTCGGGTGACCAGAAGGAAAGCGCCGGGGCTGAGGGTAGTGACACTGTGGCCCAGAACGTTCAGAATCGCCCGGAGTGTCCTGTTGCGGACGTGGGTGGGGTCGCGCTTCCGTGCTTGGGCGCTCAACACCGAGCTCATCCTATGCCTGCTGTGACGGTGGTATCGCTATGGGCTTGGTGGTGTGAGCCGTGCCGCAAGGAGCTACCGCTTTTTGACGAACTCGCGGCTAAACATCCAGAGTTTTCCGTGGTAGGAGTTCACGCAGACACTCATGCTGCTAACGGGGCTGCGCTGCTCAACGATCTTGGTATTCAGATGCCATCGTTACAAGACAATAACAATAGTTTCGCAGCTTCACTTGGGTTGCCTAAGGTAGTGCCCATCACCCTTGTTTTTGATCAGAATGGAAAGCTCATCTCGACGATCCCGAAGCCCTTTGAACACTATGAAGATCTTGAGTCTGCAGTGCTAAGAAATCTTCCTGCAACTGCTACCCCTACGGAGGTTTCCTGATGGACATCAACGAGGGGAGACTTGGTGATTTCCCACGTCCAGATATTCCTGGGGAAAATATCACGCTGCGTCCTGAACGCGCTCCCGTATGGATGAGGCGCCTAGTCGGGGATGTGACTGGTGGCGCCATCGACGGCAGAATCCGGCGGGCACTGCGTCCGGAGTCTTCCCCAGACTCAACTAAACGCGCCGCGGTGCTGGTTCTTCTCGCCGGAGCGGAAACCTCGGCGGAGATGCCTAACGACGCCTCCGTGCTACTCACGCACCGTTCGCCAAGCATGAGAGCCCACTCTGGGCAGATAGCTTTTCCGGGTGGTCGCCTGGATAAGACTGATGCGAATGCGGTGGATTGTGCTCTCAGAGAAGCATGGGAAGAGACTGGCTTAGACCGTCGGACCGTGACACCTCTCGCGCAGCTTCCTGAAGTACATATTCGCGCAACAGGTTATCCAGTGCTTCCTGTGTTGGCCCACTGGCATAGCATCGGCCCCATTGGCGTGGTCAGTCCACAAGAAGCTGACTCAGTGGCTAACATCCCCGTGTTGTCTCTCACGGATCCCGCTAACCGGTTTATGGTGCAACACAAAGACTGGTCTGGGCCGGCATTCCGGGTCAATGATTATGTGATCTGGGGTTTTACCGGAGGACTGCTTGATGCTCTTATCGCACATGCGGGATGGGAGCATCCATGGGATAAAACCACCCACTACGATTTGCACAAGACACTGTCTGAATCGCGAAACAACGAGCGGCTTGGCCAGTTGTATCCGCGCAGGTAAAACACCGACTGCGGTCAGGCTCTCAGATATCGCGCCTAGTGCGCTTTAGTACACACGCTCATAGGAAGGTATCCCACAGACGTGACTCCAGGAACAGTCGTGGACATAATCATCGGGCTGGCGCTCATCTTGGCTATCTTTTCTGGATGGCGACAGGGAGCATTCGCCTCGGTGCTCTCAACCTTGGGCGTGATAGCAGGCCTGATATGCGGAGCTGCCCTGGCCCCGGTAGTCATGGAACAGACGGAATCCACGGCATTGCGCTTCCTGCTTGCTTTGGGCACGGTGATTCTTCTTGTAGGAATAGGCAATCTCGTTGGAGGGCTGATTGGCTCGTCGCTGCGGGATCGAGCTCAGTGGCGCAAGACTCTGGCGATCGATTCGATGGTGGGAGCCTTATTCCAGGCGCTCGCTACATTGATCGTTGCGTGGTTGGTTGCCATCCCGCTGGCCACAAGCTTGAGCGGTTCAGTATCGCAGGGCATTAAGAACTCCACCATCTTGGGCTTTGTTGATCGCAACATTCCAGCTGCCTTGTCGACGTTGCCTTCCCGGATCTCCGCGATGCTCAACGAGTCCGGGCTGCCGCCTCTGATTTCTCCCTTTGTGGAGGGAACACAATCAAAGCAAGTAGAAGCGCCCGCGATTAAAGTTGCTGACACAGCTCTTGTGGAGCGTCTACGTCCCTCTGTGATTCATGTTCTGGGAGAATCTGAAAAATGCAGCCGACGTCTGATGGGCTCTGGTTTTGTTATAGACGAATCTCACGTGATCACTAATGCACACGTGGTAGCTGGCACCGATAAAGTCAGCTTGGATACCGTCGAGGGTGTCTTTGCCGCTGAAGTCGTGTACTACAACCCGCAGCTGGACATAGCAGTACTGAAGTCTGACAAAATCAGTCTTCCTGCTCTTTCCTGGGCTCAAGAGCCGGCTGAATCTGGTGCGGATGCCATAGTCATGGGATTCCCAGAGTCGGGCCCCTTTGAAGCAGCCCCAGCACGTGTGAGCGACCGCATTACAATCTCTGGCGCAGATATCTATTCCAACGGCAGGGTTGAGCGTGAGGCCTATACCGTGCGCGGTAGCATCCGAAAAGGAAATTCCGGTGGGCCCATGGTGGATACTGAAGGAAACGTGCTGGGAGTGGTCTTCGGGGCATCTGTAGACAGCAGCGACATCGGCTACGTGCTTACCGCTCAAGAAGTACAAAACATCGTGGGCGACATCGCCGCTATGGAAAACCCCGCAGACACTCAGAAGTGCGTAGCTAGTTAGACAGACCGGATAAAACGCAGCACCTCGGAAACAAAACCTTTAGGGTTTTCCAGGTGCGGGCGCTGGCCTGTTCCCCCCACAGTGGAGGTACTAAGTCCCGCTGCCGACCGTGAGTGCGCGCGGCGGGCGAGCCATGCGGACGTGGCGGAGGCGTCGACAAGCATATGCACAGGCACCTGGACCTTAGGCAGCGTCCACTTCATAGGAGGAACGTTAACGCTGTAACGAGAGGTCTTTGTTACCGGGAGGAATGTGGAATCGATGGACATCGCTCTACGACGCAAACGAAGCTCCTGCTCGAAACGCTCGCTGACGTGAAAACCAAGGCCGGTGGTGAGCCGCAGATCGCGTTCAATGAGACGGTCGCGCCGGGACCAACACCAGGAACGCAGCAGATGGGGGAGCCGGAACATCATGGTCAGCGGAAGAATGTGGGAAAACAGCCAAGGGCGAAGACCAATTGCTCGGCGCATATCGGCGGGATGCAGCGCTCCAATGGCTAGTAAAGAATCCACGTGATCGGGATAATTAGCGGCTAGCAACCATGCGATAGAAGCTCCAGAGCCCACCCCGATGACGTGGGCAGAATTATGCCCGAGCGTCCGGATGGAACCTGCGATGTCGCCCGCGGCAAAGCGGTGTTCGTAGCCGCTTGGGGGCTTGTCCGAGAGCCCGTATCCGCGCATGTCCAGCGCTGCGACGTGAAAACCAGCCTCTGCTAAAGGCTCGATGACGTGGCGGAAATCGAACCAGCCCCCAAAAGAGTCGTGCAGAAGCACAATGGCGGGATTCTGCGGGTCGCCCGCTGTAGCAGCGTGAAGGCGCAGCCCACGAGTATGGAGCATCTGGTGATGGAAAGGCCCTTCCAACGCAACTACAGAAGGCGACAGCGGCTGCCGATGTTTCTTCAATCTTTTAAGCTTTCTTGTGGAGGCTCATAGGACGCAAAACGCCCCGCACAACGGCGTGTGAGGGGCGCACTAGTGTTTTCGTTGTAAACGTTAGCTATACATTCCGCGCTGCTTAGTCTCCAGGTTGGCTTGTGCCTTTCCCGGAACGAGATTCTTAAGCTCTGTGACGGACTGAATAGTCTGCTTGGGCTTGCCGATCTTCTTGACCTTCTTAAAGCCCACAAAGGCAAGAAGGGCCGCGAGGACGATCATGATGAGGAAGACGATGAGGAATGCAGCCCAACGATCCAGCCAGACGCTGAGCAGTTCTGCAAGGAAGAAGAAAAAGAAGAAGGAGCTGTAGAGGGCGATAGTGCCAGCGACGCCAAACAGGCCGCCGCCGATTACGCCTTTTTTGGCTTCTGCAGCAAGCTCGGTCTTAGCCAGCTCGACCTCTGCGCGGAACAACGAGGACATCTGCGCGGTAGCGTCACTTACGAGGGAACCGATGGAGCCTTTGTTGGTGGCATCGACATCAGTCAGGGGGATTCCATTAACCTTTGCGTCGAATTGATCCGCGCCATCAGTGAAAAAGCCGTTGTCCTTGCTCACAGGTTGATCCCTTCAGATCGAATTCATTTAAAACAGTTATCTTCAATCGTGCCACGAAACGCGCGTGAAGGTGAATTTACTGGATAGATTGTTGTGTATTTGTAGTATTAAAACTCATGGCAACCTTGGACCATCTACTCGCATTCGGTGAAATTAAAGCACTCGTTCAACGTGCTACAGATGGCATCGCCGCAGTTCATCGCAGGCCAGTCAACCTGCGCAAGTATGAAGTTACCTCCTCAGAATCGCTGCTACGAGGCGCACGAACCAGCGCCGCTCTTGATCCCGAACTGGGGGAAAAGTACCACATCAGTGGGTACAGCATGCTTGCGCCAGCTGTGATCGAACAAACATCGAGGACCTTTCTCCGTGCGCCACTTCAAGTCCTTGCGCGCATAGACGCTCTGGCGGGAGGACCCGGCAGGCCTACCTCTGCATCTGCGGAACTTGAAGTCCTAGCTCGCGTGATCACATCGGGCCCCAATCCGGCTCTGATACCGGCTGTTGTGCATGGGGAGATCATCGGGCGCGGAGCTTTTGGCCCTAGAAGTGCGCTCGTGGCGCGCGTTGCTGCTCGTAGTGCAGCGGTCACCTTTGGCAGTGATCCGCGTGGATTATGTGTGCCAGAAACCTATCTGCGCAGGCACCGATCCGAGTATCAAGCGAGCGCAGCGCACTTCACGGCAGGTCAGGAGCAGGCGGTGACATTCATAGAGCTGTATCTCAAAGCGATGATAGCTGGTGCGGAGGAGGCGGAATCCATCGCAGCTGCGGCTCGGTGATGGGGCTGTGGGAAGGAGTGGGGCGTCGGCAAGCTAAGTGCGCTTAAGTGCGCTTATCCGTCCGCTTATTCCACCACACCACGCCTCCCAGCATCGCGGCGACTCCTGCAGCGACACCCGTGCCGATTTGGACTTCCCGCATCGTAGGCTTGGGAAAAAGGGGAACAGGGTTTTTAAACGTGCGGATTTCCCAGCCCTTTTCCGTAGCTATTCGACGCAGCGCTCGATCCGGGTTCACCACAATCGGGTGGCCGACGGCTTCGAGCATAGGAAGATCCGTGACCGAATCTGAATACGCAAAGCTGGACTCCAGTGCGTATCCCCGCTGTTGAGTGAGCTCTGCAATCGCCTGAGCCTTCATTTCCCCCTTGCAATAAAAGGGCATCTCACCAGTAAATTTGCCGTCTTTTACCACCAACTCTGTGGCAACAACCGTTTCCACTCCCAGCTCCTGAGCGATCGGCTCCACCAAAATACGAGCTGACGCTGAGATGATGACCACATCGTGGCCTGCCTCCTGATGCATGCGGATGAGCTCACGGGCTTCTTCATAAATGGTGGGCGTGACCAGTGAGTGCATCGTCTCCGTGGCGATGGTTTTTACCTGTTCCTCGCTCCACCCAACAATCATCTGAGCCAATTGGTCCCGAGTGGTATCCATTTGCTCGCTACTGTGGCCAGCGATCATATAGGTGGCTTTAGCTATGGAAATCTGCAAAGCGGTGGCAGGGGAGATCAAACCGGAATGGAGAAACTCTCGGCCATACACATAGACGGAGGATGTCGCGATGATCGTCTTATCCAAGTCAAAAAAAGCGACAATTTTGGAAGAGTCGGCGGGAAATATCATGCCGGAAGCAGGGGCGGAATCATCGTGTGATGCTCCGGGGCGGGGGTGCTCGGATGAATGTGCCATAGTGCCTAGCGATTGTAGCTGTTTTTACGCCGTTACGAGCAAAAATGTCAGGCGTGTGGTGCGGCGACGACGCGTTAGCGGCGGACTAGAGGTGTACTGAAGGTGTATTGAAAAGAAAAAATGTGCTCGATGTCTCGCGGGGTATTGCCTGTTGTTGTGGTTTGTGTAATAATGGCGAGTGCAAGGCCCCGATATACAGTGTGGCCTGCCCCGGCCCGCCCCCCCCCTGTGGCCGGGTGGCGGCTCGTGCTTACCCCCCCTAGCGCGAGCCGCCCTTTTGTATGTTTAAGCGGCCGTTGCTGGTTAAGTGGTGGCGGGTCTAGTCTTCGGTTAACTCTTGTCCCTCAGTACCGAGACTGCATAGTGAACAGCTTCACTGCGGTTTGCCTTTGAGTTGGAAGTGGGACTTGCTGGTTATCGGTTTGCTTCTATTTCTGTCAGGTTCTTCTACCGTTTGCTGTACCAACGGACGCAATGCCCACCCCTACCTATTGGGTCGCTCTAGCACTTGTGGTAGTGGATATAAAATAAATGAAGTGATATGAGCTAAAGCGAAGTTTTCTGTGTATTGAAATACGGATCGTGAAACATGACAGCTAACTGGAACCTATCGTCCTTTGGGTTTTATATGAATTCTCTACTAAAAAGGTATTTTGCAGGCGATGTTGCTATGCCTCCCGAGGACGTTGAAGTGCGAGCTACTTGGAGAACCTCCGAGCACGTCTATTGCGTATTTTCAGTGATGTCCGCACAAGGAATTGCGTACGTTGGCATGGAAATGCCCCCAATACCGAGCAGTGAGGGTGTCTCTTCGGAAGAAGATACTGCCGTCAAAGGATGGGTGGATCAACTTGCTGGTAATACAATTGCCCCCGATTTAGATTATGGCTCCGACGATAAGATTAAATGGCTCGGAGGGGACAGAGATTACGATCCCAAACATTTTGTGGAACTGAGAAGAATGAAAGATGAAGGGGCAGAAATTTATATTCCGTTAACCGGCCATGGCTAATAGTTCAGTTCTGTCCCATCAAAGTATTTTCCAGTCTATGTTCTTTCGCATTGCTCCTGCGTGGGTAGGGGTGAACCCAATTGATAGGGAAGACCAGTTCATCTAGCTGATTGATCTGTTCTGCGCGGTTTTTGGAGTGTGCGATGTCGTTTTTGAGAACGCTAGAAAACTTACCTTGGGGTTTTGCCTGGTTGTGTGTCTGCTTCAGTGGCTAGCGTTCTCAAAAACGACAAACCAGTGGCCTCGTGTGCCCAATAGTGAGTTTCATCCCCATTACACAACCCAGTCGGGGAGTTATCCACAGAAATTAGCAAAAACGAGACGAGAATCGTGTTATCCACAGAAGTGTTTTACTCACACTCGTCATAAGCCGGCGTTGCGTGAAAGCTGTCAGCTATGAAGCCAGCACCAGTACTCATAGCAGTAACGGATCCCATTGTGCACCCCGAAGCTGTGCATATAGTCGCAGCTACGGGGCGACCCATGATCGATAGCACTGACCCCCGGGAAATTACTCGCCATGCTCATCGAGCTGCTGCTGTGCTTGTCGACGCAACAACGGCTCCGCACGCAGCAACGCTTCCCACTGGCACTCGGCGGTTTCTTATCGCTGCAGAACCTGGCCCCATCGATTGGAAACTGGCCATGGCGTGCCATGCAGAGGCCGCATACGTTGTGCCGGCGCAAGCGCCAGAATTACTCAAAGCGCTTGGTAGAGACGATGATCCGCCACCAGCGGAAGGCGTTGTGATAGCGGTTATGGGCGCCGTCGGTGGGGCGGGGACGTCAACTCTTGCCAGCGCTATAGCGCTCAGTTGTGAGAACGCTGTGCTGATTGATGCCGATCCTTCTTCTGGCGGTGTAGATCTTCTCCTAGGCATCGAGGAATCACCGGGTATGAGGTGGAATGATCTGGCGTTGCGCCAAGGTGACGTGCGTTCTGACGACCTCATTGCGGCGTTTCCTAAGACTGCTCAAGGGCTTTCCGTCCTCACTGTGGCCCGTGGCAATGACGCGCACACTATTGATGACACAACATTGAATGCGGTTATTCGGAGCTTGCGTGGGCACACCAGCGTGGTTGTCGACCTTTTACGTGGAACGAGCATTGCCGATTCCGCTCTTGACGCCGCCGATTGCGTAGTGCTGTGCATTCCCGCCGAAATTCGCGCGGTCGCAGCCGCAGAAAAATTGGTCCAACAGATGCGTGCCCGCAACATCAAAGTCGTTGGCGTGCTGCGGCACCGCTTATGGTCATCGGTGGATGCCACTGATGTTGAAAGAGCAGCGCACCTCGATGTTGTAGCGGAAATAGGAAATCTGTCCCGGCTGACAAAAACCACCGAATACACGGGTCTTTCGTCGCCTTTGCCGCGCAGTCTCAAGGCTGCAGCGACGGCAGTGCTGGAAGAAGCGCAGGCAGCATGATGAACCATCAAGACGTGGTAGCGCGTGTTCAACGCAGAATCGCAGAAGACCCAGAGTTGGCGGATTCTGCATCGCTTGCGAGTCTGGTCAGGCAAGAAGCACACGGAGTAATAAGCGACGTAGACATGATCTCGCTGCTTAGGCAACTGAGATACGACTCCGTTGGGATTGGCCAGCTAGAGAGACTTCTGGTTATCCCCGGAGTGACCGATATCGTGGTCAATGGAACCACAGGAGTGTGGTTTGATCGCGGGCAAGGATTGGAACGCGCCGACGTGGCTTTTGCCTCAGATGATGAAGTCAGGCGATTAGCTACCAGATTCTTAGTGGCATCCGGCAGCAGGCTTGATCATTCACATTGCTTTGGCGACGGGCGAATCACCAGGGATGACACCACAAGTATCCGCGTTCATGCGGTATTGAGTCCGCCGTCGGAAAGCGGTACCTGCCTTTCCCTCCGGGTACTCAGACAAGCAACGACGACGATAAAACAACTCACCGCAACGGGGACTTTTAGCCCAGAAGTAGCTGGTGGGCTACAAGAAATGATTGCGTTGCGCAAACCCTTTTTGGTCGTTGGTGGGACGGGAAGCGGGAAAACGACACTGCTGAGTGCCCTGCTTGCTCAAGTAGACCCAGGAGAGCGCATAGTGTGCATTGAAGATACTGCGGAACTCCGACCTGCACATCCTCACGTGGTGTCGCTTGTTTCTAGAGCTAAAAACACTGAAGGTAGTGGCGAGATAACAATGACTACTTTGTTGCGTCAGGCTCTTCGGATGAGGCCAGATCGCATTGTTCTCGGAGAAATACGCGGTCCAGAGGTGGTCGATTTGCTCGCGGCCCTCAATACCGGGCACGAGGGGTGCGCAGGAACCCTGCACGCCAATTCGCTGCAAGAAGTACCAGCCCGGATTGAAGCTCTAGCAGCTCTTGGTGGGCTTGATCGGCAAGCTTTGCATTCCCAACTCGCAGCTGCTTCACCTGTAATTTTGGCTATGAAGAGAACCCCGCAGGGGAGACGGCTTCAGCAGATCGGTGTTCTTCAGGGACACCCGCTTGAAGTGCATTCGGTGTGGGACGACACAATGCAAGGAGCGCCCTCGTGGAATCCTTCATAATGCTTGCAGTTGCCGCCTGGGTTTCAGCATGTCCGTCTCCGAAACAGCGGGTTATAGGGAGCAAAGCCACACGACGATGGCAGAAGAAAGCCACAACCGTGGCCCTTGTAACGGTCATAATTTTTCCCTTTCGGCATCATATTCCCCTCGTGGTTTCAGGAGGGCTCATCGTCGCTACAGTTGTGAACGCTTGGAATAAGAGGAGATCAGAGGTATCTCAACGCAAGCAACAAGAGGAAATATCAACTGTATTGGGAAGTCTCTCTGGGGATTTACGGGCGGGAGTCGAAGCTTCCAGGGCTTTAGAAAACGTGGCTCAGACCCTTCCTGAATCGGCGCTGAGGGATACGCTCATGGCGGCGTCGAGAAGCTCGCGCCTTGGAGGATCAGCGTCCGCATATTGGCAACAACGAGCTGTTGCTATTCATGGCATAGAGAAAATAACCCATGCCTGGCGCCTGAGTGAACGGTACGGGATTGCGCTGGCGCCTTTATTGGAGAAAAACAGAGCCTCATTGGATGAAGATCTGCGCCATGTAGAATGCACCCAAGCTGCCATGCAAGGAGCTAAAGCCACGGCATATATCCTCACCGCACTACCTTTTGCAGGGATTCTTCTGGGGCGAGGAATGGGTGTGAATGCCTTGGAGTTTTTGCTTCACACACGTATCGGAGCAGTGCTTTTAATACTGGGGACACTATTGGTCTGCGCGGGGAACCTGTGGAGCCAAGCGATAATGGAGAAAGCGCGATGATGACGGTTATTGCGGTGGCATTAATAGCATTAGCGGCCAGCATCACACGGCCTGATGTTGTATACCGAATCCATCGCGCTCGTGATGGACCTCAGAGAAAGTCCGCTGGGGTGAAAAAGCATTGGGACGCGCTAACGAACAAGTTTTTTGCGACTCAGCTATCGGGAGATTTTCTACGTAAGAGTGCCTCTCAACTGGATCTTTTTGCTGCTTGCGCGCAATCGGGTTTGACGCCTTCACAAGCTGCATATGCTGTGGCTTTGACGGAAGAATCATCATGTGGGGGAACTCGGACCAGGAGCGAATGGTCGGATGTGGCCATCATGCTCGAAATGGGAGTGCCTGCTGAGCGTGCATGGCAGCCCCTCGCTAGGCACCCCGCGCTAGGAGAATTGGTAACAGTTGCGCGAGCTTCGGAGAGATCAGGAGCGACGTTGGCTGAGGCGTGTGAGAGGCTGGCTAGGCAATTGCGCGCACGGGCATCAGACCTAAGTCTTGCTCGGGCAGAACGTGCGGGAGTGCTCATTGCACTGCCATTGACCGTATGTTTTCTTCCCGCATTCTTCTTACTCGGGCTTGCGCCAGTGGTCATCAGCTTGGGGATTGGGATTTTTTCTTGATTGACCCACGCGATTGCCAAAACAGAAAACGAAACAACGACATAACCGACATAACAACGAAAAGGAACAAAAGTCATGCTTACTGCATTCATCCATAACTGTCACAAACTCATTGATAATGAAGATGGGATGACCACCATCGAGTACGCCATGGGAGCGCTGGCAGCCACAGCTTTGGCAGGCGCGCTGTATTTAGTGGCTACGAGTGGCTCAGTATCAACTGCTCTGGAAGGCATAATCACGAATGCTTTGAACAAAACGCCAGGTTAATAAGCGCTCATGAGCACCATAGAAACAGCAATTGCATCGGCGGCACTCATTATTGTTGCTGCGGCGATGTGTGGCGGGATTGTTAGCGTCGCTGCGCAATTAGCCGCAATTGATAATGCTGGTGCCGCCGCACGGGCTCATGCCATAGGCGTGGAGTTTGTAGCAACGCGAGGAACGATTGATTTCACGGAATCCGGTGGACTAGTTACCGCTACAGCGCGTGTTCCGAGTCCACTAGGGACACGAACAGCTACCGCGATTTTTCCCAAGGAACAGCCATGAAAAATCTTCAACTGCTTGTACGCAATCAAGACGGAAATGCAACAGTTTTGGGAGCTGGAATAATGGCGGCACTCTCTGCTGTGCTGCTCTGCTTTGTAGTAATCGCCAACCCTGTTTTAGATCAGCACACCGCCCAAAACGCGGCAGACCTTTCTGCGATCGCAGGAGCGGCCGCCGCAGCGCAAGGCTTGAACGCCTGTGAAGAATCCCAAAGAATAGCGGTACTCAACGGCGCAGTCCTCATCGACTGCACGCATGCCTACGAGGACGTCATCACCGAAGCCAAAGTGGACAGACAAACGGCGAAAGCGCGAGCGGGGCCCTTATAAACCGGGATCCTTATAAGCTCGGAACCTCTATGAACACAGAGACCTCCGGCTAAGGCGTGACACCGAGCATCGCGCACATGGCGCCAAGCAGCGTTAGCGCGCCGCCCTTATCCAGAGGGCTGTTCCCGTTGCCGCACTTAGGCGATTGAACGCACGATGGGCACCCCGACTCGCACGAGCATGAGCGGATCGCGTCAAAGGTCGTGGCAATCCATTCGGGGAAGCGATCGTAACCGCAATCGGCAAACCCCGCACCACCAGGGTGTCCGTCGTAGACAAAGACTGTGGGTAGCCCAGTGTCTGGGTGAAGCTCTGTGGACACACCACCAATATCCCAGCGATCACATGTAGCAATCAGCGGAAGGATGCCAATCGCCGCATGCTCGGCGGCGTGTAGCGCGCCGGGGATATCGGTGATCCCTAGTTGAGTCAGGACAAGCGGATCAATTGTGTACGCAACCGCGCGCGTGACAAGCGTTTGCGGTGGTAGTTGGAGAGGCACCATGTCTAGAACCGATCCGTCTGGTGCCTTCACTACATAACCCGTGACCCTGTCGGTGACTTCCACATGTAAGTTGGAAACCCACAGGCCGGGTGCGGGGTTAGCAACTTTGTCTACCTCGCCTAGGATGCGGATGTCTGTGGTGCTTCGGGCGTAGGTGCTGTAATCGGGAGCGTCAGGGCGGGCTAGTGCAAGGCGTTGGTCAAGATCGAGGCTGTTAATAACAAAAGTCTCGCCCCGGTGGAGATAAACAGCGCCCGGGTGGACTTGGGAGACCGCTCGAGTCTGTTCGATGGTTCCCAAGACTCGACCGTCAGTTTCATCGACAATGGTGATGGCGGATCCGGACCCTCGTAGGCTCACTAGCTCATGTGCGGGTGGTTCGCCGGGTTTCTCAACAGCAAACCACCCGTGGCGGCGGTGTCTCAGCAATCCTTCGCGCTCTAGCTGCTCAGCTACTTGCTGGGCCCCTAGAGCATTAATCTCCGCATCGGAGAGTGGAGCTTCTGATGCCGCGCAACAGAGGTGTCCAGCAAGAATGTGCGGGTTATGTGGGTTGAAAACGGTGCGTTCGATGGGTCTACCAAGAAGAGCTTCTGGGTGGTGGACTAAATACGTGTCCATGGGTTCATCACGGGCGACGAGGGTGACTAAAGAACCTTGGCCGCGTCGGCCAGCTCGACCTGCCTGCTGCCAAAAGCTAGCGACAGTTCCGGGGAAACCTGCGGTCACTACTGCGTCGAGTCCTCCGACGTCTATACCGAGTTCCAGGGCATTGGTGCTGGCGACGCCGAGGAGTTCGCCGTTATCTAGCTGTTCTTCGATTTTTCGGCGGTCTTCGGCCAGATAGCCGGCTCGATAAGCTGAAATTCGGCGGGCTAGATCAGGGCGGCCATGATAGGACAGTTCTTCTGCGCAACGTAAAGCGGTGAGCTCGGCTTGGCGTCGGGAGCGAACAAAGGTGAGGGTTCGTGCGCCTTCTGCGATGAGAGTAGCCATGATGCTGGCTGCCTCCGATGACGCTGCGCGCCGTACAGGAGCGCCATGCTCGCCCTCCACGCCGTCGAGAAAGCCTGGTTCCCACAACATGACGGTGCGTGCGCCAGTGGGGGCTGAATCCGTGGTAACCGCATGTACGGGACGACCTAGGAGCAATTCGGCGTGCTCAGCAGGGTTGTTGCTTGTGGCCGATGCCAAGATCACCGTGGGAGTACTTCCATAGCGGGCCGCTATCCGGAGAAACCGACGCAAAACAAGGGAGACCCCAGCGCCGAAAACTCCTCGGTAGGAGTGGCATTCGTCGATCACGATAAACCGCAGGTGTCGGAATAGCCGGGCCCAGCGCTGATGGTTGGGAAGAATTCCGGCGTGGAGCATGTCGGGATTGGTGAAGATGAAACGGGACTGTTCACGGATACCGGAGCGTGCATCGGAGGGGGTGTCGCCGTCGTAAGGCGCAGGATGGACAGAGCGTAACGTATCGCCTCCCATGGCTTGCGCTTCTCGCACCAGCTGCGTGACTGCATTGAGCTGATCTGATCCGAGTGCCTTCGTGGGCGTGAGATAGATCGCGCATGCAGTGGAGTCGTATGCGAGGCACGAAAGTATGGGGAGTTGATAACCCAGTGATTTACCGGAGGAGGTACCTGTTGCAATGACGGTGTCTATTTTTTCCCACGCATTGTGTGCGACTTCTTGCTGATGGGAGTACAGCCGTTGAATGCCCCGGTTCACAAGGGCTTCTTTGATAGGGGGATAGACCCATTCTGGCCATTCTGCGTAGCGTGCTGGCTTGGCTGGGGCGGTTTCCAGGTGCGTACACGTGGAGTTGGGGTACCTGTCTGCCACGATGGAAGCGAGCTCTTGGCCCAATTGATACCCCATATCGGGGTTAGTTCCAGCCATGGGAAATCCTTAATTATTTTAGTGCGACCTGCAACAATCTAGCATTTTTTTGAATGACCTATCGCTGAGCGCTTAAACGTGACACACTGGGCTATGGTCGCCGAATCCAGCTAACGGTTGGTGGCATTTTTACAGAGGTGATCTGCGGGCTTTCCAACATGAAAGTTCGTGGTGTTTCCGAGGTGTGAGGATGAACGGCTCCACTGCAATTCGGTATTCACCGAAAATTCTAGAAGTAAGGTTTTAAATATGGCACAGGGAACTGTGAAGTGGTTCAACGCTGAAAAAGGTTTCGGCTTCATCGCACCGGACGATGGCTCCGCTGATGTTTTCGTTCATTACTCTGAGATTCAGGGCAATGGCTTCCGCACTCTCGAAGAGAACCAGAAGGTTGAGTTCGAGATCGGCGAGGGAGCTAAGGGTCCTCAGGCTCAGCAGGTTCACGCTCTGTAATTCCTCGTAAGGGGAGTGCGTAGCACCTACAAGCTTTAGTGCCTCCGGCGGTCACATGATGACCGTCGGGGGTACTTTTTTATAGTTGAACCATCCCGATAAGGGGAGTAGGAAACGCCCTTTTTCCTGCCTTATTAGTGTTTTGGGATTCCTGCGTTGGACAAAGGTGCGTAGTAGACCCGTACTATAAGGTGCCAACGCATTTTTATCGTGCTTTTTGTGAATTGAGGTTTTCACCTTTTATGGCTGAAAAGAGCGGACCTAAGCGCCTTGTGATCGTCGAGTCTGCGACGAAGGCTAAGAAAATTGCCCCCTACTTAGGCGATGACTACATCGTTGAGGCCTCCGTGGGGCATATTCGCGATCTCCCGCGAGGCGCTGCAGATGTTCCAGCTAAGTACAAAAAGGAGCCGTGGGCTCGGCTTGGCGTGAACACAGAGAATGGCTTTGCGCCTTTGTATGTAGTCAGCGCAGACAAGAAGAAAAAAGTCGCAGACCTCAAGCAGAAGCTTAAGCTTGTCGACGAACTCCTACTTGCCACAGACCCCGACCGTGAAGGGGAAGCCATCGCATGGCACCTGCTTGAGGTTCTCAAGCCTAAAGTGCCCGTGAAGCGCATGGTGTTCAATGAGATCACTAAACCAGCAATTCTGGCGGCTGCGGAGAATACCCGCGAGTTGGACGCAAACCTGGTCGACGCACAGGAAACTCGCCGTATCCTCGATCGCCTCTATGGCTACGAGGTTTCTCCGGTGCTGTGGAAGAAAGTCATGCCGAGGCTTTCTGCGGGCCGTGTTCAGTCGGTGGCTACTCGTGTGATCGTTGAACGAGAACGCGAGCGTATGGCTTTTGTTTCCGCTGAATATTGGGACATCGAGGCGGAATTCGATACGGGTAAGCCCGATACGGATGGAAACCCACACCAATTCACTGGCCGTCTTACCTCCGTTGACGGCAAGCGCGTAGCTACGGGCCGCGACTTCAATGATCGTGGTGAGCTCAAAGGCGACGTTGTGGTCGTCGATAAGCAGCGCGCTGAGGCGTTGGCTGCGGAACTGACGGGCGCTCCCATGAGCGTGGCTAAGGTGGAAGAAAAGCCTTATACGCGCCGCCCTTATGCGCCGTTTATGACCTCAACTCTGCAGCAAGAGGCCGGCCGCAAGCTGCACTTTACGTCCGAGCGCACCATGCGTATTGCGCAGCGTCTGTATGAAAACGGCCATATCACTTATATGCGTACAGACTCCACGACTCTGTCGGAGCAAGGCCTCAAGGCCGCCCGCGAACAAGCGATTTCCCTTTATGGGAATGATTATGTGGCCGATGGGCCGCGTCGTTATGACCGTAAGGTGAAGAACTCACAGGAGGCTCACGAGGCTATCCGCCCGGCGGGCGAGCGTTTTGCAACCCCCGGAGAACTTCACTCCCAGCTCGATGCCGAGGAATTTAAACTCTACGAGCTCATCTGGCAGCGCACCGTCGCTTCCCAGATGGCCGACGCCAAGGGCACCTCCATGAAGGTGACCATCGCAGGAAAGAACGCTGAGTTCTCAGCGACTGGACGAACGATCACCTTCCCGGGCTTCCTACGCGCATACGTGGAAATCACCAAGCTTTCCGACGGCCGCGACCTCGCCGACAACGCCGAGCATCATCTGCCTCGTCTCGCTGAGGGCGATGCATTGGACGTGAACAAGCTGGAAGTCGACGAGCACTCCACCAACCCGCCTGCGCGCTACACAGAGGCGTCGCTGGTGAAGAAAATGGAAGAGCTAGGCATTGGACGCCCATCGACGTATGCCTCGATTATCAAGACCATCCAAGATCGTGGATACGTTTATTCCCGCGGTAACGCGCTCGTCCCCAGCTGGGTCGCTTTTGCAGTTGTCGGGCTTTTGGAGAAGAGCTTCTCCGCCCTTGTCGATTACGATTTCACCTCCTCGATGGAAGACGAACTAGACGACATCGCCGCAGGACGGGAAGACGGCACCGCGTGGCTCACCGGTTTCTATTTTGGTGATGCTGAAGCCTCCGACGCCACTGCAGAATCCATCGCACGCCATGGCGGGCTTAAGGCGCTGGTTGGCGACAACCTCGAACACATTGACGCGCGCTTGGTCAACTCTCTAGAGCTCTTCCAGGACTCAGAAGGCCGCGCTGTTAACGTCCGGGTTGGGAGGTACGGACCTTACATCGAACGACAGATCGGTGTGACCGCTGATGGCGAGGCCGAATATCAGCGCGCCAACTTGTCAGACACCACAACCCCAGACGAGCTGACCCTCGAGGTGGCGGAGAAACTGTTTGCGACTCCTCAGTCCGGCCGTGAGCTGGGGAGGAATCCCAAGAACGACCGCATGATCGTGGCCAAGGAAGGGCGTTTTGGTCCTTACGTCACAGAGCTGGTCAACGACGATGAGCGTATTCAGGTGGAGACCAAGGCAGAAGAGATCGTTGCTGCTGAGCGCAAAGCCGAAGACGAGCAGCGTGCCGCCGAAGGTAAGCGCGCCAAGAATTGGGAGACCAAGACCGCAGTTAAGCAGAAAGAAAAGCGGATCGCTGAGATCGTCGACGAGACCCTGAAGCCAGGCACCGCGTCGCTGTTCAAAGCCATGGAGCCTGCTACCGTCACGCTTGAGGAAGCCCTGCAGCTTCTGGCCCTTCCGCGCGAAGTTGGTGTTGACCCCAGCGATAATGAGCCCATTACCGCGCAGAACGGTCGCTACGGTCCGTACCTGAAAAAGGGCAACGATTCGCGTTCGCTGGCCAAAGAAGAGCAAATCTTTACTATCACTCTCGACGAGGCCCGCCGAATCTACGCTGAGCCTAAACGACGCGGCCGAGGCGCCACCTCTCAATCCGTGATCAAAGAACTTGGCGATAACGACGTCTCCGGCAAGCCCATGTCCGTGCGCGATGGCCGCTTCGGGCCTTATGTAACCGACGGCACTACCAACGCTTCTTTGCGACGAGGCGACGACCCCACGGCGCTTACGGATGCGCGCGCTAACGAGCTTCTCTCAGAGCGTCGTGCGAAGGAAGCCGCAGATGGCGGCACAGCGAAAGCCACGAAGAAGACGGCAAAGAAAACCACAGCGAAAAAGGCTGTGAAAAAGCCTGCGAAGACCACAAAACGAGTGGTCAAGGCTGGACGCAAGAAATGATCTACTGAAATTAGGCTCCTCAAAGGGGCCTAATTTTGTGTTTAGGTATGAGTTCTTGTTTTAAGCCTGCATTACCATAGACGTTAAGCAGTTTTTGGGCCTTTGAAGCCTCTACTGTCTACGGTAATGCAGGCTCTGGAGCTTCTTGGGGCCTTGAACGCAAAAATCCCCTCTGTCAGAACTCACAGAAGTTCAGTCAGAGGGGATTGCGTCGGCTTTAAGCAGAGGCTTTGCTACGAACCCAGCGGTAGAGCGAGACCACCATGAGCACAAATATTATGAGCCCTACCCAGGTGGCAACATTTTCGCCATAACCAAAGATAGCTAGTGGTTCTTCGTCTCCCGTGCCGCCGACCATGGCGGCGTTGAATACACCAAAGAGGGATTCGCCCACGATCACGCCGGTGGCAAGCAAAATGCCCATGCGCTTGGAGAACTCCGGATTGCTTTGTTTCTTTGCCCACTTGTCGTAGAAGTATCCGATGAATGCGCCGACCGGAATAATGACCGTGAGGGCGATGGGGAGGTAGATGCCCATGCCTACGGAGAGTGCAGGAAGGCTCCAGCCCTTGGTGCGCTTGAGAACCTCGTCGATAATGATGACAATAACGCCGATGATGGCGCCGAGGCCAATGCGGCTCCAGTTGAGAGAGTCACCGAAGATGCCGTTTGCCACCGAGGAGAGCAGCGCTGCCTGCGGGGCCGCGAGAGCATTATCGCCAGCGCCTTCCATTCCTACAAAACCGAAGCCATCGAGCATGAGCTGGAGGACGGGAGGAATGATAATCGAGCCGAAGAGCACACCGATGATGAGAGCGACCTGTTGTTTCCACGGGGTAGCATTGACCAGCTGACCGGTCTTGAGGTCCTGCAGGTTGTCGTTTGAAATCGTAGCAATACCAAAGACCACCGCAGAGGTGAACAGTGTGTAAGCAACCAGAGCAGGAGCGTTGGAGTCGGACTCAGACCCAGTAACTACCTTGATAAGCAGGGCCGATGCAAGAACAACGATGATGCCCACACCGGAGATCGGGGAGTTAGATGCGCCGATGAGGCCGGCCATGTAACCACATACAGAGGCAACGATGAGGCCAATGAGCAGCACGAATACGATGCTGAGGATCACGAGCGTTGCTGTGTGGTGGGAAATTTCAGATGCGTGAATGAAGAGATAGAGCAGGGCGCCCACGGGCAGCATGGCGGCTAAGATCGTTCCGACGACCAGCTTAAATGGGATGTCGCGTTCGGTGAGCTCGACGTCGCTGCCTGCGGCACGCGCGCGGGAGGACGCGAGGGATTCCTTTATGCCCTTGACGATGGGCCCGATGATCTTGATAAGCGTCCATACTGCTGCGACTGCCATCGCACCGGCGCCGACAAAGCGAACCTCGCCGACAAAAGTAGAACTTACGACGCTCGAAAGCTCGCCGCCTGCCGCTAGAGGGGCTGCAGAGAAGTAAGGAAGCAGAATGCCGTAGGAGATCAGGAGGCCGACGATCATAGAGATACCGACAGCAGGGCCAACCAGGTGGCCTACGCCAATGAGCGCGAGGGACAAGCTGGAACCAAACATAGTTCCGCCGGCACCGACTTTAAAAGTGGTGGAGACCGATCCTGCGACACCCTTCATTGCAGTGAGCAGAGAGTAGCCAGCAGAAGCAATACCGCCCCAGATGATAACGACTAGGCCTTTTTTATTACCTTCGTGTTCTTGAGCATTGCCTGCGTCGTTGCCGACTTTCAGGACCTCAGCTGCTGCCACGCCTTCGGGGTAAGGAAGATCAGACCCTGTGACCAGTGCACGACGTAGCGGGATGGAGTACATCACGCCTAGGATGCCGCCAATTGCGCAGACAAAAGCCGTGGTCCAGTAGGGGAATCCGCTCCACCATCCGACCATAATGAGGCCGGGGA
Source organism: Corynebacterium ulcerans (assembly GCF_900187135.1). Lineage (NCBI taxonomy): Bacteria > Bacillati > Actinomycetota > Actinomycetes > Mycobacteriales > Corynebacteriaceae > Corynebacterium > Corynebacterium ulcerans. Next base: position 1,767,756 of record NZ_LT906443.1, read on the forward strand.
GGACGAAGATGATGGCGGATAGCGTGCCAGCTGCAGACGCAATCGTTTGAACGATGTTGTTCTCTTGGATGGTGTGTCCTGCGAAACGACGCAGGATCGCCATCGAGATAACCGCAGCGGGGATGGACGTGGCAAAAGTAATACCAACTTTAAGCCCCAGATAAACATTGGCGGCCGTGAACACGAGGGTGATCAGGCCGCCGATGATGACGGCGCGCAGGGTGAGTTCGCGGATGCTGGAACCCGTGGTTGGTTTCGCAATGTCGGTGTCAGACACGACATTTCCTTCCTAGTATGTGGGGAAAGATGCGCGGTTCACAGAGGGACAGCAAACGCGCAAGAATCACAAAAAGATCGGGTTTAGCGTAGAACTGAGGCCCAGTAAAAGTCCATTCGGTCGACAGATAAGCAACGCGCAACAGCGTGTGCCCAGGCCATCATCTTCTACGTGCGTGTGTAAAAGGAAGGAGGGGTCAGCGTTCTTCTTGCTAAGAACGGTCTGCAAGCGTCGGTCGGATGGGGCGTGCAAGCTGCGTCATCATGCTGCGTCCGCGCAGCTCCACGGACTTCATGAGAGTCCAGCGGCCCTGTTCTGCCTCGTTGGCTTTCTTGAGCGTTGCGGCGTTAGTGAGAACACGACCAGGAGTGTCTTTGGCAATCTCCGTGAGACGCGCTGCGGTATTCACAGCGTCTCCGATGACTGTGTACTCAAAACGGTCAAGACCGCCAATATGCCCTGCAACCACGTGCCCTGAGGCAACACCAATGCCGGCTTCCAGCCGTAGTCCACTGAGCTCTTGTCGTAGCTCACGCGCGGCGGCGAGTGCATGCCCGGTGGCGTCGGAAAGCGTAATAGGTGCACCGAAAACCGCAAGGGCGGCATCACCCTGGAATTTGTTGATGATGCCCTTGTTTCGGTGAACCACGCCGACTACATGCTCGAAAAACTTGTTCAGCTCTGCCACGACCTCTTCTGGGCCATGGTTGACGGCGAAGGTGGTGGAGCCGATGACATCGACAAAGACCACCGCGACTTCTCTGTCCTCGCCGCCCAACTGAGGTTTTTCTTCGAGCGCCCGACGCGCGACCTCAGCACCCACATAACGGCCAAAAATATCGCGGACGCGTTGGCGCTCTTTGAGCCCACGCATCATCTCGTTGAAACCTGCCTGCAGTACGCCCAGCTCGGAACCGTCGTAGATGTCCACCTGGACATCGCTTTCTCCCCGGCGCACCCTGTTGATGGCCCCCTGCAACTCCAGGATGGGGTCTACAACGCTCATAATGGACAGGGTCGTACCCAAGAATCCGGTGACAAGTGAAACTAGAGAGAGTGTGAGAACAGCCGGGATAATGTCGCGGATATTATGGCCAAAGAAACCCGCATGGTAGCCCACGATCATAAGGATCACGCCGAAGATGGGGACCGCTGACGTCAACAGCCAGGTGAGGCGCAGACGAGAAGCAATGGGAGGCTCAAGAGTCGAGTCCTCAAACCTGCGGGCTAAGGCAGTGGCCGCCACAGGGCGTACGAGGCGCTCGGCTTCAAGATAGGTCAAAACAATGACAACAGACCCGCTTAGCGTAGTGGCGACGACAATGGCCAGAGCTAAGCGCGGCGAAGTCTGTGCGGAAGCCACCGCAAGAATCACGATGCCGATAAGCCACACCAAAGCGCACAGAGCCGATTGATAAAAGGGGATGCGCATGACGAGGTTGCGCACCATGTTGGGGTCGTGAATATCTGGGTGACGCTGCCAATCCAGGACAGGACGGAACAGCCTGAACGTCACCACGATGCCAAAAGCAACCGCGACCACCAAGTAACTAATCCCTAAAGTGGGAAGATAGCTGGTTCCCTTGGTAAAAGCCGCAAACTCTGGCATGGGGACGAGGTATCGTAAAAACAGCATGACGCCAACTGCCCCCAGCACATTAGAGCCGAGGACAGTGGTGGCGTATAACGGCCACGATGTGCCAAAGAGCCATTTAAAGGCGCGCCACATTTTGGTCATGCCACTACTTTAACGGTCATACAAAACTAGCGATACTCTTGTTAGTGATGAGCACCAACGACATCTTCTCGCATATGGGCGTGAGCGAACACATTGCACCAGCCCTCCGAGCTGCGGCGTATGCGGCGCGAGCGCATGAGGACAGCAGCGCAATGACCCACGCGTGGCTGTTCACTGGCCCCCCTGGGTCGGGGCGTTCAGTGGCAGCAGTAGCCTTCGCAGCAGCATTGGAATGCGAGGACCCCCATGTGGCTGGTTGCGGCCGGTGCCCTCAGTGCCGTTCGGTGACTGCCAACGCGCATGCCGACGTAGTTCACATCGTTCCCCGTGAGCTATCTATCTCCGTTGAGACGATGCGTGCGGAAGTCGTTGAACCAGCCGCAAAGCGCCCGACGGTAGGACGATGGCGTGTGGTGATCCTGGATAACGCAGACAGGCTTACCGACGGAGCCGCCAACGCCCTACTTAAAACCGTAGAAGAGCCGCCCGCGCACACCGTGATTATGCTGTGCGCCCCCTCGACAGACCCAACAGACATTATCCCGACGCTGCTGTCTAGGAGCCGTCACGTGTATGTTCCGCAGCCCACCACGGAACAAGTAGTTGCGGTGCTTACTCGCGATGGCTCAATCACAGAACAAGACGCGCAGCTGGCAGCGGCGTCCTCCGGCGGGCACATCGGACGAGCACGGTGGCTGGCCCGCGATGTTGAGGCGCAGCGACGCCGCGCAAGCATACTGAACATGGCTGAACTTGTTTTTCATGGTGACCAGGCATTCCAAGCAGTGACCGGAATCGTGAAAACTGTGACAAAACAAGTAGAGGAACAACTATCACAAGAAAACGACGCAGAGCTGGATAAGCTACGTAACTCACTGGGAATGGGGGCTCGGGGCAAAGGAGTGCATAAAGCGTTGCGGGGGTATGAGGCTTCTGTGCGTGAACTAGAGGAACGACAGAAAAAGCGGAGAACGCGAGCAATCCGCGATAGCCTGGATCTGTCCCTTGTTGACCTAGCAGGGCTATACCGTGACGCCATCATAGTCAGCTCGCGCGCAGACGTAGCTCGGACGCATCCAGATATGGTTGGCCTGGCAGAGGAATTAGCGCAGCAGGTAAGCGCTGAAGGGCTGGTTGCCTGCGTCGATGCGATAAATCTATGTAGGGAGCACATTAACCACAACGTTCGCCCAGAAGTAGCTTTTGACGCAATGATCGGACGCATTCGTCTGGCCTGCGGAGCCCGCTAAGTAGAGGGTGGCGGTACCCAACGGGATCTATTGAGAACGCACAGCGATTTTGTGGCACCTACGCACCTCGTTTTAAAGTTTTGACCGCTATGTTGTAAGCTTATCCGCGGACATGACGCTGTTGCGTTAAGCCCAGCCGCCTTAGCTCAGTCGGTAGAGCGCTTCACTCGTAATGAAAAGGTCGCGAGTTCGATTCTCGCAGGCGGCTCAATAAAACCCCAGCTAGAAGATAGTTTCTAGCTGGGGTTTCACTTGTAAGTCTTCAATAATGTGTTGCGTATTGTTGCAGGTGATTGCTTCTCATCCCGAACAAAATCCGAACATTTAGCTCACACGATAGCGGGGCTAAACAAAAATGTCGTTTTTGAGAACAGTAGCGGGTATCTCGCCTACAAAACCGCAGGAGAGATTTTTTAGCGTTCTCAAAAACGACAAAAGCGATCGTTAGTCGGAGATTTTAGTTGTCTCGCCGGCGGTTAACCCCGCAGATCGCCACCCAGATTCCGGTGGCTGCGACGGCAATAAAACTAAGCCCGATGAGTTGCTCGGAGAAGTGGCCATTTTTAAATGCAAAGATGCACACCAGGACAAGAGCGATCCAGGAAATGGCATGGAGAACACCGGCCACTATATAAGTAGCGGAATAGGTCTTGTTGTTGTGGGGCAAGGAACGTTGCGAGCGGGACGAGGCCATGAGGAAAACTTTACTAGAACAGGGTGTTTTCTTTGCAGAAAGGGTTAGGCTTCTCGACGCCTCACAGCACACTAGTGCTCGGCCGCGTACAACAAAAGCTGTGGCAGCCGAGCACTGTGCCCTTTTAGGGCCCTTTTAGGGCTTGAGCATGCGGGGTATTACTTTGCCCGTGGCATTACGAGGGAGGGAATCCACAAAGTGGACGTCGCGAGGGATGGAGTGCTCTGCGAGGTTGTTTTTCACCCAGTCGCGGATGGAATCTTCGGTAAGAGCGGCACCCTCTGGAGAGTCTTCGCGGACGATCCATACGGCGATGCGCTCAAACATGGCCTCGTCTTCCACACCGCTCGCATAGAGATCTGCGATGCCTGCCATGGGCTCAAGGACTTCTTCGACAGAGCGGGGATACACGTTTTCTCCTCCCACGATGATCATGTCGTCGGCACGTCCGAGCACAAAGAGATAGTTGTTCTCATCGATGTAACCACGGTCGCCGATTTGGACCAGGTCGCCGACACGCTGGATGGGGATGGTGGGGTCGGTGTATCCAGTGAGTGACAAGTTGTTGTGGCAGAAGATGCGTCCAGGGACTCCGGGGCCTACCGGGTTGTCGTTGTCGTCGAGGATGACCAGCTGGGTACCTTTACAGATTTTTCCGGCTACAGCAGGATTCTTTGCGATCTCTTCCATGCTTGCGATCGCCGCGGCAGAGATTTCGGTGCTGCCGTAGAGGTTGCAAAGGATTTTGCCAAAGCGCTCGTGGACGGCGTCGACAAGCCATGGAGAGAGCGAGTGCCCGGAGGAGAAGATGAATGTGAGGCTAGAGCAGTCGTAGTTTTCTTGGCCCTCGACCGCAAAGAATTGTTTGAGGAAGATGGGGGAGGAGATCATTCCGTCGATCTGGTGCTTTTGGACGTCGGCAAGAGCCTCTTGGGGATCGAATACGCGACGGGTAATAACCGTGCAACGCAGGCCGAAGGCAATGTTGAGGCAAGCCCATCCCCATGTGTGGAAGATGGAACCGGTGAGTTGGATTGTCATGTTTGCGCGCCATGGAACTTGAGTGAGCACGCTTTCTAGGACCGTGGGGGCCGTGAGCTCTTTGCGCATGACGCCTTTAGGGATGCCTGTGGTGCCGGAAGACATAAGCACGATGCTGCCGTGTTTGGGGAAGGTGGGCAAAGAAACACCCGCGGTCTCCCATGGCTTTTTGACAATATCGTCTAGGGTGAGCAGTTCTGCGGTGCGTTGAGCAGGGGTTTCCTCACGGTGGCCGACAATGACATGTAGGCCGGTGAGGTCGGCGGGGAGGCGGTCGACGAATTCCTCGTCGATGACCAAGACATTGATGCCATCGCGTTTAATGCATCCGGCTAGTTGCTCGGGGGAAGAGCCGATATTGAGAAGGTAAATCGATGCCCCCACGTAGCCTTTGGCCGTAAGAGGATAAATGGAAGCGCGGCCATTGCGAGCCATGACGCCGATTCTTAAGTCATCGAGGCCGAGAGATTTGAAGTGTCGAGCGACTGTGAGCGAATCGTTGCGTAGCTGGCTGAAGGTTAGGGTGCCGTCGTCGTCGATAAGTGCTATGCGGAGTGGACAAATTCGGTATGCCTGCTCAACTTCGCGTGCGGTAGTAAAGCGATACCGAGCAAGAAGCTGTGGAATGGAGAAAAACGCGGAGGGGTTGCCTTCTACGCTGAGAATCCCTGAAGAGATAAGTGTTGGGGCAAGCTGAACCATTGCCTTGAGCGTTGACGGAACTCCAAGTCGTGCTTTCATGTGTAGGGAAACTCCTTGTAGAAGAGCAGGTTGTAATAAAAAAGGGCTGTGTGCCGATGGTCAGAAGAGAACGTTGGTTTAGTTATGGATTCTGAAGATCTACTAATGAATATCGCTAAGAACTACCAAAACGTTAGCAACATCAGTAACATCTGTAACTTAATACCTGAATATTTGCCTTAGCAAAACTAAGTCTCTGTTAGGAAGAATATGCTTCGTAAACTTGTCACCGCCCTCACCTCAGCGGCGATCTTGGCTTCCCTCTCTGTGGCCCCTCAAGCAGTCGCAGCTGAGCGCAATATGGTTGTCCTCGGAGACTCCATCATTGCCGATTCTCCGGCGACACAGTTGTTAGCAGATCGCTTCACATCATCGAGGAACTGTCGACGCTCCCCGGATAGCTATGCCGAACAGGCCGGGCGTCGCTTGGGGCTTCCTGTGCGCAATTTCTCATGTCCAGGTGTTCAATCTGTTTCCACTGGTTCCTTTGCCGGCGGGCCTTTCAACGTAGAAGTAGATTCAGCGCTTAACAGCGGTGCCTTGAATGTGGCTACTGCACGAGTGGTGATCACACATGGATTCAATGACACCTACTTCAACGGTGGTGAATCCGAGGGATCAACGCGTGAGCGTTTTGTTGCGGCGATGCGTCCGCAAATTGATCGAATCCGCGCGGCCGCCCCGCACGCGCGCATTCAGATTGTCGGGTATCCGACCATCGTCACTGGTAGCCGTATCTGCCCTCTGCACATTATCCCTAATATCACTCTTCCAGTGCCGGCTGGAGCAATGGAACGCTGGGAGAACCTTGCGCAGGGTATGAACATAGACCTTGCTCGCGCAACTGGCGTGGAATTCCTAGACCTCAAGCCGCATACTCGCAACAACGGAATGTGCGCACCTGATGCCGACCGTTACTTCTCCGGTGTTATTGACTTCACCGCTGGAAAAGGCAATATGCCGCTTCATATCAACGCTCGAGGTCATGAGCGTATCGGCGAGATCCTGGCTAATAGCTAGGCACTAAATAGAGGCTTCTTAGGCATTTAAAAGAGCAGGTGCTCTCCGCGACGATGTGGAGAGCACCTCTGCTTTATGCGTTGTATGCGTTGCGCCAAGAGGGGATGCTTAATCCCTGCTGTCGTTCACCAGCCTTCGCCCAGAGCGCGCAGCAGATACTTACCGTAGCCAGACTTTAGCTGGGACTGGCCTAAGGCTCGGAGCTGGGAATCGTCGATAAAACCAGCTCGCCACGCGGCAACCTCAGGGGAACCGATGATGGAACCGGTGCGCTTTTGCAGAACCTCAACATAGGAGGAGGCCTCACTCATAGAGTCGATTGTGCCAGTGTCCAGCCACACGCTTCCGCGCTCTAGTTTGTGAACGCGCAGCCTATCTTGCTCCAAGTAGGCGCTGTTCAGTGCGGTGATTTCTAGTTCACCGCGCTCACTGGGGATAAGGTTTTCTGCGATTGTAACAGCGTCATGAGGGTAAAAATAGAGGCCGACGATGGCAAAGTTGGACGTAGGGTGGGCCGGTTTTTCTTCGATTGCGGTGGCCATGCCGCGAGCATCAAAGTTAACCACGCCGTAACGTTGAGGATCCGAGACCTCGTAGGCAAAAACAGTGGCTTTACCTGGGGTATAGCAACGTTGAAGCGAGGCGTCGAGGTCGCTACCGTCAAAGATATTATCGCCGAGGACGAGTGCTACGTCGTCGTTGCCAATGAAATCGCGGCCGATCACTAGTGCTTGCGCAAGTCCATCAGGGGATGGCTGCACTGCGTAGGACAAGGAAATACCCCATTGCTCGCCAGTGCCTAGAAGACGTTGAAAGGCCTGTTGGTCTTCAGGGGTGGTGATCACCAAGATCTCAGAGATGCCCGCCTGGATGAGCGTGGTGAGCGGGTAGTAGACCATCGGCTTGTCATAAATCGGCATAAGCTGCTTGGAAATGCCGAGAGTTATGGGGTGCAGCCGGGTTCCCGACCCGCCCGCCAAGATGATTCCCTTCACAGCTTAGATCTCCTTTGTATCCGGGGCAGCGCAGTCGTGTGAGCAGTAACGTGCATAGTAGTGCGCGAGCACATCCTGCCAGTCACGTGGGGAAAACCCGAGCTCCGTGATCTTACTCAAATCCAAAGCAGAATGCTGGGGGCGTGGGGCAGCGGTTACGGCGTCTGCGAAGTATTCGGCTGTGCTAAGCGGCTGTACATCGGAAGCTGAACGACCCGCCAGCTCAAACACGCGCTGTGCTATCTGAGCCCAGGAAACAACCTCACCAGAATTACTCAGGTTATACACCCCATAGGGGGCGTGATTATCGAGCAAAAACTGAATGCCCGCAGCTAAATCATCGGTAAAGGTGAGCCGGCCTAGTTGATCGTCCACCACCTGCGGAGAGACTCCACGTGCAGCTAGGGACGCCATCGTGGACACAAAGTTTTTTCCTTCTCCCACTACCCAGCTGGTGCGCACTACATAATGCTGTGGCGCAACACTTACCGCAGTATCGCCTGCGGCTTTTGACTGGCCATAGACGCTCAGCGGGGTGAAAGGTTCGTGTTCGGTGTGAACAGGGTGGGTGCCATCAAAGACGTAGTCGCTGGAGATGTGTACCAACGTGATCCCATAACGAGCCGCAATCGCGGCGAGGCGTGCGGGCGCTTCCGCATTTGTACGCCACGCGGTGGCTGAATCAGTTTCGGCAGCGTCCACGGCGGTGTAAGCCGCGGCGTTGATGATCACACTGTAGTCCGCCCAACGACGCGCTTCTGTGATGTCTGCAGTGATGTCTAATTCCGCGCGAGAGCAGATCTCGGCATGGGGAAATACCTTTTTTAAGGCCTGTCCAAGTTGTCCGTTCCCGCCGGTAATAAGCATTTTCTTGGCGGGGACAGGTATCGCTGAGGCCAGTGGAGGGTGTGCCAGGTCCTTTTCAGAGAGCGTTGCTTGATCGAGGGGGATAGGCCAAGAAATGCCCAATGCGGGATCAGCGAGATTCACAAAAGAATAGTGGGCATCTGGCGACCAGTAATCGTTGACCAGATAGGTGTATGCAGTGGGCTCAAGGGCTTGGAACCCGTTGGCAACTCCTCGCGGAACAAAGACAGCTATCTCGGGAGTAATGGTCAAGGTAAACGTGGCGCCAAATGTCGCAGAGCCTTCACGTAAGTCGCACCAGGCCCCAAAGACTGAACCAGTTGCTACGGAGACGTACTTATCCCAGGGCTCTGCGTGTAACCCTCGGGTTACACCGACTTCCGCATTGAAGGAAATATTGTTCTGTACTGGTCTGAAACCGGAGAACCCTAAATCCGCGAGTTTGGACTCTTGCCAGTTTTCTTTGAACCAGCCGCGGGCGTCCTCATGTAGATCGAGATGGATGACCATCATGCCTTGAATAGGGCAGGTTTCTATCTTCATCGTCTACTGTCCCCGCTTGGCGTAGTTGTTTTCCACTGTCTCTTTGAGCGGCCGCCACCAGTGCTCGTTGTCGCGATACCACTGAATCGTATGAGCTAATCCTTCGCGCATACCGGTCGCAGTGTCCGTGAAACGGGGCTGCCAGCCCAGTTCCGTGCGCAGCTTGGTGGAATCCATGGCATAGCGCATGTCATGGCCGGGACGGTCGGCGACGTGTTCATAAGAATCTGCGCCCATGAGCTCGCAGATCAATTCGATGACGTGCTTATTATTCACGTGATCGTTGTCAGCACCGATGATATAGGTTTCTCCGATGCGTCCACGGTCGAGAATCGCATGGATAGCATCGTTGTGATCATCTACATGGATCCAGTCCCGCACTTGTTCCCCAGTGCCATAGAGCTTGGGAGAAATCCCGCTCAGGATATTGGTGATCTGCCGCGGGATGAACTTTTCGATGTGCTGGTACGGGCCATAGTTGTTTGAGCAATTAGACAGCGTGGCGGAGATGTTAAAAGACCGCACCCATGCCCGAACTAGGTGATCAGAACCGGCCTTGGTCGCGGAATAAGGGGAGGAAGGATTGTAGGGGGTGTGCTCGGTGAAGCGGTGTGGGTCGTCAAGCTCAAGATCACCGAAGACCTCATCGGTGGAAACGTGATGAAAGTGCACGCGGTGGCGTCGAGTAGCTTCCAACAGCGTGAACGTGCCCACTACGTTGGTGTGAATAAACGGAGAAGGGTCATCAAGGGAGTTGTCGTTGTGGGACTCCGCCGCAAAATGCACCACGACGTCCGCGTCGCGCATAAGCTTATCGACGAGCGTCGCATCGCAAATATCGCCCTCAACCAGCTCCGCGTCGCAGCCGTCGAGGTTGGCGCTATTCCCCGCATAGGTGAGCTTGTCGAGCACCCTCACGCGATAATCGTCGCGTGTTTCTAGGGTGCGGCGAACAAAATTAGAACCGATAAAGCCGGCGCCGCCGGTAACAAGCAAATTCTTTCTCACGGAATCACACCTTACGGGGCGTTTTATGGGTTGGGGAACTTTGGCAGTTCCGTCCGATAAAGCCAGCTGGTCCAGAGCTCTTCACAGCGCTGTGGGTTGGAGGCTTCCTTGAGGACCTCGCGGCGCAGGTCATGCGGTTCTACCACCGAATGGCGCCCTGCCGCGACATAGCGTTGGACGGCGCGGAAGAAGGGGGCGTCGCCAAGCTCACAGCGCAGAGCATGGACAGTGAGGGCTCCCCGTTTATAAATGCGGTCGTCAAACATATCCCTTGGTCCGGGATCTGCAAGAAGCACATCCTGAGGCAGCGCAGCGAGCTGATCATAATGGAAGCGCGCGGACTCGTGAGCAGTTGGCCCGCGGCCGGAATACTCAAACCACAGCCATTCCGAGTAACACGCGAAACCCTCGTTCAACCAGATATCGTTCCACTGAGCAAGACCAAGAGAATTGCCAAACCATTGATGCGAGAGCTCATGGGCCACGAGACGCTCCCACTGGCCGTGTCCGCGTGTGTGGTTGGCGCCGAAGATAGACAGCCCCTGCGCCTCCAACGGAATCTCCAACTCATCTTCCGTGACCACTACTGAATAGGAATCAAAGGGATAACTGCCAAAAAGTTCACTGAATACGGCAAGCATCTTTTCCTGCTGCGCAAAATCATGACGGAAGCCGGAAACCATATGTGGGGGGACATAGCCCTTAACGGGCACCGTAGTGAGCGGAGGATTCTGATTGAGGGATTCTTCTCTATATTGTCCGACCTGGATAGTGGACAAATACGTGGCAAGCGGGTGCTCAGAGCGATAATGCCAGGTAGTGCGGGCTCCGCTTGTGCTTTTACTTATGAGGCCGCCGTTGGTGATGACGGAATAATCGGAATCACAGGTGAATGTGATGTCAAAGACTGCCTTCTCATCAGGGGTGTCGTCGCAAGGCAACCAGGAACGCGAACCGCACGGCTGGCTAGCCACAAGCGAGCCATTGCTGAGTTCCTCCCAGCCAATGAGACCCCACAAAGTCCGGATAGGGTGCGGGTTTCCGGAGTAGCGCACGCTGAGTGCGAACTCTGCATCTACGGGGATGGGCTCGGTAAAAGAGACGCGGAGCTTATTGCCCGACTGCCGGAATCGCTTCACATCTGTGTGCACGCCACCGGTTACCGTGATATTCACTGACGTAGCCCGGAGGCTATCGGCGAAGTCAAGAGTCAGATGCGAAAGAGGCAGGTAATTGTCCATATATAAGGTCGCCTCTGCCGCCAGCCGATTGGGGCCCACCGCATAATCCATGATGAGCTCGTAGCAACGGACGTGGAACCCAAGGTTAAAATCCACTCCGGTATAAGAATCTCGGGTTCCTGGGACAGGCGTAGAACGCAATCGTGGCCTAGCCATGATGGGTACCTCCCTCAGCGGAGAGCTTGCAGGAATCAGATGCAGTGGCTGCACGGTCCTGCAACCATGTGAAGATCAGGGCCTCCATGAAAGCGGCCTGGTCGTTATCAGCAGCGCCCGCATGCCCACCTTCAACGTTTTCGTAGTAATCAACTGGTTGCCCACAATCGGCTAGCGCTGCGGCGAATAACCTGGCATGCGCAGGGTGGACGCGATCGTCTCTCGTAGAAGTGGTAACCAGTGCTGGCGGATAGGAGACCTCTGAATGATCGCGGATGTTGTGCAGCGGGGAATAGCTCGCCAAGACGTCGCGTTCTTGGGGATCCGAGGGGTCGCCATATTCAGCAATCCACGATGCACCAGCGGACCATTCGTGGTATCGCAGCATATCAGTCAGCGGGACCTGAACAACGGCCCCCTGAATCAGCTCAGGATAAGACGTGAGAGCTACAGACGTGAGCAAGCCGCCATTGGAACCACCCCGCACGAAGACGGAGGAGGCGTACCCGCGAGAGACGACGTCGTTAAGCACAGCCTGGTGATCTTGGTAGATAAGCGGTCTATTCTTCCTGATAACGCTTTCGTGCCATGCGGGACCGAACTCGCCACCACCACGCAGATTAGGCTGAACATAAAAGTTGCCTTGCTCCAGCCAACCTAAACCCCGCGTGGCTGAATAGCCGGGAACCAGAGACACCTCGAACCCACCATAACCGCCTACCAGCGTGGGACGAGGGCCACGGGAGAAATCGCCGACGATAAAATACGGGATCTTTGTCCCGTCTGCAGACGTGGCCCAGTGTTGGCGAGTTTCCATACCTTGTGCGTCGAAAAGCTCCGGTGCATGCCGTACTTCAACAGGAACAAGAGACTCGCTCACATCGACGCGGAATAACGTATCGGGCTGTGTAAAAGAGGAAGCGCCCAGCCAAGCCTCGTCGCTATCATCACAGGTGGAAACGACTCGTGCCGTTGTGAGGGGTGGTAACTGAATATCTGTGTGGCCGGACTCTGGAGAATCGAGTCTCAACACCTCTAGCTTGGAGCTGACGTTATCCAGCACCGTCAAGATAATTCGGGTCTTGGTAAAGGAGATATCCTGAACGCTCGTCGTAGGAGTCGGAGTAAACACAGTATGGAAGTCCCGGCTCCCGTCGAGGAAGCGCTGAAAATCAATGGCACCGACCGCGCCAGCGGGGACTCCAGCATAATCTTCTCGTGGGAAGACAAACATCCATTGCCGATGAAACGTGAGCTCGCAGTCCTCGGGGACCTCTACTATCTGTAACGCGCCATCGTGTTCGATAAAGGTGTGTGAACGATAGAAGTCCAAGGATCGTCGGACAAATTTTCGTTCAAAACCAGGAGTCGAATCTGCCCACGCTGACACTGCCAGATCGCTGGTCTTACCAGCAAAAAATTCTTGGGCAGAGCGGATAGGAGTGCCGCGCCGCCACATATAAGACCGCGCCGGGTACCCAGAATCAGTTAGTGTTCCTGGACCCAGATCTGTTCCTATAAGGAGAGTATCTATGTCCACCCAGCTGACGAGAGTCTTGGCCTCTGAAATATAAAAGGGGGCATCGGAGACAAAGGTGTTAGTGCGTAGATCGAATTCGCGAATTTCTACGGCATCAGCGCCACCCCGGGACAGCTGGATAAGAGCTTGGTCGAAGTGATGAGGGCGAACATGGGCGCCCTTCCACACCCAGCTTTCCTTTTCCTCATGCGCAAGCTTGTCCACGTCTACCAGAATGTGCCATTCATCTGTTCCTGAGAGGAAAGTATCTAGCGTAGTTCTGCGCCAAAGGCCCCTGGGATGATCTGCGTCTTGCCAGAAGTTATAGAGGTATTCACCACGACGAATCACATAAGGAATTTTGGTGTCTACATTGAGCGCAGCGCGCATCCTCTGTTGGAGATCGGAAAAATCAAGTGCCGATTCCGTAGATTGAGACCAGCGTTTAGCCCAGTCAAGTGCTTTCGGGGAATCGATGATTTCAAGCGACGCAGCATCAAAGGTGAGATCAGCTAATTCACGATGCTCTGGGGATGAGGAAGATGTAGTAGTCATTGCCTCTGAGATTACTCATTAAAAGGAACCGCCCGCCGGCGAAAGATCGCTGGCGGGCGGTTAACTGGGAAAGAATCGCGTAGGTTTACTTGTTAAAAGCACGCTCGAACGTAGGCCAAGAAGCGCGAAGGTCGTCCTGCCAGTAGCTCCAGGAGTGGGTACCGGTGTTGCGCATGTTGAAATCAGCTGGGATGTTCAAGGACTTCAAGCGGACCTTGAGGTCGTTGGTGCACATGTTAGTTCCAGCTTCGATGAGGCCACCCTCTACCACTACAGCGGTAAGACCAGCGGAAGCGACTGCCGGGTCGAGTCCAGCATAGCGAGGGTTAGCCAAGGTGTCATGTCCACCTGCGACGCCGCTGGCGTTGGAGACGTAGATTTCCGTGCCACGGAGATCCTCAGCCATCACAACTGCATCGTTGTAACGGTTGTAGTCAGAACCCATGGGGCCCCACATCTGCTCAGGAGTTGCGTTGCCGCGTTGCAGAGTCAGTCGCAGGAACTGATAAGCCATGGGAGTAGAGGTAGCTGCACAGCCAGAGAAAGAACCTACTGCATCGTAGAAGCCCTTGGCATGCTCAGCGAGGAGTAGCGAGCTGGTTGCGGACATAGACATGCCGACGATAGCGCGCTTGTTATTTGCTTTAAGCATGGACTCCATCGGTCCGGGAAGCTCTTTGGTAAGGAAGGTCTCCCACTTTTGCTTGCCGCCTAGGGAAGCGTTCTCTGAAACCCAGTCAGTGTAATAGGAGAACTTACCTGCCATAGGGACGACAACGTTGACGTCCTTCTCCTTGTAGAAGTTCATCGCATCGGTCTGCATGACCCAGTTCGCGCGGCCTTCTCCGCCATCGCCACCGTTAAGGAGGTAAACAGTTGGGCGGTTAGGGCTCGAAGCTTTGAGGACTACCATCGGAATGTTGCGGTTCATGGATGGGGAATGTGCCCATGCCTCAACCAAGCGATCGTTGTCGAGCTTCTCTCGCCATACCGGGCTAATGTCAGGGGTTGCACCAAAGTGAACGTCTGCTAGAGCTGTGCCGTTGCTGATCTGTGCGGGAGTCTTCTCCGCTGCGCCGGCAGCAGGTGCGACGGCCGTGCCGAGAAGGCTAACGGTAGCTGCAGTAGCAACCGAGAAGGCTGCGATCGACCGAAGGAACTTCATACTGCTTTTTCTTCCTTGTTTTTCTATCCAGTTAGTGGGCAAATGGAAGGATATGCTTTTCGACGCTCGCCATTGCCCGAGAGCCTGCTGGCGTCAACATTTACATCGTTTTCTTCACGTAGAACGTTAACAGGTTCCTGTGTGGTGGGGTAGTAGCCAGCCCCAAATAAAACCAGTTTTTTGCACAAAAACGCGTGATGCCCACAACATTTTGTGAGATTTTTCTAAGCATTGGGCAAGGCTGCGCTATATGTCATATTAGTTGGAAGGTTGCTCTGGGAAGGGCTGCTTAATGTTATTTTGAATCGTTCAAAGGCGACGGAAACGGGTGTTTAGGCTTACACTCTGATTGTCACTTTTGTTCTTCCAGACTTTTTCAAGCGAAAAGGATGTAACTTTTATGGAAAAGATCGCTGCTTTTTTCAGCAATCCACTCGGCTCTATCCAGGCCTTCATTAACGAGGCTATTGGTGCCACTGTGCAGGCAGGTTCTGCAGGCTTGAGCAACTTCTGGCACCTGATTGGACTGCTTTAATCAAAATTCACCTGTAATAACGCAAGCCGGGAACTGCGCAGCAACGTTCGGGGCTTGCGTTATTTTTCTGCCTGTGGGGAGGTTGCTCGTGATTCTTCACAAGCCCTTGCACATGGGGTACTGCGGGGGAAGCTGAGGCTGGAGGTCTCACATTTCGGGGTAGGGCAATCGGGGTATTGTGGCCGCGTAAATGTGGTTTTTTTATTCGACGGAATGAGTCTGACTCGGTAAAGGTGAGCTACTACACGACATTTTGGATAGAGACACGTATTCTAGAGACTTGTGACTGAACATTATGACGTTGTAGTACTCGGCGCTGGCCCTGGTGGCTATGTCGCCGCCATCCGCGCAGCCCAGCTCGGCAAGAAAGTCGCCGTGGTTGAAAAGCAGTACTGGGGAGGTGTCTGCCTCAACGTTGGATGTATCCCGTCCAAAGCTTTGCTCAAGAACGCTGAGGTCGCGCACATCTTTAACCATGAGGCAAAGACCTTTGGTATCTCCGGTGATGTTTCTTTTGACTTCGGTGTCGCGCACAAGCGTTCCCGCAAGGTTTCTTCGGGAATCGTCAAGGGCGTTCACTATTTGATGAAGAAGAACAAGATCACTGAGATCGATGGACTTGGTAGTTTCAAAGACGCTAAAACGATTGAAATCTCCGAGGGCAAAGATGCAGGAAAGACCGTTACGTTTGACGATTGCATCATTGCGACAGGATCCGTCGTTCGCTCTCTTCCTGGCGTAAAAATCGGTGGAAACATTGTTTCCTTTGAAGAGCAGATCCTCAAGGAAGAAGCACCTAAATCCATGGTCATCGTTGGCGCAGGCGCCATCGGCATGGAATTTGCGTACGTTCTTGCCAACTACGGTGTAGAGATCACCATCGTGGAATTCATGGATCGTGTACTTCCTAACGAGGACGCAGACGTTTCCAAGGAGATCGCTAAGCAGTACAAGAAGCTTGGCGTAAAGCTCCTCACCGGCCACAAGACTACTGCCATCCGCGATAACGGCAATGGCGTAGAGGTGGATGTGGAGTCTAAAGATGGCTCTAAGTCGGAGACCATCAAGGCAGAACGCGTCATGGTTTCCATCGGTTTCGCGCCACGCGTGGAAGGCTACGGCTTGGAGAACACTGGCGTAAAGCTCACTGAGCGTGGCGCTATTCAGATCGACGACTTCATGCGTACGAACGTTGACCACATCTACGCTATTGGCGATGTAACCGCGAAACTGCAGTTAGCGCATGTCGCTGAGGCACAAGGCGTTGTGGCGGCCGAGACCATCGCTGGTGCAGAGACCCAAGAGCTGGGCGACTACATGATGATGCCTCGCGCTACTTTCTGTAACCCGCAGGTAGCTTCCTTCGGATACACCGAGGAACAGGCCAAGGAGAAGTTCGCTGGCCGGGAAATCAAGTCTGCTACGTTCCCGTTCTCAGCTAACGGCAAGGCACAGGGCCTCGGAGAGTCCGCTGGCTTTGTCAAGATTGTTGCGGATGCGGAATTCGGAGAGCTTCTTGGTGCTCACATGGTGGGCGCAAACGTCTCTGAGCTGCTGCCAGAACTCACGTTGGCTCAGCGCTTTGACCTGACGGCTGAGGAAATCGGACGCAACGTTCACACTCACCCGACCCTGTCTGAAGCGATGAAAGAGGCCGCAGAAGGCATCATGGGACACATGATTAACCTGTAACAGCTAAGTGGCTTATAACCCCAGGCTTGCAGAAAAAGATCTGCGACCTGGGGTTTAGCTATGGGATCTGTATCAGTATGGTGCCACGGAGGACGTGTGGGCGTCGATAGCAATGAGCTTATTGACTGCGGGGAAAGCTCGTTGTGCACAGTCCTCGCGGGTGCATACGCGACAACCTGCCCCGATAGGGACTGCGTTGGCAAAAGTTTTTACGTCGAGGCCGTGGGCATAAACAGTACGTGCTGCGTGACGTGCCTCGCACCCCAAGCCGATGGAAAACATTTTTCCTGTTTCCCCAAAGCGTCCCTGGTGATGCCGCACTGTCCGCGCAACCCAGAGATAGTTGCGTCCGTCGGGCATTTGCGCCAGCTGTCGCATGATGGTGCCGGGGCTGGTAAAGGTCTCGTAGACATTCCATAGCGGGCACGTGCCGCCAGCATGGGTGAAGTGGAACCCTGTAGCGGATTGACGCTTGGAAATGTTGCCGGCGCGATCCACGCGGACAAAGGTGAAGGGGATGCCTCGCAGGTTAGGGCGCTGCAATGTTGAGAGCCTGTGGCATATAGTCTCGTAACCGACTCCAAACATCTGACATAAGTACTCAATGTCGTAGCCGGAACGCTCTGCTTCGGAATGGAACATTCGGTAAGGCAGCATGACAGCTGCCGCGAAATAAGAAGCGATGCCACGCCGGGCTAGGGTGCGTGCCTCCGTGGATGTGAAGTAGGCGTCGGCGAGGAGGGCGTCGATACGCTCGTTGGCCTCCAAGAAAGCAAGCTCTGTGGCAAGTCGAAAAGCACGTTGACCAGTGATGAGTCGGGTGGACAAAGTGAGTACCCGGGTGTGGGTGTCAAAGTGATGCAGGGTGCTTCCGATGTCTATTCCGGCTTTAATGGTGACCCCGTGCCGGGATTCCAAGCGATCTATGAGCGTTGCTTCGTTGGCGCGAATATTGAAAGTGGTGATACCTAACTCGGCGGAGATTGCCTCGGCAGTATGGTCAAGCTCATCGAGATAATTTTGACGCGCGTAGAAGAAGTCGCGAACTTCATCGTGAGGCATGGAAAGAGCTTCTGAAATTGCTTGGGTTTCATCGAGACTATTGACCAAGCGGACATCTGTGGCTGCCGAGAGCTTGTCACGGACATTGCGATAACGACGATGCATTTCCACGACGGCACGAGCTATATCGGGATGATGATCTACTAGGTCAGAGAGTTCTTGTAGGTCGATATCCTCGGGGCATAGCTCCTTATCCAGCATGACGTCATGGACTTCTGCCAGGAGTCGTGAATCATCATCTTTGGAAAAGAATGTGGCGTCGACGCCAAAGACTTCGGTGATTCGGTGGAGCACGGGAAGAGTGAGGGGCCTGACATCGTGCTCAATTTGGTTGACATAGCTTGCGGAAAGTTCAAGCGTGCCGGCTAAATTAGCCTGGCTGAGGCCACGCTCTTTACGCAGCTGCCGCAGCCGCGAACCAACGTATGTCTTGCTCATGGACTTAAAGGATACGTGAGCAAGTTCACCGAGGGGATATATTTGTTGGTTTTGGGTACCAACAGACACTTGCGTTTACGTGGGTAACAAATTGTGGTTGTGTGCTTACGGTTGGATTTGCGGACTCTTAATGGCTGTAATGTGGCACTGGCCTTGCTAAATGACTATCAGAGGGGTGCTCGCATGGTTGATAAAAGTACGCATTTTGGATGACGCCGAATAGGTGTGAATGGGTGTTGATAAAAAGTTAAAAATCCAATGCAATATATCTCATAGGTGTCGTCTTGCGCTCGGGTGAAAAGGCCGGTAGGAGCGCCCTTTTGGACGTTATGGAGGGCTGCTTTTTAAGTCAGGCTATCCTAAATTGCAGGTAAGTGGGCATTTTTATGCTATGTGAGGGGGGTCACCATAGGTTGTGGTAAGTGGTTTATCCATGGCGGTGGGTCGTAAAGTTAATACGACACTGGAGGTGCCATGACTGTAAATAACATCGACCGTGACGCAATCGCGCACGGCAAAATCACTGAAAAGCCGCTACGTGAGCGGCCAAAGTACCCGACCTGGGCACTGAAGCTCACTATGGCCGTCACTGGCCTAATCTTCTGCTTCTTTGTGGTCTTCCACATGGTCGGAAACCTTAAAGTTTTCTTGCCGTTCTATGAGGACGGTACGCATCCGATCGACGTTTATGGCGAGTGGTTGCGCAACCTTCTTTATCCGCTCTTCCCGCACGGTGCATTCCTGTGGCTGTTCCGCATTACGTTGCTTCTCTGCATCGTTTTACACATCTACGGCGCATTTGCACTCATCGGCCGTTCGAGCCGTTCTCGCGGTAAGTTCCGTCGCACCAACCTCATGGGTGGCATGAATTCCTTTACCACTCGCACGATGTTGGTAACAGGCATCATTTTGCTTGCATTCATCGTCTTCCACATCTTGGACTTGACTGTTGGTGCTACACCGGCTGCCTCCGAGGTGTTTGAGCACGGTCATATTTACGCCAATATGGTGGCAAGTTTTAGCCGTTGGCCCGTCACTATCTTCTACATCATTGCGATGCTGACACTCTTCATGCACCTGTCGCACGGTATTTGGCTTGCCGCAAGCGACTTGGGCGTCACCGGTAAGCGTTGGCGTGCAATCATTCTCTTCCTCGCTTACCTCGTTCCCGCAATCGTAATGATTGGCAACATCGCAATTCCGCTGTCTATCGCATGCGGCTGGATCAGCTAGGACGAAAAGGTAATAACTAATGAGCATTAACTCTGAAACCGCTACTCGCCCTGAGTTCACCCAGCCAGCCTCCATCGTCGATGGCGTGAAACTGGGCAGCATCCTTGAGTCCAATGAGCCCAAGGGTGTTCCTACCAAGGACATGTGGGAGTACCAGAAAGACCACATGAACCTGGTCTCCCCCCTGAACCGTCGTAAGTTCACGGTTCTTGTTGTGGGAACTGGCCTTTCCGGTGGTGGCGCTGCTGCTGCCCTCGGCGAGCTGGGATACAACGTTAAAGTCTTCACTTACCACGATGCTCCTCGTCGTGCGCACTCTATTGCTGCGCAGGGTGGCGTGAACTCCGCCCGTGGCAAGAAAGTGGATAACGACGGCGCTTACCGCCATGTGAAAGACACCGTGAAGGGCGGCGACTACCGTTGTCGCGAATCTGATTGTTGGCGCCTGGCGTACGAATCCGTACGCGTCATCGATCATATGAATGCTATCGGTGCACCTTTCGCCCGTGAGTATGGCGGAACCCTAGCTACCCGTTCCTTCGGTGGTGTGCAGGTTTCCCGCACGTACTACACGCGTGGTCAAACAGGCCAGCAGCTTCAGCTATCTGGCGCAGCTGCGCTGCAGCGTCAGATTGGTCTTGGAACCGTAGAGATCTTCACGCATGCAGACATGCATGACTTGATCATCACCGAGGAAAACGGCAAGAAAACTTGCCGCGGTATCGTCACTCGTAACCTGATCACTGGTGAGCTCACACCTCACACAGGCCACGCAGTCATCTTGGCTACTGGCGGTTACGGCAACGTTTATCACATGTCTACGCTGGCTAAGAACTCCAATGCATCGGCAATGATGCGTGCGTACGACCTCGGCGCTTATCTTGCTTCTCCGTCGTTCATCCAGTTCCACCCGACCGGACTTCCGGTCAACTCGGAATGGCAGTCGAAGACGATCTTGATGTCTGAGTCTTTGCGTAACGACGGCCGCATCTGGTCCCCAATCGAGCCCAAAGACGATCGCGACCCCAACACGATCCCCGAAGAAGAGCGCGATTACTTCCTGGAGCGCCGTTACCCGGCATTCGGTAACCTCGTGCCTCGCGACGTGGCATCGCGTGCTATTTCTCAGCAGATCAACAAGGGACTCGGCGTTGGGCCTCTGCACAACTCCGCATACCTGGACTTCCGTGATGCAATTGAGCGTCTGGGTGAGAACACGATCCGTGAGCGCTACTCCAACCTCTTCCAGATGTATGAAGAGGCAATCGGCGAGAACCCGTTCAAGGCTCCGATGCGTATTGCACCGACCTGCCACTTCACCATGGGCGGTCTGTGGACGGACTTCAACGAGATGACCTCCATCGACGGTCTCTTTGCCGCCGGTGAGTGCTCCTGGACTTACCACGGTGCAAACCGTCTGGGTGCTAACTCCTTGCTTTCTGCTTCTGTTGATGGCTGGTTCACCTTGCCATTTACCATTCCGAACTACTTGGCTAACCACCTTGGAGAAGCCAAGCTGCCTGAGGACGCTCCTGAAGCAGTAGCAGCAGTCGCCCGAGCTCAGGCTCGTATTGACAAGCTCATGAACATCAAGGGCGATGACCCTCATGGCCCTGAGTACTACCACCGCCAGCTAGGCGATATCCTCTACTTCTCTTGTGGCGTTGCCCGCAACATCGAAGACCTGAAGGCCGGCATTGAGAATATCCGGAAGCTCCGTAAGGAATTCTGGGCGAACCTCCGCATTACCGGCGAGGCAGAGGAAATGAACCAGGTTCTTGAGTACGCATGTCGCGTAGCAGACTACATCGACCTCGGCGAGCTCATGTGCGTTGACGCACTCGACCGCGACGAGTCCTGTGGTGCGCACTTCCGTGACGATCACCTTTCTCCTGAAGGTGAAGCGGAGCGTGACGACGATAACTGGTGCTTCGTTTCTGCATGGGAGCCAGGCGCGCATGAAAACGAGTTCATTCGCCATGCTGAGCCACTCACGTTCGAATCGATCCCGCTGATGACAAGGAACTACAAGTAATGAAACTCCATCTTGAAATTTGGCGTCAGGCCGGTCCTAACAGCGAAGGTCATTTCGAGTCCATCGACGTCGAAGACGCCGTAGCACAGATGTCGATCCTTGAGCTTCTGGACCACGTCAATACAGGCTTGGTTGAAGAAGGCAAAGAGCCTTTCGTCTTCGCCTCTGACTGCCGTGAAGGCATCTGTGGCACCTGTGGCCTGCTGGTTAACGGCCGACCACATGGCTTGGACAAGAACAAGCCTTCCTGCCAGCAGCGCCTCGATCACGTGGCAGACGGCTCGACCCTAAAGATTGAGCCTTTCCGTTCTGCTGCTTACCCTGTGATCAAGGACCTTGCGGTTGATCGCTCGGCTCTTGACCGCGTGATGCAAAAGGGTGGCTACGTTTCCATCAACGCAGGCACGGCTCCTGATGCGGACACTATTTACCAGAACCATGAGAAGGCTGAGCTTGCTCTTGACCATGCTGCATGCATTGGTTGTGGTGCCTGCGTGGCTGCCTGCCCCAACGGCGCAGCACACCTGTTCACCGGAGCAAAGCTTGTTCACCTTGCTCTTATGCCTTTGGGTCGTGAAGAGCGCGGCAAGCGTGCCCGCAATATGATTGATGAGCTTGAAACCAACTTTGGTCACTGCTCGTTGTACGGCGAGTGCGCTGATGTCTGCCCGGCAGGTATTCCGCTGTCCGCTGTTGCGGCTATTAACAAGGAGCGTGCCCGCGCTTTCTTCCGCGGTAAGGACGACTAAGCTAAGGTTTAACGCAACGAGCTGGCTCACTCAAAAGGGAAAAATTTAGAAAGGCACATTATGTCTCATTCAGCACCTGCGACGCAGGAGACTGCGGGATACCCAGTTTTCGAGGGACGCATGCACTACATCGATGGCTACGATCCCGCGAGCCTTTGGGCACCGCATTCGTCGCTTCAGCGTACTAGTACGTGGGTGGGCATGGGTGCCATTCTTGTTTCCCTCGCAGGATTCGGCGCGCTGATCTTTGGCTTGGGTGCTGCTTCTGTAGGCAGCCAGGAATCCTGGGCTACTTATGTCATTATCGGTGCGGTTCTAGGCTTTGCTCTGCTTATCGGTGGCTTTGTGTTGGTCCACCGTGGGCGTCGCAACTACCGTCAGTATCGCGCTGAAACCGGTCGCATGAACTAAGCGTTCGCGACACCTCCATTAACAAAGGCTCCGATATCCCCTGGGGAAGTCGGAGCCTTTGTGTATCCGCGATTAATATCCAAAACTATGAATGATAAACGGGGAAAAGTGTTATGGATACTTATGACGTTGGCCGCGACCCTGATCGGTATTAATTACATTGTGGCCGGATGGAATGCACTATAGGACTCCAGCAAAGTCTGGTCTTTCGGGCTCAAGGGCGCGAGCATCCTCCAACGCCGTACCTCAAGCAATTCGGCCTCTATAACTGGGGCGCCTTTGGCGTGCTCTGGGCGAACTGGCTACCGGCTGGGGTG
Source organism: Corynebacterium ulcerans (assembly GCF_900187135.1). Taxonomy (NCBI): domain Bacteria; kingdom Bacillati; phylum Actinomycetota; class Actinomycetes; order Mycobacteriales; family Corynebacteriaceae; genus Corynebacterium; species Corynebacterium ulcerans. The sequence continues at coordinate 1,791,038 of NZ_LT906443.1, forward strand.
AACAGTACGGGATAATGAGTGGCATGGCACAACATGCAGCTCCACGCGGACTCGCGGTTCCTGGTCCTTCGCCTGAAGCAGAGGCTGAAAAGCGGCGTGCGCTACGGAAGCACAAAGCTATTGCGACGGGATTACTTTTTGTCGCTGCGGCGATATTTTTGAGTTGTCAGTGGTATACCTCGGTGACTGACCCCACCCCTGCATGGGTGGGTTTTGTTCGGGCTGCTGCTGAGGCCGGAATGGTTGGCGGTTTGGCCGATTGGTTTGCGGTGACGGCTTTGTTCCGATACCCCTTGGGCATCAAGATTCCTCATACGGCGATTGTGCGCCGGAAGAAAGACCAAGTAGGCGTGGCCCTAAGTGGGTTTGTAAGCGAGAACTTTCTTAACGCAGAACAAATTACAGAGAAAGTATCTCAAGCGAATGTCGCTAGTCGCATCGGTGACTGGCTGTCTGATCCACATAACGCCGAGACTGTGTCGCGCGAAGTCGGTGCCTTTACCGCGAAGGCAGTCAGGGCGTTGGATCCTCACGATGCAGAGGCAGTTATTCGGAAAGCAATCGTGGAAAAGCTTGCAGAGCCGGAGTGGGGTCCACCACTGGGAAGACTCTTGCAGCAACTCAATCAGGGCGGTCAAACGGAACCAATAGTGGATCAACTGGTTTCTTGGCTGCACAAGAAGGCGCTGACGTCGGAAAGCTTAATCCTCAAGATTTTGGGGGAGCGTGCGCCTTCCTGGGCGCCAAAGTTTGTCAATGAGCTGGTGGGCGATCGAGTCTATCGTGAGCTTATTCAGTGGACGGCTGCGGTGGAGAGCGATAAGAATCATGAGGCGCGTCAGGCGATCAGGCGCTTTCTAGAGAAATTTGCTGATGATCTTCAGACGGATCCGGTTGTGATTCAGAAGGTGGAAGATATTAAGCACGATGTAATGGGGTCAGCGCCGGTGCAGGATGCCGCATCGACGATCTGGGCGAGTGTGTCCAAGAACGTGATTCTTGCTGCGGAAGACGCGGATTCCTTGTTGCGTCAAAAAATTAAAGAGTACGCGTTGGAGTGGGGAAACCGGATTCACTCCGATGATGTTTTGCGGTCAGATCTTGATGCGCGCATCACTAAGACTGCAGCTTTCCTCGCAGACAATTATGCGGATCAGGTGACCTCGATTATTTCAGAAACGATCGAGCGCTGGGACGCAGACGAGGCCAGCGACAAGATCGAGTTGATGGTGGGTAAAGACCTGCAATACATTCGTCTTAACGGAACAGTCGTGGGTGCTCTTGCTGGCTTGGCCATCTACACTGTTTCATATTCGCTCTTTGGAGTGTAAGCGGGGCGTAAAACGCTGTAGACACCGCTAAGTCCCATGTATATATTCGAGGAATTCTCTTCATGACCTTTGTTTTCCTGATTTTCAGCTACATCATTAAGGCGGCGGTTTACCTTGCAGTGGCTGCTGCCCTGATTGGTGCAGGATTAGCCGCTGCGACGCGAGCCGATGCTTTTGAAGCCGGAGACCGACAGAACAAGTGGATCTGGGTGGGCCTGCTTGTACTAGCGGCCCTCATGGTTTACTTGAGAGTCCAGTTCCTTTCTTGGGTTGGCCTGGTGATCATCGGATTGTATTGGTTTGATGTTCGCCCCCAAATCAAGAACATTCTTAATGGCAATTACGGCTGGTAATCGATCATGACAAGCGATAATACGGTGGTGGTCACACTCCTTGACCCGCTGGCAACCGCTACTGATGTCAAACAGTTGGTGGCAAACGCTAAGCAACAAGGGATGGGCATTTGTGTAGAGCCTTCGCTATTGCACGCAATCGATACCTCAATGGTGCATGGCGATCAGCTTCCTGTGATTTCCTGGGCGGGATATCCTACGGGCAAGCACCACGTATTGATTAAGGCTTCTGAGGCTCGCCTCGCGGTGCAATCTGGGGCGACGATGGTGATTTACGTGCCTGACCCAGCGTCGCTTCTCGACGCCACCGGCGCGGCTTTTATCAGCGAGATTGCGGCGGCGCGTGAGGCCGTGCCGCACCCTGCCCAGCTTGCAGTGCTTGTCAACGACACCCTTCTTGATGATGAACTGTGCACCCGTGCGCACACGTGGCTGGCAAAGATAGGCGTAGATGCCGTGGTCTCCTATAGCGCGAGTGCCCATGAGATGGGCGGAATCCCACTATATGTTCTATGTGACATAAGCGAAGCCCCCGTGCATAAGGCAGCGGGGGCATATGGAGTCCTGGTAACTGGAATCTAGCGTACGGGGACTACTGGTTGCTGGCCTTTCTCCGTGCTCAGTTCGTTGAGATTGACGTTTTCTCCGGCAACCTCGATTGTGATGCCATGCTCTACAACTTCAACACTTTTAATCGTGAGATTTCCTGTCATAGTGTTTGCCTGATCGCGGAGCCCCTGAGTCAGTGCGTCAGAAACCGTGGAAGGTAGCTCAACGCCGAGAAGGCTGGCATTGGTAGCTGTGAAAGACAGACGGCCGTCGATAGCCTCCGGCTTAAGCGTGAGATTGGCTGCTCCTCCTGTGATGTCGACCTTTACCGTGCCGTCTGCAGGATTAGATGTGATTCCTGTTACCTGGATGAGCTGCTGCAGAAAGGCACCTGCAAGTGCTCCTAGATCATTGCCCTCTCCTTCAACAGGGGCGGCCTGGTGCTTCTGATTTTCAGCGATGCTTTTTTGCAATACGGCGAGAAGGTAGTCGTCGGCAAGCGTGGTACGAAGTGAGAGCGAACCGGCAACCGGGTTATCAGGATCGGAAATATTTAAAGAATTAACGTTAATAAAAGACTGCGGCGTGCCGGTGACCTCCGGGACAGCGTTGGCGTCGCCGGGGTGTTTAATGTTGACGGTTGAAGGTGACTCAATATTTACGTGGGGGACGTTGTGAGTTATTGCTGAAAAAAGTAGGGGAGTCGGACCGAAAGAGATACTGGCCTCTTGACCAGTGGAATTGGAACCCACAGAATCTTTGAGCTGTTTGCTGATAGTCCAGCGCAAGCCGAATTCGGCCAGCAGCAAGAGAACTACAAGGGCAACGATGATTGTGAGGATAATTTTACTAATGCGAGAACCAATAGTTTTAGACACGGGTTCCAGTGTCGCCTATTTTTGGCGGTATCGCCACTAGCGGAAAAGCTATGGCCCGACTCCTCTACGAGGAGTCGGGCCATAGGATGGCTAAGGGACTAGCAGACCGCGAGAACGGAAGACGTTCTTGGTAAAAGCAACTGATTCTTCTGTCGGTGGTTTGACGCCCTCAAGCTCATAGTGGAGATTAAGCTCATGCCACTTATCTGCACCCATATTGTGGAAAGGAAGTACCTCAACGCGCTCGACGTTATCTTTCCACTGCTCAACGATGTCCGCCACGTTATTGATGTTTTCCGGAGAGTCGGTAAGACCCGGGACAAGCACAAACCGGATCCACACGGGCTTGCCCGCTGCATGAAGGCGGTTGCCAAAGTCAATAGTCGGTTGTAACTCGCGGCCAGTGACGCGGTGGTAGGTCTCCTCGTCTCCTGCTTTGACGTCGAGAAGCACAAGATCGATGTTTGCTAAGTCCTCGTCGCTAAGGCGAGCGCCCAGATAACCTGAGGTGTCTATAGTGGTATGAATTCCTGCGTCGTGCGTCTCTTTGAGGACCCGGCGGGTGAAGGCTATTTGGAAGAGCGGCTCGCCGCCGGAGATCGTAAGCCCACCGCCGGAGGCTTTGAAGACCCTGCGATAGCGCTTGATCTTTTTAACGATATCTTCCACGCGTTCGAGCGTCCCCTCCTTCATCTGCATAGTGTCTGGGTTATGGCAGTACAAGCAGCGCAGGGGGCAGCCCGCCATGAACATCGTCATGCGAGTACCGGGACCGTCGACGGCGGTGACCAGCTCCCAGGAGTGCACCAGGGCGATGTCGCCGGTGCGTCGGGCTTCGATCAGCTCCTTATGCGAAACATCCTCAAGCTCAAGATCTGTTCCGATGCCTGCGGCTGTGCCGCGAAGACGCGGGCCATCTGAGCGTTCGACCGTAACGGTGGAGTTAATTCCATCGGCCATGAGGATTCCTTTCGATCGCGACGTACGCGGGCGGTAGATCTGCGAGGGGTAAAACTAGGGGTGATTGGTAGTCCAGTCGCTGTCACTGAAGTACAACAAAAGTCTGGGCAAAAATATGCCACCGTCTCAAGCGAACTCGAGGCGGTGGCAGCTAAAGATGCACGCTGAGCGCGCTACTCCTTATGCGGAGTGGTGGAAGGTGCGCGAGAGAACGTCGAGCTGCTGCTCACGGGTGAGCTTGACAAAGTTCACGGCGTAGCCGGAGACACGAACGGTGAGGTTCGGGTACTTGTCAGGGTTCTCCATAGCATCCTCAAGAGTCTTCTGATCGAGGACGTTGATGTTTGCATGGTACAGACCTGCATTTGCATTGTTTGCATTGCGCTGGGTCTTCATGTCGTTGAGGCGCTCTTCAAAAGTCTTGGAAGACATAAGTTTCTCCGATTTCTTGTGGGAATGAATGGTTAGGGATGGTGTGAAGGCTTATTCTTCGTCCATGATGAATCCGGCATCGAGGATGCCGACCAGGTTCTTGACCTGCTCATCAGCTGTGCGGCCAAGGCCGGAAGGCGTGATGGTGTTGGTCAAGGAGATGCCGTCGAGGGCATCCTGGTAGTCCAGCTTGCCCACAGAGAGCATGGAAGCAACCATACCGTGGGTGTCTGCACCGTTCTCTGGGTTTGCGCCTGGGCTGAACGGGGTACCAGCTTTGTGGCCGGATGGGAAGGCGCCGGTTGCTTTGCCGTAGACCACGTTTGAGGTGATCGTGAGCACCGACTGGGTCGGGATAGCATCGCGGTAGAGTGGGATCTCCTTGATCTTGGACATCACCGTGTGCACGATGGTGGCGGCGATGTCGTCGACGCGGTCATCGTCGTTGCCGTAGCGCGGGAAGTCGCCTTCCGTGATGTAATCAACGATCAAGCCGGTTTCATCGCGCACTGGGGTGACTTTTGCGTGCTTGATGGCAGAGAGGGAATCGGCGACGATAGCCAGACCTGCGATGCCACAGCCCATGGTGCGGATGATGTTGGAGTCGTGCAGCGCCATCTCGATGGACTCGTAGGCGTAGCGGTCGTGGCAGAAGTGGATGATATTGAGTGCTTCGACGTAGGTGCCGACGACCCAGTCAAGCATGTTCTCGTACTTTTCCCAGACCTCATCGAAGTCCAAGGGGCCATCGCCCTCGATAGGTGCGAACAATCCGGGCTCGGTGATCTGCTTGCCGGAGACCTCGTCGCGACCGCCGTTCATAGCGTAGAGCAGCGACTTTGCGCTGTTCACGCGGGCGCCGAAGAACTGCATCTGCTTGCCAATAGCCATGGGAGACACACAGCAGGCGATAGCGGCGTCATCGCCCCACTGATCGCGAATCTGCTTGTCAGACTCGTACTGAATAGACGAGGTCTCAATGGAGATTGCGGCACAGAAATCCTTGTAGCCCTCGGGTAGCTCGGGATCCCAGAAAATGGTGATGTTTGGCTCTGGTGCGGGGCCGAGGTTGCGAAGGGTCTGCAGTAGGCGGAAGGAGGTCTTGGTCACCATCGAACGGCCATCTTCTGCAAAGCCAGCGTCGGACCAGGTTGCCCAGTAAGGATCGCCGGAGAAGATCTGATCGTAATCGATGGTGCGCAAGAAGCGGACGATGCGCAGTTTGATCACAAGGGCATCGATCATTTCCTGAGCGTCTTCCTCGGTGATGAGGCCGGCGGCGAGATCGCGCTCAAAGTAGATGTCCAGGAATGCGGAGAGACGGCCGATGGACATGGCCGCACCGTCTTGGGACTTAACGGATGCCAAGTAAGCAAAGTATGTCCATTGAACAGCCTCTTGAGCCGTCTTGGCTGGGCGAGAGATATCAAAGCCGTATGCAGCGGCCATGATCTTCAGCTTCTTCAGAGCCTTGATTTGCTCGGAGTGCTCCTCGCGGAAGCGTGCCCAGTGCTCGGAGAAGTTCTCGGTTGCTACCGAGTCCTTGGCGCGGTTCTTTTCCTCGATGAGGAAATCAACACCGTACAGAGCTACACGACGATAGTCGCCGATGATACGGCCGCGACCGTATGCGTCAGGCAAACCGGTGATGATGTGAGCGGAACGTGCTGCGCGGATACGAGGAGTGTAGATGTCAAAGACTGCCTCGTTGTGAGTCTTGCGGTACTTGGTGAAGATGCTCTTGATATCTTCGTTTGCTTCCTTGCCCGCTTCTTTAATAGCGGTCTCGACCATGCGCCAACCACCGAAAGGCATCATCGCGCGCTTTAGTGGAACGTCTGTCTGCAGGCCGACGATAACGTCGTCATCTTCGGAGATATAGCCGGCAGGGAACGCGTCGATGTCGGCAGGGGTATCGGTGTCTACATCGAAAACGCGCTTCTTGCGCTCTACGGAAAGGTAATTCTTTTCCAGTGTGTCCCATACGCGGAGGGTCTTCTCCGTAGGGCCGGACAAGAAGCTGGCATCATCATCGTAGGGGGTGTAGTTGCGCTGAATGAAGTCGCGAACATCGATATCTTCCTGCCATGGGCCGGCTGCAAAGCCTTCCCAAGCAGACACGTTCGTTTCTTGTTGGGCGGTGGTCATCGAGAAAGTGCCCTCTCTAAAATCGAGTTGCTGTAATCCCTGCGGGTTCGGGGATACAGAGATTCCTAGATGGCATAGCCGCTAGTTTTTACTCGGTCCTGGGTGCGTACGTCGGGGCTGAGCTATTTTTGACGGCTTTTGCCATGAACAAATTCGAGTGTAGTAATAGTGACCCGGCTCTGCATAAATAGAAGTGGGTGAGTTATCTCACTCTGCTTCGTTTTTACTTGTAGCTCACAACAGCGTAAGTGGGAGTGTGGGATTGTGTGATTACGTCTGACCTTGCCCGTGTGGAAAAAGGTGAAAACCTGTACATCTACCGGAAATAATGTGGCACTAGCTGCTTTGATTACGCTCGGTAGGGGCGGGAGCGGGCGGCGACAGTCGGTGTGTGTATACGTTTGATTGGATTTTGGTTGAACCTATTTATTCAATTGAAAAGTGCAATGAAAATAGGTGAAAAACCGTTTTGGCTGGAATCACAGGGAAAAAGCGTGACAATCACGGGACGCTAATGTATGCGCGAGCTTCTTGGTGGTTGGGTAAGGGGTTAGCACTGCCCTGGATCTACAAGAGACCACGGGACGGTTATGAGGTTGTCGCGTACTGGACGTCGAATCGGCATCATGGGGATACCCTGTTCTATGAGGGAAGCGCGGGCAGCTCTCCAACGTACGCGGGGGCCATAGGCTGCCCAGGGGGCATTGTGGTTCCAGGCGGCGTCGGCAAGCGAAAGTAGCCGGTGAATCTTCTCGCCGGGAACGTTTCGGTGGATAAGTGCTTTGGGGAGCCGCTCAGCGATGTCAGAGGGGCGTTCTATGTCGAAAGGATCCCACGCAAGAGTGAGTGATAGTGGGCCTGAGCTGTCGAGTAATACCCATGTTGAGCGTCGTCCGAGTTCGTCGCATGTGCCCTCGATGAAGAATCCTCCGGGTTGGAGGCGTGAGGTCACCATAGTCCACGCATCGTGCACTTGGTCTACGTCATACTGGCGTAAGACATTGAAAGCTCGCACGATCGTGGGTTGGTAACCCGCTAGTTCAAAACCACCCAGTTCAAAGGTAACTCCATCACGTGGCGGTAAAACCCGTTCCGGGTCAATTTCTAGCCCTGTGACCTGGATATTAGGACGTATTGTGCGCAACCAACGGGCCCACTCTACGGTGGTGGTAAAACTAGCTCCATAGCCCACGTCCAAGGCCAATGGTGTTTGGGATCTACGCAGTGCCGCGCTGATGTCTGGATGGTGAGTCATCCACCTATCGCATCTGCGGAGACGGTTAAAACCCGTCGTCCCACGAGTGATCACGCCGACAGGACGCGACAAAGGCCGACCGTGCCCAAAAGACGTTCGGAGATTGTGGGCATGGTCGGCCATTGGTCAAATGTTAAAAAATCGAGTTAGAGGTTCTCGGAGATCCACTGTGCGGTGAGGTTGCCTTCATTCTGGAAGAGCTCGCCGAGAGCCTCGCCAACCTTGGGCTCGATGGCTGCGCCCATGAACGGGATGTTCACGGTGACCTCGTTTGCATAGGACAGGGTGGTGGATTGTCCAGCGCCTGTCAGGGCAATCTCGCCTTTGAAATCTACGGGGGTGCCTTTTACGTCAGCGGTGTAGCTGATGGGGGCGGTATCACCGTTGAGGCCGCCGACAGTTACTACACGCTTAACCTTCAATGCTTGGCTGATCATTGCACGAACAGCTTCGGGGAGGACCTCAAGGGGGAGGACCTCAAAAAGCGTTACTACAGCGCCGCCATTGGCGTCTGCGAACTCGTGAACCTGGCCCGGCTCGGGGCTCAGGTTTTCCACGACGAACGCCCAATAATCGGGGTTGGTCAGGGCTGCATGCACCTTTTCAGCTGGCTGATTGATGGTGACAGTGTTCTCGCTACGCGTTGTCATGCGTACAGACTACCCTTAAAGGGGTGACGGATACATCGCTGACCCAAACATTCGCCGAAATTCGCCCCGAGATCGAGCGTCATGCCGATACTCGTGTCGAGTCTCTTTCCTTCTCCGAACTGACTACTCTCCATCTCGGTGGCACACCTATCGCCGCTGTTCGTTGCGGCTCGCGTGAGTCTGTGGCGCACGTGGTGAAGCTTCTCGACGCCCACCGTATCCCACTGCTTGTTGTGGGTGGGGGATCCAATCTTGTGATCGCTGACGGCGATATTCCAGTCGTTGCTGTGATCGTAGAATGCGAAGAAATTTCAGCAGACATGCATACTGGACGTCTTGTGGCAGACGCCGGTGCAGTGTGGGACGACGTCGTCGCGTTTGCCGTCGACGCAGGACTCGGGGGCATCGAGTGTCTTTCCGGGATACCCGGCTCTGCGGGGGCGACCCCTGTACAAAACGTTGGAGCGTATGGGGCGGAGATCGCGGACGTTTTGGTGAGCGTCGAGCTTTTGGATCGTACTACTGGTGAGATTTCTGAAGTCCCGGCTGCGGACTTAGAGCTGGCGTATAGATATTCCAACTTGAAGTTCACTGGTAGGGCCGTAGTGCTAGGTATTACGCTGCAGCTCTCCCCAGACGGGCTTTCTGCGCCACTGCGATTTGGGGAATTAGCACGCATGTTAGGCGTAGAGGCCCCTGGTGTGGAAGAAACCCGCTGGAATATCCGGGAAGTGAGAGAAGCTGTCCTGCAGCTGCGTCGGAGTAAGGGAATGGTCTATGACCCAGCTGACCACGACACGTGGTCTGCCGGATCGTTTTTTACCAATCCGATTATTAGCGATGCTCTCTTGGAAACAGTGCGGGTGCGAGTGGCGGAAGTCTGCGAATCAGAGGAAGCTGCCGCCATGCCGTGCTACGCGATGGGTCCCGGTGCATGGAAGCTTTCTGCAGCCTGGCTGATAGATAGGGCTGGATATAAGAAGGGCTATCCCGAAGGCGCGCCGGCTCGCCTTTCCACTAAACACACCTTGGCCCTGACTAACCGGGGTAACGCGACCACAACAGATCTGGTGGCGTTGGCACACGATATTCGTGATGGAGTCCACGAAACTTTTGGAGTAGCTCTGGAGCCTGAGCCGGTGTGGATCGGTGTCGAATTTTAGTCCGAATGTGTATGAGACATTAAGCAAAACCCTGCATTTCCATAGACGTTAGGGGTTCTAGCGGGCGTTAGAGCGCGCTTTGTCTATGGAAATGCAGGGCTGGTTCAGAAGAGTTGCCGCGTTACTTCTTGAGCTTCTGGATCAGTTCTGTTTGAACCTCACGGCGACGGATCTTTCCAAGCTGATCTTTGGCAAGCTCCTCAAAGTGATAGAAGGTGCGCGGGACTTTGTAGCGAGTGAGATTCTCTCGGCAATAATCTTTGAGCCCCTCGGGATCAAGTGCGGCGCCTTCATTGAGAGTGATCGCGGCGACAACTGACTCAGATCCATCACCGCGAGGGAGGCCGACGACGGCAGCTTCTAAGACGTCTGGGTGTTGGCGCAGAACATCTTCTACCTCTACCGGATAAACATTGAAGCCTCCGGTGATGATTACTTCCTTAATCCGGGCAACGAGTTTGATAAAACCGTCTTCTTCCATGATTCCAACGTCGCCTGTGCGGTACCAATCATTATGGAAGCTACGTGCGGTGGCTTCAGGCTGATTGAGGTAGCCGGCAAATACTTGAGGGCCTCGAACGAGGACTTCGCCTTCTTGTCCGTCTGGCATCGTCTCGTCGAGATTCTCGGGATTAGCGATGCGGACCTCAGTGTCAGGGAAAGGAATGCCTACATAACCAGGGCGTCGATCAGTAGTCATTGGGTTGCCCACGATAATGGGAGAGGTTTCCGTAAGCCCATAGCCTTCGACGAGGAGTCCTCCTGTGAGAGCTTCCCAGTGTGTAACTGTGTCTACTGGCAGCGTGGAAGCGCCTGAGAAAGAATTACGGATTCCGGAAATAGAGATTCCGTCTTTCTCTGCGGCTTCGACGATCTTTTGATACAGAGTGGGGACGCCAGGGACCCAGGTGGGGGTCTCTTTCTTCATGATCTGCATGATCAATGGAATTTGAGGAGCTGGTAGCAAAACCATTTCTCCGCCAATGTAGATCGCTAGGTTGAGAACGATGGTGACGCCGTATGCATGGAACATGGGGATGGCTCCGAGGAGTCGCTCATCTTGGTCGCCAAGTCCTTGGATCCAGGCTTTTCCTTGCAGGAGATTAGCAAAGAGTCCGCCGTGGGTAAGTTGGGCGCCCTTGGGTGCTCCTGTAGTGCCCGAGGTGTACAGGATGAGCGCTACGGAATCTTTGGTGACTTCGGGGCAAGAGACAATGTCTTCGCCCTGGCCGCCGAGCGCATTACCGGTGAGGATCTGCCAGGGAATGGTGTTAGGTGCCGGCGCGGTAAGAGCATCGCGCTTTTTCATCAGAGCAGGGATAGGGAGCTTGAGTGCATATTTTTGCAGTGGCGGCATCGCGTCGATCATATTGACTGACACGATGGTTTCCAGCGGGGTGGTGCGTCGTAGTTTTTCCAGAGTAGATGCAGCTTTATCCCACACGATAGCTACGCGAGCGCCATGGTCGGTGAATGGTGCTTCCAGCTCATGTGCTGTGTAAAGAGGGTTGTGCTCGACGACGGTCGCCCCAAGCTTGAGCACCGCATAGTAGGCAGCGACATGCTGAGGGCAGTTGGGAAGGCAAATGGCCACTCGGTCGCCTGCGCGGACGCCGAGTGCGCGGAGTCCAGCAGCTGCACTGCGTACTTGCTTATCCAACTCCGCGTAGCTCTGGCGCTTACCAAAGAAGTAAGTGGCAGGTTTGTCGGCATTGATGGCTAGGTTGTTGTCATAAATATCAAGGAGGGTGGTGTCTCCATAATCAAGACTGTGGGGTGTCCAGCTGGGGTAGTACTGTAGCCACGCTTTGGTCTCAAATGCTGACATGATGTCCCTTCAAAGTTGGATGAACTTTACGCACCGGTAAGTTTTAATACGAGCATACCCTCATGTTTGAACGCCGGGGGAATCTATACGCTGGTGGTTTTGGAACGTTATGGATTTGTGAGGGGACGCGGCAGCGCGAGATAGCGTGGAAACCGAAAAGGGATGAGGCCTAAGGGCTAAGCCATCAGCTAAGGGCATTAACTGGTGAGGATAAGGCGGGAATGGTTACTGCGGCTGTCATGAATTCACCGACGGTGCACAGGGGTACCACAACGCTGAGACCATTCTCCTCTTAGAATGATTCTTATGCGCATAGCCATGATTTCGATGCACACATCACCGCTGCAGCAGCCGGGTAGCGGCGATGCCGGTGGAATGAACGTTTATGTTTTGTCGATAGCGCGGGAGCTGGCGCGTCGTGGGCTAGACGTGGACGTTTTTACACGGGCGACACGCCTCGGTCACGGAGAGATCGTCGACGTAGAGCCAGGCCTTCGGGTTATTAATATCGTGGCGGGACCTTATGAAGGGTTGTCTAAAGAGGAGCTGCCTACTCAGCTGGCAGCATTCGCAGGCGGAATAGTGCAGTTTGTAAAGTGCAATGCGCTGACTTATGACGTAGTGCATAGTCATTATTGGCTGTCTGGCCAGGTGGGGTGGCTGCTGCGCGATCTCTGGGAGATTCCGCTGGTCCATACTGCTCATACGCTGGCGGCTGTGAAAAATTTCCATAGCTCGACTTCTGATATGCGTGAGTCGGAAGCTCGCCGGATTTGTGAACAACAACTGGTGGATAATGCGGATATTTTAGTGGTGAACACTCCGGAAGAAACCAGCGACCTTGTTCGTCATTATGATGCACTGCCGGACAAGGTGGCGGTGATCGCGCCGGGCACGGATATTTCCCTTTTCACGCCGGGTACGCAGCGCAATACGGAGGTGTCTCGACGGTGCCTGGGAATTCCTTTGCATATCAAGGTCATTGCTTTTGTGGGAAGGCTGCAGGAGTTTAAAGGCCCACAAGTGTTGCTTGCTGCTGTGGCTGAGCTGATACGCCGCGATCCTGATCGTGAACTTCGAGTTATTTTTTGTGGTGGCCCATCTGGCGCTGCAGCGACCGTTGAGCATTACATCGAATTAAGCCGGCGTTTGGGGCTAGGTAAACGAGTGAGGTTCCTTGACCCGCGTCCGCCGGAAGAACTGGTTTCTATCTATCAAGCAGCGGATATTGTTGCGGTGCCCTCTTATAACGAGTCGTTTGGTCTTGTTGCTATGGAGGCTCAGGCGAGCGGAACACCAGTGATTGCGGCTCGGGTAGGTGGTCTACCCATTGCAGTGTCCGATGGGGAGACTGGGTTGCTTGTCGACGGTCACGCGCCGGAAATCTGGGCTGACGCACTGGCGCAGCTGCTTGACGACGATGCGCTGCGGATCCAGATGGGAGCGGAAGCGGTTCGCCATGCTGCGAACTTTACGTGGGCTGCCTCTGCAGAGAAGCTAGAGGAAGTCTATGAGACTGCGCTCAATATTGATGTTGACGAATGTAAAGAGCGTCATGCTGAGGGGTAATGGGTCAGGATTCTTTGGGTAGACGCTGCCGCCCCACTAAAGTCCGGTCGGGCATAAGTGTAAATAATCCCACATTTTAGTGTGATCGCTGCCAGGCGAAAATTTTCGTGGCAAACTGAGCCTATGACTATCGGAAAACTGATTCTTCTCCGTCACGGACAAAGCGAGTGGAACGCCTCCAACCAATTTACTGGTTGGGTGGACGTTAACCTCACCGAGCAAGGCGAGGCCGAGGCCAAACGTGGCGGCGAGATGCTGAAGCAACAGGATGTCCTGCCAACTGTTGTGTACACATCACTTCTTCGTCGAGCAATCCGCACCGCCAACATCGCGCTTAACGCAGCAGATCGCCATTGGATCCCTGTCGTGCGCGACTGGCGTCTCAACGAGCGTCACTATGGTGCGCTGCAGGGTCTGAACAAGGCTGAGACCAAGGATAAGTACGGCGCAGATCAGTTCATGGAATGGCGTCGTTCCTACGGAACTCCTCCTCCAGAGCTGGAAGATTCCAGCGAGTTCTCCCAGGCCAACGATCCTCGCTATGCCGATCTTCCTCAGGTGCCACGCACAGAATGCCTGAAAGACGTCGTGGACCGTTTTGTTCCTTATTTTGAAGAGGAAATCCTGCCGCGGGCACAGAAGGGCGAGACTGTTCTTATTGCAGCGCATGGCAATTCTTTGCGTGCATTAGTCAAGCATCTTGACAATATCTCGGATGCAGATATTGCCGAGCTCAATATTCCTACTGGAATTCCGCTGGTATACGAGCTTGACCAGGACGGAAAGGTTCTTAACCCGGGTGGCACCTACCTTGATCCAGAGGCAGCGGCAGCAGGTGCTGCGGCAGTTGCTGCACAAGGCGGCAAATAACAGGTTACGATGGTGAGCTAGTGAACGTTTTACTAGCTTTCGTATTGGGCGCGGCTCTTATGGGCCTCGCCCTACCCGCGTTTAAATGGGTGCAAGGACGGCCCGGGCGATACCATCGAACGCTCGCCGGCGCCCATGCCAACCAGGTGACTACGGTGGGGCAAATGCTGCACTTGGCTGTGCAGGGATCGCCCACGGGAGTCACTGTGGTGGATCGCACGGGCAGTGTTCTCTTGTCCAATGCGCGGGCTCATGACATGGGCATTGTGCATGAAAGAACCCTGAATCCTGATATTTGGGCGCTTTCCCAAGAGGTTTTTGAGGATCGGGATACCCACTCCCTGGAGTTGGCTATTGCAGATAGGCGTACGCGCATTACGTCGGTACGGGCGATGGTGAAACCCCTCACTTTGGTGGATGACCGCTACGTGATCGTCTTTAGTACCGATGAATCAGAGAATCAGCGTATGGAGGCTGCACGGCGGGACTTTGTGGCCAATGTGTCTCACGAGCTGAAAACCCCGGTGGGGGGCATGGCTTTGCTAGCAGAGGCAATAACGCAAGGCTCAGATGATCAAGAGCAGGTTGAATACTTTGGTAAACGCCTACAAAAAGAGGCGCATCGGCTTGCAGACATGATTAATGAGCTGATCTCCTTGTCTAAGCTGCAGGGGGCGGAGGCCCTGCCTGATCTACAGCCAGTTGCGGTGGATGAGATCATCGATGAAGCCCTGAGCCGGAATCACCTCGCCGCCGAGAATGCGGGCATTGAGCTGACGCGGGGGAAGAAGTGCGGCGTTGAAGTGATGGGGGATAGAAGCCTTTTGGTTACGGCAGTATCCAACCTCATCAGCAACGCTATTAATTATTCTCCGAATGCGATGCCGGTATCAGTGACCACCAAAGTGCTTTTCGACGAGCTCGTGCTCATCCGCGTTATCGACAGCGGCATTGGTATCTCCCCAGAAAACCAAAGTCGAGTTTTTGAGCGATTCTTCCGAGTGGACAAAGCACGGTCGCGCTCTACCGGAGGAACCGGTTTGGGTCTGGCTATTGTGAAGCACGTTGCTGCTAATCATGGAGGGGATGTAAAACTGTGGTCACGTCCCGGAACCGGCTCGACGTTTACCATTGACTTACCGATCTATCACCCCGAGGAACCTGCGTCTGCAGATTCCGTTGATACCGAATCGGATTCAGAATTATTGCTCCACCCCAGCGTGCCTCGTGGGGACTCTCGCCGAAAGGACAAGGCCTAAATGATTACTATTCTTCTGGTTGAAGATGAAGAGTCCCTTGCTGATCCGCTGGCGTTTTTATTACGCAAGGAGGGGTTTGAGGTGGTCGTCGCTGGCGACGGCCCTACAGCGCTAGTGGAATTTGAAAAGAACGACATCGACATCGTGCTGCTCGACCTCATGTTGCCTGGCATGTCTGGAACCGACGTGTGCAAGCGGTTGCGCAAGGTGTCGAGTGTCCCAGTGATTATGGTGACCGCTCGCGACTCTGAGATAGACAAGGTCGTGGGCCTGGAACTTGGCGCAGACGATTATGTGACTAAGCCTTATTCGGCGAGAGAACTTATTGCACGAATTCGCGCAGTGTTGCGACGCGGTGGCGAGCAACAAGTAGCAGAATATGAGGAAGACGGCGACGACATCCTCGGTGGTGACCGCGTACGCATGGACGTGGAACGCCACACGGTTACCGTGGCAGGAGAAAGCATTTCTATGCCACTGAAAGAATTTGACCTGTTGGAATATCTCATGCGTAACTCTGGGCGAGTCCTCACGAGGGGTCAGCTTATCGACCGCATCTGGGGCGCAGATTACGTGGGAGATACCAAGACACTGGACGTCCACGTTAAGCGCCTGCGCTCCAAGATTGAAGAAGAACCTTCTTCTCCTAAACATCTGGTTACAGTGCGGGGATTGGGCTACAAGTTTGAAGATTAGGATCCGTCGAGGGCGTGAGTGCCCGCAGCTACGCTAGCCGGATGCGGACTAAAAATACCTGCGGGAACGCCGCTACGCCGGGCGTCACCCCGCGTGCGGCATACACGCGCTAGAAATTCGTATGAAGGATCTCCCATGAGTGCCCTAAGCTCTGCCTCATGAGTCACCCATAACGGATCGGAGTTATTGTGGCACGCAGGCGCGGTGGTGCAGTACCAATCAAAGTCCTCGCCGCCGTTGCCCCAACCGCGCCGTTCATATTCTGTGATGGTTGTGCGCAGGATCTCCACGCCGTCGGCACGCTCTTCGTATGCTTCGAGTCTGCGTAACGGAAGCTGCCAGCATACTTCTGGTTTGACCACCGTGAGATCGTGGCCTGTGTCGAGCGCCCATTGATGAATCGCGCAGCCGGTGCCGGTGGGCCAGCCTTCGCGGTTGGCAAAGATACATGCGCCGTCGACCACTGTGGTTTTCAATGCTGGTTCTGGTTCGCCGTTATCGTCGTCTAGCTCATCCCACACTAGCCAGGGCTCTGTTTCTGTGGGGTCGTAGGTGGAAAGGAATGCGTCAGTTCCTTCTGGGCGCAGCTGCCAATACCGCGCGGGCATCTGCGACACGGCCTGTAACAGCTGCTCGCGGTCCTCGTCATCGGATAGATAAGCCCCGTGGCCGCAACATCCTACGGAAGGAAGAGACGCGTCGATACCTCTGCATGATTCAGTGCCAAAGGCACAGGAATATGTGGATTCGATCCAGGTGAGGTCGATGCTGAATTGATGCATCGGGTCTTCCGGATTGGTGAACTCAAACCATTGTCGCGGAAAATCTGGCGGTAATTCGTCGCCGCGTCGGATCGACTCTGCAGCCGGCGAAAACTCGGGAAAGCCAAGATGCACTGGAGCAGATTCGGGAGTGGTTTTGGGGTCATTCACACTGGACAGGCTATACGGTCTACCCTGGAGTAGTGCGATTAGGTGTATTGGACGTGGGAAGTAACACGGTTCACTTGGTGGCGGTGGACGCCCAACAGGGTGGTCGCCCGACTCCAATGAGTGACTGGAAAACCACCTTAAAGCTGGTGGGCTATCTGGATAAGAAGGGGGCTATCACCGCTGCCGGAGTGGATAAACTCGTGGCTTCGGTTGCGGAAGCCGCTGCTTTAGCTCAGCAACTTGGATGTGAAGAGCTCATGCCTTTTGCTACTTCTGCGGTGCGTTCAGCAACTAACTCTGAAGAGGTGCTTGCGGAGGTCTCCAAACATACGGGGGTTAACCTTGAAGTGCTCTCTGGCAGGGACGAAGCCAGATTGACTTTTCTTGCCGTACGCCGTTGGTATGGTTGGTCGGCCGGGCGGATTATTAACCTGGATATTGGTGGCGGATCGCTAGAAATGTCGACGGGGGAGAACGAGAACCCGGATGCAGCTTTCTCTTTGGACCTCGGTGCCGCTCGTCTTACGCACAATTGGTTTGATACGGATCCCCCTGAGCGTAAAAAAATCAACCTTCTGCGGGACTTTATTGATGCTGAATTGGTTGAGAGCGCGAAAACACTGAAGGCCTATGGTGAGGCGCGCCTGGCTGTGGGAACCTCAAAAACTTGCCGCACCTTGGGTCGTCTCACTGGTGCTGCTCCTTCTTCTGCCGGTCCCTTTGTTAAGAGAGAGCTTAGTGCCCCTGGTCTGCGGCAATTGATTGCTTTTATCTCCAGGATGACGGCCGCGGATCGGGCGGAGTTGGAAGGCGTGAGTGCTAATAGATCGCAGCAGATTGTAGCGGGGGCGCTTGTTGCAGAAGCCGCTATGAGAGCGCTCGGAATTGAACATTTAGAAATTTGCCCATGGGCACTCCGTGAGGGCGTCATACTTCGGCGTATAGAACAGGGTATTGTGCCAAAGGAAACCCTTTTAGTAGAGAAGTGGGAGAGATGAGCGAGAAACAACTCACCGTTGCGGAACTATTGGCGCGTTCCGGCAAAAACGGCGGTAGCTCCGAAACTCCGCGACGTCGACGCCGCAACCTGGAAGACGGTGGCATTTCCGTTGCGGAGTTGACTGGCAGCATTCCCAAGGTGGCCGCTAAACCCGCCGAGTCGAAGCACTCCAGCCAGCCTATCGACGTCCCTGCTTCCTCTGCCGCGTCGTCTAGCGTGGGAGAACCGGAGAGCGTTGCGCAAGACCCCCGTACGCAACCTGCGGCTTTTGCAGACCCTGCATCTCATGCCCCTGCCCCGTTCGCGGACGCATTCCCCACGACTTCTCGGACTCAAGCCATAAAACGCGATGCTGCGTTTAACGCGGTCAAGGAACAGTCGGAGAAGACTCAGGAGCGCCAAGCTGCAAACCAAGCTGAGGAGCTTCTCGCAGCTGATAAGACAGAGACACCTGTCGCCCCGGAAACTTCTGTAGCCGAGATCCCCAGCAAGGAACAAACCATTGTTCTTAGTGTTGTGGACGAGAAAGATCCGGTTCGTCTGACTACTGACTCCTTCCCGGCGGTGTCGAAAAATTCGCACAATGATGAGGTGCAGGTTTCGGCTGATTCTCTTGGCGTGCCGGCCGCAGATCCTGCCGAGGCCGCAGATATTCCTCCTGTGGAGACCTTCAATGCTGCTGAAGAGACCAGCACATTTGCGGTTGTAGAAGACGAGGATGAGGCGTTTTATGACGTAGAAGATGACTACGAGGCCTACGAAGACGCAGACGAGTTTGATGATGAGTATGACGAATACGATGAATACTACGAAGATGAGGAAGAGGAACAAGTCTCTGCCATGGGGGTCATCTTTATGGCTTTGGCAGGAATCGCCCTCGGCGTTGTGATTTTCTTAGGCTTCCAACAGTTGTGGGGTGCCTTGGGTAAAGCGATTGTGGCGGCGTTGGCTGTGGCTGTGACTGGAGCTATTGTTGGCGTTGTTCATGCTTTGCGTACTGAACGTGACCGTGAATCTATGATCCTTGCAGGCGTTGCCGGCTTGGTTATGACGTTCGGGCCTTTGCTTGTGGCTTAATCCCTGCGTCAAGGCTATTAAGGGCTGATGGAGAGTGATCTTCTGTCGGCCCTTCTCTTTTGCTGTTGCTGTGTCGAGCGTGGCAGAGTGGTCGCCATGACTTCAATTGCAGTGATTGGTGGCGGCAAGATCGGTGAAGCCCTTATCTCGGGGCTCATTGCTGCGGGCATGAGCCCTAAAAATATCAACGTCACCAACAGGAACGTGGAGCACGGTCAGGCTCTTAAAGAAAAGTACGGCATCGTATCTTTTACGGAGAATATTCCTGCCGTTGACGAGGTTGACGTTGTATTTTTATGCGTCAAACCAAAACAGATTATTAATGTGGTTGAGGAGATCGCAGACGCGGTCGATAACAACTCCAACACCATCGTGGTTTCTATGGCGGCAGGTGTGAGTACCGCGGCTATCGAAGAGATTTTGGCGGCGGGCTCGCCCGTGATCCGTGTTATGCCTAATACTCCGATGTTGGTGGGCAAAGGGAATTCAGCAGTCGCACCTGGCCGTTTCGCGGATCAATCCGCGGTGGAGCAGGTGTGTAAGCTGCTGGAAACAGTCGGTAACGTCACGTTGATAGAAGAATCTGATTTAGATGCTGTTGTCGCTTTATCGGGTTCTTCGCCGGCATATGTTTTTCTCTTTGCTGAGGCGCTTATCGACGCCGGCGTGCATCTGGGTCTGAATCGCGATCAAGCCAAGGAACTGGCAGTTAACGCATTTTATGGGGCGGCTGCAATGCTTAAGGAGACTGGGGAGGAACCTGCGCAATTACGCTCTAACGTTTGTTCTCCGGCAGGCACCACTATTGCAGCTATCCGTGAGCTGGAGGAAAGCGGCTTGCGGGGAATGGTATATCGTGCGGCTGAAGCTGCTGCGAAGAGAAATAACGAGCTGGGTTAATTTCGTCAAAAGCTCAAGGGATGGATGCAGGTCTTCTACCCCTTGAGCTTTCCCCTTTTTACTGAACCTGTACTTGAGGGTTGGGGTTTTGATGTTTCGCCTGTGACCAGTTGTTTCTACTGGGAAGTGGAGGGTATTTGCGTGACTTATGTTGCGCTTGAGGAAATAAAATAACAGGTGGGTCGCAAGTGTCACACGTTTCACGCTAAGCTTTGTTAAGCACGTGCGTGTTCGTTCTGCGGGAGGGGAAGCCTGCAGCGCGTGACTTGCTGAAGGGTTAGATAAATTATGGCTAGAGAAGATAATGGCACTTTTTTGACAGTCGCCGAGGTCGCGGAGATTATGCGCGTATCTAAAATGACCGTTTATCGGTTGGTTCACTCCGGTGAGCTTCCGGCAGTTCGCGTGGGACGCAGCTTCCGCGTGCACGAAAAGGCTGTTAACGAGTACCTGGATGCCTCCTACTACGACGTGGGATAAACATCTTGAGAGCTTTGCCGAGGGGCAGTTTCCGCCAGTATTTCTGGGGTGACTGCCCCTCGTTATTTGTGTGACTCTTGGGGGCGTTTTTGGTCTCTGGTGTGAGCGTCGGTATTATTGTGACCATTCGTGTCAGACAACAGCCCCAACCGGCGGTTGCCGCATGTCTAGTGAGGGTCACCGCCCTCCCAAGATAGGCAGTAACCCTGCGCGGGCGGATGTGCACTTCGGCCGCGTATGCATTGCAAAAGAGACCGTGGGGCTTCTGACAGGGAAGTACGTACACCGATCAATAAAGCGAGGGAAACCGTTATGGGTTCTGTCATCAAGAAGCGCCGCAAGCGCATGTCCAAGAAAAAGCACCGCAAGTTGCTGCGCCGTACTCGCGTTCAGCGTAGAAAGCTCGGTAAATAAAGCATTCACCGCCCAGGGATTACCCTGGGCGGTTTTGTTATGGTGTAAAAAGGTTTTTCACAACAAAAGGAGCCCTAACTTTATGTTTTCAGCAAAGCGTCCAGCGGTTGTGGCGCTGCTTATCGTTATTCTTCTCATCGTTGGCATTGGCGCTTATACCTTGGGCCGTGGTTCTGCCACGAAAAACGAGGGCACCTCTGCTAACAAGGCAGGCACGTCACAAGAATCTGCAGGGCCTTCCTTGCCTCCAGGCTTTACGGGTAAGACCGGTTCCTCCCGGGTAACGCCGGGAACAAAGACTGATGGCCCCGTCGCACTGGCAAACGGTTCTTATGACGCCATGATCTACGGTCCCGGAAAAGAACTGAAATCAGCGGAAGACATCCTTAATGTGCATCGTCGAAACGCAAAGGATCCTTTTGCGATCGGCGCACTCGACGCACCCGTCGTGATCTCGGAATACTCTGATTTTGAGTGCCCTTTCTGTGCAAAGTGGTCCAACGAGACCGAGCCGACGATCATTAAAGACTACGTTGACAAGGGTCTTGTTCGTATCGAATGGAATGACCTGCCCGTTAACGGCCCCGATGCGGTCTTGGCGGCTAAAGCCGGACGAGCTGCTGCGGCGCAAGGTAAATTCAATGAGTTCCGCAGCGCGCTTTTCCAGGCCAGCAAAACTATCAAGGGACATCCCGAAAATAAGTTGGCCAACTTCGAGGAGTTCGCTAGGCAGGCAGGCGTGAAAGACATGACGCGCTTTAGCCGAGAGGCCACCGATAGCACGTACGACTCCGTGGTGAACAAGGCCCGCGAATACGCTGGTTCCTTGGGGATCAACGGAACTCCCGGCTTTGTCGTGGGTACCCAGTATGTCTCCGGTGCACAACCCACTGAGGTCTTTGTCCGCGCTATTGAGGCGGAATTAGCCAAGGTCGCAGATGGAGAGGTTGCCGTTCCACGTGTCTGATATTGGATTACTTGGCGCATTTCTGGGCGGAATCCTAGCGCTGCTGAGTCCGTGTTCTGCGCTGCTGCTCCCGGCGTTCTTTGCCTATGCGTTCCAACGATCTTCGCAGATCATGGCACGGACAGGCGTGTTCTTCCTTGGGCTAGCGGCTGTGCTAGTTCCAGTGGGTACCGCTGCGGGCCGGCTCGGTGGATTTTTGGCGCTGCACCGTGAAACGTTGATTCTCGGCGGCGGGATCGTGATCGTAGTCCTGGGTATTTTTACCTTTTTCGGCGGTGGCATATCCCTGCCAGGCTTGTCTGGATTGGCAGGCCGAGTGCGCGGACAAGGATGGCTCTCTGTCTTTTTGCTAGGCGCGGCTTATGGATTCTCGGGATTCTGCGCAGGTCCATTGCTCGGTGCGGTGCTCACCACTGCCGTTGTGAGCGCATCAAGTTCGTATGGCGCCCTCGTCTTAGGCTGCTATGCCTTGGGAATGGTTGTTCCCCTGGTGATATTGGCACTGTTTTGGGAACGCATTCCGCGCGGTGCGCTAGGCGGCAAGATCGTGAACGTGGGCCCGCTAAAGCTCAACACTATGTCGATGATCTCCGGCGTGATTTTTGTGATCATCGGATTAGTCTTTATCTTCACGCACGCCACGACTGGTCTGCCGGGGCTCCTCAGCATTGAAACCCAGTCCGCAATCCAAGCATGGGTGCTCAATGTAGCAGCTAACGTGAGCAACCTGACGTCCGTGTTGATCGTGCTAGGAATTATCGCGGTCGGGCTGGTGATCTATATTCTCCGGACGCCGGAGAAAGGCAAACGGGATTAGCGTCGCCACGCTTTCCAACCGCCGAGGCTAAATGCTGCGGTGATCAGTGCGGGTAAACCGTAGGTTCGCATAGCTTTGCGCAGGCTGCGGTAGTCATGCATTTCCCAGCCGTGCTGCTTAGCCACCTTGGCTAGCGGACGATCGGGGTTAATGGCTACCGCAGTGCCCACCATGGAAAGCATAGGAACATCGTTGATGGAGTCGGAGTAAGCGGTGCACCGGCTGAGGTCGAGTCGCTCAATGGTGGCGAGCGCTGCAACTGCGTGTAACTTGCCGGGGCCATGCAAAATATCGCCGACCAGTCTTCCGGTGAAGACACCATCTTTGACCTCGGCGACAGTGCCCAAAGCCCCGGTAAAGCCAAGTCGCTTGGCCAGCGATTGCGCCAGTTGGACAGGGGTGGCGCTCACCAGCCAGACCTGCTGGCCAGCAGCAATATGCTGATCTGCGAGGGACTTGGTTCCCGGCCAGAGCTTTTCACTCATATTGTTGCCCACGATTTCTTCGCAGAGCTCAACGAGTTCGTCCACGCGGCGACCTTTAATAAACTCGAGCGCCTGCTTGCGCCCCTCGGCCACATCCGCTGCATTTTCTGCACCGGTGACTCGGAATTTGATCTGTTTCCAGACCACAGGAAGGATCTCGCTGAGCTTAAAATAACGCTTTTTGGCTAGTCCCAGAGCAAAGACAACCAGGGAAGAGCCTTGAATCAGCGTATTGTCGATGTCAAAGAATGCGGCGGCACCGAGGTCCTGCGGGATGCTGGGATCGGGGCTGGTGACATGCGTAGCGCCAGCGGCCTCGAATGATCCTGATACAGACTCCAGCCCGGAAGTGTATTCATCGAGTTCAATCCCGTAGATTTCGGCGGCGGCGAGTGCTGCAGCAGCTTCTCCGGCTTCACGCTGCGCCTGTGCGTCGATAGGGGGAAGCGCGTGCTCCTCAAAGAAGCGACGCAGGTTGCCCCGGGAGGTGGACCAACCGGCCAAGAATTCTTGTGGGGTTTGGGGCCAAGTGGGGTCGGGTTGTGAGGTGCTCACGGCTGAAGATCGGGCCTTTCGACAGGGTGGAGCTTTAAGAGTAGTCTCAGTCCATCGTAGTGTCGAACAGTAAAAAAGGGCCGGTGATCTCTTTTGTGTCTGGTGTAACAAATATGCACGAAGTGGAGCTTATGACCCGTAGGACGTGTGGTTCCTGTGCAAGGGTAGCTGAACAGATCGCCCCCGTGGTCGCCGCAGCGGGGGCGATACTGAGCATTATCGACGTAGACACGGATCGGGCGTTGGCCGCCGAATATGGCGATAGGGTTCCCGTTGTTGTTATCGACGGTGAAGAGTTTGCGTGTTGGGAAGTAGACAACGATGAGCTTGCTGCCGAACTTGGTAGTTAGCCCATGCTTTCTTGTGACTTTCTTAACGCTTGACTAGCGTTGATGCATCAGAGTGGCGAAGAAACAGTCAATCTAAAGATTGATAGCGTTGCCTTTTTAGCTAAGATTTTAAGAAAAATCGATCAAATGATCCAGGTAGACGGTATGAAAGCGGTGGTTGGTCCGTGAGTGTGCTGGTTGTTGGGATGTCTCACCGGTCGGCTCCAGTGACGCTCCTGGAACGGCTGAGTATGAACGACGAGGTGCGTTCCCAAACAGCTACCGACCTCATTGCTCGTCCCTCGCTGACTGAAGCAATGATCGTGTCCACCTGTAATCGCCTAGAGGTCTATGCGATGACATCTAGTTTTCATACGGGTGTCAATGACGTGGTGGAAGTGCTCCACACCATGAGTGGCGTGGACATGGACACCCTCCGGGGGTATCTCTATGTGCGCTATGCGGATGCCGCTGCGGAACACATGATGGTGGTGGCCTCGGGTATGGACTCGATGGTGATGGGGGAGCAACAAATTATTGGTCAGGTGCGCACTGCGTATCAGCAGGCTATCGAGTCGGGAACCGTGGGCCCCGCTTTACATGGTCTGGTTCAGGCGTCTTTGCACACAGGGAAGCGCGTGCACACGGAGACTGACATAGACGATGCAGGGGCCTCTATGGTTTCCTTTGCTTTTGATCAGGCGATGTCGGATGCCGGTTTGAGTGATCTGCGTGGTAAAAAAGCGCTCGTCTTGGGCGCCGGCGCGATGGCCTCTTTGGCGGCTACCCATCTGGGGCGCTTAGGTATAGAAGGACTCGTCTTTTCCAATCGAACCCGCAGTAGAGCGGAACGGCTGGCCGAGCATTCTCGTGAAGCTGGGGTGCCCGCGGAGGTCGTCGATTTTGCTTCGCGGGGGAGCGCCCTGAGCGGGGTGCATATCGCTATCTCCGCGACAGGCGCGCACACGTATACGATCTCAGCTCAAGACGTGCCGGAACAACACTTAGGTTTGATATTCGTTGATCTTTCCATGCCTCGCGATATCAACGATGACGTTGCAGATATCGCAGGAGTTCAGCTGGTCAACATAGAAAAGCTGCATGAGGCTAAGCCTGAAGGAAAAGATGTCGACGGCGCTGCGCACAAAATCGTTGCAGAAGAACTCAGCGCGTATACCTCTGCGCAGCGGGTTCGGGATGTGGCGCCTGCGGTATCGGCGTTGCGTCGACACGCTTCTGGGCTGATAGCTTCTGAGCTGGAGCGACTGCACGCCCGAACCCCCGGCATGGATGAAGAAGACTTTGAAGAAGTGCAACGTACGATACGCCGGGTCGTGGATAAGCTCCTGCATCAGCCGACGGTTCGAGTCAAAGAGCTCGCGGCAAGTTCTGGAGCGGTTTCCTACGAGACCGCTCTGCAGGATCTCTTTGGCCTGCCGGTGGAAGCTCAAAGCGTAAAGCGCGGCGTCCGCGACTTGCCCGATGCCGACGTTATGGCCCTAGGGGTTAGCGACGCCAACAAGATTATCCGAGCCATCAAGGAAGACTGACCATGACTTTTACTATTGGTACGCGAGGTAGCCTTTTAGCTACCACTCAGTCGGGGCACGTGCGAGACGCCCTCGCTGCTCATGGATACTCGGCAGAATTGAGCATCGTCACCACGCCTGGGGACGTCAATATGGCACCCGTGGAACGCATTGGTGTGGGCATTTTTACGCAAGCACTGCGCGAAGTCCTCGTTGAAGGTGGCTGCGACATTGCTGTGCATTCCTTCAAAGATCTGCCCACGCAGCGCGATCCACGTTTCCACTTAATAGTGCCGGAGCGTGCCGACGCCCGCGATTGCCTTGTAGCCCGCGACGGCCTGACGCTGGAGAAACTTCCCCAGGGGGCGCGCATAGGAACAGGAGCTCCTCGGAGAATCTCGCAGGTCAAAGCCTTGCGCCCTGATGTGGAATGTGTACCGTTGCGTGGCAACATCGACACCCGAATGGGCAAGGTCTTTTCCGGAGAACTCGATGCAGTCGTCCTTGCTTATGCCGGCCTATCGCGTGTGGGCCGTGGCGATGAAGCGACAGAGGTGTTCAACCCAGATCGTTTCCTTCCCGCGCCGGCGCAGGGAGCTTTGGCTATCGAATGCCGTATCGACGACGCGGCTGCTATTGCTGCTATCAACTCAATCCGGGACGTGGATGATGAGACCTGTGCACTCGCTGAGCGTGTGGTGCTCAATCGGTTGGAAGCCGGATGTACGGCACCTGTGGCTGCGCATTCTGTGATCAGCGGACAAGAGCTGCATGTCACGGGAGCGGTTGTGTCTCTCGACGGACGCAAGGTTCTTCGCACCACGATGACCGGAGCAGTGACGGAGGCCGTAGCTATCGGAGAAGCTGTTGCGGCAAAACTTATCCGGGATGGCGCTGCCGAGGTGCTTTCCTGACGCACTCAATTTCTCCTGTTCTATGAGGTAATTGAGCTGGGCGTTATAGGGCAATATTCCGCCGGTTTTTATTAAACGTCTTGCTCAATTATCCTCAAAGGTCGTTGTATTACCACACGCTTGACGCCGCTCAATCACGAGGCCCCCTCTTAGTGATTTATAGCGGCGTGAATTTGTGTTTAGCAGTCCCTCTTACTTTTCGCCCACTCCACAACTCGGAGCTCTTTGCAGTTCCTAGAAATACGGATACTTGTTCATGAGTCTCACTCCGCAGCCCAATCCGGTTACCCCTTTGCCGGAGGGAAAAGTGATCTTCGTAGGAGCAGGACCAGGAAACCCTGATCTGCTCACCGTTCGCGCCCGCGAAGTTCTCAGCCATACCGCTTTTGCCGTAGTAGACGCAGAAGTACTCCCGGGGGTTCGCTCTGTAGTCGCACGTGAACTGGATGTTCCGGCCGATAAGATTCAGGCGGCTGAGGAAGAATACGAGCGCCTCTGCGCAGAGGCGAAAGAGGCCGGCGCTCGCCGTAAGCCGCAGCGTCCAGATGCCCCGACCGCAGCTGAGATCACGGAGGTGGACGATGAGGTTCCGGTGGCGGAGATCGTCGACAAGCTTAAGGAGCTTTTGACTACGGGCGAGGACGTTATCCGCCTTGTACAGGGGAACCCTTTGTCTTGCGACCGTACTTTGGAAGAAATATCTGCGGTCACTCAAGCTGGACTGGAATTCCATGTTGTTCCAGGTATGTCCTTGCCAGCGACCGTTCCCGCTTTTGCCGGCATCGCACTGGGGTCTTCTTATACGGAAACTGATGTGACCGGCGAAGACGTGGATTGGGAACAGCTGGCGTCAGCACCTCAACCGCTGGTCTTGCAGGCGACCAAAGAAGATCTGCCCACGATAGCGGCAGAGCTCAAGGCCCGTGGATTGGCGGCATCGACCCCGGTGACGGTGACCGCTCATGGCACGACGCGTTTGCAGCGAAGCTTTGACGTCACCTTGAGCGCCCTAAGCAAGCTAGACGGGGATCTCGCTGGCACTCTCGTGGTCACCTTAGGCAAAGCCGTGGACGAGCGCACCAAATATTCCTGGTGGGAGAATCGCTCGCTCTTTGGCTGGCGAGTCCTGGTGCCTCGCGCTAAAGAACAAGCCGGCCCCATGAGCACATTGTTGGCTTCGCAGGGGGCAATTCCGCAAGAAGTCCCCACAATTTCCGTAGAACCGCCGCGCAATCCCGCGCAAATGGAGAAAGCCATTAAGGGAATCGTCGAGGGACGCTACCAGTGGGTGATCTTTACCAGCGTTAACGCGGTGAAAGCTGTGCGAGAAAAGATCGGTTCTTTCGGCCTCGATGCCCGCGCCTTTGCCGGCGTACGCATCGGTGCGGTGGGAACAAAAACCGCTAAGGCTATCCGCGAGCTGGGGATTACTCCCGAGCTATTGCCGCCTAGGAATCAGCAAAATGCTGCAGGCTTAGTGTCGGTGTTCCCGGAATATGTGGAAGACCTTGACCCAGTGGGAAGGGTCCTCTTGCCTCGCGCAGATATTGCAACAGACGTCCTGGTGGAAGGCCTAGAGGGCTTGGGCTGGGAAGTCGATGATGTGGTTGCGTATCGCACGGTACGCGCTGCGCCGCCGAGTGCGGAAGTGCGCGACATGATTAAAAGTGGCGGTTTTGATGCAGTGTGCTTTACCTCTGCGTCGACGGTGAAAAACCTGGTGGGTATCGCCGGGAAACCGCATCAGCGCACGATCATCGCATGCATCGGTCCTATGGCAGAAGCTGCGGCAAAAGAATTAGGACTGCGAGTGGACGTGGTTCCTGAGGTGGCGGATGTCCCACACCTGGTGAACAGCCTTGCCGCTCACGTGGCACAACTGCGTGCAGCTGGTCAGCTACCACCACCTAGGAAGAAACGACGCGCCCGGAAAAATCGCGAGTAACGTTGTTACGACGTCAGACCCACCAAACTGGAAGAAGGCATTGAGTTATGAGCAACGAAGATCTCCACCTGATTCGTCGTCCACGCAGGCTCCGAAACACGCCGGTGATGCGCGAATTAGTGGCAGAGACGACGCTTCGTCCTGCTGACCTGATTCTTCCTATGTTTGTCGCAGACGGAATAACTGAGCCTCGCGAGATTTCCTCTATGCCCGGTGTCTACCAGCACACTATTCCTTCCTTAATCGAGGCCGTCAGGGAAGCCATTTCCGTGGGAATTAAGTGCGTCGATCTCTTCGGCGTTCCTCTCGACGCAGACAAAGATGCGCAGGGATCTCAATCGTGGGCGCCAGAGGGGATCCTCAACCGAGCCATCACCGCGCTACGCCAGGAGTTTGGTAACAGCGTCATCATCATGGCAGATACCTGCCTTGATGAGTTCACTGATCACGGCCACTGTGGCGTGCTGAGCACCGATCGCTTTGGCGAGGTGATCGTGGATAATGACGCGACCATTCCGCTTTATAAAAAGATGGCGGTGGCGCAGGCTGAGGCAGGCGCACACATGGTAAGTCCCTCCGGCATGATGGATGGGCAGATTGCGGCAATCCGCGAAGCTCTCGACGCTCATGGGTTCCAGGACGTGGCCATCATGGCGTACTCCGCCAAGTACGCGTCGGCTTTCTACGGGCCGTTTCGCGAGGCAGTGGGGTCGTCTTTGGAAGGCGACCGCAGAACCTATCAGCAGGACCCTGCTAACTTCCGGGAATCGCTAGTGGAAGTCGATCTGGATATTGAAGAGGGTGCGGACTTTGTTATGGTCAAACCAGCAATGCCTTACCTTGACGTGTTAGCAGAGGTGGCCGCCACGTCGGTCGTACCAGTTGCCGCTTATCAAGTATCAGGCGAATACGCCATGCTGCATGCGGCCGCCCGTAATAACTGGCTCGACCTTGAACGTGTGATGATGGAATCATTGATTTCTATCAAACGCGCTGGCGCAGACCAGATTCTTACTTACTTTGCCGTCGATGCGGCGAAAAAACTACAGCACTAGGGAAATAATGACCAACCAGCAACAGCGACTCGAGCGATCACCATCTCAACCGACCACTCCCGACGCTAAGCGGGAGCGTCCCGACGCGATTCGCTGGGCGGTTCGTGTGTGGATTTTTGCCATCTGCGTGGAGACGGTACACCAAATCATCAATATCATTGTTGGTTTTGCCAACAAACCTGAGTTGATTTCTAAGCTCAAAGAGTCGATGAAGGATGAGAATCTTTCTCCCGAAATCATGAACTTGGCAGCGGTCTTCAGCATCATCCTGGCGGGACTTTTTTCCTTGATCGTGCTGTGCGTCATTGCATGGTTAGCCGTGCTTCTTTATAAAGGCAACAAATCTGCAGCTTTAGCACGCCGCATCCTTACGTATTTCTCTATTTATTTTGGTGTTCGGCTGGTGACAGTCTTCTTGTTGACCCCAAGTTCACCTTCCGTCCCCGTCGCAGTGTATGCCGTTGATGGTTGTGTCCAGATCTGCATGGGCGTTGCGGCCATTGTGGCGCTCATCTTTAAGATGCGGCCTGAAACCTTGGCGTGGACTGGCGAGTGGGAAAATTCTAGGGGGAAGAATGGACACTCCTAGCAATAATCGAGGCCTCAAAGACGAAAGCGGGGCAGGTGCGCGTCCCTTAGGCACGCAGGAAGGGCTTGCCGACGCTATCGAAAAGGCGAAACGGGCAGCCGCTAAGGCTGGCATTAACACGGGGGCGTTCCATGCCATTGACCCGGAAGAAGTTGCGGCAGCTGCTATTCACGCAGGGAGAACCTCTTTTGCCTTTGAACTCAAAGGCCTCTCCAGTGCCTCTTCGGTGTCTGAAGTAGAAGATGCCCTAGGCGAGCTGGAGGGCGTAGACGCAAAGATCGTTTACCCCTCGTCGATGGCGTGGGTGAGCGCGAGCCGTACCATTGACCCGATGATGTTTGTGGATGTGTTCCAGAGATTCGGAATTACCGCAACATTGACAGATTCATCACTGCGTCGTCGGCTCGCTTGGTCTGACGTGGAAGAAGGCCGGTATAAGAGGTCACGGCGACGTGACCGGCGGATCAGCCGCTTTGGGTCTCGCGTGGATGAAGAAGAGCGTCGTTTTGAGCTAGCGCGCAGGGCCGGGTTCTTAGAACGCCGCGAGGACACCTCACGTAAAGAGTCAAGCACTGCTGTCCTCTTTACCGCGAGGTCGCTCATGACTAAAACCCGTCTGGGCATCAGCGCACTTTTTACGATTCCAGTTGTTGCTATTAGCTACTCCAGGGAACTGCAATTTGATAACTGGCAGTGGGCTTTGGCTGCGCTTTCCATCCCCGTCGTGTTCTATGGAGCCTGGCCTTTTCACCGGGCAACATTGGGTGGGGCACGTCGGGGAATGTCTGCGTTGGACAGTGCCTCGTCGGTAGCAATTCTGCTGGCGTGGCTGTGGTCGTTGAGTATGGTGCTCTTTACTCCGGTGGGAGATCCGGAGTATCGGGCGCGGCCGAAGTGGATAGCGATCGATCCTACGATTTTTGAGTCTGGCGCGCTGTTTTTCGACGTAGCCTGCGGAATGACCCTGATTCTCCTTGCAGGAAGGCTCGCTGCCCGAAGAGCCCGCAGCAGTCTGCAAGATGATCTTCTTAAATACAAACCTAACCCTGCTTCCACAGTCACAGTGGTGTCTAAAAAACGGAAAGCCGGTGGAGTCGGGAAAGAAGACAAGGCGATCCAGAAACTGAATGTGGGCGATGACGTCATCATTCCCGCTGGGGCACTTGTTCCTGTCGACGGAATAGTGGTCGGCGGTGGAGGCATCCTAGACGGTACTGCTTTAGGCATTGGCTCATGCGAAGTGAAAGTCAATGATCGGGTGTATGCAGGATGCATCAATGGCAGCAAGGAACTCAAAGTTCGTGTGTTGCAGACTGGCCATAGAACCTGGTTGGCTGCCATAAATCGGTGGGTGGTGGATGCCAATGTGCATCAGAATCGCTCCGATGCCATAGCTACCAAGGCTGCCTCTATGCTCGTACCCGTGTCGTTTGTTATTGCGGCCACGGATTTTGCTCTGTGGGCCTTGATTACTAATAACCTGAACCAGGCGTTTGCCACGGGGCTTGCTGTATTGGGATGCGTGGCTCCGGCAGCGCTTGCGACCTCTGCGTCGTTGGCTATGCGACAAGGCATTGAAGGTGCTGCACGTCGTGGAACACTGATTAAATCGGGTGAGACGCTGCGCAACGTCGACGAGGTGGACACGGTTATTTTCAATCGTGTGGGTGCCATTTCCAGGCCTGAGATGTCTGTAGAAACAGTCACCGCTGACCGTGGGGAAAATCCCGATCTGGTGCTTCGAGTTGCCGGTGCTTTAGCCATGGAAAGCGGGCACCCCGTGTCGCGTGCCCTGGTGCGCGCGGCACGCGAAGCGCGAGATGCGTCTACCGATGATTCAATTCCCGGTTGGATTGACGTCACCCACTCGGAGGTGGACGAGGAGGGAAGTTTCCGCGGTCACGTGGAGTTGCCGGTAGTCAATAGCGACGGGGAAGAAGAACTGCGGAGCGTGGAAGCTGTGTTATGGCGTCCGCGCAACCTCTCTGACTTGCATGGTCGTCTAGCAGCGGCTGCGGTATCCGGTAGTAGTCCATTGGTTGTTCGGTGGAAGAACAAAGATCGCGGCGTGATCACGCTGTACAACGGTGCCAAAGATGATGCCGTGGATGCCGTGGATTCGCTTGAGTCGATGGGGTTGGAAACGATGATGCTCAGCCGGGATACGTACCCGGTGGCGCGTCGATACGGCGATATGGTGGGAGTATCTCACGTGCTGGCTGGCGTGCAGCCTGGGCGGAAGCCACAGACTGTTCGATCTGTGCGTTCCCATGGAGCAAATATCGCCATGGTGGGCGATGAGTCGGTGGAGGAGTGTTACCGAGTTGCCAACGTGGGCATCATGATTAGTGCGATGTCGGGTCCGCAGGGGGCGCTTGCGCTTGAGCATCCTGCGGCGGATGTGGTCATGCTCAAGCCGGACGTGGCGCCGATTCCTCGGCTGTTCCATTTCGCGCGTCGCCTAAATCGTAGAATCCGTGGAAATCTGATTTTTGCGTGGACCTATAACCTGCTGGCTATTGTGGCGGCAGTCGCGGGAGTCTTGCACCCGATGATTGCGCCTCTGCTGATGCTGGGGTCGAGCGTGATTATTGAGGTTCGCTCACATTGGTTGCGCAGCATGTAGGTAGCTGAGGAACGCGACGAGTGTCGGCGGTAGTGCCATCAGAACCCTATCAATCAAATGGTTGATAGGGTTCTCGGCTGAAATAGGGTCGGCTTGCTTTCCTTTAGGAGTTTTATTGTGCATTATTGGTGGCATGTCACAACCTTTCAATGCGCCACTTCTTGACGCCATTCAGGGGAAAACTCCCACGCGTCGTCCCGTATGGTTTATGCGCCAAGCCGGCCGCTCGCTACCTGAGTATCGCCAGGTGCGGGAAGGTATTGGCATGCTGGACAGCTGTTTTATGCCAGAGCTTCTCGCGGAAATTACACTGCAGCCGGTGCGTCGCCACGACGTCGATGCCGCGATATTGTTCTCGGACATCGTGGTTCCGCTGAAAGCCGCTGGGGTAAAAGTAGAAATCATCCCTGGTCGTGGTCCCGTTATGGACCGGCCGATTCAAAGCCGTGCAGACGTGGATGCCCTCCCGATTCTTGAAGACGATGTTCTGCAAGTAGCCCAAGGTATCGAGATTATTCAAGACGAACTGACGGAGCAGCAGACGCTGATCGGTTTTGCCGGCGCGCCATTCACACTGGCGAGTTACCTCGTAGAGGGCGGGCCCAGTAAGAACCACGAAAAGACTAAGTCCATGATGCATGGCGACCCCGAGACCTGGCATGCCCTCATGCAGCGTTTGGTTCCCACCATCGTGCGATTCCTGCGGACTCAGATCGACGCAGGCGTTCAGACCATGCAGCTTTTCGACTCTTGGGCGGGCTTTCTCACAGAGCGCGATTACCGCAATCACGTGCTTCCATATTCCACTCAGATTTTGGAAGCGGTAGCGGATGTGCCGCGCATTCACTTTGGCGTAAGCACCGGTGAACTGCTCGCCACGATGAGCGAGGCTGGCTCTGAAGTGATGGGCGTGGATTGGCGCGTGCCTCTCGACGTTGCCGCCGAGCGCATTTATGCTCGTTCCGGGGCAAAGGTGCTGCAAGGAAACCTAGACCCAGCGTTGCTTTTTGCTGGAGAAGACGTGTTAAAAACTGAGATCGAGCGCATCTGTGCTGAAGCCGATCGCGCCATTGCTGCAGGGCACGCCACTGGGCATATATTTAACCTCGGACACGGCGTATTGCCGCACACTGATCCTGAAGCGATCACTCGTGCGGTAGAGCTGATTCACGGCTTTTAAAAGTCTCGGAGACCAGTTCTCCCAAGTCACAACACAGTTACGTTTCAAGGAAGGTTCTATCCACGTGCGCATTGCCATTATCGGTGCAGGGTTAGCGGGACTAACGGCTGCTTATGAGATCCATAAACTCGATCCTCACGTGGAAGTAGAGGTGTTTGAGGCGACAGATCGGATCGGCGGCAAACTGTTTACGGTTCCGTTTGCGTCTGGCCCCACCGATATGGGCGCAGAAGCGTACTTAGCTTTTAGAGAAGACACTACCGAGTTCTTTAAAGAGCTAGGACTCGGTGAGAGCTTGCGCTCGCCCTCGGGATTACCTTCTTTGTTGTACGTGGGAGGAAGCCTCCACGGGATGCCTTCTAACACGATCATGGGTATTCCCGGTACAAGTGAGGGACTGGGGGACTTGGTGAGCGAGGAAACCCTCAAACGCATTGATGAGGAGAAAGATGCGGGCTCGATTGAGTGGCCTCAAGAAGTAAGCCTGGGGGCACTCCTGCGGGAACGCTTGGGTGATGACGTTGTGGATCACGTGGTATCGGCGCTGCAAGGTGGCGTCTATTCTTCCACTTCAGATGACCTAAGCGTGCGAGCTACGGTACCCCAGCTAGCACGGGCCTTTGACCGGCTCAAAGAAGAGGGGAAGCCCGTAACTATCACGGGTGCTGTCCAGCGCCTTCTTTCTGAACGAGAGACCCGCAACAAAGCACGGGGATATACTCCTAGCGTCTTCGCGTCTTTCGCGGGCGGCTATGCGGAGATGTATGAAACCCTTGCTGAGCTCAGTGAGGCCAAGATTCACATCGATGCCTTTATCACCGCAATCGATAAGACCGCTGAAGGATTCACTCTCAAAGGCGCTGAAGGTGTCTTTGACAAGGTGCTGTTGACGGTACCAGCGCCTACTGCTGCACTGCTGTTGAAAAACCTTGTACCGGAGGCCGCACAGAAGCTTAAAACCATCAAGTTAGCAAGCTCTGCTGTAGTCGGAATGAAATTTGATCATTCCGAAGGGCTCCCCGAGAATTCAGGGATCCTTGTTGCCACCGATGCTCACGATGTGAAAGCAAAGGCCTTTACCTTCTCCTCCAAGAAATGGCCTCATCTTGGCGAGCGCGGCGGCGCTTTAGTCCGAGCCTCTTTTGGTCGGTTTGGCGATGACGCCATCGCACGCGCAGACGAGGATGAGCTTGTCGACGCAGCCCTCGACGATCTGCAGACGATTACGGGATTCGACGGACGCGCCGCAGGTTTATCGGAGATCTTTGTCCAACGCTGGTTCGGTGGCTTGCCGGTGTATGGGCCAGGGCACCTGGAAACGGTGGCTGCAATCAAGGACGCTCTTGCTGAGGTCCAGGGCATCGACGCTACCGGCGCATGGGCCGATGGCGTCGGCGTTCCTGCAGTGATCGACGCAGCGAAGGCTGCGGCCAAACGCGCGCTTGCCTAAAGACTTTTAGCTGTCGCGGCGCGTCAGTATCACAGAGAAATCCTCATCTCCATGCCCGGCCTGGTGTTGTTCTTCCAAGGAGTTCAGAGCGGAGGCGACAGCCGGGAGCGGCTGGGTAGCGGTGTTGAGCATAAGACGAGCGTCCTTTGCAATCGCATCTGCGGTGAAATCGCCAGGTGTGGTGGGACGTTCGCCTAAGACAAAGGGGCGCTTCATCCCGGCGATAAAAGCCAACCCGGTGGAGTTGAGCATGTCGAGGGTTTCTTCAGCCGACAAACCACTGGAGTCGCCGAGAAGTAGGGCTTCTTTGAGTCCCTGGGCGCTCACTGCAAGGGCGAGATTAGCTAGCAATTTTCCGACGGCGGCTTTGGGGGCGGCGTCGACAAGCACAAGCCGTTCTGGGTCTGCCCACGGGGCGACGAGTGCGGCAGCGGCATGACGGTAATGCTCATCGGCGCTGCCTACGTAAACGCCTAAAGAGCCGGCGCGGGCGGGGCCGAGGGTACCCACGACAGGGGCTGCGACATAGCTGGGTACTGCCTCAGCGAACTCGGTGCAGTCTTCTGGACTCACAGTGGTCGTATCGACCCACAACACCCCCTCGGGGATAAGGCGAGGGTTAATAACCACGTCTCGCACTGTATCGGGACCAAAAAGCGACGTCACGATGATATCGGCACCGGCAACGGCTTCCTCGGGAGAAGAAGCGAGTGTGGCGCCTGCTGCTACCAGGCGTTCAGTTTTGCTTGAGGTGCGATTCCAGACCACGAGGTCGTGCTCTTTGAGCAAGTGGAGCGCTAGTTCTGTGCCCATTCGTCCGGTTCCAAGAAATGCAATAGTCATGGCGCCATGATAAAGAAGACGGAATGCTCTTCGCAGTGCGCGGAGGAAAGAGTGGGTCTAAAGTTTGCGCGCTCGTTACGTAATAGGATGGTACGCATGACTGTTATCCCGACTTCCTCTAACGTTCAGCGCTCCCGTGAGCTTTTCCACCAAGCCTGCACAGTAACCCCAGGTGGTGTGAACTCGCCGGTGCGTGCTTTCGGATCCGTGGGCGGGCAAGCACGTTTCATCGCATCGGCGAAGGGATCCAAGCTTTACGACGTAGACGGCAACGAATACGTGGACCTGGTGTGTTCTTGGGGCCCGATGCTTTTGGGCCATGCCCACCCT
Source organism: Corynebacterium ulcerans (assembly GCF_900187135.1). NCBI lineage: Bacteria > Bacillati > Actinomycetota > Actinomycetes > Mycobacteriales > Corynebacteriaceae > Corynebacterium > Corynebacterium ulcerans. The sequence continues at coordinate 1,827,396 of NZ_LT906443.1, forward strand.
GAAATCGTTGGTGCGGTGCAAAAGGCAGCGGAGAATGGCTTGTCCTTTGGCGCGCCCACCGAGGCTGAGGTGCGTATAGCTAATATGCTCGTGGAGCGCACCTCAGTGGAAGAAGTTCGCATGGTCAACTCGGGAACCGAGGCAACCATGTCTGCGGTTCGACTGGCACGTGGGTTCACCGGCCGCCCCAAGATCATTAAATTCGATGGATGCTATCACGGCCACGTCGATGCATTGCTGGCATCTGCAGGCTCTGGCGTAGCGACGTTTGCACTGCCGGATTCCCCAGGTGTGACGGGTGCTTCCGCCGCAGACACCATCGTGGTTCCCTATAACGACATCGAGGCTGTTGCTCAGGCATTTGCGGACAATGAGGGGCAGATTGCCTGCATCATCGCCGAGGCAGCGGCGGGCAACATGGGCACGGTTGCCCCACGCGATAACTTTAATGCGCAGCTTAAAGAGCTCGCTCACGCTCATGGTGCACTCCTCATCCTGGACGAGGTGATGACGGGTTTCCGCACCTCCTATAGCGGTTGGTTTGGCGTAGACCATGTGGCCGGCGACCTCACCACCTTTGGCAAAGTCATCTCCGGCGGACTTCCCGCGGCAGCTTTTGGTGGACGCGCAGACATTATGAAGTACCTTGCTCCCGAGGGGCCGGTATATCAGGCCGGAACTCTCTCGGGTAACCCGGTAGCAGTGGCCGCAGGAATGAAGTCGCTTGAGCTTGCCACCCCTGAGGTTTATGACGTGGTGCGTGCCAATGCTGATCGCTTGGCGGGGCTGTTGAGTACCGCGCTAGAACGTGAGGGCGTGGCTCACCATATTCAGCGGGCCGCTACGATGCTGTCCATACGCTTCGCAGAAGGCGAAGGACACAACTTTGATGAGATGAAAGCTGCTGAGACATTCCGCTTTTCTCCTTTCTTCCACGCGCTCATGGATAATGGCATCTATGCGCCGGCGAGCGTGTTTGAGACGTGGTTTGTGTCCGCGGCGCTTACCGACGAAGATTTCGAGAAGATCGAGAACGCCCTACGCCCAGCGGCCCAGGCTGCGGCAGCCGCACACAAGCACTGAAAGGCCTCATGAGTACTACTATCGTCCACCTCGTCCGGCATGGAGAAGTCTTTAACCCAGAGCGCATCCTGTACGGGCGAATCCCTGACTACCACCTCTCCTCACGCGGGCGCAGCATGGCGGCTCGTACCGCTAGCTCCTTTGTGGGACACGACGTGACTGTCTTGATGTCCTCGCCTCTGGAGCGAGCACAGGAGACAGCGGCGCCCTTCGCGGAGAAATTAGGGCTTGACGTGCGTCTCGACGACCGCCTGTTGGAATCCGGCAACCGTTTTGAAGGCCTGCGCGTCAAGGGATTGCGGTCCCAACTATGGAATCCCGTCAGATGGCCGCTCATGGCCAATCCGCTCCTGCCCAGCTGGGGCGAGCACTATGTGGATCAACGAGATCGCATGATGGAGGTGGTGGAAGAGGCTCGTCGTGCTGCTGAAGGGCACGAAGCGATCTTGGTGAGCCATCAGCTGCCTATTGTGTGTGTTCAGCGGCATGTCCAAGGAAAACCACTGGCACATAACCCAGCGGTACGGCAGTGTAACTTGGCTAGCGTGAGCTCGCTGGTATTCGAAGGCGGCCAGCTCGTTGACTATATCTACACGGAACCAGCACAGGAGATCTAACAGTGAAAAGGACTCTCGCTGCGGCGATGATAGCGAGCCTGTGCGTACTGAGCGCATGTAGCTCCGAAGACACTGCGGGGACAGACGCGGTAGCCATCGGCGGGACGTTCCAATTCCATTCCCCAGGTGGTCAGACGGAAATCTTCTACGATGAGGCCGACCGTGCTCCGGTGAAGAACATCTCCGGTGAGTCTTTGGCCTCGGACGGCAAGATCAGTCTTGATGATTACAAAGATCAGATCGTTGTGTTGAACGCATGGGGACAATGGTGCGCGCCTTGCCGCAGTGAGTCCGATGATTTACAAACTGTGCAGGAATACCTGGAAAAGGAAAAGCGTGGCACAGTGCTGGGAATCAACGTGCGTGATTATTCCAAACAGATTGCCCAAGATTTTGTCAAAGATAATGGGCTGACCTACCCCAGTTTGTATGATCCGCCGTTTAAAACTGCCGCGCAGCTCGGAGGAGTCCCGGCCGCCGTGGTCCCCACAACAATTATCCTGGACAAACAGCATCGTCCGGCAGCGGTGTTCCTGCGGGAAATTACAGCCAAGGACGTCATCGATGTGATTGAAAAAATCGCATGACCGACGTCATAGCTAGCGGTATTGGAGAGCAGATCGCAGATGCTGCAGCCACTGGGCCTTTGCTGCTTGGCCTCTTGGCCGCAGCGCTTGCGGGTTTAGTCTCTTTTGCCAGCCCCTGCGTGATCCCCTTGGTGCCGGGCTATATGTCCTACCTGGCGGGAGTGGTAGGTGTTGAGATGGAACTCGGTGATCAGGGTCCGCAGGTAGCTAAGAAGGGGCGCTGGCGGGTGACCGGCGCGGCTCTCCTGTTTGTCCTTGGCTTTACTGTGATTTTTACCCTGGCTACGGCAACCGTTTTTGGTGCTATTAGTGCCCTTACCCTCAATGCGGAGACCTTGATGCGTGTCGGCGGAGTGGTTACGGTGCTCATGGGCGTGGTGTTTTTGGGGTGGGTCCCGTTCCTGCAAGAAGATAAGCGTATGGCTCCCAAACGTTGGTCGACGTGGCTGGGCGCGCCGCTGCTCGGAGGGGTTTTTGCTCTGGGGTGGACTCCCTGTCTGGGGCCTACCCTGGCGGCTATTATCTCTATTTCTGCTGGCACAGAAGGGACCACCGCGGCTAGGGGAGTAGCCCTTATCCTCGCGTACTGTGCTGGATTGGGACTGCCGTTTGTGGCTGTCGCCCTGGGGTCTGCGCGTGCGATGCACGGCGTAGGGGTATTGCGACGCCATTCGCGCACTATTCAGATAGTGGGCGGAGTGGCGTTGATCGTGGTCGGCGCAGCGTTAGTCTCCGGAACGTGGGGAATGTTTATTAACTGGGTGCGCCAGTGGACCGTCGAGTACGGTGCAACTTTTATTTAGAAAGAGCATGTGAATGAGTAATCGGACGAGGAAGCTGCTGAGCTATCCACTAAAAGCATGGCACTGGCTCACGAGTATGCGCACGGCACTAGCCCTGCTATTTCTTCTGGCGTTGGCGTCGATTCCCGGCGCATTGTTGCCACAGCGCTCCCTCAACCAGTCAAAGGTTACGGAATACATCGCTAATAATGGCCGAACCGCCGAGATCTATGACAAGCTGCAGCTTTTCGACGTTTTCAGCTCCACCTGGTTCACCGCAATCTTTGCGCTGCTGTTCCTTTCCCTCATCGGATGCATCATTCCGCGCTCGTGGGATCATTACAAAGCTATGAAGACCGATCCGGTTCGGGCCCCAAAGAACCTGAGCCGGTTGCCGCTGCATGGCGAGGGGAACGTCGAAAAGCCACTGAGCGACGTTGAAGAAGATATACGCACGCAGCTCAAAGGTTGGAAGCTGGCGGAATACACCCCGGAGCAAGATCGCGCCGGAATGCGCTCGTTCTCTGCTGAACGAGGGTATCTCCGTGAGTTTTTCAACCTCACCTTCCACCTCGGCTTGGTGGGTATGTTGGTTGCGATTGCAGTGGGCAAACTGTTTTTCTACGAGGGGCAAGTGATCATCGTTGCCAGCGAAGATAAGACAAAGAGCACGGAATTCTGCAACACCGCGACAGCAAACTACGATTCCTTCCGTGCCGGCTCGCTTTTCGACGGCACCGGATTAAACCCCTTCTGCTTTATCGCGCACAACTTCTCTGCCGATTATCTCCCCAACGGTCAAGCGAAGATGTTTACCTCTTTGGTTTCCTACGCAGAGGGTGAAGAGATCTTCAAAGACACCGAGACGTGGAAACAGTACACGCTCAAAGTCAATCACCCACTGCGCATCGCTGGCGATCGAGTGTATCTGCAAGGCCACGGCTACGCGCCAACGTTTACCGTTACGTGGCCTAACGGGGAAAAGCGAACCCAGACCGTTCAATGGCAGCCCACTGACCTTATGAACTTCCTGTCGGACGGCGTGGTTCGTTTTGATCCACCGGCCGGGATGTACAAAGACGCCTTTGAAAAGCGCCAAAACCAGCTGGCGATTCAAGGGCTGTTTGCACCGACCGCCTCATGGGAGGGCGAAAACAAATCGCTGCTGACCTCCCGGTACCCGGCTATGACTGATCCTGCGGTAGCCATTGACATCTACCGGGGTGACAACGGCTTGGACTCAGGTAGAGGCCAGAACCTCTTTAGCCTAGACAGCTCCCTGATCCACTCCGGGCAGTTACAGAAGCTGGAACGCGTCAACTTGAGTGTGGGCCAGTCCGTGACGCTCGATGACGGAACAGTGGTCTCATTTGATGGTGCCGAACAATTTGCCAACTACCAGATTAGCCACGACCCAGCGCAGCTCTGGGTGCTCTTTTTCACCGTCATAGCATTGGGATCGCTTGCTGGCTCTTTGCTCATCCGACGCCGGCGAATCTGGGTACGCATACGGCCTGTCTCAGACACCGTTACGTTTGTGGAGACCGCAGGTCTAGCCCGAACTGACCGCGCTGGGTGGGGAAGTGAATACGAGCGGATTCACCGACGCATCCTTGGGCTTCCCGACCCTGATGAGGATTAAAAGCCCCTAGTTTGTGGGCCAGATGCCGTAGATCAGATAGTCATCGAGCCACTGATAAAGGTGGCCGGTTTCTGTACACCCCGCGGAGCGCAGAGCCGCGAGGTGGTAGGCCGTGTCCACCTTCACCGTGGGGGATTTATCTGCCCAACGCTGATGCCACAGTTCGGTTTCTTTTTCCCAGCCCGGCATCTGGAAGGCTGCTTCCCACCAGGCCTCCCATGTGAGGACTCCTGTTGAGACCGTGCGGGTGCGGAAGTCCTCCCGGATTGTCTCAGAAAGGGTGGCTAGGGTTGGATTGTGGTGGGCGTCGTACAGCAGGTGGTCGGCATTCATAAAGATCGCGCCAGGTTTCACTACTCGGGTGAGATCTAGATAGAGCCGAGACAGCTGATCGGGCTCGAACCAGTGCAATGCTGTGGCGCTGATAACTGCATCAAAGTCCGTGGTAGGAAGTTGTTCTACCCAATGTGAATCGGCGAGATCGGCGTCGATAAAGCGAAGACGCTCGCCGAATTGGTTTGTTTCTGTGCCCAGACGTAGCAATACCGGGTCCCGGTCTACACCGATGATCGTGGCACTGGGCATTTTACGGAGAATCTCCGCCCCCAGACTGCCCGGGCCGCACGCAAGATCGAGGACGGTAATGGGAGCGTCGGCATAACGTGCTTTGAGGACATCGATGATCGTGCGAGTCCTGAGATCGCGATGCTCAATGAAAGCCGTCTGCTGTTCATGCCATGCCGCAAGTAGTTCTTGGGGTGTCATGTATGTGTCCTTTCGATGCTAAGAAGTACGAGAAGATAGCGGTGAAAAAAGGAATTGGGGAGAGCCTTCGTGGTGAAGAACTTGAGCATGAAGCCCAAAGACCTCGGCGAACATTTCCGCGTTGAAGACTTGTTCTGGTTTGCCCTGCGCTACCACCACGCCGTGGTTAAGAATAATGACTTCGGTACAAAAACGCGCCGCAAGATTGACATCATGGAGAACAACCACGGATGTTGATTTAAGCGCAGTAACAAGTTCCATGATGGAAAATTGATGAGCGAGATCGAGGTGGTTCGTCGGTTCGTCGAGAAGCACGTGATCGGCTTGTTGAGCAATAGCGCGGGCTATAAGAACACGTTGTCTCTCCCCGCCGGAAAGCTCCGAGATTAATCGATCGCCACATCCGGTCAGTCCTACGCGCTCCAGGGCGGATGCCACAATCGTTTGATTTTTAGCATCGGAGTAGGACAATAGTGTGCTTTGTGCCAGCCGACCCAAGCCCACGCAATCAGAAACGCACAAGGGCAGGAAAGAATCGCGTTCCTGTGCTACCACCGCGATTTTTCGTGCAATTCGACGTGGCGTGAGCGAAGACAAATCTTCAGCATCTATTTCTACCCGTCCGCTTTGAGGAACCAAAGAGCGGTAGAGGGTACGCAACAGAGTGGTTTTTCCGCTCCCGTTTGGTCCCACGATGCCGATTGTGTGCCCGCCCTGCGCGCTTAGATTCACACCCTGGAGAATGGGAGTGCCCTGGACCGTAACATGAAGGTCGCTAGCAGTAATCATACGACGCTATTGATCAGATTGCGCAGGTAGGAGGCGCCTTCTACGGATAGGGTGGTGGGCGGATCCGTCAGGACGAAGGGCATGTGGGCAACGTGGTTATTCTGAACAGCCTTGAGCTCTTTTGCCCCGGGGAAATTCAGGAAAGTCTTCATGGCAGCGTCGGAATCTGCAGACTCAGAGAGCAGGATGATCCGATCGGGGTTTTTAGCCAGGATTTCTTCCATAGAGGAATCAAAAACACGCTCTGAGTTGTCCGCGTAGACATTCTTGAGCCCGTTGGTCTCCATTATGGGCTGCACCATTGAGGTGTTGCCATAGGCATAGAACTCATCCGAACCAGGAGTGATATAAAGCATGACAGCAGAAGTGTCTCCCTGAGTGCTTCCTTGCTGCTTGAGCTTTTCATGGACAGACTTCTTAAGCTCTTCCCCTTTGTCCTTGACATCAAAGATTGTGGCGAGCTTGTCTATTTCGTTGTCCACGAGCTTCCAATCAGCCTTTTTCTCTGGTGCGTTAGGACAGAACGCATCAGGGGAGTACAGCGGGATGCCGGCTTCCTTCAACGCTTGTCGATCCGCTCCTGTATCAAACCCGATAACAAGGTCAGGTTTGAGAGCAATAACAGCTTCTGTAGAAAGTTTTGCTCCGCCGGTGTCTAGCTCACCGGCCTCGATAGCTGGAATGTTTGCTATCGCTTTTTCCAAGCCGGGGTTGATACCCTCGACCCGTTTGGTACCGGCTTTTGCCACGACTTTATCTATAACGTCAAGGTCGTGGAGGATCGAAATATCTGTCTCGGACATGACCAAGACTTTCTCAGGGGCTTTGTCAAAGCTCAACGTTTCATCGCAGCTAGCCACGTGTATCTTGGCGTTCGATATTGTGGTCTTATCCTGAGCAGCCTGCTTGTCTGCAGCGCTTTCGCCGCAGGCAGCGAGTGTCAGCGACATAATAGACACCAAAGCTAAGCACTTAGCAGCGGTCTTTTTCATGAGATCTCCTCGTGTGAATTGAGTAAAAGGGAGGGAAAGCTATACGCTCTTGGCCCGCCTGATAAGGATTGCCAAAACTGGGGCGCCAATCAGCCCGGTCAACACACCAATGGGGAGTTCTTGCGGGTTGAGTAGCACTCGTGCCAAGGCGTCTGCGAGTACAAGAAATAATGCGGAAGCCAAGGCAGTGTTGATTACCAACATACGGTGGCTATAGCCAGACACTATGCGCATGATGTGGGGAATAATCAGGCCAACAAAGCCAATACCACCGGAGCTGCTTACGGCTATTGCCACGGCGGCGGATACCGCGATGAGGACGAGTAAACGAGTAATTTCGGGAGGCACGCCTACCGCTCGCGCGGTCTCATCGCCGCTGGCGAGTGCATCTAGTATTGGCCCGATTAACGCCATAAGTAGGGTTAAAAGGACAGCAACAATAATTGTTGCCACCACAGCTTGCCAACGCGCCCGGCTAAGGGAACCCAACATCCAAAACATCACTGCTTGGTTTGTCTCCGGGGAACCGTTAGTAAAGATGATGAAGTTGGTAAGCGCTTGCATTCCAAAGCCAATAGCTAAACCGGAGAGTACAAGTTTGAGCGGAGATGAGCTGCGCCCAGCGATGAGCAAAACGGCGCAGGTGGCAATCAAAGAACCGACAAAGGCAAAGAATCCCATGGCCCATGCGGAACTTAAACCGAGAGTGATCAAAGAAAAAGCGGCACCGGTGGATGCTCCAGAGCTGACTCCCAAAACGTAGGGTTCTGCCAAGGAATTTCGAATCATAGCTTGAAAAACCACACCAGAGACACCCAATATCGCCCCGACTGCAAGACCTAGCAACACTCGTGGAAAGCGGTTCTGCCAGATGATTGCATCAGTCGCTCTGTCCCAACTAATAGTGATGGGAAGATACGGGACGTGGCTTAAGATAACGCCAAACACGTGGGAAGGTGCAACACCTGCGGCTCCGATGGATACACTCAACGCCGGAATGAAAAGCATCATGATTGTGAGCACCACTGTTGTGATTTTGCTGTGGTGTCTTCTACGTTGCATGGTGAGTTGGCCGCCCCTGCCTGGTAACAACAAGCCGAAAATGATTGCCAAAATCAGACTGTAGCACTAGCCCTTATTGAAAAACAGCCGGGGAAGACGAGTATTAGGTTGGATCGTTGCATGCGGGGGCCGAAAGAATGGCGCCTTTTGGGGTGAAAACTCTGATCATAAGAGGAACATGAGCCGGTGTGGTAGACATCAAACTTTTTACGGGTATTCTGTTCCGAGATCACTAACTCTGATTAGAGGTACCATGAACGTCAACTCGAATCTTGCGTCGCTATCCGATATGGCATTTGCGTCGAGCTTCGTCATCTATTTTATTGCGCTTGTTCTTTCCATTGTTTTCTATATGAGGACGAGAACACTTATTGACCTGAAACGGGAAAGAGTGGACGAGCGAGAGCTCGTTGCGGTGGGGAACGAGTCCGACAGCAATTCTGGTGGGCTTAGCCAGGAAGCGGACTTCTCGGATGAGCGGATCTCTAAGGTAGAAGCCTCCGCGGAAAAGTTTGCTGGTATGACCCAGATGATTGTGTGGCTGGGTGTTGTTGTCCACGCTACCTCTGCGATCTTGCGTGGCCTGTCGGCCTCACGGTTCCCCTTTGGCAACCTCTATGAATATGTTTTGGTCATCAGCTGTTTTGCGGTGGGGATTGCAGCATTCTTCTTGCAGCGCCGGGAGATGCGTGTGCTGTGGCCGTGGGTGCTGACTCCCATTCTGGCTCTACTCTTTTTCGGCGGAACAAAGCTCTATGCGGATTCTGCGCCGGTAGTACCCGCTTTGCAGTCGTTCTGGTTCCCGATTCACGTATCCACAGTATCTATAGGCGCTTCCATCGGCATGATCTCTGGTGTTGCCTCTGTGTTGTATCTGTTGCGCTTGTATCAGGCGCAAGGTCAAGAAAAGGGAATAATGGGAGCGTTGGCTAAGCCGTTGCCGTCTGCGAAGCTTCTCGACGCCATCGCTTACCGCACCGCGATCATCACCGTCCCGGTCTTTGGCCTAGGTATTATTTTGGGGGCCATTTGGGCAGAAAGTGCATGGGGGCGTTTCTGGGGCTGGGATCCTAAAGAGACCGTGGCCTTTGCAACATGGATCCTTTATGCGGCTTATCTACACGCGCGCGCTACCTCTGGCTGGCGCGACTCGCGGGCTGCGTGGATCAATATTGCGGCGCTTGTGACCATGGTATTCAATCTCTTCTTTATCAATATGGTGGTCTCTGGTTTGCACTCGTACGCGGGTCTGAATTAACCGAATATAAGATGTGAATGTTCCCCCTTGGCCGTTGATACGGCTGAGGGGTTTTGCTTATTAACGGGGCCGGTTGAGGAACGCACTGATGCGTGGGTTGGCGTTGATAGCAAGGAAAAGCTCTTGAACTCGTGCGAATTCTTCAGGAACTACGTGGTAGCTGATGCGCTTTCCATCTTTGTGCGTGCAGATCAGGTTTGCTTCTGCGAGTTTGGCCATATGCTGCGCCAAAATGGGCGCCGCGATCCCGAGCGTACTAGTGATCTCCATTCGGTTCATACCTTCGCGGTGTTCTGCCACGAGGTAAAGAATCCGAATCCGCATGGGATCGGCAAGCGCGCTAAAAAGACGCTGTGCTTTATTCGAGGGAGAATTCATGCACAGCACTATAACGGCAACTATTTCTCAAGTAAAACTTTTCTAAAGTATTATATGTCAACAAAATGCGAGGTTAAGCGCCTAAGTCCTTGTTATCCTGTGGATTTTTCCGTTCGGGATGCGCAGGATTTTCTGTGTCCTCGCGCTTCTTTTTCTCGGCAGCTTTGCGCTTTGCCTCTTCCTCCGCGCGACGCTTTTTAAACTGATCTCGTTCCAAACGCCACAAGAATTCCTCATCGTCATCTGGTCCCTTGATGCGGGGAGGTTCCGGAGTAACACTTTTCTGCCACGTTTTAGGGCCAAATGCCTTCCACACCAACACAACGGCTGCGATAAGGAGGAGGAGAAGAATAAGACGGCCCACGGAGAATCCTTTCAAAAAGATAAAGTTATGGGGTTATGTGACTGTGAGCCTAGATTACCCCGAAAGAAGAACTGTTGAGTAGGGTGCTGTGTGTGAGCGAAACTGCAATGCCAGAGAATTCTCGACCGATCGTCGACCCGCAGGTAAAGACGGCTGCCCGCAAGGCCGTCATCGTGTATGGACTCGCACGATGCGCGCTATTTATCGTGCTGACCGCAATCATTCAGGGAATCGCGGTGGCCATTGGGGCCCCAGTGCCAATCCTCATCTCGGCCACGTTGGCATTAATCGTGGCCATGCCGCTGTCGATGTTTGTGTTTAAAGGTATCCGGGTACACGCCACTGAGGCTGTGGCCCTGTGGAGTGCACAACGCAAGGCTGAGAAGGATTGGGTGAAAAGCGAACTAGCTAATCGCTAACGCTAGTGCGGTGGCCACGGACCATACCGCCATGGCTTTTCCTGTAGCACCTAGCACCGGAATGAGCTCTTTGGCTTGGCGTCCTTTCACCACGGGGATTGCTGCTTTTATTGCAAGGGGAAGTGCAATGATTCCGATGCCGGCCCAGGGGGAAATGAGGAAGAAGCCTAGCGAAACCGCGAACGGTATGGACACGAGAAGGCAATACAAGCGTCGTGTTGCGCTATCCCCAAGGATGACGGCAAGGGTCGTTTTTCCAGCCACAGAGTCTGTGGGGATATCGCGGAGATTGTTCACAAGATTTACCCCGGCAGACATTGCGCCTACCGCTACGGCACAGCCAAAACCAACCCATGTGATTCTGCCGAGCTGAGTGAACTGGGTACCCATGACAGCAACAAGACCAAAGAACACAAAGACTGATACTTCGCCGAGTCCACGGTACCCATAGGGGTTTTTCCCACCGGTGTAAAACCAGGCGCCGAGAATACAAAGAGCGCCTACAGCGATCAACCACCATGCGCTTGCTAAAGACAGCGCGATACCGGCGATTGCTGCCACTCCGAGAGCAAGAAAAGCGGCGCGTTTCACGGAAGCTGGTTGCGCCAGCCCGGATCCCGTAAGACGAAGTGGGCCAGTGCGGTCATCGTCTGTGCCTCGGATGCCATCAGAATAATCATTGGCGTAATTCACACCTACAATAAGGGCCCATGCGACAACGAGCGCCAGCAGGGCTCGCCACCAGCTAAAACCATTAGCCTGGGCAGCAGCGCCCGACCCGATAATGACAGGGGCAAAGGCATTAGCCCACGTGTGGGGGCGTGCGCCTTCTTTCCAATCGGCAAAGGTAGCTTTCGACATGCTGTCCATTGTCTCACTGTTGTGTGAAAAGAGCGGTGACGCCCCTACGATCGACTTTTCCGGGGCCGATGAGCGGCAAAGATTCCACCCGACGGATGTCCTTGGGCAGTTGCCAACGCGGCAGGTCATCAAGTGCAGAGATGATGTCTGTAGGATGCGCGCTACCCTCATATGCCGCGACAATAACCTGTCCGAATCGTCTATCCGGCAGGCCTACCACGCACGCCGCAGTGACTCCGCGAATGTCGCACAGTGTGCGCTCTAGAACCTCGGGATGGATCTTTAATCCGCCAGAGTCGATGACGTTGTCTAGCCTTCCGGTGACATTGAGTATTCCGCCGGTGAGCGTTCCAGAGTCGGAGGTGGCAAACCACCCAGTCTCAGCGAAAGCGTCGTGATCGGGGATATTCCGGTAGCCCTGCGCGATCATGGGGCCACCCAGATGAATTCTCTCGCCGACAACGCGCACACTCGCGCCGGGGATCGGCCGACCGTTGTATATACAGCCTCCAGATGTTTCGGAGGAACCGTAGGTGGTCACTATGGTGATACCGAGTTCTTTGGCGGCGCGGAGGTCGTCGGCACGCAAAGGAGCACCGCCCACGAGGATCGCAGCAAAGGTCCGCAGTGCCTCAATTCCCACCAACGTATCCATTGCTTTAAGCAGCTGTAGGGGAGTGAGTGACGTGTAAACGCGCTCGCCCTCGAGACTTGCGGCGGCAGTGGCAAAGGAAGCCACGTTGAAACCACGTGAAACATCGACGACAACGGGATCATAACCAGCGATCAGCGAGCGAACCAGTACTTGCATCCCCGCAATATGATGAGCCGGCATGGCTAGCAGCCATTGAGCCTCACCACCAAGGAACTGATGCGTAGCGTCTGCAGAGGACACGAGATTGCGTGCGGTGAGCATAGCTCCCTTGGGCATCCCGGTGGAACCGGACGTGCTCATGACCAGGGCAATATCCGGATCAATGGGTTGGCCCACCCGTTGGCTTCTGCACAGAAGATCTGCCCGATCCTTATCGTTGGACGGAACGGGCAGAAAACTGCGTTGTCCCACGATGGCCTGCTCCAGGCTATCAAGAATGCTGGCAGGGTCATGCGCGGGAACAACGAGAGGCTCAAGTACATGCACACTTAAAGTTTAGTGCTAACATCGCCTGGCCCCGATCCCTTGCCCCAATCAAGGTATCTCCTAGTAGTAGTAGGGGAACTCACTCCAGTCAGGATCGCGTTTTTCCAGGAAAGCTTCTTTGCCTTCTACAGCCTCATCCGTCATATAGGCCAGACGGGTAGCCTCGCCAGCAAAAACTTGCTGGCCCATGAGCCCATCATCGGTGAGATTAAAAGCAAACTTGAGCATGCGTTGGGCGGTAGGAGACTTGCCATTGATGTCGCGCGCCATCTGGATAGCTTCTTGTTCCAGGTCCTTGTGATCGGCCACGATGTTCACAGCACCCATGCGTTGCATCGTCTCTGCATCGTATGCACGGCCAAGGAAAAAGATCTCGCGGGCAAATTTTTGTCCCACCATTTTTGCTAGGTATGCGGAACCATAGCCGGCGTCGAAGGATCCCACATCGGCATCAGTCTGCTTAAAGCGCGCTTCCTGCCGGGAGGCAATCGTCATGTCACACACAACATGTAAGGAGTGTCCACCACCGGCAGCCCAGCCGTTGACCACTGCTATGACCACTTTGGGCATGGTGCGGATGAGACGCTGTACCTCAAGGATATGCAGCCTGCCACCCTCGACTTTTTCTCGTGCGGTATCCACCGTTGATTCGTCTGCGACGGCGTCGTCGTGAGCGTGCTCGGTAGCGTAGCGGTACCCGGAGCGGCCTCGGATGCGCTGGTCACCGCCGGAACAGAAAGCCCAGCCACCATCTTTTTCACTCGGACCGTTGCCAGTGAGCAACACCGTGCCTACGTCGGGCGTGCGACGAGCATGATCGAGCGCGCGGTAGAGCTCGTCGACAGTGTGTGGACGGAAAGCATTACGGACTTCTGGGCGGTCAAACGCTATGCGTACAATTCCATTTTCCCGCCCCTCGCCTGCATGGCGGTGGTACGTAATATCAGTAAGATCCTCGAATCCTGCGACGGTCTTCCATTGAGACGCATCAAAAGGATTGTCGGTGCTGTATTTTTTCTGCTCGCTCATAAATAAAGAATGTAGTCCCCGAACCCGACCCTCATCCAAGAAATAGCCCCAGCGCGGTGGTGGTGAATTGTGCGATGTGCCGCGGACTATAAGCCGCATGTTCTCATGTGCACAGTGCGGCGGGGTAATGAGTACTGTGAGGTGATACGAACACCTCGGCCCTTATACCGCTATTGGGCGCCATGAGCTCAGATAAGTCCTTCTGAGCAAGGGGTGCGCTCGCTGACTGTTCTTGGACTACCAACTACAAGTAAAAAGTTACTCTACCAGCGGAGTATTCCAGTTGAGCTGCTGTATGCGAGTATCCAATTCGCGATAAGCCTGAGCGTAGGTATCGGCTTGGGCCCGTAGTTCAGCTACCGGAAGAGTAGAGACGAACTTGATCTCTGTGCGGGAGTAGCGGTCTTGACGGGTGCCGGCGACCTTAGCCACCTCGGCATAAAGCCGGCGCAACCGGAGCAGACCATCGCGTTCTGCGAGTGCTTGCGTGAGGTTTTTGGTCTCATCGAACGCGGTGGCGGTGTTGGTGGCGTTGATGGCGATCACCAGGGCGTCGATACGCCGTGCCACAGCTTCAGCTTCGGCGAGTAGTACGGCAGGATCCTCATCGGGAACGTCGCCTTCTTGGACACGTGCGACGGACATGAGGCGTTCGCGGAGGCTCTCTAAGCGAGCTTGGGCCTCGGCGCGCTCAGAGAGGGCTTCAGCAAGAAGTGTCATACTGCTCAGCTTAGCTAAAACCTCTTGCTTAGCCGGTGATGTGACGTGTGCGGGAAAGTGTGCGGGCTAGCCGATAAACAAGAAAGCAAACAGCGTATTGAGTACCGTCGCAACAGTCATGGGGACAAGTGTGCGTTTGACCAGTCGGATCGGATTGACATTGATGGCGCCGGAGACAATAAGAACTGCGGCGTTGACTGGGGAGACTTGGCGCATCAAATTAGAGGTTCCCCAGATAGCTGTAAGCATTTGAGGTGCGTGAATAGAAGACTGTGCTGCCAAAGAAGGGACAACCTCAGAGAATGCAAAGTAGGGTGCGGTGCCAGATCCCGTGAGGGTAGCCATGGCTGCGGTTGCTGCGACAAAAATGAGGATGATGAGTACAGCTGCGCCGGAGGAATCTTCGGCTGCCCTGATGAGCATGTCGATCACGCCCATCTGAGTGATGCCTTCGACTAATACTGCAGCGGCCACCAATAGTGCGACTACGCCGGCAGCGCCTTCGCCCATGCCTTTGAAAAAGCTTGAGGCAGAGTCGACGGCACCTGTGACTGTGCATTTGCGTAAGGATTCGATGAAGAGCGCGGTAAAGAGAGACACCACAGTAACCGGTAGGATCCCAGCTTCAAAGGAAAGTATGTCAAGACGTTTGAGGAGGGCAGAAGCAATAATCAACAGCAGGGGAAGCAATGGGAGGATTGCGTAATAGCCAGGCAAACCAGAAGCACGCTCAAGTGCGTCTTTGGTGGCAGCATCGGAAGCGTTTACTTCCAGGTTGGTCATGCCATGTTGGGGGATGTTGTGGGAATGTCGTGCGTCTACGATGTCGCAATGACGTTGCCACCACATGTGTACAAAAGCGGTGATGACCAGTGCTGGAACGGTTGCCCATGCGACATGTCCATAGACAAATTCCGTGACCGTCATATCGGTAAGATCGGCGCCCTGAATCAACCCGGCTTCTAGGGGAGTGGGGATGATTGTGGAAGAGGTGACCACGATTGCCCCTACCGTCAGAGGGGTAAGCCCTGCGGCTATGAGCGCGGGTAGAAGCGTGGCGACGAGAAGAAGCGACAGAGCCGAAGCTGAGGGGATGACGAGGGATAAAAGGTTGCCGATGAGAAAACCCACTGGAACGAGCCAATAAGATCCTCTAAAGCGACGTAATGGTGCAGAAAGGATGACCACGGTCTTGGCATCAGCTCCGATGTGCCGCATATAGGAAACGAAGCCAAAGAGCACCATGATAGCCATGCCAATTCCGGAGAAACGACTCTTAAATAGAGCCTCTACGACGAGCAATTGGTCGTAGAGTGCATTTCCAGAAGGGTCTATGTCTGTGGAACGGAATTCTGTCCGCCCTGTGAGAGCGGCAGCCATGAGGAGTAGTACGCCTACAAAGAAAATGGCTGCGGCGGCGTGAACTTTTTTGGCTATCAGATAAACGACTGCGGCGACGGCCAGCAGAGCGATAATGATGTAGAGCATGCGGCAGGCCTTCCCAAGAGGGGCTGGTTATAACCAATCATTTATTACGCTAGCAGCATCAATCACATTCCAATTTAAAAGTGACGTTTTTCATTTTTGAAGATGTCTGACCGTTTTGTTTCGGGAGTGCTGGTTCCTGGCAGTTGGGAGTATGGGCCACTTAGGGTTTTCAATAAGTTAAACATTTTTATTCTTAATGATGAAGATTGGCGACAGGGCGGTAACCTAGCTGTATGACACAAGCGAAACCCCTATCAACGTGGGGCGCCACGTTAGACGAGATACTTGAGCGAGCGCACGTGGTTGCACTCCCTATGGCGGTGCCTTTTCGTGGTGTGACCACACGTGAAGCCCTCCTCATCGAAGGTCCCGCTGGATGGGGAGAGTTCGCGCCTTTTGCGGACTACACCCCTGAAGAATCCGCTCATTGGCTTTCTTCAGGCCTCGAGATGGCGTACCAGGGTCCGCCGGAGGCGATGCGCGATTGCGTGGAGGTCAACGGCACTATTCCCGCAGTGGATTCTGAGCAAGTGCCTGAGGTGATGGCGCATTTTGCTGGGTGCAGAACCTTCAAAGTAAAAGTTGCGGAGAAAGGACAGTCGCTTGCGGATGACGTCGCTCGTGTGGCTGCCGTTCGGGAGGTCATGCCTTCGGCGATAGTGCGCGTTGATGCGAACCGTGGTTGGTCTGTTGACCAAGCCTTTTTCGCCGCCCAGCAGTTGGGCCCTCTGGACTATATGGAGCAGCCTTGTGCGACGGTTGCGGAGCTCGTCGAGTTGCGTCAGCGCCTCATTCGGGCTGGCCTGTTTGTTCGGGTCGCTGCGGATGAGTCGATACGCAGGGCAGAAGACCCCTATGAGGTGGCACGGGCCCAGGGGGCAGACGTTGCGGTGGTGAAAGCCGCCCCATTAGGAGGCCCGCGGACATTACTCCGGATCGCCGAGTTTATGCGTGCGCGCGGCCTGGACATTACGGTGGCTAGTGCTCTCGATACAGGCGTGGGCATGAACGCCGGGCTGGCGGCGGTGGCAGCCCTACCCAAACACACTGATGATGAAGACTTTGATGTGCCTCCGGCTGCGGCTGGGCTGGCCACACAGCGACTTTTTGTAGAAGACATCACTGCACCGCGCCACATCGTCGATGGACATCTGGCTGTGGACATGCTTGCTCCGGACCCCGATCGACTGTCTGATCTGAGCGTGAGCGGTCACCGCCGCGACGCGTGGCTGCAACGGCTACAAGACTCGTGGGAATTCCTTACCCACTAAAACAAAAGCCGTGGTGCATGCCCCACTGTCATTGGCTGTGCAGGAACGCCTAAAATATGGGACATGATGTCATCGCCCCAGCTTGCACGCGCCGTCGCTGCCGAACTCGCCCGCCACCTCACCGATGTGGTGATATGCCCCGGCTCGCGTAACTCTCCGCTTTCCTTGGAGTTGCTTGCGCGGGGAGATATCCGAGTGCATACGCGTATCGACGAACGCAGCGCAGCATTCCTAGCGCTAGGCATGGGGCGGGCGTCCGGTCGGCATGTGGGAATCGTCACCACCTCTGGCACCGCGGTGGCCAATTGTCTGCCCGCGATCGTGGAGGCCTACCACTCACACACTCCCATCGCTATGATTTCGGCGGATCGCCCGGCGCGACTGCAGGGGACGGGAGCGAATCAGACGATCAACCAAAGAGGGATCTTCGGAGTCGTTCCTACAACCTCCGTAGCTACGCTTGCAGACGTACAACTCATCGATGCGGCCTTTAACAAAGGCCAGGTTCATATCAATGTGGAGCTGGATACGCCTTTGGTGGGGGACTCCCTGCCGGAGTCGCCTGCCGAGAATGTGAAAAAGGCACCGATAAAAAGTGAAGTGGTAGATCACGGCGAAGTAGAGATAGACCTCAGCCGCAACACCCTCGTCATCGCTGGCGATGAAGCATGGGACGTGCCTGGGCTGGAAGATGTCCCCACCATCGCCGAGCCAAGCGCCCCCGCCCCCTATCACCCCGTGCACCCGCTGGCAGCCGGAATATTTGCTCATGAGCAGGTTTCCGCTGAAGGCTACGTGGTCAATACCAAGCCGGAGCAGGTGATTGTGGTGGGGCATCCAACGCTGCATCGGAGCGTCTTTGATTTGATTGCTGATCCGGCAATCGAGGTAACCGTACTAACGCGTACTGACACAGTTACCGACCCCACTCGCAGCGCGAAAAAAGTTGGGACTCGGGTAAAAACCACAGGTCAACCTTCAAAGCAATGGCTCAAGATCTGTGAAGCTGCCTCCGAGCTGGGGGCCGAGGCCGTCCGGGATGTACTCGCCCAGGACTTTAGCTTCAGCGGACTCCATGTAGCCGCAGCGGTAGCAGACACGCTCGCCACCGGCGACACCCTCGTGCTGGGGGCATCCAACCCGGTCCGCGATGCATCCTTTGTCGGCCTGCCATTCTCCGCAGTAGACACCTATACACCCCGCGGTACAGCAGGGATCGACGGCACAGTGTCCCAAGCGATTGGCGTGGCGTTGGCCGTACAAACACGAAACCCCGAGGAAATCCGCGCTGCTCGTACCGTGGCGCTCATGGGAGACGTGACCTTCCTCCACGACGTGGGTGGGCTCCTCATCGGTCCCGATTCGCCGCAGCCGGAAAACCTGACAATCGTGGTGGCTAATGATTCCGGCGGTGGAATCTTTGAGACCCTTGAGGTAGGGAACCCCCAGCTGCGGGACAGCTTTGAGCGAGCCTTTGGTACTCCGCACGGGGTGGATATTGAAAGCCTGGCTGCCGCATACGGCGTGGAATATCACTGTGCAACTGATGTGCAGGGGCTCGTCGAAAAGCTTATCGACGCCACCGACACGGCAGGTTTTACCCTCATTGAAGCCCGAACCACACGTGCTGATCGCCGCGCCATGCACGAGGCGCTGGCCAAGAAGGTGACCATGTGAGTCGGCTGCCGCACTATCCGCCATCGAGTATCAGGAGACGCTTACACCAAGCCGTACTGGCGCTTTTTGCCGCGGCAACGATTGGCTGCTTCAGCATGGTGATAGGCCCTGCCCTTAACGACCGCGAGATAGCAAAATCACCAGGGAGCACTCTGGCTAAAGTTATTGACGTGGGCACATTCCGCTCCACAGTGGAATATCAAGATGAAGACGGCGTCTACCATTCTCCGCGCGGTGGCTTGCTCTATCCCACGGGCCTGGGCAAAGGGCAACGCGTGTGGGTAACCTATGCCAAAAGCAACCCAGACCTGGTAAAAGTGCAGGGCAGGGGATGGACACTTGCACTCATACCGGCGCTGAGTACCTGGGTAGTGTCTCTCGCCATCGCGGTGGCTCTGTGGTGGGCTGTGACCCTGTGGTACAGAAAACATGCGCATAGCGATCATCGCTGAATCATTTCTCCCCTCTGTCAACGGGGTATCCAATTCAGTGCTGCGCGTCTTGGAACACGCTCAGAGATGCGGGCATCAGGCCATGGTGATCGCGCCGGGTGCACGGGATGGTGAGGAAGAAATACGTTCTTACTGCGGCGCGACCATCCATCGCGTGCCGACCGTGATGGTGCCGCTGATCAATTCCTTGCCCATCGGGGTCCCCGTAGGGATTCGGGAGTTGTTGCGAGCCTTTAGGCCCGATGTTGTGCACCTTGCGTCGCCTTATGTGCTGGCTGCCCGAGGTGCCTTTGTGGCTAGGCGGCTAGGAATACCATGTGTGGCAGTCTTTCAAACAGACATTGCGGGTTTTAGCCACACATATCATTTGCGATGGTTGGAACGCACTAGTTGGGCCTGGACACGGGCTTTTCACAATGCAGCGACCCTTACCCTCGCACCCTCTACCTCGGCGGTAACAGCCTTGAAGCTGCATGGCATCGAGCGCGTCAAAACGTGGGGTCGGGGAGTGGATCTGGAGCTGTTTCATCCAGATCGCAGGGACCACGAACTCAGGCGCCTTTGGAGCTCAGGCAGCCGCATCATCGTGGGATATGTGGGCAGGCTAGCTGCGGAGAAAGGCGTGCATAGACTGGTTGATCTAGCGCGCGACAACAACATTCAGCTGGTTATCGTTGGCGATGGCCCAGAACGGAAACTCTTAGAATCACAGCTCCCGGGAGCGATTTTTACCGGAGCGCTTACTGGCCTTGCCCTGGCTCAGGCCTACGCTAGCTTTGACGTGTTTGTACATCCTGGTGAGTTTGAGACTTTTTGTCAGACAATCCAGGAGGCCAAGGCATCTGGGGTTCCGGTGGTGTCCGTGGCGGAGGGCGGGCCGCGAGATTTGGTAGATAGGGGGTCGGGTGTACTGCTACCGCTTATCGACGACTCATTGGTGGGCTTATCGCAATCCACGTATGACGTCTTTTCGGCTCGTGAGGACCTGAGCAAAACCGCACGCCAGAGCGTGGAAGGTAAGTCGTGGACTCGAATTTGTGACCAACTCTTCCGCTATTACCAAGAAGCGATGATTACACTGGACAACCGTGGCTAAGGCATCTTTGGAAAAGAACCCCTTCGACGTGGCAAAAATGTTCGACGGTGTGGGTAAAAACTACGACATCACGAACACCGTGCTGAGCTTTGGGCAAGACCGTAAGTGGCGCGAGAAGACCCGTGAACGGTTGAACCTTAAACCCGGCGAACGGGTTCTGGATCTAGCCGCCGGTACCGCAGTGTCTACGGTGGAGCTAAAGAAATCAGGTGCGTGGGTTGTGGCCTGCGATTTTTCACAGGGAATGCTCGCAGCAGGCAAAGACCGAGACGTTCCCAAGGTGGTGGGCGACGGTATGCAGCTGCCTTTTGCCGATAACTCCTTTGACGCGGTCACCATCTCTTATGGCCTACGGAACGTTCATGATTACCAGGCGGCGCTTCGGGAGATGGCGCGGGTGACCAAACCCGGCGGTCGGCTCACTATTGCAGAGTTCTCCACTCCCAATGTTCCTGGCTTTAAGACGATCTACAAAGAGTACCTGACCAGGTTGTTACCGCTGATAGCTAAAGCTGTGGGAACAAACCCAGAGGCTTATGAGTACCTTGCTGAGTCCATCCGTGCATGGCCAGAAAGAGAAGAGCTGGCTCGCGCTATCAACAATAACGGCTGGTCTGACGCAGGGTGGCAGAACCTTTCCCTGGGGATCGTTGCGTTGCACTCGGCAGTAAAACCTGGGAGCAACGCCTAGGGACAAAATCAAAGGCCTCCTTGCGTCGTTATACCTGAGCAAGGAGGCCTCACATGCGTAGCTAGGTTATCCCCGGTTAGGAGCTGGCGCGCTGCACTGTCTCGCGGATGAACTCGGCGGACTTGTGTATCTGCTCCAATTCCCAATCGTTGAGGGATGGCGGCATCTTGCGGAGCGCGCCGGTATTGCCGATGAGGGTAGGCACGGACATGGAAACGTCGTGGAGCCCATATTCACCATTGAGCGGGGTGCAGATGGGGTGCACGGAGTGCTCATTAAGCAACACGCACTTAGCCAGCTCATTAGCTGATCGTGCTACACCCGCATTGGTCCATCCCTTGGCCAAGAGGACGTCATAGGCTGCCTTAATCACCCGCTCTTGGATCTCTGGGGCCGTGGGAAGAGGGCTGCCCCGCCAGGTAGAAAGCTCATCCCAGCTGAGGCCTTGAACGTTGACCCTGGAGAGAATGGGAACCGACGTAGAGCCATGCTCGCCCATCATGTAACCGGTGACCGATTTGGGGTCAATCCCAAGCTCAGTTCCTATGATCCAACGCATCCGAGCGGAATCTAGCATGGTGCCAGTTCCAAAGATTTTTTCGGTGGGATAATCAAATTCCGTGGTAGCAATGTGCACCATAGCGTCGAGTGGGTTGGTGATAAAGATGACCACGGCATCCTTGGTATGTGCCGAGATATTTCCCATGACATCGCGAACCACCGCTCCACTCATCTCTGCGAGCTCGGCTCGATCCGGCATCCGCTCGGGATCATCAGGATCTGGAAGAATCGATCCACCAGCGGCGACGATAATCACGTCCGCGTCGGCGCAATCAGAATAATCGCCTGGGTGGCAGTATGTGTATGCGGTTCCCGGGACACCCGTGGATTGAGCTTGATCTATGGCCTCACCCTTGGACACACCCGGATTGATATCAATCGTGGCTATCTCCGAGTAGAGGCCTGAATCCATTGCGTAGCTAAGAACGTAGGAGCCAACGTGGCCTACGCCAACAACAACTAATTTCGAGGTATGCATACTTTCTCAGTCTAGGAGGCCTCAAGATGGAGCTCCACCAGAAAAAGCATGGTTAACGCCACATTGCAGTAAAGCTACACGTATGCAGAGCAGCCTTATGACCACAACGGACTGTCACGACGCCACCGGCTGACGCCTACGCCTGCGCAGCGCCAGAGACGCGCAACAAGATCGCGATCGGAGTCCGAGACAAGGTTGCCCATGAGCCGTGCAGCCGCTGGCATGATGGCGTTGCCCAGTGGTCTGCGTAGAGCGAGCGGACCTGCGATGGGTAAGAACTGCGGGTAGGTGAGCAACCGTGCAGCTGTGCGGGCTAACATGAACGCTTCCCCGTAAGTGGAGCGCAACAATTCTGGCCAGGCATGAGATAGATCCTTATCGGTGCCCAACAGACTGACTGCCAGTGCTGCGGTTTCCATGCCATAGTCGATGCCTTCACCGTTGAGTGGGTTCACACATGCTGCGGCGTCGCCAATGAGCATCCAGTTAGGGCCCGCGACGTTGCTTACCGCGCCCCCCATAGGCAATAACGCGGAGGCAACGCGTTGTGGTGTTCCAAAACCCCACTCCTCGCTGTGCTGCTCTGCGTAGCTTCGGAGAAGTTTTTTTGTGTTCACCTTCGCCGGACGGGTGTCCGTGGACAAAGCGCCGCAGCCGACGTTTGCAGTGCCGTTGCCTAACGGAAATATCCATCCGTATCCGGGCTGCGTGGTACCGGTATCGTCGCGAAGCTCTAGGTGCGAATGGATCCACGGGTCATCTGCGCGAGGAGTCTCGCAATAAGACCGCGCTGCGATCCCGTACACCTCGCCGCGGTGCCACTGCCGGCCCAGCAGCTTTCCAAAAGTGGAACGCACGCCATCCGCGACGATGACATAAGCGGGAGCAATGACTCGACCATCATCCACAGTGACAGTGCGGATGCGGCCAGCCTTGGGAGTAGCACTTGGCGGCTGCGACGTATGAGGATCTGCGTCCACGGAGACCGCCGTGGCCCCTTGCCACACCAGGACATTCTTGTGCTGTTGAGCTGTGTTTAAGAGCAACTCGTCAAACTCTGTACGCGGCATGGCAGAGCCGATCGTCCCAAAAGAAGACGTGGGCCACGGCGCAGTCACCGAACCTCCAAAGCCGTGCAGTTTTAAGCCCTTGGAGGAATATCGAGAGGTGACATCAATCCCAATTTTTTCTAATTGGTGCACCGCACGGGGTGTGAGACCATCGCCGCAGGTTTTGTCGCGAGGGAAGGTGGCGGCGTCGATAAGCAAAACCGTTGAGCCGCGCTGTGCGGCATTAATAGCTGCCGTGGAACCGGCAGGGCCAGCACCCACCACGAGCACGTCTACAGAAAAAACGGAATCATTCACGCGCACCATTGTGACAGCTATAGGCCTTCCTTCACACCCCGGGGTGTGTAAGCATGACAGTTTCGACTACGGTTAGGAGGTTAGTTGTAGAACGCTAAGCGCGGTTAGTTCATCCTAACGTGGATGGCTACTGCCATGACCTTGTAAAGGCAGTTTTGGAATGAGCAACGGTGCCGAAGGATTAAGCACGTCCACCGGTACGCGAGTTGACCTCGGTAACCCCGCCCTCAACGAGGATATTTCCGTCGGCATGACTCGTGTCGAGGAACTACTTCAAAAGGAGCTCTCCGTCGGTGAGGACTTCATTGTGGAGAAGGTCAAACACCTCGCGAAAGCCGGCGGGAAACGTTTCCGGCCCATGTTCGCCCTTTTGGCATCACAGTACGGGGATCGGCCCGTGTCCGAGGACGTGATCAAAGCTGCCGTAGTCGTTGAAATGACGCACCTGGCTACGCTTTATCACGACGATGTGATGGACGAAGCTGCTAAACGACGCGGTGTAGAAAGCGCTAACGCACGTTGGAATAACTCCGTCGCCATCTTGGCCGGCGACATTCTGTTGGCGCACGTCTCACGACTTATGGCCGACTTGGGCACCGATACAGTACGTCACTTCTCTGAAACCTTCGGTGACTTGGTCACCGGCCAAATGCGAGAAACTATCGGAGTCGGAGATAACGATCCGATCGAGCATTATATGGCCGTGATCCGCGAAAAGACGGGAGTGCTTATAGCCTCCGCCGGATACCTTGGTGCCCTGCATTCTGGAGCAACTCCGGCTCATATCGAGGCACTGCGGGCATATGGTGCTGCCATTGGGATGGTCTTCCAGATTGTCGATGACATTATCGATATTTTCTCGGCTTCTGAGGACTCGGGTAAGACCCCAGGGACCGACCTACGAGAAGGCGTATTCACCCTTCCGGTCCTTTATGCGTTGCGAGAGCAGACACCAGTAGGCGAGGAGCTTCGGGCAACCCTTACAGGGCCGCTGACTGATGACGCGACTGTTGCCAGGGTTCTTGATCTGCTCGCTCAATCTACGGGTCGGGACCAGGCGCTCGCTGATGTTCATCGCTATCTCAATGAGGCGGAGAGCCAACTGGAACTTCTGCCGCAGAATGCAACAACAGATGCGTTGCGTAATCTTGCTCGCTTTACCGTTCAGCGAGTTGGTTAAAAGCAGGTCAGCGTACCGATTTGCCTTTGTCTACTAGATTCGTAGTACAGTATGTAGCGCACCACGAACGTGGAGCACGCCAGGTTGCCCGAGCGGCCAAAGGGAGCGGACTGTAAATCCGTCGGCATTGCCTACAGAAGTTCGAATCTTCTACCTGGCACCAACTAAGCCTCAGCAGTAAAATGCTGGGGCTTTTTGGCGTCTTTGGGGTCGTTGTGGAGAGGGGGTTGCCTGTGGTGGGTGGGGGAGTGTCGTTTTTGAGAACGCTAGAAAAAGTGAACTGTGCTTTTGCGGGAAACTGGAGAGCTAGCGTTCTCAAAAACGACAATCGGATGCGGAAGCGCCTGGGAGGCTAGGGGTTTCTTTGAAGCAAGGGGGTCTATAAAAGTTTTAGTCGTAGTTTTCGGTCTCTAAATGCGCTATGAACTGGTGATTTGTATTAATTGCCATACTCGGGTTAATCTTTGTGAGGCTTCAACGGAGCGGCCCAGAGGATTCTGGTTCACAACAAGAGGCTGTGCCCCCTTAGCTCAGTCGGCAGAGCGTTTCCATGGTAAGGAAAAGGTCGACAGTTCGATTCTGTCAGGGGGCTCTGTTCTTTTATCTGGCATTGTTCAGGTAGGGGAGTGGGGCGGTGTAGCTCAGTGGTAGAGCAAGCGACTCATAATCGCTGTGTCGCGAGTTCAATTCTCGCCATCGCTACTAGGGAATATGCTGAATGGCTATGCACTGGGATGCTTTCCGGTGCTTTTTCCATAGGAATTCCCTTTTGTTGGGTGGTCTAGTAAGGTTGCCCGTGTTGCTTTCGAGTGATCGGAAACAACGGCCTAGGGGCGTAGTTCAATTGGTAGAGCAACGGTCTCCAAAACCGTAGGTTGCAGGTTCGAGTCCTGTCGCCCCTGCAAAAGAAACCGGTAGATGTGTAGCATCTACCGGTTTTGTTATTGAAGTGTATCCCTCTTGGTGTTGATAGATGCCATGAGGATTAATTCCTAGCCTTAAGGAAGTCTGATATAGTCTTCACGATAACTGGGGACAGGTAGTATGCCTATCCTCGCAACAGGGTTCTTTGTGCCGTGCTTGTACTGCAATGCGTTCCCCTTTGCTACGTCGTTAGCTTTATGGGCGCGTGTCAAGGTACGGTAGCGGTAAAGAGGTGCTCTGGAAGCGGCGATAAGTAATTGCGTCGTACAACCTGCATCGTAGACAACAACGAGGAGAGCTGTGACTGAACAACAGCCTGAGAAGGTGGGCGCCGCATCGCGTCCTACCGGTAAACGCCAGCTCGCTGGTGTGAATACCACCTCCACTTCTTCTTATGAGGCCAAGAAGGTCGCACCTGCGGGAGACAATGAGGGGAAGAAAGGCAACAAGGTTGCTGCCTTTGTTCCTGAAGTGGCTTCTGAGATGAAGAAGGTTATTTGGCCTACTGCTAAGCAGATGGTCAACTACACGCTTATCGTCTTCGCATTTCTTATTCTCATGACTGCACTCGTTGCAGGCGTGGATTTTGTTGCGGGGCTGGGAGTTGAGAAGGCTCTTACTCGCTAGCTAGGATGAGCGTAAAGCTAAAACGTCCCGTCAGATCCTTCGGATCGACGGGATAATTTATTGCACGTCTCGGGGTACCATGAATTCCGAACGTCAACACTTCAGGAGAAAAGACACATGAGCGACGAGAACAATAGCGGTTCATTTGCCGAGGCTTTTGACGACGCCCTAGAGGCGACCATCGCCGCGGAGACGGAAGCCGCAGAGGCTGCACCCGAGCTGGACGAGGCAGTCGAGCAACCTGTACAGGAAGTAGATGCAGAAGCTGCGCTTGCGGGTGCTGTGGAGGATGGCGATGCTGAGTACAAGGCGCGTCTGCGTAAGTACACGCGTGAGCTGAAGAAGCTGCCAGGTTCTTGGTACATCATTCAGTGCTATTCCGGTTACGAGAACAAAGTGAAGACCAACCTGGATATGCGTGCGCAGACCCTTGAGGTTGAGGATTCCATCTTTGACGTCGTGGTTCCGATCGAGCAGGCTGTTGAGCTTCGCGACGGTAAACGCAAACTGGTTAAGCGCAAGCTTCTTCCCGGCTACGTCCTTGTTCGTATGGACATTAATGACCGCTCCTGGTCTGTCGTCCGCGATACTCCTGGTGTGACCAGCTTTGTGGGCAACGAGGGCAATGCAACGCCGGTGAAGCACCGCGATGTGGCCAAGTTCCTCATGCCGCAGGAGTCTGTGGCTGGCGACGGCGGCGAGAGCAACGCTGTAAACGCTGAGGGCGAGAAAGTTGTGGCTATGCCGGGCGCATCCACCAAGCCCAAGGTTGAGGTTGATTTCCAGGTCGGCGAGGCTGTCACGATTCTCTCCGGTGCGCTTGCGTCCGTTTCTGCAACGATCTCTGCTATCGACACTGAGAACAATAAGTTGCAGGCACTGGTGTCTATCTTTGGTCGTGAGACCCCGGTCGAACTGAACTTTGACCAGGTGGAAAAAGTTAGCTAATGAGATTGGCTCTTGTCTGATAGGGCAAGAGCCGGCGCCCCGCATGTGGTGCTCGACCTTTTCTCCGTTGCCCCGCTATCTGCATGAAGTTTTGGCAGGTGGCGGGGTTTGCTGTAGCATGGTAAAACGCGTGTTTTTTGCGCAAAGAAACGTACATTCCCGGTGGCCGGGTTACGGGCTGAGCAGCAGCGATAGTGTTGCGGCACAGGCTCGGGGCTCGGCATCCGGACGGTGGTAGTGGTTCCTATAACCATCGAATCGCCACTACTACTGTTAACAAGGAAGCAGGTAAACGATGGCTCCGAAGAAGAAGGTCACCGGCCTTATTAAGCTGCAGATCCAGGCTGGCCAGGCTAACCCGGCTCCGCCAGTTGGTCCGGCTCTTGGTGCTCACGGCGTGAACATCATGGAGTTCTGCAAGGCTTACAACGCTGCAACTGAGAACCAGCGCGGCAGCGTTGTTCCTGTTGAGATCACCGTTTATGAAGATCGCTCTTTCGAGTTCAAGCTGAAGACCCCTCCTGCAGCTAAACTGCTGCTCAAGGCTGCTGGTCTGCAGAAGGGCTCCGGCGTCCCGCACACCCAGAAGGTGGGCAAGGTCACCATGGAGCAGGTCCGCGAGATCGCTCAGACCAAGATGGAAGACCTCAACGCTAACGACATCGATAACGCTGCTCGCATCATCGCTGGCACCGCCCGTTCCATGGGCATCGTTGTTGAGGATTAATTCCTCAGTTATTCCGTGGCAGGGCCGGCTCCGGCCCGCACACCACACATCCTCATCTAGAAAATCAAAGGATTGACAATGGGCAACAAATCTAAGGCATACCGCGCCGCCGCTGAGAAGATCGACAAGGGTCGTCTGTACACCCCTCTGAAGGCTGCTGAACTGGTCAAGGAGACCTCTTCCAAGAACTACGATGCAACCATCGACGTTGCTATCCGTCTTGGCGTTGATCCCCGCAAGGCTGACCAGCTGGTTCGCGGCACCGTCTCCCTTCCTAACGGCACCGGCAAGACCGTTCGCGTTGCTGTTTTCGCTGAGGGCGAGAAGGCTACCGAGGCTGAGGCAGCAGGCGCAGACATCGTTGGCACCACCGAGCTGATCGAGCAGATCACCGCTGGCACCATCAACTTCGATGTTGCAATCGCAACCCCAGATCAGATGGCTAAGGTTGGCCGCGTTGCTCGCGTCCTCGGCCCTCGTGGTCTGATGCCTAACCCTAAGACCGGCACCGTTACCACCGACGTTGCTAAGGCAATCGCTGACGTCAAGGGCGGCAAGATCTCCTTCCGCGTTGACAAGGCTGCTAACCTGCACGCTGTTATCGGTAAGGCTTCCTTCGACGCTAAGGCTCTCGCTGAGAACTACGGCGCACTGCTCGATGAGATCAACCGCATCAAGCCTTCCTCTTCTAAGGGCATCTACGTGAAGAAGGTCACCCTTGCGTCGACCTCCGGCCCTGGTGTTCCAGTTGACACCTCCATCCAGAAGAACTACACCGCTGAGTAAAAACTCGTAGTGTACGTGCTTTAAGCATGGAATACCCCCTGTCCCATATGTTGTGGACAGGGGGTATTTTTGTGGTTTCTGTGGGAGCTTACGTGTATAACCGTCAACATGAATTCCTTTGTCCCGCTTAGTCAAGAAACACGTGCGCGTTTGCTCTCGCAGCTACTCGACGATCCTGCTGCAACCCTAGCTCGTAACGCGGTTACCTCCGTGGGCATTAACGACGCAGCACTCAATAGAGAGGCCGTCGTCAAGCTTCATCACACCGTAGAGCACAAGCTTGACTCGTTAGCCGTGACGGATCAAAAACGCTCGGGACGCTGTTGGTTATTTGCTGCTTTGAACGTGCATCGCCATGCGTTAGCAAAGAAGCTTAATCTGGAAACTTTTGATTTCTCGCAGTCCTATGTGCAGTACTTTGACAAGTTGGAGAGGGCCCAGCTCTTTTTAACGGAGATGCGGGAACGCCGCGATCAGGATAGTGATGATCGGGTGATTGCTCAGCTGTTGCGCTTCGCGGCTGAAGACGGGGGATGGTATAGCTACGTTGGCAACCTGGTGCGCAAGTATGGTGTGGTTCCGGATTATGCGATGCCAGAAGTTGAGTCGGCGGGAAACACTCAGGAGCTGAACCGAGCTTTGGCCCATGTGCTGCGTCGCGGGGCGTGCCGGATGCGGGACGCGGAGACGGACGCGGAAGCCGATGACATCATGAATGCCACGCTGCGAGACGCGCAGCGCGTGATTACTGTTCACCTGGGGGTTCCGCCGACTGAGTTTATGTGGCAATACCGTACGAAAGACGGCACCTTTGTCAGAGAGGGGACATATACACCACGTGAGTTTGCGGAGAAATATCTGCCAGACCTAGACACCATGGTCGTTCTTGCCGAGGACCCACGGAGCGACAAGCCAAAGAACACTCGCTTCCTGGTGGAATTGTGCACCAACGTTGTGGGCGCACAAGAGCACAATTACATCAACGTGGAGATGGACGTGCTCAAAGAGGCCGTGGCTGCAAGTATTGAAGCGGGGGAGCCAGTGTGGTTCGCCTGTGACGTGAGCAGGCAGTTTAATCGCAAGCTGGGAGTGTGGGACACCTCGCTCCTTGATCTGGCCGGCGTGTACGGCGTGGCGCTTGATTCTACAAAAGAAGAGCGCTTTATCTCCGGGGAATCGCAGCCGACTCATGCAATGGTGCTTAGTGGTTTGGATCGTCACCCCGATGGTTTCATACGTGCTTGGCGGGTAGAAAACTCGTGGGGCACTAAGCTGCACGACAAAAAGACCGAGGCTGTGGGCGCGGGATACGCCACTATGTCGGATGAGTGGTTTGAAGAAAATGTTTTCTATGTTGCCTTAAAACGCGACTTTGTCCCAGAGGCACTACACAAAGCTTTGGACATGGAGCCTATCCGTCTCCCGGCTTATGACCTGATGTTTTAGACACCGATACCGCATAAGGTTTAAGGAACTTAAAGACTCATGACTGAACTAACTATGAACTCGGTGTCTGCTACAAATGCCGAGTTGCTCAAGGATCCGACTCTGCGGTTAGCGCGTAATGCCGTCGCGGTGAGCTCAGCTACCAAGGTTGCGCTCGATCGTGAAGTACTGCGTTCCCTAGATACGTCTGTGTCCACCAAAGTGGATTCTTGGGCGGTGGCTAACCAAAAGGATTCCGGCCGATGCTGGATCTTCGCGGGCCTTAATTCTTTGCGTGGCGCGATCATGAAGGAAACCGCCATCAAAGACTTTGAACTATCCCAGACATACATCCATTTTTGGGACAAAGTAGAAAAGGCAAACTATTTCCTCTGCGCAATGGATGAGTTACGTGACCGGGAACTGACAGATCGGACCGTGGAAAAGCTGTTGCGTGACCCGATCGACGATGGCGGGCAGTGGAATATGTTTGTTGCTTTGGTGCACAAGTATGGCGTGGTTCCGCAGTACGCGATGCCCGAGACGTTTTCTAGCAGCAATACTCACGCCATGAATCGAGATCTGGCCTCTGTTTTGCGTCGGGGAGCCCTGCGGATAAGGGCAGGCGTGGCTGGTGCGCGAGAAGAAGCATTAGAAAGCGCTTTTAAAGTGATTACTACGCATCTTGGAGTGCCTCCTGAGACATTCCAGTGGCAGTACCGCACTAAAGATGATGCTTTTGTGCGTGAGGGCACGATGTCTCCGTTGGAGTTCGCGCAGCGCTATCTTCCTCATGATCTCAGCGATTATGTGTGCGTGGTCAATGATCCGCGCAATGCATTCGGCGAGCTCTATACGGTGGAATACCTGGGCAATGTTGTTGGGGCGCCACCGGTAACGTACGTCAACGCCCCCATAGAGGTACTGCGCGATGCAGTTCGAGATTCGCTTCTCGACGCCACCCCGGTGTGGTTCGGCTGTGATACCGAGGTGCAAGCCTATGCAGATGCAGGCCTGTGGGATGCTCACCTGTTTGATTACGAGGGGCTGTATGGCGTGGATTTTGATATGACGAAGGCTCAGAGGCTCCTCACGAGCGATTCTTTGATGACTCATGCCATGGTGTTCACTGGCATGGATCTGGCAGAAGATGGCACAACTGTGAATCGCTGGCGGGTGGAGAACTCCTGGGGAGCGGACGAAGCCGACAAGGGGTTCTGGACGATGAGTGATTCTTGGTTTGAGGAGTATGTTTTTGAAGTCGCAGTGCCAGCTTCGCGTCTCCCGGAGGAGTATCGCCGGGCATTAACCAAAACTCCTCATGTTCTTCCGGCTTGGGATCCGATGGGCGCGCTGGCGTAAAAATGTCGCGTTGAACAGCCAGGAGTCATGGCGCGGAATGAGGTGGGTCTTGGAGCTGTTGAATGGCTTCAAGACCTCCTTAATATCCAGAGAAAGGCATGATTGCCATGACGTCACTTTTTACTTCTGCTCAAGCAGGAGCGTTAAACCTCCGCAACCGGATTACGATGGCCGCATTAACACGGCTCCGCGCCGGTGAAGACGGCGTTCCTGGCGCACTGCACGCCGAGTATTATGCGCAGAGGGCGTCGGCAGGCTTGATTGTTACGGAGGGAACATACCCGACGCTTCGTGGGCGTGGATTTAGCGGACAACCCGGCATCACAGATAGTGCGCAGCAGGAAGGCTGGCGCAAGGTCGCTGAGGCCGTGCATGCGGCGGGTGGGAGCGTCGTGATGCAAGTTATGCATGCCGGACGGATGAGCCATGAGTCGATGAATGGTGGTGTTTCTCCTGAGGCTCCCAGCGCGCTGGCCTCAGGAACGCAGATGCGCACGCCTGTTGGAAAAGTTGATCTTCCCGTTCCCCATGCACTTGAAACAGCGGAACTTGAGCGAGTGAAACAGGAGTTTGTCGCTGCTAGCCGTCGTGCTGTTGATGCAGGTCTCGACGGTGTGGAGCTGCATGGGGCGAATGGTTATTTGTTGCACGAATTTTTAAGTCCATCCTCCAATGTGCGCACGGATGAGTTTGGCGGCACGCCGGAAAACCGAGCACGGTTTGTAATTCAGGTTGTTCAGGCAGTGGCAGAGGAGGTTGGCGCGCACCGGGTGGGTCTGCGTATTTCACCGGAGCACAATATTCAAGGCGTATTAGAAACCGACCGCGAGGAGACCCTAGCCACCTATCAGGTGCTTCTCGACGAAATCCGCAGCCTAGGACTCGCGTACCTATCGATCCTCCATGCGGATTATCACAGCGACTTTGTCCGTCAGTTGGCAGAGACCTTTGATGGATTTGTGATCCTGAATTCAGGATTTGGCTCGTATACCGAGTACGCAGAGGCTGCTGACATCGTTGAGTCAGAATACGCTGATGCAGTGGCCGTGGGGCGCGAGTTTATTGCTAATCCTGATCTCGTGCGCCGGTGGCAAGAAGGCATAGCATTGAATATTCCTGATCCGGATACCTTTTACGTGGGCGGGCCTCACGGCTATACCGATTATCCTTTTGTGGACTAAAAGCCGAGCTAACAAGGCGGAAATGTTATGTGGAGTTTTTCGATTTGCTAAAGATAGCATTGTGCACTAGCGTTATCGCTCGAAGTTTGAATGAGTCGAATTCGGCTCGTACTCAAGTTTCACCGAAGACCGTCGGTCAGCCTTAGGCTCGAAGGATTCCAAGAGATTGGAACGGCCCACGCAGGAGACACTTAGAGTTCACACTCCTTTCGGAGTATGTGCGCCCCCTGTGCTCTTGCACGGGGCTTTTTTATTGGCTAGCGCCGGTGAAAAGCCTCGGCGGATCAGATACCCAAGAGATACAAGAGGAAGGAGGCGAAGTAATGGCAAACCCGAAGAACGTATCGTCGCTTGCAGAGCTCAAAGAGCGCTTTGCAGATACCGACTCCATCGTTATCACCGAATACCGCGGACTGACTGTTGCTCAGATCACTGAGTTGCGTCGTACCCTCGGTGCGGATGTCCAGTACTCCGTCGCCAAGAACACCCTGCTGAAGCTGGCTGCTAAGGAAGCTGGCGTCGAGGGCCTTGATGATCTCCTCTCCGGCCCGACCGCTATCGCCTTCATTAAGGGCGAGGCTGTTGATGCCGCTAAGGCGATGAAGAAGTTCGCTTCTAACAACAAGGCATTCGTAGTCAAGGGTGGCTACATGGATGGCGATGCCCTGAACGCTGATCAGGTCAACGCTATCGCCGAGCTGGACAACCGCGAGACCACTCTTGCGAAGCTGGCAGGCGCCATGAAGGGCAACTTGGCAAAGGCCGCTGGCCTGTTCAACGCTCCTGCTTCTCAGGTCGCACGCCTCGGCGCTGCGCTTCAGGAGAAGAAGGAAGCTTAGGTCGCCGAACTCGGCACCTAAACAAAAACCACATACTTTTGGGCTGGTGCACAGCCCGCAATCGAAAGGATTACCACTATGGCTAAGCTCACCAAGGACGAGCTCATTGAGGCTTTCAAAGAGATGACCCTTATCGAGCTCTCTGAGTTCGTCAAGGAATTCGAAGAGGTCTTCGAAGTTACCGCTGCTGCTCCTGTTGCAGTTGCTGCTCCAGGCGCTGCTGGCGCTGAGGCTGCTGCTGAAGAGAAGACCGAGTTCGACGTCGTTCTCGAGGACGCTGGCGCTAAGAAGATCGGCGTGATCAAGGCTGTCCGCGAGATCGTTTCCGGCCTGGGTCTGAAGGAAGCTAAGGAGCTCGTTGAGTCCGCTCCTAAGGCAATCATCGAGGCTGCATCCAAGGATGACGCTGAGGCTGCTAAGGCTAAGCTCGAAGAGGCTGGCGCAAAGGTTACCCTCAAGTAATCTTTCGATTACTGAATACATCACTCCCATTGGGATAAGCATGATGCTTTCCCAATGGGAGTTTTGTTTTTCTACTGTGTGATTGTTGGAGCGGCGATGCCTCTGTGGAAAGTGTGTCGGAACGTGGAGACGGCACTGGAAACAGCACTAACAGACGGTACGAAAGTGAAGTCAAAGAGGATTCTGCTATGGGGGAAGCTCCAATAGGGGCGGGAGGTTGCGCGCTTATTGCAAATGAACGCAATTCCCATTATGGTTAGGTCGTTCGGCTGAACCTTACAGCTGAGGTAAAGAACTAAAAATGCCATATTTGTAAAGGAATTCCGTGTTCACTCGCCCTCTTCGCTCCTCACGTACTTCACGGATCGCGGCTGCTAGTGCGGTTGTTCTCGTCGGATTATCTGCTAGTTTTGCGCCGGCGGCGTGGGCGGAAGATCTAGAACTTGATTCTGGACATATTGACGCTTTTAACGTTACGGCTGAGGGGGGAAACCTTAAACTTAATCTTAAAGAGGACGTAACCGGTTCTCATGTGCTGCATGACCCTGATTCTGTGACGCTGCGCGTAAAAGAAGAGGCATGGACGGATAAGACGGCGCAGGTCCCCGAGGTAGGAACATCCGGTTATTATCTGCCGCAGACCCAAGACCCCAATCTTATTTGGCCTGGTTGGGATACCAATGGTGTTCGTGCGGGTGGTTTTGGTGAAGTAGACATCAATTTTGTCAAGGTTTCTGGCCCCGGGCAGGTTTATGCTTTTCAAACAGGTTCTTTTGGCGGCAACACACCGATCTTGGCTGATAAAGGTTTTGAGGTAAGAAGCGGAGAGACCATTGTTCAGCAGGAACCGGCGCATGTGCACACCAACTGGGTGTTTACTGCGCCTGGTACCTACACCATGTGCGTGCAAGCAGCCGCAGATGGTGCAACGAGTAATGTCGCGCGTTACGTATGGAGCGTCGGTAACGGAGGCCCGAACACGGTAGCAAGCTGCGATGGTGAGGGAGAAGCCATTGCTGTATCAGCTCGTAGTGGCAACGACGACAAGGAGAGCCGCCCATCGAGTTCGTCTTCGAGCCGTTCTACTTCTAGCGCTACTACATCTTCAAAACCTACTTCTTCTAAGCCTGCATCGGCTGCATCTCCCGCAAAGCGTCAGTCTTTACCGGAGACCGGTCCTTCCTATATGACGGCGTCCTTCTTGGTTTTGGGTGTTGGTCTAGCGGTGTTCGGCGCTGGAACAGTTCGTTTGGTTAAGGCTGTTACCCGCAACAAATAGCCGCTGATCATGTATTCAAAGACGATACTCAGCACCCGTCAACAACAGGCGGGGGTTGGAGCATTGATTGCTTGCGCGTTCTTTGCCACTGCGTGTGGAACGGACACAAAGGATCTTCCTAGCCGTGCCGACGGCATCACGGACGTTGTTGCATCTACGCAGATCGTGGCGGATATTGCGCGCAATGTAGCAGGCAACCGAGCTCGAGTCACTGCTCTCATGCCTCGGGGCGCAGACCCACATACGTATGAGCCTTCGCTTCGCGACGTCCGCAACGTGGCTAATGCGGACGTTATCTTTACCAACGGCCTTCTTCTGGAACAACAATCTGTGCTGCGCGCCATTGATAATGCTGCGGTAAAGCCCGCTAAAGTTGTCGCTCTTGGCGAGCAATCTACCAAGCACGGTGCGCATTTGCTGCAGTTAGTCGAGGACGTCACCTTGGATTCTGTGTGGCTTGGCATGCGCGTAGAAGGCACGGGAACACAGCTGGGCGCAAACTCACATAGCGAGATAAACATACACGTCACTGGTGTTCATGGGGCAGACGGCGCTGAAGCACCGGGGGACGCTGCTGCGTATTTGACCACTGCTTTTGGCACACCCGAGGTGTACTTTAATTCGCGCGACGGCTTTCACCCTGAGCGCGGATACGAGGGCGATACGATCACTCTGCCCGCTGCTGCGCATACGCATGTGAGTTGGGCCTTTAGCAAGCCTGGCGTGTACGTCATTGACATCGAGGCGGAATTGGTCACCGAGCGCGGTGCCCGCCCTATCCCGGTAGGCGCAAGTTCTATCACCATGGCTGTCGGCGTAAGTGCTAAGAGCGCACCCTCCGGTGCTTCTGCTACGGTGCTCGAACAAGGCCATCAGGATGTTTCTATCAATTTGAATAACAAAAAAATTGAGATTCAAGGGGACGCTGCTGATGGTAAGGACATTGCGACCGTCTACGATGCTGCATCGACGGTCATAGAGGTCCCCAACAATACGCTCCAAAAAATCCCGGCAGGTCCGCAGTTTCGTTTCCTGGGTACCCCTGGGGACGAGGTCTATGTTCTTCCGCAAGCCGTGTTGGGCAAACACGTGCATGGGGAAGTAGACCCGCACCTGTGGCATGACGTGGATAACGTTATAGCATTTGTAAAAACAATAAGGGACGAGCTTATTGCTGCTGATCCGCAAGGTGCGCGCGAGTATACAACGAATGCAGACGCGTATATCGGCGAGCTAGGCAGGTTACATCAGGAAGTAACAGACACGATTGCGTCCATCCCAGAGGAACGCCGCCACTTGGTGACCACTCATGATGGGTACTCCTATCTAGCCCACGCCTACGGGATTGATGTAGCTGGATTTGTTACTCCAAATCCAGGCGTCGAACCCTCTGCTCGTGACCTCATAGCTTTGACCAACACGCTGAAGAACCTCCATGTGCCAGCGGTGTTCTTGGAACCACAGTTGGCAGTCGCCTCCACGGACCTGCTGGAAACAGCTAAGAGGCTCAACATCCGAGTCTGCCCCATCCGAGGAGACTCTTTTGATGAGGACGTAACTACCTACATTGACCTGATGCGGGCAAATGCAACAAGCCTGCAGCAATGCCTAGGGGTGCGCCGAGACACGTCTTAAGCATTCAGCACCAGAAGAACTCATTCCATCTTTTATTAGAGCGAACGCCTTATGTTTTCTGAGGCATCCATCATTAATCGGAGCAAAACCAGTGTCTATCAATCTTAAACTTAGGGTCCCAGCTGCCTGCGTGAACAAGGCACGCGTCGGAGCGCTTGCAACCAGTATGGCAATCGTGTCGAGCATTGCGGCACCAGCCGCCACTGTCGCTGCTATCGGTGCTGTCCATGTGGCACTCCCAGCAGTTGCTGTAGCACAGACACAGGATGACCCATCGTTAGAACAGACAGTGACAGACGCTGAAGACGTGGTGACGCTCGGCACCCAAAAAGTATTCGACCATGGACATGCCGATCTAGGTCCTGTGGTGAACGCAGATTCTGGGGAAACCCGATTCTTGGTACGAGATGATTCGGAATTTCCGCCCAAGTGGCGTCACCTATCAGACACCGTTTTCCTTGTGGATGACAACGCTAAGCAAACTCTGCCCGAGGAATCGCAATCCTTTGAGTTCACAGGGGCAAAACCTGGCTCTCACGTATGGGTTATCCCGCAAAGTGAGGTGCACGGGGTGCCATGGTTGGGATGGAATACTCAAAACCCAACGCTGACCAAAACATCTGATCGTGGCATCACACTGGAATTTGCAGGACATGAGGGCGATGGACAATTCTCTTTATTCCTACAAAACGGCGGTTTTGCAGAACCCCAGGTGCTGTGGACATCAGCAAAAAACGAGTCCCAGCCAATGTGGGTGGACCTGAATACCCACACACATGCTAACTGGGTGTTTACACAGCCAGGAGTGCACAAAGTGGCAGTCCGTGCACTCATTCCGCTTCTCGACGGCACAACCAAAGAGATCACCGAAGTACTCACCTTTGCAGTGGGCAAAGAATCTTTGGAGGAAGCAAAGTCCGCACAGTGGGATGGCGAGTTCCTCCCAAGCTCAACAAAGAGCGGGGAGAAGGGAGCGTCGGCAAGCACTAAAGCAAAGGACGCATCCGACGAGGACAACTCAAGCTCCGTGGCTGTATGGATCTTCATCGCGATGATTCTTATCGCCCTGGGATTTGTGATAGCTGGGCTCCGTATGCGGGCATCGGCAAAGAAACGTAAAGAAACAGCTGCACAGAATGGGCAACGATGAGTAATGCTGCACCCGTCATTGAAGTGCGCGGTCTAGGCGTGAGCTTAGGGGGGCGCACTGTCATGAAGGACATACATTTTGATGTGCGCGCAGGCGAATTTGTAGGCCTGATCGGCCCCAATGGTGCCGGCAAAACCACCATGATGCGTGCGCTTTTGGGCCTCATACCAACAGATTCTGGGCATGTAACTATATCGGGCGCCCAGGGGCGCGGCGTGCGTAATCATGCGGGTTATGTGCCGCAGCGTCATGAATTTGCATGGGATTATCCCATCGACGTGCATGGACTTGTGATGAATGGGCGCACAGGCCTGATCGGTTGGTTCAAGCGCGCCGGGCAAAAGGACTTCGATGCGGTACACCGCGCGCTAGACATGGTGGGGATGACTCACCTAGCAGACCGGCCTATCGGTGAGCTCTCTGGTGGGCAGAAACAGCGAGTTCTTATCGCGCGTGCGCTTTCCATTGCTCCAAAGGTGCTCTTCCTTGACGAGCCCTTTACCGGGTTGGATATGCCTTCCGCCGAATCCCTGCTGGAGCTATTCCATCGCTTGGCCAAAGAAGGCACCGCTATCGTGATGAGCACCCACAATTTGGTCGAAGCGGTGAGCTCCTGTGACCGCATTCTCCTTTTCAACGGCCAGATCGTTGCGGATGCAGCGCCGGAGGACCTGGAGCGACCAGAGCCATGGATCGAGACTTTCAGCGTGAGTGAGCACTCGCCTTTGCTTGTGTCTGTCGGTGCTTTACGTCGAGAGGACGCGCGCAGTGCGCAGAAAGGAGTGCCAGCGCCATGATTTCGCTCGTGGAGTTCTTCTCTGATTTGAGCAACCCTGCCCTGGCCTTCTTGCCTAAGGCCTTGCTGATCTCCGTGATCAGCTCGATTGTATGTGGGGTAGTGGGCACTCATGTGGTGCTACGCGGTATGGCTTTTGTGGGTGATGCCGTGGCTCACGCGGTCTTTCCTGGTATTGCCATTGCCTTTGTCTTGCAAGGCTCAGTGCTTGTGGGAGGAGCGGTGGCCGGCGCGGTAGTAGCCCTGCTCATTGCGGTGTTTTCACAGCGGCGACGCGTAAAAGAGGACACGGTTATCGGCATTTTCTTTGCTGCAGCTTTTGCTTCCGGCGTGGTTTTTATCTCTCAAGTCGACGGATATACGGCATCACTGACCAGCTTTCTCTTCGGCTCTATCACCGGAGTATCCACGGAAGACATCATTCTTACTGCCGTTGTAGGGCTGGTTGTGATCGTGTTATTAGCTCTCCTTGCGCCGCAACTGACTGCGGTGACTTTGGATCGGGAGACCGCGCGTGCGATGAATCTGCCCACGATGCTTCTCGACGTCCTCCTGTATGTTGCAGTCACCGCAGCCGTGGTTATTTCTGTCCAAACGATCGGAAATATCTTGGTGCTTGCGTTGTTGGTCACTCCCGCAGCGACTGCTCGAATGTTGACAGACAAATTTAGTATTATGTCTGCGATTGCTGCAGGGGTTGGCACGTGCTCATCCCTGGTCGGCGTATATCTTTCATGGGCCTTGGATCTCCCCACAGGGGCGACCATCGTGCTCGTGGCCACAGTCTTTTTCCTGCTTTCGTGGTGTCTTTCACCTCGCCACGGATTGTTCAAACGCCGCACTTCGGCAGACAACTCACAAGGAGCCGTTCTCTCATGAGGCAACAACGAATTACTACTCGTATTGGACGACCACTGGTTGGCGTTGGTTTAGCAGTGACTCTCTGTGGGTTGCACAATCCTTGGGCTTTTGCGCAAGAGGGGGCTGAGACGGAACCGACTGCGGCGTCGGAAAGCAAAGCGGACGATAGCAGCATTCTGCTCGATCTAGAGTCCACGAGAAAACAACTCGATAGTTTTACCCTGCCCATTGGCGCTGCCGCGACTTCTTATAAGAAGCCCACCCCTAACCCGACAGAAGATATCGAGGATGTGCCCGAAGAGGCTGAGGGGTTGGAGGAAATCCCACTAGAGGAACCTGAGTTGGCCGCTGAGGGCTTGGAAAAGAAGCTTATAAAAGAGGGGAAAAAGCTCGAGGCATCAGGCAAAGACAACAGCAAGCTGACTGATCAAGAAGTCCGCTCGCTGTGGGAGAAGCTTGCTCAAAAGTCTAAGGCGCCGCAGACAGTTCTCCGTAAAGGTGACCTGAGCATTACGGTTCCAACGACTCCGGGGGAAAAGGCTGCGGGGCAGCAAGAACCCCGGAACATGGCATCCCTGGTAGTGGCAAAGGACAAAAAAGACGAGCTCACTGGAGACTCCGCAGCTCCTAAGGCATACGCTTCCGGCGAAGCGCTGATTACGGTTGGCGATAAGGCGCGAGTTCCAGGAGAATTGCTGGGATTGAAGGATAAAAAAGATTCAGCTCCTCTTTGGTATTTGCCTCAGGAAAAAGACGCCAACCTAGATGTTCCTTCCGTGGGTTTTAACTTTGAAAAAGTCCCAGCTACCAAAAAGATCACGGTAGCTCTCTCTGATTATCATGGCCCCGGGCGCATGGTGACCGCAGAAGTGCGCGAGGAGAAAGCGGAAGTAGCTTTTGACTCCCAAGACCTAGATCAAGCATGGGAATACGAGGGCGGAAATTCTTATCGCCAGGCATTTGCCTTTACGGCTCCGGGAGCGTACACCGCAACGTTTACATTTTTTGTGGAAGACCAAGAAGCTCACAACCAAGCTGTGGCCCAAAAGTATAGCTTTAGCGCTGCATTCTTGGTGGGAACCGCTAGCGCAGAAAAAGAGACGCCACGTAAGGAGGTTACAGAGACGTCTGTCAATGCAACGCCTTTGAAGGAAGCTGCTCAGAAGGACGAACCTAAAGCAACAAACTCTGCAGAGCCGGAAAGTAAAAAGGACAACAAGGAGAAGCCAAAGACCCAGAAGGACAAGCCTAAGGAATCGCAGTCCCAAGAGTCAGAGACCTCTACCTCGAAGACACCGGAGGCGAACGCACCTAAGAAAGACCCAGAGAAAGCAGAACCAGAAACCAAGGAACCTGAGTCTGAGCAGCCTAAGACGGAAGAACCTAAAGAGCAGGAAGAAGACACTGTTCCTTCTGTGCCGTCTCCGATTGTTCCGATTGATCTAAAAAATTTGGCTAAGGACATCCGTGAGCTCGATCGGGAGCTGACTACCATGTCTCGACAAACTGACTCGCTCTTCAAAGTGATTACTGTCAACGACTCTGGGAAGAAAGAGGAACAGCGTAAACCTGCCTCGAATGACTCGACGAGCGCTGAACGAGGACGCAGCGAACAAAGATCTCCTGGACAAAATACGAGCACATCAGAGCGTTCTTCTAGCGGCGGAAGCTCCGATCGCGGGGGCAGCGCGGCAAAGCCGAACAAACCGCGGAGCACCTCGTCTTCTGGCGGCTCCTCCGCTAAATCCTCGGCAAAGGACAAGGAAGCTTCTAAAGACAAGAAGAAACCTGCTAAGAAGTCCACAGAGAAGAAGGCATTAGCAAAGCCTGCGGAGAAGACATCCGACAACAACGCGGACGAAGCTCAAGAGGCCAGCAATGAGAAGATTGCTGCCACAGGTGAGTCTATGAGAAAACGCGGGTGGTGGACTGGGTTCCTCTTTGGGCTGGGCGCAATGGCTATGCTCGGCGGAATGGTGTTCTTTGCCCAGGCTAGGAACATCACAAAGCGGAAATAGCCTAATATTGCTTGCGGGCTTGTTCGCAAAAGCGTGAGACCGGTAGGCACTGCTTGGAGACCCCACCTGAACCGAGACCGGAGAAAGAAGGTAACATCACCGTCATGCTTCCTCGGTCACGGATCCTCGCAGTGTTGGGCCTAGGGCTTGGTCTCGCGCTTGTTGCGTGGGGGATACTGGCTCCTAGCTTTTTAATGAGTGATGCCCGCTTGCCGCTCGACCTCTCACACACCACCCTCACTCTGCGAGATGAAAAAGCTACGACCCGCGTTGTTGGTAAGGATCTTGTGGTCCAGGCTCCTGTGACGCGTCAGTTTCACACGGAGATTTTGCCTCCAAGCGATGAAAATACTGCTACGGTTCGGGTCGGCGTTACTGATATGCGTGAGAGCCTACAAAAGGATCTTGATCGACTTATCAGTGCCACCGTGTGGTCTTATTCGATTGATCGACGCAGCGGAGCTGCAACGTCTCAGGCCACAGTGGCAGATCAATTAGCTAGTCCCACACGCAGCGTAACTATTGATGGGCAATGGTTAAAATTCCCAACTGACGCAGAAAAAACTACCTACGAGGTCTTTGACGTGACTCTGCGCAAAACCCTCCCTGCGGTTTTTACAGAGGAAACTGTTAAAGAAGGGCGTACTTTATATCGTTATCGGCAAGAAATTCAGCCCACCAATGTTGCGCAGCTCTACCACTCGGTACTGAACACCACGACTTTCCGCGATGGAGAGAACACCACACCCGGCTACCTTTTTCACTCTGGCACTAGAGATTGGTTGGTTGACCAGAAAACCGGTCTAGTAATTGACGTGGAAGAAAAAATCGATGATTACTTCGGCGATGCAGAAGGTGTGAAGCGTGAGGACGTTCTTACTTTTAACGGAAAAGTAAGCGAAGATCACGTGTCTGAGCTTTTGCACCAGGCATCCGGCGTGTCGGACGGCAAGCTTGTTCGGATTATTAATTATGTTGTGCTTGCAGTCGGAGTGATTCTGACTATTGTTGGAGCCGCCGGCGCTTTTTGGCCTCGCAAACGATGAGGTACTAATATGGCACCCCCTTTACAAGGGTGGAAGTATGGTATAGGCTGTTTCGTTGCGCTGGAGTACGTATCTGGCTAGTTCGAGGACCTTGATCAGTCTGGTTGAAAAAACCGATTTGACAAGGTCATTCCGTGCTATCTAGGTGTGTTATCTCCTCAGCAGACCGATTGCTCAATTACCAGCGGTTATGGTGGTCAATATTGCGGGGCCACCGCCGCGTGAGGTGCTGGAAGGACCCATCTTGGCAGTCTCCCGCCAGACCAAGTCAGTGGCCGACATCCCCGGGGCTCCCGAACGTTTTTCGTTCGCCAAAATTACGGAACCTATTGAGGTCCCGGGACTTCTCGATATTCAGCTAGATTCCTTCGCATGGCTCATTGGCACGCCTGAGTGGCGTGCCCGCCAGCAGGAGGAGCTGGGTGAAAACGTCCGCGTAACCAGCGGACTGGAAGACATCCTGGAGGAGCTCTCTCCGATTCAGGATTATTCCGGAAATATGTCATTGTCTCTCTCGGAGCCACGCTTCGAGGACATGAAGAACACTATCGATGAGTGTAAAGACAAGGACATTAACTATTCTGCGCCGCTTTATGTGACTGCAGAATTCATCAACAACGAAACTCAGGAGATCAAGTCCCAGACTGTCTTCATCGGTGACTTCCCGATGATGACCAACAAGGGAACATTCATTGTTAACGGCACCGAGCGTGTCGTGGTCTCCCAGCTTGTTCGTTCGCCTGGTGTTTACTTTGACCAGACGATTGATAAGTCCACCGAGCGTCCACTGCACTCTGTGAAGGTGATCCCTTCTCGCGGTGCATGGTTGGAATTCGACGTGGACAAGCGCGACACCGTTGGTGTGCGTATCGACCGCAAGCGTCGCCAGCCGGTGACGGTTCTGCTCAAGGCTCTTGGTTGGACCACCGAGCAGATCACGGAGCGCTTTGGCTTCTCCGAAATTATGATGTCCACGCTCGAGTCAGACGGTGTAGCGAACACCGATGAGGCTCTGCTGGAGATCTACCGCAAACAGCGTCCGGGCGAGCAGCCGACTCGTGACCTCGCACAGTCACTGCTAGACAACGCCTTCTTCCGCGCGAAGCGTTACGACCTTGCCAAGGTTGGACGCTACAAAGTGAACCGCAAACTCGGTCTTGGTGGAGACAATGAGGGCTTGATGACCCTCACCGAGCAGGACATCGCCACCACCCTCGAGTACCTCGTACGCCTCCATGCAGGCGAGAGCACCATGGTTGCACCAAACGGCGATGTGATTCCTGTGGACACAGATGACATCGACCACTTTGGTAACCGTCGTCTGCGTACCGTCGGAGAGCTGATCCAGAACCAGGTCCGCGTGGGTCTGTCCCGCATGGAGCGCGTGGTTCGCGAGCGCATGACAACCCAGGATGCGGAGTCCATTACTCCTACCTCCCTGATCAACGTGCGCCCGGTTTCTGCTGCCATCCGCGAGTTCTTTGGTACCTCCCAGCTCTCGCAGTTCATGGACCAGAACAACTCCCTGTCTGGCCTTACTCACAAGCGTCGTCTCTCTGCTCTGGGCCCAGGCGGCCTTTCGCGTGAGCGCGCTGGCATCGAGGTTCGAGACGTTCACGCTTCTCACTACGGCCGTATGTGCCCGATTGAGACTCCCGAAGGTCCGAACATTGGTTTGATTGGTTCCTTGGCTTCCTATGCACGAGTGAACTCTTTCGGATTCATTGAGACTCCTTACCGCAAGGTAGAAAACGGTGTTCTCACCGATCAGATCGACTACCTCACAGCAGATGAGGAAGACCGCTTTGTGGTGGGCCAGGCTCACGTTGAGGTGGACGCAAACGGCAAGATCAC
The DNA here is from genome assembly GCF_900187135.1 of Corynebacterium ulcerans. Classification (NCBI taxonomy): domain Bacteria; kingdom Bacillati; phylum Actinomycetota; class Actinomycetes; order Mycobacteriales; family Corynebacteriaceae; genus Corynebacterium; species Corynebacterium ulcerans. Next base: position 1,872,066 of record NZ_LT906443.1, read on the forward strand.
TGCGGACAGCGTTACCGTGCGTGTGAAGAATGGTGACATTCAGGTCGTCGCACCGGAAAGCGTTGATTATCTCGACGTTTCCCCACGTCAGATGGTTTCTGTGGCTACCGCCATGATTCCGTTCCTTGAGCACGACGACGCTAACCGTGCCCTCATGGGCGCGAACATGCAGCGTCAGGCTGTGCCGCTGGTTCGTTCGGAAGCTCCGTTCGTTGGAACCGGCATGGAGCGTCGTGCTGCTTATGACGCCGGCGACCTCATCATCAACAAGAAGGCTGGCGCTGTAGAAAACGTCTCCGCTGACTTCATCACCGTGATGGCTGATGACGGCACCCGCGAGACCTACATGCTGCGCAAGTTCGAGCGCACCAACCAGGGCACCTGCTACAACCAGATCCCATTGGTGAACTTGGGCGACCGCGTTGAGGCTGGACAGGTTCTTGCAGATGGCCCCGGTACTCACAATGGTGAGATGTCGCTTGGACGTAACCTCCTCGTTGCGTTCATGCCTTGGGAAGGCCACAACTACGAGGACGCTATTATCCTCAACCAGCGTGTTGTGGAAGAGGACATCCTTACTTCGATCCACATCGAGGAGCACGAGATTGATGCCCGCGACACCAAGCTTGGTGCCGAGGAGATTACTCGTGAGATCCCGAATGTGTCCGAGGATGTGCTCAAGGACCTCGACGAGCGCGGTATCGTCCGCATCGGCGCAGATGTCCGCGATGGCGATATCTTGGTGGGTAAGGTCACGCCTAAGGGCGAGACCGAGCTGACCCCTGAAGAGCGCCTGTTGCGTGCAATCTTCGGTGAGAAGGCACGCGAGGTTCGCGATACCTCTATGAAGGTTCCTCACGGCGAGACCGGTAAAGTCATCGGCGTTCGTCGTTTCTCCCGTGAAGACGATGACGATCTCGCACCTGGCGTTAACGAGATGATTCGCGTTTACGTTGCCCAGAAGCGCAAGATCCAGGACGGCGATAAGCTCGCTGGTCGCCACGGTAACAAGGGTGTTGTTGGCAAGATTCTTCCGCAGGAAGATATGCCGTTCATGCCTGACGGTACCCCGGTTGACATCATCCTGAACACGCACGGTGTGCCTCGTCGTATGAACATCGGCCAGGTTCTGGAAGTCCACCTTGGTTGGTTGGCTGCTGCCGGTTGGAAGATCGATCCTGAAGATCCTGCTAACGCTGAGCTGCTGAAGACTCTGCCTGAGGAGCTATACGACGTCCCTGCTGGTTCGCTCACCGCAACCCCAGTGTTCGACGGCGCTACCAACGAGGAAGTTGCTGGTCTTCTTGCCAACTCCCGTCCAAACCGCGACGGCGACGTCATGGTGGACGAAAACGGCAAGGCACAGCTTTTCGACGGCCGTTCTGGCGAGCCTTTCCCATACCCAGTGTCTGTCGGCTACATGTACATGCTGAAGCTGCACCACTTGGTTGATGAGAAGATCCACGCACGTTCCACCGGCCCTTACTCCATGATTACTCAGCAGCCGCTGGGCGGTAAGGCGCAGTTCGGTGGACAGCGCTTCGGCGAAATGGAGGTGTGGGCAATGCAGGCTTATGGCGCTGCCTACACGCTTCAGGAGCTTCTGACCATCAAGTCTGACGACGTGGTCGGCCGTGTGAAGGTCTACGAGGCAATCGTTAAGGGCGAGAACATTCCGGATCCGGGTATCCCTGAGTCCTTCAAGGTGCTCCTCAAGGAACTTCAGTCGCTGTGCTTGAACGTGGAAGTTCTTTCTGCAGACGGCACTCCGATGGAGCTGTCCGGTTCGGATGACGACGAGTTCGACCAGGCTGGTGCTTCACTAGGCATCAACCTGTCTCGCGACGAGCGTTCCGACGCCGACATCGCCTAATACACCAGGTCTGCTTGGCAGTTAAGGCTGCTGAGTAGGCGGAATTTAAAGCATCATCACTTTTTGAAACGATCCCCTGGGAAAACCGGGGGGAAAGGGAGTTACGTGATCGACGTCAACTTCTTCGACGAGCTCCGCATCGGCCTGGCTACCGCCGACGACATTCGTCGTTGGTCCAAAGGCGAGGTCAAGAAGCCGGAGACCATCAACTACCGCACCCTGAAGCCGGAGAAGGACGGCCTCTTCTGCGAGCGAATTTTCGGTCCAACCCGTGACTGGGAGTGTGCTTGTGGTAAGTACAAGCGCGTCCGTTATAAGGGCATCATCTGTGAGCGCTGTGGCGTTGAGGTGACCAAGTCCAAGGTTCGTCGTGAGCGCATGGGCCACATCGAGCTGGCTGCGCCTGTGACCCACATTTGGTACTTCAAGGGCGTTCCTTCTCGCCTCGGCTACCTATTGGACCTGGCTCCAAAGGACCTTGAGCGCATCATCTACTTTGCTGCCAACATCATCACTGGTGTTGACGAGGAAGCTCGCCACAGCGACCAGACCACTCTTGAGGCAGAAATGCTTTTGGAGAAGAAGGACGTTGAGGCTGACGCAGAGTCTGAGATCGCAGAGCGCGCTCAGAAGCTAGAGGAAGACCTTGCCGAGCTCGAAGCAGCAGGCGCAAAGGCTGACGCTCGCAACAAGGTGCAAAAGGCTGCAGACAAAGAGATGCAGCACATCCGCGAGCGTGCTGAGCGTGAGATCGACCGTCTTGAGGAGATCTGGCAGACCTTTATCAAGCTTGCTCCTAAGCAGATGATCATCGACGAGACCATCTATGAAGAGCTCGTTGATCGCTACGAGGATTACTTCACCGGTGGTATGGGCGCGGAGGCTATCCAAACCCTTATCCGCAACTTCGACCTCGACGCTGAGGCAGAAGAGCTGCGCGAGATCATCAACAACGGCAAGGGCCAGAAGAAGATGCGCGCTCTCAAGCGCCTCAAGGTCGTTGCTGCATTCCAGCGCTCGGGCAATGACCCAGCTGGCATGGTGCTCGACTGCATTCCGGTGATCCCGCCGGAGCTGCGCCCGATGGTTCAGCTTGATGGTGGCCGTTTTGCTACCTCCGACTTGAACGATCTCTATCGTCGCGTGATCAACCGCAACAACCGCCTCAAGCGCATGATCGATCTTGGTGCTCCCGAGATCATCGTGAATAACGAGAAGCGCATGCTGCAGGAGTCCGTCGATGCGCTATTCGACAACGGCCGTCGTGGTCGCCCCGTCACTGGTCCTGGCAACCGTCCTCTGAAGTCCCTGAGCGATCTGCTCAAGGGTAAGCAGGGTCGTTTCCGTCAGAACCTGCTGGGTAAGCGTGTCGATTACTCTGGTCGTTCCGTTATTATCGTTGGTCCACAGCTGAAGCTGCATGAGTGCGGTCTTCCTAAGCTCATGGCTCTTGAGCTCTTCAAGCCGTTTGTTATGAAGCGCCTCGTGGAAAACGATTACGCGCAGAACATCAAGTCGGCTAAGCGCATGGTTGAGCGTCAGCGCCCTGAGGTGTGGGACGTTCTGGAAGAGGCAATTTCCGAGCATCCTGTGATGCTTAACCGTGCACCTACCCTGCACCGCCTAGGTATCCAGGCCTTCGAGCCTAAGCTCGTCGAGGGTAAAGCTATCCAGCTGCACCCGCTTGCCTGTGAAGCCTTCAACGCCGACTTCGACGGTGACCAGATGGCTGTGCACTTGCCGTTGTCTGCTGAGGCGCAGGCTGAGGCTCGTATCCTCATGCTTGCTTCTAACAACATCCTCTCCCCGGCATCCGGTAAGCCACTTGCCATGCCACGTCTGGACATGGTGACCGGTCTTTATTACCTCACCATGGACAAGACTGAGGATGAGATCGGCGGACAGGGTGCATACCAGCCTGCTACCGAAACCGGACCAGCAACCGGTGTGTACTCCTCCTACGCTGAGGCTCTTATGGCTCGGGACCGTGGTGTTCTTGGTCTTCAGGCTAAGATTCAGGTGCGCATTAGCCACCTGCGTCCCCCGACTGATGTCGAGGCAGAACAGTTCCCAGAGGGCTGGGAGCAGGGGCAGACCTGGTTGGCTGATACGACCCTTGGTCGCATCATGTTCAACGAGCTCTTGCCGTGGAACTACCCATACCTTGAGGGCGTTATGGTCCGTAAGGGTGGCGGCTCCAACAAGATTCTCTTGGGCGACGTGATTAATGACCTCGCTGCGACCTACCCGATGATTACTGTCGCGCAGACGATGGACAAGATGAAGGATGCCGGTTTCTACTGGGCAACCCGAAGCGGCGTGACCATCACCATGTCTGACGTGCTCGTTCTTCCTAACAAGGAAGAGATCCTTGACCGCTATGAGGCCGAGGCTGCAAAGATCGAGCGCAAGTACTGGGAGCAGGGTGCTCTGACCGAGCGCGAGCGCTACGACCGTCTGGTTGAGCTCTGGAAGGAGGCTACCGACGAGGTTGGTAATGCCGTCGAGAAGCTCTATCCGGACGACAACCCGATTCCTATGATCGTGAAGTCCGGTGCTGCCGGTAACATGCGTCAGATCTGGACCCTGGCCGGTATGAAGGGCATGGTTGTGAACTCAAAGGGTGACTACATCACCCGACCGATTAAGACTTCCTTCCGTGAAGGTCTGTCGGTTCTTGAGTACTTCAACAACTCTCACGGTTCGCGTAAGGGCCTTGCCGATACCGCTCTGCGTACCGCTGACTCGGGTTACCTCACCCGTCGTCTGGTGGACGTCGCGCAGGACGTTATCGTCCGCGAGGACGACTGTGGCACCAAGCAGGGCATTCGTGTCCCATTGGCCGTCGAGGTTAAGGATGCTCAGGGCAACGTCACCGGTTACACCGGACACAGCCTCATCGAGACCTCTGTCGCTGGCCGTGTGGCTTCCGTCGACGTCAAGGATTCTGAAGGCAACGTCTTGGTGCCGGCTGGTGAAAACCTCACCGACCAGCTCATCGAGAAGCTCATCGCTGCGGGTATCGCAGAGGTCAAGGTTCGCTCCGTGCTTACCTGCCAGACTCCGACCGGCGTGTGCGCTAAGTGCTATGGCAAGTCCATGGCTACCGGCAAGCTCGTTGATATCGGAGAAGCAGTGGGTATTGTCGCTGCTCAGTCCATTGGTGAGCCTGGTACCCAGCTGACAATGCGTACGTTCCACCAGGGTGGTGTCGGTGGCGACATTACCGGTGGTCTGCCTCGTGTTCAGGAGCTCTTCGAGGCTCGTGTTCCTAAGAACCGTGCTCCGATTGCTTCTGTTGCAGGTACCGTCCACCTTGAGGATGAAGGCAACTTCTACACCCTCACCATCAACCCAGATGATGGGTCTGATGTTGTGGTCTACGAGAAGCTTTCTAAGCGTCAGGGTCTGGCTACCGTTCGGGTTCCTATGGAGTCCAACCCCGGTGCCATGATCGAGCGCACCTTGTCAGAGGGCGACCACGTGAACGTGGGCGATCGTCTGCTGCGTGGTCCTGCTGATCCGCATGACGTACTTGAGGTTCTTGGCCGCCGTGGTGTTGAGCAGCACCTTGTCGACGAGGTTCAGGACGTTTACCGTGCACAGGGTGTGGCTATCCATGATAAGCACATCGAGATCATCATCCGTCAGATGCTGCGTCGTGGAACCGTCATCGAGTCCGGATCGACTGAGTTCCTCCCAGGTACTCTCGTTGATCTTTCGGAGGCTAAGGCCGCTAACGCCGAGGCTATTGCCGCTGGTGGTCAACCTGCTGAGCTCCGCTCGGAGATCATGGGTATCACCAAGGCATCGCTGGCTACCGAGTCGTGGCTGTCCGCCGCGTCCTTCCAGGAGACCACACGCGTGCTTACCGACGCCGCCATCAACAAGCGGTCCGATAAGCTGATTGGTCTCAAGGAGAACGTGATCATCGGTAAGCTGATCCCGGCCGGTACCGGTATTTCCCGTTACCGCAACATCTCTGTTAAGCCGACTGAGGCAGCCCGCAATGCGGCTTACTCAATCCCGACTTATGGAGACTCCATCTATGGCGATGATGGCTACGGTGAGTTCACCGGTGCCTCCGTGCCACTGGATGAGGCCTACGACCTCTAAGCGGTCATAGTCCTAAGCTCCCTAGGAGTGGATCTAAGAAATTAGATCTCCTAGGGAGCTTTTGCTATGTAGGCGGTTTAATAAGAGATGTGGCTCGCACGTGTCGCAGGGCAGAGATGGTGACCCCTGTTTTCGTTTTCGCATTTATGGTAACGCTATGGTTATGGAACCATATGTGGGAATTGCCATATTTGAGTTGGCAGATAACAGCGAGAATCCTCGGCCAAGTTTCTTTCGTGAGGATTGGTACTTGGTCTATGCGGATAGCGACGCCGAAGCGTACTCGCGCGTAGAAACGCGCGCCAGAGAGCAAGAGACTCCTAGAGAATCCTCGGAAAATAAGGCTGTGATCTTAAGGCATATTGTCGATGTAGCTCCGGCGCTCTACGGAAAAGTTGATGAGGATACGGACTTGTATTCTCGACACTTTGCGTCGCTTGAAGATTACAAGCGTTGTGAAATGCTACTTGGAGAAAAGGATCCGCTAGCCGACGATAATTGCTAACGACGTTCATACGTGGGGGGGTAACCGAGGTGTCCGGAGAGAAGGCAATTGTCATTTAGCTAAATCTCTCGTGCTGGGATTTCCACGACGCTGTCTGAGTCTCCTTAATGTGGAAATCTTTTAGGGAAAAGTGTGATTTTTTTCAAAAGAAAAGCAGGGGTTATTACAGGGGTGAACTTTTTATTTATGCACTTAAATGGTGTTTTATAAACGTTTTCCCCTGTTGTTTTTATATAAATTTTCAACGAATAGTACGTTGTGAATCTTTGTTGTATATTCCTAGAATTAGCGTCTTGTAAGCTGGATGTGCACAGGTTCTTCAAGGCGTATTCCGTGCTTTTCCTTACTTCTGGGCAATGTTGGGTGGTTGACACTCTTGTGAAAACCTAGAAGGTCTCGGACTCACTCAGAAAGAAAAATGAAGAAGAATACCTTAAAAAGGGTGGCCGCACTTATTACGGGCATAGCGCTCTCTTTCACCTCGAGTGTTAGCGCTGGTGCTGTTGAGAATGACGAGCCATACCTTGGTTACGTGGATAGCAGCGTAGCAATCCAAAATCCTTACGGTAATGGAGCTCATCAAATCTCTCCTGTCCCGCCTCTCGTTGTGCAACCAGAGTCTGCAACGGAGGGAGAAACTGAGCTTGCGTATTGCTTTAATATGAACTCAGTCCCACCGATGCGTAAGGACGCCCAGCCATCTGACTCGGTAAACTATTACAACTCTGGTGTTGATCTCAGGTACAAGGCCAACTTTGATACTTCTCTGAAAAAATTTGCTCACCGTTGGCGAGAAGGCAGCGACCCTGACGCGGGCGTGTTAAAGGCGATCTATAATGGGTATAGCCGTGACGCGGCAGGCCTGAAGGCTGCCCTGAATCTCACAGACAATGAGTTCCGTTATGCTACTCAGCTGGCTGTGTGGTACTGGTCGGATAGCGACTGGGGTAGATACACCTACAATGCAACACAAAGCGTCGGAAAAATTGAACAGGCTTTCAAAATCCTTACCGGACAAGCAGAATCTCCGGTCGTGCTCAAAGATGTAGATCCCAAACAAGCTACTTTGGCCATCTACACTCCGTACAGCAACAAGACCCAGGCTCCGCTCGGCTTCCAAAATCTCTTGAGCGTTAAATTTGTTAACCCTCAAGATGGGACACCTGTGGAACCGGAAGTTTCGCCAGAGCCAAAGCTGAAGACGACCGCATTGGATAACGCTGATCAAGATAAGACTCTCTCTGCCAACGGTGGCACCATCGTAGACACCGTGGAATACACGGGTCTTACCCAGGGTGAAGAGTACGTGCTTCGCGGCGAGCTGATGGATAAAGACACCAAGGAATCCACGGGCATCAAGGCGGAGAAGACTTTCACTGCAGAGGCTGCCGACGGCTCCGTTGACGTTACTTTTGATGTGGATGGAAAGTTCGCAGGTAAAACGCTCGTTGTCTTTGAAAAGCTCTTCAAAAAGAATGATGAGCAGACAGTTGTGGCAAAGCATGAGGATTATGACGCTGAGTCGCAGACCGTGACGGTAGAAGAAGACGAGCCGCTAGTGGAAAAGCCTTCGGGTTTCCCGTGGTGGATCTTGCTGCCCTTGGGTGGATTGGGAATCGTGGCTGCAGCCCTAGGACTCTCCTCCAATGGTTCATCTGCTAAGAACACCGCAGAGCCAGCGCGCTTTAACGCTACTCCGCAAGGTCCAGCAAAGCCTGCAGAGGCAGAGAAGACCGAGGCTCCCGTTGCTAACGTGAACAAGACGGAGAAGAAGGTCCTCGCGCAGACAGGCGCCAACGTGTGGGTGCTTACGATTCTTGCAGCTGTATTGATTGCCGTTGGTGCGGTTCTCACGGTACGCCGTAAGCAAAACTAAAATAGAAGCTAAAACAACAGCATAAGGCTGAAACCGCAGGGGTTTGTTGCATCGTAGTGTGCGGCAGGCCCCTGTTACGTTTTTTAAAAGGCTGCTGGGGGCGTCGATAAGCTGGGATATTCATACTGTGGTCGGATGCGTGCAGGGATTTAGCTGCTCTAGGCTTTTGCTTATCATGAAATCTTTTTCTGCGCTCACAAAGCGCATGGGTACGGGCGGATGGCTCCAGGATCGCGGGTTCTGGTCGCAGTTAGTGGCGCAGAGCCTGGTGGGCGGTTTTTTCTTCCTGATCGCTGTGCAGAATACTGCTATCAAACCAGAGGCGGTGTCTCCGCGTGAGCAGATGCATCTTTCGATAGTTTTTGCTTTGTTGTGGATTGGTGGCGCAGCGCTTTTTATTGGGCTGCTTGTTCAGCGGTATCGCAGATTGTTGGGCCTGTGGATCGTGGTTTTCGCGCTACTGCTGATAGCTTGGGGAGCCCCGTTGGTGGCTCTTCTAGGGTACGCGGCTGTGTGCTATCAATCCTGGTTTATCGCTGCGTATATCCAGCGCCATAGAAGGGCGTGGATTGCAGCGCTTGTGGTCGGCAGCGTTGTCGGTCTGAGCGTGATTGCGGTGAGTAACGCCCTCGGCGGAAAAGCATTCATCGACGGTAACGCAGTGAGAGAACCTAATTTTTGGATCGGGGCAGCCTGGATTCTGGTTTTTATTGTTATTTCCATTTCTCTGTGGTGGCAAATAGGGCTTAATACCAGGCGGAAAAATCAAGCGCTGGAGGAGCTGCGTGCCAAGGCTGAGCTGGCAGCGTTAGCGGAAAGAAACCGTATCGCGCGTGAGATGCACGATATTGTGGCGCATTCTTTGGCCATAGTAATCGCGCAGTCAGATGGTGGACGATACGCGGGGAGAAAAGATCCGACGGCCGCCATTGATGCGTTGGAAACTATCTCGTCGGTGGGAAGAGACGCATTGACACAGATGCGGGAGTTGCTGACCGTATTAAGGGAAAGCACGGGCGAGGAAGACGAGAGAGACATGAACACCACGCCCGGTTTCGATGAGATAGGAAGGCTTATCGACGAAGCCCGCGCCGCCGGGTTAAGGATAGACTTTTCCGTGCGCGGTGAGTCCGTAGCAGTCGACGAATCTCGTGGACTAACGGTTTTTCGTATTATTCAAGAATCCCTGACAAACGTGCTCAAACATGCGGGGAAGACGGCGGTTAACGTTACGTTGGACTGGGGTTTGCCCAAAGACAAAATCCTGCGTATTACAGTGGACAACGCGCAAGGCGAAGCCCTTGTGAACGATACAGTCGATTCTGTGGGGCGTGGTTTGGCAGGCATCAAAGAGCGCGCTTTGCTGCATGGTGGAAAGGCGACATGGGGTGCGTCGATAAGCAATACCGGCGGCTGGCGCGTTGATGTTGAAATCCCGTTGTAAGAGGTTAAGAGGACATGATTAACGTAGGGCTTGTCGACGATCAACAGCTGGTGAGAGCCGGTTTTAGCATGGTGTTAGGCTCGCAAGATGATATTCGCATTGCGTGGGAAGCAAACAACGGCGTAGAGGCGTTGGACCGTGCGATGGCACAGCCCGTTGACGTGGTTTTGATGGATGTACAAATGCCGATCATGGATGGCATCTCAGCTACTAAAGAGCTGGTAGCGCGAGGCGCTATGGGGCCCAATGGCGAGCCGCTTCGGGTGATTATCCTGACCACTTTTGACAGCGAGAATTACGTAATGGAAGCGGTGGAAAACGGAGCTTCAGGATTCTTGCTCAAAGATACCGCGCCAGAGGATTTGCTCGACGCGGTCAGATCAGTCGGGGCACAAAGCGCAGTGATCAGTCCGGCGGCCACCGCCAAATTATTTCGAAGAATAAGGTCGGGACAGACGAACAAACAGATTGGCGACGCTAAGGATATAAACGAGGGTCTTGCAGAGCCGTTGACTCCGCGTGAGCTAGAAATTCTTGAGTTGATCGCCTTGGGAAAGTCCAACCCAGAGATTGCTTCGCAACTGTTTATCTCTTTGCCCACGGTAAAAACACACGTGGGGAGAGTCTTGACCAAAACCGGTTCCCGTGACCGAGTCCATGCAGTGCTTTTTGCCTTTAAACGTGGGTTAGTTACCCAGGATGCGCTTTTAGGTAACTGACCCACGACGAAGAAACCAATCTAGCCGTGCACATCCCAGGTGGTGTCGGAAGGAATCTTCTTGGCGGCGAGCGCTGGATCAGCCGAAAGTGGGGTGCGCGGCTTAGGGTATCGCTTATCGCTGCGCCACCACGGCATCGTTCCTACGTAGCCATCTGGCGGTGGGGTGGAGCACTTAGGTGCAAAACCTAACTCTTCAGGAGTTTCTTTAATCATGTCGGTGACAAAATACTTGTCGGCATCATCGGCATGCTCTCGCATGATGGTGCGGAACTCTTTGAGCTCTGGGTACAAAGGATCGCGCAATGGGTTTCGCTTGGTGGTGCGGATTTTGTACAACCAATAGAAGAAGAGACCCACGTTGAAAAGGAAAGCAGCCCACGCACACACAGCATTTGCCACGGGGTTCATCGTGGAGAAGTTGGTGATGCTGCTCGGCGGAACCAAGAACTCTGGTAGAAGGTTATTCGCGGCGATCCAGAACATCAACGTAAAGCAACGGAACCAGATCCACTGACCCTTTGCCCAGGTAAACGCGGGTATGGTGCAGGCTAAAAGCAATGCAAGGGTGCAGTACCATGTGTAGTCGGCAAGCGCATTGTATAAGAATGCATGGTTCCAAAGATCATAAGCAATGACCCAGGGCCACACCATGTCTACCCAGATGAGTCCGCGTACTTTGCGCTCCTTGTTGGACGTAACAAATATCTTTCCTAATCCCGTGATTGTGACAATGTTGAGCACGCCCGCGGCGGCGGTGAGCAGATTCCAATACCCGCCGATAGTTCGGAACCCGGTGGCTGGGTCTATTCCTACACCAGATGCGCGGAAATTAGCGGCTACTGCGGAATACCATTCGGGGCTTCCGACGGGCGCTGTAACGCCACGGGTTTCCGGTAGCCCGTTAATCATGTCAATGCCTACATGCGCATCGTTGATGGACTTCAAGCAGGCGGGATCGGTGGCGCACTGCAGATATTTGTCTGATTCAAAGAAAATCGTGACATCGCGGATGTTTGCTTCCATGATGTTCACCGCGAGCCCAATCCAGAGTGCCACGCCAAACCATATGGCGTAGCGATGCGCTTTGACCGGGTTTCGCTTTCCGTACCACAGAAGAAAACCCGTCATCGTCGCTGTGGCAACCATAATCACGTATTTGCCAAAGGGGAACCAGCCGACCATAGGAGTGCCGTGTAGTGCGGCATAAGGCATTAGGGCGAGGCCGCCGAACGTCCAAAGGAAAAATATTGTCCAATTCCAGCGGCGATTAATTTCTGAGATAGCTACTTGGGCAACAAAAACTACAACCCAAGTGATGTAAACAAGAGGGGTGCCTATCTCCCAGAGAAAGAGCGAATGCATTGCTCATGCCTCCAATTGTGGGATGTAACTAGTTTTTAACCCTACCACCGCAGGTTATCGCGGTGATAGAATGAGGTTATTAACACACGGGCACGCATGAAGGGGCGTTGCGCGATAGGTAGTTGATGCATGTGCCCTTGGCCCGCTACGGGAGCACATCTCCGTGTTCCTGCAAACGTTGACTAGCTAAGGCGGTTGAACACACCATGGGGAAGAAAAAATCTCAGAGCATTGGCGCGCGTGCAGCATGGGGGATAGGCGCATTGAGTGCGACAACGATTGGGGGAATGTATGCGTTTAGCCAGCTCAGTGGCAAAGCAACCCCGGAAGAGCAAGCATGGACATATCCTGGCGATGACCTTATTGATGCCAACTATGACAATGGCTATTCTTCTACCTACGCTATCGACATCGACGCGCCGGCGTATGCCGTATGGCGGATATTGAAGCAGTTAGGTGCCAATAAAACAGGTTCGTTTTCTTCAGAGTGGCTTGAGCGTACTTTTGCTCGGCTACCGTTCTACAACAGCTATGAAATACAGGAAGAATTCCAGCAGCCAGACTCAATGGTGCCAGGCGATATTGCAGCCTTTGATTATCAGGGGATGTCCATGGAATGGGCTGATGTTGTTCCTGGTAAATACCTCGTTCAGTGGGTTGACACTAAAAATCCGCCAGCTGCCCCAGGATCCTATGCCTTCCGGTACCCATCTATGGATCATTTTGCTGCGGCATGGTGTTTCTACATGATCCCGCTTAAAGATGAGCGTACTCGGTTGATCAACCACTGGCGTATTGGATATGAACCGAATGCTCCGTTGCCCACAGCGATCAACTGGGTAAATATTGAGCTCATCGGTGGTTGCATGACGCGTCTGCAAAACATCTATATTAAGCGTGTTGCGGAGTTCCGAAAGAAGCAGCAGCATATTGGAAAATTCATGCGCGGTACTCTGGGTGGACGATACTTTGGATCAAAGGTGCCTGCCGGTCGGTGGGATGGAACCCCACTGTTTGAAGATACTTACACGCAATGGTTCCAGTATGGACGCAGCTGCCCGGCAGTTGCGGAGATTCGTCCACCAAAGACCGATGACCCCGCATGGCCTCCTGTTGGGCCCGGAACCCCCTGGTCAGAGATAATTGATCCGGATTACTTTACGGATTGGGAAGAACCAAAGTTCTCGTGGGAAGAACAAATAAGGCAAAAGAAAGAACGCACATACCTTAAAGGATGGGGGAAGAAGGTAGAAAGGTAGAGCCTAGCGTTTTTGCCGAATTATATTGCGCACAATACTAATATTGTGCGCAATATAGGCAATGAATCAGTGTGGTTACTCAGTGTGGGGATAAGGTTTTCTCTTTGCTATTGCGCACAATAGAATCTCTGTAGCCTAAGAGCTCTGGAGTGGATCCCAGTCTGGCGGCTATACGATCTTGATCTTCGGGAGTGGCATGCGTACGTATGAGCGCAGTGGATTCTTTACTCTCAGGATAGACCTCTTGAACAAGTGGATTCCTGCGATATCGCATGACCTTGTACACGTGGTAGCCAAAGACTGCGATGTTGAGTGCGAGGGACAGCGCAGCCAGAATGAAAAGGGCTGTGGGATTGTGCGCTGAGCGATGTGCAAAGACCGAGCTCTCCGTAAAAGCTGGGAACGTTAGCACAACGGCAGACCATAGGGTGAGGGTGTAGGCACGGAATTGAATCCACGAGCCTCGGCCAAACTTGAAGAACACGGGAATTGTGCACGACAGTAAGAGAGCAACTCCGGAATACCAAGCGCGGTCTGTGAGGCAGTTGTAGCAGTAGGAGAGGTTCCAGACGTCGTAAGCAATGATCCAGCCAAGTGTGAGGTCGCCCCAGATAATTGCGCGAGATTTACCTTTAGCCACAAAGATGCCAACCCAGCCGGATATGGCTAAGAGGTTGAGGATTCCCGCAATGCCATTCATGATGTTCCAGGGGCCGCCCCATATGGCCATGTGTTGGTTCGGGTCAAAGCCGTGGATGCCATAGGCCTGAAAATCTCGAACAACTGCTTCCAGGATGTTGATAGCTAAGATCGCCGGAGGGATGGTGAGGTACCAGTAGTTGTGTCGTAGCTTTTTGATATATTGCAAGGCTACTAGGCAGAGGGATCCTGCCAAGGCTGAATATTGCTTTACGATGGCAAACCATCCCGAGGATGCGGTTCCTTCGGTAGAGTGCGGCCACCACAATAGTGTGAGCAATAATGGTGCGACTATAAAGACTAAGAGAACTACCCATTTATTTCTCTGGGCTAGCCAAGCGGTGATAGCAAGCGCAGCTGTGACAATGATGAGCATTGCATAGTCCCACCAGTCGCCACGCTCGAAGAAAAATAGCGTTGGATAGTCGGGCGCGGGGATACTCGGTAGCATGATAAACCTTTCCGGTGTGTTTCCTCGGATACCCGGCTGTGCCACGAACTTTCCCAGACCATTCGCTTGAGTCGGGTCTATATGTCCAGCTTATGACGTTGGTGGTTGGGAATGTTGTGACGTTGGACTCGGTAAAACAGCATTTCGAGATTGCTATTGCGCGCAATACTAATTATAGGTAATTAGGTGGACTGTACTTATGCGTTGTCATACCTAGGGGTGACATAAAAGATCGGCCCCCAGCAGGATTACAACAATTGAGAAATCGCGGATTATGGGAAGCATGATCACAGTTCGACATCTAAGCAAGAAGTATGGTTCCAAGACCGCTATCGCTGATCTGAGTTTCACCGTTCCGGATGGGACAGTGACTGGATTCCTCGGACCAAACGGTTCTGGTAAATCCACAACAATGCGATGCATACTTGGCTTGGATGCACCTACGGAAGGCAGTGTCGAGTTTTCCACTGATGACTACACCGGAGCGTTTGCGGATGTAAAAAACAAATCCACAATGGCTGGGGCAATCCTTGATGCAAATTGGTTTAACCCCGCCCGATCTGGACGTAACCACCTCCGGGTGCTTGCGCGAGGTGCAGGTATCTCTGATAACCGGGTAGAAGAGTGCCTGGATATTGTAGGACTGCAAAAGGCCGCTAAAGGAAAAATCGGTGGTTACTCCCTAGGCATGAAACAGCGCATCGGTGTGGCTGCAGCTTTGTTGGGGGATCCACAGCACCTCATCCTTGACGAGCCCGTCAACGGTCTTGATCCGGAAGGTGTGAGCTGGATGCGCACCACGATTCGTAGCCTTGCCGCTGAGGGACGAAGCGTCTTGGTCTCTTCCCATTTGCTCTCGGAGATGCAATTAACCGCAGACCGGTTGGTTGTGATTGGGCGAGGAAAGATGATTGGTGAGTATTCCCTTGAAGAATTCCTGGCGGATGGCACTCGCGTGGAGGTAGAAACACCGCACGCTGCTGAGCTTGCGGCGGAGTTACAGAACAAAGGGTTTGACATTGTCAACCTGCACAACACTGTGGGATTTAGTGTCAGCGTAGATAAAAACACAGACGAACAAGCTGTGCGCATGGCCGTGGCTATGACTGCCCTGGATGCCCGTCTGCCTGTGTACGGCTTAAGCACTAAGCAAGACAATTTGGAGCAAAGGTTCCTCGCAGCCACCGCTGAATCCCAGGAATACCGCACTAAGCAGGCCGTCGATAGTGCCGTGGAAGACACGGCTTCGAGCGCTACTCATTAATAGTTTTGCCCATAGGAATGAAAAGGATAAGCAACCACATGATAAATGTTTTGCGCTCAGAAGCCACCAAACTGTTGACTCTACGAAGCACCTGGATATGGGCGATTCTTCTTACCGGCTCGCTGTATGGTCCTGCCGTGCTTATAGGCCTATTTAGTGCCGAAGACTCAGAAGTTAACTGGGCGTTTGCCCTTCCAGGCGCGATGATCTTTGCAATGCTGTCTATATCGTTTGCTGCTTCGGCCGTAGCCGGCGAGTTCAATGATCACATGCATGCCCAGGCTTTCTTGACACAACCGCGCCGTAGCCTGTGGCTTAGCGCAAGGGCGTTGGTGGTATCAGGATTTCTTCTGCTTAATTATCTGATAGGTGTGGGCCTTGTTTATGTAGCACTTCTTGTGGCTCCTAGGGTTACGTTGCTCAACGAGGAAGCATTAGTGATCCTGCGAGACGGCGTGCTCTTTTTAGTGTTTAGCTTCATCGCGATGGGCTTAGCTGCGCTGACGCGTAGTCGAGTAGCAGCTATGGCAATACCACTTGCTTGGTTCTTGGTTATCGAGCGCCTTCTAGGCGTAGCTGCGGCAAAGAGCGACGCTTTTGTTCTGCTGTGGTTGGTATCCCCCGGAGAGCGTGTCAGTCAGCTGACTAAATATGGAAAAGAAAACGCTGAGTTCTTCTCTTCCGGATGGAACTTCGCTGAGGTGCAGCCGTTGGCATACAACATAGGCCTTATTGCGGCGTGGATCGTTGTACCACTAGCTATTGGGTTGTGGGTCAACGCTAAACGAGATGTTCGCTAGCAAAATTAGCTGGGAGGAGTGTGAGGGTGCAGTCCGTGCCACCAACCGATAAAGTCAGGGAAGGACTTGCCAGGTTGGAAGAAAGGCTGCACCCTCTAATACATGAATATTGGGCAGTCACACACAGAATCCACCAAGGGCGTTGCCGTTGGTGCTTTTGTGATTGCAGCTCTCGGAGTGCTGCTGCTTGTGGAGTCAATAACAGGCGGCATCAACAACTACCTCCAACCAGCTTTTCGGCCCTGGACAGCACTGAGCGGGGTGCTGTTGATAGGGCTTGGCGGGTGGAGCACATACAGCGCCCGCCGGTATCCGTGTTCGTATTCTCCGATGCGCGCTACCTCCTGGCTGCTATTAGTCCCCGTGCTGCTCGTAGCGCTTTGTGCTCCGACTGCGTTGGGGGCGGCGTCGTTACGCTATACCGCGGAAAGCAGTGGTGCGACGGCACGGAAAAACTCCTTAGACGATCTTCCAATGGAACCGCTGCGTAGTTATGGGACCAACGAGCTCACTATGGAAGAGCTCACGGCCCGGTTTTTACGCTCGGACAGCACATCGATGATGGGAAAGACCGTGGCTGTGACGGGATTCGCCTCGCGTTCGGTAGACGGCACATGGCGACTTAGTCGCTATAAGATTTTTTGTTGCGCCGCGGACGCTATGGCCTACACCGCGTCGCTGGACGGGGACGCAGAACTCATAGAGGACAACTGGTATGAGATCACAGCGGAAGTCGTACCCCACTCGGAGAAATTCAATCCACAGTTTCCGGTGCTCAAGATAGACCACGCCACCCAGATCCCGCAGCCGGAGAAGCCCTACTTATGAGACATAGAGTTGGCCAGTACGGCGCGATCGTTTCTCTCATGATTCTCAGTGCATTGCTCATCTTTGGGCCGCTGATTCAGCTTTATGGGTTCGCGGAGGCATGGGCGCAGATAAGCATCGCAATTGTGCTGCAAGCAACACCTTTTTTGATCCTCGGCGTCATCATTTCAGGATTCATCGAGGTCTTTGTGCCCGAGGCCGCTTTTCGACGCCTACCGCGCTCTCAACGCCTCGCCGTCCCCACGGCCGCAGCCTCTGGAATGCTGCTTCCTGCCTGCGAATGTGCATCGGTGCCAATTACCCAGTCGCTTGTACGCAGGGGAGTGCCTCCTGCCGCGGCCCTTGCCTTCCTCCTCGCCAGCCCCGCGATTAATCCGGTGGTGCTGGTCTCCACTGCGGTTGCTTTTGGCGGAGACACACGTATGGTGATCGCCAGATTTGTGGCTTCTCTGAGCGCGGCAGTGCTGGTGGGCTGGATCTGGATGAGTGGGAGCATCGACGTGCCTGATGGAGAAGGCCACTCCCACCAGCATCATGCACCCAATAAATGGGAAAGACTGAGAGAATCTTTTCTCCACGATCTCCTCAACGCCGGCGGTTATCTTGTGCTTGGGGCATTGCTCGCCGGGTTGCTTAAACTCATCGTTCCACGGGAATGGTTCCTGATCCTTGGCGATAGGCCAGTTTTAGCCTGCCTGGCTATGGCAGCCTTGGCTGTGCTCCTAGCATTGTGCTCAGAGGCGGATGCTTTTATCGCCGCTTCTTTCACCATGATGCCGCCCACGGCCCAACTCGTGTTTTTAGTGGTCGGACCGATGGTGGACGTCAAACTCATAGCGATGCAACGTGGGGCGTGGGGCACGGGATTTGTTGTGCGCTTTGTCCCACTCACCTTTGTGGTTGCACTGCTCACCGCGATAGGGGTCGGCGCACTGGTGTTTGGGGATCTTTAAGCGTGGACTTTCTACTCGGAATGACCTGGTGCCCAGGGGCTTCCGTCGGCAGCCCGCGCATGCTGAATAACAAGCTCTGCAGAAGTCTCCAGGCTGCGGGCAGCAACCAAGGAACGTAGTTCGTCGAGATTCTGCTCAATAACAGAGCCTTTCCACAGTGTGGTGCGCAGCGTCACCGCCACCCCGGCGGTCTGCAGAATCCGCAGCGATTCCCACACAGACACTGCTACACGGGGCGAACACCCCGTGACCTCCTGCATATGCCGGGGCAAAGCCTTGATATCCAGCCCAACCCAATCCGGAGTAGTGGCAGGGTCCCTCACCAGCTCAGCAATACGACGCGGCGCATAACCACACGTGTGAATCCCCACGGGGAACCCGATGCCATGGATAGCGGCTATCGCATCTGCTAGGCCGTGGACGGACGTCGGCTCGCCACCTGAGATCACGGCGGCGTCGATAAGCCTATGCCGAGAATCCAAAAGGGAGAGAAACTCTGCAAGCGAGTGCGCGCCGGGAGTAAAGGCCTGCAACTGCGGATTATGGCAATACACACAGCGTAGGGGGCACCCCTGGGTGAAGGCTGTTGCAGTGAGTTTCCCCGGCCAATCCGTCGCGGAGAAGGGAATGATCCCCGCGATCGGCAGCTGGGCAGTCGCTGTATTAGGCAAGGGCTTCCGCAAAGTAGGTGCGCTCATGGAACTCGCCCTTCTTTCCGGTATTAAAGCTCTGAACAGGGCGGAAGTAACCCATCACTCGGGTCCACATCTCAGTTTTTTCTCCACAATCGGGACATTCTGGGTGCTCGCCGGAAATATAACCGTGGGTGGGACAAATGGAGAATGTGGGAGTGATCGTGACATAAGGGAGACGGAAGTTTTCCAATGAACGTCGGACAAGCTTTGCGCAAGCCTCCCCATCGCTCATAGCCGCCCCCATGTAAAGGTGGAGCACGGTCCCGCCGGTGTATTTGGATTGCAGATCTTCCTGGAGTGCAAGCGCCTCAAAGGGATCTGGGGTATGAGATACCGGCAGCTGGGAAGAATTGGTGTAATAGGGTTCTTCATCCGTACCAGCGTGAAGAATACCGGGGTAGCGCTTAATATCCTCCTTGGCCAGCCTGTAGGTGGCGCCCTCGGCCGGGGTGGCCTCAAGATTAAACAGGTGACCTGTGCGTTCTTGAGCCTTGACTAGCAGATCGTTGATGTGATCAAGCAGGCGAGCCACCTGGGCATGGCCCTGAGGATCGGTGAGGTCGTAGGCGTCGTGGGTGAAATTACGGATCATCTCATTGCAGCCGTTAACTCCGATCGTGGAGAAATGATTGTCCAAGCTCGGCAGCCACCGGGAGCTATAGGGATAAAGGCCCGCGTCCATTTGCTTAGCCACAAAGGCCCGGCGGCGTTCGAGGGTATCTATGCCGAGATCAACAAGCTTTTCGACGCTTGCCAGCAGGCCTTTCTCATCATCAGCATGGAGATACCCCAAGCGGGCACAGTTGAGAGTGACCACGCCGATGGAACCGGTCAACTCCGCCGAGCCAAAGAGTCCATTACCGCGTTTGAGCAGTTCGCGGAGGTCCAGTTGCAAGCGGCAGCACATGGAGCGAATCATGCCGGGGTCAAGGTCGGAGTTAATAAAGTTTTGGAAATAGGGCAGTCCATATTTCGCGGTCATGGTGAAGAGAGCTTTGGAATTCGACGAATCCCAGTCGAAATCCTTGGTGATGTTGTATGTGGGGATGGGGAAAGTGAAGGGGCGTCCGTCTGCGTCGCCCGCGCTCATGACCTCAATGAATGCGCGATTGATGATGTCCATCTCTGCTTGCAGTTCGCCATACGTAAACGCCTGTAGTTCCTCGCCGATGAATGGAACCTGGTCCTGCAAATCCTCGGGGCAGGTCCAATCGAAAGTGAGGTTGGTGAATGGTGTCTGTGTGCCCCAGCGCGAGGGGACATTGAGATTGAAAATGAACTCCTGCATTTGTTGGAGGACATCGTCGTAGCTGAGGTTATCCAAGCGGACAAAGGGGGCCATGTATGTGTCAAAAGAGCTGAATGCTTGTGCTCCGGCCCACTCGTTTTGCAAGGTGCCAAGGAAATTGACTATCTGCCCGCATGCGGAAGAGAAATGCTTGGGGGGATGTGAGGAGATTGTGCCTGAAACACCGTTGAATCCCTGTTCCAGAAGCTGGCGCAAAGACCAGCCTGCGCAATAGCCGGAAAGCATATCCAGATCATGAATGTGGATGGTGCCATCGCGATGCGCCTGTCCGGCTTCTGGGGTGAAGACATTATCCAACCAGTAATTGGCGGTGATTTTTCCCGCTGAATTGAGGATCATTCCGCCGAGGGAATAGTCCTGGTTTGCGTTGGCATTGACGCGCCAGTCCGATCGATCGAGGTATTCCTCGATAGTGGAACGGGAATTAACATGGGATTCGCTCATAGGAAATAACATAGGCGGAATTATTCCTTTGTAACTACAGCATATAGTTGTTGAAGTGTCATCAATTACTAGATGTTGTGGTGGGGCTGTAGCTCGCCTTGCGGAAACGCTGGTGCATCTTGTGGGGGTGATATTTGTCGTTCACTTCACGACTTTTGGTCATTTGTGAGTTGTATTACTTTATTGTTTGTGGCGGTGGGAGTTTCATGGCGTGGGGTGACACTCTTGGCGTCGCTGCGGGTAGTCTCGGCGACTGCAATAGAAAATGATGAAGGAATGAATATGTCTTACAACTCTTATGTGGCAGTCGAGGACTGGATTCTTGATGACCTTCGTATCAAGGATGATGATCTGGTGGAGGCTCTGTATGCGGGCAATCATGGGGAGCTTTTTGATGTTGCTGCCGCTTGGATGGATGTTCAGGAATTGCTGCATTCGGTAGGGCTGAGTACTGCCGCGGTTGACGGGGAAGAAATTATTGTGGGAGACCCGATGGTGGGAATTGTTGCTCCGCAGCGTGTAGAAAAAGTGCTGTCGGATCTCTCTTCTGTGGATGATGTCGCGGTGCAAGAAGCTGACCTGGGGGACGTTATTCGTTCCTTTACTGATTTTTATGAGCGTGCGCGCTCTTCCGGGCTGGGAGTTGTGGTCCTGGCTGGGGAGTAAGGGGAGTAAGGGGAGAGTCTGCGGCAAAAATGTTGTTTTTGAGAACGTTAGAAGGTCTCTCTTGGGCTTTTTCTGGTGGAGGGATGGCTAGAGTTCTCAAAAACGACAACGCTGTGGTGGTCGGTTTGCCGTGTTGCGCATTTTTAGGCCTTGGGCTTGCTTGTGTGGGGTGGATGCTGTAGGTTGTGTGCTAGTCCCACGTGTTTGATGGTGGGAGCCTGACGTTTTGCCTGGTTGGTGCCGGGGCGTGATTCTTTAAGAGAATGCGCACCAGTCCACAGTGGATTGAAGCGTTGTGGTAAATGCGGAAGCGGCCCCGGAAAAGAGCCCCTTTTTTGGTTTGTCTAGGGTCTTTTAAGATCTATTCCGCACTAGCCAGGCACATGAAGCGATAACTTCTTCGAGGTTTTCAGCTTCGAAGAAAAGTACCGATTGAGAAAGACGGCTATGCCTACTATTCAGCAGCTGGTCCGCAAGGGCCGCCACGATAAGACTGCAAAGGTTTCCACTGCAGCCCTGAAGGGCTCCCCGCAGCGTCGTGGCGTGTGCACCCGTGTGTACACCACTACCCCTAAGAAGCCGAACTCCGCTCTGCGTAAGGTTGCTCGTGTGCGCCTTACCTCCGGCATTGAGGTTTCCGCTTACATCCCAGGTGAGGGCCACAACCTCCAGGAGCACTCCATGGTGCTCGTTCGTGGTGGTCGTGTGAAGGACCTTCCGGGTGTTCGCTACAAGATCATCCGTGGCGCACTGGATACCCAGGGCGTGAAGGATCGTAAGCAGGCTCGCTCCCGCTACGGCGCAAAGAAGGAGAAGTAATCAATGCGTAAGAATGCAGCTCCCAAGCGTCCTATCGTTAAAGATCCAGTTTTCGGCTCTGAGGTTGTTACCCAGCTGGTAAACAAGGTTCTGCTGGACGGCAAGAAGTCCACCGCTGAGCGTATCGTTTACGGCGCACTGGACATCTGCAAGGAAAAGACCGGTACTGATCCTGTTCTTACCCTTGAGAAGGCTCTTGGCAACATCAAGCCTGACCTTGAGGTTCGTTCCCGCCGTGTCGGTGGCGCTACCTACCAGGTTCCTGTTGAGGTTCGCCCAGGTCGTGCAAACACCCTGGCTCTGCGTTGGTTGGTTACTTTCACCCGTCAGCGTCGCGAGAACACCATGATCGAGCGTCTCGCTAACGAGATTCTTGATGCAGCGAACGGCCTGGGCGCTTCTGTGAAGCGTCGCGAGGACACCCACAAGATGGCTGAGGCTAACCGCGCCTTCGCCCACTACCGCTGGTAATTCGTATGCGTATTGTGACCCGACTGGGACGGCTCAGAGTTTTCACCCTCGTTGCGCACGTGTAAAACCACGGCGACAAGGAGATGTGAGAAACTGCGCGCTACCAGTTGGGTCACTTTTCCATAGGAAAGATCTCGTAAACTTTCACGTTTTGTTGGAACTCGGCTGAGAAATCAACGAGTTTTTGGCAGAATAAACACGAACTATCCGTGCAGTGAGTGCGTCTTCCTACAGCGTTCATCGCTTTAGGGTGAAAGACCACTCCGGCTACATAAGTTAGGGACAACTGTGGCACAAGAAGTGCTTAAGGACTTGAACAAGGTCCGCAACATCGGCATCATGGCCCACATTGACGCCGGTAAGACCACCACCACCGAGCGTATCCTCTTCTACACCGGCATCAACCGTAAGGTCGGCGAGACCCACGATGGTGCTTCCACCACTGACTGGATGGAGCAGGAGAAAGAACGCGGCATCACCATTACCTCCGCTGCTGTTACCTGTTTCTGGAACGGCAACCAGGTCAACATCATCGATACCCCAGGCCACGTGGACTTCACCGTTGAGGTTGAGCGCTCCCTTCGCGTTCTCGACGGCGCAGTTGCAGTGTTCGACGGTAAAGAGGGCGTTGAGCCTCAGTCCGAGCAGGTGTGGCGTCAGGCTGCTAAGTATGACGTTCCTCGTATCTGCTTTGTGAACAAGATGGACAAGCTCGGTGCAGACTTCTACTTCACCGTTCAGACCATCATCGATCGCCTCGGTGCTAAGCCATTGGTCATGCAGCTGCCTATCGGCGCTGAAGATGACTTCGATGGCGTTGTTGACCTTCTTGAGATGAAGGCCATCACGTGGCGCGGCAAGGTCGAGACCGGTGCTGAGCCGGTTATCGAGGAGATCCCAGCTGACTTGGCTGACAAGGCTGCTGAATACCGCGAGAAGCTCGTTGAGACCGTTGCTGAGTCCGACGAAGCTCTTATGGAGAAGTACTTCGGTGGCGAGGAACTCACCATCGAAGAGCTCAAGGCCGGTATCCGTAAGCTGACCGTTAACTCTGAGATCTACCCAGTTCTTTGTGGTACCGCTTACCGCAACAAGGGTGTTCAGCCACTGCTCGACGCTGTTATCGATTACCTCCCGACTCCATTGGACATCGGAGAGGTTCACGGACACAAGGTTGGCGACGAGTCTGTGGACTTGGTGCGTAAGCCTTCCGTTGACGAGCCTTTCTCGGCTCTTGCATTCAAGATCGCAGCTCACCCATTCTTTGGTAAGCTCACCTTCGTTCGCGTTTACTCCGGTATTGTTGAGCCTGGTGCTCAGGTTGCCAACTCCACCAAGGGTAAGAACGAGCGCATTGGTAAGCTGTTCCAGATGCACGCCAACAAGGAAAACCCTGTTGACGAGGCACGCGCTGGTAACATCTACGCGTTCATCGGCCTGAAGGACACCACCACTGGTGATACCCTCTGCGATAAGAACGACCAGATCATCCTTGAGTCCATGGACTTCCCGGACCCAGTGATCAAGGTTTCCATCGAGCCAAAGACTAAGTCTGACCAGGAGAAGCTTGGTACCGCTATTCAGAAGCTTTCTGAAGAGGACCCAACCTTCACCGTTGAGCTCGACGAAGAGTCCGGCCAGACCGTTATCGGCGGCATGGGCGAGCTCCACCTCGACGTTCTTGTTGACCGCATGAAGCGCGAATTCAAGGTCGAAGCTAACGTTGGTAACCCGCAGGTTGCATACCGCGAGACCATCCGTAAGACCGTCGAGAAGCTTGAGTACACCCACAAGAAGCAGACTGGTGGTTCCGGTCAGTTCGCTAAGGTCATCATCGGCATCGAGCCTTACGCTCCTGAGGTGGAGACCTTGGAAGAGGGCGAGTCCGCAATCTACAAGTTCGAGAACGCCGTTACCGGTGGCCGCATCCCGAAGGAATACATCCCTTCCGTGGACGCAGGTATCCAGGATGCAATGCAGTACGGTTACCTCGCTGGCTTCCCGCTGGTCAACATCAAGGCAACGCTTATCGACGGCGCATACCACGAGGTTGACTCCTCTGAAATGGCCTTCAAGCTTGCTGGTTCTCAGGCTCTTAAAGAGGCTGTTGCAAAGGCAAAGCCCGTTCTTCTCGAGCCTTTGATGGCTGTTGAGGTTATTACTCCTGAGGAGTACATGGGCGACGTTATCGGCGACATCAACTCTCGCCGTGGCCAGGTCTCCGCAATGGATGACCGTGCTGGTGCCAAGGTCGTCAAGGCAAAGGTTCCACTGTCCGAGATGTTCGGTTACGTTGGTGACCTGCGCTCTCGCACCCAGGGCCGCGCTAACTACACCATGATCTTCGATTCCTACGCAGAGGTTCCGACCAACGTAGCAACCGAGATCGTTGCTGAGCGCAACGGCACTGCCTAAGCGTTAAGCCCTCTCGTACTATGTCCTTTTCCCTCCTGTGCTGGTGGGGAAAGGGGCGGTACGAAAGGGGTAGCGGCTCGTTGAGTATTTCCACCTGCGGAATGCTGAGCCGGCCGTTACCCTGTAAGATCCATCTGGATCCTTCGGTGGTTTGATAAAAACACCGTGTGACCCTAGGATCATGTAACTGGCACATTAGTAAATAGCTGTACTGCCAGACTGCCGAATTAGCGGTCAGAATGTACAGCAACTGTCAACTCGTGGCTGCGAAATCGTAGCCACCACGAAGTCCAGGAGGACACACAGTGGCAAAGGCTAAGTTCGAGCGTACTAAGCCGCACGTTAACATCGGTACCATCGGTCACGTCGATCACGGCAAGACCACCACTACCGCTGCTATCACCAAGGTTCTGGCTGACGCATACCCGGATCTCAACGAGGCTTTCGCCTTCGACGCCATTGATAAGGCACCGGAGGAGAAAGAGCGTGGCATCACGATCAACATCTCCCACGTTGAGTACCAGACCGAGAAGCGCCACTACGCACACGTGGATGCTCCGGGTCACGCCGACTACATCAAGAACATGATCACCGGCGCTGCTCAGATGGACGGCGCAATCCTCGTGGTTGCTGCTACCGACGGCCCAATGCCTCAGACCCGTGAGCACGTTCTGCTCGCTCGCCAGGTTGGCGTTCCTTACATCCTTGTTGCTCTTAACAAGTGCGACATGGTTGACGATGAGGAAATCATCGAGCTCGTCGAGATGGAGATCCGTGAGCTGCTCGCAGAGCAGGATTACGATGAAGAGGCTCCAATCATCCACATCTCCGCTCTGAAGGCTCTCGAGGGCGACGAGGAGTGGACCAAGTCCATCCTCGAGCTCATGCAGGCTTGCGACGATTCCATCCCGGATCCAGAGCGCGAGACCGACAAGCCATTCCTCATGCCTATCGAGGACATCTTCACCATCACCGGTCGTGGCACCGTTGTTACCGGCCGTGTTGAGCGTGGCCAGCTGAACGTCAACGAAGACGTTGAGATCATCGGTATCAAGGAAAAGTCCACCCAGACCACCGTTACCGGTATCGAGATGTTCCGTAAGCTTCTCGACTACACCGAGGCTGGCGACAACTGTGGTCTCCTCCTCCGTGGTATCAAGCGCGAAGACGTCGAGCGCGGTCAGGTTGTTGTTAAGCCAGGCGCTTACACTCCTCACACCGAGTTCGAGGGCTCTGTCTACGTCCTTTCCAAGGACGAGGGCGGCCGCCACACCCCGTTCTTCGACAACTACCGTCCTCAGTTCTACTTCCGCACCACCGACGTTACCGGTGTTGTGAAGCTTCCTGAGGGCACCGAGATGGTTATGCCTGGCGACAACGTCGACATGTCCGTCACCCTGATCCAGCCTGTCGCTATGGACGAGGGCCTGCGCTTCGCTATCCGCGAGGGCTCCCGCACCGTTGGCGCTGGCCGCGTCACCAAGATCATCAAGTAATGATCTTTTAGCAGTTCGCTGCTAGGCTTGTAAAAATCCGCTCTGGTTTAAGTACCAGGGCGGATTTTTTATGTCGTGGGATAAAATCAGAACCCATGATCGATCGCTCCCGCATGGATAGAATGCTTGATGCCGTCCGAGAAGTGTGGGAAGGCCAGCCAGATCTGGATTTTGCTGCGCTCATGGGCATGCTGAGTACACACGGACTCACGTGGGGAATTTCCGATGATGATGCCCAGGACATATGCATGACGATTGCTACTACTTATCCAGGGACACTTTCTAAAGTCACCGGACAGTACAGCGTGTTACTTGCTAACAACACCACTGCAGTACTTACCCCGGAGCGTATTGCACTGCTGCGCGGTTGGCAGCAGCCTATCTGGTGGTGCTACACGTCTCTCGTGCAAGCACAGGTTGGTTCGCCCCTCATCGTGGCCGACCGGGAAGGCATCGAACATCGCCTGGACGCGATTCGTCGTATTGAAAAGACGATGCTAGTGGACGACACAGATACACGCGTGATTGAGCTTGCCGACGCCTCCGTGGTCCTTCAAAGAGGCCATCAAGCGCGTCATTTTGTGCGTAGGCGTCGTGAGGTGGAGACCAATGAATATTGGGTCCCGCAGGCGTGGTTGCCTGAAAAGGAAAAACCGCTAAAGCTACTCACCAAGGAACGCAATGTAATCGAACTGCCAGTTATCACAGCAATTATCCTTGGGTAGCGGCGCTGAGCTTTCTACTGCCGGTAAAGTTCTTGTGGTGCAGGAGTTTAAACCTATCCTCGTAGAGCAACTAACCATCGAGCCATGGCGCATCCCCGTTGTGGTTATTGCGGGGGTTGGTATTTATCTTGTTTTCCTACTGATGATCCGAATATTCGGTGCACGAGTCCTCTCCCGTATGACAGCCTTTGACGCGGTGGTCCTTACGATGGTTGGGGCTGTGGCAGGTCGCGTTATCATCGGGCATCCGCCGACGCTCGCCGCTGGTGTGATCGGGTTGATAACTCTGATGCTGTTGGAAGCGATGTTCGGAGCTGCGCGCAGCGTTTCTTCTGGTTTACGGCAAACCTTTGACGGGCGTCCTCGCATAGTGTTGGTGCATGGCGAGTGGATCTTTGAGGAATTGCGTAAGACTCACCTGGCTAAGTCGGACGTTCGATTCGCCATTAGACGAGCCGGGATACACCGCATGGACATGGTTCAGTGCGTGATTCTTGAGCCCACGGGAGAACTCTCGATCTTTAGGGAAGGAACCCCCGTGGACCCCGAGCTATTGCGAGGCGTGGCAGGCGTAGACCGGCTTTATCCTTAATTTTCTACTTTAGCCATGTGTACGCGGTATTCGGTACGCACGGGAGTGTTTGGTAACGCTGTTGCTATGTCCTGGTCTAGTTGCTGAAGTGCCTGCTGGATGCTTAGCGCATCCGGTACTGATTCCAAGAGGATAGTAAGGGCGATGACTGTTTCTTCACCGCGTCTTTCCGCATGCCCGTGAGCGGAGATGACAGGATCGAGTTCTCCTATGTCTTCGGCTGCTAGTTCTGCTATGTGGTCTATGTTGACACTAATCTTCCCGTTATTCTGCGCGACGCGAGAAATACGATTGCGGCGCATATTGGCAACTACAATCCAGACTCCGCTGATTAAGAAGATGACCGCAGCGAAGAACAAAGCAACATCGAACCAGCGTTGCTGAGAGGCTTGGTACCAACGAGGAAATTCAGCGAGATCAGCGAGGTGCTGTGCCCATGGAAGATCAAAATTGAGGGCGATGGTCCACACAGCCAGCGCACCGAGAAGAACGCCGACGAGGAGACAAAGGAGACGGTCGAAACTAGCCGTAGATCGTTTCATTAACCTTCACCTCTCACGACAACTTTAAGTTTGGGACGCGTGTGCAGCTTCAGAGTAAGTGGCTCAACTGCAGAGCGAATGCGCTCCTCGTATGTATGAGCCTCCCCAAGCTGCTGTGAATCAACTGATGCGACCACTCTGATGGAGCGAGCAGAACCATTTACTGTGGTGTGCGCTTGGTTGACCCCAGGGACCTGCTTGGCGTTTAGCGTGGCTAGGCGTGCGATGTCAAGGGGGCGTACATAACAGGTGGTGGTGTCGATAAGCGCCACGTGAGTGCGCGGTCGAGGCTTGAAAGCAATAGCTATCAAGATCAGAGCGAGAATCACCGTGGCTACCCCTGCAACCAACATCCATGGCTGATATGTGACGTCAGAGATGAAACGAAGCACTGGGTCTAACCAGGCG
The DNA here is from genome assembly GCF_900187135.1 of Corynebacterium ulcerans. Classification (NCBI taxonomy): domain Bacteria; kingdom Bacillati; phylum Actinomycetota; class Actinomycetes; order Mycobacteriales; family Corynebacteriaceae; genus Corynebacterium; species Corynebacterium ulcerans. The sequence goes on from NZ_LT906443.1 coordinate 1,900,799, forward strand.
TGGCCGTGGTGGCCTTCAGTTCGCACCCACCAAAGTTCTCGCGCGGCGACAAAGCCAATGCCTATAGCCACGAGTCCAATAAGAATTGCGGCAAGGCGGGCGGCGGGACGTCCTTTGATAGCAGTGGGACTATCCATGGCTCCTCCTTGACTCAATTCTTTGGATAATTATTGGTTTAAGCGGGCGCAGAGGTGCGGTGACGATGGGCATGAGCGATTGGGCTTCAGGAGCCACGGGATGCGTTACTTGGGGTGACTGCGGTTCCGGTGCGATCTCAATCCGTGTGCCGTGGTTAAGTGTGGTGACTACAACATTCACCGGAGCATCCTGAATGCCCGCATAGACGGAAAACCACTCAGCAATTGCCGTGGCTACATTTTCGGCCACGGCTGTCACCGGACTGGGCCACGATACTGCAATGAAGGCTTCTACCGTGGGAGGTGAGTGAAGATCATCGCGTCGGACGTCGATACGCGGAAGCGAGCGGCCAGCGCGGCGCGGAACGCGTACTGTGCCGGGGACTGAGTTCACCGCCGCTTTAGCTAGCTTGGTAAGCGCCCGATCCGTAATGGTTACCGGAGCGGCTGTCATTATCCGCGGCCTCCGCGTCGGAGATTCTCAACGAGGTCATGGAAAATCTTGTACAAGTCGATCTTTCCATCAAAGTGCGCGCCGATAAGGGCACCTATGCCTCCAGCGACCGCCAGAATGAGGAGCGTGAGCAAATGACCCGACAGGATTGCAAAGATCACCAAAACGCCGAGGATTGCGCCGAGAAGGGTTTTATTCTGAAACATTAAAGCTCCTTGAGCTGGGTTAGCTTTACGACGTCGCTGATGACCACGTCAATCGAAGTAACATCGCAGAGATCAGAATCCGCCACAGCAGCAGTGATTGATTGGGTAAGCTCCACGAAGTTATATCCGTAATAAGCGGCAACATTTACCTCAAGGGCCTGGTGGCCCTGCACATCATCTAATCTGAGCCCGGTGATTTTGCGCCGTGGATAGAGGAGTGCTACCTCACCAAAACGTCCGCCGCGGAGTTCTGCAACACCATCAATCCCAAGGATCTTTTCTGCTAGTGCGTGCGCAGATTCATATGAGGGGAGAGCGGGAAGCCCTGATGGCCGCGGGGTTGACACTATGAAAACTCCTTAGTGGACGCGGGTATGGGTAGGAGAATCGTTGGCTTCGCTTTCGTCTTCATCCAGTTCCAGATGGACGTCATGAACAGTGACATTAACTTCGGTGACCTCAAGGCCTGTCATCCGTTCAATAGCAGTAATGATGTTTTGCCGAATTGCCTGTGCCAACTGGTGAATAGCGACTCCGTATTCAGCAACGATGGCAACGTCCACGGCGGCTTGCCGTTCACCAACCTCCACCTCAACGCCCTGCTGAAGATTGGTGCGTGATCCGGGAATTGAATCGCGAAGAGCTCCGACAACGCGTGCAGCGTTGCCGCCGACGGCGTGAACCCCCGATACTTCTCTGGTGGCTAGGCCAGCGATCTTTGCCACGACGGTGTCTTCAATGACAGTCCTGCCGTGGGGGGTTTCTAGTGCGGTAGTGGAACCAGTAGTTGAGGTTTCTACTGCTGGAGCATTCTGTGTATCGGACATGAGACGATCCTCCTTATGAGTGGCGGTGTAACAAGTACGCAGCCGGTTTTGCAGCCCCTAAAGTTACGCACTCCATACTAAAAGGGTTTTTCTTAAAAGGGGAGGGGAGGACTGCTCTATGCAGATAACGATGTGGACAATTTTTAGGCAAGTCGACGTGATGGGAACGCGGGGGCGTCGAAAAGCTAGAAACCTTTCTATGTGATGGAAAACACGTGAAAAGTGTGGATAAAGTTCCGAGAAGGGTTGTGCTGAATAGCTATTGATGTTTAAATACAAAGGTTGCTTTGACACAGTGAGCGCAAAATGGTCACACATATGAGTGAGACAATTTTGAATTACTGCTGGTGAGGCAAACATGACACCTTCATGGTGAACCTCTGAGCGGAAACGTAAAGAGGGAAACGGAAGGATCCTTAAGAGATTGAGTGCAATGCACGTTTTTCTTGAGGGCCGGAGTGAAGGGGCATGGCAAATAAACAGCGGCAGTACGTAAGGGCCACGCTTATCGTGAGATATTAGGTCCCTTCCGGCTTGACATACGGGTCTTGTACCCCGTCAGGTGTTATGGCGTGTGTTTGTGTCCACGTCCACTAACTCCACCAAGTCGTCATAGACAGTCAAGTAAGAACTGGCGTTGCGCCCAGGCCCTAAGGTCCGGACAACGTTATAGAGATATTAAGAGCGATTCCCACCAATCCCTAGGATGTGGGACAAGCGAGGAAGAGGATAAGCGTGGCGGGACAAAAGATCCGCATTCGGCTGAAGGCCTACGATCACGAGGCGATTGATGCGTCTGCACGCAGAATCGTCGAGACCGTGACCCGTACGGGTGCACGTGTCGTCGGCCCGGTGCCGTTGCCCACCGAAAAGAACGTATACGCCGTTATTCGTTCTCCCCATAAGTACAAGGATTCTCGCGAGCACTTCGAGATGCGCACTCACAAGCGCCTGATCGACATCCTCGACCCGACGCCGAAGACGGTTGACGCTCTTATGCGCATCGACCTTCCGGCCAGCGTCGACGTGAATATTCAGTGATCGACGAAATTTTTGGCAGCGGAGAATAACTTATGAGTGAAACTGAGATCAAGGGCATTCTGGGCACCAAGCTCGGCATGACCCAGATCTTTGACGAGGACAACCGAGTAATCCCGGTTACCGTCGTTGAAGCTGGGCCGTGTGTGGTCACCCAGATTCGCACCATCGAAACCGATGGCTACAACGCCATCCAGATCGCCTACGGCGACATCGACCCTCGCAAGGCAAACAAGCCTGCAACCGGTCATTTCAAGAAAGCTGGCGTTACCCCTCGCCGTCACGTTGCAGAAATTCGTATGAACGACGTTTCTGCATACGAGCTCGGTCAGGACGTTACCGTTGAGATCTTCGAAGGAATCACCTTCGTTGACGTCACCGGAACGACCAAGGGTAAGGGCTACGCAGGTGCTATGAAGCGCCACGGCTTTGCAGGTCAGGGCGCTGCCCACGGTAACCAGGCTGCACACCGCCGCGTCGGTGGCATCGGTGCCTGCGCTACCCCAGGTCGCGTTTTCAAGGGCACCCGCATGGCAGGCCGCATGGGTAATGATCGCGTCACCACCCAGAACCTCAAGGTTCAGAAGATTGATGCAGATGCCAACCTGATTCTGATCAAGGGTGCTATTCCAGGCAACCGCGGTGGCATCGTTACCGTTAAGACTGCAGTGAAGGGCGGTGCACACGCATGACCAACCTAAAGTTGGACGTCCTCACCGCTGAGGGCAAGACCGACGGTCAAGTCGAACTGCCAGCAGAGATCTTCGATCGTGAAGCTTCTGTGGCACTTATGCACCAGGTTGTCAACGCACAGCTTGCTGCAAAGCGTCAGGGTACTCACTCGACCAAGACCCGCGCTGAGGTCTCCGGTGGCGGACGCAAGCCGTTCCGTCAGAAGGGCACCGGCCGCGCTCGTCAGGGCTCGATCCGTGCTCCTCACTTCACCGGTGGCGGCATCTCGCACGGCCCTAAGCCGCGCGACTACAGCCAGCGCACCCCGAAGAAGATGATCAAGGCTGCTCTGTACGGTGCACTGTCGGATCGCGCTCGTCACGAGCGTATCCACGTGATCACCGAGTTGGTCGCTGGTCAGACTCCTTCCACCAAGTCCGCACGCGCTTTTGTTGAGCGCATCACTGATCGTCGCAACGTTCTTCTCGTTGTCGGTCGTGAGGACACCACTGCACAGAAGAGTGCTCGTAACCTGCCCGGCGTTCACATCCTGTTCGCTGATCAGCTGAACACTTATGACGTCCTCAAGTCTGATGACGTTGTGTTCTCTGTCGAGGCTTTGAACACCTTCATCAACCGCGTCACCGGCGCGGCTCAGGAGGAGAAGTAATGGCTAAGATCGCAGACCCCCGTGACATCATTCTCGCCCCGGTCGTCTCCGAGAAGTCTTATGGCTTGATGGAGCAGAACACCTACGTGTTCTTCGTTGCTCCTAGCGCCAACAAGACCGAGATCAAGATCGCAATCGAGCAGATCTTCGGCGTTAAGGTTGCTTCCGTTAACACCGCTAACCGTGAGGGCAAGCGCAAGCGCACTCGCTCCGGTTACGGCGTACGCAAGGCAACCAAGCGCGCTTACGTGACGCTTCGAGAGGGCAGCGACGCAATCGACATCTTCGGCGGCTCCGCCGCTTAAGGTTCGAGGTAAGGACAAATTATGGCTATTCGTAAGTACAAGCCGACAACCCCGGGTCGCCGCCAGAGCTCCGTTTCCATGTTCGACGAGATCACTCGTTCGACTCCGGAAAAATCTCTGGTTCGCCCGCTCCCTAAGAAGGGCGGCCGTAACGTTCACGGCCACATCACCGTTCGCCACAAGGGCGGTGGACACAAGCGCCAGTACCGCGTCATCGACTTCCGTCGTAATGACAAAGACGGCATTCCCGCAAAGGTCGCTCACATTGAGTACGACCCGAACCGTACCGCTAACATCGCACTTCTGCACTACGTAGATGGCGAGAAGCGCTACATCATCGCTCCTAAGGGCATGAAGCAGGGCCAGATGATCGAGTCTGGTGCTGCTGCAGACATCAAGGTTGGTAACAACCTTCCGCTGCGTAACATCCCTGCTGGTACCACCATTCACTGCGTCGAGTTGAAGCCGGGCGCAGGCGCTAAGCTGGCTCGTTCCGCTGGTGCCTCCATCCAGCTCCTCGGTAAAGCTGGTAAGTACGCAGTTCTGCGTATGCCGTCTTCGGAAATCCGTCGCGTAGATATCCGTTGCCGTGCAACCGTGGGCGAGGTCGGCAACGCTGACCAAATCAACATCCGCTGGGGTAAAGCCGGCCGTATGCGCTGGAAGGGCGTCCGCCCGACCGTCCGTGGTGTCGTTATGAACCCGGTCGATCACCCACACGGTGGTGGTGAAGGTAAGACCTCGGGTGGTCGTCACCCTGTTTCCCCATGGGGAAAGAAAGAGGGTCGTACCCGCAACCCCAACCGTTACAGCAACAATATGATCGTGTCGCGTCGTCGCACGAACAAGAGCAAGAAGCGCTAAGAGGAGGAAAACTTAGATGCCACGCAGCCTTAAGAAGGGCCCGTTCGTCGATGAGCACCTCCTCGCAAAGGTCGATGCTCAGAACGAAAAGGGCACCAAGCAGGTCATCAAGACCTGGTCCCGCCGTTCCACCATTCTCCCGGACTTCATTGGCCACACCTTCGCCGTCCACGACGGTCGCAAGCATGTGCCAGTGTTCGTGGACGACTCTATGGTCGGCCACAAGCTCGGTGAGTTTGCACCCACCAAGACCTTCAAGGGTCACATCAAGGACGATAAGAAGGGACGTCGATAAGCGATGAGTGAATCTGTCACCTCCGCACGCGCTACCGCGCGCTTCGTCCGTGTCTCTCCTATGAAGGCACGTCGCGTGATCGATCTGGTCCGCGGCAAGTCCATCGAGGAAGCACTCGCAATCCTGAAGTACGCTCCGCAGGCTGCTTCTGAGCCGGTTGCAAAGGTCGTTGCTTCTGCAGCCGCTAACGCTGAGAACAACTTCGGTCTAGATCGCCGCTCCCTGGTCATCTCTGAGGCTTTTGCTGACGAGGGTCCGACCATGCGTCGTTTCAGCCCCCGCGCTCAGGGTCGTGCTTTCCAGATCCGCAAGCGCACCAGCCACATCACCGTGGTTGTTGAGAGCCAGAAGGAAGGGGCCAAGTAGTGGGCCAGAAAATCCATCCTCACGGCCTACGTTTGGGCATCACTTCCGAGTGGAAGTCCCACTGGTACGCCGACAAGAACTACTCCGAGTACGTTGCTGAGGACATCCGTGTCCGCGAGTACTTGGTAAAGACCTTGGACCGTGCAGGTATCGCCGATATCGTTATCGAGCGCACCCGCGATCGCGTCCGCGTCGATATTCACACCGCTCGTCCGGGCATTGTGATTGGTCGTCGTGGTTCTGAGGCAGACCGTCTGCGCAAAGAGCTGGAGAAGCTCACTGGCAAGCAGGTCGCCCTCAACATCCTCGAGGTCAAGAACATTGATGCAAACGCTCAGCTGGTGGCTCAGTCCATCGCCGAGCAGCTGACCAACCGTGTGGCATTCCGTCGCGCAATGCGTAAGGCTATCCAGTCTGCAATGCGCCAGCCACAGGTCAAGGGCATCAAGGTTGTTTGTTCCGGTCGTCTCGGCGGTGCCGAGATGTCCCGCACCGAGCGCTACCATGAGGGTCGCGTTCCGCTGCACACCCTCCGCGCCGAGATCGATTACGGCACCTACGAGGCACACACCACTTTCGGACGCATTGGCGTCAAGGTGTGGATCTACAAGGGTGACGTCGTCGGTGGTCGTCGTGAGAGCGAGATCAATGCACCCGCAGAGCGTCGCCGCCGTGGTGACCGCAACGCACGCCCGCGTCGCGGTGGCCAGCGTCGTAACCGCGCTGAGCAGAAGCAGGAGGGCTAAGAATGCTTATCCCTAAGCGCGTCAAATACCGTCGCCAGCACCGTCCGACTCGTAGTGGCGTGTCCAAGGGCGGTAACCGCATCACTTTCGGTGACTACGGCATCCAGGCTCTTGAGCCTGCCTACATCACCAACCGTCAGATCGAGTCTGCACGTATCGCCATCAACCGCCACGTCAAGCGTGGTGGCAAGGTGTGGATCAACATCTTCCCGGATCGTCCGCTGACCCAGAAGCCGCTCGGCGTGCGTATGGGTTCCGGTAAGGGCCCCGTGGAGAAGTGGATCGCTAACGTCAAGCCGGGTCGTATCCTCTTCGAGATGAGCTTCCCGAATGAAGAGGTAGCTCTTGAGGCTCTGCGCCGTGCAGGCCAGAAGCTTCCTTGCAAAGTTCGTATCGTTAAGAAGGAGGACCAGTTCTAATGGCTAACGGTACCCCCGCACACGAGCTTCGCGAGCTGAACGCCGAGGAGCTGAAGACCCGTCTGACCGAGGCCAAGGAAGAGCTGTTCAACCTGCGCTTCCAGGCTGCTACCGGCCAGTTGACCAACAACCGCCGCCTTCGCACGGTAAAGCGCGACATCGCCCGCATCTACACCGTTATTCGCGAGCGTGAGCTGGGCCTGTCCGAGGTTCCGGGAGCTGAGGCTTAAACATGAGTGAGGCAAACGTGAACAAGAAGGAAAAGGGCGCACGCAAGGTCCGCACCGGCTACGTGGTTTCTGACAAGATGCAGAAGACCATCGTTGTTGAGCTTGAGGACCGCAAGCAGCACGCCAAGTACGGCAAGACCATTCGTACCAACTCGAAGGTCAAGGCACACGATGAGGACAGCATCGCCGGCGTCGGCGACCTCGTCCGCATCGAGGAGACTCGTCCGCTGTCCAAGGACAAGCACTTCCGTCTCGTTGAGATCATCGAGAAGGCTAAGTAGTCTTTGACAGAGAATTAGCTCCTAGCTAATAACAAACGCGGTGTATATCTTGAGGAATTGAGATATACACCGCGTTTTCTTATGCACAGGTTATTGCGGATAGATAAGAGTAAAGCCAGACCGAGGCTAGTTGAGAGCGACGGTCTGGCTTTATTATTTTATTCGGCAGCCCAGCCGATGTTTTCTACAGGGACGCTAGCAAAAGCATAAGCGCCGTAGTTAGCAAGTCCCTTCTTCACCGCGACAATATTAACGCCGTTGAACTCAGGGATTACTCCGTAGCGAGCGAAAGCCTCTACTTCTAGTTCATTTCCACGTTTGATTTGTTCCTCACGGGTAGGAAGCGCCTGGAGCTCGCGGATCTTAGCATCGAGTTCAGGGGTTCCCGAGTGAGAACGATTGAGCTGGGAATCTGAGAGATACATCTGTCCAAAGTATGCGACGCCGAAAGGATCTCCGGCGTTGAAACCGATGGGGAAGATGTCGTAGTCGTCACTGGTAGCGAGCTTGGAGAAATCAGAAGATGGATGAGTCTCGATCTTCAAATCGATACCGATATCTTTGAGCATTTTTTGGCTAGCTTTAGCAACAGATGTAGTCTGCTCATCTTCACCAACCAAAACATATCGAATAGCTAGCGGCTTGCCGTCCTTTTCACGGATCCCGTTGGGGCCTTCAGCCCAGCCGGCTTCATCAAGAATGGCCTTAGCTTTGTCTGCATCAAAGGTAGCTACCTTGGAGAAGTTGTCCTGATAGTCCTTCTGGAAGGGGAAGCTGATGAGAGATCCGGGAGGATCCTCGGTGTAGGGAACACCTTGGAACCATATAGAGGACAGCAGCTTACGGTCTAGACCACGAGCTACTGCCTCGCGTACCTTGATGTCTTGCAAAATATCGGACTTTGCGTTGAGCAACAGCAGTGCGTTCTTAGGCAAACGGCCGGTGCGAAGCTCGATACCCTGCATATCCTTGACTGCGGCGTAGCGGTCTTTCGACGGAACAGCTGTGGCATCGATTTCGCCATTCTTAAAGGCATTGACGGCCGCAGCGGTGTCCATTTGGCGGAAGATGCGCTTATCCAGCTTTGGTGCGTCACCCCACCATTTTTCGTTGGGGACGAACGTGGCTTCGCCTCGGTTGAAATCAATAGATTCCACCTTGTAGGGTCCTGCTCCCCATTCCGGGTGCAGCTTCTTTACATAATCATTGTAATTATGTGGATCATTCAAAGCAGGATGAGCGATGATACTAAAGAGGCCTGTCCACCATGGGTAGGTGCTGTCGAATTCTACGACAGCCTGCTTGTCAGTAGCGCCCTTGGTCACGGAAGTGATGTTCTCGTAACCGTCGGTGGCTGAAGGAACAAACGCAGGGTCCTTGCCGTTGTTGATCTTCCACGTGGTCTCAAAAGCACGCCAGTCGATGGGAGTTCCATCATTGAAGACAGCTTTGTCGTTGATGGTGTAGACGAGCTTGGTTTTGGAATTCGAGGATTCTTCCTTGACATCCGTTACGTAGTTCTTGTTAAAAGAGAACTCGCCCTCTGGAGTGGAGTCAATAATTGTCGGGTTGTACCATTCCCACAGCATAGTGGTGTAACGCGTGGAATCTGCGTGGTGGCGATTCTGTTGTTCGGAGATTTCACCAATAGCAGTGGTGAATGTGCCTCCCTGCTTGACCTTGTCGCGATCCAAGGCATTGTAATCAGCGATACTGATGGTATCGGCGGTCTGCGCGTCCTTCGACGCGGGAGAGTCGCTGCCGCATCCTGCAAGGAATAACGCGCTTGCAGCAAACACAGCGGCTAATTTTCCGCTGGGACTTCTGAGTTTCATGGCCATGCCTTTCTTAAGTTGAGAGAGGTTAATTGAGAGGAGTACCCGCAAAGTGACAAGCGTGAAGATGGTCTGAATGCTCTGAGTTCTCTATTCTGCGTACCTCCGGTTCTTCGTCTCGGCATCGACGCTGGTGGGCGTCGCCAAGCGTGGCGTAGAGCGGGCATCGTCCCCGAAACGCGCACCCCGTGATTTCTTCCGTGGGGGAAGGCTGCGAGTCGGTGAGGATGATCCGTCTTCGATTGCGCTCGGCGATGGGATCCGCCAGCGGAATCGCCGAGAGCAGCGCTTTGGTATAAGGGTGCTGCGGATTATCAAAGAGAGAATCTGTATCGCCCTGCTCGACAAAACGACCCAGGTACATTACTGCGGCACGATCAGAGATATGACGGATAACGGAAAGATCGTGAGCCACAAAGAGGTAGCTGATGCCTAAGCGAGCTTTGAGCTCGTCGAGGAGGTTGAGCATTCCTGCCTGAACAGAGACGTCGAGAGCAGAGACGGGCTCGTCCAAGACAATCAACTTGGGGTTGGCAGCAAGCGCGCGGGCGAGAGAAATGCGCTGGCGTTGGCCACCGGAAAAGTGGCCGGGGAACCTATCAATATGGGCCGGGTTTAACCCGACTAATTGGATAAGCTCGCGGATGCGCTCATTTTTATCGCCATCCCATCCCAAAGCATCGAGGGGCTCGCGGAGGATTTCTGCGACAGTGAGCCGTGGATCAAGAGCCCCCATGGGGTCTTGGAAGACGATCTGAATGTCTTTGCGCAGGAGTCGTCGTTGATGTTTGGATATGCCCGTGACATCTTGTTCACCTAATCGAATCTGAGTGGGCGCTTGCGGGGCCAGATCCATGATCTCTAGCAGCGTGGTGGTTTTACCACAGCCAGATTCGCCGACGATAGCAAAGCATTCGCCTTCTTTGATATCAAAGGTCAGCCCGTTCACAGCCCGGACTTCTCCCACCGTTCGTTTCAGGAGAGCACCCTTGACCAAAGGGAAGGTTTTAGTCAGATCAGAGACACTCAAAACACAGGCGCGTTTGTCACGAGGGATTCGCATCAGGGCGCCCTCATGAACAGGAGGCGTAGGGAAAATCGGAGCGCCATGAAGTTCTCCGTGGGAGATTTCGGTAGAGCGGATACACGCTGCCTGATGCTTATCATTAATGGGTAGGAGCCCAGGCTCAGTTGCACGGCATTCGGCTGTGGCTATGGGGCACCGTGGGGCAAAAGAGCACTCGTCGGGCAGATTAACCACGATCGGAGGGCTTCCCTCGATAGTGGTAAGGGAGACCTTTTCGCGCTTGTGTACAGAGGGGATAGAACCAAGCAGACCGACGGTATAAGGCATCTTCGGCTCGCTGAAAAGCTCGTGAACACCGGCGTATTCTACGGGGCGCCCTGCATACATAACCATCACGTTGTCCGCGGTGCCAGCTACAACGCCCATGTCATGAGTAATCATGATCGTCGCGGCGTTAGTTTCCTTTTGCGCCATCTTGATCAGGTCGAGGATCTGGGCCTGAATAGTCACGTCGAGAGCCGTGGTGGGTTCGTCCGCGATAAGAACGGACGGATTATTGGCGATGGCAATGGCTATTACGACGCGTTGGCGCATACCGCCGGAAAATTCGTGGGGAAAAGCAAGGGCGCGACGCTTGGGATCGGGTATTCCAACGAGGTCCAGAAGCTCGATAGCTGTATTCCACGCTTTAGCCTTAGAGATTTTTTGGTGGCAGCGCAGAGCTTCGACGATCTGAGATCCCACATTGAACACGGGGGTCAGGGCGGAGAGTGGATCTTGGAAGATCATTCCGATTTCTTTGCCGCGTATTTTCGACATGGCGTCGTCGGAAAGCCCGATGAGCTCGCGGTCATGAAGTTGAACGGAGCCTGTCACTGTGGCGTAGTCGGGGAGCAACCCCATGACTGCCATAGATGTTACGGATTTTCCGGAACCAGATTCTCCTACTATGCCAAGGGTTTGACCAGGATAAAGGTTAAAAGAAACTCCGCGGACTGCATTGACGTTTCCAGCTTCTGAAGGAAAAGTGACATTGAGGTTCTGGACGCTAAGGACTGGATTAGTCATGATTTAAGCCTTTCCAACTGCTGCGGAATTGGGATCGAGCGCGTCGCGGAGACCGTCTGCAATGAACGCCATAGAGACGGTGAGGAGAGTAAGTACGGCAGCCGGGAAATAGAATTCCCATGGTGAGGATAAGAGCGAATTTGCTCCGGTAGAGAGCAGGGTGCCGAGTGAGACGTCGGGGATCTTGACTCCAAGGCCCAAGAAGGACAAACCAGTTTCGCTCATGACCGCGCTGACCACCCCTAGCGTGGCATTAATGACAAGAAGTGAGCCAATGTTGGGAATAAGATGGCGGCGAATGATAGTGAAATTGGAGACCCCCATATAGCGGGCTGCCTTGATGTATTCCCGTTCCCTTAGGGAAATCGACATAGACCAGATCACCCGGGCGTAGTACATCCATCCGAATGCAATCAGGACCACGATGAGTAGTTTCCAGTCACCACCAGAACCGGAGACGATGAGCGCAATGATAAGGAAGGAAGGGATGACCAGGAGGAAGTGAATAACTCCTAAGATCGCACGCTCGGGACGCCCACCCAGTAATGCAGCAGTGGCACCGACGAATGCGGAGATCATAGTGGTAGCAAGGGAAACGGAGATGGCAATGGTAAGTGAGCGGCCCAAGCCATGAATGACCATGGCAAAGAGATCATTTCCCGAAGAGCTTGTGCCAAACCAATGCTCCGGGGACGGTGGGCTGCTTAGAGCTAAAAAGTCTGGGTCATCAAAGTTCCACTGAGCTAGCAGCGAACCAAAAATTGCAAGCAGGACGAGTAAGAACAGGATCATCGATCCGACTACTGCCATCTTGTTGCGGAGGAAACGGCGCAGGTAGAGGCGATATTTGTTCATCGGTTTTTGAACCGAGACATGTGCTGCTTCCATACCCTGCTGGGCATTGAGGATTTCCGTCTCTGTGACGCTAGAAGTATTGGTTTGCGTCAGCGGAGAACTGGAAACCGTGAGATCTGCTGTGGGCAGAACATTCGGTGAGAGATCTTCGTGTCGGTCTTCGCCGTTATTACGGTATTCCTTGCGCATGTTAGCTCACCCGGACTCGTGGATCGAGGATGACAACGAAGATGTCTGCGAGAACTGCGCCTATGGCCGTCATAAGAGCACCGAAGGCCGCGACTGCGACGACTCCATGGATGTCATTTTTATTAATAGTGGAGACGAAATATTGCCCCATCCCTTGCCAACCGAAGATCGTTTCGGTCATGATCGCACCAGTAAAAATTCCAGGTATAGAGAATGCAACGGTGGTAGCTACGGGAATGATGGACGTACGTAGAGCGTGTCGACGCACAGCCTGAGCCCTGGTTAATCCCTTTGCGCGGGCAGTGCGCACATAGTCGGCGTCTATGTTGTCGAGCAATATTGAACGTTGGAGAAAGTGGTAGCTCGCGTAAGAGATGATGATGAGCGAAACGGTGGGCAGGATGAGATGCTGCGCGTAATCGACGAGCTTGGGCAGGAATCCTTCAACACCGACAGATGATGATCCTGTGACAAAGAATAAGTTGGTACCGAGGGTCTGGTTAGTTTTAATAGCAAGCCATACGACCACGATCGATGCCACCACGACGTGAATGTTCATGGTCAAGATGGAGATGAATTGGAATACTCGATCGCTTGCTTTGTATTGGCGAGAGGCCGTGAAAACACCTATACCCACGCCAAGCAGCACGGAAATGATTGTGGCGAGAAGCAATAGTTGGGCGGAAACCCAGATGCGATAGGAGATTTGAGAATTTACAGAATCGCCTAGGGGAGAAGAGCCCCAGTCCCAGTGGAGGACGATGTTGGAAAGCCAGTGCCACCAGCGTTCAATGAGAGGCTCTTTGTCGTTGAGATTAAGAGGAGTCAGTATTGCGTCGATACGCGATTCCGGAACAGGCGGCCGACGTCCTACATAGTTTGAACGCGGATTAAGGAAAAAAGACGCGAGGAAGTATGTAAGGTTCACCGCGAGAAAAATCATGGCCAACCAGCCAAGCGTTTTCTTAACTAAAAACTTGATCATAGGATGGGCTGCCTGTCGGAATTTTATGGGTGTAGGTGAAGCCTCAACTGTCAAAAGTAAAGGGGATCACTACACTCCATTAACGTGAGTCAGTTCATATTAATTATGAAAATTAGCAGAGTCGGGCGTGCTTGTGTGTGATTTTTTCAAAGAGGTTTAAATGAATTATTTCCATTCATTCCTTGCTCGCTTGGCGCTTTTTTCCTATTAATGCGTGCTAGAAGCTGCAATTGGGGAATGTGGGCAATGTGGAATAAATGTTAACTACTAAAATTATTCCAATCTTTCCTGTTGGTCAACAGGCTGTTTGTGGGGAAACTTCAGAATGGAAACCGCCCATTTCTTCCTCATTTTGGGGTGATTTGTGGAAGCTAGCTGTGGATCGTGGGGCGTGTGGCGACAAGGCTGAATAAACGTGCGGCTGTTATGTGGGGCGTTGTGAGGTCTTTCTGGAGGGAGATGCGATTTGAAGATGTGATGTGGGGTGGAGGTCATTGAAAGGGGGGGGGCTTGAGAAACGTGGTGGGGTTGGGCTTGCTGGGGTACTAAGCCTTGTGGTTAAATGTTCAGGTTGCCTATATAGGTCGGCTGATTGCGTGCTAGTTTCCGAGCGCCGCGGCCGAGACCCCTCGACCATTTATGGTTCGTTGAGAAAGTGTAGGTGGTAGTACATAGACCGCGTGCGTCAGTTCGGAAATCTGCCGCACAAACATCCAGGTCAGGAGACCCATAGTGATTCAGCAGGAATCGCGTCTGCGGGTTGCCGATAACACTGGTGCACGAGAGATTCTGTGCATCCGCGTTCTTGGTGGCTCCACCCGACGCTTTGCTGGCATCGGCGACGTTATTGTCGCGACTGTCAAGGAAGCAACCCCCGGCGGCAACGTCAAGGCTGGCGAGGTTGTGAAGGCTGTTATCGTTCGTGCAAAGAAGGAAACCCGTCGTGCAGACGGCTCCTACATTCGCTTCGATGAGAACGCTGCCGTTTTGATCAAGAACGACAACGAGCCTAAGGGCACCCGTATCTTCGGTCCCGTTGCTCGTGAGCTGCGCGATAAGCGCTTCATGAAGATCGTTTCTCTTGCACCGGAGGTGATCTAAGAATGAAGGTCCATAAGGGCGATATGGTTCTGGTGATCTCCGGCCCCGATAAGGGTGCCAAGGGCAAGGTCATCCAGGCTTTCCCGAAGACCGATAAGGTCCTCGTTGAGGGTGTTAACCGTGTAAAGAAGCACGTTGCTAACTCTGCTCCAGAGCGCGGCGCTGAGTCTGGCGGAATTGTCACCCAGGAAGCTCCAATCCACGTCTCTAACGTCATGGTTCTGGACTCCGACGGTAACCCGACCCGTATCGGTTACCGCTTCGATGAGAACGGCAAGAAGGTCCGTATCTCGCGTCGTAACGGGAAGGACATCTAATCATGAGCGAGAACTACACCCCGCGTCTGAAGACCCGCTACCGCGAAGAAATCCGCACCGCACTGAATGAAGAGTTCTCTTTTGAGAACGTCATGCAGATTCCTGGTGTGACCAAGGTTGTTGTCAACATGGGCGTCGGTGACGCTGCACGTGACTCCAAGCTGATCAACGGTGCTCTTGAGGATCTGACCCTTATTACTGGTCAGAAGCCTGAGCTGCGTCGTGCAAAGAAGTCCATTGCTAACTTCAAGCTCCGTGAGGGCATGCCGATTGGCGCACGCGTTACCCTTCGTGGTGACCGCATGTGGGAGTTCCTGGACCGCCTGCTGACTGTTGCTCTGCCTCGTATTCGTGACTTCCGTGGTCTTTCTGACCAGCAGTTCGACGGGCACGGCAACTACACCTTCGGTCTTGCTGAGCAGACCATGTTCTACGAAATTGACGTAGATAAGGTTGACCGTCCTCGTGGTATGGACATCACTGTTGTTACCACTGCAACCAACAACGAGGAAGGCCGCGCGCTTTTGCGTGAGCTCGGCTTCCCTTTCAAGAAGGCTGAGAACTAAAGGTTCTTATCCCAATCGAGCTTTAGCTATATAAAAGTAGCGTAAAGCTTGAAAGCAAAGTCACCCACTGATTGACAGTGGGTGACTTTGCTTTTTGTGTCTTCTGACGCTTTCCCTCTTGTTTTTTGGCGACGTCTCGGGGCGATATTCCTAAAAATTGTCCGATTAGGGGGTGATGTGGGAAGGAAAAGCAGTAATCGGACATTTTTGTTTTCTTCCGAAAATGGTAAAAAATACAGATTTTGTTGAAGTAGCACACCTTCTATGGTGATAAAGATCCCATTCTTTAGGAAGTCTGTCGAATTATAGAAAGAAAAAATACGTGTCAGTTTACGATGTGGGGTAACTGATGTCCGTTTTGTTGAGCTGCACAAACGGGGGATATCTCATGTGATACCTAGTGAACAATTGGTTCTAGGGAAGCAAGGGTCTACGGGGGAGATATTAATTACACAAAAATAGCCGGTTAATATTTTTAACCTGCATACTTCCGTGGTTATTGTCCAGATGTAACACCAAAGACAGAGGGATGTTAATGGTAACTGGCGTCACATGTCGCCATTGGCTCCTATTCTTGTTTTCTTAGTGCTCATGCTGAGACTCATTATCATGATGAAGCAGGATGGATTAAGGGGACGGATAAGAGCGACAAGGACTTCCTGAATTCTTTGGTTTGGAATTCGCGAGAATTTTTGGAGAACCCATGTCGCAGACAATTTCCGTGCCAGCAAACTCAGGCTCGGCCGATTCATCATCGTCAGACTCGTCGCCGTCTCACTCGACATCGGCACCGAAGTGGCGTAAAAGTGACACCGTTTGGGCTTTGAGCCTTTTCGGAACCGCCATCGGTGCCGGTGTCCTTTTCCTTCCTATTAACGCAGGCATTGGCGGTATCATCCCGCTGATCGTCATGACGATCGTCGCTTTCCCCATGACGTATTGGGCACACCGCGGCTTGACTCGCTTCGTTCTTTCTACCTCTAAAGAGGGCGGAGACCTCACAGATGCTGTTGAGGAGCATTTTGGTCGGAAGGCCGGTGCCTTCATGACCATTCTTTATTTCCTCTCTGTGTACCCCATCCTTCTTGTCTACTCGGTTACCATCACGAACACCGTTAACTCATTCCTGGAGCACCAGCTCGGAGTGACTCCTTGGCCTCGTTGGATCATGTCCCTCATCCTCGTTGGTGGCCTGATCTTCGTTGTGAGCCTCGGACGCGACGTCATCGTCAAGGCTATGAGTGTGTTGGTCTTCCCATTTATCGGCATTCTGGTTCTGTTGTCCCTGTACTTGGTACCTAAGTGGAACACAGCGCTGTTCAGCACCTTCTCCTTGGAATCTGCCAAGGCAGCGACGGGTCACAGCATCTGGGTAACCCTGCTCCTCTTGGTTCCCGTTATGGTGTTCTCCTTTAACCACTCGCCGATCATTTCTTCCTTTGCGGTAGAAAAGCGTGAAGAGTACGGCATTCATGCTGATGAGAAGACCGGTAAGGTCCTCAGGGTTGCACAGATTCTTATGGTCTGCGTGGTTATGTTCTTTGTGTTCTCTTGTGCACTAAGCCTTTCTCCACAGAATCTGGCTGAAGCAAAGGCACAGAACATCACTATCCTTTCCTACTTGGCTAACCACTTTGATAATCCCGTCATCCAGTGGGCTGCTCCCATCATCGCCATGATTGCTGTGGCTAAGTCCTTCTTGGGCCACTACCTCGGCGCTGCAGAAGGCTTCCAGGGCTTGATCTCTAAGAAAGGCGCGGATGCTCCAGCTGAGGCCAAGGGCGATCGTAAACTTGCACTCATCACGCTGGCTTTCATGCTGGTCACTGCTTGGCTCGTCGGTTGGCTGAACCCCTCCATCCTCGGAATGATTGAGACACTTTGCGGTCCTACCATCGCTATCCTCCTCTTCCTGATGCCGATGTATGCCATCCACAAGGTTCCTGCTCTGCAGAAGTACCGTGGGCGTCTCTCGAACTACTTCATCTTCTTCATGGGTCTTGTTGCCTTTGGCACGATCTTCTACAACATCGTTCAAGCAATCTAAAACACCCATAGTTTCCCGCGATAACCTCGCACTGTTCCCTAGGAGCAAGAATGTTTATCAGTAGTTTCGATATGTTCAAGATCGGTATCGGCCCTTCGAGCTCACACACGCTCGGCCCGATGAAGGCAGGAAAAGCCTTTGCCGATGAACTCGAGGCACGAGGGCTTCTCGACGCCACCGTCCGTGTACAAGCAGACGTCTATGGCTCTTTGTCCCTCACCGGTGTCGGACACGCAACCGATAAAGCCATCATCATGGGGCTTGCTGGTTTTGAACCAGAGTCCGTGGACATCGATGCAATGCCAAGTTTCTTGGAAGAGGTAGCCTCTCTTCAACGTCTGCCTCTCTCCGGTGGAAAGAAACTGGTGAACTTCCCGCGTGGGAAGGACATCGTCTTCCACAACACTTGCTTACAACTGCACGAAAATGGCATGACCATCACGGCCTTCTCTGAAGAAGAAGTGCTTCTGCATAAAACCTATTTCTCTATCGGCGGTGGATTCATCGTGGATGAGGAGCACTTCGGTGCAGCCGATGAGGACACTTCTTCTGTGCCGTTTGCTTACCGTAGTGCGGAAGAATTCCTCACGATGTGTGATATCGAGGGACTCAGCATTCCGGAGCTAGAGTGGCGTAATGAGACGGCAGCTGCCTCGGAAGAGGAAGTGCGTACTCATCTGGCTAAAGTCTGGAAGGTGATGCGTACTGGCATTGAGCGCGGATCGAGTACTGAGGGAATTCTCCCCGGTGAACTTCGTGTCCCGCGTCGTGCCAAAGCACTGCGGACGCGCTTGGAAAATACGAGTGAGAATGAGCCATTGCGCATGATGAGCTGGCTTAATATGTTCGCACTTGCCGTAAACGAAGAAAACGCTGCTGGCGGTCGCGTAGTTACGTCTCCGACAAATGGTGCTTGTGGCGTGCTGCCCGCTGTCCTGTCTTATTGGGACAAGTTGGTGGCACCTGTGGACGAGAAGATGTACACCGATTACTTCCTTACCTGCAAGGTGGTCGGTGCGCTCTACAAGATGAACGCTTCTATTTCTGGCGCTGAGGTCGGCTGCCAGGGAGAGGTGGGCGTCGCTTGTTCGATGGCTGCGGCCGGTGTTGCGCAACTTATGGGTGGAACCCCGCAGCAGGTCTTCATTGCAGCTGAGATCGCAATGGAACACAATTTGGGTCTCACCTGTGACCCCGTGTGCGGCCAGGTGCAGGTTCCGTGCATCGAGCGTAACGCCGTGGCTGCTGTGGAGGCCGTCAACGCCGCAAATATGGCTTTGCAGCGTGAGTCGAACCCGACGGTATCACTAGACCAGATCATTGCCACCATGTATCAGACCGGTAAAGATATGGATTCTAAGTACCGCGAGACCTCCCTTGGCGGTTTGGCTAAGGTTGTGCTTCCTAAGCTGATGCCGTGTAGCTAGTTTTCTATCACTGTCTAGCGCAAGCCGCGGAATAGGCATAAAGAACACCAATGAGCACCTTTGTATGGGCACATGATGATTGTGACATTAGTTTTCACTGGCATCACATCCCTGCAAAGGTGCTTTTGGTATTTGCGCGACAACACTTATAAGCGTTGCGGTGAATGGAATCATTGGCCGCATTGAGTAGCAAGAAGGAAGGTAGGATCACATGACACAAATTTTCTCTCGCCGCCGCTTTCTCGGAGCCACTGCTCTAGCGACCGCTGGCAGTATCGGCGTACTTACAGCATGTTCGCAGGGAGATTCTCAGCCCAGTGGTGCAGACTCCAGCAGCGACAAGCACGTAGATTATTCAGCGATCTCTGGTCATTTAGTCGTTTTATCTACTGGTGGAACTATTGCTAGCACCAATGTTGATGGAGCTTTGGTCCCCACGGTAAGCGGCGAAGAACTTGTAGCACCCGTATATAAAAAGTTCTCTAAAGATAAGCTCACTATTGAAGTACGTCAGGTAAGTCAGCTGGATTCCTCTGCGATGACGTTGAAGGATACAGACAACATCATCCGCGAAGTACTTAAGACAGTGAAGGAAGACGACGTCACAGGCGTAATTGTTACGCACGGTACTGATTCGATGGAGGAATCGGCCATCGCCGTGGACACCTTCCTTAGCGGTGATAAACCTGTGGTCTTTACCGGTTCGATGCTGCCTTTCGACGATCCCCACACCGACGGTCCGGACAACCTAACGTTGGCTGTTACCGCAGCAACAGATCCGAAAAACCAAGGAAAAGGCACTTTTATTGCTTTTGGCGGTACGTTGATTCGGGCGCGGGGAGCATACAAATCTCATACCTCTGAAAAAGATGGTTTCCGCACTAACGCTGGCGAAGATCTGGTACGGCCGAAGCCTCTGGACTTTAAGCCTTTGGAGTCATACAGGGTAGACATTATCGCGGCCTATCCAGGTGCTCCTCGTGCGCTTGTCGACGCCGCCATCTCCACCGGTGCACAGGCTCTGGTCATTGAAGGGATGGGCGCAGGAAACGTCGGTGGCGATATCGCAGAGGGAATCGTGGCTGCTGCGGAGAAAAATATCCCAATAGTTATGACCACACGTGTGGATGCCGGGCTCGTGGAAGGCACCTACGGCGGCGCAGGCGGCGGAGCTACTCTTGCACAAAAGGGCGTGATTGGCTCGAATTACTTGCGGGCGGGACAATCGCGTATTGTGCTCGCGGCAGCTCTGGCTACCGGAGCGGATCCCAAGGTGCTCTTTAGCGAGGCTTAATTAAAGAGCGTAAGCCGGCTGAGGTGTGTTCGGGGGAGCATATCCCAGCCGGCTGGGGGCGCACGATTTTAAGAATCTTTTTCTGGTTTGTTGGGGTTTTCTGCAAAAGCCTACGACGAAAACGATGGTTGTTGCGACTAAAAAAGCAATGGCAATGGACGTATGCTGACAAAAACCGTTCCACTCGGTGCCGCTACGAAGAAGCCGAAAAGAAAACAATGCGACCGCGATATCAATAACGCTGGTCGATAGAAAAAGCTTTCTTGTATATTTGATGCTTTTAGTTGAACAGGGGCAGTTAGGATTACTATTTCCTGGACTGGGGGAGTAAAGACTCGTTACGCATCATGGCGAGCAAGTGTGGTGACTGGGGTGTTGTGCCCCTTGTTTTCTTCGCGTTTTTCGTTCATTGAATTGGTAGGAACGCTCGTGGAATCTGATCGATAGACAAGATGATTGTCATAGGGCGTTTTACTTTTGTTGCCTGCGAATATAGATGGACATGTTATGAATTTTCGGTGTCCTGGGGGGGGGCTGCTGACAACGCAATGGGGATTGAATTGGCGATCTAGCAGGTTATTATGGTGTTTGGTGTCGGGATTAGTGATCGGAGTCTTCTTGAAAGATTGGCGATACTTAGTAAGTAGGTCCTTCTCCATCATGATTCTTAAGAATCGTGTGTAAAGGAGCCTCGATGTTGTGTGCTCCTGTGAATCTTTATGTTGATGCTGGTGACTTGTTCTAGCAGATACTCCATTAGCAACTGCTCTTTGTCTGTCATAGTTATTTTGAAGCGGGGAATGGTCTGGCCTTTTCTTTGGAGACGGTCAGCAGAGCTTTCATAAACAATCTCCTAAGGGGCGCAATATTTTGTGATTTTAAATTGCGTTATACAGCAAGTCATAGGCTCTTTTCGTGGATCTTTTTAAAGATGAGGCAACGAACTTTTGATGTGCTCGAAATGTGATCACTAACAAAGGAAACAAATTATGGTAGATCCAAAAAAATTTGACTCTGGAGATCAGGGGAGTTTCTCTAACTGGAATTGGCGTTTCAAATTAGCAACTCTAATGAGCGTGCTTTGTTCAGTAGCTGGAGCGGTTCTTCTTATATTGGGTTCCACGGTTTTCAGTGGGTTTGCCATTAAGGTCGTTGCATATTTCCTGATGGCCGGGGGTGGATTGGGCGCACTTGTCACTCCAATTTTCGCGGCACGGTATCGAGAGAAATCCTCAAGATAATGCATTCGAATTTTAGGGTCCTGAACTGGGCTTAAAACCCTGTAGTGAGCTGTCACTGCGCTTTGTATGCGTGGCTGAAGACGTCGGCACTAGCAAATGTGTCTGCATCAAACAATTGGTGTAACAAGCCTAGGAAATCTCTGAGGCATAGCACAGACGAGAGCTGGAAAAAGAAGTTGGGAAACTCTGCGAAGAGCGAGAGATCTTGCAAATGGTCATGAAATATTTCGCGGCAGAGACCAACTGGTGATCCGCTCCCGCTTGTGATGCTATTGCATCGGCGTGGACAGGCTATAAACAGCGGCGATCGTCGTAACGGAACGACCAGTGATGTTTTCGCCGAATACTGCAGTGCTCAGGAAAGCACCACCGCACAGAGCACCGCTTTAAAAAAGAAAACGAGATGTATTTCATAATGAATTTTTTATCGTGGAAGGGTGTGGGTAGGCGTTAGGAAAATTTCCTTAAGGGGACAGGGTAGTCAGAATAAAGATGCAGGATGGGCGTTTCTTATCGGGGTAGTAAAGAAAAAGAACGTGTTTTCCAGGGGCTTTCTTGTTTCTGATTGATTGCGTCTGTTAAGGGCCTAACTCTCGGGAACTCTGCTTACACGATTCATATCTTGGTATAAGTGAAAATAACGTTGAGCACTTGGAATGGTAGCGACATGGTGATTCGCACATCTCAGAGACTCGGCGCTGAAAATATGCAAGGCTGCGGCTGACCTATTAAGGAGAAACCTTGTCCAAGATGAATCGCCGACTACTGAGTTCGTTATGTACCACGGCTTGTATCTTTGCCTTAACCGCACCAGTAAGCGCACAATCTTCCCTTCCTATACCCCCAGAAGCACAAGCAGGTTCATCCCTGATTGCTCCGCCCGTTCTGCATCCTGGTGCTCCAACTCCACAACCGTTTGGCCCGGCAGATTACGTGGGGTACATATCAGATATCAGCTCTTATAGCGGCGGAACTTATTACGATGTGGTGTCTAACTTTGAAGACCTGCGCAGGAATCATCCGAAAGCGATAGAAGAAAACTCGGCGACGTCGATACGCATTAATAATGAGGCCACTCCAGAGACCGTGGCACGGGCGCAACACGACGCTCTCACTGAGCGTGATGGCGTACTCATGGCATTTTCGGATGCTTTAGGCCCCACACTTGGAGCTCATCTGCGTACTGCGCTCGCAGAGAATCGGCTTCCTAAACTACAGATGCTTCTTGGCGGCTGGACAGCACGCGCCGGGGGACCAGCAAGCTCCACATTCATAGAAAAGAACATTTTCCGTAATCCACGCCCATATATTGCACATCCCGATGCGATTCGCCAGTACCGAGTTGATCATCATGACCTGTATCCAACATCGGGTTCTTTCCCCTCGGGGCACACGAACCAGGCGGCATGGACGACTGCTCTATGGGCCTATATGCTGCCTGAATTCTCAGCTCAGCTATTGAATAGGGGATCGGAAGCAGGATTTAATCGCGTAGTACTTGGGGTTCACTACCCGTTGGACGTGATTGGTGGACGAATGACGGGGAATGCGGCTGCAGCAGACCGTCTTAATGATCCAAAGATGCGAGCGGCATTAGATGCTGCCGGAGCAGAACTACGTGCGGAGTTGGAATGGCGCTGTGGGAAGAGCCTGTCCGAGTGCGCTGCAGACGTAGGGGCGCAGCAACAGGCGGTGCAACAATACACAGAGCGCATGACCTACGGGATGCAAACTCGCGTATATTCTCCAGAAGCGCCGATGGTGGTGCCACAGGCCGCTCCCGTGCTATTGGCATCTGCTTTCCCACATCTGACATGGGAACAACGTGCTGAAGTGCTGCGTCAAACAGCTTCAGAGGCTGGCTACCCGTTAGATGATCAGAGTCCGCGAGGGTCCTGGCAACGGATTAACTTGGCACGTGCTATGGCCGCAACTGTAACGGTGGATGAGCACGGTGCGGTGCGCGTCGATTAGCTAGGAAAACAGGCGTCGAAAAAAGTTTGTAAAAAAAGTTGGCAAGAAGAACAACGTAGAGTACGCTGGCCACTTGGACTCGTGCGCCCTTATCAAGGTACAGCCGAGACCATGTACAAATTTTCATACCTACTTTGTTGTAGGCCCCTCGCCTTATGCGACCGTGTGGACATGTGGCAGCGAGCGCCCCAAGCTACTGAGTTTGGGGAGCGTAAGTGGCCCGAGAGCACGCGGTAACGCACGTTTAAAGGTGGGTAGGAACCGCAACGAGAAAGGCGCCAGGTCACTTTTATGACCATGACAGATCCTATCGCCGACATGCTGTCGCGCGTGCGCAACGCAAACCACGCGCACCACGACGTAGTGTCGATGCCTTCTTCCAAGCTCAAGGCAAACATTGCTGAGATCCTGAAGCAAGAAGGCTACATTGCTGACTACAAGGTTGAGGAAGTAAAGGTCGGTAAGACCCTGACTCTGAACCTGAAGTACGGCCCGAACCGTCAGCGTTCCATCGAGGGCGTTCGTCGCGTTTCCAAGCCAGGTCTGCGCGTGTACGCAAAGTCCACCAACTTGCCGAAGGTCCTGGGCGGCCTGGGCGTGGCTATCATCTCCACGTCTCAGGGTCTGCTGACCGATCGTCAGGCTACCGAGAAGGGTGTAGGCGGAGAAGTTCTCGCCTACGTCTGGTAAAGGAGGAGACGAAATATGTCACGTGTAGGTAAGGCACCTATCGCTATTCCGTCCGGCGTTGAGACCAAGATCGACGGCCAGCTCGTTGAGGTTAAAGGTCCTAAGGGAACCCTGAGCTTCGAGCTCCCAGAGCCAATCCGTGCTTCTCTTGAAGACGGACAGATCTCCGTGGTCCGCCCGGATGATCACCGCAAGAACCGTTCGCTGCACGGTTTGTCTCGTTCGCTCGTTAACAACATGGTTGTTGGCGTGACCGAGGGCTACACCATCAAGATGGAAATCTTCGGTGTTGGCTACCGTGTTGCTCTTAAGGGCCAGAACCTTGAGTTCTCCCTTGGTTACTCCCACCCGGTCCTGATCGAGGCTCCGGAAGGCATCACGTTCGCTGTTGACGGCAACACCAAGTTGTCTGTCTCCGGTATCGACAAGCAAAAGGTCGGACAGATCGCCGCCATCATCCGCCGCCTCCGTAAGGATGATCCTTACAAGGGCAAGGGTATTCGTTATGAGGGCGAGCAGATCCGTCGCAAGGTCGGAAAGACGGGTAAGTAAGCAATGAGCAACAACGAGAACAACAACGGCAAGCGTCTGCCTGTGGGCAAGGACATTTCCACCCGCCGTCGCATCGCTCGCGCACGCCGTCACAACCGCATCCGCAAGAACCTGCGTGGTACCGCCGAGACCCCACGTCTCGTCGTCCATCGCACCTCTCGCCACATGCACGTTCAGGTCATCGACGACTTCGCTGGCCACACCTTGGCTGCTGCATCCACCTTGGAAGCAGAAGTTCGTGCAATCGAGGGTGACAAGAAGGCTAAGGGCGCTAAGGTTGGTCAGTTGATCGCCGAGCGCGCTAAGGCTGCTGGCATCGAGTCGATCGTTTTCGACCGCGCTGGCTACAAGTACCATGGCCGTGTTGCTGCACTGGCCGACGCAGCTCGTGAAGGTGGTCTGAAGTTCTAATGACCGCTATCTCCATGAACATCAACGGAAGGATTGCGTAATGCCGGGACGTGAACGGCGTGACGGCGGACGCTCCGCCGACGACAACCAGAAGAAGAACGATCGCCGTGGCGGACGCCGCGATGATCGTCGTAACCAGCAGCAGGACGAGCGCTCTCAGTACATCGAGCGCGTCGTTACCATCAACCGCGTCTCCAAGGTCGTGAAGGGTGGTCGTCGCTTCAGCTTCACCGCTCTCGTGATCGTCGGCGACGGCAAGGGAATGGTCGGCGTTGGCTACGGCAAGGCCAAGGAAGTTCCAGCTGCAATCCAAAAGGGTGCTGAGGAAGCTCGCAAGAACTTCTTCCGCGTTCCAATGGTTGCCGGCACCATTACTCACCCAGTTCAGGGTGAAGCAGCAGCAGGCATCGTTATGATGCGTCCGGCTGCACCTGGTACCGGTGTTATCGCCGGTGGCGCAGCTCGTCCAGTGCTTGAGTGCGCTGGCGTTCAGGACATCCTCTGCAAGTCTCTTGGCACCGACAACGCTATCAACGTAGTTCACGCTACCGTTGCTGGCCTGAAGCAGCTCAACCGTCCTGAAGAGGTCGCTGCTCGTCGTGGCAAGACCTTGGAAGAAGTTGCTCCGGCTCGTATGCTGCGCGCACGCGCAGGACAGGAGGCGTAACCATGGCCCTGAAGATTACTCAGCATAAGGGTCTGGTTGGTGCAAACCCGAAGCAGCGCAAGAACATGGCTGCTCTTGGTCTCAAGCGCATCAACCACTCCGTCGTACACGAGGACACCCCCGCAGTGCGCGGCATGATCAATGTGGTCCGCCACATGGTGTCTGTCGAAGAAGTGGCAGGGGAGTAAAAACATGAGCGAACCAATTAAGCTCCACGATCTGCGTCCTGCAAAGGGCGCAAACAAGCCAAAGACCCGCGTTGGCCGCGGTGAGGCTTCTAAGGGTAAGACCGCTGGTCGCGGTACTAAGGGCACCAAGGCTCGTAAGCAAGTTTCTGCTGCTTTCGAGGGTGGCCAGATGCCGATCCACATGCGTCTGCCAAAGCTGAAGGGCTTCAAGAACCCTTCCAAGGTTTACTACCAGGTTGTCAACGTTGCTGACCTGGAGAAGGCCTTCCCGAATGGCGGCGAGATCGCAGCTGCAGACATCGCAGCTGCCGGCCTCGTTCGTGCAAAGCAGCCTGTTAAGGTTCTTGGCGAGGGCGAGATCAGCGTTAAGCTGACCGTTTCCGGCGTCAAGTTCTCTAAGTCTGCTAAGGAAAAGATCGAAGCCGCTGGCGGCTCGATCGCCGAGGCTTAATTCTTAGCTAACTGAGAATTTTCTCACTAAAAAGCCGTACCTACTCCGCATTTGCGGTGGTGGGTACGGCTTTTTCTTATCTAGATTCCACTTTTCTGTGTTTTAGGTTATTGAAAATTGACCAAAACCTTATTTAAGGTTAACATGAAAATAACCTAACGCGCTGGGGATTTTTATAGGTAGTCCCTATAGTGCGTCTTTTTCAACTCTCAAAAGGGGATCCCTCATGCAAAAAATCAAAGTTTCAATTATTGCCGGTGCGGTATGCTGCCTAGCTCTGGGTGGTTCCGTGGCGGGGGCTTCTCAGGTTTTGCGTACGGACAATGGCTCGCAAGAAACTAATGTTCGCGAGACTGTGGAGAAACAGGGCGGTATCTGGACCTGTACTCGAGAATCTGTCGTTGTAAGTGGTGGCGAGTCGTACACGTTGGTTTCTCAAGGGCCTTGTACGATTTCGGAACTTGGTCGAGCTTATGAGAAGTTGCTACCTAAAGAAGGGCAGGACCCTCGAATCCTTGAGGGGGACTTGATTCGTACGACTGAAGAATTGGGTCACTACAAGCGCTTAAGTAAAGAACAATCTGAATTGCTTGAGAAGTTGGTTGAGGGTAGTGATTCTGAAACCAAGGAGAAGGTTGAAAAACTGAAGACTCGTCTTTCCGGTCCAAGCAAGACTGGCCGTTAATTTGTACCCCTGGATGTGGATAAGCATCTAGGGGTTTCTTCTGTTCTAGGTGTGTCTCTGAATGTAAGCGGTGATCGATTGGCTGACTTAATGCTCTTCATGGA
Source organism: Corynebacterium ulcerans (assembly GCF_900187135.1). Classification (NCBI taxonomy): domain Bacteria; kingdom Bacillati; phylum Actinomycetota; class Actinomycetes; order Mycobacteriales; family Corynebacteriaceae; genus Corynebacterium; species Corynebacterium ulcerans. The sequence goes on from NZ_LT906443.1 coordinate 1,927,983, forward strand.
TTCCGGTTAAACGGGTCAGTTTCGTATATTTGCGCAGTTATTGGATATCGTGTGCAAGATCTCACTCTGTCCGATGTTGGTTATTACCTGTTCCGTTTGGGGTGGTCTTTTCGGGGGTCTTCTTTGTTGCGTGAGAAGGTAGGTTGTCTGACCTATTGCCAGCTAGAAGCTGCTTTATTGATACTTTTTCTCTTATTGGTTTTTCCTCGAAAAGGGGGAAAGTTGGTTGGTTAATGCAGGTGGGGGTTGCAAAAAGGGTGAGTGGACTGCGAGTATGGGGTTCTGTGAGTTAGTGCATAAACTTTCGGGTTACTCGAAAGTGTCACAGGCAGTTAAGCTAAGTGTTTGACAGGTGATTACCACTTCAAAAATGCCTTATCCGGGCATGAAGAAAAGGTAGTCGTCCCCCAACTTATCCCCCTAATCTCTAAAGGCGGTGAAGTGGATGAAGATCCACGCAAAGAAGGCCCTCAGCGTATTAGCCATTTCAACCCTCGTTTTGGCCGGCTGTTCCAGCGACAAGGACTCCAAGGGGTCGAGTGCTTCGGGTGACTCTAAGGGCGGCAAGATCACTCTGAGCGTGTGGAGCTCTCAGGAAGATCAGGATGGTGCAGACGGATGGTTGCAGTCCGTTGAAAAGAAGTTTGAAGAGGCACATCCGGACTATGACATCACATGGAAGAACTCGGTCGTTGGTGCAGATCAGGCTGCTACGACTGTAAACCAGGATCCTTCGGCAGCAGCTGATGTCTATGTCTACGCTAATGACCGCCTAGGCTCGCTGTTGGATTCGGGTGCTGTTGGCGAGCTTTCCGACGCTGGCATGAAACAGCTCGGTGAGCAGGCAGAAGACACCATCGCCGCCAGTGTGAAGGGACAAGACGGCAAGGCTTATGGCCTTCCGATTGAGCCGAACACTTGGTTCATGTACTACAACAAGGCAAAGCTAAACCAGGAAGACATTAAGTCCTTTGACACCATGCTGTCTAAGGCTAAGGTCTCTTTCCCTATGTCTAACTCCTGGTACTATCCAGCGTTCTACGCAGGTGCGGGTGCTTCCTTCTTTGGCAAGGACGGCTTGGATGAAAACGCTGGCATCAAGCTTGGCGACAAGGCTGGCGAAGTAACCAAGTACCTGACAAGCGTTGTGAAGAACCCCAACTTTGTCAATGACGCCGAGGGCTCCGGCATCGGTGGGCTAGCTAATGGCTCCGTAGATGTTGTGTTCTCCGGTTCGTGGGATGCAAAGAACATCAAGAAGGCTCTGGGCGATAACTATGGCGTTGCCAGCCTGCCGACCTTCAAGCTCGAAGGCCAGGATGTTCAGATGAAGGCCTTCTCCGGTTCCAAGGCAATTGCTTACAACCCCAACACCAAGAACCCGAAGGTTGCTTCTGAGTTTGCAGCTTTCCTCGCTTCCACTGAGTCTCAGAAGTCTCACTTTGACAAGAACGGTGTTATCCCAGCAGATAAGACGCTGGCAAAGGATGCTGCTATCGCAGCTGACCCTGTGGCAGTCGCACTGTTTGAGACCGTTGCCAATGCTTCGATCTTGCAGCCAACCCTGAAGCCAATGTCTGACTTCTGGGATCCTGCAACCACCTTTGGCAAGGCCCTGGTCAACGGCGAGATCAACGCTGAGAATGCGGTGGCTAAGACCGACGCTTGGACCTCTAGCTTTAACAAAAAGTAATCCCTGAGTATGCGTATGTTGAGCCCAGTCTGCGTGCTGGGCTCAACGTGTGCGTAGCAGTTTTCAAAAGAACACACTTTTAAAAGCCACAGGAAGGGGAGTGCGGGCTCATGAAAGCTGGAGTCCACCGCGGTGGCCTGCTAACCAAACCGAAGCCAAAGACGCAAAAACGCAACGACGAACCGAGTCTCTATTCGCTGTCTAACGCGTGGGCTAACGGAGACGCTATGACAAAGGCATCGCTTATTGTCTTTGGTCTTGGCAATTTACTGCGTAAACAGTTTCTCAAGGGAGCGGTGTTCCTTGGCATAGAGATAGTCGCTATTGCGCTGTTTATAAGCAAAGGTATTAAGGCACTGCAAGAATTGCCAGGGCTTGGTACTGGGGAACAAGGTCGCGTCAAAGTAGACGGATTCTGGGTTTATAAAAACAGTGAGCCGTCGGTTGTTTTGTTGCTCGAAGGCGTGGCCACGATCTTTCTTCTTATCGTCTTCCTGTGGCTAGCTACGATCGCGTTGCGCAGTGCGTACAAGGCACAGACGTTCGTCGAGAAGCAAGGACGCGCGCGTACGCTGAAAGAAGACTTACATGCGTTAACTGATGAAGACGCACCGATTATGCTGATGTCGCTTCCTACGGCTGGCATTTTGATCTTCACGGTTTTGCCGCTGATTTTTATGATCAGCATGGCGTTTACTAGCTATGATTCTCGGAATGTTCAGAAGTTTGACTGGGTGGGGCTAGAGAACTTTGGCAAGGTGTTCTCTAACACCGGTGGTGAAGTTAACCTGCAGATCTTTGTCGGTGTGCTCACCTGGACTCTGGTGTGGGCGTTCTTTGCCACATTCCTTAATTACTTCCTGGGCATGTTCTTGGCCATGATTATTCAGCGCAAAACCACCCGCGGAAAAGCGTTCTGGCGCGCGATTTTCTCCCTGTCTGTGGCTGTTCCGCAGTTTGTGACGCTCCTCGTGCTGCGCAGCATGCTGCAGCCAGAGGGCATTGTGAACCGCCTGCTGCTGGATTGGGGCTGGATTGATAGCAGCTTGCCGTTCTTCACGGATGCAACGTGGGCGCGTGTGACGGTGATCGTTGTCAACCTATGGATTGGTATCCCGTACACGATCATGCAGGTCACGGGTATTCTTCAGAACATTCCAGGCGAGCTCTATGAGGCCGCGCGTCTCGACGGCGCCAGCTGGTGGCAAACCTACCGCAACGTGACGTTGCCCTACATGTTCTTTGTGATGACGCCGTATCTGATCACCACATTTACCGCGAACGTGAATAACTTCAATGTGATCTACATGCTTTCCAAAGGCGACCCAACACCGATTGGCGCCTCGGCTGGTAAAACAGATCTCCTGATTACGTGGCTGTACAAACTCACGGTTGATCGTGGTGACTATAACGTGGGTGCGGTGATCGGTATCTTGACCTTCATTGTTCTCTCCACAGTGGCACTGATTACGTATCGACGAAGCGGCTCTTATCGCAACGAGGAAGGATTCCAGTGATGAGCACCAAACAAGTAGGGATCCGTGGAAGCCAGCGTCGCACACGACAGTTTGTCGACTTCCTCGTTCATCTCTTTCTCACCATCCTCGCAATCATTTGGGTGGTTCCCATCGTCTGGGTTGTAGCAGAAAGCTTTAACAAGAACACTGCTCCGTACACCAGTACCTTTTTCCCCACGGAATACAGCGTGGACAACTATGTTCAGCTCTTTACTGATCACTCAGTGCTGAACTTCCCCAAGATGTTCTTAAACACCCTGATCATTGCCTGCTTTACCTGCGCGATCAGCGTTGTCTTCGTGCTTTTTGTCTCTTATTCCCTGAGCCGTCTGCGTTTCCGATTCCGCAAGGTCTATATGAACACCGCGCTGATTTTGGGAATGTTCCCCGGCATCATGTCGGTGGTAGCTATCTACTTCATCCTTAAAGCGATTGGCCTCACCCAAGGCTGGACCACCACGTTGGCATTGATCATCGTGTATTCCGCTGGCACTGGTATGGGCTTTTACGTGATGAAGGGATTCATGGATACGATCCCGATTTCGTTGGATGAGGCAGCGCTTCTCGACGGCTGCACCAGGTGGCAGGTCTTTACCAAGATTATTCTTCCGATTTCTAAACCGATGATCGTGTATCAAGCGATTGTGGGATTCTTGACCCCCTGGTTGGACTTTGTGCTTGCAAAAGCCATCGCTCGGACACAGGAAAACTACACGGTTTCTCTCGGCCTTTGGAAGATGCTGGAGAAAGAATATATCTACGATTGGTTTGCACGCTTTGCCGCAGGTGCTGTGTGCATCTCTATTCCCATCACGATTTTGTTCATCGTGATGCAGCGTTACTATCAGGAGTCAATGGCTGGTTCCGTTAAGGGATAGTAAAGCTCGTTGTCTGTACAACAAGTGCCCTCGTGTTGGTCATAGATCAAGTAACACGAGGGCATCCCGCTGCAATGGACACAATCTATAAAAGCCACCGGAGAGCCGCGGAGCGCAGCACAGGAAAACCTGAGGTGCGATGCGTGTAAGCAGAAGTGAGGAAATGAATGAATGCTCAGCAACGTCAGAGAGGCTTTAGTGCTCATAAATTAGCTGGCTTAGCAGGGTTTTTCATCATTACATCCGCGCTGGGCTCTCTCCTGTTGTGGCCCATAGACGGGGGGTACGCAGATACTGGCCTGTGGTTATTGACCGTGGGAATCGTGATGGAGGTCATCTCTTGGTGCGCAATCCCACTCGTCGCTTGGCTCTATACGCTGGCAATCAAACGTGGAGTAAACCGATGGCGCCTTGCCGGGTGGACGCTCATTATCGCCGTGGTGAGCGAGGTGCCCTACGATTTGGCGTCGGAGCGTCGAGTGTGGAGCGTTGAGTCGCAGAATCCTGTGTGGGTACTGCTGATAGCTCTCGTGGTACTGGCAGCTATCGACATCACGGCGCAGTTGTCTACTGCGGTGAGGTGGTCAGCAATGTTGGGTGTCACTCTTGCCGCGATATTTTGGATAGTGGCGCTTTCCTTGGGAACACGTTTGGGAATCATCCCGATGGGGGTCGCCTTACTCGGATTCATCATGATCTTTTATCTCTTCTGGGGAGCTGAGAATCGCATGATGTATTCAGCTGGTGCTTTTGGTGCGGCGATGTTTATTTCGCCGGCGCTGGGAACAGTATTTTTGCATTACCGCCAGCCGTTACTCGACGAGGAAGGCGATGTGCCGGCAGCCTGGATTCCATGGGCATACCCTGCGGTTCTTCTGTGTACGGGGCTTATCGCCACGGTGCTGATGTAAAAAGGCAGTAAAGCCGCCGTGCTAGGAAGCCCAGGCGGAGTTGAGGGCTGGATTGAGAATGTGAATAGTTTCTCACTCTCCTCAAATAAAGAAGAGATGCTCTAACATCGATCTGTTACGTTCGCGCGAACTGAGACCACCCCTTCGCGGGGGCGCAGCGCGGACTCATCTCGATTTAGGAAAGGTCGTGCACGTTGACCGCGCCCGCATCTCTCAACGATAAAGTCTCCTCAGCAGTAGCAAAGAAAGTCGCCCTCTTTGACACCGACTTTTGGCGGTACTCTGTCCGCTGCATTTTCGCTGGCGTTTATCTCACCCTTGGAACAGCTTTCGCCGTGACGCTCGGCCAAAAGCTCGATCATATCGTTCCAGGCGTGGGCTACCCAGTCTTTGGGTTGATGTTCTTTGTCGGCCTCTACACCATAGTGTTGCTCAACGCCGAGCTTGCCACCAGCAACATGATGTACCTCGGGTTTGGAGTGGTCAATAAAAAGGTGTCTTTGTCCAAGGCAACCCTCGTGCTTCTTGTCTGCACCTTTTTTAACCTTGTTGGTTCTGCACTCGTGGCTTTTTTGCTGAGCAGAGCAGTCGTGTTTTCCCATGTGGACGCAGAGAACCTGGTCTCCACTATCACGGAAACTAAATTGGCCAAGGCGTCTTTGGGACTCCTCATCGAGGGAATTCTGGCTAACGTCGTGGTCAACATGGGCATCATTGGCGTGGCCACGATGAAAGAATTCTCCGGCAAGCTTCTTACTCTGGCGGTTATCATCAGCATGTTTACCGTGATGGGGCTTGAGCACGTTATCGCAAACTTTGGTCTTGTCTCTTTGGTCGGGTTCAGCGCCGAGACGCTCCCAGCCCATTTTGATGCTGCGCATATCGCTCACAACTGGGCGGTTGTCTTTATCGGTAACCTGCTAGGCGGAGGCGTGTGTATGGGCGCCGTGTACGCCTGGCTGAACCGGGGAAACGACAAGTACCGCGACTAAAAAGCTTATCGACGCCCCCACACTTGCTTAATCCTCCGATAGCTCGTCGTGGGGGTCTTGGTCCAACATCCGCTCCTCGTCTGGCCGATGAGGCAGGATGGTTTTTGCATAGTCCGCTGCCGCAGTCTCCAGCGGCACCTCATGCCCGGCGTGCTCTGAGAGATACCACTGATGTTCGAGAACCTCATGGAATATCTGCGCGGGCTGCAGCCGCGCCGAATACTCCTGGGGGATAGCCGCAAGCGTGGGCTCAAAAATATGAGTCAACCACTCATGCGCAATTGTGCTCATCGGCCGGTGACTATCTGAATGTATTGCTCGGTAGGTCTCAATGGCGTTGAGTATGCGCCGGGCCTGGTTTTCTTGCACGTCTAGGCCTGTGAGCCGCATGAGCGCTCGGTGATGATGTCCTGCGTCGACTACCCGAGGCCTAATATGCACGGACTGTCCTTCATCGGAACTTGTGAGTTTGAGTTCTCCTACGTCAAAGCCCAGTGCGTTGAGCTTGTCGATCCGCTGCTGCACTTTCCAGTGCTCGTCTGGCCCAATGGTTTGCTCGGCGGTCAGTTCCTCCCATAACAGGGTGTACTTTTCCACGATGCGATTGCCTATTTCTATAGCGTCCACGTCAGGGGAGAGGAGTTTGCCGCTTTGCAGATCCATAAGCTCGCCGATGATGTTCACCCGTGCGATGTCGACGTCGTAAAGCCTGCGTTGATCGCTGAGTTTAGGCTGTAGCTCGCCAGTTTCTGCGTCGACAAGATACCCAGAAAAAGAGTCTGCGTCTCGACGAAACAGCGTATTGGAGAGGCTGACGTCACCCCAGAAGAAATTCAGTAGGTGCAGGCGGACTAAGAGGACTGCAAGTGAGTCGATAAGTCGGGTGGCGGTTTCTGAGCGCATGGACTGAGAAAAAACCGCGCGGTAGGGGAGAGAAAACTCCAGATGCTCCGTGACCAGTGCCGCTGTGAGGGGTTCCCCGGTGGCGTCGACACGCCCGGTAATGACTGCAAGAGGGCGTACCGACGGCGCCCCTAAGCGATTGAGGTCCCGCAGCGTTTTGTACTCATGGTAGGCAACTTTTTGCCCGATCTCTTTGATCGCAAAGACCCTGCCGTCGATCCCCACAAAGCGCACCACATGGCGCGAAATTCCGCGGGGGAGCGATGCTAAGTATTCTTCCGGCCAGTCTTCTAACGGAAGTGACCAGGGCAGCTGTAGCAATGCTGGGGCGATCGTACCGTTAGTTATCTGCATAGAGGGGGTAGCAGGCATGAGGACTCTTTCACGAAGACTTCGAGGAGATGAGGGGACAGGGCCGAAGGCTAATTGCACGAAAGCCCACGCGGGGAAGATCCCGTGTGGGCAGCGGCGGTAAGAGCTAAACGTGCTTATTCTGGAAGTCGCACGCCCGTGGACTTGGAGAAGTTATGCTGAGCGCCCTCACGGATACGGACATGGACGATGGAACCAATAGGAGGCGCTGCATGCGGAGCGGTGCGAATGATGATCTCATCAGTGGACTCGTCATCGGGGTTAGCGTCCGTGCCAGAGCCTAGTGATCCGCCACCCTCAAGCTTGCCGTACATGTAGGCATCGGAGCCGAGCTCCTCGACCAAGTGCAGCTTTACCGGAATGGTATTCGGATCGTTTTCAGAAACAACCTCAAGTGCCTCTGGTCGGAAACCGATAATGATCTTGCCGTTATCAGACGGAGTAATGGCTGCGCGTGTTGCTGGGCTTAGCGGAACTCGTGCCTTGCCCAGGACCGCATGATCGCCTTCAACTGTGAACGTTCCCAAGTTCATGGCTGGGGAACCGATAAAGCCAGCCACAAACTCGTTTGCTGGGAAATCGTAGAGCTCACGAGGCGTTCCTACCTGCTGCAGCACGCCGAACTTAAGCACCGCGATGCGGTCACCCATGGTTAGGGCCTCGGTCTGATCGTGGGTCACATACAAGGTGGTGACACCAAGTTCGCGCTGAAGAGCAGCGATCTGGGTACGAGTCTGCACGCGAAGCTTTGCATCCAGGTTGGAGAGAGGCTCATCCATGAGGAAGACCTCAGGCTTGCGGACGATGGCGCGTCCCATAGCCACACGCTGGCGCTGACCGCCGGAAAGTGCCTTTGGCTTGCGGTCGAGATACTCGGTGAGATCAAGGGTGCGAGCAGCCTCTTCAACGCGACGGTTGATTTCTTCCTTGGGCTTCTTATCAATCTTCAGCGCAAAGCCCATGTTCTCGCGGACAGTCATGTGGGGATACAGCGCATAGTTCTGGAAAACCATGGCGATGTCACGATCGCGAGGAGGCATGTCTGTTACATCACGGTCACCGATCGAAATACGGCCAGAGTTGACGTCTTCAAGACCTGCCAACATGCGCAAGGTAGTAGATTTACCGCAGCCTGACGGTCCCACGAGGACCAGGAACTCGCCGTCCTCAATATGGAGGTCAAATTCATCGACAGCTGGCTTATTCGCGCCGGGATAAACGCGAGATGCTTTTTCAAAGGTCACTGATGCCATAGTGAGGCAACTCCATTTCTTCATCGGCAGGTACGTGCCGAACGGTCCGTAGTAAAGAATCGCGTGGAAGCGTGCGTGAGGACAAAGTCCTCGGTATGAGCTATACGCAGTAATTGGGCATAGACATCGTTATTGTACGGGGAAAGTGCGTGACACGGGCGCACAATGAAAAAACTTGAGACGTATGACTCATCTTTAGGGGGAGAAGTATCGGGTGAGTTACGGCATGACCGCTTAGGGGATCCTAAAGCTAAAAATAACCTTAACTGTGTAGTTGGTGGGGTGCGGTGGTAGAGTAAAGCGGTCAATCATGTCCAACCTCAACTTTTGATGGAATGCGAGCTTTTTGTAAGCGGGACTGGCAGGAGAAAGGGAGAATGGTCTGTAACAGGGATTCTTCCAAAACAGCAGTTGAAGCTAGCTTTTTCTGTGATTGAGATTTCTCTGGTCGCCTGCGGCAAAAAAGATTGCATTATTCAACGGTTAGAGCGAACGAGTTTTATTTAAACCTTCCATCCTTTGCGATGAAGCCGGAAGCATGATCAGCGTTGCGTTGATTCATTGCTGTGGTCTCATCACGGGGGTATGCGAAGCCAGGAGGCTAAGTGTCCGCCATTTTTCAGGCATTCCGGGACGCGGATCTGCGCAAGAAGATTTTGATCACCCTTGCGCTGATCATCCTTTACCGGATTGGTGCACAAATTCCGTCACCCGGAGTAGATTACGCGTCTATCAGTGGGCGTCTTCGTGAGCTGACCTCAGACTCCTCGAGTGTCTACTCGCTCATCAACCTGTTCTCGGGTGGGGCGCTACTGCAGCTGTCGATTTTTGCCATCGGCGTGATGCCGTATATTACGGCTTCGATTATCGTGCAGCTGCTGACTGTGGTGATCCCTAAGTTTGAAGAACTGAAGAAAGAGGGGCAGTCTGGTCAAGCAAAGATGGACCAGTACACCCGCTACCTCACTTTGGGCTTAGCTCTGTTGCAGTCTTCCGGCATCGTTGCTTTGGCAGACCGTAAGCAGCTTTTGGGCTCTGGCGTCCAGGTGCTGATGCCCAATGCGGGCCTGTGGACTCTCATCATGCTGGTACTTGTTATGTCTGCTGGTGCAATGCTCGTTATGTGGCTAGGTGAGATCATTACTGAGCGCGGCGTGGGCAACGGTATGTCTTTGCTCATCTTTGCAGGTATCGCTACTCGACTTCCCTCCGATGGCGCAAACATTTTGAATTCTTCCGGCGGCGTGGTCTTTGCCGTTGTATTGGTAGCCGTGATCATTCTCGTGGTCGGCGTTGTGTTTGTGGAGCAAGGTCAGCGCCGTATTCCGGTGCAGTACGCAAAGCGTATGGTGGGACGTCGTCAGTACGGCGGCTCCTCTACGTACCTGCCTTTGAAGGTTAATCAGGCCGGTGTTATCCCCGTGATTTTCGCGTCCTCGCTCATCTACATGCCTGTGCTGATCACGCAGATCATCAATTCTGGCTCCCACGAGGTCTCTGATAACTGGTGGCAGCGCAACGTTATTCAGTACTTGCAGACCCCGTCTTCATGGCAGTACATCGTGCTGTACTTTGTCCTGATTATTTTCTTCTCTTACTTCTACGTTTCGGTTCAGTATGATCCGAACGAGCAGGCAGAAAACATGAAGAAATACGGTGGATTCATTCCAGGCATTCGCCCTGGTCGTCCCACCGCTGAGTACCTTGGTTTTGTTATGAACCGTCTGCTGTTCGTGGGCGCTCTCTACCTTGGTATCATTGCTGTTCTTCCTAACATCGCCCTCGATCTGGGGGTAGGGGCAAGCTCTGCAGGCTCCACACCGTTTGGTGGCACGGCTATTCTGATTATGGTCTCGGTCGCGCTGACTACGGTTAAGCAGATCGAATCTCAGCTTCTACAAAGTAACTACGAAGGACTCCTCAAATAATGCGTCTTGTACTCCTTGGACCTCCCGGTGCCGGCAAGGGCACTCAGGCTGCGATTCTCTCCGAAAAGCTTGGTATCCCGCATATCTCGACGGGCGACTTGTTCCGGGCCAATATTGGTGAGGGCACCCCGCTGGGTATCGAAGCCAAGCAGTACATTGATAACGGCAAGCTGGTTCCTACCGACGTCACCGCTCGCATGGTGAAGTCTCGCTTGGAGGAAGAAGACGCTAAAGGTGGTTTCCTTCTTGACGGCTTCCCTCGTACCGTGGAGCAGGCAGAAATCCTCGAAGGTTTCTTGGAAGAATTTGGTACCAAGCTTGACGGCGTGATCAACTACCAGGTCTCCGAGGACGTTGTTGTGGAGCGCATGCTGGCCCGCGGACGTGCAGATGACAACGAGGAGACGATTCGTACTCGTCTGCAGGTGTACCGCGATGAAACCGCACCATTGATTGACCACTACGGCGAGCGGATTATTGCTATCACCGCTGAGGGTACCGTTGAAGATATTAATTCCCGGACCCTTGAGGCCCTAGGAAAATAAAACCTGATTGACTGCGAACCGAGCCTGACGTGTGGCTATACATCCGGTGTATAGCGTTTGTCAGTGCTCGGTTTTTGCATTTTTAATTCATAAAGTTATTCGTTTGCTGCGGCTAGAACGGAAGAATACGTCCTGATAAAGGGCATGAAAGTGATGTGATGATGGGGTTTCGATCCAAACGCAAAGTGATTCCAGCTAAAACGCCCGCGGAACTTGATGCGATGCAAGCTGCAGGTGAGATTGTGGGTAAGGCGTTGCAGGCCGTTAAAGCCGCCGCAGCTCCAGGGGTAAGTACTCTTGAGCTTGACGCGGTTGCGGAAGAGACCATTCGGTCCTACGGTGCTATCCCCACATTTAAGGGTTATGAAGGCTTCCCAGGTTCAATCTGCGCATCGGTGAATGAAGTGATCGTTCACGGAATCCCGAACGCGGAGACGATCTTGCGGGAAGGTGACCTGGTGTCTATCGACTGCGGGGCGACCCTTGAAGGATGGGTAGGAGATTCTGCCTGGTCCTTTGGTATAGGTGAACTCGCCGCGGATGTCCAAGCGCTTAACGATGCCACCGAGTGGGTGCTTGCGGAAGGCATGAAGGCGATGGTGCCGGGGAATAGGCTTACCGACGTGTCCCATGCCTTGGAAAAAGCAACGCGCCAGGCGGAAAAGCGCTTTGGTGTGAAACTGGGGATCGTGGACGGCTATGGCGGACACGGCATCGGCCAGACGATGCACGAGGAGCCTTATCTGGCTAACGAGGGGAAGCCTGGTAGGGGACCGATGATCCAAGAGGGATCGGTTCTGGCGATTGAACCCATGCTGACTCTAGGGTCTGTGGATTCCCTTGTTCTCGAAGACGAGTGGACTGTGGTCACGGATGACGACTCATGGTCCTCACATTGGGAGCACACTGTGGCGGCGACAAATGAGGGCCCCCGAATTCTTACCCCCCGGAAGTAGTTACACGTTTTCTGCCTAAAAGTGGTCTGACGGTCTGTGTCTTTGTTCCGTTAGGCCACTTTTTGCGTGCTTTGTGCTGGATATAGCTATTTTTCTTGTTATAAATGCTTTATTATTTTGTGACTTCGACGTAATGTTGTGCACACTACCCCCATTAGTGGAGAAGGACACATTTAAAGCAAAGGTTTTTAAGCGCTCCTTTGTGGTTGCTAGTCTCCTTAGTAACGCCATCTGTATGTTCTATCACCAATTGTTTTGAACGTGATGTGTGTCCCTAATCCATTGTGAACCGTGGGGCACTTGTCGCTATAGGAGGTCGGACGTCTGATGTGTTGGCTGTCTCATTTTTGTGTGTTTCATCCATCTCAAGGAAGGAAGTTTCCAATGACGGAGTCACGCCGCCGTGGAACTCGCAAAGCGCTGATAACTCTCACAGCAGCGCTTGCTCTCACTGCTCAAGGCCTTGCGGTCCCTACAGTTTTTGCCGAAGAAGCCCTCAGCCCTGCAACTGCTCCCCTCGATAACAATGGGCTTTTCGACGCCGCTCCGCCCGCACCTGTAGCGCGTGGCGCAGTAGGGGAGGGACAGCTTCCTGAACCAAATGAGAATCCGGTCTTTGATGTAAAGACGCTGCGGGACGTGGATCCAGCTGGTCAGCGGTGTTTCCGTATTCCTGCTATTGCTACGGCTGCTGATGGAACGCTTTTGGTGGCTTTTGATAATCGGTATGGTCCGGGCGAGCAGAGTAAAACCTGGTGTCGAGATGCTCCTTACACTCCTGGGAATGCAAAATCTCCTAAAGAACAGACAGATATTGAGCTATATCGGTCTGATGATTCCGGTAAGACCTTTAGCGACGGGGGATTTATTGCACGTGGTACTACAGATGAACGTGGCCTTTCGTATACGGATCCTGCCTTGGTTGTAGACCGAATTAACGGAAAAATATTTGCCTTTTTCGTCCGTGGATATGATCAGCGCTTTTTTCAAGCTGGTGCAGGGGTGAATAAAGGCGATATCGATGCTGTAATACAACGCCGTGACGTTCAGGATACTGTGGTAATTGAATCTCAGGATAATGGTGAAACCTGGGGGAATATGCGCCTCATCAGTGGCTTGACTGAAAAGATTTTAGTCAAAACGCACGGGAACTCGGCTGTTCCTGGATATGGACGATTCGTGACTTCGGGAAGCGGGATTCAACTTACTTATGGGGTACATTCGGGTCGTTTAATTGTTCCTATTTCTGTGAAGACGAAATATGGATCGCAAGATAGGGTAGTAAATCTTTCGATCTATTCGGATGATGGTGGAGAGACCTGGGAAGCTGGCGAAGGCATCGCAGGCGATGGAATCTTTAACGGTGATGAGAGCAAGCTCGTTGAGCTGTCGGACGGCCGCATCATGATGAATTCGAAGGACAATGATAAGACCCGTTGGACCGCTTATTCTTCTGATCAGGGGGAAACCTGGTCTGACCCGGTACGTACTGTTGTTGCTCCGCCGCAGTTTCCTACCAAGCACAATACGGGCATTAATGTTTCCCTGATCAGGGCTTATCCTAATGCTCCCGAGGGGAGTGCTGCAGCCCGCGTCCTTTTATACTCTGCGCCAATTGACAAACGCACGAACCATGAGCACACGAAGGATGGACGCAATAACGGCTGGGTCATGGCTTCCTGTGACGATGGTAGGTCATGGACACATGGGCGCCAGATCGAATCAGGTCGTTTCCAATATTCGGTCATGACTCCTATGGCTGACGGAAATATCGGCATGGTTTATGAGACGGGAACATTTGATACCGGCATGATCCTCAAGTTCGCCAAGTTCAACATGGCGTGGCTGGGCGCTGATTGCTTGAGTAATAAGGCCCTGGGTATCACTGATCTGCCGGATCCCGCTCTGGCCAAGGCCATTGAAGATGCGAAAGCTGCGACGGCTAAGGCTGAGGAGGCTACGGCGAACGTCGTAAGGCTAACAAAGGAGCTGGAGGATCTTGAGATTGATAGGGAAGAACTGCTAGAAGCTCTGGATAAGGCTAAGGCAGCGGCGCAGAAAGCCATTACTGCTGCGGAAGAGGCTAATGCCAAGGTTAAGGCCGCTGAGGAGGCTACGGCGAAAGCCGAAGAATCCGCTGCAAAGGCAGAGGATGAGGCTAAAGCCCTTGCAGAGCAATTGGCCAAGGTTGAGGAGGAATTAGCAAAATCCCAAGATCAGGCAAAGGTTCTCGCTGAGGCTAAAGAGGCTGCCGAGATTGCTCAAAAAGCAGCAGAAGAGGCGCTTAGGTTGGAGAAAGAGAAGAACAAAACAGGTAAAGACACAGATAACACCGAAAATAAAGGTTTTTGGCAAGGTCTTTTGCAAGTCTTGCCAGGACTTGCACCCATTTTCAGTTTCTTAGCATCGCTATGGGATGGGATACAGAAATTATTTGGGGTTAAAGCCTAAAACGGCGAGAACAATGTGATCGCTAAAAAATGGGCGTGTGGAGCAGAATCCACACGCCCATTTTTGTTTATCTCTTGCTAAAAGTTGCCGAATTGTTACGTGCGACACGCCGAGTCGGGTGTGCTCAGTTTCCTAAGTTTTTGCTCAGTCGGGATATAGTGGTCAGCATGTCGTATAAGCCCCGTCATGCGAAGCAGTCCATGGCTCGTCGTCGTATTGCGGCGATGGTTGGAACTGCAGCAACTTCCGCAGCTCTTCTGGTGAGCCAGGCTGCCACTTCTTCCGCACAGGACTTCGGATCGAGCAACCTCAGTAGCTCTATTGATCAACAGTTGCAGAACCTTGGTCGTCAGACTCGTGACGGAGCTTGGGATCTGCGTAATAACTTGCGCGCGCAGGCCGATGCTGGTTTGCCTGTCGACGCCGCCACTATGGTGAAGCAATCCATTGATAATGCTGTTAACTTCGCGTTCCCTGGTCTTATCCAAGAGCGGACTGCGCCGCCAGTTGTGCCTGCTCCTGCTCCGGCGCCTGCTCCTGCCCGCCCAGCTTTTGACACCGGCTCTTGCCCAGCATTTGCCCGTGCGTGCATTGACTTGGCGGGGCAGCGTTCATGGCTCCAACAGAATGGCCAGGTCTCTTATGGTGCGGTGCCAATCTCCAGCGGACGCGTAGGTCATGAGACCCCCAAGGGTATTTTCCATGTTAATCGCAAGATTAAAGATGAAATCTCCCGAGAATTCAATAACGCTCCTATGCCATTTTCTGTGTACTTCACCAACAACGGTATTGCGTTCCATGAGGGAAGCCCACAGGTGGCCTCGCACGGTTGCATTCACCTCAACCACAACGATGCTGTGACCTTCTTTAATCAACTGCAGGTTGGGGACGTCGTCTACGTGTACTAATCGCAACGTAGGTTTATGGCTTATAAGAACTGGCTGCGGCATCGTGAGAAGATGTCCGTGGCCTTTTCTTTATGGGGTAGCACCTGGGGATAGTGGGGTGATGGTGAGGGGGTGGGCGTCGAGAAGCTAATAAGTCATAACCTGCAGCGAGCGCTGGGGCTGATAAAGAGCCTAGAAAAAACTTGGCTTTTCGGGCGGGGCGCTGTATTGTTGTTCGTTGGTGTATTGCCAAAAGGTGAAACACCTGTAATAAGCAGTGATTATGCGGCATCGTAATGATGAATCGGTTGGGATATTCAACCAAATTTTCAGGACCGATGTCAGGAATGTGGAGGCTATGGCTAAGGAAGGCGCAATCGAGGTTGAGGGTCGTATTATCGAGCCTTTGCCCAACGCAATGTTCCGCGTCGAACTCGATAACGGACACAAAGTGCTTGCTCATATCAGTGGCAAAATGCGTCAGCACTATATCCGTATCCTCCCTGAGGACCGCGTAGTCGTGGAGCTTTCTCCTTACGACTTGAACCGTGGTCGCATTGTTTACCGCTACAAATAATTCGACTCAGTCGTTTATTTCTTTTGAAGCCTCCATGCTTCACTGATGCCTCGGCATCACCCACACCTTTGGCCGCGGTGGCCAAAGCCTTGCGCATCTCATCCCATCGTCCGGCATCCGTCCGGGCAAAGTGATGTTTGGTAAGGACGAGCATGGAGAAAACCACCGTAACAACCGGAAAGGTACTGCCCTTATGGCACGTCTAGCTGGAGTTGACCTTCCGCGCAACAAGCGCATGGAGGTTGCACTCACTTACATCTACGGTATCGGCCCTGCCCGTGCCGCCCAGCTGCTCAAGGAGACCGGCATCTCCCCGGACCTGCGCACTGACAACCTCACTGACGAGCAGGTTTCTGCTCTTCGTGACGTCATTGAAGCAACTTGGAAGGTTGAGGGTGACCTCCGCCGCCAGGTTCAGGCCGACATTCGCCGCAAGATCGAAATCGGCTGCTACCAGGGTCTGCGCCACCGCCGTGGCCTGCCCGTCCGTGGCCAGCGCACCAAGACCAACGCACGTACGCGTAAGGGTCCGAAGAAGACGATCGCCGGAAAGAAGAAGTAATTCATGCCTCCTAAGACTCGCAGCACGGCTCGCCGCACTGGTCGTCGTGTAGTTAAAAAGAATGTGGCTCAGGGCCACGCATACATCAAGTCCACCTTCAACAACACCATCGTTTCCATCACGGATCCGTCCGGTGCTGTCATCGCATGGGCATCCTCCGGCCACGTCGGATTCAAGGGTTCCCGTAAGTCCACCCCGTTCGCAGCTCAGCTTGCTGCTGAGAACGCTGCTCGCAAGGCAATGGACCACGGCATGAAGAAGGTTGACGTATTCGTTAAGGGCCCAGGTTCGGGCCGCGAAACCGCTATCCGCTCTCTTCAGGCTGCCGGCCTTGAGGTGACCTCCATCTCCGACGTCACCCCTCAGCCGTTCAACGGCTGCCGCCCACCGAAGCGTCGTCGCGTTTAATAGGAAAGGAAAGGTAACTTACAATGGCTCGTTATACCGGCCCAGCAACCCGTAAGTCCCGCCGCCTCCGCGTCGACCTCGTCGGCGGAGACATGGCATTCGAGCGTCGCCCCTACCCTCCGGGACAGGCTGGCCGCGCACGCATCAAAGAGTCTGAGTACCTGCTTCAGCTGCAGGAGAAGCAGAAGGCTCGCTTCACCTACGGTGTTATGGAGAAGCAGTTCCGTCGCTACTACGCAGAGGCTAACCGTCTCCCGGGCAAGACCGGTGACAACCTGGTCATCCTGCTTGAGGCTCGTCTCGACAACGTTGTGTACCGCGCAGGTCTCGCACGCACGCGCCGCCAGGCACGTCAGCTCGTTTCCCACGGACACTTCACCGTGAACGGCAAGAAGATCAACGTTCCTTCCTACAAGGTTTCTCAGTACGACATCATCGATGTTCGCGAGAAGTCTCGTAAGATGATCTGGTTCGAAGAGGCTCAGGAGAACCTCCTCGACGCAGTTGTGCCAGCATGGCTGCAGGTCGTTCCGTCCACCCTGCGCATTCTCGTGCACCAGTTGCCAGAGCGCGCTCAGATCGACGTTCCGCTGCAAGAGCAGCTCATCGTCGAGTTCTACTCGAAGTAATTTTCTGTTCTCCTGCTTTGTGGCTTCCATACTGTGGAGGCCGCGGGGCAGGACGCGACAGGAATCTTCTTTAAGTCCTTTCATCCTTTCCGCCTATAGACGTCAAATAGCGGTCGTCACTCACAGGAGAGTTCTTAAATGCTCATTTCTCAGCGCCCCACCCTCACCGAGGAATACGTTGATTCCGCTCGTTCGCGCTTCGTTATCGAACCGCTTGAGCCGGGTTTCGGTTACACCCTTGGTAACTCGCTGCGTCGTACCCTGCTTTCGTCCATCCCGGGCGCTGCAGTGACCAGCGTGAAGATCGATGGTGTTCTTCATGAGTTCACCACGATCAACGGTGTGAAAGAAGATGTCTCTGACATCATCCTGAACATCAAGGGTCTGGTTCTGTCTTCCGACTCTGATGAGCCGGTTGTCATGTACCTCCGTAAGGAAGGCGCTGGCGTTGTATCCGCTGGCGACATTGAGCCGCCTGCCGGTGTGGAGATTCATAATCCGGATCTGCACATTGCGACGCTAAATGAGCAGGGTCGTCTTGATATCGAGATGATCGTCGAGCGCGGTCGTGGCTACGTCCCGGCTTCTCTCTACGCAGGCACCAACGAGATCGGTCGCATTCCTGTTGACCAGATTTACTCCCCGGTGCTCAAGGTGAGCTACAAGGTCGAAGCTACTCGTGTTGAGCAGCGCACCGACTTTGACAAGCTCATCATCGATGTTGAGACCAAGAACTCTATCGCTCCGAGTGACGCTCTTGCGTCTGCTGGCAAGACCCTGGTTGAGCTGTTCGGCCTCGCACGTGAGCTGAACACCGCCGCTGAGGGCATCGAGATCGGTCCTTCTCCGCAAGAGACTGAGTACATCGCTGCTTACAGCATGCCAATCGAGGACCTGAACTTCTCCGTTCGCTCCTACAACTGCCTGAAGCGTCAGGAGATCCACACCGTCGGTGAGCTTGCAGAGTGCACCGAGTCGGATTTGCTGGATATCCGTAACTTTGGTCAGAAGTCGATCAACGAAGTCAAGATCAAGCTCGCTGGCTTGGGTCTGTTCCTGAAGGACTCTCCTGAGGACTTTGATCCCACCCAACTCGAGGGCTACGACGCCGCTACCGGCGACTACGTGGACACGGATCTGGAAGATTCCGAGTAAGAAGCCCAGTAGGGGCCTGACCATTGCGGCCAAGGTCCCAAGCGCTCAATAAAACTTGTACACGAGGAGTACACAATGCCTACCCCTAAGAAGGGCGCCCGTCTCGGCGGTTCCGCAAGCCACCAGAAGCACATTCTGTCGAACCTTGCGGCACAGCTTTTCGAGCACGGCGCTATCAAGACCACCGATGCTAAGGCTAAGCTTCTGCGTCCTTACGCAGAGAAGCTGATCACCAAGGCTAAGAGCGGCTCTGTTGCGGATCGTCGCAACGTGCTCAAGCTCGTTCCGAACAAGGACGTCGTTGCACATCTGTTCAACGAGTTGGCTCCGAAGTTCGAGAACCGCGAGGGTGGCTACACCCGCATCATCAAGCTCGAGAACCGCAAGGGTGACAACGCTCCTATGAGCCAGATCTCCCTCGTTCTTGAGGAGACTGTTTCTGCAGAGGCAAGCCGCGCAACCCGCGCAGCTGCTTCCAAGGAAGCTGAGAAGGTAGAGGAGCCAGCAGTCGAGGAGACCGCTGCAGAGACCTCCACCGACGAGGCTGCAGAAGAGAAGTAGTCTTTAAGGCTTTAACGCCTGGACATAAAACGTCCCTCATCGCTGATAAAAGCAGATGAGGGACGTTTTGCTATAGGGGCAGCAGTCGCAGGCGTGCCCTTTGTTAGATTAGAATGCGCTCGACCCTGTGCTTGAGAGAATGTGGGGTTGAGGTGGGCGTCGAAAAGCAACCAGTGTTGCTTCGTGGAGGAATAACAATATGGAGACCAACCAGCTAACTGTGCGTATTCGCCTCGATCTGGCTTATGATGGCACTCATTTTCATGGGTGGGCGCGTCAGGGAACCTCCCAGCTGCGCACGGTGCAACGAGTGCTCGAGGATTCGCTTGAGCTTATTCTTAGACATCCGATTCAACTGACCGTGGCAGGCCGCACAGATGCCGGAGTTCATGCTGCGGGGCAGGTGGCGCACTTTGATGTTCCGGAGGCTGCGCTGGATACTCGCAGTATCGACGGCGACCCGTGCAACCTGGTACGACGCCTGGCTCGCCTGCTGCCCGAGGACGTGCGAGTCCACGCGTGCACGCGAGCCCCGGAAGGGTTCGACGCGCGGTTTTCTGCTTTACGACGCCACTACGTCTACCGCCTGACCACCCACCCGCGAGGCGCTCTTCCTACTCGTGCAACGGACACAGCGCACTGGCCGAAGCAGATCGACATGAATGCGATGCAAGCAGCCGCAGACGTCCTTATCGGTCTGCACGACTTCGCGGCCTTTTGCAAGTATCGAGAAGGCGCAACAACGATCCGCGACCTGCAAGAATTCACATGGCACGACGTCTCCACTCCGCTGGAACCACAGCTCTATGAAGCCCACGTCACTGCTGACGCCTTTTGCTGGTCCATGGTCCGGTCACTCGTCGGCAGCTGTCTAGTCATCGGAGAGGGGAAACGGCCGGAAGGATTCGCCGATTCTTTGCTCACAGAAACCTCTCGTTCCTCCCGCGTTCCCGTTGCACCAGCCAAAGGGCTAAGCCTGGTGGGCGTCGATTACCCCGTGGACAGCGAGTTGCTGGCTCGCGCAGACGTTACCCGTGCAGTGCGGACCGCTGGCGATATTTCAGGGAACCACTAAGGCATTCGCATCCGTCTAACTAGATGGCCCATTCCCAGGGGCTGTCTAGCCAATTCCCTATGCGCATGAGGACGGATGCCATGGACACAACAACACAAACTCCCCACGAGAACGCAGTTCAACGCAGAGGCATCGCCCCTGCAACAAAGGCTCAAGTCTCAGGCCATAGGTTTCTTGTTCGGCGCATAGAGCTAGGGCTTTTGCTTGGCGACGTCCGCATGATCCATGATCCGCTAGGTAGGCTGCGCCGCGCCCTGGCGTTTGGGCTCAGCGCGGTTGGGCTTGTGGCATTAGGCGCAGGCGCACTAGCACTTTTTAGCCCGAACCCCGATCCCGGCGACGCACGTATCCTGTCCTCGCAACGAGGTGACCTCTTTGTGCGCGTCGGAGAACAACTGCACCCGGTGACCAATCTGACGTCCGCACGGCTTGCCGTGGAGGAATCGTCCACGCCGGTCAAAGTTGGTGATTCAGTACTAAAGACCAAACGCATAGCAGTCCCCATCGGGATCGCAGACGCACCCAGCGTCTTCAACGAAGCCCCCAGGACAGAGCCCCTCTGGCAAGTCTGTACTTCTACTCCTGCACCAACCGAGTCGAATTCCCCACGGACAACATTCCTCATCAATCACGCCACTGCTTTTGACGAAGCCCCACAACTCGGGGACGACGAAGCCCTTTTAGCAACGAGCCCGGCAGGCGACGTGGTGGTCACCGCTGCAACTAGGAGGCTTCTTCCACCACCTGAGACTCCCGAGGGCAGGAGCATTCGGCGAAGACTCGGCATTGACTTTGCGACGCCACGGTGGAACCCTGCGCCAGACGTGTTGGCTATTGTTCCAGAGTCACCCCAGTTCCACCTCCCCGTGGGGAATCTGGAACTTTTTGTAGCCGACGGCGAATACTGGCTAAAGAATGACTTGGGAGTTGTGCGCATTAGCCCTCTGCAAAAGGATGTTCTCACAGATGTAGGTTGGGAACTCAAAACCGTCTCGCGAACAGAGATGACAGCGCGACCTGACATAGAACTTCAGATAGCGCTGCCCGAGAAACCGTTGCGTTGGCAAAATCCTCATAAAACAGATACCTGCATATCGGTGTCGTTTGCCCACACAGATATGGAATCGAGCATCTCTGTGGGACTCACCAGTTCTGCTACGGCGTCTGCGTCTGCAGTCGAACTTTCGGGAGACTCTGTGGCGACGCACTTTGTGGGCACCGGAGGGACTGTAGCTGTAGAAACAGGCGCGGGAGTACATCTGATTTCTGAGCATGGTCTGCGCCATCAGCTGGCACATAATGCGGTGTTAGAGCATTTAGGCATTCGCACGATACAGCGTGTGTCATGGTTTCTTCTCCGACTGCTGCCATCTGGAACTACCTTGAGCAAGGAAGCCGCATTAACACCGCTCTACTAGTGTGTAGACTTTTCCTTCGAGTCTGAAATTTTTCGAAGGACCACATATACGTTTTATCACCATGCCCGCAAGAGGAAAGGAACGCGCATGAGCTCGATGCGTGACGCAGTTGCGGACAAGCTTGCTCACATCAATCAGCGTCATGAGAGTCTTAAACGCCATCGTTTTGGATTCCTTGTACGACCCACCGTTCTCATTCTTGGATGGTTGGTCGTTATCGTGGGGATTATTACCATTCCTTTTCCCGGGCCTGGATGGCTTACCGTGTTTGTGGGAATCGGAATTTTATCCTTGGAATTGCACTGGGCAAGCGGCCTTTTAGCATGGGGTGTGAGGCTTTACGATCGCTTCTTTTCCTGGTACCACGTGCAACCCAAAAGGACGCGTTATTCTCTGATAGCCGGCACTTTAGTGGCTGCTTGGATCGCTGGAATCGCGATTGTTCTACTGCTATGGAAATTGGGGTTTGTACCGTTTCTAGACCCCATAGTGCGTATGCTGATCGGCTAGCTTGCCAGATAGTGATCAGATCGCGGATGCATACGCGAAAGCAACAGCGCTGTGGACGTAAGCGTTATGAGCAATAACGACGTCACAACAGCAACGATCAGCCGCCCGTGTGCTTCATGTCGGCTCGGTTGAGACACTGTCACGAGTGATGGGTGTGGCTGTGGGGAAGTCCGTGGAAAAATCTGAGTAAGAGCTAACTCAGGGTCGACGGCTCCGGTCATAGGATCAACACTGTGATACAGCAAAGCCCTGATGTCAGCAGCAACGGCCTGTGGATAGCGCTCCCGGAGTAACGCGGCGGTGCCGGCAACAATGGGGGCAGCAAAGCTAGTTCCCTCAAAAGGCACAACATCGCGATCTTTGTGGGTTCCCTGGGATAGCGCATCACCCTCGTGCGATAACGCTGCCGCGACGTGGCCCAAGGCGCTGAGCATCGGATGTGGAGCAGGTAAGGAATACTGCGTAGGAAATCCATTGCCATGTAACGCGGAAACAGCCAGCACTGTATCTAGGTGAGCTGGGTAGACATGATCGCCTGGTTCGCATGAACCAGAACCTGCATTTCCTGCGGCGGAAACCACAATGACGTTTGACCTCTCAGCGCGGTCAAGGGCTGTATGTAGCTCGGAAAGCTCTACGAGGGTTCCTTGGCGCACACATGACACCACCGAGATGTTGATCACGTGTGCACCATGGTCAATAGCTGTATGTATGCTCTGAGCCAGCGTAGAGAGATTCCCCGCAGGAGTTGTGCGAGTCGAGTATTCCTGCCGCACACTGGTCTGCTTGATAGAGATGATCGTTGCGGCAGGCGCTACCCCTACCACTCCGTCGGGGCCATCGCGTGCTGCAATAATTCCGGCGACAATAGTGCCGTGGGCGTCGCAGTCATAAAGGCCGCCGCGACGTGTGCCGTCGTTGACAAAGCTGCCCGCGTCTTCTACCAGACCAAGACGCGGATGGGGAGCGACACCGGTATCGATTATCGCGACTCGAATGCCAGCGCCGGTGGCGTGACGGTGGGCCCGGCGAAACTTCTGCGAGACGGCTGCTTGGTTGCGGACATTTTCTGCCGACGCATGAGCTGCTTGAGCGCACGAGTGTTCTTGACCGTAAGCCAGTGGACAGAAACCGAGGCAAAGAACAATGATCACCAGAGCGAAAGCCAGGCCGGAAAACCGAAAGATGTGCATAGTTATCCCAGCCCCCGGATCAGGGAAAATACCCCCATGAGTTGGCACGATAACGGAAATACCGCGGCCAGGGCCAAGGCTTCGCATCTGCCGATCCATAGCGCAGTAACGGGTGTGAATCGAGGCAAAAGTTTGGCCCAGAAGGAAGCGGTGAGAGCACACAACGAGACGGATAAGGGGATTATCACTAGCCATTGAACGGAAACATCAGTGGCTAGAGACAATCCGAGAATTCCGCCGAGGGAGATCAACCACAGCATCCATACCGATACACCGGTTGCATGACGATGCGAATGCGCTGCGGTACAGATAATGACGCATATGCAGAGCACAAAGGCGAATCCGTTGCCGTTTGCTAGATAACCAATAACTAATAGTGCCGGGGCAGCGCTTGCCGACGCCCCCACCACTATGCCCTCCAACAGCAACAGGGATTTCCTGGCTTGATGTTTTAGCCATTGAGGTGAAGTCTGCGAGTCCGCGACGCTCAGATCTTCACCCGCGCTGGGAAGACGTGGGACCTCAACACCAGCTAACTTGACTGCCACAGTTGGGGCCAGGACTATCACAGTAAGTGCGCATGCAACTACTGCGCTAGCCGCGCCTAAAAACCAACCGTGTGGCTGTGATTCTGGAAATTGATAGAGCCAGCCCGCCGCAGCTACAGGAGAAGTCGATAGCGCAAAAGAGATGATCGCGCTGAGAGTCCGTAAGTGGTCGATCGGCTTTTCATACGAGGCTGTGATGGTGCGGGGTAGGCGTCGAGAAGCAAGCACATGCAGCGAGAGCGAACCTGCTATGAGCGCTATATCGGCTGCTAAGACCGCTGCTGCGATGTCAGATGCTCTCGCCTCTGATACTGAGAAAGGCACAACAAAAGAACCTGCTGCGAAGGCACAAAAACCGGAGAACGCTGTTAACACCAGGGGGTTGCGGGTCCATACATACGCGAGCATTGCTAAACCACACAGGATCAACCAGCGGAATGCGGGTGGCCCGAGCGCGTCTATGCGCATGATGAGAAAAACACAACCCATAATCCCCAAGGCCTCTGTAGCAGTAGCGATACCACGTGGAGGAAGAGAATCTTTGCTGCTTTGCGCGAGGGTTTCCGCAGAGTCACGCACAACAGGAGCTTTCGACGCTTGGCGTGGCCGCAGAAGGACAACCGCACCGTCAGGAAGGCTCGTAGCATGAAGGGGAGCGGAGGCATCGATACGCACTCCAGAAGCCGTGATAGATTGCCACGGCGTAGTCCCCGCTTCTACTCCCGCGAGCGACAAAATATCCGGGATGACCTCTACCAATGCAGATGACCGTGGGACGGAAATATCTACGTTAACGCAGGAAACAGCTGGCGTGAGATCCCCAGGTGTTTCAATGCGGAAATGAAGCCGAATATCTTGATCTATCAAAAGAAATCCCCCCTCTTTGTTGGTACCCCCTACCAAGTACCGTCCATCCTGACTTATGATCGCTTCAGTGTCTAGCCCAAGGGGGAACTTCGGGTGGGGCCGTCAAAGGGGAACCGGGGAAGTGACTTTTCCACGTGCACACAAGGGGGGAAAATGGTGCGTGCCGCCGTATCGACTATCCAGGAAAACGATGGCGAACACATTGCTGAACAGCAGATCTTGGTAAGGGAAGAACCCTCTTGCATGCCTACGTCACCGCAGGAAAATACACCCAGTAAGCAGATCGATCACGGGATAATTCCACAGCTCAGCGCAGATGAACGGCTGCCCGCGCCACCGCTTCCAGTAGGAACTCTGCAACCGGAGCCTGTCCCGGAAGCCGTGCGTGCGCAATCTGTGCCGCTGCTCAAGATGCTCATGCCGCTAGCTATGGTGGGCGCGGTCATCGCGATGGTCGGGCTATTGGTGATTTCAGGTGGAACATTAAACCCAATGATGCTCACTCTGCCGCTCATGATGGGGATGTCCTTGCTTATGATGTTTTCTCCCGCGCCGGGAGAAGACACAGCGGAGATGCGCAGAACATATCTACGACACTTGGTGGCTTTGCGCGAAAAAGCAGCGGACAATGCTAATGCACAGCGAACACATGAGTTATACCGGCATCCTTCGTCGCATGAGTTGTGGTCGATGGCAGGAACTGAGCGGATGTGGGAGCGGTTGGGGGATGCCTCCGATGCTTTAGAAGTGCGCATTGGCACTGGAAGCACCGCGTTATGCACTCCATTTGAGGTGCCGGATTCGGGTGCAGCAGAAGATTTGGATCCGGTCTGTGCGGTGTCGCTACGTTCGACGGTTCAGGCTTTGAGCTCTGTCCACGATATGCCACTGACTATGCAGTTACAGGCGTTTCGAGTTATCAATATTTTAGGAGATGACGCGCATGGTTTAGTCCGTGCTATCGTCGCGCAGCTGTGCTTTCACCATGGTCCGGAAGCCGTGGGTATAGATTTCATCGTAGGGAATACCGTAGCGAGGGGCGTCCCAGGTTCTGATGATGATTGGTCTTTTGTTAAATGGTTTCCGCATTGTCGAACACCACAAAGCGCACAGCATCGGGTCGCCATTGTGGATTGCAGGGACAAACAGAGCCAGGAAATAGAGGCATCTGGTGCGAGCCGGTGGGACGTGATTATTGCTATTGACGCACACCCAGACTCAGATCTAGGCCTGCGGGCTGAGGAAGAAGGGATTGTGCTGCAGGCAGGTTCGAGTCTTGGGGTAATTACAGAAAAAGGTGTCGAGAACATCGGTGTTCCTGAAACCTTGACCAGCAGTGGGGCATTGCTCCTTGCAAGAATCCTGACCAGGTATAAACGGGCGGAATCCGAGAGCACGGCCTCCTCTGATCTGCGTGCGCTCTTAGGAATTCGTGGCGCCGCCGGGCAGCTTGACGTGGGATCTTTGTGGCGCCGCCGGAAAATCGGAGGGTTAAAGAACAAGCGACTGAGTATTCCTTTTGGGCTCAACTCATCGGGGAAGCCTGTGGTGCTCGATATTAAGGAATCGGCGCACGGTGGGATGGGGCCGCATGGTCTGTGCTTGGGATCTACAGGTAGCGGAAAATCGGAACTCTTGAGGGCGTTGGTCGCGGGCCTTGCTGCAACTCATAGCCCGGAAGATCTCAATTTTGTGCTTGTAGATTTCAAAGGTGGCGCCACCTTTTTAGGACTAGACCGATTACCCCATACCTCTGCCGTAATCACTAACTTGGCTCAAGAAACTGTGCTTGTGGAGCGCATGCATGATGCGATCTCGGGGGAGATGAATCGACGCCAAGAGACTCTGCGCCAGGCCGGAAACTTGAGCAACGTCAGTGAATACACTGCGGCGAGACAGCACCGACCAGAGCTAGCTCCCATGCCGGCGCTGCTCATCATCGTTGATGAGTTCTCGGAGTTATTGGGACAGCACCCCGACTTTGCCGATCTTTTTGTGGCAGTGGGACGTTTAGGTCGATCTTTGCATATACACCTTCTGCTCGCGAGCCAACGACTCGATGAAGGAAGACTGCGCGGACTGGATTCACATCTGAGTTACCGGATTGGTTTAAAGACGTTTTCTGCTGCAGAATCCCGCCAAATACTGGGAGTGCCTGATGCCTACGAGCTGCCCAATCAACCAGGTGTCGGGTTTCTTTCTACTGGTGCAGGCTCACTGCAACGTTTCAGGGCGTCCTATGTGTCAGGCCCCATGCAGAACTTTAACGTCGAACACAATAGAGGCCGCTCAGTGAGGCTGTGGACTGGATGGGAAGACTCTGGGCAACAATCAGGACAAGCAGAACAGAAAACTGATGCTCGAGGGACCACGCTTGTCGACGCCATCGTCTCTGCCAGTGTGCAAGCTGCAGCGCAAGAACAACTGCGAGCACATCGTATATGGCTCCCACCGCTCCCAAAGTCCATGAGTCTCAACTC
Source organism: Corynebacterium ulcerans (assembly GCF_900187135.1). NCBI lineage: Bacteria > Bacillati > Actinomycetota > Actinomycetes > Mycobacteriales > Corynebacteriaceae > Corynebacterium > Corynebacterium ulcerans. Next base: position 1,955,252 of record NZ_LT906443.1, read on the forward strand.
TTTGGACCTCAACCAGACGTCCTTGGTGGCATCGGTCGGCATTATCGATCGTCCATATCTGCAGCGTCAGGACCCGTTGATCATGAATTTCCTCGGACAAAGCGGACATGCCGCACTCTGCGGTGGGCCGCAGACCGGGAAAAGTAGCGCGTTGTGTACGATCATGACATCTTTGGCCATCTCGCATTCGACGCGCACCCTTCGGTTTTATGTATTGGACCTCGCTGGAACAGGCCTTGCCTCGACATCAGTATTGCCGCATGTAGCTGGGATTGCACACCGCACTGAGGCAGAAAAGGTGCGAAGGATCATAGACGAGGTCGTATCCTTCATCGATTCTCCTGAAGAACGCCACACTTTTCTTGTTGTCGATGGTTGGCACGTGGTGGGTCAGGCCTTCGACGATCTGCTTGAACCTCTTGCTCGTATTGCCTCCGACGGGCTAGCCGCACATGTTCATCTGGTGATCTCAACTCCGCGATGGACTGCGCTGCGTCCCGAGATCCGAGACCTGATACCGCAGAGGATTGAGTTCAAGCTGGCAGAGCCTTTGGATTCGCTCATTGATAGAAAAGCACAAGGCAAACTTCCGCTTGCTGCTGGCCGAGGTCTGAATACGGATAAGGAGCACATCCTCTTTGCGCTATCCACACCGGCAGACCTGGAACAAGCGGCATCAGCCTGCATAGATAGGGGAGATAGTGCTGTACCCGAGCTCAGGATGCTCCCCTCCTTGGTAGGAGTCTCGGAGCTGGCGGTGGACGTCGAAAAGCAGGGAATCCCTCTTGGCTTAGGCGGCAAAAAGCTCACTCCACTGACGTGGAATCCTCAACATTCGAGCCATCTGTTGTGCGTAGGCAATCAAGGCTGTGGAAAAAGCACATTGATGCGCACGATCGTCAAAGGAATTGAAGCTATGGGGAAGGAGCACGCTCGCATCGTGATGATCGATCACCGGCGGGCTCACCTGGGAGCGGTGCAGGAGGACATGCTCGCGGCGTATTCTGCGACATCCCAGACCACAGAAAGCATGATCAGCGATACGGTTGTGACTCTTCGTTCACGTTTGCCTAGTTCGGATGTGACTGCGGAGCAACTAAAAAATCGTTCCTGGTGGTGCGGTCCGGACATATTTTTGCTTATCGACGATCTCGATATCCTTCCCGACAGTTGCCTGTACCCACTGGTTGAGCTTCTACCGCACTCAAAAGACATTGGTTTGCACGTGGTGGCATGCAGAAAAATTGGAGGTATGCAGCGTGCTTTGTATCAGCCGTTTCTCACGGAAATTAGGGACCAACAGCCCACGGCTATCATTCTCGATGGTGATAGAGATGACGGACCTCTATGGGGGATACGCCCTAGCCAGCAGCCTCCGGGCCGCGGAATTGTAGTGGAACGTGGCAGCAACAAGGGAGTGTTCCAAGTAGCTGTTGCAGATTCGTATTTAACTACTCAGACCGATGGTTCGCAGGAAGCTGCATGTGTAACGGTGGGGGAGGTTGTGAGGGAACGCCATGAATAAACCATATGACCTGGTGATTACCGTCCTGGATACCGCAACAGTTTTTGAAGCTACAGAAGATGCCTTTCGTTATGACCTCACGAGTGCCGGGGTTACGGAGGGATGGGCGCTTGACAAAATCGTCGAACAAGCTAAGCAGTTGTTGCCTCAGTGGCCTGCAGTAACAATCCAGATTATTGCGGAAGCAACAGTAAAAGAGATTCTCGCCGAACAGTTGTCGGAACACGGAGTCTCAGTGGAAGCAGCATCGACTAGGGAGGCTTCTTATACAAAGCGAGAACCTATAAAAAGCGATCACGTTGAGTACACGTGTGAACCTCAACCGGACGTCGAAGAGCACGATGCGCGGAGAAAAACTATTCGGGCGAAAACTTTATCCTTTAGTCACATATCACTAGCGGAGAAGTTGCATCCTCTTCACGGTTTACTTGTGGTGCTCGTTATCGCAGTAGCCGTGGTGTCTTGGTGGGCAATGGGAAAAGATCTTACATCTCCCTCTACGGGAGTAACACCGGTGCAAAGCGTGGGGGACCAAGAGCAGAGGGGCGCACAGGGTACCCACTCTGAGATGAGACCAGTACCAACGACAAGCGGGGCTTCGTCTTCCAGTAATGATGTGGTTTTGCACCACGCTCGCATACAAGTGCTTTTACCTAGCGATTACCATTTGGCGGAAAAAGAAGGAACGAGCGGAATGGTTATAGCGACCGGCGATGATCCAGAACTTCGGATCTTCTTGTCCATAGACCCCGTGGGTTCAACTGACGTAGAGGCTATCTATGCGGAGCTAGATGCAATGATCACCCACGATCCCACGCTGACACATGGACAAACTCTGGGAATAACTAAGCCAACCCGCCTGGTCTCCTATGAAGAGCGTCCTGGGGATGGATCCTATGCGCATTGGTGGTCTTGGGTAGATAATGGATACGTGTATTCCGTTGGGTGTCACAGTAAGCGGATGTCCACTATTCCTCAGCGTGCAGTATGCCGTAAGGCGGTAGAAAGCGTGTCCGTGCGTAGCTCTTGACGCTGGGTGGAAGGGGGAGTGGGAGCTGAGACTCAGAAGAAAAAGAGAAAAGCGGGAACCAAAAAGGCGCAACGCTACGTCTAAAGATCAAGGCTGTCATGGCAGCTGATAGGAATCCCGCGTAGGGGAAGAAAATACACACAATTTATGGGGAGGGATTATGTCCGGTCAGTTGAGAACGGAAGCTGACGTGATGATGGCTACCGCCGGTCGCGTGGACAACACTAATGCCGAGGTGCAATCGGAACTTGCTCGACTGCGAGGAATCGTCGATGGAATTCGGGGTTCTTGGGCGGGTGCTGCTCAGGTAAGTTTTGACAACTTAATGCAGAGGTGGGACGCATCGGCAGGCAAGCTGCGTATGGCGCTGCAATCTATTTCAGACAACATCCGTAGTAATGCAGCCTCATTCGACCAAACAGAAACCGATAACAAAGCAGCTTTTGCCTCCGTGGGGGCACAGGGGCTTGCTCTATAAAACGCTTAGCTATCTGCTGAAACCTGAAACAAGGAAACGATATACATGATTAAGTATGGATTTGCTGCCATTGAAGGAGCAGCGGGGGACATCCAATCTACGTCGGGTCGAATGAGCTCGTTACTTGAAGACCTCAAGACCAGTATTCGTCCGATGGTAAGCACATGGGAAGGAGATTCCGCTTTGGCATATCAAGAGGCTCAATCCCAATGGGATCAGGCAGCGTATGAGCTCAATACAATTTTGTCTACGATTTCCCAGACAGTTCGAGCTGGAAACGAGAGAATGAGCGAGGTAAATAGAGCCGCAGCTGCTTCGTGGGGATAGCCCGCGATTGAGTACCGATGGCGGAACCCGTAGCTGGTCACAAAGAAAACCAAGGCAGGCTGTGATGAGTACGGGTTAGAAGAATGGGCACTTCTTCCGTCATCGCTGAACTGGGGGGCATACGACACTTATTACGACCGTCGTGTGCCCCTTTTTCTGTGTTCTCAATAAAGTTGTCTAACGTTCACAGATCGCGTAATGTTAAACGCCTGTGTGTTCAGAGCTCCGTTGACGCGGTGCAGCAGTCCACGATCGGGTCACCACCGGCCGCCGTTCGTGATTTCCTCTTGAATAACACCTGGCTGGCAGTTCTAGACAGACTTAAAAGGAGTCATCAGTGTCTACTTACCACCCGAAGAGCGGTGACATCACCCGCAAGTGGTACGTCATCGACGCCACTGACGTGGTCTTGGGTCGTCTTGCTACACACGCAGCTGATTTGTTGCGTGGCAAGGGCAAGCCTCAGTTCGCACCGAACGTTGACTGCGGCGATCACGTTATCGTTATCAACGCTGACAAAGTTCACATTTCCTCCAACAAGCGCGAGCGCGAGATGCGCTACCGTCACTCCGGTTACCCGGGTGGTCTGAAGACCATGACGCTGGGACGCTCCCTTGAGGTTCACCCAGAGCGCGTGATCGAGGAATCCATCCGTGGCATGATGCCGCACAACCGTCTTTCCCGTGCTTCTGCAAAGAAGCTTCACGTGTTTGCAGGTTCTGAGCACCCATACGCTGCTCAGAAGCCCGAGACCTACGAGATCAAGCAGGTGGCCCAGTGAGTGATCAGAACGTAACCGAGAACTTCGAGGCAGACGCAGCGGACATCGCCGCAGCAGTTGCAGCTTCTGAAGAGTTCACCAACACCATTGGTGACGTCGTTGCACCTGAGGCTGAGGTCGAGACCGCAGCTCCAGTTCTGCACGAAGGCCCGATTCAGACTGTTGGTCGCCGTAAGCGTGCCATCGTCCGTGTTCGCATGGTTGAGGGCTCCGGCCAGTTCACCTGCAACGGCCGCACCTTGGAGGAGTACTTCCCGAACAAGCTGCACCAGCAGCTGATCAAGGCTCCTCTCGTTCTCATTGATCGCGATGGTCAGTTTGATATCCAGGCTACCCTCACCGGTGGCGGCCCGACCGGCCAGGCGGGTGCATTCCGTTTGGCTATCGCTCGTGCACTCAACGTCTACAACCCGGCAGATCGCGCAGCCCTGAAGAAGGCTGGCTTCCTGACCCGTGACGCACGTGCCGTCGAGCGTAAGAAGGCTGGTCTGCACAAGGCACGTCGTGCCCCGCAGTACTCCAAGCGTTAATCTTTTTTCGCTGGTTCAAGCCGCTTCACCGTTTGGTGGGGCGGCTTTCGCCGTTTTCGGTTGGCTGTGCAGGAGCCCTAGAAGCACAGTCAGCGGGAGATACCTACAACCAGAGCCCTCAAGCATAGCGCCGGGCAACGGGACACAGATGGCGATAGAGCGCGGCGGACAGCGATCAACAGGGAGCTATATAAATACTGTGCAGTGCTCAGGGAGCCAACTATAAGAACATAATGCTAGGCGTGCATAATAGAACGCATGACTCGACTCTTTGGAACTGATGGTGTCCGCGGCCTTGCCAATAAAAAACTTACGGCTTCTCTAGCGTTGAAATTGGGGGCTGCAGCTGCCGAGGTATTGACCAAAGACAACCGCAGCACCAGCCGACGCCCAGTCGCTGTGGTTGGACGCGATCCTCGTGTGTCTGGCGAGATGCTGGCAGCAGCTTTGGCCGCCGGAATGGCAAGCCGGGGGGTGGATGTGCTGAGAGTAGGTGTCTTGCCAACTCCGGCGGTTGCGTACCTAACAGATTTTTATGGTGCAGACATGGGCGTTGTTATCTCCGCTAGCCATAATCCTATGCCGGATAATGGCATAAAGTTCTTTTCCAAAGGTGGACATAAGCTTCCGGATTCGGTGGAAGACGAGATCGAGACGGTCATGGAGACCATCTCAGATGGTGGCCCCACGGGGCACGGCATTGGTCGCGTAATAGAAGAGGCCGTAGACGCGCAGGAAAGCTATCTGAAGCATCTGAAAGGTGCAATCCCGCAATCGCTTGAGGGCATCACGGTGGTAGTGGACTGTGCTAATGGTGCAGCAAGCGAGGTAGCTCCGCTGGCTTACTCCGCAGCAGGTGCCAAGGTCATTGCTATCCACAACCATCCCAATGCCTACAACATTAACGATAACTGCGGTTCTACCCATATAGATCAGGTCACAGCAGCGGTGCAGGAACATGGCGCGGATCTGGGGCTTGCTCACGATGGTGACGCTGACCGGTGCTTAGCCGTTGATGCAGAAGGCAATGTTGTGGATGGCGATCAGATCATGGCGATTCTTGCACTTGCGATGAAAGAGAATGGCGAGCTGCGCAAATCCACACTCGTGGCTACTGTGATGAGCAACCTGGGACTGCGCCTGGCGATGAAAGACGCTGGCATTACTCTCATGACTACTCAAGTCGGCGACCGCTATGTGCTTGAAGAGCTCAATGCTGGCGGCTATAGCCTGGGCGGCGAACAATCAGGCCATATCGTATTGCCAGATCATGGCACGACCGGAGATGGCACATTGACCGGCTTATCGCTCATGGCTCGCATGGCAGAGACAGGACTATCACTGAAAGTGCTTGCCGAGGCAATGACAGTTTTGCCACAGGTGCTTATTAACGTGCCGGTTTCTGACAAAGCCATAATCCGGGACCATCCAGAAGTTGCGGCGGCGCTAGAGCGTGCTACCGATGAGCTCGGTGAGACCGGGCGTGTATTGTTGCGCCCCTCAGGCACGGAAGAGCTTTTCCGCGTCATGGTGGAAGCTGCTGAGGAAGAGACGGCGCGTCGAATAGCTGGTGAATTAGCAGCATTAGTGTCAAAAATTTAGTAGTTGGAACCGCAGGCCCCCTTTCATACGTCTAAGCCTTATAAGCATGATGACGTTTGGAGGGGGATTTTGTGTTTGACGTGCTCATTGAGCCGACTATCGTAGTGGGGATCATTAAAAGGTTTATTAGGGAACTTGATCGCCAAGAGCACAAGCATGGAAAGCCGCCAGAGCTTGACCCGGAGGCATTAGGAAAGGCATTTGCTCACCACGGAGAAAAGATTTCTGAGGCGTTGCGGCTGATTCATCACAGTAACGGAATGCGGCTGCAGCGGCTTCAGGTGGGGGTTACCACAGCACTGTCTGATGTGCAGAAGCTTATCGACGCCGACCGCACGCATTCTGCAAGCCTCAAAGCCAGCGGAGCATAGCAATGGGATTCTTGTGCGTATTAGGGGAGGACTGATGGCTCAACCCGATCTTAGACAGTATGAACGAGCAATTAACTTGCTGCGGATGGTTTCAGAGGGAACCTATTCTGGCCCAGTAGTGAGCAGCTCAGAGATGGAAAAAGTGGCGTCGAGCACAGAGGGACTTAATACTAAGATTCTGCGCGAAGCAGCTGCTGAGTCCGTGGGGAAAACTAACTTTTCTGCCAAGAACAAATTATGGTCTGTGTTGTTCAACGTGGTGAAACAATGTGCTATGACGCTTATCGCTAGTGGGCTTATGGATCTTGCCTCGACATGGCTGGGAGGGCTGATCGGTGCTAAGAACCTTGCCAAGGAAGCTAACCACGCTGGGGACGCTATCGACGACGTCGATGCACATGCGAATAAGACCATAGCTACCGTGTTATCCCAGTTGACCGTGGCCATCGAGAAGCTGTCTGGGCACATAGCCGCAATAGATAAAAAGGAAGACCCGCACGGTTTTCTTCACTGCGTTCAAGCCGGAGCCGACTGCATAGACTCTGCCGCCAAAGTAATAGCCATAACCTGCACAGACCGGGACAAAGCTATTGAGTCGTGTTATGCCCAGCTGGGGGCGTCGTTAAGCAAAGAATGCGGACGACAAGACACACGGGAGACTTCTGGTGTAGCTAAAGGGCAGGCGATAACGGTGATAGCGCAGGCGGAGTGTGCCCTGGCAGGGGCCACAGCGGCTGCGGAAGAATGCACACAGGAATCAACAACGCCACAGTCTTTTGTACGACAGAAAAACGTGGAAAAGGAACAAGCGTTGGAGGCAGTGGCACCAGCGCAGCATCCTGATCGTGGGGAAAATCATGAGGGGATGTGTGGTGTTTTAGGAGCGCTTGGAGTGGGAGTTGCGCTTATAGGACTGAGCCTGCTGGTTGAGGCAGCTTGTGGGTGGTTGGATAGCATTCCTGACTGCGGGGAGACAGATGGGGAGGGAACTCCAGTGAGGCCCGAAGAGCCGGTACCAGAACCTACGCCACAACCGCGGCCGGAGGAACCGAAAGTATCGAAGGTGCCTTTGCCTGTTGCGGAAGAACCGAGGGGCGTGGATAAGCAGCAATTTATAGCCAATCAACAAGAATGCGTGCCGCAGGGAAATAAGGGAGTCGGGATCAAGAAAGCCGGGGCATGGTGAACGCTGAAGAGGAATTTCAACGACGCGTTGAGAATGTGGAAAGGCAACGACAGGTTACTGTCAATAATTATGCGGAGTTTGCCAAGGAATTTCGCGCAACCGTGGCAAAGCGAATGGAAGAATTTGAACGCGAATTGAAAAAGTCGCAGGAGGTTGCGGAGAAAGTCAGACAGCGTGGAGAGACCCGCGCGGCGGAAAAATTCCGGAGTGATCAGAGGAGCACCGTAAGTTCGCCACGGGAGCAGATGTCTTACCGAAGAAGGCGCGGTCGCGTGAAAAGCGTATTGCGCAGAATATGAAAAGAAGCCTCTCGGGTGAGAGGCTTCTTGCAAGTAAAGAGTGTGGCTTTAGATTGCTTCTGGGTCGGCGGTGACAAGAGCGCGCTTTTCTAATGCATCGCCCCAATACGACGTGATCTTCTTGGATTCTGCCTCAGGTTCGGAGAACGCCGAGTACTTGTTCTCATGAGTGAGGCGGTGGAGCAAGAAACCGGTGACAAGACCACGGATTTTTTCACGTGAAGCGGCCTTAGAACGCCCCTGGCCGGTGACGAGCTTGAACAGGGTGTCTTCAGTGATCGTGTTATGGGAGGCGCCGTCGATTTCGCGATAAGCGACGTCTCCCTTCCAATTCGTCGCGAGTTTGGCAGCGTTACCGTAATCGAAGAGCGCATTGTCTTCCGTCCCCACGACCAGCCCGGGTGCCTCGACGCCACGAGACGCCACCTCAGCTGAGGGGGTGGTTTGCGAGGGATAGAGAGCCGCCACTGCGGCTAGCTGTGGGCGGTTGGTTGCCGCCAAAACAGCGGCCCCGGCTCCCATACCATGGCCGACAATTCCGAGGCGGCCAGGGGCTACCGTGATGTTGCCACTACCGAGTTTCACCCCGGTGAGGATCTGCAGGCTCGTTTCTATGTCTGCGGCAAAACCACGGTGGTTTGGAGAGAAACCTTTTTCCGTGTTCGGTGCTGCTACGACAAAACCCCAGCTGGCAAGATGCCTTAGTGTTGCATGGTAAACGGATATATCCTTCAACCAATCGTGGGCAAATACAACGGCAGGAAGTCCGTTGCCCTCAGCCGGAGTGTAGATTTTCCCCGGTAAACCTGCGTAATCGAGGTCGCCAACGAGAACGCGATGCCGGCCGCGCTTGGATAGGGTTGCTAGATGCTTTGAGAATTTATCAGCCACATTGTCCAAGGATAGTGGAAATTAGTACGTGTTATGGGTGAGAAGTATTGTCAGTGGATTGTGATGAGGCATTTTGGGGGAGCTTGCTGAGAAAATCCCTGAAAAGTAGTGGTCGTTATTCGTGGGGAAAATAACAGTGGCACAATGATTCACCATGAACTTGCTCGAGGCCCGTATCGATCTGGATGCCATCGCACACAACACGCGTCTGATTAAAGACAAAGCTGCGGCACAAGGTGCGCAGCTGATGTGCGTGGTAAAAGCCGATGGGTATAACCATGGCGCAGTGGAAGTAGCCACCGTTATGGAAGACAATGGTGCGGATCAGTTTGGCGTAGCGACCATCAGGGAGGCCCTTGCTTTAAGGGAAGGTGGGATAGAATCGTCGATTCTTTCCTGGATTTGGTCGCCGGAGCAAGACCTTGGGGCGGCGATTGCTGCAGGAATCGATCTGGCTGCCATCTCGCTTGCGCATGTTAAGGCCTTGGTGCGGGCGTCGGAAAGCTATGGCGAGAAACCAGTGCGCGTCACCGTAAAAGTGGATACCGGTCTGCACCGCTCTGGAGTGGATAAGCAGGATTGGGAAGAAGCTTTCTGTTCTTTGCGGGATGCGGAGAATATTCAGGTCACAGGCGTGTTTAGCCATTTTTCCAGCGCGGATGAATCGGATTCTTCTGAGACAGAACAACAAGTGGAGGCTTTCCTCGCCGCGATTGAACTTGGGCGCTCGCTAGGGCTGGAGCTGCCCGTCAATCACATTGCCAATTCTCCGGCGACGCTGAATCGACCAGACTTGTATTTTGATATGGTTCGCCCCGGTCTGGCCCTTTACGGGCACGAGCCAATTCCTGGTGAAAACCATGGCTTACGTGAGGCAATGTCCTGGGTTGGGCGGGTAACGGTAGTAAAACCGATCGCCAAGGGGGAGGGGACAAGCTATAACCTCACGTGGCGTGCGGAACAGGACGGGTATCTCTGTGTCGTTCCGGTCGGCTATGCCGATGGTTTGCCACGTTCGGCGCAAGGACACTTGGAAGTCACGATTGGTGGCCGGCGCTATCCGCAAGTGGGCCGCGTGTGTATGGATCAGATTGTGGTGAACCTAGGAGAGAATCCCTACGGTGTGGCTCAAGATGATGAGGCAGTTATCCTCGGCCCCACAGGGATGACGGCAACGGAACTGGCCACGGCTATAGGGACAATTAACTATGAACTTGTTTGCCGACCCTGCGGTCGCACTGTGCGAGTGTTCGAGCACAGGGACTAGCCCAGCGACTAACGCGGCGGAAACAGTGCAATAAAATTGTGATGATAGCGCTGCAGAATTTTCCAAAAATCACCCTAAAACTGGGATTGTGAGCAATATAGGATGAAAAACACGTCGGCTTTCCTAGTGTCAGAGGAGACACATTAAGTATGAGAGATTCCTTCCCCTCCAGCGGCGAGCGTCGTCTTGAACTACCTGCTGACACTCAAGCCCTAGCAGAGCAACTGGGCGCGGCTTTGGAAGCCGGAGACGTGCTTATCTTGGACGGTCCTCTCGGTGCCGGCAAGACCACCTTCACCCAAGGCCTAGCCAAAGGATTGCAGGTCAAGGGGCGTATTACCTCGCCTACTTTTGTTATCGCGCGCGAGCATAAGTCGCTTGTGGGCGGACCGGCGCTCATCCATGTTGATGCGTACAGGCTTATCGACGAAACCGCCGGGGCCGCCGATCCTATCGGCGCATTGGACTCGCTAGATTTGGAAACAGAACTCGAAGATGCAGTGGTTGTGGCAGAGTGGGGAGGCGAGCTTGTGGAACAGATTTCTGATTCCTACCTGCGGATATCCATCGACCGTACCACCGCGCATCGGGAAAATCCTGAGTCCGAGGCTCGTATCATTCGATGGGAAAAAGTAGTTTCCTAATCGACTCAACTCGTTGGAGAATCTACGTATCCCCAGTTCACGGTGGTGTTTCTCTAGATTTGTGGACTTTCATGGCGTTCTCGATGCCGTCTCAGCAAGATGCCCGGCCGCTTGTACGGGCCACGACATGGTCGGAACAGTTGGCCGCAGCTGACAAAATGATGTGACGGAATTGTGTTTTTAGATAACCCATATAAGAATGTTGTCTGTTCACGAGCAGAAACCATGCACATGGAAGGAATCCGTGGCCTGACAAGGCATGACGGATCCACGTGAATCCCCGCGCACAAGAACACTGACGTTGCAGGTCAACCTTTTTATGATTGACCTTTCAGGTAACGGACCTCGCTTTGAGCGACCCCTGAATTTTTGGCTTCCCCATGATCCCTTAAATTCTTGTGCTGCCTGAAAATTATGTCAGTTGTTGTGAGCGCTGGGATGAGCGTCCGTGGGGAAGCGGTGGGCGTCGTTACGCGTCGATTGCATCTGGCTTCTGAGTGAACATGTCCTTGTACTTTCAGATTGGAGTCTCGAAGCGCCGTGCTCGATTATCTTGCGACGCAACCCCTTATCACTCTGGTCCTCATCCTCGCGTTGGGACTAGCTCTGGGGAAGATCCGCCTATTCGGCATTTCTCTCGGCGCTGCGGCCGTTCTCTTCGTCGCACTCGCCCTTTCTACTATCCATCCAGCTTTGCAACTGCCCCCGCTGATTTTCCAGCTGGGGCTTGCGATGTTTGTGTATGCCATCGGCCTGAATGCCGGTGCCGCTTTCTTTGCTGAGTTCCGACACCGCGGTTGGAAACTCACGCTGTACGTGATCGGTCTTTTGATGGTGCTTATGGGTATCTCTTATGCACTTATCACGACGTTTGATCTTGGCTCGCGCGCCGCGGGCGCAGGTATGTTCGCAGGAGCTATTTCGTCTACTCCCGGCATGGCCGCGATGGTGGCGATTCTGGAAGGAATCGACGATTCTCTCGTAGCAGAACCGGTGGTGGGATATTCGTTGGCCTATCCCGGTGCTGTGATTGGTTCCATCTTGGTTGCTGCGATCGGCGCGCGTGTGTTGAAAATTAACCACGCTAAGGACGCGGAAGAAGAAGGTCTGGTGATGGATCCTCTGGAGTGGACTGGTGTGCGCATCGGCCCGCGGATCACAGGAACTATCGCTCAGCTTCCGTCGATAGCTGGTGAAGAGATCATCGCTACCCGTGTGGTGCATTCTGATAGTTTCCACTCGCTTGCAGCCCCCAGCGACCGGCTTTTTGAGGGCATGGTGCTGGTGATTAACGGCACGACTGAGGCATTAGAGCGGGCGATCGCCAAGCTAGGCGCGCCAGTGGACGTAAAGATTGAAGACACCGACCTTGAGTATTTGCGGGTGACGGTTTCCAGCAAGCACGTCGTAGGGCGGAAAATCTCTGATCTGGACACTGTGCGCTCTGGGTTTATCATCGCGCGGTTGCGCCGCGGCGACGCTGAAGTGGTTCCAGAAGCCGACGATGTTTTGCACTATTCCGATCGTGTACGCGTGATTGCGCCGAAGAATCGAATGAATGAGGTGCGTCGTTTCCTTGGCGATTCGGAGCGACAGCTTGCCGACGTCGATCTGCTTCCCTTCGCCATCGGCTTGTCTCTAGGCCTGCTCGTCGGCGCCATTCCGATTCCGCTACCTGGCGGAAACACCTTGTCTTTGGGCTTTGGTGGCGGTCCTATTGTGGTCGGTTTGATCCTGGGCGCTGTGCATCGCACAGGTCCTATTCACTGGCCGTTGCCGTATCACGCAAACCGCACAATCAGCACTTTTGGTTTAGCGATCTTCCTCGCGGGCGTGGGAACGTCGGCAGGCGTTGGCTTCCGCCATGCTCTGACAGACCCCTCTTCGCTGAAACTTATCGCGGCAGGTTTTGTGGTCACGTTAGCTTCTGCGCTGATTACCGCAGCGGTGTGCATGCCGTTGCTCAAGCTGAAGTGGGACGAGGCTATGGGGGTAGCTGCTGGTGTAACCACGAACCCAGCGATTATTTCTTATCTGAATGGGCAGACCGGCACCGAGTTGGCCACGCGTGGCTATGCCACGGTGTATCCCACGGCTATGATCGGGAAGATCGTGGCCAGCCAGATGCTTTTGCTTCTGTTGCTCTAGACACAGGCTTATCGACGCCGCCCCGCATCCCCTCGCACTAATGAAGGGGATGCGGGGCGTATTGTGCACTCAGAGAAAACTCAGTCGGTGCAGCACTCTATGCTCTTGACGTAGTACGGTTTTAGCTCAAGAGGCTTCCATAACGGTTGACCCACCCCTATTGTGCAATCCAGGAGCATTACGAGCCCATGAACAAACTTGCCCGTGGCCTACTTGCCGCTATTATTGCTGCCTTTCTCGTTGTTATCATCGCGATGATCGCCATGGCACATGGCCGGAGCGGGACCACCAACAAAGAAGGAGCTTTGGAAAGCACCCTGCGTAAAATTAGTAGTTCCGGTGTCCATGCCACTGCGCTATCGCTCAGCGACCTCTATGGTCCGGAGTGGGTAGCAGGCGCGATGATCTGCCCCGGTGCCACTGAGCAGAGCATCGCCCAGAACTACGGCATCGATACCACTGATTTGCATCTCAACGGCGGCAAAGTCCCCGAAGACGTGAACTACCTTGTGATGGCAAGCGGTGATGGAGACATCCGCTTTGAGCAGCTCAACCGTAACGAGGTCGACGTATGTTCCGTTGGCCCGCAGGGTGGTTTTGAGACCTCCGCCCTGATCCCCTTTATCAAGCAAGACGGTGTGTGGAAGATCGGAACCAGCCGCTAAAAGTGCCCTCATCCACCGGGGGCTGGTGGCTCAGGGCGGTCCTGATGTTCGGTTTATTCCGAGAAAGAATTGGGTCCTTATAACAAGCACGCTTAAGAAGCGACTACTCTTCTTAAGCGTGCTTGTTCTTGCTTTGGATACCGCCACCCCTGATCTCATAGTCGGGCTCGTCCGAGTTCCTGCTGATGCAGCTACCGGAGCTGTTATCGCGCAACGGATTTTTACGGACAGCCGACAGCATAATGAGCTGCTGACTCCTACTGTCGTGGAGATTCTAGAAGAATCAGGGCACAAGTTTGCGGATATTGACCGCATCGTGGTCGGCTGCGGGCCAGGGCCCTTCACCGGACTTCGGGTAGGGATGGTGACTGCTGCGGCCTTTGGTGATGCCCTCGGTATTCCTGTGCATGGTGTCTGCACTCATGATGCGATTGCGGCGCAGTTAGATGGCCAGGTTCTCGTGGCCACGGATGCACGTCGCAAAGAGATCTATTGGTCGCTCTACTCCGAGGGCGTTCGGACGATGGGACCAAGCATTGTTTCTCCGACAGAATTGTCGATTCCTTCCAGAATCTCCACAGTTTCGATCCCGGAAAAACTCGGGCAGCTTCTACCTGAGGCCGTGTCGAATGTGCCACAGGTAAATATGCGCCCCCTGCCGGAATACCTTGTCGCTGTAGCCGATTTTTCGGAGACGCCTGAGCCTTTGGAACCGCTGTATTTGCGTCGTCCTGATGCGAAAGAACCAGCGCCAAAGCCGAGGTCTTCTGCGATCCCGGAAGTAGAGCTCTAGATGTTTCTCCGAGAATTAACTGCCGCCGATGCACCACGATGTGCGGAATTAGAGACGCTGCTTTTTGCGGAGGAAAACCCATGGTCGGTAGAGGACTTGCGAGGAGCAATGAACCATCCGCACACGCTGTATATTGCGGTCGTGGATTCTCTTGATGATGGCCAGATTCTGGGATATGCGGGATTGGCGATGCTGGGACCAGCTCATGACCCAGAGTTTGAGATCCATACCATCGGGGTCGATCCTGAGTTTCAGCGTCGGGGTGTGGCTCGTTTGATGATGGACAACATGATGTTTGTGGCGGATCGCACTGCGGGGCCGGTGTTTCTAGAGGTACGGACAACCAACGAGCCCGCTATACGCTTGTATGAGTCGTATGGTTTTGAGCGCCAAGGGGTCCGGAAAAACTACTATCAGCCCTCAGGTGCTGATGCTTATGTGATGGTGCGGATGCCATCGGCTGTGGAAAGTAATGAAGAGAGTGAAAAATAACATGATTGTCCTTGGCATCGAATCCTCGTGCGACGAGACTGGCGTGGGCATTATTGAGCTTTCGGCTGATGGAAGTATGCGGATCCTCGCTGACGCAGTGGCCTCTTCCATGGAAGAGCACGCGCGCTTTGGCGGCGTGGTCCCCGAGATTGCGTCGAGGGCGCACCTTGAGGCGATGGTGCCGGTGATGCGCCGGGCATTGGATGAGGCGGGCGTGGATAAGCCTGATGCGGTGGCTGCGACCGTGGGGCCTGGACTTGCCGGTGCTTTGCTGGTGGGAGCTTCCGCAGCCAAAGCCTATGCAGCGGCGTGGGACGTACCTTTTTATGGTGTGAATCACCTGGGTGGGCATGTTGCAGTGGCCAACCTGGAGGGGGAAGAGCTACCTCATGCCATCGCACTTTTGGTGTCCGGTGGGCATTCGCAATTGTTGGAAGTCCAGGCTGTAGGCAAGCCAATGAAAGAGCTGGGATCTACGCTTGACGACGCCGCCGGCGAAGCCTACGACAAAGTTGCACGGCTGCTCGGCCTGGGATACCCAGGAGGTCCGGTGATCGATAAGCTTGCCGCGCGAGGAAACCGCAAAGCTATCCGCTTCCCTCGGGGGCTTTCGCGTGCCGACGATCTGCGCGGTGAGCATCGCTACAATTTTTCCTTCTCTGGCCTAAAAACATCCGTGGCGCGCTACGTGGAAAAGGCGGAACGCGAGCAGACTGTGATCAGCGTTGAAGACGTGTGTGCTTCTTTCCAGGAAGCTGTCTGTGACGTACTGACGCACAAGGCGATTCTTGCCTGCCAAGACACTGGTGCCAAGGTCTTGCTTCTGGGCGGTGGAGTAGCGGCTAATTCACGGCTTAGGGAGTTAGCGGCGGCACGCTGTCAGACGGCAGGTATCGAGCTTCGTGTCCCGCGCTTCAAGCTGTGCACGGACAACGGGGTCATGATCGCTGCCGTGGCGGCTCAGCTCATCCACGAGGGCGCACCGCAATCGGGGCTGAACATTGGCACTGATACCTCGTTGGAAGTGGAAATTCCGCTCGTGTACGCAGATATGTAAAACAGGGGAGTTCGCTAGCAGACAACTTTGTTGAGTGCTGGCACTTGCACGGGTAGAGTGCCAGTAGGTTGTACTCACACAGTTGTTCACCCGCGACGACGGCTGTGCTGGAATTCCCGCAACCGGCACAAAGAGAAACTTCATTGTACGGAAGGTATATCGTGGCTAACGTCAACATTAAGCCCCTTGAGGACCGCGTCCTCGTCCAGATCAGCGAAGCTGAGACCACCACTGCTTCTGGCCTGGTTATTCCAGACTCCGCTAAGGAGAAGCCACAAGAGGGCGTGGTTGTTGCAGCAGGTCCTGGCCGTTTCGACGGTGATGACCGCGTTCCTATGGACATCAAAGAGGGGGACACCGTTGTGTTCTCCAAGTATGGCGGAACCGAGCTGAAGTACAACGGTGAAGAATACCTCCTGCTCAACGCTCGCGACGTTCTCGCGATCATTGAGAAGTAAGGCGACCGACATATGGCAAAGCTGATTGCATTCAACCAGGAAGCCCGCGAAGGCATCCTGAAGGGTGTGGACACGCTGGCTAATGCGGTGAAAGTAACGCTTGGTCCCCGTGGCCGCAACGTGGTACTGGAAAAGGCTTTTGGTAGCCCGACGGTTACCAACGATGGTGTGACCATCGCCCGCGAAATCGACGTTGAGGATCCCTTTGAGAACCTCGGTGCTCAGCTAGTGAAATCGGTAGCGGTAAAGACCAACGATATCGCTGGCGACGGCACCACCACCGCAACACTACTGGCGCAGGCAGTTATCACAGAAGGCTTGCGCAATGTTGCCGCTGGAGCTAACCCAGTCGAGCTGAACCGTGGCATCCTTGCGGCGGCTGATAAGGCTGTGGAGAAGCTTCGTGAGCGTGCGGCAGAAGTAGCGTCTGCTGCGGACATCGCCAACGTAGCCACCGTGTCTTCTCGCGACGCTGAGATTGGCGACATGGTCGCTGCAGCGATGGAAAAAGTGGGCAAAGATGGCGTAGTAACGGTCGAGGAGTCCCAGTCCATCGAGTCCTATCTTGATGTGACCGAAGGCGTGTCCTTTGACAAGGGCTACCTGTCCCCGTACTTCATCACCGACACCGACTCCCAACGCGCTGAGCTCGATGACCCGTACATTCTTCTCGTACGGAATAAGATCTCCTCGCTGCCAGATTTCCTGCCTTTGCTGGAAAAGACAGTCGAAGCAAACAAGCCGGTTCTTATCATCGCGGAAGACGTAGAGGGCGAGCCCCTGCAGACTCTCGTGGTGAACTCCATTCGGAAGACCCTGCGCGCTGTGGCTGTGAAGTCTCCGTATTTTGGTGAGCGTCGTAAAGCATTCATGGATGACCTTGCTGTGGTCACTCATGCCACCGTGGTAGACCCAGAGGTTGGCATTAACCTGAATGAGGCTGGCGTCGAGGTATTCGGCACCGCCCGCCGTGTGACCGTGACTAAAGATGAGACCATCATCGTCGACGGGGCGGGAACCTCCGACGCAGTGGAGAATCGTCGCCAACAGATCCGTCGCGAGATTGAAAACACAGATTCCAGCTGGGATCGTGAAAAAGCTGAAGAGCGCCTGGCCAAGCTATCCGGCGGCGTCGCTGTGATCAAAGTTGGTGCGGCCACGGAAACTGAGGTCTCCGAACGCAAGCTGCGAGTCGAGGACGCTATCAACGCTGCTCGTGCGGCGGCGCAAGAGGGCGTTATCGCTGGCGGTGGCTCCGCACTTGTTCAGATTGCGAAAGAACTGCGCGTATACTCTGAGGAGTTCGAAGGCGACGCTAAGGTAGGCGTTAACGCCTTGGCCAACGCTTTGAGCAAGCCAGCTTATTGGATCGCTGACAACGCAGGTCTCGACGGCGCTGTTGTAGTCTCCAAGATCGCTGAGCTGCCCAACGGGGAAGGCTTCAACGCCGCAACCCTGGAATACGGGAACCTGATTGAACAGGGCATCATCGACCCCGTCAAGGTCACCCACTCCGCAGTGGTCAACGCAACGTCTGTTGCTCGCATGGTTCTGACTACCGAGGCATCTGTTGTGGAGAAGCCTGTTGAGGCTAAACCACAGGCCGGTGGGCACCACCATCATCACCACTAGATAAACGGTGTAAAAATCCCGAGCGCTGGTTTCCAACGCTCGGGATTTTTCTGTTTAGAACACCCTGGTGCCGGCGCTTGGGGACACCTGCTCTTTTAGTTGGTCCTCTGCCCTAACAGTGCTGCGCGTTCAGATTCGGAGAGACCACCCCAGATTCCATAGGGCTCAGCGTATTGAAGTGCGTGTTGTCGGCAATTCCGCATCACCGGACATAAAGCACAAATCTCTTTTGCTTTGCGTTCACGAGATCGCCTGGCCAGGCCACGCTCGCCTTCGGGATGATAAAAAATTTCCGATTGGGTTCCCCTACATGCTCCATGCAATTGCCAATCCCATAATTGAGCTTGTGGAGCCGGTAATAGGTCGATGTTGTTCATATGAAGGGTGATTCCTTATATCAGTGGCATGTCACAGACGTGCCAGTGGGCTGGGGCAAACTCTAAATATGAGGGTGCGTTCTTGATTGTGAAGGCACGAAGTAAACAAGGCATGGACGAAGAGGGAAGAGGGAGGAAATTCTGGAAAGAATCGTCGATTCTTTCCAGAATCCTCGCTAAGGCTAAAGTTGATAACTGAGGCTATGTCCTAGGTATTATTTATTTTTTGTATCGTTAGATAAACGCGGTGATTCGTACCTGAATTAGAAGCGCCGCCAGTAACCGGGCTTAGAAGGCTCGGTTTCTGCACATGAGTGATGGAAGAGAAAGGGCTAGCAGTGGCCGAAGCAGAGACTGAGCTTTCAAGTCTCGTACCGCGTGCTGCCGGGGGTGATTCTCGGTCGCTGCAACGGGTTATCTCCATCATTTACCCGAAAGTGTTGAGTTACGCGCGCATTCGCTTGAGCGGCGGGCGACATCCCACCCCAGAAGATGTGGCGCAGGAGATTTGCTTGGCGGTGGCTACGTCGATAGGCAAGTTCGTCGACCAGGGGAAGCCGTTCATGGCTTTTGTGTACGGTATCGCGTCCAACAAAGTCGCTGACGCTCACCGGGCGTATTCCCGTGATGTTGCAAATCCTACTGAGGATGTTCCGGAAACTGAGGTGGAACTCGACACACCGGAATCGTTTGCGCTGGTAGCGGCTGGTAGTAACAGAGTTAAGGAACTTCTCGATTTACTAGGTGATAAGCCCCGCGAGATTATTACTCTTCGAGTTTTTGTGGGGCTCTCGGCTGAAGAAACAGCGGAGATCGTTGGTAGCACGCCAGGTGCAGTGCGCGTAGCGCAACATCGAGCACTTGCCACATTGCGCAAGGCATTAGAGCAGGAGAACTAAGGATGACAGAACGCCGTTGGGCGGGAGACGAGGTCGAGGCCACGCAATCTGTTGAGCAGTTGCAGGCAGACGACCAGTTTCTGACGCACCTATCTCAGGGCGTTGACCCTACCGATGGGCAGGACCCGTTGGCTCGGTTGTTCTTGGAAGCCCGCGCTGAGATCCAGACTGATGTTCCGCAGGCTCCTACTCTGGCTATGCTAGGGCTTGGCTCGACGGAAGAGTTTCCCACTGGAGAATTCGCTCCGGTAGAGGATGCAGTATCAGAGTCTTCCGCGCTTATCGACGCCCCCGTGGCCGAAGTTATTGAGCTTCCTCGCCGTAGGTGGGGCAATGCCTTTGCCCATGCCTTGGTCGGCGCGGCGGCGGCAACGCTCATCATCGCTGGTGGTGGCACTGCTATCTATAACGCAGGTGAAGGCTCCGCCTTGTATGCGTTGAACCAAAAATTCTTCGGGCAAACCACAAATACTGAGGCTGTAGTAGCTCTTGCCTCAAAACTGGATCAAGCAAATGATCTTAATGCGAAGGGCGATAAGGAGGGTGCGCGCCAACTGCTTGAGCAAGCTCGAGAATTGGTCAACATACTCAACGCTCGCGATCGTGCGCAGGCTGAGGAAAGAATCAAACAGGTTGAACGCAGCACTACAGTAACCCCAGTCCCTCCACCAGCTGAGCCAGAAGCTTCTGCTGAACCAGTAGTTGCTACCGTGACTACCACGGTAACGGAGACCGTGACTGTGGAACCTACCCCGGCACGTTCTACATCGGTGGCCCCAAGTACTGACCGTTCCACAACGCCGAGTAGCTCGGCTGCTGTCTCGACGGCTGTGCCGACCCCTGTAGCTGAGCTGCCGCAGCCGGATCAATTC
This sequence comes from Corynebacterium ulcerans, assembly GCF_900187135.1. Lineage (NCBI taxonomy): Bacteria > Bacillati > Actinomycetota > Actinomycetes > Mycobacteriales > Corynebacteriaceae > Corynebacterium > Corynebacterium ulcerans. Next base: position 1,975,576 of record NZ_LT906443.1, read on the forward strand.
CAGATCCACTAGCCACGGCAGGGGCTGTGAGGCTCGGCCGCGACTAGAAGAAGCGGGGAGCCTCGAGTCCGTCGAGGTATCCTAGGCAATAATCCCAAGGGACATAGGCTTGGGTGTTGGGGTTGAGACTTGGCTCGTGGACTGGGCTAAGCTCGCCATTGAGGGTGGCTCGGATGTTTTCAAGCATGATGTCCCAGTCGTAATAGTGTTCCTCGTTGCAGTCTTCGCAGAGGAAGAAAATTCCGTTGATACCACGGGGCTGTAGGACTTTTTTGAACCGCTGAACCAGCCGTAGGTCTTCTTCGATGTGTTTTTTCTCAGCCTCGCTGAGTGGTGGCAAGGGCTCGTCTTCATCTAAAAACGATGCGGGGTCATTCGGATCGTCGGCGAAGGGGTCGCGGGGCATTTGCCAGTCAAAGTTCACGTGCTTAACCATATTGGTCTGTCTAAGCATGGGCAAGCATCTGCAAGTCCACCTGTGGATTCCTGCAAAATGCTGGTAGGGGTTAGTCTAGGTAGAGCGTGAAAACGCCCTTTTTCCCGAATGCATGCACCCACAGCGGTCACATATTACCTTTGGTAGGAGTACATAGATGACGCAGCAGCGCGTATCTACTGGTGGCGACAACCCAGACAAAGTGGCTCTCGTTGGCCTGACATTTGACGATGTTCTCCTTCTCCCCGACGCATCTGACGTCATTCCGAGTGAAGTGTCTACATCTACGCAGCTTACCCGCAATATATCGCTCAACATTCCGATCGTTTCTGCAGCTATGGATACGGTTACGGAGGCTCGCATGGCGATTGCGATGGCGCGCGAAGGCGGCATGGGAGTCTTGCACCGCAACCTTTCCATAGAGGAACAAGCTCAGCACGTAGAGACAGTGAAGCGCTCTGAATCCGGCATGGTGACAGATCCAGTTACGTGTTCCCCCGACATGAGCATCGCGGAAGTAGATGCACTGTGCGCCCGCTTCCGAATCTCCGGATTGCCGGTAGTCGATGACAACGGAACCCTCTTGGGAATCTGCACTAACCGAGATATGCGCTTTGAGCAAGACTTCAGCATTAAAGTCTCGGAAATCATGACCCGGATGCCGCTTGTCGTGGCAGAAGAAGGCGTGACAAAGCAGCAGGCGTTGAATCTGCTCAGTGCTAATAAAGTGGAGAAGCTGCCGATCGTCGATAAGCAAGGAAAACTTGTCGGTCTGATCACGGTGAAGGACTTTGTAAAGACCGAGCAGTACCCACATGCTTCTAAGGACAGCACTGGCCGACTGTTGGTTGGCGCCGGCATCGGAGTAGGGGAGGAATCCTGGACTCGTGCTGGAGCGCTTGTCGACGCCGGCGTGGACGTGCTCGTGGTCGATTCCGCGCACGCGCACTCCAGTGGTGTTTTGGATATGGTTTCCCGTGTTAAGAAGGAATGGGGAGACCGCGTTGATGTGATTGGCGGAAACCTCGCCACTCGCTCGGCCGCAAAAGCCATGATTGAAGCAGGCGCCGACGCAATCAAAGTCGGTATTGGTCCTGGCTCAATATGTACGACCCGTGTCGTCGCAGGCGTGGGCGCACCCCAGATCACTGCGATTATGGAAGCTTCCGTCCCGGCTCATGCCGCAGGAGTTCCAATTATCGCAGACGGCGGTATGCAATTCTCCGGTGATCTAGCAAAAGCACTGGCAGCTGGAGCGTCCTCTGTGATGCTGGGATCCATGCTGGCAGGAACTACCGAATCACCCGGCGAGATCGTCGTCGTGGGCGGAAAGCAGTATAAGCGCTACCGCGGTATGGGGTCCATGGGTGCAATGCAGGGCCGCGGGCTCAGCGGTGAAAAGCGCTCCTACTCCAAAGACCGATACTTCCAAGCGGATGTTAAGAGCGAAGACAAGCTTGTTCCGGAAGGAATCGAAGGACGCGTCCCATTCCGCGGTTCCATCGAGGCCATCACGCATCAGCTCGTGGGAGGTCTGCGAGCATCCATGGGGTACACCGGATCAGCTACGATAAATGATTTGTGGAACGCTCGCTTCGTCCAAATTACTTCTGCTGGGCTTCGCGAATCACACCCGCACCATATTCAGCAGACAGTCGAAGCACCTAACTACCACTAATAAAACCGGGAAGGTTCCTTTTCATCATGCGTGATTACGTCGAAATCGGAATTGGCCGTGAGGCTCGCCGCACCTACGACCTAGATGACATCGCGGTCGTACCAGCGCGTCGCACACGGTCCTCCAAAGATGTGGATACTACGTGGCATATCGACGCCTACACCTTCAAAGTGCCATTCATGTCCCATCCCACCGATGCGCTGGCAAGTCCCGAATTTGTCATCGAGATGGACAAACAAGGTGGACTCGGCGTAATCAACGCGGAAGGTCTGTGGGGCCGTCATGCGGACTTGGATGCGGCAATCACCGAGATCGTGGAGGCACATGGCGAAGATGAGCTTGATCTAGCATCGCTTGGTCGAGCCACCAAGAAACTGCAGGAACTGCATGCCGCAGAACTGGATAAAGATCTGCTCACCGAGCGTATTGCCCAGGTGCGCGATTCGGGAGCCGTTGTGGCAGTACGCGTATCGCCACAACGGTGTCGCGAGCTTGCGCCTTTGCTCATCAAGGCTGGAGCTGATCTGCTCATCATCCAAGGCACCATCATTTCTGCTGAATACGTAGAGACAAGTGGCGAGCCACTCAACCTCAAAGAATTCATCGGATCGATTGATGTGCCAGTAATCGCTGGCGGCGTCAGCGATTACACCACTGCACTTCACCTCATGCGCGCTGGTGCAGTCGGCATTATCGCTGGCGGTGGATCAAACACCAACGACCTAGCCTTAGGTATCGACGACTCCTTGGCCACCGCTATCGCAGACGTGGCTGCAGCGCGTCGCGACTACCTTGACGAGACCGGAGGACGTTATGTCCACGTGATCGCTGATGGAAACATCAATAACTCGGGGCAAGCCGTCAAAGCCATCGCATGTGGCGCAGACGCAGTCATCCTTGGAGAACCCCTCGCCAGGGCCACCGAAGCTGCAGGAAAAGGCCTCTTCTGGCCATCGGCTGCAGCACATCCGCGCTTCCCACGAGGCATTGTGGGAACCGTTGGGATTATTCCAACTACGGAGCGCGTCAGCCTCGAGGTCGTTTTGCACGGGCCGTCTGCAAACGTGTTCGGCGAAGAAAACTTTGTTGGCGGACTCAAACGTGCTCTGGCTAAGTGCGGTTACACGGATCTGAAGAGCTTCCAAAAAGTTGAGCTGACGATCCGATAGAATCGTCGATTCTTTCCCACACAACGCCGGTATCCCTGTCATAGGGGCCGGCGTTTTTGTGATGGCGTCGATAAGCAATAAACCTAGAAACCGTAGCGTAGTGATTTATTGCACAGTGAGAGCTATTGGTCTTGGGCCTTCCTAGGCGTAGAACTGTCTTCCATGACGCATCTGGTCAAGAGGGATCGCCGGTTACAGGAGTCCCCAGCCACCAAGCACCCTTGGTGGAAGGTCATGTGCCTGACTGGTGTGGACTACTATTCCACGCTCGGTTACCAGCCCGGCATCGCAGTTGTTGCTGCAGGAGCGTTGGCGCCTATCGCCACGCTGGTACTTGTTGCTGTGACGATGCTGGGCGCAGTGCCTGTCTATCGGCGTATTGCGCGCGAGTCGCCAGACGGGCAGGGGTCCATCGCAGTGCTATCCCACTTTGTACATGGTTGGAAAGGGAAGTTTCTGATCCTTGTCCTGCTCGGGTTTGCTGCAACGGACTTCACCATCACCATGACGCTGTCGGCTTCAGATGCAACGGCGCACCTACTGCATACGACGTCCAGCCCATGGACGATTCCGCTGACGATCGCTATGTTGGCGTCACTGGCGTTGGTGTTCTACCGCGGATTCACTGAGGCCATCAGGGTATCTGTGGTATTAGTCAGCGTCTATTTGGTTCTGACCGCGATTATCGTGACCACAGGGCTCATCCGAATCGGCCTGCGCCCCTCTATGGTGGGGGACTGGTGGCATTCTGTGATCGTCGCGCACCCACATCCGCTGGGCATCATCCTCGTGGCGCTGCTGGTTTTCCCCAAACTCGCATTGGGCCTCTCCGGCTTTGAAACGGGAGTGGCGGTGATACCTCAGATCGACGGCGGCACGGAAGGCCGCACGGGAAAGGTGCGCGCCGGGCGGAAGCTATTGCTGGTGGCTGCATCTATCATGAGCGTGTTCCTCATAGCCTCGTCGATCGTGGTCACCCTGCTCGTACCTGCAGATTCGCTTATCGACGGCGGCCCCGCCAACGGACGTGCCCTCGCATACCTCGCCCACGAGCAGTTTGGTCCGTTCTTTGGTGGAGCTTATGACCTGGTCACTGTGGTGATCCTCTGGTTCGCTGGTGCTTCAGCCATGGCCGGCATGATTAACCTGATTCCGCGCTATCTACCGCGTTATGGCATGGCCCCAGCGTGGGTGGCTAAGACGCGCCCGATGGTGAAAGTGGTAGCTGTTATTACTTTTGTCGTAGCCATAATTTTTAGGGCAAACGTGGATAAGCAATCTGGGGCCTATGCCACGGGTGTGCTGGTTCTTTTGCTCTCCGGGGCGTTGGCAGTCACGCTTTCAGCCGCTGTGGACGTTCGGCGCAAGCACGGTCGGTATTGGAAGCCGCTCGCTTACGGCCTGGTGACGTTGGTTTTGGGCTACACCGCAATCACCAACATGGTCGAGCGACCCGAGGGACTCAAAGTGGCTTTTTGGTTTATCGTGGCGATCATCGTGGTATCCATGGTTTCCCGCGTAGGTAGGGCCTTTGAACTGCGGAGTCCCATTATTTCTTATGACGAGAAGGCGCTGCGCATCATCGGTTCCACCTGTGGCCCCTTTGCAATCATTGCGCATTCCATAGGCTCCGAAGACCCGGCTGAGTATGAGCGTAAAGAACATGAAGTTCGGGCCCGCAATCACATTCCAGATTCTCAGCCCGTCATCTTTTTAGAGGTAGGGATACGAGACGCAAGCGAATTTAGCTCAGCGCTCGTGGTCACCGGGCACGTGTGTGGCGATCATACGATCCTTCGCACCGAATCCGCGGCCATTCCTAATGCGATTGCGGCGCTCGCAGTGGATATGCACCACCGCGGGAACGTGGATGTGTACTTTTCTTGGTCACCAGGTTCTCCTGTGCGTGATATGTTGCGCTATCTGGCTATCGGTAAAGGGCAAAATGCAGTTGTAGTCCACGAGATAATTCGGCGCGCTAATAAGGACGGAAAACCGCATCCGCATGTCCACTTGGGATAAAGCTTCTCGACGCCCCTCGCTAAGCCCCGGTATCTAGGGGCCTAGCCCATGCGGTAGTGTATGCAGCGTGACACAGCAAACTCCGCAAAAACATAATCCGGTACTAGTCGTCGACTTCGGCGCTCAGTATGCGCAGCTCATTGCCCGGCGCGTCCGTGAAGCAAAGATCTATTCGGAAGTGGTTCCGCATACCGCGACCGTTGAAGAAATTAAAGCCAAAAATCCTGCGGCGCTAGTCTTGTCGGGTGGCCCCTCGTCTGTGTATGAGACCGGGGCACCGTCTCTTGACCCAGCACTGCTGGAACTAGGAATCCCTGTCTTCGGTATTTGCTATGGATTCCAGGCGATGACCCATGCACTTGGGGGAACTGTAGCCAACACAGGGAACCGCGAATACGGACGCACCGAACTGGTTGTTGAGGGCGGCGTACTGCATGAAGGCCTAGAAAAGACCCATAAAGTCTGGATGAGCCACGGCGATGCTGTGTCTCAAGCTCCGGAAGGATTCGTCGTTTCTGCCCACTCGGAGGGCGCTCCGGTGGCGGCGTTTGAGTGCCTCGAAAAGCGCATGGCAGGCGTGCAGTATCATCCAGAGGTGCTGCACTCACCGCATGGTCAAGAGGTTCTGGTTCGATTCCTCACAGAGATCGCAGGGTTGGAACAGAATTGGACTGCGGCAAATATCGCTGAAGAGCTTATCCAGGCGGTTCGGGATCAGGTTGGTCCTGAGGGACGCGCGATTTGTGGTCTTTCCGGTGGCGTCGATTCTGCGGTGGCGGGAGCGTTGGTACAGCGCGCTATTGGCGACCGTCTCACGTGTGTCTTTGTGGATCACGGTCTGCTGCGCGCTGGCGAGCGTGAGCAGGTACAGAAGGACTTTGTGGCGTCGACAGGCGCTAAGCTCGTGACAGTTGACGAGCGAGCTGCCTTCCTGAATAAGTTGGCTGGTGTCACTGAGCCAGAGGCAAAGCGCAAAGCCATCGGGGCGGAATTTATCCGTTCTTTTGAGCGCGCTGTCGCCGACGTGTTGGAAAGTGCTCCGGGAGCGAGCGTAGATTTCCTCGTCCAAGGCACCTTGTACCCGGATGTTGTCGAATCTGGTGGTGGTGCAGGCACCGCGAATATCAAGAGCCACCACAACGTTGGCGGACTCCCTGATGATGTGGAGTTTAAGCTCGTTGAGCCGCTGCGTCTGCTCTTCAAAGACGAAGTTCGTGCTGTTGGACGAGAGCTAGGACTGCCCGAGGAGATCGTGAACCGCCAGCCCTTCCCAGGGCCAGGTCTGGGCATCCGCATTATCGGCGAGGTCACTGAGGATCGTCTAGAGACCTTGCGCGCCGCCGATCTTATCGCCCGCACTGAGCTCACAGCCGCTGGCTTGGACGACCAGATCTGGCAGTGCCCTGTGGTGTTGCTTGCCGACGTCCGATCCGTGGGCGTTCAAGGCGATGGCCGCACGTACGGTCACCCGATTGTGCTGCGTCCGGTTTCCTCCGAAGACGCGATGACTGCGGACTGGACACGCTTGCCTTATGAGGTCTTGGAGAAGATCTCTACGCGCATCACCAACGAGGTACCAGACGTCAACCGCGTGGTTCTCGACTGCACTTCCAAGCCCCCAGGAACCATCGAGTGGGAGTAAACGCTGATTAAATGGCTACCGAGTTGTCGGTAGCCATTGGCGTTTCATGAGTGTGTTTCGTGAATGCAACTGCGCATAATTGGGTCTAGACTGCTGGTTGCAGTAAACGCACGAGGAAGGATACTGCGATGATTATTGATACCTACTGGGGAAGATTTTTCGGCGATTCTGCTGATAGTCGCACTCTGACGCAGTACCTTGATTCCAAAAGTGAGGTAGTCACGATTGAGGAAATCTTTCAAGATTTCCACCTTGACGAACTTCACGGAAACTATACCGAGGCTTCCCTCGATGGAGCTGGTTTTCACTTCGATTCAGCATTCCAAGTGGTTCTCGATCTCTCGGTGTTGATCCTAGAATCCAAGAAAGTGGGGCGCTTTAATCTCGCGCGTATCGGCGGTCCCCACGATCGTATGATGCGCATCGACGCCACCTCCGAGCGCATCCTCCCCCTAGCCATAGCCCTCAAACATTATGCGCTCAGCCCCGAGGACTATCGCCTTGAGCATATCGACGAAGCCGATTGGTACGAGCTCGGAAACCTCTGCGAAGAGGTCCGAGCCCAACTCGATTCTTAACTTGCCGGTTGCACCGTGACATCGCCAATGCCACTGGTTACCCGCAGCTTCAACGTTTCTCCCTGAGCGTCAGGGTTATGGACACCCTCGGTGCAGTGCTTGTCACCGATGCGCGTCTCACAGCTGACCTCCACCCGTACCTTTTGCGGCAATCGGACGTGCACGTCTCCGACCTTTGTCTGAACCTGAACTTGACGAGGCTTATCCAAAGAATCAATACGGCTAAGGTCGAGATTAATATCGCCGGCTCGGAGAGTATAGGAGTCTGCAAGCTGTGTGGCGGTGGCGGGCCGTGCGTCGATGTCTCCGAAAGAATCGTCGATTCCTTCCCGAGGACCAAGCAACGCAGCGATGAGGATGCCAACGATGACAATGCCGCTAGCGAACCACATCAGTCCTCTGATCCACGGGTTACGGCGTTTCTTAGGCTGTGGAGCTGGGCCAGGTTCCGGAAGATCCCAGGCAAAAGGTGCGGTTCCTAGTGGATCCCATGCGGGTGGCTGTTGTGCGGTAAACGGTGCATCGAATCCATCCACCGGACTATAAGAGCTCAGATCTACGTGCGGACCTGAAGTATCTGTGTGCTGTTGCAACAATCCTGCTGGGGGCTCAGGGGTGCGTTGGTGCAACAGATACCACGCGAGGAAGAACGCGATGAATGCGCCAAAATGACCTGCCCCAAACAGCGCTGTATCTGAGTTTCCGGATGAAAAAACTATCACAAAGAGCACCAGGATTAAGACCCATCCGGTGTTTCGTTCGCTACGCAAGATTTTGTTGTCTTTGATGGAGGCGTCTTGACGCAACAAATCTACAGGTGCTTTCACAAGCGAATACTTTGGCATGAGCAGCCAAGCGATGAGATATAAGGAAATACCGCCGCCCAAAAAACCGAAGATAACAAAAAAGATGCGTACTAAGGTTGGGTCGATTTGGTAACGAACTCCAATGCCCTCGCAGACACCTAAGAGCTTCGCCTCGCTGCCTTGATCGCGAGGTAAACGTACTGGGCGAGTGTCCCACATCTGATGAAGTGTCTCGTTCATGCTTTCCATTGTGAACGCTTATACAGAAACGCACATCGGGGAAGACCCTGAATCATCAAAAATCAGGGTCTCACCTGATGGAGAATCAGGGACGCTATGGGAAGATAACATGCATGCAACAGGCCTATCCTCCTTTCTATCGAGACCGCGATAACAACGTCATCGGAGGCGTCGCTGCAGGGCTAGCCAGGTATTTTGGGGTTAGCGTGGTAAAAGTTCGGATTGGACTTGCCGTATTAGCTTTATGCAATGGGGTAGGGGTGATGGCTTATACAGCTTTGTGGATCTTCACGACGTCGAAGTCTTTCCGGAAAGAATCGACGATTCTTTCCGGAAAGACTTCTGAAACATCGGCGTGGACACAATCAACAAACTGGTTTCTAGCGGCTGCAGCATTAGCCGGAGCGTTTGGAATCTCGGGATTTTTTGGGAAAGCGGCAGGTATTTCTTCGGGGGCTGTGGCGGCTTTTGCGATCATTGGTGTTGGCGTGTTGTTGGCATGGCTCGCTTATGACCGGATTAATTCTGATTATGCGGTGACCATGATTGGGGCGGGGGCGTCGTTAGTTTTTGTGGGGGTGTTGTTTGCGGCTGTCCAGTGGCAGGATCGTCAGTTTTTTGGCTCTGCTGTGATTACGGTGGTTCTCACTTTGGCTGGTGTGGCGGCGTTAGTAGTGCCTTTTGTGGTGCGGATGTTGCAGAGGCTGAGCGTAGAGCGGGCGGAAAAGGCTGCGGCTGATGAGCGGGCGGAGATTGCGGCGAGAATTCACGATTCGGTGCTGCAGACTTTGGCACTTATCCAGAAGCGTTCGGAGGATCCGGAGGTGCGTCGATTAGCTAGGGGGCAGGAGAGGGAATTACGGCAGTGGTTGTTTTCCCCACGGGAGGATGCCACGGTTTTTAAGGCGATCGAGCGGGCTTGCGGCGAGGTAGAAGACATGTTTGCCATAACAATTTCGCCTGTGATCGTGGGGGAGGATCGGCCATTGGACGCATCGACGAAGTCCGCGGTGTTGGCTGCGCGTGAGGCGATGGTGAATGCGGCGAAGCATTCGGGGGAGAGCTCTGCGGATGTGTATGCGGAGTGTTTTGAGGAGCTGGCTATTTTTGTGCGGGATCGTGGGCCGGGGTTTGACCTTGAGGCTGTGGATGAGAGCCGGCATGGCGTTCGCGATTCTATCCTGGGGCGTGTGAAGCGCGCTGGCGGTGACGTGCAGATTCATAATTCGTCGGGAACTGAGGTAGCCATTCGCATGCCTTTCAAGAAACAATAGGAAGCATGAAGGTTTTTCTCGTTGACGATCATTCTGTGTTCCGTGCGGGCGTTCGCGCTGAGATCGGAGGTGATGTGGAGATCGTGGGGGAAGCTGGGACTGTCAGCGAGGCCGTGGCGGGCATTGATGCATCCAACCCTGATGTCGTGCTTCTCGACGTTCACATGCCTGACGGCGGAGGGGTGGCAGTGTTGCGTGGGGTCGAAACGCCTGCGCGGTTTTTGGCTTTGAGCGTTTCTGATGCTGCTGAAGACGTGATCTCCGTGATTCGCGCGGGGGCCAGGGGATACGTGACAAAAACGATTTCGGGCACAGAGCTTGTCGACGCCATCACGCGGGTGCACGACGGTGACGCCGTGTTTTCGCCACGACTAGCGGGTTTTGTCCTCGATGCATTTGCTCGTCCTGATCCTATGGGGGCTGGAGTCGTTGACTCTCCGGAAACCGATAGAGAAGTAGAAGAAGGCAAGCAGATTTCTGATCCAGTGGTGGATGCACTGACCCGGAGAGAATTGGAAGTGCTGCGATTGCTGGCCCGTGGGTACACGTATAAAGAAATTGGGGCGCAGCTTTTCATATCGGTCAAAACCGTCGAAACGCATGCTTCGAATATTCTCCGGAAGACCCAGCAGTCGAATAGGCATGCGCTGACTCGCTGGGCGCATTCTCGCGATTTAGATTAGGTCGCTAGGACTGGGAACGGATGTCGATCACAACGCGTGTGGGATCGGGGACAATCTGTACCGAATAAGGGTGTTCGGCGTCCAAACCGATAACAAATTGTGAACGGCCTTCTACGGTGCCAGCAGATTTAACCTCGGTGATGTTTCCGGCGCCCTGCACAGTGCCGATCTGTGGATCCTGCTTGCCGAGCTCAAAAGGGAGCAGCGTGCCGTCAATATTGACGTTGAGCGCTGCCTTGCCGCGAACCTGGATAGGGTTACCACTTGCTTGCTGCGTCGGAGAAGACGTGTAGTCCACAAACCAGCCGGGGGTTCCAGTCCCTTCGATATCAAATACCACGCGATCAAAGGTCTCGTGATGCCCAACTCGGACACCTGTGACGATGGATTCGGACTTCTCCGGGCGCTGCGTTTTTGCTTCCTTGTTGGCATCGCCTAAAGGAGTCAGGCCGGCATTAGACGAGGATGCCGGTGCTGAGGGCAGTTCCGAGTGCGTAGATGCTGAAGCAACAGCATCGTTCGGCGCAGAAGCTTCATGTGTAGAACATGCGGCTAGTCCTGTCACGCTTAGGGCAGCTGCAAGCGCAGCAGCGGACAGCTTCCAACGGGAGTAACTGCCAACTGGATGTTCATTCATGTGTCCTACCGTAACGCGCCAGGTGACTCATAATGAAGCCTAGGAGCGATATTCCAGCTAATCGTTGTGAAATTGAGATACGCTTCAAGTGTGATGCAGCTTAATGAATGGCTGGTTTTCGTGTATTGAGCACACAGAGCGGGCTTAGCTGCACCTTACTTAATTACACGGTACGCTAATCGTCATGACTGACCTGTGCTCTGACGTTCACATCGAGCCGCTACCCGGAACTTCCAAAGTGGGCGATACGTATGTGCTGCTGGAGCACACCGGGGCATGGAGCCACGACATCCTTGATGGACGTACGTTCACTGCGGAAGTGTCTTCGAGACTTAAAGCGCTGGGCGTAGGACTCTATTTGATCCGGAAGCCGGGCCGGGCTGGGCACGTCGATAAGCCACTCAAAACGGTGTACTTAGTGTTTGGATCCGCAGGAATAGCGGAAACGCTCACGGTAGAAAAAGCCGAAGATGTTTGTTCTTTGGACCTTTCGGGGCCGGGAAAAAACGGGGCGGCGCGGGTCGTAGACCCCATTCTTCTTATCTGCACTCACGCCAAACGAGACGTTTGTTGTGCGGTCAAAGGTCGGCCCATTGCGGCATCATTATGCAGAGCCTTCCCAGAAGCTCCTATTTGGGAATGCAGCCATACCAAAGGACATCGCTTTGCTCCCTCTATGGTTCTGATGCCATGGGGATATGCCTGGGGCAGACTCAACGAGGTTGCGTCGCAAGAGCTCTATCGCACCGCACGGCGTGGGGAGCTCTTCCTCCCCGGGTGCCGTGGCCGAGGCATCTGGGCACCTGAGGGACAAGTAGCCGAGGTCGCGGTGGCAGAGCACCTGGCGAGCAATGGCGAAAAACCACGGCTTGGGCAGTTTGTGTGGGAAAGAATCGACGATTCTTCCCTTATCACCGAAGCATCAGGCGATCGGTCTTGGATCGTGTCCATGCATGAGGCGGAGGTGGAAGGCGTTGTGGCGTCGTGTGGAAATCCTCCAACAACGGGAAAAGCCTGGTTTGTTGATTCCGTGGTGAAACAGCAGCCATGAATCGTTGTATTTGACCGCAAGCTGTTAAATCTATGAAGACAGAAAAGTGGGCGCCGTACAAGAAAAGTATGGCGCCCACGGGAAAGAATCGACGGTTCTTTCTATCGTCGCATGATTTTCTTTGACAGCCAGTTACCAAAGAGCTGTGCGATCTGAACGATAAGGATGATCACGAAGGTTGCTACGTAGGTGACCTCCCAATCGTAAGCACGGTAGCCGTAGACGATGGCAAAGTCTCCGAGACCGCCGCCGCCGATATAGCCGGCCATGGCAGACATATCCACGATGGCAATAAAGATGAAGGTGTAACCGAGGACCAATGGCCCTAGGGCCTCGGGAACGATCACCGACGTGATGATTTTCCAGGGACTTGCTCCCATGGAACGGGCTGCCTCGATAACGCCGGGATCAATTGTGACAAGGTTTTGTTCCACGATGCGCGCAACGGCAAAGGTGGCGGCGATGGACATAATGAACATGGCGGCTTCGCGACCAATGGTCGTACCCACTACCGCCAGCGTGAGTGGGCCGAATGCCGTAATCATGATGATAAACGGGATTGGGCGAACAAAATTCACCAAGATATTAATAACGGTGTAGATGAATTTGTTGTGGAGAATTCCGCCGGTGCGGGTGGTGTACAACAAGACGCCGAGGGCAAGGCCCAGCAGGCCACCGACGACGAGAGTAACTGACACCATGATGAGGGTATCCACGATGGCAGAGGTGAAGGTGTCGCCGAGGCGGGACCAGTTGGCGGCGAGGATCTGAGTGGTCATCGCTGGATCTCCTGGATGTCGGTGGTGGTGGCAAGGTAAGCGAAGAAGTCATCAATGACGCTGTCGGGGCCTGTGAGACGGACAGTGACTTTGCCAAAGGAATGTTTCTGCAGCGTAGTGATGCCACCGTGCACGATCCCGATTCCGGCTCCTGCGTCTTTGGCTTGTGCCGCTGCGGTGAAAAATCCCGAGTCCTCAGAGAGCGTGATGGTAAAGAGACGGCCCTCGTGCGCCAGAAGATCTTCCGATTCAATGGCGTCGGGAGTATTGCGTAACGACGTAGCAACGAAGCGCTGGGCCACGTGCGTCTGTGGATGTGAAAAGACCTCGTAGACGCTGCCGTATTCGACCACTTTTCCGTTTTCCATGACCGCAACCTTGTCGGCGATAGAGCGGATAACCTCCATCTCATGAGTGATCACGACGATGGTAATCCCCAATTCGCGATTGACCTTACGCAAAAGGTCGAGCACTTCATGCGTGGTTTCTGGGTCCAGCGCTGAGGTGGCTTCGTCGGCAAGCAAAAGCGCCGGGTTGTTGGCGAGCGCACGGGCAATGCCGACGCGCTGCTTTTGTCCGCCCGACAGTTCCTCGGGGTAGTTGCCGCCGCGATCGGAGAGCCCCACGAATGCGAGGAGCTCGTCGACACGCCGCTTACGCTCCTGCTTCTCGACGCCCGCCAGCTTCAACGGATACTCAATATTTCCGGCAGCCGTGCGAGAAGTGAACAGGTTGAATTGCTGAAAAATCATTCCAATGCCAGCACGAATGCTGCGGAGTTTCTTCTCAGGCATGCCCACGATGTCCGTACCATCCAGGCGCAGATGCCCCGAGGTAGGGAAGTCGAGGCCGTTAATCATGCGGACAAGTGTTGATTTTCCGGCGCCAGAGTAACCAATGACGCCAAGGATTTCGCCCGGTTCGACGGTCAAGGTGATGCCATCGAGAGCGGTGATATTTTTCTTACCTGAGCTGAAGACTTTGGTGATGTCTTCAAACTCGATACGGGTTCCGTTCATAGGGAATGCCTTCTGCTGTTAAACACGTAAAACGTGGGCCAAACTTTTAGGATTGCTTTTGAAGTCGATCGAGAATCTGTTGTAGCTCCTCAGGCGAGCGCTTGACTTCCACAGAGGTTCCCTTTGAATCTTCTGCAAGTGCGGCCTGCACTTCGGGGGTGTGCCATAGCTCGATAAGCTTCTGCCACCTCGGGTCGTCTTTATTCTCCTTCTTGGCCACTAACACATTGATATAAGGCTCTGCCTCTGCAGAAGAAGGATCGTCTTGGCAAATCGTGGTTTTGGCATCGATTCCTGCACGATCGAGGAAAGTGTTATTGATGACTGCAGGTTTTCCTTCGCCATAGGCCGCCGGCGCTGAAGCCGCCTCAACCGGAGTGACGGAGACCTTGGATTGCTCTTTATCAATATCTGCCGGTGCCGGTAGATCGGGGCTGCCCTCTTTAAGCTTGAGCAGGCCTGCTGCCACTAAAACATTCAAAGCACGAGCTTGGTTTGTTGGGTCATTAGGAATCGCCACGGAGTTTCCCTCAATTCCTTCGAGCGAATCGTGGCCCTTCCAAAATAGCGCCAGAGGGATAATCTCGGTCGAACCGACAGGCACCAAATCAGAGCCGGACTTGACGTTATATTCAGCAAGGAACTTCAAATGCTGAAACAAATTCACGTCCAGCTGGTTCTGGCTGAGAGCTTGATTAGGAGTGGAAAAGTCAGAAAATTCGACGACATCGAGTGCGATTCCCGCTTCTGCCGCTTTGTCTTTCCAGACTGTCCATGCTTTTTTCGTGGAGTCAGTGGTGCCGATTCGGACAGAATCGTCGATTCTTTCCGAAGAACAAGCGACAAGTCCGGTAGCGGCGATGGCCGCCGCCGCGATGGCCGCGATGCTGTGACGAATATTCATGGACGCGTGTTTTCTTCCTTCTGGCAATTCTTCGGCAGGGTGTTGTAGTTGTTTATGAAAAGCAGTTGAATTTTTGTTATCGCTGGCAGAGTAGTCGAGCGAACTTATTTTGTACAGCTTGGTCTACTCTGTGCTGGGGTGGGGCAGGGGTCTGTAGGACTACAAGGCATAAACGCCCCGTCCCAGCGATGCGGCTGGGGTGGGCGTCGAAAAGCAGGAACTGTTATTTACCTTGAGCCTCTTCAAGTCGCTTGAGGATCTTTTGTAGTTCCTCAGGGGAGCGCTTGACCTCAATGGAAGTACCCTTGGAGTCTTCCTTGACTCCCTCTTGAACTTCGGCAGAGTGCCATAGCTCGACCAGCTTGGTGATGTTCGGGTCATCCTTCTTATCGGCTTTGGTAACAAAGGCGTTAATATAAGGCTCGGCTTCTTGGGACTCGGGGTCGTCTTGGAAAACAGCGAGCTTTGGATCAATGCCAGCTCGATCCAAGAATGAGTTGTTGATGACGGCAGGTTTGCCCTCGCCGTAGGCTGCAGTCGTCTGGGCTGCGTCGATGGGGGTGACCTTGACTTTGGAGGCCCCTTCATCGATGTCTGCTGGTGCTGGCGTGATTAGGCCATCGTGCTTGAGCTTGAGCAATCCGGCTTGGACAAGTACGTTGATCGCGCGGCCCTGGTTCGAGGAATCGTTGGGGATGGCGATGGATTCGCCGTCGATGCCGTCTAAAGAGTCGTGCCCTTTCCAGAACAGAGCTAGAGGGACGATTTCGGTAGCCCCAACAGGAGTGAGGTCGGCTCCTTTTCCGACGTTGTACTCTGCGAGGAATTTGAGGTGCTGGAAGAGGTTAACGTCGATTTGATTCTGGTTCAGAGCGTCGTTGGGGGTGGAATAATCAGAAAAATCGACGATATCGAGTTTGATTCCGGCTTCCTTGGCTTTGTCTTCGAAGGCGCTCCATGCTTTCTTTGTGGAGTCCGTTGTGCCGATTTTAATGGTGGTTCCGTCCTTGGCATCGGAGGAGCACGCTACTAAACCCGTTGCGGCAAGTGTGGATGCGGCGATAACAGCGAGGCTGCGGCGCAGTTTCATGGTGGAGTCCTTTAGTGAGATTTTGTTTGGGTGTTATGAAAATAAAAGGGTGAGCAAGAAAGCTTTTCGACGCCAGCCGAAGGCCACTTATCTATAGACAGCTCGGTAACCTCATGGACCCTTGTGTGGATGGCCGTAACGGCTGAACCATACATATGGGCTCTGAAGGGCAGTGTGATCATCACTGTTCAGTGCCTATTTTCGCTCAGGCGAAGATGGAAATCCTCAAGGGTTATGCGGTTATCACTGGGACAGTAGTTGAGGTCGATCAAAATGTACAGCTTTGTCTAGTAATTGATCGTATTTTTATAGCGTGCACGTTCTAATGCAGGGTTCTTTTGGAAGGAGTGATCGTGCAAAAACACCTGTAAAGCGGATATTTTGTAGGTTATGTAATCCGAGCATTAAATTTATCGACTTTATTTTTGAATAAATTCATTCAGTGGCGGGTGGGGTGGCGATAAGGAAGATGTGTGGGAAAGAATCGACGATTCTTTCCCACCTTTGTAAAAATGGTCGTTGTGAACCCGGTTTCCTCCAAACTCGTCGCGGCTCGCCTTATTGCGTTGATGCCTTGCTTTGCGGTCGCTTTTGTTGGTTTTGCTGTCTCTGCATGTATATGGAGTTCTTGGCTGTGGGCGGGTGGCGTCGTTACGCTCATGGCTGCGTTGTGGGTGGCGTGGCTTATTCCTTTGCAAGTGCGAAACCTCGGTTGGGAAGAGCGTGATGATGAATTGCTGATCGCTAAGGGGAAAATGTGGCGGACGCTCACCGTGGTGCCCTATGGCAGGATCCAATTTGTCGACGTCACCGAGGGGCCTATCGCTTCACGCTTTGGTCTTGCTCGCGTCGAGCTGCATACGGCTTCTTCCACGAGTGATTCGGCGATCCCTGGCCTGGAGGTCGATCAAGCTCATGAGCTTAGGCGGAGGTTGTCGGAGAAAGCCCGGGAGAGGATGAGCGGGCTATGACCTCGAAAGCTCAGGGCGAACGTATGTCCCCCCGAGGTGAGCGGGTGGCTGGCATGCGCAGGGTGCATCGACTGACTCCGCTGCTTCGTTTTTGGAGCGGGATCGTAGCGCTTGTGTCTTTGTTGGTGGTCAATATTGACCGGGATGAGATTCGTTTTGTTGTTGAGCATCAAGATTATGTGTTTTATGCAGTGGGGGCGGTGCTGCTAAGTGTGCTCGTGGTGTGGGCGGTTTCGGGGCTGTGGTGGAAGTCGGAAGGCTTTGACATTACGGAACAGGATGTCACTGTTGCGCGCGGAGTTTTTAATGCGAAGTTGCGTTCTGCCAGGCGTGATCGTATTCAGGCTGTAGATATTGTGGAATCGGTTATCGCGCGAATATTTCGTGTGGTGGAGGTGCGCGTAGAGACCGCGGGTGGCCGGGATTCTGTGTTGACCATTGGCTACTTGACTCGTGAGGAGGGGGAGGCCGTTCGACGGGAGCTGCTGGGGGAACCTGTTGAACACGTGGGGGAACATATCCAGGTTTCGAAGATTTTGCTGGGCACCGCATTGACGCACGGTACGTGGTTGTGTTGCGTGGGACTACTGTTTTTGGTTCCTGGTGGAGCTGCCGCGGCACTGCCCTTCGTGGTGGGAATCGTCCCTTCCGCCTGGGGGGTGATTGATAAAGGGTGGAAGTTTCGGTCCAGCTTCGTCGGCGACGCGGAGGAGCCGAGCATTCATGTGTCTTATGGTCTGGCGGATCGTCGAAAGCAATCAATTCCTTTGTCGAGGATCCACGCTGTGGAAATTTCGCAACCCGCATTGTGGCGTTTTCTCGGTTGGTGGCGAGTACGGGTCTCGGTCGTGGGCTACGGGGTTAAGGATAAAAAGGCGGGGACGACAACATTGCTGCCAGTGGGCACTCTTGCTCAGGCAATGGGCCTAGTGAATGAGCTCACTGGAATTTCTCTCGATCCACGGCGGGAGGGCCATCCCACTTTTATAAGCCCGCGCCGGGCGCGGTGGATTTCGCCGTTGGATGTGAGTAACCAGACAGTGAAGCTTTTCGACGGCTATGTGTCGACGCGGTTTGGGTGGCTTCGTCGTCGCGCTGCCGTGGTGGAAACGGCACATATTCAGGAACTTAGTGTGGTCCAGGGGCCGATTCAAAGGCTGTTGGGGCTGCGGACTGTGCGCTTAGATCTTGTGACGGGACCAGTACTAATGCAGGGGCGAGATCTGGATGAGGCGCAGGCGCGGGAGCTGGTGAACTATTTAAGGGGTAGGGAGTTCAATGTATTGAATGAACTATCTTGATATAGGTGAAGTGTGGTGTTAGCTTCTGTTTTGGAATATTTTTCAAACAGGAGCATTTCATGTCTAAACTTGCCCGCGGTTTGGCCGCAGGAATGGTCGTTTCCCTTGCTCTCGTCGGATGCTCAAGCGCCGGCAACAATAAAGACAAGGACCATAACAAACTCGGAGTTGTGGCGACTACCACCCAAATCTGCGATTACGTGAAAAACATCGACGCCGACATTAATCTCACGTGCCTGCTCGCCCCCAACGCTTCAGCGCACGAGCACGAGATGACTCGTGAACAAATGGACGCGTTATCTAAAGCCGATCTGCTCCTGAAAAACGGTATTGACCTTGAACACTTCTTAGATAATGCCGTTACGTCCTCGGGATTTGCCGGGACTACCGTCGATACCTCTGAAGGCGTGTCTATAGCGAAGTGGCCATTCCCTCCAGAAGAAGGCGAAAGCCAGCCTGAATTCACCCACGATCCGCATATTTGGACAAGCCCCCGTAATGCGAAGACCCAAGTGGAAAACATTGGAAAAGCATTGGAAAAGGCCGACCCCGATCATGCGGCTGAGTACAAGAAACGGGTGGATGGGTACGTCGCAAAGCTTGTTGACCTAGATAAGTGGATCTCTGATTCCCTGGCATCCGTCCCAGAGACAGAACGTATTCTTTTTACCTCGCATGACGCTTTTGGCTACTTTTCGCGGGACTATAACGTGAAGTTCATCGGAGCCGCGCTCTCCGACTTCAACGCTCAGCAAGACGCTACCGCCGATCACATCAATTCGGCCGCAGCCCAGGTTCGTGAGTCTGGTGCCAAGGTGCTGTTCGCGGAGAACTCCAACAGCTCGCGTTCCATTGAAGCTGTAGCAAAGGCTGCTGGGGTGAAAATCGGTGGAGAACTCTACGGGGATTCCTTAGGTCCTGACGTTACGTACATTCAATCAATTGTCCACAACGTGGAGACTCTTGTAGAAGGATGGGGCGGCAAACTTGCGGAGAAGCCCGCCTCGCTGAGCTGATCCCTTAAACCATTAGACAAAGAGCTACGAGGGCCTTCGTATGAAGGTCCTCGCCTGTTTTTCTAGAGAGACCCATGAATGACCCATGAACACTGATAACACCACAACACGAAAGTTAGACGTGAACAAACCAGTTCTTCAGTTTGATAACGCGAGTTTTGCTTATGGCAAGGGGCCTAACAAAAATGTCGCGCTACAGGGGGTGACAGGCAAACTATATCCCGGTGAGGCGCTTGCGTTAATAGGGCCGAATGGGGCGGGGAAGACGACGTTGCTTAAGGGGATTGTAGGAATCGTCGATTCTTTCCAAACAATCGTCGACCGAGGCACCAACAATTCCATTGGCTATGTTCCTCAATCTGCGGATTTGGATCTAACTTTTCCGGTGACCGCACGGGACGTTGTAGCGATGGGGCTGTACAACGAGTCGGGATGGAAACCCACGTTTTTACGAAAGAGCCCCGCAAAGGATCCGAGGGTTGACGCTGCACTGACGAGGGTGGGGCTATTGGATCGGGCGTCGAAACGCTTCGGTGAGCTTTCAGGCGGGCAGCGGCAGCGCGTGCTCATCGCCCGTGCCCTTGTGGCGACTCCTAAATTAGTGCTTCTCGACGAACCCTTCAACGGGCTTGACGAGCCCAATCGCAAAGAGCTGCTGCGCATCATCGATGCTGCTAAGTGCGAGGGAGTGGCAGTCGTTGTGTCCACCCACGACCTGCTACTTGCTGAGGAAACCTGCGATAAAGCGCTGCTTCTGGCTGGTCGGCAGATTGCTTTTGGCGCCATCGACGACGTGATGACTCCCGACCTCATCGCCCGCGCCTATGGAGGAACTCGTGGTTAACGAGCTAGCACAATTCCTCGATATCCCGCCCTATCTCCTGCGCCCAATTATTCTTCTCACTGTTCTTGGCATTGTGTCGGGGATGGTAGGAGTGATTGTTAATCTCCGCAAATTAGAGTTCAATGCGGAGGCCGTGGTGCATGCAGTCTTCCCCGGAATAGTGGCTGGGGCGGTGTTTGGTGGGAAAGAATCGATCATTCCGTATGCTTCCGTAGTCGCAGTAGTAGTGGCAGTAGTCCTCACTTTCGCGTCGCGTCGTTCGGAAGCCGGGACCGCCATCGTCCTTACTTCGTTTTTTTCCGCAGGTGTCGTCTTATCTCTGAAAAAGGGCGACTTATCGGGACAGCTTGAGGCGTTGATGTTTGGACGATTGCTCGAGTCGACAGACAAACGTTTAGGGGAGGCACTTATCGTCTGTGCGGTTGCCGTCCTCATTATGGCGGTTACCTGGAGAAATCAGATTTTTGTCGCTTTTGATCGCCTAGGCGCGAAAGCCTCCGGCGTGAACGTAGTGCTTTACGACGCCGCCATCAACGTCGCAATCGCAGCCGTCGTCGTCTCTGCGTCGACAGCCATCGGAACGCTTCTTGTTATCGGCTACTTAGTGATCCCCGGTGCCGCAGCTCGCCTCGTGAGTACGCGCATCCGTCACATGGTCCCTATTGCTATGGCGGTAGGCCTGATTGGAGGCTACTTCGGTCTATGGATAACGGGGGTTTCCGCACGGATCTCCCCACAAGCGGCCGTCGCCCTCTCTGTAGTCGCTATGTACTTCCTCGCGCTAGGTCTATCAAGGCTTGGACATCGAGTGGAAAAGAGTGATGCACCATGCTAATCGACGTCCTCACCCTCCCCATCCTAGAACTCATCATCGTAGGTGCTCTTTGTGGGCTAGTCGGCGTCTTCACAGTGCTGAAGCAACGCGTATTCTTCACTGAATCCGTCACTCACGCCACATTCCCCGGGGCGATCGTGGGCGTCGTGATCCTGGGGCGTGATGGTCTTTACCTTGGGGCTCTCATTATGTGTGTCCTCATGGCCGTAGCGATGCGATGGCTCACTCACATCCGTGGACAGTCATCACAAGCCTCTGCGGGGATCATACTCACAGTAAGCTTTGCGCTCGGCTACTTCCTTAACAAATGGTTCGCACCGTTGCCTATCAGAATCGAAGGGTTTTTAGCCGGTTCAGTTCTTACGGTGAGGGTTTTGGATGTTGTTATAGCGGGGGTGGTGCTGGTGGTTTCGGTAGGAATCGTCAATTCTTTCCAGAAACACCTCGTCTATTACAGCTTTGATGAGATGGGATTCCGTGCCGCAGGCGGAAACGTGAAGCTGGCTGAGTCCCTGATACTCGGCATGATTGTGGCAACAGTGGTGTGCGTTATTCCAGCCATCGGAACGATTTTGTCTATCGCGCTTATCGCAGCACCCACCGCAGGATTACACTTCCTTGTCGCCAGCCCCACCAAATTGTTATGGCTCGCACCTATGGTGGGCGTAAGCATAGGGCTCGTTGGTCTAGGGATCGCTGTAGCCTTCAACCTATCGGCCGGTGGAACGATCGCGGTGGTGGCCGGTGTATTCTACGGAGTATGCATGTCTCTGAGCTCCCTCAAAAGTCCCAGGACTACTTGAAAAACGTGTGGGATCTACACGAAGCCACCGGAAAGCCCGTTCCACTGGGTGAACTCGCCTCTAGAATGTCTGAGAAAACGTCGACGGCTTCTGAAGCAGTAAAAAAACTCGTCGCACGGGGCTTCCTTGATCATGAGCGCTATGGGGGCATTTTACTCACAGACGCCGGTAACATCCTTGCCACTCAAGTTGTTCGCCGGCACCGGCTTATTGAGATGTTCCTGTTTGACACGCTCGGTTACACGTGGGACGAAGTCCATGAAGAGGCCGAAATCTTAGAGCACGCACTTTCTGACAGATTGCTTGAGCGTATCGACGCCCACCTGGGCCACCCAACACGAGATCCGCACGGCGATCCGATTCCTTCTCAGGAAGGAATCGTCGATTCTGTCCCAACACGAGAGCTCGGCGAGTTTGAAATTGGTGAAACCGTGATTGTGGAACGAATTCATGATCGCGATCCAGACTTGTTGCGGTATCTCGCGGAGCATGGCGTATTGCCAGGTGTATCCGTAACAATCAAACAACCCGCATACCCAGGAATGAGCCTTATCTCAGTGGACGGAAAAGATGTTCCGCTTGCCGACGCTAGCCTGTGGGCGATTAACGTGACGGGGACGTCGGCGTCGAAAAACTAGCGCTTTGATCGATTAAACTCCGCCGGGATAGCCCAATTGGCGCCACACTTCATAGGCCGCTACGGCAGCGGCATTTGAGAGATTCATGGAGCGCCGTCCCGGCAGCATCGGGATGCGAACTAGCTGGGTAACGCGAGGATGCGCCAAAGTTGCTTCTGCTAAACCAGTTGGCTCGGTGCCAAAAAGGAGTGCGTCACCAGGCTGCCATACGACATCCGAGTGGTGAACTTCCCCATGAGTGGTGAAAGCAAAGACACGAGTATGTGGGAGAGAATCGAAACAGCTTTCCAGGCTTTCGTGGACACTGACCTCAGCGAGATCGTGATAATCGAGTCCAGCTCGACGTAGATTTTTCTCTTCAAGGTTGAAACCTAGAGGGCCTGCAAGGTGTAAATGAGCTCCAGTACCTGCGCACATTCTTATTGCATTCCCCGTGTTTGGCGGTATTGCAGGCTGGTCGAAAATGATATGAGCGAATGCAGACATGGGAATAATCTTAGATCTGTTCTGGAAAGAATCGACGATTCGTTCCAGAAAGTGCAATAATTTGTACTGTGACTGCTATTAAATTAGACGGAAAACTGTACCGGGACGAGATCTTTGCTGATTTAGAAGTCCGCGTTCAAGCATTGAAAGAAAAGGGAATTGTTCCCGGTCTGGCAACAGTTTTGGTCGGTGATGATCCTGCAAGTCACTCTTACGTAAAAATGAAGCACAGTGATTGTGAACAGATCGGTATACGTTCTATCCGCAAGGATCTCCCTGCTGATATTTCACAAGATGAGCTGCTTGGTGTTATCGATGAGCTGAATAACGATCCTGCATGTACTGGCTATATTGTCCAGCTTCCGTTACCGAAGCATCTGGACGAGAATGCTGTGTTAGAGCGCATTGATCCTGACAAAGATGCCGATGGACTGCATCCAGTCAACCTCGGCAAACTCGTGCTCAATGAGAATGCTCCATTACCTTGCACACCGAATGGAGCAATCCATTTATTAAAGCGTTTTGGTATCGAAATTGCAGGTAAAAAAGTTGTTGTAATCGGTCGTGGAGTGACCGTTGGTAGGCCAATCGGTTTGATGCTGACGCGTAGAAGTGAAAATGCGACGGTAGTGCTGTGTCATACTGGTACTAGGGATCTTGCGGCAGAAACACTTCAAGCAGACATTATTGTGGCAGCTGCAGGACAACCTCACATGTTAACCGCAGACATGATTAAACCTGGCGCAGCTATTCTGGATGTAGGGGTTTCCCGCAAAGATGGAAAGCTCTTGGGCGATGTGCATCCAGACGTTTGGAATATCGCAGGGGCTATTTCTCCGAATCCCGGCGGTGTTGGTCCTCTTACACGTGCATTTTTGATTCGTAATGTGGTGGAGCGCGCGGAACTTGGTTAAAATTTCTCCTCTTGATAATCCACACGACATTGGTCGGAAGGAATCGAAGATTCCTTCCGGAATCCAGTACGTCGGGCTATCACTCTTCGTGATCGCTGTCGCAGTTTCAGGCGTTTACTCACTTACTGAACACTGGCGTCGCGCTACCTTTGTCCTTGGAATAGCTCTGTTATGGTTGGCGGTTCTGCGGTCGACTTGTGATTCGAAAGTGTTAGGAGTTCTTTCTATACGCTCGAAGACGTTTGATGTGATGTATGCATCGGCGGTCGGTGGCGCGATGGTGTTCTTTTCTTACTCGATTGATTCGTTGGGTTCGTAGCGACAGCTAGCCTTGATTTGCTTGCCGACGCGCTCTCACGCGCTGGTCCTCATGTTTTTTCCAAGACTGGCCAAAACGCGGCGGTCGCTTAACTCCTCCCGGCTGCGATTTTTTGATGACGCCGTTGGGGAAAAACCACGTAGCTATCCGATTTTTATCGATTGAGTAGTGTACCCGCTGCTCAGTTTTAAAATTATGGTGAAAACGACAGAGACATGCCAGATTATCTGGAGTGGTCGGCCCGTTTTCATCGTGGTTTATGACGTGGTCGATGTCGCAATGCTGCGCGCTGACAGTACAGTTAGGGTAACGACAGGAACCGTCGAGTAGCTGCACAGCTATTCGGATTTCATCCGTGGGCTGGTAAGCAGCGGTATAGGCATCCGGATCGATTACGCGTGTGGCATCGACGGTGGTGAAATCAGTGATCCCACCGTCAGTCATACGCATGAGACCATCAGTGCCTTTAAAAACATTGAGAATAACTTTTGTCGTTATTTGGCTATCGATCAAAGCCATAAAGGAATCGATGAGTTCCTCACCCGGTTGTTTTTTGAGAGCTTGCTGCAGTATGCAAGCTTCGGTATCAGTCATTGTTACGCTAAGACGAGTGTATCCGTCGAGTCCTCGTTTGAAAGACGCTGCTCGCTGTTGTTGATCCTGCGTTTTTTGTGCAGCTGGAGGGTCGATGCCTTCAACGTAGTTTCGAATATGCTTGGATAACGTTGCTTTTTGAGGTATTACTTGGCCCGGTACTTGCGGGGTGAAATAATCGTATAAATAGCTGTCTACCTTAGGGAATAAGTCTTTATTTATGGCCATGAGATGCTTCTCCAGGACTACAAGCCGCGGCATATCAAGGTGCCAATGAGCCTGTAAACAAGACAGCAATTTTGGAAAATTTCTCAGCATAACGCCTACGCGTAGTCCGTTTTTTGCATCATTCCGGGAAATATTCATGGAAATGCTCAGAGCGTCTATCTGAGTATGAAAATCCTCTTCAGTCTCAGGGACCTGATGCAGCCAAAACGTAATGAGCTGGCGATTAATACTCATCTGAAAAGCAGATACCGAGTTGCTCGTGTCGGTATGTCTGAATCCAATCATGAAAACTCCCTGCTTAAAGCTTTCCGACGCTCACCTGGAGGCGAAGTCAGCCAACATTTCAGGATCAGCCTAGATCCGAAATAAGAAGTAGCTAGCTTTGTCAGAAAAGTTATTCACAGGTGAACACTCTGAGTAGGAAAACAGCAATGATATGGCTTTAGTTATTCACATTTTTGCGTGTTGGTTATCAAATGATTGTATTTTCTTTTGATTTTGTGTAGTGGTCCGCTCTCTTTGGGGCAGGCATCAGTGGATCAAAAAGATAAGGTGTTGGGATTCGGAATTGTGACTAAAACTTAGACACTGATGTGTGGGAAAGAATCGTCGATTCTTTCCCACACATTCCTTATGATGCGATTCATCTGTCGGGTTTCTGTCAGGAAAGCATCATGACCTATAGGCGAGCTAATTTTTGCCATACCTAATAGGTTCTTCACGTTGCGCGAGATGTGTTCCTGCTGGTGATAAGGGTAAAGGATGTCGGTATCTACGCCAGCGACCATCGTTGGAACTTCGATGGATGCGAGTGCTTTGTTCAAACCACCTCGTCCTCGTCCGAGATCGTGACGATTAAGGGCTTCGGTGAGTGTTACGTAGCTGCCGGCGTCGAAACGCTCTGCGAGTTTACGTCCTTGATGCTGTAGATAGCTTTCTACGGCAAAGCGTTGTGAAGCATTCCTGTAAGGCCCTAAAGGATCTTCACCACGTTGGGCAGAAGTGCCGAATCTTTCATCAATCTCAAGCTCTCCTCGATAGGTAAGATGAGCGATTCTGCGTGCGGCAGCAAGCCCATCGAGCGGGTAATCGGCGGCGTAGTAGTCGCCGTTGTTCCAATGTGGGTCGCGTTCGATTGCGCTGATTTGAGCAGATTGAATACCGATTTGCCAAGCGCTCGCTCTCGCGGAGACTGCGATCACTAAAGCAGCTCGCAGCATGTCTGGGTAAAGAATCGACCATTCCAGCGTGCGGGCACCGCCCATCGAGCCGCCGATGATTGCATGAATTTTATTAATGTTGAGTGTGTCGAGGAATTGTTTTTCGCAGTGTACGAGGTCGCGGATGGAAAGCGCGGGGAAGCGGGATCCCCAAGGCTGGCCGTCGTGGTGCACAGTGCTGGGGCCGGTAGATCCCATACATCCGCCGAGTGCATTAGTGCAGAGGACGCAGTAACGGCGCGTATCCAGCGCTAGACCGTCTCCGATAAGCCCGTTCCACCAGCTTATCGCGTTGGAATCGCCAGTGAGAGCATGTTCGACGAGCACAAGATTGTCGCCACGAAACGTGCCCCATGCTTGATAGGCGATGACGGCATTAGGGATTGTGACTCCAGCTTCCGTGTGAAAGTTCCCGATGGGGACAAGCGTGAGTTCTCCTGTGGTTGTGAGCATGTCGTGGCTCCTTGACTGTGTGCCGTGAGGATCGCGTACATGCTACATGGACAGCTCTGTCTAGTCCATCCCTCGATACTACGAGTTGTTGCGTCTAGATTTCCGGGCTTTTCGACGTCCTCCCGTCCGCTTTTTCCATAGCGAGCTCATTCCGGGCATAAACCATGTGAGGATTCCCGCTACTGTTGCGGCGATGGCAGCGGCAAGGAGTCGGCTAATCTGTGGTGCGATTAAAAATAAGCCGATGCATGCTGCTGTGATCGCCACCCAAAACAACAGAATAAAAATAAGTTGTTGGCGTCCACAGCCCTGGGCGTTTTCCGCCCAGGGCTGTGTGGGGAAGCGGTTTTTTGCTTCCGTTCTGATCCGTCGGGCCGTTTTTTGTGCTGGGGCGATGGTGGAGAAAAGTATGAAGGCAAGGCCTGCGCCGACGATGATGAGGTCGCCAAACACTGCGCCAAAGGCGAGCGTTGCGCAAGAAAAAGTAATAGACAAACGTTCGGACCAGTTGAGGGGTAAACCTTGGGTGGGATCGACGTCTGGATAGAGGTTCTTAAAGGCTGAGGTAGTGGAGGTATTCATGCAAAATCCTTCGCGATACCAAGGGATGGACTAGAAGATTAGGTAAGTGTAGCCTATACATGTTTTCTGTTAGGTAACACTTCCTTTTTCGTCGCCTCATCTCTGCTCAGCTCTCTTAAAGGGTTCCTTTAGAGGGCTGTTTTAGGAAAGAATTGACGATTCCCTCCCTCTTCTAGGAGCTATCCACTCATGTTGAACCCCCGTCGATTGGTCTTAGGGCTGATGAGCGTCGCGGCTCTTGCTGCTGCACCGCTGTCGGTTATCTTTGCCCCGCACGCTCAAGCTGCCGAAGAACAATGCTCGTTTGATTGGGGCATTAAACAAACCTTTAGGTACTACATGCTTAAAGGCGCAGCCGGACAAACTGGTGGGCAATGGGCTACAGAAGGAATCGGCTTTTCTGGCAGTGACACCGGACATGACGGTGCTTTTAACTTCACCCCGAGCAAAGCGCGTGTCGACGGCTCCACCGCCACCATCCCATTCGGTGGTCTCATCCATTTCAAAGGCCACGATCATGGCAACGGCGTTTATCTGTTGGATATGACGCTTAGCGATTGGAAAGTTGTTACGAACGGCTCTTCCGCGGAAATCAAAGTTGATTACGTCTCCTATGAGTCAGATATGAGCAATACCCACGAACGAGGCGCTCAAATCACTGGCGATGACGTAACCATTGCAACGATTAACCTCACAAATTATGCGGATCCCTCCAGCGGCGCTGTTGATTTAAGCGGCACAACGACTTTGACCAGTGAAGGGGCCAAGCTCTTTATCGCTTATCAGCCTGGGGAGTCGATGGATGACACCCACGGAAATATACGGCTTGATGGTCGCTGCTCCCCGTCTATAGAAGGTGGTAACGGATCAGGTGGATCGACGGGTGGTAAAAAGCGCACACTGGCTTCGATTAAAGGAAACTTTACGGGTTTCAATAAAGAAGCCATGGCTATTTTGTCGGAGACCAATGACACCATGAATGCCACCACGATTTTCATGGACAACGCAGGACACTTTCTTGATTCTTTGAAAGACTTTGAAACGCGTGGGACTGGAGCGGGGAAAACTGAGTCGACAAGTAGGGGCGTGCGGGCGGGTAATGCCACCACAGCAAGCGGTCAAGATTCTGGAAGGAATCGTCAATTCCTTCCTAAAAACGAGACTCAAACTGACCCCCAACCTTCCCAA
Organism: Corynebacterium ulcerans; assembly: GCF_900187135.1. Classification (NCBI taxonomy): domain Bacteria; kingdom Bacillati; phylum Actinomycetota; class Actinomycetes; order Mycobacteriales; family Corynebacteriaceae; genus Corynebacterium; species Corynebacterium ulcerans. The sequence continues at coordinate 2,003,976 of NZ_LT906443.1, forward strand.
CAACCTTCTGAAAGCGCCAAATCTCAAACATGCGAAGCCGGTTCTGTAGGAATCCAGAGCGCTTCGGCTCGCTGGGGTGTAAAAAAGTCCTTCCAGTCGTATATCACCGGTTCGATAGCAAAAGGGAAGTGGAGCTTGGATCAAGCGACCCACAGTGGTGGCCAATTCGTATTTTCAGGGAATTCTGGAGCTGTGGATGTTTCGAAGCGTTCAGGGAAAATTAAATTTGTGGGTGGAGTGAACTTTAGCGGTCACAATGGTGTGTTGGATTTAAGTATCTCCAACGTTGAAATCGGATTTAATGGGCGCAGTGGCGTGCTCTATGCCGACGTTCGCTCATCTGATATGCAGGGTAATAAGAGCGATTATGGGCATATACCGCTGGCTAACCTGAACTTTGGTTCGTTGGATCTTTCAGACTCTAAAGTTTCGGGCAAGGCCACTACGACCTTAACTAAGGAAGGTTCTGGAGCTTTCGCTGGTTTCTATGAAGCGGGAACAGAACTAGATTCTTTAGATTTTGATGCTGCTTTGGGCGGTTCCGCAGATTGTGCTTCTGGTGCTGCTAAAGCAAGCGGGACAAAAGGCAACAAAGCATCTGGTGCTGCGGCCTCCGCTGGAATCGATCAAGAGGATAAAGATAATGGTGGCACATCGGTTGTCGATGACCAGAGCTCGAATGAGTCTGGTTACAAGAATGGCGCAAAGAACTTTAAGATCCGTCCAGCTGCTGACGATAAAGAAGGCATCGATCCCAACATGTATCTGCTGCTCGTCGTTGCTGGGTTTGTGATCGCCGGAGGTAGTATGGGGCGTTTGGTTCTTAATAATCCGTCGTAGTTGTAGGTTTTCCGTTACTTATTGCTGGTTTGTATGTGATCAACGCTGTCGGGTCAACCATAGTTAAATAGGCTATGGAACTAGACATGCTCGACAGCGCCGAGAATAGGATTTTTAATGAATAAGTTTGTGCGCGTAGCTGCATCGGTGGCGTGTGCGTTGTCGTTGATAAGCTGTGGCGTTCAAGGGTCATATGATTCCACTAAGGAGTTGCGTGAATCCCTTCCTACAGATGTGAAGGATCCTCGAAGCTTTAAAGGGGTATCGGAAGTAAAGAACTTTGACGACGTTCAACCGGTTGCAGACTCAGTTTCCCCAAAGCTGCCTGTGAAGTTGACTGATGCTGACGGACATGAGGTAGAGGTCACAGATGTTTCACGAATTCTAGCTTTAGACATCTATGGCACATATACAAAAACACTTGAGGGCCTGGGGCTGACAAAGAACATCGTGGGTCGTACGGTGTCTTCAACGGAGAATGCGTTGAAGGATCTTCCTGTGGTCACGGAGGGCGGACATACCATTAACGTGGAGGCTGTACTGAATCTTCAGCCTTCGTTGGTTATCGTGGATCACTCTATTGGGCCGCGGGACGCCATTGATCAGATACGTGCTGCTGGCGTTACTACCGTGGTCATGGAACCAACACGCACTATTGACTCAGTGTCTGAGGACATTAAAAATCTTGGCGGAGTGGTTGGACTTAACGACGAAGCCGAGAAACTAGCGGAACGCAGCATCCAAGAGATTAACTCTGCACGGGAAGCGATTAAGAACATTGCTCCAAAGGACCCAATGAAGATGGCATTCCTTTATGCGCGTGGCAACGGTGGAGTCTTTTTCATCATGGGTGAGGGTACGGGCGCTAAGGATCTCATCGAAGGCTTAAGTGCTGTTGATCTTGCCGCTGAGCACAAGCTTTCTTATGCAGAACCTGCCAATGCAGAAGCACTGGCCAAGATCAATCCTGAAGCAATCATCATGATGTCGGGAGGCTTGGAGTCCACAGGAGGTATTGAGGGCTTATTGTCTCGTCCAGGCGTTGCCCAAACGACTGCGGGTAAAAACAAACGAGTGATCACGATTCCCGATGGACAGTCTTTGGCATTCGGACCGCTAACTGGTCAGACCCTTCTCCGAACCGCACAGGCTTTATATGCTCCGCAAACGTAGTACTTCGGTTCGGGATGTTTTTGAGCATCGGGCTAGGCGCAGGGCGATACTTTTTATCGTCCTCGCCGGTTTGGCGTTTGTAGCGTTTGTAACGTCTCTTGCACTAGGTCAGTATTATGTCCCACTGCAAGACTTGCCTTTTATCTTGTTGAATCGGGGCGACGAGAGCCTCACCACCAGTGTGGTGTGGGAGATTCGACTGCCACGTATTGTTTTAGGCTTTTTGGTCGGTGCTTGTTTGGGTGTTGCCGGCACGCTGATGCAAGCAGTGTTTGCAAACCCACTTGCAGAGCCTTCAATCATCGGCGTGACCTCAGGCGCTGGTGTAGGGGCTGCTGCCGTCATTGTGTTTAACGTCGGTTTTCTGGGGACTTTTACGGTTCCTGTGGCTGCGTTTATGAGCGCAGTTTTGGTTACCGTGATTATTTACCAATTGGCACGCCATCAGGGAAAAGTGGCGGTGGTCAACCTTATTCTTACTGGCATTGCGATCAACGCTGTATGCAACGCGTTGATTTCTTTCCTGGTTTATTTAGCCCCGACCGCAAACCGCGAACAGATCGTCTTTTGGCAAATGGGTTCGCTTAATGGATCGCAGTGGAAGCATGTTTGGGTGGTACTGCCGATAGCAATAGCCGGTGTGCTCATTGCAATTCGATTAGGCCGTCAGCTTGATGTTCTTGCTTTAGGCGAACGAGCGGCTGTCCACACGGGTATTCATGTATCGCGATTACGGATTATCGCTATTGCGGCATCGACGATTCTGACTGCTGGTGCAGTTTCCTTTGCCGGCCTGATTGGATTCGTCGGCCTTATCGTCCCACATTTGTTGCGTAGTCTCGTTGGGCCAGAAAACAAGATTCTTTTGCCGGCCTCTGCGCTAACGGGTGCTGTGCTCATTGCTTTTGCAGATGTTGCGGCCCGTACGTTGATTCCTTTTGCTGATTTACCCATCGGCATCTTCACTGCAATAGTCGGCGGGCCAACATTTTTTGTCTTGCTTCGTCGTATGCTCAAGAAAGGTTCGGTCCATTGAGTAGGCAGCCTGCAGTCGTCGTAAGCGATCTTACCGTCGCCGTCGGTGAGAAAGTTCTGCTGGACAAGGTCACTTTTGAAGCCCGTCGAGGAGAAATCACTGGCCTGATAGGTCCTAATGGTGCGGGGAAATCGACGCTTCTTGCCGCAATCAGCGGTGATCTTGAACGAACGAGGGGCACTATTGACATTCTGGGTCACGATCCAGCAACTAGCTCTCCGAAAGATTTGGCGCGGGTCCGTGCCGTCATGATGCAAGACGTGAGTGTCTCTTTTGAGTTCCTTGTGCGTGATGTAGTCGCGATGGGCCGACGTCCTTGGGAGGGCACCGAAAAACAGCTTTTCGACGACCGCCTCATCGATGCCGCCCTCGCCGCCACGGATGCTGCTCATCTTGCTGGACGCGATGTAATTACTCTGTCCGGGGGCGAACGTGCGCGTGTGGCTTTATCTCGAGTCTTAGCCCAGCAGACACCGGTAGTGATGCTTGATGAACCAACTGCTGCGCTAGATATCCGCCATCAAGAACAAGTTTTAGGTCTTATGCGTACGATTGCTCGTGAAACGAATGTAGCGGTGATCGTTGTGCTTCATGACCTCAACGCGGCCGCCGCATACTGCGACCGGATAGTCTGTTTAGCCAACGGTTGCGTTGCGAAGGAAGGAATCGTCGATTCCGTCTACACAGACGAGAATCTGTCTACGGTATACGGATGGCCGATCCACGTAGAAAAACATGCTGATGGTTCCCTTTCCGTCCACCCTGCACGCGATCAGGGCGGTAAACAAGAATCAGTTTTCGTTTCCTTGGTGCATCAGGCAGAGGCTGCCGCTCTCTAGAGGGGTAAAAACGGGATCGGTTTGCCAACGGTTTAACGCCACAGGGGTATTCGGGGTGAGTCTTTAGTTCTTGAGTTAGGTAAGGCATGCCCTTTTTCAATAAGGTATGCCTTGCCTTTAAAAATCTCTAAAGATAGGATCCCCGCGTGTTTAAGCGACTTGCTGTCCCCGTGGCAGCCACCATGATTGCTGCCGGTATTGCCGTCCCTCAGGCTGTGGCATCTGAAAAATGCTCGATCGAAGTTGTAAGCGGAACGCTAAATTGGGGGATTAAGCAATCGTGGCGAAGCTATATACAGGGCCCTATTGCAAAGGGGAAATGGGAAACTACAGGTTCCGTCTCCGAAGGTAGCGGAGGGAAGAGCGGTGCCGGTTTTGCTTTCACGTTTGATGTAGATCCTCAAACTTCTAAGGTAGCTCTAGACTCCCAGGGAAAGGTTAGCTTGGCAGAGATTAAGACAAAACCTTCGTCTCTTACTTTTACAGGACATGGCGATTCTCTTCAGTCGATAATGAAGAGCCCTTACGTCTCGATTAATGGTCGGGACGTAAAAGCTGGGGCATCTTATGAAGGGTACTACGTCGAAGGTAAGGAGATGACCAAATATGAGGCGGCAGATCGTACAGAGGCCAATAAAAGGACTGGTACGGACACTTTTGCTTCAGGTCAACTTGAAGGGTGGAAGCTTAATGGCGAAAGCTTGAGCTTTGCGGGGAAAAATATGAAGTACACCCCCAAGCCTCTTACCGACGGTAAGAAAAATGTTATCGACGGAATAGACATACTCTTTATGGGTATATATAACGATGAATACAAACCCGAAATTGACGATGTAAACATTGAGCTAACAGTTAAAAACAACTGCGGGATCAAAGACGGTCGAGTTCCTGATGCTGGAAAGCCGGATTCCCCGAAAGACCTTTCGCTCGGTAATTTCCCTAAGATTTGGAGCATCGTTCTGGGAGTCGCTGGATTGGTAGCTACGGTAGCTGTTTTGTTCCAGGTTGCAATGAAGTCCGGCGTTTTGCGGAATCTTCCATTCATGAACGTGTAAACTGTTCAATAGACTTTGGGTGGGGCGGGCTAAATAAAGCACGTGAGACAAGAAACAAAAATCTTGTCTCACGTGCTTTGTCTTATTAGATAGCGCTAAGGCCTGCTTGTAGGTCGGCGATTATGTCTTCGATTGACTCGATTCCGACTGAAATACGCACTGTGGCAGGCGTAATGCCAGCAGCTTCAAGGGAAACTCTATCGGATTGGGAGTGAGTGGTGGTGGCTGGGTGAACTACCAGCGAACGAACGTCTCCGACATTAGCTAGGTTTGAATGGAGCTTGAGGGCGTCGATAAAGCGCCATGCTTCCTCTTGTCCTCCGCAGATATCAAAGGACAAGACTGAGCCTGTGTGGGAAAGATTGAGCTTTTCTTTCGTAACAAACCACGGGGAGTCAGGGAGTCCGGCGTAGTTAACTTTGGCTACTTTGGGGTGTTTGGCAAGGAACTCTGCGACGGCCTGTGCATTTTCATTGTGGCGCTGGACGCGTAGTGAGAGTGTATCCAAGCCTTGCGCGGTTACCCAGGCGTTGAAGGGGGAAGGAGCCGCGCCGGTATCGCGAAGCAATCCGACACGTGCCTTGAGTCCAAATGCTGCTGGTCCAAGGTCTATGTATCTGAGGCCGTGGTAGGCGGGATCGGGGGTTACAAAATCAGGGAAGAGGGGTTTTCCGTGCTTTTCGACGCTCCAGTCGAAGCGGCCGCCGTCGATAAGCACTCCTCCAAGGCCTGAACCGTTGCCGGTGTAAAACTTTGTGAGGGACGCTACGACGACGTCGGCGCCAAGATCCAGCGGTCGAACGAGCGCTGCGGTGGCAAGGGTGTTATCGACGATCAGCGGCACGCTGTTTCGATGCGCGACGTCTGCGATTGCGGGAATATCAAGAATGTCGGCTTGGGGATTGGCAAAGGTCTCGCCATACAGGGCGACAGTGTTGTCCTGGATAGCGTCTTCCCATGACGCGGGGTCGTCGGGGTTATCCACGAACGTTGTTTCTATTCCGAGGCGTGCAAAAGTGGCTGTAAAAAGGGTTTCCGTGCCGCCGTAGATTCTTGGGGAAGAAACGATGTGGGAGCCGGCGCGTGCGATGTTGAGAATCGCCGCGGTCTCTGCAGCCATTCCGGAGGAAAATAGGACGGAATGGACACCTCCTTCCAGGGAAGCGAGTCTTTCTTCGACCGCATTGACTGTTGGATTGGTGAGCCGGGAATATACCGGTCCTGCGTCGGAAAGGTTGAAACGGTTCGCAGCATGTTCTGCGTCGTTGAAAACATAAGAGGATGTGAAATAAATGGGGAGATTCCTCGCGCCGGTGTCCGTGTCGACGGTTTGGCCGGTATGGATAGCGCGGGTATCAAAATTCCATTGAGCAGATTGGGAGTTGTCGTACTTGGTAGTCATTTCTTGCCTTTCTGAATAATGTGCATTGGCAAGAACGCTAGACTGCATCAATGAAAAAATAAACAGCTTGGTCTATTTTTTGAAGAAAATGCAGGTAGTTGGTGAATTAAAATATAGACTAAGCGGTTTTTGGGGATGGGAAAAGCCGCCCTCACGTGTGAGTGCAGGACGGCTTTTTTAGGAGACTACTTTATGGAACTAATGATGTTGTTGTAGCTAGCGACGGGACGCATGATCGCGGTGGTCTTGGCGTCATCGGGCTGGTAGTAGCCACCAAGATCGGCAGGGGTGCCTTGAACTGCGAGCAGCGCATCGGCGATTTCATCCGAGTGCGCCTCCAAGGCCTCTGCGACAGGTGCGAATGTGGCGGCAAGGTCGGCGTCTTCGGACTGAATCGACAATTCCTTCGCCCAGAACTTGGTAAGGAAGAAGTGCGAGCCGCGGTTATCGATTTCTCCTGCTTTGCGCGATGGAGAGTAACCCTCGTTGAGGAGGGTTTCGGTGGCGCGGTCGAGGGCATCGGCAAGTACCCCGGCCTTGGTGTTGCCTTCGGTATTGGCAAAGTGGCGTAGGGACTCCGCTAGAGCGAGGAACTCGCCAAGGGAATCCCAGCGGAGGTGGTTTTCCTCGACAAGTTGTTGGACATGCTTTGGAGCGGATCCGCCGGCGCCTGTCTCAAAGAGTCCGCCGCCAGCCATGAGAGGAACCACGGAGAGCATCTTGGCGGAGGTGCCGAGCTCAAGGATTGGGAAGAGATCCGTGTTGTAGTCACGGAGCACGTTTCCGGTAACTGAAATGGTGTCCTCGCCGCGGCGGATGCGGTCGATGGAGAACTGGGTGGCGTCGACAGGGCTCATGATGCGGATGTCGAGTCCCTCGGTGTCGTGGTCGGTGAGATACTTTTCCACGAGAGTCGTGAGGTTGCGGTCGTGCGCGCGCTCAGGATCGAGCCAGAATACTGCGGGCATACCGGACAAGCGTGAACGAGTAACTGCCAGCTTAACCCAGTCCTGGATAGGGGCATCCTTGGCCTGGCAGGCGCGCCAAATGTCGCCGGCCTCTACGTTGTGCTCGATCAGGACTTCACCAGCGGAGTTAACAACCTGTACGGTGCCGTTAGCTTCGATCTTGAAAGTCTTATCGTGTGAGCCGTATTCCTCAGCTTTTTGTGCCATCAGGCCCACGTTGGGGACGGTGCCCATGGTGGTTGGATCGAATGCGCCGTTCTTCTTGCAGTCTGCGATAACGGTTTGGTACACGCCTGCGTAGGAGGAATCGGGGATGACGGCCAGGGTGTCCTGCTCTTCATCGTTCTTGTTCCACATATGGCCAGAGGTTCGGATCATAGCCGGCATGGAGGCATCAATGATGACGTCGGAGGGGACGTGGAGGTTAGTGATGCCCTTGGCGGAGTTGACCATGGCGATGTCGGCACCCGATTCGAGGGCTGCATCGAAAGCTGCTTTGATCTCGGCGCCATTGGGGAGAGACTCTAAACCAGAGTAAATCGCGGCAAGGCCGTTCTCGCCATTGAGCCCGGCTGCCTCTAGCTGCTCGCCGTAGGTTGCGAACACGTCTGCAAAGTAGGCGCGGACGACATGGCCGAAGATGATGGGGTCGGAAACCTTCATCATGGTGGCCTTGAGGTGTGCCGAGAAGAGGACGCCTTCATCTTTGGCGCGCTTGACCTGCACTGCTAGGAACTCGTCGAGGGCGCGGGCAGAGATGAAGGTGCCGTCTACGACCTCGCCTTTGAGGACCTTAAGTCCTTCTTTGAGAACCTTTTCACCGTTGTCGGTCACCAATTTAATGGTGAGGGTGTCGTCGGAAGGCATGATGACGGACTTCTCGTTGTGGCGGAAGTCGTCGCTTTCCATGGTGACCACGTTGGTCTTGGAGTCTGCCGACCATGCACCCATGCGGTGAGGGTGCTTCTTGGCAAAGTTCTTCACTGCGATAGGTGCGCGACGATCGGAGTTGCCCTCGCGGAGCACTGGGTTGACGGCCGAGCCTTTGACTGCGTCGTAGCGGGCGCGGATGTCTTTTTCCTCGTCAGTGGAGGGAGAATCTGGGTAATCCGGAAGTTTGTAGCCTTGGGACTGCAGCTCTGCAACCGCGGCTTTGAGCTGAGGGACGGAAGCAGAGATGTTAGGAAGCTTGATGATGTTTGCTTCCGGAGTTTTGGCAAGATCGCCGAGTTCCGCCAGTGCGTCGTCGACCTTTTGGTCCTCCGCAAGGAATTCGGGGAATTGCGAGAGGATGCGGCCTGCGAGGGAGATGTCGCGGGTCTCCACCTCAATGCCTGCGGTGGAGGCGAAGGCCTCAACGACGGGCTTGAGAGAGTAAGTGGCGAGAAGCGGTGCTTCGTCGGTGCGAGTGTAGATGATCTTTGCCATGAGTCTCCTCTTTATTCGGGCTCGTTGTACAAACAAAAAGAATACCTGTTGTACAGCACAAATGCCTCCCCACTGGGGAGAATATGGCCATATGCTGGGGATAGTGGTTGGGGAGTCGGGGGTAAAAACAGTACAACTGTCCTGTTTATCAGGCGGGGGCTCTGCGCTAAATGTCCGCTTACGGTGGTCTGGTAGGAGAGGGCTCAGCCCTCTTGCGTAAAAACAAGCTCGTTAGCTGTAAGGTAGTCCGATGTGCAAAAAATGATGCGTCGCCCGATTCCCCGACAAACTGAAATTTCCGAGCAACATCGGCTCGCCACCATGATCGCCTTGGCGCTCGGAACATTTGGCCTGGGGATCACGGAGTTCGTCACAATGGGGCTGCTCAATCAGATCGCCGCAGATTTTCGTGTCAGCGAAGATACCGCAGGTCACGTCATTGCCGCTTATGCCCTAGGTGTGATGATCGGCGCGCCTCTCATTACCGCATTAACTGGCATGATCCCGCGCCGTAGGCTCCTCCTCATCCTCACATTCGCCTTTGTGGTTGGCAACGCATTGACTTTCTTCGCTTCCAGTTTCCCTGTGCTCATCGTGGCGCGTGTTATTGCAGGATTGCCACAAGGTGCATTCTTCTCCGTCGCAAGTTTGGCCGTTGCGTCGATGGCCCCTGAAGGTCAACGGGGCCGTTCGCTTGCGTTTGTTGGGATGGGGCTTCCTATCGCCACCGTTCTTGGCGTACCTGCCGCACAAGCTCTGGGACATGCCACAAGCTGGCACGCTGCATATTTGCTGGTTACTGTCGTAGGACTGATCACGCTTGGCTTGCTCTGGTTCCTTATGCCGCACATGACCAAGATGAAGCCCACCAGTCCTTTGACAGAATTGGGAGCTTTGGCACGTGGTCAGGTCTGGGCATCACTGCTCATTGGCTCTGTGGGATTTGGTGGCATGTTTGCCGTCTATACCTATATTTCTTGGACTATGACGCAACAAGCTGGTCTGCACGAAAGCCTTATGTGGCTTGTGCTTATGGCTTATGGAATTGGAATGATCGCCGGAAACTGGCTCGGTGGACGCTTGTCTGATTGGAGTGTGGAATACGGGATCTTCTGGGCATTGATTGCCATCGTGGTTACCTTGGCCGGTTTCTTCTTTACAAGCCATAACGCTGTCCTCGCAACGATCAACTTTGGGCTCATCGGGCTTTCCGGCTCGTTGCTGATTCCCTCTCTGCAAATCCGTTTGATGGACGTTGCCGGCCGAGCACAGACCTTGGCTGCTGCCCTCAATCAGTCTGCTTTGAACATCGCCAATGCGGCAGGAGCACAATTCGGAGGCCTCGTGATCGCTGCCGGCTACGGCTATTCTGCACCTGCGCTCGCTGGCGCCGCACTAGGAATCGCAGCCATTATCTTGTGGATCCCCGCTCATATTTTCCGCGTGCGATCTGAGCAGGCGTTGGCGTCGACAAGCTAAGCCCACGACGGATTATCCACGTCAACGCCCCCGCGCCGCGCAGCATCACGAACAAGCTCCAAAAGATAAGGCGCAAGACCCTGGTAGTGGGCGGCAAAACGCTCGTCGCTCACGTACATGTTCGCCAAAATGAGCTGCTTTGAAAGAGACGACTCATACCATTGAGCGATTTGCTGGCTATGTAGCTCAACAATGCGGTCCGCGGCTGCGGTGCCCGGACGCACGCCCGCTTGCCATGCGCGATGTAGCTCGGACACAAAAGCTGCATCCGAGGCCTTAGCCTGCTGCCAGTCGCTCGCGGACATCGAACGCGCTGTGCTTTGCGACGCCGCCCACTCCTCCGAATCGCCCCAACGCGACTCCGCCTCATCCTGGTACTCGACGTAATTTTCGCTCCAGTCATGGGAAAAGGTATCGGCAAAGTCTTGTGGGGTCATGGGGGTTTCTCCTCGGAGTAGCTTTTCGACGGAAAGAATTGTCGATTCTTTCCTAAAAATCTCTTGTTTAAGCAGCTTCAGCTGTCTCTGAAGGTGCTCTTTTTCTGTTGACGGTTCTTCCAAAATTCTCTGGATGGTTTTTAAGCTCAGCCCTGCTTCTCGATACACCAAGATGGTAAAAGCCTTTGTGAGGTCTTCTTCGGTGTAGAGCCGGTAGTCGCTATGGTTGCGCCATTGAGGCTCCAACAGTCCGATCGCGTCCCAGTGTCGCAGTGCTCGTGTGGTTATGCCGAGGAATTCGGCTGCTTCACCTATGGTGAGTTCGTTCATACTTCTATTGTGACGCTTGACGCTGGGGCAAGGTCAAGGAGCACAAATTAAAGTTAGGATGAAGATCATGCAGATTACGACGGTCAACGTTAACGGCATCCGCGCAGCCGTGAAAGAGCGCAGTGAAACAAATCTGGGTATGCTCCCATGGTTGGAAAGTGCCGGTTCCGACGTAGTGCTTTTACAGGAGGTTCGAGCTTCTGAGAAAGACACCTTGGCAGCGCTTGCCCCGGCGCTTGATGCTGGTTGGCATTACGTAGGAGCCCCGGCGGCTGCTAAGGGCCGCGCCGGGGTGGGGATCTTGAGCCGCTCTGAGCTTTTCGACGTCCACGTGGGCATCGAAGGATTTGAAGATTCCGGTCGGTACATCCAGGCAACGCTTCGCGACGGTACTGATGATGTGACAGTCGCCTCGCTATATCTACCTTCTGGTTCTGCTCAGACGGAGAAGCAGGATGAGAAGTATCGCTTTTTGGACGTCTTCGAGCCTTTCCTCGAACAGGCAGCTAAGGACCACAAATACATGGTGATAGGCGGAGACTGGAATATCTGCCATCGTCGGGAAGACCTGAAGAATTGGAAGACCAATAGAAAGAAATCTGGATTCCTTCCAGACGAACGCGCTTTTATGGATTCGGTGTTTGGCACATTCCCCGACGCGGCCTCTCAAGTGGAGGATGCTGGGCAATGGGCTGGTGCTGTGGAGTACGCGTCGGATGCGAAGCGCAAGCCTGCACTGAATCCTCAATGGTTTGATGTGGCGCGACGTTTACAACCTCAGGACGCTCCTTACACGTGGTGGACGTATCGTGGACAAGCCTTTGATACGAACGCAGGGTGGCGTATCGACTACCAGGCTGCGACGCAGGCGATGCTAGATCGCGCAGAAAAGACATGGGTAGATAAAGCAGGTGCTTATGATCTGCGATGGTCGGATCACTCGCCATTGAGCGTTATCTACCATTAAAAAGGTGGAGACTTCGGCACTTACAGAATTTTCGAGTAGGATACACCGGGTTGTCATTCCTGTGTACGTTATTTTCTAGGAGCTTTCATGCGGGTTAAGAGTTTTATTGCGATTGCCGTTGGTCTTGTTTTGTTTGTTGGGTCTCACTTCATGATTAACGCACATGACATTAACTCAATGATTGCTTCCATCATTATGGGAATTGGGGGAGCAATAGTAGTCGGCGGACTAGTAGGAGTTCTTTGTAAAGAACCGCGAAAGCAATAACACATACCTTGCGTAGTCTTCGGACTAAGGCCTGTCGCTTATAGTGGCAGGCCTTTTGCTTATGCATAAGCTTTGCGACGCCTCTCACTAGCCACATTTATCTCCCAATACAGTATTTAGTTTTCTTATGTTGGAAAACCATATTCCACAAGCGTTTAGTGACTTAAATTCAAAATATATTAATTTTATTTTTTATTGACCTCTTAAAGGGGTATTCTTTCCGAATTGCTTGCCAATAACCGGGGAAGAGGTAGCTTTATTTTTTAGTTTTCTTTTTCGTGTACGGATGGTTGGGGCCCTTTTTCTGTATGTGTGAAACGGAAAATTATTTTTATTCATTTTTATTTTTGGAACGTTTTAGCGGAATGTGAAAATGATAATTCGTAAGATTGCTACTTTATGCACTATCGGAATAACTGCGCTGGCTTGTGCTATCACTCCAGTTCAAGCAATGGAAGGGGGAGTGGAAGTAAGTAGCGATGATCAATTAGCGCAGATGGTCATACGGGTTCGGCATTGCACAGGGACCGCAATTGCACCGCATTGGGTATTGACGGCAAGACATTGTTTCCCGGAAAACGCGGAGAAAAGCTATGTTCGTTTAGGTATTGAAAGAGGAACAACGGGAGATCAAGTAGCAATTGACCGTTTTGTAGAGGCGGATAAACCATTGTTTATTCCTAACTCTGACGTGGCATTGCTGCACACTATCCAAGACATGAAACTTCCTCGTTATGCAGAGCTGGACTATATCCCTATAAGCCCTGAAACCCGCGGCACTGGGTATGGCTGGGGTAAAGGCACCGGAAATGTGCTTAAAAAGGGAGAACTCATTGTTAAAACGGTAGGAAAATCCACGTACCGCGGACCGGCTATCGAGGCTTATCACACAGATAACAGCAATACTCAGTCCGGTGATTCGGGTGGGCCACTATTTGTGAATGAAAAGGTAGTCGGCGTGGCTTCTCACAAACCGTGGGGTTATACATATCGATGGGTTAATTACTCGCAGCTTAACGGTCTTGAACATGAGATAACGCAAGCGAAAAACTCAGCAACTTTTTCAGAGACCGATCGGGGTCCGTTTCAGCGGAGATGGAACAACGATCAATGGGAGGACATGGAGTCCACTGATAGCTCTGAATTTTTAGACAATACAGAAGAAAAAACAGAGCAGCCGCCTTTGCTGGAGGTACACACGGAAGACTTGTTGGATTCAGAAGGGGAAGGAACGAAGAAGCCGGAGGCTGATGTAAACGCACATAGCCCCAACCTTGTTGAAGAAAAGGAAGAGTCGCCGACACAGAAGACGACGGGGATCGTAGGAATTGTCATGGGAATACTTGCTGGTCTCGCAGGGATTGGTACTCTTATCGCTTTCCTACTGCAGCACATGAAAATTTGGGGCTAACGCTTAGTACGTCTGGGTGTGGCTCGCTCATAGCGATGCGTGAGTTTATGCTCAGCGTGGGGCGTCGAAAAGCAATGGCGGATTAAGCGATTCCCATAGGGGACGACAGACTACGCAATACTAGAATGGCAACCATGACTGAACCGAAAGCTGTAAAAAAGCAACGAGTGCTCTCGGGAATCCAGCCGACTGCGGATTCCTACCATCTAGGTAACTACCTCGGTGCTTTGAAACAGTGGATTGATCTCCAAGACGGATATGATGCGTTCTATTTCATCCCAGACCTTCATGCCATCACCGTAGATCAAGACCCTAAAGAGCTACGTCAGCGCACAATCGCAGGAGCTGCGCAGCTTTTGGCACTGGGCATCGATCCCGAAAAATCGACATTGTTTGTCCAATCTCATGTCCCAGAACATGCTGAACTGGGATGGATCATGACATGCCTTACCGGTTTTGGCGAGGCAAGTCGCATGACGCAGTTCAAGGACAAATCCGCAAAGCGCGGCGCCGACCGGACGTCTGCCGGCCTATTCACCTACCCCATGTTGATGGCTGCGGACATTCTCCTGTATCGGCCTCAGCTCGTTCCTGTTGGTGAAGACCAGCGCCAGCACCTGGAGCTGACTCGTACCCTTGCAGAGCGCTTTAACTCGCGTTTTAAAAAGACCTTTGTTGTTCCAGAAGGAATCATTCCGGAAGGCGCTGCCAAGATTTACGATCTGCAGGAGCCTACGTCCAAGATGAGTAAGTCGGGAACGAATCCTAAGGGGCTCATCAATCTTCTCGACGACCCTAAAGTATCTGTGAAACGCATCAAATCTGCCGTCACGGACAGCGATGGCGAAATCCGCTATGACAAAGCTAACAAGCCAGGCGTCTCCAACCTCCTTGTTATCCAATCGGCGCTGACAGGTAAAACGATCGATGACCTTGTAGCCGGATACCAAGGACAAGGCTATGGCGCCCTCAAAACCGACACGGCCGATGCCCTTGAAGCTTTTGTGACGCCACTCAAAGCCAAATATGACATGTATATGTCTGACCGGGCAGAGCTTGAGAGAGTGCTTGCCCTTGGAGCGTCTAAGGCGCGCGAAGTGGCTTCCCGCACCCTCGCGGATGCGTATGAGCGCATCGGTTTTCTGAAGGTTGGGAAAGAATAGGCGATTCTTTCCAGAAAACATCTAACAAGTTGACAACGATCCGGCCCAGATAGCTGAAATCTTGGGCCGGATTTTGCTTGTCGTCTCTATCGTGGAAGAAGTTAGTAAGAAAACTTTTGTCAAAAGGAATCCCTCATGTCCACAACTCCCACCTCAACCCGCCAAGATAAAAACAAAACTGACGAATACGGGATTGAGCGATCCAATGCCGATGAGCCAGGATTTGTGGATAAGTATCGGAATAAATGGCCGTGGTTCGACCACATCATGCGGATGAACGAGCGGTATAGCAAAGAAGGCGGCAATCAGTACTCCGCTGGTATTACGTACTTCTCAGTTCTGTCAATGTTCCCTTTGTTGATGCTCATCATGGCAATTGCAGCGTCGATGCTGGCGCAGCGTCCTGACTTGCTTGCTCAGCTTCAGGAGAAAATTGTCGCTTCTGTCGACGGCTCGATTGCAGAAACATTGACCAAGATTTTGGATACCGCCATTGATCAGCGTGGTGCAATGTTTGGTATCGGTGGTTTGACAGCTTTGTGGTCAGGGCTTGGGTGGATGGCTAACTTGCGCTACGGAGCGTCGAAAATGTGGTGCTATCCCGTTACCGGAGAAAATTTCTTTAAAGCAAAACTGCAGGACTTACTTGGGCTAGTGGGCCTCCTTTTAGCCTTCATCGTAGCCTTCGGCGTTACCGCGATTGGCTCTTCGGGTCTCACAGAGCGTTTGCTCGTTGCGGTTTCGCTTGACGACGTCCCCGGTATCTTCCTTCTCACCTTCGCAGTTGCTATTCTGCTGGGACTCGTCGCTAACTTCTTTGTTTTCTTGTGGATGCTTAAATACCTCCCGCGCGGGGAGGTACCCATGAAATCCGCGGTGCGCGCGGCCATCATCGGAGCGGTCCTTTTCGAGATCTTCAAACAGCTTGCCGCACAGTTCTTCTCAAACGCTTTGAACAACCCAGCGGGTGCTACTTTCGGTCCGATCATCGGTGTAATGGTTTTGTTCTACTTTGTTTGGCGAATCCTGATGTATTGCTCTGCATGGGCAGCCACAACAGAAGAAGCTTTGGCGATCGCTAAGCTTGATGTTCCAGCGCCTGCAGTGATTCGAGTGCGTGAAGAAGTTCGGATCAGCAACGATAAAGGTAAAGGAATCGGAATTGGAGTGGCAGCAGGTGCTGCGGCTGCGGCAATAGTTACTGCTTTAAGGAAAAAATAAAATCAGGGGAGCCATTCATGGGCTCCCCTTTCTTTACGCTTTCTTGTCGTTCCTTTTCCTACCTAGGAGCCATGTCAGCGTCCCTAACATTATTAACCCTAGGATTGCGCCTCCGATGACAAGAGCTGGGGCATGATTTCGGTCGCGGCTAGGAGCATCGCCCTCGCCAGGTGCAGGTGGAGTCGGTAGCTCTGAGGGGGAAGGTTGGGAAAGAATCGACGTTTCTTTCAGATTCCCCACCTTTTCACCTTTCGGAACAGCGTAGGCGGCGTCGATAAGCTTCTGGGCCTGTTGCCACGGGCGGCCTTGTTCCACGGTGGTATCTAAGATCACTGCGGCGAGGCGACGTCCGTCGATATCTTTCGCGCCGACAAAGGTGTGGTGGGCGTCGTCGGTGTAACCGGTTTTCCCGCCGATGCCGTGCTCGTCGTTGAGGAAGAGACCGTTGTCATTCCATACCTGGAATGTGGGAGTGGCTGCGTTGCCAGGAAGCTCTATGTGCTCTGTGGCCACCATTTTTGCAAATGTCGGATTCTTCCAGGCATGGCTATAGATGAGCGCTAAGTCGTGCGCGGAGGTGGACATTCCGGGGGCGTCGAGGCCGGAATAGCTGGCGGCGTAGGTGTCCACGGTTCCCAAGGACTGGGCGAGAGCGTTGACCTTTTCCAGAGTTTTGTCATCGCCACCAAGCCGTTGCGCGAGGGCGTGTGCTGCGTCGTTTCCGCTATTGAGAAGCAAGCCGTAGAGAAGCTGCTCGTTGGTGTATTCGACGCCGTCTACGTAACCCACCGCAGAGCCTTCTTGGTTGGCGTCTTCAGCGGTGATCTTTACTTTTGCTTTCAGATTGAGTTCGTCGAGTGCAACAAGCGCGAGCAGGGCTTTGATAACGGAGGCTGGTCTATAACGTCCGTGCGGATCTTTGGTAGCGATGACGTCGCCACTGTCTAAATCAAAAACCATCCATGCAGAGGCCGTGTTGGCGGGTTCGTTGAATCCTTTAGCTTTGGTCACACCACAGCCACCTGGGTATTCGTTAATAACCGTAGGTCGAGGCGTGGGAGGGACCTGACCAGGTTTTAGCTGTTCAGAAGTGCTTTCTGCAGGTGGGGGAGTAAGTGCGTACTCGCAGTTATTGGTGTTAGGTGCCGATGATCGCGGGGTAGGGTCGGCTAGCGCCGCGGGGGTAAAAACAAACGCTAAGGTAAAACATGATGCAGTTAAGGCTGCGATCGGTGATGACACTTTCATATCAATGATCGTGCCTGTGCCTTAATGTTATATGCATGTACGACACCCCAGATTTTCGAACAGAGTTTAAGATCTTAAACCCGGAGTTGCTTCACGCAATGCCAAAGGTCATTCTTGGCGACGCCGGTGACGCAGCTTACCTCAAAGTCCGGATTCGGGAACTGGGCGACGACACCGTTGCTTACTACGAATGCACAGTGCCTCTCGACGCCGCTGACGCCGCCATCGCAGCCGCGGACTCTTCGCCCTTCCCCGTGGGCATAATCCTCGATCTTGGCGATCAACCAGCACCACTTGACCACCTCACACACCCGGCAATCCTAGCCTGTGTCACCTCCGACGCCCATACCGCCCGTGCGCTGCGAGAAAACCTCATCGCCTACGACTTCACTGGCCCACTCGAACAACAAATACATGCCGGCGCCACCCGCATCACTCACGGAATAGAGCTTTTCGACGACTTCTGCGTCACCGACGGCGACCTTAAACCCGGACAACTTTCCGCATGGGTTCTGGATCGGCGCCTCCCTGTGCTGACCAATCCCTTCGACGACCTCGAATCCGGAGACATCGATGACCTCTCAGATCATCCGCTGCCCCTCATGCATAAGCTTGGTTTCAACGCAGCCTCAGCTCTACTCAGTAGTGATCGCATGATCGAGCTCGTTGAACACTTTGACTACTCGATCGAAGACCTTTACGCATTAACCATGACGGCGGTCTCCGTCTCCTATCTGCCCGAGCCCGCACGGAGCCAACTGATCGAATCAACCATTAGTCCTTTCTTTGCCAGCCTCAGCGACGATGACAACGGCGGAGCAGAAGCAAGCGCGGAAGATAGTGAAAGTAGTAAGGAGAATCGGAAAGAATCGTCGATTCTTTCCGAACCACCTCTAGAACTCATCGCTGAGATGGGCATCGATCTCAAGGATCTCGGTCTCAACGAATAGATCCCAGAGAAAAAGCCCTACGCATAATGCGTAGGGCCGGAAAGAATCGACGATTCTTTCCGATTCTTTAGAACTTACTAAAGCGCTTGGTCAGCATCGCTTCGAGTTCTTTCCAACCTTCTGCGTGGTCGTCGAAAGGCGGGGTTGGGGTGTAACCCGATGTTTCGCTGGACCCAAGCATGTAGGAGATGTAATCCTGCATGCGGGGGTTGGCCAGGAAGTAGGAGTTAAGAGAGTCGTCTGCGGCCCAGTCGGCGGCGTCGGCAAGCAGTTCGTAGGCGCGAGCCATCTGTGCTGTGTCTACTGCATCGACGCTGGAGTTGATGTCGCGGGACAAGCCGTTGAAGGAGTAGACGTTGTCGGAGTGGACGGTGACATCGAGCTCTCCGGCGTTCAGCGGAACCATGAGATCTTCCCATGTGGAGACTTTTGCGAGGTCGTGGTCGCCGTGTTCGACGAGCCAACGCAAGAGCGCTTTGGACGAAGAGAAGGTGAAGATCTCACCAAATTTTCCGAGGAAAACGGGCTGTGCCTCAACGTAGGTGCGCAGGGTGTAGAGGGTGCGACCGTCGATTGAGACCTTGATAGGGTCGATGCCGGATGCTGCCCAAGCGGTGGTGTCGTAGGGGTCGACCTTTTCGGCGTTGGCCTTCTTTTCCTCTTCAGCCTTTTCGCGTGCGACGCGAGCTGCTTCTTCAGCGGCTTTGATCCGGGTAGAAGCATCCTCGATGGAAGCGGAATCGCCTGTGACGTCTTTGATCGTGATCAGATTGTCTAGGCTATCGACGACAGTGTCCCAGTTGCTCAGGACCACACGTCCGATCGCGCTCCATTCCCCAAGTCCATTTTCTCCCGCGAAATGATCGACGCCACGCTCAGGGTTGCTCAGGATGGAGTGAGATGAGAAAAAGACGAGGATATCGGTGGTGCCGGTGACGTCGCCAAGGCTGCGCGCAATTTTGAAGTTGCGAGCTACTGCGGAGACGTTGTCATAAGAGGGACGCTCGGCAAGCAACTGGGGTGTGCCGACGATATCGAATTCTTGGCGTGCAGTGGGAACAACGCGGTTGGCGGCTCCTGCATTAAAAGAGTTCCACTTGGGGTGGTCGTTAAGGTCGTGCTTTGTGCCGGATTCGAGGAAAAGTAGAAGCTCTTCAGGGGATGCGAATACGTAAAGATCGTCATCTTTTCCGAGGAATGCTTGCCATTCTGCGCCGTGTTCGCGCCATTCGGGCGCCCAGAGAGTGTAGAAGTCGCCCTCAGTCAGCGACAGTTTGACGGGAACGATTCCTTTATTAGCCATGGCTACGTATCCTAGCGGGTTTAGCCCGTTGGCCGGAAGTAACCCTTAAAAGCCATTCCCATATTCGTTGTACGTAATGGATTTATTTGAACGGGGTCTCCAGCCTCGATGATAGTTCCGTCCCCTGCATACATTGCTACATGTCCGTCCCAGACCACGAGATCACCAGGGAGGAGCTGTTCATGGGTTACTTGTGTGCCCACTGTTTGTTGCTCCGCGAGGCGGGGGAGCTCTACGCCGGCTTGTCGCCAAGCCCATTGCGTGAGACCAGAACAATCGAATCCTGCGGTGGAGGTTCCTCCCCACTGATATGGAGTTCCCAAGGCGCTTTTGGCTGCAGTGACTGCCAACGCGCCGGGCGATTGGTGTGTTGGTGTGCTTTCGTTGACATTAGGTGTGTTGGGTTCAAGAGCTTCAGGGTTAGCGTTGCCTATTTCGGGTATGTCTACCCCGATGCTGGCTAGTCGGTTTAACTCAGTGGTGACGTCGGAAAGCTTGGTAGAAGCTGTATGCAGGCGCGCGTAGGCAAGTCGAACGTATATGTCCGGGAGTGCCGTGATTTCTGCCAGTGCGGGTGCTGAAATAGCAGGGATTGGGCTAAAAACTCGGGGTAATAACAGTGCTGCTTCTTTAAGGAAATCAGCCGCCATGTGACCTAGCTCTGCGCGAACTGCATCGATTTCAGCATGGGCTCGGGGGAGTAAGCGATGCGCGCGTTCTATGTCGGTGGCTAGTCGGCGCGCGTCGTCGACAAGCTTAGGATGAGAGCCGAAAGCTGCGGCTAGGGGAACAGCGGCGTGGAAGAGAGGAACGCAGGGCAGCGTGAGTCGTTGTGCAGGCGGAGCGAGTGCGCTCAGCATGGAAACGACTGCTGCGAGGTTAATCACAATGACTCCAGTGAGGCCGCAAGGGAGGCGTCGGTGTTCTCTATAGTTTCGAGGTTGCGTAGCGCCGTGGCTGCGAGACTTTCTGCGCGGGAACAGTGCTCTGTAGCTCGCGCCATAAAAGCCTCAACGCAGCTGTTATAAGCAGCAAAGAAACTGCCAAGCTCGGGAAGGCTTGCTCCGGCATTGTGCACGATAGGGGCAAGGGCGGTGGCGTCGTCGACAAGCTTGGCAATGAGCGTGCGTGCGTGGTCTGGCTCGATCCTCATGAACACTTAGACGTTTGCGAGCGTAGTTCTGGTTCCCTGTCATAAGGAGGCTACGATGGAGGACATGGAGATTACGATCGTTGACCACCCCCTTGCGGCGTCCCGACTAAGTATTATGCGAGATAAGCGCACCGATAACGCTGGCTTCCGTGCAGCGTTGGCCGACCTTGGCGCGATGCTGATCTATGAGGCCTCCCGAGAGCTGGAGGTGGAAAACTTTCCGATGAGCACCCCTGTGGCTGAGACCCAGGGGATTAGGCTGCAAGATCCACCTATCATTGTTCCGATCATTCGTGCAGGCCTGGGCATGGTAGATCCAGCGTTGTCGATGATCCCTGACGCTCAGGTTGGTTTCCTTGGTCTTGCTCGAGATGAAGAAACCCATGAGCCGGTGCCGTACCTGGAAGCGCTTCCGGCGGACCTCTCCGGACGCACAGTGTTCTGCGTGGACCCTATGCTGGCTACGGGCGGATCGCTACTGCACGCGATTAAATTGTTGGCAGATCGTGGTGCGACGGATATTACCGCGGTATGCATGGTGTCTGCTCAGGCCGGAGTCGATGCACTTGCTAACTCGGGATTACCGTGCCGATTAGTCACCGCGACGATCGATCCTGAGCTCAACGAGAATGCATATATCGTGCCGGGCCTTGGTGATGCTGGCGACCGTCTCTACGGGCCACGAAATATTGATCTTTAGCACTTAGCTTATCGACGCGCCAGGTCGCGTTTTTCCAGGCGTACACAACGCCTGCCACTGCCTATAACACTTAAATTATTGGTCCGCCGCAAGCCGTATTAGAATTGAGGAATATTTTCCAACGGGGCTCCGGCAGCAATGGTCAAGGTATTGCACAATATATTGTGCGGACTTTGCCTATTGCGGTGGGCAGTGTGTGTTGCATGGTGAATGGTTGGCAGCAGTGGCCGAGTTTTGGTCACGCGTTGAGCGTGCGGTTGCGCACCCTTCGCAAGATGCGAGGCCTGAGCCAGGACCGGCTTGCAGAACTTTCAGATGTGAGCCGTAACCAAATCTCCAACCTTGAGCGCAATGAGAATAGCGCTACTAAATCCGCTGATCCTACGATGTCCACTGTTTATCGTTTGGCCCGAGCTCTGCACGTGCCGCCTGCGGTGCTTTTGCCCGCAGCAACGGACATTGTGCAAGATATCTGCAAAGACAACGCTGCTGATCTTGAAGTGGACCTCGTATGGCCCGCAGCCCCTGAAGACACATTGGCTTTTGATATTCAGCATCTTTATGGGCTGCGGATGGGGGAGAATCCACGATTCGTTGATCCTTCGGGTCCTCAAGCAATACCTGGAGATACCGTCGGCTGATTTTTATGTCTGCGTATAACCACACTAAAAACCGCTAAAAGCGCAGCGCCCGATTTCGCACCTCGTTGCACAACTGCGCAAGGAGTTCTTCAGCTTGCTCAACGCTGGTAGCCTGCGACACCTCCACATACATTTTGACTTTAGACTCAGTGCCCGATGCTCGGACAATAGCTCTAATTGAGGCGTCTTTGTTGCTGCCGCTGAGCTTGAGTCCACGAATCTCCGGCAGCTGCGTGGCTGTGACAGTAATACCGGCAAGGCACTCCGGTGGGTTGGCGATCCAATCGGAAACAAGCTCTGTGGGGTCGATGGTCCTTACCGCGATCTGGGTGCCGGTGAAATAACCATATTGGCGATACAGGTCATGCAGCGCACGATGCAATCCCACTCCTAGCCCCTTAAGTTCCGCGGCCCACGCACAGGCTACGAGGGCCGTGACCACGCCATCTTTGTCTCCCACTCGATGCAAATCGGGGGCTACACCATTTGCTTCCTCACACGCATAGGCGATCCCGCCATCTTGTGCGACGGAAGCGGCTGCGGCTGCCAGGTTTTTAAAGCCGGTGGGGGTTTCTTGATACAACCATCCTCGATCCTTAGCCATCACACTAAGCAGCTGAGAAGAGACGATAGTGGTAGCCACGACTGGTTGTGGCTCAGCATCTTCTGGAGTCCAATTGGGAACAAGGCGAGCCGCCAGTAACGGGCCTAGCTCGTCGCCCCTGAGCATACGGAGGGTACCGTCTTCGGTGCGGATTCCCACGGCGCAGCGATCGGCATCTGGGTCTAGC
Source organism: Corynebacterium ulcerans (assembly GCF_900187135.1). Classification (NCBI taxonomy): domain Bacteria; kingdom Bacillati; phylum Actinomycetota; class Actinomycetes; order Mycobacteriales; family Corynebacteriaceae; genus Corynebacterium; species Corynebacterium ulcerans. Next base: position 2,026,778 of record NZ_LT906443.1, read on the forward strand.
GCGATGAGAATGTCGGCGTCGGTGGCTTCCCCATGCTCTAGTAACGCCGCCACTGCCGCGGGTTCCTCTGGGTTGGGAAAGTCCACCGTGGGGAAAGTGGGGTCGGGGTACAGCTGGGAATAGACGGGAAAGACGTGTGCAAAGCCTGCGGCCTGAAGGCACACTTGTAACGTACGTCCACCCACGCCATGCATGGCAGTAAAAGCGACGCGAAGATTAGCGCGGTCGGAATTGACGCGTAAGAGATCTGATTGGGCGGGGATGATCGTGGAGACTGCGTCATCGATGTAGCGGCGTAGGAGATCTGAGCTTGGTCGCACAGAGACGCGGGGTATCTGGAAAGAATCGTCTATTCCATCATAAATAGCTTCGATGCGACGCGCGCTGGCGTCGATAAGCTGCCTGCCGTTGTGGCAGTAGACTTTGTAGCCGTTATCCGCAGCGGGGTTGTGAGATGCGGTGATCTGAACGCCGCCATCGAGATCCCAAGTGCGGATGAGCCAGGGGATGAGTTGGGTGGGGGCAGGCATAGGCATAAGGAAGACTTCGAAGCCGGCGCCGGCGAACACCTCTGCTGTTGCGGTGGCAAATGCGTGTGAACCATAGCGGGCGTCGTACCCCACAGCAACGCGCAGTGGAGCGGCATCATCGTGGAAGACGTCGCCGATTCCCTTGACCGGATCCTGAGGATACGTTCTTGCGTGATGTGTAGGGGAAGCTGCGGCTTCCTCCGCTAACCACATGGCCACTGCTGATGTGAATTTAGTGACGTTTCCTACGTTCATCTGGTTGGAGGCTGGCCCCACGGGGGCACGGACGCCTGCTGTGCCAAATCTTAAGGACATGTTTTGCCTCTTTTCTCACGTGAACTGGTGAAACGGATAAGAACTGTGAGGTCACGGAAGGATCGACCGAGGTGTCGCTAACCTGAATTTATAAGTTTAGAGATTTCTTTCCTTGTGCGTCGTGGGAATTAACTGTGTTCTGGGTCGGATGGTCGCCTTTGTGCGCTTGTCGTAGCGATCCTGCGTGCATAGTCGCGCATGCCAGTTACCACTCGTTCCGAGACACTACTGATGCAGTACGGCTGCAGTATGTTTGCTACGCAATGCTAGCTTGGCCACTATATGGGTAGCTTTCAGTGGTTGACCCTCTAGGATGAGCAGTCGAGAAAGAAAGGGGTTGGTCGTGGCTACTACGATTTCCGAGCATGTGAACGCTTGGATCGCGGATCATCAGGAGGAGGTGATCGGGTGGCGCAGGCATCTGCATCGTCACCCGGAGCTATCCCATATGGAGTTTGCTACCACTGACTTCATTGCAGAGACTCTCATCTCTTATGGTCTGACCCCGCACAGGTTTCCCACGACTGGCTTGATGGTAGACGTTGGCCCAGAGACGGAAGAAAAGTTGGCGTTCCGGGCAGACATAGATGCGCTGCCCATTAGCGAGCAGAACGACCTTGACTTTGCCTCCACCAATGCCGGGGTCATGCATGCGTGTGGGCACGATATCCACACAACAATAGCCCTAGCTACTGCTTGTGCACTTGCATCGGCGGAGCTGAGCATAGGTGTTCGCGTGATCTTTCAGCCGGCAGAGGAAGTCATGGATGGCGGTGCGCCGGATGTCATTAAATATGGAGCGTTAGAGGGAATAGTTAATATCTTTGCAATCCACGCCGAGCCCAAACTTAAGGTCGGTTACGTAGGGGTGCGCGCAGGGGCCATTACCAGCGCATCTGATGTTGTTGAGGTTCATATCGCGGGGCCAGGTGGTCACAGCTCACGTCCGCATCTCACGGTGGACATCGTGTACGCGCTTTCCAAGTTGGTGATCGACCTGCCCGGTTTACTTTCTCGGCGCGTGGATCCCCGTACTGGCACAGTATTAGTTTTTGGATCTATTAATGCAGGGTATGCGCCGAATGCCATTCCGGAATCCGGCTCAGTAACCGGTACGATTCGCACCGCGGACATTACAGTATGGCGGAAGATGGGGGAGCTTCTGCGCGAACTTATTCCACAGATCCTTGCGTCTACAGGGTGCGAGGTATCTATCGTTCACCACAAGGGGGTCCCTCCGGTACTCAATGATGACGTGGCTACAGCAGTGCTTGCCGACGCCGCCCGCAGCATCGATCCCAACGCAGTCGTGCAGGCGCCGCAGTCATCGGGCGGTGAAGACTTTTCGTGGTACCTCGAACATGTGCCGGGTTCGATGGCACGTCTGGGATGCTGGGACGGGGCAGGAGAGCCCGGTGATCTGCATCAGGCGGACATCCTCATAGATGAGCGCTGTATTGCTGTTGGAGTTAAATTATTCGGCGCAGTCGCGGAGAGGTATAACCACAACGCTGAACTCTTTTCAAAGCCTTCGTTGTGAGACGCCGGGGTGGCGTCGAGAAGCTCAAGGCTGAGCTGCCCCTGTTTTACCCGCGGACTTGTCGTATATCACAAGACAGGCCATGTGCTGCGTTAGACTATGTGCGGATGAACTAACCAGCCCACCCATGTCTGGAGGAATTTTGACTCGAATCGTCATTATCGGCGGCGGCCCCGCTGGATACGAGGCCGCACTTGCTGGTGCTAAATACGGTGCCCAGATCACTATTATTGAGGATCGCGGTTTGGGTGGGGCGGCCGTGATTAACGATTGCGTGCCATCAAAGTCTTTTATCGCGGGTGCCAACATTAAGACTGACCTGCGGCGTGCGGATGACATGGGACTGAATAAGGGGATAGGCGAGGCCAATCTTCTTCTGGACGCGCTGAATGCTCGCGTGCAGGCTTTGGCAGGAGAACAGTCTGGAGATATTCGCCGTTCCATGATTAATCATGGGGTGCGGGTGCTTGATGGGCGGGGATCGTTTGATGATTACAACCCAAAGCAGACCCTCCACTACATCAAGGCCGAACTGAATGACGGCACCGTGGAAACGATTGAATGCGATCTGGTCCTCGTGGCCACCGGCGCCACCCCGCGCATCCTCCCTGGCGCGCAACCAGATGGAGAGCGCATCCTTACGTGGCGACAGGTCTATGACCTTACGGACCTTCCTGAGCACCTTATTGTTGTCGGCTCAGGCGTAACGGGCGCGGAATTCGTATCGGCGTTTGCGGAACTAGGCGTCAAGGTGACCATGGTGGCTTCCCGCGACCGCATTTTGCCTCACGACGATGCCGACGCCGCCGATACACTTGAAGCCGTGCTCGCTGAGCGGGGCGTCTCGTTGGAGAAGCATGCTCGCGTGGACTCGGTTTCTCGTACTGAAGACGGCGGCGTCTGCGTACGTACCTCCGACGGCCGTGAGATTTTTGGTTCCCATGCGCTTATGACCGTAGGTTCTATCCCCAATACCAAGGATCTGGGATTGGAAAAGATCGGCGTAGAGATGACCCGGTCGGGGCATATTCATGTAGACCGTGTCTCTCGCACCAACGTTCCCGGTGTATACGCCGGTGGCGACTGCACCGACCTTTTCCCGTTGGCTTCTGTTGCCGCCATGCAGGGGCGTATTGCTATGTATCACGCATTGGGCGAGGGCGTGAAGCCGCTTCGTTTGAAAACTGTTTCCACGGCAGTGTTCACGCGCCCTGAGATTGCGGCAGTGGGCGTGACACAGCATCAGATTGAGTCCGGTGACGTCAATGCGCGCACGGTGATTCTTCCGCTCGAAACTAACCCGCGGGCGAAGATGCGTTCCTTGCGCCATGGTTTTGTCAAGATGTTCTGCCGTAGACACTCCGGCATTATCATCGGCGGTGTTGTTGTGGCACCTACGGCATCAGAGCTGATTCTTCCGATCGCAGTGGCTGTGACCAACCAACTCACGGTGTCTGACTTGGCAGAAAGCTTTGCCGTATATCCTTCTCTGTCTGGCTCCATTACAGAGGCTGCACGCCAGCTTGTGAGCCACGACGACTTGGAGTAAAGCTTTTGACTGAAGGTCCTTCCTATCATTCTTTCTGTCTTTTCGATCCTGTATCGGTTGAAAGCGTGGCGGGGACGGAGGAAATGGTGGTGGCTCGTTGTAGGACCGCTGGGGTATGCAACGAGCCATAACGGCTGAAAGAAGCGCGGAGATGCTCCCCGTTGTAGGGGCATCCTCGACGAATCGGATAAAAGAGGGGTGGGGGAGAGCACGTTTTATGGGGAAGGCTCTTGTGCTGTTGCAAGAAAACTCCATTTAAGCGCTTGCATGCGTGGCTTTGTGGGGATGGAAAAAGCTCGGCAAATTTTGCATAACAGGTGTAGTAGAAGCGTGAAATATGCCGCTAACCGGAAACCTATGCTGATTCTTTTGTTGCGGGTGGGTAGACTCAACAACCGTCGTTGTAACTCTGCTCACAAGCTGGGTTTTCTGCTTGAGGGAACACCTTTTTGGGGTTGTTCTTGAGGAGATAACTAGGTCTTGCGGGCAAGGGTTACGTGTCTCGTTAAAACACAAGGACTCTTTAGCCGTGCATCACTCCACGCAGAAAAACGCAACGCACCACCCGACGTCGTTTTCCAAGATTTTGGTCGCTAATCGCGGCGAGATTGCAGTTCGTGCTTTCCGTGCTGCATTTGAGACTGGGGCTTCAACGGTAGCTGTCTATCCCATGGAAGACCGGAACTCCTTCCACCGGTCATTTGCCTCCGAGGCTGTTCTCATCGGCGAGGGCGGGTCTGCAGTTAAGGCATACCTCGACATTGATGAGGTCATTCGCGCAGCCAAACAAACAGGCGCCGACGCCGTGTACCCAGGCTATGGATTCCTTTCAGAAAACGCCCAACTGGCCAGGGAATGCGCAGCAAACGGACTTACCTTCATCGGCCCGCCTCCTTCGGTGCTCGACCTGACGGGTGACAAGTCTGCAGCTGTAGCTGCAGCTCGCGAGGCAGGTCTTCCGACTCTCACTGAGACCGAGCCCACAGATGATCCGAAAGAATTGGCGATTCTTTCCCAAGACCAGGTCTACCCGCTCTTTGTCAAAGCCGTTGCAGGCGGTGGCGGTCGAGGGATGCGTTTCGTCGAAAAGCCAGAGGATCTGGAGAAACTAGCGGCGGAGGCTTCTCGTGAGGCTGCTGCTGCATTCGGCGACGGACGTGTCTACGCCGAGCGCGCTGTGATTAACCCACAGCACATTGAGGTCCAGATTCTAGGCGATGCCGAGGGCAACATCGTTCACCTCTACGAGCGCGATTGCTCGCTGCAGCGTCGGCACCAGAAGGTCGTTGAGATTGCGCCGGCGCAGCATCTCGACCCTGACTTGCGTGACAAGATCTGTGCAGATGCCGTGGCCTTTGCTCGCCACATCGGGTACATGGGCGCAGGAACCGTGGAATTTTTGGTTGATGAGGACGGAAACCACGTCTTCATTGAGATGAACCCCCGCATCCAGGTGGAGCACACGGTGACTGAAGAAGTCACCCAGGTGGACTTGGTTAAGTCGCAGATCATGATTGCGGCTGGCGCGACGCTAGAGCAGCTGGGGCTGCGCCAGGAAGACATTCATACTGAAGGTGCGGCTTTGCAGTGCCGCATCACCACGGAAGACCCTAATAACGGTTTCCGCCCAGATACCGGAACTATCACGGCATATCGCTCACCGGGAGGCGCCGGTGTGCGTCTCGACGGCGCTGCCATGCTTGGTGGAGAGATCAGCCCGAATTTCGACTCCATGCTGGTAAAGATGACCTGCCGCGGTGCCGATTTTGAAACGGCGGTCGCCCGTGCACAGCGTGCGTTGGCGGAATTCGTGGTTTCTGGTGTGGCTACCAACATTGGATTCTTGCGCGCGTTGCTGCGCGAAGAAGATTTCCAGTCTAAGCGCATCGCTACCGGCTTCATCGCTGACCACCCATGGCTGCTCCAGGCACCTCCTGCGGATGACGAACAGGGCAGAATCCTGGATTACCTTGCAGACGTGACCGTGAATAAACCACATGGTGTGCGCCCCGCTGTGGTCAATCCGGTGGAGAAGCTTCCTGCTGAATCCAAAGAGGAACTCCCCAGGGGCTCCCGCGATCGACTTCTCCAGCTGGGGCCGGTGGAATTTGCACGTGCCTTGCGCAAGCAAGATGCACTCGCGGTTACTGACACCACGTTCCGCGACGCGCATCAGTCGCTGTTGGCTACACGCGTCCGCTCTAACACGCTTATCGACGCCGCCCGCCATGTTGCACGCCTTACACCTGAGCTCCTCTCTGTTGAAGCTTGGGGTGGCGCAACCTATGACGTTGCCATGCGATTCCTCCACGAGGACCCATGGGAGCGCCTAGACCACCTGCGTGAGGCCATGCCCAACATCAACATTCAGATGCTGCTGCGCGGACGCAATACCGTGGGCTACACCCCCTATCCAGATTCCGTGTGCGCCGCTTTTATCAACGAGGCAGCGCGCTCAGGCGTAGACATCTTCCGCATCTTTGACGCACTCAATGACGTCTCCCAGATGCGCCCCGCTATCGACGCAGTCCTCAACACAGGAACCACCATTGCCGAAGTCGCAATGGCCTACTCTGGTGATCTCACTGACCCGAACGAGAAGCTCTACACGCTGGACTACTACCTCAAGCTTGCAGAACAAATCGTTGACTCAGGCGCTCATATCCTGGCGGTCAAGGATATGGCTGGGTTGATGAAGCCCGCCGCTGCCACCAAGCTGGTTTCTGAGCTGCGTAAGAACTTTGATCTCCCGGTGCACGTCCACACCCATGACACCGCAGGCGGACAGCTGGCCACATACTGGGCTGCGGCAGCCGCCGGTGCAGATGCTGTGGATGGTGCTTCCGCGCCACTGTCCGGGACCACGTCGCAGCCGTCGCTCTCTGCCATTGTGGCGGCCTTTGATAACACCTACCGCTCGACGGGGCTTTCCCTCGATGCCGTTGGCTCCCTGGAGCCCTACTGGGAGGCTGTTCGTAAGCTGTACGCGCCATTTGAATCCGGAACTCCCGGCCCAACCGGACGCGTCTACCTTCATGAAATCCCTGGTGGTCAGCTTTCCAACCTACGGGCACAGGCCATAGCCCTGGGATTGGCAGATCGCTTTGAACTCATCGAAGACAACTATGCCGCTGTTAATGAGATGCTCGGCCGGCCCACTAAAGTCACCCCGTCTTCCAAGGTCGTTGGCGATCTCGCCCTTTACCTGGTCGGCGCGGGAGTCGACCCCAAGGACTTTGCGGCCGACCCACAAAAGTACGACATCCCTGACTCCGTGATCGCTTTCCTCCGGGGAGAATTGGGAACTCCTCCCGGCGGCTGGCCAGAAGAGCTGCGCAACAAGGCTCTCGCCGGACGCAAAGAGTCAAAGGACACCCTTGCTGAGCTTCCTGCCGAGGACGCTGCGGCGCTGGCTGACCAAGCCACCGTCCGCGGGACCTTGGACCGCTTGCTGTTCCCCAAGCCAGCACAGGAGTTTTCAGAGCATCGTCGTCAATTCGGCGACACCACAAAGCTAGGCGATGCAGAATTCCTGTACGGCCTGGTGGAGGGTAAAGAAACCGTTATCCACACAGCGGGCAGCAACGTTCCTATGATCGTCAGGCTCGATGCAGTGGGTGAGCCTGACGAGAAGGGCATGCGGAATGTTGTATGCAACGTCAATGGGCAGATTCGTCCGATCCTGGTCCGGGATCGAAACGTCGAATCCATCACGGCCTCCGCTGAAAAGGCGGACGCATCCAACGTTGGACACGTTGCAGCACCATTCTCTGGTGTGGTTACCGTAACCGTAGAACCTGGCACGAAGGTTGCAGCAGGAGACCCTGTTGCAGTTATTGAAGCCATGAAGATGGAAGCCACCATTTCGGCTACCACAGATGGAACCGTGGAACGCATCGTGATGACGCAACCCACCAAGGTTGAAGGCGGAGACCTACTACTGGTTATTGCTTAAGCCGTATGCAGGGGAAAAGGGCGGCCACTCGTATGTGAGTGGTCGCCCTTGTGCGTCGATACGCAAAATTATTACTCAGGCTGAGTCGCATGGACCTTGACTGCGGCAACGGGCGTGATAAACAGTGAAGCCACCAAAATCAGCCCAGCGAAAACGGTGCCTGCCACGAACGCGGAAGTCGTGCCCTCCGCTTGCGCTACTGCAGGGGCAGCCACAGAACGCGTTGCGACGATAGTCATAATCCCGATCATCACCGCAGTCCCCATAGCGCCGCCTAGCTGCTGAAGCGTATTCACGATCGCCGAGCCATGTCCATAGAGGCGTGTAGGAAGGGACGACAAAGAGACTGCCATCAAAGGGGTCATCACCAAAGCAAGTCCTACACAGAAAAGGCAATCAACAGCGACCACAACCAGCACTGAAGCCTCGGCAGTGAACATGAGAGCCGCAGCAAGCATTGACCCGAACATCAAGATTGCGCCGGGGATTACCAGAGGGCGAGGGCCTGCGCGGTCGTAGAAGCGTCCAATAAAAGGCGAGACTAGGCCCTGAAATAATCCGCCGGGTAATAACGCTAGGCCGGTGGTGAGGGCAGAAACGCCGATTCCTTCCTGCAAATAAATCGAGAACACATTTACTGTTCCTAAGAGCGCAGTGAGCCCCAGCATGAGGACTATTGCTGATAAAACGAAATTGCGGACTGCAAAGGGGGAAAGGTCTAAAAGTGCGCGGCCTGATTGTGCTAACCGCAGCTGTCGACGGACAAAGATCGCTAAAGCACCCAGACCTATGAGGAAGACCGCTGCGGGAAGCCAGTGGCCGTCTACAAGCTCACGCATAGTGGAAAGCCCGTAAATGATCCCTCCGAATGCTAGGGCAGAGAGGGCTAGTGAGGCTGTATCGAAGGGGACGCGGGAGACTTCTTGGACATTGGTTACTACAACAAAGCCCAGAATAAAGACGGCCACAGCGATCGGAATCACCACCCAAAACAGCCAGTGCCACGACAAAGAATTCAGGATGAATCCAGACAAGGTTGGGCCAAAGGCCGGAGCTACCGAGATAACAACTGCGTTGATACCCATTATCGTGCCGCGTTTGGTTGGCTCCACCAGCGTGATCGTCATGGTCATGAGCAAGGGCAGCACTATGGCGGTGCCCATCGCCTGGACAATTCGCCCTGCGACCAATACCCAGAAGACAGGGGCTATGGCACACATCAGCGTCCCTAGGATGAACAGCCCCACGGCAGTTAAAAAGTTCATCCGGGTAGTAAACCGTTGTATCAGAAAGCCTGTCGCCGGAATGACGATGGACATAGTGAGCAGAAAGCCAGTAGCCAACCACTGAACGACGTCGGCGGTAACTCCAAAATCGGTCATGATTGATGGAAGTGCCACTGACAGCACCGTTTCATTCAGAATCATGATCATCGTCGCGACAACGACGACACCAAGAATTAATCCCACCCGTGGTTCCGAAGATGTTGTGGTTCCCTGAGTCGGTTCGGGGATGCGTTGCGGTGAAGTCGCCACGGGACGTCCTATCTTTGTTTGATTACTCTTCTGCGGTGCGAAGGGGAAATGCGTAAGCCGCCACAAAGCATGACAGCTTACGCGGCGGCGGGGAGTTTGGGAAAGAATCGACGATTCTTTCCCACAAAGATCACCTTGTCAGGGTGATACCGTGCGCATCGCACCACCGCTCGATGGGGCCTCGGATCTCATGAACCCCATCGCCGACCGTTTTTGGGTCGAGGATGGGATCGTTGGGCAGTTCCCGCGCGGGGTCACCTGCGGGAGCGATGTCGAGTATGCCGCTTAGACCGTGTTCTGTCGTAGTCAGGTGGAGAACTGCGAGAGCAATCATATCGATGTTTGTCTGTTCGCATACTGCCCAGGAATACATGGAATTGTCGTGCCAACGGTGGTGGGCTTCATCCACATCAAAGTGGGCGTCGATCAGCCGGATAGCGGGGGTGTCATCGATTCGGTCGTCGTTATGCAGGGGGCGTGCATAGAAGCGTCCGCCGTTGATATCGGTTGGTTCCATAGCAAATATTCTAGAACGTTGTTCAGTGATCGCACAGGCACGCAAAAACCGCATGCTTTTCGACGAAACATCGATGAGCACGCGGCCTTCAAACAGATAAAGCTCGTGTGGCTTGCTACTTAATTTCGAGCAGAACCTGTCCCTTGGTCACACCTTCGCCTGCTGCAGCAACAAGGCCGGTGACAGTGCCGGACTTATGAGCCTTGACGGGATTTTCCATCTTCATAGCTTCCAGCACTACAACGGTATCGCCTTCGGCAACGTCAGCGCCTTCTTCTACGTTGACCTTAATAACAGTGCCCTGCATTGGTGCTGCGACTGCGTCGCCGGAGACTGCGGCCTTTGATCCGCCGGCACGGCGCTTCTTGGCCTTCTTCTTTACACCGCCGGAACCTCCAAGTGCGAGGTCGCCAGGCAGGGCGATCTCCACGCGGCGGCCGTCGATTTCCACGACGACCTTTTGGCTTGGGGTTGCTTCCTCGTCCTCAGCGACGTCTGCGGGATCGACGTATGCAGGGATTGGGTTATCCCATTCTTCCTCGATCCACTTGGTGTACACGTCAAAGCCGGTGCCGTCGCCAACAAAGGCGGGGTTTTCAACGATGTGGCGGTGGAAGGGGAGGACGGTTGGCATGCCCTCTACGACGTACTCGCCGAGCGCGCGACGTGCGCGCTGGAGAGCCTCATCACGGGTCTCTCCGTAGACGATGAGCTTTGCCAGCATAGAGTCGAATTGTCCGCCGATGACAGAGCCCTCAACGATGCCGGAGTCCATGCGTACGCCGGGGCCGGAAGGCTCAACGTACTTGGTGACCTTGCCTGGGGCTGGCATGAAGTTGGAGCCTGCGTCCTCACCGTTGATGCGGAACTCAAAAGCGTGGCCGCGTGGTGTGGGGTCTTCCTTAATGTGAAGTTCTTGTCCCTCGGCGATGCGGAACTGTTCGCGGACAAGGTCGAGTCCGGTGGTTACCTCGGTGACTGGGTGTTCCACCTGGAGTCGGGTGTTGACCTCAAGGAAGGAGATAAGGCCGTCGGCACCCACGAGGTATTCCACGGTGCCAGCGCCATAGTATCCGGCTTCACGGCAAATCCGCTTTGCGGACTCGTGAAGGGACGTGCGCTGTTGATCAGTAAGGAACGGCGCAGGGGCTTCTTCGACGAGCTTTTGGAATCGACGCTGCAAGGAGCAATCGCGGGTACCTGCAACGACGACGTTTCCGTGCTGGTCTGCAATCACCTGGCACTCAACGTGGCGGGCTTTGTCTAGATAGCGCTCCACAAAGCACTCGCCGCGGCCGAATGCGGAAACGGCTTCGCGGGTAGCGGACTCGTAGAGGTCTGCGACCTCATCCATGGTGTAGGCGACCTTCATGCCGCGTCCGCCGCCGCCAAAGGCTGCCTTAATAGCGATGGGGAGCCCGTGCTCTTCCGCAAAAGCAACGACTTCAGCTGCATCCTTCACCGGTTCTTTGGTGCCGGGGGCCATCGGTGCATCGGCCTTAAGGGCAATGTGGCGAGCCGTAACTTTGTCTCCCAGGTCACGGATGGATTGCGGGGACGGGCCGATCCAAATCAGTCCTGCGTCGATGACTGCTTCTGCAAAGTCACCGTTTTCGGAGAGGAAGCCGTATCCGGGGTGAATAGCGTTGGCGCCGGACTTGCGGGCTGCGTCGAGAATTTTTTCTACAACGAGGTAAGACTCAGCGGACGTCTGTCCGCCGAGCGCGAATGCCTCGTCTGCCAGGGACACGAAAGGGGCCTCGGCGTCTGGCTCTGCGTATACAGCAACGCTTGGGATGCCGGCGTCGCGCGCGGCGCGAATGACTCGAATGGCGATCTCGCCGCGGTTAGCAACGAGAACCTTCGTGATCTTCTTCTGTTCCACAGACACTGAAGCTCTCCTAGTTCTTGTGAAAGTATGGTGACCAATGTGACGATGGCCTTCGTAGCCACGTTAATCGCATAAGTCCGAACGGTTATCGATTATGCAGAGTGGCCTACCGAATTTTTCAGCAGGCCGTTGAATATCGATGCGTTGTGCATCACATATTGTTGCACATTCGGCACTTTTTCAAAGCAAAAACTCCTAGAGATTTAACTACATGAGCTTTTGTTGCCGAAAGTAATTATAGACTCCTAGGCCTGGCCTGGCTCATTGCCGGTGATGATAGGCATCTTGACCATGTTGCCCCATTCTGCCCAAGAGCCGTCATAGTTTCGGACAAAATCGTATCCAAGCAGGTGCTTTAGTACGAACCATGTATGGGCTGCGCGATCTCCTACTTGGCAGTAAACGATCGTTTCGGAGTCCTTGGGGACCTCTGCATAGAGTGCGGCGAGTTCTTCGGCGGAACGGAAGCGGCTATTGGGGTGTACAGATTTTTCCCAAGGAATATTCACTGCGGTGGGGATATGCCCCCGCCTTAGGACCCCAGAAGAGGGGGAGCCGGCGTCTGCCGTGCCGTTGTATTCTGCGGCGCTGCGGACGTCGATAAGCTTTGGTGTGCCGAGTTTTTCTAGGAGTTCCTGGACGTAAATGCGGTCTGGATGGTCGGCACGCTTAACTACTGGATAATCGGTGGCAGGGTATTCCGGTACGGCGTAAGAGGTGTCGCGTTCTTCTGCCATCCAGGCATCGCGTCCGCCGTTGAGAATGCGGACGTCCTCGTGGCCAAAGAGTTCGAAAATCCACAGGGTGAAGGCTGCCCACCAGTTGGACTTATCTCCGTAGATAACCACAGTGTCATCACGCGCGATGCCCTTAGCGTTCATGAGTGCAGCAAAGTCTTCGCCGGTGATGTAGTCACGGACCGTCTTGTTATTGAGGTCTTTTGCCCAGTCGATCCGGACGGCGCCGGGGATATGCCCGATGTCGTAGAGCAGGGAGTCCTCGTCAGACTCCACAACTCGGAGCCCCTTCGTGCCCAATCGAGCACTGAGCCACGAGGCAGAGACGAGTTTCTCGGGATGTGCGTAGTCCTGGAATAGGGGATGGGGATCGTAGGGTGCGGGCATTGGACGACCTTTGCGCTTACATAAAATTACGGATGATGATGAAATCTGGATGTACTTCTTGATAGATATCAAAAATTTTAAACCACTCGGCGGAGAGAGGTCAGTGCCTTAATCGCCACGATGTGACCACTGTAACAATTTTTGGTCATGTTGTAGTGGTAGGGAACGGACATTAAGAGGCTTGTGACGATGTCGTCTAGTGCACTCCTTTTATACAATTCCCCATTTCGTGCCCCTGTGGCGTCAGGCCTGAACTTTTACAACCGAGACACTTCTAGCTTATGCAATAGAAGGGTTCTACGTCACCGGAAAAAGTAGATGTGTTTTTCATTACTGCAATCTTTGTTGTGATCCCCCAGAGTCTAGAGATCTAATACGATGAAAGTGAGGTGTGTGACACGAGACTATGAACCCGCGCGTCACGCTAGCAATAACATGGTCAGGCCTGTGCAATTGAAATCTCGACAATTTTGGTTTGTGGTCTGGCTTCCGTTGGCGTCGTAAAGCTTGCAACGGCAACAACGATTAACGGTGGTGTGCCGCGGGGGTGGGTTTGAAAAAGTAGTGCCACGTTATGTGCATTGTTGTGTCCTGTTGATCGCTGATCCTCTCTAGGTGACTGGGTAGCAGTTGTCTCGTTTAATAGTTCGAGGTGCTTTTTGGAAGGCATCGCGAGCATGCGTAGGTCCGGAGGGCCTCCGAAGATCCCCGAAAGGTTAGATACATGCACAAGAGCATCGTTGTATTCGAAGTAGAAGGCGGAAGTGACAAGCAGTTCAACGGTCACCGCAAAGATACGCTGCCCATCGTTGACGCAATCAAGGAAAAAGGGTGGCATTCTGAGGTAGTTTTCTACCGTCCCGAGTGGTCTGAACAGCTGTTTGACTATGTATCGCAGAACTTTGATGGCTATATTTCTCGCGTTAACCCAGGCAACATTCCTGGCGGAGAAAAAGGCTACTTTGAGCTGCTTACTAAGCTTTCCGACGCCGGCCTCGTGGGCATGTCCACCCCGGCAGAGATGATGGCCTACGGCGCAAAGGATGCCCTGGTTAAGCTCAATGACACAGATCTAGTTCCCTCGGACACTGCCGCGTATTACGACGTCGAATCCTTCCACAGCACTTTCCCCACGTCCCTGTCGTATGGCGAGCGCGTACTCAAGCAAAACCGTGGCTCCACCGGCTCCGGTATTTGGCGCGTGCAGCTGGAAGATAAAGAACTTGCAGCTTCTGTCGCTCCAGGAACTGCGCTGCCACTCGATACCAAGCTGCGCTGCACCGAGGCTGTAGACAACCACACGGAAATCCGCGAACTCGGTGAGTTTATGGACTTCTGCGACCAATACATCATCGGCGATAACGGCATGCTGGTAGACATGCGCTTTATGCCGCGCATTGTGGAAGGCGAAATCCGTATTCTCCTGGTCGGCCCGCATCCAGTCTTTGTTGTTCACAAGAAGCCGGCCGCAGGCGGGGATAACTTCTCCGCGACCCTCTTCTCGGGGGCAAAGTACACCTATGACAAACCAGAGGCGTGGCAGTCCCTCGTGGATATGTTTGCCGACGCTCGCCCCGTCATCGCGGAGAAACTTGGTGGAGACAACATTCCATTGATCTGGACCGCCGATTTTATGCTTGCTGACGGCGCCAACGGTGAAGACACCTACGTTCTAGGGGAAATCAACTGTTCTTGCGTTGGTTTCACGTCCGAATTGGACATGGGAATCCAAGAGCTCGTAGCCCAAGAGGCAATCCAACGCGTAGAAAAGAAGTCGGAAGCTCAGACCGCTTAACCGCCCCCTTTCACGATGTAAAAGACATGTTTTAACGCGTGACGTGTCGCGTATTTTCACGCGTCCTCGCAGGTTTGTAACCCCAACTCCCGCCTTACCCCCAACCAGGGGAGGGGGCGGGAGTTGCTTGTGACGATGGTGTTTGACGCAAAGTAGCAAGAACTTCCTATGCGTCGACCATGCAACCGTGTGCGGAATAGGTAAAGCGGTGCCGATTTGGTAAGAAATAAAAGGACTTTTTAGGCACCACAATCGGGATAGTTTAAAGCTCAGGTATCAATGGCCGCTGGGACAACTCAACAATCGCAAGCGAAAGCTACCAAATACAGGTTTGATCTTGATGGCCTGCGCGGTATCGCCATCGCTTTTGTCGTCGTATTCCACGTTTTTGTCGGCCGTGTTTCTGGCGGCGTTGACGTCTTCCTCTTATTGTCTGGCTACTTTTTTCTCGGATCGCAGCTGCGTTATGCCATCAAGCCAAACGCGAGCCTAAACCCATGGTGGCCTGTCTGGCGGACGATCCGTCGTCTCTTCCCTGCATTGCTGGTTACGCTGATGTCCACGATATTGGCGGTGCATCTGTGGATACCAGAGCTACGAACCACCAACTTGTCGGACCAGTTGCTGGCGTGCATCGGTTATTTTCAGAACTGGGAGCTTGCCACCCAAGGTGCTGCCTATGGCGCGGCGTCAAGCACGACAAGTCCGCTGCAGCATCTATGGTCGATGGCAGTTCAAGGGCAGTTCTACCTCATGGCCATTGCCTTTGCCTGGCTGCTAGCAATTGGTGTGAAACTGATGCGCCGTCGACGGAAAGTCGTTACGACGCTGCGCATAGCAGCGGGCATCCCGTTGATCCTGATAACCCTAGGTTCATTCGGCTATGCGGTGTACTTGCATTCAGTAGATCAATCGCTCAACTACTACTCCACATGGTCTCGTTTGTGGGAGCTCACCCTCGGCGCTGTGCTCGTTTTATACGCCGAAAAACTCCGGATTGCTAAGCGACTAAGCGTTGCCTTTACCTATCTGGGGTTGTTGATGGTGGTTTCTACTGGGCTGCTTTTCGACGGCGCAACGCTCTTCCCCGGCCCCGCAGCGCTTTTCCCGCTCGGTGGCGCTGTCCTTGTGATCCTAGGTGGTGGGCAAGGTGCGACCTGGCTCAGCAGTCGCTTTATGTTGTGGCTAGGAAAGATTGCTTATCCGCTGTATCTCTGGCACTGGCCCATTCTGATTGTCTCCACTGCTTACCTTGGCGAAAAACGGCCTAGCGTGGCATTGGGCCTTGGCGTGGTTGTTGTCTCAATCCTTGTGGCACAACTTACTCATGTAGTAATCGAGGAACCATTTAAACAGCACGCAAAGCGTCCGGTTTCTTTGGAAGGTCGTAGTCGCATAGCAGTGGCTTCTCTTTCCACCCCCAGCGGCGCGATTCGTGCTGTAGCGGCGCTGTGCGTGGCGACTCTGTGCTGGACCGCAGTGTGGATTCCTTCTGTCTGGCAAGAGGAAGTTGACCGTGTGAGCGGAACGCAGCTCAACCCGGTGCTATACCCGGGTGCCGCTGCTCTCAAAGGTGTTCGAGTTCCCAACGTTCCTTTTGAACCGGATCCGTTTGTACTCGCAAATACGCTTTCACCGGCGTGGACCGACGGCTGTATTTCTTTGCTTGGCGACGACCCCGAGGTCATCGCCAACGATAATCTAGGTCCTGATCACTGCTTGTACGGTGATATCCACGCTAAAAAAGTGGCATACCTCGTAGGCGGCTCCCACGCAGAGCAGTGGATGGCTGCATGGGACGAGATAGGCAAACAACATGGGATAAAAATTGTCCCCTTTGTGCGCCAAGGATGCCCTATGTATAAGGAAGAAAAAGACGACGTCTTCTCTGAAGAGTGCACGACTTTTAACCAAAAGGTTATTGAGCGGATTACAGAAGATCGTCCTGATTTGGTGATCAGCAATTCCACCCGACCACTTCTGGAAAAAGGTCACACTCGTGATGAAGTTCCCCAGAGTTATCCCACGTTCTGGGAGTTTCTGAAGAAGGAAAAGATTCCGTTCATCGGTCTAAGGGATAACCCTTGGTTCGTCCTGGCAGAGGGCGAAGGCTGGATGGTCTCCCAATGCGTAGAAAACGGTGGAAGCATCGAAGAGTGCGGGCTGCCACGTTCGCACGTGTATGCCGATACTGATCCCTCCCAGAAGTTTTTCACGGCAGACTCAATGCTGTCCGTGGATACCGCAGACTGGTTCTGTCCAGACGATTTTTGTCCAGCGGTCATAGGCAATATCTACATCTATCGCGACGGCAACCATATTTCGGACGCTTACGCGTTGTCTTTGGTGCCGCTTCTCTGGGCGCAAATCAGCACGTTTGTGAGCAAGATTTAGGAAAGAATCGACGATTCTTTCCTAAAAACAGCAATGTTTAAAGCAGCGTTGCCACTGACTCGGGGTCGGCGTCGGAAAGCATTTGTCGGCAGCGGTCGTATTCGGCTTGATCGCCAATGAGCTGGGAAGCTCGTGCCAGAGCTGCGATGGCGCGCAGAACACCTCGGTTAGGCTCATGAGAGTAGGGCACAGGACCCCATCCCTTCCAGCCATTCGCGCGGAGCCTGTCAAGGCTGCGGTGGTAGCCGGTCCGCGCAAACGCATAAGCAGCGGCGAGAGCGTCGACGTCAGTGGTTGCGACGGCTTCGAGTTGAGCTTCCGCTAGGAGTGCCCATGCTAGGGGGCTTGCGGGGTGTCGGAGTACAACTGCTGCGGTGATTTCTGGCTCAGCGGCTGCTTCGTCTGCGGGAAGCATGACGGGTGGGGGCGCGAGCATGTCGTTGAATTGGGTCATGCCGTTATTCTTCCAGAATCTGCATGTTCCAGAAATCTGAAACGTTAAGCCCAAAGGAATAAAGAGCTCGGCGAACCACCGGCAGAGAAAGGCCAATGACGCTGGATGGGTCTCCGTCGATGGCATCGATAAACCAGCCCCCAAGTGCTTCGAGGGTAAAAGCCCCGGCACACTGCAAGGGCTCACCGGTCTGGGCGTAGGCTTCGATGTCGCGGTCGCTTGCCTGTGCAAAGCTGATCTTGGTAACAGACGTCTCCACGTGCTGATAGCTTGTCGACGCCCCATCAACACCGTAAACAATGCAGTGCCCGGTAATGAGGTGGGCAGTACGGCCGCGCTGCTCTTTCCATCGTTGAATCGTGCGTTCGATAGTGTGAGGTTTTCCTTGTAGCTCTCCGTCGAGGAGCAGCATGGAATCTCCGCCGATTACAACGTGGCCGGAATATTTGCTTGCTACGGCGTGTGCTTTTGCCGTGGCAAGCTGCGCGACAATCTCCTCCGGTTGCAGGTCCTTGCATTGTTCAAGGAGGCTGTCCTCATCAATGTCAGCGGGGTCGATGATGGGATCCACGCCGGCAGAACGGAGGATCGCGCGTCGGGATGGTGAAGAAGATGCAAGGACGATTCTCATTCCTTACATCTTATTCGGGCTAACTGGGGAGTTCAGCGTCCGCGTGTGGGTAGGAGGCTTGGGCGCCTCGATACTGCACGGCGTAGGCCCCGACACGGACCGCATGCTGGGCGGCTTCCACAGACGACGCCCCACCGAGCAATTGGGCTACAAAGTCTCCAGCGAAGGCATCGCCTGCGCCAGTTGTGTCCACTGCTGTTACCTTTGGCGAAGGCACCATGACGCTGGACGCAGGGTCTGCCACAAGTGCACCCTTGCTTCCTAGCGTGAGGACAACCGAGGCAAAACCCTGGGTCAATAGTTCTTGAGCGAGCTCGTGCGGATCATCGCTGTTGATGCTGCTGCCGAGCTGTTCCAGGATGAGGTTGGCCTCGTGCTCGTTAGCCATGATGGGGTCTGCTTTAAGCAATGCTTCGCGATCCACAGGAATAACGGGAGCAAGATTGACCACAACGCGACCAGTTGCGGCCTTGATCGCTTCCCGGAATCCATCGGCGGGGATTTCTCCCTGCAGGAGCACGATGTCTGCGTTCGCAATGGTTTCTGCATGCGTGGCGACGCAGGCGGCGTCGACAGTGGCATTCGCGCCAGGGATCACAATGATGGAGTTTTCCCCGTCTTCAGAAACTGTGATGACTGCGGTGCCCGTGGGGCCTTCGACCTTCGAGATGTGGTCCAGACATACGTTGGAAGTACGCAGTAACTCCAGAGCTGGTTCTGCGTAGGCATCTTTGCCCACAGCGCCGACAAAGATCACTTTTGCCCCTTGGAGAGCTGCCGCTACTGCCTGGTTGGCGCCTTTGCCACCGGGGGAAACGGAACTATCCATGCCGAGGACGGTCTCTCCCGGGTTGGGATGCCGCTGAACACGCACGCTTAAATCTGCGTTGATAGAGCCTACGACGGCAACAGTCTTTAGCATGGTGAGTTACTCCTAACTGGTGGGCGGGCACTGTGTCTTTGTCTAGCGCAACCGATGCACAATCAGATCACATGTCCTTTTAAGTAGCTAACACATAGCCCTGCGACTACCTTAAGCAACCAGAGAAGTCACAAGTTTTGTGTTTCCCGTGAAACATGTAAACAAAAAATATAGAGGCACAGTGAAAATGCTCGTTATTTAATTCTATTGTAGGAACACGTTTTTTAGCTTAACGTGTGGGAATCTCTGACTTTGAGTACCGTAGGGATGACAACGGACTCGGGTGTTGCATCGTTTTTCATGATGGAATACAGCATTTCAAAGGCCTTCTGTCCGATGGCTTCCACTTGTTGATCGATGACAGTAAGCGGCGATTCTTGGAGCGTGAACACGGCGGCATTGTCAAAACCGATGAGTGCTACGTCCTTGCCAATTTTCAGTTTGCGAGAGTAAATAGCGCTCAACGCGCCGACTGCCATCATCATGTCGCCTGTGAGGATACTGTTGACTCCGCGGTCTAAGAGCTCAAGAGTTCCTGCGCGTCCGGCGTCATAGTGGTATCCACCAAAATAGACGTCGGGGGAGGGGATGCGTAGATCTTCCTTGATGGACGTAATTGCTTCAAGGCGTACTCTGCCGGTGGACGTGTCTTGGGGGCCTGCTAAGTATCCAATTTTTGCCTGGCTGTTGAGGCTGAGAAGTCTGATAGCTTCCTTCATAGCAGGAAGCGGATCCGAAGTGACCGAAGGTACAGAACCTCCTAGAACGCTGCGGTCTGCTGCGACGATGGGGATTCCGGAGTCTGCAAGCTCTGTTATTTTTTCTGCAGATTGAATATGAGGGACAACGATGATGCCGTCGACTTGCTGGCTGTTCATCGTATCGAGTGCACTGTTGAGAACAATGGGAGATTCATCCGTGTTGGAGAGAATCGTGCTGTAGCCCTTAGCGCGTGCGGCCTGTTGGATCTCAAATGCCAGGGTGTTGAAATATGGGTTGCAGATGTTAGGTAGTAGGACGCCGATGAGGTTCGTCTTTTGGTTGCGGAGTGCTTTCGCTTGAGCGTTGGGGCGGTAATTGAGTCGTTTGGCAGTTTCCGCGACGATAGTACGTGTGGACTCTGGGATTACCGGATTGTGTGCAAGGGCGCGGGACACTGTGCTGATAGAAAAACCTGTCTCAGCGGCAATATCTTTAAGTGTTGTTGACTGGCGCCGACGGCGCGGATAAGACGTAACGGGAGTGCGGGGAGCTTCCATAAAACCTGCTTTGGTGCAAACGTTTGCAATCTGAACTTAACTAAAATTAACTTACACCAGCGCGATGGTCAAGTGGGGAAAAGTGGCAAAATGGCTGTTATCTACAAGTAAACCCCCTTCTTCTCCTGTGTATGGAGTATGACAAGAAGGGGGTTATGTGTTAATGTATTGTAAGTTTACTTAGTAAAAACTTACATTCCTGAAGGCTGTGGGATTGTAGGTTATGGGCCGTTGTAGCCGTTCTTCAACGTTGCCCCAGAGGTTACGATCACGGTCTTTAGCGGCGGCTTTCTCTGCATCTTGGGCCAGGGAAGCAATCACAGTGGTGATCGCAGCCACTTGGACATTGTCTGGATTGCCTTTTACCACGGTAAGAAAGGGCTTCTTAGCCGGAGTGGTTTCTTCAGTCGTGGTGGACGTATCAGACATAGAAAATCCTTCTTGCCATCGGGTGAATAGGATAAGAACGCGGCGCGGTTAGGTATGTAGCTACTAACGGCACCACGCCCTAAAAACATATTCGAATATTACAGCGGGATGTTACCGTGCTTCTTAGCCGGCATATTAATAACTTTGCGGTCAAGCAGACGCAAGCCTTCTATGATTTGGCCGCGGGTCTCGCTCGGAGGAATCACGGCATCCACGTAGCCGCGCTCTGCTGCCATGTAAGGATTGACGAGGGTTTCCTCGTATTCCTTTTCGTATTCCTTGGCCAGCGCAGCGACATCTTTGCCATTGGCTGCGGCGTTCTTCAGCTCCTTGCGGTAGATGAATCCCACTGCACCAGAGGCGCCCATGACGGCGATCTGTGCGGTAGGCCATGCAAGAACGATGTCCGCGCCCATGTCCTTTGAACCCATCACGCAGTAAGCCCCTCCGTAGGACTTACGGGTGATCACGGTGATCTTTCCGACGCTTGCCTCGGAATATGCATACAGCAGCTTAGCACCACGACGGATAATGCCATCATATTCCTGGCTAGTGCCAGGCAGGAAGCCTGGCACATCCACGAACTCGATGATCGGAACGTTAAAGGCATCGCAGGTGCGAATGAAACGGGCTGCCTTCTCTGATGCCTTGATGTCCAAACAGCCGGCGAACTCGGTGGGCTGGTTGGCAACGATTCCTACGCTTCTGCCCTCTACCCGGCCAAAACCGACAATGATATTGCCGGCGTAGTGTTCCTGAACCTCAAAGAAGTCTCCGTCGTCAACGATGCGGGTGATGACGTCCTTCATGTCATATGGCTGGTTCGGAGAGTCTGGGATCAGAGTGTCTAGTTCAAGGTCGGACTCGGTGATGTTCTCCTGAATCGACCCCACCATAAGCTCGGCAGCTTCCCGAGGAGCTTCCGCGCGGTTGTTGGATGGCAGGAATCCCACGAGATCGCGAACCCAGTCCAATGCGTCTGCATCATCAGACGCGGTGTAGTGGGAAGTACCGGAGGTGGACATGTGGGTGTGTGCGCCACCCAATTCCTCTTGGGTGACTTCCTCACCAGTGACGGTCTTGATCACGTCAGGGCCGGTGATGAACATCTTGGAGGTCTTATCCACCATGATGATGAAGTCGGTGAGGGCGGGGGAATAAACGTGACCGCCGGCGCAAGCACCCATGATGAGGGAGATCTGCGGGATAACGCCAGACGCCAAGGTGTTGCGGTAGAAAATCTTGGAATAAAGGCCAAGGGAGACAACGCCCTCTTGGATACGAGCTCCAGCGCCTTCATTAATACCGATGAGTGGAACGCCGGTTTTAATGGCTAAATCCATGATCTTGACGATCTTCTCGCCGTAGACCTCGCCCAAAGCTCCGCCAAAGACAGCGCCGTCTTGGGAGAAGACACAGACTTTGCGGCCCTCAATGGTGCCGTAGCCGGTAACCACGCCGTCAGTGACCGGGCGCTTGGCGTCAAGCCCAAAGTTCTTGGAGCGATGGCGCGCTAGTGCGTCGACCTCGACAAAGGAATTGTCGTCGAGGAGGTATTCAATACGCTCGCGAGCGGTCTTTTTCCCCGCTGCATGTACCTTTTCAATCGAGGCCGGGCCCATGGGGGCCACGGTCTCAGCGAGGCGGGCGCGAAGATCCGCGAGCTTTCCGGCAGTGGTGGTGAGATCGGGAGCTGGAGTTCCCTGATCGTTGATCGTTGCGGCAGTCATGACTCAATAGTGTAAAGGTAGTACCCAAAAATTGTGAGGCGTTTCAAAAAAACTTCGGTATGTTCCTGAAGGATTTTTCTGCTATATAGAGCTGCAATGAAAATTAAGACTCTTGACCTGCAAAAATTTCCCTCTTTGGGGGTGTATGCTTTGAAGTTTTCTACAGATATATGGGGGTAGTAGGGGAAGGTGCTGCTGCGAAAAACTCTTCAGAAGTGAGGTTGATGCTGTCTATAGCGGGATGTTTCCGTGCTTGCGCGCCGGGCGCTGGACATGCTTGTTCTTGAGGAGTCGGAGGTTGCGTGAAATATGCCCGCGGGTCTCGCTGGGCAAAATGACTGCGTCGATAAGCCCACGCTCGGCAGCTAGGTAGGGGTTGAGCATGTGATCTTCATACTCCCGTTCTAGGGCTTCGCTGAGAGCTACAACGTCATCGCCATTCTCTGCCGCTGCGATAAGCTCGCGCCGGTGCAGGAATCCGACAGCTCCTGCCGCTCCCATCACAGCAATTTGGGCGGTTGGCCAGGCAAGGTTGATGTCGGCTCCTAACCCCTTAGATCCCATGACGCAATACGCTCCGCCGTAGGCTTTTCGCATGGTGACGGTGATCTTTGGAACCGTGGCCTCGCCGTAGGCATACAGTAATTTAGCGCCACGACGCAGGATGCCGTTGTGTTCTTGCCCTGCGCCGGGTAGGAAGCCGGGGACGTCGACAAGCATCACGATAGGAATATTGAATGCGTCGCATGTGCGGATAAAACGGGCGGCTTTCTCTGAAGCATCAATGTCGAGGCAACCAGCAAACTGGGTGGGCTGATTGGCAACAAAACCTACCGATTCGCCTTCGATGCGGCCAAACGCTATGACAACATTTTCTGCGCGATCTGCCTGGATCTCCAGATAACCACCGTCGTCTGTGATTGATTCGATGACGCTGCGAACATCATAAGGAATTGACGGAGAATCTGGGATGATGTGGTCTAGCCGCAGATCGTCTGGTGTGAGATTGTCTTCTATGCTTCCTTCTTCTCGGTCATAATCCTCGCGCGGGGCGACGCCACGATTATTTGAAGGGAGGAAACTGACAAGGTCTTGGACAAAATCGAGGGCTTCCTCATCGTCTGCCGCAGTGAAGTGGCTGTTACCAGCTGCAGTCATGTGAGCATTGGCTCCGCCGAGTTCCTCTTGGGAGATGATTTCTCCGGTTACTGTTTTAATAACATCTGGTCCGGTGACAAACATCTTGGAGGTTCGGTCCACCATCACCACGAAATCGGTGAGAGCAGGGGAATAGGCGTTCCCGCCCGCGCAGCTTCCCATGATGACGGAGATTTGGGGAACTACTCCGGAAGCATTGATGTTGTGATAAAAAGTCTGCGCGATGAGGTCTAGGGAGACCGCGCCATCTTGAATGCGGGCGCCTGCGCCCTCGTAGAGGCCGATGAGGGGGCGTCCGGTGGCAACGGCAAGTTCCATAATCTTGATCATTTTTTCGCCATACACCTCGCCAAGCGCGCCGCCGAAAACGGTTCCGTCTTGGGAGAAGATGCATACTTCGCGGCCGTCGATCGTGCCCCAGCCGGTTACGATTCCGTCGGTGACAGGGCGTTTTTTATGCATGCCAAAGTCAAAGGTGCGGTGGCGTGCGAGTTGATCGGTCTCGATGAAGGAACCCTCATCCAGAAGATAATCGAGTCGTTCACGGGCAGTGAGCCTGCCGGCTTGTTTAACTTTATCCAGAGCTTTTGCGCCCATAGGCTGACCTGCTTCAACGCGTCGTGCTTTGAAGTCCGCGATCTTGCCGGCAGTAGTGGTCATGTCTTTGAGTGCGGCAACATCAACAAAAGGTGAGGAAAGTGTCATGTTTGGCAGCATAGACCGGTACGGCGACAGTTTCCAGAGCAAAACGTTAAATTTTTTTCAACGAAAGCGTATTTTCCCACCACATGCAGGTTATTTTGTGCACAAAAAATTTTTTCCGCATGTCTCCTGGCGCGCTCTATAAGAGATAATCCCTCGCACATTCAGGCATTCTGACCCAGGGCTGCGTCTGTAACGAGGAGTAAACGAGTTGGGAGGCAAACGGCTAAAATGATGCGAATGAGTACAGGGTCAGGAGAAATGGTGGATAAGGACGCGAGACGCAGCACTCTCGTAGAAAAAAGCGGCGGTAGTCGTGACTCGCGGACCCCTCTCAACGTTGGGTGGTTGCGTGAACAGCTGATAGATGATGGCCCCTTCGCGCGTATCCTTCATTCATCAACGACGGGTTCCACTAACACTGATCTGGTCGCCGCTGCGCATGAGGGAGCACCTGCGTGGACTGTCGTTCTCACAGAACACCAAACCTTGGGCCGCGGGCGCATGGGGAGACGCTATGAGGCACCAGCGGGTGCACAGCTCACCCTTTCCGTACTCATCCGGCCGCCGAGGGAATCGGTTTTCCGGCTCGGCACGATGCCATTAGCCACTGGCTTGGCGCTTATCGACGCCCTCAAAGGCGCAGAAGGAGTCGGCCTCAAGTGGCCCAATGACCTGCTCTGCGAGGGACGTAAGCTGTGCGGCATGCTCGCTGAAGCCGTGAGTCTAGGAGAAGAACCCGCCGTGGTTATAGGCCTCGGGCTTAACACCTCGCTCACACGTGAGGAACTTCCGGTACCGCATGCCACGAGCCTGGAATTGGAAGGAATACCTTACGAGCGCAACGAACTAGCAGTTCGAGTGCTGACAGCGCTGCACCGACGGCTGCGCCAATGGGAGGACAACGACCCCACCTTGATCGCAGAATATCGTCAGGTGTGCACCTCTATAGGTGCTGACGTTCGAGTGATCCTGTCGGAAAACGAGGAGCTCCTCGGTGTAGCGGAATCGGTCTCCGATGCCGGGCTTATCTGCGTTCGCGATTCGCAAGGAGAGCTCCACGAGCTCATGGCCGGAGACGTGACCCATTTGCGACTTCAGGATAAATAAGTGGCACGAGTTCGAGTTCTACCCGACGAAATTGTGCGTGTCGACGTCACCCGCTCATTTGTCTCCCTAGTCTATCCCGTCTG
This sequence comes from Corynebacterium ulcerans, assembly GCF_900187135.1. NCBI lineage: Bacteria > Bacillati > Actinomycetota > Actinomycetes > Mycobacteriales > Corynebacteriaceae > Corynebacterium > Corynebacterium ulcerans. Next base: position 2,052,401 of record NZ_LT906443.1, read on the forward strand.
CGAGCTCCTACTCATCACAGGCGTGTGCTGGATGCTCATCGGATACCTGGATCGTGACCCCCAGGACTCCATCCAACTGCGTAACGCCGTGGTAGGTCTATGGGCGGCGCTGGCCCTCTGGCGTTTTGCTCTGCCCGTGCTACGTGCTCGCAAAGAACGTGTGATTGTCACTGATCAACGCGTGATCTTGCGTACTCAGGGCATCATGGGGGCTAGCGAATCAATACCGCTGCGTGCGGTGCGTCATGTGGGCCGTAAGCGTAAGAATATTTCTTTGGCTGTCTCTGGCTACCAACGTCCCATCATGTTGGCAAACGTAGCCAAAGCCAAGCACGTGGTTGCGTCTATTGAAGAAGGCATGAATCAGGGGCGTGGATATTGGGGGTAGATGGGCCGTTATAGGGACGGCAAGGATCCCTGTTTGCGACTTTGGCGACCCACGAGCACTAGTGTCCCCGTCGCGATGACGAGGAGTACTACGCAGCAGAAAGCGTCGTAACGCAGTGATGCTGCAGTAAGGGACTCTAAGCTGCGTGCTAGCGGAAAATAGTGCAGTAGCGAGCCGAACGGTTGCGGATAAAGCGATATAGGCACGATAGTTCCGAGGGCGATGGGGAGAAACGGAACCAGTAGGTTAAGCACAATATACGGATCTGACCATAGAAAAGCTGCGGTTGATGCGCACAGGCCCAAACCTACTCCTAATGCGATGGCGATCGGGAAAAGCGGCAGAGACGCACTGATAACCGAAATAGACGGCGGCATTGCGATCCATAAAGCAAGAGCACTGATACCGGCACTCGTGGCGCTGACACCGCCCGCAAAAAGTGCGATTGCTACGAAGTACGCAGAATCGAGATGGCGGCGAGTCACCACTTCCGTGAGCACACCACAGGCTCTGTCATGGGCGATTGTTGTGGCAATCAACATCGCTGTTGTTGCCACTGTGCACATGATTATTGCTCGAACAAAAATGCTTCCTGGATTGGGAGAGTGTAAAGCTGAGCCAAGTAAGAACATCCCCAGGATTTCAAGGAGTGGAGCCAACCCTATTGTTATGATTGCGGCGGTGGGGGTACCTAACAATGGCGAAGAAAGAAAAGCCATGCGCATAGTGGAAACGCAGCGTGCAAACCACATGAATAAGGGGGTTCCTCTCAGGGAATAAAATAATTAAATGGTGAGGCTGGATAACGTAGCAGTAGAAAGTTTCTTGCTGACTGTTCTAAGTAAAACTATTCCCAGCAAGAACCACATTGCCGCGGTAAAGAGAGAACACACTAATCCCAAAAGTGTGACGGCTTGTGGAGCCATGAGAAGGTGACTGATCCGCATCGTTGGCGATACTACGAGCAGCAGTTGTTCAAGAATCGGATGTGACAGAGCCGGAACTCCAAAGACCCCGGAGACCATATACAAAGGGATAAGAAGCAACGCCTCAAATGCTGGGGCATTATCGCTCAGCACAAATAAGGACGCGATTACCATGGATACACCCATCCCCGCGATCCATATGATTGTTAAACCGAAGATAAACAATGCTAGGAATGCAGCATCATAGTGAATAGCGATACTGGCAGGGCCAGGGATAACCCAGAGACCTAAAGCTATAAGGAATGAAAGAATCCCGCTGCATGCGATGGATAGAATCAACGCCATGAGCGGTTGAATAGCCCCAATTCGTGCACTGAAAAAGTAGATCAGTGTGCCTTTAAACTTTTCAAATCTGATAATCCCGCCAGCGGCGGTGATCGTAGCCCATGTGCCAATTAAACCCGTACGGACAAAACTGGCGTAGGGGTCAGCGCCCCAAGCAGATACTGCCAATCGTTGAATGATGGCCGATACTATTGTCGCGACCAACATCAGCTGCACAAAATAAGGGAAAGTAAGGAATTGGCGCATATGAAACAGCGTCATTCGTTTAATTCGCGTTAGTTGCTCCCATGTACTCATGCAGCACCGGTTTTTGTGTCATGGGATAGGAGAATATAAGCATCCTCCAGCTCGGGATTTTTATCTATGACGTTATCTACCACTGTGATGCCTTGGGATGCGAGCTCAGCTAGGAGTCTCTCATGATTGGGGATGTTCCAATAAGTGGTGAGACACCATTTGCTACCAATAGGCCGTACCGCTGCGTGTCCTAAGCCTGGAACCGCCGCTCTGAGTTTTGGTATATCGGGCTTAGCGTGCGGTGGAATGTGGAGCATAGTGACGTGACTAAGTCCGGCTTTTTCTACGATTTGTGGGACTGTTCCTCTTGCAACGATGTGCCCTTCTTTGAGCAATAAAACATGTTCGGAAAGCTCTGCGACTTCTTCCAGAGAATGGCTTGCCAAAAATACAGCAGTTCCATTCTGAGCAATGCTGGCGATAAGACTGCGTATATGTAAAGAAATATCGGGGTCTAAACCGCTAGTAGGCTCATCCAAAATTAGTACGCTTGGGCTTCCTAGAAGCGCTCGTGCGATATGTAAACGCTGAATCTGCCCGCGTGATAAAACTCCTGCTTTCTTATCCGCATGAGAGCTAAGATCAACGGCATTTAACACACGAGAGACCTCAGCCGGAGAAGTTTTACGTGGTACCCCTGCCAAATCAGCGAAAAAGAGAAGATTATTAAAGACCGTTACGCGTGGATAGAACCCCTTATCGCCGCCAAAAGCTACTCCTAGATGTTTTCGAGCTTCGAAAGGTTTTTTAAGAGCATTAACTCCATGAACAGTGATCGAACCGCTGGTCGGTTTTAGTAAAGACGCACACATTTTTAGCAGAGTGGTTTTCCCCGCCCCATTGATGCCCACGAGGCATGTGACCTGTCCTGCGGGGACACTAAAGCTCACGTTGTTAACTGCAATGTAATCACTTTTTGCAGAGGAGAAAATGCGGCTGAGGTGAGATACTTCCAGAGGCTGCATGACTACGGCTCCAATAATTATGACAATAGGAAAACGATGCCCGAAGGATCTTGTTTAAAAACTCCTGAACTGACGAGGCTGTATGTATTTTCTTTGGTTTTATGCATGAAGCTAAAGAAACTTTTCGGGCGGAATATGGGAAGACAATGCGCCAGTTGTTGAAGAGAAGTGCGTGTTTATTTACATGTTCTAGCGAATCGTCGGGAATGGATTAGATAGAAAATTATGGCAACACAGTCGTGGTATTCCCGACACATACGGAAGAATTGTTTTACGTATGCGGGACCGCACAGTGCGGCCTGCACAGAGAATGATTTTCTTTTAATTCCGGCTAAAGATAGTGAAACTTTGTTTTGCTCGTCAAGGTGGTTGCCCTCATTTTTAGCTTTTCTTCATCGTTGTGAATGGATGCTAAAGAGAACACTGCGAGAGGCTGGATTGTGAAGGTGCTCGTAAAAGCACTGAAGCGGACAGGCGGTGCTTTCTTGCAACTAATGCAGAACACCCCTTCATTTCTGCTCACAAGCTATAGTTGTTACCCGTGACTCACAGCAGCGGTAATCCAGCAGCACACGCACCAGACATGCCAATTCTGTGTGTGATCGGCGACGGACAATTGGCACGCATGATGCACACAGAGGCCATTGAACTGGGGCAATCACTTCGGGTTCTGGCAAGCTCTCATGATTCTTCCGCCGCTCAAGTAGCCGCTGACGTGATCATCGGCGATTACACAAACCTCGACGATCTACGTCGCGTCGTAGCCGGGTCGAATGCCGTGACTTTTGACCATGAGCATGTGCCATCTGAACACCTACGCACACTTATCGCTGAGGGCTACAACGTACAGCCCCAGCCCGATGCTTTGCTCAACGCCCAAGACAAACTCGTGATGCGTACGCGCCTTAAAGAAATGGGCGCGCCAGTCCCTCCATTTGCCCCGATCAGCAGTGTGGAAGACGCGCGCGCTTTTTGGGAATCGGTGGATGGTCAGGTGTGTGTGAAGGCGTGCCGGGGTGGCTATGACGGGCATGGAGTGTGGTTCCCGGATTCGGTGACGGAGTTAGAAGAGCTCGTCGACAAGCTTCTTAGCAACGGAACTCCGCTGATGGGCGAGAAAAAAGTCCAGCTTGTTCGCGAACTCTCAGCCATGGTGGCGCGCACCCCCAGCGGTGAGGCGCAAAGCTGGCCCGTGGTGGAATCGGTACAAACTGATGGGATTTGTACGGAAGCGGTTGCACCCGCGCCGGGCTTGGGCGAGGCATTAGAAAACCAGTGCCGCGAGCTTTCCATCCGCATTGCCACTGAGCTTGGTGTCACGGGAGTGCTTGCCGTGGAGCTCTTTGAGACTCGCGGCGAGGACGGGCAGCCAGAGATTTTTGTCAACGAGCTAGCCATGCGTCCGCACAATACTGGGCACTGGACGCAAGACGGATGCGTGACCAGTCAATTTGAGCAGCACATTCGTGCAGTATTGGATTATCCGCTCGGCGCTACTGTTCTCACCGCGCCGGTTACTGTGATGGCGAATATTCTTGGGGCGGCAACTGATCCAGCGCAGCCGATGGGGGAGCGCGTTGCAGAAGTTATGCGTCGTTTCCCTAACGCAAAGGTTCACCTATACGGGAAGACCTATCGAGCTGGCCGTAAGATAGGACACATCAATCTCACTGGTACTGACGTTGAAGCAACGCGTGCCGACGCCCGCCTCGCCGCACAGTATCTAGTCCACGCAACGTGGGACTAACCTCGGTTCTTTGCCGGCTTTTTATCAAAACTAGGAGAAAACATGTCCCCTCTCGTCGGCCTTATTATGGGCTCCGATTCCGACTGGCCCACAGTGCAACCAGCAGCAGAAACTCTGGCTGAGTTTGGTATCCCTTTTGAGGTTGGTGTGGTTTCTGCACACCGCACTCCCGAAAAGATGCTGGCCTATGCCAAGTCGGCTCACACGAGAGGACTGAAAGCGATTATCGCTTGTGCTGGGGGTGCAGCTCATCTGCCAGGTATGGTTGCCGCGGCCACACCACTGCCCGTGATCGGTATCCCGCGGGCGCTCAAAGACCTCGATGGTATGGACTCTTTGCTTTCTATCGTGCAGATGCCGGGAGGCGTTCCAGTGGCCACGGTTTCCATCGGCGGAGCAAAGAATGCGGGACTTCTTGCTGTACGCATTCTTTCTGCGGGTGACCCGGCCCTGACGGAAAAAATGGTTGCGTATCAAGACGCAATGCGTGAGGAAGTCGAGCAGAAAGACGCTAACCTCAAGCGCACATTGATGGGCGAGTAAGACTTTTGTCGGCTGATTTCTGGAAAGAATCGACGATTCTTACCCTCGGCTCTAAAGTGCGCGGTGCCGAACCCGGGCATGTGTTGTTGTGGCGCCTCCAGCATGCCTTGGAGTTGTCGCAACAAACGTCAGGCCCTGTTGTGGTCTCGGGAAAAGGCGAGGCCGCTGTGATGGGGGACTGGCTGGTGCGTCACGGATTAGATCCACAACGGTTGATAATCGAACCCGAGGCGACCAGCACCAACGAGAACTTGGAAAACGCGCACGCCCTCCTACCCGAAACTCACACGTGGATCGTGGTAACGAGCGATTTTCATAAACTCCGCACTCTCGCGTGGGCGCGACACCTAGGAATTCCCATAACGGTAAGTTCCGCGGTGACCAAGCCGCCCTTTAGAGTGCGGAATTTTGTTCGTGAGCTCTTTGCATTGCCGCATTCGCTGCTGCGGATAGCGTGGCGTCGAGTAGCTTAGCTTTGCGACGCCACGACAAACCCGCGAAGTGTGTTGGCCAGGGCATGTCAGGCCCCTTTGCTGTCACCCCCTTGATTTAGCCCCACCGATTTAGTTCATAGCTGGGATTTATCGCTGTAATTAAATTTTTCTGATGATTTTGATTGCAGATGCGTCTAGATGCCTTCCAGTAGTAAATCTGCTGATAGCAGCCACTTTGATGTAGTGATGATGCTATAAAGAAGGCTCTTTGAGATAGGCCGGGGAGTGGGGAGCAGGATTCTTGAGTGGGGCATCTCGGCAGGTAGCAAGCGTTGTTCCGTCTTTGTGTTTAGCGCAACAAAAATAGGGTCCTCAACATTCCATTGTTACGTTGAATGTGAGATTTTGGAATCGAGAGGGACTATGAAGAAAATATTTGCGCTCTGGACCGCGATGTTCGCGGTAGTGGCGTTGGCTTTATCGGGATGTAGCACAGCTCCAGAAAAAGCTTCACAAGAAAAATCCCAAGCGGCTGGTATCACTGTGACTGACTTTCATGGTCGTCAGGTAAAACTTCCCAAGGCATCTGAGCGTTCTGTGTTCCTGGTAGAAAACGCGATGAACACCATGATGGCTGTGGGTGGTAGCAAGAAGATCGTGGGAACGGGCGAAGTATGGGAGCCTACGTTTAAGAAGGACTTCCTTGAGGCAGTTCACCCGGGCTTTTCCAAGCTGCCGGTTATTGCCTCTCAAGACGGCAGCTATGACTTGGAAGCACTTGCCGCTTTGAAACCCGATTTTGTGGTTCTGTGGGCAGAGTCTGCCGACGATAAAGCGATTGCTGCCATCGAGGAGACCTTGAAAGTGCCGGTGTATGCGGCATTCTTGACCTCCTTTGCAGACCTGGACAAGTTGGCCGTCGATATGGCTAATGTCAATGGGACCCCGGAGCGTGGTGCTGCAGTCAATGCGCTTGTGAAGAAACAGATGGACAAGATCGCTGAGAAGACGAGCACGATCGAAAAGAAACCCTCTGTGTTCTGGATGTGGGGCGACGCTTACGGTACCGCTGGCACAAAATCCAGTGCTAATGACCTGATTGAGGCTGCTGGTGGAACCAACGTGATTGCCAAGTGGGATAACTCTGCCAAGGCTTCCGAGCATCCGGTTGTTTCCCTGGAAACCCTGGCCAAGCTTAATCCTGATGCGATCTACATGTGGTACAACTCGGAGATTGACCCTTCAGATGTTATTGAGGGCAAGAACGTAGGCGGAGTTGATTTCTCTGCGTGGAAGAACCTCGATGCGGTGAAGAACAAGCAGGTCTTTGAACTTGATGATCCATTCCTCTATGACATGATGACTGGGCGTCTGCCAATGGCGACTGCCAAAGTCGCACAAGACATCAACCCTGCCGCCTTCAAAGAGTGGGATAATTCTGCAGAAACTGATCAGTATTTTGTAGATATGTACGGCCTGCATTACCCAGGATTCAAACCAGCTCAGTGAATCCACAACGCTTAATGAGCGGCCGCAAGCTCCTTATTCTCGGGCTGCTTCTTTCTCCGCTCGTGGCATTCTTTGTGTCCATGATGCTCGGTAGTTATGGAGCCAGCCCGAGTGAGGCGATTGCGGCTCTTGTCGCGCGGTTATGTGGTAGCCAAGAAACTGTTTCCGTGGTGATAACCGATATTAGACTCCCCCGGGTAGTGACCTCTTTACTGGTAGGAATGGCTCTAGCCATTTCCGGAGCGACGCTACAGGGAGTGCTGCGTAACCCGCTGGTGGATCCGTATATTTTGGGTTTGTCTTCGGGGGCAGCTTTTGGTGCGGCTTTAGCTATCGCAGTATGGCGCTGGATACCCGTTTCTATCAGCGCTTTTGTTTTTGCGCTTGTGGCTTTAGCCATGACCTATTTCATGGCGCGAACAAAGAACTCGGTTCCAATAGTGAACTTGGTTCTGTCAGGTGTCATCACCTCAGCGGTGTTTACTGCTTTGCTCTCGATCGTTCAAATAACATCGCATGAGAAGTCGTTGCAAGCCATCGTGTTATGGACCATGGGAAGCTTCAACGGGGTGACGTGGTCAACTCTTAAGCCCACATGGTTACTGATTCTTCTCGGTTGCTTTTTCATGATTGGTTTGCGCTGGCGGCTCAATGTTTTAACCATGGGAGAAACCGAAGCAAAAGTATCGGGGCTGCACGTGGAGAGATACCGTGTTCTCTTTATCATCTTATCCGCGTTGGTGTCAGCTTTGTCTGTTTCTATGGTGGGAGTGGTGGCGCTTTTGGGGCTTATTGTCCCGCATATCGTGAGGATGCTTCTAGGTCCGGACCACCGAATACTTATCCCAGTTTCTGCTGCTTTGGGGGCGGCGCTGATGGCAATCATCGACACTGTAGCTCGGACAGCTACGGGTTTTGAGATCCCCGTCAGCATCATCACCACGCTTGTAGGCGCGCCGGTTTTCTGGTTGTTGCTGCGCTCAACAAAGGCAGGTCAATGGCAGTAGGAATGAGTATGGAATCAGTGAGCGTCGGCTATGGTCAACGCTTAGTGATTCGTGATGTGACGGATGCCTTTCCCGCAGGGAAAATTACAGCGCTTTTAGGTGCTAATGGCTGCGGAAAATCGACGTTACTCTCAGCGATCGCTGGCCTTACTCCGGTGCACAGCGGCGCTATTACCGTTGATACCCCAAACGCAGTCTTGGGATTTGTGACCCAAGCACACGCAATGTCTTTTCCTTTTGACGTAGTAGATGTTGTTTTGACAGGGCGAGTGCGGTTTATTGGGGCGTTTTCTTCCCCAGCTCCCAAAGACGTAGATGCCGCGCACAGCGCCTTGGACATGCTGGGCGTGGGGCATCTGGCGCTCCGGCAATACACAACGTTAAGCGGTGGCGAACGCCAGATGGTGATGATCGCACGAGCATTAGCACAAGAACCAGATATTTTATTGTTGGATGAGCCGACGACCTATTTGGATCTTTATAATCAGCAACGCGTGCTGGAAGTTATGGATATGCTGCGCGGACAAGGCATCACTTTGCTGGCGACACTCCATGACCCGAATCATGCTCTAGCACTTGCGGATCATGCTGTGACGTTACGGCGTCTGAGCGAGGATGATTCGCGTACGAGTCTGATCAGTTCGGGAGCGCCCTCGGACATTGTGCACGCAGAGACGATTCGTGCCATGTATTCAGTGCAAGCGGAGTTCATTACTACCCAGCGTGGGCCAGCCATGCTGCCGTGGATGAGCACTGTAGATAGCTAGATTTTTCGTTGCAAGGGTTAACGCCACGCTCGCCACAGGGCGATAGTCGCGATGACCAAAATGAGGGCAAGGAATGCCGGCCAGAGCGAGGGCTGTGGCTGAAACAGATTCACTACGGCCTGAACCAGGGCAAGAAACGCGAAAAACCCCACAAAGCCTAGGATGGAGTCGCGTACGAGTTTCTTCCTAGTCTCTTGGGGTTGAGGATCGCGCGGTTTCATGCGGATGATTGTACTGCGCCTAGTACCCGAAAGCGGTAATTATGCTTTCACTCCACCTGCCGTCAGACCGGAGACAATACGGCGCTGGAAAGCAAGCACCATGATAATAAGGGGGATGGTCACCAGGGATCCCGCAGCCATAATGGCTGCGTAGGGGAACTCAAAGGCGCTGGGCCCGGAGAAACGAGCGATAGCGACGGTGACAGGTTCGGTCGCTGTTGTGGAGAGCTGACGAGCAAGCATGAACTCGTTCCACGTAGCAATAAAAGCCAAGATGGCGGTGGTAAACAACGCAGGTGCCGCAAGGGGCAGCAGTACGTGGCGGAAGGCCTGGCTGCGAGTGGCGCCGTCGACAAGCGCTGCCTCCTCTAATTCCCACGGAAGCTGCCGGAAGAAGGACACGAGGGTGTAAATAGTCAGCGGCAACGCAAAGGAAATGTTGGGGATGATGAGCGCGCGGTAGGTTCCTATCCAGCCGAGGTCACCAAAGAGCTGGAAAAGTGGGGTGACCAGGGCGATACCTGGGAACATCGAGGCTGCAAGCACAACGCCCGTGACTATTCCTTTCCCACGAAACTCGATGCGAGCCAGCGCATATGCGGTGAAGACTCCGACAAGGACGGCGAGGAGAGTGGTGGCAAGCCCTACCAGCAAAGAATTGACGATTGCGCCGAGGAAATCGTTTCCTTTGTCTGTGGACAGCGCATCGCGGAAATTCTCCAGGGTTACATGTGTTGGCCACGGCGTGGTTTCAAAGGTGTAATCTTTGTTCCGCAGCGCGGTGATCAGCATCCAGTAGAACGGTGCCAGACCCCAGATCAGGATAAAGACCACACCGATGTAGTTGGCTAGTGCTGCACGAATTTTGTGATTCATGGTGCGGTAGCTGTCCTTTCTTTGGGAGTCGTGGAGTTATCTAGCTTCTGATGCTTTCCTCGCTGACGACGCTGCCGGCGCGGCTTGGGGGCGTCGCCACGGCCCGTGATATCTGCGCCAAGGACGCGGATCATCAGGAAGGCCACGGCGAAAATGAGGAGGAAAATCAGCGTGGAGAGTGCAGAAGCCGAGTTGAAGTGATTCTGACGCACGTCTTCGACCACAAGCTGGGAGATCGTAGCCGTGGGGGAGTTTGACGACGATGAGATCAAGATGACCGGAAGGTCGTACATACGCAGGGCATCGAGTGTTCTAAAAAGGACAGCGACCATGAGGGCGGGTTTGACCAGCGGGAGCGTGATCTGTGTGAATTGTTGCCAGGTGCTGGCGCCGTCGACACGCGCTGCCTCGTATACGTCTTTAGGGATCATCTGTAAGCCCGCGAGAATCAGCAGAGCCATAAAGGGAGTGGTCTTCCACACGTCGGCAATGATGACGGCAAACCGTGCAGCCCATGGGTCGGTTGTCCATTGGATTGGGGTATGCAAGAGCGAGTTGACGATGCCCTTATCCGCAAAGATAAACTGCCACAATTTTGCGGTCACTGCCGTAGGGATTGCCCACGGAATGAGCACTGCGGCTCGAACTAGCGCCCTACCGCGAAACTCCCTGTTCATGACCAGAGCCATGCCAATACCTAGAACGATTTCTAGCGCTACCGTGACTACGGTGAAAAAGAGCGTGTTGCCTACAGCTGGCCAAAAGTCAGTGGATATGACTCCGGGTGGGCACGCGATTGCACTTCCTGATGACGTGCCGCAGCGTTGCGTTAGCCAGTAGGCATAATGCTCCAACCCGGCGAAACCGCCTTGGGTGAAAAGCCCAGTAACTGGGTCAAGGCCTTTGTCTGCCTGGAAAGAGAGGTAGATAGCCCTGACGATGGGATAGCCAATAACGATAGCTAGGACGATGAGCGTGGGGGCGATCAACAACGCAGCGTTGCGGTGCTGTTTCCGGCGCGCTTCGACGATTCCTTCCCGAGAAGGAACTTTTCGCGCTGGGCGTGTTGTGTCCACGGTACCTCCTTTGTCTGATGCTGGTCCGCTACAACCTTAAAGCACTAAAAGGAAGCCCGCGGTAAGAACATGTTCGTGGAGCATGAGCTTACCGGTGCAGGCTTCCTTGATAAAGATATTGGAGCTTAGTGCGAACCGTCTATGTGGTTATGAGTGCGTGAGCGTATGAGCTCAGTGGATCTAGCACTACTTCTTGGATGCGTTCTGGATCGCAGCTCGCATGTCCTTGGTAGCGTCTTCTACACTCTTGTCACCCTTGAGCGCAGCATAGGCATTGTCTTGAATAGCCTTAGAAATAGCGGGGTAGAAGGGGCTGACTGGGCGAGGTGCAGCATTCTCCAAGGACTTCTTCAGTGCTGGGAGGTAAGGGTACTTGGCCACGAGAGCCTCATCATCGTAGATGGATGCGAGCACTGGTGGGAAAGAGTTATCAGCAAAGGACTTCTGGTTGTCCTCGTTCACGATGAACTTCATAAAGTCCAGAGCCGTAGCCTTGTTCTTGGAGTTCACGTTGATGCCGTTGTTGTAGCCACCCAAAGTGGAGACGCCCACGCCGTCTTTGCCAACGAGTGGGGAAACCTCAAACTTGCCCTTGACCGCAGAGGTGTTCTCAGCAGCATTGGTGTACATGTATGGCCAGTTGATGGCGTAAGCGGTTTCTCCTGCCACAAAGGCCAGGTTGGTTTCTTCTTCTGTAGCGGAGATGGAGTTCTTAGAGATAGATCCGTCTTTGTATCCGTCCACGAGCGCCTGAACGCCGGCCTTGGAGTCTTCAGAATCTACAGCGGGTGCGCCGGAATTATCCAGGATGTGTCCGCCCCAGCCTTCGATGAAGCCTGCGGTGTTGACCGTGAGACCCTCGTACTGCTTGAGCTGCGTAGTGAGGCAATCTACGTGCTTGGCTTTTGCTGCTTCACAGCTAGCGGTGAGGTCTTTCCACGTGGCCGGTGCTTCTGGAACGATCTCGGTGTTACGGAACAACAGCTGGCCGTTAGTGTTTTGCGGCAGGGCATAGAGGGTTCCGTTATAGGTAGCCGAGTCGACAGTTGCTTTGAGCAGTCCGGAGGTGTCTACCTGGAGAGCATCTTTGAGCGGAGCCAGCCACTGGTTGGCGGCAAAGTCAGCAGTCCAGACAACGTCGAGTGCCATTACGTCATAATCAGAGTTGCCGGCCTGAAGCGACTGCACGAGGGTCTCACGCTGATCATCGGCCTCGCCGGCGAGTTCCTTGAGCGTGACCTTTTCATCGGGGTGTGCGCTATTCCACTTCTCAATAATCGGAATAACTTTATCCGTGTCGTTTTTACCCATGGCAAAGGTGATGGGGCCGCGACCGTCAGTGTTCTGCGGTGCTGGCGCGGAGGAATCGGAGGAGCAGCCTGCGAGGGCTACGGAAGCAAAAAGCGCTGTGGCTGCAAGCGACGCGCCGGTCTTAGAGACGTTCATCGAGAGGATCACCTTTCCGTTGAGTTCTCTCACTAAGGTAGTGATCCTCCGGTGGAAGTAAAGGACTTATGGCCCTTATCACCCCGTAAATAGGGTGCTAAATATGAATGAACCTCGTTATCAATCTCCGACTATTCACCCCATATGCGCGAGAAGGGTTTACGACAACCGGATTGTGGCCTTTTCGGCTCGCCCGATAGCGTCGAGACGCTGATCGCTAGCCACGCCCGTGACAACAACAGCCGATCCGACTGCCGCAAGCGGCGCTAGTACGGTGCGTTCCATTTCTGTCAAGGTAGTCCAACCAGTGCTCAGAGCGCGTGCGCCAGAGGTAATCGCGGCAAGGGCTTGCTTATCCACGCTCTCCTCAATCCTTGTGCCTGGCTCAAAGAATTGGTCACCGTAGAAGCGCACAGTCGGACCAAAATCGATCATTCCATCGGGAACTGTTCCTCCACATTCCACAACGCCGCGCCCAAAAGGATCTTGTGTGACAAGTACAACGTCTCCGGGGAATGCGGGGGAGGCGTCGATACGCTCGGAATCCATAAACACTACGGCACCCTGAGCTTGCTCGATGGGGCAAAACTCAACGTCGATTCCTGCTGCCATTGCACCTAAAACTATGGCTACGCATTGCCAGCTTGCGGGAAGATCGAGGCTGATAAGTGAGCCCTGCTCAAGGTCTAGTTCCTCACGCAGCATGTTTGCTACTTTCGCCGCCCAGTTATCCAACGTTTGAGCAGAGAAATCGAGCCGAGCCCCGGTCGATTCGTCGTAGACCGTCAGTCGTGGGGTAGCGGGGTCTGAGGAGAGTATGGTGCGCAGAAGTTCCATGAGAATCCATCGTAGGGGAAATAAGAATTTGCTGTGCGTGGAAAAGGGCTGAGGGCATCGACAAGCGGAAAAGTCGATGCCCTCAGCCCATAGGAAATTACAGAGTGATTGCTAGTTGACGCATCGCGGTCCGTTTCCGCCGGCATCAATTTCTGGGGAGACTATTGCTTGTCCTTCATCTGCTCCAGGTTGCCCCACCACAGAGGTTGTCGTTGACGTGCTGGTTGTAGATTCGGCGCTCTTTGGCCCCGCATAATCACCGGCCGCAACTACCACGTAGGAATGCGGATCGAGTCCGTCATGTTGTACGACCGGAATGCCTCCGAGTTCCTGGGAAAGGTGCTTGGCATCGTCAGACTCCGGGTCTGCGGTCAAGATTTGGCTATGAGAATACAAGCCTTCGGGTGCATTGCCGGTTTCTGCGATGGTGTAGCCCTTGGTCTTTAGATGCCCTGCTACCTCGGCGGCGAGTCCCGACGTAGTGGTGGCGTTAAGAACATCCACGGTGGTGTTGGGGTGCACCGTATGATCGCTGGATTCAGAAGGAGTCTCGCTGGAGGGCTCTTCTTTTGGTCCGCCATTCAGTAGCTGGTCAAAGAACTTATGTACCTGCTGTACATCCACAGTAACAACGGATTCGCCGTAGTCTCCGGTGCCATCGATCGAGGTAACCGGGATGGTATTGAATCGGACGTTGCCGCCGGCAAGATTTTGCAGTTGGTTGGCAAAGCTCATCACGTCCCAGTTTTGGTCGATAACAACGGAACGCTCCACAGCTTTACCCATGTCTGATAGCTTCTGCGGGTTGGTCAGGGTTCCAGACGACAGCACCTTGTTGACCAAGGAGGCCATAAACGCTTGCTGACGAACAATGCGGTCGAGATCGCCACGAGGAAGGCCATGCCGCTGGCGCACAAAGGCAAGTGCCTGTCCGCCTTTAAGCGTTTGGCGTCCGGCTCCGAAATCAGCGCCGGAGTACTCGTCTTTGACGCTATCGTTCAGACAGACTTCGACACCGCCCACAGCTTCTGTCAAAAGAACAAAGCCTAGGAGGCCAACCTCTGCGTAGTGATCGACAGTAATTCCGGTGAGGTCGGATACCGCGCCGATGAGAGCCTGACGTCCGGCTTGCTTAGAACGCTCATCGAGAGTCTTTTGATCGCTGATTCCCTCAGACAGAAGCTTGGTTGCTTCCTTATCTTTATAGTTTTTGTACACGCCGTTGATTTTGAGATTTCCCAAGTTATTGTCGTGCACATACGTATCGCGAGGAATGGAGATGGCGGTTGCCGAAGAACCGTCGTTAGGGATACGAATCACCATGATGGTGTCAGTATTATCGTTTTCCTCATCACCTGCGTGCAGTAGTTCAATCTCCTGCGGGCTAAGTGGATTGCCCTGGGCGTCGGTACGCGAATCGGAGCCTACGAGGAGGATATCGGTTGCGCCGTCGGCAGCTTCCTTCATTCCCTTGTCGCCTCCTAGGGAAAGATTGCCGGCAGAAGCAACAGTGTTACCTAGTTTTCCAATGGTGAAGTAACCGGCGCCAGATATGACCAGCACTATCGACGAGATCAACGCGAGGAAGATCTTAACGGGCCTAGGGCCCATTTGTTTGGTATCGGGCATCGCTGATGGCGGCGCCTGAATGTCGCGGTTACGACGGTATTTGTCGGTCATATTTGTTGGATCTCCATGAAGAAAGGAGTAGAAACAGGTAAAAGTCTAGGTGAAGTAGGGCTAAAAGCCGTAGTTTTTCTGCGAAATTGTTTTTATTGTGTGTTCGGATTCCCAACGATGAATAAAAGCGTGGCAGATCTCGATTCCCGGATACGCCCGACTAAGCTCAAGCGGGTGACTACAACAGATGCCAAGCCGATAGCCGTGATTACGGTTACTTTCTCTCCCGGCGATCACCTTGCAGCCTTCCTAGATTCTGTACGCGAAGCGACCGTGCGGGGTGCGTATACCGTCCTCGCGGACAACGGATCCACAGATGGAACCCCTCAGGCTGCTGCGAAAGAACGGGACGGCGTGGAGTTTTTTGCTACCGGCGGCAACATCGGCTACGGCTCTGCAATCAACGCGGCGGCTCGTCACCTCAAAGACAAACGAGCACACGGTGACATAGAGCCGGAGTTCTTCGTGTTGGCCAATCCCGATGTTGTCTTTGATAAAGGCTCAATCGACGTCATGCTTGAATGCGCGCAGCGTTGGCCGCATGCTGCTGCCATTGGTCCCTACATTCGGCAAAGTGATGGGTCTGCATATCCCTCGGCGCGTGCTATTCCTACGCTAAGCAACGGCATTGGCCATGCGCTATTTGGTGCGATATGGCCTAATAATCCCTGGACAAAGGCGTATAAGGACGATGCTGACATGTCCACTGAGCGCACCGCCGGGTGGCTGTCGGGCTCGTGTTTGTTGGTTCGATGGGATGCTTTTGACGCCATAGGTGGCTTTGACGAGCGTTACTTTATGTATATGGAAGATGTAGATCTGGGTGACCGGTTTGGCCGCGCAGGTTTTGAGAATGTCTTTTGTCCTTCTTCTTTTATCACTCATGCCGTGGGCCATGCGGCGGGAAAGCATCCGGAAAAGATGCTCCCTGCGCATCACGAGTCAGCGTATCGATTCCAAGCAGATCGTCATCCCCATGCCTGGCAGTTGCCCATACGTGTTGTTTTAAAACTGGGACTCCGAGCTCGTGCTTTTGTGGCAGTAGCGACGGCGAAAGTGAAAAAGTAACGCCTGGATCGGGAGGCAAGGACCGCGCTTCCGTATGTGTGATAGCGGGTCGTGTCGCTGGACATTCTGTGTGGAACCATAAACTTCAGGTTCTGTCAGGGTAGTCTGATTGAGTCAATCCGGAGGTGCACGTCTAGGCGTGCGTGACAAGCAAGAAAAGTAAGGACATCAAAAATGACCACAACGACGCTGCGCGGTAACACAGATGCCGTGATCCTGGTTGGTGGCAAAGGCACGCGCCTTCGTCCGCTGACGGTGTCGACTCCGAAGCCGATGCTGCCGACTGCGGGTGTGCCGTTCTTATCGCACCTCCTTGCACGAATTAAGGCTGCCGGAATTAAGCACGTCGTGCTAGGCACATCTTTCAAAGCAGAGGTCTTTGAAGAGTACTTTGGCAACGGCGAAGACTTGGGCCTGGAGATCGAATACGTTGTTGAGGATAAACCGCTAGGTACTGGTGGTGGTATCCGGAACGTTTATGAAAAACTTCGTGCAGATACCGTCATGGTGTTCAACGGAGACGTGCTTGGCGGCACAGATCTGGGCGGAATTCTCGATGCGCATCATGAGAAACAGGCCGATCTGACCATGCACCTCGTTCGAGTCCCTGATCCACGGGCTTTCGGATGCGTTCCTACTGACGCTGAGGGACGTGTTTCAGCATTCTTGGAAAAGACGGAAGATCCTCCTACAGATCAGATCAACGCCGGCTGCTATGTTTTCCGCCGCGAGCTGATTGAGTCGATTCCCGCTGACCGTGTGGTGTCCGTTGAGCGTGAGACTTTTCCCAAGCTGCTGGAAGAGGGCCGTCGCGTCTTCGGATATGTGGATAATGCATACTGGCGCGATATGGGGACACCTGCGGACTTTGTTCGCGGTTCTTCCGATTTGGTTCGTGGCATTGCGCCGTCGCCGTTGCTTGAAGGACGCACAGGTGAATCGCTTATCGACGAGTCCGCCGGTGTGAAAGATGGCGCGCTCTTGCTGGGCGGCACTGTTATCGGCCGGGGTACGGAAATCGGTGCCGGTTGCCGTCTCGACGACACCGTGGTTTTTGATGGGGTGACCATTGAACCAGGGGCAGTCATTGAAGACTCCATCATCGCCCATGGTGTTCGCATTGGTGCTAACGCTCGAATCAAGGGCTGCGTTATTGGTGAAGGCGCTCAGATCGGTGCACGCTGCGAGCTTTTGAACGGGCTACGAGTATGGCCAGGAGTTGAGATTCCCACCGCTGGAATCCGCTTCAGCTCTGACGCCTAGAAAAATGTGTCGACCATCTCAATTTTAGTAGCGTGTGTTTGTACCCTTGAGGACATTTTGCTGCTAAAAAAATAGAGTGGTTGAATAAAAGTCGGAAGGTCTTTCGGAGGGTTCTCAAAGTACGTGTGAAAGTTCTTTAGCGTGCGATAGCACGAGAGAATTTGATAGGTGTAGCGACACGCTGGTTGCTACGTGGTCAGTAGTGACTCTGGGTCAGGGATACTAGATCTAGTACCCCTGACGTCCGCCCCCGAGAAATATGTTGTGTGAAAGATGTGACTCGTGAAGTTTGCGAGCTGGGGAAATGCATTTTTTTCAAGGGGAAATCCACTCTCAGGTTGACGGCATCTTGTGTTGGAGTGTTGAATTTCAAGTATGTAATTCGCTGCATAGTCTTCTTATATGGCTTTACATATCCCGCTAATCCTGCGTGAGTGTGCTGTGTATCTATGTGGCGTGTTGTGGGCTGACGTGGTTTCCCTTCGCGTAAGAGCTCGCATATGAGAACATCAACGAGGAGAGGAGGGTGGCGTGGAAGATATGGCCAGTAACGCCGCGCCTCGGACTCGCACACCCCTAGAGCTGACGCTAGATGACCTGTTTGGTGCAGTTGAACAGGAGTGGCAAGAGCAGGCCCTGTGCGCCCAGACAGATCCGGAAGCTTTCTTCCCTGAGAAGGGTGGATCTACCCGTGAGGCAAAGCGCATCTGTCAAGCATGTGCTGTGCGTGATGAGTGCCTAGAATATGCGCTAGAGCATGATGAACGTTTTGGTATCTGGGGCGGTCTTTCTGAGCGTGAGCGCCGGAGACTCAAACGGGATATTGGTTAAGACTTTGTAATATGAAGGACCTACTAGGTGCGATGCCTGGGCGGTCCTTTATTTGTGTCTGTATGGAGGGGCAACGGGAGACCTTCTGACTATGGGGTAGTGCCATAGCGCGAGTTCTGCACCGTCACTGGTAATGCCTTACGGCGGTTTTACCACTGAAAATCTGGGTCGATATCCGTGGGGGACACGTTGAGATAATTGGCTACGAGGGAAGTGAGAACCATGGTAAGCAGCTCTTGGCGCTCTTGCGCTGAGTTGGTTCGTTGCTCTATCGGCATGCGGAAAAGGACGATTCGAGCGCGGGTGGGACTCCCTAAGTGATCTATTCCTGCTGGAATGACGCGGCCTAGTGGGACAGGTCCGTCGGCAGCGACTTCGTCCGGCAATAACGCGGCATTGGCATTGAGTCGCATGCGCGGAACCGTGTCTACGGCAATGTCTAGATGTGCAAGTTGTTGGGCAAAACTTTGCTGGATGGGCGCATATGCCTCAAGCACTGCGGCGTCGAAAAGCGAACGCCGTGAACGGTAGCGCGGAACGGCCGTGGGGAACGCGGGGCCTCGTAGCCCTCTGCCGTGGCGATCTCGATTCAGGCGGTAATCCATGCTGATAACACTAAAACTAAGAACGCTATAGGTTGGGAGAACGCGCCGAAGTCCCCCTGGGCTACCTAAACCTCAACTAGGAGTCTAGACTTTATGGACGTGAATCAGTTTCGTCGTTGTTCTCGCCCCGGTTGCGGTAAGCCTGCCGTAGCTACGTTGACTTACGCGTACGCACATTCAACCGCTGTGGTTGGTCCTTTGGCCCCTAACAGTGATCCGCATAGCTGGGATCTGTGTGAATTCCACGCGTCCAAGATTACAGCTCCGCTGGGATGGGAGTTGCTGCGCGTCGATGCGGTTGACGACGATGATGAGGACCTCACAGCACTTGCAGAGGCGGTACGGGAAGCCGGCAGAACTACTAGTGGACTAATCGATTCCAATCAAGATTTTGGAGTTAATCACCCTGTTCACCGTGCGCAACGCAAGCAGGTGTCAAAGAACACTAGGCGTGGTCACCTTTCGGTTGTTCCTGACCCGGAGGATGATTACTAAGGCTCATTGTCGGCTGCGCGGCAGCGCGCACAACGCGTTATCCACCGCCACACTGCTGGCGATGGGAAGAATCAGAGTACAATCTCTTCGGAGTACTTTTGTTCATCCCTGAAAGGTGGGATTTGGTAGATGCGTACCCGTGAATCGGTGACCAAGGTCATCAAGGCTTATGACGTGCGAGGTGTAGTCGGCGTTGACATCGATGCTGATTTCATCCGCGAGGTAGGCTCGGCTTTTGGCCATCTGATGCGTAACGAGGGCGCTACTAAAGTCGCCGTAGGCCACGACATGCGGCCATCGTCACCCGAGCTCACCCAAGCCTTCGCAGACGGGGTTACCGCGCAAGGCGTTGATGTGATTGCGCTGGGACTCACCTCAACGGACCAGCTGTACTACGCTTCTGGCGTTATGGACTGCCCTGGTGCGATGTTCACCGCATCCCACAACCCAGCCGAATATAACGGCATCAAGATGTGCCGCTCTGGTGCGCGTCCTGTGGGGCAAGAAACAGGTTTGGGCACGATCATTGACATGTTGGTGGAAGGCGTTCCTGCTTATGACGGTGAACCCGGCACCATCACGCAGAAAGACACCCTCGCGGATTATGGTTCCTTCCTTCGCGACTTGGTAGACCTCTCCGGTATTCGTCCGCTCGTTGTTGCCGTGGATGCAGCAAACGGTATGGGGGGACACACTGTTCCTGAGGTTTTTGCAGGGCTCCCGCTGGATGTGAAGCCTCTCTACTTTGAGCTAGACGGAACGTTCCCTAACCATGAGGCCAACCCGCTCGATCCCAAGAACCTTGTAGATCTGCAAAAGTTCACCCCAGAGGTAAAAGCAGACATTGGTCTAGCTTTTGACGGCGACGCAGATCGCTGTTTTGTGGTTGACGAGAATGGCGATCCGGTGAGCCCCTCGGCTATTTGCGCCATCGTTGCGGAACGCTACCTCGCACAGCGTCCAGGAAGCACAATCATCCATAACCTGATCACCTCCAAGACCGTGCCAGAGGTCATTGCAGAAAATGGCGGCGTCGCCGTACGTACGCGGGTGGGGCATTCCTTTATCAAGGCACAAATGGCGGAACACGGTGCTGCCTTCGGTGGCGAGCACTCCGCTCACTACTATTTCTCTGAATTCTTCAACGCCGATTCTGGAATCCTTGCGGCAATGCACGTGTTGGCGGCTCTGGGCGGACAAGATAAACCGTTGTCAGAGCTGATGGCAGAGTATTCTCGATACGAGGCATCGGGTGAGATTAACTCGCGTTTGGCTAGCGCTGAGGCACAGGCTGAGCGTACGCAAGCCGTACTTGATGCTTTTGCGGATCGCACTGAAAGCGTTGATCGTCTCGACGGCGTCACGGTGGAGCTCAAGGACACCAAGGCATGGTTTAACGTCCGTGCTTCCAACACGGAACCGCTTCTGCGCCTGAACGTTGAAGCTCCTACTGCGGAAGAAGTGGATGCCCTAGTTACTGAAATTCTTGGGGTTATTCGCGCGTAATAAGCTCTAACAAGAGGATCCTAAGCAGTAACTTTTCCTTAGCTTTGTACTGTGAGCATCTGACTCCCAGGGAACATGCAGCCATGTATGGCGCTATCCCCGGGAGTTTTTGCGTATTTTGTTAAGGGCTGCGCAGAATGTGCCTTCCGGTTTAGACCTACAATTGGAAGGAAATGCATACACAGGAGATGTTCCGCGAGAGCGATGCTGCCGTTATACCCAGTCATTCCTATGACCCAGAAGCCGTGGCATTTTACGATATAGCGCATGAAGGCGCGCAGCTACGAGTGGTTGCAGAGTTTGTTCGCTCCGGCGGGCTTGATGCTGTGCAAGGAACTCAACCACGAAGCCTCGTTGTAGTGACCACAGAGGCAATTGCTACGTACTCAGCGCAGGCGGCTATAGCTTTACATGCTCCGCTGAAGGTTCCCGTCACCGTTACCTCAGAATTACCGCGTTACGTGGGACCTCTGGACATCGTGATTATTGCTACTGAGCGTTCTTCCTCGGAGCACCTATCTCAGGCTCTCATTACTGCGGAACGTCGAGGCTGCACAGTAATCCTTGTTAGCGCTGCAGAGGGGATGCTTCACGACGACGCTAGCCAAGACACAGCCGTTGTACCGGTTCTTCCTCTGGCGCAGGGACCAAGCCCTCTTCGCGTTATCGCCGTAGCGATGGCAGTGCTGGGGTTGCTTGACCACGATGCAGAAGGAACTGCTCGTGCTTTGGAGGAATATGCCTCTTGCGTGGACACGGAGATTCTACAGTGCTCGCCAGAACGCGATGAGGACACCAATAGAGCGCGTCAGCTAGCTCAGATAACCGGACACATCATTCATACCGGTGCCACCGCCCCTGCTGTGGCAGTGGCCAATCTCATAGCTGTGTTATGGACTAGTTATGGGAAAGAATCGATGAGTCTTCCCGTCGCGGAACTTGGGGCTGCCCTGGGGCGTTTCTCATATGCACCTAAAGACATATTTTTTGATCCTGACGTGGATAAAGCTCCCGCGGGACAAAACGTGACAACGATTGCGTGGTGCGAACCCGAACAGAATGCGTGGGAGCGGACAGAGTTTGTCGACGCTGGACTCATGGGCACTCCACTGCGGATGATCGCTCGAGGCTTCGCGGCGACTGCCTTTCTATCGAGTTAACAAGTATTCTCTTACATCGGTGCCAAGACTGGTACGGAATATCGGAAGGAATGACATGCAGTTGCTGTCCCCAAGTGCGCAGGCCTATGCCTGGGGCTCTAGGACACTCATCCAAAAACTTAGAGGCGAAGAGCAAGGAACCAGCCCAATCGCTGAACTTTGGTATGGTGCCCATCCGGGCGGGCCATCGCAGATCGGTGATGAGTCCCTCGCCGAGCACATCGCCGCCGCTCCTGAGCAACAGCTTGGGCATCGCGTGCACAGTGAATTTGGAGAGAGGCTTCCATTCCTCCTGAAAATCCTGGCAGCGGATCAGCCGCTATCTTTGCAGGCCCATCCTTCGTTGGAGCAAGCTCAGGAAGGATTTGCTCGGGACAACGAGCAGGGAATTCAGCTTGGGGCTCATAATCGGAATTACAAGGACGATAACCACAAGCCTGAGTTGCTGATCGCCTTGACCGAGTTTCATGCGATGGCAGGATTCCGTCCATTGGCTAAGACCCTGGAGATGCTGCGATTCCTCGACTGTGAGGAACTAGAGCGCTACATTGCGATGGTCGTGGATAATCCGCTCAAGGAATCCGATAATCTGCGCGCGCTGTTTACTACATGGATCACGATCCCCACTGCTCATCGCCGCGGTCTCATCGCCGCGGTAGTGGCTTCTGCGAAAGAAAAAGCAGACACTGCCCCGGAGTGGATGAGCGCTGCACTGAAGAATATCGTGTTGCTCAATGAGCAGTATCCCGGAGACGTGGGAGTATTGGGCGCAATCCTGCTCAATTATGTTGTTCTCCAACCCGGGGAGGCTATTTACCTCGATGCAGGTAACTTGCACGCTTATGTTCGAGGCCTTGGCGTGGAGATCATGGCAAACTCCGACAATGTTCTGCGTGGCGGGTTGACGTCCAAACACGTTGACGTGCCGGAGCTCGTGCGAGTGCTGAAGTTTTCCTCTTTAGAAGACCCCATTGTGGAGGCAGAATCTGGAGTTTATCCAGTGCCTATTAACGAGTTTGCTATCAAGCGATTTGACCTTGATAACACCGCAGAGAAGATCGCTCACGACGGCCCTGCCATCCTTTTGTGCACGGCCGGAATGGTGGAAGTCGACGGAGTGGTCCTAGGGCCAACTCAAGCGCTGTGGCTTTCTGCAGCTGATGCTGAGGTAGAGGCGCGCGGACAGGGCCAGCTTTTTGTAGCTACCGTGTGACCTGATTTTTAGCACGATACGAATAAAGAGGGAGCAGCACGTGCAAGCTGCTCCCTCTTAACAATTATCTGTTTTAAGGCTGCGGAACCGGTGCTTTTTCTGCGGTCTGGACTGGCGCGGCAGGCTTAGGTTCAGCTTCTTGTGGCGCAGTAGTGCGAGGCTGCGCATGCGGGTTAAGAAGAGTTCCCGCAGAGCTCAGCGCTTTGCGCACGGTGGAAGGGTCCACCAAAGGGGCAGTGGGCTCTGTGATGATTTCCGTGGGAGCTGGGCTTGGTTCCGCCGAAGTGCTGCTTATGCTTTGGTCCGGCTTCTCCGAAGACTGTCCTGGACTGGAAGAAGACCCCTCTACTACCGGGGGAATAGAGGTAGGCGGCTGAGAGCTTTGGCTTTGCGAAGTCTCTTCTTCAGGCTCGTGGATAACAACAGGTGAGTCTGTCTCTGGAATCACAGTTGTTGTCTGCGGTTGTGGGGTTGAGGGGGCAGAGACCGTGGTGGTCGGGGTAATTGCCTTTCCTCCGGTTCCCACATGAGCATTGGGTGGCATGAGAGGGTCGTGACGTACCTGAGGAGCACGGTTAGGGGCTACTGGGTAGGGCGTATGAACAGCGTAGGAGTCGTCTTGAGGCGATGAAGCTGCTGGAGCCTGGGTGCTGCTTGGCGCCTGAGGTACGGCACTGGAGGAAGACGTTACTGCGGCTTCTTCCAATTTTTGTGGGCCAGCATCAGAGACTGTATTTGATGCAATGGTCTGGGGGCTTCCGAGCTTCCAAACCAAGATACCGATGGCAACAGCTAGCGTGGTGCCGGCAGCAATGAACAATAGAAACCGGCGGGTGTAAGTGTTGTCCACGTCGGCTCCTCTCAACGTCGTAATGGATGTCGTACGTCGGCATCGTGGTGTGTGGGTTCTCTCTATATCGTTCGTTAGTAGGGGGGGCGGCTCTTCGTCAGCCCGCTCAAGAACGATGCGAGAAATCCAATCACGATTTGATAACAAAAACGACCGTAGCATACCTTTTAGCACTCTGTAACCTGAGCGTGATCTGGGCGGTGCTGGTGTTTGCAAAAAGGACGCGCCAGGAGGATCGCCAGCAAAAGAAGATCATAGGTATCCATGAGAGCTCTTCTTGCAGATGAAAATAAGTTTTTTGATCGTTATTTGATGAACGTCGTAATGATTAGGAGTATCAGTTATTCCTATAGGGAAAATCATAAAATAAGTTTTTGTGAGCCAGTAGCGGCTGCCTTCGTGGAGGTGTAATAAAAGAGGTACGTACGTGATCGAAAGCTGCGGCGAACCCTTGATTGAGATGCCTGTCAAAGATTGCGATGTTCCTTTTGGTATGTATCGGGAGTCTCCGGCGTCTTTCCCTGCGGTGCTGTGCCAAATCTGACAGGAGGGGCGGTTTAAAATCTCGAATGTCCATTGAATAGAGTTAGCTCAGCGATGACTCGTCGATGCGCCGGATAATTTGGTTAAAAATAAAATGTAGTGAAAGGAATAACCCATGAGCACCTGGGAGAGTGAGATTTTCTCTGAGGAAGTTAACGTTGATTTTCTCGACGAGCTGAACGATCTAGACGGCGATGACGTCGTAGAAGCTGTGCGCGATGCCTGTGTTTTAGCAACGGGAACAGGTCGAGTTTCTGAAGACGAGCAGCTTAACGGCCTGGCTGCGGCAACGATTGCTGCTATTTGGGCAGGAGCACCTTTTAGCGACGGCGACTTGGTGGGTGCCTATCCCTTTATCCGGGAATATATTGGGGAAGGCGATGAGGCTTTGCACGAATCTGCAAGCAAGCTGCTAGAAGAGGCCGATACAGAAGAAGACCTTGAGGCTTTCCTAGAGGCTTTGAGCTAATCCAGGGTGGCACTTTTGGCCAGCGTGCGGTTATAAGAAGTGTTGTTGGGGGAGGGGGCGTCGTAACGCCCCATCTACACACGCATTATGAAAGACTTCTAGGAAAACACCACTGGGAATGTCGTCGGATACGTTGATAGAGCTTCGATGTATTAGGCGCGCGGCACTTGTGAGAAGGAATACTTAAATGACCTCTTTTGATTTCAAGGTGAAAGATTTAAGCCTCGCGGAAGCAGGCCGCCACCAAATCCGTCTCGCAGAGCACGAGATGCCCGGTTTGATGCAGCTGCGGGAAGAATACCGCGAAGAGCAGCCGCTCGCCGGTGCACGGATTACCGGTTCAATCCACATGACGGTTCAGACGGCTGTGCTGATCGAGACGCTCGTGGCACTGGGGGCGGAAGTACGCTGGGCATCGTGCAACATTTTTTCCACACAAGATGAGGCAGCAGCTGCAGTTGTGGTTGGGCCCGAGGGAACTGTAGATAACCCACAGGGTGTTCCGGTTTTCGCCTGGAAGGGCGAGACACTCCAAGAATACTGGGATTGCGTGCACAAAATTTTTGCATGGCCGGGTGAACAGCTTCCCAATATGATCCTGGATGATGGGGGAGACGCAACCATGGCGGTCATCCGCGGCCGCCAGTATGAGCAGGCCGGCGTTGTGCCGCCGAGCGAGGAAGGTGACTCCGACGAGTATCAGGCGTTCCTGGAAATGCTGCGGGCAACGCTGGAATCAGATCCTGGCATGTGGACGGCTATCGCATCATCTGTGAAAGGCGTCACCGAGGAAACCACGACAGGTGTGCATAGGTTGTATCACTTTGCAGAAGAAGGCGTGCTGCCCTTCCCTGCAATGAACGTTAACGACGCCGTGACCAAGTCCAAGTTTGATAACAAGTACGGCACGCGCCATTCGCTTATCGACGGCATCAATCGCGCCACCGACATGCTGATGGGCGGCAAGAATGTCTTGATTTGTGGCTATGGCGACGTGGGCAAAGGCTGCGCAGAGGCAATGGCTGGTCAGGGCGCTCGCGTAAAAGTCACAGAAGCTGATCCGATTAATGCTCTTCAGGCGCTGATGGACGGATTCTCTGTGGTCACAGTGGATCAAGCCATCTCTGAAGCAGACATCGTGATCACTGCGACAGGGAATATGGGCATCATTTCCTTCGATCACATGCTGAAGATGAAGGATCATGCGGTTCTTGGCAACATCGGCCACTTTGATAATGAGATAGACATGGCCTCGCTATTGCACCGCAACGACGTCTCGCGCGTGACAATTAAGCCGCAGGTTGATGAGTTCACGCTGCCCAATGGCAACGCAATCATCGTGCTGTCAGAAGGACGCCTCTTGAATCTAGGCAACGCCACTGGGCACCCCAGCTTTGTGATGTCCACGTCCTTTGCAGACCAGACTATTGCTCAAATAGAGCTTTTCCGCAACGATGGCCGCTACCGCAATGAGGTCTACCGCCTGCCCAAGATCTTGGACGAGAAGGTAGCCCGAATCCATGTTGAGGCTTTGGGCGGACGTATCACTGAGTTGACCAAAGAACAAGCGGAATACATAGGCGTGGATGTCGCGGGACCTTATAAGCCGGAGCACTACCGTTACTAATGATTATTGCTATTGAAGGAATCGACGGCGCGGGCAAGAATACGCTGGTCCGCGCCCTCGTCGAAAAGCTTGATGCACGAGTTTTAGGTTTTCCACGCTACCAAGACTCCGTTCACGCTCAGCTCGCGCAAAAGGCCCTGTACCAGGAAATGGGCGATGTTAGCGACTCCATCTATGCTATGGCACTGCTCTTTGCGCTGGATCGCAGGGAGATAGCGGAGGAGCTTCAGGCGTATAAGGGGAGCAAAGACATTATCTTGCTCGATAGGTATGTGGCCTCCAATGCTGCGTATTCGGCCGCCCGTGCGCAGGACTGGAACCTGGTGACATGGGTTTCTGACCTTGAGTTTGGGGAGTTTGGGCTTCCTACCCCCGATATACAAGTGCTTCTGAACACCTCGCCTGAAGTAGCGGCCCAGCGCGCTGCACAGCGGGAGGAACAGGACGAGGATCGTTCTCGGGACTGCTATGAAACTAACGACAGCCTGCAGATTCGTACCTCAGATGCGTACGCCAGATTGGCGGAGGAAGAGCGATTTTCCCCTTGGATTGTGGCGCAGTCGGGAGACTCTGTCGATGATGTCGCGCTCAGGATTATCCAAACCCTGGGTACGATGAAATGAGTTAGTTTTAAAATCATTATGGAAACCCGCTAGGCGGGATGTGACCTTCTTCTGGCGCTCCTGTGTGAGCAAAGCTCGCACATAGGGGCGACGGCGGTGGGTATTCCGCGCTTGTTTGAGGAAGGACTTCAGGCAGATGCCCCAGAAGATTCTCGTCGTTGATGACGATCCAGCGATCTCTGAGATGCTTACGATCGTGCTGGAAGCTGAAGGTTTTAATACCGTGGCTGTCACCGATGGTGCGCTAGCAGTAGACACCTTTAATCGGGAAGAACCCGATCTCGTTCTTCTGGACCTCATGCTTCCGGGCATGAACGGCATCGATATTTGCCGTTTGATCCGCCAGAACTCGACGGTGCCCATAGTGATGCTCACAGCCAAAACGGACACGGTTGATGTGGTGTTGGGGCTGGAAACTGGCGCGGATGATTACATCACTAAGCCTTTTAAACCCAAGGAGCTTATTGCTCGCTTGCGGGCACGGCTGCGTCGTACCGATGATGCACCCACGGATGTTATCGAGATCAGTGATCTTGCCATCGACGTCCCAGGCCACGTGGTAAGTCGCGGTCGAGAAATTATCCAGCTCACACCGCTGGAGTTTGATTTGCTTCTTGAGCTGGCCAGTAAGCCCGGTCAAGTGTTTACCCGTGAAGAATTACTGCAAAAAGTGTGGGGATACCGGAACGCGTCGGATACTCGCTTGGTCAACGTCCACGTGCAGCGTTTGCGCGCAAAAATTGAGAAGGATCCGGAAAATCCTCAGATTGTGCTCACCGTCCGAGGCGTCGGATATAAGACTGGGCAGGAGTAAGTTCTATTTCTGCGTATGGCCTGAAACGGTTGCGGCATCGCTTTGTTGAGCTATGGCGCACCTCGCTCCAATTCAAGGTTCTCGGATCTATCTTGGCGGCATCGCTGGTAGTCATGATGATCTTGGCCTTTGTGTTGGTCAGTTTTGTCACCCAGCGGTTAATCAACACCAAGTTGGACATCGCAAACTCGGAGATCGACCGTGCACGCGTGTCCGTGGAGCAACAAATCAAGGCCACCGGTTCCTCCAGTAGCGTGCAGGTTCGTCTCAACTCTGCCCGTGCTGCGCTGGCCAATAAGGTGGCGTCAGCAGAGGATCAGGCGGTCTATGAACCAGTCATCCTGGTCAACAATCCTGATGGGACTGTCATCGCTTCCCCAGAGGGCTACCGCATCCCAGAGCGGCTTCGGAGCTTTGTGGATCAACGGCAGGTTTCCTATCAATTTGCCACCATTGACCGCGCGAACGGCACAACCTACAAGGCCCTCATCATCGGGACCCCCACAAATTCCGATATTCCTAACACTCAAGTCTATTTAGTGCTGTCCATGGAATCTGACGAGGCAACCCTGGCGCTCTTGCGCGGTTTGTTCTCTGGTGCGGCCATTGTCTTGGTGGTGCTGCTCGTGGGCATCACCTGGCTGCTTACTCAGCAGGTGATCACACCGGTGCGTTCTGCCAGCCGTATTGCGGAGCGTTTTAGCTCAGGCCACTTACGCGAGCGCATGGTAGTTGACGGGGAAGACGAGATGGCGCGTCTGGCGATGAGCTTTAACTCCATGGCCGAGTCGCTGTCCAAACAAATCGCGCAGCTGGAAGAGTACGGAAATCTACAACGCCAGTTCACCTCCGATGTCTCCCACGAGCTAAGAACCCCGCTTACCACGGTTCGCATGGCCGCAGACATGATTGCAGACGGTTCCGACGACCTCTCACCTGGTGCGAAGCGCGCCTCTGAGCTCATGGTGCGAGAGCTCGATCGCTTTGAGGCGCTATTGGCGGACCTCCTAGAGATTTCGCGTCACGACGCAGGCGTTGCAGACCTCGCAGAAAGCAACCTTGATATTCGCGCGTGCATTAACGCGGCGTGGCAGCAGGTCGAACATCTTGCGCAAGAGCTGGGCATCGAGGTGCGTTTCGACATCCCCGCCGAGCCAGTAAACCTGGTGGGAGATTCACGCAGAATAGAAAGAGTATTGCGTAATCTTCTGGCTAATGCCGTTGACCATGCGGATGGAAAGCCTGTCGACGTTCACTGCGCCGTTACCGAAGACGCCGTAGCCGTGGCTGTTGTAGACCATGGTGTGGGGCTTAAGCCTGGTCAAGAAGAGCTGGTGTTTAATCGGTTCTGGCGTGCCGATCCATCCCGAGTCCGTCATTCTGGCGGTACGGGGCTGGGATTGGCGATTTCCCGTGAAGATGCGGTCTTGCACGGCGGTACGTTAACAGCAGCAGGCGTGCCGGGGCAGGGCACCATGTTTTTGCTTACTCTGCCGCTCACCCCACGTTCCGATATCACGACTGCCCCCATCGAACTTGCAGCTCCGGGCTCTTTAACACCCGAAGAATCGGAAACACCCGGTGACGTTGAAACACCCGCAAGAGAAGAGATAGCGGAAGAACCTCTGCGCCAGGATGTGCAGCAAGGCGAAGACACCGAGGAAAGGCTGGGGAAATAGTATGGCTAGAGTGGTTCGCTTAGGGCTATCGGTCGGGTTCGTCGGTGCTCTGGTGAGCGCTTGTACAACTCTGCCCAGTAGCTCGGATCCTCAGGCCCTCCGAGGTTTTGACGTGAGCACTTCTACTGAGCAGCAGGCACCAGTTGCAGGGCAAGAACCTGACTTGCTGCTGCGCGATTTCTACGAGGCGAGCACGAACCCCTCCCAGCGTTATAAACATGCACGAGGATATCTCACCGGTGCTGCTTCTGAGCGGTGGTCTCCCAGTACAAGCGTATTGGTGCTGGACGGGATCGATATTAATTCCTCTGCGAGCAGTTCAGCGTCACGCCGAGTATTTGACGTGCGGGGCAACATTGTGGGTTCGCTTGAAGAAGGGGGATCGTATGTTTCTAAAAACGAGAGTTACAGCACCACTATCACTTTGGAAAGGGTTAATTCTGAGTGGCGGATAGCTGAGCTGCCCGACCAGATTGTGGTGCAGCGCAATGAGTTGTGGAACCACTATGACCCAAAGCAGCTGTATTTCTTTGATACCAGCGGATCGACGTTGGTATCGGATCGACGTTGGGTGTTCAAGGATTCGAGTGCATCGCGCAACAGCGTGGAGAGCGCGCTGCTTACCTTGATGATCGGAGGGCCTTCGCGCAATCTCACCCCTGGCGTAGTCAATGAGGTGCCTTCCGGTGCATCTTTTGCGGGATTGAGTAATGGCTTTTATCAATTCACTGGTATGTCCGGCTTGGGGCAAGATGAGATACGGAGACTCTCTGCGCAATTTGTGTGGACGCTTGCGCTTTCGGGGTCTGCAGGGCCATTCAAATTTGCCTTTGATGGGGTTCCGCTTAAATCTGAACGCCGAGATAGTGAAGAACTCACCGTGGATGACTTCGCGGAATATAACCCACAAGCAGGAGCATCCGTGTCCACGGAGACCTACGCGTTGACTAATGGCAGCTTGCGTAGTGTCGTAGGAGGCCAAGCAGCACCAGTGGCTGGTTCTTATGGGACGGTGCATGATATTGAGTCGGTGGCGATCTCAAGCAAAGATAAGGTCACTGCAGCAGTTCGCGCCGTGGGGAGTGGCGACACGAAAAAATCTAGTTTGCTGCTGGGAACCGTGGGAGGAAATTATTCCGAAGTTTTGTCGGCCAAGACGATGACTAAACCGACATTCGAACCAGGAGCGTCATCCTTGTGGACGGTGCAAGATGGACGCAAGATTATTCGTCTTGCGCGTTCTTCCTCTGGCGGGGACATCGTGGAAACGGAAGTATCCATGGATGGGCTTGAGGAATCCGCAAGCGGTATATCCATGCTGCAACTCTCGCGCAGTGGCGTGCGTGCTGCGATGATTATCGGAGGCCGTGTATATATCGGCATCGTGTCGCGCCCCAACGCCGGAGAGCGCAAGATCACCAATATCCATGAGGTCATGCCAGCGATCCAAGACACGGCAGTGTCTCTTGATTGGGAGAGCAATGGCTCTTTGATCGTGGGGACGTCGAGTTCTGAGGCTCCAGTGTGGGTCATCGCACAGGATGGTTCTATCGCGACCAAACTTTCTGCTGGAAATATTGTTGCGCCTGTGGTCTCGGTCGCCTCGAATTCTTCTACTCGATACATCACTGATGCCCGCGTGGCCCTAGAACTCCCTAACTCTGATTCCGCTACGGTGTATTGGCGCGAGGTCCAAGGACTAGAAGGCGGGCGTTCCGTTATCGTGGTGCCGCGTTAAAAAGCGCTAGGGGGGGGATATGATGTGGGAATTTCTTTTTCCACAGGCATGTGTGGGGTGCGGAAAACCCGGAATACGGATGTGCGGAAAGTGCACAGGCGAATGGTCGCGTGCTCCGCAACGGGTTACTACGCTGACTGACCCACACGTACCTGTGTGGTCTCTGGGTGAGTTCGGCGGAGTACGACGCCGAACGATCATCAATCTCAAGGAACGAGGGCGCACAGACGCAGTGCGTTACCTTGGTCCGGTGGTCGCCGCAGCAGTCGAGCATCTTAAGGCTTTAGGGGAGGTGGAGGAAGACATCGTGTTGCTTCCTGCGCCGACTCGTATGCGTTC
Source organism: Corynebacterium ulcerans (assembly GCF_900187135.1). Lineage (NCBI taxonomy): Bacteria > Bacillati > Actinomycetota > Actinomycetes > Mycobacteriales > Corynebacteriaceae > Corynebacterium > Corynebacterium ulcerans. The sequence goes on from NZ_LT906443.1 coordinate 2,084,288, forward strand.
TGCACAACAACGTGGCGGTGATCCGGTTGAGCTTATCTGTCGGGCCAGCGGTCTACGTACTGAACGCGTCTTATGGCACCGTCCGTCCGTGGCTGATTCTGTGGGATTAGATGTTTCTCAGCGTAGGAGAAATCTTTCTGGAAACATTTTTCTGACCAGGATCCCCTCGTCTGCGGTGCTTATTGTTGACGATGTGATCACAACGGGAGCTACCCTTGCAGAGTCGGTGGCTGTTTTAACCAGCGGAAACGTAAAAATTAGGGGAGCCTTGGGGCTATCGAATGTGTAGTAGGACAAAACCGGTGGCAAAATGGTTATGACCAGATGTACTCTGGTTCTTGGAAGTTGAAACCCGCCGATATAAGGGAAAGCTGAGTAATCCCACTCATCAAAAACCGGGCGGCTGATACAGGAAGGTACGTGATTATGACCACGCCTGCTGGAAACAACGAGACTCTGAGCCCTGACGTCCAGGTTTCGATCACTGGCCGCAATGTTGAAGTTCCGGAGCACTTCGCGGAACGTGTTAATGCCAAACTCGCCAAGATAGCTCGTCTTGATCCAACACTCACCTTCTTCCACGTCGAGCTGCAGCACGAGCCTAACCCACGTCGCTCTGAGCAGTCTGACCGTATTCAGATCACAGCTACCGGCAAGGGACATATTGCTCGGGCTGAGGCTAAGGAAGATAGCTTCTATGCCGCGCTGGAGACAGCACTGGCTCGTATGGAACGTTCTCTGCGTAAGGTGAAGGCTCGTCGCTCCATTTCCCTGTCGGGGCACCGTGCGCCTAAGGGAGCCGGAGAGACTGCTGCTGAACTGGTGCAGGAAGCGGAGACGGCTCGCGCTGACTCCCAATACGATCATGATCCGTATGCAGATTCAGTAGAAGAAGTGTTGCCGGGTCGAGTTGTTCGTCACAAGGAACACCCATCCACCCCGATGAGCGTCGACGATGCTCTTTCTGAGATGGAGCTTGTGGGCCATGACTTCTACATGTTTGTTAATGAGGAGACGGGTCGCCCATCGGTTGTCTATCGTCGTCACGCATTTGACTACGGCCTTATCTCCTTGGCAAAAGAGAGCTAAACCTTAGCTTTCCCTGTGGAAACGAGATAATGCAGAACCCGGATTTCCTCTAACAAAGGTGATCCGGGTTCTTTAATTTGTTTCGCCTGTGATTACAATGGCGAAGTTACAGCTATAAACCACATATTTAAAACATTTCTAAGGACTTAGTGCACGTGTTTGGACTTTCCAAGATGCTCCGCGTTGGCGAGGGGCGCGCTGTTAAGCGGCTGAAGAAAATCGCTGAAGATGTTATCGATCTCGAGTCTCAGTTTTCTGAGCTTTCCGACGACGAGCTCAAGGCAAAGACTAAAGAGTTCCAGGACCGAATCGCGGCAGGTGAAACTGTCGACGACCTCCTGCTAGAGGCATTCGCTGTTGCGCGCGAGGCGTCGTGGCGTGTTCTGGGGCAGAAGCACTATTTAGTTCAGATTATGGGCGGTGCAGCACTGCACTTTGGCAACGTCGCCGAGATGCGTACTGGTGAGGGCAAGACTCTTACCTGTGTGCTCCCCGCGTACCTCAACGCCTTGGAGGGCAAAGGCGTTCACGTTGTTACCGTGAACGATTACTTGGCCAAGCGTGACGCTGAGTGGATGGGTCGCGTGCACCGGTGGCTAGGCCTTGAGGTCGGCGTCATCCTGGCCAATATGCAGCCTACTGAGCGTCGTGAGGCTTATAACGCAGACATTACGTACGGTACGAATAACGAGTTGGGCTTCGATTACCTTCGTGACAACATGGTGCGTTCGCTCGACGAGTTGGTACAGCGTGGGCATCATTATGCGATTGTGGACGAGGTCGACTCCATCCTCATCGATGAGGCTCGTACCCCCCTCATTATTTCCGGCCCAGTCGATGGCTCTTCGCAGTGGTACAGCGTCTTTGCTCAGATCACTCCGCGCCTGACTCGTGACATTCACTTTGAGGTGGATGAGCGTAAGCGCACCGTGGGCATTAAGGAAGAAGGCGTGGCGTATGTCGAGGACCAATTGGGAATCGACAACCTTTACGCTCCTGAGCACTCGCAGCTGGTGAGCTACCTCAACAACGCCATTAAGGCACAAGAGCTATTTACCCGCGACAAGGACTATATTGTTCGCAACGGCGAGGTCCTCATCGTGGACGACTTCACCGGTCGTGTCTTGGATGGTCGCCGCTATAACGAGGGCATGCACCAAGCCATTGAGGCCAAAGAGAACGTGGAGATCAAAAACGAGAACCAGACTCTGGCTACGATCACCCTGCAGAATTACTTCCGCCTGTATGAGAAGCTCGCGGGAATGACGGGTACCGCGGAGACGGAAGCCTCTGAGCTGCACCAGATTTACAAGCTGGACGTCATCCCGATTCCGACTAACCGGGATAATCAGCGTGAAGACATGACAGACCTGGTCTATAAGACTCAGGAAGCTAAGTTTGCTGCCGTTGTGGATGACATCGCAGAGCGCGTTGCCAAGGGCCAGCCAGTGCTCGTGGGTACCACGTCTGTGGAGCGCTCGGAGTACCTCTCCAAGCTGCTGCAGCGCCGTGGTGTGCGACACAGCGTGCTCAACGCTAAGTTCCATGAGCAGGAAGCTCAGATCGTGGCGCAAGCCGGATTGCCAGGCGCTGTCACGGTTGCTACCAACATGGCCGGCCGCGGAACGGACATCGTGCTGGGTGGTAACCCAGACATCATCGCGGACATCAATCTGCGTGAGCGTGGACTCGATCCTGTGGAGACACCGGAGGAGTACGAGGCCGCATGGGATGAAGAGCTGGCCAAGGTGAAAAACCGCGGTGAGAAGCTGGCTGAAGAAGTACGCGACGCTGGCGGTCTGTATGTCCTAGGCACTGAGCGCCACGAGTCTCGTCGTATTGACAACCAGTTGCGCGGACGTGCTGGCCGTCAGGGCGACCCAGGGACCACCCGTTTCTACCTGTCGATGCGCGATGAACTGATGGTTCGCTTTGTCGGGCAGTCCATGGAAAACATGATGAATCGTCTCAACGTTCCAGACGATGTGCCCATTGAGGCAAAGATGGTCACCAACTCCATCAAGGGTGCTCAGGCTTCCGTGGAGAACCAGAACTTTGAGATGCGTAAGAACGTCTTGAAGTACGACGAGGTGATGAACGAGCAGCGCAAGGTTATCTACAGCGAGCGTCGTGAGATTCTTGAGTCCGCAGACATTGCTGACAACATCCAAAGAATGATCGATGACACTATTGGTGCTTATGTCGACGGCGCAACCGCACAAGGCTACGTCGAAGACTGGGACCTTGACGCGCTCTGGAACGCACTTGAGTCCCTTTATGGTCCTTCCATGCAGGCACAGGAGCTTATCGACGGCACCGAGTACGGCGCAGCGGGCGAACTGTCCGAGGCGGACTTGCGCGCTGCCGTCCTTGAGGATGCACACAAGCAGTACGCCGAGCTGGAAGAAAACGTTTCTGCCATCGGTGGAGAGTCCCAGATGCGCAACATCGAACGCATGGTGATTCTCCCCGTTATCGACCAGAAGTGGCGCGAGCACCTTTATGAGATGGACTACCTCAAAGAGGGCATCGGCTTGCGCGCTATGGCGCAGCGCGATCCTTTGGTGGAGTATCAAAAAGAAGGTGGCGATATGTTCAACGCCATGAAGGATGGAATCAAAGAGGAAACCGTGCGCCAGCTCTTCTTGCTGCGCAAGCAGTTCCAGGCGCCAGCCGTAGATGAGACCGTAGAGGCTTAAACAGCGCTACGCTCTAGATAACCCGCAGGCTTCGCATTCGCAGCCTGCGGGTTGTTGCGTCGAGAGGCACAAACTGGGCGAGGTAGCCGATGTGTTGGTTGTCTATGTTGGCGGAGCCGAGGGCGTCGATAAGCTGCCCGCGTGGGCGCAGATGAAGCGCTTCCAAGACGATGCGCCCGCGTACGGCTGGCATTGAGCGGCGGCGAGCGGTGATGAGACGGTGTACTTGATCGTCGAATTGTTCGTGACACAGCGGGGTGATGGAACGGATGCCAAAGGCAGCGTTCAACGCCATAAAGATCAGGGACTTGGATTCTTTGTGCACGTAATCGGGCAGCTGCGGGCGTTTACGATCCGTTGGTGCGTAGGAAAACTCGCGGGGATGTTGGGATGAATCCACTGTGAAGGTTTTGAGGTAGCTGAGTCCAGGAATCGGGACAAGCATGTAGGCTTTCCTTAAGAGAACACGATTCCAAGGCAGGCTCTGTGTGTTTTGCAGCCAAAAAAGACACGTGGGCGTGCGTTCTCTTTGACTAATGTGAAACAATAGCCAAGGTCAATTCTTTTTTCCAGAAATAATTACGTGAGGTGTAGGCAAGCTGTGCGCGGCTTAATCGTCGATTATGTAGGTGTCCTTGATGGGCCGGTAGAAGACCAGCGACGCTGGCGCAATCTCTTATCCGCTGCGCGGGCGAATGGGATCGGCACTGCGGTGCTGTCGAATGATCCGGGCGGCCCTGGTGCAGACCCTATTCGTGTTCTTCAGACACAAGGAATCGTCGATGCCGTCATTCTCAGCGGTGAGATCGGCGCAGAGAAACCTGAAGAGGCTGCGTTCCAGGCTGCTGCTGATGCAATTGGTTTGCCTATGCGTGACTGTGTGATGGTTGATGATTCGATTCTGAACGTCCGCGCAGCCGTAGAGTGCGGCCTTGTGGGAGTCTTTTACCAGCAATTTGATCGCACCGTCGTTGAGCTTTCGGGGTTGTTTGGCCTAAGCGGTGACTTCTGATGCGCGTCTATGTTCCTGCGACTTTCTCCATCCTCAAAGAATTGAGCGAACAAGGGGAAATCTCTGCGCGATCGGGGTACGGATTTGCGGTGACTCCTGCGCTTCGGGAATTTTATACGTCGGGCGATGAGGACGAGATAGCACATTCGGCGTTCGAGGATGCTGCCTTGGCTTCGATCAGGTTGCTCGCGGTCGGGGACGAGGAGAAATTCCCGCACCGTAGGGTCGTGATTTCTGCAGATATTGCGGATGAGAATGTCTCCTTGGAACCGGAGATGGGGGAGTCCGTGGTCAAGCTGTCTCCGTCCGCCGTGTCTTTGGATTCGGTAGCTGCAATCCACGTTGACGTTCAATCGTCTGAGGACGCCACCGCTAAGGCCATTGAGGTCATTGATGAGGCTGATTTGGGCGTAGAGGATGCTGAATTGATCGTTGGGGACGCGCTGGATAATTTCCTTGCGTGGTATGACCCCAGTGAGTTGGGCGCTCTGATTGAGCTGCTCTAGCCTCTGAGAAAACCGTGTTATATCGGAGAATATAGCGGGTTTTAGTTTTCAACCGTTGCGTTGGTCCTTGAAAGGGCTGTGCGCAACGGTTTTTTATTTTTCCCTGGAATAGTGGACAACAAACCTACGGATACGTAAGCTACTGCAAAGTAACTTTTACTAGGGAAACAATTTGAGGTTTATCCATGGCACGTGACCGCCTAGCATCTCTTCGGGGAGTGCTCAAAAGATTCACCACACCGCTTTTACCCGATGACTACTCCGTCCTGGTTAACCCGTTATGGAGCACCCGCGAACTACGTGGGCAAATACAGGAGGTGCGTCGTGATCGTGACGTTGTTCACCTCTCAATTATTCCGGGATGGGGAGTGGAAACAGATTTCCACGCAGGCCAATACATTGGGATTGGAGTAGAAATTGATGGTCGCTTTGTATGGCGAAGCTACTCTTTGACCAACGCTCCCGACCCACAAGCGCGCATGTTGAAAATCACTGTTCGCGCAGTGGAAAAAGGAAAGCTTTCCACCCATTTGGTGGGTTCCGTGCGTCCGGGTACGACAATCCGGATGCTTGCTCCAGCTGGGGATTTTCATCTGAGTGAACCGGTTCCCAGCAAGATTGCTTTCTTGGCCGCCGGGACTGGAATCACCCCGATTATCTCTATGGTGCGCACGATGGCTGAGCGCAAACAGTTAGAGCGGTGTCATACAGTTTTGGTGTATTGCGTCCACGACACCGATCATCTGCTCTTTGATCAGGAGCTCACGCGACTAGAACAAGAAAATCCACAACTTCAGGTCATCCGCCGTATTACAGCTCGCGAGGGGCGGCTTACTCCGCAGGATTATGAGCACGTTATACCCGATATCACGGCACGCGCGATCTTTGCTTGCGGTCCTTCGCGCATGCTTGACGACGCCCACGCGTGGGCAGAAGAACACGGCGTCACCATCACCTCAGAGAGGTTTACTATCGACCGCGCCAGTGACGCGCAGGGAGGGGTGATCACATTTGGGGATCGTGGAAATACTCACGCAGATGGCGCGACAACCCTTTTGGAAGCTGGCGAAAAATCGGGGGTTAACCTTCCGTTCGGATGCCGCATGGGGGTGTGCCATACCTGCGTCAGGCCGTTGCTCGAGGGGCATGCTCACAACTTAGTTACAGGGGAAACCCATGAGCCAGGAAGTCGCGTACGAACATGCGTATGTGTGGCGGCTGGCGATCTCACCATAGGCGTATAAAGGAGTTTTTGCACAATGGCAATTGATAACATTCAGGCGTACTCGCATCTCAGCGACGACGATATAGCGGACATCGGAAAGCGTCTCGACGCAATCAAACTAGAGGTCACTGAATCTTTAGGGGAACGAGACGTCGCTTATATTAGAAGGCTTATTAGGGTACAGCGAGCGCTGGAAGTTGCCGGCCGCATAAGCCTTATGTTTGCCGGCAATAAGAAGTGTTGGTGGGCCGGAACCGCTTTTCTTAGCACCGCAAAGATTCTGGAAAACCTAGAGATAGGGCACAACGTCTTGCATGGACAGTGGGACTGGATGAATGATCCAGAGATCCACTCGACGACATGGGAATGGGACATTGTGTGTCCTTCTTCGCAGTGGATGCACTCGCACAATTACGTTCATCACACCTACACCAACGTGTTAGGAATGGACCATGACGTGGGCTACGGCGTTCTTCGTGTTACGCGTGACCGACAGTGGACACCACTGCATGCCTTCCAGCCGGTGATCAACCCTGTGCTTGCCACGCTGTTCCAATGGGCCGTGGGATACTACGATGTTGAACTTGGAAAGTTCTTTTCCAAGCGGACCGACTGGGATGAAACCAAAGGAAAGTTCTGGGAGACCACCTCTAAAGCTGCCCGGCAAGTATCACGAGACTATCTCTTATACCCAGCACTAGCAGGTCGGAATTATCCACGCGCCGTAGCCGCCAATGCGCTAGCCAACTTCACCAGATCAGTGTGGGCGTATGCTGTGATTTTCTGCGGACATTTTCCGGATGAGACTGAAACATTTACCAAGGAACAATTCAAAAACGAAGACCGCAATCAGTGGTATTTACGCCAAATGCTAGGGTCGGCCAACTTCCGCGGCGGAAAGCTCTTGACTCTCATGTCAGGCAATCTGAATTATCAGATCGAGCACCATCTCTTTCCTGATATGCCATCAAACCGGCTAGCGGAGGTGGGGAAGAAAGTTCGTGCGATCTGTGAAGAATACGATCTTCCTTACAATATCGACTCTTTCCCCGTGCAATTGTTCAAAGTGCAAAAGACTTTGCTCAAGCTTGCCCTCCCCAATAAATATTTGGTGGCCAGCCCCGACAACGCCCCAGAAGTGAGGTCAAACAGAGCATTTACGGACAATCCTCGTATCGAGGGGCAACTAGGAGTGGACAGCTCCGGCAAGCGTGTGGGGCTGAAAACTGGTCTGCAGCTGCTCAAACGGATTCGTCCTGGTGTCCGCGATGTCATACGGGCGTACTCCGGCAGGCCCACACGAAAATAGAAGAAACCACTAATCCCATTCGGTGTTGGTGCGCAGCGAAGCTAAGAGCTTGCGCACCGCGATTACTCGCCGACCCGTGGGAGAATCTGCGTCAAACTGATCGAGCGCACATTCGGGGTCTGCAGGAGGGCCTGCATGAGTGCATCCGCGCGGGCAGCTCTCAGCGGCTGCGGACAGATCTTCAAAAACCCCGACGACTGCGTCTGCGTCGACATGCGCGAGGCCGAAGGATCGGATACCGGGGGTGTCTACGATCCAGCCGCCGTCGGGAAGTCGCAAAGCTACTGCCTGAGTTGATGTGTGGCGACCTTTCCCTACTCCTGATACGCTGCCCGTTTCGCGGAAAGCATCGGGGACGAGTCGATTAACTAGCGTTGATTTGCCCACACCGGAGTGCCCGATGGTTGCGGTGACGGATTGGGTAACAAGCTCGTGAACTGGCGCGATCGGGTCGTCGATACCGCAGACGACCACCGGGACATTCAAAGAGCTGAATTCTTCCGCGAACTCGGTGGGGTCTGCAAGATCAGACTTGGTCAAACAGAGAATCGGTTGAAGGTTGCCCACAAAAGCAGCGACGAGCGCTCGCTCAACAAACCCCGCGCGCGGTGGGGGATCGGCGACAGCACACACTATGAGCAAGCGGTGTGCATTAGCGACGACGATTCTCTCATAAGGGTCAGTGTCGTCTGCCGTGCGCCTCAGAACGCTGGTGCGTTCTTCCAGCTTAACAATCCGCGCGAGTGAACCAGCACGGCCAGAGGTATCGCCGACAACTCCTACACGGTCACCCACCTCCACAGCAGTGCGCCCCATTTCGCGGGCTCGCATACACACAATGGGCTCTGCTGTGGGATCCGCGGAGTCCAGCACCACGCCCCATCTTCCTCGGTCTTTAGTCACGACCATGCCAAAAAGGGCATCGTCATGGCTCGGCCGGTCCTTAGTCCTAGGGCGAGACCCTTTACCCGGCCTGACTCGTACATCGGATTCATCCCAGCGATGCCTTGATGACTTTCGCGCCATTAGCTACTCACCATCTCAGACCACATAGTGTCAAAATCGGGCAGTGTCTTTGCCGTTGTTGCGATGTTTTCTACTTGTATGTCTGGCACCACGAGCCCGATGATTGCTCCTGCAGTGGCCATGCGATGGTCCGCATACGAGTGCCAGGTTCCACCATGGAGAGGGCGAGGAGTGATGCGGAGGCCGTCGGCAAGCTCTTCGCAATGTCCGCCGATACGGTTGATCTCATCTGATAGCGCTTTGAGTCGGTCAGTTTCATGGCCTCGAAGGTGTGCGATACCTCTGAGCTCAGAAGGCGTTGCAGCTAAAGCGGCAAGCGCTGCGACCGTGGGGGTGAGTTCGCCGATATCTGCCATATCGAGGCAGACCCCGTGAAGCGCACCGGAGGGACCTATGACCTGAAGGGCTGGTATGCCCCCATGGGTGGTGAAGGACACCTCGCAGCCCATGTGGCTCAGGATGGAGCGGATTGCGTCCCCTGCCTGGGTGGTTTGCTGAGGCCACCCAGGAACGGTGACAGTGCCGCCCGTGACTGCTGCTGCGGCGAGGAAGGGGGTGGCGTTGGAGAGATCTGGCTCGATATGCCAGGTACGACCAGAGATACGTCCTGGATGAACCGTCCACTGATTGCCCACGGAGTCGTCGACCTGCACGCCTGCGCTTCTTAGCATGTCCACGGTCATCTCAATGTGCGGGGTGCTGGGAAGTGCGTCGCCTATGTGCCGGACGGTGAGGCCATCGCGATAACAAGGTGCGGCGAGGAGGAGCCCAGAGACGAACTGCGAAGAACTAGAGGCGTCGATGTCGACGACACCCCCACGCGGTGCCCCCGTGGAAGAGACAGTAAAGGGGAGCGAGTCTCCTCGGACATCCACACCGATTCCACGCAGTGCATCTAGTATTTGGTTCATGGGGCGCGTACGCGCTTGGGGGTCACCATCGAATTCCACGGTGCCTTGAGCAAGTGCGGCTAAGGGCGGAACAAAGCGCATGACGGTTCCCGCGAGGCCGCAGTCGACAGCACCGCCGTGAAGGGGAACTGGGGTGACACTAAACGATGAGGGGGCGTCGACACGCACATCTGTGCCCAAAGCTGTCAGTGCCTGGGTCATTAAATCAGTATCCCGGCTGCGTAATGCGCCTTTTATCTGTGAAGGTGAGTCTGCGAGGGCTGCCAACACGAGGGCACGGTTGGTCATCGACTTAGAACCTGGGACTGTTACCACTGCCGATACCGGGCCCGTAACAGTCGGAGCATCCCACAAAACACACATTCCACCATCATAAGGCCATAATGAGGTATATGTGCGGTCGATTCGTATTGTGTACCACCGATGAACAGCTTTTGCAGGTGCCTGGCTTTAGCGTGGTGCACGCTCCCATGGGTTTGCCGGCACCCAGATACAACATCGCTCCGACCCAAAAGATCGCGATCCTAAGAACTGGAGACGCGCCGGGGGAGGCCGTAATAGAGCCTGCGCGCTGGGGGTTACTTCCGAGCTGGAAACAGGATGATTCTGGGACTCCGCTTTTTAACGCTCGCGCAGAAACAGTGGCAGAGAAACCGAGCTTTCGTGCTGCTTTTGCTTCTCGACGCTGCCTTATACCCCTGGATGGCTATTACGAGTGGCATAACAAACAGCCCTATTGGATCACTACCGGATCAGTCGTATGGGCAGCCGGACTCTGGGACACCGGAGCCCAACAACTATCGGCCACGATGCTTACTACGGACTCACTCCCGCCGTTAGACCGCGTGCATCATCGAATGCCGCGCTTCTTGGCTGCGGATGAACTCATGGTGTGGCTACAGGGCAGTCCGGGCCAAGCGGCTCGTTTGTTGTCTCCTGGTGATGCCGGAGCTTTTTCTCTCAGCCCTGCGGATAAGGCAGTGGGGAACATAAGAAACGATTATCCGGAACTAATTGGCTTGAACGTCGACAAGTTGCCCATCGACGAGTGACGCGAGCGACTCTGCGCTGAGCTCTACGTCCATGCCGCGTCGTCCTGCAGACACAAAGATCGTGTCAAAGAGGATTGCGGTTTCATCGATAACGGTAGGCAGCGCTGTTTTTTGTCCTATGGGGGAGATACCGCCGGGGATATATCCGGACGATTTTGAGGCCTCATGAGGATCTGCCATCGTTGCTTTGGACGCACCAAGAGCCGCAGCAACCTTTTTTAGACTTAATTGGGAGGTAACAGGAACACACGCCACCGCTAACTGACGCTTGGGACCTTTCCCCGCGGTGAGATCAACAACCAGTGTTTTAAAGATGCGTTCAGGTTCCACCCCCAGAGCCGCTGCTGCATGATCCCCAAAATGATCGGTCCCGCCTTCAAAACTGGAGACCTTATAGTCCACGCCGGATGAAGCCAGCACTGCCAGCGCGGGTGTTGCTGCCGAATGCTTCTTCTTACTCACGGGGTACCTCCTACTAGACTTGATAGTGTCCAATTCTAAGGAGATCAGTGGCAACGAAAACAACTGAGCTAGAGAAGCGCTTTGAAGCTGAGGCCCTTCCGCTCCTCGATCAGCTCTATGGTGGTGCGCTGCGGATGACACGGAATCCCGCAGATGCCGAAGACTTGGTGCAAGAGACCTATATCAAGGCCTTTCAAGCGTTTGCTTCTTTTAAAGAGGGAACCAACCTCAAGGCATGGCTCTATCGAATCATGACGAACACCTATATCAACTCCTACCGCAAAAAGAAACGCCAGCCGGTGCAATCCTCCGCGGAAGATGTGACTGACTATCAGCTCCTAGCTACTGCTTCACACGATTCCACGGGGTTGGAATCCGCTGAAGTGGAGGCACTGAAAAACCTTCCTAACCAGCGTATTGCGCAAGCGATGAATGAATTAAGCGAAGACTACCGGATGGTGGTCTATTACGCGGATGTGGAAGGACTCGCCTATAAGGAGATCGCTGACATTATGGAGACTCCCCTCGGCACAGTGATGAGCCGATTGCATCGGGGAAGAAAACAACTCAGAGAAGCGTTGAAAGACGTGGCACGTGACCACGGAATTGGCGTGAGCGAAACTGCGTCTGTGAATGAAGACTCGGCTGCTTCTCACAGCTCTGGAACCATGGATACAGCAGCGGAGAATCATAAAGTTGGAAAGGCGAAGGCATAATGTCGGAAAAAGACTCGCATGATTGCGGCTGTAACTGTGAGGATCTGCATGTGCACATGTATGCGCTTTTAGATCGGGAACTTACTGAGGTCGAATGCGCACGGCTTAATGCCCATATTGCCCAATGCCCAGGATGTGCCGAAATGATTGCGGCGGAAGAAAGCCTAAGGCGACTGTTAAAGAAGTGCTGTTGTGGGCCAGCGCCCGCGAGTTTGCGAGAGAAAATTTCCTATTCCATTCAGGTTGAGCGGACTACGATCATTACTCAACGCGAGCTTTAGTTGTGTTTCGACCACAAGCAAAGGGCGCTCACCTTAAGGTGAGCGCCCTTGACTAGTAATAGACCGTGACTTTAAGAGTTGGGTCGTTTACCGTGGTTTGCTTTGTTCTTACGGCGATCCTTGCGCTTACGTCCACGCTTGCTCATGTGGTGCTCCTTCGCTAGCTAATTGTGAATAACAGAAGACCACTTTAGTAGGTGGCCGTAGGTCTCAGGAAATCGATAGATTAGAGAGAGATACGAGCGCGTCCGCGTCCGCGGTTTTTACGGCGCTTGAGAGCGCGACGCTCATCTTCACTCATGCCGCCCCAGACACCAGCGTCTTGACCGGTTTCTAGTGCCCATGCGAGGCATTGTGAGGTGACAGGACAACGGTTGCACACAACCTTAGCTGCTGCTACCTGAGCTAGCGCTGGGCCGGAATTGCCCACGGGGAAGAAGAGCTCGGGGTCTTCGTCGCGACAAATGGCTTCGTGGCGCCAATCCATGGTGATCTCCTAACGTGCTACAAGTGTAAGAACAACGGGGGCGCGCAAAGAAAACCCACCATAAAACTGGCGGTAAAAATAGGGACACGTCTTTTATGCAAGCCATAGGGGGTGTGGCTGCTCGAGTATCAGTGGGGACGTGTGGTTCCTTCGCGGTAGCCCGAAGTATTGGCGAATGCATTGTTTGCTCGCCTGAGGTACCTGCAAATAATGACATGTCCGCTCACGCTTGGCTAGGGGTAAGGGCAAAATATGTGTAGGATCACACTTTAATATTGGTTGTGGATGTGTCTCACTCTTGAGGTTTTGCAACTTTGCAGACGGTTGCCACTCTTCTCACCTGGTGTTTTTATAGTTTGTGCGGGAGTGTGTGGGGAGGCTTCGCGTCAAATTGGGGTGGTTGACAGGTATTAGAGGAGGGTTGGCGAAAGCTGGGTGAGGGCTAAATGCAATGCTTTGCATGGGAAATTTTCTTCACTGTAGGGGCGCTTTGTTAATTTAGCAAAGTCTTTATTTGCTAAAAGAGTGAATTGATGAAAGCTGTATATCCGATGGCGCCCTCGAGATTGTGGGAGAAACTGATGATTTGGACACGGCGTTGAGCTACACTCAATCGCCGTGAACATGAACACTCATTTCCCCCCACGACCAGTGCTCTATGCTGGCCGGGTTGCCGCTATTCAGTCGCTTATTGGCATCGCCTATGCGATTCTTCTCATTGTGAGGGAAGCAACTGGTCACCGTGATGCGTCGATTGTCTATGAATCTGATAATGCCAATACATGGGTCGGGTACGGGACCGCGGTGTTCTTTCTTATCGTCTTTGGAGCTGTTTTAGCTGGAGCTCTTATGATGAACCGAGGTAAACGATGGGGTCGGGGCCCTGTAATTATGCTCCAAATCCTGCTGTTGCCCATTGCGTATTACATGTTCAACGGTGGTGCACTTCTTTTCTCTGCGGTAACAGGATTAACTGCGATTGTGGCTTTAGCCATGCTCTTTAGTCCGCGCGCTGTGGATTGGGCTGCACGTAACTATTAAAAATAAAGATAAGCGTGATGCCGGCAAGGAGAAACTTGCCGGCATCACGCTTATGTGAGACTTGTTACTGCTTTGCCAAAATACTTGCTACGTACTTGTGTCCGCGGTCATTGAGATGGAAAGGGAGGTTTGTATGGCCTGCGGTGCCGTCGATAATGCCTGACCACATACGTTGATTATCTGGAGCACACATGTGGTTGTGCCTGGTTGCCCCCTTGAGGTCTACAAACTCGACTCCGGAAGCTGCTGCTGCGTCTCGTCCCATGTCCTGGGCAAGCTGCTCAAGATGTGCAATGCCGGGCGCAAAGGTGCGGTCGTGGAGATTATTTCCAACGTGGACTAAACATACGGAATTGTTATCGGTAATTTGCGGGTAGCCGATGAGCTGAATGCGGGCATGTGGTGCTAGCTTGCGGATTCGTGCAGCGTCCTGACTGATCTTTGCAGCAAACTCATGGCGGATTTGCTCATCAGTGCGACCGCGCGCGAGTTGTGAATAAGTATCATTAAAGCCAAGTGAGATGAATACTCGCTTGGTGTTTTTGTTGAGCGTTCGTTGGCTTTCTGCCTGGTCTATCTGGAGAGACACTGAACGTCGGCTAGCGGAAAAAAGCGATTTATTCCCCAGTGCTACGGCGCCTGGGCAAGAGTAATTATCTGCTCGGAGTTTAAGGAGCTCGGCGGCCACAATTCCAAAGCTGTGTGGAGACGTTGGGCATTCTCCCCGTTCGGTAGCGGGCGGTGGGGTAGGGATGTTTAACCATGTCGCGCCATAGCGAATAAGGTCTGGATTGGCCACAACAGAATCCCCAAAAATAACTGCATTATGGACTGGCGTATGTGCATAAGCTGGGGTTATAGCTGCGGGAATTGTTGCGATGAGTGAAAGAATCGCGGCTCCGGCTTTGAACAGTCTGTGTCTCATTTCACCAGTATACAGGATTTCTATCAGTATTCTTTTAGGTTAAATGAGGTTTTTGGGTTTCTAGTGAGAGAGACGTTTCTATGAAGCGGCTCTTAGCTCAACGCTAATCCAACAAGGTGATCGCCTCGTTTTTCTATTACATGGTCACCCGCAAGGCCGAGAGAAACTAAGCCGGTGTAGCGATTTCTATCAACAGCAAAGACGGATTCGGTTTCTCCGGTATCCCAGTTAATTACTGCGATTCCATCTAGCACGGGTACGTAAAGCTTGTTATTAATAGCAACTCCTGTGCCAAGAACATTATCGATGACACGCTCAACATGCAGGGATGATGGATTGAATAGATAAAGGCGTTCACCATCGAACCAGGTGATGTGGTGTGGCAGATCTGCCACGGCAGGGCCATGCTCCCATGCGGCGTCATTTACCGCGGGTACTTCGATAGACGCAGTGCGTTCTCCGCTGTTGCTAAAGGAATCGATGCGGGGTTTCGGAGTGGATACAAAAACAGCTGCGGACTCTTGTCCGATAGCAATGATGCGTGCGTTGTCGCCAGAAATATGAATATCGTGAGTGATCTCTGGGACACGAGAGTCTTCTGGAACTGTTTTCTGAAATCGCAGCCACCAGGACTTTTCGCATTTTTCGGTTACACCTAAAAGCGATTTTCGGGAAAGTGCTGAGGAAATTTCACAATCTTCATGCGGTTGTTGGTTCGCCTCTTGTTTGATGGGGACGTCACCGTATTCCACAGTACGCACGAGGTCAGAGCGCCAAAGTTCCACTCGCTCAGAAGACACAGTACCCACGTTGTCATTGGAGGAAAGTGGCACCACAGCATCGCTAGCGCTGGCGCTTCTCGTTGCTTTATATGTTCCTGAAGCTGCGTCGAGGGAGACAACATCGCCGCAGCCTCGCCCGGTGTGAAAAGTCAAAACGACACTGGACCAGGCTTGGCCCAAGGAGCATAACGGTTCAGGACGTGCGTAAGACCACACCGGAGTGCCCGTCGCGGGATTGATGGCGTTAATGCTACGTCCGTCGTAAGAAATGGCCAGGCCTGCCGCGATGATGGGTTTGGTGGTTAATTGATCGGCGGGAGTTTCCCATTGCTGCGTTAATGAATGCACCGGAACTGGCGGAACTGCTGAGGTCCGCATTGATTGGGCAGCAGGGGAATGTGTGACCTTGTTAATTGGAGCAGTGGCCCAGACAATACTTACACCTGTAATACTGATCCCCGCGATAATCGTGGCAGCGATCAGGTCCTTCCGCGTCCTGCGCAAGCTCTTAGTCATCGGCGACGGCGCCTCCGTGTGGATGATGCTGCATCGTTGGAGCGCTGACTACCCGAGCGCCTGTTACTGACGGCGTTTCTGTTACTTCCGGCGACTTTAAGCGGCTGACCTACTGACTCCCCGGCGGTTTCTGGGATCGAGAGGGCGTCGAAAAGCTCTGGAGACGTGGAGAACCATTGCGGCGGGGTTGGGTTGTCTAGTCCCAGTTCATCGCTGATGATCTTCCACTTGGTGAGCTCGTCGTAGCCCACAAGAGTAATTGCCGTGCCGGTATGGCCAGCACGTCCTGTCCTGCCAATGCGATGCACATACGTCATGGGGTCGTCAGGAGTCTGATAGTTGATCACATGAGTGACATCGTCAATATCAAGACCACGCGCTGCAACATCGGTGGCAACTAGTATGTCTACGCGGCTATCGCGGAACATACTCAACGATAATTCGCGTGCTGCCTGGCCCAAGTCGCCATGTACACCTGCGACACGGAAGCCTCTGCCAGCAAGGTCCTCTGCCAGCTCTGCGGCAGTGCGCTTGGTGCGTGTGAAAATAATAGTTTTTCCACGTTCGTGTGCTTGAAGTGCACGCGCAGTAATCGCGGTCTTGTCCATCCTATGTGCCTGGAAAACAACCTGTTCGATACTCGCGTGCGTATGGGATGCGTTGACTTCCTCAGCCCGAATATGGATAGGGCGCAACATAAAGGTCCTGGCGAGGGTGAGTACTGGCCCTGGCATCGTTGCAGAAAATAAGAGCGTCTGATGCTGATGAGTCAGAGCCCCCAGAAGCTTCTCAATATCGGGGAAAAACCCTAAGTCCAGCATTTCGTCAGCTTCATCTAGCACAAGAATGGCGACGTGATCGAGGATCAAATGGCCTTGCTGATGCAGGTCAATCAGCCGGCCGGGGGTACCCACTACAACGTCAACACCTTTATCTAGAACGTGGATCTGTTCCTCATACGGACGCCCACCATATACGGTGGTAATTCTTACCGGCGTGTGACGAGCTGCGAGCTCTAAATCTTCGCCTACCTGCTGCGCCAGTTCCCTGGTAGGCACGACGACGAGTGCACGCGGGGTTCCATCGAGCTCAGCGACATCCGCAGCGTCGAATACTCTATCCAAAAGCGGGACACCGAATCCGAGTGTTTTGCCCATTCCGGTGCGTGCTTGACCGATGATGTCTCGACCATCAAGGGCTATGGGAAGCGTAAGCTCCTGAATCGCAAACGTATGTGTGATTCCCTGTTCAGAAAGCGCGTCGACGATCTCAGCAGCGACACCTAATTCGGCGAACGTGGGTTTATGAGTAGAAACTGACACTCCTCCGATACTAATGGGAATACGAAGGAAGAGGCCAAGGAGGTCCTGATACTGGGTGAAGTGTGAGGAGAAGAACGTTCTATAAGACGTTAAACTAGCAGGGCACAGTGATCGTCTCTGTATTCAACGTGAAGCAACATACAACGGTATGCTGGGAGAGCTATTTAGGCGCCGTTGAGATTGCGGTATGTACTAGTGCACGGAAGCACAGAGACATGAGCTGACATGTACTTCAGGTACAAGGGCAAACTCACAACGGTAGGACCATCAGAACAATAAACTTTAGGAGCGAAGATGGACATTAAAATCGGGTTCTCTGATTCCCCGCGCGAGCTTGTTATATCTAGCCGCGAGACCCAAGATGAGGTCGTGGCGCGAGTATCTGAGGCATTAGCTAATGACACTGGCCTGTTGACGCTGACAGATGAGAAGGGAAATCAGTACCTGGTGCGTAATTCTCGAATCTCCTACGTGGAGGTCGGGACCTCGAACGCTCGTACCGTAGGCTTCTCTGGAGCCTAGCGTTGAAGAACCCACACGAGGAAAGCTTTTTTGTCCGATTCGCTCGCGATTATGGATGGAGAGCATATGCCATTCCTGTACTCGCCGTAATCACCGTGTGGGTACTTGTCGACGTTTTTGTCACCCACCCCAGCGACGAAAAATCAGTCGCGCACCCGGTTACCGAGTCCACCATTCAAACCTCGGAAACAGGGCAGCCTCCTCTCAAAGGCCCCAATCCAGCAGACCAAGAACAGCCTAAGATTGCAGCAGTTGAGCTGCCTGCAGGGGCCGAGTTCACACAAAAAGGCGAGGGGACTTATCGAGTGGTAGGAACCCCAGGTGCGAAAGCCGGACAAGGGAAAGAAAAAAAGTTCACTTACGTGGTTGAGATTGAAAACGGCATTAAAGCTGAGACCTTTGGTGGTGACGATGCCTTCGCCGCTATGGTTGACGCTACGCTGACCAATCCCAAGAGTTGGGCGCACGATGAAAAATTCGCGTTTGAGCACGTAGCAGATAGCCCGGATGCTCAACCGGATCTCAGAATCCAGCTATCGTCGGTGGATACGACGCATGGGTTGTGTGGACATGATATCGCTATGGAGACCAGCTGTTTTTATTCTGACGGCAACCGCGTAGTGATTAATGAGTCCCGGTGGATTCGGGGAGCAACTCCTTTCCAAGGAGACTTAGGCGCATATCGTCAATACCTCATCAATCATGAGGTTGGTCACGGGATTGGATACGCGGCTCATGAACCATGTGGAGGCAATGGTGAGTTGGCGCCCATCATGATGCAGCAGACATTAAGCCTGTCTAACACAGAACTATCTAAGATAGACGCCACGGAAGTGTACAAAGACGACGGTGCAGTGTGTGCCGCAAACCCTTGGCCTTATCCTTTTGGTTAAGAGTTATCACGATTAACGCCCTCGTTGGCCCGGCATTCTATTAGGCTACAAATCATGGATTTCACGGCTCTTCCCCCTCACGTCCGCAATGTTTTTCATGCGCCGGATGAACCTGCTCGCGCCATGGGCGCAGCGTGGGATTACGGTTGGAAAGTCGGGTCAGTAGTTTTTTCGCAGGTCGCGCATCCCGTACGTGCGGCTTGGTCTTCTCGGATTAGAGAAAAATTACAGCCAGAGGGCGTACGCATCGTTCGTCCGATCAAATCCACCGACGGTAGGTTTATCAACGCAGGATGGCGTGCGTCGAGTTTTGCACCGGGAATACTGACTCGGCGTGTCGATGAAACCGTGGCAGCTGCACTACGCCTAGACCTTGCGCTGAGCACCGTGGATGTACCCGCTTCTTTTAGAGAGGTGGATGACACTGACATTTTTTCCATTGCAGACCATATAGCGTGGCATGAGTCCCCGACATCGGCGATTGATTTACAAGATTCAATCCCTCGCCATCTAACAGCCATCAATATCATGCCCAAAGTCGAACTTTTGCTGCGTGACATAGACGCTCCGAACCAGGTTGTTCATGCCGATATGTTCGCTACGACGCTCTACGCCGGCGTGCAGGCACCCACCGTGACAGATGTGATGGGGGTAGCTCGCCCTTATGGCTATACGGCCGCACTAAGCATTATCGACGCCCTCTGCGTTGGCGCAGTAGACGAGGGCATCATTGGACGCTTTTCCCATGTTCCCCATCTTGACCAGCTACTCTTACGTGCTTTGGCGTATCGCACAGCAGTACACGCGCTTCATCCAGATGCCACATCGAATACAGGAACGAACTTAGAGTGGGTAGCCAAGGCCGTGATGTCAAAGGTATCTGTCACACTATGAGGCATGAACTTCTCAGCGACCTCGGAAACACCTTTGGCACCGGAAGCAGCGGCTACCTCGGGCTATCCGAATTCTCAACGAGCAGCTTTTAGGCAACCGCCTGCGCCACAGGTACGCATCGTTTCTGCCCCTCATCATGTAGAGACACACGACTGGGACAATGATCTCTTTAAGGATCAAACCGGTCTATGGCGTCTTATTGGGCCTGCCGGTTCGGGCGTGTCTACGCTGATCATGGATACTGTCGCAGAACGTCTACGCCGCGGAGCAGATCCTTCAAGCATTCTTGTTATTGCAGCTTCAAAGGAAAGCGCTACTCGTTTGCGTGCCGGGATTGCTGCGCGTCTTTCAGGAGAGTCCTATACGGCTGCCACCACGATGGTGCGCTCTGTGCACTCTCTTGCTTTTGCATTACTACGAAGCTTAAGTGGAGAAGAACTGAGGCTTATTACAGGTGCCGAACAAGATGCGGTGATTAGGGAGCTGTTACAAGGGCACAACGAGGACCCAGACGCAGTTCATATCTGGCCACAGGAGACTCGTGATGCGTTAGGGCTTGTGGGGTTTGCGCGTGGTCTCCGAGATTTTCTTTTGCGTGCAGTCGAACGAGGGTTGAGCCCAGAAGACCTGGAAAAGCTTGGACATACATATCGTCGGCCGATGTGGAGCGCTGCCGGAGCTTTCTTGCGGGAATATGAGCAAACGATGGCCCTGGGCGGAGCGAAGAGCCTGAGTGCTTCCGAGCTCGTAAGTACTGTGCTTGAGTATCAGATTCCGGATCAGGGGTGGAAGACAATCATTGTTGATGATGCCCAGCATCTTGACCCTAAATCCGCACAACTTATTAGCGAGCTGCTGCGCTACGCAGAATTTGGCATCATCGGTGGAGACCCAGAACAGTCGGTGTTTCATTTTCGTGGCGCAACCCCAGAGTTTCTCACTACGTATCCTGTGGATCATCAGCTGGTATTGGAAGCTACTCGACGGCTACCTGAAACTACAGCGCGGATTGTTGAAAACCAAGGGCAACACTTTGAGTACATTGCAGACACAATTCGCAGGGCTCACCTGATTGACGAGGTCCCGTGGGATGAGATTGCAGTGATCGTGCGTTCTACGGGACTGATCGCTCCTGTTCGGCGGGCACTTCTGGCCGCAGGGGTTCCCGTGCAGGTTGACCCAACAGACATCATTTTGAGCGAACAGCGCATCGTCTCCTCGATGATTCTTGCCGTGAGAGCGATATACGGGGAGCTCAACAACCGTGACATGGAAGATCTTCTCTTAGGTCCCATCGGTGGCGCAGATTCTGTGACGCTGCGCCGGCTGTATCGCGGACTGCGTAAAGTTGAGATGAGACGCGGCGGCACCCGGCGTGCCATAGAACTATTAAAAATCCTCATTAACCCCCGCCCTTCAGAAGAACAGGCTGTCCTAGCGGGAGAAGCGGAGGAGGTTCTTGCTGAAAGAGAACTACAGATTCTGGAAAGAATCAGAAACGTGCTGTCGCGGGGTGCTCAACCCGGTAGCGTCGAAGAAGTCCTGTGGGCGATCTGGCATGAGACCGGTTTGGCCAATCATCTTCAAGCAGTAAGTCTAAGAGGCGGTGCCGCAGGCTCGCAGGCGGATCGTGATCTTGATGCTGCAATGGCGCTTTTTGATGCTGCGGGCGACTGGGTGGAACGACGGCCCACGGCAGGCATCGTGTCTTTTATGCGCCACATAGCGGAACAAGAATTACCCACAGGCGTACGCGACCGCCGGCAAATCCGTACACAGGCGGTACAGCTTCTTACCGCTCATGCGGCGCTCGGGCAGCAGTGGCATACGGTGATAATTGCGGGAGTACAGGAAGGGAGTTGGCCTTCTCTTGGTGAAACTGGGACGCTCTTTGGGCAGGAAGAGCTGACGGACCTTGTTGATTCAGGGATTGACCCTAATACCATCGTTATGCGTTCTAAAGAGCGCCTGGACGAGGAACGCCGTCTCTTCCACGTGGCTAAGAGCCGAGCCACGCAGCGTCTTTATATCACCGCTGTAGAAGCTCCTGAAGCTAACGACGTAGCCGAGCCATCGCGTTTTATGAACGAGCTCGATCCTTCCTGCTTCCAGCAACACGTGCAGGAGAATGAAGCGTCGTCCACTGATCTTTCCGTGCCTTTGGCACCCGAGGACACCGGTTTGGAAGATTATATTCGGCTCTTGAGCGTCCCCGCCATGGTGGCGGAGTTGCGTCGAGAAGTCCGCAACAGTGATTCGCCGCAGCGGCGTCGAGACCAGGCTGCTCGCCAACTAGCGCGACTGGCAACAGCAGGGGTTCCGGGAGCCCATCCTGAAGAATGGTGGGGTGAAGGCGGTCCTTCTACGGAGCGGCCATTAGACCAGCGGTCTATTTCGCCTTCCTTGATAGAGAAGGGTTTGGCGTGCCCTTTGCGTGCTCGACTTGATGCTGTTGTCGAGGAAGAAGAGACGCCATTTCAGATGCTCAAAGGTTCTTTGGCGCATGCATACGCGGAAGCGCTTGCTCGGGGAGTGGACTCGGAGACAGCGAAGAAGCTCACCACTGAAGCATTCCTTCAGTTGCTTAATGCCCCTGCGTGGCGGCAAGAATCTGAAGAGACCGCATGGATGCACATAATTGAGCGGCTAGAAAAATGGATAACGGAATCTGCGGCGAAGTATGAGCTGGTGGGAGTAGAAACCTTAGTAAATACGCGGATTGCAGAAGGCATCACCATGAGAGGTCGCATAGACAGACTAGAGCGTACGAGTGACGGGGATTATCGGATCATCGACTACAAGACGGGATCCAACGTACTCAGCGCAAAGGATGTCTCAAATCACAAGCAATTGACGGCATACCAGCTTGCGTTGAGTAAAGGAAAGCTTAGCGACAACGGCGATGTGATCAGCGGAAACGGTGATGAATCGCTGAAAGTCGATCAAGCGGTACTGGTGTACCCAGGCTCGAAAACAAAGACAATCAGCACTCGCGAGCAAGCGACAAAGACTGCAGAGGAACTACAGGAATTTGCAGACTTGTTGCCGCCGTTGGTTCAGAGTCTGACTGGCCCCAGCCTTGTAGCAATTGTTAACGATGGATGTTCACAGTGCTCGATAAAAAACATATGTCCAGCGCAGCCCGAAGGAAGGATGACCCCGGCATGATAGATCCGATTGAGTTATCGCGGTTACTCAAGCAGAAATTCCCTCCTACGCCTCAGCAATCGGCTGTCATAGGCGCTGAACTCGGACCTATGCTGGTAGTAGCTGGTGCGGGTGCTGGTAAGACGGAAACCATGGCTGCTCGCGTGGTATGGCTGGTGGCCAATAACATGGTGGATCCCGATCGCATCTTAGGGCTGACGTTCACCAGGAAAGCTGCCCAACAGCTCTCTCAACGTATCCGAGGCAGGCTTGAACAACTTGCAGGTATGGATGCGTTGAAAGACATTGATCCAAGCGGGGAGCTGTCTCATAAGTTAGAGGCTATCGCCCCAACGGTCTCTACATACGACTCCTACGCTGGCAGTTTGATCAGCGAATATGGTTTGCTTTTACCCGTGGAGCCCTCATCACGGTTGATCACAGAGACTGAGCTTTTTCAGATCGCCTACGACATTGTTATCAACTATTCGGGGGCCCTAGACGCGCAGACTCAACCGGTGAGTGCGACGGAAAAACTCTTGTCTTTGGTGTCTGACATGGACAACCATATCGTTTCGCCGCAGGACATTGTGGAAGAGACGGATGCATTTTTATCGGTGCTGGATGACGTGGAGGCGACGTCGAAACGCGGGCTGAATCAGACTCTTACTGGGTGGAAGCAGCGGCAGATAATTCGCAAGCAGATGTTGCCCATGGTTGCGATGCTCAAGCAACACCTGGCTCAGAATAATCTCATGACCTTCGGGGAACAGATGTCGCTTGCCGCTAGGCTTGCTGAGGAAAATCCGCAGGTAGGAGCTTCCCAGAGAGATCGATATTCTGTGGTGATGCTGGACGAGTACCAGGACACCGGACACGCGCAGCGGGTATTGTTGCGCAGTCTCTTCAGTGGCGCTGCAGTCACCGCAGTGGGAGACCCGATGCAGTCGATCTACGGGTGGCGTGGAGCTACTTCTGCCAATCTTGAGCGCTTTAGAGAGGATTTTGCGTTGGGCGATGAGCTCGCCCAAAAACGTGAGCTGACGGTGAGCTTCCGTAATCCTCCTGAAGTTCTTCAGCTGGCTAATGAGGTATCCAGGGAAGTCCTTGGTGCTCCGGATAATCCTCGTCGAACAGTACAGCCGCTCTCTTCCCGTGAAGGTGCTCCGCATGGGGAGGTGACCCTGGGATTTTTCCCTAGCGCGGAAAAAGAACGAGAATTTATAGCTGACGAGTTGGCGGAGGCTTATAAAAATCGGGGAGAGAATTTTACCGCCGCTGTGTTGGTCCGAAAGAAACGGCATTCTGCCCCCATCGCTTTAGAGTTGCAAGCGCGGGGAGTTCCCGTGGAAATTGTTGGTTTAGCTGGGCTTATCGACGTCCCCGAGGTAGCCGACATGATCGCAGTTGCGGCGATGTTGATTCGACCTCAAGACACACAATCTGCACTGCGGATCTTAGCTGGTCCACACGTGGGGCTGGGGGCAGCAGATATTCTGGCGCTGGCTAATCGTGCGGCTAACCTCGCGGGACGAGGAAAAGACGATAGAGAAGAGAAAAAGACTGATCCACTTGAGCGTCTGGAACAAATAATCGCGGAAACTTTGCCTAAGGCGCCGGAAGCAGTTGTGGGACTGGCAGAGGCCGTCGCTGACCTTGATGCGCCGAGAGAAGAGGACAGTTCAACTCGCTATAGCGATGAGGGGCTGCGGAGGCTGCGCTTGCTGGCATCCGAATTGAGGTATCTGCGTACCCATAGCTTGGGGCACTCATTGCCGGATCTTTTTGCAGATATCGAGCGAGTATTCGGGATTCGTACCGAAGTGCTACAACGAGAAGACCCTCATGCCGACGGAGCCCCGGGGACTGCACATCTTGATCGTTTTGCAGAGGTCGTCTCGGATTTTGCTCGGGTTCCCCATGCCACACTGAGCCAGTTTTTGGATTATCTTGAGCTCAGTAGAAGCCATGAGGACGGCCTAGAACCCGGCGAGGTGCAGGTTCGTTCTGACCGTGTTCAGATTCTTACTGTCCATAAAGCTAAAGGCTTGGAGTGGCAGATCGTGAGCGTTGCGCATGCAGATTCCAGCACCTATAAGACAAGAACGTCGACATGGCTGAGCAACGAGTCCGCCGTGCCATCGGCGCTTCGCGGAGACGCACGAGAAGACGACTCTTTGGTGGGAGCTCCTGTTTGGTATATCGATTCCCCAGAATCCCCAGCTGATCTGAAAAAGCAGGGAGACGCCCACATTGCAGAATTTCGGGCTGTGGAGGAAGAAGAGAATGCGCGGTTGTTCTATGTGGCATTGACCCGTGCAGAGGAACGCGTACTGGTTACAGCATCAACGGATATCACCAAGGCTTCCCCTCCGGGGCCTTACACACATCTTGAAATGTTGCGCACTAAAGTGCCAGACTCCGTGGTGGAGTGGTTTGACGGCGATACCGATGATGCCCTCGAACCTCCTCTTCCAGAAACTGGAGTTTTCCCCCAAGAGTTGCGGCCCGAGGGAGTAGATGCGGTCAAGAAAGCCATGGTGGAGCTTCCTGCGCTGATAAAAGATGGAGATCTTTTTGAGCGATGGGAACAAGAGGTCACCGCGCTTATCGAGGAACATCAGCAGCTGAGCACTCCGGTTGTGCCTGTGGAATTAGGCCTTGAGCTTACGGCCTCGGACATCGTGAACCTTTCGCAGGACCCCCAAGCTTTTGCTAGACGACGTCGCCGGCCAGTTCCTTTCAAACCCAATAGCTATGCCAAACGCGGAACTGCTTTCCACCAATGGCTTGAAGACCGTTTTGGTGCCACGGCTTTGTTGGACGCTGAGGAGCTTCCTGGTATCGATGATGCCCTGGATGGAACAGAATTGGAGACTTTGAAAGCCCGATTTTTGGACAGCGAGTGGGCGGACCGAACTCCTGAATATGTGGAGCATCCGTTTGAAGTGTCTATCGGCGAGCATATAGTCCGAGGACGTATGGACGCTGTGTTTAAGAACGCAGATGGACAATGGATTGTTGTTGACTGGAAGACAGGACAGCCGCCGGCAGAAGCCGCGGAGCTTCGTTCTGTATCGCTGCAGCTGGCAGTGTACCGATTAGCATGGGCTCGATTGCGGGGTGTTGACCCGTCAGAGGTACAAGCGTTATTCCATTATGTGGGGCGTAATTTTAGTTATCAGCCCAGCGAGCTTCCGGATGAGGCGTCGTTAGCTCACATGCTTACGTTGAACATGTAATCTTGATGAGCACTTTGAGAAGAACCTAGGAGCATAATGCCGTTGACCAACCGCGATGCGGGTCGATACCTCGGGGATGAGGAACTCACCGAGTTGCCAGAGCATACCCTGCTCAACGTTATTCGTATCCCCGGAAACCCGTTGATCAGCCCAGTGCGGTTGATTGCTCGGCGTTTTGGCTATGCGTTGGTGCTGATTCTCCTTGTGGCCTTGATTGTTTACTTTGACAAAGGCGGCTACAGCGAGCATCTGACCTTCATCGATGCGCTTTATTATTCGGCGGTTTCTTTGTCCACCACCGGTTATGGCGACATCACACCGGTAACGCAGGGGGCGCGTCTTCTCAACATCATCATTATCACCCCGCTTCGGTTGACATTCGTTATCCTCTTGGTCGGCACGACGTTGTCGGTGCTCACAGAGGAATCGCGCCGAGCATGGAAAATCCAGCGCTGGAGGAAACGCATGCGAAACCACACCGTGGTCATTGGATATGGAACTAAAGGACGTTCGGCAGTTTCGGCACTGCTGGCGGACGGTGTGTCTCCTAAAGAGATCGTTGTCGTGGATACCGATCCGGTAGCGCTGGAGACTGCGAATACTGCGGGGCTTGTGACAGTTAATGGTTCTGCCACTAAATCAGAGGTGCTCAAACTTGCCGGCGTTCCCAAGGCAAAGGCTGTCGTCGTAGCACCCAATATCGACGATACCGCGGTGCTCGTAACGCTTTCTGTGCGAGAGCTGGCGCCGAGTGCGTGGGTTGTTGCTAGTGTTCGGGAATCCGAGAACCAGCACCTCTTGGAGCAATCTGGCGCAGACTCAGTGGTGATTTCTTCTGAGACCGCAGGCCGCATGCTTGGTTTAGCCACGGTGACGCCTTCGGTGGTGGAGATGATGGAAGATCTGTTATCCCCCGATGAGGGTTTTTCCGTTGCGGAACGCCCTGTGGGAGAAGATGAGGTGGGCGCTAATCCTCGGCACTTGGCAGATATCGTCCTTGGCGTTGTTCGCTCTGGCGAGCTGTATCGGATCGATTCTCCAGAGGCAGAGACCGTGGAACCTGGCGATCGGCTGCTGTATATCCGACGAGTCTTTAGTGAGGATGTTTCAGATTAAGAAGTGCCTACTGGTTGATCCCGTTGGACGTGTTCCCGTCCATAAGGGCAACCCAGTGCTGTCTTCTCCTAGGCCGGATATCTCTGCCTTTAACGTGACGGATCAGCTACTAGTGCAACGAGTTGCTCCTGATGTAGTGGACTCGATAACAGGCACAGCAACACGGTCTCACATCCCATGGGTAACAACGGCTATCGCAGTCCTACGTAATCGTGAAGTAATGGTCTATGACCCAGCATCCGGGGAACGACTAGAATACAACACTCCTACCGTCGGTCGGACACCCGACGGAAAGGACGTGTTTCCTCGCATTGATCCTGCTGTGATTGGACTGATTACCTCTGAATCTGACGAGTACGTACTTTTGGGAGAAAATACTCACCGCCGCGGGTACTTTTCCTTGATTGCCGGATACTTGGGAATGGGGGAGACGTTTGAACAAGCACTGACCCGAGAAGTGTGGGAAGAAACTGGAAGACGTATCTCTCATGTTTCCTATGTAAAGAGTCAATCGTGGCCTTATAGTGGGGCCATCATGGTGGGGATGACTGCACGGACAACAGACATGGATGCTGTGGTACAACCCGATGGTGAGCTCACAGAGATTCGCTGGGTAACACGTAAAGATATTGTTCGAGGCACCATCCAGCTTCCAGCTCCGGGCAGTATTGCGCATGACATGATGTGGGATTGGGTAAACAAAAACGATGATTGATCTCAATGATCTGGATAGCGACCAAAGGGCTGCCGCTAGTGCTCCTCGCGGGCCGGTAGCCATCCTTGCGGGTGCCGGAACGGGTAAGACTCGAACGATTACCTATCGGATTGCCAACCTTATTGATCGTGGCATGGCTAGTCCTAATCGCGTACTGGCGGTGACGTTTACACGTCGTGCTGCGGGGGAAATGCGGCACCGGCTGGGCGTCATGGGCGTAGGAGGCGTACAGGCGCAGACGTTCCACTCAGCTGCGATGCGCCAGTTGTCGTATTTTTGGCCGCAAGTGGCCGGGAATCTGCCGTGGAAATTGTTGGATAACAAGTTTCCGCTTGTGGGCAAGGCTGCGCGCTCGGTGGGCATAGAAACGACGACGGAAAACGTGAGAGATCTTCTAGGCGAGATCGAGTGGGCAAAGGCTACGTTGATAACGCCTGACCGTTATGTGGCGCACGTGAAGGACCGTAAGATTCCCGCAGCCGCAGATAAAATCGCCGAGGTATACCGCAGATATGAGCAGGCTAAAACAACAAGTGAGGGCATGCTTCTAGACTTCGATGACCTGTTATTACACACGGCGGGAGCCATTGAAAATTCGACTGCGATTGCAGAGGAATTTCGGGAGCAGTACCGCACGTTTGTCGTTGACGAATACCAGGACGTTACGCCGTTGCAGCAACGAGTGCTTGACGCATGGCTGGGGGAGCGCGATGACATCACCGTGGTGGGAGACGCTAATCAGACCATTTACTCTTTTACGGGAGCGACTCCTAATTATCTTTTGGGATTTTCGCGTAAGTATCCTCACGCAACGGTGGTCAAGTTACAGCGAGATTATAGGTCGACTCCTCAAGTAACAGACCTTGCCAATACGGTGATCGGGAAAGCACGGGGCCGGGTGGCGGGCACTCGATTGACGTTGGAAGGAATGCGCCCGCCTGGCCCAGAACCAGAATTTTGCACTTTCGACGATGAACCTGCTGAGGCACGCGCCGTAGCGAGCAGAATTAAAGAACTCCTGAACAAGGGAGTAGCAGCGTCGGAAATCGCGGTGCTTTATCGAATTAACGCGCAGTCGGCGGCTTTTGAACAGGCCCTCGCGGATGCCGGGATCGTCTACCAGGTGCGCGGTGGCGGTGAGTTCTTCCAGCGCGCGGAGATTCGTCAAGCCATGTCTCAGCTGGTGCGCGTCGCACAGCGTGCAGGAACAGAGTCAATTCGTGGTTCCGCCCTGGAGATCTTGGTGCGCTCGGCGTTAGCGCCTCTGGGATTAACCCCGGAAGAACCGGAAGGCACGCAGGCGCGTGAACGATGGCAGTCTCTAGAGGCCCTCGCTGAGCTCACAGTAGAGTTGACTCGAGCTACACCGGATCTGGATATCCAGGGGCTTCTAGAACAACTCAATCAGCGGGCAAGCGCCAAACACCCTCCGACGATGCAAGGAGTGACATTAGCTTCTTTACATGCAGCTAAAGGCCTGGAGTGGGATGCGGTGTTTCTTGTAGGGCTTGTCGACGGCACCCTCCCAATCACCCACGCTATTAAGGGGGGAGACTCGCACATTGAAGAGGAGCGCAGGCTTTTCTATGTCGGTGTTACTCGCGCCAGGGAGTACCTTGTGTGCTCGTGGGCAAAAGCTCGGCAGGAGGGAGGACGCGCGACTCGGAAGAGAAGCCGATTCTTTGACGGCATTGTGGAAGAACCTATCGATATCGCCGTCCCCCCACGCAGTAAACGTTCAAAGCGCTGCCGTGTGTGCGGCGCGCCCCTGGGCTCCCCCTCAGAAATTGTGATGAGAAGATGTGTCGATTGCCCGTCGGGTGTTGATGAGGAGGTGTTTGAGACCCTGAAAGCGTGGCGTCTGGACATGGCTAAAGAAGGCGGTGTCCCTGCTTACATAGTCTTCACAGACGCAACCCTGCACGCTATTGCCGAGGCCAGCCCAACGACCACAGATGACCTACTACAGATTTCCGGTATCGGTCAGATGAAAGTAGAGAAGTACGGCAGTAGCTTGCTGGAAACTTTGGCTCAATTCCGCTGATTCTCATAGCCCCAGCAGAACGGACACGCTGGGTGAGCAGAAAGACGAGGAAGTTTTTCTGTGGAATAGGCAGAAACTTGGAGGCTGTCGCCGGGGATAAAAGATTCCGCGTTAGCGGAGTAAGCGTGGTCTTGGTGTGAAAGAAGGTTGTGAACTACAAAACTGGTGTGCGCAGCGGTGGCTGCGATGAGATGCGGAGCCGCAGAAAAAGGTCGACCAGAAAGTATTGATTGGGTGCGAAGCACAGGCCACTCGGGATCGGAATCTGCGCGGTGGAGATCGCTGCAGGCGAGACACGGGCCGCTTCTTTCTAATCGGACAGGACCGATGATCCCGTGGGCGTCGATAAGCCGCACTGGGAGGAGAAAGCCATGTGTGTTAACTCGGTCTTCGATGCCAGACTCTATTCCACGCGGATTGCACACAATCACGAGGGTTCGGCGCTGAATATGATCCATAAATTCTTCAGTGCTGGGAAAATTGGTTGACCGCAGTATGTTCATCCCACTTTTTTCTAGGAGATCCGATATGGCGTCTGCCAGGGGATCGTCGCCGATAACCGCACTCGTATGGGGTTTTCCCTGCGTTCTGATGACGCCGTGGGTGAGAAGGTCTTCCATGAGCCCTCGCGCGGCGACAGGATGAAGCCCCGCTGACGTAAGTTCAGAAATTATCTGACCTTTTGCCCGCGGCTCGCGTAAGCTGCGAAGTATCGGAACTAGTGCATCGATAAGCTCGCGTGGTGCTGGAAAAATTCCTGCACGCGCTGAGTCGAGTCCAAACTGAATCCCCTCAGTCCGCACTAATACTTGGTGACTAGGACTGAGAACTACGTTTCCCCCCGTGTTCATGACGGTAATTTCAGCACAGAGAGCCATTTTTGTCATGCCCCGTAAAAACACCCCCGAGCTTCCTGTGGAAGTGATCCGCTCGAAGCGTCGGGTACGCACCGTTTCTGCTCGGCTTATCGACGGGCGCGTGCAGATCCGAATCCCGGAGTCAATGAGCAAAAGCGATGAACAGCGAGTGATCGCTGAGATGTCCGCAAAAGTGAAACGAAAAACCCAATCCACCGCAGAATCGAATGATGAGCTTTTTCAACGCGCGCAGTATCTCAACCGACGCTACCTGGATGGGAAAGCCAACCTAAGCTCCATCAAATGGGTCACCAATCAACGACGGCGCTGGGGGTCGTGCTCACAAAGCACGGGGGAAATACGAATTTCTCATCGGTTACGAGAAGTCCCCGATTACGTTGTGGATTCTGTGATTATCCATGAGCTCGTGCACACGTTCATCCATGACGGTCACAGCAAAGAGTTTTGGGCATGGGCAGACCGCGCCCCTTATGCGGAGCGGGCTAAGGGGTTCCTGGAGGCTATGCAGCGGGTGAGCGGTTAAAGGCGCGAGAAAACCCCGAGCTAGCGTGCAGTCTAGGAGGCTAGCTCGGGGTTTTATCGATTGCTATGGCTTCTTGGGCTCTTGATCGTCGGAATCGTCTTCCGGCTTGGGGTTTTCCTTGCTCTCGGGATTTTCGCCCTCAGAAGCGAGCATTTCCTCCAACTTGGCGATCTCTGCGATGGGATCAAAGTCGGTGCCAGAAGAGTCGTCGAGAAGCGCGTCGATGAACTCAGCGGAAGATTCGAGATCCTCGGCGGTGGGCAAGAAGTCTGGGTGATCCCATACGTGGTCGCGGCGCTCAGTACCCACGGCCACTCCCACTCGGCGCCACAGCTCTTGGGCTTCGGCGACCTTGGGGGCAGCGAACTCAATTCCCACGACTTTGGCAAATGCCTGCTCCGCAGAACCGCCAGTAGCGCGCCGGCGACGCCATGCCTCGTTCAGGGCGGCTGTCGACGGGATGCGGTCTCCCATGGCCTCAGTCACCACTATTTCTACCCAGCCCTCGATCAGGGCGAGGAGAGTCTCTAGCCGAGACGCTGCGTGGGAGTTACGTGAGGTAATGCGAGGGCTCATGTCCAGACCCTGGAGCTGTTCCATAGCGTTTTGAATCGCAGTGGGGTCGCCAGACTCCAGGTTTAAGTCACGCATGGCTTCTTCGATATGAGACGTGTCGATGACGAGGCCCGCTGCGTACTCCTCAACAGAGGAGACGAGACGCTCCCGCAGCCACGGCACATGTTTGAACAGCCGCTGACGAGCTGCCTCACGTGCGCTGAGATAGACCATGACCTCACGGTCCTCAATTTTTAGGCCAGCAGTTTCTTTGCGCAGGTTAGCGGGCAGTACGGCAGTGACACCTGTCGGGGCGATAGGGAGTCCGAAATCTGTGCCAGCAATAGTCTGAGTAGCAAGATCACCTAGGGCATGACCTAGCTGCATACCAAAATTCATGCCGGACATTTGATTCATGATCTGCATCATGGGGCCCACCATCTCTCGCGCCTCTTCAGGCAGCGAGTCCACCTGAGCCTGAGCCATGTTCTCGGCTACCGGGGTGACAAGTCGTTTCCACATGGGAAGAGTCTTCTCTAGCCACAAAGAAGCATCCCATGCTGCCACGGTATTGCCGGATGCTGGCAAAATGGTGGCGTCATCAAGCCATATTTCCACGAGGCGGACGGCTTCTTCTACAGCGGCGGTGTCATTGGATGACGCAGCAGTAGAAGAACCGATCTGTTGCTGTGCAATCCGCTCGGCGAGCGCATAGTTCACTGCGCCCTGTCCCTCGGGGGAATTCATCGTGGAACCCATTCCAGAGAGCATTTGCCCGAATTGGTTCAGCATGTCTCCCAAACCACCGGCGCCAAAGGGGTTGTTGTTGCGGCCGTTGTTATCATCATCGCCATTGCCGCCGAAGTTGAAAGAAAAACCGAATCCATTGGTATTCATGCTTCATAACCGTACCGATTCTTGTGCTATTTGTGCCATGTTGGAGGCAACGCTGTGAGCGAACATGTACCCTAAGGACTCGTGAAACGTCGTCTAAGCACTCTTACACTGGGAGCCCTTCCCATCGTCGTCTTGGGAACCCTTGTCACCATTGACCATGTTCCCGGGACTGATATTGATTTGACCGTGCCATATGCGGCGGAAGGCCCAGGTCCTACGTTTAACACGCTCGGGCAGATCGACGGGCAAGATGTTGTGGAGATTGGTGGCGCAGACGTTGATAAGACTCGCGGCAACCTCAACATGACAACGGTATCTATCCGCAGCGGGATGACCCTGGCTCAGGCGCTTAGCCGATGGCTGTTTACGGATGACACGCTTATCCCTTTGGAGCGCATCTATCCCAAGAACAAAACTCCGGATCAGGTTAACCAAGAAAACCAGATTGCCTTCTCCTCATCGGAAGCCTCCGCGACCATCGCTGCGATGAATCATCTGGGTCGTCCTGTGGAGACAGAGGTCGCGAGTATCGTCGAAGAATCTGCTGCACATGGGATTCTCCAAGAAGGCGACGTGATAATGGACATCGACGGAACAGCTGTTGGCGGCCCCAAGCAAGTCCGCGAGACGGTTCGGAAGAAAAAGGTCGACGATAGCGTCACCATTACGTATCGACGTGACGGACAAAAACACGAAGCTACAGTGAAACTGGGCAAGAATCCCAACGATCCCGCAATTCCGTTCTTAGGGGTGAGCATGGCTGCTAAACCCGCTGGCGGAATCACGGTCGATTATCACCTTAAAGACATCGGCGGCCCCTCGGCTGGACTCATGTTTTCCCTAGCTGTGGTGGATAAACTCAGCGGGGGCGACCTCAACGGCGGAAAGTTTGTGGCCGGTACTGGCACCATCGATGATGACGGCACCGTGGGCCCTATTGGTGGAATCGCGCATAAAGTTCAAGCCGCTAAAGACGCTGGTGCAGAACTATTTCTTGCCCCTGCCAAGAACTGCTCAGAGGCCGTAAGCCGAAATCATGACGGCATGACCGTCTTGAGCGTTGATTCTCTGGACGATGCCATCAAACAAATGGACGCTTATAACACCGGCGGCGAGTACACGACGTGTAAAAAGTAAATGGCTAGGGCTTAGCTTTCGCAGATTCTGTAGTCGCAGGAGTCTCCATAGCGGAGCTTTCTGCCTGCGGACGCTGCGCTAAGCCCAGCGCATAGATCTGTTCCGCTGGATCTTTTTCATCGGTAGAGACCATTTGCTGCATAACCAGACCTTCATCGTTGTCTACCACCGTGATAACTGCGGTGCTCCCCAGCGTGGACCACCCAACAACGCGACGTCCAGTATCTTCTACCACCCGTGAGCTCCTAAGCTCCGTGAGCAGCTGTGTTGTAGATGCGGCTTTAGAATCGGACTTAAAAAATTGGAATTGGCCAATTTTTTCCCCAGAACAAGCCATCGAATTTTGAACTCCGTTTGCATCGCAAGAGTCAAACTGATCAAAAAATTCCTCAGGTGCGAGGGCACCAAATTGCTTGCGGGCCTTCTCCAGATTGGGGTTCTTCTTGGCCTTTTCCGAGCTTGTCGACGCCACCCCGCTGGTCTCTTGCTCACTAGGCAGAGCAGTCTTCGTAGTTTCTGCCACAGACTGGGAGGAGGTTTCTGATGCCTCAGGGGTCGAAGT
Organism: Corynebacterium ulcerans; assembly: GCF_900187135.1. Classification (NCBI taxonomy): domain Bacteria; kingdom Bacillati; phylum Actinomycetota; class Actinomycetes; order Mycobacteriales; family Corynebacteriaceae; genus Corynebacterium; species Corynebacterium ulcerans. The sequence goes on from NZ_LT906443.1 coordinate 2,118,774, forward strand.
CTCCTGATTGCTGCCACACGCTGTCACCCCTAGAAGACCGCACAGCGCGAGGGCACATGCTGGGCGTCGAAAAGCACGAATACTCAGCGGCATGCGGAGAAGAGTGGAGGGAAACACAGAATCAGCTCCTGAGGCATAAGTCGGGCAGAAACAACTCGATTCTAATCCAATGTCATGCGCAAAGCGGCGATAACGCCAGGTGCGACCCCTGGTCCGCCTCTAAGCTCGATTTCATCGGCGGCAAAAGGACCGCGGGCTTCCAACTCTTCTTCCGAGGGACGCATCTGCAAAAGAGTCAACTCATGATCGCCCTGGAGAACACCGGAGAAAAGGCGCGCCGGGCGAGGACCTGCTGTGGGGTCAGAGGAATCCCTAAACATGATCTCTTGGGCCAAAACAGCGCCTATCACTTGGCTCGGCCAAGATATGCGGGAGATGTAATCCCCAAGTTCTTCTGAACCTGGTTGTATATGCTCCGGGAGATTATCTTGGACCACAAGCGCGAGGGGAGAGTCGTCGTCTTCCGGAATGGCTGAACCCACTAATTCCGCTGGGACCAGGGCAAATAGTGTAGGGGAGGCGTCCCATCCTTCGGCGTGAATGAAGTCGACTGCCTCAAGCATTGCCTTATTTAACGCTTGGATGGGGTAGTCAGGAGTGCTCATTAAAAAATCCTTTACATTCACCTGTGAAGAAACTGCCGTAGACTAGGACATTACCTTGTCCATCGTAGAAAACTTTTGCATGGGATCCCTGTTGATTTCCGCGAATGTGCCCCTACACAGAATGAAATAAAGGAGTTCGAGTTGGCGAACGGCCTTACGCCTCCGTCCCCCTCGATCGGTCGTCCACCTAAGCTGTTCACCCGGATTGTGGTCCTTCTGGTGATTTTGGGTGCGCTGGTCCCCACAGCAATTGGTCTCTACACCAATTGGCTGTGGTTCGGTGAAGTTAATTTTAGGGGGGTGTTTAACAAGGTCATACTGACTCGAATTGCGTTGTTTGTGGTGTTTGCGCTGGTGGCGGGAATCATCACATGGATTTCCGGATGGCTCACATATCGCGGGCGCCCCGACGAACTCGATGTTTTTGACCTAGAGGGACCAATTCCGCAGTATCGCGCGGTGGTTGAACGCAGCGTTAAACGCTTCTTGACCATTATTCCCATAGTTATCGCTTTTGTCGCAGGCTTCCTAGGTCAGCAGAACTGGCAAACTGTTCAGCTATTCCTTAACCGCCAAAGCTTTGGTGTGTCGGACCCTCAGTTCGGAATGGACTACGGTTTCTACGCCTTCATGCTCCCGGCGCTGCGTCTGGGACTGGGCACGCTATCGATCCTTGTCGCAGTAGCGTTCCTCCTTTCTTTGATTGGGCATTACCTTCTAGGGAGTATCCGAGTAGGAAACCAAGCTGCAGGGGTCCGGGGAAGTATTTCTTCCTATGCGCGAGTTCAGCTTTCCGTAACTGCAGGGTTGTGGATGCTTCTGAAGGTGGCTTCCTATTGGTTTGACCGCTATGACTTGCTCAATAACCGCCACGAGACCTTTACCGGTGGTAGCTACACAGACATCAACGCTGTTCTTCCAGCCAAGATTGTGCTGCTGGTTATTGCTGCAGTGGTAGCACTCTGCTTCTTTTTGGTTGTTGTGCTTAAAGACCTCCGAATCCCGGCTGCGGCCACCGTCCTCATGGTGGTCAGTGCGGTTTCTATCGGCAGTATCTGGCCGCTCATGGTGGAGCGTTTTTCCGTTTCCCCGAACCGTGCGGAGAAAGAATCAGAATTTATCTCCCGCAACATTCAGGCGACTCGATTTGCCTATGGCATCACTGATGACCAGGTAAGTTACTTGAATAACTGGGGCGCTCAAGGACCTAACTCGGAGAAAGTAGCCTCGGATTCTGCGACAGTGAGCAACATCCGCCTGCTGGATCCAGAGATTATTTCCCCGACCTTTACCCAGCAGCAGCAGTTGCGAAACTTCTACGGCTTCCCTAAGTCACTTGCGATGGACCGCTACGTTATCGACGGGGAACTACGCGACTTTGTTGTCGCAGCCAGGGAACTTGATCCGAATGCTCTTCAAGAAAACCAGAAGGACTGGATCAACCGGCACACGGTGTACACCCACGGAAATGGCATTGTTGCAGCTCAGGCTAACCAGGTGGACGAGGTTGCTCGCGACGTTGGATCCGCACGTGGTGGTTACCCCGTGTACACAGTGTCGGATTTGCAGTCGACGGACGCTGAAGCAAAAGAACTCGGCATTGTGGTCAAAGAGCCTCGCACGTACTACGGCCCCGTGATCGCGTCTGCTCGCGACGGCGCAGATTACGCAGTGGTGGGCTCTGACCAGGGCAATCCTGTGGAATATGACACCGACTCTTCTACCTACACGTATAAGGGTGAAGGTGGAGTTAACATCGGTAATCTCTTTAACCGTTTAGCATTTGCTGTCCGCTACCAGGAACTCAACCTTGTTCTGTCGGATCGCGTTAATAAGAACTCGAAGCTCCTCTTCAACCGCGACCCCCGCGAGCGTGTACATAACGTGGCTCCATGGTTGACCACGGATTCCACTACATATCCTGCAGTCATCGACGGACGCATCAAGTGGATCGTGGACGGATACACCACGCTTTCCTCCCTGCCGTATTCGGAACGAACCTCTATGTCTGAGGCGACTACCGATACCACCGCACAGGTCGGTAACAGCGCGCAACGCCTTGTCACCGACAACGTGGGATACATTAGGAACTCTGTGAAAGCCGTAGTAGATGCTTACGACGGCAGTGTGGATCTCTACGAGTTCGATGAGCAAGATCCTGTGCTCAAGGCGTGGAAGGGCGTATTCCCAGACTCCGTGAAACCAAAGTCGGAGATCTCCGAGGCCCTGATGAACCACTTGCGCTACCCAGAAGACATCTTCAAGGTGCAGCGTAAGATGCTGGCTCGCTATCACGTCGATGATGCTCGCGACTTCTTTACCAACGACCGCTTCTGGTCAGTGCCAAGCGATCCATCTGCGTCCGAAGGTCAGCAGAACATAGCGCAGCCTCCGTACTACGTGGTCGCTGCAGACCCTCACACCAAGAAGCCGAGCTTCCAGCTGATCACCCCGTTCCGTGGTCTTCAGCGTGAGTATCTAGCTGCACACATGTCCGTGAGCTCAGATCCTGACAACTACGGCAAGATCACCGTGCGCGTTCTGCCCACGGACACCCTGACTCAGGGCCCCAAGCAGGCTCAGGACACCATGATGTCTTCAGATCAGATTGCTTCTGACCGCACACTGTGGCGAGACACAAATGATCTCTTCAACGGCAACCTTTTGACGCTTCCGGTCGGTGACGGTGAGATTCTCTACGTGGAGCCTTTGTACTCCCAGCGTAAAGACCAAGCCTCGGCGTTCCCCAAGCTTCTCCGCGTGCTTGTTTCCTACCAAGGAAAGGTTGGCTATGCCCCAACCATTTCTGAGGCGCTATCGCAGGTAGGAATTGACCCCAAGGCTGCTCAGGATCTTGGCGAGGCTCGGAACCTAGACAAGACACCAAAGACAGACGACGCCAACAAGGACCAATCGAATCAGAAGGAATCGCCTAAGCCATCAGCGCCTGCCTCTGGCACCGGCGCAACAGGAGATGCGATCCAGAAGATCAACGATGCGCTTAAGGGCTTGGAGGCTGCTAAGGGCAAGTCCAATGAGGAGTACGGTCGTGCTCTCGACCAGTTGGATAAAGCTGTCCAAGATTACCGCCGCACCACAGGTGGCTAGTCCGGAAAGCTAATCAGATCCCCAGTGCTCGGTTATATGGCCGTTGTACTGGGGATTTGCCTGTTTGATTAGTTCTATGTAGAGTTACTCCTCGTTGCACAGAACAGCTTGTTCTGAAGCAATCGTCGCGGGGTGGAGCAGCTCGGTAGCTCGCTGGGCTCATAACCCAGAGGTCGTAGGTTCAAATCCTGCCCCCGCTACTAGGATCCTCCTGTTCTTTAGAGATAAAGAACAGGAGGTTTTTCTTTTGCCCAATGTCTGAACTAAGTGAATCCGCAAAAGAATTATCCCGCACTGAGTCGCTATCCTCATCTCATAGCTACATTTCTCACGGTTAACGCCGGTGATAGTGCACGAGGAATCCGTACCGCCTTCAAGGTGAGTCTCGCATCAGCATAGATGTCGGCCATAGAGTGCCTGAGTCTTTAAGCACCAACCAAATGAGAACATGGAAATCCCAATTCCCGAGGACGTTGTCGGAGTTCTTGTACAAGGGGAACAGGCCTATGCGGCGTACAAAACTCTGCGAGACTCGGCGATTTTCACGTCCAAACGTCTGATCGTTCGCGATGCTCAGGGCATCACCGGCAAGAAAGTGGAAATCTATTCGATCCCGTACTCATCAATCATGATGTGGTCCACTGAGAACGCAGGGCACTTCGACTTCAACGCTGAGGTTGAGTTATGGACAAGAGCCGGAAATCTCACAATTAAGCTTGATAAGAAAATCGACGTGCGGCGCCTTGACCATCTCATAGCGACGTGTTTGCTCGCCTCCAATTAGTTTTGGAGCCCGTTGGTTCATAGAGATAAAGAAATCCCCACACTAGTGTGGGGATTTTCTACAATTCCGCTGTTGGTGCGTATGCAGCGAGACTATCAATTCCAATAGAGCGATTCACGAGACTTCTCACCGGATTGGTCCCAGTCAAAGCGGACAGACTGCGCTTGCTTATTGTTCTCCGAGTCTTGATTTTTAGGGAATACTCCGATGCTTCCGCGTGCGTACACATGGTTGACCTTCAGCTGTGACTCCGATGTCGGTATGCGGTTGGAAGCTGGGATGCCACAAGCGTTGTCTGCGCCACCGTTGAGATGAAGGGCATTGTCACCCGAGCCAGTTGCTGGCATCAGGGTAGGGGCGGTGACGGCCGTGTGCTCGGCGTCGGCAAGCCCGGAGAGCGCGAGAGGATCGTCAGAACCTTTGGGGATTGCTCCTAGGAATTCAACGTCGTAGGCGTAGCACATGAAATGTGACACCTCGTCGGTCTCACTGGCGTTGAGGAGGCTGACCCGCTCTGATGGTAGGCGAACGCCGTCGTGGGCAGTGACAGCCCAGACGAGATAACGGCCTTCAGTGTCCTCAGTAACTACATGTGCGGGTTCACCGAATTTCAGTTTTGTGCCAAAAGGAGTCATTTTGACTTCTTTACCGTTGGGATAGAGCAATACTGCTTGCTCAGAGAGCTCTTCAGAAGGCTGTTCTGCGTTTGCCTTAGCAGGTTCTGGGAGATCCTTCTTGTTCACCACATCGTTATGTTTATTAGCGGTGACTTTTTTCTCCAACGTTGGCTTGTCTTTGTTAGACGGATGTGGGTGGAATCCTGCCCGTTCGTCTGCTCCGCATGCTGCGATCAGAGTGGTAAGCGTGACGACAGCAGAGAGCTTAAGGGCCGAGGCTCCCAATGAGTAATGCGTTTTAGCCCAGTGCGACTTTGACATGGTGTTCTCTTTCTCAATTAGTTTTCTGCAGCACTGACAGTTTTGGGGTGAGTCGGGATGAGAGTCTTGCCCACCCGCTTGGAGATTTTTGACACGATTTCTTCTAGAGGGCCACGACCTATAGCAAGGTGCCATGCGGTGCCAAAGAGTAAAGCGCCTAGAACGTGAAGAATGAACCAGAGCGTGGGTAGTGCCTCGGTAGATTCTTTGAACGCTGCCATCAGGAGTATGTGAGAGATGTACAGAGTCAGCGTCATTGCTCCAGCAGAGATCAGTGGAATGAAGAGGTTCTTAAGCATCCGGGTGATCACTAGAAAAGAACCGAGAGCCAAGGTTGCTGCGCCCAGAGAAGTGAGCAAAGAGAACGGTGTGTTGACGTGGGGGCCATTAATAGCCAGCCACCACCATGTATTTGTGGGGATATGAACCTCCGGGCCGAAGTCAATGACCTGGAGAATGTCTTCTACATCGTAGTTATCGGTGTGGTAGTACAGCTGGGCGAACCCACCTGCGTAGTCAATTAGGAAAGTCGAGCTAAGGAATCCCGTGATGGCGGCAACCGAGCCAAGAGCGATGAGCCTGGTTTGGGTAATTAACCACTGTAGATTCATACGGCCCAGAGCTATACCTACACAGATGTACGCCATCCACGTGACTACCGGGTAGGTTCCACCGACAAACAGCGTGATGATGGTGTCAACAGGCAGGCTAATCAATGAAGAGAAGCTGGGATTAAGCGTAGTGGTGTATCCGCCCCAAGAGTTGACCGCGAAAATCGCTAGGGGACCAGTCGTAATGAATACCGCTGCGAGGATAAGCAGAGTACGAATCCGTAGGGAGACAAGAGCGACAGCAAGCAGAAACAGCAGACCGTAGTAAGGCAAGATGTTGGATACCGGCAGATTGATCTCGTCGAGAGCTAGGCCGAGCACAAAGACGATCAGTGCGCGGACTGCCAGCGATATTCGGTCACGGTGAAGCGAGCTACCGACATGAGGCATGTTTCCGCCGGTAAGAAGCGCAATAGTCACTCCCGCGAGCAGCGCAAACAATGCAGAAGAATGCCCACCAAACAACTGCCAGATCAAAGTGGGTTGGTCAGTGTATTTGTTATATGCCGGCAGTACATGCACGGCGATCATTCCTACGAGAGCGAATCCACGGGCTGCGTCGATACCAATGATTCGTCGCGGGTCAGCCGACGGGCCAAAAGCAAGTTCTTTGTTCCATCGTGACGGACGAACTTCAGGCTCTGGTGGCGGGCTATACGGCTGGGGTAGTACCTCGGCTTCGCCATCCCAGATAGGACGGACACGTGCTGGGCCTGGTTGTGGCCTGGTTGCAGCATCCGGTGTTTGAGGCTGCGTAGATATCTGTGATGTCATTGTCGATTCCTTGGATGTGGTGAAATCAATCCACTAGCTGGTAAGAACGGCTTCTTTAGGGTGAGTATCTTGGATGGTGCTATCAAAAGCGGTGATGCTTTTAGGGTCCTCGACGTAGGAAACAGGGTTTCCTGACCAGACGCTGTCGTTAGGGATAGCGTCTTGACGCAAGATCAAAGATCCAGGGCCGATAGTCGCCCGATCGCCGATTGATGAGCCCGGAAGAATGAAACTGTTGGGGCCAAGCGTGGCGCCTGTTCCCATGGTTACTGTTTCCAGAGCCATAACCCGGTCATGGAATAAATGGGTTTGGAGGACAGTGCCTCGGTTGATCGTGGATCTATCTGACAGGGTGATCAGATCGAACTCCGGGAGCCACCAGGTCTCGCACCATACGTCACGCCCGATGCGCGTACCCATGAGGCGTAGCCACCAGTTGTAGAGCGGTGAGCCGAGCGACATTCTGATGAGCGAAGGCACCGCTAGAAGCTCAGCGATATTATCGATGAGCTCGCCGCGCCAAACGAAGGTGGAAAATAGTGTTCGATGCCCTGCAGTAAAACGACCTATAAGCAGCCATTTCAACACGATTGGCACGAGGCTGGCGATAATTCCTGCTCCGAGAACGATGGGGAAAGCCCAAAGCAGAACTGCCTGGATTCCTCCCCATCCACGTCCGCCCGACATGTATGCCAATGTGCCTAGCCAGACGATGAGGAGGTCGAGATAAGCAGCGACGATGACTGGCAGCAGTCGGAACAACTCGACGAACGCTCGGGCTACTTTGAGACCGGTAGAAGGGTTAAAGGTGCGTGCGACGTCGGCGTCGATATGCGCGCGCGGGATTTGTCTCGTCGATCTACCAAGCCACGATGTGCCTTTGCCTGGGCGCTCGGGCGTCGAAGAGAGAACCGCAACCAAAGACTCAGCGGGGAGATCGTGGTCAGGACCGACGATCCCGGAGTTGCCCACGAATGAACCATCACCGAGGACAGTCGTGCCGACGTGGACCCAGCCGTTGTTATAGCGTGCCGATGTACACATGGAATGATCTGCAAGGAAGCAACGGTCGCCGATGGCCGTCAAATGCGGAATCGTCTCGACCGTAGAGATCTCAGTGTCCTTGCCAACGCGGGCCCCTAGAAGCCTAAGGAAAGCAGGGGTGAGCCAACCGGCGTACACGAAATATGTGGAAGTGAGCGTTTTCTGTAGCAGGGTGTGCGTCATCCACAGAGCCCAGCCAGTGCTGGAGTGAATCGGGAAGTAACCTGGTCGGATCAACAGTGAACACAGGCGAACCAAGATGACGACCAACGCTAGCCAGCAAACGATGGTGAGAATCGCGAAAAATGGTGTCCATGCCGCCAAGATCAGGAAGACCTCTTGATACTGGAAGTTATTGATTACCGTGGGCAGGACAAGGAAGGTTGCTGGTAGCACTGCCAGAACAGGCAGTATGTTCAGCAACGACAATCCGAGGATGTACAGCAGGTGGTGGGAGAAGAATCCCAATCCGGTGACCATGCCGTCGGCGATAGCTTCCTTGGGAGTTTGGCTCGGCCAACTGGTCCTGCTTGGACCATTGTCGCTTAGCGGATTTCCGCTGTAGCACCGACCTTTGGCAACTGCTCCGGTGACACAGGAACCAGGAATGATTTCTACGTCGTCGCCAATGGTTGATCCAGGGGAAACGAACGTTCGCATACCAACGCGCACCCGATCACCGACGGTGATAGGCCTGAGATAAAAGGTGTCGCCGTCGATCCAGTGTCCGTTGATATCGACTTCGTTTTCTAAAACTGAGCCCTCGCCGATTGTTGCTAGCCCAGTGACTGGCGGGAACGTTGCCAGCGTGGTTCCTTTACCTACTGTGCAGCCAAAGAGTCGGAACAAGAGCGACATTGACGGAGTATCGAGGAGCGGGTCTAGACGCAGATAGGCCAAGAAGCGCTCGGCCGACCAGATTCGCAGGTGAGTCCAGCCCCCACGTGGGTAGTCGCCAGGTTGGATACGGAAAGTAGCGACGCGAGCCACAATCGCGGCCTGCAGAATTTTTCCTGGAGTGGAAAAGAGCACGACCATACCGATGAACACCGGCCAGAATGGAACGGTAGGAACCCATGCTGCAGAGAAGAAGAATCCGAGTGCCCAGACAACAAAAATCGTTCCGACGACATAGCGAGCAACGTTGACAGCGTAGATGCCACAGACGACCAGGAATTGTACGATACCGGACCACCATGGGATTTTCTGTGGTAGTGGCCGCTGTTCGGTATCAGTGTGGAGCGTATCTACGTAGTCGGCCATCATCGACAACGTGGGATTGTCGTATAGTGCTCCGATGTCCAGCGCGGGATGAGATTCCCTCAAAGCGATGGCTAGTTTTGCGATAGCCACGGACGAGCCGCCGAGATCGAAGAAGCTGGAGTTCTCTTCGATCGGAACAGGTCCAAGCTGGTCTATCCATTTATCGGCAAGCCAACGCAGGTGTTGGGGCAGTGCTTCAACAGAATCACGGGAATCCGGTAGCGGCCAAGGAAGAGCCTTGCGGTCAACTTTGCCGGAGGTCTTCATAGGGAGCTCATTGACAATGCACAATGTGGGCGCGATTCCACCAGGTAGAACAGTGGACAGATGGGTGCGAGCTTTGTGCAGATCGATAGTGCCGGGTTTGCCGTTGTCTTCTTCGGGGACAACATAACCGATGATGACGTCGGATCCTGCGGTCGTCGTCTGCTTAGCTGCTGCTGCAGCAGCTACCCCAGGTACGGAGGCTAGGGCTCGATCGATTTCACCAAGCTCCATGCGACGTCCACCGAATTTGATTTGATCGTCGGCACGGCCTGCAAAGATGATTCCTTCTTGTTCTGCCACAACAAGGTCACCGGTTCGGTAGGCGCGCTCCCAACCTAGGGACTCCAGAGGAGCGTAGGCTTCGGCATCTTTTTCTTGATCGAGGTATCGGCCTAGACCAACACCTGTTACAAGTAGCTCACCAGTTTCTCCCCAACGTACGGGTTCACCGGTCTCAGGATCCACGATGGCTAATTGCCAGCCGGGTACTGGTCGGCCGATTCGGACGGGTTCTTTATCCGTCATCGGTTTCATGAGATGACCGGAACAGATGATGGTTGCTTCTGTTGGGCCATAGGTGTTCCATAGCTCGCGCCCTGGGGCTGCGAGTCGATTGACAAGCTCTACAGGAAGAGCTTCTCCGCCAAAAATCAATAGGCGTACTGCGGCCAAAGACTCAGTAGGCCAGAAGGAAGCGAGGGTCGGTACCGTGGAGACAGCAGAGATTTTGTTTCTTGTAATCCATTCACCAAGAGCATCCGCGGAACGAACAATATCCCGAGGGGCAGGGACGAGAGCTGCGCCATAACGCCAGGCCAGCCACATTTCTTCACAGGAAGCATCGAAGGCTACGGAGAGGCCTGCCATGACACGATCTTGAGGACCAAGCGGGTCATTGACTAGATACATGCGTGCTTCAGCATCGACGAGAGCTGCTGCAGAACGGTGGGACACGGCTACACCCTTGGGCTTACCCGTAGATCCGGAAGTGAAGATGATCCATGCATCATCTGCTGTTGTGGGCTCGCAAGGAGTAACCGGAGTGAGATCGTCGCCTCGGAGGTCGAGGGAAAGCTCTGCACCATAGACTGCGGTGGCATTGGCTTCTTCCCAGACGGTGTTTGCACGAGAGTCCGGGTCGTCCCAGTCAACAGGCACGTAGGCCGCTCCCGCGCAGATCGTGGCCAGAATTGCTATGTAGAGATCGGTGGTACCTGATGGAACTCGAATGCCAATACGGGCTCCACGCCCAATACCAAGCTGAGCAAGGCGCTCTACTTGATCGTCGATGCGCTCTGCCAATTGGCTATAAGTCAGAGATTCGTTTGTGCCAATAAGCGCGGTGGCGTTGGGGTAGTGATGTACGGTCTCGCGGAAAATATCAACGAGTGTGCGTGGGTCGGGGACTGTATCGACGCCGTAAATTGCACAGGTACGGTCGTCGGACGGGAATGGATTTCCCACCGAAAGAGTTCCTTTCAATTGGGTTGGGTTTGCCTCCAAAATCGCTATTGGAGACCCTGATGTCAGTGGGCTGTCGCCTCAGATGTAATCTGTATGCCTTGTATGCTCAGTGTTGCTGAATAAGAAGATAAGAACAACGGGATCTCAATCTAATAACATCTTCAGTTTGTGTGCAAATTGATGAAAAATTGGTATTTACACTAGTTGTGATAGTTATTTTCTTAAATTTGCTGGTCATGGAAACTTTTTCACTGGAACCCTGAGCGGACTTTGTAAAAAGTCCAAATGTGAGTTTGGACGCATTCGCGGGGGTAAATATGGGGATAGGGTGCAATTTGACAAGGGGGAGGTAATCAATCTTTTGGATAACCCTGCATTTTTATTTGAAGGAAACTATCGGGGGCGAATTTCGGAATTTTTAGCAGGACTATCTGCGAACATCTTTTTGTATTGATCCGTTTTTCCTGATTACGTGACAAATGTTTTGGATAGCTTTGCGATGCAAAGGTTCCTGTTTGTAAAAAGCTGCTGGGGTAAATAAGGGGCTGTATTTGGTCCTATTGGGGAATCTGGCCGGGGTATATGTGGGAAATTGGCGTTTTTGACCTAAGGGTTATTGTCGGACGCTAATTAATTGGGTTTTCTTAATTAATTGATCCAAATGCTGAATTTTGAATATGCTGACACAGGCGGGTTAAAGTTACTTATTTGTTATTTCGGAAAATAAATTGATGAAAATCTCAGTTTATTGTCGATGTCCTGGCTTTAATGGAATTGGGAATAAAAATGTATAGGGAAGCCTCGCGTAACTGGCGAGTACTTGTGAATCGTTTAATAAAAGCTGTACATATATCGCAAGGGATATGTGTAGCTGCCATTGTTGCTCTGGTGTTTTCTGTTTTAAGCGTTGCGGCTGGAACACCAACTGCCCATGCCCAAAATAGGGAATGTGCAGGGACGTGGGACAACCTCAAGTGGGAGGAGGGGAGTGGGGTAAAAAATGGTAGTTATACGAACGTAAGCCAGTTTGCTGTTGCAAGCTTTGATTGGTCGGTTCCTGATACTGCGAAAGCAGGAGAAACCTTTACGTTGAAATTGCCAGATCAGCTAAAGCCTGCGTCGGGTATTTCAACTTCCTTTGAGCTGAAAGATGCAAGCGGCATAAAAGTTGCCGATGCCGCTTGGGAAGGCAAGACTCTTAGGATCACTCTTGCTGATTATGCGAATTCTCGTTTCAATGTGAAAGGCCAAGCCCGTGTATCGCTTGAATGGGATCGAAGTGGTATCGATACAAACCGCGGATATGACAGCAAAACTGATGGATCACTGAACTTTACTGGTTGTGGTAACGGTGGCCTTGAAGGCGTCTACCCTAAAGATGGTCCTTCTGGCGATACACATGAAAATGCCAAAAGAGGGCAATATGATGGCGAATATGTAGTGGAAGGAACTTCTTACTACCTTACTCGTTGGACGGTTTACGTTGATGGCAGGACTAAAGGAACCGATGGAATTAATGATTTCACGGTTACAGACACTGCCCCTGATGGGCACAAATTTGTTTGTGATTCCAAATACAACAGGGGATTGATACCTACTGAAGTAGGGACTTTTTATCAAAGTGCTTACCAAAGGGACCGAATCATTGATGCTGATGAGAGAAATCAGGGTGGGTATTACGCAGGCGTAACCGCGAACGGAATGCTTCACACAGGTTATGGGTTTGAGCTGAACTGTTCAGCGAATCAACTCACAGTCCGCTTTCCGTATGGAGTATCACAAAATTCTGGCCCACTCGTTAATTTCTATACTTACACCACCGAGCGGCCACAGCCTTTCTCTACTCAGAAGAACACGGCTTATATCAGCGATAAACAGGTAGAAGGTTTCACCTATATTCCGGGTGCAGACGGGTCGGGGTCTGGCAATACTGGCGGCTTCTCGATTAAGAAAGTTGTTATGGGTGGTGCTGGAGCTCAGATCCCAGCGTCATTCAAATTTAATTACAAGTGCGTGCGCGAGTCGACGACACTCGAGAACACCATTGAGGTTTCTCCGAATAACGGTTTTGTCCACGTCAAAGACATTGAAAAGGGCATGCGTTGTGAGATTACGGAAGTTTCCCAAGAAACCACAGCACCGAAGCCACGTTTAACATGGGAAATAGATGGTAAACCTGCGGACAAGGCTGAATTTGAAGCGCGCTCTCCGGAAGAGAAATCCATCGACCTCATCGCAATTAACACGTACGACTCCACGCCTAAAACTGGAACATTCACTATTACTAAGAAAGTTTCCGGCTGGGATGAGGAAAAAGCGAAAGGCAAAGAGTTCACCTTTAGCTACCAATGTGAAGCTGCTGGGCATGCCGAAGTTAAGGGAGAAATCCAGGTAAAGGGCAATGCGCAGAAGACACCCGTCTCGCAGCAGATTCCTGTTGGTGCAAAGTGCAAAGTCACTGAAAAAACTGACAGCGCGCAGATCGAGGGATACTCGTTAAAGACGACGGTCACTCCGGAAGAAGTGACTATCACAGACACAGAAGGCGATAACGCGGTTGGCTTTGAAGCTGTTAACCAGTACGAAAAGACTGCAGGAACTTTCCGGATTGAGAAGCAGCTGGTGGGTGCGGAGGACGTCGTTAAGCAGCTAGAAGACCGCGAATTTACCTTCAAATACACGTGCGGCAACGATGCTGAAGCTACAGCAAAAGTTTCTAAGAATAAGCCGTTTGAATCGAGCAAGCAGTATCCCCTAGGAACCGAATGCACGGTGAAGGAAGAGACCGCGGGTACTGAGGTTAAGGACCAAAAGTGGTCTCATACGCTTACTCCTGCTGATGGAAAGATCAAGATCAGTGCAGAAAACACTGCAAAGGTAGTGGCCTCGAATACGTACACGCCGGTTCCTAAGGGGCGGTTTACCGTGAATAAGAAGATCGAGGGATCGGCTGCTTTGCTTGCAGATGAGTCTGTGCAGAATCGTAAATTCAAGGGTCAGTATCGCTGCGGTACTCAAGACTGGACTCAGTTCGAGTTTTCTGTGAAGGAACCTTTCGTTTCTCCTGAATACCCAGAAGAAACTTCATGTCACATAGAAGAACACACCAACAGTACGGAAATTCCTGGTTTCACGTGGTCAGGGGCAAACGACAACAAGGAAGAGTTGTCGATCCTGCGTGACAACAATGCAAACATTCAGGTTGAACTGATCAATAAGTACACCCAGAAAGTCGGTGGTTTTAAGCTCACCAAGTTTGTTGATGGCCCTGCGGCTTCGTTGGCAAAAGACATTGAGTACAAGTTCGATTATGTCTGCGGCGAGAAAACAGGCTCGCTCAAAGTCAAGGAAGGTCAGACCGTCGATGGTCCCACAGATATTCCTATCAATACGAACTGCACTATTACGGAATCCGAGGTTGATGTCCCAGCCGGTGTGACGTGGCTAGGTACACTCCCCAACGGTGGAAAGTTCACCATTAAAGAAGGCGAAACCGTTGATATTCATGCCAAGAATACTTTTGAGCATTCCAAGGGTGGGTTCTCGATTCTCAAGACCGTAGGCGGAGACGCTTCAGATCTCGATGCATTGAAGTCAAAGCAGTATGAGTTTACCTATGTCTGTGAGCAACCAAATGGTCAGCCAGTTAAAGGCAGTATCAGTACAACTCCTGGAAAGAGCGTTACGGTTAAAGACATACTTGTTGGTTCTGAGTGCAAGGTAACGGAGACTCAGTCTGATTATCCGAACGTTGACTGGTTGGTTGAGTTTTCAGGTGAAGGCGTGGAAGTCGAGGGAAACAAGGCAACGTTTAGGATTGCGGATCACAATAAGCCTTCAGTCAATCTGAAAGCAAAGAACACTTTCACTCAATATAAGGGCGGGTTCTCTCTTGAGAAGACTGTCGCGGCTGAAGACGGGATCAAGACCCCTCAGAAGTTTGACTTCACATGGACATGTGGCAACGTGAACGGTGAGGTGAAAGTACCAGTTGAAAACGGCAAGGGGTCCGTGGACGTCTCTGAAGAGATCCCTGTTGGTACTTCTTGCGTGGTGGTTGAAAAAGACGCCAAGGTTGCTGGAACGGAACTAGTGACAGAGTGGAAAAATCAAAGATTCACCATTGGAAAGAAATCGGAAATTGTTCGGGTTTCCGCGAAGAACACCTATACGCATGAGACTGGCGGATTCCTCATCGAGAAACAAATTATCGGTGGTGCTAGGGATAAGGCAGCAGATAAGACGTTTACATTCGATTATGTTTGCACCAAGGATGGTAAAGAAGTAAGAAAAGCGTCCACGCAAATTAGGGGCGAAGGGCGCTCCGAGCTTATCGACGCCCTACCTGTTGGCACCGAATGCCACATAGAGGAGCACGACGCCAAGATCAGTGGAACGCAGTGGAAACACACCATCTCTGATCACGGGAAGTTCAAGATTTCTAGCGCACACGTGACCTACAAGGCAACGGTGGTCAATGGATATGAATCGCTCAATTTCCTTCCGATCCTCCCGCTGATACCGCTCATCCCGTTGATACCTTTTATTGTTGGACCATCGTCACAACCACCGGTGATTACACCTGTAGCGCCGATGGAAAAGAACCCGACAGCGGAGAAACCTCGTGAGGTAAAGACCGCTTCCAAGCGTGATAAGCCTTCATTGGCAAAGACTGGTGCTAATACACTAGGAATTGCTTTGGCTGCGTTCTTGCTAGTGGGAATGGGGATGTTGTTGGTACGCCGCAATCGGCGAAACACAATAGCCACAAAAGAATCAACCCAGGAAATTAGAGACTAATAGTTTTCTATAATTCGAAATAACTGGAGTATGTCGCGTATAAAGACGTACTCCAGTTATTTTTTGTCACGAATATCACACGGATAAATAAGGCCGAAATCTTAGTGCTAGCGGGAGAATCTAGCGCCCAAAAAGAGATTTTTTAATGAGAAAAAGATAAAAATGGGACACTGTGTTATTTCACACTAATGAAAGAATGTGTCCTTTGTGTACGTCTATGCGGGTGGGGAAATTTCAAAGATTTCTACACTTACCTGCGTAAATAAAGTTTCTCCCAGGGTTTGGCAACCTCGCAGTTCCGTTTCTTTTTAAAAAAAAGTGACAAAAACCTCAGTTTACTAATCGGAATTTATTAGGATAGTTTTAGTTTTTGTGAAAAAAGTGTAAGTTTCTAAGTGCACTGATCGGATGCATTTCATTTTAATTTCCACTTCTATCTAGGGAGAGTTTTATCTTGAAGATTCGTAAGATCACCCTTACCATTGCGGGCGCAACTCTGCTGGTGGGTTCTGCAGCAGCGATCACTTCGGCGCAGGCAAGTACTCATTCGCCAGAGCGGCACCCTCACGAGTGGTGCCATAAGACCTTCGGTGATGATCAGCATGACCTTTGTAACTACTACAACTGGGCTAAGGACGCTGCTCATGAGCTGCGTTCAAATGGGGAGATTGAGGATGCCGACGCTTATGAGAGTCAGGCAGCCAAGGCGCTTAGCCGTCTTTATGCAGAGCAGAAAGCAGAGCAGAAGCAAGGCATTTAGTCTTACATTTTTGTAGCTCTGGCTATTGATTTTCGTTACTTGTCATCAAGCCCCTTACGGTTCTTTCACCGCCAACTGGAAGATCTGTAAGGGGTTTGCCGTTGTAAGGCTCAAAGGGGGGCTGTGTGCTCTGCAGTGAGGTCTTGTCGTGGTCTTGCAAAGAGCCGTATTTTCGTGTTTTTACTGTCTTTATTGGTGCGCTAAAAACTTTTAGTTGAATTGTGATCTTCATTGCAGCCATGTTGCTGTGTTCTTTTAGTGAAAGTGGCTTTTAGCTGCGCAATGTGGTGAAAGTCTGTGCGACGGCGTCGAAAAGCTTTATCGATAACTATTACTTGATAGCTTTCACCGTGTAGTTTCTCTTTATCGCTTAGTACACAATGTGCTGGGCTTGGTCCGAAAAGGTCGGTCAGATTTTATGGCTCATACAGACTCCTCATTTCTTACAGCGGATCAGGAGGGATACAAAACAACACTGAGTTCACGTCATATCCAGATGATGGCACTTGGTTCTGCGATTGGTACGGGACTCTTTATGGGAGCCGGTGGGCGTTTGGCCACTGCGGGGCCATCGTTGGTTTTGGCATATCTTATCTGTGGTTTTTTTGCTTTCTTTATTTTGCGTGCCGTAGGAGAACTTGTTTTATACCGTGCGTCTTCCGGTGCTGTCGTCTCCTGGACTCGTGAATTCATGGGAGAGCGGGCTGGTTTTGTGGTGGGATGGGTCTACTTCATGATGTGGGCCTTGACAGGAATTGCGGACACTACGGCTATCGCGATTTATCTAAAATTCTGGAACCTTTTCTCAGATATCCCGCAATGGGTACTTGCTTTAGCTGCATTAGTTATTGTGCTGCTTCTTAATCTCATCTCGGTTCGAGTATTTGGTGAGATGGAATTTTGGTTCGCGATGATCAAAATTGCTGCGATCTGCTTGTTCATGGCTGTTGCAATCTTTTTTGTGGTGACGGGCCGCATCGTGGTGGATCAACCAGCAGGCTTTGCCAATATTGCTGAACATGGCGGAATCTTCCCTATGGGATTCTTGCCTTTGGTTGTTGTCATCAGTGGCGTGGTGTTTGCTTACTTTGGTATTGAGCTCATTGGTACGGCAGCAGGAGAGACCAAGGACGCTGAGAAAGAAATGCCTAAGGCTGTTAACAGTGTTATTTGGCGCATCATTGTGTTCTACTGCGGCTCGGTTATGCTGCTAGCTTTGGTGCTTCCATATACTGCATATTCTGCGGGTGTCTCGCCGTTTGTGACCTTCTTTGATTCGATAGGCGTTCCTTCTGCTGGCACGATCATGAATTTGGTCGTTATTACTGCGGCTTTGTCTTCGCTCAATGCTGGCCTGTATTCCACTGGGCGCACTATGCGTACCATGGCTCGTGCTGGGACAGCTCCGGAAATGTTGGGGGCTTTTAATAAGCGAGGTGTTCCTTTTGGTGGCATCGCGTTGAACTCTACAGTGGTGCTCATCGGCGTGGTCATAAACTACCTTGCTCCGGGTAAGGCTTTTGATATTGCGCTTAATATGACTGCAATCTGTGTGGTTGTTAACTGGGCTTTTACCATCGTGTGCCATATGCGGATGATTAAGGCGGTAGAGGAACGCCCTGCATTCCGGATGCCGTGGGCTCCTGTGACTAACTGGATAACTCTGGGTTTCTTGGTATTGATCGTTATTTTGATTGCTGCTGGTTCCTGGGATGGATTCCTGACGGTGGTGGCATCTGTATGCACGGTTCCGCTGTTTGTGCTGGGATGGTATGCAACCCGTGGGCAGGTTGAGAAGCGCCGTGCAGAACACGCACGGGTAATTGCAGAAAAGCAAGAGAGCGTTATAGAGGTTTAAGCTTGTCGACGTTCATCGGGTCGCGCGGAACACTATGTTACTGCGTGGCCCGGTTTTTATGTGCATGGTTATACCAGTGATTTATTGTGACTGATTTATGATTTTTTCATTTTAGTGAAAAACTTCACAGGTAATTTTCTAGATATGGGATCGGACATTTCCGAGCGTAAAAAGCCGTTTTACCTTAGAAAACAACTCAGTCTGTCCGGTTTTTATTTGGGTTTTGTTGGTTTTGTGATCTATTCCGTGTGAATCTGCCGTGCAACTGAACTCAAATCCGCATAGATTGTGAACTATGAGCCCAAGAAAAATTGGAGTGACCGAGGTCGCTTTACGCGATGCGCATCAGAGCTTGTTTGCAACTCGTATGGCCATGGAAGACATGGTTGACGCATGCGAGGACATAGATAAGGCAGGATTCTGGAGCGTCGAGTGCTGGGGTGGTGCAACGTTTGACGCGTGCATCAGATTCCTTAATGAGGATCCCTGGGAGAGACTTCGCACTTTCCGTAAATTAATGCCAAATTCCAAGCTCCAGATGCTGCTCCGTGGGCAGAACCTTCTGGGATACCGCCACTATGAAGACTTGGTGGTGGACAAGTTCGTTGAGAAGTCCAAGGAAAACGGCATGGATGTGTTCCGTGTCTTTGACGCTCTCAACGACCCACGCAACCTGGAACACGCTATGCGTGCGGTGAAGAAAGTCGATGGGCACGCCCAAGGAACCATCTGCTACACCGTTTCACCACTGCATACTGTCGAAGGATATGTTGAGCTTGCGGGCCGACTTCTAGACATGGGGGCAGATTCCATCGCGCTGAAGGACATGGCAGCGCTGTTGAAGCCTCAGCCGGCATACGATGTTATCCGCGCGATTAAAGAAACCTATGGCGAAGAGACTCAGATTAACGTCCACTGCCACTCCACAACCGGCGTTACACTCGTGACCTTGATGAAGGCCATTGAAGCTGGCGCAGATGTTGTGGATACTGCCATTTCTTCGCTCTCCCTCGGCCCGGGACACAACCCCACTGAGTCCCTCGTAGAGATGCTTGAGGGCACCGACTACACCACAGATCTAGACATGGATCGTCTGATCAACGTCCGCGATCACTTTAAAGCAATTCGCCCGAAGTACAAGGAATTTGAGTCCAAGACGCTGGTGGATACCAATATCTTCCTCTCCCAGATTCCTGGCGGCATGCTTTCTAACATGGAAAGCCAGCTCACCGCCCAAGGTGCCGGAGATCGTATTGATGAAGTGATGCGTGAAGTCCCCATCGTTCGTAAGGATGCCGGATACCCGCCACTGGTCACGCCGTCTTCCCAGATCGTGGGAACCCAGGCTGTCTTCAACGTCCTTATGGGACGCTACAAGGTCATGACTGCAGAATTCGCGGACCTCATGCTTGGCTACTACGGCGAGTGCATCGGCGAGCGCAATCCTGAAATCGTTGAACAAGCAAAGGCTCAGACTAAGAAGGAAGCCATTACTGAGCGCCCGGCTGATCTCCTTGAGCCAGAGTGGGATCACCTTGTGGAGGAAGCCAACAAACTTGAGGGCTGCGATGGTACAGACGAAGACGTACTGACCAATGCGCTGTTCCCAGGCGTTGCTCCAGGGTTCTTTAAGAACCGCCCCGAAGGGCCAAAGAACGTGGGTAAGGACCCATCAAAGATCAAGACCCGCGAGAATGAGGCCGTTCTCGAACCGATTACCTACAAGGTCACCGTGGGCGGTCGCAGCCAGACCGTCAAGGTCGAGCCCGCCGAGTAAAGGAGAACCGAAGACATGTCTCAAGAACCTACTATGTCTGAGCGCCTAGACCAGCTCGCTAAGGCTCGTCATGAGATCGAGCTAGGCGGCGGCGAAGCTAAAATCGAAAAGCAGCATGAAAAAGGCAAACTAACAGCTCGTGAGCGCGTCGCAGCGCTTCTCGACGAAGGCACATTCCGCGAAATCGGCATGTTTGCCAAGCATCGCACCACGCACTTTGGCATGGATAAAGCAGTCGCGCCGGCAGACGGCGTTGTTACTGGCTCGGGAGCGATTTTTGGTCGTGCCGTCCACGTAGCATCACAGGATTTCACCGTGATGGGCGGATCAGCTGGCGAGACTCAGTCCAACAAGGTCGCAGCGATGATGGAAGCTTCTGCTACCACTGGAACTCCTTTCATCTTCATCAACGACTCCGGTGGAGCACGCGTGCAAGAGGGAATCGACTCCCTTTCGGGCTACGGCAAGGTGTTCTACCAGAACGTTCTTCTTTCCGGACTTGTACCACAGGTTTCGATTATCTCGGGCCCATGCGCTGGAGGCGCTGCATATTCGCCTGCTCTGACTGACTTCATCATTCAGACTCGCAAGGCCAACATGTTCATCACTGGCCCTGGCGTGATTAAGTCGGTCACGGGTGAAGAGGTCACCGCAGATGCTCTAGGCGGAGCAGACGCTCATATGTCTAAGGCCGGAAACATCCACTTCATTGCTGATGATGACGAGCAGGCGATCCTCATCGCGCAGAAGTTACTGAGCTTCTTGCCACAGAACAATACGGAAGAACCACCGGTTGTTGAACCAGATCCAATCGTTACTCCCGATGAGGAGCTGCGGGAGATCGTTCCAGTCGATGGAAAGCGCGGTTATGACGTTCGCGATATTATTTCGCGCGTTGTAGACCGTGGCGACTTCCTTGAAGTGCAGGCTGGATATGCACAAAACCTCGTCGTGGGATTTGCCCGCATCGTAGGCCGTACTGTGGGCATTGTGGCTAACCAACCAAACGTGATGTCCGGTGTGCTGGACATCAACTCCTCGGATAAGGGAAGCCAGTTCATCCGTTTCTGCAACGCCTTTAACATCCCGCTTGTGACTTTTGTGGACGTTCCAGGCTTTATGCCGGGTGTTGCTCAAGAACACGGTGGCATCATCCGACATGGCGCCAAGATGCTGTACGCATACTCGGCAGCCAGCGTGCCAAAGATCACGGTGGAGCTGCGTAAGTCCTACGGTGGAGCGCACCTAGCTATGTGCTCGAAGGACCTGGGAGCTGACCGCGTGTTTGCATGGCCCACTGCAGAAATCGCAGTGATGGGCGCAGAAGGCGCAGTCAATGTGGTCTTCCGCAAGGAGATCGAAGCCGCAGAAGATAAGGAAGCCAAGCGCGATGAGCTCATCCGCCTGTACAAGGAGACTTTCTCCACTCCGTATATGGCAGCCTCCCGTGGCTTGGTTGATGACATCATCGATCCCGCAGAAACCCGCCTGCATATTGCAGATGCGCTTGAGGTCTTGACCAACAAGCGAGTAGTTCGCCCTGCCAAGAAGCACGGCCTAGGTCCGGTATAAGGAGCAACGGTGAGCGAATCAAACAGCGAGCAACTTGCTCAATTAGTCGCGGAACTCTCAGCGCGGCTTGATGCGGCGGAAGCTGAGCTTAAAGAGCTGCGTAAGCGTTCCGACGCTTCCATCCCAGAAGACGTCATCATTGCTATTTCTGCAGCGGTGTCAGCCTTCATGGGTAATCGCGGCACGATTAAGGCAGTCCATTACTCCCGCGAAAGAACGTGGGCAGCGCAGGGACGTCAGAAGGTCCAGCATCACATTCCGGGTCAGCTGTAGGCATCCGAAGGTAGAAGGTAAAACATGAAACTTAACGTGACAGTCAACGGGATCGCCTATTCTGTCGAGGTCGAGGTGGAAGAGGAGAAGCGTCAGATCGCTCCCATCTACTTTGGTGGCGGCTCAGGCGCAACCCATTCTGAACCAGCCAACGCGAGCGTCTCCGGTGTATCGGCAAACGCTGTCGTCGCTCCGCTTGCCGGATCGGTCTTCAAGATCTTGGTTGAAGAAGGCGAAGAGATCGAGGCCGGCCAGGTGCTCCTGATCCTCGAAGCCATGAAGATGGAGACCGAGATTACGGCTCCTAATGCGGGCACCATCAGTAGCGTTCGCGTTGCCGTTGGTGATTCCGTTCAGGGAGGTCAGGCCCTTATTACCATCGATTAAATTCGCGTCGGTGTGGCGGGCTATGCGTACGCTCAAATACATGGTTATATGAGTGGGAAATGCTCGTCTGAATAGCGAAAAGGAAGCCTCGGTACATGCGAAACCGCAACCACCATACCCGCCGTTTGTTTATCACAGCAGCAATCACAGGGATGGCGGTCTTCGGTTCGCCAGGTGCCGGGGCTTCTGAGATTATGCCGCAGCAGGCTCCGGTTTCCACGTGGGTGAATCAGGTGGCTGAGCAGCTGCGTGGAGCAGGCATCGTTGCTCCTCCTGTAGACCCTGCAGCGGTTGTTTCTGCAGACGCAGCGGTTGCTCGTATGCAATCTGACATGGACGCTTTTAATGCGAATGTTCAAGCAGCAGGGGCACAGGCACAAGCAGCTCTAGGACAAGCGTTGCAGCCTCATAAGCCACAAGCTATTCATCAGACACCGACTCCGCGTGCACATACCCAGCCAGTGCACAAAGATGCGCAAGGCCGTACGATCCCCGAGGTTGTACAACGGGAAAAGACCTTTGAGCCCATCATTGATGGCCCTAACTATCATTGGCGTACGGATCTCCTCTCGCAGTTTATGGCACAACACCCCGGGAAAGTTCTCAATCGAGTAGCCGGTAGCTGGTTCAACTCGCCGGATATTCCAGCTGAATCCTTAGCCGCAGAACAACGCGGAATGTCTCTGTATGGCCCAGGAACCCCTGTGTATGTGGGAAAGAATTCTCTGTGTACTGTCGCTGCGACGGGACACGATGCCGCGGGGCGCGCGGTAGCCATTACCGCGGGACACTGTGGGGCAGTGGGACAAAGCGTGGAATCTGCTGACTCTTGGCGAATCGGCCCAAGCGGAACAGTTGCCGTTCGGGGTGAGCATTTGGACTATTCGGTTATTGAGCTTGGTTCTAATGCACAGGTAACCAATGAGTACAACGGGATTCGCGTTAATTCGGTGGGAGGCCACAACCCTAATGCCGGAGAAACAGCATGCAAGCAGGGTGTGGCTACCGGACACTCCTGTGGACATATCTGGACCAAAGACGCACGCACTTCAATGTCGCAGATTTGTGCTCGCCAGGGCGATTCTGGTGCACCGGTGATCGTGGGAGATCGCGTCGTGGGGATTATCAAGAGAGGTGCTATCAATAACCAAGCTCTTGCATGCCATACCCCATGGCAGGGGCCGATGTTCATGCCCACGATTTCCACCAATATGGATGCCGTTATCGCAGATATAAACGCCAAGAACGGTGTTGGCGCTGGCTTTAAAATCGCGAAATAGAAGATAAAACAAAGGGCAGGTGTCGCTGAATAAACAGCGGACACCTGCCCTTTTAATATTTAATCTTGGGAGCTAATCACGTGACTCTTGTTTTTGCGTACCCAAAACATCCAGCGCCGGGGCGTGGAGTAGGCCGTTGGACGCAATCGCACTACCGCCGTGCGGTCCTCGTTCACCCGTGAGAGAGGTGAAAGTGCCGCCGGCTTCCTCTACCAATACGGTTAAGGGTGCTAGGTCCCAGAGTGAGACCTCCGGTTCTGCAGCGATGTCCACCGCACCTTCTGCGACGAGACAGTAGGACCAAAAATCTCCAAAACCGCGTAGTCGCCACGTTCGCTCGGTTAAGTCAATAAAGCGTTGGTCCAAACCTAGGGTTTGCCAACCGCTGAAGGAAGAAAACGAGAGGGAGGCGTGGTCGAGGTCTGCAACGCGAGAGACGGACAGCTTTGTGGGGGTTCCGCCGTTGAAGGTGCGCCATGCCCCTTGACCGGAGGCAGCCCACCAACGGCGCGCTAGAGCTGGCGCTGTGACCACACCGACTACCGGGGTGCCGTCGACAAGCAAAGCGATAAGTGTTGCCCATGCAGGGACGCCTCGCACAAAGTTCTTTGTGGCGTCAATGGGATCAATGACCCACTGCCGTCCCTTTAACTCCACGTCACCGCCAAATTCCTCCCCGAGGATGGCGTCGTCGGGGTAACGTGCAGCGATGAGCTCCCGGAGGGCCTTTTCGCAGGCGAGGTCGGCATCGCTTACGGGGGTCATGTCTGGTTTGGAGTCTACAACCAGGTCGCTTGAGTCGAAGCGTTTGAAGGTTATCGCATCGGCGGCGTCAGCAAGTGATAGAGCAAATTCAAGATCAGAATTATAAGAAGTCATACACACCAGCTTTCCTGAGATGCGTTGCAAAAACTAGGGTCGGATTAATTCGCAGGAGGTAAGGCGCGAAGAATCGTTGCGATTTCATCAGCTGCCTGCGGATTCGCAGCAATACACCAGGTCACACCCGCGGCTTCAACTTTGATGCACGTGCCGCCTACGCCTTCCACGAGAGCACGGCCGGGGAGCCAATCCCAATCCTGGACAGTGTGTTGGACATAAGCGCCCAAGGTGCCGTCAGCAACTCCACCCAGGTCAACCGAACCCGCCCCGATCATTCTCCAGCTGAGGAAGCCCTGTGCAAGGGAAAGCCATGCGTTAAGCAGTGCCGGCTCAGCGATGAAAGGAGGGTTGAGATACGTGGCCATGCTGATGAGCTCAGTGGATTTATTCTCTAATGATGGCAGGGCTTTGCCGTCGCGGGTTGTGGGAATATCTTTGCCACCAAACCAGGTGTACCCCATCGCAGGCCTGTGTACAGCGCCGAAACAGACCTTATCCGGATGCGCAGGATCGCCTTCTACCAACGCAAGGGCGGAACACCAATAGTCTGAACCGCTAATAAAATTGTATGTTCCATCAACCGGATCGATCACCCATGTGCGCCCGGAGGTTCCAGCTTTGTGGGTGCCTTCTTCGCCGAGGATGCCGTCTTCCGGCCGAAGCGCGCTAATCACACCTGTGACAAACTGCTCGGCTGCACGATCTGCATCCGTGACTACGTCGGAGAGGGAGGTCTTAAAGTCTGTAGATACTCCCTGCTCGCGCATCCTCCACGCCAAGCGGCCCGCATTGAACACCAGCGCTTGTGCTAGGTGCTCATCAGAATCTTGATCGTGGGCGATAACAAAAGTCTTGGTGATCGTTGCGATCATGTCAGCTAACGAGGAATGTAATGCAGTATCCCGAGGTTGATCCATATCCACCATTGTCACCTTTTCCCAGGAGAGTTGCCAACCGTGGCGGAGTAGCAACCCCACAAAACATGGGGAATAGGTTCTTGGATTTGGCTTCCTGGCTGATCATCGCAGCAAAGTGCCTGTTTGTCTGCTAAAAAGCAGCCGGAACAGCGGGTGCAAAGCAGAAGATGGATATGTATCCCGCTAAACTAGTTCTTCATGCGCCCGGAAATTCTCGCTGCTCTCAATGAACTTGATGCAACCTTGACCACGATCGAAAAGGTCATGGACCCCGAGGAATTAGCATCGCGCGTCCGTGAGCTGGAGCAACAAGCCTCCGACCCCACGTTGTGGGATAACCCTGACCATGCTCAGAAGGTGACCACGGAGCTGTCTTCAGTACAAGCGCAGCTGAAGAAACTTATAGGCTTGCGGCAGCGTATCGACGACATCCCGGTGATGTACGAACTCGCCGAAGAAGAGGGCGACGGCACCGAGCTTGCCGACGAAGAGCTGGCCGAGCTCACTGCAGAGATTGAATCTCTAGAAGTGAAAACCATGCTATCCGGCGAATATGATTCCCGTGAAGCCGTGATCAACATTCGCTCTGGGGCAGGCGGCGTTGACGCTGCAGACTGGGCAGAGATGCTGATGCGCATGTATGTCCGCTGGGCGGAAAAGAACGACCGCAAGGTCGACATTTATGACATCTCTTATGCGGAAGAAGCGGGTATTAAATCAGCGACGTTCGTTGTCCACGGTGAATACATGTATGGCCAGCTCTCTGTGGAGCAAGGCGCACACCGGCTAGTAAGAATTTCTCCGTTTGATAACCAAGGACGCCGCCAGACCTCATTCGCTGAGGTAGAGGTTCTCCCCGTGGTTGAGCAGACGGACCACATCGACATTCCAGACTCTGAAGTACGCGTGGACGTCTATCGCTCCTCCGGGCCTGGCGGACAGTCCGTGAACACCACTGACTCGGCCGTGCGGTTGACGCATATTCCTACAGGGATCGTGGTCACCTGCCAAAACGAGAAATCCCAGATTCAAAACAAGGCCTCTGCTATGCGAGTTCTCCAGGCTAAACTCCTGGAGAAGAAGCGCCAAGAAGAACGAGCTGAACTCGATGCCCTGGGTGCTGGTGGCAACGCCTCGTGGGGAAACCAAATGCGCTCCTACGTGTTGCACCCGTATCAGATGGTGAAAGATCTGCGTACCAATTATGAAGTCAATGATCCGCAAAAGGTGCTCGACGGAGACATTGATGGCTTGTTAGAAGCTGGCATCCGCTGGCGTATGGCACAGCAGCAGGAACAATAACGGAGGGAAGTCCTGGGAGGGGCGTCGAGAAGCTTTGTTAGCGACGTCGAATCTCAGTTTTTCCCGGATACTTCTTCGCGATCTCCAGGTAGTGCTTGCGTTTTGCCCTTGTGCACGAGTCCCACAGCACCCATGTAAGGAAAGTAAAGTCAATTTTCTCCGGGCATCCCGCCGCCGTAATAGCAGGCTAAACGACGCACAACTCGCCACAATCTGATCATGCGCGGCACGAGAATCACGATGATGCGGTCAGCCTGCTCTTAGAGTTTGGCCTTACCCATAATGGATAGGGGTTCCAGGACCGATAGGAATTCCCAAGAAGTACCACAAGACAAAGAACAAGAACCATCCCACCAGCATGGATATGGAATAGGGAAGAGCTAGGGACATGAGGGTTCCCACACCCGCAGGCTTGTAATAGCGCTGGAGGAACGTCAGCGCTAGAGCAAAGTAAGGGCTCATGGGAGTGATGATGTTTGTCGGGGAATCGCCTATGCGGAAGAGCATCTGCGAGACCTCTGGAGAAACCCCTATGTACATCATCATGGGAACAATCACCGGTGCCATAAGGGCCCACTGGGCCGAGCCCGATGTAATAGCCAAGTTAAGTAAGGCGACCATAGCGACCAGCGCGCCGAATAACACGTAGACCGGCAGGTCCCATTGTTGGAGTAACTCCGCCCCTTTAATCGCAGTCCACATGCCCAGATTTGACCATTGAAACCATGCCAGGAACTGCGCGACCATAAAGAACAAGACGATCATAGGAATGAGAGTTTTGAGCCCACGCCCCATGAACTCGGGAATATCTCCCAGTCGTGTGATCGTTTTAGCGGCAACGCCATAGACGATGCCTAACCCTAAGAACATCATCGCGATGGGAACCGCGATGGCTTTAATCAGCGGGCTAGCTAGTGCTCCCTCTTCTGAATACAGCGGTGACGCTGGGATAAACAGCAGCGCAAAGTATGCGGCAAGCAGGAGCACAAAAGCGCCACCGGTAAACGCAAGGGCGCGGGCTTCACCAGGATGCAGCTTGATTTCTTCGGCTAAATCGTCATCTGTCTTATCTTTGTGAGATTGCGCGCCGGGAGAGCCTTCCGCATTTTTGGAAAACGTGAGCTCGGAATGATCGATGCGGTCATGATCTACTAACTCACGGGCTTTCTTTTTGATAAAAAGCTCAGTGACCAGCGTGATGATCAACGCAAGCACGATAGATGAGGCCACTACAAAGAAATAGTTTGCCAGGGGAGAAACGTGGTACTCGGGGTCCACGAGTTGTGCCGCAGATGTGGAAATCCCGCCCAGGAGTACGTCAGTGATGTTCAGAATCAGACTGGCATTAAAACCTGCCGATGATGCAGCGAAGGCCACCATTGCACCCACGATCGGTGATCTTCCCAGTGCTCGAAAGCTCATGGCGCCTAAGGGGATAAGGATGACATAGACGGCATCCGATGCAATAGAACCGGTGACTCCCGCCAGTGCCACCACAAAGGTCAGTGTGCGTGGTCCGACTTTGGCCACCATGGCTCGAATAAGTGCACTAATAAAACCAGAGTGCTCGGCTACAGCGACTCCGAGCATAACTGTGAGGATGACTCCGAGAGGTGGAAAAGACACAAAGTTATTCACCGCCTCAGTAAGCATTGTGCTTATGCCCTCTTTGGTGAGGAGATTGGTGACGGTAACTGGGGAATTGTCCTGGGGATTAATGGCGCTCATGCCAGCTTTTGACCCCACCCAGCTACTGATGGCTACCAGTCCAGCGAGAATAACAAAAAGCCAGAAAGGGTCGGGGAGTAGGTTGCCCACGCGCTCCACAAACCCCAGAAATCCTTTCGGCTTGGGAGGCGCGTCGTTCCTGTTTTCTAGCTTCTGCTCTGAAGTCGTGCTCATTTCTGGGCTCCGATCTTTGGGGAAGTGATGGGCGCTAGTCTAACGCGATGAAAGTGATGCGTCTCATAGATTTATGAAAACTTTATCCATTCGGGGTGAGTGAGGGGAGGAGAGATATCTAAACATATAGATGTAATTATGTGTACGGCCAGGGTGGCGGTGTGATATCTCCATGGCGGGGTGAATGTATGGGGTGTGGGTGGGCGTCGTTACGCATGTCGCCTATAGCGCCAAATCCGATCCCATTTGTCACAAACGTTTCAATTGCCACAGTGGTTTGGCTAAGGTGTTCAAGTGTGATCACGTTCGACAAAGTCACCAAGTCATATAAAACGTCTACCAGGCCGGCGCTGGATAACCTCTCGCTCACTATTGATAAAGGCGAGTTTGTTTTCCTCATCGGCCCTTCCGGCTCGGGAAAATCAACCTTCTTGCAGCTCATGATCAGAGAGGAGAACCTCACGAGCGGTGATCTCTACTTGTCCGATTTTCACGTGAATAAGCTGCATGGCCGGCAAATTAACAAGCTGCGCCAGCACATCGGTTACGTATTCCAGGATTTCCGTCTTTTGCAACAGAAGACGGTCTACGACAACGTGGCCTTTGCGCTAGAAGTTATTGGGACACGGAAAAGCCGCATTAACAAGTTAGTGCCCGAAACTCTTGAGATGGTGGGTCTTTCTGGAAAAGCACACCGTATGCCTCATGAGCTTTCCGGCGGCGAGCAACAGCGTGTGGCCGTAGCCCGCGCCTTTGTCAACCGGCCGTTGCTTTTGCTTGCCGACGAGCCCACCGGCAACCTGGATCCCGAAACCTCCGACGGCATCATGGTTTTGCTTAATCAGATCAACAAGACGGGCACAACTGTTGTTATGTCCACTCACAATGCGAGGGCCGTTAATGACATGCGTCGTCGTGTTATTGAACTGAACCTGGGCAAGCTCGTGCGCGATGATGCCCACGGTGTCTACGGCGAAGCTCAATAGGTGCAATAGGTAAGGAACCTCATGAAACTTGGATTTGTATTCCGAGAGGCCTTCCGTGGGCTCGGACGTAACATAACGATGACCATTGCGCTCATCATTACCACGGCTATTTCTCTAGCACTTCTGGCTACCGGTTTTCTAGTCACACACATGACGGAAGCCACAAAAAGTATTTATCTTGACCGCGTAGAAGTCATGGTGCAGCTGAACGAGGACATCTCTGCCAATGACAAAGATTGTGCATCAGACGCATGCAAGCAGGTGCGTGAAAAGCTCGACGGACAAGAAGGAATCGAATCTGTCACCTTCCGCAGCCGCGAGCAGTCATATCAGCGTTTTGTCGAGGTTTTCAAGGACACAGACCCGCAGCTTGTCGCAGAAACATCTAAAGATGCTCTGCCGGCGGCGCTGCACGTTCGCCTTGTAGACCCGCTAGACACCAAGCCACTTGATGCAGTCCGTGGTCTGGAACAAGTAACCACCATTGTGGATCAGGTAGATGATCTGCGTGGGGCGACGAACAACCTTGACGCTATCCGCAACGCAACGTTCATTTTCGCGGCGATCCAAGCGATTGCGGCAGTGTTCTTGATTGTGAACATGGTGCAAATTGCTGCATTTAATCGTCGTGAAGAAATTTCGATCATGCGCATGGTGGGCGCGTCTCGCTGGTATACCCAAGCCCCCTTTGTGCTTGAAGCCATGATCGCGGCGCTCTTTGGCGCTGTGCTCTCCGGAGTGGCTTTGTTTGGTGGCAAGGAATGGGTGGTGGACAAGACCCTCAAGGGTCTCTACGATTCCCAGCTCATTGCACGGGTGACGAGCTCCGACATCTGGGCAGTGGCCCCGGTTGTGGCAGTGATCGGAGTGGTCTTTGCGGCGATCACCGCTCAAATCACGCTCCGCTGGTACGTACGTAAATAACCACGCATGAGCCGCTGGCTATGAGCTGGCGCAGTAGCGTGAGAACTTTAACCTTCCACATCGAGCTGATGTGGAAGGTTTTTGCATGCGCAAGGCGGGCACAAGGTACGATCAGTGGCATTATGGCGAAGAAGAAAAAAGCTGCAAACAACAATCCTGTGATCGCGACTAACCGCAAGGCACGCCATGATTACAAGATTCTAGAGACCTACGAATGCGGCATTGTCCTCCTCGGTACAGAAATTAAATCGCTGAGAGAGGGCAAGGCCTCCCTTGTCGATGCCTTCGCCACCATTGACGAGGGTGAGGCCTGGCTCCGCAACCTCAACATCCCGATCTATTCCATGGGGTCGTGGACCAACCACAGCCCCAAGCGAACCCGTAAGCTGCTACTGCACCGCCGCGAGATTGACTCGTTGATGGGTAAAGTACGCGACGGCAACAAGACGCTTGTGCCGTTGTCCCTTTATTTTTCTGGCGGACGGCTCAAGGTGGAACTTGGCCTTGCCCAAGGTAAGCAGGATTATGACAAGCGCCAAGACATCAAGCGCAGGACCGAAGAGCGCGAAGTGGTTCGGGAGCTTGGTCGTCGCGTTAAAGGCATCCACGCATAAAATATTCCTGTCTTTGCAGCTTATCGACGTCCCCTCGACAGCACGTACCGCAGGAGGACTTGAAGCTGCTCATTGCACGGAGTAGGATGATCCAAACTACGGATATGCTGCACAGCATCCCAATCCGTAGCCGCATGAGGGGCTGATTTTGGTTTCGACTGCGTAGATTGAGCCAGGGGAAGCGTGCCGGTGCAGGCTAGAGACCACCGTAAGCGTCGTAGCAAACTGATAAGCGCCGAGAAGACTCAGCGCGACTACGCCCTCGCTGCCTAATTTGTAGCGACCTGCGTGTCTGTCAGCCTAGGTTTGTCTCTGGCCTAGTGTCTGGCATCGACTAAGAGACTTGCTGATTCCATCGTGTCAACGGGGTGGGTCGGGACTTTTACCGATGACTGGGCTCATCATCCGGATGTGTTCGTCCTAGCCGGAGAGCCGAGTAGAGATCTATGCACGGACTGCGCACGGAGAAGCCCTGGCGAGGTTGCGTAGGACCCGGGTTCAATTCCCGGCAGCTCCACCACCTACCCCGCTTACCACTTTGGTAAGCGGGGTTTTACTTATTTACCTGTAAAACACAAAATGCAGAAGATAGATGATGCGCTACAAATATCTTCATATGTGGCCCACACGTGGCAT
Organism: Corynebacterium ulcerans; assembly: GCF_900187135.1. Taxonomy (NCBI): domain Bacteria; kingdom Bacillati; phylum Actinomycetota; class Actinomycetes; order Mycobacteriales; family Corynebacteriaceae; genus Corynebacterium; species Corynebacterium ulcerans. The sequence continues at coordinate 2,150,562 of NZ_LT906443.1, forward strand.
GAAGTACCTATAGAAGGCGAACCTATGGGGCGATATTTTGTTCGTCGAGTCTCGCGACATTGACGACATGTCGGCTCTGTACATTTATGTTTTCGCACCGATTTTAAGAGAGTTTTCTCACAGATGCTCGTAGTTAGTGCAGCCTTAGATGCTATGTGAATAGGTGTTGCTGTTTTCTCTGCTCACGTGATGTTTCTGCTTTGTTAGTACGGGATTGTGTGTTTGTCTGATCATTGATCCCGTTGTTTGTTCCAGCTCGTCGGCTAGAACAAAAATGCTATACCTTTGAATCAAAAGTACGACTAGAGACTGGAGCTTGCACATGCCTACAAGGAAGTCATACAGCCGTCGCCAGATTTTACAGGCCTTGGGATTCGGGGCAGGGGCTACGGCCCTTGCCGCCTGCACAACTGAGCCAACCAAAGCCGCCAGTGGTACTGGTGATCCTATTATTGATGGGATCAACAAATTTGAAGACTCCACCTACCCGGACAATAAAAAGCTCTATGAGGGCTTGGCGGATTCTCAATCCCCGCACACACTCGTGGTCACATGCTCGGATTCACGCATCGATGCGGAGACTCTCTTGTCGGCCAAGCCCGGTGAGTTGTTCCACCTACGCGATATTGCCAACATTATCCCGCATGCTAGCAAGCCGGAGTTCGGAGTTCTTGCCCCGGTAGAGTACGCGGTGTCCAGCTTGGGTGTTTCCACTATCGCTGTGATCGGACATTCCAACTGCGGAGGCATGGCAGCGCTGCAGCATCTCGATGAGTATGCAAAGAAATTGCCGGCTACTCATGATTGGTTGACCCGCTCAGAGGGAGTGCTCGCCAGCCTCGACGGTGATCGTAAAGCTGAAGATTTCTCGCTTCGTCTGGAAAAGGCTAATGCGGCGGCTCAGCTGGATAACTTGATGTCTCACGCTTTTGTGGTGGATCGGGTGAAAGCAGGTGACCTCAAGCTGGAGGCGTATCACTACGACATCGGCAAGGGTGATGTGACCAAGTTTGATCAAGAAAAAGGCATCTTTGTGGATGTCTAATTGATTTTGGTTCAATGTGCATGCTGTACGGGGCGCAGCATGCACATTGAACAATCCGGGATAACTATGCTGCCTGTGCTCTGACCTTGGGTTCCGCTGCACGTAGATCAATCCCAAACACGTGCCGGATTGTCGAGATAGCATTATGGATTGCTCTATGGCACGACGGAGTCTTAGAAAAGGCGCACATACGTCCGGGGTGCTGGGGATGTCTTGCCTTGTAATGGGTTTTCCCATTCTCGACTGTAAAACCGAATTCTTTCAGAACTAGAAGGAATTCTTTTGTATTTTGGGGCATGGGCCTGCGAGCAGGTTTCTGTGCTTTACGTGGGGGAATAGGCGCATGGGGGCGTCGATAAGCAGGCTTTGTTGTCGATTTTGTAGCGCTTTCTTCGTGTGCGTTGAGCAACGTAGCGCCGTCGGTAGTAAACCAAAAGGAAAAGTTGTCGGCATAGACAGCGATATGACGCTCTGTTTGTATCGTGGAACTAGCCTGGGCAATAAGTTCTATAGCGTGGCTATGCTCAATCCCAAGTTGCTCCAGATCGAGAACGGCACTGGGGGCAAGGGAAAAATTGTCTTTTACCGTGAGGTTGCGCTCGGTTACTGGCGCGGAGCAGAAGCGCTGTTGAAGTGCGTTTATGGATGCTGCCAGGTCTTCTTGAGAAAGGGGAGGCTCGTGTGGCGCAACCGGAGTGTGGCTGTGGTGGTCTGTCTGTGCCTCTTGGTGATCCTGAGATTTTTGAAGATCACTATGAAAGGCCACCGTGATCAGCATTGCCGCGGCGGCAATCATTAAAAGAACAACGATGACGTTAAAAAGCATGGCGTTTTTCCTTTCATACTGTGCGTATGTGCTCAGTATGAGAAACGGGTGTGACATCGATGCTTGCTTGTTGGCCTACATGTTCGAAGAAGGAGGCCGATTGTAGAGGGGTCTTTACGCTGTCCACGGGAAACGCCTCGTGCGGGGCCTTAGGCACCTCACTCCAAGAAAGTTCATTGAGTCAAACTATTATCTTCATTACTAACTCCAAAAGTGGGGAAGTGAGTGAATGCTCTACCTCTTTTGAATATCTGGGGGTAAGTAAGTTTACCCCCTTATGGGTTCAGGCTTTTGTTTTACTGGCCTGTGACCTGCATGGATAGAGAGGGGATGGGATGGCTAGATGAGGGCTATTCAAAATTCTTGTCTTTTTCTGAGGGTCTCTATAGCTTGGATCGAGTGAAAGCAAGCCTGTGCTTACTGAGGTTTGCCAATCCATCTCGATAAGGATAAGGGTCTTATGGTTTCCAGATTTACTAAGTTCGCTGCGGTTTTTACAGCGGCTGGCCTTGCATTGAGCGCTTGTAGCGATTCCGGTACTAAAGACAGCGCTACTAGCGCGCAGTCGAGTGCAAATACCGTGACCGTTCAGGACAACTACGGAACAGTCGAGATTAAAACTCCCGTTGAGCGGGTTGTTGCTACGGATAACCGCACGTTCCAAGTTTTGGATCAGTGGGGCGTAACTCCTGTTGCCGTGCCTAAGCCGATCGCCCCGTCGACCGTGCCTAACTTCCTTAACAACGATCAGATTGTGGATCTGGGAACTCACCGTGAGCCCAATCTTGAGGCAATGGTGGCTACCGACCCGGACCTGATCATCTCCGGCCAGCGCTTTTCCCAGCACTACAAAGAGATGAAGAAGCTTAACCCCGGTGTCCCTATCGTGGACTTTGAACCTCGCGACGGCGAAGCCTTTGACGCAGAACTTAAGCGCCAAGTGACGGAAATGGGCGTTATCTTTAACAAAGAAGGCGAAGCCAAGAAGCTTGTGAAAGACTTCGAGGATGCCGTTGCTCGGGCAAAGAAGGCTTACAACGGATCTGACAAAGTCATGGCTGTGAACGTATCCGGTGGCGCAATCGGCTACATCGCACCGCATGTTGGTCGTGTGTATGGTCCCGTTTTTGATCTGTTGGGTCTCAAGCCTGCGCTACAGATTGAGGGTGCCTCCTCAAACCACAAGGGTGATGATATTTCTGTCGAGGCAATCGCGGACTCGAATCCTGACTGGATTCTTGTTCTCGACCGCGATGGAGCAATCATGGCTGATGACGCAAAGTACACCCCTGCTAAAGACGTGATCGCTAAGAACCAGGCGCTGGCAGGAGTCGCTGCGGTAAAGAACCAAAAAGTACTTGTTGCTCCGCAGGACACCTACCGCAATGAGTCGATCATCACTTACACGAAGATCTTCAATTCGATTGCCGACGCTTTCGAACAGGGTAAATAACATCTGTGCCGTGTGCGGTGGACTTTATTAAAAGACTGGGGATTGCTAGCCGAGAGGTTGAGCAATCCCCGTTCTGCCGTTCATCACTGGTGTTCACTCGTAGAGCTCGATTTTTATGAAAACACATACTACGCTGACGCAGCGTTTCAATGTCCGCCTTCTTTTGGCCGCGTGTGCCGTTGTTGGCTTGCTTATAGTGTCCCTTCTCACCGGCGAATATGACATTTTCTCTGGCGGAGAAGTAGACATTTTTGGAATTACGCGGATTCCAAGGACCGTAGCGCTTGTCTTGGCAGGGGCCGCGATGTCTATGTCGGGCCTTGTGATGCAAATGATCACGCAGAACAGATTCGTGGAACCAACCACGACAGGGACTACGGAATGGGCTGGGTTGGGACTGCTATTTTGTATGCTGACGTTCCCACAAGCCAGCATTCTGGATCGAATGCTTTCTGCGGTGGTTTTTTCTTTTGCCGGAACAATGGTCTTTTTCCTTTTCTTACGCAGAGTCTCCTTGCGCTCTTCGCTGGTAGTTCCGATCGTTGGAATCATGTTGGGCGCCGTGGTTAGTTCGGTTTCTACTTTTGTTGCACTAAAAACTGACACCTTGCAGACCTTAGGTGTGTGGTTCCAAGGAAGTTTCACCTCTGTGTCTAAAGGACAATACGAGGTTCTGTGGGCGGTAGCACTAGTGGTTGTCGCGGTCTTTTTCTATGCGGATCGTTTAACTGCCACGGGCTTGGGGGAAGATATAGCAACCAATATCGGTGTCAATTACAACCGCATGGTGCTTATCGGTACGTCGCTGATCGCTCTTGCGACTGGCGTTGTCACTGTCGTCATCGGCAATCTGCCGTTCTTGGGGGCTTATTATTCCCAATTTGGTTTCTATCTTTAGGGGGGATGACCTGCGAGGAAACCTACCGTGGGTATGCCTAAGTGGGATAGGGCTGGTGACGGTCTGCGACCTCATTTCGCGCACCATCATTTCTCCTTTTGAAGTGCCGGTTTCCGTGGTGTTGGGCATGTTTGGGGCAGTTGTTTTTGTGGGGCTCATTGTGAGGCAGGTTCGACGTGGCTAGGGGACTATCTCAAAAAGTAAGAGCGCACGATCCCCAGGATTTGACTAATAATCGGCGATCCGGAGCGTTTCAGACGCGTCGGGAGCAACGGCGATATTGGATAATTCTTTCCATCGTTGTTTTTGCCGGTTTGTCCTGCGCTTTTGGTCTTTTGGTATACAAAAATCCGATGCCTTTTGGCACACAGCGTTTTTGGCTCATCGCAGAACGACGAACAAATGCCATCATTGCGATGGCCGTAGTGGCTTTTTGTCAGTCATTGGCCACGGTGGCGTTTCAAACGGTGACAAATAATAGAATTATTACACCGTCAATTATGGGATTTGAGTCGCTGTATCGTGTGATTCATACGTCGACAGTGTTTTTCTTTGGCTCTGTGGGACTTATGCAGTCGCGTACTGTGCCAATGTTCCTTCTGCAACTTGCGCTGATGATTGGTCTGTCGATGGTGCTTTACGCATGGTTGCTCACCGGCAAGAACTCTAATATGCATGCGCTGCTGCTCATCGGAATTATTATCGGCGCTGGTCTAGGTAGCCTCGCTACGTTTATGCAACGATTGCTTACCCCGAGCGAATTCGACGTGTTAACCGCACGGCTTTTCGGGTCAATCAGCAATGCAGACCCCGTGTATTTCCCGATCGCCATACCTTTGGTCCTCGTGGCTGGTGGGGCGCTTCTTGTGATGGCAAGACAGCTCAATCTGCTGCAGCTGGGACGTGAAGTAGCAATCAACGCCGGAATGAATCACAAAGTGCTATCAGTGCTCACTTTGGTACTGGTATCTGTGCTGATGGCTACCTCGACCGCGCTGGTTGGGCCTATGACATTCCTGGGTTTCTTGGTAGCTACGTTGGCGTATCAATGTGCGAATACTTTTGACCACAGGTACGTCTTTCCTATGGCATGGGCGTTGGGATTTGTGATTCTGACGTCTGCATATTTTGTGATGAACCATATTTTCTACGCCCAAGGTGTGGTCTCTATCATCATTGAACTAGTGGGCGGAATTATTTTCCTTATCGTCATTCTGAAAAAGGGGCGTCTGTGATTCAGCTAGATCACGTAGCAAAGAACTACAACAGCGAAGTCTCCATTGGTCCTGTGGATCTTGAAATTCCTCAAGGCGGTATCACAGCTTTCATCGGTCCCAACGGGGCAGGGAAGTCCACACTTTTGACGATGATCGGAAGGCTTTTGCCTATCGACGCCGGCCAGATCGCCGTAGCCGGCTACGACGTTGCAGCTACCAAATCCAAGGATCTTGCAAAGATTGTCTCCATCCTGAGGCAAGAAAATCACTTCATCACCCGGCTTACAGTGCGCCAGCTTGTCGGCTTCGGGCGCTTTCCCTACTCAAAAGGAAAGCTAACTGCTCAGGATGAGGAGATCGTTTCTAAGTACATTGATTTTCTTAACCTGCGTCCTTTAGAAAATCGCTACCTTGACCAGCTCTCAGGTGGACAGCGCCAGCGCGCGTATGTGGCTATGGTGCTGGCGCAGGAAACCGACTATGTGCTTCTCGACGAACCCCTCAATAACTTGGACATCGCACATTCCGTGGAAATGATGCGCCACCTGCGCGATATCGCACGGGACCTAGGTCGAACAGTCATAGTGGTTCTCCATGACATCAACTTTGCAGCGCGTTATGCCGACTACATTTGTGCGGTTAAAGACGGAAACGTAGCTCATTTTGGTCCAGTAGCCACTGCGATGGACAGCGAGATACTGACCCAGATATTTAATACCCCTGTACGAGTCATTGACGGGCCTGATGGTCCATTGGCTTGTTATCACTAGCGATAAAGCGCCGTAGGAATTCCTTTTCCTACGGCGCTTTGATGCTTTTTACGGCCTTGTTGATTGAACGCTGCTTAAATAATGTGTGAAAAACGTGTTCTGACCTGGCAAGTTGTGTGTTCCGCACGTGGTGTGTAACTTTATGTGAGTCGCCGCGACCGACAGCGCCCCTCACAGAGGCAAACACCACGAAGGTGATTGTGAATCAGTGAGTGTAAGGCGAGAGGAAAACAAGCAGGCGATAAACAAAAAGTATTCTTACATTCAGTACACACCAATATCGTTGGTGTGTGGGGTGTGGGTGTGTTGTTTGAGAACTCAATAGTGTGCCAATGTACTTATAAATTTATTTTATGGTTGACATGGTGATAGCTACGTTTTGTAGTTAAACAATGATGCGTTGTTGCATGATGTTTATGTGATGATCACGGTATACACAGTTTTGGCCGGCAAGTGTGGCTTGCTTGTAAAAATGTTGTGCCGAGGAAATAAGTTGTTTATGCGAAACATGGTGTGTGTTTCATGTCCATGACTCTTGTGTGGGTTGTGGTGTGGGATTCCATGTGAACAAACAATATTCACACGCATGTTGTGTGTGTGGGTGTTGGGTGGTTGTTGTGTTGTCTCGTCAAGGCATCGATGATCACTGTTTTTTGCTTTACTTTTTTCATTATTTTTTTGATGAATGATCAATAGGATTATTTTTTGTTGGTTGTTTGTTTTTTTGCCAGTTTTGGTTGGGCTTTTCACGAAGCCTGGTTGGTCTTTTTTGACTGATTTTTTGTGGAGAGTTTGATCCTGGCTCAGGACGAACGCTGGCGGCGTGCTTAACACATGCAAGTCGAACGGAAAGGCCCCTTCGGGGGTACTCGAGTGGCGAACGGGTGAGTAACACGTGGGTGATCTGCCTCGTACTCTGGGATAAGCCTGGGAAACTGGGTCTAATACTGGATAGGACCACACTTTAGTGTGTGTGGTGGAAAGTTTTTTCGGTACGAGATGAGCCCGCGGCCTATCAGCTTGTTGGTGGGGTAATGGCCTACCAAGGCGTCGACGGGTAGCCGGCCTGAGAGGGTGGACGGCCACATTGGGACTGAGATACGGCCCAGACTCCTACGGGAGGCAGCAGTGGGGAATATTGCACAATGGGCGCAAGCCTGATGCAGCGACGCCGCGTGAGGGATGACGGCCTTCGGGTTGTAAACCTCTTTCGACAGGGACGAAGCTTTTGTGACGGTACCTGTATAAGAAGCACCGGCTAACTACGTGCCAGCAGCCGCGGTAATACGTAGGGTGCGAGCGTTGTCCGGAATTACTGGGCGTAAAGAGCTCGTAGGTGGTTTGTCGCGTCGTCTGTGAAATTCCGGGGCTTAACTCCGGGCGTGCAGGCGATACGGGCATAACTTGAGTGCTGTAGGGGAGACTGGAATTCCTGGTGTAGCGGTGGAATGCGCAGATATCAGGAGGAACACCGATGGCGAAGGCAGGTCTCTGGGCAGTAACTGACGCTGAGGAGCGAAAGCATGGGGAGCGAACAGGATTAGATACCCTGGTAGTCCATGCCGTAAACGGTGGGCGCTAGGTGTGAGGGTCTTCCACGACTTTCGTGCCGTAGCTAACGCATTAAGCGCCCCGCCTGGGGAGTACGGCCGCAAGGCTAAAACTCAAAGGAATTGACGGGGGCCCGCACAAGCGGCGGAGCATGTGGATTAATTCGATGCAACGCGAAGAACCTTACCTGGGCTTGACATATACAAGATCGGCGTAGAGATACGTTTTCCCTTGTGGTTTGTATACAGGTGGTGCATGGTTGTCGTCAGCTCGTGTCGTGAGATGTTGGGTTAAGTCCCGCAACGAGCGCAACCCTTGTCTTATGTTGCCAGCACGTTATGGTGGGGACTCATGAGAGACTGCCGGGGTTAACTCGGAGGAAGGTGGGGATGACGTCAAATCATCATGCCCCTTATGTCCAGGGCTTCACACATGCTACAATGGTCGGTACAACGCGTTGCGAGCCTGTGAGGGTGAGCGAATCGCTGAAAGCCGGCCTCAGTTCGGATTGGGGTCTGCAACTCGACCCCATGAAGTCGGAGTCGCTAGTAATCGCAGATCAGCAACGCTGCGGTGAATACGTTCCCGGGCCTTGTACACACCGCCCGTCACGTCATGAAAGTTGGTAACACCCGAAGCCCATGGCCCAACCAGTTTTCTGGGGGGAGTGGTCGAAGGTGGGATCGGCGATTGGGACGAAGTCGTAACAAGGTAGCCGTACCGGAAGGTGCGGCTGGATCACCTCCTTTCTAAGGAGTTTTATTTTTCCAGCATTCACTGGTTGGTGTTTGTTGTTGTTTATTTGTAAATCCGGGTGGAGCAAAGTTGTGTGTGATTGTGTGCTGCTAATCAGATGGTGGCTGTGCATGGTTGTGTGATGGTGTGTTGTTGTGTTGTGTTGGTTGTAGGATTGTTTGTTTGTTGTGTTGGCATGCTGTTGGGTGTCTGGGATGATGCACTGTTGTGTTGATTCTTGTGGCTGCTTTTGTGCTGGTGATGGCCTTTGTGGGTTGTTGTTGGTGTGGGGTGGTTGTGTTGTGTGAGAACTGTATAGTGGACGCGAGTAATAATCTTTATTCTTTTTAGTTCTTGGTATTTTTTGTTTGCATATTGTGTGTGTTGTTTTTTAAGGGCACACGGTGGATGCCTTGGCATTATGAGCCGATGAAGGACGTGTAAGGCCGCGATAGGCCTCGGGGAGTTGCCAATAGAGCGTTGATCCGAGGGTGTCCGAATGGGGAAACCTGGCCACAGTTATGTGTGGTTACCCTTCAGTGAATTCATAGCTGTTGTGGGGGTTTACGCGGGGAAGTGAAACATCTCAGTACCCGTAGGAGAAGAAAACAATTGTGATTCCGTTAGTAGTGGCGAACGAACGTGGATGAGGCTAAACCATGTGCGTGTGATACCTGGCAGGGGTTGCGTGTGTGGTGTTGTGGGGTGTGTGCGTGAAAAAGGCTGCCATCTTTTTGCTGGTTTGTGCATGTGTTAGCGGAAGTGGTGTGGGAACGCCTGCCGTAGAAGGTGAGAGTCCTGTACGTGAAAGCATGTGTGCGCTGGTTGTGCATGTCCCCGAGTAGCAGCGGGCTCGTGGAATCTGCTGTGAATCTGCCGGGACCACCCGGTAAGCCTAAATACTTGTAATGACCGATAGCGGATTAGTACCGTGAGGGAATGGTGAAAAGTACCCCGGGAGGGGAGTGAAATAGTACCTGAAACCGTGTGCTTACAATCCGTCAGAGCCTCCTTGTGGGGTGATGGCGTGCCTTTTGAAGAATGAGCCTGCGAGTCAGCGGCATGTCGCGAGGTTAACCTTTTGGTGGGTAGCCGTAGCGAAAGCGAATCCTAACGAGGGTGTTGTTAGTGGCATGTCCTGGACCCGAAGCGGGGTGATCTACCCATGGCCAGTGTGAAGCAGAGGTAAGACTTTGTGGAGGCGCGAACCCACTTAGGTTGAAAACTGAGGGGATGAGCTGTGGGTAGGGGTGAAAGGCCAATCAAACTCCGTGATAGCTGGTTCTCCCCGAAATGCATTTAGGTGCAGCGTTGCGTGTTTCTTGCTGGAGGTAGAGCTACTGGTTGGTTGAGCGGGACTACAATCTTAGCAATGTCAGCCAAACTCCGAATGCCGGTAATGTTATAGCGTGGCAGTGAGACTGCGGGGGATAAGCTCCGTTGGTCGAGAGGGAAACAGCCCAGATCGCCGGTTAAGGCCCCTAAGCGTGTACTAAGTGGAAAAGGATGTGGGATCGCGAAGACAGCCAGGAGGTTGGCTTAGAAGCAGCCATCCTTGAAAGAGTGCGTAATAGCTCACTGGTCGAGTGGTTCTGCGCCGACAATGTAGTGGGGCTCAAGTACACCGCCGAAGCCGCGGCAGTCAACATTTTTGTTGGTTGGGTAGGGGAGCGTCGTGCATGTGGTGAAGCATTTGGGTGACCGGGTGTGGAGTGTGTGCGAGTGAGAATGCAGGCATGAGTAACGAATGAAAAGTGGAAAACTTTTCCGCCGGATGACTAAGGGTTCCTGGGTTAAGCTAATCTTCCCAGGGTGAGTCGGGACCTAAGGCGAGGCCGACAGGCGTAGTCGATGGATAACCAGTTGATATTCTGGTACCCGTGGTGATGCGACAAGTGGTGAATCAGTGGTACTAACCGCCCATTAATTGCATGTGTTCATACTTTGTGTGGGTGTGTGTGGTTGTGCGTGGGACCTTCGTTGGTAGTAGCCAAGTGATGGGGTGACGCAGTGAGGTAGCCGAGCCACTTATTGGATTGTGGTGTAAGCGTGTGGCCCGTGGCATAGGTAAATCCGTGCTGCATATAAGGGTGAGGCGTGATGCGTAGACCTTTTTGGTTGATGTTGGTGATCCTGTACTGTCGAGAAAAGCCTCTAGCGAGTGTCATTATGGCCCGTACCCTAAACCGACACAGGTAGTCAGGTAGAGAATACTAAGGCGATCGGGTGAACTGTGGTTAAGGAACTCGGCAAAATGCCCCCGTAACTTCGGGAGAAGGGGGACCATTGTTGGTGACAGACTGATGGAGCTGATGGTGGTCGCAGAGAATAGAGGGAAGCGACTGTTTATTAAAAACACAGGTCCGTGCGAAAACGTGGAAGTTGATGTATACGGACTGACGCCTGCCCGGTGCTGGAAGGTTAAGAGGACCTGTTAGATCTCTTTTGGGGGTCGAAGCGGAGAATTTAAGCCCCAGTAAACGGCGGTGGTAACTATAACCATCCTAAGGTAGCGAAATTCCTTGTCGGGTAAGTTCCGACCTGCACGAATGGCGTAACGACTTCCCTGCTGTCTCAACCACAGGCCCGGTGAAATTGCAGTACGAGTAAAGATGCTCGTTACGCGCGGCAGGACGAAAAGACCCCGGGACCTTCACTATAGCTTGGTATTGGTGTTTGGTTCGGTTTGTGTAGGATAGGTGGGAGACTGTGATACTGCGCCGCTAGGTGTGGTGGAGTCGCAAGTTGAAATACCACTCTGATCGGATTGAGCACCTTAACCTTGGCCCATGATCTGGGTTGGGGACAGTGCCTGGTGGGTAGTTTAACTGGGGCGGTTGCCTCCTAAAATGTAACGGAGGCGCCCAAAGGTTCCCTCAGCCTGGTTGGCAATCAGGTGGTGAGTGTAAGTGCACAAGGGAGCTTGACTGTGAGACTGACAGGTCGAGCAGGGACGAAAGTCGGGACTAGTGATCCGGCACCTACTTGTGGAAGTGGTGTCGCTCAACGGATAAAAGGTACCCCGGGGATAACAGGCTGATCTTCCCCAAGAGTCCATATCGACGGGATGGTTTGGCACCTCGATGTCGGCTCGTCGCATCCTGGGGCTGGAGTAGGTCCCAAGGGTTGGGCTGTTCGCCCATTAAAGCGGCACGCGAGCTGGGTTTAGAACGTCGTGAGACAGTTCGGTCTCTATCCGCCGTGCGCGTTGAAACTTGAAGAAGGCTGTCCCTAGTACGAGAGGACCGGGACGGACGTACCTCTAGTGTGCCAGTTGTCACGCCCGTGGCAGGGCTGGTTGGCTACGTACGGAAGGGATAACCGCTGAAAGCATCTAAGCGGGAAGCCTGTTTTAAGATGAGGTTTCTTTTGAGGTTCCCTCTAGACGAGGGGGTTGATAGGCCAGATCTGGAAGAGTGGTAACACTTGGAGGTGACTGGTACTAATTTACCGATAAACAACCACCTTTTGTGGTGTGTTAAATAATTGTTGTGCCTGGAGCGTTTGAAAAAGAAGAAGAGTTTTGTTGCTTGTGTTCACTGTGCAGTGTCTGACATGACACGTGTTGTGTGTTGTGTTATATAGGATGTGTTGGTGGTTATAGCGTCGGGGGTACGCCCGGTCCCTTTCCGAACCCGGAAGCTAAGCCCGATTGCGCTGATGGTACTGCACCTGGGAGGGTGTGGGAGAGTAGGTCGCCGCCAACCAAAAAATTTGATACAAACAAAAAAAGATTATGGAGAGTCTAGGTGTGATGCCTTACCCTGTGGGGTGGGTGTGGTGCTTAGACTCTCCTTCTTTTTGTGCATACCCATATTAAAAACCCCGGAAGACAGGGGGTGTTCCCTAGGGATTTTAAGAGGCTGACGGGGGTTAAGCCCTTTTTCCTAGGGAGCTTTTATACGTAGCAGCCTCTTAACAAGCAGGGGCTTTCAGACACCCAATCGCCGTGAGGATCTCTTGTCGCTCTCTGCAGTATGCAAAGCGGATCGCGTTGCTCCAGCCCACGGAAGAGTCTGTAAAAGGTTCTATTGGGATGGCTGCTACGCCTTTCTCTTGGGGGAGATCGAGGCAGAATTGGTTGCCGTTTTTATCAGTAATAGAGGAGATATCGGCGACAACGTAGAAGGCGCCGTGGGTGTCGTAGACGTTGAATCCTGCTTGGCGCAGGCCGTCGGAAAGCAGAATGCCTTTAGCTTCGGTCTCTGCAACGGTGCTGCGGATCCACGCGTCTTCATGGTCTAGCGCATAAGCGATAGCGGGCTGGAATGGGGTGGCACCGACATAGCTCATGAATTGCTTTGCTTTGAATACTGCGTCGAGTAGCGGCGCGGGGGCTAGCGCCCATCCAGTTTTCCAGCCGGTTACGTTGAACGTCTTAGCTGCGGAGGAGACCGTAATGGTGCGTTCGAGCATACCTGGAAGGCTCGCTATCGGGACATGAGAGTGGTTGCCAAAGGTGTAATGTTCATAAACTTCATCAGAGAGGACGAGGAGATCATGCTCAGCACAGACCGAGGCGAAGGCCTTGAGTGTTTGTTCACTAAAAACAGCGCCCGTTGGGTTATGAGGTGAATTGATAATCACCATGGACGTGCGAGGGGTAATAGCAGCTGTAAAAGCGTCTATGTCAAGCGTCCACGAGCGTCCATCTGGAATGAGTGGAACAGCTATACGACGCGCCCCAGCGAGCGCGATGGACGCAGCATAAGAGTCATAATAGGGCTCAAAGACGAGGACGTCTTCGCCGGGTTCTACCAGGCCCAATATCGTGGCGGAAATCGCTTCGGTTGCGCCCACCGTCACAAGGACTTCGGTATCAGGATCGTAGGAGACACCGAAGTGTCGTTCTCGGGCGCTAGCAATGGCTTGGCGCAAACGAGGAATCCCACGAGCCGGCGCATACTGGTTGTTGCCTTTAGCTATTTCTTGCTGAGCACGTTCGAGCATGGCTACGGGGCCATCGCTTTCGGGAAAGCCTTGACCAAGGTTGACTGCATGGAATTCTGCGGCCTTTGCACTCATCGTGGCAAAGATGGTTTGGCCAAATTCGTTTAGGCGCTGCACACCGGGACTATGCGTCATTAGTCGATCACCAGCAGATCAAATTTGGTTTCTTTAACGTCGTCCAACCGGGTGAGGTTTTTGTGCAATGTGTTCCACTGCTCATCAGGAATTTCCTCCACGGCGCGTTCAATAACGGTGGGATCAGTGGTAGCCCACCCGATGGGCATGGGAGAAATCTGATCCCAGGTGCCTTGGCTGTGTACAGAGCGTTGTCCTGCAACAGCGACCACCGGGACGCGTTGGCCCACGGTGCGCTCTACGCCTTCAAGATTGGTGATGTTGCGGGTAGCCAGAGCCCACGTGGGAGGAGCCTGATCATCAACATTTGCATTGACTAATGCCATGACAACAAAATCGCGGGGATTAACCTCTGCGATCATTCCTGCTGCTAAAGGATAGTTCTGGTAGAGGCTTTCTGCAGTTCCCACTTTTTTAGGAATCACGGTTATCATCGCAAAGCTAATCAGGGCCATGATCGCAAAAATTGCAAAGACTATCCCGCCAAAAGTCCCTCCTAGGGCCAAGAGCAAGGCGATACCTATGACGAGCTGTATGAGTCCAAAAAGGCCAGCTGAAAGCTGTAAGCGTTTGGTGTCCTTTAACAACTCATTATTCTTTTTGGCGTAATCGGAGTCGATAGGGAAAGAAAACTTTTGCATGATTGGTCAGGTTCCTTGGTAGAAAACGCGGAAAGCAGCCTTGGACTGCTCTTATAGCTTAACTGTCTAGACGAGGTCGGCTGCATCGATGATCCGGTATGCATAGCCTTGTTCGGCTAGGAATCGTTGTCTGTGTGCTGCATACTCACTATCCAGGCTGTCGCGGCTCACAACGCTATAGAAGTGAGCCTCTGAACCATCGGACTTTGGGCGTAACAGCCTTCCTAGCCGCTGCGCCTCCTCCTGCCGTGAACCGAAAGTGCCGGACACCTGGATGGCTACTGCGGCTTCCGGTAAGTCGATAGAGAAGTTAGCTACTTTGCTCACTACGAGAGTGGTGATGTCACCAGCGCGGAATTTGTTAAATAACTCTTCACGCTTTTTATTGCTTGTCTTCCCCTCAATCACAGGAACACCAAAACGTGTCCCGAGTTCTTCTAATTGGTCGATGTAAGCGCCGATGATGAGCGTCGGCAAGCCTTGATGGCGTTGCAGGAGCGTATCGACGGCGCGAAGCTTGGACTCCGCGCAGGCAGCAATGCGATAGCGATCTTGGTTTTCCGCCGTGGCATAGAGCATGCGCTCTTCTTCTGTCATGGTCGTGCGGACTTCAGTACACTCTGCGGTGGCGATAAACCCACGTTGTTCTAAGTCTTTCCACGGGGCGTCGTAACGCTTTGGCCCAATCAAGCTAAATACATCGCCTTCTCGACCGTCCTCTCGGACAAGGGTCGCAGTAAGACCTAAGCGTCTGCGTGATTGGAGATCGGAAGTCATTCGGAAGACTGGTGCCGGAAGAAGGTGGACTTCATCGTAGATAATGAGTCCCCAGTCACGAGAATCAAAGAGTTCAAGGGCACGGTATTCCCCTTTGGTTTTACGCGTGACCACTTGATATGTTGCGATGGTCACCGGTCGAATCTCCTTTTTCTCCCCGGAATATTCGCCGATTTCCTCTGGTGTTAGCGTTGTACGCCGTAGCAGCTCATCGCGCCATTGTCGTCCGGCTACGGTGTTGGTGACCAAAATAAGAGTAGTGGCCTGTGCTTGGGCCATGGAAGCGGCTCCCACCATGGTTTTTCCTGCCCCACAAGGGAGCACGACTACGCCGCTTCCTCCTTCCCAAAAAGAATCCGCAGCCATCTTTTGGTAGTCGCGTAGCTCCCAGTGCTCATGCTCCTGAGACAACGCAATCGGATGAGCCTCACCATCCACATAGCCTGCGAGATCTTCAGCCGGCCAGCCGACTTTGAGCAGCTCTTGTTTGAGTCGACCTCGCTCAGAAGGATGCACAACGATCGTTTCTTCATCGATCTGTGCACCTAACATGGGACGGATCTTCTTATGGCGAATCAACTCAGCGAGAATTGCCGGTTCTGCCGATTCCAGAATAAGACCATGCGCAGGATGCTTGTGCAGCCGTACTCGACCGTACTTAGACATGGTCTCGGCGACGTCGATAAGCAAAGCCTGCGGGACGGGGAATCGCGAGAATTTTTCTAATACATCGACAACGCCTTCTGCGTCATGACCTGCGGCACGGGCGTTCCATAAAGCTAAAGGAGTGATCCGATAGGTATGAATATGCTCAGGAGCTCGCTCCAACTCCGCAAAGGGGGCTAGCGCAGCTCGTGCTGCACCGGCTTGGGCGTGGTCGATTTCTAACAAAACGGTTTTATCCGACTGAACGATCAGCGGACCGTCACCAAATGCCACAGGGAAACACTCCTCAACCCTCAAGGGAAATACAGACTGTCCATTATGGCATTGAGCGACTTGGCATCCCAGCTTTTATGCACGAATACGCTGTTATATCGACAGGGCGTGGCTATTACTCGGACTGGTTGATCACTACCTCGGTGATTCTGTGGATGGTAAAACGATGCATGGAACCGTCGATAGGATCTACGGCAGAAAGCTGACCACTAGAAACAGTGATGGGCGTGACCACCCTATGCACTGCGTGGCCATGTTTATCCACGAATCCGAGCGTGACGGTGCGCTTGGCACGAATCGCCGACTGCAGCGCGCTGAGAACTCCTGAGCCATGAACTGTCGCTTTTGTTCCAGCCGCGACGGCTTCCTTAGCCACATCATGTCGCAGAATAGACGCTATGGCGGCGGCAATATGTGCCTCATTGTCTTCCTCTGGGTGCTGTGACCGCAGTGGCGTGGACACACGAGAAGGCGCGGGGCGGATATCGATGCTGATGCCATTGGCGTCTTCAGCCACCGGGTGGAAGCCCTCTTCGCGCAGCGCCTGGAGCACTCGAACCAAGGGTGCTTGTGATATGGCAACAGTGGGCGCGATGAGCCTGAGCCCAACAACTTCTGCAGCGGAGGTTCGGCTTACTTCTAGCAGTAAAGCTTCATCGGCGCAGCGTAGATAACTCACGGCGGGCCCGCCTCTTAAAGAGCCGTGACGACGCGCGACGTCGGTGATGAGATACTCGATAGATTGTGGCAGCTCACCCAGGACATGAGCTCTGAGAAAACCTGTGAGCTCTTCAGGCGTACGCCCTGCGTCTAAGGCACGTCGTACGCTTGATTCCGTGATGCGATAGACGCTAGCCAACCCCATTGATTCGGCCTCGCCCAAAAGTGTCATCTCTTGCATAAGAAGCTGGGGCAATGGACCAGGCGCAAGGATTGTCATATCGGCTTGTGGGATGAGCTGTGTGACCTCTGCAGGGGTTAATGATTGCGTTACCTGATCAAGACGTGAAAGCGCAGTGGACTCGGTTCCGTTGACAAGGGTATCTAGCACAGAAGTAGTGCCATTGCTTGCGGTAAGCACGCCGATCCAACGAGCTTCTGCAATGAGTTGATCAATATGCTCAGGGGAGACCCTAGACACACGCAGCGGGGCTGTAAAACCGATATGTGCGCGGAGTGAATGGTCAGAAATGCCTGAAGACGTGGAATGCTGTGCTGCAGTCCGCAGGGTTAGTTCACGCAGCAACGGTAGTTTCTCATTCCACGTGGCTGGTGAGAGGAAGCGCTGGGGTTTGCCCTTATCATCTAGGGTATTGACCATCCAAGGGCGCAAAACCCCATGAAAATACCAGCCGTACACCAACTGTGACCATTGGTGAGCCAGCGGAGAAACGAGCCATTCGTCGGCGCGGTGAGTCGGGCAGAGATAGTCACCTCCTGTGTCGTCGGCGGGGAGAGGATCTGGTACTCCTCTGGCGACCAAGTCACAAGATATAGCCAGGGACATAACACGCAGGGCTGTGAGTTCGTCGGAATCAAGAAACCGGGTGAGCGTGGTGACGCTACGAACTCCCAGAACTCCGTCTTTGAGCAGAGGCATGGGATCATGCCCGAGCTCTCGAAGAAGTATCCGCATAAGGCGTACTACCTCTAGACCAGTTCCGGCGCTATTCTCATCATTCTTGCTGGACGCAGCGAACTCCACGCGGGAACTCGGTAGTACAGGGATAAGCGGTGGCTGTTGGCCTCTCAGAAGGTATCTCACAGGCATAGAGAGGCGAACAGTCGTGGAGTCAACCCTGATAAGAAGCCCTTGCGCGATCAGTCGCGGTATCGGTCGCTGAGGGTCTGCGTCAGGAGCCGCATCTTTGGTTATTCCTGTGCCTCCGGATCGATCAAGGGTAGCGAGGATTTTATGATCGCGTTCATCCAATGCATCCAGAATCTGCTGGAAATCAGTTTCTTCTTGTGCGCTCACTCCAAATAATTGCCACCCGGTAGGAAGTGCATTCATCGCCTCAGGGACAACCTTGAAAGACGCGGGGGAACCATACATGAGAGCACGCAGTACAAGTGCGGTAACAGCTTCTTTGACGAGTACATCAAGGTTGTCAGGGGCTTGTTTCCCAAGATAGCGGTGGATTGCATCCACCAGATTGGGGGCAACCACAGGTTCGAGTTCTGCTCCAAGGGAACTGGCCGCCTCAAGCGTTAAGAGCTCGAATGCGTTGAGAGACATCAATGCACGTGCCAAGGATGCGCGTAACTGTAAACGGGCAGCTAATGAGGATATTCCAGGAGGAAGCGGGTGGGTGACGTCGGGTCTATTTTTCAGGATGGCTGCGAGGTTTTCCTCGTCGAGGGAACTCAACCACTCGCGGAAACTAAGGGGCCACGGAGAAGGTGCAAAAGAAGAGCGCATGATGGTATCTCAGTTTAGTTGCTCTTTCAGATGACTTTTACCCCTAAAGTTTGAAACAATAGGACACATGGCAAACATGGAGAAAAAAGGATACGTCGATCCGGGCTGGCCTGCACACGTCCCGGGTGGCGGGCACGCTGTGACCGAGCTTGTGGCTAAAGTCGCTGGTGCTAATAGCCCGTGGGGCGACATCGAGCTACCTGTTCCTGCAGAAGAAACTGGTTATGTTCACCCTTATACCCGGGTGAATAAGTAACCTGTAGCTCCACTATCTGCGGCGTCTTCCTTGTCTAACAAGTGAGGGCGCCGCAATTTTGTATGCAAAAGAGATAAGTCCCGTTACCGCCAAAGAGATTAGCGTAACGGGACTTACATTTTAGGCGTGTTTTACATGCCCATAACGGTATCGATTACCTGGCGGTTTGCCTGGTAGAAGGCATCGAAATTGTTGTTGTTTGCCTGGTAGAAGGCATCGATTTCAGGGTGAACCCCGATGCCATAGCCAGCAAGGCGCTCCTTGACTACCTTGTAAACCGCATCGACGGCAAGTTTATCGGCGTTTTGTCCGGATGCAGCTGCGTAGTTTTGTGCGTCATCAACAATCTGCTGTAGCGGTGCTGGTGCAGATGCTACAGAATCGCGTGGCGTGGGTGCCGAGTTAAGCCCGAGCTTTGCTGAGCAGGAAGGCCATGCGCCCCAGCCCTGAGAAGCAAGAACCTTTTCTGCGACGGCGATCTGCTGCTCACGGGTAGCTTTATCAGCAGTTGGTGCGTACTGCCCACCGCCAAAGCCTTTCCATGTGCTTGCAGAGAACTGGATGCCACCGTAGTAGCCGTTGCCGGTGTTGATTGCCCAGTTACCACCGGATTCGCAACCTGCAAGACGATCCCAGTCGGAATCTGGTGCAGCAGAAGCTGTAGGAGCGAATAGGGTAGCTGCTGAGCCGACTGCAACAGTAGAAGCTGCAATCTTAGCCAGCGCAGAAGCGGACTTACGAGCGTGACGTGCCATTAAAGAAAGTTTCCTCTCGTTGTGCCGCCGAGAATCATGGTAAGTGCCAGAGGCGTGTTGTTTGTCTCTAGGACACAACGCGCATCTGACGAGAATGAACCGCACGCCCGATCCGTATGTATCGAGCGTGGTGGCCAACCACGAGCCCCTGTCTGCTGAGTGAGTTGTGTGTAGTTGGTTGGGCCGGAGCCCAACCGCGAACGGTCAATTCCTCTGCATCTTGTGCGTAGACCGGCTCGATATCCAGACAGGGGCTGGCGAAGATATCGGACGGTGGCCTACGCGATGCTCGATTGACCACGGTACTGGTTTATAACGGTTGTGTCACGTTTTTCTTTCTTTTTAGTGGTGAAATTCCTGGGAGTTTTTTGGAAAAACGCTGGTCAAAGGCTGTTGTTGTGAGATGGAAATTTTTTATCACAGAGGCTAAAAAGAAGGCGTTTTTTAGAAATCTGCACCTTATCGCTGTTTTTATTGTGGCCGTGTGAGGTGGGTGTGACGGCGTCTTGAGCTGCTTTTGAAATGAGCTATACTTTGACTTTTACTGTCTCAAACTTTCCCTGGGAAAATAGTGCATAGGCCGCCGCATCGTCTGAGGAATAATAATCAGTCGCGGTGGTTTCTTTTATTGCTGGCTTCAGCGGGAAATGTGCGATAAATCTCGGATCGGCACAGAGGGCTGGTGTGGGAGTCAGTGAAACTAGGTACCTGTCATACTTGACTCTGAGTGTTTGATTGCGTGATTTGCTGCGGTTTTGTGTGCGAATATCGCAAGATAACCATGAGGATCATGTAGATAAAATATGGAAGGAGTCTTGTCGTGCCGATTGGCAGAGTTCGGTGGTACGACCCCGAAAAGGGCTACGGATTCGTTTCTAATCCTGGAGACGAAGACTGCTACGTGGGCAAAAATGTGTTGCCGGCGGGCGTCGATAAGCTTGAAAAAGGTCAGCGAATCGAGTTTGATTTTGCGGACGTGGGGAAGAAACCTCAGGCATTACGCATAAAAATTCTTGAGGCGCCCAAGACACGTAGGCCGCAACATCGGCATAAGCATAGCCCTGAGGAACTTCACGGCATGGTGTCGGATCTTGTGACCATTTTAGAGCTCAAGGTGCAGCCAAGTCTGAGAAGCGGACGGTTCCCAGAGCGTAAAGACGGTCGTCAGATTGCTGGAATCCTTCGAGCAGTGGCAAAGGAACTTGATTCCTAGAAGCATAAGAAAATACCGACTATGAAGAACGAAATGTCTTTATAGTCGGTATTTGTCTTTTTGAAGAAGACTCTTAAGTCACTGTGGTGCGTATAGACCAGGTGACTGTGTAAGGAGTTTCCTCGCCTTTCTCGTCATGGCCTATGAGTACGGAAGAGACTTCAATAACAACAAGTTTTGTGCGATCCTGGGAATCTTTTTTCAGGGGAGTGGAAACCGGAACAGTGACTTCGGTTGTCTCATGTGCGGTGTAAAAAGACTGGTCGTTTGCTACGGGATCGTCATAGATTTTCAGTAAAGTCCAGTCATGGTCAGAAACCTGTGGTGGAACTTTGACGGTGAGCTCCTGATCCGCGTTCACCGTTATAACCGGAACAGTGTTTTCCGGGCATGTGACACCGGGTTCGCAGATGCTAAAAGGGAAAACCTCTTGGCTAGATGAGGGCGAAGAAACCTCGATCGAGACCTCACGTGGTTCCTTTTCTGGACGGTTATTCCACCACGTTTGGAATGCTATTGACCCCGCTACCACTATTGCTACAGCCACGATGAGGGCAGTGATTTGAATGAGGTTTCTGCGTCGAGTTGTGCGACTAGCCATGGTGAGCAATACTACCTCGCCTGGAGAATTACGGGGATATGCGCTGGACAAACCGAACGCGGTAGAGATCCGGCCACCGTTTGCCAGTGATATAAAAGTTGTCTGTGCCCGGTATATGGGCAATGCCGTTGAGCACGTTGTCAATATCTGGTTGTGCGTTGTTGGGGATACGGGAGGCGTCGATACGCTCTCTGACAACTCCACTGGTTGCGTCGATACCTAGAATGTCGGTGGATAAAAACTTATTTGCATAAACGGTATCGGTTTGTGTCTCCGAGCTTGCAGGAACGCACTCCAGCTCGTTGATTCCCTCTACTGGTATGGATTGTCCCTGGGGGTTGAACATATGAACAGAAATCCGCTTTATTTCCTCAAAAGTTAATGGGTCGAGAATGCGTAGGCTGCTCGTGCCATCGGACATGATTAAGCGATCCGGAAACGCGCATAACCCCCAGCCTTCACCCGAATACGTAACACGTGCGGTTTCCTTCAATGAGCCAGGATCGCGTTGGATTGCAACATTATTTTTCCATGTTAGCTGCCATATTTTTCGGGACTCACCTTTCGTTACCGTGATGCCTTCACCAAATAAAGAATCGGGGAGCTGTTCACGTAGTGTCTGGGCATTGTCCACAGAGGTGCGGTAGATCGAGCTGGTTCCGTATCCACCCGTTCCTACGATTAGAGATTGGCCGTCTACTTCGAGGCCCTGAGTAAACGATTGTGAATTGAAATCATGACGCGAGATTATTTCTGCTTGTAGCTCTAATGGTGGCTCGAGAGGTTCTTGTGATGGTGGTTGGGAAAACTCAGCGGGAGAAGCACACGACGTAATACCAAGTGCGATAGAGAGCAGCCCCATGGAAAAAACCTTTATAGCGGGTGTCTTCTTATGTGAAGGACGTGGTTGTTGTAGCGGCGGCAGCAGTGGGGTAAGGGCTTTCATCGTGTGGGTGAAACGGTGCAATCGCATAGCAGTTATTGTGCCCTCAATGTGCTGATTGTAGGTAGATGCTGGATAATAGGGGAGTGCCGAACAGACGTAATACTAAAAATAGCCAGTCCGGCCCGTTATTGAGTGCTAAGGCGCTTTCAGTCGCACGACACGCCCTAGAGGAGCTGGGGGAGGGCGGAGTCGGAGCCCACATCGGGGTAAGAAACGTCAGTGAGACCTCCGCGACACATCGCTTTGTCGCGGACGTGCCTGGATATAACGGGTGGGAATGGAACGTGGTGGTCGCATGTGCGAGTGGCTCTTGTTGGGTAACGGTGAGCGAACTTGCTCTTGTTCCTGGCCAAGAAGCTTTGCAGGCGCCCGATTGGGTCCCTTACCACCAACGAGTTCAGCCGGGGGATCTTGGTCCTAATGACTTTATGCCGCCTCGACCAGATGACCCACGGCTTACTGAAGACCCAGAACAAGCCGCTTATGATTTTGGTACTCCGAAGAAACTCACAAAAACGGGAATCCAGACAGCCTCGGATCGATGGAAAGGCGGAGCCTTTGGACCTTCGTCGGAATACGCGAAAAAAGCAGTCCACAACTGTGGCGGATGTGCGTTTTACTTTCCGCTCGCAGAGCCGGTAGGAAATGATTTTGGTGTATGCGTCAATGAGTACTCAGCAGATGGCCGGGTAGTGCATACGACTTATGGATGCGGTGCGCATACCGATACCCCGCCCGCTGAGCCGCTTGGGGTAGCCGAAAATAGCCCCTTTGATGATGAAAAACCAGAAATTTTTCCAGCTGGTACTAACCAATAAATATGGTGGTTTTAACCCCCACCCCTGGGCAGCAGCTTTGTCACCGATTCTGTCGCTTTTGAGGCACAAGAAACGACAAAAATGACTCATTTTAGGGATGAATCCGCTGTGTGTTGGCTATTTTCGGTTTGATCCAATTGCTCCTGAATGGGAATATCTTTTTGCGGAAGTTTTTCCGAGGTATCCCTCTTTTAAACATTTGGAGCGAATCAGATGGCTTCTATGCCTACTTCTGATCAAGCAGCGCCGAAGCAGACTGAGAAGTCTCGCGGCGCGTTCGATCGCTATTTCAAGATCAGTGAGCGTGGTTCAACAATTGGAACCGAAGTTCGTGCAGGTGTGGTCACGTTCTTTGCGATGGCTTACATCATCATCCTTAACCCTCTCATCCTAGGGACGAGTCCTGACTCCGAGGGAACAGTACTTGGTATTCCGCAGGTGGCCGCAGCTACTGCTTTTGTAGCCGGCGTAATGACGATTCTTTTTGGTGTTATTGCCAAATACCCCTTTGGCATCGCGGCCGGCCTTGGCATCAACACCCTTGTTGCGGTCTCTATGGTCTCCACTGAGGGGCTGACCTGGGCAGAAGCCATGGGCCTGGTAGTTCTCGACGGCGTGATCATCGTCATCTTGGCGGTTTCTGGTTTCCGTCAAGCGGTGTTTGATGCCATTCCTAAGCCGATGATCGCCGCTATGAGCGTTGGTATCGGCATGTTCATTGCTCTTATCGGGCTTGTCGACGCCGGCTTTGTGCGCCGACTCCCAGATGCTGCACACACTACTGTCCCAGTCGGATTGGGCACCAATGGTTCGATTGCTTCGTGGCCTACCTTTGTCTTTATTATCGGCCTGCTGATTTGTGGCTTCATGGTAATCCGCAACATTCGTGGCGGTCTTTTCATCGGCATCGTGGCGACCACAATCATCGGCATGATCGTAGAAGCCTTGACTGGTGCTGGCTCTTCCGTGGATAACCCCACCGGAGGTTG
Source organism: Corynebacterium ulcerans (assembly GCF_900187135.1). Classification (NCBI taxonomy): domain Bacteria; kingdom Bacillati; phylum Actinomycetota; class Actinomycetes; order Mycobacteriales; family Corynebacteriaceae; genus Corynebacterium; species Corynebacterium ulcerans. The sequence continues at coordinate 2,174,499 of NZ_LT906443.1, forward strand.
GAGTCTTGCAATCCCGATGATCCCGGAGGGCTTTGGCGGAATCCCAGATCTTTCCCTCGTTGGTAACGTCTCTCTCTTTGGTGCTTTTACCAAGGTTGGAGCCCTAGCAGCTACCTTGCTGCTGTTTACCCTCGTGTTGGCTAACTTCTTTGACGCAATGGGAACCATGACGGCACTAGGAAAGCAAGCACGGCTTGTCGACGACAACGGCGTACTCCCGGACATGAAGAAGGCACTTGTTGTTGAGGGCGCAGGTGCAATTATCGGTGGGGGCGCCTCTGCTTCCTCTGCGACTGTTTACGTTGACTCTGCTGCTGGTATTGCAGACGGTGCTCGTACCGGCCTGGCTAACGTGGTCACAGGCCTTCTCTTCCTCCTCGCGATGTTCCTTACACCGTTGTATGAGATAGTGCCGATTGAAGCAGCTGCACCGGTCCTCGTCGTGGTTGGTGCAATGATGATCGGGCAGGTGAGCGAGATTGACTTTACAAAGTTCAACATTGCGCTCCCAGCCTTCCTCACCATCGTCATCATGCCTTTTACCTACTCGATCGCTAATGGCATCGGCGTCGGTTTCATTGCCTTCACATTGATGACCCTCTTTGCTGGAAAGGCTAAAGAGATCCACTGGATTATGTGGCTGGTCTCCGCATTGTTTGTGATGTACTTCTCCATAGACCCGATTATGTCGGCTCTTGGCTAAGTATTAGTGGACAGTTATGTCCCATGAGACTCCCGATTACGGCATGCCTGTGCCTGATCGGGAGTTTCGTTTTATTAAGTGAGGAACTCTTGATGTTCTCACAAGGGGTTCTTCGAGCTGCCGAGGCGCTGAAGAATCCCCATGCGCGATAACATGTAATGCGTGACTGAACAACCAACTCCATCGGCGCTGAACATTGTGCATATCGCAGATGCCGAAGACCCGCGTCTTGATGATTTCCGCGACCTGAATCATTCCGACAATCGGCCAGATCTTCCTGGTGGCAAAGGTTTGGTCATTGCCGAGGGGCCGCTGGTGGTTGGCAGGCTTATGCAATCGCGTTTTCCCGTCCGGTGCCTCATTGGTTTTCCCGCAAAACTCGAATCATTTCTTAGTGATCCTGCGATGGCTGAGCTGGTACGCGATATTCCCGTCTATTCCCTGGATCGAGAGACGCTGGCGAGCGTGGCTGGTTTTGATATGCACCGCGGACTGCTTGCGGCAGCCGACCGCGTGACGGGGTTATCCATCGCAGAAGCCATATCTGAAGCATGCACCGTCGCCATACTCGAGGGAGTAGGCGACCACGAGAACATTGGTTCAATGTTCCGTAATGCTGCAGGAATGGGCGTTGACGCTATCTTGTTTGGCAATGGTTGCGCGGACCCTCTGTACCGCCGCGTCGTGCGTGTTTCCATGGGACATGTGCTTCGGACACCTTTTGCTCATTTCGGCGGCAAAAGAACCACATGGCAGCGAGAACTAGAGGAACTGAAAGATGCCGGTTTCCATCTGGTTTCTCTGACACCTCACCCCGAGGCTGACCACCTTGCAGATGCGCTTGTCGACGCCACCGGACGCCCGTATAACAAAGTGGCACTCTTAGTAGGCGCCGAAGGCCCGGGGCTTACCGAGCACGCTATGCGCGCAACTGATGTGCGAGCTCGCATTCCGATGGCACCCGGAACTGACTCGCTTAACCTTGCCACGTCCGCCGCTATTGCTTTTTATGAGCGTGACAGGTCGCTGAGGTAATTAGGGGCGGTCGGTGTGCCTCAGCTTTTCAGCTAGCTTGCGGGAAAAAGTTCGAATCTTTTTCCCTGCAGCAACAGCGAGGTGCTGGGCCACATCCTTTGACACTTCGGCGTAACGGGCCAGCTCTGCGGTGACCGGCGGCTCGGAGCCATGCTGTTCATAGTCGTCATAGTCATTTCGGGATTCCCCCAGTCCGAGCTTGGAAGAAGCCGTGGTGACCAAAGACTGAATGCTCTTTTTCTGGTCGGAAGGATGATCCACGAGTTTGGGCTCGGGCCGGCCGTCAACGGCAAAGGCTGCTACGTTGATATCGGATGCATCCTCGACGTCAAAACCGAGCCATTGCCTTTGAGCCTCATGTACGAGTTCAATGGGCCAGAAAGGCAGGGTAATGCCTCCGGTATCTTCTGCTTTTTCTCCTGCCCAGTAGGGATTTTCAAAGGGTTCTGGAAGCCCTAGATCCTCATATACGCGTTCTCTACGGGCAGAAAAAGACCGCCGCAAGGTGTCGCCAGTCCAATGGGCAAACGCTCCTAATCCGGTCTCCTCATTGATCGCAAAGGCATAGACATCCGCCGCCGGGATACAGGAACGAAGTTTTGGATTAAGCTCGGATAGGTTAGTAGCGTCGGCTACACCTGTCTGGATGATCGAAAGCCCCTCAAATCCCGCGATATAGAATTCATGGGGGGAAGCCTGAGCCGAACGATTCAAAGAAAACTGGCCAATGGGAGTGATCGGCCAGCGCGGATTTAGTTGGGCGAGTAATTTTCGGCCAAACCCCCGGTCAGCTCGGGGCTGCTTTGCTATAACCGCGCCGGGGTCTGCGGTTGTGACAAACCACAAGGTCACCACGGCGTCATGACGCGGAGCTGAGGGATCTCCATAATCGGGTGTGCTCATAAGAATCGTTCCTTATTGCAAAGAAGTAACAAGGGGGAGGGAAGCGATAAAACGGGGTGGGAGTAGTTAGGATCGGGGACGCTTAGTGCTGGTGCGTACACCAAGTAGCACGTCTTCCCAATGGGGAGTTACAGCTTTGCGGCGACGCTTAGAGGGAGCTTTAGGCTGTTGTTCTGGACGCTGGAAGAATCCCTCTCCAGAAACCTCTATGGAATCTTGAGAAGAAATCTCTCGCTGCGGCTCTTCGACATCTGTGATAGGGGGAAGATCATCACGAGTTTTTTCAATCTCCGACTCGGCGTGTGGGTCATCGGAAACCTCGGGAGACGGGGCAGCATCAAAGACCTCAACCGCGCGTGGTCTTCCTACTGGGGAGATTGTTCGCACGGGTTGGATGAAATCGGGATCGATAAGATCTGCGGCAATTCCGTTTCGTGCAATTGCGGTGGTAGAGGACATACTATTGCGGTGGTAAGACCACTCTGCGGTGAGGTCGCTGACACCGGATTTCCATGACACAGTAGCGATCCATTGTCCGGAAGTATCGCGATATGCATCCCATTGTGTGGTCGATAAATCAAGGCCGCGAGCTGCAAACGCAGTGGCCAATACTTCCCACAGCGTAAGACGCGCCGGCCCGTCATCGCGTACGGGATGCGACTGCTTAGCCATATCTGCGATGCGTGCGCGCTCCAACAAGACTGGGTGTGCGTAAGGCTCAATACGAGATTCTGTGACCCCGTTTTCTTCTGCGAGCTGGGCTACGGTTGCGCCTCCACGAATCCGATCCTGAATTTCCCGCGGTCTCATGGCCAGCGGTGTAGAGAGCCGAGGATCCATTTCTTTGGTGCGCAGCTCTCGTTGTCCATGTGCGTCTGTTACCGGGGGAATCGAGGCAATGTCAGCGGGACGAACCTGTTCCAGTTCGGAGGGCACCTCTGTCTCATCTGCTGAAGAATTAGTGTCAGCGGTATCCACCGCTGCAGAAGATTGATCCTCGGAGGTCTTTCCTAACAGCGCGGCACGCAAGGAGTCGTCGACGACGAGGAAGTACTGGTCCTCAGGGGACTCAGAGGCGTGGAAGACAAGAGACGTCTTCGTGGACTCGCTTGGTATGAGAACGAGTTCCTGCATCAGTACTCCTTTGCTGTGATGATGGACATAACCATCCTCTACTTTAACGTAGCGATGCTTCCAACGGCCGGTGCTTGGCCGGCATGTGGGATGAATGCTTGTGGAAGCGTCATTGGGCGGCTGTCGTGGGCACTGAGAGAACTGTGGGATTTTAGGTGGCGTCGAAAAGCTTAACGACGCCACCTAGGGGGTGTTGTTGTCATTACGTGAGGGCGAGTGAATTGTCCAGGATGTAATCGATTGCGGATGTCAGGATTCTGACGTCTGAAGTCTCGATAGCTGGGAACATGCCGATGCGCAGCTGGTTACGTCCGAGCTTGCGGTATGGCTCGACATCAAGAATCCCATTCGTGCGAAGAATTCGAGCCACCTGTGCAGCATCGATGGAATCATCAAAATCAATGGTTCCCACAACGAGAGAGCGTTTTTCTGGTGAAGTAACAAAAGGCGTTGTTTCCTGACGAGCCTCAGCCCATTGGTAGAGAGCATCGGAAGAAGCGGTTGTGCGCTGCACCATGGCAGACAAGCCGCCCTGGTTATTCATCCACTGAACCTGTTGTTCCAGCATGAGCAGCGTGGATACCGCAGGCGTGTTATAAGTCTGATTTTTGCGGGAATTATCGACGGCTGTTTGTAGGTTGAGGAAGTCTGGGATGAATCGACCGGAAGAATTGATCTTCTGGATACGTTCCAAAGCTGCTGGGCTCATCGCAGCAAGCCAGAGACCGCCGTCGGAGGCAAAGCATTTTTGGGGTGAGAAGTAATAAACGTCAGCTTGGTCGATCTCTACGGGAAGTCCTCCCGCCCCTGAGGTTGCGTCAATGACTACCAGCTGGTTCTCAGAGCCTATAGGACGGAGTACTGGAACCATAGCGCCCGTGGACGTCTCATTATGTGCCCAGGCTAGAACGTCACAGCCGTCTAAAGCGACGGGGGTTGGTGCGTCGCCAGGTTCTGCGGAAATGATGGTGGGTTCTTGTAACCAGGGGGCTTTGGCCGCTGCACTAGCAAATTTCCCAGAAAATTCGCCATAGGTGAGGTGTCCGGATTTGGATTCGATCAGGCCAAAGGTAGCGCAATCCCAAAAGGCAGTAGCTCCGCCGAGGGACAGGACGATTTCATAGCCATCGGGAAGATTGAACAGGGAGGAAAGGCCTTCCCGAATATTGCCCACAACGTTTTTGACTGCGGGCTGACGGTGTGAAGTTCCCATAATTGTGCGACCTTTTTCGGTGATCGCTAGGAGTTGCTCTGTGCGGACTTTTGAAGGTCCGCATCCAAATCGAGGGTCAACGGGGAGAAGATCGCTGGGTAGTACGGGGAACTCGCTCATGCTCATGCTTTCTGGAGATTGGACGCTGCCTCGGACTCTCACGGAAACGTGTGAGTTGAATGTCACAGCCAGTCCGAATAGTACCGGCAAAGTGCATAAATTACTAGGTCTTTTCTGTTGATAATTAGGTTTGGTAATTAGCAAATTGCATCATTGCAGGATGGTTGTGGGGTGGGGTTGCTTAAGGGGGTGTGGTGGGTGATTTTTGCAGTATGTTGTGGGTTATGACTGGGGGTGAAGTGATGTACTGTAGGGTGAGTCACAAAATTTGCTAAGCTGTGAATTGCTCGACCGAAAAGCTGTAAAGCTGGCCAACATCTTTATGAGCAAAGTGATGCATAAAGTGAGCTTTGTATGTTCAGCTGTTGGCTCATACTCGGCTGGGATGGGTGCGGTTATTTTGTGAAAAGAATGACGGCACCTAGTGCTAGATTGCTCTGACTGGGTGCGGTAACCTGCACTTATTTAGATACTTTCCCGATGGACACTACGTGCTGAATGGGGGTAGCGATACCTTCCAGCCGTCGTATAAGGAGACACCGTGCTGATGCTAAAAGTCCGAAAAGGTTATAGTTTTGGGCAACGGCGTCTCGCCTTTAACGATTAATACGGCGTCCTTCTACACCTGAATAGGCGTTAATTTAAGTACAAATTGAAAGGGAAGCTGTGGCTACTGACAACAAAGACAAGGCTGTACTCCACTACCCCGGTGGTGAATATGAGATGGATCTCATTCACTCATCCGAGGGCAACGACGGCGTTGTGTTAGACAAACTGCTCTCTGAGACCGGTCTCGTTACATTCGATCCCGGTTACGTCAGCACCGGTTCGACCGAGTCGAAAATTACGTACATTGACGGCGACAATGGCATCTTGCGCCACCGTGGCTATGACATTGCGGACCTTGCAGAGAACGCAACCTTCAATGAGGTTTCTTATCTGCTGATCAAGGGACATCTGCCTACGGTGGAGGAGCTGCACAGCTTTAATTCTGAGATCCGTCACCACACCCTCCTCGACGAGGACTTCAAGGCACAATTTAATATCTTCCCACGTAACGCTCATCCGATGTCTGTTCTTGCATCGTCGGTGAACATCCTTTCCACCTATTACCAGGATCAGCTCAATCCTCTGGATGAGGCACAACTGGATAAAGCAACGGTTCGTTTGCTAGCTAAAGTCCCGATGCTTGCGGCTTATGCGTACCGCGCTTCTAAGGGTGCTCCGTACATGTACCCGGACAACTCTTTGAACGCCCGTGAGAACTTCTTGCGTATGATGTTCGGCTATCCTACCGAGCCTTATGAAGTCGACCCAGTCGTTGCTAAAGCTCTGGATAAGCTGCTTATTCTGCACGCAGATCACGAGCAGAACTGTTCTACATCGACAGTCCGTATGATCGGATCCGCACAGGCCAACATGTTCGTTGCCATCGCAGGCGGCATCAACGCACTGTCTGGCCCACTGCACGGCGGTGCCAACCAAGCTGTTCTGGAAATGCTGGACGATATCGCTCAGAACCATGGCGGCGACGCAACCGACTTCATGAACCGCGTGAAGAATAAAGAAAAAGGCGTTCGCCTCATGGGCTTCGGTCACCGCGTGTACAAGAATTACGATCCTCGCGCTGCGATCGTGAAAGAAACCGCCCACGAGATCTTGGAGCATCTGGGTGGGGACGAGTTGCTCGATCTGGCCATGAAGCTGGAAGAGATTGCGCTTTCTGACGACTACTTTGTCTCCCGTAAGCTCTACCCCAATGTGGACTTCTACACTGGCTTGATCTACCGGGCAATGGGCTTCCCAACGGACTTCTTCACCGTGTTGTTTGCCATTGGTCGTCTTCCAGGCTGGATCGCACAGTACCGTGAGCAGCTGGCCACCACGACCAAGATCAACCGCCCTCGCCAGATCTACACCGGTGAGACTTTGCGTAAAGTGACGCCGCGCGAAGAGCGCTAAGCGTCGCAAAACCAGCTCCTCACAAAGCTTGCTGAGCTGCATTTTGAGGCCGAGCGCGTGAATTCCCAGTAAAGTGGAATAAACGCGCTCGGTTTTCGCGTGCCTCGTCTTGCCCTCAGCTGTTCGAGGCAGGCTATGAATCCGAGTTCATCCCCATTCAACGATCCTAGGAGTTAGAGATCCATGGAAAAGCCCCAGATTGAGGTGCCCGAAGGTCCGGCGCCAGAGGACATTGTTATCCTTGACGTCGTCGAAGGTGACGGTCCGGAAGCGCAGCCTGGTGGACTCGTCGAGGTTCACTACGTGGGTGTGGACTTTGAAACCGGCCAAGAATTCGATTCCTCGTGGGATCGTGGCCAAAGCATCGAGTTTCCGCTGTCTGGCTTGATCGCAGGCTGGCAAGAAGGAATCCCCGGAATGAAAGTGGGCGGACGTCGCCAGCTCACCATCCCGCCAGAGGCAGCGTACGGCCCAGCAGGCGGAGGACACCCCTTGTCCGGACGCACGTTGGTGTTCATGATCGATCTGCTCAACGTGGGTTAATTCTTTCCACGTAGAATAAAACCAAGAACCGCGCTGTTTCTTCAAACAGCGCGGTTCTTGGTTTTATTGGCTGCTAGCTGAGGGCGTCGGCAAGCTTTTCATAGTGGCGCAAGCGCTGTTCTCTTCCTACTCGCTGGGGCGCAAGCTGTAGCTCTGTAAACGCGGCGGAGACACTATGGAGCACTCGTTCGCAGAACAACTGGGGTTCTTCTGTGGCATCGGGGAGCTCGGGGATAATTGCGTCGACAATGCCTGCCGACGTCAACGCGAAGGCGGACACTCCCTGTTCTTCCATCATGGCTGGGGCGTGCTCAATATCGCGATAAATGATGGCGGATGCGCCTTCCGGAGGTAGCGGGCTTAACCACGCATGAGTGGTGGCCAAAACTTTATCCGCAGGAAGCAGTGCCAATGCACCCCCACCGCAGCCCTGGCCCAAAATAACGGAGACGGTGGGAACATCAACAGAGACGAGCTCTCCCAGGGTACGAGCGATTGAGCCGGCCATCCCGGTTTCCTCGGCATGCGCGCTCAGCTCCGCGCCGGGAGTATCAATGATTGAAAGCAACGGTAATTGCAGATCGTGGGCTAGCTGAATACCTCGTCGGGCGCATCGTAACGCCTCTGTTCCCAGTTGGGACTCTGCAAAGGGGGGTTGTGCATGTCTATCTTGTCCCACAATGACCACCGTGCGGCTCTCAATCCGGGCCAGGGCGACGACAACAGACGGTGAGACCCTTCCGTCGCCGCTTCCTGATAACTCAATGTAGTTCGATTCACCTATCGCAGATAGGAGTGACTGGATCCCCGGACGATCGTTTCTGCGTGTGGCTGTGATAGCTTCCCATGCGCTGGGAATGGACTCTTGCTCCAGAGCAGGGAGTTGAGAGTGATTGCTTGTAGTGGAGGGAATGAGCAGCACGTTGACTATCTTGTTAAGCGCTGCTCGTAGCTGTTGGGGAGAAACTACTCCGTCTATAACGCCTTTGGCAGCAAGATTTTCGCCAGACTGCACCCCTTGGGGAATCGGGCTTCCTGTGGTGAGCTCTACTACCCGGGGGCCGAGGAAACCTAAAAGCGCTTCTGGCTCTGCAAAAGTGAAATGCCCTGCGGAGCCCCAAGAAGCCATGACTCCGCCGGTGGTGGGGTTACGTAGATATACCAAAAACGGCAGGTGCGCGTCCTTATGTCGATAGACCGCGGTGGTAATGGACACCATAAGCGCGAATGCGGGAGTGCCCTCTTGCATGCGCGTCCCTCCTGAAGAAGGAGAAATAAGTAGGGGGAGGCGTTCAGCCGTAGCACGATGGATGGCGTTGATAATTCTGCGAGCAGTAGCAGCGCCGATAGAACCGCCGAGAAAAGAAAATTCGCTGAGGATAATGGCTACGCGATGCCCGTAGATGGTTCCTTCCCCTGTGATAACAGATTCATCCACACCAGATTTTTTGCGGGCAGTAGCCAGGGCCTCTTGGTAACTTTCGGAAATATCTCCATAGCGTGGGGGAGTATCCCAAGAACAAAAAGAGTCGCAGTCTAGAACGTCAGTAATCAATTCGTGTGCGGATGTGCGCGTCATGTGACCACGATAACGGTTTTAAAAGGGAAAAGACGCGTGAATCTGGACAAAAGCGTGTCTGGGGGTACCTGGTGGGAATCGTCCGAGTAGGCGAAAACCCGTGCACACATGAGAACGGGGAAGTCCTGTGCACGGGTTTGCTGTTTGGGTTAGAAGGCGAAGCCGGAGGCTTTAGAAGTCCTTACTTCTTGGTGATGATGCCACAAGCGATACGTGCGCCGGCATCACCAGTCTTGAGGGTTTCCTCATCTGGGCCGTTGGGAGCGTAACGCTCTGGGATGTTGGCATAGTTGTCGCGTCCTTCATGAACGATCAGGGACGTGCCGTCTGCGCCAAAGAGCAGGTCTTCATCAATAGCATCGGTGACTACCTCAAGGTGTCCTGTGCCGTCTGCATTTACTAGCAGAGAGGGAAGATCGCCTGCATGGGGGTGGTAGCCCTCACTATGCGGCTGGTTTTTACCGTGCAGGTGTCCGCCGGCAGATTTAAAGTTGCCCTCACAAACTCCCTTGTCATGGACATGGAAGCCGTGGAAACCTGGGGTAAGGCCCTTTGCTGACACTGTAATTTTGGTGCCGGCAGCGGTTTTGTCGAACTCGACGGTGCCTACACCTTCACCGGATTGGTTCTTTAGCTCAGCGGTAGCAAAAGCATGCGAGTTGGCTGCGGTGGAAGCCGCGGAGGTCATGGCTTTGTCTGCGGAGTCCTTTGTTGCTGTTGAGTTCGAACAAGCACTGAGGACCGCAATGCTTGAAACTCCGACCAGTGCTACTGCAGCGCGGAGTGCCAATGTGCGAGACATGTTTTTCCTTTCGTGGAAATTACCTATATAAAGGCCTAACCAGGGGTGTGGTTAGCAAGACAGTATGCGCGTGCGCGATAGCTGTTGAGTACATTGTAGCGAAAACTGAGAATTGTATATATATCGCTCTTGTTCTTAATACTTCCGTATTGAAAATATTTAGCCCTGAACTGGGTGTTTTCGTTTCGGGAAAGTTTTTCAAGGCTGAGATGAACGTCAAAGATATAGGTAAAAGCATTGGAACAAGGGGGATAGATTGAAGCATTGTGATTAATGGGCTACGGGTTAATACATAGGTATGTCAAGGGTGCAGTCGTAACATCTCTCGCTCTTCTCTTGTGTCCCGCCATCGCTGGGCAGAAGGATGTGCTTGGGTGAAGTGAAAAGATAGAGAACGGATGAATGCCAAGCGAAGCTTCTTGGTTTTCTCTAAGATCGGCTCCAAGGCAGTATTGCGACGCTCAACGGGCGATCTTCAAAGAGAGCTGTTGATTAACGTCTTCAACGTTTGAACCTGCGGGACTCCTGAGAGGTGAATGATGATGATTGATGCACAATCCGTTCCTACCGTGACACTCAATGATGCCACCGAAATGCCGATTATCGGGCTGGGAACGTGGGAATTACGCGGTGAAGATGCCGTCACTGCAGTGCGCAGCGCAATTGATCTTGGATATCGCCACATAGATACCGCCGCTCTGTATAAAAATGAGCAGGAGGTGGGCCGGGCTATTCACGATGCAATTGCTGCTGGCGATGTGACTCGAGATGAGCTCTTTATCACCACTAAAGCATGGAATGACATGCATGGTGCGGATAAAGTTCAGCGTGGGTTCCAGGATTCTCTTACAAGGCTCGGTCTCGACTATGTCGATTGCTATATGGTGCATTGGCCGTGCCCACAAAAGGGGCTGTACGTGGAAACATTTGAAGCTGTGGCAAAGCTACAAGGGTTAGGGCAGTTGCGGTCGGTAGCCGTAGCCAATTTCTACCCTGAGGTGCTTGAAGAGGTAACTCGTGCAACGGGTATTGCTCCTGCGGTGAACCAGATTGAATTGCATCCGGGATTCTCTCAATCTGACCAACGGGAAGTCCACCGCACGTTGGGGGTGGTTACGGAAGCATGGTCGCCGTTGGGGCATGGAGAGTCTTTGAGCGAACCTGTGGTGGCTGCGATTGCAAAGAAGTATGGAAAAACACCTGCTCAAATTATCTTGCGATGGATTGTGCAGCTGGGGTGCTCGGTTGTTCCTAAGTCTGCTCACCTTGATAGGCAGCGTGAAAATATCGATATTTTCGATTTTGAACTCAGTGAAGAAGAGCTGAAAGCGATGACCGCGCTCGACGCGACCGGCGGAAGAGCGTTCCCGGATCCTCGCGAATGGCCAGGTCTGGAAGATTAAGCTTTTCGACGCCCATCAGATGGGTAGCAGGTGCTCTAGCGCAGAGCGCCTGTGCTGTGAAGGGTGAAAAGGACCCCGTGTAGGAGGAGAGATGGGATTGCTTGAACATGCTTGGGAGGGTGGTGCCTCGCGGGCCCTGGGTGGGGTAGAAACAGTCAAGGTATCGTCTGATGGCTTTGTGCGGCACATAGTTATAGATAGGGATGAGCGTCGGAACGCTCTTTCACGTGACATGTGCTTAGCCATTGCACATGCGGTTGCCGAGGCGTCTGCTGCGGCCGTCGATAATGCGTCGGTGCGTGCGGTCGTGATTAGTGGGGTGGGTCGGGCCTTTTGTGCAGGTGCAGATCTTGGTTCTTCTGTGGAGGAGCAAGGCTCGGATGGTGCAGTGTACGGCTCCGATTTTCATGATGCGCTCTTTGCTATGCTGCATTCGATTATTCAGGCGGAGGTGCCGGTAATCGCCAACGTGCAGGGGCCTGCGGTGGGGGCCGGAATGCAGCTTGCATTGGCGTGTGACCTCCGTGTTGTTGGGGAATCGGCCTGGTTTAAAATTCCAGCCGTGTCTTTGGGCTTTGCGCTTGACGGGTGGACGATAGGACGTGCTCAAAAGCTCTGCGGAGGTGCCTTTGCTAGGAACCTACTCCTTGCCGGTGCCACCTTGACCGCGGATGCAGCCCTGGCTAGTGGCTTTGCCGTAATTCGGGGTGATCATGCTGCAGCGGTTGCTTTTGCACATGAGATGGCGGGTTTGGCGCCTCTTGCCGTGCGTCAGCTCAAGGGGGCGCTTAACTATGGTGAGACTGATTATGGGTTAGATGAGCAATCGCAAGTGTTATTTTCTCGGTGCTGGTCCAGTGAGGATATGAGGGAGGCGCGGCAAGCGCGGTCGGAAAAGCGAGTGCCGCAGTTTAAGGGGCGATAACCCCTGAGATTGTTATTGATTACTACGGATAAAAGGTGGGTCCTTATAGTGGGCCCACCTTTTTGTAGTCAAAATGTAGCGATGAAACTTGGTGAGTAGGACCTCAATACGGAAGGCAAAAGCAGAGGGTAAAACCGCGAAAACTTGTGGATACGGGATTAACAAAATTTGCAAAAGCCTGATTGTGGAAAATTTGGGGGTGGGGTTGCGTTCTTATTTATGCAGTAAAAGAACGTTGTAGGGGGTGGTTGGTGTGCTGCGGCGAGGCCGGTTTGGGAAATTTACTATCCAAATATCTTGTGACTTAGGTAACTTTTATCCATTGAGTTTGTGACCCGGCTCTCACGGGTTGGACTCTCAACATCTGAAACCCCCGAACACTTCAGAGGAAAGGAGCATTCGAGATGAGTGCACCAACTGAGGCGCATGGCGTACGGCAGCCGACTGCTGCAGAGTTTCGTGCCATGCAAGTGAGCCCCCAGTTCAAGGAGCTGAAGCGAACATACCGTTCCTTCACCTTCCCGATGAGCATTGCGTTCTTCGTCTGGTACCTCGTATTCGTTATCGCAGCGACCTATGCTCCAGATTTTATGGGGACAAAAGTGGTTGGCTCGATCAACCTAGGCGTGATCCTAGGAATGACGCAGTTCCTGACCACTTTTGTGATCACGTGGGTCTACATCAAGTACGCAAACAAGAACATCGAGCCGCGTGCACGTGCGATTCGTGAAGAAATGGAGGGCTAAACATGACTACCTCTTATCTGGCAGCGGAATCGTCTGCAGGAAACCCAGTCCTTAACATTATCGTCTTCGTCGCTTTCATCGTGATTACGATGGCCGTTGTTTTGCGTGCAGGTAAATCCACCAAAGAAGCCTCCGACTTCTACACCGGTGGCGGAACCTTCTCTGGAAAACAGAATGGTTTGGCTATCGCAGGCGATTACCTTTCGGCTGCCTCCTTCCTAGGCATCGTTGGAGCCATCGCCCTCAGCGGTTATGACGGATTCCTCTATTCCATTGGCTTCTTCGTCGCATGGCTTGTTGCTTTGCTCCTCGTCGCAGAGCCACTGCGTAACGTCGGGCGCTTCACCATGGCCGATGTTCTGTCTTTCCGCCTTAAGCAGAAGCCAGTCCGTGTGGCTGCGGCCTTTGGTACTTTGTTTGTTTCGCTGTTCTATCTGATCGCTCAGATGGCGGGTGCCGGTGCGCTGGTCTCCGTGCTTCTTGATCTGCACAGTAGGGCAGCTCAGTCGATCGTCGTTGCTGTTGTGGGCGTTATCATGATCGTCTATGTTCTGATCGGCGGTATGAAGGGCACAACCTATGTTCAGATGATCAAGGCAGTGCTTCTCGTTGGTGGCGTGACCATCATGACAGTTCTGGTTTTTGTGATGGTAAAAGGCGGTCTCTCAACCCTTCTTGATCAGGCTGTTTCCACGCATGGAGCTTCCGAGTACTTGGCAAAGAAGGGCTACGATGCCTCCCAGATTTTGGAGCCAGGCCTAAAGTATGGCGCTACGGCAACGTCTAAGCTTGATTTCCTCTCACTAGGTATTGCACTGGTGCTGGGAACAGCTGGTCTGCCACACGTCCTGATGCGCTTCTACACAGTGCCTACCGCAACGGAAGCACGTCGTTCAGTCACCTGGGCAATCGTCTTGATTGGTGCTTTCTACCTGATGACCCTGGTTCTCGGATTCGGCGCTGCCGCTCTCGTTGGCCCAGACCGCATCATGTCTGCACCGGGTACTGCTAATGCTGCAGCTCCACTCCTTGCTCTGGAACTTGCCGGTCCTGTCTTCATGGCTCTGATCTCTGCCGTCGCCTTTGCTACGGTTCTCGCTGTGGTGGCTGGCCTCGCTATTACCGCTTCTGCATCAGTGGCTCATGATATCTACGACGCAGTGCTCCGTGATGGACAATCTACCGAGGAAGAGCAGGTGCGTGTCTCCCGGATCACCGTTATTGTGATCGGTGTCGCGGCTATCGCCCTGGGTATCCTGGCAATGCAGCAAAACGTGGCCTTCCTGGTCTCCCTTGCCTTTGCTATCGCTGCTTCTGCAAACCTGCCGACGATTCTGTACTCGCTGTACTGGAAGAAGTTCAACACCACAGGTGCTGTTGCCTCGATCTACACCGGACTCGGTGCGGCACTGCTGCTGATTATCTTCTCCCCAGCAGTATCGGGGTCGCCTACATCGATGATCCCAAGCGTCGACTTTGCTTGGTTCCCGCTGACCAGCCCCGGCATCGTCTCCATCCCGCTGGCCTTCCTGGCCGGTTACATCGGAACCTTGGTGGGCAAGCCCGATAACTTTGATGACCTGCAGGCTGAGATGGAAGTTCGTTCCCTCACCGGTGTTGGCGTCGAAGCTCCAGTGGATCACTAGTCCCGAACCTAGTCGCATCCCCGTAACCTAACGGATTTCCGTTCACAGACCTCCGCGGTGAGTCATCACCGGAGCTTGCCGCGGTGTTCGGGGTATCTGGTGGTGTCCGGCGTTGAGCGATCAGCGTCGGACACTATTATTGTCCGCATGGATAGTGGTTCGGGTGCGACAGAATATTGCGCGCCGTATCTACCGCGGTGGAAGTGTGTGCCACTGGTTGTTTCCGCGGCCGCTCTTATGGCCCTTCCCTTTGTATCGGGGGAGGGGCCTTCTGGTGATTCTGCCCTTGCCACTCTAGGGCAACCTAAGGCCTCGGCAGCAGATATTCCCAGCGCCCCACTCGTGTTTGATACCGCAGAGCCATTGCAATCGCCTGGTGTGGATTGGCTGCGCGACCAAGTTACATATGTGAATATACGCACGGGAGAGCACCGTGGTACCGCAGCAGAACGAACTGCACGGCCAGCTCTGAGTCTGAGCAAGCTGTATATCGCGGACTACGTTTTTGAGCATGGAACTCGTAAAGAACAAGCAAAAGCCGTTCGGATGATCCAAAAATCGGACGACGATATAGCAGACGAGCTTTTCGACGCCTACCCGGATTGCATAGACGCGACAGCCAGGAAATATAACTTAGAGGCTACAAAAACTGTTGGCCGCTGGGGCTATTCGTATACGTCAACGTATGATGTGGTTCATTTTATTGTGCAGCTGCTGCGGGAAAATCCCGAGTCTAAGGTTCTTACCGCCATGCGCTCGGTTGCGAGTAAAGCAAGCGATGGCACTGTACAAGATTTTGGTACGTACACGCTGCCTGGGGTGGAGGGAACCAAACTTGGCTGGTCAAATGATGGAGTTCTACACTCGTCGGTGTCTTTTGGATCCGATTTCGTTGTGGCTGCAGCTGTGGTGGGAACGCAAAAAGACTTGACTGATCTAGTTCAGCATCAGATCTTGAGGAAATAACTAAGCGGCGACCTTTGTATACTAGGCCGCCGCTTTATGTTTGCGCTAGCGCAGGTTAATCATCTTGAGCAAGTCAAGTGCAGCGTTAATCTGTGCCTGCTGTGGTGCAGGAATATTGACAGGAAGCTGGGACGAGAGCTGCTGGAGATCAGGGAGACCCGGAATTACAGGAGCAGGGTTTCCGGGAATAAACGGTGGTGCTGTCGGAGCTGCGCCGGGGAGCCATTGGCCCCAATCCGAGGCATACACGTTGTTGATATCCACGCCGATGCCGGAGATTTTGCTTGCGTATCCAGCTTTCTGGTGGATCGTGGTGCGTGGGTGGATTCGGCCGTTGGAACCCCAATCATGTTGCCAGAAGAAAGAACCAAGACGATCAGCAATAGCCCAGTCGATCACGTTGTAGTTGCCGTAGATGCCAAGACTATAACCAGCGGCATTGAGTGCCGAGCCAAAAGCCTGCAAATATGGGCGGATCTGGTGGTCGTATTGGGCGCGCGTTGGATTGTCATCAATGGCCACGTAGATCGGGCGACCTTTAGGACCGCCTGCAGCGATGTGGAGGGCAATGGCTTGTGGCGCATGGACTACCGCACCGGCGGCACCCTGCTTCCAGTCTGCGGTAGCATCCTTGCCAAACTGGTAAACAGACGCAGTGGCGAGTCCTAGAGCAGCATTTGTTGTGGTCTCTGCGAGCGTGACTGGTTTGCCTAGCATCCAACCTTCAGTGCCAGGGCGGCGTTGGGAAACATATCGGACGGCTCCAATGTGGCCTGCTGCTTTGACATCGTGTGCTCGGGGAACCCCGGCGGCAAAATCGATGACAGTTCCCAGGATCGGTCCAGGTGCGGCAGATGCAGCAGGCGTCACTGCCAGTGCGGCAGCACCACCGACAAAGGCGGCAGATGCCTTGAGGAATCCACGCCGGGACATCGGAGTATCAAAGTTGGGCATGCTTAATGACTTTCCTGTCTTTCAAACAGCGTAAAAGTGCTGGGTTGATCAGAGATATGCAGGTGGCAGCAAAACTCAGATACATGACACAAATGAGGTTTTTGGGTGTGTTTAAACCTCATGAGGTGAATTTTGATGCTACAGGCAATAGTTTTAACTACAGTAACACCTCTGGTCGTAAAGAACGAGGGGGAGAACACATCAAAATTCTGTTCCCTATCATCTACGGAAGCAGCCTTGTCTAGGAGTGCGAGGCGTCCTGAGTCTGCTGCAGTGACTCCGTATAAGCTTTCGCTGGTTTGAGATGACTAGCGAGCAAGGGGAAGAGAAGAACAGTGATAGACCCTGCAGCTACCATGATGGACGCATTCTCATGGCTCAATATGTGGGAAGCTGTGGCGACTTCTGTAACTGCCACGATGATCGGTAGGGCAGTTGCTGCAAACAGGCTCAGCTGTAATTTTTCTTTCCAATCTTTAAGCCCCGAACCGGTATTAAAGAACATCTCTCGTAAGAAGACTGGGAGGCCACGCGTGATGTAAATCAGCGGGATAAGAATGATGAGGAACCAGGGTTTTTCTGCTACCGCTGCGGGGTCAATGGCCATGCCCGAGCAAATGAAGAATACTGGTATGAGCAGGCTATAACCGACAATATCTAGACGTTGTTCCAGCGCTACCCGGTACTTTTGCGGAACCATTTGTCGCAGGATAAAACCTGCAGCGAAAGCTCCAAGGACCACATCTAATTCAAAGACTGCTGCGACAGCCATCAAAATGGCGAGCATTAACAAGATGAGTCGCAGGACTGTCTGGTTTGTTGACCCAGCTCCATCGACCATCGCACGTCCCATCCAGGGGAGGAACAATTTCACGGTCTTGGGGACAATGGCCACCACAATAGCGATGAGGAAGAACGCGAACAGGACAGCAGCTGTCGTCCATGTTGAGCGAGCCGACAGCAATAAAGCCATGGCCAAAATAGGGGCGATCTCTCCGATTGCGCCATGAATCATGAGAGATGATCCCACGGAGGTATTGAGTAGGTTTTGTTGCTTCATAATCGGCAGCAACGTTCCAATTGCCGTGGATGTAACAGCGATAGCAAGCACGATCGCTGTGGAGGAGTTATCAAAGCCCAAGATGGCAAAAGCTCCGAGGAAGCTCAACACCGCACATATGATCCATGTGGAAAGGCCGGAACGTCCTTCTTTTCCGCGGAGAGTTTCCGGATCAATCTCATAGCCAGCAAGAAGAAAAAGCATGCCTAGGCCGATTTCTTTGATTAATCCAACGCCTCCGGCTTCCGACGCCAGGCCCAGCACGTGGGGGCCGATGAGACATCCGAAAGCAATGAGCAATACGACAGCGGGGATACGTTTTCCCGTGGCGTAAGAAAGTAGAGGGGCTACGAGCGCGGCCGTCATGATCCACGCAAAGGACACAAGGGCATCGGTCTGGCTTGCCTCGGCCGCCAGAGTAATCTCCGCAGAAAAAGCGGAAGAAGCATACAACATGGAATAAATGGTAGAGCCACCTTGCTCAAAAACCTTATTGGCAGGGCAAGGTGGCTCGATACCGGGCTACTATCTCAAGTAACAATGTTACTGCGGAAGGTTATCTACAGCATAACGTGCCTGCTCAGGGGTGAATTTTTCTCCGTATTCAGAGATTAACTGGTCATAAATTGCATCAGAAGACATTGCCATAGTGTCTTGGTATTTCTTTGCTGTTTCCAATGCGTTTTTGTTCCAGTCGGCTTTGATCGTATCAATCGCATATTGTGCAGCTTCGGGACTGAACTTCTCCCCGTACTCGGATGTTAGCTGGTTGTAAATACCAGCCTTAGACATGTGCATGACCTTTGAATACTGTTCGGCGCTGCGCAATGCATTTTTGAACTCACGCGGAACATCGGGGGTAGCATCAGCAGTGGTTTTCTGAGGCGTAGTAGCAACGTCGTTGTGCTGTGGTGTTGCAACAGTGCTATTTATAGCTTGCTGTTGGGTGGTTGGGGATTCCGCAGACGTGTTGGTGTCACCGCCACTGCCCAGGGGAGACACAATCCCAAGGACGAGGAGACCGCCGCCAACGATGGCGCCCCACTTAAGGCACCCACCTTTCTTTTTGGCAGGAGGTTGTTGAGCGTATGAGTTATCGGTTGGCTGAGGGATAGGTGCAGACATCGATGCTCCTTTGAACATGGACTATGAGGGAATAGTCAGTGATTGTTATGGGCGACAAACACCGCGAGTGCAGCATCCGCAGAAAATATAGGTCGCGGTTTCCACGAGAGTCTGGACCGCGGTGCTTGTCTGATATAGAAAATATGAAGCCCCTATGACATTGGATGTGTAGCATGCGATGGATTGTTCGAAGAGAGAAGAAATATAGGGTCTATACCAGCGGAAATGCTAAATTTTTAAAATTTTTTAGCTGAAGTGTGTTGGCGTCTTAAATGAATTTTTGAGGCATATACGTAGAGAAAAGAAGATTGGTAGCTGTTCCTGAATCACAGGACAGCTACCAATCTTTGCTGTATGCGTACCCACAGGTAGCGGGTCTACGTTTCTTCTAAAGCCTGGGTTTTTCGTAGGAAGGTAGTCCATAAAAGGAATGCCGACGTTGCTAGTCCGGCGACTAAGCCCCACCAGATTCCATGGGGGCCGAGATGAAAACCGTAGGCAAACGCTAGGGCAGCGGGAAGCCCTACAACCCAATAGCCTACGAGGGAAGCTTTAAGGCCTGTTGAGGTGTCATTGATGCCGCGTAACGCCCCGATTGCTACGTTTTGGCCAGTGTCTACAAATTCCATAAGCGTGCCGATCATGAGCAAAGACACCGCGAGAGCCAGCGCTTCGGGGGTGGCATCGCGCATGAAAGGGCGAAGTACAAATTCGGGTGTGAAAAGGAAAAAAATCGCGGATATGGATACGACCCCCATCATGGTGGCTAGCGCTTGCAGGCCGATACGTCGGGAGAGGTGGACGTCGTGAAGCCCGAATGCACGGCTGACCAATATTGAGCTGCCGTGGGAAAAACCGATTCCGATTTGGAAAACGATGAACGTAACTTGGTACACCACATTGTGGGCCGCAAGAGCATCCGCGCCGAAAGACCCCATGATGAGGGCTAAGACCGAAAACATGCCGGCTTCTGCGCCGTAGGTGGCTGAGACCGGAGCCCCTAAACGCAGCTGAGTGCGTAGCTGCGGTAGGAGCTGGGAGCGGAATGAGGTTGCGTCGCGACGCCAAAAGTCGATGGCATGGAACGAGTTAATTTCGGGATTTCTGTTGATTAAGACGAAATAAGCGGCTGCAGATGTGCAGTGAACGAGCGTGGTGGATAGGCCGATTCCTACCAATCCAAGCTCGGGAAACGGACCGTAGCCAAAGGCGAAAGCAAAGTTCAGCAAAGCGTTGACAACGACCATGGCGAGGGTGATCCCCAAGAGAGATTGCGGTTTGCCTAGTCCTACGCAAAACTGCCGTGACACTTGAAACCAGAGGCACGGAATAAGACCAGGGGCTAGCGCCCACATCATGGGGATAGCGGCGTCAGTAACCGCTGACGGCTGGCCGAAGAATGGCAGTGCGTAACTAATCAGGACGAGAAGGATTGCACCAATAATCCCGCTCGCTGTTGCTAAGAACAGGCCAGTGCGCGTGAGATTGCGAATCTCTTGTTGCCGCTCAGTGCTGGGATTATGCTCGTAGCGCGCATGGACTTGCGCAATACGGTTGCCCAGGGGAGTGAGAAGGCCGACCGCCATCGTGCGAATTTGGTTAAACCAGATCACAGCCAGACCGCCGCCTGCCAGTGCCGCAACGCTGAGATATCCCATCACGATGGTGTCCGTGGTGGATAACGCAATGTTGGCTAGCTGGGTCCCAGCTAGGGGGAGGGAAAGCCGTAGAAGTTGCCTCTGTAAAGAGCCGGGATCCTGTGAACCAGAGCTAGCTAGACGCACGTTTTTTCCTTTGACCAAGAGACTCGGGTGAGTTTTAGCGGGGCAGGGGATTCTCCCTCACGCAATGCCGTTATATGCTTCCAGATTTGTTCCTCAAGGTCGGAATCAAGCAGGTTATGAGAGCGCATCCACGAGTCGTTAAAGACAGTATCCAAGTATTTTTCGCCGCCATCGCAGACCATGGTTACTGACGTGGACCCAGCCGGTAGCGTAGGAAGCAACTCTAATGCGGCAACAACGGCTCCGCCGGCGGAACCCCCGAGGAGCAGGCCGGTGTGCCTTGCTATCGTCCGACAAGCTGCGAAAGCAGCGATATCAGAAACCTTTGCTCCCATATCGAGGAGATCGTAGCGCACCGCGGTGCCGATAACGGCTCCCTCAGGAGTGCCAGTACCCGATTGCCGATAATCATGCGCCGGCCCGCCAAAAGCGATAGACCCTTCAGGTTCTACCCCGATAGTGTGTGGCCGATAGCCCAGCTCATTAAGTCGTTCTGTCACCCCGAACAGGCTCCCTCCTGTGCCCACCGCGCTGATCAGATGAGACGGACAGTGCCCGAGCGTTTCTATGATCTCATCTGCGGCGGGGTAGTAGCCCTTGGAGTTGGCCTCGTTGTCGTGTTGCTTCATAAAAACCCATCCGGGTTGTTGGCCAAGCTCTTCGGCGTAGTCTTCGCGTGCCGAGGTCGCAAGGGCATCATCGCCTTCTGCCGCAACATATTCGAGGTGAGTGTCCATTGCACTCATGGCATTGAGTTTGTCTTTACAGGAGTGATTATCCACCACAGCCACAAATTTATAGCCGCGCTCAACCGCAAGAATCGCCAGGCCTTGCCCTGTGTTTCCTGAGGTGGACTCGACAATCGTGCCGCCAGCCTGGAGCCTGCCCTCTGCTTCTGCGGCGTTGATCATGGATTCTGCCATGCGAATTTTTGCGCTTCCGGAGGGATTAAATTGTTCGAGTTTGAGCAAGACTCGGCTTCCAGAAGGCGTAGCGACGAGCTCGAATAGCGGGGTGTTGCCAATGAGCTGGGAGACGCGGGTAACAACGGTGTTGGTCATGAAAAATCCTCCGTGAAGTGATGGCGTGGGGTAGCGGAAAAGACAAATTTTTTGGGAGGCTCTTTGCCGTGAAACGCGGATTCGTTGGAATCCATTTGATAGCCCGCCGTATCGGGGTAGACCAGAATGTCGCCGGGGCGGGGACGATCAGGGAAGCGGATAAATCTTCGGCTTAGGTAATCGCCGTCCAAACATGTAGATCCCGCCACAGCGGAGTTCGTGGGTTCACCTTGGACAAGGATTGTTCCTGCACGGATGAGATAGGGATCTGGGTAGTACTCGGAGTCAAACCACTGCTCAGACAGGCTAAGGCTGGTGCCCTCTACAACGGTTACGTTGCCCTCTGTGTTGGGAAGCCTATGGCAGGAGAGCACTGGAAAGTAGCTTGCTCCTGCTGTCTGGCACACGCTTCTTCCTGGCTCGGCCAGTAGCGTGATTCCGTGGGCAATAATCCTGTCTTTAACGCTTGTCTTTCCTCGCGTGAGGATATGTTGTAGCGCCTCTGTGCCTGCGCAGTTGGAGGCAAATGGATATTGGTCACCAGGAATTTTTCCGGTGACAAACATGGAAGGCATAAGCTGCGTGGTCACGGCATCCCACAGTTGCGGGGAGACACTCGATGTTGGGAATCCACCGCCGATAGATACCACGGAAGCCGGAGACCATTCTCTCAGTTTAAGCACGGTGTCTATTGCCGTATGAGACATCTGAATACGTTCGTCTACGTCGTATCCATTGCAATGAAAACTCACGCCCATGATGCTCACAGGAAGACCTCGGTAACGACCAGACTCTAACGACTGCGCTAGGGCGTAACTTTCTTCGGTGCTCATGCCAAAGCGCGTGCGTGGTCCGCGAGAACTAAGACGGAGCATGATCCTGAGCTTTTTTATTGGCTGTGTATCGTGCATGACCCTGGCTATCGCGTCAAGGTCCTCGGGCCTAGAGACCGTGAGAAGAGAACCGTGGTAGGTAGCAAGCCGGATAAGGTCAGCGGTTGGCGTTGGGCCGGTAACCACGAGTTGCTCCCCGGGCACTCCTGCGCAGAGAGCAGCGTGGAGTTCGTCGGTGCTGGCAACATCGATTCCGGCGTCGTATCCCTGAGCACACATATCGGCGAGGCGCCGTGCAAAGCATCCAGATTTGTTGGATTTTTTGCCAAAGCGCAGACCAAAAGCGATTCCGGTATCTGCAGCGGTGTCGAACCAACGTTTTACTGTGTCTGTGAAAGTGCGCGGGTACAGAACATGGAAAGGCCCACGGGCGACATGCGCGATGCTTTCCAAGGTCGGTGAATGCGCTAATTCTTCCTGCCATGCGGGGATCGGCATGCGGCAAATGGGAGCGGCTACCACAGGTCCACCTCCACCCCAAGGTTTTGTTCTATGGCTGCGGCTGCAAAAACAGAACCCACTGCGATGTCTGTAAGGACAAGGCCGCTGTTGTAGCAGAAAGTAATGCCTGACGACGCCCCCAATGGGCTCTGGTCAGCTAAAAGCGTGGGAAGCTCGGCAGTTATTTCAGGCATGACACCTTGCTCATCTACAAAGTCTGTTCCGGTGAGATGCATCTGCTGCTCGCTTGTGGTGATAATCCGCTCCGCTTGATGGCAGACGCTGGCATCGATGCCATAACCCACCACCACGACGGTGGCATCTTCTTGGAGGTCCTGGGCGGTAACCACCGCGGGAGTATCGGGCCCGGCTGCCCCAATAACAAGATCACATTTGCGTGCTACTGGCGCAGGGTCATCGACCAGATCAACGGTGATCTCCCTTCCTAGTGACGCTGCTGCTGTAAGCGCAAGGTCCTTTGCTCTTTCCACACTATCCGGGTGATGTCCTGAGATTATGAGCCGGGACAAAGTGGGAAATTCTGTGAGTAGGAAGGGGGAGGCCTGTTGTCCTTGGACCCCTGAACCAATTATCAGTGCCGATGTAGGGTTGCATCCGGCGGCTCGTGCCAAAAGTGCAGATACGGCGGGGGTTCTTAACGCACCGATGGGGGCACCATCCATCATGGCAATGGGGGTGCCGGTGGTGTCGTCGTAAAGCGTGAGCGTGGTTGCGTAGGATTTTTCGCGGGGCCCGTCGGCGTTGCGTGGTTTCCAATGTGTGAAAGAAGTCTTAAAGCCCACGGTAGATAGCGCCGAGCTGCGGCCCAGCATCGAGTAGCTCACGCTAGTGAGAACCTTGACTGTGATTTTCTCGGGACATTCGGCACTCCCGCGCCCCAGTTCTGTAAGTGCAGTACGTACGGCGTTGAGAACTGATTGGGGCTTGACTACAACGTGGGAGAGATCTGTACTGCGGAGTATACGGAGTGTGCTGGTCATAGGACCTGCCCATCGATGCAACGGATGCGCTGTCCGTAACCGGGTTCCGCTGATTCAGTGGTTAAACGCTGGGTATTGTGCTCCATCATATTAATGCGGAGCATCCAACGGTCGGTCCCGTTATAGTCTGCCGTGAAAGGGACTCTGCCGTGTACGCAGGTGTCATTGTTGATGATTACTAGCTGCCCTGGTGCAATAGGTACTGAATATGTCACGGAATCGAGTGCTGCGGCGAGTTTTTCATAGGCTTGCCACCAGCGCCGTGACCCGGTTGAACGATCAGTGTAAGCGGGATCAAAGCGCAAACCGAGACCATGGTCGCGTTCCCATACAGCAGTCATGGAGTCTGGGGCGGAGTTGTCAAAGTCAGAGTAGGAGTCATCGGGCAGGATGACCGCGCCGGGAGTCATAAGGATTTTGCGGGAATCCGAATCTAAGCGTTTCCAGGCTTGATCACAAGGAGCTAGAGTCGTCCCTACTTTTTTGGGGTTGCGGAGTCCAAACAGTGCAAAGTGAGTGGAACGCCGAGGATGAAAAGCATCCTCGGTATGCAAGGTGAGCGGGGTGCTGCTGCTGGCACCCACCTGTTGTGCTTCTTGGCCTCTGGTAGGCACGAGATCTGTAATGAGCCGGCCCTCTTGCTGGCCTAGCCAACCGAAGGGACGTCCCACCGCGGATGCCACTATGGCAAGCATGAACCGCCACGTTCGAACTTCGCCGCGGCATTCTTTCCATGAAGCTGGGGTAGGTCCGTTGACTGCGGGGAAGGGGAGTCCTGAGATAAGAGCGGCGTGCTGACGTGGATCGAGGCAGATGACGTCGCGCAGATCGGCGAGTTCATGGTCGAGAAGCGTATCGATAGCTGCGGCAGATTCAGGATCGTTAATGGACGAGAGCGCGGCGAGCTCGTCGGCAGATTTAATTAATCGGTGTGAGAGCGCATGATCTATAAAGATTTTTTGCATGGAGGTGAGGCTAACCTTTTTGGAGTCATGCGTAAAGACTTAAATGATATTTATTTCCAATTTCGCTGGTGGAGTGGGTTACATTTAGGACAGCCTTGCCAGATTATTCAGAGCGTGGGAAGATGGCCTGCGGTTCTTTAAGTCAAATCAAAAATACTTGTTGTAATTCCGAAACAATCAGGGTGGAAAATGAGCAACCTTTCTCGTCGCCAGTTTTTAACCAGCATCGCGGCGCTCGGCCTCGGAGCCTTTACCGTGGCGAGCTGCACCTCGGGCAACACTTCAAGCAGTGGTTCGTCTGGAAAAACCTCGGAGACCTCGGGAAAGGTTCTTAAAGTTGGTGCACTGGGCAAGGCCGCAAGTGCCCAGCGCGACCCCTATAAGCTGCTGCCCAATGATTCCGACATGCTTATCTGCTCTCTCATCTGGGAGGCTCTGACGGTTCCCGGCGCAGACAAGATTGTTGCCCCACGCCTCATGGAACAGTGGAAGCAGCTTAATCCCATGGAATGGGAGTTCACCATCGCCGCTGGCGCAAAGTTCCACGATGGTTCAGCAGTCACGCCCAAAGACGTAGTGTGGTCGCTGACCAAGATGCTTTCCGATGAAGCCAATGGTTTTAGACTCCCCGTAGAACCCGAGTCCATCGTCGCTTCTGGCGAACGCGCCGTGCGCATGAAGACGGCGACCCCCAACAGCCAGCTGCCGATGCTCGCACGCCTGATGACTTTTGTAATGAAGGAAGGATCTTCGCCGGAGAAGCCAGTGGGATCAGGCCCCTTCCAGCTGATGAGCTGGGATAATGGATCAGCAAAGCTGAAGCGATTCGATGACTATCACGGCACGGTAGCAGGCTTTGAAGAGATCCACGTTGTTCCCTTTGAAGACACCACGGCCATGACAAACGCACTGCTCGCCGGACAGATTGATCTTGCACAGGCCGTAGGCCCCATTGCAGCGCGGTCTGCAGAAAACAATGACAACGTTCAGATCGTTAAGCGTTCTCACGACTCCGTGATTCCTTTGATCATGCGCACTTCCGATGGGCCTTTTGCCGATCCGAAAGTCCGCGAGGCCCTGCGCCTAGGCGTTGATCGTGAGCAGGTAGTGCAGCGGGCGTTGTCAGGATACGGCAGCGTTGCTCATGACATCCTGGGCACCGGTGACCCCAATATCGATTCATCATTGGTGCGCCACCGTGATGTGGAAAAAGCAAAGACATTGCTGACTCAAGCCGGTTTTGATACCTCCAAGACCTACGATCTTTTTGTCACCCCAGAAGCTCCCGGCCAGGTCGAAGCGATGAAGGTTATCGCCGAGCAGCTGGGGGAGATCGGAGTGCGCATTAAAGTGGTGGAGCAGGAATCCGGCCAGTTTTATGACAGCACCTGGACCAAAGCGGACCTGTATTGCGGCTACTGGGGAACCAATGATTCTGTGCTCTTCTTTGCCGGAAAAGTACTTAACGGGGCAGCTAAATCAAACGAGTCCAACTTCCACGATGCCGAGTTCGATGCTGCTTATGCTGAACTGCTCGCGTCTACTGACCAAGCAAAGATTGATCAGCTCAGCAAAAAACTCCAAAAAATTGAGTTCGAGCGTGGCGGCTACTTGGTCTGGGGCGCATCAGATGGAGTGGACATTGCTGCCAAAGGCCTGTCCGGCTTGCCCAAAGCTCCCGGCTATGGACGTGTTCTCCTAGAGACCGTAAAGAAAGCCTAAAACGTGCCAAAAGCAGTTTCCCGTGCTTGTATCTGGCTTTTCCCACGGCTCGCTATTCGCGCGGGTGCACTGCTCGTGGTTTTAGGGCTTGTCTTTTTGGCTATCGATCGACTTCCAGGAAATGCAGCAGCCGCGCTCTTGGGCGCAAACCGAACCCCCGAGGCGATCGCTAGTCTTGAACAAAGCCTGGGGTTAGATCGACCTCCCGCGACGCGATTTCTCCACTGGCTAGGGAAAGCGTTGACCGGTGACTTTGGGGTATCCGTTCACGGAAGGCCCATCTCCGAGCTCTTGGCCACGGCCTTGCCAGTAACAATCACCACCACGGGAATCGCCTTTGTACTTACCGCGGTCCTATCGATCGTAACCTCTATCTGGTGGGTTCAGCGGCCACCTCGGTCGGGGCTGTCCCGGGGATTAGAGTGGGCGTCGACAAGCATTATTGCGCTCCCGGAATTCGTGATCGGTGTCTTTCTCGTGGCGGTGTTCGCCCTGGGGCTAGGGGTGCTGCCAGCCGTCACGATTATCGACGGCGGCCTACCCAGCTCAATGGCTATGTACGTGTTGCCCGTGCTCGCGCTTGTGATACCTCAGGTTGCGTGGAATTCCAGAGTGCTGCGCGCAGCGCTTATCGACGCCACCTCCACACGACCTGTCCAAAGCGCCGTCCTCGCGGGAATCACGGGTACGAGCCTGTTACGACGACATGTGCTGCCGCTGGCGCTTCCTAGCTTTGCCACCTCAATGGCAACATCGGCCGGTGTTCTCATCGCCGGCACAGTCTCAGTAGAAGCGCTCTTTAACCACCCTGGCGTGGGGTTACTCGTGGCCACGGCCGTTTCTCAGCGCGATGTTTCCGTGCTGCTGGCGGTCCTGGCGACGACTGGCGCACTGATCCTCCTCCTACTGACGATGGCGGACATTCTCAAAGTCGTGTGCACCCCGAAAGTGAATGTATGACACGGAAAATACTTGCATTGCTCGTATTAGCTACAGCCATATGCGGGCCGCTCGTCGCCCAGCTTTTTCATCTGCCCGCGCCGACTGCGGCGGCAGGACTGCCCTTTGATACAGCAGGAAACAGCGCATTATTGGGAACTGACCATTTGGGGCGCAGCGTAGTCAGTGCTGTCCTGCATGGAGGACAAGCGCTTATCCTCACTGCTGTGGTCGCGGGAACGTTGACCACAGTGGTAGGGGCCATCGTCGGTTGCTTTGGTGTTTTAAGGCCAAAGTTAGGCTTCATCGTAGAGACAAGCGCCGACGCCACGATCTTGGTGCCAGCGGTTATCGTGCTTCTGCTTGTCTCCGTACTGTATCCGGATTCTGGCCTATGGCTTTTGGTCGTAGTAGCGGTGGTTGTTGGTTCGCCCTACGCTGCACGGGTCATCGCTGCTGCGGCATACCCGGTAGCACACTCGGGGTATGTTCAAGCTGCTCGGAATGCGGGGGCTTCTGACATCTCCGTGATTATGCGCGACATTTTGCCCAACATGTCTGCAGTAGTGCGTTCAGTATGGGGCTTAAGAGTGGTGGAGGCATTGCACCTACTAGCTGTGGCAAGCTTCCTTGGCGTGGGAGCCCGTTTGGGGGAGTTCGCCTGGTCAGCCATGGTGCGCGACAATGCCGGGGGAATCACGCTCAATCCCTTTGCTGTCCTTGCTCCGGCAGTCATGCTGGCGGTGGTATCCATCGCGGTCATGGCTTTGATAGGGCAGAAGGAGGCCCGATGACAACGCCATCAAACGGCCCTCTTATTCGGGCAGATATAGCAGTGACTCTGGGGGCCAGCGAGCTTGTTCCCGCCACCTCA
Source organism: Corynebacterium ulcerans (assembly GCF_900187135.1). Lineage (NCBI taxonomy): Bacteria > Bacillati > Actinomycetota > Actinomycetes > Mycobacteriales > Corynebacteriaceae > Corynebacterium > Corynebacterium ulcerans. The sequence continues at coordinate 2,202,998 of NZ_LT906443.1, forward strand.
GTATGCGCCCAGGCTGGCAGCATTACGGCACTCGTTGGGCCTAGTGGATGCGGGAAGACCACCCTCTTGCTTGCCCTGATTGGAGAGACACCAGCGGGATCTGTGGTAACCGGGACTCTTTCCGTATGTGGAGTCGATCCCACTGGACTCAGTGCTGCGGAACGTGCGCGCTTTCGTCGCGAAGAAGTCGCCTTTGTAGGACAAGACCCAGGCGCCGAACTCCCACCTCTCATGACGATCCACGCGATGCTCACTGAGCTAGCTCCTACAGCGGATGTCCCAGAGCTTCTGCGCAGCGTGGGCCTACCCGCTGAAACTGCAGCAAAGCGCCTCCACCAACTTTCCGGTGGACAACAACGCCGAGTGGCCTTAGCCCGAGCACTTTCTAGGAAACCCCGCGTTATCGCACTAGATGAGCCTTTTGCTGGCCTTGATCCCGTGACAGCCAAGACCATCGCGTCCCTCCTGCGCAGCGTGGCCGACTCTGGGGTTGCCATCATTATCACGGGGCATAGGCTTGGGGTTTTCCACGATCTGCTGGATGCGCATGTTTATGTTGGGGATAAGGGGGTTGGTGCTGTTGGGGATGTGGTGCTAGCGGCGGGTGCTGCTGGTGAACCGGTGCAGACTCTGCGCGGGGAATCGGCGACAGACATGGCGTTGCTAGGAGACGAAGTCTCATGTTTGCGGGCCTCGGACTTGAGCTATGCAACCGATGAAGGGACGACCCTTTTCTCAGACCTATCTTTTACCGTTGTTCCTGGCCGAATACTTGCCATTATGGGGGCATCTGGCAGCGGAAAATCAACGCTGTTGAGGTGCTTAGTAGGAAGCAATCTTCAAGGACGAGGGACAGTGGAATGCAGCGGCATACACCGTGAGGCTTCCACACCGTGGCCGCGATCGCATGCGAAAAAATTGCAAATAATCCCTCAAGATCCGGCATCCACCCTTAACCCAAAGATGCGAGTTGTCGACGCGGTTGTTCGTGCCGTACGCGATGCCACAACCGAGAAGCGGTGGCTAGGGAGAATCGGAAAACGACGGATGATTGGCCGCCAAGAGGCCACCCAAAAGGCGATAGAGCTGCTCGAACGCGTAGGCGTATCGCGGGAACTCGCTTATCGCTTGCCTTCGGGCCTTTCTGGTGGGCAACGACAACGAGTTGCCATTGCCCGAGCCCTAGCCACGCAGCCAGCAGTGCTCCTATGTGACGAGATAACCTCTGCGCTTGACCCAGAATCCGCAGCACGCGTGATGGCGGTGCTGCATGATTTGTGCCGCAGTGGGATAGGTGTTGTTTTTGTTACCCACGATGAACAACTCGTAGCGGAACATTGCGGGGAAAACAGCAGAGTTTTCCTCTGAGGCTGTTGTATGCGTCTGTATTCGTCGTTTTTGAGAACGCTAGCGGGAGTTTGTGCGTGAAAACGCCAGGTGGGGATTTCTAGCGTTCTCAAAAAACGACAATTTTTGGGGAGGCGGGGTGCCGTAGCCTGCATTTCCATAGACAAAAGGGGACTTTGCGGCGTGATATAAGGAGTTTGTCTATGGAAATGCAGGCTTAGGGAGAGGGGAAGCGGCCGGATACTCTTCAAATGGAGTGCGAAGGATTAAAGCTATTTTTCATCACTAGGAATCTGCCTCGGTTTTTAGCGCGAAAATCCTGCTCAAACTGGTGTGGGATTTTTGTCTGCTGGGATGCGTAAAAAGAAACACACAATCAATCTTAATTTTACATAAGCTAAGGTTAAGTTTTATGGTATTTTTGGAAGAAATTACTATGAGTTAAGGGGTATGCGTGAAAAGTTGGAAAAAGTTTCTTAGTGTGGCGCTGGCTGTGTCTTTATTTACCACTTCAACGCCGGCACTAGCCGAAGAGGAGATGCCACGTGCAGGGGACATGCTTGCCAGACCATTCTCGGCTCTGTGGTTGGATAAAAAGTGTGAAGGGTTCTCTGCAGAAATCCAATCCATTCAAGTTAAAGGGCAAGAACAGCGTAATGTTCCCGCGTTTTTGCGGGCAAAGCCAGCTTTGAATGATCTAGTTGAGACTCGTGTCAAGTTCACTAACAATAACTACGACAACGGCTCTGGTATTTTTATGCCGGAGAGAGAAGAGGCTTACCTTGTAGAAGATCCTCTAGTGATAAAAAATGGCCAGGGGCTCACTATTACACCTAGACCTGTGTTGGAATGGTCGAACCCTGATAAGAAAAAGAATTTCATTCTTGGCCATGGAGATTCGGTAACGTTTACGTATAGGCACATTGTTACAGAAGATGACTTGTCCAATCGGAGTGTACCGGAGGGGCCGGGCTATCCTGTAAGCAGTTCGCCGAGTGGGACACCTGCATGTGTTGTGTCTCCGGAGGGTGTATATGGCTGGTCTTCTCTTGCTAATGCTCTTCCTGGCCTGGTTGATTTCTTTAGGTCGATTTTTTTGTTCTTTAGACGTTAAAGTTTGGGGTAGATGAGCGGAACGCTTCTGCGTTGGTCGTATTCCATCGCGGAAGCGTTCCATATTTTATAGCCTTGTGTCCTGCTATTAGGGACACCCCTGTTAAGCAAGAAGATTTCAATTGCTACGAATCTAGCTTTACCAGCTCACGGGGATCCCACTAGTAGAGGCTGATTTTGGGCTAGGAGGAGTTCAGTCCAGGCTTACGCGGCGTATAAATACAACGATTTAGGCTGCGGAAAAGTAGCGCGAATGAGATTTCCGCACATGCTCTTCGCTCTCTCCGAGTACTGCCACAATTTCAAGATCTGGATCGTGGTTCTCTTTATCGAGTTTGAGACGCATTTTTGTAGCTTCAACAAAAGAATCGAAGGCTTGGATGTCAAGGACGCCGCTACGGCGCTGATATTTAATCAGAAATGAAGACATCGAACTTACCTCTTGCTCTAGCTTACTTTGTACGGATTTGCTTTATTTCGTTGTGGAGATGGTCCATAAAGTTGTAAGTGTCTGAATCTGGTTCTATTGAAGTGACCACGAATTTCTCGTATAAAGGCGAAGGCTGTATTCAAGGATATCTTGGATAACCCTGATCTGCTCGATCAATTCTGCGTTATATGCTAAGAACTCATCGAGGACGTCAGAATTAAATTTTTTCCCCATCCCGCCATTGGCTACCTTGCTTATTAGCTTGGGTCTTTGAAAACGGAGGCTTTCTGCTTAGGAATGTAGAGGTGCATGGATGGCGGTTGTTCGCCTCCGTGGTTGTAGATACTGTCACTCTTCATGTCAAAAGTTTTAGCATGCTCCGTCCTGAGCATTAGGAATTCGTGTGTTAGCGGAAGGGCCGTACCCCGGGAAACTGTCTGTGCTGGGAGATCCATAGATGGGGATGTTGGCGCATGGGAGAATATACATCCCACGACAAAAGCGCTCAAAAGCAGCTTCTTCCTAACTACAAAACGCTTGAACTAGCCCCCGAATGGTGAAGGGGTTTTCCTTAAGTTTTCTCCCGATTTCCCTTCCAGTATTGAAAAGTAGCTCCTACCTGTATGTTTATACTGGTCGTAGTCTCGGTTTCCCAGCTCATCTCGACCGCGCGGTTGGAACTGAAAAGTCTCCCATGACTTCAATTTCAGGTAACGAGTACCCTACGTATCATTCGGTCTGAGGGCGGCTCTCACAATCTCAGTCGGTACACCCCGAGTCTATGAGAGTGCATGCCTACGTGTTGCACATTCTTGTTGTTGGTACTTTCACGTCTTCAGTAGTGGAATCGTAGCCAGAAACATCTCTCGGACAGGTGTTCTTATTTGTTGTAGTTCTGTGTCAATGTGAAGGGCTACACTGACACGCAAGTTCAATTGTTCCTATCGAAAAGTCTACATTTATGGACTTAGGTCTGATGTACATTGTCCTCACCCTGGTTGGAGGAGATTCGTTGGTTGGCTCATCAAGAGTTGGTCGAGCTGCGTAAAGAGCACAACGCCTCCACGAAGCTCCTTGGAGAACAGCAGCCCAAGATCGCCAGCTTGCAGGAAGAATTGGCTCAAACTCACTCGAAACTCAATGAAGCAGTGATGCAAATCCCCCAGCTGCAAGTTGATGAAGCAAACAGCTTTGTGTGGGAGATTCGACATCGCGACGGTCACGAGTATTACCTGACCAACAGATCAAATCGTCCTGCGTTCAATATTCAACTCAAGTCCGATTCACCCAAGTTTCAGGACGTGTTTACTACGGCCAAACTCTTAAGTGGAAACTCGATGGTGTTTAACTACGTGGCTGCGATGGGTAGTGGCGATTACGTGGTGTACTTTGCATGGCAAGACGAAACTGGTGGTGACTTCGTCTCTGAGCAGGTTCGTTTCGATAAGAACTTGGCGAGCACGTTTAGGTTCCATGGTGTCCCGAACTATACAGAAGACGAGGGTTAGGGTGTCACGTCTGTCAGGTTTCAGCAGATCGAGGTACGGAGTAAGCGATGATTGAGAATCTACTAATTGGTGTTGTGTCAGGCGTGATATCAGGTTTTATTGTTGCGGCCTGTTTCTGGTTTGTCAGCTACAAACGAAAACCGCCTCTAGAACTTATCCACGTGGCGGAGAATCGTGCGGTCTTAAAGAACAACCGATTAAGACCTGTAGTGGTCGGAGGTGCTTGGGAAATGGGAAACGGCAATGTCTTTTACCGGCCCGATGGGTTTCGCGGCGGAGATGGCGGGTTCTATATTCCTAGATTCGGCGAGTTTATTGTTGGAACTACCCATTTTAAACCTGGGCAAACAGCGGACATTGCATACAAGTATGTAAACCACGAGAAAGACCCTACGAAGCGTATTTGGTTGGAAGAGAGCAATACCATAGATGTTTCTGAAGTGGTGATCCACCCCAAGAAATATCCTGATTGGAAACTTGATCGGGTATTACTGAAAGGTTTCGCTTAACAGGACAAGCATCACCAATTGTGGCACAAACGCCAACTTTATCCCTCTACACAAGGAGATTAATTGTCTGATAATCCAACAATCCGATTTTCTACGGTTGATGCAATTTCTCAAGATTATGCATTGCGTATTGCCGAGACTCCAAGCGTAAAGAATTTAGCAGTAACCGTGAACACTGACTTGGCCGACAAGTTTGGGGCGTGCGCTCAGGCAATTCATCCGTGGAACACAATGCGTAGCACTCCGTGGCTGGAGTAGAGACCACAGTCTCTATCCCCGCTTTCAAGGAACCTGATTTGTGGCGTGGAGCTCCTGCGTCTATGAATTCGCTTGTCAATATGCACAAAGGGGTTCTTGGCCGGCATAGATGTACCACATGTCAAGTTTGCTGAAGTCATGTGTGAACGAGCTTTGTCTACAGTCTCGGGAGCATACTATCCTGGCCTCACAGGTGTTATGAACACTATTGACTCACCATGGGGAGAATCGACTGCACTGCAGGCCAAAACTGCAAAGCTCATTGATAACGCGGCACTGCACAATCCATCTATGGCTAGCGTGATGAGCAAGATCGCTTCTCCACTAAGGGACGCAGCCGCTTTCCAGCCGCTGGTAACAAAGGTTCTGGAATCGTACAAGTCACCAGCCTTGGATATGGCAAGGATCGGGATGGCGGGATTCAATGTTCAATCTTTCCTTGAATTGCAGACCACAGCTCAGGACATTCTCGGTCGAACGAACAAGTCGCAATGGCCAGAGCCACTACGTCTTGCTGCGGAATACATGGAAATGAAGTTCTCTAAGCTGCTCAGTGAAGAAGAAGCATTATCGCAGTTAGGCGTATTCAAGGATATTGATTGGGTTGTTGATGTTGCAGACATTGAGCTTGACGAACTCAAGACGGGTGAGGACCTCGAGGATTTTGTTGAGGAGCACGAAGAATTCATCGAGGACCTTGTAGAGAAGTTCGAGTCTGACGAAGCTTTGCGTATACGGGCAGCAGAGGTTCTCGTAGAGCCGGCGATTAGGCAATTGACGCGGCGGGAGGTTTACATACTATTGATCTCAACAGCCGAGTACGTAGCGACACAACTTGCAGCTCTTATTGCATTTGGGAATCTCGAAATCATGTTGATCCTATTCATTGTGGCTTCGCTGAGGTACTACAACGAAATGTGTACCGAGTCAGAGGAGTTGGAAGCTAAGCATCAAGAACGAATCGATGAGTGCGTGGATGGGCTGGCATCCAAGTAGAGCCCATCATCGACGCCAGCCGACGGTACCAACCAAACCTATTTACCCAGCGCCGGCAGCCCTAGAACACCACACACATGGAAAACAGCCAGCGCTCACCGTTTAGAACCCTTCTAAACCATGAATACTGGCTGTACACCTAAAAACAAACCATAGTGTCAACTATGCTCCGACTCAGGACAAAGTGCCCCAGAGAGGAATCGAACCTCCGACACCGGCTTTAGGAGAGCCGTGCTCTATCCACTGAGCTACTAGGGCGCAAAGGCATCGAGGGAAGATCGTGGAGATCTAAGAGCCTTCGGCAAAAAGAATACCGCACACTGCTAGGAAGTTAAGAATTGGCTGGTATTGGGAAGTGAAAAGCTTCCCGCAAGTGTGCTTTGGCCTCTATGCTGGAAGCAGTTGCTCGTTGAGAGATTCAAAGTGTGGAGGAAAATGTCATGACTGACAAGCACCCTATTTTTCACGATGTTGAGCGTCGTGCCATTACCGCGACTGTGGTTGAGGAAAAAGGAACTGCCGTTCTTGCTCTCGATGAGACCACAGAGGACGGAACCAGCCGTCGGATTTTAACGCTTAATAAGTTTGATGCAAAGCAGCTGTCTGCAGTGTGCGATCGCTACCTTCATCAGCAGCATTCCATCGATTACGCCAACGTGAACGCTCTTCTCACCGAGGTTGATCGCGCTGCTTTGTACGATGATGAAGACGACGAATAAACAACTGTGCGCACAATACTTGTTATAGGAATTGGCGCAGGTAGCCCCGAGTTTTTGACCTTGCAGGCAATCTCGGGGCTTCGTCGCGCTCAAGCGGTGGTCGCGCTTGATAAGGGGAAGACCAAATCGGATCTGCTGGCTTTACGCCAGGGGATTGTGGATGCGCATGCGCCAGGAACGCCGATTGTGGCGGTGACTGATCCGGAGCGGGATCGTGACCCCAAGGATTACGATGCAGAGGTACTTCGCTGGCATAAAGAGCGCGCGAACCTCCTTGCAGAGGCGATCCGGGGTGCATCTTCGGAGGACGGGACCGTAGCGTTTCTTGTGTGGGGAGATCCCTCACTTTATGACTCCACGTTGCGGATCATCGAGCATATGCAGAAGCTAGAGGACCTTGAGTGCTCTGTTGAGGTAATCCCCGGGATTACCGCTGTTCAGGTTCTTACTGCGGCGCATGGGATTCTGCTCAACCGCATCGGCGAGGCTATTCATATCACCACAGGACGCAACCTTGCGTCTACGTCGGAAAAAGATCGCCGGAATTGTGTGGTCATGCTTGACGGCAAGTCGGCATGGATGGACGTTGCCACCGAGCACACTTACATGTGGTGGGGCGCTTTCCTAGGCACGCCACAGCAGATTATCCGGGAGGGATACGTCAAAGAGATCGGCGCGCAGGTCGCTGATCTGAAGCGAACGCTGCGCGCCGAGCACGGGTGGATTATGGATACCTACTTGCTCCGTGAGCTGACGGATTAAGCGGTGAGTTCTTCCAGCTTGCGGCGAACATCGGAGGCTGGAGGATTGGTCGCGGTGGTGCCGTCCGAGTACTTGACAGTGGGGACGATGCGGTTGCCGTTATTAACGGATTTGACCCATTCGGAGGCCTGGACATCGGTCTCCACGTCGACAAGCGTAAACGGAGTGTTGGTGCGCTTGAGTGCACCGATGAGCCGCTGGCAGAAGGGGCACCAGTCGGCCGCGTAAATAGTTACGTGTTCTTTCATCCCACCATCATGACTGGTTCAGGGAGTGCGTCGCAACCTTTGGAATCTGTAGTGCAGCGGCTGCGGGGAAGTTGCTGCTTGGTAGTCTTCGTGCACTTTTCCGCTTATCGACGCCATCCACTCAGTTTCCGATACGATCTCAAACTCGGGGCCAAGCGCAGGGGCGGAAACCGCGGAGTCGCCGAGGACGTCGAGAAGCTCAATGCGCACGATGGTGCGTACTACTTCATCCACTTTTGGTAGGGTTGCCGCATAAATTTGTCCGCCTCCCATGACCCACGCGTCTGTGACGTCGGGTAGCTCGTTCACCACGCAGGCACCGGTGCTCCACTGACCAGCTGCGGAGCGGGAAAGTACGTAGTTGTTGCGCCCAGGCAGCGGGCGAAAGGCCGGCGGCAGCGACTCCCATGTTTTGCGTCCCATGATGACTGGGCAGCCAAGCGTGGTTTTTTTAAAATGAGCGAGATCCTCGGGCAGGTGCCAGGGCATATCCACTCCATTGCCGATGACCCCGTCGCAGGACTGCGCCCAAATTGCCCGCAACATTAGACCGCAACCTCAGCGCGAATTGCTGGATGTGGGTCATAGCCGATGACCTGGAAGTCCGCAAAGTCGTAGGAGAAGAGGTCCTTGGCCTTTGCTAGCTCCAACTGCGGGTAGGGGCGAGGCTCACGGGCGAGCTGGGTCTCCACTTGTTCGCGGTGATTGTCGTAGATATGGCAATCACCTCCGGTCCAGATGAACTCACCGACCTCTAAGCCCGCTTGCTGCGCAAACATATGCGTGAGCGCTGAGTAGGAGGCGATGTTGAAGGGCACGCCTAGGAACATGTCCGCACTGCGCTGGTATAGCTGGCAGCTGAGCTTCCCATCTGCGACGTAGAGCTGGAACAACAAATGGCAAGGAGGCAGTGCCATATTCTCTAGCTCCGCGACGTTCCACGCTGAGACAATATTGCGTCGGGAATCCGGATTGCGTTTGAGCATGTCTAAAGCGCCGCTGATCTGGTCAACATGGGTGCCATGAGGCGTAGGCCAGCTGCGCCACTGCACGCCATACACGGGGCCTAGCTCGCCTTCTTCGGAGGCCCATTCGTCCCAAATGTGGATGTTATTGTCTTGCAACCACTTGACGTTTGATGAGCCTTGCAGGAACCACAAGAGCTCGCCCACAACGCCTTTCCAATAAACCTTTTTTGTAGTGATCAGCGGAAAAGAATCGCTCAGATCAAAGCGCATCTGCTGTGCAAAAAGGCTCGTGGTTCCGGTGCCAGTGCGGTCATCCTTGTGAGATCCTTCAGAAAGAATTGTGCGCAGGAGGTCCTCGTAAGGTGTGGAGATCATGATGCCTGATCCTAGTCCACTTTCGTGGTGGCTTCCTAACTATTTCTCTGGGGTAGTTGGGAAACGACACAAGAAAACCCACTCGAAAGTAATCCGAGTGGGAGTCGAAAGAAACTAGTACGAGCCGTTTTCCTCGCGGAAGGCGGCTGCCATGGAGAGGATGTCGTCGGCAAGCTCGGGGCGGCAGACGAGAACATCCGGCAGGTAGGTGTCCTTGTTGTTGTAGGTCAAGGGGGAGCCGTCGAGACGCGAGCAGTGCAGTCCTGCAGCAAGGCTGACTCCAACGGGGGCCGCAGAGTCCCATTCGTACTGGCCACCGGCATGAATGTAGGCGTCGTAGTCGCCAAGAAGCACGTGCATGGCTTTTGCACCTGCAGAGCCGAGCGGCTCGGCGGTGAAACCTAGTTTTTCAGCGACGTGGGTGGCTACAGCAGGAGGACGGTTGTGCGAGACTGCGATCTTCTTTGCGTAGGGGCCGCGCACCGCGCGAACCTCAGACGTGTGGAACACCACTCCCAAGTCGGGGAGGTTAACTGCAGCGTGGGTTGGTATGCCGTTTTCCACCAAAGCGATGTGCACAGCCCAGTCCTGACGCCCCGTAGCAAATTCTTTGGTTCCATCGAGCGGATCGATGATCCACACGCGATCTTTGCCTAGGCGCTCTGGGTTATCTGCAGCTTCTTCGGAAAGGAATCCATCATCGGGACGGTGCTGTTCCAGCACACGCGCAATCCAGTTTTGTGCCAGATCGTCTCCTGCGTCGCCTAGTTCACGTCCGCGCAAAAGACCTACGTTTCTTACCCCTTTGAGTATTTCGCCCGTTCCCTGGGCAAGTCGCTTGGTTAGGGTCGCGTCGTCAAAGTGAGCAGTCATGACTCTAAAGTTTAGTGGAGCGCGGGCGTTTCGCACTACTAGAACACCAGCGTATTGGTTTTGTGAGTTTTTTCATTGCTTCTTGCCTACGGGCTCAAGAAAAATCATCCGCGGAACAACAAGGACAATAGGAACAACCGCACCATAATGACGCCGTCGTCTCCTCATATGGTTCATACGGTGTTAAATAAGGGCATGTCGTCGGATGAACACCACGAGCAACCGCAGCCCGAGCAAACCCAGCCCCATCAACCGCAGACGCCTCGCGCTGCTGCCCATGAGGACTCTTCCTGCGAGCACTCTGAGGAACAAGCTCCGGTGCTGTCACGTTTTAACCCCCAGGTAGCAACGTGGTTTGCAGAGGTCTTTGCGGCTCCGACACCTGTACAAAAAGCTGCGTGGGAAAAGATTTCAGCCGGCGGAAACACCCTCATTGTTGCTCCAACTGGTTCTGGCAAAACACTCGCTGCGTTCTTGTGGGCGATCAACGGTTTGACCACGGCAGGAGGTCAAACCGTGGCTTTCCCCGCACCCCATGAGGGCTCTTCAGCGGACAAAGGCACGGGCCAAGGCGTCAAAGTGCTCTATATATCGCCACTGAAGGCATTGGGGGTAGACGTAGAAAACAACCTTCGTGCACCACTTACCGGCATCAACCATGTAGCTGCCCGGTTAGGGCTGGACTATTCCGACATTAGTGTGGCAGTTCGTTCTGGGGATACCCCGGCGGCAGAACGCGCCAGGCAGGTGAGAAGACCTCCAGACATCCTGATTACTACCCCTGAGTCTGCGTATTTGATGCTGACGTCCAAAGCAGGGGCAATCTTGAAAAACGTTGAGACTGTCATCGTGGACGAGATCCATGCGGTGGCCGGAACAAAACGTGGAGCACACCTTTCTCTCACGTTAGAACGACTGGAACGCCTGGCAGGTCGACCCATCCAGCGCGTGGGCCTATCTGCAACAGTGCGTCCGATCAACGCAGTAGCGTACTTTTTAGCGGGAGACCGCCCCGTAGACATCGTGGATCCACCCGCCGACAAGCAGTGGGATCTTACCGTCAGAGTACCTATTCCAGACATGAGTGATGTGTCCACGGCACAGTCCGGTTCCGCCATCGGGGAAGCCGTATACGACGACCCCCGCAGTCTCGGATCCGCGCTATCGGAGACGGAACTTTTGTCAGAATCCGCCCTTCCTACGCAGGGATCGATATGGCCGTTTATTGAGGAACGCGTTTATCACGACGTGATGACGCATCGCTCCACGCTAATCTTTGTGAATTCCAGGAGGACTGCGGAACGGCTCACCAGCCGGCTCAATGAGATTTACGCGCAAGAACACGACCCAGAATCGCTTTCCCCGCAACTTCGCAGAACACCCGCGCAACTCATGAAGGCCAGTGACGTGGCGGTCTTAGCACCCATGATTATTGCGCGAGCACACCACGGGTCAGTCTCCAAAGATGAGCGAGCCTTGACCGAAAGAATGCTCAAAGAGGGCAGCCTCAAAGCCGTGGTAGCCACTAGCTCTCTTGAACTCGGCATCGACATGGGCGCCGTGGAACTTGTTGTCCAGGTGGAGTCCCCGCCCTCAGTTGCATCAGGGCTGCAACGAGTGGGGCGCGCTGGTCACATGGTGGGCGCTATTTCTGAAGGTGCTTTTTATCCGAAACACCGTGCCGACCTCATCCAAACGGCGGTGGTTGTGGGACGCATGGGTGAAGGCGCGATCGAGGAATTGAAGGTCCCTAGGAATGCACTTGATGTGCTGTTACAGCAGACCGTAGCAGCGGTATCCGTGGAAGACCTTGACGTAGAAGAATGGTATGCCACTGTTGTACGTGCGTATCCCTATCGGGATTTATCACGAGCGGTGTTCGACGCAGTCATCGATTTAGCAAGCGGCGTGTATCCGTCGACAGACTTCGCGGAGCTGAAACCACGCATTGTCTTTGATCGCATCACAGGCACGTTGACTGCGCGTCCCGGAGCCCAGCGGGTAGCGGTCACAAGTGGCGGAACTATCCCAGATCGCGGCATGTTTGGCGTCTTCCTCGCCGGCTCGACGAGGGCCGACTCTGCCCCCAGGCGAGTAGGAGAACTCGACGAGGAGATGGTGTACGAGTCGCGGGTGGGCGACGTGTTTACACTGGGCGCTTCCAGTTGGAGGATCGAAGAGATCACGCGCGACCAAGTGCTGGTGATTCCCGCGCCGGGCCACACCGGGAGGCTGCCTTTTTGGACAGGAGACCAAGCTGGACGTCCTGCGGAATTAGGTAAAGCGCTGGGGGAGTTTCGCCGTAGGATTGTGGGGCGTCGTCACGCTTTAGCAGGCAGCGAACAAGATCGTAGTGACGATCTTGTAGAACTGGAAGAACTCGGACTCGACGCATATGCCTGCCAGAATCTTCTACAGTTTTTACGCGAGCAAGAGGAAGCCACGGGGATTGTGCCCGATGAAAAGACACTGGTGCTGGAGCGCTTTCGTGACGAGCTCGGCGACTGGAGAATCGTCTTGCACACTCCTTATGGCAGGGGAGTCAATGCTGCGTGGGCGCTTGCTGTAGGCGCGAGAATATCTGAGCACACAGGCATGGATGCGCAGGCGGTGGCCTCCGATGACGGCATAGTATTACGCCTCCCGGAAGCCGACGCGGAACCTGGGGCCGATCTCTTTGTGATCGACGCGGATGATGTTGAAGCAATAGTGGCCGAACAAGTGGGCAACTCCGCGCTGTTTGCCTCCAGATTCCGAGAGTGTGCTGCTCGCGCATTATTGCTACCTCGACGTAACCCCGGTAAGCGTGCACCTTTATGGCAGCAACGCCAGCGCGCCGCGCAGCTTCTCGACGTCGCCCGCAAATACCCATCCTTCCCCATTATTTTGGAGACCGTCCGAGAGTGCCTCCAGGATGTATATGATCTGCCAGCCTTGGTCGAGCTCTTGCAAGAAATCCAGCAACGGCGGATACGCATCGCAGAAGTGACTACGTCTCAGCCCAGCCCATTCGCTTCCTCCATACTCTTTAACTACACGGGCGCCTTTATGTATGAGGGAGACAGTCCACTTGCAGAAAAGCGTGCTGCTGCCTTGGCCTTAGACCCCGCGTTGCTTGCCAGCCTCCTAGGCACCGTGGAATTACGTGACCTCTTAGACCCAGAGATCATCGCGGAAGTACATGACATCATGCAGCGTAAAGCCCCACACCGTAGGGCTAGGACCGCAGAAGAACTCATTGATACTCTTCGCGTTGTAGGCCCCGTGCCCGTGACCGATCTTCCAGAGATTACTGATCCTCCGATGACTCTGGAATACGTCATGGAGCAGCTGCGTGGGCGAGTGATGGAAGTACGAATAGCCGGAGTCGCGCACCTGGCTCAGACTCTGGATGCACCCCTGCTACGAGACGCATTGGGCATACCCATCCCACCGGGTGTTGCCGCGCAGGTGGAGACAATCACCGATGCATTGGAACAAATAGTCTCGCGATGGGCACGGGTGCGAGGGCCTTTTACTCTCATGGATGTGCAGCACTGCCTTGGGTTGGCCGCTGGGATCGCGCATGGGGTCGTCGAAAAGCTATGTACGCAATCCAAGCTCGTAGCAGGTCGTTTTAGGCAAGGCAGCGATGCTCCGGAATATGTTGCCACGGAGGTTTTAAAAATCATCAGGGCCCGTTCGCTTGCTGCAGTGAGGGAACAGACCCAACCGGTGAGCCATGCCACGTTTGGGCGTTTCCTCCCCGAATGGCAGCACGTTGCGCCAGTAGGAGAAACTCCTGAGCTTGCTGGAGCAGACGGAGTATTTAACGTTGTAGAACAACTCGCGGGCGTGCGACTACCCGCTTCTGCGTGGGAGACATTGGTGTTGCCGCAACGGGTCCGGAATTATTCGCCACTAGACCTTGACGAGCTCACGAATAACGGTGAGATTATCGTTGTCGGCGCCGGACGCGCCGGTGCACATGATCCGTGGGTGATGCTTCTTCCTAGCGATTACGCGGCAGAGTTGATTCCCCACGCGGAGGTTGCGACGCTATCTGAAACCCAACGCAAGGTCATGACGCTGTTGTCTCGCGGTGGCGGGTTCCTTTTTGCCGATATCCACCGGGAAACTGCGGCAGATCTTGGACTCTCCTCGGATCAATCGTCTGCTGCGGAGCTTGGTGCCGCTTTATGGGAGCTTTTTGAGGCTGGGCTAGTCAGCCCGGATGGATTTGCGCCGATTCGTGCACGACTTGCGGCGAATTCGGGAACAAAGACCGCGCATAGAGCCCAAAGACGACCCAATCGCAGTCGACTACGGATGGGGCGCACAGGCTTTGCGCATGCCCATAGACCAGCCCAACCGCCGGATGTGGTGGGACGCTGGTCCGCAACCATGGCAGCGGAGGACAACGCCACAGCCAGGTCTGTTGCACACGGTGAGGCGTGGTTGGATCGATATGGCGTGGTTACCCGCGGTGCCGTTGTATCAGAGGACGTTGTTGGCGGTTTTGCTCTCGCATACAAAGTGCTCTCTGGTTTCGAGGAATCCGGGAAGGCGATGCGCGGTTACCTTGTGGAGGGACTGGGGGCTGCTCAGTTTTCCACGCCGGCGGTGATTGACCGGCTTCGTGGGCTATCCGATACCCCTGATGTTGCAGGCTGGCCTTCTGGCACCCACTCGCCGAACACATATGTGCTTGCCGCGGCAGATCCCGCCAACCCTTATGGGGCGGCGTTACCGTGGCCGGAGCAGGGGCCGACACGTGCGGCTGGTGCCATCGTTGTGCTTATCGACGGCCTCCTCGCCGCGCACCTTACGCGAGGTGGACGAAGCCTCACGTTGTGTGCACCGCCCACAGGAATCGAACAGCAAGAGTTCTTAAGTATCGTTCTCGACGCGCTTGCAGAGTCGGTACGGGCAGGCAGGATTCAGCCGCTAGTTGTAGAAAAAATAAATGGAGTGGCGGTCTTGCGATCACCCGAACTAGAGCTGCTAAGAGCACTAGGCGCTAGCGTGACACCCCGTGGGTTGCGGATAGCAGGTGGCTTAAATAACCAGAGTCACACACGTAGAGGGCGCAGCCTTGCATCTGCATTGGACGAGTTAGACTCCTCGGACTCTGCAGACATAGCAGGCTCAGGAGACCCATGGTCTGGGAGAGAACACCATACAAAGCCTCCTCATCGTGGCTTTAGATCTGGTGGATACCGCTAGCAGCTTAGCTGTGTGGTGGAGTGGTGGAATCCCATACCGCCCGCCATTGAGCTGCAAGCGAGTTAATCGTCTCATGGGCGTTAAGTCCGCTGGGTTGGGGGACAACCCACAAAGATACGTCCTTGGGCCATCCCTTAATCGTCTCTGTGTCTTGTAGACCTAGCACGGCTTTCTTCATTCCAAAGGCTGTACGAAAAGCCGTAATACCGGCCACTGCTACGGCTTGGGGTCGCAGCTCACACGCCAACTCGATGACGCGATGCGCGCCAGCTATCAGCTCGTCTTTTTCTAGTTCATCCGCGCGAGCAGTAGCGCGTGGGACCAGATTGGTCATAGCGATGCCGAGCTCATAAAGGGTCTGTTCTTGGGCATCACTCATGCCCTCGGATACTTCGAAAGCTGGAGACACGATTCCGGCTTTGTCTAAAGAAGGCCAGAATCTATTGCCGGGATAAGCAAAAGGGGCATCGACTGCAGCAGTCCACAGACCTGGATTGACCCCGACGATCAGCAACCGAAGATCGGTACCGGGAGGTGGGAACCTGTCCGATACTGGTTTGTCTTTAAAGTCGGCAAGCTCCGAGCGCTTAGGTCGGCGACCACCAAGGGGAGAAGGATGCGCAGTACTCATGGTGTCCGTTGTACCTGATAACGGATTCATACGGATGCCGCAACGGTAGACGCATCATGGCTACAATGCTGCTATGCCCGAAGGAGATTCCGTCTACCAGCTAGCCCGTCGGCTGAGTTTTATGGAAAGCCGAAAGGTTCTAGGAACCAGCATACGAGTGCCGCAGTATGCTCTTGCCACCTTTACTGGGAGCACAGTGGAACGCGTATGGCCCTATGGGAAACACCTGTTTATACAGATAGGGGAAGAGATCCTCCACACCCATCTGAAAATGGAGGGAACGTGGGCGGTGCACCTGAAAGGTGATCGGTGGACCAAACCCGCTCATACAGCTCGCGTGCAACTGCTGTTGGACGGAACACCGCATGAAGACCCGATTGAGGTGGTGGGCTTTTCTCTGGGATTTGTCCGCATTTTTCCCACATCCCATTATCCCGATGTCATCGCGCATCTGGGCCCTGATGTACTGGGAGCTGATTGGGAATCCACAGGATACAACGAAGCTCGGCGACGGATACTCTCGGCTCCTGACCGTGCCATTGGGTTAGCCTTACTCGACCAAAGAAACCTGGCAGGAATAGGCAACGAGTATCGGGCGGAAATCTGTTTTCTCTGCGGAGTGCACCCCGCTACCTCGGTACGCGACACCGACGTGGATCGCATACTGACTGTGGCACGTCGTCTTATGTGGGCGAATCGACTTTCTCCAGTTCGAGTCACAACAGGTATCAAACGCCCAGGGGAGACGACCTATGTGTTTGGGCGTAATCACAGGCCGTGTCGACGATGCGGTACCCGGATTCTCCAGAGCATGCTTGTCGACGACCCCTCTGTAGAATTAGAGCGCATTATATGGTGGTGTCCGCACTGCCAGCCATTTTATCCTGAACCCTAAAAGGCCAAGCGTCTTAATTCAGAATTGATTAAGGTGGGGACTATGCGGCTTATACTTAATCTTCTCTGGCTTATTACTGGTGGTATCTGGTTGGCTCTCGGATACATACTCTTTGGCGCCATCGCGTGTATTTTCATCGTGACGATCCCCGCGGGCATCGCTAGCTTCCGGATGGCTGAGTACGCGTTGTGGCCATTTGGTAGGACTGTGGTGAAGTCTACGAGCAGTTCCAACCCCCTCGCCGGCGTGAGTAACGTGATTTGGTTCCTCGTCGCGGGGCTCTGGCTCGCACTGGGACATTTGACCACTGCAGTGGGGCAAGCGCTGACCATCATTGGTATTCCGCTTGCTATCGCGAATATCAAGATGATTCCTGTTACCTGTTTCCCCTTTGGCAAGAAGATCGTTGATAGCGACGCGATTCCCTTTGGCTACGAGCCCATGGTGAAGATGTAAATAAGCCTCAAGCCCTGCACACTGTGTGTTAGTAAACACTGTGCAGGGCTTAGCTATGCCGTGTTAATTGCGGTGAGCGCGGTACCAGCCGATGAGCTCGTCGGTAGAGGAATCTCCCGACTGTATGTCGCTTGCTCCAGCTACTGCTGGAGCAAGGTCGTTGGCCTGTTGCTTGCCCAGCTCTACGCCCCACTGATCAAAAGAGTTGATATCCCAGATCACGCCTTGGACAAAGACGATGTGCTCGTACAAAGCGATAAGCGCACCGAGAACTGCCGGGGTGAGCTCTTCTGCCAGGATCGTTGTTGTGGGGCGATTACCTGGCATGACTTTGTGGGCGACGAGTTCTGCTGGAACGCCCTCGGCTGCAATTTCCTCGGCAGTCTTGCCAAAGGCCAGGACCTTGGTTTGAGCAAAGAAGTTGCTCATCAGCAAGTCATGCATGGAGCCTTCGCCGGTTGCCGTTGGAAGGTCCTGCTTGGGGCGGGCAAAACCGATGAAGTCGGCGGGAACGAGCTTGGTTCCTTGGTGAATAAGCTGGAAGAACGCATGCTGGCCGTTAGTGCCTGGCTCTCCCCAGTAGATCTCTCCGGTCTCGGTAGAAACTGGAGAACCATCGCGGCGGACAGACTTGCCGTTGGACTCCATCGTGAGCTGCTGTAGGTAGACCGGGAAACGGCCGAGATCCTGAGAATAGGGGAGCACAGCGTGGGTTTCTGCGCCAAAGAAATCGTTGTAGAAAATTCCGAGCAGACCCATGAGCACCGGGATGTTCTCGTGGAAGTCCGCAGTGCGGAAATGTTCGTCCATAGCGTGGAAGCCTTCGAGGAAGCGCATGAAGTCCATGGGGCCGATAACAGCCATCAGGGACAACCCAATGGCGGAGTCGACGGAGTAACGACCTCCCACCCAGTTCCAGAAGCCGAACATGTTCTTGGTGTCAATGCCAAACTCGGCAACCTTTTCCGCATTCGTAGACACAGCAACAAAGTGCTTTGCTACTGCCGATTGGTCACCGCCGGCAGCTTCAAGCAGCCAACGTTTTGCAGCATGGGCGTTAGCTAGGGTCTCTTGGGTGGTGAAGGTCTTTGAGGCGACGATGAACAGGGTGGACTCTGGGTCACATTCATCAAGAACTGAATGCATATCTGCAGGGTCTACGTTGGAGACAAACTTGGCGGAAATTCCTGCGGTTGCGTAAGTACGCAGGGCTTTGGTTGCCATGGCTGGACCCAAGTCCGATCCGCCGATGCCGATATTCACCACCGTCTTGATCGTGTGGTTGCTATAGCCGCGCCATGCGCCACTGCGCAGTGCTGTTGCAAGATCGCGCATGCGGCCCAGCACCTCGTGGACGTCGGCTGCCACGTCTTGATCGTCGACCACTAAATCAGCCTCGACAGGAATCCTCAGTGCAGTATGGAGGACCGCACGGTCTTCCGTGTTGTTTATATGCTCTCCTGAGAACATGGCTTTAATGCGCTCGTGCAGATGCGCAGCCTTGGCGGTTTTTACAAACGCCTCGACGGTGTTGTCATCTAGGAAGTTTTTGGAAAGGTCAACATGCAAACCGGCGGCGTCAAAGCTAAATTTCCGTGCACGGTCTGCGTCGGCAGCAAAAAGCTCTCGCAGCGACGTGGCAGCCGCTGTTTTATGGCATTGGGAAAGCTCGGTCCACTCTGGGGTAGCGGTGATATCGAAGGACATGGTTTGCTCCGTTCTTTTTGGCTTTATACGAGACCGTGACCGAGCGGGCAATAATCTGTGTCCGCTCGGAAAGTTACACACTCTCAACGGTATCTAAACTACCCCGAACATGTCTTCTGTCTTAGGGCAGCGTTGGTCACATCATGGCGAGAACATCCGAATAAGCGCATAGTGGAGGCATGAGTGATGGTTCAAAAGAGAAAAAGACTATGCAGATGAGGCTGCCAGAGGGCGTACCCACGCAGATCTTTCTCGGCGGCGAGTTCACCGATGGACATGAAGGAGAAACCTTTGAGGTCCTCAATCCGTCCGATGGGAGCGTCTTGGCGCGGGTGGCGTCGGCAAGCAAACACGATGCGGAGACAGCCCTGGATAAAGCAGCAGCGGCGCAACCACTGTGGGCCGCAACCTCGGCGCGCGAACGCTCAGACATCTTGTGGAAGGCTTATGAAGCGCTCCTGGACAATTCGGAAAAACTAGCTGTGATCCAATCACTGGAATTAGGGCGTGCATTGCCCGATTCTCGCGCGGAGGTCACGTACGCTGCGGAGTTTTTCCGATGGTTTGCAGAGGAAGCGGTGCGGATCCGCGGAGATTATCGGCATAATCCCACAGGAAATGCCCGATTGATTGTTCATCAACAGCCGGTGGGTGTGTCTTTGGCGATCACGCCGTGGAATTTCCCCTTGGCAATGGGAACGCGCAAGCTGGGACCTGCTTTGGCTGCCGGGTGCACAATGATCCTCAAGCCTGCGTCTAAGACTCCTTTGACCATGCTTTATCTGGCACACCTCCTTAAAGAAGCAGGGCTTCCGGAGGGCGTGGTCTCTGTCCTACCCACAGCAGATTCTTCGGTGATCTCAGATATGCTGGACGATCCTCGGGTACGCAAGCTCACATTCACAGGGTCGACTGAGGTGGGACAAAAGCTCGCGGCACGTGCTGCTCGACACTCCATGAAAGTATCCCTGGAGCTTGGCGGAAACGCGCCATATGTGGTGTTGGCAGATGCTGATGTATCCGTTGCTGCCCACGCGGTAGCGACGGCTAAGATGCGCGGTGCTGGGCAAGTCTGCATCGCCGCCAACAGGTTCCTGGTGCATGAGTCGATTAAAGACGAGTTCCTGCACCGAGTCGTTGAGATCATGAAGTCCTTTACCCAAGGTCCCGCGACACAAGAAGGCGTGGATTTTGGTACGCTTTCCGGCGAAGATCAGCTAGAAAAGGTCACTATGCTTGTCGACGACGCCCTCGCCCACGGCGCTACTCGGGTTCTAGGGGAGTCGCTGCCGGCAGGGCTTCCGGAGGGCGGCTTCTACTACCCAGCGACAGTGCTGGAGAATATTTCTCCGGATGCCCGTATCGCCCACGAAGAAATATTCGGCCCCGTGGTCGCCGTCTCCACGTTCAAGGATGATGAAGAAGCCATAGCAATGGCCAATGACACGCCCTTCGGGCTAGCCGCATATGTGTTCAGTGAACAGATAACGCATGCGTTGAGTATCGCTGAGCGTATTGAAGCCGGCATGGTGGGCGTTAACAAAGGCGGGATCTCAGACCCATCAGCGCCCTTTGGAGGAGTCAAAGAATCCGGTGTAGGAAGAGAGGGCGGTTTCGAGGGAATCCACGAATTTCTTGAGCCAAAGTTAATTGCTCTGCCGCTTTAACCTCGTATAGTAATGATTCCGACGCACCCTGCTCGGACTTAGCCGAGTCTGCCTCGGCCGAGCCTGAGCAGGATAGAGGCGAGAGCAGGTCCTTCCTCGCCGATCTCCTCACGGAATTGGTTAATGATGGCTACCTCCCTGGTATGCACAAGCCGGGTGCCTCCAGAACCCATGCGGGTCTTTCCGATAGCTCGGGAAATTTCTGTTCGGCGTCTAACCGCTGCAAGAATCTCTTTGTCTAAGCGATCGATCTCCGTGCGGTATTGCTGGATTTCCGCATCAGAAAGGGGATCGTCGGTGCCTGTGGGGGTTCGTACCTTAAAGTTTTTCTCAGAATTCATGGAGATATTGTGCCACGGATGCGCGTACTGGGGGATAGGAAAACCAGAGAAAAACTACAAAAGGATGATTTTCCCTGCTAGTAGCCCTGAAAACAGTCACCGCAGTGGCGATGTCATGGCAACGTTGTAGGTTTGATAGCGATGAATAACACGGACAATTTTCCTACCCAAGAAGGTTTTGACTTCGGCGATTGGGCCGGTGAGTGGGCCACCGCCACAAAGACACCAGCTGAGTCGTCTCCGTTTAGCACTCAAGCCCAGAGCCCTGCAGCAAATCAGTCTCCGGCTCAAACAACGGACAAGCCTGCCGCCAGCTTGTCTGAGACCAGCGTGCCTGTGATGGCTGATGATCTCGTGCAGGGACTTAATCCACAGCAACAGCAGGCAGTAGAGCACAGCGGATCACCGCTTCTTATCGTGGCTGGTGCAGGTTCTGGCAAGACAGCAGTGCTCACACGTCGTATCGCTTATCTCATGCGCATACGGGGTGTGCAGCCAGGACAGATCCTAGCTATTACGTTTACCAATAAAGCTGCGGCTGAGATGCGAGAGCGCGTGGCTCACCTTGTGGGGCCAATCGCCAACAGAATGTGGGTGTCTACCTTCCACTCCACCTGCGTACGCATCTTGCGGGAACAAGCCCAGTTGGTCGCTGGATTAAATACCAACTTCACTATCTATGACTCGGATGATTCGAAGCGCTTGCTTGCGATGATCTCCAAGGACATGAACTTAGACATCAAGAAGTTCACACCGCGGTTATTGGGGGCGGGAATCTCCAACCTCAAAAATGAGCTGATTTCTCCCGAGACCGCAGTCTCAGAAGCCGAAAGCACAAAGAACCCGTATGAGACAACGGTGGCTGCCGTATACGTCGAGTATCAGCGACGTTTAAGGCAAGCAAATGCCGTCGATTTTGATGACCTCATCGGAGAGACAGTCCGTATTTTCCAAGAGCACCCACAAGTGACCGAGTATTACAGGCGCAGATTCCGTCATGTGCTTATCGACGAATACCAGGACACTAACCACGCACAATACGTGCTCATTCATGAGTTGGTAGGCAAAGGCCCAACGGCCAGCGAACTATGCGTTGTCGGAGACTCAGATCAGTCCATTTACGCCTTCCGTGGCGCGACTATCCGCAATATTGAGGAATTTGAGCGGGATTATCCCGATGCCACGACTGTGCTCTTGGAACAGAATTACCGGTCAACGCAGACGATTCTCAACGCAGCTAACTCGGTGATCTCCCAAAACGAGAACCGAAGAAAAAAGAAACTGTGGACAGCCCTAGGCAGCGGAGAACCCATCGCCGGATATGTTGCGGATAACGAGCATGATGAGGCCCGTTTTATTGCTCAAGAAATAGACGCGCTCGCGGATAAAGGCGTGGATTACAGCGACATAGCCATCATGTATCGCACAAATAACTCGTCTCGTGCAGTGGAAGACGTATTTATGCGTTCTGGTATCCCTTATAAAGTTGTGGGGGGAACCCGCTTCTACGAGCGCAAAGAGATTCGGGATGTCATCGCCTACCTACGGTTATTGGATAACCCAGAGGACACAGTCTCTCTCCGCAGGATTATCAACACTCCACGCCGAGGCATCGGCGACAAAGCGGTAGCGTTCCTCACTCTGCATTCAGAGAACCAAGGTGTGAGCTTCCAACAAGCGCTTATCGACGCTGCCGCAGGGCAGATAAGCCTTTTAGGGGCACGCGGGCGCAATGCGATTTCCGGGTTCGTTGACATGATGGCTGGGTTGCGGAGTTCTGCAGCCGAATCCGTCAATGAGATCACCGGGATGCCGGATATTGGTGATGTGATTTCTCAAATACTTGATATCACGGGGTATAAAGCGGAGCTGGAAAAGAGCAACGACCCACAAGACGGCGCACGGTTGGACAACCTTAACGAGCTTGTCTCTGTTGCACGAGAATTTTCCTCGGAAGCAGCCAATCAGGTGGCCTATGCCAAGATGGACGGCGGTGAACTCGAAGACTTAGGAGGCCAAGGCGAACCAGAACCGGGTAGTTTGCAGGCCTTCCTAGAGCGAGTCTCCCTTGTAGCTGATGCCGACCAAATCCCCGATAATGAGCAAGGACTGGTCACCCTTATGACTCTGCACACGGCCAAGGGGCTGGAGTTTCCGGTGGTCTTCCTTATGGGATGGGAAGATGGCCAATTCCCGCACTTGCGCGCACTTGGGGACCCCAAGGAACTAGCGGAGGAACGTCGGCTTGCTTATGTAGGAATAACACGGGCACGCAAGACCCTCTACATCACCCGAGCTATGCTGCGTTCTTCTTGGGGAAATCCCGTAACTAACCCGGCATCGAGGTTCCTGACGGAAATCCCCGAAGACCTTCTGGACTGGCGGCGCGAAGAACCAGAAAACTCTTTCGACTCATGGGGGCAGCCTTCCTGGGGGAGGAACACAGGTTTTGGTTCTTCACGCGGCGACTCGTGGGGATCGCCACGGTATGGTGCTACCCCGAAGCCTAAGAAGACAATGCCAAGCTACACAAAGAACAGCGATCTTTCATTGGTTGTCGGAGACCGAGTGAACCACGATAAATATGGTCTGGGTACCGTAACCAAGGTTGATAAAGGTAGTCCGGCGGATTCCGTAACTATTGATTTTGGTTCTTCTGGAACAGTACGGCTTATGCTGATCGGCTCAGTTCCGATGGAAAAGCTTTAAATGATGAGAAACACCAGCCTTTGGTCCTTTCCGAGGCTGGTGTTTTATTAGCGCTTAGGAGAGTCTGCACAAGATAAAACAAAACCGGATAGGAAAACTCCTATCCGGGGGTCTTTATACGCTTATGCCTTTTTCATTGAGCCAGGGTACTGGGTCTACGGCAGCGCCACCGCCGGGGTGAACCTCAAAGTGGAGGTGCACGCCTGTGGAGAAGCCACGGTTACCCATTCCAGCGATCTGATCACCGGCTGCAACGGCCTGGCCAGTTGAGACGTTGATGGTCTCTACGTGGCCGTAGACAGTGACTGTGCCGTCGTTATGACGTACTCGAACCCACTGTCCGTAGCCCGACGCTGGGCCTGCATCAATGACTACACCATCCATGATGGAGTAAATCGGGGTGTGCATTGCATTAGCAATATCAATACCTGCGTGGAGAGTTCCCCAGCGCATGCCGTAGGGGGAAGTAAGTGTTCCAGAAGCAGGGGAGTGCACAACAATTTTGGGCTTGCGTGCTTCTTCATCTGCAAGCGCACGTTCTTCGTTGTAATTGATAGCTTTTGTTAGCTGATCGGAGAGATTGGTGTTTGGTTTGAACTCTTGGATCGCCAGAATCTGGGGAGCAGAGTCACCAACTTTAGCGGAAGTATCTGCAGTGAGCTTGAAATCAGCGGTGTCAGTGTGGGAAGTGGTGTGAGCTAGTGCAGCACCCGTAGCGCCGGCAGTGGAGACAGCTCCGGTGGCCAGGGCAACGAAAGCAACTCGACCTTTTGCCTGAGAAGTTTGCTTGCGATGCTTGCCACTGACAACGTGCTGTGTCTGCTGCATGAGGCTTACTCCCTTTGACTATGTTTCTGAAGTTCATCTCGCCGCCGAATCGTTACTTCGGTAACGCTTTTGTGATCAACTTGTTATGTTCCGAGGGGTAACGATAGCGGTTTATAACAGTACGAGCAAGCTGTTTGGCCAATATTAGGGATAAATCATGAAAAGAAGTTACTCGAACGCCTCGTCAATTGACTTAAGTAACACTAATTAACAGGAGATGATGAGGGATATCGCGTCGTGCCGAGACCAAAACTTGGATGTTACGTGGCACAGTTAATGGAATGAGTAAGAAGACGAGTCCTAACGCGAGACCATCGCGGCGACCTCGTTCGCGCCCTGTCTCTATAGGTGGCAGAGGAGATGAACGAAGCGGGCAGCTATCCCGTGGCGGTCAGCGTAAAGCGTCTGACACTGCGTCTGCGCCGGAGAAAACAACGTTTGCTGCGAGCCTCCGTTCGCTACTGCCAACCGTGCTCATTCCCAACGTGATAGTGCTTATTGCGATCATTATCTTTTCTTTGATCGTGCTCATCGCAACCTCTACGCCCATGGCGGCGATGCCCGCTACAGTAGCTGAGACATGGCTGGCACTTAATTTAGCCCCAGTGTCTGGTCGAGGAATCTCTTTATCGTTGCTTCCTATACTCCCGGCGATCGGGGTAGTGATGCTGGTCGCCCGACGCGTCTATAAAGCAGTTAAAGATCGGATCAGTCTGCATGATCTACTGATCCTTCTTTGTGGGGCTTTGGTCATACCTGTCCTTATCACTCTTACGGCGTGTGCCATGTTGTGGGATGCCTCTTCGGTTTTTGATGTGGCTTCGCCCAACGTTTTTGCGGCGGTAGGAACAGTTATTCTGTTGCATGCTTGTGCCTTCATGATCGGAATGGGAACGCGTCTCTGGAGAGCGCTGGCGCGCCGTTATGGGGTGCCCTCGTGGGTTGTCGATTCAGTGCTGTTGGCGGTGCGAGCCGTAGGCTATCTGCTTTTGGCGGCTTTTATTGTTTTTCTCGTTTCACTGGCCGTGCATTATCGAGCGTTCTTGGAATCGCTTCAGGGGTATTCGACTGCCGGCATAGTCGGGGTGATGGTCGTTTCACTTGCATATCTTCCTAATGCGATTGTTTCTTCTTTGGCGATTATCGTTGGTTCCTCGATGGAGTTAGGACGAGGCTCTGTCTCTCTTTTCGCTGCAACTCTTGTTCCTACTCCGCCTGTGCCAGTGTTTGCTGCATTGCCAGCATCGATGGCGCCGGCTGTTATGGCAGTAGTACTTGTTCCTCTCATCGCAGTCTCTCTAGCATTGTGGAACCGAGTCAGCGATTTCTTGAATGCAGTGACAATCACGGTTGCCGCAGGAATTGGAACCTTAGTTCTTTCCTTTTTTGCAGGCGGATGCTTGGGTGTTTACGGCTATGTGGGGCCACTGATGTGGCTCACTCCGCTTATGGTCATGGTGGTCGTTGGCGTGGTGTCTCTGACGGTAGTGACTTTTGAGCGCTATAAGGAAAGCCGTAACAGCGCAAAAATCCTTGGTAGTACACACTCTGTTGCAGATCCAGCCTTTGAGGCTCCTGTGGCGGCCGCTAGTGCGCTAGGACAGGCACATGAAGGTGAGACTGAGGATGTCGCAGATGAAGAAGCGGAGTCGGGGCACAGGGAACAATCTGATGAAGAATCCACAACGGAGGAACAAGACCAGGTAGAAAGCTCTCCTGAGGAGGCTGCAGATGAGCCTTATGAGCTCAGCGCAGAGGGGTTCGATTCCGCTGAAATTTTAGAGGAAGCCGAGATGCGCGCGGCGGCTATGGAAGCGAATGGAGAACAGGAGCCGGAGGCTAAAGAATCAGTGGCCGAAGGGAAAGAAGAATCAGCAGAAAGCGCCGATGCTCATGATATCTACGATCCTGAGGATCTCGAGGTCGTAGAGGATGAGGAAAGCGTTGAAACTGAGGCTCGATCGGAAAAAGAAAAGGACGAAGCCTAAAAAACGGGGGTGACGTCTATATGAGCTGTTTCCGGCTAACATTGTTTCGGTGACCAATGAAATGCGTTTAAAAACTGACTATAAGTCAGCCGCTTTACCGATAGTCGTCATGGCCTCCGGCTCGGGGACGCTCTTACAATCAATCATCGATCATCAGGGGGCTTACGAGGTTGTGGGAGTGGTCGCAGATGTGCCGTGTCCCGCAATCACTCGTGCGGAATCCGCAGGAATCCCTGCAGAAGTGGTCTCGTATGCCTCCGGAGACGATCGTGAAGCATGGAATGCGTTGCTTGCGGCGGCCGTCGAGAAGCATGCTCCGGTTCTCGTCGTTTCTGCCGGCTTCATGCGGATTCTAGGGAAAACCTTTTTGGAGAAGTTTCCGGGGCGGATTATCAACACCCATCCAGCGTTATTGCCGGCTTTCCCTGGCGCCCATGCTGTGCGCGATGCATTGGCATATGGTGTGAAAGTAACCGGTTCTACCGTGCATTTTGTTGATGAAGGTGTGGATACTGGAAAGATTATTGCTCAGGTCCCCGTATCTGTAGAGCCGGGGGAGAGTGAAGCCCACCTGCATGAAAGAATCAAACATGTGGAGCGTAAACTCATTGTGTCCGTGTTGAACTCCGCCACAACGGAGAAAAAATCAGAAGAGGTTTTCTTCACATATGAGTGATGACCGCAAGCAGATCAAACGTGCTTTGATAAGTGTTTATGATAAGACTGGACTCGAAGAACTCGCCCATGCGCTGAACCAAGCTGGCGTAGAGATTGTGTCTACAGGATCGACCGCGGCCACAATCGCGAAGCAGGGAATTCCTGTCACTCCGGTGGAAAAACTCACCGGCTTCCCTGAGTGCCTTGAGGGGCGTGTGAAAACGCTTCACCCTAAAATTCATGCAGGTATCTTGGCTGATACCCGTAAAGAAGACCACCTCGCCCAGCTCGATGAACTGGGCGTTTCTCTATTTCAATTGGTGGTAGTGAACCTCTATCCGTTTACCCAGACAGTAGCTTCTGGCGCCGATTTTGATGCTTGCGTGGAGCAAATCGACATCGGGGGGCCCTCAATGGTGCGCGCGGCAGCCAAGAACCACCCGTCCGTCGCCGTTGTTGTTTCTCCTGAGCGCTATGCAGCGGTAGCTGAAGCTATCCGCGCCGGTGGCTTTACTCGGGCGGAACGTACAGAGCTTGCTGTCGACGCTTTCCGTCACACCGCTTCCTACGACGTGGCGGTTGCTACGTGGATGGGGGAACAAATCGCGGATGACTCGGAGGAGTATGCACCGTGGATTGGTGCCTCCTACGAACGGGCGAATGTCTTGCGTTACGGCGAGAATCCGCATCAGTCGGCAGCACTTTATGTGGATCCGAACGCCCCTGCCGGTCTGGCTCAGGCAGAGCAGCTGCATGGCAAGGAGATGAGCTACAACAATTACACCGATTCGGATGCTGCATGGCGTGCTGCTTGGGACCATGAGCGTCCCTGCGTTGCGATCATTAAGCACGCTAATCCTTGCGGTATCGCAGTGTCGGACGCCTCTATCGCGGAGGCCCACCGCTTGGCCCATGCCTGCGATCCCGTGTCGGCCTTCGGTGGAGTTATCGCTTCTAACCGTGAAGTATCCGTGGATATGGCACAGCAGGTTTCGGAAATCTTCACCGAGGTGATCATTGCCCCTGCGTATGAAGACGGGGCCGTGGAGATTCTCTCGCAGAAGAAAAACATCCGGATTCTTGTTGCGCCAGAGCCACCACAGGAGAAGGTAGAGCAGCGTCAGATTTCCGGCGGATTGCTCGTGCAGCGTCGAGATCTCGTGGACGCTGAAGGGGATGCCCCGGAAAAATGGACACTTGTTGCAGGTGAAGCCGCTAGCCCTGAGTTGCTTGCAGACCTGGAATTTGCGTGGCGCACCGTTCGCGCGGTCAAGTCTAATGCCATCCTCTTGGCGCAGGATGGGGCGACCGTTGGCGTGGGTATGGGGCAGGTTAACCGTGTTGATGCAGCTAAACTAGCTGTTGAGCGGGCTAATAGTCTGGCCGGAGAAACGCAGCGCGCTCAAGGAGCCGTTGCTGCGTCGGATGCATTCTTCCCCTTTGCGGATGGTTTTGAAGTCCTTGCTCGCGCCGGTGTAAAAGCTGTAGTACAGCCTGGCGGTTCTATCCGTGATGCTGAGGTTATTCAGGCTGCAGAAAAAGCTGGAGTGACAATGTATGTGACAGGTGCTCGCCACTTTGCGCATTAAAAAATAAAGTGAACGCCGGCCTTGCAGACATCTACATGGGGGGATAGATGTCAATGCAAGGCCGGTTTTGTTTTGCCGATAAACGCGGGAAACACCAAGCAATCACCCCTTGGGTATATGTGATTACCATCACCCTTTTTGGGGTGGGGGAAAGTTTGATTCTTTGCATGTAGTTGCAGTCTGTGGGGGTTTTGTTCATGTGGCTGTAAAAACCTGAGGATATTCCCTCTAGGAAAGTTGACCTAGGTCATTTACTCTTCTCGCTATGACTCAGAACATAGCCGGGCATGGCTTGATGGTATCCATGCGGGGAGTGAATAAGTACTTCGATGATTTTCACGCTCTGCAGGACATCAATCTTGATGTGCCCAGAGGGCAAGTCGTGGTGGTCCTAGGCCCCTCAGGATCAGGAAAATCAACGCTTTGCCGTACCATCAACCGGCTCGAAACCATCGATGGCGGAGAAATTTTTATTGATGGACACAAACTACCGGAAGAAGGAAAACAGCTCGCAAAGTTGCGCTCCGAGGTCGGAATGGTGTTCCAACAATTCAACCTTTTCCCCCACAAGACGATCCGCGAGAATGTCACGCTGGGGCCGATCAACGTGAAAAAGATGGCTAAAAAAGACGCAAGCGCGTTGGCGATGCAGCTACTGGAACGCGTTGGGATTGCCAATCAAGCAGATAAATTTCCGGCTCAGCTTTCTGGCGGACAACAGCAACGCGTCGCTATCGCAAGAGCACTTGCAATGAAGCCAAAAGTCATGCTTTTCGACGAACCCACCTCAGCCTTGGACCCCGAGATGGTTAACGAGGTTCTCGATGTTATGGCTGATCTTGCGCGTGAGGGAATGACAATGATCTGTGTTACCCACGAGATGGGTTTTGCCCGAAAAGCCGCAGATCGAGTGCTTTTTATGGCAGACGGTCGCATCGTGGAGGATTCAGACCCGGAATCCTTCTTTGCCTCCCCGCAATCGGATCGAGCGAAGGATTTTCTTGGGAAAATCCTGTCCCATTAAACCTCTCGAGACCTTATATATCCCTCTAGCTTTAAGGAAAGAAACAATGACACGCACGAACACTCGCATCATCGGAACCACAGTTGCAGCCACGTTGGCGCTTACTACTCTCTCGGCATGTGGCGGTAGTAGCGAAAGCGATGGTGCTGGCCTTCTGAGCCATATTGAATCTGGGAAGGTCACTCTGGGAACCAAGTTTGATCAGCCCGGTTTGGGCATCAAAGAATCAAATGGGGAGATGTCTGGACTCGATGTAGATATCGCCCAGTACGTGGT
This sequence comes from Corynebacterium ulcerans, assembly GCF_900187135.1. Taxonomy (NCBI): domain Bacteria; kingdom Bacillati; phylum Actinomycetota; class Actinomycetes; order Mycobacteriales; family Corynebacteriaceae; genus Corynebacterium; species Corynebacterium ulcerans. Next base: position 2,233,077 of record NZ_LT906443.1, read on the forward strand.
CAATCACATCGCTGACGCCAAGGGCTGGAAGCACCCAGACGTGGAATGGCGAGAGACGCCCTCTGCACAGCGTGAGACTCTCATCCAGAACGGGGAAGTAGACCTTATTGCGGCCACGTACTCGATTAACAAGAGTCGCGCAGAGTCCGTGAACTTTGGCGGCCCATACCTGCTTACTCATCAGGCATTGTTGGTGCGAAAAGACGACTCCGGAATCAAAGAAGTAAAAGACCTAGAGCACGGCAAGATCCTCTGTTCGGTTTCAGGTTCCACGCCCGCTCAAAAGGTGAAGGAATCCCTGCCGGGCGTGCAGCTTCAGGAATACGATACCTATTCTTCCTGTGTGGAAGCCTTGCGCCAGGGCAACGTGGATGCGTTGACCACTGACGCAACAATCCTCAACGGCTATTCCCAACAAAACGAGGGATCGTTCAAGGTCGTAGAGATGTTTAAGGACGATCGCACTCCGTATACGGACGAGCACTACGGCATCGGTCTGAAAAAAGACGATACGGAAGCTACCAAGGCCGTGAACGAGGCCCTGGATCAGCTTAATTCTTCTGGCGAATTTGAAAAGTTAGTCAAGAAGAACCTCGGGGATGCTGCCGCAGGCGTGACATCCGGTAAGCCTGGCGACCTCACGTTTATCAAGTAACGATCCTTTTTCCTTAACTAGGAAGGCATAACTTCATGGACGCCATGTGGTCCCAGCTATGGCCAGCTATTTTTCCCGCATTTTGGGTCACCATTAAGCTCACCGTGCTCGCAGCCATTGGAGCGATGTTGGGTGGGACTCTGCTTACTGCTATGCGGGTATCGCCCGTGCGTATTCTCCGCACGCTGGCCACACTGTATGTAAACACAGTGCGCAATACACCTCTGACTTTGGTCGTTCTCTTCTGTTCTTTCGGGCTCTACCAAACTCTTGGATTGTCACTGGCTAGTAGAGGAAGCGCAACCTTTTTGGCTGATAACAACTTCCGGTTAGCTACGTTGGGCTTCATTCTTTATACCTCGGCGTTTGTCTCTGAGTGTTTGCGTTCGGGAATAAACACTGTCGATTTTGGGCAAGCGGAAGCTGCGCGATCACTAGGGCTGAGTTTCTCTCAGACCTTTAACAAGATTGTTTTCCCTCAAGCTATCCGGGCGGCGATTGTGCCGTTGGGAAATACTTTGATTGCGTTGACCAAAAACACCACGATTGCGTCGGTGATTGGGGTAGGAGAGGCCTCGCTGCTTATGAAAGAGGTCATTGAAAACCACGCAAGCCAGCTCTTTGTAATCTTTGGGTGCTTTGCTTTAGGTTTCATGGCTCTTACTCTGCCCATGGGATACTTCCTGGGTGCGTTATCTACCCGTATGGCGGTGAAAAGATGAGTGTTCGTGCGACAGTGCTTTACGACGCCCCAGGGCCCAACGCTTTACGCAGAAACGCGATATATACGGTTCTTACGGTTGTAGTAGCTATCGTTCTTATCGGCTGGGTGTTGTTTGCTTTGCACTCTAAAGGGCAGCTCGATGCTGTGAAGTGGACTCCTTTTACGGATGCTAGGACCTGGAATACGTATTTGATTCCCGGACTCGTGGGAACGCTGAAATCAGCATTGTCTTCTGTGATTCTCGCGGTAGTTTTAGGCGTCCTTCTTGGCCTGGGACGGCTCTCAGGGAGTCGAGTGCTCCGATGGATATGCGCAGCGATAGTGGAATTTTTCCGGGCGGTGCCAGTGCTGCTGTTGATTATCTTTAGCTATCAAGCACTTGCCGTGTACAAAGTGGTTCCGCCGCGAGAGTTGGCGTTTACCGCAGTGGTGTTCAGCTTGACTATGTACAACGGAGCCGTCATCGCAGAAATCCTGCGAGCCGGGATCCGCGCCCTTCCTAGGGGACAAACTGAGGCTGCTCAGGCACTGGGCTTAAGCCACCGACAGACGATGCGGAAGATTCTCTTGCCACAGGCGGTCGCTGCAATGCTTCCGGCACTTATTGCTCAGGCCGTGATTGCACTTAAAGACTCCGCATTGGGATATCAGATTGGTTATGTAGAGATTGTTCGTCAGGGTATTCAGTCATCGGCAACTAATAGGAATTATTTGCCGTCGTTGATAGTGGTTGCGGTTCTTATGATCCTTATCAACTATTCCCTGACGGTGCTGGCAGAACGCGTTGAACGGCAACTCCGTGCGGGCAGGGCACGTCGTAATATCTTGGCCAAAGTTCCGGAACATCCGCACCAGGGACTCACTACCAAAGACAACGCCTATGTGGATTGGCACGACCCAGATCATCAGGAGATCAAGAATCCAGCCGAATAAGAGCTAGTGAAGGCTTGGAGAACTGTGCCTCATATCAATGAGCATTTGGCCAGCAAGACCTTGAGCAAGGCGGTAGCCTCAGTACTTATGCGTACTGATTCTCTCAAGCTTGCTGGCCCCGCTATTCTTTTTGCCCCGGCTGATCGTGCAGAAATTATTCCTAAGGCTGCACAACGCGCGGATTTAGTGATCCTTGATCTAGAAGACGGCGCGGGGGACGTTAATAGGGAATCCGCATACCAAAATATTAGAAATGCACACCTTGACCCTACGACCACGTTTGTCCGGGTCGTAGGGCCTTCCGATGACCACTATGGTCAGGACATCGCTTTTGTTCGGGAGACAGAATATCGCAATATAATCGTGCCCAAGGTTGGGACGCGTTTGCCGGAGAACCTAGACGGCTTTAACGTCGTCCCTATCATTGAGACTCCCGCGGCGTTGGTCAATATTCAGCACTTTGCTGAGCATCCGCTTGTCGTGGGGCTTTATTGGGGGGCTGACGACTTAACAATAGGACTTGGGGGAGCATATTCGCGGCAGCGTAGCGACGAACCCATTCCCGGGCGTTACAGAGAAACCATGGCGTATGCGCGTTCGCAGACACTGATTCATGCTGCTGCTGCCGGAAAGTGGGCAATGGATGCGGTGTATCAGGATTTTTCTGACGATGACGGGCTTTACCTCGAAGCATTGGACTCCGCACGAATGGGGTTTGCTCTCTATCCCTGTATTCATCCTCGACAGGTGGACGTAGTACGACGGGCCTTTTACCCAGGAGAAGCACAAATCGAATGGGCGCAGCGGATTGTGGAGGAATCCAGCCGCCATTCTGGAGCTTTTAAACTAGATGGGGAGATGGTGGATACACCGTTGATTACCTTGGCTTTTAATCTGCTTAATCGCATCAAAGGCGATGCCACATAATGCTAAGAGCAAAGGCGCCGGAGGGATGACCCACTGGCGCCTTGAAGAAGAGAATTTCTAAGCTTCAGAATGCTTTTTATCCACTGCAGCTAAGAGCTCCAGGGTACGTTCTATGCGATCCGCAGGAAGCTCGGCTCCTACGACTGCCAGGGCGGCGTCGGCAAGCATAATCGCCAGAGGCGGCAAACTATCGTCTTTGAGCGGCTCGGGGACAACACCGTTGTTTGGTCGCATCTCAATGACTGACATCGCAATATGGAAGGGGAGATCAACTCGAGGATCATCGGAGCCAGCGATTTCCGCGGCGATATCGTGGAATACTTGTCGCAATTGGGTGCGCTGTGCGTGGTACTCCGAGAACTCAGGTGATGCCGCAACGGGGAGCTGATAAAGCCTGCCTACGTTCCACCGTGTAGACAGCAACAGCCGGCACTCGGCAGCAGTCAGAGCCCATAAGCGTAGCGGTGCGGGTACCTCGGCCTCACCTAGATCTGCCGCTAATGCAGTGGAGGGCTCAACTGTGGAGTTCAGCAGGGTGAGAAAGATTTCAGTTTTAGAAGGAAAGTGGTAATACAAAGAGGCTTGACGGATACCGACCGCGTCTGCAATCTGATGAGTGGAAGTGGTAGCAAATCCTTGGACAGTAAAAAGCTCCGACGAGGCATCCAAAATCTCTTCGCGTGCCGTACTGCCACGGCGACGCGGACTATTTTTCCGAGGGCGTCCAACAGCTCCTGCCATGTGATTACCCACTCTCCTTCCTTTTCCCTTGACTCTGCGTCTCTGCGGCACAGAACCAACAGGTTAGTTTATACACTAAGCCGAAAATAAACCTAGTGGCATAACTGATTCTGGCTAGTTTATTTTTGGTAGAGGATGCTCACAGAGCCTTAAGACCTTTCTAGCATGCAAAAACTAGACTAGTTGCACATTGTGGTCTGCGGCGAGCGCGCGAGCTACATCTGCGACCATTCGAGAAGAAGCTCCGAAAATGCTGCGCTGAATAGCCGGGAGACTATCCACCGTTGCTTTATGAGAATGCACGCGATCAGTCCACCGCCTGAACTGAAGGTCAAGGCCGCTTTCCCATGCTTGACGGAGGAAATCTGCTTGGGTTTGAGACAAGAATCCAGCTTCTACACCAGCATTGATGCGACGGCGGGTGGAGAAATCTGTAGAGCCTGCGGCAACGCCTGCCCAACGAGCAATGGCAATGATGGGATATAAGAGGTCTTGCCGTACGTCGACAGGCGCATCTTTGTCAGGGAGCCCCTCGTGGAGGCGTAGCGCTGGTGGACGCTGGTTGATGGCGTCGATAAGCAAAAGACTGTGGTCTGCGTGGGCGATAACTTCTTGCAAACACCATGAGCCCGCGTCTGCAAAAATTGCTAGTTCCGGGCCGTCTGCCTTGGAGATCATTCCCAGCCATTCGCTCTTAGCACGGGGCTGAATTCCAAAACGGGTGTGCTCGGTGACCAAGCCGACATCGGTGAGTAAGGAGTCGAGTGCTGTCGTAGAGACTTCAGCCGAGCCAACAGTCAACCACTTGATCGGGGAGGAGGGCAGTGCATCACCACGTCCGATAGCACCGGTAAGAATGATCTCGGCGCCTCCAGTGATCTCTGCTATTCCCCCACTGTGGAGGACATCGGAGACAAGTCTGGAGAACCATTCGACGAGAGCTTGTGGACGTTCACCGTGCGCCACTGCGTTGCGCACTAAATCTTGGCTTTCCGTTAACACACCTCGTGCTGTAGGGGTGTCAGCACATTGCGGTGCTAACTCGGAAAGCTCGGTTAATGACTCGTGCAACAAGGGGCCTCCCAACATGTAAGAACTACACAACTAAAATACCAGCTGTAAGCTTTACGACGTTCTTGGGCAGAGCTTCCTCGCAATAGAATCGGCTTTTAACGTGCTAGAGACCGATATTGTTTATACGACGAAGCGCCCATCCGAATACACGGACGGGCGCTTAGGCTGTCATCGCACTAGGGGAGAAAACCCCAGAGCGTGTTTGTTTGTTCTCCCAGTCGATTTAGCGGCTGGTGAACGGCAGGAGAGCCATCTCGCGGGCGTTCTTAACCGCAGTTGCAACCTGACGCTGCTGCTGCGGGGTAAGACCGGTCACGCGACGTGAACGGATCTTGTGGCGATCGGAGATGAACTGACGAAGGGTGTTGACGTCCTTGTAGTCCACCTTCTCGATGCCTGCGGCCTTGAGAGGGTTCTTCTTGGGGCGGCGGGACTGCTCCATCCGCGCCTTCTTCATGTTATTGCGCTTCATTGAAAACTCCCTGATTACCAGCTGGACTTACGGACGCCCGGAAGCTCACCGCGGTGAGCCATCTCGCGCATACGGACACGGGATACACCGAACTTACGGAGGAAGCCACGAGGGCGTCCATCGCGTGAGTCGCGGTTGCGGACACGTGACGGAGAAGCATCGCGAGGCTGACGATTCAGCTCGAACTGTGCATCCATACGGTCCTCATCAGAGGTGTTCGGGTTCTTGATGATTGCCTTGAGCTCGTTACGGCGCTCCGCGTAGCGGGCGACGATTTCCTTGCGCTGCTCGTTCTTGGCGATCTTGGACTTCTTAGCCATAGATTATCGCTCCTCGCGGAATTCGACGTGCTTGCGGACCACCGGATCGTACTTCATCAAAGAGATGCGATCGGGGTTGTTTCGCTTGTTCTTACGAGTGACATAGGTGTAACCGGTGCCAGCCGTAGACTTCAGCTTGATGATCGGACGGATATCGTTACGTGCCATCTTTTAGATCTTCTCCCCACGTGCGCGAATCTTTGCAACCACGGACTCAATGCCATCGCGGTCGATGACCTTCAGGCCCTTGGTGGAAACATTCAGGGTGATGGTACGGCCCTCAGAGGGCAGGTAGAACTTACGACGCTGCACGTTGGGGTTCCAACGGCGAGACGTGCGTCGGTGCGAGTGCGAGACCGACTTGCCGTAACCCGGCTTGCGTCCCGTAACCTGGCAAATAGCCGACATAGGTTTCTTTCTCCTAGCCGCCCACGTTCAACCTGCGGCTGCGCCGCTCCATGAGAAATGGGGCGCTGCCAGTGCTGACGGGGCGATAAACGAACAATTTCGACAACAGCAAGAGACAACCATACCGGTCTGGAGCTGAATTACCTAATTTCCTACAGAGTGGGCAACGTGAATCACATCTCGCACTTGTGGAGTGCTGTTTTGTGGACTTCTTTTGTTTAGAGTGTGCTGCGCGATAAATGGCTTATATATATAGTTAGTGTTCCGGCTGGCAGGGATGGGGTCCGGGGATTGCTGTGAGTCGTATTTTTTTTAACCAGTGTTGCCTATGTGAAAAATCTGTAGGGGATTGACCTGTACTGGCATAACTCATGTTGGAAAATTTCCTATTTCATGGTGGTAGCGGGTACAGTGTTTCAAGTTGTCCTACTCCTTTGCAGAGATGGCCGATATCGCGAACCCAACTCAGGCACGATCCCTGCCGGGCGGGCTGTCATTGCAACAGGCGATGATGATGCCTCTGGCCAGTGAAGATGTAGGGAACCGACCTGAAGTTTCAATCCTGAGGGAATCGAGAGCTATGAAGAAAGACATTCACCCTGACTACCATCCGGTAGTTTTCCAAGATGCAGGTACTGGTCACCAGTTCCTGACTCGTTCGACCGCTTCGAGCGACCGTACGGTTGCTTGGGAAGATGGTAACGAGTACCCGCTGATCGTTGTAGACGTTACCAGCGAGTCTCACCCCTTCTGGACCGGTGCACAGCGTGTTATGGACACTGCTGGCCGTGTTGAGAAGTTCCAGCGTCGTTTCGGTGGCATGGCCCGCCGTAAGAAGAAGGCTTAAGAGGAGGGTTAGAGAAAAATGGCAGTACCAAAGCGTCGTATGTCCCGCGCAAACACACGCTCTCGTCGTTCCCAGTGGAAAGCTGATAACGTTGCTCTTCAGGAAGTGAAGATCGACGGCCAGACCGTACGTATTCCACGTCGTCTGGTAAAGGCAGCTCAGCTTGGTCTCGTTGAGGTTGAGCAGTTCTAGTAGAGCTGTTGGGTCAGTCTTTTGACCGCTTAGAGCCGACTCCAAGTTCCGGAAGTCGGCTCTTTTTGCATATATAAAGATTCACAGGTGGTTCTAGGTGAGGCTTAAGCATCACCCTAAGACGGAAAGGCACAATAGGACACATGAAAATTGTTGTGGTGGATGACGAACAAGCGGTTCGTGAATCCCTGCGTCGGTCGTTGTCCTTCAACGGGTACGACGTATTCCTCGCTGAAGATGGTGTTCAAGCTCTCGAAGTAATCGAGAAAGAACAACCAGAACTGGTCATTCTTGATGTCATGATGCCTCGGATGGACGGGCTTGAAGTTTGCCGCACTCTACGCAGTGCAGGAGACGACCGTCCTATCTTGGTCCTCACCGCCCGGGACGGAGTCTCTGACCGCGTGGCTGGCCTTGACGCTGGAGCAGACGATTACCTTCCTAAGCCTTTTGCTTTGGAAGAATTGCTTGCGCGTGTTAGATCCCTACTACGTCGCGCAGCTGCTGACGCTGTCGGTGGCCCGAGCCAAGGGGAACTCACTTTTGATGACCTCAAACTGAACCCTGACACCAGGGACGTAACTCGCGGAGGGCGGCACATCAGCCTAACCCGTACCGAGTTTGCTCTGTTGCAGCTGTTGATGGCTAACGCACGTCGAGTTCTTAGCCGCTCCACAATCCTTGAAGAGGTATGGGGTTATGATTTCCCCACTTCAGGAAATGCCCTTGAGGTATACATCGGTTATCTGCGTCGCAAGACTGAATCTGAGGGCGAGCCTCGTCTGATTCACACCGTGCGCGGCGTTGGCTATGTTTTGAGGGATACTGCACCGTGATCCTTCGGCGCCCCGAATACAGCCTGGGGACCGATTCCTCAGGCGTTCTGGGCGTAGATGACCGTCCTAAGACTGTCACCGGAAGTGATACTCCGCTGAAGTGGCGGATCACTCTGCTCACGGCCTCCATGGTGGCGATCGCCGTTGGAATGATGATGATCGCTGCCTATTGGAGTGTGTCTGCGGCACTGCGGGGATCAGTAGATAACTCGTTGGACGCCAAGGCATCTGCGATGCTTGAACGCTCTACGGATCCTGCTTTCTTTAATTCCTTAGAAGCTGAAGTTGAACGGTTCAAGGATTACAATCCTGATACCCGCATTTCTATTTCTGCTCCAGGATGGACCCATGCTGTGGGCGATAATCTCCCTGTTCTTTCTGAAAAAGCACAGACAGAAGGTTATCGAGTAAGCACTGTGAGCGGAGAACGCGTACTGGTCAAGCGTTCTAATATAGGCGCAACGGTAATGCTAGCGCGAGACATGACGCAGACTAACCGAATGATCACGACGTTGGGCATTGCCCTGTTAGTTGTGGCAGGTCTTGGAGTACTCCTTGCCTTTGGCACGGGAGTAGTGGTGTCTTCGACTGTGTTTCGTCCGATTTCTCGGTTGCGCAATGCTGTTCGGTATATCACGGAAACGGATGATCTACGCCCGATTGAGGTCTCAGGTAACGATGAGATTGCACAGTTGGCCAACAATTTTAACGAAATGCTAGAAGCCTTACGGCGGTCAAGGCAACGGCAAACGGAGTTGGTTGCAGATGCTGGGCACGAACTGAAGACTCCACTTACTTCCATGCGCACCAACATCGAATTATTGATGATGATGCAGAATTCGGATAACCACCGGATCTCTTTGGAAGATAAGCGAGCGCTTCAAGAAGACGTGATTGCTCAAATGGAGGAGCTTTCTACGCTCATCGGAGACTTGGTGGACTTGGCACGTCAAGATACACCAGAAAAAGCTTTGGAAGAAGTGGATCTGGTTGACGTTATCGATGCCTCGCTGGTGCGTGTTCGACGTCGACGTTCAGACGTTGAGTTCGAGATGTCCACGATTCCTTGGTATCTGGATGGTGATAGCTTCGCTTTGGGACGAGCCATTATTAACCTTCTGGATAACGCGGCTAAGTGGTCACCGAACGGTGGCACGGTACGTCTGAAGATGGAACAGCGTGACGCGCATACGGTGTGCATCATGGTTGCTGATTCTGGACCTGGAATACCTGTTGAAGATCGCGAGAAAGTATTTGACCGCTTCTATCGTTCAGTGCAGGCACGATCGACTCCTGGATCGGGACTTGGTCTAGCTATCGTCCAATCAACGATTGAGCGTCATGGTGGAACGATCGTTGCTGGAGAATCGGACGATGGCGGAGCGTTGATGACGGTCCTTCTCCCCGGATTCCCAGATGATGAAGAACTCTCTGAGTGCCGTAAACAGCTGATCCAATACTCGGGTAAAGTGCCGTCGACCCTGGAAGAAATGCGTCGGCTACGGCACACAAAACATTCAGAACGTCGGGGAAAATGCTGAAAATCGGTAAAACCTAAAGAAAAATGACGTGGCTTAGTAGGGCTTGGTGTAGAGCATCAAGTTCTACTGTCGTATTTTGGATACGATTTTTTTCGATGTTCGAGGGATATTTTCTCACAGCCAACTCGCAGGATTTCTAGATTCTTTCACCAGATAGGTACCAGAGACAGCGCAGTTTATGGTTGCATAGTTATCACCATGACTAATCAATTTGGCACCGATAACACCAATAGCTTTGGCAAAGATTTCAACTCTGCAGCGAATAACAGTGAGCAGAGCCCTCAGCCTGGGCAGGATACTGGGCAGAATAATAGTTACCAACATAATCCTTACGTTGGGAAAAACTCAGAGACTTCAGTGTCTGAGACCCGACAGTTTGATCAGGTTCAGAATCCTTATGCGATGAATACTTCTTCTACGGCTGAAGAGTCCGTTATGCAGGGGACTCCGTCACATGGCGTTGGGCCTCAAGAAGCGAATCCCACTTACACGCAGGGGACTTCACAGCCACCCCAGCAGCAGATGCTGGATGGTGAGGCACTGGTCGCGGAGCAACCTGTTAAGGAGAAAAAGAAAATCGGATTGGGTGCTGCAACAGCCCTTGCGTTGGTTTCAGCGGTAGCCGCCGGTTCTATTACAGGCGTGTATGCCTCAAAGGTAAGCACCAATAACACTAAGTCCACGGTTGTTGAATCACTGAAACAGCCTGTTGCAGATACAACAAATAAAACTGCTCCGGCAGGTTCAGTGCAATCGGTAGCTGCTAAGGTGCTGCCTTCTGTGGTGTCGATTACCGTTACAACGGAAACCGGATCCTCCGAAGGCTCGGGCTCCATCATCTCAGAAGATGGTTATGTCATGACAAATAACCACGTAGTTGCAGAAGCCAGCTCAGGTCGGGCAAAGGTTTCTGTGGCTATGAATGACGGTTCGACGCATGATGCTGAGTTTGTTGCTGGAGACCCCAATACAGATGTGGCCGTCATAAAAATTAAGGGCGCCTCGGGGCTGCCAGTGATGAATTTTGGTGATTCCAGCAAGCTGCAGGTAGGCCAACAGGTTGTTGCGATTGGTTCTCCTCTTGGATTGTCTGCGACGGTGACGTCGGGCATCGTATCGGCCCTGAACCGACCTGTCCGTGCCGGCGGGTCTGAGACAGGGCAGTCTTCACTCATAGACGCAGTTCAAACCGATGCTGCGATCAACCCAGGTAATTCCGGTGGCCCTTTGGTGGATTCAGATGGAAATCAGATCGGTGTGAACTCTGTTATTGCTTCTTTAAGCCAGCGCCAGCCACAAGCGGGTGCGCCGCGGGCAGGTTCTATCGGGCTTGGTTTTGCTATCCCTTCTAATTTTGCACGACGCGTTGCGGCACAGTTGATTGAGACAGGCAGAGCCACACAGCCCATGATTGGCATCCAATTGGTTTCTAACGCCCGTGTGAAAGGCGCAGTGATCGCGGATGTGACGGAAGGTGATCCAGGCAGCAAGGCAGGTTTAAAGCCCGGCGAGATAATTACTAAGATTAATGGCCGCGTCGTGGATAGCGCCGACGCTCTTATCGCAGCAGTGCGGAGTAGCGATTTCGGTTCCACCGTTAAACTGACTGTTGTTAATGAAAACGGCGAGAATCCGCGAACTGTAGACGTCACGTTGACTAGTGAGTAGTTTTAAAACAAGAGCTATGAGAGGACAATGCCTCGCCTCTTTCCCCTTAAAACGCTAGCTATCTGCGTTGAGTGTTTTTGCTGCAAGAAAGGCCATGATGAGCACATCTATTGACGGAATTCCCACGCCGGAGCTCATTGATCGCGATATTTTAGATATTGGCGAGCCTGATGAGGAGTTTTTTCGTGCTCATGAGGCTGAAGAGACAGTGCTTTTCGACGCTCCCCGCCGCGCTCTAATAGTTCTAGTCAGCGACCACACGATTAGTTCGGGTGAGGATACTGATCGACTCCTTACGGAGTTGCTGACTGAAGCTACGTTTAGCGTCGATGGAGTAGTGGAGGTGAAATCAAAGGAATCACAAATCCGCAAGGCTATTGAGACTGGAGTGGTCGGTGGCGTCGATTTAGTGCTTACTGTGGGCGGTACTGGGGTAGGTCCTCGCGATAGAACGCCCGAAGCCACACGAGACGTGTTGGATCAAAATGTTCCAGGTATTGCTCAAGCTTTACGTTCTTCTGGCTTGGCGTGTGGGGCAGTGGATGCCTGTGTGTCTCGTGGCATTTCTGGAGTATCGGGCTCTACAGTAATCGTGAATCTTGCGCCTTCCCGCGCGGCGATTCGGGATGGCATGGCAACCCTGGCGCCTCTTGTGCATCACCTTATCGATCAGTTGCGTAGCTATTCTGTTGACTAGGCGGAAGAACTAACAATGATGATCAGGAAACGGCGGCGGGTTTTTAAAGAATCTTCGGCGAAAGATTACGATAGATCCGCAGACTCGACGCCCCACAACGTTGGGGTAGCCAGTAGTGCTGACGACGAGCGTTTTGTAGCACTGGATGGAGAGCCCATTCCTCCTAGTCATGCCGATGTATCTTTTTGGAAAGAGCAAATGCCGCCGCATTATGGGGCGTAATAATGACGCATAAAAGTGGAGCCAACCTGTTGAAGGTTGGCTCCACTTTTATGCGCGGTATTTAACCTCTTTTAGAGGGTACCGTTTCTCTGGTTCTTCAGGAGATCGCGGATTTCTTCCAGCAATTCTGCCTCGATGGAAGCAGGAGCGTCCTCTTCTTCTTGGATGCCCTTGCGCTTAGCGGCCATCTCATTGAGCTTGTTCATAGGAGCGACCAGGATAAAGTACACAACGGCTGCAATGATGATGAAGTTAAGTGCTGCGGTAATGACAGCACCGAAGTCCAAGAAAGTGGCTTCATTGCCGGAACGGATGTGGAAACCGAGACCGGAAACATCTGCACCACCGAGGGAAGCAATCAGAGGGTTGATGAGGTGGTTGGTGAACGCGGTAACGATTGCGGTAAATGCGGTACCAATAACGACGGCGACTGCCAGTTCGACTACGTTTCCGCGGAGAATGAAGTCTTTAAAACCTTTGAGCATAATTCCTCTTTTCAAAACTTGACTCTGCTCAGGCTAATGGAAATGCCGATAGTGTTCTAGCGCATATGATTGATGGAAACGCTTTTACCGGGTTTGGGCTCGAGTTCCGGTGATAATAACTGACATGGGCTTTAGCAATGCTGCTGCTGCGACTAGCTGGGCCTCAGGTTTGGGAAAAGCGATAAGAGCGCTGTGTTCACGATTCGTTTGCTTATCTGGCCCTGATTCCGGGACGAATATTACTAATCCACCTGCAGCTACTACGGAATCAGAGTCGGGTGTGGACTCGGACGTAATGAGGTCTACGCGGTCTCCTGGGTGCAATAAGTGGCTGAGATTCGGCTGAGCGAGCCTAACAGGTACCAAGTTAAGTGTCTCTCCCTGATCTTCTACTGTGCTATTTATCACACTGGAGATGTCGTGGGAGGGTGGCAAAAAGTCGGTCTGTACGGCAATTGCACCGCGTGGACGTGCGGAAATAGCGATTCTGCGGGTGCTTTTCTCTGTGTCTAGGGGAAAAATATCCGGGGGTGGTGTGGGTGCGGTGTGCGATGGGATGGGATTGGATTGATGCGAAACTTGTGGGTTCTCCGCTGGCGTTAATGCATTCTCGGGGAGGAAGCGCGTGGGAATGGACATGGGTTGTAGATCTTTGTGCTCAATAAGATCGCCCAGATGAATATCCCGGTTGTAGCGGAACACCGTTGTGTGAGGTTCATGATGCTGACGCACTGTTATAACAGCGGCGAGCACGCAGAGGATACCCGCAAAGAACCGGCGCAAAAGTATGCTCCGTCGAAAACTCGGGGTGCGTAATGTCGTCAAAAAGGATGTCATGTCCTATTTGACTGTTTATCGGTGGGCGCTGGTTCCTGAGGGGGTGATGATGAAGTCGGCGCGCGCGTCGTGGGCTTCATAAGGGATGGTGGGGTCTATCTCTGAATCGAAGAGAAGGAGAACTGTAGGAGTGCGGGATCCTTCTAATGCTCGGTCGTAATAACCAGCGCCTTTGCCGATCCGTATTCCCTCAGAGGTAGCTCCGAGAGCTGGAACCACGATGAGGTCCAATGTGGGCAGCACATCGTGGCTATGGTGGTACGGTCCCGTAGGCTCGAGAATGCCAAAAGCTCCGGGTTTAAGTGAGTCTGGATGTGTGTAGAGGCCCCATTCCAAGATTCCTTTAGGTCGAGAGACTGGTAGCCATAGGGACACTCCGAGATGAGAAAGGGTCGAGACTAGGCCAGTACCGCCTGGTTCCTGATGATCTGCGCAGTAGGCGGCAATCTTTGTAGCATCGAGCTTCTTTATTAAAGCGGCCAGGTGCTTCATGATTGCGTGGTTAAAGCTTGCCAGTTGCAGAGGCTGGAGTTGTTGACGTGCGCGGGAGAGCTCCCGGCGTTTCTGTTGTTTTAGGGAAGCAAGCTCTTGCGCTTTGTAGGCATCGAACTGTCCAGCTGACATGGGATACATGCTAGCGCAGAGGCGTCGAGAAGCTATACGCTTTTGGCAAAACAGTGAGAATGCAAAGAAACTTCTTTATCTCAGGTGGCGGAACTGGGGAGAACTAAGCGCCGGATGTACTCTTGTCTGCATGAAGCAGCCTCAAGAAGCTCAAGACAGTACGCGCGCCGCGGTAAAGACTGTCATCGTTCCTGCTGCTGGCATGGGAACGAGATTCCTTCCGGCCACAAAAACGGTTCCTAAAGAGCTGTTGCCAGTGGTGGATACTCCAGGCATTGAACTGATTGCAGAAGAAGCAGCTCAGTTGGGTGCGACTCGACTCGCAGTGATTACAGCTCCTAATAAACAGGAAGTTATGGAGCACTTTAAGCGATTCCCAGTGCTTGAAGAGACCCTGCAAAGTCGAGGGAAAACGGAACAATATGAGAAAGTGGTCCACGCCTCTGAACTTATTGCCCCGGTATCTGTAGTACAGGAAAAACCGCTTGGCCTCGGGCACGCAGTCGGTTTGGCGGAAACAGTTCTTGATCCGGAAGAAGACGCCGTAGCTGTCATGCTTCCCGATGACCTCGTGCTCCCGCGTGGCGTTGTGGAAAAGATGGTTGAGGTGCGTGAACAGCTAGGCGGATCTGTGCTGTGCGCCTTTGAAGTTCCAGAGGAAGAAGTCTATAACTACGGTGTTTTTGAGATTGATGAGAGCACATACGAGGGCCCTTATCACGTTAAAAAAGTCAAAGGAATGGTGGAGAAGCCTTCTGTAGATGAAGCTCCCTCAAATTTTGTAGCGACTGGTCGCTATCTGCTGGACCGGGCTATTTTCGACGCCCTACGCAGGATTACGCCGGGCGCTGGCGGTGAATTGCAGCTCACGGATGCTATCGATTTGCTTATCGACGAAGGCCATCCCGTACACATCCTCGTGCACGATGGAAAGCGACATGACCTTGGTAATCCTGGTGGATATATACCGGCTGTCGTTGACTTTGGGCTGAGCGACCCAGTGTATGGCCCCCACTTAAAAAAGGCTCTCCGAAAGATCCTGGAAGAACACGGCGCCTAACCTATCGGGTAAAACCGTGCTGTTGACGGGAAACTGATTGCCTGAGCGAAGAAGCACGTTGAGGCAATCAGTACGACTTCTTAAGTCAGCGTCAACTAAAGTTGTAAGGATGTAAAAGAATATTCCGGCTAGCTTTGAGCTTTCGCACTTAAGATATGGTGAAACGCTACGTCTGCGGTAAAGAATGCGCATAAGTAGTTTGACGGCCACATGGTATGGGGAATATTTGCAAGTCACGGTGCTAAGGAGTAGATGTGCGCACAGTTGAGCAGCAGCTAGCCCTCGTCACGGAGGCCGCAGTTGCGCCTGAGCCGGTGCGAATTGCTATCGCTGAGGCCTTGGGACTCATGTGCGCCGAGGAAGTGCAAGCAACTCGGGCGCTACCCAACTTCAACCAAGCAGCTATCGACGGTTATGCGGTGCGAGCCGTGGATGTCGGTGGCGAGCGCGGCCTTGGCCGGGCCCCAGAGCCCAGGCCAGTGCCCACGGAAACGTCCCTTCCTGTGGTGGGGGAGGTAGCTGCAGGCTCGCAGCGCCCGTTGCGCCTGCAACCCAAACAAGCAGTGCGAGTACATACGGGCGCGCCACTTCCTACGCTTTCGGATGCCGTGATCCCATTAGAATGGACTGATCGCGGACGAAAGCGGATGATTGCGAATCGACCTGTGCGTTCGGGGGAATTTGTACGCAAAGTAGGCGACGATATCCGCCCCGGGGATGTAGCTGTAAGCTCTGGCGCCATCCTTGGGCCAGCCCATATCGGTCTTCTGGCTGCCGTGGGACGCTCTAAGGTGCTCGTTTATCCGCGCCCCCGTATGTCGGTTATTTCTGTGGGCCATGAACTCGTAGATATTGATAGAGAGCCTAGCCTCGGCCAGGTCTTTGATGTCAACTCGTATGCACTCGCCGCTGCAGGGCGTGATGCAGGAGCCGATGTACACCGCGTGGGCATTGCAGCAGGGGAGCCTCGACGACTGCGCGATATCGTGGAGTCTCACATGATGCGCAGCGAGATCATCGTGATCTCGGGTGCAGTCGGCGGCTCCGGGGCAGAAGAAATACGCCGGGTTCTCAGCGACTTAGGTGATATTGATACAACGCGAGTGGCTATGCATCCGGGGTCTGTTCAGGGGTTTGGACTGCTCGGTGATCATCAGATTCCAGTATTCCTTTTGCCCAGTAACACCGTCTCTGCACTCGTGATTTTTGAGATGTTTATCCGTCCGGTGGTGCGGTTGAGTCTAGGCAAGCGGAATGCTCAGCGTCGGACAGTGAAGGCGCGTGCGTTGAACTATGTGGGCTCAAAGCTTGGGCGCAGAGGGTTCATCAGGGCACGCCTCATGCGTGACGCAGAAACGCAAGACTATCTGGTAGAAGGTCTCGGCGGCGCCGATGGTACTCCTGCGCATCTGCTTGCAGGATTGTCTGAGGCTAACGCCATGATCAAGATTCCAGAAGGTGCAGCCGACGTGAGACCTGGCGATATCGTTGAAGTCATCTTTCTTTCCCAGAACCGCTAAGAAATAGCAGAACCCACCCATGTCCTTTTTGCTTAACCGCTTTGGACGCCCGCCCCGTCCGGCGCGCGGCCCCGTTGACCCAGTGCATCCCGGTTGGGGTGAATACACAGAGACTCTCGTACTCCCATGTAGTTCTGAGACACAAGAAAAATCGGTGCGGCTTCGACCGTTGCAGCTTAGCGACGGTGCCGCCTGGCGTATGATGCGGCTTTCTGACCGTGAGATCCTTGAGCCGGTAGAGCCTACAGTTGTGGACTCGTGGGAAACTGCGCACTCCTCGCGCACGTGGCGGAGTTTTTTCTTTTCTATGAGACAGCTTGCGGACATGGGCAACGCAGTACCTTTTGCGATCGAGCTTGAGGGAAAATTTGTGGGGCAGCTTACGCTAGGCGGGATTCAGCATGGAGCGATCTCTGAATGCTGGATAGGCTACTGGGTGCATAGCTCCTACGCAGGGCAAGGAATTGCCACTGCAGCATGCGGATTGGGAGTGGATCATGCTTTTAAGCGAGTAGGACTGCATAGAGTGACGGCTACTTTCTTGCCGGAAAATGTGGCTTCTCGCAAAATTCTTGAGGCTAATGGTTTCAGGGAGGAAGGGTATCTGCAGCGCAACTTGCATATTTTTGGGGAGTGGCGCGATCACTTTCTTGTCGCACTTACTGATGATGAATTTCATCAGGATGCGGTTACTCGCCTGATGAACAAGCGTGGTTACCGGCGCGCCTCCTCCTAGTGGCTAGATAAAGCGATACTCTGAAGGACTACAAGTTGAACGTGGGCTTACTGTGATCTGCGATCATCCTCGTGGTCGCTCCCTCTATCGTTGTGCATCACGCGCAGAGTAGAACAAGGCCTATCGCTGCACATCGTCCAACTCATCGAAAGGCAAACCCCGTGTCCGGAACCGTGGTCATCGTCCTCATCGTCTTGGTGTGGTTGTTTGTGCTGGCACCGTGGCTGCTCCGCGGCCAAAAACCCATTAGAAAGGCCGGCGAGGCCTTCGACGACACCCGAGTGGTGTACGAGGGGGGAAGCGAAGAGCTGCAGGGGCGACGTCGTCCCCGCGTAAAGTCTAGCGACGTGCGAGCGCATCATTTTGACTCTCATGAGGAGGAAGAAAAGTATGAGCTCGTTCAAGTGGATGACGTTGAGGATGCCTTGATCGACGAACCTTCCGATAAAACGCTGGGTTCTATTTTTACTAACGCTGCCGGAAAATTTTCTTCCAAGCAGGACAAGACTCATGCAGCGATCGTGGAAGGCGAATTAGTTAAAGAAATTCCAGCTGCAGATGATTCTGTTGCAGTGCCGGCAGATGAGGTGGAAGAAGCCATAGAGGATGCTGATGCTGCAGCGGCCTTAGCCAGTGAAGCCGCAGAAACCTCTGAGGCCTTTGACGAGGAGGATGAGCGCTACGAGATCGATGACTCCTATTATTCTCCTGACGATCTCATGTACCCGACGGAGACGCCACAGTCTGCTGCTGCTCCCGTGGGCGTGGAGGATGAGGAATATCTTCTGGTTGAGCACAATACTGCGGAGACTTTCGCGGATTCCGAGGACTACATAGCAGCTGGCGATTCTGAGCTGACTGAGGAAGAAATACAGTTTGCTGCTCATAGAAGTGCCCGCGGCGGATGGGATCCACAAGCTGATGCACGTAAACGTGCCGACCTCTATCAGAGGCGACGCCGTACCGTAGGAGGTTTGGGAGTAGCCCTGGTACTAGCATTGGTCCTTTCTGTCTCAGTAGGCGGGTGGGCATGGGCAGCTACCGCGGTGGTTGTCGCGCTCGCTTCCTTCTACCTCTGGGCGTTGCGGCAGCAGGTCAGAGCTGAGCAGCGTTTGCGGCAACGGCGTATTCGACAGTTGCGTAGGGCACGTCTAGGTGTTCGGAACGTGGCTGATGAGGAACTGGGTATACCGCACCGTCTGCGTCGCCCGGGAGCTGTTGTACTAGAAATCGATGATGACAGCCCAGATTTTGAATTCCTTGAGAGCATTCGCTCGCCCCTTAATGATTCCGATCCTTCAGGACTCAATCATTATGAGCAACCGCGCCGCGTAAGCTAATTTGACCCCAAAGGCACTCTGGTAATGGATCAACCGATAGTTAGAGATATAGCTCTTTTACTGCTAAGACTCGTGCTAGGACTCGTTTTTGTAGCCCATGGCTTTGACAAGTTTTTCCGCACAGGGATTGTAGAGACAACAGGGCAATTTAGCGCGGCCGGGGTGCCACAGCCTAAGCTATCTGCCTATCTCACCGCGGTCAGCGAGTTGGTGGGTGGCTCACTATTGGTCGTGGGTATCTTGACCACTTTTGTGGCGGGTGCCCTGGCTTTGCTGGTGTGTGCTGCTCTTTATTTTGTTCATCTCACTGAGGGGCTCTTCGTTGTAAACAACGGGATAGAGTATCCGCTTGTTATGGTTGTGGCGTTGTTTATGATTGTCGTCTTTGGCGCTGGACGCGCAAGTCTTGATGGGGTTTTGACCCGTGCTGACCTGTGATCACGTGCAAGCGGCGCTGTCCGCTAGGCTCGATGGCGAACCCACTGGGATCGACGATGATGTTATCGATGCACATCTATCTACGTGCTTAGAATGCCGTGCGTTCTATGAGGATGCTGCTCGTTTTAACCGTTCGCTTGCTTTCGGGGATGCGACAGAACGAGAGAGCGTTCCTGACTTATCTGAAGCCATCCTGGCCGGTGTAGAGCCTATGTGGCGACAACAAGCCGCGACGAGAGCCTGGAACTTAGCTTTAGCGCGAGTTGCCATGGTGCTGGTAGGCATGGGGTGGGCTGCATGGGCAATAGTGTTGCTTGTCCAATCGGGGGCGCATGCTAACGATGCATTAGGGCAGATCGATGCCGTGCATGAAAGGCTCTTGTCGGAGGCTGCCGCTACCCGCTGTGCCTTAGCCTTTGGCCTTTTCTTTGCAGCATGGCAGCCGCGTATCACAGGAGGGCTGCTGCCATTATTCGGTGCATTATGGACTTTTAGCTTTGGATTGAGCGCTAAAGAGCTAATACTTGGCGAGCTTTCTGGTTCTTCTGCGTTGCAGCTGGGGCTTCTTTTCTTGTCCGTGCTGTGTTTGTTGTGGTCATGGTTATCGCATAAAGGCTGGGCGATAGTCTCACAAGGGATACGATCGCTCACGGCTTCGCCGCATTCCTAAAAAAGGAAGATCATCCGTACTCCTACTAACCAGTAGGAGTACGGATGGTCTTTTATTGTCTTATCGCCAGCTGTTTAACCACATGATCTGGTTAAAGTAGCTGTCAGAGATGCGGATTCCGTAGATGATAGGGGAGAAACAGCAGAACATAGCTACGGCGAGGGCTAAGTAAAGAATTACTGTGAGTGACCCGACCGTGAGGTGGGGGATGCCGATGCGTTGTAGCTTTCTCCACTGAAGTTCGGCGCCTCGACCATAGGCCGTACCCAAAGTAAGAGAAATGATAACGATGGTAAAAGGCACGAGCGCTGTGGCGTAGAAGAAATACATTTGTCGGTCATAGCTTGCTACCCATGGGAGGAACCCCGCTTGGAACGCCACAAAAGGAATGAGGAAGCGCAGATCTTTATGAATTACCATGCGCCAGAGCGCCCAGCATAAAATCGGTACTGTCAGCCACCAAATTGCAGGCGTGCCAAAAAGATAGATCATCCGGCGACATGTGTTTTCTCCACACTGAATATTCGTGGAGGAGTAATACAAAATCGGGCGTGTTGCTGCGAGCCAGGACCAGGGTTTGGAATCCCAAGGGTGGCTGTGTCCGTTGGATGTGGTGAGCGAGGCATGGAACGCCAGGACGCTCTGGTGGTAATACAACCACCCTGCAATGGCTTCAGGAAGATGGTGCAACCAGCTCGACGTCTCGATGGTGCCATCAGTAGCAGCGTGCCTGTACACAGAGGTTTCGGATGCAAACCAGGCCCTCCAGCTCCACACGTATAGCGCTACGGGAACTATGACCAGCGATAGGAAAGAGGGGATGGCGTCGAAAAGCGTAGCTTCGCTCCAGGGGTGACGCACCCCGTAGCGGCGGCGTCGAAAAGCATCAAGGATAACTATCATGACCCCAAAGAAAGCCATGTAGTACAGGCCGGACCACTTTACTGACAAAGCGCAACCTAGGAAGACGCCTGCGGCGAACCGCCACCAGCGAAACCCCGACCGGACCCCAGGATCAGCGAGCAACCCTGCAGACCAGGCTTGATACATGCGATCTTCCATTTGCTGATGATCGCGAATCAGCGCCCAGGCAGCGGCAACGATAAAGAGGACCTGGATGATGTCGAGCATCCCAAAACGTGAAGTGACAACGAGCACACCGTCCACAACTGCAAGGAGACCTGCACAAAAAGCTACAAAAGGCGAGCCGCTCAACTGCCGAGCGATCGCCATAGTGAGAAGCACTACAGCGGTGCCACAGAGCGCAGGGATGAGGCGCCAACCCATAGGAGAATAACCAAAAAGCCATTCGCCGATAGCTATCAGTTGCTTTGCCAAAGGGGGATGCACTACGAGCCCGTAACCAGGATTCGACTCGATGCCACCAGTGATGGGGTTAATCCAAGATTTCACTATGTCCCAGGCCTGGGGCACGTAGTGTTTCTCATCAAACACCGGGGTATGGGAAGCCGTAGCGGTCGTAATTCCCAAAAATCGTGTCACCAAGGCTAAAACAGCAATGATGAGCGTGGAGATCGTATCGATCCTTCTCCAACGATATCTGCGCCGCGGAGAGGGAGCGGGAAAATGCGTAAACCTGCCGGGAAAAAGAGCTTTTCGACGTTGCTTCGGAGGCGTCGAGCCAGTTGTTATCGCTGGATCGTTATCGAGCACTCCTGTGGCAGTCGCATCGTGTTGGCAGCCCGTATCGTCGTGTGGATGTGTTCCTGACGGAGGATGCGGTGCTGCGGAGTCGCGATCATCTGCATGATTTCTAGGAGAGGTCACGGAGACATTCTATTGCGCATAGGTAACAGAACTAAAGGTCGCCTGTTCATCCCAGTCTGGGATCGTGTCACGTTCATGTCAATAACTAAGGGGTGAGAAAGTAGGAGAACTGGTATGAACTTCTTGGGATTATGGCTGTGCCCATGAGAAAAGAACTGTTGGGTGGTCCCCAAAAAACGACCGGGTTTGTCCGGAAAACGGGCTTTTCTTAGAGCCGGCAGGAATTGTTACCATTTTGTAATTTGCGAAAATGTCATAACCGCTGTTTTTTAGGTGTCTTACTGGGGCTTTGTAGTGGTGCGGAGAGAGGCCCTTTCAGGCCTATCGTTCGCGTAAGTCCGGGTATTACGGCCCTATGCATTTGATTCGAAAAATTTAACAGACATGATGGAT
The DNA here is from genome assembly GCF_900187135.1 of Corynebacterium ulcerans. NCBI lineage: Bacteria > Bacillati > Actinomycetota > Actinomycetes > Mycobacteriales > Corynebacteriaceae > Corynebacterium > Corynebacterium ulcerans. The sequence goes on from NZ_LT906443.1 coordinate 2,255,225, forward strand.
ATATGACCGATTCCGAACATTTTGATCCAAAGGATAGCGCGGTTGATCACAGCAGCGCACAGGGTTCTGCGAGTACTTTGGCGCAGAGCCCTGATCCAGAGGAGACATCAGGTGCTTCGGTGGATCACTCAGATTCATCCATCACTGCTGATTCTTCCGACCAAAACCACAACGCTACGAATCCAACAACAGAAGCGGTTGGGCGTGGTAGCGGAAAGGATAATGAGTCGAACTCCGCAGGTGCGACTAGTGCGACCGCACAGTTAGCAGCGATGATCTCGGGTGAAGACAAAATCAGCGCGGCCTCGAACCTACCCGAAGAAAAAATCACATTTGAGGGAGAAGATTCAGAGGCCCGAATTGACTGGAAGGTCACCATCCCGGCCTTTGTCATCGTCCTTGCCGTGGTGCTGTGGGGCATCTTTGGCACCTCAAGCTTTTCCACCTTTGCCAGTGACGCGCTGAGCTTTGTTGTGAGCGACTTTGGCTGGGCCTTTATTTTCTTCACCACGGTTTTCCTTGTTTTTGCCATAGTGATTGCAGTCAGCAACTTTGGCACGATCAAACTAGGGCGTAACGATGAAGCCCCAGAATTCTCTACCGTTTCATGGATAGCCATGATGTTTGCGGCGGGTATGGGAATCGGTCTGATGTTCTATGGGGCTTCGGAGCCTTTGGGCAATTACCTCAACGGTGTTCCCAACCATGAGCCGCGCCACGTGGGGCACGCTATGAGCACCACGTTGCTGCACTGGACTCTGCACCCTTGGGCCATCTACGGCATTTTTGGTCTGGCGATTGCTTATAGCACGTTCCGACTAGGCCGTAGGCAGCTGTTGAGCTCTGCCTTCACCCCGTTGATTGGTGAAAAAGGAGCAAAGGGCTGGGTTGGAAGAATCGTAGATATTTTGGCGATTATCGCCACGATCTTTGGTACGGCCTGCTCTCTAGGAATTGGCGCTACACAGATTAGCGCTGGTCTAGACGCCGCGGGCGTGATCACTAATCCCGGTATGAGCACCATTATCGCTATTGTCTCCGTGCTTACCTTGGCGTATTTGCTCTCTGCGATGTCTGGCGTAGGCAAGGGCATTCAATATATTTCCAACACAAATATGGTGTTGGCAGCCTTAGTAGCGCTTTTTGTATTCGTGCTGGGGCCAACGGTTACTATTCTTAACCTTATTCCTGGATCGATCGGTGCTTATCTATCTAATTTCTTTGAGATGATTGGGCGCACTGCAGAATCCGCTGACGGTACAGCAGGAGAATGGCTAGGATCTTGGACCATCTTCTACTGGTCCTGGTGGATTTCATGGAGCCCGTTTGTGGGAATGTTCTTGGCTCGTATTTCTCGCGGACGCACGATTCGTGAGTTCATTTTTGGCGTTACGCTCATCCCATCTGCGGTGTCCATCGTCTGGTTTGCCATTTTTGGTGGCACAGCTATTCACATGGAGCAGCAGGGTAAATCCATCTATGGCGACGGCTCTGCGGAATATCAGCTTTTTGACCTACTGCATTCTCTGCCAGGCGGTCAGATCGCCGGAATAATTGCAGTGATCTTGTTGGCAACCTTCTTTATTACTTCTGCAGATTCCGCGTCTACCGTTATGGGGTCCATGAGCCAGAGCGGACAGACCGATGCCAATAAGTATGTATCTGCTGCCTGGGGCATTTTGGTCGCATTGATCGGAATGACTATGTTGATCACCGGTGGCGACGATGTGTTGAGCAATCTGCAAAACATTACGATTATCGCTGCTAGCCCGTTCCTGATCGTCATAGTGTTGCTTATGTTTGCGATCCTCAAAGATTTGCGTAACGATGAAATCTACCTTGATTATCGTGAACAGCAGCGGTTTGCTTCGCGTCTTGCCCGCGAGCGTCGAATTCACCTTGAGCATGAGAAGAAACGACGTGCACAAGTGAAACGCAAGGTGCGCCATGATAAAAAGCGCACACCTGCTGCCAAAGCCTCCAAAACCTCGTAAAACCCATTGCGCAGGGGGCGGCATGAACGATAGAGTTCGCCGCCTCCCACGCCTGCGCGCGCATATAGTGCCGCACTAAGAATGCTTTTCCGATGCACATACAGCATGTGAGCGGAAATTTTTATCATTGCTGAAAGGAATGAGCACTTCACCATGCTCAAAAAATCAATCACCATCGCTATGGCTTTTGTCGGCATCGTTATCGGTGCGGGTTTCGCCACAGGGCAGGAAGTGCTTCAGTACTTTGTGGCCTTTGGAACGATGGGAATCATAGGTGCGGCACTTGCTGGACTGATCATGGCGCTGACTGGTATGGCCTCTATCCAGCTGGGTAGTTACTTCCTTGCTAATGACCACGGTTCAGTGCTCACCAGCATTTCGCACCCCATTATTGCCCGTATCCTGGATATCTCAGTGCTTATTACGCTGTTTGCCACAGGTGTGGTGATGTTTGCGGGTTCGGGATCAAACCTCAACCAACAGTTTGGGCTGCCTATCTGGGTAGGAACTGTACTGATGCTGGTACTCGTGCTGCTAGCTGGGCTTCTCGACGTAGACAAGATCACCAACGTTATCGGTGCGATTACCCCGTTGATTATTATCATTGCGGGCATTGCAATTGTCTATGCACTGGCCACTAGCGACGCTGATACGGAGTCACTCAATGCGGCCGCCTCCACCATTAACGGTGCTACGCCACACTGGACGTTGTCTGCTTTGAACTACGTTGGCCTAGCTCTCATGATGGGTGTCTCCATGGCCATCATCATTGGAGGCAATAGTTTTGACACCCATGCAGCCGGTCTTGGTGGTCTGCTTGGCGGCCTGGTCTTTGGCGTTATGCTGACGTTCGCTGCGCTGGCACTGTTCCGTTCCGCAGACAAGGTCGCGGGCGACGACGTCCCTATGCTCACCATTGTCAATGAGATTCATCCGATTCTGGGCACGATCATGTCCTTCATTATCATCGGAATGATTTTCAATACCACGTTAGGCTTGTTCTATGCCTTTGCCAAACGCCTGACGGCTAAGCACCAGAAGCGGTTCTACCTGTTCTACGTGCTATCTTGTCTCGTCGGTTTCGGTATGTCCTTCCTAGGCTTTAAAAAGCTGGTTGGTTTGGTATACCCCACGCTGGGATACCTAGGAATTCTTCTTGTGGTTGTTGTTGCTGGTGCATGGATACGCGGGTTTGCCAAGATCCGTGAGGAACGCGAGCGTCGTGAAAAAATTCATGACCTGTTCCGTAGGAAGCTGGACCCAACTCAGCGATTTAGTTCCAAGCAAGCTCGCTTGTTAGATCGCTACACCACCGAATCCAACCTGGAGCGAGAAGAGCTCACAGAGAGTCTTCGGGATGAATTTGTGGATGAATCCGCCCCAGATTCCGAGACATCTGCAGAAAAGCTGTTTGAGGAAAATAACGAATTTTCTTATCAGCCAGTGGAATTTACAGATTCCACTATCAGCGTGGAAGAGACCACTTTGGGATTGCCATCGCATGCTCGTCCCATGAGCGAGCTGGAAGACCTGAGTACTTTCCACGAACCGGAGCAAGAAGCGGACAAGGAAGATTCCCAAACGGAATCGTCTGTGGAGGTTCCGGCAGAACCAGATGCTGAGGATTCACCTCAAGAAACGCCCGAAACTGATGCGCCAAAAACAACGTTGCCTACGGTATAAAAACGCAGGACACTAAAAGTCATTGGCCTCATCTGATCTTCCTATACGGGATCAGATGAGGCCGTTGCTGTATGTACGGGGAGAGTCTCAGTAGGAAGAAGCGGAAAAATCTGTGGTTTGTGCGAGACTAAGAAGCATGAGTATTGAGGAACCGACTTCTCAGATTGCGTCGAGTGCATCAGCTATATGGGATGCTCTAGCACCGTTACCTCGTGGGATTATTGTGGTGGCTACTCCTCTGGGAAACATCGGGGATGCCTCATATCGACTTATTCAGGCATTGGCTCAAGCTGATGTGATTGCGGCAGAAGACACTCGGCGGACTCGTGCTCTAGCAGCGGCACTAGGGGTGGAGATTACCGGCAAGGTCGTGAGCAATTTTGATCACAATGAGTCGGATCGTGCTCAGTACCTTGTGGATCTAGCTCGGACGCAATCAGTAGTAGTGGTCACAGATGCGGGAATGCCTATCGTTTCAGACCCCGGCTTTCCCGTCGTGGAAGCAGCACATGAGGCTGGGGTTCCTGTGACATGTTTCCCGGGGCCTTCGGCTGTTCCTACGGCCTTAGCGCTATCGGGACTGCACGTGGGGCACTTTGCCTTTGATGGTTTTGCTCCACGCAAGCAAGGGCAGAGAAAATCCTGGTTAGAGTCATTGAAAAACGAAAAACGATCGGTGTGTTTCTTTGAGTCTCCACACCGTATTGCAGACACTCTCGCCGCTGCAGCAGAGATTCTTGGCGATGATCGTCGTGCAGCAGTGACACGAGAACTGACTAAAACATATGAGGAAGTGAAAAGAGGTGGGCTAAGGGAGCTTGCTCAGTGGGCTAGCGCTGGTGTGAAAGGAGAAATCAGCGTTGTCATTGAGGGGGCGCGACAGAAAGAGGTAACGGATGTTCGTGAGATTGTAGATCTCGTGGAAAATCTTGTTAGCGCAGGTAAACGGCTAAAAGAAGCAAGCGCAACTGTGGCTCAGGAACATGGTGTGAGTAAGAAAGAACTCTATGATGCGGTCCTCGAATCACGCGGACGGGCATAGATAAATTAAGGTAAGTAACCATGACTAACCGTGTGCTCGTTTCTGTTGCTTGGCCTTATGCCAATGGACCTCGCCACATTGGACATGTGGCAGGGTTTGGTGTCCCCTCCGACGTTTTTGCTCGCTATCAGCGAATGTCCGGAGCGGACGTCCTCATGGTCTCAGGCACGGATGAGCACGGTACGCCACTTTTGGTGCAGGCGGATAAAGAGGGAGTGTCTGTCAAAGAACTCGCTGATCGGTATAACCGACAGATCGTTGAAGACCTCGCAGGTCTGGGGCTATCCTATGACCTCTTTACCCGCACCACCACGCGAAATCATTATGCGGTTGTGCAGGAGCTCTTTAAAGGGCTCTATGAGAATGGCTACATGATGAAAGAGACCACCATGGGTGCGGTTTCTCCTTCTACCGGGCGTACGCTTCCTGACCGCTACATTGAGGGAACATGTCCCATCTGTGGAGCAGACGGGGCGCGTGGCGATCAGTGCGATAACTGCGGCAATCAATTGGACCCGGCAGATCTGATTAATCCAGTCTCAAAAATCAACGGCGAAACTCCACAATTTATTGAGACTGAGCATTTCCTGCTTGATCTTCCTGCCTTGGCAGATGCCCTGGCTGATTGGCTTAAGGAGCGCCAAGATTGGCGTCCGAACGTGCTCAAGTTCTCTTTGAATCTCTTGGAAGATCTACGTCCACGAGCCATGAGTCGTGACATCGATTGGGGAATTCCTATCCCAGTGGAAGGGTGGGAAGACAACGGCGCTAAGAAGCTCTACGTGTGGTTCGACGCGGTTGTTGGTTATCTCTCTGCGTCGATTGAATGGGCTTATCGCACTGGAAACCCAGATGCGTGGAAGTCATGGTGGACTGATCCCGCAGCCTCAAGCTATTACTTCATGGGCAAAGACAACATCACTTTCCACTCTCAGATCTGGCCGGCTGAGCTTCTGGGCTATCAAGGAAAGGGTGCGAGGGCCGGTAAGGTGCATGCTTTCGGTGAGCTTAACCTTCCTACGGAAGTGGTGTCGTCTGAGTTCCTCACCATGTCCGGCTCTAAGTTCTCCTCATCTAAAGGCATCGTCATCTATGTCAAGGACTTCCTTAAAGAGTTCGGTCCGGATCCACTGCGATATTTCATCGCTGTTGCAGGCCCAGAGAATAACGACACTGACTTCACATGGGATGAGTTTGTTCGTCGCGTCAACAATGAGCTAGCCAACGGCTGGGGCAATCTTGTTAACCGCACTGTTTCCATGGCCCACAAGAACTTCGGGGAGGTCCCAACCCCGGGAGAGCTGAGCGAGTCGGACCAACGGATCCTTAACCTTTCTGCTGAAGCCTTCGATATCGTCGGGGAAGCCCTCGCACACTCGCGTTTCAAGCAGGGAATTACTCATGCGATGCATGTGGTGGGCGAAGCGAATGCCTACATTGCGGAACAAGAACCGTGGAAACTGGCTAAAGACGAAACTCAGCGCGAGCGCCTGGCCACCGTTTTGTGGACGGCGTTGCAGGTGGTTTCAGACTGCAACGTACTCCTGACCCCTTATCTTCCGCATATTTCCCAGCAAGTGCACGAGACATTGGGCCGCGATGGCGTGTGGGCAGCAAAGCCGCAGATTGTAGAGGTCGCCGATGACATGCCAGTGGAACCTGTTGGCGTGGGCATTCCTGCTAGTGGTCAAACATATCCCGTGATTATGGGTGACTATGCGTCGCAACAAGCACGGTGGGCGCGCGTAGACGCCGTCCCAGGAACAGCTTTGTCTAAGCCTAAGCCGCTGATCGCTAAATTGGATCCAGAGCTAGGAGAGACTGGCCCAGAATGGGCACCGATCGCTCACTAGACCAGTAAAGGCGCCCATCATTCGCAGAACCGCGGAAGGTGGGCGCCTTCGTCGTAAACTGGTGCGCATGGGTAAAAAGAAACCTCGTCCAGTACCAGTGCCGGTGGAAGGCCTTGAGGGGCTTATCGACGCCCACACGCACCTTGCTTCTTGCGGAGCCCGCACGTCTGAGGATGTCGATGCGATTGTGGCTCGGGCGGTGGCTGGCGGCGTCGATAAGCTATGTACCGTAGGGGATGGGCTCGCTGAGGCCGAATTGGCGCTGAGCGCTGCGCAGTCGCATGAGCGAGTGTTTGCCGCCTGTGCGATTCATCCGACCCGCGCCAATGAGTTGGATGAGGCGGCGCGCGAGCGGCTTACTCAGATGGCTCAGGATCCCCGGTGCGTGGCTATTGGAGAAACCGGGATTGATACGTATTGGATAACCCATGCGCCTGAGACCACAGCAAGTCTGGAAGTGCAAGAAGAGGCGTTGCGTTGGCATATTGATCTTGCAGTTTCCAGCGGCAAGGCGTTGATGATTCATAACCGAGAAGGGGATGAGGAATTGCTGCGCATCCTTGCGGACGCGCCCACCCCACAAGAGACCATCTTGCATTGTTTTTCTTCGCCGCTTGCCGTGGCGCAGGAAGCATTGGACCGGGGTTACGTTCTGAGTTTTGCAGGGAACCTGACGTTTAAACGAAACGATGAATTACGAGAAGCTGTGCGACGCGCACCGTTATCGCAGATTCTCATTGAAACGGACGCGCCCTATATGACGCCAGAGCCTTATCGTGGTGCTCGGAATGAGCCGGCGTTTATTGGACATACGGCACTGTGTGCTGCGCAGTCTAAAAACATGAGCGTGGAAGATTTCGCTGCCGGAGTGCGGGAGACTTTTCACCGTGTCTATGGAATTCCCTCCTAGTGAGCTGTAGAACATAGCGAAGGCGTGTGAGTGATCTAGCTCTTCTGATATGGCGGGTATTGGGGTATCGATGGGGGAGGTGTGAACTATGTGGTTTGATTTTTGTGAGTTGAATCAACTAGTTCACACTTTTTTGTCGCTTTAGTTCGACAAGCTGCGCTTGTTACCGTATTGTTATTTTTCGTGTGTTGGATCGATGCTGACTGAAACGTAGCCCGATCGATGCGCTTCGCCCCCGATGGAAAATTTCCATACATACAAAATATGTGCGGAGTGCTAAGTAAAGCCGGCTGTGGCTGGTGCGAAATGTCGTCGAAAAGCAAAGAGAAGTGAACACGTGGGAACCCGCCAAAAGTCGAGAATTAATCGAGTCAATTCTTCGAGATCCATTCCGCTGCGCCTAGCAACGGGTGGTGTTCTGGCCTCCCTAGCGGTGGGGGGTGTCGCCGTCACTCAGGTGAAAAAGGACATCACCGTCGACGTCAATGGCGAACAACTTTCTCTTGCCACCATGTCTGACACGGTAGAAGAAGCGCTAAGTAAAGCCGGCGTAACCGTTGGTGATAAAGACATCGTTTATCCTGGGCTGACTGAGAAGATCAGCAATCAAGACACGATTACGGTTCGGACGTCCAAACAAGTCTCGGTAGCCATTGACGGCGTGGAAAAGGACCTCACCACAAACGCGACGACCGTCGAAGAGCTCTTTGAGCAGTTGGACGGAGTCAACGCCACGCTTTCCGCTGCCGCGCTGAACATGGACAAGGACTCCAAGATCCCTCGCGAGGGATTGTCTTTAGACGTGGTGACGCCAAAGATCATCTCCGTGACAGATGCGGGAAAGACGGTCTTTACCCAGATCGCGGCGGCAACTGTCAAGGACGTTCTTGCGGAACGTGGCATCAAGGTTGATAGCGATGACATCGTGACTCCAGCTTTGGACGCACCCGTGACCAAGAACATGGACGTCAAAATCGACCGCGTAGATATCCAAGAAGTCGTTGCCAACGAGCCTTTTGGTGAGCCTGCGAACTACGTTGATGATGCGGAACTTCCGGAGGGGGAAGAAGCCGAAGTTTCTGCGGGAACGCCAGGCGAGCGCACTGTAACCCGCAAAGTGACCAAGGTTAATGGTGAGGAGACCGCCAACGAGGTCATAGATGAAAAGGTCATTACCCCGGCTGTTGCAGCTACCATTAAGCGAGGAACCAAGAAGGCAGCGTCGGCTCCTGCAGTAGCCAACGGTTCTGTGTGGGACCAACTTGCGCAGTGCGAGTCCACCGGTAACTGGGCCATCAATACCGGCAACGGATTCTCTGGCGGGCTTCAGTTCACCGACTCCACGTGGGCCGGTTTTGGCGGCACAGCTTATGCACCGCGAGCACACCTTGCTACCCGCGAACAGCAGATTGCCGTTGCGCAGAAAGTACAGGCTGCTCAAGGTTGGGGCGCATGGCCTGCCTGCACTTCCAAGATGGGTCTGCGCTAAGGTAGAAAAATAGATTTTACAACGTGCACGCCACTGTGCGACTCAACGTCGTCGGTTTAGTCTTCTGGTTATAAGAAGCACGAACCGGCGGCGTTGGTGCGTTTTCACTGGCGCGTTTTAGTAGCAAGGGCATGCCTTGCATACAGGGAGTATTTTCCTGTGACCAGACATTGGAAGGTAAATTGTAGGACCATGGGAGAAAACGATCACGCGCGCCTTCTCGGCCCCGCCGAAATTAGGCATCTGGCAGAGAAGCTTGATGTCACACCAACAAAAAAATTGGGGCAGAACTTTGTGCATGATCCCAATACTGTTCGGATGATCGTTTCTGCAGCCGACCTTACTGCCGATGACCACGTTGTAGAGATTGGCCCTGGTCTAGGCTCGTTGACCTTGGCATTACTTGATACGGCACGTTCCGTGACCGCCGTGGAGATAGATCCGCGCTTGGCGGAACAACTTCCCACGACCGTGGCAGAACGCGCCCCGATGTTCGCAGATCGTCTTACCCTGGTGCACAAAGATGCTTTACAGATAACTCCAGAAGAGATCGATCAGCCTACAGCGTTGGTGGCAAACCTTCCTTATAACGTATCTGTACCGGTGCTGCTACATTTCTTGCAGATTTTTCCATCGATCCAGCGCGTATTAGTGATGGTTCAAGCGGAAGTCGCCGATCGCCTTGCAGCGCAGCCCGGCACCAAAGTGTATGGCGTTCCTAGCGTGAAAGCATCGTTCTATGGTGCTGTGCGGCGTGCCGGGTCAATCGGGAAAAACGTTTTTTGGCCGGCTCCCAAAATCGAATCCGGACTCGTGCGCATTGACGTTTTTGCTCAAGATGAGCAGCCTTGGCCGGTTGGCGATGAACTACGCTCGCAGGTTTTCCCGCTTATCGACGCCGCCTTCGCTCAGCGCCGCAAGACTTTGAGGGCTGCACTCAGCGGATACTACGGATCCGGGGTTGCAGCAGAACAAGCTCTCCTAGGCGCCGGGATTGACCCGACCCTGCGAGGAGAGAAGCTCGATGTAGCCGACTTTGTTCGCCTAGCGCAGCGTCGAGGGTAAGGAAACTCATGGTAGAAGAGAATTCTGAGCTCACATACGGCAGACGCCTCACAGCGACAGCGCACTCAAAAGTGAACCTGCACCTTGGCGTGGGGCCGCTGCGCCACGATGGTTATCACGAGCTTGTCACCATTTTTCAATCCTTAAGCCTTAAAGATGAGTTGGACTGTGTAGAGCTCCGAGGAACTGCCACCGATCAAACGCCTGGAATCGTAGCTGAGCTTGATGCCGGTGGAGCTGAAGGAGTTCCCACCGACGCCAGTAATCTTGCGTGGAAAGCTGCCAATATGGTCTATGCTTTCCATCGTTCTGGAGGCGGCCCACCTCTGAATAAAGTACGGATGCATTTAAAAAAGGGGATTCCTACTGCCGGCGGTATGGCAGGGGGGTCTGCAGACGCTGCCGCGGCGCTTCGGCTCATGCAGGAATACGTCACGGTAAAACCAACCGATAAGCAGTTGCTCGCCATGGCCAGCGCTTTAGGATCAGACGTTCCTTTTACTCTTTTAGGCGGCACACGACTAGGAACTGGGCGTGGAGAAAACCTGGTCCACGTTATGTCGCGAGGTCAGTACCATTGGGCATTGGCTTTTTCCGCGCAAGGCCTTAGTACCCCTGCGGTGTTTGCCAAACTAGACCAGATGCAACGCACGCCGCATCTGTCCGTAGATGACTTGACTGCAGCGTTGATCAGCGGAGATCCCTATCAGGTAGCTGAACATCTGCACAATGATATGCAGCCGGCAGCTCTTTCTCTCCAGCCAGGTTTACGAAAGACCTTGGAGATAGGTAAAGCCTCAGGTGCATTGGCAGGGATTGTTTCCGGATCCGGTCCCACCTGTGCCTTCCTTTGTTCGGACGCTCAAAGCGCCGAGGACGTAGCTGCAGAGCTGCGACTTGTGGGAGCATCCGCGACCGCAACTGGCCCAGCGCTAGGCGCTACCCTGTCCACCACAACGAGCCCATAGGAAAAGAAGACTAGTGGCAAACCTGATAAACCTGGAAAATGTCTCTAAATCGTTTGGACTTACCACTCTTCTCAAAGACGTGAGCCTGGGTATTCAAACCGGCGATCGCATCGGCGTTGTGGGCCTTAACGGCGGAGGAAAAACCACGCTGCTGGAAGTGATTACCGGAATTGAACCACCAGATTCTGGGCGTGTGAGCCACAATTCCACTTTGCGAATGGCAGTGGTGACACAGCGGGCTGAGCTGGATCCTGAAAAGACCGTAGGCGATGTGGTCCTTGGTCCGTTGGGACTCCAAACCTTTGAATGGGCCTCGAACGCTCAAGTCCGTGAAGTACTCGGTGGGATTGGGGTTATTGATTTAGGCCTTGATACCCCAGTAGGGCAACTATCAGGTGGCGAACGCCGTCGCGTTAATCTCGCAGCCGCACTCGTGCGTGACCTTGACCTTGTGGTGCTTGACGAGCCAACCAACCACCTAGACGTTGAGGGCGTTCAATGGTTGGCAGAACATCTCCTTGCACGAAAGATAGCCATCGTCGTGGTCACCCACGACCGTTGGTTCCTGGACACTCTTGCTACTCAGACATGGGAAGTACATGACGGAACTGTCGATTCCTACGAGGGCGGCTATAACGACTGGACCTTTGCGCGCGCAGAGCGTTCTCGTCAGGCTGATGCCATGGAGCAGCGGCGGCAGAACCTTGCTCGGAAGGAGCTTGCGTGGCTGCGTCGAGGAGCCCCGGCGCGCACGTCAAAGCCGCGATACCGGATTGAAGCAGCCGAAGCTTTGATCGCTAATGTTCCTGAGTTACGCAACAAGGTAGAGCTCATGGCGTTTTCTAAGCAGCGCCAAGGAAAAGTGGTTGTGGAGCTGGAGGATGCCACTATTGCGACGCCTGATGGCACAACATTGGTGCAGGATCTCACATGGCGACTCGCGCCGGGAGAACGCATTGGACTTGTGGGCGTCAATGGATCAGGGAAGACCACGTTGCTGAGGGCGCTAGCCGGAGCCTATGAGCTCAGTGAAGGCAAACGCATTGAGGGACGCACTGTTCGGCTCGGTTGGTTGAAACAGGAGCTGGATGACCTGGATCCCACCCTGCGTCTTCTTGATGCAGTGGAAGAAGTAGCTTCTTATATTCAATTGGGAAAGAAGGAGCTTTCGGCTTCTCAGCTAGCCGAGCGCCTAGGGTTTTCCGCTAAGCGGCAGCGAACACCGGTTGGTGATCTTTCTGGTGGTGAACGTCGTCGGTTGCAATTGACTCGAGTGCTCATGTCTGAGCCGAATCTCCTGCTTCTCGACGAGCCCACCAATGACTTGGACATCGATACGCTTCAGGAGCTTGAGTCGCTTCTTGACTCATGGGCGGGCACCCTTGTGGTGATCTCGCACGATCGATACCTTATCGAGCGCATTGCAGATTCCACGTGGGCACTTTTTGGTGACGGAAAACTCACTAATCTTCCGGGTGGGATTGAGGAGTACTTGGAACGTCGTCACGCTATGGCGGCTCGGGAGACTCGCGGTGCTGTGGACCTGGGAAGCGTATCTGCTGGTTCTCAAGAAAATAAGGCCGCTCCTACGCGCACGTTGACCTCTCAGCAGGAGCGGGAGATCAATAAGAAGATGGCGTCTGTTGAGCGGAAGATGGCCAAGCTTGATCCTCAGATTGAGAAGATCACAAACGCTATGGCGGTAGCCGCAGAAGCAGTGGACACCGCCAAGCTGACTGAACTTGATTCCCAGCTGCGGGCGCTCAATGAGCAGCGAGAAGAGCTGGAAATGGAATGGATGGAGCTTGGCGAGCAGCTGGAAGCATAGCGTGGAACTTTCTGCAGACACGTGATCTGATGGCTACACTGGGGCACCATGATTTTGATTAACGTGAAATTTAAGGTTCGCCCCGAATACGTGGATACTTTTCTTGATGAGATGCAGTGGTACACGGATGCGTGCCGAGCAGAAGAAGGAAACCTCTTTTTCGATTGGTTTAAAAACCCCGAGAAGGAAAATGAATTCTTGCTGGTAGAAGGATTCAAAGATGGCACCGACGTTGCTCACGTGGAGTCAGATGCTTTTAAGAAGGCTTGTGAGGAGACCCCTAAGTACCTCATCGAGACCCCGGACATTATCAATGTTCATATTGACGGCAAGACCGAGTGGGACAAGATGGCGGAGTTCCGGGTGGAGTAGCCTGAGGTAGAGGCCTTTTTGTTGAGCGGTAGCTGTGGCTATCGCTCTTCTTTTTTTAAAAAAAACCGCATTGTTGTGTAATGCACAGCCGGTTTGAGACACAAACATAGTAGATGCGGGAAAGCCTTCCGCTGTATTCAAAGAATGGAGTTTCTACTATGTCAAAAGCCTTCCTAGGCATCGCCCTTAGTGCTGTAGCCGTAGCAGGACTATCCGGAGGTGCACTTATTTATCACAACGCACAAAACTCGACTGCTGACGCTGCCGTACACAGGGATGCTCCAGCTATGACTGCAACTTTTCCTATCACCATCGATGGACTGTTAAAACCTAACAGCGAGATCATGATTGCAGCACCATGCCTTCCTGGCGACACAAAAGCAACAGCTAAAACTTCTTTTGGAGCAGAGACGCAACTTAGCCCAGCGGCGGATATGGGCCAGCTCATCGGATATATTACGGCGCCTAATGTGATCGGTCCGGGGCCTGCGGATGGCTATCACACAGTCACTGTGACCTGCGAATCTGGTGTAAGTAGTACAACTACTTTTCCTGATGCCGGAAACAGTGCTTCGATGGCCCCAACTGCTCTCTAGGAGAAAAACCCGCGCGCTGTGAAGATGCATTGGAAAGCTTGTTTAGACGGTGGAATGATCCGAGGAGCTCTTTTGTGCTCTTGGAATGGTACATGCTCGGCCTCAAGGGCGCAGTGAACTATCGCCATGGCCTATGGGAATGACATGACTACACAGCGCAAGCGTGACGCTTTTAGCGCAGCGTATCGCAGCTATTATTCCGCAGTGCTGTCTTACATACGGCGGAGGACAGACGGCGATAACGCAGAAGATCTGACCGCAGAAGTGTTTACGCGAGCCTGGAATCGATGGGATAGCAGGAAGGGGACAGAGCTTCCTTGGATTTATGGCATAGCGCGCCATGTGGTCTTAGAGCACTACCGAGTACGTGACAAAAATGCGGCGATTGAAAGAGCCGTGCAAGAAGCGTCTTCGGGGTCTGCTACACCAATGCAAGAAGTTGATGAGCGTTTTACTATCTGCTCGGCTCTAGAGCGGTTGAACCTATCCGATCGAGAAATACTGGCGTTGCATGCGTGGGAAAATCTGGAGCCTGCAGAGATAGCTCAAGTGTTGGGAATATCCGCTAACTCAGCGCGAGTCCGGTTGCATCGTGCTCGCCATAGACTTGCGAACCTTTTATACAGTACTTCTGGTACTTCTCATGGAGAGTGCTCATGACTCGCGATTTTCATCCCCGGGGGGTCCCCGACGAACAACTGGCTTGGCAGCTCTCGGATGCTCTGAAGAAAGCAGATCCTGCGCCAGATCATGGCTATCATGCTCTTTCCGCGGCAGAAAAAGCCACCGCAGAACACAATCTTGCTCGCATTATGAACTCGGAAGGTGCTGCCGGAGCCAACGTGCGTGGATTATGGGGGAACAGACAACGAAGGTTTATTGCTGTCGCAGCCGCGGTTGTTGTGATCGCCGTCGGCGGTCTATCCTTGCCCAGTCTTATTGATACTCACCCGGCGCAGGCTTCTGCTGCAGAAGTTTTACGAGCAGCCGCGGTTAGCGTAGGACAACAGCCAGAAGCTGCGGCTGTGGCAATCACAAGCAACGATTATTTACGTCGAGTAGACAAGAATGACTCGGGGGAAGTTATCACTCAGTATGAAGTGGCCCCGTCGGGGGACGTCACCCCCACAGTCACGGTCAAGGGCACTATCGACGTCGCCCTCACCGCCATTGCAGATAATCCGGCCCCGGTGGTCTCACCGGAGAGCGTTAATACTCGGCCCCTTGAACCGTTGATCCGAGAGACTTTTGGCAGCAGCGATGGAGAAAAAGTTCGTGGTGCGTTATCTCTTTTGCTCATTCCTGGTGTGCATAGTCACGTTAAGCAAAAGCTTTATGAGTATTTGGCGGCTATCCCCGGTAATGAGCTCGCCCATGTTAAGTCTTCACAGACCAGGGTGCGAGGTGATGATGAAATCGTGTCGGTTATCCGAGAACGCGATCAGCTGAGTTTTGACCTCCTACCGGCGACCGGACAACTTGTTCGCGTCACTGGTTTATATGCTGGTGTGGAAACCACCGTTGACGCTGCCGGAATTCTCGATTGTGTGCGGGTAAGCGGTCTCGATGGTCCAGAAAATCTGTCGTTGAGCTGCGCCGACGGGAACTACACGATTAATGACATTTCCTGGAATAAATGGGGCGGAGATCAAGCGATAGGGCACGGCACTGCGTGGATTAATGATTGCAAAGAGACATGCGCTGAAGGAAAGTTTCATAGTTTCCCCGTTACTCTCACCGCACACGATAAGCGGCGGTGTGGCTACAACTTGGATGTTTATACAAAACTAGACCTGGATTATGGGCGACAAGAATCAGCCCCGGACAACGAGACTATTCCTATCACCTGTGCCGCAGATTTCCTTAACCAGGAACAACACTGATTTTTATTGCACACATTCCAGACAGAGATCAGTATCCTGGGCCACATGGCAAAAGAACGCTCAGAAGAGAAAACTACCAAGGCACCCAGAAAGCTTTCCAAGAAAGCCTACGAGAAAGAACTCAAAAAGCTGCAGGCTGAACTTGTAGATATGCAGCAATGGGTAGTAGAAACAGGTGCTCGCGTTGTCGTGATTATGGAGGGACGCGACGCTGCGGGTAAAGGATCTGCCATTAAGCGGATAACACAGTACTTGAATCCCCGCACTTGCAGGATTGAGGCGCTTCCCGCGCCTAACTCGCGAGAACAAGGGCAATGGTATTTCCAGCGGTATGTGGAAAAGCTCCCCACCGCTGGAGAGATCGTTATCTTTGATCGCTCATGGTACAACCGTGCTGGCGTGGAACGGGTGATGGGCTTTTGTGATTCGCAGGAGTATCGTCGCTTTTTGCACCAAGCGCCTATCTTTGAGCGTCTTCTGGTAGAAGACGGTATTATGCTGCGGAAATACTGGTTCTCCGTATCTGATGAGGAACAGATTAAGAGATTCGAGTCGCGTCGTAGCGATCCTCTGCGGCGATGGAAACTTTCACCGATGGACCTCCAGTCCATTATGCGGTGGGAGGAATACTCGCGTGCTAAGGATGAGATGTTCATTCATACAGACATTCCCTCAGCGCCGTGGTACACCGTGGAGTCAGAGGATAAAAAGCGCTCACGCATCAACGTGATTAGCCACCTTCTCTCCACTATTCCTTATGAAAAAATTGACCGACCTCTGCCAGAGATTCCTACACGTCCGCCTCAGGATAAAGACTATATTCGGCCACCACGCTCTGACTTCCGTTATGTTCCCGACGTAGCAGCGAAGTTAGAAGAGAAAAAGACAAAGCGTAAAAAGAAGAAATAATCCGCCTTTGTCTCTTTGTTAAGACACTCGTGCTTATATCGCACCGATGGCAAGCTCAAGCTTGCTGTCGGTGCTTTTATAGAACTAGCGGAGAGAAGCGGGGCGGGACTGAACCTTGAGCCACACAAAGAACCCCCACAGAACAAAGGCCCCATAGACCAGATACAAGATAGCCGAAGGATAGTAACCTGCAGCGAGTAGGAGAGGGACGCCGACAACATCGACCCCAATCCAGATAAGCCAGAATTCTGTCCAACCACGGGCCATCCCATACGTGGCCAGCATTGAGCCGGTGAAGATCCATGCATCGGCCCAGGGACCCCATGACCCGAGGGCCGTAAAGACCCACGCAAAGAAAACAGTGCCGACGACGGCTACCCCCACCATCATCCAGCGCTCTGTGTTGCTCGCCCAACGCGGCTGAACAGCAGAAGACTCCTCGGCAGGCTCGCTCACAATGGAACGCGAAGGGTCTGTTTCAGTCGATTCACGCATACCGCGTTTCTTGGCCTGAGACCACTGCCACCATCCGTAAGCGCTAACCACGAGGAACATGACTTGGCGGCCAGCTTGTCCGTACAGGTCTAGGTTCTGTGGAGTATGAAAGACCCCTCCCAAAAAAACCGTGAACAGCAATAGGTTGCCCACTATTCCAATCGGCCACGCCCAGACGACGCGTTTCATGCCTCCATATGCGGAAGCTAAACCAAAGAGGTTACCGATGATCTCGCGCCAGAGAATGGGGACTCCGCCGATGAGGAGGGTGGCGTCGAGAAGCTGTGATAGAGGGTTCATAGTAGAAGGAGGATTCCTTGGTCTCGCCTAGGCGCTAGGGGTGCGGGCTTCCAGAGCATCGAGAATGCCCGATACAACGTGGATCACGCCCTCATCTGCATGAGAGGGGGCCACCGCATCGGAGATGCTTTTGATCGTGGGATGCGCGTTATCCATGGCGTATGAGGTGCCAGCTGCTTGCAATAACTCAAGGTCGTTGAGGAAATCACCAAATGCGAGGGTATCGCTCATATGGGTGCCAGTGGCTTCCGCGAGGGCCTGTAAAGCGACTCCCTTGTTGGCCTCGGGGTTCATCACGTCAATCCAATGACGGCCAGAAACTACCACGTTGAGTTCTTGAGCGGCTGAGCGGATAAGCGGGGCTGCGATTGACTCGGCATCAGCTTCAGTAAAAATAGCTAGTTTTACCACGGTATCGTCAACATAAGAATGTAGGTCATCGACCTGCTCTAACCGCGCGTAGTATCGGATGCTTTCAGCCAAAAACTGTTTGTGCTTTTTATGCATAAAAGCGCCGTCGACGCGGCAGAGGATGAGACCCCACGGAAGATCCGTGGTATCCATCATCGCAATGACCGCGTGAGCCAGATCCCGATCAATGGTGGTGACGGACACAATGGAACCCTCGTGGTAGACAACGGTTCCATTTTCAGCGATCACAGAGAGCTGCTTGGTGCTGCGTTCAAATTGATTCAGAAGCGTATACAGTTGCCTCCCGCTTGCAGGAGCAAAAATGATCTCGTGCTCATGCATCCGTTCGAGGAGCGGCCAAAAAGACTCGGGGATTTCATGCTTGTGATTGAGCAGAGTTCCGTCCATGTCCGTGGCGATAATGCGAGGGGTCATCTGTTCCTTCTAGCGTTGTTAAACCGCACGACTGCGTCTTTGCGGGATTACGGGCGTGCAACCCGCAGAATGTGCGTTACTAGCCTACCGCTGACTACCGTCGGACACATTTTCGCCGTCAGTCTGTATCACCTGATTGGAAAACCTACTGCAATTATTCAAGTGATGTGCAACACTGGGGGTTATGAATGCAATAGACGACACATACCGCGATCGGGGAGTAGTCAACGTCTACGTGGAAAACACCACGGGAATTATCGAGCTGAACCGACCCAAAGCCCTGAATTCTTTGAACCAAGACATGATCGATCGGATCGACCAGGCCTTAGATGCATGGTGGGACGATGACGCCGTCCACAGAGTTATTGTGTATTCCACCTCAGAAAAGGCATTTTGCGCTGGCGGTGACGTGCGCACTAGTAGGGAACAGATCCTTGCGGGGAACGGCTGCGCAAGCGACCAGTTCTTCGCCGACGAATACGAGATGAATAACAACATTGCGTTGTTCCCCAAGCCCTATATTTCGCTTATCGACGGCGTAGCTATGGGCGGGGGACTCGGAGTCTCCGTGCACGGCTCCCACCGCGTCATTAGCGAGAAAGCTTTTGCTGCGATGCCAGAGATGGCTATCGGATTCAACCCCGACGTGGGGGTTCCCTTTATGCTTCAGCGGATGACAGGCCTCAAGGGCTTTAGCTCGTTGCCCCTAGCCAATTTCCTCGTCTTAACCGGCTGGCGCATGAGCCCTGCAGACATGATGTGGGCAGGAGTAGCGACCGACTTTGTGCCAAGCGCTGCATTTGCTGAGTTCCGCGAAATGATCATCGCCGAATCCTTGGATGAAGCTCTGGAAGCTTTTTCCACAGACGCGCCGGGAGAATCGGAGCTAGAAAAGCTCTACCCCAACATCGAGAAAACCTTTAACTTTGATACCTGGCCTGAAATTGAGCATGCCCTAGGCGCACATCCTGATCGGGTATTTGCTGCTCAGGTTGCTGAATTGCTCAAAGGGGCAAACCCGGAGTCGCTTGTAGCATCCACCCTTTTGATGCGAGCATCAGCGCTGTGTTCAACGTTGCGGGAAGAACTCGACCACGAAGTCGCTTTGGGTGAGCACATGCGCGCAAACCCCAATTTCGCAGAAGGGGTCCGCGCAGTGCTGGTAGATAAAGATAGAGAGCCTCACTTTGACCCCAAGGTCACAGAGGCTGTTGACCCGGAGCCTTTTGAAAGAATCCTTGGCTTTCTTGACTAGTTCACCCCGACGATAGCTCCATTGGCGTCGAAAGAGACGAGCACGCTTCCATCCGAACAACTGAGGCGAATCGTATAGCCATCAAACGCCGATGGGGCGATGCCGCGGAAATGTGCATAGGTGGAGATAGATCTCTGAGTATTCACCATGGAGGGGAGAGGACAGCTAAGGGTGGCTGCGATAGAAGCTTTTGTTGCTGCTGGCAATTGGAGCCGGGGTGACTGTAATAAGAGCATGACGCGGCGACCGTCCGGTAAGGAAGCCACTGTGTGGACCCACTCTCGGAGGATGGGTTTTGCTACGGACTCAAGCGCGAGTTCTTGGGCGCGGTGCAGCGGAATGGGTTGTCCTAGTAGCTCAGGTATACCGTTATCCATTGCGAAAGCCTTGAGGCCTAGTGCTCGCGTTACGCTGGGGGAGTGCATGAGTTGTTCATCGTTCCACGCCCATGTCCAGTTGTCATCTACTACGGCCAGAATCGTGGCCTCTGCGGTTGCTGATTCTCCATAAGCAGATTTGATGGTTGCGGTAGCTGTACGTGGATCTACGGTCACATGCGCGTCGGGATAGGTTCCTTCAAATAAAAGCTGATGTTCGGCGGATACCAGCGCCGCATCTGATTGGACGTTGGAGAGTGAGAGATTCTTTCCGTTCCATTCGGGGCAGCTTACTGCGCCTCTGGCGATATCTATGCACGCGGCCTCTCCGCTAGGGGAAGATACCTCAAGATGATCGGAATCTTCGTGAAAACTGAGTCCTCGCTGGGCAGCGTATGCCAGGACGGCTCTCTTGAGCGTGTCCGGATCAGCGGCAAGTAGCCTGCCCAAACCTACGGTTAATGCTGCAGATATGGATAAACGAGGGAGCACGTCGGTCAGGACTACTACGTCTAGTGTGCCGTCGTCGAGCGGCACCAAATATGCAGGACCATTGCCGTTGAGAGTTCGTGCGGCCGCCACAAGCTCATCGCTTGCCGGTTGTGTTAAAGAAAGCTCAGGGATATCAAATGTGTATTCCTGGGCCCATGTCCACACACGTTCAGAATCGATATGGGCAGCTAGGACACCTTCATAAGTGTGTAGTCCACGTCGAGTATGGAATTGGACTTGGTAACCGGTAGGCGTGGCATTGAACTCATATTCGTGTACGTACCCGAGTAGTTGAGTGAATGCTTCAGAAATTTCAGCTTGGGAAATAACGCCGTCGATGATCACATCGTTGAAATCTATGGGGGCAGGTAAAAACATTCGCAACAACCTTTCAAGATAGGGAGACATAGTGACGGGTACGCCAAGGTGAAGCGGGGCGTTTTACTGTTAAGAGGGATACTTCACGGGATACAAAGGGGCTACGGCGATTCAATTCCCCGTGAAAGGTGAATGATCTTCAGCTCATCCTAGCGAACCTAAGAAAAACAGGTCCGGTCAGGTGGTGAAACTGCCGATTCTTGTGCACTCGCAGTAGAGAAATACGTTCACATGCGGGGCATTAAGGGGAACAAGTGCAAGCACAAAGAACATAAACATCGATGAACACTTTTAGGTGTGGTTTCCCACGATTTTTTTAAAGTGGGTGTCCTTTGAGTGAAGCCTTGCTAGAGTGAGGACTTAGCTGAAGTGATCGGGAATGCCGGTGAAAATCCGGCAGCGGACCCCGCCACTGTAACTGCACAAGAAAGCCTCGTGTTCTCACTGCGCTAAGCGGGAAGGGAACAGAAACAACGGCAGCAGTAGCCAGGAGACCGGCTTCAGCACATGTATATCAGGCTTGCGGGGATTCGAGCCCAGAGAGAAAGCAGTATGCAATTATGCGCTTGAGTGTGGCTTCCAAGGGATTGAGCCGAATACGGTTCTCCCATCGATATAGTCCGCCGTGGGGATATAAGACTTTGTCGTCCGCTTCCGTATAGCGCTTCCCTAGTGCGACAAGGAGTAGCTGGTTGTAATCCCAGATGAGGTTCTGGGATATAAAGACGGCGTTCACCCGCTCCTACATTGTTGTAGTTTTCTTTTCCTAAAAGAAGGTGAAGGTCTCCCCGGAGTCGAGGTGTGAAAAGATGTCAGCTTTTCACACGTGGCACAATCTCGGCTAAGGGATCTTGGGCACCGATCTTCATTAATTCTTTAAGGAAAGAGGGCTATGCATAGGGCAATGGGGTTGAGGACATGTGTTCATGTCTCGCAGCAGTCCTCACTTCTCGCGTGGCCGTGGCAGTCCGCGCGTGTATTGCCTGTATGGGGCGGGTGGCGCACCACATAATTGAAAAACTCAAGGTGCGGACTCCGAGGAGTCCGCACCTTGAGTGCTTGTATGAGAGCTTAGATCTGATCTGAAGGAATACGCTCGGGGAGAACCTTGGGGCGTGCGCCAGCTACATGCTCAACAATGCGGATAACCTGGTTTGAATATCCGAATTCATTGTCATACCAGACATAGAGCACAAGGTGTTTCCCGTTAGCAATGGTGGCAAGGCCGTCGACGATACCTGCATGGGTGCTGCCCACAAAGTCGGACGACACGACTTCGGGGGAGTTGATATAGGAAATTTGCTGACGCAGATCCGAATGCAGCGCGACTTTGTCCATGAGTTCATTGACCTCATCGCGCGAAGCTTCCTTCTCCAAGGTGAGGTTGAGCACCGCCATGGACACATCGGGGGTGGGGACTCGGATGGAGTTGCCGGTGAGTTTGCCTTCGAGCTCAGGGAGAGCCTTTGATACTGCCTTTGCCGCTCCTGTTTCCGTTAACACCATGTTTAGGCCAGCGGCGCGCCCGCGGCGAGCCCCCTTATGGAAGTTATCGATCAGGTTTTGATCGTTGGTAAAGGAGTGCACGGTTTCTACGTGACCATTTTCGATGCCATAGTGATCGTTGATCACCTTGAGGGTAGGTGTGATCCCGTTGGTGGTGCAAGAAGCCGCGGTGACAATCTGATCAGAATCGGAAATGTCGTTGTGGTTGATGCCATAAACAATGTTCTTGAGATCACCCTTGCCCGGGGCCGTGAGGATGACGCGTTGGACGCCTTTAGCGCTAAGGTGCTGGCTAAGCCCTGCGCGATCACGCCAGACTCCGGTGTTGTCCACCACGATAGCGTTGTTGATGCCATAAGAGGTGTAGTCGATGGTGGCGGGATCATTGGCGTAAATCATCTTGATTGCGGTGCCGTTAGCCCAGATGACTTCATTGTCCTCATCAACCGTGATGGTGCCGTTGAATGCGCCGTGAACGGAATCGCGTCGTAGAAGGGATGCGCGCTTGATGATATCGCCATCGCCCTTTTTACGAACCACAATGGCACGGAGTCGAACCCCACCATGAGCGGCTTCACGCGCGATAAGGATTCTGGCTAGGAGACGGCCAATTCGACCAAAGCCATAGAGAACTACGTCGGTAGGCTCCTGCTCGGAGTTGGCACCAATGACAGAAGCAAGCTCAGAGGAGAGGAATTGCTCCAGTTCACCACCCTGCTCGCGATAAAGCACGGCGAGGCGACCTAGATCGATTGATGCAGTTCCCAGGTTCAGGCGTGCTACCGCTTCCAGGATTGGGAGAGTGTCGGCGGGAGAAAGTTCTGTTTCTGTAGCTAAGCGTGAGTAGCGGTGTGCCTTGACGATGTCGATGTCGGTGACGTCGATAAGCAACCGGCCAAAGACGGAGACAACCACGTTGTTGTTGCGGTGTAGCTGTCCAATCAGGGGCAGCATCTTTTGTGCGGATTCGAGCTTATCGTTCCAGTCCTGTGCCATGGGAGGTAGAGGTCCTTAAGTAGTGTCGAAGTGTGAAATCGAGCGGCGACATCCAAATCAGTCGCACACCCCCGCAATGTTAGTGAAAGAAGCGGATAGGTCGGATATTTCTTGTGAACTTTTCCACTTAAGGTACACCCTAATGGGGGGGAAGAGCTTACTACTTTGTAAAGATTCTTGTGGAAATTAGTGTTATGTAAAGGTGGGTCGGGGTGGTGTGTGATACATGCCACTTAATGTTTGTCGTTCTATGAGGGGTGCGGATAACGGAGAATCTGAAAGACCTTTAAGAACCAATGAGCGAGCTTCCGGAGGTACAGACGTGCGGAGGGCGTTGTAAAAAGAAAAACTCATGAAGTGAAATCCTGGACAAAGAACATAAAAGTAGTCCGGGCTGATGTGGGTTTTCTTGGTGCTTTGGATTTGAACATAGACCCATATCAGGCGTGGTACCAGCTTGCAATTCGCGGCGACGCGTTGCGTAAGTTTGACGGAAATCCGTACACTCGTTAAGGCTGTGATCAATGATCACACTGTCAGTGATTTTTAAGACGAGGGAGTCTTCATCGTGTTGCACGCTGTGAGCTATGCTCTCATGGACTCCGTTAATGTTTTGCTCATCGGAGTCATTGTTGCGGTGGCTCTCCTAGTGCCTCGCGGGGGGCGCTACGGAAAAATAGTATCGCTTTTGATCTTGGGGGATTGGCTAGGCGTTTTTCTTCTTTCAATCCCCACTCTGGCGCTGTTTCATTCGATAGAAGATAAGGTCCGCGCTTTCATAGATTCGCCTGTGTTTGGCGTGATCTTGATAGTGACAGGTATCGCCGGAGCAATTCTTACATGGCGAGGTGGCGACTCAACAGGATTAGTGCAACGCTTACTTGAACCATTGCGTACGCCAAGCCTGAAGACGATGGTGGTGGGTTTTGTCTTAGGGGTGGCGCAATCGATCACGTCGATTCCATTTTTCACAGGGCTGGCCTATCTTGCCACCGGTGATTACAGCAGAACATTCAGTTACATCGCATTGTTCCTTTATGCGTCCCTTGCCCTGAGCCTTCCGTTTTTCTGCGCAGTAGGCGTGGGATTTGTGCGTGCGTTCCCAGAGAGCCCCTTGGGTAGAGCTTTTGAGTGGGCGCGGTGCAATAGTGACCGCGTAGCCCTGTGGGCCGGTTATCTGGTGGCTATCGCCCTGGTGCTCATGGGAGTTTCGCATCTATAGCGGGCTTTTCGACGCCCACGCTGTAACACAAACTCCCTAACCCCTTCCTACGCGCGGTTGCATAGCTAGGCTGTGAAGAATGACAACTCTTTATCCGGTAGCTGACCCAATTGGCGAATCACATATTGAACGCGACGGACAGCGTATTGCCTATACAGAATATGGAAATCCGCAGGGCATCCCAGCAGTCTTTATCCACGGCGGTCCTGGTGGCGGAACGACAAAAGAAAACGCAGGATTTTTTGATCAGGATAAGTACCGGGTCATCTTGATCGATCAGCGTGGCTGCGGAAAATCCACTCCACATATTGCAGATCCGGACATTGATCTAGAAGCAGCCTTGGCGGTGAACACCACGCACAAGCTAGTCGAGGATATAGAGGCGATACGCCAGCAACTCGGAATAGATAAATGGCTGGTCTTTGGTGGTTCGTGGGGTTCTACTTTGTCCCTGAAATACATCCAAACGCATCCAGACCGTGTGCTTGCTGTGGTGCTTCGGGGAATCTTTATGCTGCGAAAAACCGAGTTGGATTGGTTCTATAACGGGGGCGCCGCACACTTATTCCCTGACAAGTGGGAACGGTACCTCTCTGTCATCCCAGAGGATAAAAAGCCTGCCGCAGATGATCTATCAGGAGCGACCCACCTTGCTGGTGTGGACTTGATCGCGGAGTACCACAAACTTCTCCATTCGAGCGATCGCGCCGTGGCGCTCGAGGCTGCTCGTGCGTGGAGTGTCTGGGAAGGATCGACGTCTTTCCTAGAGATTCGAGACACTCAAGACCATGAGGATGAGCGCTTTGCCTTGGCGTTTGCACGCATTGAGAACCATTACTTTGTTCATCAGGGCTTTATGCGCGACGGTGAACTGCTAGAACCTGCCAATATCGAACGCATCCGGGATATCCCCGCGGTGATCGTCCAGGGGCGTTACGACGTTGTCTGCCCGCCCGTTACCGCATGGAATCTGCACCGGGCATGGCCAGAGGCCGAATTCCATTTCTCGCCGACGTCCGGACACGCTGCGAGCGAAAAAGAAAATGTTGCTGCTCTGGTAGCCGCAACGGATCGTTTTGCAGAAGAACTATCGAGGTAAGCACAAAAAAGAAAAGGCCGTAGTTCATTCTCACAGGGACTGCGGCCTTTCTGCTTATCGTGAGTGCGTGATTAGTCTGCAACCATGGGCAGAAGCTCGAACTCTGGGTGCTCTTTTTCTATGAAAGCGAGTTTCCACTTATCTCCAAAGAGGGCTACGAGCTCACCGTCGGTTCGCTGGAATACTTCCACACCGCGCTGTTTGGAAAGCTCTGTTGCGGTTTCGGGCGTGGTACGTCGAGCAACGGAGTAGGGGATGGGATCTGAGATGGTCTCCACGTTGTATTCGTTTTCCATCCGGGCCATCATGACCTCAAACTGCATGGGGCCAACCGCAGCCATGACCGGGGCAGCATCGCCGCGGGCATCATTTTTAAGGATTTGAACAACGCCCTCGGCAGCAAGCTGGTCCAATCCTTTGCGGAATTGCTTGTACTTTCCTAGAGACTTGGCTCTGAGGATGCGGAAATGTTCTGGGGCGAATTGCGGCATTGGCGGATATTGGACTTTTCGCCCTTCAAAGATCGTGTCACCGGGTGCTAGGGCACCAGCGTTCACGAGACCGACGATGTCACCTGGGTAGGCGGTCTCCACAGTGGAACGGGTTCGACCGAAGACCGTGAGCGCGTATTTTGTGGAAAAACTACGCCCCGATTGCGCATGGGTAACCTGCATGCCACGATCAAATTCCCCAGATACGATGCGCATAAACGCTAGGGAGTCACGGTGGTTTTTATCCATGCCAGCCTGGACCTTGAAAACTACGCCGGAGAAGTCATCGGTGACGTCGCGTGACTCGTCGATTGCTGTCGTCGCATCGGAGATCGCTTTAGCGTCGGATGCTCGGCCGCTAGGAGAGGGGGCGAGGCTACAGAGAGTGTCCAAAATCTGATGGACACCAAAGTTCAGCATTGCAGACGCAAAAATAAGTGGAGAGGTAGTGCAATCGAGGAAGAGATCCTGGTCGTGTATGGCTCCGTCTGCTGCAAGAAGCTCGGCTTCTTCCACCGCGGTTTCCCACGCGCTTTCTTCGCGTTGTTCGGCTTCTTCCGGAGCATAGTGCTCTTCAGGCGCAATGGTAGAGCCGCCGGCCGTGCGTAGGAAGTGGATGTATTCTGCGGCTTCACCATCTGCGTTGATGCGAGCAAGCCCACGGAAGTCTCCGGCATCTCCTACTGGCCAGAAGAGCGGGGTGGGTTGGAGGCCGATTTCGTTGACGATCTCGTCGACAAGCTCTAGTGGCGTGCGACCTGGGCGGTCCCACTTGTTAATGACGGTGACAATGGGGAGGCCGCGGGCTTTACAGACGCGGAAGAGCTTGAGGGTTTGTGGCTCAAGGCCTTTGGCGGCGTCGATAAGCATGACTGCGGCATCGACGGCGGTGAGTACTCGATATGTGTCCTCAGAAAAGTCTGCGTGACCAGGTGTATCCACCAAGTTGATCACAAAGGGCTCGCCTTTGTGCCCCTCAGGAGCGTACTCAAACTGCAGTGCCGAGGAGGCAATGGAGATACCGCGGTCTTTCTCCATATCCATCCAGTCGGAGACAGTCGCCTTCCTACCGGCTTTGCCGTGCACGGCGCCAGCCTCTGCAATGACGTGCGCATGCAGTGCGAGGGCCTCCGTCAGCGTGGACTTACCTGCGTCTGGGTGGGCGATGACTGCAAAAGTTCGGCGACGTGATGCTTCGCTGGAAAGAGTACTCATGGTTGATAAGGATAATCGCCTTGGCGCAATGTCCCGAATCCACCTGACCCCTCCTACTCGCAGACATGAGCATGGAGGGGTGAGGGGGCTCGGTGAAAGATCAATGAGTGGCGTCTGGCTGGCCAAAATGGATGCCGAGCATGGACTCGGTGCGCGTGAAAAGAGTGTCTGCGGCCCGTTGTGAACGTGCCAGCGGATTGACCACACCAGGACGAAGCTTGTCGTTGTAGTAGAGGCCTGATTGCCACGTGATAGTGGGGGTGCCGTCAATAAAATACGCCAGGTTTTTTCCACCTTGTTCTGCAGAAATACTCAATTTGCTGGCCAAGGGGTTCTTGTAGAAGCGGCTAAGGAAGCCATGTGATTCTTGGGCGAAGTTGGTGAGTACCACGCCTGGGTGGAATGAGACCGCGCTGATTCCGCGATGCTGAAATTTTTGATGTAGCGACCTCGCAAACAACAAGTCTGCGAGCTTGCTGGTGCCATAGGCACGGTTTGTTTTGTAGTCTTTGACCCCCATGAGGTCATCAAAATCCAGGCGACCAAAGAGCACATTGGCCAGACTAGAGGTCATAATAACGTGAGCGTTTGACTTCTCAAGGAGGGGGAACAGCTCGTGGGTGAGCAGAAAAGGTGCCAGGTAGTTGATCTGGAACGTTTGCTCAAAACCGTCTTCAGTGATGATGGGGCCATCGAAGATACCGCCAGCATTATTGGCAAGCACATCGATACGATCGCAAGCAGCTAAGAGATCGTGGGCTAATCGACGTACATCGGTGAGTGAGGAATAGTCCGCGCAGAAAAATTCAGCCCCGACAGCTTCCGCTATAGCTGCTGTTTTCTGTGGATTCCTTCCCACTAACACCAATCTATCGTCTGGGTGCTGCGCAGCTAGTAGCCGTGCTGCAGCTGCCCCGATTCCGTCACTTGCACCGGTAATCACGATTGTTCGCATGTTTTTAGCTTAGCTATGCGGAGTGGATTGTGTGTTGTGCCTGTGCGATTCCGGCACTGACAACAAGCCGCACCGCTTCTGCAGACCGTGCGATCATGGTGTCAAGAGCCTCATCATGCTCAACATCGCCGAGGACATAATCCGGCACAGACATCCCCTTCGGCGGACGCGAAATTCCCATGCGTATCCTCAGGTAATCGCGGGTATTTAACAATGCGCTGCTTGATTTAAGGCCATTGTGGCCGTTTTCATTGCCTCCCTTTTTGATACGAACAGTACCGTGGGGAAGGTCCAACTCATCATGCAGAATAATGATGTGATCTGCTGCAATGCCGTATTCTTCTGCGATAGGGGCGATCGCTTCCCCCGAGTTGTTCATGTAGGTGGTGGAACGCAGCACAGCGATCTCGTGTTGACCAATCTTAAGACGTGCTTCCTCCACGGGTAAGCCTCGCCGCTGGGTGAGCGGGGTGCCCTCTAGGAGAGCGTCGACAGCCATGTATCCCACGTTGTGTCGATTTCTGGCATAAGTGTTTCCCGGGTTACCAAGTCCGATGACGATCCACTCGGGGGTCGGGCGATGAACAGCTGTCTCCGTGTGCGGCTGATTGAACGCTTTCTTAGGTGTGAAGATACGCTGCAACAATTCTCTAAACGTCATACATTTCGTCTTTCCACTAGCATGCGACTATGACGTCGCGGATCCTGGAAAAGCTTAGCTGTCCTATCATCGGTGCTCCAATGGCAGGCGGCCCATCAACTCCCGCGCTTGCTGCAGCTATTTCTAACGGCGGCGGATTGGGATTTTTGGCCTCAGGAAACAAAGATGTCGCGCTACTCGTACAAGATTTACGAGACTGCGCCCAGCTGACAATGGGAAAACCTTATGGGGTTAATTTTTTCTACCCGCAGCCTCATCACACTGACCCTGATGCGCTCGATCGTGTTCAGCAGATCGTGAAAAAAGAATGTGAAGCGGTGGGGGTGGATCAACCGGATATACCCACTGTTGACTACTCGAATGACTTTCTTGCAAAGCGTGAGGCAGTCTTTACTGCGTGCGCAGAAGGCTACGGGCCCACAGTAGTGTCTAGTTCCTTTGGGTGTTTTACTACGGAAGAGATAGGGCAGTTCCATAGCGTGGGCGTGGAAGCATGGGTATCAGTAACCAGTGTGCGGGAGGCAGAAGTAGCTCTATCTCGTGG
Organism: Corynebacterium ulcerans; assembly: GCF_900187135.1. Lineage (NCBI taxonomy): Bacteria > Bacillati > Actinomycetota > Actinomycetes > Mycobacteriales > Corynebacteriaceae > Corynebacterium > Corynebacterium ulcerans. The sequence goes on from NZ_LT906443.1 coordinate 2,284,649, forward strand.
CGTTGACGCCCTTGTCGTACAAGGACATGAGGCAGGAGGACATCGCTTGACGTGGGATGCTCGCGAAACACCGAGTGTCTCCTCAACCGCAGAACTGTGTACTGTGCTTCATACACAGCACCCCGATGCGGTGCTGATCGCGGCAGGCGGAATCAGAACACCCAAAGATGTGAAAGCCACTTTGGTTACGGGGGCTAGTGCGGTGAGTTGTGGTTCGGTCTTTCTCCTTTCCCAAGAAGCGGGAACCAGCAGTGCAAATAGAACGATGGTCAGTGCAGGTGGGCCGACCCTGAGTAGTCGAGCTTTTTCTGGACGGGTGGCGCGCGGGATCGCAACGAAGTTTTCCCTTTCCCATCCCGACCTGCCATGTTCCTATCCAGAGCTTGGCATCATGATGTCTGGATTAAGGAATCGGAAAGGTTATGAATATTGCCTTGTTGGTGAGCGCACTGAGCTCATTTGCCCAGGTACAGTGCAAGAAATACTGGACTATCTCACGGGCGAATAAGTCTTCCACTTCGCGCCATGTACTTAGGAAAGGTTTAGCTCTTATATAGTGGTCGATTATGGGCATGGATAAAATTAGAAAAGCTGCACGTAAAGGCAAGCACAAGAAGAAGTGTTGCCGAGACAATCCGCGCTGTAAAACCTGTGCGGTGGTGCTCAAAAGGTTAGATAAGCAGGGGGCATTTGAGCTAGACGACGCTGCCCTGGCTAAAGCGCTTAAGAAAGCCCGCCGTTGGTAATAATCCGCTCAACTTCGTCTGCGGCATCGGCACACGCGATAGGGATTTCCACCAGTTCCTTCTTGCTAAAAGGTTTGAGAACAAATGCTTTAGGTTCCATGCGGCCGGGCGGGCGTCCTATTCCTATTCCTACTCGGATGTAGTCTTTCGTGCCCAATGACTGGGTAATGGAACGCAAGCCATTGTGCCCATGATCACCGCCCCCACGTTTTGCTTTGACTTCGCTGAACCCGAGTTCGAGGTCGTCGAAAAGCACTATCACCTGGGAAGCGGGAACGTTGAAAAAATTCGCGATTGACCGCACTGGGCCACCGGAGAGATTCATAAAGCTGCGCGGCGTGGCAAGGATGACTTTTGTAGTTCCGATCCTAGTCTCTGCTGCCATCATATTGGTTTTTTTATGTGCACTGAGCTTTGCTGGCATAGGGGAGGTGCGGGTGAGCAGCTCATCGATTGCCATATAACCGATGTTGTGGCGAGTTGTTGCGTATTGCGGGCCGGGATTGCCAAGGCCAACGACGAGAAAAGGTGAAGTCACGGTTTCTTATTGTGGCAGTAAAAAACCAGCCCACAAAAATGCGAGCTGGCTTTTTACGTAAGTAAGCGAAAAAAGTTTACTCTTCGCCCTCAGCCTCAGCTTCTGCGGACTCAGCAGCTTCGCCCTCAGCGGACTCCTCAGGCTCTTCAGCAACCTCTTCGAAGGAAACGGTAGCAATGACGAACTCAGGATCAGCAACCAAGGTGGTGTTTGCTGGGAGGGAAAGGTCGCCGGCGAGGACCTTGGAATCAACCTCAAGGCCTTCAACGGAAAAAGCGATCTCTTCAGGGATGGAGAGAACGTCTGCTTCAACGAGAACGGTGTCAGCATCCTGGATCAGGGTGGTGCCTGGTGCGGTCTCTCCCTGGAGTGCAACAGGAACCTCAACCTCAACCTTCTCGCCACGCTTGATGGCTAGGAGGTCGACGTGATCAGCGTTGAGGGTCAAAACGTTCTGATCAACGTGCTTGACCATAGCGAGGTGCTTCTCGCCTTCGATATCAAGATCGAGAACAGCGTTGGAACCGTGTGCACGAAGCAGTGCGTGGAGCTCAAGGATGTCTACGGAGAAGTGAAGTGGTGCTTCAAGATCGGTGCCGTAGATAACACCAGGAACCTGGCCAGCAACACGCAGGCGGCGAGCAAAGCCCTTGCCAAACTCGGTACGTGGCTGAGCTGAGATGGTTGGGTAGTTAGCCATGAAAATTCTCCTCAAATATTTTATGAAGGTGAAAACTTCGGCCGCACCAAAAGAAAATGGCCTGCGGCCGACTCGAATGTCTTGGTCGAGTCTTCGCAGGCTTAAATAAGCTTTAAAAACGATCGCGTCGATAACGGCTCCTTACAAGGCGCCCTCGCCGAGACTCGGCTACGATACCACCAATGCCGCCGCGGAATCAAGCTGAAAAATGTACATGATCAGCGTGGCTGAGGCATAACTGCGGTAGGTGACTAGGAGCTTATTGTTCCCTAGTCCACGATTCGCCAGATACTTACGCTCAAAGGTGCAACACTAAGTTTTCCCTCGCTTATTGCAACAGGAGGGTTTTCTCCCACGTAATGATGTCGCGCAAAGATCTCCTCGTAGCTACCGGGTTCCACTGGCGCGTGAAATTCTGTGTTGGCAAAGTTGATAGCGACTAGGAAGGGGGGTGTGGCAGTATCGGATGCTTCCACCGTGTACACCAACTGACGTGGGGTAATAACCGTGGCCACGGTGGTATGCCGGATCTCCTCGAAAGAGTTGAGTCGCATAAAACCGTGGTCGTTACGCATGGCTATGAGTTCGCGAAGCAGATCGACAGAACTATGCAGGCGCCCCGCGCGGTCATAATCAAAGTGGTTGATGTGGTCTGGGGATGCGTAGGAATTTTCGTCGCCATACTTGGTGCGAGCAAACTCTTGTCCTGCGTGGATGAAGACAATGCCCGCAGCAAGGAACTGGACCTCCATGGCTAACTGGCATCGCTGGATCAACTCGGCTTCTTCTGCCTCAGGCAATGCGATGCGGAGGCGATCAAACAACGTGTGATTATCGTGTGCTTCAACGTAGGCAACCGATTGCTCTGGCGCAGTAAAAGAGATTCCTGGTAGGTGCTGGCCACCTTTGATGTTGTTAAAGAGTGTCCACATGAGCTGGGGATCGTGGGATCCGGTAAGTAGACCGGGGCGTTCTTCTCCAAAAGTGCTGCCCTTGAGAGTGTCTCGGAGGGACTCATTAAAGTGTGCAATCCTTGGCATATGCTCTGCATTGCCCTGGTGTGCGGGAAGAACCCCCTCGGGGTGGTTTCCCATGGGCCAGCCTTCTCCCACGATGATGATAGAGGGGTCGATACTATCCAGGCGTTCGCGCACCAGATTCATGGTTTCTACATCGTGGATTCCCATGAGATCAAAGCGGAAACCATCGAGTGCGAATTCCTTGGCCCAGTATTCAACCGAATCGAGGAGGAATTTTCGCATCATGGGTTCTTCTGAGGCGGTTTCATTGCCACAGAAAGTTCCGTCGTAGAAGGTTCCCTCTGGAGTCATCCGGAAATATCGGCCGGGTGCTGTGCGCTCTAAGGGTGACGATGACGTGGAGTAGACGTGGTTGTACACCACATCCATGATCACGCGTAAACCAGCTGTGTGGAGGGCATCGATAGTGCGCTTAAGCTCTGTGATTCTGCAGGCAGGGGCTGTGGGGTCGGTGGAGTATGAGCCCTCGGGAACGTTGTAATTTAATGGGTCGTAGCCCCAGTTGTACTGGGCGTCAAAACTAAGGTCGCCGGTTTCATCGATCGACTCGAAGTCAAAAATTGGCAGTAGCTGTACGTGGGTTACTCCAAGGGAACGGAGATAATCGAGACCACTGCGGTTACCTAACGCTGTGCGCGTACCGGGTTCTACAAGCCCTAGAAAAGTTCCTTTGTGCGTGATTCCGTTGTCTGGTCCGATAGTGAGATCACGAATGTGTGCCTCGTAGATGACTGCATCTAGCGGGGAACTAAAAGCAGGCATTCGTTGCAACGGGGTTCCGGGGGCGAGAACAACACCTTGATCGCCGTTTGCGGTGACTGCCCGCGCATAGGGATCAACAGATTCGACGACCTTACCCTGGTCAAACTCAAGGCGATACATATAAACCGCGTTCTCGCAGTCTCCCGAGACGACGGTTTCCCATGTGCCTTTGCTTATCGACGCCATCGCGATGCGCTGACTATCCGATTCCCGGTTAAGAATCAGATCTACCTTGTGAGCTGAGGGAGCCCATACTCGGAAAGTCGTGGCAGTTGGGGTGTAGAGGGCACCAAGCTGCCCGTCGTATGTATCAGAGGCTGGTGAGGGGAGGGAATCGTGCATCAGAAATCCAACGAAAAATCAGGGGAGAAAGTCAAAAGGGCGACGGGCATGGCTAAGGCCTGGTACACGAGGCCGCGTACCAGGCCTTGACGTGGTTTTAGGCTTCGCCCTCAAACAGGGTGGTTACGGAGCCGTTTTCAAAGATCTCATGGATCGTCTTTGCCAAGAGCGGAGCAATGGACAATACCGTGAGGTTGTCCCAGCCCTCATCGGACTGCGGCAGCGTGTCAGTGGTGATCACTTCTTTTGCACCGCACTGGGAGAGACGCTCGCGGGCAGGGCCGGAGAACACACCATGGGTACACGCGATGATGACGTCTTCAGCGCCGGCATCGCGGAGGACTCCCACGGCGCCGGCGATGGTTCCACCGGTATCGATCATGTCATCGAGCAAGATTGCAGTCTTACCCTTCACATCGCCGACCACGCGGTTAGCCACAACCTGGTTGGCTACGTCCACGGAACGAGTCTTGTGAACGAAGGCGAGGGGGGCGTCGCCAAGCGTATTAGCCCATTTTTCTGCGACCTTCACACGGCCGGCATCAGGGGAAACAACCACGACGTTTTCTAGGTCGTACTTGCCCTTGATGTAATCGGTCAGGATCGGCATAGCGTGCATGTGATCGACGGGGCCGTCGAAGAAGCCCTGGATCTGATCGGTGTGGAGATCGACTGCAACGATGCGGTCAGCGCCAGCAGTGCGCAGCAAGTCTGCGACCAAGCGGGCGGAAATCGGCTCGCGGCCGCGGTGCTTCTTATCCTGACGTGCATAAGGATAGAAGGGGAGAATCGCGGTGATGCGCTTTGCGGAGCCGCGCTTGAGCGCATCAATCATGATGAGCTGTTCCATGAGCCACTTGTTAAGCGGCTGTGCGTGGGACTGCAAAACAAAAGCGTCGCAGCCGCGGACGGATTCCTCAAAACGGACGAAGATCTCGCCGTTAGCAAAGTCGCGGGCGGTTGTCGGGGTGGTGCTGATACCTAGTTCATTAGCGACGGCGTCGGCAAGAGCAGGGTGGGCGCGACCAGTGAACAGCATCAAATTCTTCTGGTTTGCGGTCCAGTTGTGCGAAGTCATGGGGTTTTCGCTTAACCTTCCTTGGATTGGTGGTCAGATGCCCTACGGGCGGCTTCAGCTGCAGGAGTTCCTGGGCGTCTCTTCTCCACCCATCCCTCAATATTGCGCTGCTTGCCTCCGGAGACGGCAAGAGCTCCCGGAGGAACGTCTTCTCTGATTACTGTACCTGCTCCAGAGTACGCACCATCACCGACCGTCACTGGAGCGATAAACATCGTGTCAGAACCTGTTCTGACGTGGGAGCCTATGGTTGTGTGGTGCTTTTCTACGCCGTCGTAGTTTACAAAGACACTTGAGGCCCCAATATTGGAATATTCACCTACTGTGGCGTCACCGATATAGGACAAATGAGGCACTCTGGAGCCGCGGCCAATCTGAGCATTCTTGGCTTCCACGAAACCACCCAATTTACCTTCTTCGCCGACGATGGTTCCTGGGCGGATATAGGTGAATGGGCCAACAGAAGCACGCGCCTTAATCTCTGAATCCATAGCGTGGGTTCGTATGACGTGAGCCCCTTCTCCCACCACCATGTTGATGAGGGTGCTATCCGGGCCGACCTCCACGTTGTCAGCGATTGTGGTGCTGCCGCGTAGCTGGGTGCCCGGGTAAATGGTGACGTCTTTGCCCACGGTCACGTCTACGTCGATCCAGGTGGTGGCAGGATCAATAACGGTAGCGCCACCGCGCATGGCTGCCTCTACGGTGCGGGTGTTGAGCCTTTTAGCGGCCTCAGCAAGCTGTACGCGGTCGTTGACTCCGCCGAGTTCGTGAGGGTCTGCCACCGGGTAGGCCCGGACAGTGTGTCCCTCGCTTCTTGCGATGCCGAGGACGTCGGTCAAATACAGCTCGCCTTGCGCATTGTCCGTGTCCAGCTGTGTCAAACTATGCGCGAGGATGCGAGCGTCGAACGCAAAAACACCCGAGTTGACTTCCTGGATGCTGAGGGTCTTGCTATCGGCATCTTTTTGCTCGACGATAGCTGCAACAGAGTGCGACTCGTCGCGGACAATACGACCATAACCGGTAGGATCATCCAAACGCATCGTGAGCACCGTGACCGCGGTAGGTGCCTCGCGGTGGAACTCCGCTAGCTCAGAAAGTGTCTCCGGGCGCAGCAGGGGAACATCGGCATTAGTAACCAGAATGGTGCCCGAGAAATCTTTGAGCTGATCCATAGCACACTGCACGGCGTGTCCAGTGCCTTTTTGCTCTTCCTGAACCGCGATGCTGATCTCTCGGCCTAGTTCCGATGCAACATGTTCTACCGCAGGGGCGACTTGGTCTCTCCCGTGACCAACAACAGCGACTATGCGTTCAGGGGAGACCCCCGCTGCTGCATGCAAGGAGTGGGAAAGCAACGATCGTCCGCCGATCGAATGCAGAGTTTTCTGCAGCTCAGATTTCATTCGGGTGCCGGCCCCAGCCGCTAAGACGACTACCGCCACCGCCTCGGCAGGTGTAGGTGTGCTCACAGGTGCACGTTCTCCTTGATCGATCACATTGAGTATTACGTGTAAAGAGTCTACTTGCTCATCTTGTCAGCACAACGTTTTTTGCCGCTAGCGGATATACGGTGCAGAAGCGACAGAGGACGAAAACGAAAAGATGGGTTGTGTTCTACAAGGGTCCCTATCACTGTTTCTGTGCCATGAACAGACGACAGCTCTGCGACGCAGCGGTATTAGCAGCTACGATGAGGTGCTGAGCTTCCTCAACTTTATTGACGGTATTGGAGAAAGGCGCTTATGCAGCTGAATCGACGGTCCTTCCTAGCGCTCGGCGGCCTGGCAAGTGCAACAGCTGCTGGCATGAGCCTTTCTGGGTGCGGGAAAGAAGAACGAGGGCGTGAGAAGACTAGGAAGAAGTTACCGAGTCCACGGGGTTGGGACGGGCAAACTCGTGCATTGCCTATTCCGCCGCTGGCACCGGACCAAGAATCTGGAATGCAACGAACCTTTACTTTGACCACGCAACGAGGAGAATCAGAGATTCTTCCGGGGATTAAGACTCCGACATGGGGGTTTAATGGATCGCACCTTGGTCCAACAATCCGCGCATCGCGAGGCGACGCTGTATCGCTTACGGTGCTCAATGAACTCACCGAAGAAACCGCTGTGCACTGGCACGGCATGCTTTTACCCGCTCGTGCTGATGGAGGTCCGCATTCTCCCATTGCGCCAGGGAAGAAGTGGACTGCGAGCTACACAGTAGAACAGCCTGCCGCCACACTGTGGTACCACCCTCATCCTCATGGGGAAACTGGGCTGCAGGCATATCGAGGCTTGGCTGGAATGATCATCCTTGAAGACGACGTTTCAAAGTCTCTTGATCTGCCTCAGGAGTATGGGGTAGACGATGTGCCCTTGATTCTCATGGACGCGAATTTTACGGAAGCCGGCGTTCTCGACGAGACGATCGATGACACGGTAGGGCTTTTAGGCGACGTTCCCTATGTCAACGGCATAACTAATCCACACTTCCAGGCAACAACGCGCCGGGTTCGCTTTCGAATTTTATGTGGTTCGACGATGCGGTTTCATAACCTTGCGCTTTCCGATTCACGCTCGTTCCATATCATTGCCTCTGACTCAGGGCTTTTAGAGTCTCCCCAAGAAGCAACGAGTGTCATGCTTGGCCCTGGTGAAAGAGTGGAAATAGTTGTAGATATTGCCCCGGGGGAAGAAGTATCGTTGCAGTCCATCGGCTTTGCGGATCATCTTGGGGTTCCGCAAGACGAGTACACGGCTAAATTTCGACTCCACGATGCACATGAAGTCTTGTTGATCAAGGGGCCTGAAAGCAGCGCTCCTGAACCGCAACAATTGCCTCAGGTACTAGATACCTCGGCCGGTGAGTTGCCTAACACAGAGCATTCGATCGAGCGCACTTTTGTTCTTAACACGTTTCAGATAAATGAGCAGTCGATGGACATGCATCGAGTGGACATTGCTATTGCGCATTCAGATCCGGAAAAATGGGTTGTGACCAACGGAAATTCCGATTGGATACACAACTTTCATATACACAACTGTGCGTTCAAAGTTCTGAGTTTAAACGGCACAGATGCCGTCGTAACAACGCAAGGCTGGAAAGATACCATCACCCTGCCTCCAGGAGCTACGGCGACTCTTGCCGTGGTCTTTGGACAGTATAGGGATAATCATTACCCCTATATGTATCACTGCCATATGTTGTTCCATGAGGATCAAGGGATGATGGGGCAGTACATGATGCTTAATAAAGGGGAAAAGCCCGACCTACGTACGGATTACACGCTGACACATTCAGCAGGAGAACACAGACATAGCCACTAATACGTGGTATGGCGACGATCTGGTTACCCAAAAATAGCTAAGTAGTGAAAGCTATACGCAGTAATATATTTTATCAGCAATAAGGACAACAGTAGTGTCTTTGGAATCTCGTCGTTCTGTTTCTACCGATGCTCGGAATTCTCCTATGCACGGCAACAAGTCTGGTCATGGTTCGAGTATTCCTCTTCCGCCAGCGGGCCCTGCATGGTTTCCCTCTGTGATGGGAACCGGGCTTTTGGCAAACTTGCTTCATACTCATGCGCCCCATCTGCTCGGCGCTCATATCCTTTCTGCTGTTGTGCTGGGGATTGCATGGGTGCTGTTGATTGGTTTGACCTTTGGCTTTGCCTTTCGCGTTGTGCGTAAACCCAGTGTTTTTAGTCGTTCGATAACAGATTTCTCACAAATGCCGTTTTGGGCGACGGTCTCTATGGGGTATCTCTCAGAGGGATCTGCAAGTACCGTAGTCGTTCCTTCTTTCGCCCCAGGATTATTAGGTTTTGTGTGGGGACTTAATACTGGGATGTGGGTGTTTGGCACTGTTGTGGGCGTGTGCTCAGCGTTTGGGTTTGCGGCCCGTTTGATAGGCGTAGACCGTGGCGCACCTACAACCATTTGGGGCTTGGCCGTAGTGGGGCCCATGGTTTCTTCCACGACGGGAGCCAACTTGGTGCCGCATGTGTCGGAGACTCTTGATCCTTACGTGCAGGTTGTCTCCATCGCTTGCTTTTTCCTCTCGCTGTTTGTCGGCTCTATTATTTTCGCTTGTTCCTACAACCATCAATGGCGGGTAGAACCGATCCCTGTTGTTGCGTCCGTATCGGCATGGATACCCCTGGGCGTGGTAGGACAATCGACGGCCGCAGCACAAGCGATGGCCTTTCAGACTGACCACCTTGTACTCCCGGAGACTCAAGCAGCCATGCATAATTTGGCCAATCTTTACGGCTGGATCATGCTCATCGTGGGGATTCCTCTCGTGATATTTGCCGTGGCGATGACTATACGAGGTTTCTACCTGCGAATGCCTTTTACTCCGGGATGGTGGGCGATGACATTCCCCCTTGGCACTTTGGCGCTGGGAGCCACGCTGTTTGCCCGAGGTACCGGGTTAAGCTTTTTTACGTGGCTGGGTGCTTTTGGCACCGTTTGTTTGATGGGGACGGTGACGCTGTGCTTGGTGACGTCGACACGCGCGGTGATTATGCAGTCGCGAGGAGGACCTGTAACAAAATCCTCGGGGGTGTAATCCTAAAATTTCCAAAGGAGAGAAAATATTGTATGATCTCCTTCGGTGGTTCCGCCTAATGCTTTAAGCATTATCGGTGGCCTCATCTTTCCCCATGGTGTAATCGGCAACACTACGGTTTTTGGTACCGTCATTCTAGGTTCGAGTCCTGGTGGGGAAGCAATCTTTGCCCCGTCTTCACTCACGTGGAGCCGGGGTTTTGTATATGGAAGAACTGTTTGGCGGTTTCTAGTGGGTTGTCAAGCAGCATAAACAGCGTTTGCGTAGGACACGATAAGGTAGTGGATATGGTCCGAAAGCGAATGACTGGAAAAGAACGTCGAGAACAACTCATTGTGGTCGGGCGCAGCGTGTTTTCTGAGCGCGGTTTTGAGGGGACGAGCGTAGAAGAAATTGCTGCTCGTGCGGGTGTGTCCAAGCCAGTGGTGTACGAGCACTTTGGGGGCAAAGAAGGGCTCTATGCTGTAGTCGTTGACCGTGAGATGCTTCGGCTAGAAAAAGCGATTACCGACTCTTTGCAGACTGGTCGTTCGCGGGCTCGCATCGAACAAGCCGTGCTGGGGTTGCTTACGTATGTGGAAGAAGATACTGATGGCTTCCAGATTCTGGTACGAGATATGAAGGCGGGCCAGGCTCGTAGCTATTCCACATTGCTTAACGACGCCGTCGTGCAGGTCTCGTATCTTCTGGAACAGGCTTTTGAACGATCAGAGCTGGATCCCAAGAACGCTGTTCTGTATGCCCAGGCGCTTGTGGGAATGGTCTCCATGACCGCTCAATGGTGGTTGGATCAAAAAGAAGAGCTCGGTGGGCCCACAAAAGAAGAGGTTGCGGCTCATATAGTGAATCTTTGTTGGAATGGTCTGGCCGGTATGGAGCCTGAACCGTCCTTGTCTGAAATCGGAAACAAGCCAGAGACCTTAGGTTCCCACTAAAAAGCTTTATTTTCACCGGCTCTCTTGTGAGCAATCGGGGATAGATCACCCAAGTCTTTGTCGTAGTTTTGAGGAGTTTCTTGTTGTCAACTGATAACGCAGCCGCTAACAGCCACCATCCCGCTATGCTTGCGGGGCTACTCAAAGTTGCGGCGACAGACCCCAAAATCAAGGGACTGCTGGAACACGTTGGTGACCCAGCGCTGCATATTACTGGCATAGATCAATCTCGTCCCTGGGCTATCGGAGCGTTATCTCACCGAGCCCCAGTACTCGTTATCACGGCGACCGGGCGTGAAGCCGAGGATCTCACTGCGGAACTTCGGGCAATGCTGGGGGACTCTGTAGCCTGGTTCCCCGCATGGGAGACTCTTCCTCACGAGCGTCTTAGCCCAGCTGCCGATGTTGCGGGTCAGAGGGCTAGGATCTTGTCACATCTGAATGATCTGCGCGTGGTGGTGACAGCCGCACGCGGCATTAGCCAACCGATTCTTCAGAACGCAGAGGGGCGTAATGCCCTCCTTCTTGAGGCTGAAAAAGATTATGACTTAGAAGAGCTCACTCGACAGCTCGTTTTTAGGGCTTATCAGCACGTTGATCTTGTGGCTAAGCGCGGGGAGTTTGCTACTCGAGGCGGAATCCTCGATATATTCCCCACGACGATGGATCGACCTGTTCGCTTAGAATTCTGGGGAGACGAGATCACGGAGATCCGGGAATTCTCAGTGGCTGACCAGCGGGCAATCCCGGATTCTTCCCACGGAGCTGTGGAAATTTTCCCTGCTCGCGAACTCCTCGTCACACCCGCCGTGGCAGAGCGCGCCGGCGATTTAGCGTTGAAGTATCAGGGAAACCCCACGCTGCAAGAACTCTTATCCAAGCTGGCGGAGGGCACTCCGGCAGACGGCATGGAAGCGCTTATCCCAGCGCTCGTAGATACCCCTTTGGTTACTCTTCCTGAGCTCATGCCACAGGGCACACACGTGATAGCAGTCGGCCCAGAAAAAATTCGCACCAGGGTGGCGGATTTGCAGGCCACCGACGCAGAGTTCCTTGCAGCGGGATGGGAGGCCGCAGCAATGGGTGCCGCTGGGCCGGTTGCTGCCCAAGGACTAGACCTAGAAGCTAGCTCTTATCGCTCGTATGAGTCTTTAGAAATATCCGCGCGCCAGGCGGGGTGCTCATGGTGGACCTTTGCGCCTTCCGGCATGTTTGAAGCAGACGATGCGGAAACTCTTCCCCTCGACTTTGAAGCAGGTCCCACCCCGCGCGGTGATCTCTCTCAGATTGAAGAGATGATGTCCCTGCTGCTAGCCCATACCACCGCAGGCGGTAGGGCTGCCTTTATCGCCCCAGCTAAGGGTGCGATCAAACGCATGGTGGATAGGTTCAAGGAAAAAGGCATCCCCACAAAGGTAGCCACACCGGGCTGGGAGCCCACGCCGGGAGAAGTGACTCTCTACCAGGCGCTTAGCCACGCGGGCCTCGTCTTTCCCAAAGTCCGTAAAAAAGCTGGAACCGAGGCATTGCCTCTTGTCGTCGTCACAGAGACCGATCTCACCGGTAACCGCGTGGGCGATATCGCAGGAGCAAAGCGTCGTCCAGCTAAACGACGCAACCGCGTAGATCCGCTCGCGCTGAAGACCGGCGACTTTGTGGTGCATGAAACCCACGGCATCGGTCGATTCCTCAAAATGACCGAGCGCACGATTACGTCAGGGGACGAGACCTCGCGACGGGAATACATCGTTCTGGAATACGCACCGGCAAAACGCGGGCAGCCCGCAGATCAGCTTTTTGTTCCCATGGACTCCCTTGATCTCCTGAGCAAATACGTGGGAGGCGAGAAACCCTCGTTATCCAAGATGGGGGGCTCCGATTGGAAGAACACTAAGAAAAAGGCCCGCGCTGCAGTTCGGGAAATCGCCGGTGAACTCGTTGAGCTTTATGCCAAGCGACAATCCGCGCCGGGACACCCCTTTGCACCTGATTCCCCCTGGCAACATGAGATGGAAGACAACTTTCCATACGTTGAAACTGAAGACCAGATGATGGCCATCGAGGCGGTCAAAGCGGATATGGAAAAACCCGTCCCTATGGATCGCGTCATCGTAGGAGACGTGGGGTACGGCAAGACAGAAGTTGCTGTGAGAGCCGCTTTTAAGGCTGTTCAGGATGGCAAACAAGTGGTAGTCCTCGTTCCTACCACGTTGCTAGCGCAGCAGCATCTGTCCACGTTTGATGAACGTATGGCCGGATTCCCGGTGAATCTGCGTGGCTTAAGCCGTTTTACCTCCACGATTGAAGCAAAAGAAACCATAAAAGGGCTTGCCGACGGAACCGTGGATATCGTGATCGGTACGCATCGCCTGCTTCAAACAGGAATTCAGTGGAAGAACCTCGGACTGGTCATCGTCGATGAGGAACAACGTTTTGGTGTGGAGCATAAAGAACACATCAAAGCACTGCGTACTCATGTCGATGTGCTGACAATGTCTGCCACACCGATCCCACGAACTTTGGAAATGTCTATGGCTGGGATACGCGAGATGTCGACCATTTTGACTCCTCCCGAGGATCGCCACCCCATCTTGACGTATGTTGGCGCACAAGAAGATAAACAAATCGCTGCAGCTATCCGGCGCGAGTTATTGCGTGACGGCCAGGTGTTCTTTGTGCATAACAAGGTCTCCGATATTGAAAAGAAAGCTAGAGACCTGCGAGACCTAGTGCCGGAAGCTCGTATTGTTGTTGCGCATGGTCAGATGAGTGAGGAACTGCTGGAACAAACTGTCCAGGGGTTCTGGGATCGTGAATTTGATGTGCTGGTGTGCACCACCATCGTGGAGACTGGTTTGGATATTGCCAATGCCAACACCCTCATCGTGGAGAACGCACATCATATGGGACTTTCGCAGCTTCATCAGCTGCGCGGACGCGTAGGGCGTTCCCGGGAACGTGGTTACGCGTACTTCCTGTATCCCAAGGGACAAACACTGACGGAAAACTCCTACGACCGCCTGGCCACCATCGCTCAGAACAACGATTTGGGTGCTGGTATGGCAGTGGCCATGAAAGACCTGGAAATGCGAGGCGCCGGTAACGTACTTGGTGCGCAGCAATCTGGCCATATCGCAGGCGTAGGCTTTGATCTTTATGTGAGACTTGTCGGTGAAGCCGTGGAGGCCTACCGAGCCCTTGCAGACGGAAAAATCATCGATGCCACCGATGACGGGCCAAAAGAAATCCGCATCGATTTGCCGGTGGATGCGCACATCCCAGAGTCGTATATCAACGCAGAACGACTCCGGCTTGAGGTGTATAGGAAGCTGGCGGCGTCGCAAAGCAATGCCGATCTGATACTCGCAGTAGAAGAGATGGAGGATCGCTACGGACCATTGCCTGAAGAGGTCAAACGCCTCCTGGCTGTGGCTCGGCTACGGCACCTCGCCAGATCCGCGGGCATCAGCGACATTGGTGTGCAGGGAACGCGGATCAAGATTCATCCGGTGGAACTCCCAGATTCCAAACAAGTCCGGCTTAAACGGCTACTGCCTTCCGCGACATACCGCGCTGCGGCTAAGGCTATCCAGCTGTCCTTTCCTAAGGAGGGCCGCAACGTTACCGATAAGCCGCTTCGCGACGTCGCCCTCCTCCAATGGGTAGCAGACTTCCTATCGGAAATGTTTGAAATACCACGCATCTCAGTTACTGGGGAAGCCGTGCCTGAAAAAATCATCTCCGTGGGGGAATCACCCAGCCCTGGGCGGGCGCGCACTGCTCAACGTACCGTCACTAGACGGAGCGAGCGTAATGACGACGAGGACTATGAGGACAAACGTGAAGCGCGTAGGAGGAAGTATCGGATGCGTTGATAACGCTGTGAAAGCACCAGCGCAGTAAGGCTCCGGAATATACACGGGAGTAGTTCTTATCCCATTAAGTTGTACGAGCTAAAAAGAAAAGGCCACACTGTTGAATGAACTAGCCCCCGTTAGTTGGACTGAGAAAACAGTGTGGCCTTTGGAATTGGCTTTTTAGAGAGACATAGTCCCAGTGATAATGCCGTAGATTCCGTAGCACCCTGCAACTGCGATGAGCGAAACCACTACCCACTCGAATGCGTTGAAAACAGGTTCCTTTTTATAGAGGCGGGTCCCTACATAGGGGATAAGGCCGGGAAGAACCGCCAAGGCGCCGAAGAGCACGTACTTCAGATCCGCGGCGTAGAACAGCCACAGCGAGTACACAAAGGCAAGGAGCGCCACAGCGAGATGGCGACGATTCTCTTTATGGCTGACCTCTGGGCCAGAATCATCAAAGCGAGTGCCTGCTGCAGGGTGCGAAATCCCTTTGCCTCGAGTCGCTAACAAGATGAGATAGAACGCTGAGAAAACATAGGGGACGAGGTATAAAACAGTGGCGAGCTGAACCATAGACACGTATGTGGTCTGGTTGATAAAGAAGACGATCACCCAGAGTTGAATTACTGTTGTAGAAATCAACTGGGCTACCCAAGGTGCACCGGAGGCATTGATTTTTCCAAGCTGTCGGGGGAGTAGTCCGTCGAAGGCCATCATGGCTACTGGTTCCGCGCAAAGCATCTGCCAGGAGACATACGCGCCGAGAACACTCAGACACAGGCCAATGGAGACCAGTCCTGCGCCCCAGGGGCCGACGACAGCCTCCAACACATAAGCCATCGAGTTGTTAGGAAGGGCTGCGAGCTCTTCACGTGTGAGCACACCATAGGACAGGGTTGCTACGGTGACGAGCAAAAGTAGCACTGTAAAGAAACCGAATACGGTAGCGCGTCCGACGTCGGCACGCGTGCGGGCTTGCTTGGAATACACTGAGGCGCCTTCAACACCGATGAATACCCATACAGTGAAAAGCATGATGCCTTGGACCTGGTCAAAAACGGAGGCTCCGGTGGAATTGCCCCAGAAATCAAAGGTGAATTTATCCCAGCTGAAGCCCAAGAACATGACCAATATGATAAATGCCAGGATAGGAAGCAACTTGGCTACCGTGGTGACCGCATTCATAAAAGCGGCCTGCTTAATTCCGAGAGACAGAACAGCAAAGATAAGCCATGTCATCAGAGACACTGCAATGGCAGAGGCCAGGCGATGGTCCGTATTAAAAAGCGGAATGTAGTGTCCTAGCGTGGAGAAGAACAACGTGGCATATCCAACTTGTGCGATGACACTGCCTAGCCAGTAGCCCCAACCCGAGGTAAACCCGATGAAGTCGCCTAATCCTGCGCGCACATAGGAGTAGACACCGGAGTCAAGGTGTGGTTTGCGATGCGCGAGTATCTGGAACACAAAGGCCACTGCCAGCATGCCTACGCCTGCGATGACCCAGCCGATGAACATCGCTCCCGGCGCCGCCACTGATGCAATATTTTGCGGCAAAGAAAAGATTCCTGAGCCGACAGTCGAACCGATGATTAGGCCGATGAGAGTCCAGATGCGAACCGTGTGCTGTGATTTCTTGTCAGCGCTGGAGGCTGCAAGGCTCATGGATACCTCATTACGTATGAAACAAAATAACTAGGGACTTGGGGGAACACACTGCACTCAATTAACGAGAGGACTAAGGCTGAAAACAAAATACATGTATTCACTCAGTAGAAAAGTAAGGCTTTTCAGTCCTACGAATCTTACACTCTGCGTGAACTACTCAATATTGAAGCAACTGAACCAGGCTTTGGTTGCTCATCGATTGTTGGTCCTTATTCAGTAACGAGTTGTAGGCAGGGGTGAGGGCTTAGGATTATTGAACATGATGGTTCTCCTCCTAGACCCGCGCTGGCCCACAATGGTTCCTGTAGAAATATTAAAGAAACTCTCAGGAAAAATCACATTTACAGATGACGTGCCGGTACAGGCTCAAAGAATTCTTGCGAAATGTGTGCAAGCGGGGACAGAAGAGATCGTTGCGAGTACCAACGAAGCGGATCCTGTTGTTGTTAAGACAATCGACCGTGGTGCGCAAATACTCGAGGTTGCTTCCCGGAAGGAAGTCGTGAGGCAGGCGCGCGTTGTGATGGCTCACGCACTACGCCGCGGAGAATGGGAACAGATGCAAACCCATCATTCACTCATCCCTTATCTTGAGGAAGAAAGTGCGGAAGTAATCCACGCTATCCGTGAGGGGGCTTTGGATGAAGAACTGATGGAGGAGCTCGGCGATGTGCTGTTGCAGGTGCTATTCCACGCGGAGATAGCGGCTAGGAGGGGATCCTTTGATTTTGAGGATGTGGCAGCCAGTTTTGTTCAAAAGATGAAAAAGCGTCAGCCCTATCTTTTTGACGGTTCCACGGGCGTGGTTCCTGTCTCTGAGCAGGAGCGGTTATGGTCCGCTGGGAAGCGAAAAACTGGGAAGTAACGTTAACTTATCGACGCAACCGTAGGTGGGGTGTGAAGTAACCGGTAGAGTACTGCCTTAGTCCTCCGAAGGCCTTTTTCTGTAGAATAACTCGCCATGGGTTCAGGATTTCGCCGCGCAGCAGGATGCGGGATGGGTGTTGTGTTGTCGGTGATCCTCGTTATTTCTCTTGTGGGATGGGCTCTTTCTTTCTTAGAGGGAGAGTCTCCTGTACGGCAGCTACAAGACGTTCCAACGTCGGTGCCACCAGCTAGAGCGGCGGAGGTTCCTCGGATAGATATACATGCTCCGGGGCGAACATCTGACAAGCTTGCTTTTTGGGCCGATCCTATTGCGGCTGATACGTCGATAAGCTCTGCAGCTATACGCGCGTATGCTAACGCGGAGCTTATCGCTGCAGAGTCTTGGCCGGAATGTCATTTAAGCTGGGGGACGCTTGCAGGACTGGGGTATGTGGAAACTCGGCATGGGACATACTCAGGTCATCTGTTTGAAAGTCGAGAAATAGACTCCAACGGTTTTGTTCTGCCTCCGATTATCGGAGTTCCGCTTGATGGATCACCCGGTTTTGCAAAGGTCCCTGATACGGATAACGGACGTCTTGATGGAGACACCGTATATGACCGAGCGGTTGGTCCTATGCAATTCATCCCTGAAACATGGAAAAAGTACGGACGCGACGCTAATGGTGATGGTGTAGCGGATCCCAATCAGATCGACGACGCGGCTCTGAGTGCTGCGAATATGCTATGCGACGGTCGGGATTTAGCCACTAAAGAAGGATGGACGTCGGCGTTGCATGCATACAATATGTCTAATGACTATTTAATTAAGGTGCGGAACGCTGCAGCTTCCTACGCGTTGCGTCAGCCGGCTGTGTAATAACTCACGTCTACTGCCCGCCAAAATTTCCGAATTGTTGGCATAATTGGATATGTACGCGTGATTCGGACAGTTGATGTTTGATTGGTCAACATTTTTGCAAAGAACGTTTTTCCATGATGGAACTTCTTTGAAGGAAAAGATCATTCTTATGATGTGCTGGGACCAACATCACGTGATTAACTTGCAAAGCAAGAACAACTTGCATCCACAACGCATTAGGAGCTAAACAGTGGCTGACATTATGCACGTTTTCGCACGCGAGATCCTCGATTCCCGCGGTAATCCCACCGTCGAGGCAGAGGTTTTCCTTGATGATGGGGCTCATGGCATCGCTGGTGTCCCTTCGGGTGCATCGACAGGCATCCATGAGGCACATGAGCTTCGCGATGGCGGCGATCGTTACTTGGGTAAAGGCGTTCTCAATGCCGTCAATAACATCAACGAGGAAATCGCTGACGCTATTGCAGGTGCAGAGGCTGATGATCAGCGCCTTATCGACCAAGCCATGATCGCTCTCGACGGAACTGAGAACAAGTCGCGTCTGGGTGCTAATGCCATCTTGGGTGTTTCCATGGCTGTGGCCAAGGCTGCCGCAGAGTCTGCAGGTCTTCCGCTGTACCGTTACGTCGGCGGCCCAAACGCACATCTTCTGCCTGTTCCGATGATGAACATTGTCAATGGTGGCGCACATGCTGACTCTGGCGTGGACGTCCAGGAGTTCATGATTGCGCCTATCGGTGCTGAGAGCTTCTCCGAGGCCTTGCGGATGGGTGCAGAGGTCTATCACTCACTTAAATCTGTGATCAAATCTAAAGGTCTATCCACGGGGCTTGGCGACGAGGGCGGCTTCGCACCTTCCGTAGAGTCCACCAAGGCTGCTCTTGACCTTATTGTTGAAGCAATCGAAAAGGCTGGCATGAAGCCAGGTACCGATATCGCTCTGGCTCTGGATGTTGCTTCCTCGGAATTCTTCAAAGACGGTAAGTACCACTTTGAGGGCGGCGAGCATACCGCCGAGGAGATGGCAAAAGTTTATGCAGATCTCATTGAGCAGTACCCAATTGTGTCTATCGAGGACCCCCTACAAGAAGACGATTGGGAGGGCTACACCAACCTCACCGCGGCTATCGGCGATAAGGTACAAATCGTTGGTGACGACTTCTTTGTAACTAACCCTGCTCGTCTGCAGGAAGGTATTGATAAAAAGGCTGCTAACGCGCTTTTGGTGAAGGTTAACCAGATTGGCACCCTGACTGAAACCTTCGACGCTGTTGATCTTGCTCACCGCAATGGTTACCGCACAATGATGTCTCACCGTTCCGGAGAGACGGAAGATACTACGATTGCAGACCTTTCGGTTGCCCTCGGATGTGGTCAAATTAAGACCGGAGCACCCGCTCGCTCCGAACGTGTGGCAAAATATAATCAGCTGCTGCGTATTGAGCAGGAGCTAGGAGACGCTGCTGTGTATGCAGGTCGTTCTGCATTCCCGCGTTTCCGCGACTAAACATAGGTTAGGTCAGAAGGTCACGTGGGTATCAAATACTTTGATACCCAAGATAGGCGCCGTGGGTTTTCTTAGAATATAGGAAAACCTACGGCGCTGATTCTATTGTTAAAGATGTTTTGTGTGGCGTTAAGCGGCGGGGGCGCAGATAACGCTAGACTGTTGCTCCTATGGTGATTAAGAAAAAGCGTGCGGTTCCGGTAGTCAACCGCCCTGAGCGAACGCGTGGGTTCAAACTACCGCGGAAGCGTATTCACCTGCACGCCAGAGGTCTGATCATTGTGGGGATAGTCCTAGTGATCCTTGTTGTGATGATTTTTCGGCCCCTTCACACATACATGATGCAGCGGGCCGACATTGCTCGTCTCACCTCTTCGATCGAACAGAAGCAGCAAAAGAAGGACGATCTGCTCTCGGAGTTAGACAAATACAAGTCCGATGCTTACATCAGGGAACAAGCGCGTACACGACTTGGCGTCATTGCACGTGGGGAACGTGCGTACCGAGTGCTGACCCCAGAACTCGAAGCTAAAGAGCCCATGGGGGGAGGGGAGAACATCAACCATGATGACTCACGCCCGTGGTTTGAAAAGCTGTGGGATTCCGTGAGTATCCCGGAAGCATCTGAGGAAGAAACCGGAGGAGCGGATGGTCCAGAAATGCACCTTCCCCTCATCCCCACAGAAGCTCCGGCTCCGCCTGTCACACCTTAACCCTATGCGCATTAGGTGATCCAAAATCGAAGTTTCACGTTTGGCGTGAGACAATACACCTTATGAGTGTTTCCCAAGCCGATCTTTCTGTAGTTGCCGAACAACTGGGCCGTATGCCGCGCGGAGTGATAGAAATTTCTTATCGCACGCCCGATGGGGTTCCTGGAGTCGTGATGACTACTCCTAAGCTTGACGACGGTACCCCCTTTCCTACTCTCTACTACCTCACTGAGCCCCGTCTTACCGCAGAAGCATCTCGCTTAGAAGTCGCTCATGTAATGAAGTGGATGACCGATCGTCTAGAAAATGACGAAGAATTGCGTGCTGATTACCTCAAGGCTCATGAACATTTCTTGGCTAAAAGAAATGCAATTGAGGATTTAGGGACAGATTTCTCTGGTGGGGGCATGCCCGATCGGGTGAAATGCCTGCATGTTCTTATCGCCTATGCATTAGCGGAGGGACCGGAACACTTCAGACTGGGTACGGAGGCCGTAGCTATGGCTGCCGAGCACGCTGGCTTGCGTGGAAGTGCTATCCCAGAAGATTGGCCCACGTGCTCGGATCTGGGAATCAACCTTTCAGATTTTGACTTCAGTCACGCAGACGTTCCTGGAGGGGCCCAGTGACCAAGTTTGCCGCTGTTGATTGCGGTACAAACTCAATCAGGCTGCTGATCAGCGAAGTACATAATGGTGTTGCTACCGATGTATGCCGGTTGATGGAAATAGTACGCCTAGGGAAGGGTGTGGATGGTACTGGTGAATTAGCCCCAGAATCTATAGAGCGTGCTCGTTTAGCTCTTGCTCGTTATGTAGAACTTATGAAAGAACACGGTGTACAAGCCGTGCGTATGGTAGCTACTTCCGCAACTCGGGATGCACGGAACAAAGATGATTTCTTTGCCATGACTGGTAGCCTCCTGGGCCAGATCACTCCTGGAGCGCGGGCGGAAGTAATTAGCGGTGAGGAAGAAGCTTCCTTGTCTTTCCGTGGTGCAGTTTCGGATCTAGAGGGCGAATCTGGACCGTTTTGTGTCATTGACCTGGGAGGAGGCTCTACCGAATTTATCGTAGGGGAGTCTGGGGGCGAGATTTATGGTTCGCATTCTGCTCAAATGGGCTGTGTGCGGCTCACAGAGCGCATTATGCGGGCAGACCCTCCCACGGACACCGAGATTGAGATAGCTCGTGATTACGTAACCGAGCGTATTGAGCAAGTAGAGAAAATTGTTCCTATTGAGAAAGCTTCTACGTTTGTGGGCTGTGCAGGTACGTTCACTACGCTTGCTGCCATGGCGTTGGGGCTAGAATCTTATGATCCTGGCGCCATACATGATGCTCGACTGCGTTTGGACGCGCTTCAGGTGATAACCGCGCAGTTGATTGCGGAAACAGCTGCGCAACGAGCAGCCCATCCCGTGATGCATCCTGGGCGTGCAGATGTTATTGCGGGTGGTTCCGTGGTAGTGGACGGCGTTTTGGATATGCTTCGTCGCAAGGCTGTAGTTGACCGGATTGTTATTTCTGAAAAAGATATTCTGGACGGAATTATTGCTGGATTAGCAGAAGCGCATGAACAGGCGCCCCCGGTGTGAGAACCTAGGTTTTGAGTACGTGCCACATTCGGTCTAAACTAAGCAGGCGCGTTGCCCCCATAGCCCAATCGGCAGAGGCAGTCGACTTAAAATCGATTCAGTCTGGGTTCGAGTCCCAGTGGGGGCACAGCAGGAGCATCCCAGTTGCGACCTAATTTGCTGGGATGCTCTTTTTTTTGCATTTATGGGGCGGGGATTGCTGATGCAATACAGCGGGAAACCGATTGGAAGGAAATACACAGCGGATTGGCAGCTACGCCCGAGGGGTTTGCAAGGGACCGGTTTTAGCATGAGGTCATTGAAAAAAGGAGTAGCGCCATCAAGTGTGGCTCTACGTAAAAAAATCGGTCCTTTACCATCCTTGAAAGGCAGAGCTATGACTTACGATAACGTTCGATTCCAATCTTCAGCTGCGGCGAAAAAGGAGTCTTTCGATAGCGCTGTGTATCATCTCGGTGTGATTGATCCTTATGCAGATTCCGCATGGACGTATGTTCTAGAAAATCGCGGTGAACGACATACTGGTGTTACCTCCTTGAGGCCTCTTTCTTATGACAGTTCATATAGAAAATCTCGACTCACTGTCTAGAAAAGTTACGTGCTATTTTCTCTTAAAACCACTGGCGCTGTGATGCGTCCGGTGGTTTTGCTTTTGTGTGAAGTATATTTCTCTATCAACCTATGGAAGTATGCTTAGGGAAACCTATGTTGTAATATGTGGCATAAAGGCACCTTTATGGGGCTACGTAAAATGATTGAGAATATCGAGGAAGTATCTCATCACGTACCACGTGTGGCTTTTGCTTTTCTCGATGGTTAATGATGCGCAAAAAGTATTGCATTTTATGTTAGATGCAGTAGAAAGGGTTAGCGTGACTTCCCATACGTCTAGGTTCGGTAGCACGGTGTTACTTTGGTGCGATCAAGGCACTGCGACTGTCAACGCGCCGGATCGGGTAGTTGCAGTGATGGCTGGGGATATAGTGGTGGCTCCAGTAGGTGCTTTTGTCTCGGGGCATGGGGTGGTATTGCCAATTACGTTCCCAGATTTTCATTTTCAAGGAAATACTAGGCGTATACACTTAGGATCCCGTTGGTCTCATCGTATGGTCTATGAGTTTGCCCGGAGCCTGATGGGGGAGAAGGACTTATCTCCGGAGATAGCAAGCCTTTTTAGTGAGCGTGCATGCCCTCCGCCTGCCCCGCAGTCCGGTGCCGCAAAAATGGTCGCTCAATTACTTGTTGCTAACCCCGCAGATCAGACGTCACTCGTGTCATTTGCCCAACGTTTTCATGTGAGCTCGCGGACATTACAGCGTCAATTCTTGCAGGGAACCGGCTTCACCTTTAGTGAATGGCGTGCGGCTCATCGGGTTTCTGTTGCGGCTACCCTTCTTCCTCATGATTTTACTATCTCAGTAGTCGCGAATTTGGTGGGATTCAGTGCAACGTCATCGTTGACACGAGCTTTTAGAAGGCATACTGGATTGACACCATCTGCTTTTACAGGCAGTGCAACGGGGATGGGAAGCGTAGGAGAGCCTCCACACATTCCTGCGACAACCACCTTTGCTCGTGCTGAGCAGGATCTAGCGTTGTGGATTTATAAAGGTACTGCAACTGTGACTACTCCTGGATATTGTCGTTTTGTGGGCATGGGAGAAACAGTGACTATCCCTTCTGGAACCCACACCAGAGTTGACGTTGCGGCGGGCTCGATAGCGCTGCCGATTCCATTGGCACATGCTAACGAGGGGTTGACGCTCATGGATGCGCTAAAACACTGTTTAAATCCGGCAACCACAGCGGAATTGCGCCCTCTTGCGGCAAACGAGAGAGTTGCTGCGGAAAAGCTTTTGATCCCCAGCCCATAAACGCTCTAGGAAGTAAAGAGCGAGGCATTTTTTAATTACGGGAACAAAAGTGTTACCTGTATCGTTTCTAGGTAGTACATAGAAAATGAATCGGTGCGAAAGGAAAAGTGTCGCCCCATGCGCAGTAGCAATCCGGTCTTAAATTCTCTGACGGGTTCCCGCCAACGACAGACCCAGGCGGGCTACCAGCAGCAGATCGATAACCCCTATGGGGGATATGGTTACAATCAGCTTGATCCGCAGGTTAACGATCGTCCCATGACCGTGGATGACGTTGTCTCTAAAACGGGAATTACCCTTGGAGTCATCATCGCGTTTGCGATCCTTAACTTCGGAATTGCCCAGGTGAATTCCGGCATTGCGTTGATGCTGACGGGCGTCGGCGCTATCGGCGGTCTGATCACTGTTCTGATCTCTTCCTTTGGTCGTAAGTTTGGCTCTGCGCCTATCACCTTGACCTATGCGGCATTTGAGGGATTGTTCGTAGGCGGTATCTCGCTTGTCTTGTCTGGCTGGCTTGTCGGCGGGCAAAACGCTGGAACCTTGATCGGTCAGGCAGTGCTGGGCACTGTTGGCGTTTTCCTGGGAATGCTGTACGTATACAAGACAGGCGCAGTGAAGGTGACGCCTAAGTTCAACCGGATTCTTACCTCCTGCATCATCGGTGTTCTCGTTCTTGTGGTGGGCAACCTGGTGTTGAGCCTCTTCGGCGTGAACCTCGGGCTTTATAGCGGTGGCCCTATCGCCATTATCTTCTCACTCGTATGCATTGGACTAGCGGCGATGAGCTTCTTGCAGGACTTTGATATCGCTGACCGTCTCATCCGTCAGGGAGCTCCTTCCAAGAATGCGTGGGGCGTGGCGCTCGGCTTAGCTGTGACACTTGTGTGGCTGTACACGGAGATTCTCCGTCTCCTGAGCTACTTCAATCAGAGGTAAATAAGAAATACGCATTTTAAGGTGACTGCTTCCTAGGAAGCAGTCACCTTTCTGCGTTATAAGGGAATCATTGCTCCATCGACATAGACATCAGCGAAAACGATAGCTTCGGCACTTTGTAGTGGATTTCTTAAGGTGATTGTTACCGGTGTACGGGGAGTTTTTCCCATTTCTCTGAATCCAGTGCCAACGGCTTCAACAGAACTCCACGAAGACCACGTGATATCAACAACGCGGTCGTCTTTATCGGTGCATGATAAAGAAATTGTGCGAGGTCTAGTAGTCGGAGAACCAACGCAGTCAATGAATGATGGAACCTGTCCAGGCGCTAGGAGAGGAGGCGAAGGTGAGAGAAAAGGCTCACTGGTTACTGTCGTACTGGAATCTGAGCTACTGCGATGTTGGGGTACTCGAGTTGATGGCGACGTCGTCACGCTAGCAGTTAAGCGCGCACTCGTTGCCGTGGCAATCTTTTTAGGTGAGTCCACGTGGGAAGCAGGGGTGCACGCTAATGAGGAAAGGCAAAAGCCCGCTGCAATAAGGGAATAAAAGCAGCGGGCGATGCGGCGCATTAGTTTTTACGCATGGTAGCGGCCTTGGTGGAGTCGTAAGGCTCTGCAGTAACTACGGTCACCGTGATGGTTTTGCCATTGGGTGCAGTGTACTCGCGAGTCTCGCCTTCCTTAGCTCCAACAACTGCAGCACCGAGGGGAGACTGCTCAGAGAAGGTTTCCAGGTCCTTGTTATCGGAGGCTGCCGCACGAGTACCGATGAGGAAGGTTTCCTTATCGTTCTTATCGCCGTTGTAGTAAACGTGCACTACGGAACCGATGTGGGCGACGCCCTCAACGATACCTACACGCTCGGTGGTGGAGTTAGCGAGGATTTCAGAGATCTGCTTGATGCGAGCTTCTTCTTGATCCTGCATTTCACGTGCAGCGTCGTAACCGGCGTTTTCTTTGAGATCGCCTTCCTCGCGGCGCTCGTTGATCTCAGCTGCGACCTCGGGGCGGTGTGCAATAAGTGCATTGAGCTCTTCTTCGAGCTTAGCCTTGGTTTCCGGGGTGATGTACTGCTTTTGGTTTTCGGCCATAATCCGTATCCCTCTACACGTTGGTAATCGAGGCAATCCGCAATGTAAATCAATGGCGGCGAGGAGTCTATGAGGCGAAAGATGCCTCAAGGTACTCTTCTGCTGCCATGATGATGGCCCCGAATAAAAGAATTTACGTGCGGTTTGGCACGGCAACACTTACGTTTCGGGGCCGAATCACGCGGATAGCGCGCTTTTGCTGGGATTCTACCACAGATGCTGTGGCTGGGAGATCCCGCTAAGAGACTGTGTGTCCTTTGCTGTGGTTAACTACGGTGCAAGTAGAAAGGGATGGAAGAACTGCAGCCATAGAGATTTCCGGATACGGCGCCCTGAGACGTCTTGATAGGGACCTCGATACGCTGAGTTTTATCTCCTCCGCTGGGCAAAAAGAATTCGCGACGTCCTACTTCGGCCATTTCGTAGTCTAGGGCCGTAACGATGCAGTAATGGTCGACGTCCGTATCATCCCTGGTTACGTCGACAGTGAGCGTGAAATTATTGCCATCAACCTGCATAACATTGGCGATCTGCCCAGAAATCTTTGTTTGGCGATCTTGCTGTACAAATTTGATGAGCGCAACCGCGATTGCAGCGGTGATAACGAGGATCAGAATGGCAAGGAGCTTGCCGCTTAGGTGAGATGATTTTTGTGGTTTCTGGGGATCCGAGTAGCGTGCGCGGGCGGTATTACTGCTGCTTGACGACGAAGGCTCTTGTGGTGTCATCTCTTACGCTCCTCAGTGAGATCCTGTACCCGCCATCTCGCTTATTGCTCCAGCATCTGCGGCGAAGCGCGGGTAGCGTGGGCGACTTCTCGACGCCTCCTGTGCACATCATAGTATCCGATCAGTATCTCACCCCTGCACTAGCAACTCCGACTACACTGCGGCTTTATAGTTGAAGAACAAATGACTAGCTAGGAAAGGACCACTCCTATGCGCGGGTTGCGTCTTCTCGCTATACATGCTCATCCAGATGATGAGGCCAGCAAAGGTGCCGCCACGATGGCAAAGTACGCCGCTGAAGGCTGCGACGTGCTCGTTTTGACCTGCACTGGTGGCGAGCGGGGAGCCATCCTTAATCCGGCCATGGATAAACCTGGAATCCTAGAAAATATGGCGCAGGTGCGTAGGAAAGAGATGGCGGAGTCAATTCGCGCCATAGGTGCTCACCATTGTTGGCTGGGCTACATCGATTCAGGGCTACCTGAAGGAGATCCTTTACCTGCGTTACCACCCGGATGCTTTGCGCTTGCGGACACCGAGGAAGTAGTGGATAAGGTCGTGGCAGTGATTCGAGAGTTCCAGCCACACGTGATCATTACCTACGACGAAAATGGTGGTTATCCTCATCCTGACCACCTTAAGGTCCATGAAGTCTCTATGCTTGCTTGGGATCATTCAGGGCAGACGGCTTATAAACCAGAGCTTGGAGCTGCGTGGGAGCCGCTCAAACTGTATTACACACATGGGTTTATCCGACAACGTATGCAAATGTTCCACAACTTGCTGATTCAAGAGGGGAAAGAAAGCCCTTACGTAGACATGCTTGAGCGATGGCAGATTCATCGTGCGGACATCATGGCGCGTGTAACCACCCAAATTCGATGTGAAGAATATTTTGAGCAGCGTGATGAGGCTTTGCGTGCCCACGCCACGCAAATAGATCCTGCAGGGGCTTTCTTTGGTACTCCGGTGGAAGACCAACAGCGTTTATGGCCTACTGAGGAATTTGAGTTGGCAAGAACACGCGTAACTACTGCCATTCCAGAAAATGACCTCTTTGCTGGAATTGATCGAGAGTATAAAGACCTGAATCGCCCATAATGTGAAGTGTTGGTTAATTCACAGCTAAGTAAAAGCGGGTACGAGCTGATGGTTGGGCAACTGAACTTTTCTTGGCGTGTCCTGCGTTTTTAACTACCGTAAGTGAAGCGTGGTGGTGCAGTGTAGAGGACAAGGGTAAAAACGAGACCTTATTTAATAAAAGTGCGTTTTCTATGAAAGTGAGTCCGCGCTAGAATTTATCAGTTCCCCTGTAGTGCAGCATCGCCGGCATACGGGAACGCGTATGTTGAAGTAATGCAGAAAAATTCTCAGCGGACGCAACTGGTGAGGATGACGTAACAGTGACTAGCAGTGACTATGAGGAGAACTCTTAGATGAATACGGTTGATCCAGCCAACGCGATCACCTACCTCGCTCAAACCATCACTGGTCCGGTGGGCTCTGAGTTTGGAAAAGCATCCCCAATCGGGTGGTTTGTGCTGATCGCGTTGCTTGTTGCTGTGCTCTACATTGGTTGGGCGTTTCGACGTCGCTATACGCGCCTTCACCGGCGTCGGTTATTTGCGGAAGCACACGGGATCGACCTTTTTGATACCGAGACGCTGGATAAAGCTATGGCAGAGGCCGGAGTGCTTGATCGAGGCAAGAAGTACTGGTTCTAAGCTGACACGTTGTCGGTAGTGCGCTACTGCGTTAGATGGCGCCCTTGCATAAGAAGGCGGAGCAACAACATGAAAGAGACCCTTACATCGCCGTTCAAGGCGGCGCTACAGGTGGTGCTCTATCCATTTTATGAGAAGCGCTTACTGGGAGAGATCGCAGGCGCTAAGCAACCTTCGCACGTTGCCATCATGTGCGATGGCAACCGCAGATGGGCACGTGAGGCAGGGTTTGCTGATGTTACCCATGGACATCGCGTAGGTGCTAAAAAAGTCGGCGAAATGGTCCGATGGTGTAAAGACACCGATGTGGAGTTGGTGACAGTCTATTTACTCTCCACAGAGAATCTGGGCAGGGCTAGCGATGAGCTCGATATGCTTTTTGACATCATTGGGGACGTCGTTGACGAGCTTGCCGACCCAGAGATCAACTGTAGACTTCGCCTGGTGGGGCACTTGGATCTGCTTCCGTCGGAAGTTGCAGAGCGTATGAACTATGCACAGGAGAAGACCGCTCATAATACGGGTGTGGCCGTGAATGTAGCAGTAGGCTACGGAGGTCGTCAGGAGATCGTCGATGCGGTACGCGAGCTCATCTCCGGAGAGGTCGAGTCTGGTACTGCGGCGGAGCAAATAGCCGACAAAGTTACCGTGGATTCTATCTCTAAGCACCTTTACACCTCGGGGCAGCCCGATCCCGATCTAGTGATTCGTACTTCGGGCGAACAGCGATTGTCTGGCTTTCTCCTGTGGCAAGCAGCGTATTCGGAGATTTGGTTCACGGATACGTACTGGCCAGCTTTCCGTCGCCTCGATTTTCTCCGCGCGCTCAGGGAGTACTCCAAACGAAGCCGCAGGTTTGGAAAATGATTCACATCAGATTCCACTCTGTGTACGGCTCGACCAAACACTATGCGGAATCACTAGCGCAGTCGGTAGACGCCCTGAGCATCGGAGTGCTCGACGTCCCCATTCCTAGCGACGGACACCCCGTGGTGATACTCAGCCCGGTTCATGGCCCGAGTATCGCCGGCATCAAAGTCGCGCAGCGATACCATGAAACCCACCCGATCGCGCTCGTAGCGGTAGGGATGACGCTTCTCGACGCAGCCCAGAAACGCGATCAAATGCGAAGCTCTGCCCCTGAAAGCTGCGCGCGTTTTTACCTCCCGGGTAGGTTGGACTATTCGCAGCTCAGTTCTACGCATAAGGCGGCAATGACGTCGCTTGTGGCATTTTTGAAGGCTAAACCATTGAAAAATGCGAATGATAAGAGCATTATCGCTGGGTATAACAAGGTTGTGGATCAGGTGGACGTCGACAAGCTACAACCTGTCATAGAGTGGGCGCGCAGCGCAGCCTCCTAGATTTTGCGCATTCTTACGCGCCGCACTTTATGGTTGGAATCTTTACCAAGCACCAAGGAAGCACGTACCCGCGTAGGAAGGATGTGCTCGACCAGGTTGGGGAGATTGATGGTCTGCCAGATCATGCGAGCCTCATTGACCGCAGCAGTGTCGGACATGTCG
Organism: Corynebacterium ulcerans; assembly: GCF_900187135.1. NCBI lineage: Bacteria > Bacillati > Actinomycetota > Actinomycetes > Mycobacteriales > Corynebacteriaceae > Corynebacterium > Corynebacterium ulcerans. The sequence continues at coordinate 2,314,338 of NZ_LT906443.1, forward strand.
GCGTAATGAGAGAAGTGCGCATTTGGGGCACGGAATGCTGATTGTCGTAGGTGGAGGAATCGATCGATATACCATCTTTCGATGTCTTCGATGGCGGCATCCACATACACGCTAAAGTCAAAAAGATCGCTCACCGATAAGGTCGGACCGGTTTGGAGTACGTTGAGCCCCTCCAAAATTAAAATATCTGGTTGGCAGATCGTGGCCACCTGGTTTTCCACCCTGTTATAGAGAGTGTGGGAGTACACCGGTGCCGTAACGTGGTGTTTTCCGGATTTTACGTCGGTGACAAAGCGCAGCAGCGCCCGTTGATCGTAGCTTTCCGGATAACCTTTCCTACCCAAAATTCCACGTTTTTTCAGTTCATCCGTGGGATACAGAAAACCATCTGTGGTGACCAGATCGACTCGCGGATGCTCTTCCCATCGTTGCAGAAGTACCTGGAGCAGACGCGCTGTGGTGGATTTTCCCACAGCCACAGAACCCGCAACCCCAATGATGAACGGAACATGGGCGGCATCTTCGCCTAGGAAGGTTTCTGTTGCTGCCGTTAGCTCTTGACGCGCTTGAACCTGTAGATGAATGAGACGGCTCAGCGGAAGATACACCTCTGCGACTTCTTCCAAATCAATGTTTTCACCGATTCCTCGTAGCTCAATGACCTCTTCCTCAGTGAGAACTTGGGGCATAGACATACGAAGACGCCGCCAGGAATCACGGTCGAAGTCAAGGTATGGGCTGGAATCTTTCGGGCGAGCCATGACGTCTATTGTGCATGGCGGTGCTTGCCTCCCAGAAATTGGTGGGGGCGTAATCTCAAAGTGTGTTCATTTGCACATAATGGAGCTCGTGTCTACGGGGGTGCAATAAACCCAAGGCTGCCGCTGCTTTTCCAGCCGAAAGCTGTTGTGGGTCTTGTGATTAGTTAGAATTATTCGCGTAGTGCCCCTACCGGCCACACTTATGCGTTGTTGGTCGGCTACATAATGAGAAAGGTGAAGTGGTCCAGCAATGACAGATGACATCCGCAACCAGTCGCTGAGCGAATTGGATCCCGAAGTTGCAGGTGCTATCGCAGGCGAACTTGATCGTCAGCGATCCACCCTTGAGATGATCGCTTCTGAGAATTTTGTGCCTCGTGCGGTTTTGCAGGCACAAGGCTCCGTATTTACTAACAAATACGCAGAAGGCTACCCAGGCCGCCGTTACTACGGAGGCTGTGAAAATGCGGATATCGTAGAAGACCTGGCACGCAATCGTGCAAAAGAGGTCTTCGGTGCGGAATTTGCAAATGTTCAACCACACGCAGGTGCACAGGCAAATGCCGCTGTGCTCATGGCGTTGGCTAACCCAGGCGACAAAATTATGGGGCTGTCGCTGGCACACGGTGGGCACCTGACCCACGGTATGCACCTAAACTTCTCCGGCAAACTTTACGAGGTTGCTGCATACGAGGTTGACCCTGAGACATTCCGGGTTGATATGGATAAGGTGCGGGAACAAGCGCTGGCAGAGAAGCCGCAGGTGTTAATTGCTGGTTGGTCTGCGTATCCACGGCAGCAGGATTTCGAGGCATTCCGTTCGATCGCAGATGAGGTCGGTGCCAAGCTGTGGGTGGATATGGCTCACTTTGCTGGGCTCGTTGCTGCGGACTTGCACCCAAGCCCGGTTCCTTATGCGGATGTTGTTTCTACCACGGTGCATAAGACCCTAGGTGGTCCGCGCTCGGGCATGATCCTGGCCAAGCAAGAGTATGCGAAGAAACTCAACTCTGCGGTCTTCCCAGGCCAGCAGGGTGGTCCTCTCATGCATGCTATTGCGGCTAAGGCCGTGGCCATGAAGATTGCTGCTACTGAGGAGTTCAAGAACCGTCAAGAGCGTACTCTTGAGGGTGCACAACTCATTGCTGAGCGCCTCGTTTCTGCCGACTGCAAGGCCGCAGGCGTAGACGTTTTGACTGGTGGTACCGACGTTCACTTGGTTTTGGTGGATCTGCGTAACTCCCAGATGGATGGACAGCAAGCAGAGGATCTCTTGCATGAGGTGGGCATTACGGTGAACCGCAATGCTGTCCCGTTTGATCCTCGTCCGCCAATGGTCACTTCCGGTTTGCGCATTGGTACTCCGGCACTGGCTACTCGTGGCTTTGATACCGCTGGCTTTGCTGAGGTTGCGGATATCATTGGTACGGCGCTGGCTCAGGGCACAAACGCTAACGTTGCTGAGCTGCGGGCACGCGTGACCAAGCTCGCTGAACAGTACCCGCTGTATGAGGGCCTCGAGGATTGGAAGCTGCTCTAATCCACACGAGGTAATACGAGAAAGCCCCCGGCACCGTGCGTCTTTGTGACGCTGGTGATCGGGGGCTTACACGTTGAGATTTTAGGCCTTGGTAGCAGGTGAATCGGACGCAGGCTCTTCTGGTTCGGTCACTGCATCGGAATTGTGAGGCTGCTGCGAGATGGTGGTGTCGCGAAGCTTCTCATGTTTGATGAGTGATACCAGGATGAGTGCCAGAACCACGATCGGCATGAGAATCACAAAGACCGGAGTAAGCGCGTCGTTGTAGGAAGAAACGAAAGCATCGTGCACAGGTCCAGGCAATTGGTGGACAAGAGCAGGGGTGATTTCATTGGAATCAAGTCCGCCCTGTGCGGCCATGGCTTGTTGCTGCTCAGGAGGAAGCTGCTGGATAGCACCCGGGAGTCGTTCAGCCATGAGAGAGGAAAGGTTGCCGACAAAGATACCGCCGACAAGAGCAGATCCCAAGGACGCACCGATTTGACGGAAGAAATTGTTCACGGCGGTAGCAGATCCAACAACGTCCATTGGGAGCGTATTCTGCACGATGAGAATCAGGACTTGCATAGAGAATCCCAAGCCAACGCCGAGGATGAAGAGGTAAAGGCCGATCTGCCAGAGAGAGATATCGGTGTGAAGCGTGTGGAACAGCGCGAGTGCGCCGAGCGTGACCACCATGCCGATGACGGGGAAGTGACGGTACTTTCCAGTTTTAGCGATGCGTGCACCAGACCAAATAGAAAGTCCCATCATGCCGACCATCATGGGGATCATCATGTATCCGGCTTCGGTTGCAGAGATGCCGGATACCATCTGCATGTATGTAGGAAGGTAGCCTAGGACACCAAACATGGTGATTCCCAGGACCAAGCCAGCGGCAGTGGTGAGCGCAAAGTTACGGTTGGTAAAGAACGAGAGTGGGATGAGCGGATCAGCTGCTTTGAGCTCAACGAGGATTAAGAGACCTGCGGAAATGACCGTAGTGATAATCAGGCCGATGATCAGCGGATCAGACCACTCATATTGAGAGCCGCCCCAGGTGGTCACGAGTATTAGGGAAACCGTAGCGATGATCATAAAGATCGTTCCCAGGTAATCCCATGTAAACGGTTTCTTTTCATGGGTTGGGATACGGAGGAAATAGATCGCAATAGCGACTGCGATTGCTCCGAGAGGGAGATTCATCCAGAATGCCCATCGCCAGCCGATGCCTTCAGTAAACCAACCGCCTAGGAGAGGGCCGAGAACAGCGGAAAGGCCGAAGATTCCGCCCATCCAGCCCATATAGCGGCCGCGTTCACGGGCCGGGATGATGTCGGCGATGATCGCTTGAGAGAGGATCATGAGTCCGCCGCCGCCGATGCCTTGAATCGCGCGTCCAGCGATCAGCATGGTCATGGTGTTGGCTATGCCACCAAAGATGGAGCCGATGAGGAAGATGAGAAGCGCTCCGATGAAGAGCCCTTTACGGCCGATGAGGTCTCCAAGTTTGCCGTAGATCGGCAGCATGACGGTCTCTCCGACCATGTAGGCGGTGATAACCCACATCATGTGGTCTACGCCACCTAGTTCGCCAACGATGGTAGGAAGTGCTGTGGAGAAAATCATTTGGTCCAGGCTGGAAAGTAGCATGGATACCATGAGCGCAGAGAGCACCCACCAGGCGCGTTTTTGTTCCTCGGGAGTCATGCTCGATTCCCGTTTTGCTTTGGGCTTGGTGCGACGTCGAGAAGCTTTGTGCTTTTCTTGCTTTTCGACGTCCACCGAATCGATATCAATGGTGTTCATGGGAAAGTCCTAGATTATAAAAGGGCGTCTTGATGCGGGCTGGTAAGACGCAAAAGGGGAGTTTTAGGGAGTTGCTCGGAAAACATCTTGGAATGCGGAGAACATTCCTTCACAAGCGTCACGGAGCTGCTGTGGTGAGGGATAGTCGTTATTAAAAGACTGGAACCCGAGCTTGATGGTGGTGAAAGCAATTCCACAGAGCACTGTGGCCTCACGTTGTTCTTCGAGCTTTGTTTTTCTTGCAGCTGGGTGGGTGTGAAGATATTTGGTGATGAGTTTTTCTAACTCTGAATTTGTTTGGTGAAAACGACCAAAGTGCTGTTGCATGAGCACGGGGTCCTTCTCCCAGATTTCCCTGCGGCGTTTTTGCGTCGAAGCGGAAAAATATTCATCACGGGTGGGGTCAAAGATGAGTTTCACCAGCATGCTGAGGACTGCGTTGGGGAGGTCCTCATGCTCAGTTGAGAGGAAGGCTTCCTTTTCTTGTTGTGTAGGTTTTCGCGGGCCTGTGCCTAAGACAGCGTCGTCTTTTGTTGCGAAGTAGTTGAAGAATGTTCGTTTGGACACTCCGACGGGTTCACAAATTTCCTCGACAGTGACGTTGGAAAAACCACGTTCTAGTACAAGGCGCGTTGCGCTGTCTTCGATAGCTTGATGAGTACGGATTTTTTTTATTTTTCTGTGGGATTCCATCGGTACTGCACGGTTCCCGCAGGCGTTTCTGTTGATTCTCGCCATGGAATGTGAGAATACGCCCGAAACTGCACAAAGTGCAAAAATTCATCAAGTGAATTTGTTGGCAAATGAAGGCTTTGGTGACGTGTCACACTTCTTACTGGAGCTTAATGTCAAAACGGTGCATAAAAGCAGGTAGAGGTGCTGAAGAAAGTTAAAAAACGGCTGAAAAACGGGTAAGGTTACCCATTTTCAGCCGTCGGTACGAGCGGAGAAGCCGTAGGAACTAGTCCCGGTTATTGTTATCCTCATTGCTTGAAGTCGCATTATTGGTGGACTCATTGCGTGAGTTGGCCAGGGTAGTGCGTGCAGCACGCAACCACTCTGGTTGATTTTCCAAGAGAGCTTTGATTTCCGCTGTGGTCAAAGCTTTGTCCATATCATTGCGTTTAAGAGCAGTGATGGTGACGCCGAGTTTTTGCGCGACAACCGGACGCGGGTGCGGCCCCATGCGGCGCAATTCTTGTAGCCACTCAGGCGGATCGCTGTGAAGTGCCACAAACTCCTCATGGGTGAGAGCGTTAGCTTGGAACTCCTCTGGAGTGGCGGGCAAATAGATGCCCAACTTCTTCGCAGCGGTCTGGGGCTTCATTGCAGTGCCAGACGGCTTGCGTACAGATTCTTCATTCACGCGTTCAACGGTAGCATTGTTTTCCATGATGAGCTTAAGTTTTGTCATTGGCACCGAGCCGGACAAGTGGCTGCACCGATTCGATGACCGTACTCAGCACGGTGGAATCCATAGTGCTGCCTCGCATGCTCCCGTGACACAACTGCTCGAAGGCTCTGTGGATATAGCCTTGGTAAGGTTGCCTGATTCTCGCATTGACGGCAGCGCAGATCTCCATGTGGTGCGGTTATATCAAGAAAGCATGGGGATAGCTTTGCCCAAAGAGCACACGCTCACGCTTCTGGACAAGCTTTCCGATGCCGACCTGGAAGGTGAGATCTGTAATTACCGCATTGGTGAAGCCTTGGAACTGGACATCGATGAACTGCGCTCTGCTTTACAGGTTGTGGCGGCAAATGTCGGCTACGCAATCGCGCCCCGCCCGCTTATCAAGGCTATGAGCGGAAAACTCATAGAGCATCGGGACTTCACTTCTCCTACTCACGTGGGGCAGACTTCCATAGCTTTGGCGTGGAAGAAAGACCGCGATGCCGAGGATATTCAAGATTTTGTGGGAATTGCCAAAGGTCGAAAGCCCAACTCTTCGCGGCAATCGGGTGAAAAGAAGCTCAGTGCTCGGGAGAAGAGCTTGGCCAAACAACAACGAAGAGAAGCTGACAGGAAAGCAAAAGGACAACGACCGAAGGCGGGGCGAAAAACGAAGCCACGTGGGCGTCGATAAGCCGCCATAGAGATGTAACCATCGAGTCTCGATCTGCTAACGATTAGCGTAGATGGTTGCAAAAAAGGTCGGTTCACACTCACAATCGGCTCCGCAGTATGTTTGCACTACGGCTTAACACACAGAGGGTGATTTTATGTCTCAAGACAGTCTTCTAGCGAGGAATCGGGCAAAAGTCTTAGTAGCTAGTGTGCTCCTTGCTACAGGGCTAACGGCATGTTCATCCGCAACGGATAAAGCTAGCAATGCAGGGCCAGCTTCAAGCTCTTTGCTTCCTACCGATGCTCAAACGCACGATGCAGTTTCCGCGGATGCGCCTTCGGAATCTGGAAACTCAGTGGAAAGCACAGCTGGTGCTTCCAAATCGCTTTCTCAGCTGGCAGATTTTCCTCAAGGTGACGATGACAGCGCCTTGACCCAATTCTTCCTACCCAACGGAACCGCCATACAGATCCCCTCAGAGCTGGCGGAAAAAATAGGTAAAGCCCGAAACTTTGGTCCCCTCACGGGTGTAGAACACGTTGGTGGAGGTGCATATATGGCCTCATTCGAGGGCGGGAAGTACCTCGTCTATAAAAACGATGACGTTGAGCCCGTGATAGGCAAAATCGCGGAAACGTGGATCGCGCGAGGCGGCGTGAACTCTGATCTCGGGGCGCCGCTCGACGACGAGGAAGCTATTTCTCGGGGTTGGAGTCAAACATTTGAAAAAGGCACCATTTCGTGGATCCGAGATGAAAAAGGGGAATACTCAGCGGAGATCCGGAAGAAATAAGCGCTTCAAGTCTGCGATTCTTAAGAAAGCTGGTCTTCCGAGTGGCTAACAAGGTCCTAATTAGACAGAATTGAACACATGCACACAAAGGATTTCTATATCCGGCCGTTGCGTCGGACAGACTTTGGGCAGGTTCAACAGATCTATCTCCTTGGGTTGAACACTGGACATGCCTCCTATGAAATTGAGGCACCCAGTTGGGAAAAGTTCTCGGGGACTAAGATTCCCGAGACACTTTTTGTTGCCGTAGATGCGGAAGATGACTCGAAGATCCTAGGGTGGGTATCTGCAGCTCCCATCTCCTCGCGCTCGGTATTCCGCGGGGTTGTGGAGGACTCGATCTATATTCATCCGGATGCTAGAGGGCGTGGAGTTGCCGGGGCTCTCCTAGATAAGCTTATCGACGTGTGCCAGGGGCTAGGAATATGGTCCATTCATTCATGGATTTTTCCAGAAAATGAAGGCTCCGCGGGCCTGCATGAATCACGAGGGTTTGAAAAAGTAGGGACCTTAGGACACCTAGCAAAAATGACATATGGTGAAATGGCGGGACAATGGCGTGACACCGACATTTGGGAAAAGCTGCTTCCCAAGCCGGAAATAGATGATCATACTGCCGCTGCACTCGACCTCAGCTAAGACGATGAAAAGGCTGCACTCCGTTGTGAGTGCAGCCTTTTGCAATGGGGGATAAGACGGCTGGGGCTAAGGTTTGGACACTGTTGTCTCGACTGTCTCAGCGAGCTTCTTTCCTTTATCAAGGAAAGAAGCTCTACTGCAATCAGTGAGATCGGTGCAAGGAGAAGGAAAACGGGTGTGAGAGCATCGTTGTAGGACACGGCGATGGCGTTTTTAATAATGTCTGGTAGGGCAGCGACGGATGCCGGAGTGAGGTTGCCGCTGCTTTCTGCAATGTGGAATTGTCCTGGTTCCCCTCCTAGTCGCACGACGTGCTCAACTGCTGGAGGAAGGTGCATCGACATCTGGCGACCAAGGTTGCCTAGGAATATGGAACCGATAAGTGCTGCGCCTATTGTGCCTCCCACCTGGCGGAAGAAGTTGTTGGCGCCGGTGGCTGTTCCTACTACGGATAGCGGGAAGGAGTTTTGGACGATGAGCACTAAAATCTGCATAGTGCTTCCTATCCCGATACCAAAGGCACAAAGATAACAGCACACCCGCACCAGGGAATCGTCGAAAGCAAGGGAGCCCATAAGAACAAGTGCTATAGAGGTAACGATCTGTCCGGCGAGAGGAAAGACCTTATATCGGCCGGTCTTTGCTACCAGATTCCCCACGGTGATCGATGCTGCAATGAGTCCACCCATCATGGAGATCATGGTAAGGCCGGCCCTCGTGGGACTCATGTGGTGGACCATCTGAAGATAAGTGGGCAGATACGCCATAGAACCGAACATGATGACGCCAACTGATAGCCCTGCCCCGGTGGTGAGGACAAAGTTCCGATTTTTAAAAAGCGTAAGGGGAATGATCGGCTCTAGAACCCGTAGCTCTATGAAGATAAGTAGCACGACGAGTAGGAGAGTGCAGAGGAGAAGCCCAATGATCACCGGGTCGGTCCATGCATAGTCATGTCCGCCCCATGTCACGGAAAGAACTAAAGACGTTGTGGCTAAAGCCATGGTGATCGCTCCCCACCAGTCAAAACGAAACTCTCGTTTCTTGGAAGGGAGTTTGAGCAATAGAGCAATCGCCGTCATGGATATAGCCCCGATGGGGAGATTAAACCACAATCCCCAGCGCCAGCCGGGGCCGTCTGTAATCCAACCTCCGATGACAGGCCCTAGGACGGAGGAAACTCCGAAGACCATTCCCATGAGACCCATATATTTTCCGCGTTCTCGCGCGGAAGTAACTTCCGCAGTAATGGCTTGGGATAACACCATTGACGCGCCGCCGGCCACTCCTTGGATTGCTCGTGCTGCGATAAGAACGGGCATGGAGTGTGCTAGCCCTCCTAGTAACGAGCCTGCCATGAAGAGAGCGTTGGCAAACAGGAAGAGCGGTTTTCTGTTCATGAGGTCGCCCAGTTTTCCAAAAAGCGGCATCGCGATGGTCTGCCCTAGGAGGAAAGCCGTGATGACCCAAGACATATGATGTACACCGCCGAGGCTGCCAACGATTGTTGGTAGTGCAGTGGAGAAAATCATTTGACCGAGCGAGCCCATGAGCATGCTGAGCATGAGCGCGCCGATGATCCATCCTATGGGGCGATCGCGTGGTGGCTGCTGTTTGAGGGATGTCGTTGAAAACGTCATGAGCTTTTCTTTGCAAAGGCGATAAGGATGTCGAGGGCATGGAAACAAGCGAGGGCTAGATCGTCGTAACTTCCGGTTTCGTCGGAGGCCCATTGGTGGTATCCCATGAGAATCGCAGAAATAACGATCCGAACCATGGCTTCTGCCTCAACGCTTGCAGGTGTTTCTAGGACGCGGAGGTCGGGATGCTGGTCGAAATAATCTACGACGATCGCAGAGAGTTCTCTTTGGAAGAGAGTGATTTTTTGCTTTGACCAGCTAACGTGTTCTGGATTATTTTGACTGATCGTTTTTCTGCGTCGAAGCAACTCGGCTCGAAGTACTGCGTCTGTGTGCTCTCCGGAAAATGCATTATTAAGGGCTAACGACATTAACGCGTGGGGGAGTTTGGCATGCTTTGTGCGTAGAAACTCGGAGACCTCGTCTGGCTGGGGAGACCGGGGCGTATTGCCAAAGACTGCGATGTTTTTTGATTCAACATAGTTGAAGAAGGTGCGTCTGGAAATACCGACTGCGGCGCAGATATCCTCCACTGTGACGATGTCTAATCCTCGCTCAAGGACGAGCCTGGTTGCATGGTCCTCGATGGATGCGTGTGTTTGTCGGCGTTTCCGCTCTCGTAGGGGGAGTTCAGGGTCGTTCGCCATAAAAGTAAACTTAGTGCAACAATTTACCCTGTGCAAAATTTTGATAGGAGAGTGGAGCCTAGGTTTTCTCCTAGAAAAGACGAAGAGCTGGGAAGACACCGCATGCCTTCCCAGCTCTTAAGCGTGGCTACTGTCTGCCTACTTACTTATCGCGATCTGTGTTGCACATCGCGAGGACGTCGAGACGCTTATCCATCTCTTCTTCCGTAAGGTTCTCGCCGGCTACAAAGCCAAGATCAATGACCGTCTGTCGGATGGTCTTACCTTCCTTTAGAGCAGTCTTAGCGACCTTTGCGGCGTTTTCATAACCGATAGCGGAGTTGAGTGGGGTCACGATGGACGGGGAGGACTCTGCGAGGGTCTTCATGCGCTCTTCATTTGGCTGAATGCCGTCCACCAGGCGGGTGGCAAAGATGCGTGCTGTGTTAGCTAGGAGACGAGAAGACTCAAGCACGTTACGTGCCATCATTGGGATGAAAACGTTGAGCTCAAATGCTCCCTGGGCGCCACCGAATGCAACAGCGGCGTCGTTGCCTATAACCTGGGCAGCTACCTGGGTAGCGGTCTCGCATAGGACTGGGTTGACCTTGCCTGGCATGATGGACGAGCCCGGCTGCAAATCGGGCAGGTGAATCTCGCCGAGGCCGGTGAGTGGGCCGGAACCCATCCAGCGGATGTCGTTGGCGATCTTAGTCAGCGACACGGCGATGGTGCGCATTGCGCCGGAGAACTCCACCAGACCATCGCGGGCTGCTTGTGCCTCAAAATGGTTGACGCAAGGACGCAGTTCTTTAACACCGGTCAGACTTACGAGCTCTGCAGTGACCTTGTCGCCGAAGTCTGCGGGAGTGTTAAGGCCTGTACCAACGGCGGTTCCGCCGATAGGCAGCTCTCCTAGTCGCGGAAGCGTAGCCTCGACGCGTTCGATACCAGCTTCGATCTGGCGTGCATAGCCGGCGAACTCCTGGCCCAAGGTGACGGGAACGGCGTCCATAAGGTGCGTGCGGCCGGACTTAACCACGCTTTCCCATTCCTTGGCTTTCTTCTCTAGGGACTCCTGGAGAACTTTCAAACCGGGGATTAGGTCGGTGACAGCGGCCTCTGTGGCTGCAACGTGGGTAGCCGTGGGGAACGTATCGTTGGAGGATTGTCCCATGTTGACATGGTCGTTGGGGTGTACCTCAACGCCGGCTGCATGGGCAATGGAGGCGATGACCTCGTTGGCGTTCATATTGGAGGAAGTGCCGGAGCCTGTCTGGAACACGTCAATGGGGAACTGTGCGTCGTGTTTGCCTTCTGCAACTTCTTTAGCAGCAGCGATGATGGCATCTGCCTGTGCTGCGTCGAGGAGGCCACGATCCTTATTTACCTGTGCGCAAGCTGCCTTGAGCAGTCCCATTGCGCGGATCTGCGCGGATTCCAGTCCACGACCTGAGATGGGGAAGTTCTCCACAGCGCGCTGAGTTTGTGCTCGCCATAGAGCATCAATAGGAACCTTTACTTCACCCATGGTGTCGTGCTCAATGCGGTACTGCTGCTCAGTCATGAATGATCCACCTTTGTAGATACGAAGTTTCTCTTGGTCGTGGACATCGTCTCCGTGCATAAGCTCCGTTATATGGAGCGAAAAAGGTACGACGATGTACTCACACGACTACAAGTATGCCGAAAAAAGCTGCCGTATGTGGCTAGGATATGGAGCCCGCGGGTAATGTGACGCACTTCAATGCAGGAATGTCACAGCGCGGGGGTAAACCCAAGGTGGCCTCACCGCATATTTGGTCAGACCACCGTGGGTTTAAGAAGACTTATTTGGTTACTTTGGAGTAATCGACGACCGAATACTCCTGTAGTTTTTGCAGTTTGTGGGAAGACTCGATGTAGCGAATTGTTCCGGACTTAGAACGCATAACAAGAGAGCGCGTGGTCGCGCCATTTGCGCGATAGCTTACGCCGCGGAGCATATCCCCGTTGGTTACGCCGGTCGCCACAAAGAAGCAGTTATCGGAGCTGACTAGGTCATTGGTGAGAAGGACCTGGCTGAGATCATGACCCGCGCTACGTGCGCGGTCAGCCTCGGCATCATCGCGAGGAGCGAGCATGCCTTGGATCTCTCCGCCCATACATTTCATTGCGCATGCAGTAATGATGCCCTCGGGGGTGCCACCCGTGCCCATCATGATGTCCACAGAGTTGGTCTCCTGGGCTGCTGCTACGGCGCCGGCGACGTCACCATCGCGAATGAGTCGGACCTTTGCGCCTGCCTCGCGGATGTCTTTAATAAGGTCTGCATGACGAGGACGGTCAAGGACCACAACAGTCACCTGATCAGGTGCGATGTTCTTTGCTTTTGCTACAGCATTGATGTTGTGTGCGACCGGAGCCTCGATGTCGATGGAGCCTGCAGCCTCAGGGCCCACCGCGATTTTCTTCATGTAGAACACTGCTGATGGGTCGTACATGGAACCGCGTTCTGCAGCAGCGAGCACGGAGATCGCGTTAGGGCGACCTTCTGCCATCAACGTGGTGCCGTCGATAGGGTCTACGGCGATATCCACCTCGGCGCCTTCACCAGTTCCCACATTTTCACCGTTGAACAACATCGGAGCTTCGTCTTTTTCACCTTCTCCGATAACCACGACGCCACGCATCTGGACCGAATTAATGAGCTTGCGCATTGCATCGACGGCAGCGCCGTCACCTTCGTTCTTCATTCCGCGACCGACCCATCGCCCTGAAGCCAAAGCTGCGGCCTCGGTGACACGCACGAGTTCAAGGGCTAGGTTACGGTCTGGAATTTCTGGATGAAGGTTGGTCATGAGGGTGGCCTCCTGTGGCGCCTGTATATTCTGCAGAAATTTAACGAGGTCCCTCGCCGAGGGTTGTTTCCTAGCGGGGGATTCTTGATACCCATACATTCTTGCACCCTCGTGGCCTATGGTGGTTGACCAGCACACCCGAAAGTGTGGAAATGTGACCTCTCGCGCAGAATTGAACTAGTGAGAAGGGTATCGCACTACGGCTGTAGGGGGAGTCTTCCTAGGAGAAAAGCGGAAAAGAAGCGGCTAGGAAAGGACTTCTTCGCACGGTCGTGGCTTAGACGTGTCATACTGTTGTGCGTGGCTGTGGAGAAACCTCGTATTTATCAGAACGGCAGAGACATCGTGTTGTCTCTTGGCGTGATCCTTCTTGTTGCTGCTCTTAGCATTGGTTTTACCGGAATGTGCAGCTTTAACAAGGGGGCGCCGGAAAATGGCCCCGTCCATGCCGTCGACGCAAAGACGTATCTTCACCTGGAAGCCTGCAGCATGGGGTTTCCAGTGCGCTATCCAGGGGAGATACCTGGTTGGGTAGCTAATTCCGCGCGCCGGGATGATTTGGGGGGAACTCCTGCGCCGGTTGTGGGCTGGGTGATTAATGGGGCTTCCTTTATTCAGCTGGAACAAACTGGGTTGGGAGAGAAGGAAGCTGCTGCAGCATTTGACTCACATGTTCGCGAAAAAACTGGTTCTCACATCGTAGAGGGCGTCACCGTTTCGGAATACAGTTCCGAGGAAAAAGGAGTGCGCGCGTTGTGGATCGCAGACTTGGGAGACTCCCGCATCCTAGTCAGCGGCGCTGCTCCTAAAGAGAACTTTGATGAGCTCATCTCCCGCGTTATAAAGGCAGAGCCGATTTCTACGCAATAGAAAACAAAAAGCTTTACGACGCCACTCAGAAGGCGTCTTCTCCGTCGTCGGCAGGGTGTTCGGCGGCGGATTTTTCTGCTCCTTGCGCCAGGGCTTGTTCTACGCGGTGTGCTGCCCCGGCGAGATGCTCCTCGCATCGTTTGGCAAGAGCCTCACCGCGTTCCCAGTAGGTGAGGGACTCGTCTAGGTTCATTTGACCGAGTTCCAGGATGCGAACAATCTCAGCTAGCTCGTTGCGGGCTTGTTCATAGCTGAGTTGCTCAATGGCAGTGAAGGAGTCTTCGCCGGTTCCGTGACCGATCACGTCGCTGTTCATCAAAGTTGTCCTTGTTAGTTGTTGATTGAGATAAGAGCGTTGTGTGTAAAGCTAATCAGCAGGTGAGGTCTGCATGCTTGCGGCAGTGATCGAGCCATCGGCAACCCTAATGCGCAGCTGGCTGCCGGGTGGGGATTGGTCGATCGTTGTCACCACCTCTGGTGGTGTCCCATCCCGTGGAATAACTTGAACTACTGCGTAACCACGGGCCAGCGTGGCAGAGGGGCCAAGCGCGGAGACCTGACTGCGCAAAGCGCCGACGGTAGCTCGTTCATTATTGAGTTGGTAGGTGATCTCACGACGCATAGTGGTCAGCATCCTGCTCACCTCGTCGGTGTGAGCACGAACCATGGATAAAGGATCCGCAAGAACAGGGCGGGAACGGAAAGCTTGAATCATATGCTGCTCGCGTTGTACCCAACTACGCAGTGCCGCAGCACTGCGGGAGCGCAGTTCTGCAATCAGTTCTCGTTCTGCGATCACATCGGGAACCACCCGCTTGGCGGCGTCGGTAGGCGTTGCAGCACGAAGATCCGCAACGTTATCTAGGACTGGGTTATCGGGTTCATGACCAATCGCAGAGACCACAGGAGTGGTGGCTGCGGCAACCGCGCGTTGGAGGGCCTCTTCAGAAAAAGGCAGAAGGTCCTCCACCGAACCGCCTCCGCGCGCGATGATGATGACATCCACAGTGGGGTCAGCGTCGAGCTGCTCTAGTGCCGCAATGATTTCGCTTACTGCGCGGGCTCCTTGGACCGCAGTGTTTTTGACCGTGAAGGTGACTTCGGGCCAACGAGATTGGGCAACAGCAAGGACATCGCGCTCCGCAGCGGAACCTCGGCCAGTGATCAAACCGATGTTTCTGGGTAGGAAGGGGAGGGGGCGTTTGAGGGCGGCGTCGAAAAGCCCCTCCTGCGCGAGCTGCTGGCGCAGCCGTTCGATGCGAGCGAGTAGCTCTCCTATACCTACGGGGCGAATGTCGGTGACCCACAGGGAAAAAGAACCGCGACCCGTATAAAACGCGGGCTTTCCGTAGACCACAACTCTGTCGCCGTCGGATAGAGGGGTGGCGAGTGAGCGGATAAGTTGAGTCGGACAGGTGAGCTGGACGCTGGCCTCGGCCTCAGGATCGCGCAGCGTGATATAGGAAAATTTCCAGCTTGGCTTCACGTTGAGCTGCGTGATCTGACCTTCAACCCACACGTGGCCCAGCTTTTCAATCCAGCCTTTTATCTTGGCGTTGAGCTCGCGAACCGGCCATGCTTGTTCCGGTGCACTCGGCGAACTAGCCACGTACGGCCTCCATCCTCGTTTCACTGCAAAAGATATGTTCTCGTAAAGCATACGGCACAGTGTCTCGGTACATCGCGCAGTAGTTTAAGCTAGTCGTCATGACCTCACCCGACCAACGCCCACATGACGTCACTACTTCCAGCGCGAGCCACAGCCACAGCGACGGTAACACCGAAGGCAAGCGCGTCCTAGTAGCGGCTCCTCGCGGATATTGCGCCGGAGTAGACCGAGCCGTAGAAACCGTTGAACGCGCTCTGGAAAAATACGGCGCGCCCGTGTACGTGCGTAAAGAAATCGTCCACAACCGCTACGTGGTTGACATGCTTGCCGATAAAGGCGCCATCTTTGTCGACGAGACCGATGAAACCCCCGAGGGAGCTCACCTCGTCTTCTCCGCGCACGGGGTTAGCCCGGCTGTTCACGAGGAGGCGCGTCAACTCAGCCTGAAAACTCTCGACGCAACATGCCCGCTTGTGACCAAAGTTCACAATGAAGTGAAGCGTTTTGCTCGCGACGGCTACCACATTCTCCTCGTCGGCCATGAGGGCCACGAGGAGGTAGAAGGCACTGCAGGTGAGGCTCCTGATGTCACGCACCTTGTCGACGGGGTTGAGGGCGTGGACGCCCTTCCAGATTTTTTGGACAACGAGAAGCTGATCTGGCTATCGCAAACCACGTTGTCCGTTGATGAGACTATGACGATTGTGAATAAGCTGCACGAGCGGTTTAGCCACCTCCACAACCCTCCTAGCGACGACATCTGCTACGCCACCCAGAACCGTCAGGTAGCGGTAAAAGCTATTGCTGAGGAATCCGACCTAGTGATCGTGGTTGGCTCGCAGAACTCATCCAACTCAAAACGATTGGTCGAGGTGGCACTACAGGCAGGAGCTAAAGCCTCTTATCTGGTGGACTATGCTCACCAGATTGATCCCGAATGGCTCAATGACGTGACCACCGTGGGAGTGACCTCTGGGGCATCTGTTCCGGAGATTCTGGTCCAGGGGGTCTTGGAGTATCTCGAACCATTCGGTTTCACCGATGTCAGCGAAATTACCACTGCCGCAGAAAAGATCACTTTCGCGCTTCCTCGCGAGCTGCGTCCGCCTCGCGTTAAAGACTAAAGACATAAAAATCCCCCTTTCCTAGTCACAGACAGAACTGAACTGTGACTAGGAAAGGGGGATTTTATTGTTAGCTATAAAGATCGTCGTCAAAACGCCGGGTCTTGCGGCGCGATAGCTCAGGATCGATGAGCTTGCGTTCCGGCATGGGGCGCTCGGGGGCCACCCTCCTGGGCTGGGGATGCGGCGCTTGGCTTCGCTGAGGCATGCGCTCGGGGCCTGGGCGGCGTGGCTCTGCGTGAGGAACCGGGCCTTGTGCAGGTGCGGATCGCGGACGAGGTGCATATGTGCGAGGCACGCGCTGTTCCGGGTCATTAAGCGAAGGGCGCGGCGCCCGTGGCTTGTGGGGTTGTTCGCGATTACGACGCATGAGCTCGTCGACAGTGACTCGCGATCCCGTGGCCTCGCTGCGGTTGCGTTGGGCCTGAGCGCGTGCTTTTCTTGCTGCGCTGCGGCTGCGATTGTTGGCTTCAGTCTGGCGTATTCTGTTGCTCGTCTTGACGTCGGTGATGCGTTTTTCCCCACGACGCAAAAGCATGATGCGCACAACAGCGATGAGCGCCGCCCCCACGGTGACCGAGATAAGCAACGGAAAATGCTGCGTCAACGGATAAGCCGCTGTGATGACCTGAGATCTGCGGATAGGAGCCCCGTCTGCCGTATTAGCTTGCACGAGGAACCATCCGGTAGCCAGGACCGCTATGGAATAGAGCAACGGAATGCTCGCGACCATGAGGAAGAGGCCTCGTGGTTCTGTAAGCAGCGTAAAAACGATAGCAAAGATGGCAAAAAGCGCTAGGAAAGGCCAGCCAATGACACCCGTAGATAGCGTGATCAATAGTCCAGTGATCAACGCTGCCGCGAGGATCGACATCGATGACCACACAGAGATGCCGAAAAACTTCCCGGACGCTTGCGGCGTCTGGGATTGATGGCGAGTTTCGGACGTTTGTGACACGTTTGTTATCTTACGCAACGAGCGCGATCTTAGGAATTTAATAAGGTTGTGTCGCGGGAGCGTCGAGAGGCATTTTTATTTATGTTTGCCAAAGAAGTGAACAAGATCGTTGAGCTTATCCAACGGAGAAATAGCTCCTGTCCTGGTATCTGTCCCCTCTGTGGAGGCATGATGAGGAGCGTCGGTTTTTTGCTCTTGTTGCTCGCGGCGTCGCTTTTCTAAGAGTTCTTTTCCGCGGCGTTCGCCAAATTTTCCGGTGATGGAACCGGCGGTAGTAACAAAAGTGATCTCATCGGCTGACTTCTCTCCAGCCCGTAATGCCGTCATGTCTTGGAGGTAACGGAAGAGGACGGCGATCATCGCGGCAGTGGGAACGGCTAGGAAAGCGCCCATGATTCCAAACAGCCCGCCGCCCACAGTCACAGACACCAGAACGACCACCGGGTGCAGGTTCATTGCTCGCGATTGAAGCAGGGGAGAAAGCACGTTGCCCTCTAGCTGTTGCACCGCAAGAACGATGGCCAGTGTGATGATTGCCTTGGTAAGCCCCAGCGATACAAGTGCCACTAAAACGGCGAGGGCTCCGGCTACAAACGCTCCGATGATGGGGATGAAGCCAGCGATAAAGGTGAGCACGGCAAGGGCTAAGGCCATAGGAACGCCGAGTAGGATGAGGCCTGCTCCGATGAAGATGGCGTCGACAAGCGAAACCAGAGCCTGAGCACGGACGAAGCCCCCGAGCGTGATCCAGGATCGTGTAAGCAACTCCGTGAGATGCCAGCCTGCGCGCTTGCCCACGATGTTGCGCAGCCAAGGCAAGAATCCTTCTCCGTCTTTGAGGAAGAAAAACGTAAGCACCAAGACCACACCGATGGTGACTAAGGCCGAGGTAGCTATGCCGATACCTGAGAAGATTTCGCCTGCGATGGTCCCGCTTTGGCGTTGGAACCATTGCACCGCAGTATTAATGCGATTGCTGAGCTCGTCTGAGTCGAGATTAAAAGGGGGGCCCTGAAGCCACAGCTGTACCTTTTGAATCCCTTCAAATGCTTGGAAGTACAACGTCTGTGATTGGCGAGCTATATCGGGGGAGATAACCCAGATGAGGCCGCCGAAAAAACCAAAGCTGGCAAGGATGCTCACGAGTGCAGCAAGACCGCTGGGGACTCCTCGCTTGCGCATCCATGCCGTGGGACCCCACAACACTGTGCAGACAATCAACGCCAAAATAACCGGGAGAAGGCCTCGCCAGAATTGTTTAATCACGTACCAGCCGGCAAAGCCCGTCGCCGCGATGATCAGGATGCGGATGCACCATTGGGCTAGGACTTTGACGCCGTCAGCAATAATTTCAGAGCGGTCAATATGGGTGCGCTCGGAGCTTGGTTCGAGTTCCTCGAAGATGGCTGTTGCTTCCTCGTCAGGCAAGGAGCTTGTCGACGATTCCGTGCGCGGCTCTACAGGTTCGGTGTTCCCCGGAGTCGCCGTGGGCTGCGAGGACGCGGGGCTGGCGACGTGCTGGTTCATCCGGTTATCCTCAGCATCGAATAGCGCCCCGAGCTCTTCTGGCAGGGGATTTGTGGCCGAGTGGTCGTGGGGCGAAGTATTCGAAGTCACAACAACATTGTGCCTTATACGCACGGTATGCATCGGTAGCGACTGTCACAGCCACCCCGCCCGAATGAACTCATAGCGCTATTGATCAGGAACTCCTATGTATAAGGCATAGGGGTTTCCTGGGGCGTGCGCGTTTGGGCTTAGGAGCGAGGTTGCTAGGATGTGAGCCTGTGAGCCTAACACTTGGAATCGTCGGCCTGCCTAACGTTGGCAAGTCCACCCTTTTTAACGCCCTGACCCGTAACGACGTCCTCGCCGCAAACTACCCGTTTGCCACCATCGAGCCGAACGTCGGCCTCGTCGAGCTTCCCGACGTCCGCCTGACCCGCCTAGCCGAGATTTTCGGCTCCGAGCGCATCCTGCCCGCGACTGTCTCCTTCGTGGACATCGCCGGCATTGTGAAAGGCGCATCTGAGGGTGAGGGAATGGGCAACGCCTTCCTAGCCAACATTCGCGAAGCCGACGCGATCTGCCAGGTCGTGCGAGCATTCGCCGATGACAACGTGATCCACGTTGACGGCAAGGTTGATCCCATGTCGGACATCGCCGTGATCAACACTGAGCTGATCCTTGCAGACCTGCAGACCATCGAAAAGGCCCTGCCGCGTCTGGAAAAGGATGCACGCAAGAATAAAGATTTGGCCGAGGTCGTCGAAGAGACCAAGAAGGCACAAGCCGTGTTGGAAGATGACCGCACGCTGTTTAGCGCCGCAAAGAACGGCGAGTTGGACCTGACCAAGGTGCGCGAGCTCCACCTGATGACGGCAAAGCCTTTCCTCTACGTCTTCAACTCCGACGAGGAAGTGCTTACCGACGACGCCCGCAAGCAAGAACTCGCCGCCCTCGTGGCCCCAGCGGACTGTGTCTTCCTAGACGCAAAGACCGAAACCGAGTTGCTTGAGCTCGAAGAAGACGAGGCCATGGAGCTTCTCGAATCCGTAGGACAGACCGAGCCCGGACTGCATTCCTTGGCCAAAGCCGGGTTTGCCACCCTCGGACTGCAAACCTACCTCACCGCAGGCCCCAAGGAATCCCGCGCCTGGACCATTCACCAGGGTGACACTGCTCCTCAGGCGGCCGGCGTGATCCACACTGACTTTGAACGCGGCTTTATTAAAGCGGAGATCGTTTCTTTTGCAGACCTTGATGCCGCTGGTTCCATGGCTGAGGCCAAGGCTCAAGGCAAGGTTCGTCAGGAAGGCAAAGACTACGTCATGGTCGACGGCGACGTGGTGGAGTTTAAGTTCAACGTCTAGTCAGACTGCTCCGAGCCACAATGGCTTCAATGGCTTCTGGATTCCCGCCCCCGGCATCGTTTTCCTTCGGGAGATTCGATGCCGGGGGCGTTCTTCATCAGGTGCTATCTTTGCGCATGTACTAGTGCGAGACGATTGCCAGGGGAAGCACGTCAGCCCTTTCGCAGCTATTGTTGTGCGCCCGTATATCCATGGCGAAATCGGCTGCGATGGAGTGTGCGTGACTGACGCTGATGGGGACGGTGGGGCGTGGCTGTCGGGGAGCCCAATGATGATAATGCTCTATCGTCGGAAAGAGGTTTGCGTAGGGGTAGAACGCCTCCGTGAAGTGGGTGCCGTTTTCGTCGCAGGTAAGAGGGAAAGAAACGACGAAGTCTGGGTTGGCGGTGAGCGTGTCGTCGATAAGCGAAATGCTCAGAGGTGTTGCTGCTGAAGGGGGTCGGCTTTCAATCTGGACGTCGCAGGCGAAGAGTCCGGCCAAGATGAAGGTGTCTAGGAGGCACCAGGTGTACGCGCTGGTCCCTGTGGATAGGTGCGCCAGGTGGGGTGTGGGATTCGGTGAGATGAGACGATCGGCGAGCTGCTGGATACCGCCGTCTGTGTGGCCTTTGAGCAGGGTATGCAGGTCGCGTGCGGAGGGGGAGGACGAGTTTGAAGACACTTGGTGAGGCTACCACTAATGGCAATGATTGTCAGCAATGGTTTTCGTGTGGGATCCGTATCATACGGGTCCTAGGACATAGGTTGTAAGGCGATATCACAGCGCCTCTCGTAGAAGTTAAATTCCAGCGGAATGTCGTGTAATTTAAGTTCAATGTTAGATCAACTTCCTCCGTGTCCTGAATGCTCGGAGCCGTACACCTATGAACAAGGTGCGCTCCTCGTGTGCCCGATGTGCGCTTATGAATGGACCCTCGTCGCGGACAACGACGACGAATCATCGTCTGCAGAAGACAAAGGCATCCGTGATGCCGTGGGTAATCTGCTTGCCGACGGCGATTCCGTGACCGTGGTTAAAGGCCTGAAAATCGCTGGCAGTGGCGGTGGAACCATCAAGGTCGGGACAAAAGTCAAGAGCATCCGACTGCTCGATCAGCCTGTCAATGGCCACGACATTGATGCCTCTGTGCCCAGCCTCGGGCGGATCTACCTGAAATCCTCGGTGGTCAAAAAGGCTTAGGCTGAAGTGCTGTGGAGGGATCAGAATAATCTGGTCCCTCCTTCTGCTATTCCGCGCATTCCTCGCTAGGAGAGTAAAGAGATAACCCGCTGGTCATCACCATGCTCGTGCGCACGATGTGAGATTTCGATGATCGTAAGCTCTGGATAATTCTCCTTAAGCGAGCTTCTGATTGCCTGGTCCAGCTCTGCGTTGACGTTGGCGGTGAATTCGTCGAGAACCAGCACCGATGGTTGGGTAAGCAGGGCTCGTGCCAAGCATAAGCGCTGCATTTGCCCACCGGATAGCCCCGCAACCTCGGTTCCGGTGAGTGAATCCAGGCCCTGTGGTAGGCGATGAATCTCTTGATCTAAGTGCACCACACTAAGCACATGCCACATGGCTTCTTCGGTGGCATCGGGGCACGCGAGCAGGAGGTTGGATTTGATGCTTGCGGTTAGCAACTCACTGCGCTGCGGCACAAGCGCAATGGCTTTGCGCAGTTCTGCCAACTGATACTGAGATACGGAAATTCCGTTGAGTAGGATGTCGCCGCTGCTGGGGTTATCAAACCTGAGTAGGAGATGGACTGCCGTGGATTTGCCACTTCCTGATGGCGCAACAAAGACCGCGTGCTCACCGTTTGCGATGGTCTGCGTAAACCCCTGCAGTATCGGCTTTTCCGGGGCGTCGGGATATGCATAGCTAACGTTGTCCCAGGTGATCGTGACGGGTTGCGTGCGATCAACACTAAGAGTGCCGTCGCTGACCGCAGCTGGGAGGTGACAAATGTGGTGGAGTCTGCGTGCGGCAGCAAGCGAGTGATCGAGCGCACCGGCGGCGTCTTCTAGGCCACGTGGGGCGTCGAAAAGCAGCAGGCAGCCGCCCATAATGAACGCTATGTCGGCGGGGTTCGCGTTGCTTGCGATTCCGACGATGAGCACGCCGAGCACACACGCGTAGGTGAGTCCGAGGTTGATTCCACGCCGAAGCGCACGATAGTGGGCGGCGGGCATAGCTAGCTTTGCGACGTCCCCCGCAATATCCCAACTCTGCTCAAGCCGTTCCTGCTGCCGTCCGTAGGAGACGATTTCCTCGGCGCCGAACACCGAATCCGTGACGTGTTGCGACAGCTCACGGCGCCTGCTCAACACTTTTTGTGTGGCAACGAAGGACTGCTTTGCCCCAATCAGTGGAACCACAAGCGCAGAAAACAAGCCAAAAATAAGGGGAACTGCAGACAGCTGCCAGCCATAAAGTAGACCCCATGCAACACCGAATCCTAGGGGAACGGTGACTCCCGCAATCGTGGGGGCGATAGTGTGAGCATAAAGCACCTCAATCCGGTCGATGTCCCTGGTAAGGGAGGTGACCAGGTCGCCAGATTTAGTGGAACGCAACACCCCGGGGGCCTTAGGCCAGAGGCGGGAAAAAGCTGCACCGCGGAGCAACTCAAGAGCCTTAAACGCGACATAATGACCGGAAAACTGCTCGAGATAGTGAGCGACTGCTTTGATGCAGGCCAGCACCGCCAACGTGACCAGGACAGGGGTTATCCGGTCAGTGCCTATAACGATTCCTCCTACGCCTTGTGCAGCCAAGCCAAAGATCATAATTCCTAAGCTGAGCTGGATAATGCGCATGACGATGGAAAAATAGAGCGGAGCGTGGACGGGTCGGGTGATTGAAAGCACCCAACGCACAACCTCTCCTAGTGACGGTGGCATCGTAGTTGTCACGGTCATCGCAGCTCACCTGCTTCCATTGTGTAGACGGTATCGGCTGCGGCTAGGAGGGCGGGGCGGTGAGTGACCATGATGGCTGTGATGCTCTCGGGGAGTTGTTGGATCGCAGAGACGATGAGCGCCTCGGATTCGAGGTCGATGTGGCTGGTGGGTTCGTCGAAAAGCACAATGTCGCGGCCGGATAATAAGGCGCGGGCAAGGGATAGTCGTTGTGCCTGTCCGCCGGAGAGGAAGGCCCCGCGCTCGCCAACGTCGGTGTCTAGGCCATGGGGCATACTGCGTACCTCATCGGCTAGGTTGGCGCGCGAAAGTGCTTCCCACATGTCGGCTTCTGAGGCATCGATGCGCGCGATGCGCAGGTTGTCAGCGATCGAACCGCTAAAGAGCCAGGTGTGCTGCGCTACGGTCGCGGTGGCAGTGCGGATGTTGTTGAGAGGCGTTGTTGCTGCGTCTAGGCCTCGGATAGTAATCGCGCCGGGAGTCGTGGGGAGGAGACCGCGAAGGAGGTGGAGCAGCGTGGATTTGCCCGATCCAGAGCGACCAACGATAGCTAGTTTTGCCCCATGCGGAACCGTGATACTGACGTTGGTGAGTACCGGAGTCTCTCCGTAGGAAAAGTTCAGCGAATCGACGACGATAGCGTCGCGGGAGACGTCGTGTTCCGTCGAACCGGCGTCATTGTTATCTAGGGCCTCTGTGTGTTCGTGCGTGTGAAGGTACTTCTTGATCGCTCGCTGCGCGGCGATGCCTCCCATTCCTACGTAGAAAAAACCAGCGACCTGGGCTAACGGTGCGAGTAGGAGAACCAACAGGAAGACGGACGCTAAACCGTGACTAGGAGAGAGGGATCCGCTGGAAACACGCACAGCGATAATCGCAACGGTGGTGCAGATAAGAACAAGCGAAACCGCAAGATCCATAACGATGATCACCACTTGATTGCCTGCCAGCAATTTCATGGTGGCGCCACGGTTGCGTTCGCCTTCTGCGCGTAGTTGCTGTTCAACCCGACTGCCAGCAGTGATGAGGCTGATCGTGGTGAGATTTCTGATGGCGTCGAGATACTTTTCTGAAAGTCCAGCCCGCTTGCGCCGTGAATCGGCAGAACGGCTCCGGAACAATCGCATGAAGCCGCGTAGGAGGAGGGGGACAAGGATGAATTGACCGAGCATACTAAGCCCCAAAAGCCAGTCATAAGCAACGGCAATGTAGACGACGACAGCGATGGGGAAGACCATGGCTGCTAGCGCGGAACCTAAATAAGCATGGCGAAATTCTGCAGCTCGCTCGACGTTATCGGTCAAGAGTGCGACGAGTTTCCCGGGATGAAATTCTTTTCGATCCCGATTAGACATGGTTGGCGCAGAGTAGAGCGCTGCTAAAAGACGATGTCGCGTATGGCGTTCGTGGTCGCGCGCAGTGCGTGCACCGGTGCGAATATCTAAGGCGGTGAACATGCTCGCGGCGAGGATGGCCGCGCCGGCTGCTGCGTAGGAGAGAGGATGGGCCTCCTCCTCGTGAATATACCGAGTAAGCGCAGAAGCCATAATGACAAGAGCAATGCCCGCGGCGAAGTAGCTCAGCACCGCATATATCGGCACAAGCCAGGCGGAAAGCGGACTCATCCCACGGAGGCTGGTGGGGGATGAGCCGATATGGGTATCAGGCAACATAGTTAGCAATGTTAGCATTACCTAACATACCCTCTCCTACTGGCGCGATGAGTAGGAGAGGTTAGCTCACATAAGACTTCAGGTACTGCGCAGTGAGAGTATGCGCCTCGTCGATCATCTCTTGCGGCGTCCCAGAAAAAGCAACGCGCCCGCCGGCAGAACCTGCTCCGGGACCCATGTCTATCACGTGGTCAGCGTGGGCGATCACTCCCAAATGGTGCTCTACGCAGATCACGGTTTTGTGCGCGTCAACGAGGGTATCCAATAGGGCAAGGAGCTTATCGACGTCCGCCAGATGCAACCCCGTGGTCGGTTCGTCCAAGATGAAAGTGGTGGCTTTCTCGGCCAGATGCGATGCGAGCTTGAGGCGTTGACGCTCGCCACCTGACAATGTGGTCAACGGTTGACCGAGCGTGATGTATCCGAGTCCGACGTCGACAATCCGCTTGAGAATCTTGGCCGCGGCCGGAACTTTGGCTTCTGCTGAGGAGAAGAACTCCAAGGCCTCTTTGGCAGGCATAGTTAAAACAGTGGCAATATCTTTGCCGCCAAAGTGATAGCCCAGGACGGAGTCGTCGAAACGCCGCCCCTCGCAGACCTCGCAAGGAAGGTCAACGCCAGACATAATCCCCAGGTCGAGGTACACCACGCCCGCGCCCTTGCAATTGGCGCACGCGCCTTCGGAATTAGGAGAAAATAGCGCGGGTTTTACGCCGTTGGCTTTTGCAAAGGCCTTCCTAATGGGTTCCAGGGTGCCCGTGTACGTGGCGGGGTTTGAGCGGCGGGAACCGCGGATAGGGGACTGATCGACCATGACGATGTCATCGTTTTTGGGCAGCGATGCGATCAAAGAGGATTTTCCCGACCCAGACACACCCGTAACCACGGTGAGTACTCCCAGCGGAATATCTGCATCAACGTGGTCGAGGTTGTTCAGTGTGGAATCGCGGACCTCGATGACTCCGCGAGAAGCGCGGACGCTGGCTTTGGTGGTGGTGCGGTCGTCGAGATGCTTGCCAGTGATCGTTCCTGATGTTTTAAGTCCTGCCAAGCCCCCCGCATATTGCAGTATGCCGCCTTCGCTACCTGCGCCTGGGCCTAGGTCAATAATGTGGTCGGCGATCGCGATGGTTTCAGGCTTGTGCTCCACAACGAGCACGGTGTTGCCTTTGTCGCGGAGCTCCAGGAGCAGGCGATTCATCCGCTCGATGTCGTGCGGGTGCAGGCCGGCGGTGGGCTCATCAAAGATATATGTGACATCGGTGAGCGCGGAGCCTAGATGGCGCACCATCTTTGTCCGCTGAGCCTCACCACCAGAAAGACTGCTTGCCGGACGATCCAAGGTGAGATAGCCCAGGCCGATGTCGACGAAGCTCTCTAAGTTGTGCTGGATCGCTTCCAACAAGGGGGCAACGGATTTATCAGTGACGCCGTGCATCCACTCCGCAAGGTCTTTGATCTCCATCTGGCACAGCTCGGCAATGTTTTTTCCCTTGATCTTGGACTCCAAGGCATGGCGAGCCAACCGCGTGCCGCCGCATTCGGGGCAGGCGATGAAGGTCACGGCGCGATCGACAAACTCTCCTATAGCCTTTTGCATCGACTCGCGATCTTTGCTCAGAATAGACTTTTTCACCCTAGGAACAAGACCCTCATAGGTGTAGTTGAAGCCGTTGAACTTGACCTTTGTCGCCTCCTGGTAGAGCAGCGAGTGTTTTTGTTTTTCGGTGAACGCATCGATGGGCTTGTCTGCCGGGTACAGTCCCGTTTCCGCGAAAGTCTTCCACACCCAGGAGCCCACTTTGTACCCGGGGACTAGGAGGGCGCCGTCGTTAAGCGACAACGACGTATCCACCAATTCAGACATATCAATGTCGCTCACCCGGCCCATGCCTTCGCACGTGGGGCATTGTCCGCCGGTGCGCTTGAAGTTGACGTGTTCTTTCTTCCCTCCTCCTACGGAGATCGCGCCGGAGGCCTGGACGCTAGGAACGTTGAACGAGTATGCCCCAGGCCCTCCTACGGACGGTTGTGCGATTCGGGAGAATAGAATGCGAAGCATCGCGGTGGCATCTGTTGCCGTTCCTACTGTGGAACGTGAATTGGTGCCCATGGGTTCTTGATCCACCACGATGGCCGTGGTGATACCTTCCAGGCCGTCTACGTCTGGTCGCGCCAACGTGGGCATAAAGCCTTGTACGAAGGTGGAGTAGGTCTCATTAATGAGCCGTTGCGACTCCGCGGCGATCGTGCTAAACACTAACGACGACTTTCCTGATCCCGAGACACCTGTAAAAACGGTGAGTTTGCGCTTGGGGATATCTACGGTAATGCCGCGAAGGTTATTTTCATGTGCGCCGATGACTCGGATGAATTCTTGGGACATGAGGCAGTTGCTCCTAGAGTTAAGGCACTGAGTGGGGGAGCCGGATCGGCAAGAGGGGCTAATGAATCTGGGGTGAAAATACGAAGAATCAGCATACGCAGTGAATTATGTTGACGCATCACGAAAACTGACCCCGATAAGAAATCTTATCGGGGTTCTACACAATAGGGGTAGGCGCGGGCCTAGAAGCGTTTAATGCTTTTTCTTGTGCAATGCACGGTGAATCGGCTCGACTACGGCCACGATGATGCCGCCTAGGAGAAGGCCGAAGATCAATGAACATGTTGTTTCCACAACCCACCGGACAAACTTGCCTAAGTGCCCCACCCGGTGAACAAGATCGTGGATCACGTCATGCGGAAGATGCCACCACCCAAGCTCCGCAAGCCCGGCAACCACGATATGACCGCCCACCCACAACATGGCCAGCATTCCGATAACGGAAATAGCATTGAGTACCTTGGGCATTGCCGTGACGAGCCCTCTGCCGAGCCGCTTGGCACCAGCTGAATCGCGTGTGCCAAGTTTTAGTCCAAAGTCATCCATCTTGACTAGGAGGGCAACCGCTCCGTAGACAATTGCGGTAATAAAAATTCCGACAGTAATAAGGACTGCGGCTTCCATCCAGATGCTCTTATCGGCTACCTCATTCAGCGAGATAACCATGATCTCTGCAGACAGGATGAGGTCGGTGGTAAT
Source organism: Corynebacterium ulcerans (assembly GCF_900187135.1). Classification (NCBI taxonomy): domain Bacteria; kingdom Bacillati; phylum Actinomycetota; class Actinomycetes; order Mycobacteriales; family Corynebacteriaceae; genus Corynebacterium; species Corynebacterium ulcerans. Next base: position 2,342,130 of record NZ_LT906443.1, read on the forward strand.
TGCGCCGCGGACGAGAGTGTTTTCGTCTTTATCGCCGGCTTTTTCTTCACTCGCGTGCTGCTTGCCGGAGATCATTTCCCAGACTTTTTCTGCCCCCTCAAAGCACAGATAAGCGCCTCCAAGCATGAGGATGGGAGTAAGCAGGCCCGGCGCTATGGCGTTGAGTAGCAACGCAATAGGCAAAATAATGAGCAGCTTGTTAACGATGGAGCCTTTAGCAATACGCCAGATGATAGGAAGTTCTCGGGCAGGTGCCACCCCTTTGACATATTGTGGGGTCACTGCGGTGTCATCGACCACCACGCCTGCGGCTTTGGCACTCGTTTTTGCAGCTGCCGCTGCAACATCATCAACGTTGGCGGCAGCTGCTCGGGCGATAAGGGCTACGTCGTCGAGAAGGGCAGCGAGGCCACCAGCCATGAGAAAATCCTAACGTGAGAGGGAAATAGAGAAATTCCATCGTAGCGGGGATTCAGTCATCTCCCCAACAAGAAAGCACTGTGGCATAAGGTCTAGATCATGCACATCGTTATTATCGGCGCCGGGGCGGTTGGCGGATACTTCGGCGCTTTGCTTCATGAGACTGGGACAGATGTTACTTTTGTGGCTCGAAATGAGAGTCTGCAGGCACTAAAAAGCAGGGGACTGCGTATTCACACGCCCGAGGGGCTTCGCGACGTTCCCGTGCAGGCGGTGTCTTCTCTCTCAGAAGTAGAGTCGGCAGACATCGTTCTCCTAGCCACGAAGACTCTTTCAGCCCCCGGATTGCCAGAAGCGCTGCCCTGCGGCGCCGTGCTGGTGACCACACAAAATTCTGTGGAAATGCCACAGATAGCCATCGATACTTTTGGTGCTGCTGCAGTTGTCCCAGGTGTGGTGCGTAGTTTCCTTACTAGGAGGGGGCCTGCGGAAGTCGAATTTACGGGAGGAGTCCTGAGCTTTACTTTTGGTTCGGTAGACCCGGCAACGCAGGACACTGTCAATGAATTGCAGCAGGTTTTAGCTAAAACAGGTATCGAACCGATTGTTCACCCTGCGGTGATGGAAGACATTTGGGCAAAGGCTATGTTTGTCACGTGCTTTGGCGCGCTAGGCGCTCTTGTGGAGAAGCCTTTGGGAGATATTCGCACAACATACCGAGCGGATTTAAAAAACCTGATGCGGGAAGTCGAAGAGGCCGGGCGTGCATTAGGGATTAATCTTCCCGCAGATAGTGTGGACGCCACGCTTGCATTCGCTGATAGTCAGGCTGCTCATGCGACTAGCTCGATGCAAAGGGATATTCTCGACGGCCTTCCTAGCGAGCTGGATGCTCAAGTAGGAGCTGTGGTGCGGATGGCGGAGCGCGGGGGTAGAGAAGCACGAATGCATCGCCTGATCCTTGATGTTCTTTTACACCGATAGAGGTAAACTGTCCCGCGCGCATAATTGCACAAAGAAAACGGGTGCTTAAGGGGCTATACGCCTTGAGCTGAGATGGGTCGCTATACGGTGCGTCGTAAAGCCCCAAACCGTAGGAACCTGATCCGGATAATGCCGGCGATAGGGAGAAAACATGAGTACATCTGTATCTTCATCTGCTTCCGCGCGCGCGTCGTGGCGTGTTGTGGACATTGTTATTGCGTCAGTTCTGGGCATTGCCTGTGGATTGATCTTCTGGGCGTGGAACTCCGTTGGATACGCGTGGTACCAGGCGGCTAACGCACTTACTCCTGGTCTGGGAGGCATCGCCACCGGCATTTGGTTGATGGGCGGCGTGATCGGTGGGCTTGTGATTCGCAAGCCTGGCGCTGCGGTATTCGTGGAAGTTCTGGCAGCTGCGGTCTCCGCAGGAATCGGAAATCAATGGGGGATTGAAACACTATATTCAGGCCTGGCGCAGGGCTTGGGCGCAGAACTGATTTTGGCTGCTTTCTTGTATAAGCGCTTTGGTGTGGTCGTCGCGATGCTTGCGGGTGTGGGTGCTGGAGTTGGCGCATTCATCCTCGAGCTCTTCCTGAGTGCCAACTACGCCAAGACACTTGCGTTTAACCTGACGTATCTAGGGGCGATGGCAGTCTCCGGTGCGATTTTGGCGGGACTCGTAAGCTACCTCTTGGTTAAAGCGCTGGCCTCAACTGGTGCTTTGGACCGCTTCGCCGCAGGCCGGGAGGCTCGCGCGCGGGTTTAGTGCTCTCGCTCGGCTCCCACTCAGCTCGTGCCATGGATTTTCCGCGCGTGGCACGTGGCTGGTTATGCGGCTAGGAAGGGGAAATGTCGTTTTTGAGAACACAAGAAAAGCTTTCCTGGGCTTTTATCAGTGGCGTACGCTCTACCGTTCTCAAAAACGACAATTATGGCCTTTCCTGTGTCATCTATCCGCGCGCCACAAGGTGAGAGGCGGTCGCTGCGTCGGCTGGGCTGGGCCGTATGCGACTGGACTAAAAATACTGTTCCCAGCACCACCTTGTTGAATAGGAAGATAGGAATGCCCCCTCAGATTTATGCACGGGATTTTGGGTACCGTCACTCAAGTCGTATCAAGCATGCTTTGCAGGGCATCAATCTTGAGGTGGAGCGTGGGGAACGCATCCTCCTACTCGGGGCGTCGGGTGCCGGAAAATCCACGTTGCTTTCTGCGTTGGCGGGCGTGCTGGGCGCCGATGAAGGGGAAGGCGAAGGTCTCCTAGAGGTCCATGCGACGCCTGGGATGGTGCTGCAGGACCCGGATTCACAGGTTATCTCCTCGCGAGTAGGAGATGATGTGGCGTTTGGCTGTGAAAACCTCCGCCTTCCTAGGGACGAGATATGGCGTCGCGTGCCTGTTGCCTTGGACCACGTTGGTCTGCAGCTGCCTCTGGACCATCCCACGGCGTTGCTGTCGGGAGGTCAAAAACAGCGACTCGCACTTGCTGGAGTGCTCGCTATGGGCGCGGATTTATTGCTTCTCGACGAACCCACCGCCAACCTGGACCCACAAGGAGTCCGCGACGTGGTGGCAGCAGTGGAAACCGCTGCGGACGCCACGAACGCCACTGTAATAATCATCGAGCATCGCGTGGATACGTGGCTCGCATTTGTGGACCGCATTATCGTGCTAGGCGATGACGGAAGCATCATCGCTGATGGCCCAGCCGATACCGTGATTTCTCAGCATGGAGAAGAACTCGCTCAAGGCGGCGTGTGGGTGCCGGGCAACGATCCCCTCCTACCCGCGGCACAGCCAGTGAGCGCATCAGCGGAACACGCGCTGACCACGCATGATTTGGCCGTGGGCTGGGACTCTCCACTACATGATTCGCTGAACCTTGCCGTACCTCGGGGTTATTCGACTGTACTTACCGGGGCCAACGGCGCTGGAAAGACAACAACCTTGCTCACCCTCGCAGGATTACTTCCGTCCCTAGGAGGGGAAGTGCGAGTAGCCCCGGCAATCGCCGGAAAGCTCGGCCCCCACCCTTATACATGGTCCTCGACAGCGCTTGCTGCCCGTATGGGGTACGTCTTCCAAGATCCTGAGCACCAGTTTGTGGCTAAAACGGTGCGCGAGGAACTTCTTGTCGGGGCCCGAGGGGCGAAAACGTCCCAAGACGAGGTGCGTCGTCGCGCTGACTCTCTCCTAGCGACGCTCCGCCTGGACCACTTGGCGGAAGCGAATCCCTTTACGTTGTCCGGGGGACAAAAGCGACGACTTTCTGTGGCTACCATTTTGGTGAACACACCTCACGTGGTGTTCTTAGACGAGCCGACTTTTGGCCAGGATCGCCGCACTTTTACTGAGCTCGTTCTGCTCTTGCGTCAGCTCACGGACAACGGGACCACCGTGGTATCCATTACCCACGACCCGCTGTACCGCGCGGCGCTAGGAGATAAGGAGATTCAGCTGTGAACCTCATCAAGGACGTCAACCCGGTCTCCCGCGTTCTCGGCCTGGCATTGTTTACCACGCCTCTTTTGATCAGCGTGGATATTGTGTCGGCAGCCATTGCAGTGATGTTTACAGTGGTGTGTGCGCCCTGTGTTGGGGTGCGCTGGCGAGTGCTGGCGCGGCGAGGCCTTCCCATTTTTATTGCCACCCCGATAGCCGGGCTCTCGATGGCCCTATACGGCAGGCCCGAAGGACATGAGTATGCGTCTTTCCTTTTTGCCCATGTGACGGATAATTCTTTGAGTCTCGCCGCCGCAATCATGGTGCGTGTCTTGGCCGTAGGGCTACCGGTCATTGTGTTGCTCACGGCCATCGATCCCACGGAACTCGGAGATGGGCTTGCTCAGGTGCTCAAGTTGCCGTCTCGGTTTGTGATCGGGGCAGTGGCCAGTACCAGGCTTATTTCGCTGTTTCGTCGAGATTGGCAGTCGCTGCGCCGGGCGCGCCGGGCGAGGGGATTGGATGACAAAGGCCGCATGAAGACAGCTTTTTCTGTGACGTTTGGCCTGCTTGTTTTAGCGTTGCGACGCGGTGCGAAGCTAGCCACGGCGATGGAGGCTCGGGGGTTTGGCCGGTATTCGGATAGGACGTGGGCGAGAACCTCAACCTTTGGGCGTCGTGACGCCCTCCTACTCGCGGCATGCGGCGCGATGTCGACAGTGGCGATTGCGGTTTCCGTGTACACGGGAAGTTTTAGGTTCTTGGGCGCATGATTGTGCTTATCGACGGCCCCTCCGGTTCCGGAAAAACCACACTCGCTAGGAAGCTGGCGGGGATCTTGGGGTTCGAATTGGTTCATCTCGATGATATTTATCCAGGGTGGCATGGCCTTGCTGAAGGTTCTCGGATCGTGGCTGAGGAGGTCTTGGGTGAGGCCTCTGGGTACTGGCGGTGGGATTGGCAGCACGACCGGCGCGGTGAGTGGGTGCCTGTGCAAGCTAAGAACCTGGTGATCGAAGGCGTTGGGGCGATCACGAGGGAGACAGTGGCGGCGTCGAGAAGCAAAGGTTATGTTTTTAGCGTTGTTCTTGACGGCCCGGAAGCGTGGCGGAAGGCGCGGGCCTTGGCACGTGACCCTGATTACGAGCCGTGGTGGGACATATGGGCGGCTCAAGAGCGGGCTCATTGTGCAAAGCTCCCGGATGTGGATGTGCGGTTATGGCTAGGAGAGAAATGATTATCAGAATCGCGGCAGTTGTGTTTTTTAACGACGGAAAAGTAGCGAGTGTTCGCAAGCGAAACACTGACTTTTTTATGCTGCCTGGTGGGAAATTGGAGAAGGGGGAGGATCCCATGGCAGCGGCGATTCGGGAGATCGCTGAAGAGCTACATATCCATATGGGCACTGATGAACTAGAAGCAATCGGGCGTTATCAGGCACCAGCTGCCAACGAGCCGGGGGCGACCGTTGATTGTGACGTGTTTCTCTATAGCGGAGAAGAAAAACCGCACACCGTGTACGAAGAAATTGCGGAAATCGCGTGGTTTGGGCTCGACAGTGATTCCGAGAGGTTAGCCCCGTTGTCTCGGGATGTGGTTTTTCCCGCCTTAAGGGGGTAAGAATCTCACCCCCATTTGGTAACAAGATAATAACTTTAAAATCATATGGGGAAACTCACCATTCGTCTGACGTGCAGGTAGGAGGGGCGAAATTTTTACAGAAACTATAAGTGGACAGTTTTAGTGACCTAGGCACGTCTGTAGCCCTTATGAATGACATGCGTCACGGACTAGGATTTCGTGCAAGCAATGACCACGTTTCCGGTTGGAGACTATTGCGAAAGATGTCCGTCATCCCCTGGGAGGTCGTAAATGACGCTTAAGAAGACTCTCGCCGTTGGTATGTCCGCGGCCCTTGCTGTGAGCCTCGCTGCTTGCTCCTCGGACTCCTCTGGTAGCAAGTCCGGTAAAAACTACGTTCTGGCTAACGGCTCGGAGCCGCAGAACCCGCTGATTCCCGCAAACACCAATGAGACCGGTGGCGGACGCATCGTGGATGTTATTTACTCGGGGTTGGTTCGCTATGACTCGGATGGCAAGGCACATAATGAGCAGGCCGAGTCCATCACCCTTGAGGGGGACCGAACTTACAAGGTCACCTTGAAAGACGGACTGAAGTTCTCGGATGGAACTCCCATCAAAGCAGAGAATTACGTCAAGACCTGGAATTACGCTGTGGCCAACGATCAGCGCAATGCGTCCTTCTTTGAGCTGGTGAAGGGCTTTGACACCGGCGTAAAGGAGCTTGAAGGGCTGAAGGTTATCGATGATAAGACCTTTAGCATTGAGCTTTCCCAGCCCGTGTCGGATTTCCCTGCTCGCCTAGGCTATAGCGCGTACTTTGCGCTTCCAGATGTGGCGTTTGATGACATCGCGGCCTTTGGTGAAAAGCCCATCAGCTCCGGCCCTTACAAGGTTGCGGAGTGGAACCACAACGAGTCCATCACCCTGGTGCCCAATGAGGAGTACACCGGGGACCGTAAGGCTAAGAACGACGGCGTGAAGTTTACGTTCTATTCTTCTCAGGATGCTGCGTATTCCGACCTCCTGGCCGGTAACCTCGACGTTCTCGACGCTATTCCGGATTCTGCGTTTGGCACCTTTAAGAGCGAGCTGGGCGAGCGCGCTGTTAACCAGCCTGCTGCGGTTTTCCAGTCCTTTACTATCCCGCAGAAGCTTGAGCACTTCTCGGGTGAGGAAGGCGTGTTGCGTCGCCAAGCTATCTCCCTGGCGATTAACCGCGAAGAAGTGACCAAAGCTATCTTCCAGGAGACACGTACCCCGGCCAAGGACTTCTCATCCCCAGTTGTCGATGGATATAAGGAAGGGCTGCCCGGAAGCGATGTCGCCAAATTCAACGCTGCTAAGGCTAAGGAACTGTGGGCAAAGGCCGACGCTATCTCTCCATTTACCGGTGAGTTCACCATCGCTTACAACTCTGACGGCGGACACCAGTCGTGGGTTGATGCGGTAGCTAACCAGATCAAGAACAACCTGGAAATTTCCGCATCCGGCAAGCCATACCCAGACTTCAAGTCTTTGCGAGACGAGGTCACGCACCGCACTATCAAGGGCGCATACCGTACCGGATGGCAAGGCGACTATCCGCTTCTGGGTAACTTCCTCAGCCCGATTTACGCCACCAACGCCAGCTCCAACGACGGCGACTACTCCAACCCTGAGTTTGACAAAAAGCTTAACGACGCTGCCGCAGCTTCCTCCGTGGAAGAAGGAATCAAGCTTTACCAGGAAGCAGAAGAGATCCTGTTTAAGGAGCTTCCCGCTATTCCTCTGTGGTACTCGAATGTGACCGGTGGCTACTCGCAAAACGTAGACAACGTGGTCTTCAGTTGGAAGTCCGTTCCTGTGTACGAACAAATCACCAAGGGCTAAACCCCACCGTCATATAAGACGTTTGTTGCTTGGCCCCGCGTGGTCTCTGCGCGGGGCTCAGCCATCGTTAATAAGCTTTAAGGAAATTGCATATGTTGCGCTATGTTGGGCGCCGCTTGCTTCAAATGATCCCAGTGTTCTTTGGGGCGACACTCCTGCTCTACGCACTCGTATTCCTCATGCCGGGCGATCCCGTTGCGGCCCTCGGTGGAGACCGCGGTCTGACGGAAGCCACCCGGGCACGAATCGAGGCGGAATACAATCTAGATAAGCCATTTATCATCCAATATCTGCTGTATATCAAGGGCATCTTCTCCCTTGACTTTGGCACCACCTTCTCCGGTCGCCCTGTCGCGGAAGCCATGGCTCATGCCTTCCCTGTGACCATAAAACTTGCCGTCATGGCGCTTATCTTTGAAGCTGTCTTTGGCATTTGTTTTGGCGTGATCGCAGGAATGCGTCGCGGCGGAATCTTCGACTCCACCGTGCTCGTCATGTCGCTCATCGTCATTGCCGTTCCATCATTTGTGATTGGTTTTGTTTTCCAGTTCTTTGTCGGCGTGAAGTGGGGGATTCTTCCGGTAACCGTCGGATCGAACACGTCAGTCACATCGCTCCTCATGCCAGCCATCGTCCTAGGGGCGTTGTCCTTTGCCTATGTGGTTCGCCTCACCCGGCAATCAGTCTCAGAAAACCTGCGGGCAGATTATGTACGCACCGCGCGGGCGAAAGGCTTAAGCGGCAGAAACGTGACCATGAGGCACGTCTTGCGTAACTCGCTGATCCCCGTAGCCACCTTCCTAGGCGCTGATCTTGGAGCGCTTATGGGCGGAGCTATCGTGACCGAAGGAATCTTTGGTATCAACGGTGTTGGTGGCACCATGTACCAGGCAATTCTTAAAGGCGAGCCCACCACAGTCGTGTCCTTTACCACGGTCCTCGTGATCGTCTATATCATCGCTAACCTCGTCGTGGACCTGATCTACGCATTGCTTGACCCGAGGATCCGCTATGCATAATCACAATATTTTCCAGCCCCGCCCCGGGCAGGAGCACTTCATCGCAGATGTAGATGAGACAGGTTTGGGTGCTGTCGACGCCGTCGCCGACGAGTCTGCCCCCACGTCCACATGGGGTGAAGCATGGAAATATCTGCGCCGCCGTCCACTGTTCTGGTTCTCTGCTGCGTTGATTCTTACCGCAGTGCTCCTCGCAGTCATTCCGCAGATGTTCACGTCCACGGATCCAGGCTTTTGTGAGCTCTCCAAATCTTTGGCAGATCCGACAGAAGGACATCCCTTTGGCTTTGATCGCCAAGGTTGCGATATCTATGCACGCATGATTTACGGTGCGCGGGCATCTGTCGCAGTAGGAGTGTTTACCACTCTTGCGGTAGTGATCATAGGAACCGTTATTGGAGCTGCCGCTGGTTTCTTTGGTGGCATCCTGGACACCTTGTTGTCTCGGCTTACTGATATTTTCTTTGCCGTCCCTCTCGTCCTAGCGGCGATTGTGGTTATGCAGATGTTTAAGCAGGAGCGCACAGTCATGACGGTCGTGGTGGTGCTCGCTATGTTTGGTTGGACCAACATTGCCCGTATCACTCGAGGTGCCGTGCTGTCGGTTAAAAACGAGGAATTCGTTATTGCCGCGCGTGCAGTGGGTGCATCTAAGTGGAAGATCCTGAGCAGCCATATTCTGCCTAATGCTGCGGCCCCGATTATCGTGTACGCGACGGTGGCGCTAGGAACGTTTATCGTGGCGGAGGCCACCCTCTCCTTCCTAGGCATTGGACTCCCGCCGAACATCGTCTCGTGGGGCGGAGACATTGCTAAGGCCCAAGTATCGTTGCGTACTCAGCCCATGGTGCTGTTCTATCCGGCGGTAGCGCTTGGTGCGACAGTCTTGAGCTTTATCATGATGGGCGACGTAGTCCGTGATGCCCTTGATCCGAAGTCTAGGAAGCGATAAGAGCAATGAGTGAAAATAATAATGCGCCGCTTCTAGAGGTGAAGGACCTACAAATCTCCTTTACGTCCTCAACTGGCACTGTCGACGCCGTCCGCGGCGTCAACCTGACCATCTATCCCGGCCAGTCGGTGGCCATCGTGGGTGAATCTGGTTCGGGTAAATCCACCACTGCAATGGCAATCATTGGTCTGCTCCCCGGAACTGGAAAAGTAACGGGCGGACAAATCTTGTTTGACGGAAAAGACATTACAAAGCTTTCCGATAAACAAATGCAGGCTTACCGAGGCTCACAGATCGGCCTTGTCCCTCAAGACCCTATGAGCAACCTCAACCCTGTGTGGCGCATTGGCACGCAGGTAAAGGAATCACTGAAAGCAAATAATGTGGTCCCGGGTTCTGATATGGATACTCGCGTCGCAGAGCTTTTAGAGGAAGCAGGGCTTCCCGACGCCCACCGCCGCGCGAAACAATATCCGCACGAATTTTCCGGAGGCATGCGTCAGCGAGCTCTCATCGGTATCGGTTTGGCAGCGCGTCCCAAGCTGCTCATTGCCGACGAGCCCACCTCGGCTCTGGACGTGACGGTACAAAAGCGCATCCTAGATCACTTGGGTGGGCTCACTCAGGACTTGGGAACCGCAGTTCTCTTTATTACCCACGACCTTGGTCTGGCGGCTGAGCGTGCCGAACACCTCGTGGTGATGCACCGCGGGCGCGTCGTTGAATCCGGCCCCAGCCTTCAGATCCTCCGCGACCCGCAGCATCCATACACCAAACGGTTGGTTAAAGCTGCGCCTTCCTTAGCTTCTGCTCGCATCCAATCGGCGCAAGAGCATGGAGTGGAAAGCTCTGAGATCCTTGCTTCTGAAAAGACGGACAGTAAAGAGATCATTCGGGTAGAAAATCTCACCAAAGTTTTCGATGTTCGTGGCCAGCGTGGTAAAAAAGCCGAGCTGCGTGCTGTCGACGACGTCAGCTTCTCCCTGAAACAAGGAACGACCCTCGCGTTAGTAGGAGAGTCGGGGTCCGGCAAATCAACTGTGGCCAATATGGTCCTCAACCTTATTGACCCAACCTCAGGCAAGGTCTACTACAAAGGCACGGACCTATCTACGTTAGGGAAGAAGGAACTCTTTGCGATGCGGCGCAAGCTGCAAGTGGTGTTCCAAAACCCCTATGGCTCATTAGACCCAACGTATTCAATTTTCCGATGCATCGAAGAGCCGCTTGTTGTGCATCAGGTAGGAAATCGCAAAGAGCGAGAGAAGCGCGTGGCCGACCTCCTAGACATGGTGGCTATGCCGCGTTCAGCTATGCGACGCTATCCCAACGAACTCTCCGGCGGTCAGCGCCAACGCATCGCTGTAGCTCGCGCGCTGGCGTTAAACCCTGAGATCATCGTTTTGGATGAGGCGGTTTCGGCCCTGGACGTTCTGGTGCAGAACCAGATCCTGCAGCTGCTGGCCAATCTGCAGTCCGAACTCAATTTGAGCTATCTGTTTATCACGCACGATCTTGCCGTGGTGCGTCAAACAGCGGATGAAGTTGTGGTGATGCAAAAAGGGCGCGTGGTGGAGCAGGGGACGACTGACGACCTCTTCCTATCGGCGAAGGAAGAATATACGCGTAACCTCATTGATTCTGTTCCTGGTTTGGGCGTGGAGCTGGGCACGGGCATGTAGTGAACGCTGCTAGCTCTCGTTGTCACTAGGAGAGGGGATTCTTTGCGAATCTCCTCTCTTTTTGCATGCAAAGCTTGCACTCCTAAAGGTTACTCGGTAACTTTTAATCATGGTTACTGAGTAACCATCTCTTTGGTAGCAAGAAACTCTGCAAAGAAGGCAGCTGTATGACTATTCGGCATTCGCTACTCAGCCTCCTAGCGGCTAAGCCACGGCCAGTAGGAGAGTTGCGGACACAATTTCATGAACTCACGCAACATACCTGGCCCCTCAACATCGGTCAGGTATTTCAGACAATCCAAAGGCTGGAGCGCGACGGCTTTGTCGAGTCCCTAGGAGAAGTAGAGGGCAGCACAGGACATACCGCGCAGGTATACGGCATTACCGCTCACGGGCGGGATGAATTGGAGACATGGTGGAGCACTCCCACGCTGCTTTCTAAAAATCAGCGCGATGAGCTCGTTATCAAAATTGCGATGGCTCAAGCCACCAATGCATCGGGAGTAGGAGAGATGGTGCAGCGGCAGCGGGAAGCTGTGATGTGGGAACTTCGCGACGTTGTGAAGCAAAAAATGGCGCTCGCACCGCAGCGAACCGCAGCTCGCCTCCTACTGGAGAGGCGAATATTCAATCTTGAAGCAGAGTCGAGATGGCTTGATCACATAGAGACTCTAGAGATCCCCGCAGAAGGACAACCACAATGATGACCCAACCGGCAGTATTAGTTCTGGATAATATCGGCAAAATTCATGATGACGGTTCTCGGACAACGACGACTCTCGATTCGGTGTCGCTTACAGTAGAAGCCGGCGAGCTCGTCGCGGTTATGGGACCATCGGGGGCGGGAAAATCGACGCTTCTTAATATTGCAGGGACCTTGGACACTCCTACTCGCGGGCGCGTGCTTATCGACGGCTGTGACACCAGCGGATTCAGCGCCAAAGAACGCGCCCGCGTGCGACGCGAATCCGTCGGCTTTGTCTTCCAGGACTTCAACCTCATTCCAACTCTTACCGCCTCCGAAAACGTGGGCCTCCCGCTTGAACTCAGCGGCATGACTAGGAAGGCGTGTGAGGAACAAGCTGCCGCAGCTTTGGAAGCCATCGGCCTTCCTAACGCGGGCGACTCCTTCCCGGCGGAGCTCTCGGGCGGCGAACGCCAACGTGTTGCCATCGCACGTGCTCTCATCGGCGATCGTCGATTATTGCTTGCCGACGAGCCCACCGGCGCCCTAGATACCACCACCGGAGAAGCCATCATGACTGTGCTGCGGTCGCGCATTGACCAAGGCGCAGCCGGCCTCCTAGTGACGCACGAGCCGAGGTTTGCCGCATACGCAGATCGCACGGTGTATTTGCGTGACGGACGATTGCAGGGGGATCAATAGTGACTTCGCTTTCTAGACGCCTGGCATGGCGCGAGCTGTCTACACACAAAATCCGATCGGGCGTAGCAATTGCTCTTTTCGCACTGCCGATCATGGTGATATGCGCTTTTACTAACGCGTTGCTGGGAATCTCGGCTCAGTCCTACGATAGGGGTCGTCTTCCTAGTACTTATGCGGACATCAGCAACACCGTCTGCTCAGAAAAAGACAAAGAAGAGGAAAACTGGTGTGTGCGAGACCGCGAGGAACTGGAAAAACCGGATATCGAGCGCATTAAGAACCTTGTTCCCGACATCGCCGATACTTTTACCCCGGTGTGGCAGCTCGAGACCTCGGTTGCTAGCTCCTATGGCGCGGATATCCGCCTTACTCTGAAGACTTCTCCGCAGGCGAAGAATGAGCCGCAGGTGCCAGCGCGCGGTGAGATCGCTCTTAGCGACGACGCCCTCTCCCTCCTAGGCAAGCGAGTAGGAGAGAAAATGAAGTTTATCCCGTGGGCAGGCGCGCAACCTTTGACTTTGACCATCGCAGAGCGAACCGATGATCACTCCACCAATGTGATGGACGGTGTGGCTAAAGCGGTGGGGGTCTTGAATAAAGAAGATATTAATGTAGCTCAGTTTGGCGGGGACTCGGAGTTGGTAAGTGCGCGGCTTCCTCAAGGAGTCTCTGTGGAGTGGGAGTCGCCGCGCATAGTGGACCAAGCCGTAAGTCAAGAGGCGAAAGGAGTCTCGGTTCATAGCGTGGAGCACGTAATCCCATCGAGATACTCGTCCTTTCTCGCTTCTTATGTAGACATTGAATTCCTTATGTTTGTGTCCGTGGGGGCGCTCGCGGTTATTTTGGTCTCGAGTATCGTCGGCACGGTTTTTGCGGTTGCCGCACGGCGATCAATTCGTTCAACTGGATTGTTGGCTGCAGTCGGTGCCGATCCCCGGCAGCTGAGGAAGATCATGCTGTGGCAGGGGGCACTCGTCGGCTTGCTGGGCTCCTTACTAGGAACGGTGGCTGGCCTATTCCTTGGGATGCTTCTTCCGTGGGGCATAGAAGGCGTGTATGTCTTCGGCTTTGCCTGGGACATTGCACTTTTGTCGGTGGCTGTAGCTGTCATTGCCGGCCTGTGTGCAGCGATGCTTCCTGCGATACGCAGCGCCTCGATGGAGCCTGTTCAAGCGCTGGCGGAGGGGGCGTCGACACGCATTGTGAGGTTGAGGCCGCTCTACTTTGTGGGGCCAGCACTTGGCATTCTGGGGTTGATAGGCATTGTGCTCTCGAATCCTGAGCAGCCTATTGGGGTATGGGCGGTGATGGTCGTTATTGGTGCGATTATATCGGCGCCGGCCACAATCCTCTTCCTAGCGAAGCTCGGTCGTCGAATGCCTCTGAGTATGCGACTCGGGCTGCGCGATGCGCTCCGAAGCATATCCAGAACAGGGCCTGCGGTTGGCGCGATCACTGGAACGATGATGATATGCGTCTTTGTATTCCTAAGTGTCACAGGTCCCGCGGATCTAAGAACGCAAGTCCATGTCAACGGGATTCGGATAACAGCTAACGAGGCAGTGGCTTCGGACTCTAGTCCTTATGAGGCTGCTATTCGGAAAAAGCAAGCACAGCATTCCGCACCATTGCGTGTCGACGAATACGCTTCTTATTACTCCTCGCAACGGGGGAGGTTCAGCGAAATTAACGTCCTCCCTCCTAGTAAGAAGGTGGCAGATTCAGACTCTAGGTTGTCGCTATTGGATTCCTTTAGCTTCTTTAACAATTGGGATAAAGAAATTTCTGTTTATGTGGTGACGCCATCAGTTATAAGCATGCTGGCCGACAGCGAGCTGAAAACTCTCGATAAAAAAGTAATCGACCGCTTAGAACAGACAATTGCTCACGGCGGGGCAGTGGCCTTTAATCCGGATCTCGTTGAATCAGGAAAAATCAATGTGGCCGTTAAAAGGAAAACGACTGACAAAGACGGCGACCATCACGAACTTCTTGCGATGGCTGTGCCAGGCGCCCATACTAACGCCGTGGTCGTCTCTCCAGAGACCGCGCGATCTTTGGGCGTAGAAGCAGTATTCCGGGCTTCTTACTTAGTGGGTGGTTCGGAGCTTAGTTGGTGGGAGAAACTAAAGCCAGGCTATTCCGGAGATGACTTTGCCAATGTCACGGTAACGAGGCTGTCGGCGTTACAAGATCGGTTTGAAGTGGCAGTAGTTTTGTTCCTGTCGTGGGTGCTGTGCTTTGGCCTCATCCTTCTCCTAGTGGCGTTGGCCAGCTTTGAGACTCGTCGTGAAGTCACCACAATGTTCTCCCTAGGAGGGGAGAAGAAGCTGATTCGACGATTCAGTGCGATGCAAGGACTATTCGTAGCCTTGACCGGCGCAGTAGGAACTATGGTTTGGCTGTTCGCGTTAGAGCGTGCAGAGCTGATCCGCTTACCTGTCGAAGATCATCCGTTCAGAGTGTTTGATATCCCTTGGATGATGGTTGCTGTCTATGCAGTAGGCGTGGTTTTTGTAGGGTGGCTAACGGGATATGCTTACGGGATAAAGCGGGGTCGTGATTATGATTCTTTAGTCCCTAGGAGATAGAGAAAAAGCGAGGTCCTCACCAGTTCTGGTGAGGACCTCGCTTTATGTGTGAGCTACAAACTAACCCGAGGAGTTTTAGTGGCTGTGGAAGGGGAGCGGGAAACTTGGAAGCGGAATGACGGTGGGGAAAGCGGTGGCGTCGATAAGCGGGCTAGGAGCGTCGGCGGCGGGCGGTTTGGACGCTCCGCTTATGGCTGAAATCCACTCGGTGTGCTCCGCAACAGGCGTGTACCAGCCGACCGTACCTGTGTGACTGGTCATGCTGAGAACGCCGACCACAGCGTTGCCTTCCATCAACGGGCCTCCGGAATCGCCTTGGCGGAGGATTCCTTGGCTGATCCATTGCTCAATTAAGACGGCCTGGCGGTCGGGGCCGGGGACGTTGGTGACACGGCGCTGTGTTGTAGCCTCCGCCCACTGCGCGTGGCCGTGGGTGATCCCGCCCCAGCCTGCAGCGATGGTTTTTTCACCAAAAGACAGGTTGTTGCTGGAAAGCGTCATCGGCGCTGTGCCAGATGGTCGATCAAGCTTGATTAACGCGATATCTGCGGTGGGGTGGGGAATTTGTTCGACAGCGCGGAAGACTTGGCCGCCGACGCCGATAGTTGATGGTCCGGCGCCAAGGCAATGCCGAGCGCTCAATACCCATTCAGGAGTTACAAGAGCGCCTGTGCATTGCTGCTCTCCTAGTCCCACATAAGCGAGACTGGGTTGATTGGTTGCAGTGCCGCCGACGACTGCGTGACTAGGAGCAACTATTCCTAGCGAGAGAGCGACGGCGGTGGTGACAGCAGATAATCGGCGAAAAAGCCGCATTTAGAGAATCTCCTCTATTACTTCCGTGGGACGTGCAAGGCGTACGCCTTTATCCGTGGATACGATCGGCCGTTGAATAAGCCGGGGGTGTTTTACCATCGTAGCAATGAGATCGTCGTCGGAAGTTTCTGGCGAGAGGCCTAGGTCTTGGTAGAGCTGCTCGTTTGTTCGTATTGCCTCGTGGGGGCTTAGCCCTGCTGTGCGTAGGAGGTCGCGAAGAGTGTCCTCGCTAGGAGGGGAAGAGAGGTAATTAATGACCTGCACATCATCATGCCCTCGATCCTGCACGAACTCCAGCGCCGCGCGCGACTTAGAGCAGTGTGAATTGTGATAGATGGTGATCATGGTGCGGGCTCCAGTTTGACGGTGTCGGCCCATTCTAGGTCGTAGCCTAGGGAGGAGAGCCAGCTCATGGGATCGTCGTTGTAGCGGGTTATTCCTTCGACGGCGAGGAGGGTCGCGTCAATTGCACGTTCGGCTTCTTCTGCGGTGATGATGCCCGCTGAGGTTGCTGCTGCGAGCTCATCGATGTCTACCACTTTGACGGGTTCCCCGGTTACGGAGATGAGGTCCACATACAAGTCGCGAGTGACCCACATGTTGTCTTCTCGGGAAATATCGGCGACATCAAAGTAGAAATCCTGACGTTCGTCGACACCTTCACGGAAATGGAAGATATTGGCTCGCAATCCCAAGCTAGGCAGGAGCCATGACTCTAGGTAGCCGAATTTGGGATGGTCAGCACCACGGGCCATGTACAGGCCAAAATCGGTGGAGTGAAAGTCGTCTACGCGCCGCTGAAAACCTTTGGGGTCGATATTGGTCATCGACGATGGATCGAAGGTTTCCTTTTTCACTGGATGCAGGTCAACCATTATTTCACCTCGAAGAGTGCAGCCGTGGGTAGGAAAGTGCAGGGGCTTGCCTCTGTGGCAATAGTTCCCTCGATGAGTGCAATGACGCGTCCCTTCCCCGTATCAGCGGTTCCGGATACGGTGCTAGGGCCATCTGGGTTGATTCCGTGGCCGACGAGTCGAGTACTTCCGCCCTGCAACGTGGAAAGATTAAACCAGTGAACATTCATTGCTTGATGCTCATTGGGGGCGAGTTTTCCAGTTCCTAGCGCGGTGAAAACAAAGGCGGTTTCGCCTTCTTTTGCTCCTGGTGCTGGAATTTCTGCAGGTCCGGGAACGGCGATTGCTGACCCTGTGGCAGTCAGTTGCCCGCTGATGCAGCGTCCCGCGATGCTGGGCCAGAGGAACTGGTTGAACTGGGGACCATTGTCGGGGACTTTAATTTCCCCCTGCCCGGTCCCTTCTATGAAGGCCACGGCTGCGAGCAGTTGGTTGCGGATTGGTTCAGGCAGGGTGTTGGCAAAGTCTTTCGCTTTGCTGAGGGTTTCGGCATTCGGGCGTCCGAGTTGGTCCAGGGGGAGCCAGGAGGAGAGGTCAACCGTCGACGAGGACGACAAAAGCGGCGCTGCCGGCAGAGGTTGTGCAGGCATAGCGGTTGCACCACCGATTGAGGTGAGAGTGCAAGTAGCCGCGAGAAGCGTCGCGGTGATGGCGTGGGTAATTCGGCGCACGTACAGCCTTCCTAGCTATTGGATTTGCTATTGCCGTATAGAGAGACGTGTTTATTGGGCGAGGGAAGCCAATAAATACAATAGCAAGTCACAATAATCACAAGAGTTTACTCGAATAACAGTAGTCACTGCTTTAATAGTGTCAAGGGTTACTAACTAATATTCTCAATGTGGGGGAACGGAAAAATTCCTCTCTTGATACACGTCGCTCATCGTGATCTTTTTGTTACATGTTGCTGTATCTACGTTTCTAACGTGCACAGTTGTGGGTAAGTGGAGTAATGTAACAGCGCTGTACTATGCGCCCGGACTCTTCGCATGATTCGGCGACGTGATTTTACCAGGCGCATCCAATTTTTCAGGAGACACTTTTGACCCGTCCAGAGTTTCGCAATGTAGCCATCGTTGCGCACGTTGACCACGGAAAGACCACCCTTGTAGACGCTATGCTGCGTCAGTCAGGCGCCTTCGATGAACACGCAGAGCTCGTCGACCGCGTGATGGACTCTGGAGACCTAGAAAAGGAAAAGGGCATCACCATCCTGGCCAAGAACACGGCTATTCGTCGTAAAGGCGCGGGCAAAGAGGGTAACGATCTCGTTATTAACGTGATCGATACTCCTGGCCACGCTGACTTCGGTGGCGAGGTTGAGCGCGCCTTGAGCATGGTGGATGGCGTCGTTTTGCTTGTCGACGCTTCCGAAGGTCCGCTACCACAGACCCGATTCGTTCTGGGTAAGGCGCTCGCAGCGAAAATGCCGGTGATCATCTTGGTCAACAAGACTGACCGGCCTGATGCGCGTATTGACGAGGTGGTCGAGGAGTCTCAGGACCTCCTCCTAGAGCTGGCCTCAGCTTTGGACGACCCCGAGGCTGCAGAAGCCGCAGAGCAGCTGCTCGACCTGCCGGTTCTCTACGCTTCTGGCCGTGAAGGCAAGGCGTCTGTGGAAAACCCCGGCAACGGCAACATCCCCGAGGCTGAAGATCTTCAAGCGCTTTTCGACGTTATCTACGACGTCATGCCAGAGCCCACCGTCAATGTTGATGGGCCTTTGCAGGCGCATGTGACCAACTTGGACTCTTCCTCCTTCCTAGGCCGCATCGGCTTGATCCGTGTGCACTCCGGCACGTTGAAGAAGGGGCAACAGGTCGCTTGGATTCACTACGATGAGGACGGCAATCAGCACACCAAGAGCGCTAAAATCGCCGAACTGCTGCGCACCGTTGGTGTGACTCGCGTGCCTGCCGATGAGGTAGTGGCAGGAGATATTGCTGCTATCTCCGGCATTGATTCTGTGATGATCGGCGATACTCTCGCTGACCCAGAAAACCCTGTTGCGCTTCCACGTATCACCGTTGATGAGCCTGCGATCTCCATGACCATCGGTGTCAATACTTCGCCTTTGGCCGGCCGTGGTGGCGGCGACAAGCTGACTGCTCGTGTGGTGAAAGCACGCTTGGATCAGGAATTGATCGGTAACGTGTCCATCCGTGTCCTTCCTACTGAGCGTCCAGACGCATGGGAAGTTCAGGGCCGTGGTGAAATGTCGCTGTCGGTCCTCGTGGAGACGATGCGTCGTGAAGGCTTTGAGTTGACCGTCGGCAAGCCTCAGGTAGTCACGCAGACTATCGACGGCAAGCTCTACGAGCCCTATGAGCACATGGTCATCGATATCCCATCGGAGTACCAGGGCAACGTCACCCAGCTGATGGCTGCGCGTAAGGGGCAGATGCTGTCTATGGACAACATCTCTGATGACTGGGTCCGCATGGAATACAAGGTTCCTGCACGCGGCCTGATCAGCTTCCGTACCATCTTCCTCACCGAGACTCGTGGTACCGGCATTGCCAACTCCTACTCAGAAGGCATCGACGTATGGGCAGGTGAAATCAAGGGGCGTGCATCCGGCTCCCTCGTGGCGGACCGTTCTGGCCAGATCACCGCTTACGCTCTCACGCAGCTTTCCGACCGCGGCAACTTCTTCGTCGAGCCAGGCATGGAAGCTTATGAAGGCATGGTCGTTGGTGCTAACAACCGTGATGAAGACATGGATGTGAACATCACCAAGGAAAAGAAGCTGACCAACATGCGCTCAGCTACTGCTGATGCCACCGTCACACTGGCCAAGGCACATGTGCTTTCCCTCGACGAAGCCATGGAGTTCTGTGGTCAGGATGAGTGTGTGGAAGTGACCCCAGACGTCCTACGCGTACGCAAGGTCATTCTCAATGCCACCGAGCGTGGCCGTGCCCGTGCACGTGAGAAAGCACGCAACAAGTAAGATAGCTCGCATGATGAACAAGCACCGCGTTTTCCTAGCAACAATCTCGGCCGCGGTGCTTGTGTCATGTTCGGCAAATCCCGGTCCCGCACCGGTGGAAAAAGAACCGGAATCTCCCCCTGTCAGTAGTGCTGCCAGCAGTACCTCGGCGGCACCAAAGCCGGAAAAGAAAACCAAAAAGTCGGTGTCGATAGGCATAGATCCGATTACCGGAGGATTGAATCCACACGTGTTGTCGGACGACTCTGTGTTTGTTCGTGCGCTTGCCACCCTCGTCCTTCCTAGCGCCTTCCTAGGAGGGGAGATTAATGCTGATCTTCTTACCTCCGCGCAGGAGATAGCTCCTCCTACTAGCACGAGCGCTGTTCAGACGGTGCGGTATACCATTCGTTCGGAAGCTCAGTGGAGCGACGGAACCCCCATCACAGTGTCCGACTTCCAATATCTGTGGGAGGCGAAGTCGACAAACCCGGGCGTTCTGGGCGCATCGAAGTATCGAGCAATAGCTGGAATTCGCTCCTCTAATGGCGGTCGTACGGTAGACGTGGATTTCTCTGCCAAAGTAGCCGATTGGCGTGACCTATTTTCCGCACTCCTACCCAGCCACCTATTGCGAGATAGCGACGCTAGCTTCACCTCAGTAATGGCTCACAGCATTCCGGCTTCGGGATGGAAGTATTCGCTGGCGAGCGTCGACAAACAACGAGGAATCCTCACGCTGAATCGCAATGATCGCTTCTGGGGCAAAAACCCTGCGAAGAATGAGACGATTACTTTCTCCGAAGTTCGCGATGTAACCCAGGGGGCGGAGATGCTGCGGACGGGGCAAATCCATTACCTTGACATCACTCCTACGGAGGTCGCCCGCGAGGCCTTCGAGTTGATGCCGAACACTCAGGTGCGCACTCAAGAAAGCCCCCTAACGCTCCAGCTGATCGCCAACCTTAATCTGAGCGAGGCCCAACGGGCCGAATTACGGTCGCTGGTGGACCGCCGACTAATTGCCAAGCTAGCTATGGGGCGTTCTAGCGACTTGGTGGTGGCGTCGGAAAGCTATGAGCCCCATGCGGAGCTGCTTGCGTCCCTAGGAAGGGACGTGAGGATCGGCGTTGATCCCGCGGATCCACACGCAGAAAACGCCGCCCGCGCGCTCGTGGATCTTCTTGCGCGCCATGGAGTAGGTGCGAAGCTCGTGACCACGGACACCGCCTCTCTCCTAGGCACGAAGCTTATCGACGGCAGCGTGGATGCCATCATGACGTGGAATTCTGCGAACAATCTTGATCGCTACCAATGCTCACGGCCTAAACCGGCCACTAATTTCACCAACTGGTGCAACAAACAAACCGATGTTGAAATCAGCGAAGTGCTCGCTGGTGTTCGCACGCCAGAGGACTTCAACGCGATTGCCTCCAACATCGAAACAAGCCAACACTTTACTACCGAGATCACCAAGGACCTGCGCCTACAAGTGCGCGGCAGCGGTATCGTAGGACCGGACCCACAGCTAGATCAGTGGCCAGAAGACCTTGCAGCCCTGGCCACTTGGACACCCAAAGAGGACTAATGCGCGACCTTATCGGCAAAAAAGTAATAGCCGTTCATGCCCACCCCGATGATGAAGCCATCTGGACTGGCGGACTCATCGCAGAACTCTCGCTCCGTGGTGCTGACGTCACCGTGGTGACATGCACGCTAGGAGAGCAAGGAGAAGTTATCGGCGAACCCTACCAAGGGCTCGTCGCAGACTCGGCCGATCAACTGGGGGGATTCCGGATTGGGGAGTTGTCACGCTCCCTCTCTCTCCTAGGCGCGCGCGGGGAACACCTTGGCGGGGCGGGATATTGGCGCGACTCAGGAATGGTCGGTGATAAAGCACATGAACATCCCCGCGCATTCGTCTCCTCTGGTGAGGAAGCAGTGGAGCAGCTCGTTGAAATTCTGGCGCGAATTAACCCCGACCTCGTGATCACCTACGGGCCCGATGGAGGATACGGACACCCAGACCACATTCAAGCGCACAAGATCACGCATGAAGCCGTCCGGCGTGTGCCCGTCGCCCGCATCATTTGGGCCGTCACAGATAAAACAGACCTTGACGCCGGACTCGATGCCATCAGCGCCGTTCCCGAAGCTTGGCGACGCTCGCGCCCAGATGAAATAGCGTGCGTCGAGAGCGTCGACGTCCGTATCCTACTGAGCGATGAGGCCTTCGCTAGGAAAAAGGAAGCAATGAAAGCCCATGCCACCCAACTCTGGGTTGCAGACGGATCCACAACTGCGACCAACCCCCACGCCGCTATCGCTGGCGTTAGCGATCCGAATGCGGCGCCGGCTGTTTTTGCGCTAAGCAACCTGATCGCCCAACCTCTCCTACGCACGGAGTGCTACCAGATGGGCCAAGGCCCCCTTCCTAGTGGCCTCGACATCGTTGCAGAACTAGTGAGATAAAAGAGTGGCTGAGCACATAACAAGCGATGACAACCGCTCCTACGTGTACCAAGAATTCAGTAGGGGAGAAGCGGCATGGGGACTTTTCTGGCTCTCCCTAGGAGGGGTTATTTCCGTCCTCCTAGAAATCGTCTATCTCAACACTTGGGTCGGGCCCGTGCCTGTGCCGTATACCGTCGCAATCGCGTTCTTATTCAACATGGTTCTGACAAAAACAGCGAAGTTGTGGACTAAAAAATCAGCCATTGCGCTTGTTCCAATGTATGCGTGGGCGTTGGGATTCTTTGGGCTGATGGTGGCGGGAGGTGTGACGGGGGATCAGCTGCTTGGATCAAGCCTTCGCCCCCTCCTACTCATGATTGCAGGTTTTGTAGGAGGCAGTTGGCCTCTGCTGCGCGGAAAGTGACATAATGAATCGAATCATCCGAATACGTGAAGTGGAGATCTATAAGCAATGACGTACACAATCGCACAGCCCTGCGTTGATGTCATGGATCGAGCATGCGTTGAGGAATGCCCAGTCGATTGCATCTACGAGGGAAAGCGTTCCCTGTACATCCACCCCGATGAGTGCGTCGACTGCGGAGCCTGCGAACCTGCGTGCCCGGTCGAAGCAATTTTTTATGAAGACGACGTTCCAGATGAGTGGCTGGATTATAACGACGCCAACGCTGCATTTTTCGACGACCTCGGCTCCCCAGGTGGTGCGGCCAAACTCGGCCCACAGGACTTCGACGCCAAACTTGTAGCCGACCTCCCTCCACAGGCGTAAAAACATCTTCAAAGGACGGACCATGAGCCGCAGCCCGCTAGGAACAAAGCTTCCCGACTTCCCCTGGAACTCCCTCGCAGAAGCAAAAGCCAAGGCGCAATCGCACCCAGACGGAATAATTAATCTATCTGTGGGCTCGCCTGTCGACGAAGTATCTCCAGGCATTTGCCTCGCACTAGCGGAGGCCGCTGCAGCTCCTGGCTATCCCCAGACTATCGGGACGCCCGAACTTCGCGATGCCATAGGAGCATCCCTAGCCAGGCGTTACAACGTCCCCTCCGTAGGAGGAGTGCTTCCGGTTATCGGAACAAAAGAAGCTATTGCGCTCCTACCCTCTCTCCTAGGGATTAACTCCACCGTAGTAATCCCCGAGGTGGCATACCCCACTTATGAGGTCTCCGCTCTTATTGCTGGTGCCACTCCCAAGCGCAGCGATGCCCCCCACACCCTTCCTAGTCCCGAAGACATCGATCTCGTATATCTCAACTCCCCGTCGAACCCCACCGGCAAAGTCCTCAGTATCGAGACACTCCGAAAGATTGTGGAATGGGCGCGCGAAAACAATGTCATCATTGCTTCTGATGAATGCTATTTAGGGCTGACCTGGGAAGGTGAAGCGGTGTCTATCCTGGACCCGCGCGTCAACGATGGGGACCAAACAGGTCTCCTAGCGATCCATTCGCTCTCAAAGACCTCCAACCTCGCTTCCTACCGAGCAGGTTTCTTAGCCGGCGACGTGGAGCTTATCGCTGAGCTTACTGAAGTGCGCAAGCATGCAGGTCTTATGGTTCCTGGCCCAATCCAAGCCGCAATGACCGCCGCGCTCAACGATGATGATCAAGAAACCTTCCAGAAGCTACGCTACGCACGTCGCCGCGCAACTCTCCTACGCGCGCTTGTCGACGCTGGTTTTACTGTCGAAAGCTCAGAAGCAGGCCTTTATTTGTGGACAACACGAGGAGAAAACTGTCGTACCACAGTGGAATGGTTTGCTAATCGGGGCATTCTTGTTGCGCCTGGAGATTTCTATGGCCCTAGCGCTGAAAATTATGTTCGTATTGCGCTGACAACCTCTGATGAACGAGTGGCAGCGTTTGCGGCGCGCTTGCAAGACTAAAGATTAGTGGCGCTGCTCTCGCTATCTTCTTGTTCCAGGGCACAGAACTAGGTGAGAAAACTTTTTAGTGTCCCATAGAAAAGTGTCTTTTACAGCCATTAGAGCGTTACATGACATACAGAGAGTTTATGAATCTTGTGTCGGGAGTTTTGAGAAGTTTCGATTACCGCTACAATCAACAAGGTTAATTGCCCACTAGGAGGAGAGACTCGGTGTCCGAGAATTCTAAAATACGGATGACTAGGAGCCTACGACAGTTCATCCAATTCGGAATCGTTGGCGGATCCGGCACCGTAGTAAACTTGGTGGTCACAGTCCTGGCCAAGAAAATTGCTTGGTGGGTAGGAGAGGTGTCCGAGCATGACGCCTTCTACAATCTTTTAGGCTCTTCTTTCCACGTTCGTTGGTACCACGTTTTTATGACGATTGCGTTTGTGGTCGCCAATACGTGGAATTATCAGCTGAATAGGATGTGGACGTTTAAAGCTGCCCATATGACGTCGTGGTGGCGAGGTTTTTTCCCCTTCCTACTCACGGGAGTAGGAGCGTTTTTTGTGAGCCAGGTGGTGGCCACATTGCTGATGAATCCGACGTCGCCGATTGCGTTGTCGCCAGTGATTTTCGATGACTCTTCGGGATTGCGCACAAAGTTCTACTGGGCAAGTGCTATTTCGATTGTGGTGGCAATGCCAGTGAACTTTATTATCAACAAGGTGTGGACTTTTAGAAAGCCAAAGACGGTGGTCGTGCAGGTGGCTGAGCCGGTATAGGCTAGACAGCTACCCCAAAATGCTGGCAGGCCCAATAGCGGCCAGATTTTCTGGCAAGAGGCAGGATGCTGGCACGCGGTCGTGCAGTGGGGGATGGGGGTTGTAAGCCGGCTCGGCCGGTATGGGGCATGCGGATATAGTGTCCGTTGGTGGGTAGGAGAGGGTTGTCGTCGTTAAGCTTATTGTGCGTTGAGCAGCAAGCGACGAGGTTTTTGAGGTTTGTTTCTCCGCCGAATTGCCACGCTTGGAGGTGGTGAATTTCGCAGTTGTTAGCGAGCCTGTGGCAGCGTGGGTCGGCGCAGGTGAGTTGATCTGCGGTGAGGATGAGGCGCTGCTTTTTGTTGGCGTAGCGTTTGGTGCGGAAAAGGTCGACAGGCTCAGGGACGCCGTCCTGATTAAGTGCGTAGATGACGGCGTAGCCGAGATCCGCTAGGAGATGCTCTGCAAGGTCTTTAGCGGGAATGAGGGCGCCGTCCGTGGTGGCTAGCATGCCGTCGCCAATGTGTGTGAGACCATCAGCGGGTAGGAGGATGAGGCCTTCACGACGCGGAATGTTTGCAGCATCATGCTGCAATATGCTCTGTTTCAGCGCCAGCGCCAAGGCATGCGAATATGTGAGTGTGGGGTTATGGCGTCGTAAGTGCCGTGCCAGCGAGTTAAGTTTTTCGCTGATGGCGCTGGCATCGTCGTCGTGAAGCGAAGCATGCACATGGCGCATCCCATCTGCATCAGTGTTGCGCGATATGCGAGCAGCCGGCGTCTGCTGTGGTTTCCCGCATTCGCTATTGAGCGCGACGACTTGCGCCGCTGCCTCCGCTTTCGCTTCAAGCACAGTCTTGCCCCGAGCCCACCGATACAACCGCTTGCGGAGGGCCTCCCTGCTTATCGACGCCTCCCCGGACAGCTTGCTCAACGCAGCATTGGTAACTCGCAGGATCTCTATGCCCAAGTGATTGGCCTCAGCTATAGCAATAGCTTCCTGACGCTGTTTCGATGCCCTTTTCGCCCCAAACAAATCGCGGCCCAACTTCAGCACCGACCCTAGCCACTGAGGATGGAAACCAAACTGTGCTGCGATATCTTCCTTGGACGTCGTCGCGCTCAGCTCAAATAGAAACTTGGCAATTTGAATGCCGCTGGTGGAATAGACGGAGAAAGCCCCTTCGATGTTCATAGCGATGAGGCTAAAACATGGAAGGGGCTTCCCTCTTTCTCCTAGGGACTGAGCGCCGCAAACCTGTGGAATATGGCTTAATTGGTCCCGATACCTGTGGAATTCTCGCCAGGCAGTTGCGCTTTTTCAAAAGGTCGTCTAACAGCAACCAAGCTCACTAGGAAAAGTACTGCGACCATCGTTAGCGCAGACAACAACTCAATCCGCGCATGTGCGTCGCTGAGCATAAGTGCTCCGAGGCCGGCAAGGATGATGAGGGTGAAGCTCGTTAACCACGGGTAGGCCCACATCCTCACTCCTAGGGACGGAACCAAAGCCTCAAGCCTACGACGCAGCTTCAACTGGGAAACCGCAACGAACGTCCAAACCGTAAGCAACGATGCACCCGCAGCATTGAGTAGGAAAGAGAGCAACCAACCGGTATCGAGGTAGTTGAGCACCACCATGACAACACTGAGAATCACCGATAAAAGGATCGCGGTAGTCGGCACGCCACGTTTGTTCACCCGTGCAAACATCCGAGGCGCTTGTCGACGCTCCGCCAAAGACATCATCATCCTAGAGCTGGCATAAATCTGAGCGTTGAACGCAGACAACAAAGCTAAAACAATGACAACTTCCATCGTCCCTACGACACCAGGGATGCCGGCGATCGCTAAAACCTGAGAAAACGGACTCTCAGCGGCGCTCTGAGCCTTTCCTAGCGATGAGTAGGGTAGGAGGAGGACGATCACGGCGACGGATCCAAGATAGAAAATACTGATGCGAGTAATCGTGGTTCGTACGGCGTTGACCAAAGATCGTTGCGGATCTTCAGATTCAGCGGATGCAATAGCCACGACTTCGATGCCGCCAAAACCGAAAGCAACCGCTAGGAGAGCCGCAGCGATGCCACTGACGCCATTGGGCATAAACCCTTCGTTTTCGATCTGATTGAGTCCTACAAAGTCATGGCCGGGTAAAAGACCCGTGACTAGGAGGAAGCCGACGGCCAAGAAAAGAACCAAGACTGCAACTTTGATAAAAGCGAACCAGAACTCGAATTCACCGAAGGCTCGTACGCGTAGGAGATTAATGGTGCCAAATACCAAAACAAAGAAAAGTGCTGGTAGCCAAGGTGACACTCCTAGCCACGATGCAACAAATCCCGCAGCACCGGTTATTTCTGCGCCTAGGACAGCGACGGTGGCGAGCCAATAAACCCACCCTTGGATAAAACCTGCCCAGTGGCCAATTCCAGCGTCTGCATATTCAGAAAAAGAGCCGGAAGCTGGTACCACGGATCCCATCTCGCCGAGCATGCGCATAATCATGACAGCGATAAATCCTGCGATGATATAAGCGACAATCACAGCGGGGCCCGCGGCTTTAATACCAACGCCTGTCCCTAGGAAGAGGCCGGCGCCGATTGTTGATCCAAGTCCCATCATTGTGAGATGTCGGACTTTCAGTCCACTTCCTAGTCGCGTGATGTTTTCGCTTGTCATGACGGGGGGGTCTTTCCGAGGCAAGAGGGGAGAAGAATAGCGACGCCGCCGTTCTTTTCCCCTGCTAGATAGTCGTTAGGTGTGATGCGGGAGGGTTAGTTTGAGTGCAAGTCAGTGTTGAGCTCGACTGCCTCAGTTTTCCACGCGGTCGCTTCAATAGCACCGCTGATGGAGTTGCGGCGGAACAAAACGTTGTTTGCGCCTGCGAGTAGGAGGGCTTTGGTGCTGGCGCCGTCGTCAAGCTTCATCGCTTCAGCGACAGCACCGCGGACGATGACTTTGGAGCCTGCAGTGACGTAAAGGCCTGCTTCGATGACGCAGTCGTTGCCGAGCGGAATGCCGCAGCCAGAGTTAGCGCCTAGGAGGCAGCGTTCGCCGAGTGAGATAACGTGCTTCCCTCCACCAGAAAGCGTTCCCATGATGGATGCGCCGCCACCGACGTCCGAGCCGTCTCCTACTACGACGCCCGCAGAGATGCGGCCTTCCACCATGGACGCGCCTAGGGTTCCGGCGTTGAAGTTAACGAATCCTTCATGCATAACGGTGGTTCCTTCGGCCAGATGAGCGCCGAGCCGGACTCGGTCAGCATCACCGATGCGAACGCCGCTAGGAAGGACGTAGTCGACCATGCGTGGGAATTTATCCACAAGATGGACAGTGACTGGGCCTCGGGCCTGGAGCTTCGCACGGGTCATCTCGAAGTCGGCGATCTGGCATGGACCGTAGTTGGTCCACACAACGTTGGTGAGGAGCCCAAAAATCCCATCAAGGTTTTGCCCGTGTGGCTTCACTAGTCGATGCGAAAGCAAATGCAGGCGCAGGTATGCGTCGTAGGCGTCGGTAGGAGGGGAGGAGAGATCTGAGATTCCGGTGCGGATCGCTTCACGACGCACACCTCGATCCGCATCCTCACCAACGAGATCACGGAACTCAGCGGGAATATCGTCGCCCTGGAGCGTGACTGTTGTGGTATCGGTGGGAGCGTCGAGACGCGGAGCCGGGAACCATGCGTCTAGCACGGTTCCATCGTTGGTGATTGTTGCAAGTCCAATAGCTAGTGCAGAAGTCATGTGTGGGAGTCTACTTACTCTTTTTCCTAGTGAGGAATGACAGGATAACCAGGGTTGTAAAGACAACGGCTACGGAGGTGATTTGGCTGCGGGAAGAGTCGTCGGAAAGCATGAGCGCGGTGAGTCCGATAAAGCCGACAACAGTAAACCAGCCGAGCCATGGATAACACCACATGCGGACCGTAGTGATCTCTTTCTTTTCCACGAGCTCAGGGTGCAGCTTGATGTAGGACAACGAAATCATGACCCAGATGACGATAAGGCACCCTCCTACTGCGTTGAGTAGGAAGCTGAGGAGGCCTGCGGGGTTCCAGTACTGAAGCCCAACGGATGCGAACGCAAAAAACATACTGAGTAGCACTGCCGCAATAGGAACACCCTCGCGATTTGTCGACGCAAACATCCTAGGGGCGTTTCCTCGTTGCGCCATGGAATGGACAAAACGAGAGGTTGCGTAGATCTGCGCATTAAAAGCGGAGAGCAGAGCAACAACGATGATGGCCTCCATGAAACCAACCACACCTGGAATATTGGCCATTCCCAGAATGATAGTGAAAGGCGACTGTGCCGCGGTCTGCGCCCCGCCGATTTGGTTGTACGGGAGTAGGAAGCTGATGACGAGCACCGAGCCTAGATAGAACGTAGAAATTCGCCAAATGACTGATCGTACTGCCGTGGCAATGGCGGTTTTGGGATCTTCCGATTCTGCTGCTGCGATCGTGACGATTTCGGTACCGCCGAACGCGAAAGCCACGGCTAGGAGACCAGTGGCGACTCCTGTGATTCCGTTGGGCATGAATCCGTCGCCAAGGAAATGCTGCGTTCCTACGTAGTCGTGTCCCGGTAGGAGGCCAAAGATAAGCAAAATGCCAACGACGAGGAAAATGATGATGACCGCAACTTTGATAAACGCGAACCAAAACTCGAACTCGCCGAAGCCGCCAACTTTGGCAAAGTTAATCACTGCAAAAAATACAACGCACACTAGCGCTGGGATCCATGGGTCGATACCAAACCATTGACCCATAATCGCTGCCGCGCCGGTCATTTCTGCGCCGAGGACCATGGTGAGCATGAACCAATAAAGCCAACCTAGGCTGAAACCTGCCCAGTGGCCGAATGCCTGTTCCGCGTAGATGGAAAAGGAACCGGAGGCAGGACGTGCTGCCGCAAGCTCTCCTAGCATCTGCATCACAAAAACGACGAAGATACCGGAGATGATATAAGCGATAAGGACAGCAGGGCCAGCAGCCGCAATTCCTACGCCCGTCCCTAGGAAGAGGCCGGCGCCGATCGCCGATCCTAGTCCCATCATCGTGAGGTGCCGGGTCTTAAGTCCGCTTCCGAGCCCGGTCTCGGAGGTTGCTTCAGTCATGAGAAGACCTTAACCCTACATGCGCTCGGAATATAATCAATCACTAGTTAATTTTATGTCCCTACCCTCGTGCAGGTGCGCTGACTAGGAGAAGGAGTGGATTACAGGCTCCGGATGTCCGAACTCCATCTGGACACAAAAATTGGATTTTCCGCGCAGTGATTCGGCTATGCATCTCTGTTGTGAGGAGGCATCGTAGATTTGTGTTGCCGGGTCGAGCACGATGTTGTTGCAGATGGTTACGTTGTCGCCAAGGTCGATCCCGATGACAGCAGCGCCAAGTCCGAGCTTGCAGTTATTTCCTACCCGGAGGCGTTTAGTGCTTTTGTCAGGGACTAGGGAAGCAGAGATCCCGAGGTCGAGGTCGTTGCCTACGACAGTTCCAGCGTAAAGACGACCTTCGACACGTCCTGGTCCCAGAGTTCCGGCGTTATAGGAGACGTAGCCTTCGCGTAGAACTTTGGTTCCCGGGGCGAGGTGCGCTCCTAGCCGCACGCGTTCGGCTTCAGTAATTTCTATGCCGCTAGGAACGACATAGTCAACCATGCGAGGAAGCTTATCGATCCCATAGACATGGATGAGCCCACGGGAGCGCAAGGACGTGCGGACATTTTCGAAATCATCAGGCAAACAAGGGCCTTTGTTTGTCCATGCGACGATCGCTAGGAGATCGGTGGCGTTGTCCATGTTGATGTCATGAGGTCGCACGATGCGGTGGGAGAGCAGATGGAGCCGGAGGTAGACGTCGTGAGCGTCGATAGGAGGGGAGGAAAGATCCGCGATGGTCGTGTGCACGG
This sequence comes from Corynebacterium ulcerans, assembly GCF_900187135.1. Taxonomy (NCBI): domain Bacteria; kingdom Bacillati; phylum Actinomycetota; class Actinomycetes; order Mycobacteriales; family Corynebacteriaceae; genus Corynebacterium; species Corynebacterium ulcerans. Next base: position 2,372,757 of record NZ_LT906443.1, read on the forward strand.
CGATTTGTTCGACGCGGCGGTCTTCGTCGATACGCACGAGATTGAGGAGCTTGGGGGATATGTGGTGCGCCCCTAGGCGGGTGGTGCCTGTGGGGTGCATAGGGGAGCTGGTGAGTCTGGGGGCGGGGTACCAAGTGTCGAGGACTGTTCCGTCCATTGCGATATTTGCTATCCCTGTGGCGTCGGCGCCGTGGTGAATCATGGTGAAAAGATTAGTAGCCACGTCAACGTTTCACTAACTTCATTGAGTCGCCTTGCCACGGCGGGCTGTATTCTGTGTAGTCATGTTGGACTTGACTGCTAACCCCATTGAACTCACCCGCGCACTCGTGGATATTGAAAGCCCTTCTCATCACGAGAAGCACATTGCGGATCTGATCGAACAAGCCTTGAAGTCCATTCCTCACGTCGAGGTGCTACGACATGGGAACACCGTGGTCGCTCGCACGCATCGGGGACTAGGAAGCAGAGTTATCCTCGCCGGGCACATCGATACAGTCCCCACAGCAGATAACGTCCCTTCCACTCTCATCGACGACGTACTCTTTGGCTGCGGAACCGTCGACATGAAATCTGGCATGGCTGTATATCTGCACGCTTTTGCCACACTCGCCAACGCCGAAGACTTAACGCAAGACCTGACGATCGTTTGCTACGAGGGCGAGGAAGTCTCCAGCGAATTCAACGGATTAGGCCATCTGCAACAAGCGCATCCTGAGTGGCTCCAGGGTGACATCGCGTTACTAGGAGAGCCATCAGGTGCCGTCATCGAAGCCGGCTGCCAAGGATCCATCCGCCTCCGGATCACAGCACGCGGTGTGAGGGCGCATTCGGCACGTTCGTGGCTAGGAACGAATGCCATGCATCTCCTAGCGCCGGTTATCTCCCGCATCGCAGACTATGAAGCGCAGGAAAAGCTTGTCGACGCCTGCCTTTACCACGAAGGGCTCAACATCGTGCACTGCGAATCCGGTGTAGCCACCAACACCATCCCCGATGAAGCCTGGATGTTTGTGAACTTTCGTTTTGCTCCGGATCGCAGCCTCGATGAGGCGATGGCGCACTTGTTGGAAACCCTCTCCCTTCCTAGCGACGTCAGCTATGAGGTAGATGATGCGGTTCCAGGGGCGCGCCCTGGGTTGGATCGTCCGGCCGCTGCTGCTCTCCTACGCGCAACAGGTGGAAAATTCCGTGCTAAATATGGTTGGACTGATGTGTCGCGTTTTTCTGAAATGGGAATCCCCGCAGTTAACTTTGGTCCTGGCGACCCTTCCTACTGCCATAAGAAGGACGAGCAGTGCCCGGTCCACATGATCACAGATGTCTCCAACACCTTGTTGGCTTACCTACGCGCCTAGGAGAGAGAATGAACGCAGAAAAACTACCCTCAGCAGAAAAACGCCGCCTCTTGCGCGGCCCCGTTTTGATCCGTGAATCCAAAGACGAGCAAGCCGGGACCTACGATCAACGTCTCCTAGAGTTCCCTGCCAACAACAGCTGGCTTCACGACGACCCCTGGCGCGTCCTACGCATCCAAAGCGAGTTTGTCACTGGCTTCGATGCGCTTTCCCAACTGCCTCCCGCCGTGACGGTGTTCGGCTCTGCACGAATCGGTGCCGATCACCCTTACTACGACATGGGAGTGCGCCTAGGAAAAGAACTTGTCGCCGCCAACTACGCCGTCATCACCGGCGGTGGCCCCGGCCTCATGGAAGCAGCTAATAAAGGGGCCTGTGGGGCAGACGGCCTCTCCGTTGGTCTGGGCATCGAACTCCCACACGAGCAAGGCATTAACAAGTACGTCGACTTAGGCCTCCACTTCAGGTACTTCTTTGCACGCAAGACGATGTTCCTCAAATATTCGCAAGCTTTTGTCTGCTTACCCGGCGGTCTAGGGACACTCGATGAACTATTCGAGGTTCTCTGCATGGTTCAAACCGGCAAAGTGACCAACTTTCCCATCGTGTTACTAGGAGAGGGGTTCTGGGGCGGCATGGTCGAGTGGCTCAAAGACCGCCTCGTCGCAGAGGGAATGATCGCGGAGAAAGACGTAGACCTCTTCCTCGTCACGGACTCCGTGGAAGAAGCCGTCGCCCATATTGTCGGCACGCACACAACGCTATTTGAGCCTGTGAAGGATAAAACTCAAGATGCCTAGGAGCGCCTTCCTAGGCACTGAAGGCTTGGCCACGGTAATGGCGATCGTGAATAGGACGCCCGATTCCTTTTACGATCACGGTGCAACTCATGCTTTCGACGCTGCAGTCGAACGCGCTGGTGCAGTGATTGCGGCCGGCGCCGGGATCGTGGACATTGGTGGGGTCAAAGCTGGACCGGGCGAATTCGTATCAATCTCTGAAGAAATAGACCGTGTAGTGCCGGTGATCGCTGCGGTGCATGAAGCCTTTCCCGATACGACCATCTCGGTGGACACGTGGCGCGCGGAAGTCGCCGAATTAGCTGTCGACGCAGGAGCGGCACTCATCAACGACACATGGGCAGGCCACGACCCAGAGCTCGTGGAGGTCGCTGGCGATCGCAGGGTCGGCTATGTCTGCTCGCACACCGGCGGAGTGATCCCTAGGACAAGGCCGTATCGCGTGCATTACGACGACGTGGTGTCCGCAGTTATCGACGAAACTACGCGGCAAGCGGAACATGCAGTGTCCCTAGGAGTGCCAGAGGACAAGATATTCATTGACCCCACGCATGATTTCGGCAAAAACACTTTTCACGGGCTTGAACTTTTACGCCGAATCGATGACATCGTGGCGACCGGCTGGCCAGTCCTCATGGCGCTGTCCAATAAGGACTTTATTGGGGAAACGCTTGCGCGGAGCGTCGATAAGCGTGTCTCTGGAACCTTGGCGGCAACGGCGTGGTCTGCGGAACGAGGCGTGGCGGCGTTTCGTTCGCATCAAATAGAAGAGACAATCGACGTGATTAGGATGACGGCGGCGATTCAAGGAACGATTCCTCCACTGAAAACAACCAGAGGTCTGGCGTGAAAATCTCTGTGGTAATTCCTGCGCTCAACGAGGAAGCAACGGTAGGAGATGTCGTGCGTGTGGCTGCTGCAGCGCAACCATGGGAAATCCTCGTCATCGATTCTGATTCCACCGATGCAACTGCTGTCGAGGCGCGCCGGGCAGGAGCTCGCGTCCTGAACTGGAAAGAACCCGTGGCGCTGCCACCGCGAGTAGGAAAAGGGGAGGCCCTCTGGCGAGGAGTAGCCGCCGCCACCGGCGACGTCATCGTATTCCTCGACGCCGATTTAACAGAGATCGCTCCCACGATTGTGGCCGATCTGTCGGCCCCGTTACGTGACCCGGACATTCACCTAGTCAAGGCCGCGTACCAGCGGGCTTTCGCTTCCTCTCCTAGTGGCGGCGGGCGCGTCACTGAACTGACGGCAAAGCCACTGCTGCGCGCAGTGTTTCCGGAACTTACGCGAATCACTCAGCCACTAGGAGGGGAATATGCGATCCGCGCTGACACTGCCCGCAGCCTGCCCTTCGTTGATGGTTATGGGGTGGAGGTCGGATTGCTTATCGACGTCGCCCGCCTCCATGGCTCGGCCGCGATAGCAGAGGTGAACGTCGGCAGGCGTGCCCATCGCAATCGGCCGCTGGAGGAGCTTGCCCCGATGGCTGACGTCGTGGCGGAAACTATCCTGAGCCGTGCTGGTGTGGTGAAGCCGCGAGTAGGAGAGAGGCCTGCGCTAAAGTCCTTATCCTAGGGAGCAAGTAGAAAGGACTCGTGCTGCTATGGTGTCGTGGATTGTGCTCATAGTTTTATTAGTGATCTTCGTCGCTGTGTTGTCGTGGCTTCTGGGAATGTTGTTTGGGCGTGGGGAAGCCGTGGAGCCGTTGGCTGCGTCGTTAGGCTTGACGAGTCAGAATGTGGATGCTGTGCGCCGTGGCGACCTGGAATCGGTGCGATTTGATACGGTGCTGCGTGGGTATCGCCAAGATCAGGTGGATGCGGTGATTGGGGAGCTCGAGCAGCAGGTGAGAGAGCTGCGTAGTCGGGCACTTCCTAGGAGAAGCGAGTAGACTGGTTGGATGTGATGATCGATAGTTTTTATCGACAAAGTTTTTCAATGCAATAGAGTGTAAGGGATCGGTGATTGCATGGCAGCCATGAAACCTCGTACAGGTAATGGGCCGATGGAAGCTGTTTTCGAGAGCCGCAAGATTGTGATGCGGATTCCTACCGACGGTGGTGGACGTTTGGTCATCGAGCTTAATAAGGAAGAAGCCGCCGAGCTTGGTGCTTTACTGACCGAAGTATCTCAATAAAAATTATTTGATCAAGGAGCCCATGTAGCGTGCTTTCACATGTCATTGATGTTCTTGCCGATCCTACTGACGGAACACCACTGAGCTTGGTCGACGACTCCACAAGGCTCGTGTCTGAATCAGGACACAGCTTTGATGTCGCACGTCAGGGCTATGTGACACTTGCAGGAGGCGCTGGTCTGCGTTACTCCGGCGATGATACGTCGATGATACGTGCCCGCGAAACCTTCCTATCCAGTGGGCACTTTGCACCATTCGTAGAAGCAGTAAGCGCTGCGGTGCATACCGTTCTCGACGAGGCTGGCGTTGCCGACGACGCCCGCCCCACGATCTGCGAGATCGGCGCCGGAACGGGATACTATCTAGCGCACACGCTTGACGACGTCGACAACTCCGTCGGGCTCGGCATCGACGTATCCGTCCCCGCCGCCAAACTTCTAGCAAAATGTCATCCGCGCGTAGGAGCTGTAGTCGCCGACGCCTGGTCCCGCCTTCCTATCCAAGACGCCTCTATAGACGCCATCACCGTCATCTTTGCGCCCAGAAATGCTTCCGAGTTTGCCCGTGTGCTTAAACCAGGTGGCCAAGTCATCGTGCTCACCGCCGATACCGGCCACCTCGGCGAGCTGCGCGATCCTCTTGGCATCATTGATGTGGAACAAGGAAAAGTACAAAGGATGATCGATCAGGCCGCCGGGCATCTTACGCCAGTAGGAGAGCCAGAGCCTGTCCAATTCACTATGCGCTTAGACCAGGACTCTATAGCCACCCAAATTGGGATGAGCCCCTCGGCTCGCCACATCCACCCAGATGTTTTGGCTGAGAGGATCGCAACGCTGCCACCAGTGATGGACGTGACGGCGAGGGCTATGATTACTCGTTTCACAAAGGTCTAACCTCCTTCCTACGGACGAAAAAGCCGTCCCCAGGAATTCTTCATTCCCGGGGACGGCTTTTTCGTGCCGTGAGATTAACGCACGGGTCCTTCCTCGTCTTCGTCTGTGAAAAGGACGCTCTTCATCGGACGGATTTCGTCGGTGTGAGAGATGCTTGCGCCCTCGCTAGGAACAACCGCGAACTCCTCGCAGTGTCCGTTGAAGTACACACGGCTGGCCATTGCCACCTGCCCTCCATCGGCGAAGACCTCTACGGTGGACCCATCCACAATGATTGTCATCGAGTCTGTATCGCCTTCAGTCAGCGGAGCGATAGCAATATCATCGCCGAGATGCTGGGGGTTCATAGACCTGTCTAATTCAAGTAAATCGCCACGGTGGGTGATCGTGGCTGCGACTTGGCCCGTGGAGTCATGCAACTCGATGGTAATTTCTTCTCCTTCAGGAACATCCATGATGGACGTCCACATGGAGGCGTAGTCGGAGCTTTTAACGGCGCTAGGAAGGCCGGTTACTGGCGTGTGGTAAATCTTTCCGCCCTGCAACGTCATCTTCCTAGGGAAGGACAAACAGTTGGCCCACTTTTCTTCGATGAAGCTTAAGTGCTTGCTGGGGTCGTCGAGACGCCCGATTCCGTTCATGAGCCCAAACACATAAGCAGTGTCGTAGCGGTGCTCATCGAGGTCGTTGAGTGCCTCGGCGGTGTAGTTGGTGTTGCGTGGTCGGGTGAAGTCGTGCCCGTAGTCGAGTCGTTCAAAGGGCGAATCGACGGTGAAAATGCGGCCGCTGAGCGTTCCGACGAGGTACCCTGAGCGGTCGATACCGCCGGTTTCTACGGTAACGATGAGGATGTCGTAAATGTTGTTGTCGACTTCGTCGCGAAGCCGGATAATGCGTGGAGCTACGAGCCTTTCGCCCTCGACGCCAGAGTCTCCGACGATTTTTAGCGGACCGCGCAAGGACCAATCGACTCCGTCGCGTGAGTCAAGGATGGCAAGAGTAGGAGAGGCTACGTCGCCTGTCACGGCAAGCATGATCCAACCTTTATGTCCCTCCTCGCGGTCGTCTTCGGTAGCCCAATTAGGGACCACGCAGGGGGAGCGGAAGTTGTTGAGTCCCTCGCGGTCATCGACCACCCTTCCTACGCGGCGCACATGCGGATCGATCATGGAAGGATCATCGCTGATGTCAGCGGCTGTACTGTCGATCTCTGCGATTTCTGCTAAATGAACGGAGTCGCCGCTAGGAGAGACAGAAGTGAAATAGAGATGGGCAGTGTTATCCGTAGACGTCACCGACCCGGCACGCACTCGGATTTCGTCGTTGTCAGGGGCTAGGACGTCGTCGCAAATATCCCAGTCGAAAGGAGTTTCGTCTGCCACAGTGTGAGCCCATCGAGCCCCGGAGTCTAATTTGGGGCGGAACTGGTGGAAGACATGCCACGTTTGGCCGTCGAAAAGTGCTCCCGCTGGAGCGTCGAGGACGCCTGTTTCCGGAGTGACATGTAGTTCGGGGCGGTGTGCCATGAATTATTCTCCTAGCTCTTTACTTCCGTGGCATGAATTTGTTGGTCTAAGTCATCTGGTGCCAAGGACGCCATACTGAAATCGTGGGTGAGAGGAAGCCTGAGCTGTAGGTCAGTGCCAGGGCATACCTCTATGGTTCCATCGGTCATGGTGAAATCAAGGACGTGCCCGCCGGCAGTACGTGCATCGTCGACATAGTGGACATGGCAACCAGGGACACCGATGCCTTTTTCATAAACAGGAGTCCTAAATCCCGCGATAGTTCCGGTCGTGTCGTGGAATACAAGTTCGGCGTCATCGCAGGTTGCTTCCATCATGGGGCGGTAAGGGCGTTCCTGTTTGGTGACAGTTCTTACCGACACATGACTGAACGTTCCTGTGATGCGGACGGCGTACATGTAGTTCTCGCTAGGAAGGAGGGAAGAGATGAACCTGCTGAGCTCTTCCCGTTTCATCCCGTGTGGTGCATCTGCGCTGATGCGTGGCACAAAGTTGGTTGCTATGGCGAAAGGGCTGCGTTGATCGAGCGTAGCTACGCGTGCTGAGCCATCTCCGCGTAGCTGGTAGCAGACCCCGTCTAGAATGACCATTTCTCCATCGAGTGCATCGAATGTGCCGATGCCAAAGTTTCCGTGGCCGAGAAGCTCGCTGATGGAGATTTCGCCGTCGTAGATGCCGTCGAGAAGCGCGGTCATCAGTGAACTCTGAAAAATAGTGTGGCGCTCAGTTAACAGAGCCTTATGGTCACTCATGCTCGCCTAGAATAGTCGCGCTTCCTAGATCTTGCAGGGGACGTGCGACTAGGAGAGGGAACGGTAAACATCAATGGTCTGCTGCGCAATCGACGCCCACGAGAAATCATTGACCGCGCGGGTTCGTCCGATGCTTCCATATGCCTCGACTAGGTGGGGACGCGCGATGAGTTCGTTGACCGCGTGCGCTAGGTCGCGTTCAAAGCCCTCGGTGTCGGTCTCGTCGTAGTGGACTAGAGTTCCGGTGTGTCCGTCTACAACGACCTCGGGGATGCCCCCGACATCTGAGGCGATGACGGCTGTACCACAGGCCATGGCCTCTAGGTTGACGATCCCTAAGGGCTCGTAGATCGAGGGGCACACGAAGACATCCGCGGCGCTAAGAATTTCTTGGATCTTCTCCTTGGGCAGCATGTCCTGGACCCATATGATGCCGTCGCGTTCGCTTTGTAGCTTCTTGACGAGACCACGGATCCGTGCAGCAATTTCCGGAGTATCGGGGGCGCCGGCGCAGAGGACCAGCTGAATCTCCGGGTCAAAATGGCGTGCGGCTTTGATGAGATGTTCGACGCCTTTTTGCCGTGTGATCCTTCCTACAAAGGCTGCGATCGGGCGGTGGGGAGATACCCCAAGCTCCATCAGCACAGAGTTTTCTGCCTGGCTGAATGTGGGGCGAGGGCGCCACAGATCAGTGTCTATGCCGTTAAGAACAACTTTGACCTTGTCGGCGTCGATACGCGGGTAGGCCGCGAGCACTGATTCTTTCATTTTCGCGGAAACCGCGATGATGGCATCAGCATTTTCCATGGCGTTGCGCTCAGACCAGGAAGAGATGTCGTAGCCTCCTCCTAGCTGTTCGCGTTTCCACGGGCGGTCTGGCTCGAGCGAGTGGGCTGTGACCACGTGCGGGATGCCATTCAAAAGTCCCGCGAGGTGCCCTCCTAGTCCCGCATACCACGTATGAGAGTGGACAACATCTACGTCGCGTATTGCATTGGCCATGCGAAGCCCAGTGGATAACGTGGCAATAGCTGCGTTGGAATCAGCTAAAGCCTCGTCGACGCCGTGGACGTAAACATCAGGTTCTGTTCGGGGTGCCCCCATGCAATGCACCTGGACAGGGACGATTTGGCGCATAAAACGGGTCAACTCGGCGACGTGAACGCCGGCGCCGCCGTAGATCTCTGGTGGGTATTCCTTAGATAACATCGCAACTCTCATACTGTTGAGAGTAACTATGTCGCCGACATTTTGTTGAGTGTTATGTATCCCAGTGCTGAAGATTTCCTGCGGAACTTATCATTTACCATTACATTGGGCAGTGTGAGGAGCCAACAGAACGTCTTAGCAATCGTGCTCGCCGGAGGAGAAGGCAAACGTCTTTATCCCCTTACAGAGGACCGGGCAAAGCCTGCAGTCCCATTCGGCGGCACCTACCGACTGATCGACTTTGTCCTGTCTAACCTGGTTAATGCGGGGTATCTGAAGATTTGTGTGCTCACGCAGTACAAATCGCACTCCCTTGACCGCCATATTTCACAATCGTGGCAGTTTAGCGGTCCAACCAGTCAATATATTGCGTCTGTCCCAGCCCAGCAGCGCTTAGGAAAACGCTGGTACCAGGGTTCGGCAGATGCCATTTTGCAGTCTCTGAACTTGGTGTATGACGAGATGCCGGATTACGTGATCGTTTTTGGAGCAGATCACGTCTACCGGATGGACCCTGAACAGATGGTGGCCGATCACATTGCGTCGGGCAAGTCTGTGACAGTGGCCGGCATCCGCATCCCACGCAACGAAGCAAGCGCCTTTGGCTGCATACAGGCAGATGAAAACAACAACATCACGGAGTTCCTCGAAAAGCCCCAGGACCCGCCGGGGACCCCCGACGACCCAGAGATGACCTATGCCTCCATGGGCAACTATGTCTTTAGCACCAAAGCGCTTATCGACGCCCTCAAAGTGGACGAATCCAATGCTGACTCCGATCATGACATGGGTGGGGACATAATCCCGTACTTTGTGTCTTTGGGTGAAGCCAACGTCTATGACTTCAATAAAAACGTAGTCCCAGGGTCAACGGAACGCGACCGCGGCTATTGGCGAGACGTCGGAACGATCGATGCGTTCTACGAGGCCCACATGGACCTTATATCCGTGCATCCTATTTTTAATCTCTACAACCAGCAGTGGCCTATTCGCTCTACCGATCTTGGCGATCTCCCACCAGCGAAGTTTGTGCAGGGAGGAATTGCGCAGTCGTCGATGGTGGCACAGGGGTCGATTATTTCTGCAGCAACAGTGAGAAACTCTGTGTTGTCCACAGACGTTGTTATCGAGGAAGGCGCCACAGTCGAGGGGTCAGTTCTCATGCCGGGCGTAAGAATCGGAAAAGGCGCAGTGGTACGCCACTGCATCCTGGACAAGAACGTTGTGGTCTGCGACGGAACGCTTATCGGCGTGGACCGCGACCGGGACTCGCAACGCTTCCAAATCAGCCCCGGTGGCGTGGTCGTTGTAGGTAAAAACCAAGTGGTCTAAAAGGCCGCCACACGGCTGGGTGTGCGACTATACAAAGTCGTGCACCCAGTTACTTTTTGGTGACCAGCGTGATTCCGGCTCCTAACGGGAGGCGAGCGACGATCACGTTATCGAGGGAAGAAATGTACTCGTCTGCTTCCCGCGCTGCGGCGGTATCCCGATCCTTCCTAGTCGCGTCGGCAAGCGTGCCGTCGAGAAGCGAATCAGCGAGCACCAGTACGCCGCCAGTGGCTAGGAGGGGGAGAGCAGCATCTGTGAAGGCCTTGAGGTCCACAGGGGAGACCTCGCCATAAACAATGTTGTAAGAATCTGCGGCCAATCGTCCCATGACGTCGAGCGGGCGAGAGGGAAGGAAACGAATACGGGATGGCGAGTAGCCAGCGTCGCGGAACGTTTGTTTAGCTCGTTTTTGATGCTCCGGCTCGGGGTCAATACACGTTAAGATCCCGGAGTCGCTCAATCCTGCGAGAAGATGAAGCCCAACGACGCCCGCCGCAGGGGTGACAGCGATAGCCCCCTGTGCACGCGCGGTAGCGGCTAGCGTGGTGAGGAGAGCACCCGTCATCGTATCGGGAAGTGCGAGACCGAATTCTTGTGCATCCTCACACGCAGCGGCGAGGACATCGCCGACGATGGCGGTCGACTCAATGTAGTCGCGGAGGTAATCGTTAGAAGCATTCACAATGGTTAAGTCTAGGTAAAACATCGGGGAAATAGTGCACAACGCGCAGGTTGTGACATCTGTGGCGTATGGGAATTGTTACCAAAAGCCATGTTTGATTACATTTTGGGAAAGATTAGGTTTTGACAGCGTTTTTCCAGTTTTCTAGCTGGTTTTCCCCAGAAGAGTCGGGCACAATACGTTTCATGACATCGAACAGCGGTTCCCTTTCACTCACCTCAGGCCTGGATCAGACACATGAGACGGCTGAGCTGAATGGAACTGCTGCATTTGATGCTGGTACTGGGGCAATGCCTACGTGGGGAGAACTCGTTGCAGAGCATGCGGATAGTGTTTATCGCTTAGCGTTTCGACTCTCCGGTAACCAGCACGACGCAGAAGATCTGACACAAGAAACCTTTATGCGTGTCTTTCGCTCGCTGAAAAATTACCAACCAGGCACCTTTGAGGGATGGCTGCACCGGATCACCACCAACTTATTCCTAGACATGGTCCGGCATCGCTCCAAGATTCGGATGGAGGCTCTGCCTGACGATTACGAGCGCGTGCCTGGCACCGACATGACTCCCGAGCAGGCCTATAACATCTCCAACCTGGACCCAGCGCTGCAAAAAGCTCTCGATGATCTTGGCCCGGACTTCCGCGTCGCAGTGGTTTTGTGTGACGTCGTGGGCATGAGTTACGACGAAATCGCGGATACCTTAGGCGTGAAAATGGGCACGGTTCGCTCACGGATTCACCGCGGTCGTTCCCAACTGCGTGCGAGTTTAGAGGCTGCGGCGGCGACTAATGAGGAAGCCCAACTCCTCCTACCGATGTCTCACTAAAAACAACGGTAGAGTACGAGGCGGAGGTGGAAAGAGTGAACCATGAACACCGCAACAGTAGGGTCGAAAAGATTCGGCACTTTGCCTCGGTTGAGCATCTTAACCCGGAAGCCGTAGCCGCGCTTGTCGACGATGAACTCAGCAGCGTCGCAGCCCATCGCGCAAAAATACATCTCGTGCATTGCAAAGAATGCCGCGATGAGGTAGATCGGCAGCGTCGTGCTGCTGACCGACTCCGCGGTTCCACGCATTCAGAAATGCGTGCTTCCTCTGATCTCCTAGCCAAGTTGCAGGGCATAGCTCACTCCTGCCCGGAAGGGCCCAACGCAGAGGACATGGTGGTTACCCCACAAACCTTCCTCGACAAGATTGACGGTATGGCCCGAAACATTAGGAAAACAAGCCAGAATCTGCGCAACGCTCGAATGGCCGCACTGAAACACCTTGATGAGCCCAACTCCCGCTAAGGTATAAGTGTGTTTTCTTCCATCGGTTGGCCCGAGATCATCACTCTCCTAGTGCTGGGCCTCATCATCATTGGGCCCGAGCGTCTTCCCAAAGTCATCGAAGATGTTCGCGCCGCTGCCTATGCGGCAAAGAAGGCGATCAACAACGCCAAAGCCGAGCTCAACGGAGATTTTGGCGCTGACTTTGAAGAGCTTCGGGAGCCGATTAACAAATTGGCTTCTATCCAGCGCATGGGACCTAAAGCCGCTTTGACAAAAGCGCTTTTCGACGGCGACCAGGAATTCATGGACACCTTTGACCCGAAAAAAATCATGGAAGATGGCACTGCAGGACAGGCGTACCGCGAGAAGCAGGGGGGCGTCGAAAAGCCTCAAACTCCGCCGCCATCAGAAACACAAAAAGCCCAGCCAAAGCAGGGCTTTAGCTGGGACGATATTACTTAACCCTTCCTAGTGACTCCTAAGCCAAGGGACTTGCCGGCAAGGGATTCCCTTCGGACCACGAGTTTGTCTGCGATCGCATGAATCGCTTGCCCAGCGGGAGATTCTGGGTCTCCCAGAGCAAGAGGCACTCCTGCGTCTCCACCTTCGCGTAGTCGGGGATCGAGGGGCACGCTGCCTAGGAGAGGGACGGTTGCGCCAGTGAGCGTCCGCAGTCGTTCGGCCATTGCTTCGCCGCCGCCACTACCGAATACATCCATGACAGTGCCGTCGGGAAGCACCATGGCAGACATATTCTCGATGACTCCAGCGATACGCTGATGCGTCTGGATACTTATCGACCCAGCACGTTCAGCCACCTCCGCCGCAGCCGCCTGCGGTGTGGTGACGACGAGAAGCTCGGCGTTAGGAACGAGTTGGGCCACCGAGATGGCGATATCACCTGTTCCTGGGGGGAGATCGAGTAGGAGAATGTCCAGATCGCCCCAGAAAACATCTGCTAGGAACTGCTGTATCGCACGATGCAGCATAGGGCCACGCCAAACCACTGGGGCGTTTCCTTCCACGAAGTGGGCAATCGAAATCAGCTTCACTCCATGAGCCTGTGGCGGCATGATCATGTCGTCCACAGCATGCGGACGGTCTTCAGAGCCCATCATGCCGGGGACAGAATGACCGTAGATGTCTGCGTCGAGAACACCTACTTTTAAGCCTTTCGACGCCAAAGCCGTGGCAAGGTTCACCGTCATAGACGACTTTCCTACGCCGCCCTTGCCGGACGCCACTGCGAAGACTCGGGTAGTCGAGTCCGGTTGTGCGAAGGGAATGACAGGTTCTTCGGTGCTGCCGCGCAGCGTTTGGCGAAGTTCCCGGCGTTGGTCGTCGGACATGACGTCGGTGCTGACACTCACCTCTCCTACTCCCCGAAGCTCCTCAAGAACAGCGCGAGTATTTTCAGTGAGAGTGTTTTTCATCGGGCAAGCGGCGATGGTCAGATAAATCTCGACATGTACGTCGTTCCCGTTGATTGCAATGGATTTCACCATTCCGATCTCAGTGATGGGACGACCAATCTCGGGGTCTTCGACACGTGCGAGGGCTGCGCGCACGGCGGATTCAGAAAGGTTATGTTGAGTAGTCATTGTTTTTATTTGTAGTCGTTCTTCTCGTCGTCGTAGAGATCGCCTTGAGTAGGATCAGATATTTCCTCGTGGCCGGTGTCGTTGAGCTCGTGGATGAGAGCGATGCGGGAGGCGGCTTCGTCGTCAAGCTTTGCTTCAAGGCGTTCGAGCATGTTGTGAAGATCTTCAAGCTCGTGTCTTAAATAATCGCGGGAGACCATGTCGCCAACTGCTAGACGCAAGCCCGCAAGCTCTCGTGTGATGAACTCGGTATCGGCTTTTGTTTCGAAAGCTCGCCGACGATCTTCGTTCAACGACACGCGGTCCCTATCTTCTTGCCGATTCTGCGCTAGGAGGATGAGTGGGGCCGCATACGCAGCCTGCGTAGAAAACGCGAGATTGAGCAAGATGAAGGGATATGGGTCCCATTGCCAGACAAAGACTCCGCAGTTGAGCACCACCCAGACAGCAACGAAGATGGTTTGCCACATGAGATAGGTGCCGGTTCCGAAGAACCGTGCGACTTTTTCGGCGTACGCACCGACGGTGTCGTCATCAAGTTTGAAGAATCTGCGGCGCTTCTTTAAAAAGGGCGTGTCAAGGTCAGACCGATTGTATTCTGCCATGTGCTAGCCCTCCTTAGAGCTTGGTGCTACGGGACGGATACCGGTTTCTCGCCAGTCATCCGGTAGGAGGTGGTCGAGAAGGTCATCGACGGCCACTGCGCCTAGGAGGTGGTTTTCGTCATCAACCACCGGGCCGCACACCAAGTTATATGTGGCGAAGTAGCGTGCGGCAGTTTCCTGCGAATCGCTGGCGTAGAGTGGCGGGAGATCCGGATCGAGGATGCCGGAGATCAGGGCGCTGGGGGGTTCTCTTAAGAGTTTTTGCAAGTGCACGCACCCTAGATATTTTCCGGTGGGCGTGGCAGTAGGAGGGCGGACGACGAACACCAAGGATGCCAAGGACGTCGGAAGATCGGGGTTCCGTGCAAGAGCGAGAGCTTCGGCGACTGTCGTTTGGGGAGCAAGAATCAGCGGCTCGGGAGTCATAAGAGCGCCCACAGTGTCGGGACTAAAACTCATGAGTCGGCGAACTGGAGCAGATTCTTCTGGATCCATGAGTTCCAGGAGCACATCGGCCTTGTCATCGGGGAGTTCGCCTAGGAGGTCTGCGGCGTCGTCAGGATCCATCTCCTCAAGAACGTCTGCGGCACGTTCGATGTCTAGGGTCTCAATTAGCTCGGCTTGTCGATCTTCCGACATTTCTTGGAGCACGTCGGCGAGGCGATCGTCGTCAAGCTCACTAGCCACAGTGACACGCTGGCGCTCGGGGAGCTTATAAAGCACCGTGGCGACGTCCGCAGGGCGCATGTCCTCAAAGCCCGCTATGAGCTCGGCCGCGGCATCGGAAAGACCAACACCGGCAGCGGAGATGCCGTGTACGTGGGACCACGGGACGGTAAACAGATCAGGTCGGCGGCCAAACTTAGGACGCTCTCCAATCACCGCGACACGCGAGATAGCCCAGTCACGCGTTCGTGTGCGTTCTAACTCTACGTCGGCGACTTCAACAGGGCGCCCATGTAATTGATCAAGCTCGGGATCGTCAACATGGATTTTGGAGCCGATGATGTCACCAACCACCGCTACTTCACCATGCCGAGGCTTATAGCCACGCAGTGAAACCGAACCAGAAACAAGATTGATCTCTTGAGGCTCGATAGCCGCGACGCGCAGCATGGGCAGAAAGATTCTTCGATTATTCATCATTTCCACCACAAGTCCCAGGACTCGTGACATCTGGCCGCTAGGACGAACATTAACGACCACGTCACGGACTCGACCAATAACATCTGTGTCTGGTCCGCGCACTACCATTCCGGCGAGGCGGCCGGCGTACACTCGTGTCACTTGACTCATGGTTTACCAGTCTACGTGCTTAAACGAAGTCGACAACTTCAAGGGTGCTCTACGCTTCTTGTGACTAGGAGAGGGGTGGGGCTGGGATATTTACTAAAGCAAGCTAAACTCTCCCAAAGCCCCCTTTCCTAGTCACGTGGATGAAAGGCACCCTGAACAGATATGAGCCGTCGAGCAGCATTAATTGGATCGCTACTGGTGGGTGTTATCGCCTTAACCGGATGCGCCCGTTTTGAACCGACCGCAGATCCTATACCGGACCAGCATAAAGTGATAGTGATTGCCGTCGATCCTGGCTCTTGGGAACAAGTAGTGCTGGGGGAAGCTTATAGTCAGGCGCTTCAGCATGCTGGACGAGAAGCTGTGATTAGGGTATCAGCGACTACTTCTCAGACGGATCCGCTTAGGTCGATTTCACAGGGGGAAGCGGATTTGTATATTAGCTGTACTGGAAAGATTCTTACCTTAGCTAATTCGCATCGGGCACGGGAGCTTTCCAACGAATACGTCAAAGACAAAGCGGCCGCCACTGCAGATCAGTGGCGAGAAACTGTGTACTCGGAAATGATGGCGTCGCTAGGAAATAATGTGAATGCCACCGATCCTAGTAACACGATTGGTTGCGAGAGTGAAACCCTAGAGCTTCCTCAGAATCTTGTCCCGGTGTACCGCGAACCAGTGTTTACGAGGGACAACCGTAACATTTTGAATCTAGTTTCGGGTTCGCTGTCTACGAGCAAATTACAAAAGCTTGTCGAGGAAGCAGAACAAAGCATGAGTGCTTCAGCGCCAGTGGAAAAATTCCTCAAAGACGCCAAGCTTTAGACCAAAAACAAACATAAGGGGTGAGGTACAACGTTGTACCTCACCCCTTATTGTGTTTTGCAGCTAGTCGGCGAATGCTTCGTCGAGAAGCTGGCTTTGCTCAACTGCATGGACTTTGTTCAATCCAGTTGCCGTTGATGCCTGAGCGCGACGGGAGACTCGCTTCATTGGGGGCATGCCTGGGATGAGCTCAGGAAGATGCTCGTGAAGGAATGGCCACGGTCCCTGGTTCGCGGGCTCGTCCTGGCAGAAGCGGATTTCTTCGGCATTCGGGTAGTAGTTGAATGCGTCGCGGAGACGGTTGAACGGAATCGGGTGCAGCATTTCGATGCGGACGATTGCCACGTCTTCGCGCTTGTCCTTTTCAGCGCGCTTGTCCAGGTCGTAGTAGAGCTTGCCGGACACCAGCATGATCTTCTTGACCTTGGATGGATCAAGGTTGCCATCGGTAAACCGTGGGTCGTTGATCACTGACTGGAATTTCTTTACCTCGGTGAAATCGGAGACATCAGAGGTAGCGGCCTTCATACGAAGCATGGACTTGGGGCTGAACACGATCAAAGGACGCTTAAGTCCGCCAAGTGCGTGGCGACGCAGGAGGTGGAAATAGTTAGCCGGGGTAGTCGGCTGGGCTACGGTCATGGTTCCTTCGGCGCTGAGCTGCAGATAGCGTTCGATTCGCGCAGAAGAGTGATCTGGACCTTGGCCCTCGTAACCGTGCGGGAGTAGGAGGATCAATGAGGATGTTTGACCCCACTTTGCCTCACCTGAGGAGACGTACTCATCGATGATGGTCTGTGCACCGTTAGCAAAATCGCCGAATTGCGCTTCCCAGGCGACTACTGCTTCGCCGTTTCCTACGGAGTAGCCATACTCAAAGCCCATACCTGCGAATTCGGTGAGGGCGGAGTTATAGACGAGGAACTTGCCGCCGTTACCCTTACGCTCAGCTAGCTCATTGAGCCCGTTGAATTCTGTGCCGTTGCGGGGGTCGGAGACCACTGCGTGACGCTGGGTGAAGGTGCCACGTCGGGAATCCTCACCTGTCAACCGCACAAATTTTCCGCCGGCGGCGAGGGAACCGAAGGCGATGAGCTCTGCCCAACCCCAGTCGATTCCACCGTTGTGCGCAGAGTCCAGGCGCTTTTGGGCTACTGGTGCCACGCGCGGGTGGAACTCAAAGCCCTCTGGCGCGGTGGCGTAGGCCTGCGCGATCTCCACGAGGTCTTCGCGCGAGATATTGGTTTCCAAGCCGTGGGGAACCTGCTGAGAAGAGGTAATACCCGCCTGTGCCTCAAAGGGCTTCTTCTCAGATTCTTTGACATCGTTGAAAATGGATTCCATCTGGTCGTGGAAGTCACGCTGGACCTTTTCTGCGTCCTCGGCGGTGAGTTCGCCGCGGCCAAGAAGATTTTCCTTGTACTGCTCACGGACGGTCTTGCGAGCGTCGATAAGCTTGTACATCTCTGGCTGCGTCATCGATGGGTCGTCGGCCTCGTTGTGTCCGCGCCGGCGGTAGGAGATCATGTCGATGAAGACGTCTTTGCCAAACTCGCGACGGTATTCGGTAGCCAGCTTGCCCACCCAGACGACTGCCTCGGGGTCGTCGCCGTTAACGTGGAAGACGGGGCAGCCATAGGCTTTAGCCAAGTCCGTGGCGTAGTGGCTGGAACGTGCGGAATCTGGCGTGGTGGTGAAACCGATCTGGTTGTTCACAACGATGTGAACGGTGCCGCCGACGGTGTAACCGCGCAGTTGTGCGAGGTTCAAGGTTTCCTGAACAATGCCAAGGCCTGCAAAAGCTGCATCACCGTGGAGCATCATGGGCATGACGGAATATCCGTCCTTGCCCTTGTCTAGGATGTCTTGCTTGGCGCGGGCGATTCCTTCCAAAACCGGATCGACGGCTTCAAGGTGTGAAGGGTTGGCTGCAAGCGAGACCTTGATCTCGTTGTCGCCAAACATCTGGATGTGGTTGCCCTCTGCCCCAAGGTGGTATTTGACGTCACCGGAACCACCGGCAGCCTTAGGCTCGATGTGCCCTTCGAATTCGGTGAAGACAGTCGCGAGCGGCTTTCCAACTACGTTGACGAGGACGTTGAGGCGGCCACGGTGTGGCATGCCAATAACGACTTCGTCCAGGCCCTGGCCCGCAGCGGTGTCGATAGAGGAGTCCATGAGCGGGATAAGAGCTTCTGCACCTTCGAGGGAGAAGCGCTTTTGTCCGACGTACTTGGTTTGTAGGAAATCCTCAAAGGCCTGTGCAGCATTGAGCTGCTGCAATATGTATTTCTGCTCCGGCTGGGTGAACTTAGGCATGCCGGCTTCGATGCGATCCTGGAGCCAGAGGCGCTCGTCGCGATCAAGGATATGGGTGTACTCGGACCCAACTTTGAGCGTGTATGCGGCGTGTAGCTTGCTGAGCACCTCACGCAGCGTCATGCTTTCCTTGCCGCCGAAACCGCCAACATTGAATGTGCGGTCGAGGTCCCACAACGTGAGTCCGTGGGTAGCAATATCTAGATCGCGGTGATCTGGTACTGGCATACCCGGCTGGTGCCAACGCAGTGGGTTCGTGTCTGCGATGAGGTGACCGCGGGAACGGTATGCCTCGATAAGCTGCATAACGCGGGTGTTCTTGTCCACGCCGGTGTTGGGGAGATCCTGAGCCCAGCGCATAGGGGAGTAGGGGATGCCTACGGACTCAAAAATGC
Source organism: Corynebacterium ulcerans (assembly GCF_900187135.1). Classification (NCBI taxonomy): domain Bacteria; kingdom Bacillati; phylum Actinomycetota; class Actinomycetes; order Mycobacteriales; family Corynebacteriaceae; genus Corynebacterium; species Corynebacterium ulcerans. The sequence continues at coordinate 2,391,772 of NZ_LT906443.1, forward strand.
TGTCCCAGAATGCATCGTCGATAAATAGCTGGCTTAGCGTACGGAGGAATTCACCGGACTCAGCGCCCTGGATGATGCGGTGATCGTACGTGGATGTAATAGTCACGAGCTTGCCCACACCAAGCTCGGCGAGGCGATCTTGGGAAGCTCCCGCAAACTCTGCTGGGTAGTCCATTGAGCCAACGCCGATGATCGCGCCCTGTCCTTGCGTGAGACGAGGCACAGAGTGGCGGGTACCAATTCCACCGGGGTTAGTCAGGGAGATCGTCACACCGGAGTAATCATCCATGGTGAGCTTGCCCACACGAGAGCGTGCGACGATGTCCTCATATTTGGCGACGAACTCAGAGAAGGAGAGCTTCTCTGCCTCCTTGATAGCTGCTACGACGAGTGCACGCGTGCCATTCTTTTGCTGCACATCGATGGCGAGACCCATATTGATGTGTTCAGGCGTATGCAGCGTGGGCTTGCCATCAACAACTGAGTAGTAGTTGTTCATATCGGGATGAGCCATGGTCGCCTTGACCACCGCATAACCGATGATGTGTGTGAACGAGACCTTTCCGCCCTTGGTGCGCTTGAGGTGCTCATTAATGATTGCCCGGTTTTCAAACATGAGCTTGACAGGCATATCGCGAACCGAGGTTGCCGTGGGAACCTCGAGCGACTCATCCATGTTTTTGGCAATAGCCTTGTAGATGCCTTTTAGCGTTTGTTCGCCGGCTTGGGGCATCTCACCTGTGCGCTCCAAGGGGGAAGGTTGAGTTTTCTTCACTTTTTTCTCGGGCTTAGGGTCTTTAGCAGCCGCCTGAGCTGGTTTATTCTCGCTCTTAGCTGCGACTTCGGCGGATTTCTTCGCCGAAGGGGTGGGCTGAGTGGACGTGTTCTCTGTGGGAGTGCCCGATTTCTTGGGTGCACCCTGCTCTTCAAAAAGTTCGCGCCATTCCTTATCTACGGACTGCGGATCCTTCTGGAACTGCTGGAACATCTCGTCTACCAGCCAATCATTCTGGCCGAAAGTACTAGCGCTGCTCACTGCAGGTGCTCGCCTCATTTCTTTGTGAGATTACTTACGTCTATTCACACTGTAATAGCTTTTATATAGGCTAACCGGTTTCTCCCCCCAACGACGAAATCCACAGGAAAGTTTTTCGTTCTTAGGAGGAAACTGCTGGAAAGTTCACCGCATAAAGGCCTCTAACTGCGCAATTCTCCTTCGCCATGCGCCCACATTCGGGAGTAAATACCCCCAAACGTGCGGAGTTCTTCGTGGGTTCCTTTCTCCACAATTGTGCCCTTGTCAACAACTAATATCTGGTCGGCCTTTGCTGCCGTCGCAAGGCGGTGCGCGATGACGATGGAGGTTCGGTTGCGAGTAAGGCGTTCCGACGCTTTCAGGATCGTTGCCTCCGACGCCGGATCTAACGTTGCGGTTGCTTCGTCGAGGAGCAAGACGTCAGGCTCGATCATCTCTGCGCGTGCCAGTGCGATGAGCTGACGTTGTCCAGAGGACAAACCTCGCCCTCGTTCTCCTACGCGCGCGTGGAAACCTCCCGTGATGGCGGCAATTGCGGTGAGTGCTCCCACCCGTCGTGCCGCGTCGGTGATCTCTTGTTGTGATGCGTCGGGACGCCCGTATGCGATGTTATCGGCCACTGTTCCTGTAAAGAGATGCGCTTCTTGGGGAACAAAGCCCACTCGTTGCCGCCATTGGGCAAGCGGAAGTTCCCGCAGATCAGTCCCCGAGGAAGAGACGGATCCCCGGGTGGGATCATAAAACCGTTCCACTAATTTGATGGCTGTGGATTTACCTGCTCCGGTCGGCCCGACCACAGCGACTGTGCTTCCTGGCTCAAAGCGAGCATGAAAATTACGTATGACCTCAGTATCTGGCGAGTAGGAGAAAGAGACATCAGAGAACTCGATCGGCCCCGCCGCCGCGACGCGCTGATCCCCTCCTAGCGACACAGATGGTTGTGTCGCTAGGAGGGAGGAGATACGACGAAAACCAACTTGGGCCTGCTGATAAGAATCAAAGACCTGTGACAAGTGCTGGATAGGTGTATAAAGCCTGTCCAGGTAGAGCAGGAAGGCAACAAGTACTCCAGCCTTGATCTGTCCACTCACAACAAGCTGCGTACCTACCGCAAGAACGGTTGCCTGTAAGAGTTCGCTGACCGCATTGATGCCAGGAAAATAGACGGCGACGGCAGCTTGCGCCTGGACGCGGGTGCGTCGATACGCTGCTGCACGACGGGCAAAGCACGCAATGGTGTATTCCTCCATGCCTGCCATCTGGGACGCTTTGAGGCCGTTCATGGCTTCCTGGAACATGGCGTTGACGCTGCTGATTTCCTCGCGTGCCCTGGTGTAGAGGCGTGACGAGATGCGTCGGAAGAAGAACGTGGCGACGGCCACCACCGGCACTCCTACTAACGCGATAAGAAAGAGCGTGACGTTGGTGAATCCCAGTAACACGAGGATCCCTATCAGCGTGGTCAGCGAGACGACAGTCTGCGCCAAACTAGTCTGTAGGAAAGAATTGAGCGCGTCGATGTCGGTGGTCATCCTCGTCATGATGGTTCCCGACATCGTGGTCTCGTAGTAATCCATCCCCAGTTTTTGCAGGTGTGCGTAGGAGCGGACCCTGAGGTGGTACAGAAGCCGTTCTCCCGTACGTGCGGTAAGAATCGTGGTGGCTCTATCTGCACCCCACGCAATAACGACGACCGTGAGACCAATTGCGATGATGTCCCAGAGCACGCTCGCATTACCCTGGGTCACGCCATCGTCGATAGCTCGGCGCACCAGCGTCGGAATAGCAAGGCCCGCGGCAACCCCGACGACATAAAGCCCAATAACAAGGAGGATGAGCATCTGCACCGATCCAAAAAGGTGATGTGCAGACACCTCGCTTAGTTCTTCCGTAGGAGGGGGACCGGGGCTTTCCGACGCCCGCGGCAACGCATCAACTCGAGCAAGCAGCTCCGGGGTCGCTGGCATAGATGCTGCAGCAGATCGGCCCCCTCTGCCTCCTGGCTTAGCCCCTGCTGAGGAAGCAGCAGCGCGAATAGCCGAGGAGCTCATCGTCAAACGTGCATCTGTCTCTGCCGCGGGGACCGGCCACAATGAATCCCAGTGAGGCTCAGCGCCGGAATCAAAGGGAACACTACCCTCCTCGCCGCTTTCGTCCGTAGGAGGGGAGAGATCCATCAAATGCGCAAACTGCGGATCCTCGCGCATGTCCTCCCCATCTCCTACGCGCGTAACCCGGCCATCTTCCACGAGTGCGATGCGATCAGAAAAAGACAGAGTGGAATGGCGATGCGCCACCGTAATAATGGTGGTGTCGGGTAGTTCTGTGCGGATGGCCTGGAAGACTGCGCGTTCTGTAGAAGCGTCGATGGCCGACGTGGCGTCGTCGAGAATGAGCACGCGTGGGCGGGTGGCCAAGGCGCGGGCTATCGCAATGCGCTGTCGTTGCCCACCTGATAGCGTCAGGCCTCGTTCGCCGACAACCTGGTCAATGCCTTGGGGGAGCGCGGAAATGAAATCTTCCGCCTGAGACCATCGAATTGCTTGGAAGATGTCCGCATCGCTTAACCCACGTCCCATGTCGATGTTCTCGCGGATGGTTGCAGAATAGAGGAAAGGTTCGTCAAAGACGCAGCCTATGGCGGCGCGGAGGTCTGAACGGGAAATGGAAGAATAATCCACCCCTCCTACTCGCAGAGATCCGACGGCGGGCCTATAGAAACCTGTGAGTAACTGGACAAGCATCGTTTTACCGGACCCCGGGGGACCGACTAAAGACACCGTTTCTCCGGCAGCCACAGACAAGGAAAAATCTTTGAGAATCCCATCAAAACTAATGGACTCGCACTCTATCCCTAAGGGTCCCTCGGGGACAGCAACGGGGTGATCCGGCTCCGCGACTTCCGGCTTTAAATTAATAACGTCCATCACTCTGTCAAAAGAGCTAAGTCCAAGTTGGACCTGGATCACCATTCCTGCAAGCATGGACACGACTGCGGTCATGGACGTCAGATAAGCGCTGAACGCGAGAAAAGATCCGATAGTGATGTGACCACGCAACGCGAGGAAACCGCCGAGACCAATGCCTAGTACTAGCGCGATGTTGGGGAGCTGTTGGACGAGAGGTTTAAAGCGAGCAGTGAGGCGGGCAGAGCGCATTTGCTCGGAATAAACCCTCCTACTCAGCGCATCTAAGGTGGCGACTTCGCGGTCTTCTTGTGCAAAGGCTTTGACCACGCGAACACCCGTGACAGTTTCTTCTATGTGCGTGGCCAAGTTTGCCATCGATTGTTGTGCTGACCAGGTCGCGGCAAAAAGCGTGGAGCGGGAGCGAAGCGACAACCAAATCAGTGGAGGAATGGATACCACAGCGATAAGCATCAGCCACGGGTTAATCCACGCCAGGATGATTATGGTAAGAGCAATCTTGAGGAAGTGGCCAAGGAGAATGGGAAACATGGCCACCATGGCTTGCACCAGGTTGAGGTCCGAGATGGATCGAGAAACCACTTGCCCGGTGATGAGTTGGTCTTGACGGGGGCCGTCGAGAAGCTGAAGCGAGCGCAGCACATCGATGCGGAGACCGTGCTGGACAGCATTGGACAGAACACCCGCAAAATAACGGCGGCCGAATTGGAATACGTACCGAGATAACGCCACAGCAACCAAAATCCATACGACCGCAGACACAGAGTGTCCTGCGGAGCCCGTAGCTGCATCGACTGCAGAGCCGGCTAGGAGGGGGATGGTGGCGTCGAAAAGCGTAGTAAACACCGTCGAAAGGCTCGCCGCGACCACAACGACGGGTTGACGCCACAACGTGGCTAGGAGAGTGCGGCCAACGTTGGGCGTCATAGGCGTGGGTCCTTTGTGCGCTAGTCCTTCAACGCCGCAGCTGCAATTTCTGTGGGTTCTGGAACTGAATCTTTGCTCGGAGCAGGTGAGCTAAAAGTCGCGGGGAGCGGTCCCAGAGACTCATTGGTGTTATTTACCACTTTGGAAGCAAGTTTGCGATTAGCCACGGTGCCAAGTACCGCTCCTACACCCATGGGCATGATCTTTCCGATCCATGCTGTCCTGAGCCGTTTGGATACCTGGTTAAGAGCCATGCGCAGAAGTTGATTGTTCACTTCTCCCAGGTTGCGAACCGATAAGCGCGAGATTGCGGCGACGGAGTTACCGGCATTGATGGAGGCGTCGGCAAGGGCAGAACCTGAAGAGCCCAGGATCGCTACGAGGATAAGAGCTTTTCGACGTTCAGGATCGCGGATATCGCCGCCGCGCAAGTATGCGGATGCCACAGTGTAAAAAGCAGCTGCGTCGAGGAAAACGAGCGATTCCGCACTCACTGCCACCGCTCCAGTGATAAAACCAATGCCCGGAACAGCGGCTGCGGTTCCCGCACCGGCCCCAGTGCCAGTCGCGAGCCTCATGAAGTGCTTATCCATGAGACGCTGAATCTCTTGGGGACTTGCCTCAGGGTTACGTGAGCGCAGCCAATCTACATAGCCAGTAATAGCCGAGGACTGTAAGTGCACCGCTTTGTCGAGGGTCTTAATGAGGACGCGTCCTGCGGGGCCGGCTTCGCTGGCCAAGGCTTGGGGATCGGAGCCATAAGTATCAGTGATCGGCTGGTCGCTATCCTTACCTCTGAACAGCACCTTATCGGTGACAGAAGTAATGGCTTTGTTCACAATTCCCATTGATTCCAATCCTTACAATATATGGGCGAAATACGGATTAAGTATTCATTGTTTTTAACGACCAGCGCAGCGAGATGTTCCAAAAACTAGGTCACGATATAGCCACAATTGGGACAGAAACCGTTACCTGCACATGAGAGTGGCTACGTATGGCCTGAAAGTACGTCGCTTGCAAACACCATCAGGCAGGCGACTGTGCGTACCGTTCGGCCTCTTCAACTTCTGCCAAACTCGGCTGGATTCCCGTGTATAGAGCGAACTGTTCGGCAGCCTGAAGCGCGACCACCTCGCCGCCGTTGATTACTTGCTTTCCTAGTCGCTGTGCAGCGAGCACTAGAGGGGTCTCAACCGGATAGGCAACGACATCAAAAATAAGGGAGGCGGCACTGATTTCCTCATCAGTGAAAGCTTGTACATCGTGGTCGTCGCCCGTCATCCCCAGCGGTGTCACATTAACTAGCATCTCGCTATCGTGCGGAACACTTTCGGCATAGCTCCATCCGTATTGCTGAGCGAGAGCCTCGCCAGTGACAGGGTTACGCGCGACTACGGTACCCACCATGCCATGATCAGCAAGAGCAGCAACAACAGCATTAGCCATACCGCCAGAGCCTCGGACAGCTACCGACAAACTAGGAGAGACTTCGTGCGAACGCAGCAATGACGCGACCGCCACATAGTCGGTGTTATAGCCGGTAAGAACCCCGTTGTCGTTGACGATGGTATTAACTGCATTGATGCGCTCGGCGGATGGGTGGAGAGAATCAATAAGCGGAATGACATCTTGCTTATACGGCATAGATACACCCGCCCCACGAATATCAAGACCCCGGATACCGGCCACAGCAGCAGTAATATCCAAAGGAGCTATCGCCTTGTACACAAAGTTCAGCCCCAACCGCTCATAAAGCCAGTTGTGGAATCGCACACCGTGGTGAGACGGACGCGCAGCGAGGGAAATACACAGTTTTGTATCGCGGTCGACGTGATTAACCATGTCCCCTACTGTAGAACATATGAGTGCAGCCAGCGCCCAGCGTCTCCGAGTCGATGTTTCCTCCGGAACGATTATGGGAACAACAACCATCGGTGTGGAAGAAGGGACGGGCGTGTTGACATGGCGCGGTGTGCCTTACGGAAAAGCCGAAAGATTCCGTGCACCTCGACCAATGGACTCGTGGACAGGGGAACGCGAATGTGTGGCTTATGGCAACGTCGCTCCGCAACCAACGTACGGTCCCTCGGATAAAATTCGAGGCGACGAAGATTGCCTCAACCTCGATATCGTTCGTCCTGACTCTCCACAGGTGCTCCCCGTAGTTGTCTACCTGCACGGCGGATCGTTCATCGTAGGGTCCTCCCACGAACAACTTCTAAGAGGACACGTCCTCGTCCAATCCATGAACGTTGTCTATGTATCCATCAATTTTCGCTTAGGTGCTTTGGGATACCTCGATATGCGGTCGCTAGGAGACGATTGCGTTGCCAACCCCGCAATATTGGACCAGCTCCTTGCCCTGAAATGGATCCGCCACAACATCGAACGCTTTGGCGGCGACCCCAACAACATCACGCTTATGGGGGAATCCGCAGGCGGAGCAGCAGCGCTGACCCTCATGTGTGTGCCGTCGGCAGCTGGACTCTTTCACCGAGTAATCGCACAATCTCCTCCTATCGCCGCCATACATTCACGCGCCCAGTCCGTCCTATGGGCAAACGAACTTGCTTCGCGACTAGGAGGGGAAAAGACCCTCGCTAGCCTGCGACAGCGACCAGTCGCCGACATCGTGCGCGCCGGGCAATCCATGATGTGGCGAACGAGGGAGCTTTTTTATCTCAATTCTTGTTACGCGCCCACTGTCGACGGAACTACGTTGTTTGCACACCCTCTGGACGTTTTTGCTTCAGGGCAACAACATAAAGTTCCTTTGATCGTCGGAACGAATGTGGACGAAACCTCTTTTGCTAAAGGTTTCTATCTGCGGTCGACGGCACGCGCCCGAGCAGCTGACCGCTTCCTACGCGTTTTCGATCCTCAAGGTGCCGATGCAGTCCTTGCTGCATACGATTACGGGGCACGCCGCAGTGACTTTGCTCGTTTGCTTGCCGACGGCGTCTTCTGGGCGCCCAGCCTGCGGGTAGCAGAGACACATCAACAGGTGGCCGCTACGTGGATGTATCGTTTTGATTTCGCTCCGGCACTTTTACGCTGGTTGGGGTTGGGAGCCATGCACTCGAGCGAGCTCACATCTATTTTCGGGGATACTAGCGCCTCAAGGATGTCAGGTCTTACTGTGTTTACCCCACGTGCAGAAATAGAGGCTCTACGGGATCACATGCAAACGATGTGGGGAAATTTCATACATCAAGGTGACCCCGGAGCTACATGGCCGCAGTACCGTCTTGCCGGAGATCATTTACCAGGGCGCGCCACTATGGTTTTTGACCGAGAAAACCGACTGATCTATGACCCGGAACAGAACTATCGGCAAGCATGGTCCGGATACGATATGACCGAGTGGGGAACTGGCCGGCCTGATCTCTTGCACGCTCTGGGTTTGGACACAGGTCCTACGCGCTTGGGCCCGTTGGAAATAGAAGGAGGAACGCTGTGACGCCATCGGTGAGTAGGAAGGTGGAGGGGGCGATTGACCGAATCTGCGCCGAACACCCTAGGCTCATTCCTTCCGTGACTCCGACAGAACACCAGATCACGTTTTCTGAATTATGCTCGCCATCCACTGTGTGTGACGCATTAACTGCAGCTAAAGACATTTTTACGCTTACAACACCCAAGCACTGTGGGCAGCTATGGCTTTATACATTGATGGGGGACATAGTGGCCCCTTCAGTGATGATGATGGTGTCTACAGGCATGGCGGTGAACTTGGAACCAGATAGTGGCATTCTTTTTCGCCGTGATGACCCGGAGTTTGCACCGGGCTATTGGTATGGGTGGCGCCCTCAGACATGTACGGAAAGTTATCGCGCGGCGGGTGCAGCGCTAGGAAAAGCGGTAGCTCCGCTCGTCGACACGCTGTGTCAGCGCGCCGAGCTACGTCCGGCGCCTTTGTGGGCGGTGATTGCTGACGGTCTGATACAACCAGCTATGACTGTGGGAAACGATGAACTGGAAACACGTCGTGCGGTGGCCATAGCTACGGAATTAGTAGCGGGACTCAGCGAGGGGGCAGGAGTTGTTGTCCCGGCTGTGCGAATAGAACAGATTGTGGATAGTCAGATCTGCTCGCTAGGAGAGGAAGAGCCAGAGTATCTGGTAGCCCACAGAAGTTCCTGTTGCATGATCTTTCATTCTCCCATCGCAGGGATGTGTACCTCGTGTCCACACCACAACAAAAACGAGAGAGAAGCTGCTCTGGTCGCTGCAGCGGAATTCTTTAGCTAGGCTTGGAGCAAGTTCAGAAAGGTGGACCAATACATGAGCTTTTTCGAGGATATTGCTGCGGCCCTAGACAAAGAGGGTTTGGAGTCTCGAGTACATGACGACGTCATGTTTGTACCAATTACCTCCGATCTGGAGATTCAGTTCGTTGAGATTGATCCGCTAATGCCAGCAGCCAACGTGTATATTGCTGCAGCGGATGTTGATGAGGACGATGAGAACTTTGAAGCGGCTCTTGTCTCTGTTGTCTTTTCCGTCAAGGACGCCGTAAAAACTGTGGCTGAGCATGTTGCTACCGATCAGATCGTTACTGTTTTGCGTGATCTGCTCGATGCAACAGATGAGCGTATTGAGGACCTTGACTTCTTCCAAAATCCTCAAAACCCCCACATGGTTCATGCGGAAGTCGCTGCAAATTCTGAGCTTCAGGTGGTTGTTGAAGTCGTTGACGGCGAGCCGACAGCCATGGTGACATTCGTTGCCTTCGGCGAGAGCTTTGATGAGCTCGTAGACCAAGCCATCGAAGAGCTGTGGAGCCCGAATGGCGAAGATGCTTTGTCCGAGGAAGACCACGAGCGTCTCTTTTTCGACGTTGCTGCTGAACTAACTGAAGAAGCTAGCGAAATACTCGAGTTGGGTACATTCACCGACTTTGACAAGCTTTTCGACGTTCTTAGCCTTGCTGCCGATCAAGCCGATGATTGGGAAGAACAATTGGTACCACTCGATGACGAAGAAGCGGACAGCGTAGATGTGTATGACATTTTTACGGAAGAAGACGATGAAGAATTTGATCTCGACGACTCCGACGCTGCCGACGACTAATCGGGATACCGTTTCCTTTCCTAGCAAATAGTTGCAGGGGAATAGCTATCTACGCTGCTTTCGACTCGCCTTGAAATATGGAGGCGGGAGAAAGCATCGGTTGAAAGTCGCCGTCAACGATCCATAGGAAAGTGGGAGCTGCTTTTTCAGTGAGTTCATGCACACATGCAATGCATTCGGGTGGGATAATGGCTCGAATCCACCCCTCTGCAACCTCGGGCGGAACAAGAAAACCCTGCGGGTTGGTAATACGTACCTGAACCAGATATGCAGGAGATTTTGGTGCGCCATAGCTCTGCAAAAGGTCGCGTGCTCGTGGTCCTACGCGGTGACGCGTGACTGCTATATTAAGTTCTTTCTCTTCCAGGGGGCTGGTGGCCTTGGTTGCTCCGGCACCGATGGCCTTGATCGAAGGCGGCCTCCAGGAAGGTAATGATCGAGCTAGAGACCGCGGGTGTCGGATAGTGCTACGGATGGCGGCTAGCGTCTCGGGGTGGGAATGCCTTATATGCACTGCTCGCTGTTCGGCGGAGTAACGAGACGTTGAAATCGATGCGGGGATCATACGAAGGCGGGGGAGTTTCATGTGGGCAACATTATTAAGGTGTGGGAACATCATAACTCGCAAGATAGCACACCTGTTCTAATTTTGAATAGGGGGTATTCGCTTTTATTTTCCTTGAGTGAAGAATATTGTTTTCTCCGCTCTCTCCTAGGCTCGGAAGCGTGGCAGCGGTAAGTAATCGAGTAATGACAAGGTCTTGCTGAACATGGAAGGGCGTGTGACAACACAAATAACGATGCTTGACAAGGTCTCAAAGCTTAAACAAATGAAAGGAAAGACATACGGATCACACGGGGAAAACCTATTCGGGGGAAAAACTAAAAAAGTGATTGACGGGTGATTGCGCCGGCGGTAACTCTGGAGATAGAACAGTCGCTTAGCGAAAGGGGGGATCCTCATGTCAGGAGGTAGTTCTGACCGCTGCGAGGTCCTTACTTTTTCACAGGGTCGTTATAAAGCAGAGATAAACACCTTTGGCGGTGGGATTAAGTCTTTGTCTTTTGACAACAAGCCCCTTACTGAGACCTATTCCGATAGTGATAACCCTCCGTTGTCTTCCGGGGTTGTCTTAGCACCGTGGCCAAACAGAACAGCTGACGGAGCTTTCGTTTATGCGGGACAACGGTATCAATTAGAGCTCACTGAGCCGGCGCGTAATAACGCTATACATGGGCTTGTTCATAATCGATTATGGACTATAGCGAAGCATTCGCAGGACGGCGCAGTGCTAAAAATTTCGCTTGGAACGGGCCAAGGCTGGCCTTGGCCCGTGGAGATAGAAGCAGAGTATCTGTTAAAAGATGATGGATTACATGCGCATTTTAGAGCGTTCGGAACTGGTCCATTTGGGTGGGGATGGCACACATATCTTTCTCCGCTAGGGGAGGAAGTAGACCGTGCAGTGCTCACCCTAGGCGTGGATCAAGAACTTCCGCTTGGAGAGCGCAATCTTCCTGTTGGAGAACGTACATCACTATCGCTTCCTTTAGGTACCGGGGTGCCCATTGCCGGTCACCTTTTGGATAACTGCTATTACGCATCCAGTGGTCCTGTTCGCGCAACCGTTGCGGTTGATGGGCGTGGCGTAGTCATGGAATGCAGCGATAATGTGCGCTGGTTTCAAGTGTTTACCCCTGATTCTGCCTGGGGGATGCCCTATCCCGGACGAGATCGGGCAATTGCCATTGAACCAATGACGGCTCCGCCCAATGCTTTGAATACAGGTATTAATTCCATCGACGTGCATGAGCATTTTGAGTGCTCGGTGCGAATTTCAGCTTTATAAAATTCTTCCCTCATTTACTACGAACAAAGGATACCCATTATGGAATCCGCATTGAGACTAGACGCGAGTTGGGTCGACTACTCCCTCGTAGCGATGTACTTCGTTTTCGTCCTAGGCATTGGTTGGGCCGCAAAGGCTCGAGTTTCCTCTTCCATCGATTTCTTCCTTTCTGGCCGGGGGTTACCGGCATGGGTGACAGGTCTAGCTTTTGTCTCCGCCAACCTGGGAGCGGTTGAGATTATTGGTATGTCTGCCAACGGTGTCCAGTACGGATTCCAGACCATGCACTACTTCTGGATCGGCGCTGTTCCCGCGATGGTGTTCCTAGGCATTGTGATGATGCCGTTCTACTACGGTTCAAAAGTTCGTTCTGTCCCTGAGTTTATGAGGCGTCGTTTTGGCGATGCTGCGCACCTTGTCAATGCGTTGTCGTTTGCTCTTGCTCAGCTACTGATCGCTGGCGTAAACCTCTTCTTACTAGCAAAGGTGGTTAATGCATTACTTGGCTGGCCGTTATGGGTAGCGCTTGTGCTTGCAGCTGTGATCGTACTGTCCTACATCACTTTGGGAGGCCTATCTGCGGCAATTTATAACGAGGTTCTTCAGTTCTTTGTTATTTTGGCTATGCTTCTTCCGATCACGATCATTGGGATGAATCGCGTTGGTGGTTGGCAGGGCCTTAAAGGACTGATTACTGCGGAAACACACTTCCATACATGGCCCGGTGTAGAAATCTCAGGATTCCACAATCCGATTATTTCAGTTTTAGGTATTACGTTTGGTCTGGGTTTCGTTCTTTCCTTTGGCTATTGGACGACCAACTTCGTAGAAGTGCAACGCGCGATGGCATCAGAATCTCTTTCGGCTTCTCGCAAGACTCCGATCATCGGAGCTTTCCCCAAGATGTTTATCCCATTCCTAGTGGTCTTGCCCGGAATGGTTGCTTCTGTGACAGTTGCAGAACTAATGGGAGACACTCCCGCGGGTAAGCCTAACGACGCCATCTTGTACCTGATGCGTGATCTCTTACCTAACGGTCTTCTTGGCGTTGCGATCGCAGGTTTGTTGGCCTCGTTTATGGCAGGCATGGCAGCAAATATTTCTGCATTTAATACTGTTATCTCGTATGACATCTGGCAGACCTATGTGATTAAAGATAGAGAAGACGACTACTACCTCAAATTCGGTCGGCTTGCCACGGTGGCAGCAACATTGATTGCCGTGTTTACTGCGCTTCTTGCACAGAACTTTGGCAACATCATGGACTACCTACAAACCCTCTTCGGATTCTTTAACGCCCCATTGTTTGCCACTTTTATATTGGGAATGTTCTGGAAGCGTATGACTCCTCACGCTGGTTGGTCGGGATTAGTGGCAGGAACGGCATCTGCAATCATCTATTGGTATCTGGCTACATTTACCGATTCCACCGCCACACTTTTCAATCTTCCGGGTCAAGGAACCGCCTTTGTAGCAGCAGGCATCGCCTTTGTGATGGACATACTCGTATCCGTTATCGTCACATCCTTTACTCAGCCTAAACCGGACGCTGAGCTCGTGGGATTTGTAAAGTCGGTCACTCCAAAGGACCACTTCCAGGATGATTCGGAAGAAAACCAACCATGGTATCGCCGTACTGTTCCTTTGGGAATAGTCTGTTTAGTCCTTGTTGTTGCCCTCAACGTCGTCTTCGCGTAGTGCTGCGAACAAAATAGCTTAAGGAGAATTCAATGTCACAGAATACTTCGACTCCGCGTACGCCGAAGGCAACGAGTCAACATCTCGCCGGAGCTTTTGATATCCGTAACGTTATTGGTGCTCTTATTGGCCTTTATGGGCTTATCCTCGTCATATGTAGCTTTGCTCTCGACCCAGGTATTAACCCGGATACTGGCGTGGCAAAGAGTTCCCAAGACAACTTATGGTCAGGTCTGGCCATGCTTCTTGTCGGGGCTATTTTCTTCCTATGGGCGAAGCTGCGTCCGATTGTTATTGATGAAACAAAAATAGATGAGTCGGCTCTTCCCGGTGGTCATTAATGAACATCATTGAGTCCAAGCTTGCCGACGGCCGCGACATCATTTATTACGATGACCACGAGGTACGCACTGGCGAACGGGTTCTGCACGATCCCCGTGACCTCCCCGTGGCACAGCCCTTGTCTGAGATACGTCGGGATCCTTTGACCGGAAAATGGGTGGCATATGCAGCTCATCGGATGAATCGCACTTTCATGCCTCCGGCTCATGAGAATCCGCTGGCCCCCTCGCTGCCGGGAGAAAATCCCACAGAAATTCCTTCCCCTACCTATGATGTCGTTGTCTTTGAGAATAGGTTTCCTTCTTTCTCTATGAATATCGAAGTGGGGGAGGACTGGGAGTATTCCGTTGACGGGATCGATATTTTCCCACGAAAACCAGCGCTTGCGCGTTGTGAGGTTGTTTGTTTTACAGAGGACGCGAACACATCATTCAAAGATTTACCGGTTAAACGGATCCGGACAGTCATAGATGTGTGGGCACATCGAACAGCGGCTTTATCTGCTTTGCCGACGGTTAAACAAGTTTTCCCCTTTGAAAATAGGGGAGAAGAGATAGGCGTGACGCTGCAGCATCCCCATGGGCAAATTTATTCGTATCCATTTTTGAGCCCGCGTGTTGCAGCAATAACGGAACAAGCACGTGATTTTGCCGGTAAGAACCCCGGCAAAGAGCTTTTCGCAGAAATTCTTTCCGCTGAAAGGGCGGCCCAGACTCGGATTATCACGGAAACGGAATATTTCACGGCTTTTGTTCCTGCAGCAGCTCAATGGCCTGTGGAGGTTATGGTGTGGCCTAACCGGCATGTAGCTGATTTTACTGAGCTAACAAGTGTGGAACGTGACGATCTAGCTGTGTTGCTTAAGCGGTTGTACGAGTCTATCGACAGGTTTTTTGATGGAGTAGAAAAGACTCCATATATCGCTGGGTGGAATCAAGCGCCGGTAGATCCCGGTCAACGCAGCTTAGTCCGCTTGCATCTACAACTATTTTCTTTGATGCGGTCCCCGCACCGCATGAAATTTTTAGCTGGCAGTGAGTCGAGTCAGGGTGTATGGATTAACGACACCACGCCAGAACGAATCGCCGAAAGATTCAGAGAGGTTTGGGATTAAATGTCAGAGCTACGTTGGGTCCAGACTCGAAGTCCGGAACATATTGCTCAAGATGCAAGACAATTGTTCCGGACGCATTACCACTACGATCCTGCAGGAGTATGGGGAGCGCCAGGGCGCGTCAACGTGATTGGCGACCATGTGGATTACGCGGGAGGTATTTCTATCCCCTTCGCACTGGAGCAGCTTACTGCTGTTGCGATGTCTCCGAACACCACCGGAATGTTTAACCTGGTGTCTTTGGCACCAAACGGAGAAACATTCACCAAAATTGTCAGCGTTGATGCAGTAGGCCCACTCAACCCTAACGATTGGGCCGGTTACGTTGTGGGCGCCATATGGGCTGGCACCGAGTCGGGTGTTATCCACAAAACTCAGGGATATGACATAGCTATCGTTTCCGACGTTCCCTTGGGTTCGGGGCTTTCTTCTTCGGCGGCTTTGGAATGTTCCACCGCAGTAGGTGCGTTTGAACTCGCTAACGGCAGGCCTCCTAGTCATGAGGAGTTGCCACAGCTTGTCGACGCCTGTGTGAGGGCCGAGAACGATGTTGTTGGGGCATCGACCGGAGGCCTGGATCAGCGCTCTAGTTTGTTTGGTCAGCAGGGCAAGGCGCTTGTGATTGATTTCCGTTCAGGGATAACCACGCCAGTGCCCTTTGATTTAGCGTCCAAAGGGCTAGCCCTTTTGATTGCAGATACCAACGCGCCACACACGCTTAATGATGGACAGTATGCGTCCAGACGTGGCCTGATCGACACCGTGACTGCCGCGTTGGGCGGTGCCGGCGAGACACTGCGCGATATTAGTGATGCCCCTACTCGGGCGCGTCAGTGGGCAGAAGACAACGGTTTAAATGGTGAGGAAGCATACCGGCGTGTCAATCATGTTGTGGAGGAAACTCTACGCGCACAGCAGGCTGCCGCCGCTCTTGAAGAAGAAGATATGGATGCTTTCCGCCGCTTGATGCAGGAGTCGCATGAGTCTCTCAGGGATCAGTATGAAGTAGTCACTGAGGAGCTGGAATCTGCGTTCCAAGCAGCTGGGTGTTACGGATCACGTATGACTGGTGGGGGATTCGGTGGCAGTGTTATTTCCCTTGTGGACGCGGACAAAGTTACCGAGACCGCAGAACAGATAGCAAAAGCTGCTTGTCAGCGCAGCTTTCCCTCTCCTACCTTCCTTATTGCTCGGCCAGGTGAAGGGGCTAGGAGGCTGCTATGAGCAAGGAAAGGAAGGTGGCCGGGGCTGGTTAGAGCCCCCCTCAAGTTAGGAAAACTTTTAAAAAAGACAAAGATTGTGGGAGGTATTTATCTAATTATGAACTTAAGTGACAGTGGTCGCATCTGGCGAAATCGGCTATAGTTATCACCTTTGGGCGTATAACTAGGAAAATCGTGCTGCGTAGCGTAAGTTTAACTGAGCAATGAGCATTACCGATGACGCCACCGGCGGCGCTAACGAGCCGGATGAGAAGATTTTGTCGGAATCTCAGGACAATTCGCAGGTAGACGAAGGCGGCATCACACTTGATGATGTTATTGCCGATGTAGACGACTCCAGGGTTGCGAACACTTCTGAGGACACCGGCTCCGCACAAGAAGCGGACAGTGACAGTAACGATGGCTTTGAGGCTTTGGGCCTCCCAGACGCAATCCTTAAGGCAGTCGCCAAGGTTGGCTTTGAAACGCCGTCGCCTATTCAAGCGCAGACCATCCCAGTCCTCATGGAGGGACACGATGTGATGGGTCTGGCACAGACGGGTACGGGTAAGACCGCTGCGTTTGCCCTCCCGATCCTTTCCCGTATCAATGTGAAGAAGCGCCACCCGCAGGCGCTGGTCCTTGCTCCTACTCGTGAGCTTGCACTTCAGGTTGCTGACTCTTTCCAATCATTTGCAGACCACCTCGGTGACATTCATGTCCTACCGATTTACGGTGGGCAAGCATATGGTATTCAGCTGTCAGGCCTCCGTCGTGGTGCGCAGATTATCGTGGGTACTCCAGGTCGTGTTATTGACCACCTGGAAAAGGGATCACTCGATATTTCCAACCTGAACTATCTCGTTCTTGACGAGGCAGATGAGATGCTCAGCATGGGCTTCCAGGAAGATATTGAGCGCATTCTTGAGGACACTCCTGCTGACAAGCAGGTTGCTCTGTTCTCCGCAACGATGCCTAATGGCATCCGCCGTTTGAGCAAGCAGTACATGAAGGATCCTCGCGAGATTCAGGTGAAGTCCGAGACCCGGACCAACACCAACATCACGCAGCGATTCCTGAACGTTGCTCACCGCAACAAGCTAGATGCTTTGACTCGTATCCTTGAGGTTACAGAGTTTGAAGCCATGATCATGTTCGTGCGTACAAAGCACGAAACTGAAGAGGTCGCAGAGAAGCTGCGAGCTCGTGGTTTCTCTGCCGCTGCCATCAATGGTGACATCGCGCAGGCACAGCGTGAACGTACTGTGGACCAGCTTAAAGATGGTCGACTAGACATTCTTGTGGCTACAGACGTAGCAGCGCGTGGTCTAGATGTTGAGCGTATTACTCACGTGTTCAACTACGACATTCCTAATGACACTGAGTCTTATGTTCACCGTATCGGACGTACTGGCCGTGCCGGACGTAGCGGTGAGGCGATTCTCTTTGTTACCCCACGCGAGCGTCGTATGCTGCGTTCCATCGAGCGCGCTACTAACGCAGAGCTCATCGAAATGGATCTTCCTACGGTCGATGAGGTCAACGAGTCCCGTAAAGCAAAGTTTGCAGACTCGATTACGGAATCGCTAGAAGATTCCCAGGTTGCGATTTTCCGGAATCTGATCAAGTCCTACGCAGAAGAGCATGACACTCCGCTCGAAGACATTGCTGCTGCTTTGGCTACTCAGGCCCGTGCTGGTAGTGAGTTCTTGATGAAGGAACCGCCACCAGAGAAGCGTCGTGAGCGTCGTGATCGCTTTGACCGTGATGATCGTCGTGGTGACCGCCGCGATCGCGGTGAGCGTCGTGACCGCGGTGACCGTGGCTCTCGCTTTGAGCGTTCCGGCGATATGGCTGTGTACCGCCTTGCGGTGGGCAAGCGTCAGCACGTTCGACCAGGTGCTATCGTTGGTGCACTGGCAAACGAGGGTGGACTCAGCAACAAGGACTTTGGCCGTATCACCATTGCTGTGGATCACACTTTGGTGGAGCTTCCTAAGGGGCTTCCACAATCCGTCTTTGATAATCTGCGCGACACCCGTATCTCGGGTCAGCTGATTAACATCGAGAAGGACAACGGACGTCCGGGCCGTCGCGATGACTACCGTGGTGGCGACGACCGTCGCGGTGGAGATCGCAGAGACGACCGTCGTGGTGGCTACCGTCGTGATCGCAGGGACGACCGCCGTGATGATCGTCGTGGCGACCGTCGTGATCGCGGTGATCGTCGTGACCGCTACCGCGGCTAGGATAGACGTTTAAGGTCTAGTACAAATAGGAGGGTACGGAATATAGTTCCGTACCCTCCTATTGTCTTACATATCGGAGCTTCCGCTATGAACAGAAACTTCCTAGCCGTGCTTTTTGTGGTGACTACGTTGGTTATCCTTGGTGTTTTTATGGTATGGCTTGTGAAAAATGACTTGCTAGAGCAAGCGCTGAAAAACCAGGAATCGCCTGTGACCATTGATGTTCATGACACTTTTGGCGATGAATGGCAATATCTTGCTGCTGTCTGCCCTGGTGATACCCGAGAAGCTGCGGAGAAAAGGCTAGGGCTTCCTTCCCTGGATACTCCGGAAAAAGGTCCTGAACTAGGTGACAATTACCTCGTGCTGCTCGACGGCAAGGGCGCATATGAGTCTAAAAAGTATCACCGCGCCGCCATTGATTTGTGCAACCGAAAAGTCGAACCTGCTTCCCACGCTACCTTCGCTAGGAAGGGGGAGGGGTGGGAATTAGCGGCCACTCACTAACTCTGCGCCTTCCTCAACTGCGTAAGGCGTATGATTACCCACATGATTGCTGATGTGACACCATACAGACATTTCCGCGGACAAGCGAAGGAAGCTCTCGAATTTTATCGAGATGTTTTTGGCCTTGACCTAACACTGATGACCTACGGCGAATCTGGTTTCGCAGAGCAAGCAGGCGGCAGCGAATGGTCCAGCGACTGGATCATGCACGGTGAGCTTCGCGACGCCGGCAGGAAAGTGCTTTTCGGCGCAGATGTGCCCCCAGAGCGCGAGCTCGTCGCGGGTGACGATACTGTCGTCGCACTTACCGGAGGCGCTGACGCCCGCACCGAGATTGAGGGTCAATGGGAGGCGCTTTCGCAGGGCGCCGAGATCCATATGCCGCTAGAAACCGCTCCGTGGGGAGCATCCTTTGGACAGCTGCGCGACCGCTTTGGCACGTTGTGGATGTTTAATATCGATGGATAAAAGATAAGAAGGCGGGTCTCACATGAGCTCATGTGAGACCCGCCTTCTTATGCGTTGTGTTTAAAGAACCATTAAGACGGCGATAATGACCCATAGTAGGGAGAAAATTCCGCCGAACATGGAGAGCTGGCCTTTAGCCTTATTCCAGTCTGCGACTTCAAAATTTCCAGCTTCAAGTTCGTCGGCTTCAAGGAGCCCGAGAGCACCAGCGAGTTTCTTTTGACGAGGCATAATAAGGAAAATCAAGACAGCCCAAGCGACGACCGCCAGGGCAATTGATGCATGGAAGCGTCCATCTGCCCAGTAGCTATCGTTGGTGAACATCACGGCGAAACCGATCAGCGGAACCAACAACGAGAGCATGCCGTAGGTTTGCGTGATCTTATAGAGTGTTAGCGCAGATCCTTGAGCCGTAGCGTTTCCGTTGTGAGCTTCTACAGCACGAGACTGGAAAGAAGAAACTGCGACAGTAACAGGGCCGAGGAAGAGAACGGCCGTGAGCACGTGGAGAATAATTAGTAGAGTTCCCACTGGAAGCCTTTCGCAAAAAAATTGGGTGAGAAATACCACACTAACATTGTCTACGCATCACCGAGACATCCGACCGGCTAAGCGGCAACTGGTATTTCTGCGCGACCGCCGCTAATCGACGTACGTACCAGCATCGATGACCTCGTTGAGTAGGAAGCCATTCTGAGGGTAATTTGTCTGATTTCTGCTGGTTCTGTTCTTTAGAGGCAACCACAAGATTTAGCGGATCATTAGCAAAGACAAGACGCTGTTCTGCAGTCCATGCGTGGGCACCCATGTCCCATGCTGCGGATAGTGGGAAAACGTGATCGAGCTCGATGGGCTCTGCGGTGCCGTCAACAGAGATTTTTCGTCCAGAATAAGGGTCGAGAGTCCATCCCGAGCTTAACGAGCATGAATTTGTGAGGTGGGCGTCGTTAAGCGTGGCGGCTAAAACCGCGACTCTCGTGTTGCACCGTGAATGAGGGGCGGGTCCCCATGAGGCACCAAAATACTCTCGTTTGTAACCGAGAACCGTCGTTCTTTGTTTGACGGTGGGGAGATCTGCAAATTCCCGCGAATGGGGAATCGTGAAAGCGATCAGCAATAGTGTGGCTGTCGCTAGGAGAAAGAAAAGAAGGCGCCGCATTCCTTTTAGACGGAACGCGGCGCTCGTTCGGTTCCTACGCAGAGGCGGAGTAGGAGGCGGCCGGGGTGGAGCTTTCTTCGGTTTCGGTTGTGAGGTCTCTGGCCTTATCAAACGTGGACAGCACCTTAGCCTGTGGGGGAGGCGTTGCAAGGGATACCACAATCATGACGATTCCTCCGCCAAAGAAGCCTGGGACGATTTCGTAGAGGGCATCTCCTAGCGACGACATTCCCCATGCGAAGCACACCACAGCGCCTGTCACCATACCGGCGATTGCGCCTGGAACATTGAGGCGTCGCCAATAAAGCATGCACAAGACAAGGGGGCCAAAGGCTGATCCAAAGCCTGCCCATGCAAAGCCTACGAGACCGAGAATGGAATCGGAAGGGTTAATGGCAAGTACTCCGGCGACAATGGCAACCCCAACCACTGCAGTGCGAGACAGGTTGATCATCACTGACTCACTAGGAAGGGTTTTTTTGAACGCCTTGAAGAGGTCTTCGATCAAAGACGTAGACGTGACCAAAAGCTGTGAAGCAATCGTAGACATGATGGCGGCAAGAACGGCTGTGAGGATGAGACCGCCGATGAGCGGGTGGAAGAGCACGCGACCCATGTCGAGGAAGATTGTCTCGTAGGACTTCTGATCCACGATGGAGAAGTTTTTGTTCTGGCCAAAGAATGCTGTGCCGATTATTGCCGTGAACGTGGCTCCAGCGATGGACAGCACCATCCAGCCCACGCCGATCCAACGGGCGCGTCGTGCGTCGGAAGGCGTCCGTAGAGCCATAAAACGGACGATGATGTGCGGTTGCCCGAAGTATCCCAATCCCCAGGCCAGGTTGCCGATTAAGGCGGCCGCTGACACACCGGAGATCATAGAAAAGTAGTGGGGATTGCCGATGCCATCGGTGTGCGGACCGTAATCATTATGAGATGCCCATGTCCACATCGAGGAGGGGTCGTCTAGGTAGATAAGCGCCATAACCGGGACGATGACCAGCGAGACAAACATGATGGTTCCTTGAACTGCGTCTGTATAAGAAACCGCAAGGAAACCGCCGACGAAAGTATAAACAACCGTGATGCAGGCGACGATCATCATGCCGTCGATATAGGCACTTCCAAAGGTGGACTCAAAGTAACGTCCCCCCGATACCATCCCCGAAGATACGTAGAAGGTGAAAAATACGATAATAACGATGGAACTGACAATGCGTAGAACGCGGGATTGATCCATGAGACGGTTCTCAAAGAACGAAGGCAGCGTGATGGAATTGTTAGCAACCTCGGAATATGCGCGTAGTCGCGGGGCAACCCATCTCCAGTTAGCCCACGAGCCGATGAGTAGTCCCACTGCGATCCATAGTTCAGACATACCCGTTACAAACAAAGCTCCTGGCAAGCCCATGAGTAGCCAGCCAGACATATCTGAGGCGCCAGCTGATAAAGCTGCTACAAAGGGGTTAAGATCGCGCCCGGCTAACACAAAGTCGTCGTATTGGTCAGTTTTTTTATAACTCCAATAGCCAATCGCGAGCATCGCGCCCATATATATCATGATGGCAACGATGAACCACGTATGTTCAGACACCACAACCTCCAAAAATTATTCTCTCAAACACTACCTGACCGTTACGGAATATCTTCACAAGCTGGTAAGACTAAGTAGATGACTACCCACCTGCTCCATGGACTTTGGCTCAAGGCCTCTGGTCTGCATTTGTGGATAGAACAGGTGGAAGGC
This sequence comes from Corynebacterium ulcerans, assembly GCF_900187135.1. NCBI lineage: Bacteria > Bacillati > Actinomycetota > Actinomycetes > Mycobacteriales > Corynebacteriaceae > Corynebacterium > Corynebacterium ulcerans. The sequence goes on from NZ_LT906443.1 coordinate 2,414,074, forward strand.
CATAAAATTGTGACGGCTGATTCTGTGCCGGAGGGGACATTTCCCCCGCAAATTATGGGGATTCTTGCAGGAAAACGCTTTAACCATAGGGTGCGTACTACCTTGCTTACACCCAAAGGGCGGGAGGTTACTCTTCCTCTTCCTACTGTGGCGTTTACCCCCGAACAAGCGGTGAGCGTTTTAGCGACCATCGCTGCAGTTACCCCCATGACGGCTACTGTGGATCAGCGCTCAAGTATTGCTCCCGACCTTGTGTGGTTAGTCCGTATGTATGAAGGACTGACGCAGTTTGTCAGAGCTGGGCGAGTTACCATCAAGATGAGTTTTGCCGACCACCAGTGGTGGCCCATGTGGCAGCTTTCTTCTGGGCTTTCAGAACGCGGATGGATAGCACAGATGACAGCGGCGGCGCCCGGTGTATTAGTGGCAAACGGCGGAACTGCGGTTGCTGAAGATATTGCAGATGAGCTTCCCCATTGGATTGCGCATTCGCTGTTGCAAGGACTAGCTGCTGAGCCGCGGCCCACAGAATGGCACAATTTTTCTAGTGCCCTGCTCCACAGCACGGCGCTGCGTAAAGGGACTGCCCAGTTGGTTTCTGCGCTTAATTCCTGGAAAGACTCTATTGCCTCTGTAAATCTACAGATCGTTTTCCTCGTTGAGGAGCCACCTAAAGAAGACGACTCTGTCATGGATCCCATAGACATCCTCTGGCCAGTGCGCGTCCAAGTTCGGTCTGGCGTAGATTCTCCGCAACCCATCGTGGTCAGTAAGTTCGATCGAGCTACGGTGGAAAGACTCCAGGCGCTTTTGCGGGAAGCGATTGTGGTTACGCCTCTGCTAGATCCGACGAGGGAACACACAAACTCTCTTCAACGGTATGTGCTTCAACGGGCGGACAACGCAGGGGACTGGGATTGTTACCTTTCTACGGACGAGCTAGTCGAGTTCATCGGTTCCGCTGTGAGCACGTTGAAGTCTCGGGGTTTTGCCGTTATGTTGCCCAGGGCATGGAGCCAGCAGGAGACAAAAGCTCATATCGCCATCGGAGATCCTGCAGAATCATCGACGCAGGCCAAGATCGGCCTAGATAAAATCGTTGACTATAACTGGCGTATTTCTGTGGGAAACGTTGAGCTCAGCGATGAAGAAATGAATGAGCTGGTGCGTTCTAAATCCGGGCTTATTCGTCTTCGCGGCGAATGGGTCATGGCAGACACCGCGGCAGTGAAACGAATCAGCGAGTACATGTCCGAGCTGGCTGCGCAGTCTCGGAAACGAAAACGCGCGGAGCTGGATCATGCAATGATGGTGGCTCAGCTAGCTAAAGCGAATGATCAACCTGGGTGGCAGCAGTTGGAAGCCCATGCTGAAACCCTTGCCGAACGCTTTAACAACGAATTCGCCGATTTCGGGCAGGTGACTCTCGCTGAGCTACGCGAAATCGCTATAAAAGCTGCGGAAAAAGAACCAGTCGAGTTTCAGGGATCAACGTGGCATACAGCCCTGGTTGGTGGACTTGTTTCTCAGGACATCCCAGCGCCTCAGCGTATTGAGCTACCAGACACTGTGCATGCGACCTTGCGCGAATACCAACGCAGGGGCGTCGATTGGCTAGCGTGGATGTCTAGCAACGGCCTTGGCGCTGTGCTTGCCGACGACATGGGGTTGGGCAAAACACTACAGTTGCTGTCCCTGGAGGCCGCGGAGCGGGCAGAACAATCAGAAGGGCAGCGCGGTCCTACACTCGTCGTAGCTCCCACATCAGTAGTGGGAAACTGGGCTCGGGAAGCTCACAAGTTTGTTCCTAGTCTGCGGGTTCTTGTTCATCACGGTTCATCCCGTTTGCGCGATGCGGCCTTCCTAGAAAAAGCACAGGCAAGTGACATCGTGGTGACTAGTTATGGAACGATTGCACGAGATCATCAGCTTCTTTCCCACATACAGTGGGAGCGTGTGGCCTTAGATGAGGCACAGCAGATTAAAAACTCGGCGACTAAAGTTTCCAAAGCTGTACGAGCGATGCCGTCAAAGCACAGAATCGCATTGACCGGAACCCCGGTGGAAAACCGTCTTTCTGAGATGCGATCAATTCTTGATTTCTGCAATCCGGGTGTCCTAGGCTCTGCGTCCTTCTTCCGAAACCACTTTGCCAGGGCTATTGAGCGTGAACAAGATGAGGCTATGACGGAGCGGCTCCGTGCATTGACTGCGCCCTTTGTCCTGCGGAGATTGAAAACCGATCCTAGTATCGTCGATGATCTGCCAGAGAAGACCGAAATTATCCTGACTGTGGACATGAAACCCGAGCAAGCCGCCTTGTATCGGGCTTATGTGGAAGACATACAGAAACAGATTGACCAGGCAGAGGGGATCTCTAAACGCGGTTTAGTGCTGTCTGCTTTGACCAAAATTAAGCAGATCTGTAACCATCCGGCGCATTTTTTGGGTGATGATTCCGATGTCACTGTAAAAGGTAAGCATCGGTCGGGAAAAGTGGAAGAACTTATGCGTCTGGTCTCGGACGCCGTGGAATCGGAACAGAAGCTCCTCATATTCACACAGTATCGGGTTTTTGGAGAGATTCTTGCTCCGTATCTTTCGGATTACTTTGGCACGCAGATTCCTTTCCTCCATGGCGGTGTAAGCAAGATCGGGCGTGATCGCATGGTAGAGAATTTCCAGAGTCCGGAGGGGCCGCCGGCTATGATTTTGTCTCTTAAAGCAGGCGGCACCGGTTTGAACCTTACGGCTGCCTCCATAGTCGTTCACATGGATCGTTGGTGGAATCCTGCAGTAGAAAACCAGGCAACTGACCGTGCCTTCAGGATCGGGCAGCGCAAAGACGTCACCGTTTATAAAATGATTACCGCAGGCACGTTGGAAGAATCGATTCAGGATATTCTCGATGGCAAAACTGAACTGGCCTCCGCCGTTGTCGGCGAGGGGGAAGGCTGGCTAACAGAACTTTCTCCTGAAGAACTCGCCATGCTCATGAGTTATAGAGGAAGGGACACCTAACATGCCTCAGCGTCCTTCCAAAGATAACGTCATCTATGCAAACTTCGGGGCAAAGAAGCGAGTATCTTCTCCCGAGGAGCTACCGGATTTGCGGGAAACCACGCAATTTAACGCTGTGGCACGCAAAGTACGCGATCTTGTGCACCACCATACAGACCAAGGGCGTCTGAAAAGAGGGCGCGATTACGCTAGAAATAACAGTGTTCTTAACTTGAAACTCGATGGCTCGGCGATTTCTGCTGATGTGGTCGGGTCTCAGAATGAGCCATTTCGCGTGACTATTTCTCTGCCGTATCGCGATACAGATGATTTAGCTGCTGTTACTGCCGAGCTGGCTGAATTACCTAACGGAATTAAGCGGGCAAAAGAGGGAAAACTCAGCGAGGATGTGGCCGAGATCTTGATCGGGTCACATGCACAGTTTTGGTGTGATTGCCCCGACCATGTGGTGTGTTGCAAACATGCTGTGGCAGTGGCCTACGCTGCGGCGGATCGGCTGGAAACAGAACCGCTGTTAGCTTTTGAAATGCGCGGTTTGGACTTACTCAAATTAGAGCAGTCGCTCACGATGCAAGCGCGTTCCATCAGCGAACGCGACGTGAAAAGCCATTTTTGGGACGGAAAAACCTTGCCAGACCTTCCTACTCCTAAAAAGGCACCAGCTTTAGAGGACTCGGACGAATCTTTGTTGCGCAAAGCCATGCGTTTAGTGTCTTTGACCTCTATTGACGAGCTCAAGGCCGTCGCGGATATCGAAGACCTGTACTATCATCTCACCCGCGAGTAGGGGTGGCTGGGTGTCTTTGGTGTTGAAGGAGCATGGTAGACAAAGTTCATGACCGTCACCTTTTTGCACACCTCAGATCTTCAGATCGGAATGATCAGGTGGTTCCTTGATTCCGATGCTCAGGCGCGTTTCGACGATGCCCGCATCAACGCCATCACTCGTCTAGGGGCCATTGCGGAGGAGATGAACTGCGAGTTCATTGTGATGTCAGGGGATGTTTTCGAACACAATTCTTTGGAGAAGAAAACATCAGGTAGGGCCTTGGAAGCATTAAAGAAACTTCCGGTGCCCGTATATCTTTTATCGGGAAATCACGATCCACTTGTCGCAGATTCCTTGTTTTATCAGGCGGAAAATATGGAAAACGTCCATGTTTTATCTGACTCCAGCCCTGTTGAGGTTCGCAGAGGCGTTGAGATTGTGGGCGCACCGCTGACAACCAAGCGTGCTACATATGACGTTCTGGGCGGTGCGTTAGGAGCGCTGACACCTACTGATGCCATTCGAATCGCAGTCGGACACGGACAAACTGAAGCGAGAACGAATGACATCGTTCCCGATTTAATAAACCTAGATTTAGCGGAAAGTAAACTTGCTGATGCGTCCGTGGACTATATTGCGCTGGGTGATACGCACTCAACCCAAGCAGTAGGGGAGACCGGTCGAATGTGGTACTCGGGAGCTCCAGAAACCACTGATTTTTATGAAGTAGCAACTGGTGGCGGTGAAACTGATTCTGGAAATGTATTAGTGGTAACGGCAGGCAAAGGTACCGCCGAGGTTGCAAAAATTCCCTGTGGAGCGTGGATTTTTGAGGCGCTTACTGTATCTATCAACTCCCAAGAAGAAGCGGAAGCTTTCATCTCAACGCTTGAGACATATCCAGACAAGTCCACGACCGTCATCAAATATGCGCTGCAGGGCACTGTTTCACTGGCCACAATGAAGTATCTTGAACAGGAGATAGCACGGCTCCAACCCATCTTTGCAGCGTTATATGAGAGGCCTAGGCTCATGGATTTTCATGTCGAGCCATCCGATGAAGAACTCTCTGATTTAGGCCTTTATGGTTTTGCCAAAACTACGTTAGAAGAACTCGCAGCAGCGGATAACCAGACTGCTCGCGATGCGGTCAATCTGTTATTCCGGCTGAGCAAGGAGCAATAATTCACGATGCGTATTCATAACATACAAATCCAGGATATGCGTTCCATTGATCATTTGGAATTGCGTGATCTCCCGGAAAAAGGCGTTATCGTGATCGCTGGTGATAATGAGTTGGGCAAGTCCACCATTATGGAGGCGATCTCGATAACTCTGGGGGAGCAGTACTCTACGGGTAAAAAGAACATTCGTGACATTAAACCTGTGGATAAGGATGTCCCTACTAAAACTTCTTTGACTGCCACCATCGGTCCATACACTTTTACAATTTCTAAGACATGGAATAACTCTCGGGCCGCTGAACTTGTGATTCATGCTCCCATTCCTGGAAACTATGCAGGTAGGGAGGCTGAAAATAAGCTTTCTGCGATTCTTGATGAGCATCTAGACGTCCATTTACGTGATGTTTTGTTCATGGAACAAGGAAAGTATGACGTTACATTTGCTGCTGCAGGCATTCCTTCACTAAGCGCTGCACTAGGAACTGGGGAGTCAATTAACAAAGCTGAAGATAATGAACTGATTTCTGCTGTTGAAAAGGAATTCAAACGCTATTATTCGGGACAGAAAATAAAGAAAAATGGTGAGTTAGATAAAGCTCTCAATGAGCTGGATAAAGCACAGGGTGCCCTTGACGAGGTTACTCGTAGAAGCATTGAGCTCGAAGGACGAGTTAGCCGTATTAGTGCCATCACTCAGCGGAAAGCTATAGCGGAGGAGCAGCTTCCTCACGCGAAAAAAGAATGTGCAGAAGCACAAGAAAAGTGGGAAGCGGTACAAAAGCGCATACAAGAGGTTGCATTGGTGCAATCAGAAGTTGATCGCTTACTTGAACAGGTTGAATATAGTGAGCGTTTACTTCTTCAGCGGAAAGAGAAGACGGAGCACCAAGCAACTGAAGAAGCTGAGTTGGCTGCGTCGAAGCAAAGTTTAGTGGAGGAACAAGCCAAGGCTGAGCTAGAAGAAAAACATATTTCTGAGTTGAATAAGGAAAAACAAGAGGTACAGCAGCAGTTAAAAGGAGAACGAGAGCAGCTGTCTTCTCTTCGGAAGGAGAGTGCCTTAGCAAAAGCTTTTCAACATCAAGAAGAGCTAGCCGCGGCTAAGGAAGAACTAGCGGCTCTGGATAAAAAACTCGCTGCAATTACGAGTTTTCCTCGTGTGGCAGATACCCAACTGGAAGATGCTGAACGTGCCTACGCAGAGCATCGAGTTGCGGTGGAGCTACGAGATGCAAGCGCTGCTTCTATTCTGATTCGCTCAGATGAGCCCGCCTCTGTAACGCTGGATGGCGTCTCGATTCATGCCGATGATGTAGCTCAAAGTTTTGCTATTGGTACAGAAACTATGCTCAAAGTCGGTTCCGTGGAAGCAACTTTTTCTCCAGGATCCGCGGCGCGTGTGGGCAATGCTGAAGTTGAAGAGTCAGAAGCTGCATTAAAGGTGGCGCTCGGTAAAGCCGCTGATTTAGAAGAACTTCGGAACTGGCACAGGCAAGGCCGGATTGAAGAAAACAAGAGGCAACAGCTCCTGCACGAGAAACAACGGAAAACAATGGAGGTAGATAACCTCCAACGGCAGAGCACTGTGCTTGAAGATGAGCTAGAAGAAGCACACAAGCCGGATAAGACTGTAGCTCAGTTTGAAGAACTTATAGAATCAACCCAAGCCCGAATTGAAGAACTCGGGCACAACATCGCGCACATAGAAATCTCATTGGCGCCGTGGATCGACGGCAACGCGAGGAAAAACGCGGCGGTGAAGCGTGCTGTGGTAGAAGAATCAGAGAAGAGAATTTCTGCGAATCGTGAAGCTCTGGAGCAGGAAGAAAAGCAAGCTCCGCTTGAAAAGCTTGAAAAAGACCTTGCTGGCGCGCAGAAGAGACATGAAGAAGCGGTTGTAAAACTTGAAGCGCTATCTGCTGATGTGGACGCATCGTTAGCCAAGGGACTCTTTGAGGGGGCACAAGCGAAAGTAGCTGACTTAGAGCGAACCATCTTGACCAGCGATGCTGATCTTAGGGCTCTGGAAGAGATGATTTCTTTATCTACAGGGGTAGCAGAAAAAGTAGATGTGGCCACTGCGGCTGTTGAAGTAGCGGAACGGCGACTGAATTCAGTACAACGTAGAGCTGAGGCAGCGAAGCTACTTTTTGAGACGTTGGTTCGTAACCGTGAAGAAGCACGGCGACAATATGCGCAACCTTTTGTTGAGCAGCTAGCGCGGTTGGCTGCCCCCGTGTTTGGTACCGAGGTGAGTTTTAATCTGGATGAGAACTTAGCAGTGGTTGCTCGTACTTCCGGAAACAAGACTGTTGCCGTCAAAGATCTTTCAGGAGGGGCGCAAGAGCAACTGGCAATTCTGACTCGGTTTGCAGTGGCTGGGTTGGTAAGCGATGAATCCGTGCCGGTGTTTGTTGATGATGCCTTAGGTTCCACAGACACGACGCGGCAACGGCTTATGGCTATGCTGTTTAGCGAGTTAGGGAAAAACACGCAGGTCTTCGTTTTAACATGTGTGCCTGATCGGTACTCTTATGTTGTAGGAAAACACCAGTACGATATGGCGGAACTATTGACATAAAGCAAAAGGCGGCAGCTGGTAGATAGCTGCCGCCTTAATACGTATGGGCCTATGCTTGTTTGATTGCAGAGCCTTCGATCTCAATCTTTATTTCTTCAGAAAGCAAAACGCCACCGGTTTTAAGAGGAGCGTTGAAGTCTACGCCGAAATCCGTTCGATTGATCTTAGTGCTGGCCTCAAAACCCAATCGGGTGTTACCAAAAGGATCTTCTGCGATCCCATCGATGGATACATCAAGATTTACTTGCTTGGTCACACCTTTAATCGTTAGATCACCTGTGACCGTGGCTTTGTCGCCAGACACGGAAACGCTGGTGGAAGCAAAAGTCATTTCGGGGAACTCTGCCACATTAAAGAAGTCGGAGCCCCGTACGTGGTTGTCGCGATCGTCATTGCCAGTGGTAATCGATTCGGTTCGGATGGTTGCGTTAACGGTGCCTGTCGACTCATCCACGGTGATTGTGGAAGTGAAATCGCTAAAGTGGCCTCGAACTTTTGTAACCATGGCGTGACGTGCAACGAAACCGATAGTGGTGTGCGCGGGATCTAATACATAAGTTCCATTCAGATGGCTCATGGGGTGCTCCTGTCTAATAAATTTATTTTTTGCTGTCGTATCAACAATCTCAACCATACATTACTTTGGTGATATGTCAACTAAAGCTCTAAAGAAATTTTCCGATCTTATTATTGCAGGTAATTGGCCCTAAATTCTAGTGTCTGTCGCACTTTCTCTATTTTCATTTAGCTGGAAATGAGTCTAGTCTTTACACTCATGACAACTCCGAGGTGGCTCAATGATGAAGAACAATCCCTGTGGCGTCTGATGCTTGCTGCAAATCGAAAAGTTAGTAGGGGAATCGACGATACGTTGCAGGCGGGGCCAGGGCTAACTTCTCCGGAGTTTGCGGTTCTAGTGAATCTTTCAGAAAGCCCTGATCATATTGTTCGGCTTCGTGATTTGTGCATCTCGCTTAATTGGGATCGGAGTCGTACGTCTCACCAGATCACGAGAATGGAAAAGCGTGGCCTGGTGGCTAAGAAACGGTGCCCGGATGATGCACGAGGAGTTTACGTGCAGCTGACACGGGAAGGGGAAGAGCGGTTGCGTTCTGCGGCACCTGGGCATGTAGAGGTTGTTCGGAAATTGGTGTTTGATGCAATGACTCCAGAACATGCAGCCGTCTTACGTGATTATTTCGAAAAGATCGTGGCTGTAGATTTTGATCCGGATGACTATCTGGGTAGATAAATCAGGGATTTCTCGGGGGTTTCCCCGATGCTAAGGTCCTGATGATTGCGGCATTATGAAAGGGCAGGGTAATCAGATATTCGATAGAGAAGGACTTTTAAACATGGATACGCATTTTTATGGGCGACGCCTCGTCCGGAGCACTACCCAGAATTGGGTTGGTGGAGTCCTCAGTGGTATCGGGGAGACCTACGGAATCAATGTCACTCTCCTTCGGCTTCTCTTTGTTGCGAGCATTCTCCTGCCGGGGCCGCAGGTTCTTCTTTATATCGTTGCATGGTGCATCATGCCCAAGTATTAGGACTTGTCAAAAGGAGGTCATGATCACTATCGATCATGACCTCCTTTGTGTATTAAGCGGCCAACCTTCCTAATTCGGTATCCACATGAGCGGAAAATTTAGCTAGGACGTCGGCAAGCGCACGTGGGGAAGACTCCATGACTTTAACTCCGTGACCTCGTAAGGTGTCGGCGTGGAAGCTGTCTGTGTCACCGATAATAAGCACCGGTTTTGCCTGCAAGGCGGCGATGGCTTCGCGTGTGATCCCCTTGCTGACGTCGATAATGGCGCATTCCACAGTTTCTAGCTTTGCGGCTTGTGACGTGGCATTTGCTTCCCAGGGCACTGTCACTGCGGCTAACTTTGGTGGAAGATTGCGGAGGATGTCGTGGGCGAGGTCTGTGCTGGCATAGATTCCTGTGGTGCTGATCATGGTGATTCGTCTCCCGAAAGGTTCCTGAGGTGGGCTCTTTTAATTCTTATGTAAAAGGATAGGAATCATATCGATCATTGTCGATGATTGTTTATGATCGAAATTGGGGCATAAGATAAGGGGATGGAGCAGCACGAACGGCACAGGGTCATCATTCGAGCAGTGGACTCTGGAGGGAAAACGATCGCGCAGTTATGCGAAATTACGGGAGCCTCTGCGGTGACAATTAGACGCGATTTGTCTGAATTGGATGCATTGGGGGCAGTGGACAGGGTTCGTGGTGGGGCTCGGCCAGCACATCGACGTGGTGCGCACTACCCGCTGGAGCTTCGTAAGCATGAACAACCAGCCGCTAAGCGGGCGATAGCAAAGGAAGCGGCGAGAATGGTTGATTCGGGATTTAGCGTGCTCGTGGATTCTGGCACGACTCCGTTAGAAGCTGCGAAGCTCTTGGCTGGAAAAGACATACACGCGCTAGCACTATCCCTTTATGCAGGGGCTGCGTTAGCGCGTGGGTCGGAAACATCTGTTTTGATACCCGGTGGTGACGTGAATAATGAAGATTTAGCGATCTGGGGTGCAGCAGCTGTGGAAACTGTGCTCTCTATGCGCTTTGATCTTGCTTTTATAGGCGTTTGTGCCTGTGATCCGTCGGTCGGGGTTATGTCTCCAAATCTCAACGAGGCGACACTTAAACGTGCGGTCTTTCAAGCGTCGCGACGCGTCGTTGTCCTTGCTACTCCGGAAAAATTTTCCCGAGTCTCATCGCACAGGGTTGCCACTTTTGACCAGGTGGACACGGTGATCACGACAAACGATATTGATATGGACATCGTTGAGCGCCTCACCGAGTTGGGGACAAATGTGGTGATGGTTCCCGCTTTTGATGAGTGAACTTTTCCGGAAGATTACTGCGCTTGATGCGGTATAGGGATTGGGTTCTTGCCTCCATCGCGCAGTAGGAGAAGGGTGTGCCTGATATCTGCTTGTAATGCCTCAAACAGCTTAAGGTCTCCTTTTCGTAGTGCTTCTTCTGCTTGGGTGTGGATGCTGTCCATGTATTCGCAGAGGTTAATCTCCTTAGGGAACTGCTGTTTGCACCATTCGAGGTTGGACTTGCCATAGGATGCGGCGTTGGCTACGCCTACCCCTGAGGTGAGTCCGACTGCGATTGCTGCTACCGCCAGTTTTGTGGTTATTTTGCGAATCTTCAAGAGGTTTCCTTTCGGTAAAAGGGGTGGTTATTTCATCTACAAAATTAGCTCATATTAATTTATTTATTAACTAATTTTGTTTTAAATCACACTTATAATTTTTTACTTTTGCCGGTGGTGAAAGGGGGTGTTGGGGCGTGGAGGGGTGATTGTCGTTTTTGAGAACGCTAGAGGGGGTCTGTGTGTAAAACGCCAGGTGGAATTCTCTAGCGTTCTCAAAAACGACAAACGGGCAATGTTTGGTACGTGATCCTCGATTAGTGCGATGAGATTGGCACTCAAAATCCTGCATTTTCATAGACAAAGTCCTCATACTGTGCGGCAAAGGGGCCTTTTGTCTATGGAAATGCAGGTTGGGGGTGGTGTGGATAGGCTGTAGAAGGGTGCGTGGAAAAACTAAGAGTAAAACCTTCCCACTAGTGGCTAGCTGGTTTGCGTTGGTTGCACTAGTGGGGCGGATTAAGCCTGCTTCGCAGGCTGGCCTAGAAGTTGATGGCATCCCAAGCAAATCTTGGCTGCACAAGTAGATAATTCTTCATCTGAGCTGGGGGTTAAGTTAGCCGTTATCTGTCTCCTGTGCAGCTACGTATTTTTGAGGTGTGTTTGCGTGTGCGATCGTCGGGGTTGAAAAAACTAGAGCAACACCGCAAGCGAGTGATATAAGCGCTTTTATGAAAGACCCCCAAAACGCTTAAAAAGATAAAGAAAACCTCCTCCTACCAAGAACTTTGCTGGTAGGAGGAGGTTTTTTAAAAAGTGTCCCCGACAGGATTCGAACCTGCGACCTTTGGTACCGGAAACCAATGCTCTATCCACTGAGCTACGGAGACGCGCTGAATACAACGGATGTAATTCTAACTCATAATGCTCAAAAATACGAAGACGCCCCCTATCGACGGAGTCAAAGGGGGCGTGACGTGGGGGTTATGGAGACTAGTCTACAACCACGCAAATGAGGGTACGAGGACCGTGCACACCTTCAACACGGTTCAACTCGATGTCTGATGTGGCGGAAGGGCCGGAGATCATCGTGTTGGGGCGTGTGTGATCAAGCTGTGCAACCATCTCTGGAACGCCATAGACTACGTTGTCCATGCGGACGATGCAGACGTGGCAGTCAGGTACGAGAGTCAGCGCGCGGCGACCACAAACCTCGTTGGAAACCAGGCAAATGGTACCGGTTTGAGCGGAGCTCACATGGGAATCAGTGACCACAGCGTCGACGTCGTTAAGCAGGCGGGGATCGCTTGCATGATCGTCGGCTACAGCCTTGCCCTCAAAGTCTGCGAACAGTGCAGCATCGAGGCCTTCTGCGTAACGGATCTCTTTGGCTCCACGGGAATTCAGAACCTCTGCGATGCTGTCAGCCAGCTCAGCGTCAGTGGTCTGAACAACCTGTGCCTTGTAGTCCAGGAGGCGATCAATAAGCAGCTCTTTGAGCTCTTCGCGGGGGAGCTCGGTCTTAGTGATGTATTCACGGACTACTGGATAGGCGCCCTCGGGAACACCAGCAAGTTTGTTGGCGTTGCGGATGCGCTCGAGGATCTCAGTTTTGGCATCCATGGTTAGTTCTCCTTCTTCTGGTTAGCAGCAGGATCGTTGGGGCGGATGCCTTCGTTGCGGGCGTCGGCAAGCAACTGTTGTGCTTCCTCGGAATCGAACCACTGGCGGAAGGACTTCTTTGGTGGAACAGCGGTGTCGCGAACATCAGTCCATCCGGCCAAGAAGCTCGGCAGGTGGGTGATCTTGCCTTTGGAACCACCAAGGATGCGGCCCATAAAGACCATGCGGGTGATCATGTTCCAGAGCTTTGCATTGCCCCATGCGAGCTGCATGCTGCCCATGAGAGCCTTCTCGATCTTCGGAGCATCTGTCTCGACCTTCTTGTGGCGAAGCTCCAGCAGGATGTCCGTGAATGGGATCTTGACGGGGCAGACCTCGTTGCATCGACCACACAGGGAGGATGCGTAAGGGAGATAGGCGTTTGGATCGTGCTTATCTTTCATGCCGGTCATCTGAGGCGAAAGGATCGCTCCGATGGGGCCTGGGTAGGTCGAGCCATACGCGTGGCCACCGGCGCGTTCGTAGACCGGGCAAACGTTGAGGCATGCAGAACAACGGATGCACTTGAGTGCTTCGCGGCCGAGTTCGTCAGCAAGAACTGCGGTTCGTCCGTTATCGACAAGGACGATGTGGAAGTTCTTCGGGCCGTCGCCTTCGGTGACACCGGACCATGTGGAGACATAAGGTGCCTGGCGCTCGCCGGTGGAGGAACGGGGGAGGAGCTGCAAAAAGACCTCAAGATCCTTGAAAGTGGGGAGGATCTTCTCGATGCCCATGACTGAAATCAGGGTCTCCGGGAGGGTCAAGCACATGCGGCCATTGCCTTCGGACTCCATGATGGTGACGGTTCCGGTTTCTGCAATGCCGAAGTTGGCACCAGAAATAGCAACCTTTGCCTTCATGAACTGTTCGCGTAGGAAGGAACGCGATGCCTCTGCGAGCTCAGCAGGCTCGGAAGAGAGAGAGTCGTCAGTGTTGGGCATCTCGCGGATGAAGATGTCGCGAATCTCCGCACGGTTACGGTGAATAGCCGGAACCAGGATGTGAGATGGCTTGTCCTTACCCAGCTGAACGATGAGCTCTGCAAGGTCGGTCTCGCGTGCGGAGATGCCGGCCTCGCGGAGGCGGGAGTTGAGGCCAATTTCCATGGTTGCCATGGACTTGATCTTGACCACGTTCTTCTCGCCGGTCTCCTGAACCAGCTTGGTCACGATGTTTCCGGCCTCTTCAGCGTCGCGGGCCCAGTGGACGTGTCCACCGCGTGCGGTGACAGCCTCTTCAAACTGGACCAGGAGCTCGTCGAGACGCTGTCCCACGTCGCGCTTGATTCCAGAACCTGCTTCACGGACAGCTTCCCAGTCGGGCATTTCTGCCGTGACGTTGAGGCGCTTACCGCGAATCGTGGTGGTTGCCTTGGTCAAATTACGACGCTGGGTTGCGTTGTAAAGCTCATGGTGCGCGGCATGAACAAAGTTCTCGTCGCCACGAAGCTGGCTAATTTCCGATGCGCGAGGTGGCATCGTGGGGGTTCCAAGTGAGACGCTCACAGCATTACCTCTCGGGAGTAGGCGGCGGAATCGGGAGTCCAAGGGTGTTCCTTGGTGGAAGCTAGGATCTCTGCGATATGAATGGCACGAATGCCCACGTGTTTGCGGGACAGGTTTCCAGCGATGTTCATCAAGCAAGAAGAGTCGCCACCGGTGATGTACTCAGCACCAGTGATCTCGATGTTGCGAGTCTTGTCGGAGACCATTGCAGCGGAGGTTTCGGCATTCTTCAGGGAGAAGGTGCCACCGAATCCACAGCATTCTTCCTTGTTGGGAAGTTCCACAAGCTCCATGCCTGCCACCTTGGAGAGTAGGCGGTAAGGGCGGTCACCCAATTTGATAAAGCGGAGACCGTGGCAGGAAGGGTGGTACGTGACCTTGTGTGGGAAGAATGCTCCGACGTCTTCCACTCCAGCGACATCAATGAGGAACTCGGGGAGATCAAGAGACTTCTTAGCTGCATCACGTGCGCCAGCTGCCAAAGTCTTATCGCCATACCTATCTGCGATGTGCTCGTGTTGCTCACGGACTGCGCCGACGCAGGAGCCTGAAGGGGCGACAACGTAATCGATGGAAGGATCGGTGAACGCATCCACATAGTTACGAATCAGTGGGATGGCTTCCTTTTGGTAGCCGGTGTTGACGTGCATCTGGCCGCAGCAGGTCTGGTCTTTAGGAAAGACGACCTCATAACCAAGTCGGGACAATACGAGTGCAGTTGCTTTGGATGCATCGGGGAACATGGCGTCGCCGATACAAGTGGAAAAGAGCGCTACTCTCACGGTAATTGCTCCTTGCTTCGAGGGAAACGTGGCAGTTTGTTGTGGCGTTCCAAATAATCGGAAGCGTTACGCGCCACTGGACATAACAAATACTAGCGGGTGTATCTCTGAAATAACATCTGAATAACCCCGGACTACCAGCGCTTATTAACGAAACGTTAGTGTTATCAAAATATGGGGAAAGGGGGGCTGGATTGGGGTGTGGTGCATGTATGCGCACTGAGGCGCGTTCTGCCACAAAATGTGGTGAAAAATACAGCAGAAAAAGTGTGGTGATAAATACACGGAAGCGGTGGTTGAAAATCAACCAAAGGTGTGACCTACTGCAAAAAGAACGTAAATTATGAGTTGGTAGCTATTTCATCGCAGAATAGTAGTGACCCAAGTCCCTCGAGATGGGAGAAGCAACTAGTGTTTTCACCTGTAACGGATGCTGTAGGCGGAAGCCTTGGCCTCTCGGCGCTGTGCGCCATATTGCCGCTCATTGGCTTCTTTGTGTTCCTGATGGTGCTCAAGTGGAAGGCCCACTGGTCCGCGCTTGCGAGCGTGGTAGTGGCCCTTCTAGTTGGCATCATCTTTTTTCACATGCCTGCCAACCTGGCGGTACTCGCCTTTTCTCAAGGCGTAGCGTTTGGTATTTTCCCGATCGTATACATCATTTGGATGGCCGTATGGGTCTATGACCTCACGGTTATTTCTGGACGTTTTGACGATCTTCGTACGATCTTTGCCAAGATTGGCCGGGGCGACATGCGCGTTCAGGCAATGTTGATCGGCTTCGCCTTCGGCGGTCTCCTAGAGGCCCTCGCCGGCTTCGGTGCCCCTATTGCTATCGTTGCCGCAATGCTTCTGGCTATCGGCCTTAAGCCAATCAAAGCCGTTCTGGTGACCTTCGTGGCAAACTGTGCTCCCGTCGCCTTCGGTGCTATGGCTATTCCAGTGACCACGGGTGGTCTGCTTACTCAGATCCCGGGTGAGCAGGTAGCTGCGATGGCTGGCCGCCAGGTTTCTTTGATTGCCCTGGTTGTGCCGTTTATTCTGGCACTGATCATGGATGGCACACGAGGCGTACGCCAGACATGGCCAATGGCACTTTTGCTGGGTGTGGCTTTCGGTGGTGGACAGTTCCTCGGGTCCAACTACTTCTCCTATGTGCTCACAGACGTCGTTGCTTGCCTCCTTTCCCTCACATGTGGCGTTCTGTTCCTCCGCGTATGGAAGCCAACTACCCCCGAAGATCAGGCATCGTCCATCAACGCTGATGAGCTCCACCTGACAACGGAGCGGACCGTTTTGGCGCTGTTCCCGTACCTTCTCATCGTCTTTGTCTTCTCCTTCACCAGCCTCTGGAAGATCGGCGTCAATATCCCTGCAGCTTTGAAGTCCACGGATATGAAGATTCAGTGGCCAGGGCTGCACGGGCACATTGTTAATGCTGCGGGCGAGCCGGTTAATAACACCATCTTCAACTTCAACTGGCTGTCCACCCCAGGCACAATCATGTTCTTCTGCGGCCTGATCACGGTCGGCGTGTACACCGCGTTCTCGCGTGGCGGAAAGTACCCAATGAACTTTGGCACAGGTCTGGCTCAGCTTGGCAAGGGTGCTTATAAGATGCGTTACTCGGCCCTGACCATCGCAGCAGTGATGGGCTTGGCATACACCATGAATATGTCCGGTCAGACTGCCTCTATCGGCGCTTTCTTGGCAGCAACGGGATCGGTATTCCCGCTGCTATCTCCGCTGTTGGGCTGGATCGGAACGTGGGTTACTGGCTCCGCTACTTCTGCAAATGCTCTGTTCGCTCAGATGCAGGCCACCACGGCCTCTCAGGTGGGTGTGAGCCCGACGCTCTTGGTGGGCGCCAATACCGCTGGTGCAACGCTGGGTAAGATGATGAGCCCGCAGACCCTGACCATTGCCGCTGGCGCTGTTCAGATGGAAAACGGCGAGCGCAAGATTATGGCTCAGGCGTGGAAGTATTCCCTCGGTTTGCTGGTTTACTTGTGCATCATCATTTACTTGCAGTCCACCCCAGTTCTCGGATGGATGGTTGTGGGCTAAACTGCTAACCCATGACACCAGCGGATCTTTCACACCTCATTAAGCGCACTGCTACCACCATCCTTGAATCACGTGGCCTCGATGCTTCGGTTCTGCCTGAGACGGTGGTCGTGGAGCGCCCGCGCAACCCCGAACACGGGGACTATGCCACGAATGTTGCCCTTCAGGTAGCTAAAAAGGTGGGAATGAATCCGCGTGAGCTGGGGCAGTTGCTTGCCGACGCCCTAGCTCTTGATGAAGCCGTCGATGAGGCCGGTATTGCCGGCCCGGGCTTTATCAATATTCGCCTTGCTGCAGCGGCTCAGGGGGAGATCGTTGCTAAGATTCTCGCTGCAGGCGAGGCCTTTGGTCACTCAGACCTCTATGCGGGGACTCGTGTAAACCTAGAGTTCGTTTCCGCAAATCCGACAGGTCCAATTCACCTAGGCGGTACCCGGTGGGCAGCGGTTGGAGATTCTCTAGGCCGTGTCTTGGAGGCTTCAGGTGCTGACGTCACACGGGAGTATTACTTCAACGATCATGGGCGCCAGATCGACCGATTCACTAATTCGCTCATTGCTGCGGCAAAGGGGGAGCCTACGCCAGAAGATGGCTATGGCGGAGACTACATCCATGACATAGCAAAAGCTGTGGTTGCAGCGCATCCTGATGTTCTTTCTCAGGAGTCGGCAGAGATGGCGGAGACGTTCCGCGCTGCTGGCGTAGAAATGATGTTTAGCCATATCAAGGAATCACTCCATGAATTTGGCACGGACTTTGATGTCTTTTTCCATGAAAACTCATTGTTCGAATCGGGTGCCGTGGATAAAGCGATCGAACGTCTCAAGGAAAACGGAAACCTCTATTTCCAAGACGGAGCATGGTGGCTGAAGTCTTCCGATTATGGCGATGACAAAGACCGCGTTGTGATTAAATCAGACGGTGACGCAGCCTATATTGCTGGTGACATCGCATACGTGGCCGACAAAATCGAACGCGGACATGACCTGTGCATTTACATGCTCGGGGCCGACCACCACGGATATATTTCTCGCTTACGTGCGGCTGCGGCAGCGCTGGGCTACGAGCCTAGCAGCGTAGAGGTGCTTATCGGTCAGATGGTGAACTTGGTTCGCGATGGACAAGCAGTACGTATGTCCAAGCGTGCTGGCACCGTGATCACCCTAGACGATCTGGTGGAGGCCATTGGCATTGATGGTGCCCGTTATTCTATGATTCGGTCCTCGGTGGACTCTAGTCTTGATATCGACCTTGCGCTGTGGGAATCGCAGAGCAGCGATAACCCGGTTTACTACGTCCAATACGGGCACGCACGTCTGTGCTCGATTGCTAGGAAGGCCGGCGATCTGGGGATAACTGCTCTTGACCCCGATCTTGCGCTACTGACCCACGATCGCGAAGGCGATCTGATACGTACGCTGGGAGAATTCCCCGCAGTAGTCAAGGCTGCGGCTGAGCTGCGCGAGCCACATCGCGTGGCGCGCTATGCGGAAGAACTGGCAGGAACGTTCCACCGGTTCTATGACTCATGTCAGATTCTTCCTAAAGCTGGCGAAAGCGCACAGCCCATTCACACTGCACGTCTAGCCTTGGCTAATGCCACCCGCCAGGTTCTTGCTAATGCTTTGGGATTGGTCGGTGTTACAGCGCCGGAGCGTATGTAACCGTGGAGAGCTTTAACGCCCTGCCATCGCATGTATGGCCTAGAGGTGCGCGTCGAGAAGCTAATGGTGAAGTTTCCGTTGCGGGAGTTTCTCTATCCGATGTAGCTAAGCAGTACGGGACTCCGGTTTTTGTTGTAGACGAAGACGATTTCCGTAGCCGCTGCAGGGACATGGCTGCTGCCTTTGGTGGAGCCGAAAAGGTCCACTATGCGTCCAAGGCGTTTTTGACTCGTCGGATTGCTAAGTGGGTGGAGGAAGAAGGCCTCAACCTTGACATTGCTTCTCTAGGGGAATTCCAGGTTGCGTTATGCGCTCAGTTTCCTCCTGAGCGCATAACGGCTCATGGCAACAATAAGAGCGAGGAGTTTCTTCGCCTCTTGGTAGCTAACCGGGTTGGACACATTGTGATTGACTCGATGACAGAGCTAGAACGCTTGGAAAAGATCGCGGTCGAGGCAGGGGTCACTCAGCCGGTGATGGTGCGCGTCAAGCCCGGCATTGAAGCACATACACATGAGTTTATTGCTACGAGTCATGAGGATCAGAAGTTTGGATTCTCTTTGGCTTCTGGATCAGCGTATGCAGCGGCAAAGCGGGTTATTGAATCTCCATCCTTGTATCTGATTGGCTTGCATTGTCATGTGGGTTCGCAAGTTTTTGATGCCCAAGGTTTTAGCCTGGCGGCTCAGCGCGTACTGACGTTGTATTCAAAGATTCATTCAGAACTCGGTATCGACTTAGAACAACTGGATCTAGGCGGCGGCTACGGGATTGCCTACACCGAAGATGAGACTCCTCTGGACGTAACCTCCGTGGCCCAAGATCTATTGGGTGCAGTGAATGAAGTGGCCCGTAACTTGGGCATTGATGCTCCCGAGGTATTAGTTGAACCTGGTCGGGCTATCGCAGGACCGTCCACTGTGACGGTGTATTCCGTGGGGACTGTGAAAGACGTCCATGTGACGGATAAACAACTGCGGAGATATATCGCTGTAGACGGTGGTATGAGCGATAATATTCGCCCAGCGCTTTATGAGGCTGAGTATGACGTTCGGGTAATCAACCGCAGCGTTGGAGGTGACCTTGTCCCCAGTCGGGTCGTAGGATCGCATTGTGAAGCGGGGGATATTCTGATCAATGATCGGGAGCTCCCATGTGGAATTGCAGAGGGTGACCTCATAGCTTTGGCAGCTACTGGAGCTTATTGTTTTGCGATGAGCAGCAGGTACAACATGATGGGGCGGCCGGCAGTAGTGAGTGTTAAAGCAGGAGAGTCTAGCGTGATGGTTCGACGCGAGACCATCGAGGATCTACTTGCTTTAGACGAGGGGTAGTAAGCAACCGCTGCCGATGCCATAGTGGCAGCGGTGGTAGGAATGTGAGAAAACAGCTGGAAATGCTTGTAGATTAGAAGGCTTCTATGGTGAAGACGTTGACAAGTATTTCCAGCTGTTTTTCTATTCTTTTTTAACCGTATTGATCGCTCTGAAGCGCTGATAGTGCTGGGTTCCGCAACGGGGGCCTTTATGGTGGAAGAAAACAGCGCGTGGGTCCCCTGAACGGGAACTTACCGGTAAGGACGCTGCTACAATGCTTCGAAAGCTAGTGTTCCTACTTTTGCCTTAAAGGAGTCTCATGTCGACTGAACAGCACATCAGCGCCACGTTCAACCCTGGAAAAGGGGAGGGGGCCCCGGTAGGTATTGCCATTTTGGGCTACGGAACAGTTGGCAGCCAAGTGCTGCGACTTCTCACTGAGAACGCTAGCGACTTCAAGAGCCGCTCCGGTGGGCCACTTGAAATCAAAGGCGTGGCTGCATCAAGCAAAGAAAAGCACAAGGGCTCCCTGGCCGATGAGCTAGGGGTGCTCACAGACGATGCTCGTTCGCTCATTGAGCGTGACGACGTAGACATTGTCGTAGAAGTCATCGGTGGCATTGATTACCCGCGTGAGCTAATCCTCAAAGCATTACGTTCGGGAAAGTCTGTAGTTACTGCCAACAAAGCGCTGGTAGCTGCGCATTCTGCTGAGCTTGCGCAAGCTGCTGATGAGGCAGGTGTTGACCTCTACTTTGAGGCCGCTGTAGCTGCAGCGATTCCGGTAGTGGGGCCTCTGCGCCGTTCTCTGGCCGGCGATCAGGTGCAATCTGTTGCCGGGATCGTTAACGGTACAACTAACTTTATCCTGGATGCTATGGACTCCACCGGCGCCTCCTATGACGAGATGCTCGCCGAAGCTACACGTCTGGGGTATGCAGAAGCCGACCCGACTGCCGATGTTGAAGGCCATGACGCCGCAAGTAAAGCGGCTATTCTGGCTTCCCTAGCATTCCATACCCGAGTTACTTCGGATGATGTGCATTGCGAGGGTATCTCTAAGATCACCGCGGAGGACATAGAGGCAGCGAAGCAGGCTGGTTACACCATCAAACTCTTAGCCATCTGTGAGCGGCTGCAGGGAGAAAACGGCGAAGAAAAAGTTTCTGCACGCGTTCACCCAACTCTGGTTCCTCGAAGCCACCCGCTGGCAAGCGTGAGCAAGTCCTTCAACGCCGTGTTCGTTGAAGCTGAGGCAGCAGGGCGTTTGATGCTTTACGGAAATGGAGCAGGTGGTAATCCCACTGCGTCGGCAGT
This sequence comes from Corynebacterium ulcerans, assembly GCF_900187135.1. Taxonomy (NCBI): domain Bacteria; kingdom Bacillati; phylum Actinomycetota; class Actinomycetes; order Mycobacteriales; family Corynebacteriaceae; genus Corynebacterium; species Corynebacterium ulcerans. The sequence continues at coordinate 2,435,061 of NZ_LT906443.1, forward strand.
GCTTGGCGATATCGTAGGTGCCGCCCGCAACAAAGTATTCGGAGGGCGCGCTCCAGGTGAGTCAACGTACGCAAACCTACCAATTGCAAGTTTTGGAGAAGTTCTCACGCGCTTCCATATCGATATGGAAGTAGAAGATCGCGTTGGCGTTCTTGCGGACCTTGCGCAGATTTTTGCTAGCAATGGGATTTCGCTTAGTACGATCCGGCAGGAAGAAAAAGACGGACACGCACGGCTTATTGTGGTCACACACACGGCCCTTGAGGCGGACTTGGAAAAAACCGTTGAAAATATCAAGAATTCCGATGCCGTTAAGCAGATCAGCAGTGTGATTCGTTTGGTGGGGGAGTAATCGTAACTTATGAGTATTGAGCTTGAAGTAGGCAAAAAGGTCTCGGTCACCGTCCCAGCCTCCTCCGCCAACCTAGGTCCTGGTTTTGACACATTAGGGCTGGCAGTGTCGCTGTATGACACGGTTGAGGTGGAAGTTGTCGCCTCAGGTCTGAGCGTGGAAGTCTTTGGCGAGGGGCAGGGGGAGCTGCCATTAGACGGTTCTCACCTCGTGGTGAAAGCACTGCGTGCTGGGCTTAAGGCAGCGGATGCGCACGCTCCCGGGCTGAAGGTGGTGTGTCATAATTCCATTCCACAGTCTCGTGGTCTGGGTTCTTCCGCAGCTGCCGCAGTAGCTGGTGTGTGCGCTGCTAATGGCTTAGCCGGTTGTCCTTTAAGCGATGAACAGTTGGTACAGCTGTCGTCTGCTTTTGAAGGTCATCCAGATAATGCGGCGGCGTCTGTGCTAGGGCAGGCTGTGGTCTCATGGACTGAGATTCCGGTAGATGGTAAAACAGAGCCTCAGTATAGGGCGGTTACTATCCCTGTTGCCGAGTCGATTATGGCGACTGCGCTTGTGCCAAACTTTCATGCGTCGACAGAGGCTGTCCGCCGCGTTCTTCCTACGGATGTGACTCACTTGGACGCACGATTCAATGTGTCCAGGTGTGCGGTGATGACTGTCGCTTTGCAGCATCACCCAGAGCTCTTGTGGGAGGGGACACGCGACAGATTGCATCAGCCCTATCGTGCCGACGTATTGCCCGTAACTGCAGAGTGGGTTAATCGGCTGCGCAATAAGGGGTACGCTGCGTATCTTTCGGGCGCGGGCCCGACCGTAATGGTGCTATCCACAGAGCCGGTCGATGAGTCTGTGCTTAACGACGCCCGTGAGGCCGGCTTGCGCGTGCTCCCTCTGGAGGTTGCTCAGCCGGTGTCCGTCACTGTTTCCTAGCGGCGCTCAGCGTCATTATTGATCTTGACGGCGCAGTACGTAGGATCCTGGTCTGGCTCGAGGCTGACATCAAGGTCCGTATTGAGGACTAAAGCCTGGAGCATTCCGTCGTGGACGGCGCAGAGAAAGCTGGTGGGTTTTTCATTGCCCGTGATAAAGGGGCATGAGTAGAGGCGTAGTTCATCTTCATGCTCAATAGGGTCAAAACCCATGAGGCGGAGACGTCGAGCGAGGATCGCAGGGGTTTTTCGTGGGTGGCAGGTCTTGTGCATGACCTGTCCCCATTCAAGACCTATTTCTCTGGCTAGTTCCAGGGAAGCATTATCGTCTGCGAGACGCTGCGCGAGAATTCTGATAAGAGTTACGTATTCCGAGGCCACGGCCCTATTGTCAGGAATCCTGGATCGGTAGACTAGCGAGGGGCGTCCTCTGCCCTTACTAGGAGCGGGGACAGTTTGTATCGCCTTGCGTTCTAAAAGCTCATCTAAGTGGCCGCGAGCGGTATTGATATGCATGCCAAGGGTGGCGGCGAGTTCTTGGATTTTGGCGCCGTCTTCAAAACTTGCGACAGTGTCTAATACATCGCGTTGTCTTTGGCTAAGGCTTAGGGCCTCGGGGAAAAGTTCTGTGGTAGGGCGGGGCGCTCGCTGGCTCATGGATTGTCCTCATCTAACAAACCTTGACACAAATGGAAATGACGCACCCTAGCTGAGAATGCTCTTGGTGCGTGGTTTGTAACGTCTATTTCTAGCATAAAAGACGTCTTGTATCACTTCCACTTACACCTATGGTGCAGGTCACATAACTTTGGGGTTGGTAAGGCCCGGTGGTTGGCTGCTGGCTCCGCCCAGCGAACTCATGGGGCTTTGATCAGATTATTGAGGAGAATCCTCATCGGAATGACCTGGACCGAGCAGTGAGATGATTTCATAATCACCGTCGGCAACGTGCTTCCGTAGGTCGATTTTGTCAAACTTGCCTACGGAAGTTTTATCGATGGAGTCAACGAAGGCCCAATATTCCGGGACCATCCAGTTAGGGAAGGTATCGCGGAGTCGTGAGCGGAGGCGTTCTGCTGTTTCGTGATTGCGGGGAATGTCTGGGGAGACCACAGTGACAGCGAGGGGGCGTTCGCCCCACTTGGGGTCTGGGTAGCCGATTACTGCGGCTTCGACAACCACGGCTGCTGCCATAATTTCATTTTCGAGCATTGCGGAGTAAATCCACTCGCCGCCTGATCGAATAACATCCCTAGCTCTGTCATGAATGGTGAGGAAGCCGTCTCGGGTTACGGAACCTACGTCACCAGTACGTAACCAACCATCGGAAGTAAATTGCCCGGGGGCGTCTTCCACGTGGTGGTCGCGGAACATTGAAGCGGGACCTGTGCCTTCTTCAGAATGTGAATGATAATAACGGGTTGTCACCCAATTTCCGCGCACCTGGATTTCTCCCTGGTTGCGGTCGGTAGCGCTCATAACTTCGCCATCGCTAACAACGCGATATTCCAAGGAAGCAGGGAAGCGACCCTGACTTACTCGATAACTTCGCCGCGTTTCGCCAGAAACACCTGATGGCGGGCGCGCAACTGTCCCTATGCCGAGTGTTTCTGTCATTCCCCAGATATGCACTACATCAACGCCGTAGCGTTCTTCCCACAATTTGATCAGAATAGGAGGCACTGCGGATCCTCCAACATAGATCTCTTGTAAACTCATGCGCTCTGGAGAATGGCGCATATAGTGCACCATGAGCTGAATCCACAGAGTTGGCACTCCATGCGCGACTCGAGGAAGAGCTGTGGCAATGATCTTTGCTAGAGAAGGACCGGATACATCTGCGCCAGGGAACACTAATGGCGTTCCGGACATAAAAGCAGCGACAGGAACACACCAGCTTAGGATGTGATAAAGCGGCACACAACAGAGGAACGATTGTCCGTGCGTAACTGCTAAAGAATCTGTCGTTCGTAGATTCATGCATTGCAAGTAAAGGGCACGGTGGGAGTAAACAACTCCTTTGGGGGCTCCAGTGGTACCGGTGGAGTAACAGATGGCAACCGCATTATTTTCTTCGATGACTGGCCAATCATAAATTGTACTTCGGCCATCTAAAAGGGCTTCGTAGGAGTAGCATGTGATGTTATTAGGGATAAAGCGCGCTGCTGCTGCAATATCATCACGGCCGATAAAAATTACTGAACGGACTGAGGGGCAGCCTTCGTTCAAAATAGTGCCTAACTGTTTGGCTAGCCGTTGATCGGCGACAATAACCTGATCTTCTGCATGGTTGATGATATGGCGAATTTGATCGTTCATCAGTTGCTTGTTGAGCGGATTAAAGACAGCTCCCATGCAGCCCACTGCGAAGAGTGTCTCTAGATGCTCTGCGCAGTTATACATCATTGATGCTATGCGTTGGTCAGCGGTAATCCCCAGTTCATCGTGGAGGGCGTGTGCAAGGGCTGCAGCGCGAGCCGCAATCTCAGCAAAGGTGGTTTCTTGCATAGCGTCGCCCTCAAATGTGGACACTTTAGTTTCGGCATGAATCTTTGATCCATAGGTGAGGATTTGAGCAAGGTTAAGCGGAATAGGCTGCATCGTACTGAGCATGACTTACACCATAGTTGCGAAAATTGCCTCGAGTTCACCTCACACGCATTTATGCGTTAGACTGCGTTACGAGCTTCACATAATCTTTTGTGCTGACCGCGTTTCGCTGAGTAGTAACCCGAGACGCAGTGCTCAGTTCCCGCTTTAGAAGTTCACCACCGAATTGCTGCCAAGGCCGCGCCGGCGGGGCAATGTTTCCTCGTATGTGTGCGTTCTTAACGCATTCGGTAGGGATTCTCGGGCATCTACGCCATCAGTACCTGAATCCAGTTAATTCCACAGCATGCTTTCCAGTGGTGGTCACTTGGTTGAACATTTTCCCGGTGGCTTCTTTTTCCTCTGGTAAAGGCGATGAAAGGACATCTGTGACAACAACAGATAACGGCGCACAGCGTAATCTTGCTGCATTGCGTCTGCCCGAGCTGCGTAAGATCGCCGCTGAAATGGGTCTAAAAGGCACCTCTGCACTACGCAAAGGTGATCTCATTGCCGCGATTAGCGGCGCGCAGGGGGGAAAGGCTGCACAAGGCGGACGTAGTACCGCATCTGTAGCAAAGCACACGGCACAAACAAAATCTACGCCAAAGGTGGAGAAGGATTCTGCACCTGTAGAAAACTCAGCTGCAGAGGCGTCTAAGGCCCAACAAGAAAAGGCTGATCAGGCTCCAGCTAAAGAACCAAAGACACGTCGTCGTCGAGTGCTGAAGACAACGGGAACCACCGAGGCTGCAAAAGACGTGGTTTCCAATGAGTCCATTGCACAGGCGTCTGCGCCCGTGGAAGAAGAAAAGCCGCGCCGTCGTCGCGCGACTCGTCGTGTAGAAACTCCTTCAGAGAAGCATGGCTCTGCAGAAAGCTCCTCACAGGACAAAGCGGACGTGTCCGCTGACGTGAATGATGGGGCAGCGGGAGCCGTGGAACATGGCGATGCTGATGATGAAAACCGCTACGAATCGCGCTCAGCTGCTCGACGCGCTCGTCGTAACCGCGCTCGGCGGGAGCACCGCGAGGACCGGCAGGTTTCTCAGCGAGAAGATAATCGCTCTGAGAATGATCAGAACTCCCACGATGGGGAACGTCGTAAAGACGCACCCGTTGATAGCGTGAAAGCAGAGGAACGTCGGGAAGCTTCTGAGCATCAGGCTGCAGATCAGCAGCAGGTTCGGGAATCCCGTGAGAGCTCTGACAACGAGCATCCTCGTCAGCGCAATGGTCGCCATCATGAGCGGGGCGAGCGCGGTGACCGAGGTGATCGTAATCGTCGGAATCGCCGTAACCGACGCGGTCGTGATCGTGACGATAACCGAGATAACACCAACATTGAGCCTCGTGAAGACGAAGTTTTGCAGAACATCGCCGGCATCCTCGACATCGTGGATAGCAATGTCGCTTTTGTTCGCACGTCGGGTTACCATGCTGGTCCTGCAGACGTCTACGTGAATAACCAGATGATTCGTCGCTTGGGCCTACGTGCCGGCGATGCCATCGTTGGCCAGGTTCGGATGAATGGCGATAATAGCCATGGTGGACATCATGGGCACAACCGTGGACGCAACCGTCAAAAGTACAACCCGTTGGTTCGCGTTGAATCTGTCAACGGCATGTCCATAGAGGAAGCTAAGGCACGTCCGGACTTCTCTAAGCTCACGCCGCTGTACCCGAACCAGCGACTGCGTTTGGAAACCGAACCAAAGATCCTTACCACTCGTGTGATCGACTTGATCATGCCTATTGGTAAAGGTCAGCGTGCGCTTATCGTGTCTCCGCCGAAAGCTGGTAAGACTACGATTTTGCAGAACATCGCTAACGCCATCGCCACAAATAACCCTGAGTGCTACTTGATGGTGGTGCTTGTCGACGAGCGTCCTGAGGAAGTCACCGACATGCAGCGCTCCGTCAAGGGCGAGGTTATTGCCTCCACCTTCGATCGTCCGCCAAGCGAGCATACCGCTGTAGCTGAGTTGGCAATCGAGCGTGCTAAGCGACTCGTAGAGCAAGGACAAGATGTCGTGGTGCTCCTCGATTCCATCACGCGCCTTGGCCGTGCTTACAACAACTCTTCTCCTGCTTCCGGCCGTATCCTGTCCGGTGGTGTGGACTCGAATGCCCTCTACCCACCAAAGCGTTTCCTAGGCGCAGCTCGTAACATCGAAAATGGTGGCTCTTTGACCATCATCGCTACTGCGATGGTAGAAACTGGGTCTGCAGGCGACACCGTGATCTTTGAGGAATTCAAGGGAACCGGTAACGCAGAGCTCAAGCTGGATCGCAAGATCTCGGAGCGCCGCGTATTCCCAGCAGTGGATGTTAATCCGTCAGGAACTCGTAAAGATGAGCTTCTTCTGGTTCCTGAGGAAGCCCGCATCATGCACAAACTGCGCAGGATTCTTGCAGCCTTGGATAATCAGCAGGCCATCGATCTGCTGATCAAGCAGCTCAAGAAGACTAAGTCCAACGGTGAGTTCTTGATGCAGATTGCATCGAGTGCCCCGATGGCTGCAGACGCTGAGGAGGAGTAATGGCCCAGGTATCAGCAGTCGACGACATCGTCTCGGAGTACCAGGGAATTGAAGCTCAGATGGCTGACCCAGAAACAATGGGCGACCAGATGTTGTTCCGGAAATTATCCAAGCGCTACTCTGAGCTGCAGCCGATCATCAATGTGAATAACAAACTGGTGCAGGCCAGGGATGATCTGGAAGTAGCTAAAGAGATGGCTCACGAGGATCATGAGTTCCAAGACGAGGCAGCTCGTCTGGAATCTGAGGTTGTGGTTCTTGAGGAACAGCTCGCTGACCTTCTCGCGCCTCGCGATCCGCATGACGGAGACGACATCGTCATGGAAGTGAAGGCAGGCGCAGGCGGCGAAGAAGCTGCTTTGTTTGCTAGCGAGATTGTGCGTATGTATCAGCGCTATGCGGATAAGCATGGCTTTGCCGTTGAGGTTCTGGACTCCTCCGAATCTGATCTAGGAGGCGTGAAGGATATGACTTTGTCCATCCGATCAAAGACGCCTTCTCGTGATGGTGCCTGGAGCGTGTTCAAGTTTGAAGGCGGAGTTCATCGCGTGCAACGCGTTCCGGTTACTGAGTCACAAGGTCGCATCCAGACCTCTGCCGCAGGTGTGCTGGTGTACCCAGAGCCTGATGAGGTAGCGGAGATTGAGATCGATGATAAAGATTTGCGTATCGACGTCTACCGTTCCTCCGGTAAAGGCGGTCAGGGCGTGAACACGACTGACTCTGCTGTGCGTATTACCCACCTTCCTACGGGCCTTGTTGTTACGTGTCAGAAGGAACGCTCACAGATTCAGAACAAAGCTCGAGCCATGCAGGTTCTTGCTGCACGACTTCAGGCTATGGCTGAGGAACAAGCAGAGGCAGAAGCTGCTGAAGGACGTGCTGCTCAGATTCGCACGATGGACCGCTCCGAGCGTATCCGCACCTATAACTGGCCAGAGAACCGGATTTCAGATCACCGCATCGGATTTAAGGCAAACAACCTTGATTCAGTACTTAACGGTGAATTGGACGATTTGTTCACTGCACTGCGGGCCGCGGAGCGCGCGGAACGCTTGGAAGCTGAGTAAAATAATTTCGTGTTATTTACTTCTCTGAGAGACGCCGAGGCCACCCTGGAAGCAGCCGGGGTGGCCTCCCCGCGTAACGACGCTCAGATCCTAGCTGCACACCTGCTGCGATGCACCCCTATGGAACTGGGGCTACGCATGCGCGAACCGACTCCGGATCAATTCGAGGCCCTTGTAGCACGACGCGCGCAGCGTGAACCTTTGCAACACATCGTAGGAGAGGCATGGTTTGGCCCGCTTACTCTGAAGGTGGGGCCTGGGGTGTTTATCCCACGTCCAGAAACAGAAGTTCTTGCCGATTGGGCGGTGCAGCAACTCAGCGGTGGGGAAAACGTCGTAGACCTGTGTACCGGGTCGGGAGCTCTAGCGGCGTACGTCGCAACGCTTGTTCCTACGGCGAGGGTGACCGCAGTGGAACTTTCTCCTGCTGCAGCCCGCTATGCGCAGCAAAATCTTCCTACTAACGTGAATCTGGTCATTGGTGACGCAACAGATTCGGGCCTGCTGAGGTCGCTGGCCGGGACCGTAGACGTAGTGGTGAGCAACCCTCCGTATGTACCGGAAACTCCTGACCTTGCTCCCGAGGTTTATCACGATCCCGCAATGGCTGTGTTCTCCGGCGAGGACGGGATGGATGCGATCAAACTGTTGATTCCTGTTATCCATGAACTCTTGGTTCCCAATGGGCGAGTGGGGATAGAACATGATGATGCAACGTCTCTAGCCGTGCTCCAAGAATTCCACAAACATGGAGGATTTGGAGAGATTGCCGTTTTGGAGGATCTGACGGGTCGAAATCGATTTGTTACGGCGAGTAAGCTTCCTTAAAAAGAACGGTTGTGCCAGAAACGACGGAAGAGATTATTTATCTCTACACCGTAAGACGAAAGAAAATATATCGTGAGCAGAATTTATGACTGCAGTGACGCAAATATTCGTAATGCTGCACTCAAAGTAGCAAGTGATGCTGTCAAAGACGGCCGCCTTGTTGTCATGCCAACGGACACTCTTTATGGCATCGGCTGCGATGCGTTTGACAATAACGCGGTGGCAAAGCTTCTTGCTACTAAGCATCGTGGCCCCGATATGCCCGTGCCCGTGCTTGTAGGAAGTTGGGACACAGCCCGTGGGCTTGTCCACTCCTACTCGGAACAGATGCGAACGCTTATAGAAGCTTTTTGGCCAGGTGCCTTGAGCATTGTGGTTGCTCAGGCCCCGAGCTTGCAATGGAACTTGGGAGACACTCGCGGCACAGTAATGTTGCGCATGCCGCTTCATCCCGTTGCCATCGAACTACTGCGGGAAACTGGTCCGATGGCTGTATCCTCGGCCAATATTTCGGGGCAGAAGCCGCCGACTACGGCTCTAGCTGCTCAGGAACAGCTTGGCGATGCCGTGAGTGCGTATCTTGATGGCGGAGCAACGCCGGTAGGAACCGCCTCAACAATTATTGATCTTTCTGGTCCTACACCTCGGATTTTGCGCGAAGGCGCAATCAGTGCTGAGCGCATTGCAGAAGTGCTGAACCTCGACGTGGAGACGCTACGCTAAATGGGCGCAGGTGTTGCTGGTGTGCCGATGAGGGAATTGGCGCTTGTCATTTTGGTGGCCGCTGCGCTGACATACCTCACCACGGGCATCGTTCGTTACTCCATGGTCCGTTCAGGTCGCATGGGGGAAATACGTGAACGTGATGTTCACACCCAGCCGAAGCCACGGTTGGGTGGAGTTGCAATGTTTACGGGATTTCTGGGAGCGGTATTTCTTGCGGACCAGCTTCCTGCCTTGACTCGAGGGTTCCAGCCGATCACGCCGGAGATGAGTGCAGTGATTTGGGCTGGGGTAGTCATTGTTACCGTTGGGATCATTGATGATCTCTATGAACTTGATGCCATAACCAAACTATTCGGGCAGATTCTCGGGTCGGTTGTAATGAGTATCCTCGGCCTGACCTGGTCATTGCTTTACGTTCCCTTTGGTGGCGGTACCACTGTCATCCTTGACCAAGTGGCGTCAACCATAGTTACGGTGATGTTTACAGTTACGCTGATCAACGCCATAAACTTTGTGGATGGGCTCGACGGTTTAGCAGCAGGACTCGGTATGATAGCCGGACTTTCTATCCTGGTTTTCTCCATGACGGTGCTTCATGACCAGGGAGGCATGGTATCGGCTTATCCGCCAGCTATTATTGCGGCAGCACTTGTGGGAATGTGTGCGGGTTTTCTTCCTCATAATTTTGAACCGGCGCGGATTTTTATGGGGGACTCGGGCTCTATGTTGATCGGACTTCTGCTTGCTGCAGCATCCACCTCGGCGAGTGGAAAGATCGATATGAGTCTGTATGGAACCGTGGACGTTATTGCTCTTATGTCTCCGATTATCGTGGTAGCTGCCGCTGTTTTTGTTCCCATGCTCGATCTGGTTATGGCCGTCGTCCGCCGAGTGCGTAAAGGACAATCTCCCTTTTCTGCGGACAAGATGCACCTGCACCACAGGCTGTTGTCGCTTGGGCACACCCATCGTCGCGTAGTGTTGGTTCTCTACTTATGGGTCTCCGTTGTGGCCTTTGGGGCTGTCTCATTTTCTGTGGTGCCGCCCATTGTTGCGGTCATCGGAATTGTGATCGCTATGTTCGTAGCTTTCCTAGCCACGCGAGGGCCAGTGCGCCGGGCCAATGAACTGGGGAAAACGACACAAAAATAAGCTTTAATGGATAGCAGGTTAGATTTGTTGTAGAGCCCTCGTCTGAGGTCAAGCGGGTTTTGTATCAGCAAGGTGGCCCCACAATTGACTGTAGTTTTCCTAATAGTTAGTGATCTCGATAGGATTTCAACTCGTGACTAATCTGAACCCCAGCCAAAGTACTTCGCCTTACGACGATCACCGGCGCCCATTGCTGCGAGCCCTGAAATATGGTTTCGGTGCATTAATACTCATAACTTTGGTTTCGCTGGCCGCATGGGGCTGGGCGCGGGATCTTCCCGGTATGTGGGGAGTGTTGCTCGGTGCGTCTATTGGCGGAGGTTTTGTACTGCTTACAGCTTTGAGCGTGCTGGCCACGTCGAATACCTCGGCTGCGACTACTGGAGCGATAGTGCTGGGGGGGTGGTTGCTCAAGATCGTTGTTCTTATTATCGTGCTTGTTGGCATCCGCAATCTAGAGTTTTATGACAAGTATGCGTTTCTTGTCACGCTCGTTCTTGCGTTGGTTGTGGTGCTCGCTTGTGAGGTCTGGGGAGTTATTACCTCAAAGGTGACGTATGTGAGCTAAGGGTGTGGGGATATTTATAGGGTCTTCACATGTTCGTCTGTTCGCTGGGCTATGCCTTGGTAGGAGAATTTCTATCGGGGGATAGCCCCGTTTTTCTGTGTAACCAAACAACATTTTGTTTGGTGTGCAGACTTTTGATGCCTCGGCTAGCTAATGGGGTAGCGGGAAACTCTCTTGAGGGGACTTGGCAGGAAAGATAAAAGACGAGGAAGTATCCGTTTTTTATCTGAACCTGGCGGTGCGGAATCCGGTGGGTATGTACGGGTGGGGGACAGGGGGTAGTACCCCTAAGCATGTACAGTGATTGACGTCACAATTCTGCATTTTCCCCGCTCATTGCCTTAATTAAGGTTTCTGGCATCAAGGGGGTGTCCATAGGGCTGGGCTGTATGGGAAATTCGGTGAACTGCCTGATAGGGTAATCCGCGGGTCGCTTAAGTTTGCGATTGTAAGCTTTTAAGCGAGATCCCCTGCGATCGCCATGCTGATGTGCGACGGAGTCCGTGGTGGTCGCAGAGAGTTTTCAGACGTCCATCGCACCGCGCACTCGCTTGAGCGGGTAATATGCGGCCCGAACGCGGGAGAGAACGCTGAGCGTTACAACATTGGCCATGAAGGGTGAATTTCATGCACCCTCCTTGGATCACGAATTTTTCCCGGATCCCATCTGGTTCGCCGACGTGGCGAACGGCTGGTTCACAATCGACCGTCTGATGTTCGTCCGCCTGCTTATGGCGCTTGTCCTCGTAATATTCTTTGCAGTTGCTATGCGTAACCCGAAGCTGGTTCCTTCTGGTCTTCAGAACTGCGCTGAATATCTTTTGGACTTTGTCCGAATCCACATTGCAGAAGACATTTTGGGAAAGAAGGAAGGTAATCGGTTCCTGCCGGTTATCGCCACCATCTTCTTCATTGTCTTGTTCTGCAACCTTCCTTCGGTCATCCCGTTCCTAAACATCTCGCCGAACGCGCGCATTGGTATGCCGCTCGTTCTGGCACTGTTTGGTTACGTTGCGTTTATTTATGCAGGTGCGAAGCGCTACGGCTTCTTCAAGTACATCAAGTCGTCGGTGGTTATTCCTAACCTTCCTCCGGCCTTGCACCTACTTGTCGTGCCTCTCGAGTTTTTCTCGACCTTCGTTCTGCGCCCGGCCACGCTGACCCTGCGTCTTATGGCCAACATGCTCGCAGGACACATCATTTTGGTTCTGTTGTTCTCTGCCACGAACTTCTTCTTCTGGCAGCTGAATGGCTGGACCGCGCTGTCCGCCGTGACAATCGTCGCGGGGATTGCGTTCACGCTGTTCGAGCTTTTGGTGATTTTCCTTCAGGCTTACATCTTTGCCCTGTTGTCCGCCGTGTACCTCGAACTGTCGTTGCACGCCGACGAACACTGACCCCGCGGAACCGCGGATCATAATTCTCGAAATATTGACACTCCGCCCCGTGATTTCCATGGGGCACTTAGAAAGGGAACGAACCTCTCATGAACGAAGCCATCCTCGCTGCATCTGACACCGCAGTTTCCGGCTCCATCGCAACCGTTGGTTACGGCCTTGCTACCATCGGCCCGGGCCTCGGCATCGGTATCCTCGTTGGTAAGGCACTCGAGGGCATGGCTCGCCAGCCCGAGATGGCCGGCCAGCTCCGCACCACCATGTTCCTCGGTATCGCTTTCGTTGAGGCTCTTGCCCTCATCGGTCTGGTTGCAGGCTTCATCCTTTAATTCCTCCAACCACCCGACACGAAAGCCGAGATTATGACGAACGTCATTAATTACCTCGCTGAGGCACAAGGAATGCCGCTGGAGGAATCCCCCAGCGTTCTTTTGCCTGCCAGCTACGACATCGTCTGGTCGCTCGTCGTGCTCGTAATTGTCTCGATCCTATTTAAGAAGCTTGTTCTTCCTAAGTATCGAGAAGTCCTGACCGAGCGTGAGGACCGGATCAAGGGTGGCATTCAGCGTGCAGAGGCTGCACAGGCTGAAGCTAAGGCAGCTCTTGAGAAGTACAATGCTCAGCTCGCAGAGGCGCGCGCCGAAGCAGCAGAAATCCGCGAAGATGCCCGAGCAAAGGGCAAGCAGATCGAAGCTGACATGAAGGCAAAGGCCACCGAGGAGAGCAACCGCATCATCGAGTCCGGTGAGAAGCAATTGGCCGCTCAGCGTGAGCAGGTCGTTGAAGAGCTTCGCCGCGAGATGGGCCAGAACTCGATCAGCCTTGCCGAGCGTCTTCTTGGAGATCAGCTCTCCGATGACGTAAAGCGTTCCGGCACGATCGACAAGTTCCTGGCTGAACTCGACACCGTGTCTCCGGCAGGGAAGTGAGCACCATGCACGCAGCGAGCCGCGACGCACTAGCACGCGTGATCTCCCACCTAGACGTAGCTCTGTGGGAGGCCAAAGAAAACGCAATCGCTACTGCAGCGCAGACTGGCGCTGAGCTTTTCGACGTCGTCGATGCCTTGGACAACGAGCGCGGATTGCGTATCGCCGTCGCAGATGCATCCACGACGGCCGACCAGCGTACCGGTTTGGTTTCTGCTGTGTTCGCCGGAAAGGTTTCGCCTGCCACCCTCGAAGTGCTGATTTCTGCAGCACGCGAGTCGTGGTCTAATCCCCGCGAATTCCGCGCAGGCTTGATTACCTTGGGTCGCCGGGCACTCCTGAGGTCCGCTGAGGGACAAGGACAGCTGGCACAGGTCGAAGACGAGCTCTTCCGCCTGTCTCGGATTCTGGAAAAGGAATCCGAGTTGACGCTGCTCCTTGATGACCGCAGCATAGACCGCGCGAGGAAGCGCGAACTGCTGGCGAAGGTGCTATATGGCAAGGTCACCGCTGTGACTGAGGCCCTTGCACTTCAGGTTATTGGTCGCCGTGAGTCCAACGCCATCGATGACATCAATGCATTGTCCAAGGAAGCTGCTGCATTGCAGGGCCGTTCCGTTGCACATGTTGTCTCTGCTGGCCCGTTGAACGACGAGCAAAACCAGGCACTGGTACAGAAGCTAGAGCGCATTTATGGTCGTGCGATGAGCATCCACTCTGAGGTTGATCCCAGCCTCCTCGGTGGACTGGTCATCCGAGTCGGCAACGAAGTCATCGATGGATCTACCTCGGGCAAGCTCGAGCGTCTCCGTGCGAACCTCGTATAGCCAGACACGACGAAACAACTAATTAATAATGCTGGAAGAAACAACCGAGAGCAGGAAGAACATGGCGGAGCTTACGATCTCCTCCGATGAGATCCGTAGCGCGATTGCGAACTACACCTCGAGCTACTCCGCGGAGGCCTCCCGTGAGGAGGTCGGCGTGGTCATTTCCGCAGCTGATGGTATTGCCCAGGTATCTGGTCTGCCTTCAGTCATGGCAAATGAGCTCCTTGAGTTCCCCGGCGGCGTCATCGGCGTCGCGCAGAACCTCGATACTGATCACATCGGTGTTGTGGTTTTGGGTAACTATGAATCCCTTAAAGAAGGCGACGAAGTAAAGCGGACAGGCGAGGTTCTCTCGATCCCTGTCGGCGACAACTTCCTTGGTCGCGTTATCAACCCCCTTGGCCAGCCGATTGATGGACTCGGCGCCATTGAAGCAGAAGAGCAGCGCGTTCTTGAGCTTCAAGCACCTTCTGTGCTGCAGCGTCAGCCAGTTGAGGAGCCGATGCAGACTGGTATCAAGGCTATCGATGCGATGACTCCGATCGGCCGTGGCCAGCGTCAGCTCGTCATTGGCGACCGTAAAACCGGCAAGACTGCCGTGTGCATCGACACAATCCTGAACCAGAAGGCAAACTGGGAGTCCGGCGACAAGACCAAGCAGGTCCGTTGTATTTACGTCGCTATTGGTCAGAAGGGCTCCACCATCGCAGCCGTCCGTAAGACTCTTGAAGAGCAGGGCGCTTTGGAGTACACCACTATTGTGGCTGCTCCGGCTTCTGATTCTGCGGGCTTCAAATGGCTCGCCCCATTCGCAGGTGCCGCTCTAGGCCAGCACTGGATGTACCAGGGCAACCACGTCTTGGTGATCTATGATGATCTGACCAAGCAGGCTGAGGCATACCGCGCAATTTCGTTGCTGCTTCGCCGCCCTCCGGGACGTGAAGCTTACCCAGGCGACGTCTTCTACCTTCACTCTCGCCTCTTGGAGCGTGCTGCAAAGCTTTCCGACGAGATGGGTGCAGGTTCGATGACCGCACTTCCGATCATCGAGACCAAGGCTAACGACGTCTCCGCCTTCATTCCTACCAACGTGATTTCGATTACCGATGGTCAGGTATTCCTTGAGTCCGACCTGTTCAACCAGGGTGTTCGCCCCGCTATTAACGTCGGTGTTTCCGTTTCTCGTGTTGGTGGCGCAGCGCAGACCAAGGGCATGAAGAAGGTTTCTGGCTCTCTTCGTCTCGACCTCGCCGCATACCGCGACCTCGAGGCATTCGCTACCTTCGCATCTGATCTTGATGCTGCCTCCAAGGCACAGCTGGATCGCGGTGCACGCCTTGTTGAGCTGCTCAAGCAGGCTGAAAATGCTCCGCAGCCGGTTGAACACCAGATCGTCTCCATCTGGCTTGCAGGCAATGGTCACTTCGATAACGTTCCCGTCGAGGATGTCCGTCGCTTCGAGTCCGAGTTGATTGAGTACTTCCACAGCACCACTCCGCAGGTCTTTGAACAGATCGCGGGCGGTACTCAGCTGTCAGAGGAATCTCAGGCAACCTTGGTTTCCGCAACAGAGACGTTCAAGCGTACGTTCCAGACCACCGCCGGCACAGTCGTGATCAACGAACCTGAGGTCGAGGCTCTGCCTGCAGACCAGGTTAAGAAGAACACGCTGTCGGTCAAGAAGTAAGGCGTAAAGGCCTGAACCATGACCACACAAGGAAAAGAAGGGAGGCGAAAGACCCATGGCTAATCTTCGTGAGCTACGTGACCGAATTCGGTCCGTCAACTCCACTAAGAAGATCACCAAGGCCCAGGAGCTGATCGCAACTTCGCGCATCACCAAAGCCCAAGCACGGGTCGAGGCTTCACAGCCTTACGCCACCGAGATCCACAAGGTGATGGAACGCCTGGCCGCAGCTAGCTCTTTGGATCACCCGATGCTGCACGAGCGTGAAGACGGCAAGCGCGCCGCTGTGCTCGTGATTTCGAGTGACCGCGGCATGGCTGGTGGCTATAACTACAACGTGTTCAAGAAGGCAGCTGAGCTTATCAAGCTGCTGGAAGATAACGGCTACGAAGTAGTTCGCTACGTTACTGGTAACAAAGCTGTTGGCTACTACAAGTTCCGTGGCGAGGACGTCGCAGGCGCATGGACCGGTTTCTCTCAGGATCCGTCTTGGGAAGAGACCCACAGCGTGCGTCGCCACCTCATCGATGGCTTTATTGCCGGATCGAAAGGTACTGCAAAGTATCGCGAGGGCTTGAACACGGGCGAGGGCGATCCTATTCAGGGCTTCGACCAAGTTCACGTGGTGTACACCGAGTTTGAATCCATGCTGGTTCAGACCGCACGTGCTCATCAGCTGCTTCCGATCGAACCAGTCATTGAGACTGAAGAAGTTCAGATCAGCGATGAAGGCATCTTGCAGAATGCAGGAGAGCCTACTCCAGACGTTGAATTTGAGCCAGACGCAGATACGCTGTTTGAGGCTATGCTTCCGCAGTACGTTTCTCGTAGTCTGTTTGCTATGTTCCTCGAAGCAGCAGCTGCTGAATCGGCGTCTCGTCGAAACGCAATGAAGTCTGCAACTGATAACGCCACGGCCCTTGTTAAGGACCTATCGCGTGTTGCTAACCAGGCGCGTCAGGCACAAATCACCCAGGAAATCACAGAGATCGTCGGTGGCGCTAGTGCGCTCGGCGATAGCGGAGAAAGTGACTAGATTATGACCACAGCTCTTGAAGAGCAGAACACGCAGCAGGCGGCTATCGCCGGCCGCGTCGTGCGCGTCATCGGTCCGGTCGTCGACGTGGAATTCCCGCGTGGCGAGTTGCCGGCACTGTTCAACGCGCTGACTGTCGAGGTCACCCTCGAAGCAGTCGCTAAAACCATTACCCTTGAGGTTGCTCAGCACCTCGGCGACAACTTGGTTCGTGCCGTGTCCATGGCACCTACCGACGGTCTCGTCCGCGGCGCTGCTGTGATCGACAGCGGTAAGCCGATCTCAGTTCCCGTTGGTGACGTAGTCAAGGGCCACGTCTTCAACGCTCTGGGTGACTGCCTTGACGAGCCAGGTCTTGGCCGTGACGGTGAGCAGTGGGGCATCCACCGCGACCCGCCACCTTTTGACCAGCTTGAGGGTAAGACCGAGATTCTGGAAACCGGCATTAAGGTCATCGACCTGCTGACTCCGTACGTTAAGGGCGGCAAGATCGGCCTGTTCGGTGGCGCTGGTGTGGGTAAGACCGTTCTTATCCAGGAAATGATCACCCGTATTGCTCGCGAGTTCTCCGGTACTTCGGTGTTCGCAGGCGTGGGTGAGCGTACCCGTGAGGGCACCGACCTCTTCCTTGAAATGGAAGAGATGGGCGTTCTCCAGGACACGGCTCTTGTGTTCGGTCAGATGGACGAGCCCCCAGGAGTTCGTATGCGCGTGGCGCTGTCCGGTCTGACTATGGCGGAGTACTTCCGCGATGTACAGCACCAGGACGTGCTTCTGTTCATCGACAACATCTTCCGCTTTACCCAGGCAGGCTCCGAGGTTTCTACCCTCCTAGGCCGCATGCCTTCTGCCGTGGGCTACCAGCCAACGCTGGCAGATGAGATGGGTGTTCTGCAGGAGCGTATTACCTCCACCAAGGGTAAGTCGATTACGTCTCTTCAGGCTGTTTACGTGCCTGCCGACGACTACACCGACCCAGCTCCGGCTACCACCTTCGCTCACCTCGATGCGACGACAGAGCTCGACCGTGCTATTGCCTCCAAGGGTATTTACCCCGCAGTGAACCCGCTGACATCTACGTCTCGTATCCTCGAGCCAGGTGTTGTCGGCGAGCGCCACTATGAGGTAGCTCAGCGCGTTATCCACATCCTGCAGAAGAACAAGGAACTCCAGGACATCATCGCCATCCTTGGTATGGACGAGCTGTCTGAAGAGGACAAGATCACCGTTCAGCGCGCACGTCGCCTTGAGCGCTTCTTGGGCCAGAACTTCTTCGTGGCAGAGAAGTTCACCGGCATCCCAGGTTCCTATGTCCCACTGGCTCACACCATCGAGGCATTCGAGCGTATCTGCAACGGCGACTTTGACCACTACCCAGAGCAGGCCTTCAACGGCTTGGGTGGCTTGGATGACGTCGAGGCTGCTTACAAGAAGATGACCGAGAAGTAGGGGAGACAAGCACATGGCTGACATCACCGTGGAATTGGTTTCCGTGGAGCGTATGTTGTGGTCTGGTCAGGCCAGCATCGTCACCGCGCAGACCATCGAGGGTGAGATCGGCGTGCTGCCAGGTCACGAGCCTATGCTCGGCCAGCTGGTCGACAATGGCGTTGTGACCATCCGTCCTGTCAACGGCGACAAGCTTGTTGCCGCCGTGCAGGGTGGTTTCCTCTCCATTTCCAAGGAAAAGGTCACCATCCTCGCGGAGTATGCAGTATGGGCTGACGAGGTTAACGTCTCCGAGTCTGAGTCTCATCTGCAAGATGACGATGCGATCGGAAAAGCTCGTGCGCAAGCCGAGCTCAAGGCGCTTCGTCGTAAGGAACAGTCCTAGGATGTAGGGCAGTAGCCCTCCTCACTTAAGTTTTATGGTCTCTCCGACTAGTCGGAGAGACCATAATTCTTTGTATAGAAACTTTCTTATAAAGCTCTTGAGCTGGTAATAATTTAGAGTTTCTGTTCTTCACAAGAGACTCAGTTTGTACAGGATTTGAAGCGTTGTAGGATGTTAAACAAAACTCAGACGTAGCGCTGTGTGGTAGTGACAGATGTGGAGCGTATG